>CAWBGT010000001.1:0-842500 GCA_963788375.1 uncultured Chloroflexia bacterium
CTGGCCTTGCCGGTCGGCGCCCTCCACCAGGTCGAGAGCTACCGGCGGATCACTGAGTCGCTCGAGCCGGGCCCGGACTGGGGCCTCGCGGGCGGCGGACCGTCGTTCGCCCGTTGGGCGCTCGCCTGGCTCGATGACGGGCTCGCCGCGACCGTGCCGCGTCCAACCTGACGCGCGCTCGATCGAGGCAGAGGCGCCCCGTCAGATGGTCGCCGGTCGGCCACACCCAGGGCCTGAGACGGCGCAGTTGAGTCGCAGCAAAGCGCGGGACGCCTACGGTTCCGAGTGGCGGCATCCCGCCGCTCACGCTCGAGGAAGTGCCTTGCGGCGAATGCCATACGACATCAGACCCGCGGTCGTGGCCCGACACGACCGTCGTGGTTCGAGGCGGCGTCAATCTTCTCGAGGAGATCAAGAGCGCACTTCAGCGGTCCGGCGGCATTCTCGGTGGTCTCGCGTCCGGACGTGGCGTTCACTGAGCTTGCCGCCTCCGTCCGGAACAACCAGCTCCGGCGGACCACCGTGAAGCGGGTCCACGACGCAGGTGGCTGGCTGATCCCGACTGATGGAGTCGGTGAGCCGCCCAACCACTGCAACCTGTTTGGCTTGACGGCCGAGGACCTCGACAGCATCCTGTCGGAGCCGGAGGTCAACCCGGTTCCGAACGACAAGCGGTGGCGAGGCACGCCAACATGATCACGATCAAGGCAGACTTCAACCACCTCGACGGCAATGGCCGCCTCGTCCTCTCGGACCTGGTCATGCACGACCAGACGCCATTCGAGGCGATCGCGGCCTCCGGCAAGCCGATCCTCTTCGTGCAGGGCGAGGACGTGGTGCGGGGCAGGCTCGTGAACGATGCGGTCCGCGGCTGGTGCGGGGAGGCGGACTGGGAGACCCAGGACGTCCTCCAGGAGTACCCGCGACCGGCGCTGGCTCGGGCGCGCTGACCGCCGACGGCAGCGGCTGATCGGCGAGCTGGTCGTCGAGCGGAAGGCGCACCACCTGACGCAGGCAGCCCTGGCCGAGGCCATGAACGTCAGCAAGTCGGTCGTCGCCGAGATCGAGTCGGCAAAGGCAGATGTCTGCTATTCCACGCTCGATCGGTACGCGGAGGCCGTCAGCAGGAACCGGAAGCGCCTCGACATCGATCGCGCGCAGTGGCGGAGCAACGAGCGACTTGCCCGGCTCATGGCGAGGCGCACCAGCCACGGCGAAGCCCGCCAGGTGATGGTGGGGTTGTCGTCGCTCGGTAGACTGCTGGTTGTCGCTTCGTCGATCGAGGGCGGATCCGCATCATCAGCACGCGGCGAGCAACGCCGTTTGAGCGCCATGAGCACGAACAAGCACGTCGCTGATCCGGACATCGAGCCGGAATACGACTTCCGCGACTCGGTGCCCAACCCCTACGCAGAGCGTTACCGGGAACCTCCGGCCGTTGAGCACACCACCACGGTCGATGCTCGAGCCCAGGCCGCCCGCGTTCAGGGCGCCACGCTCATCGTCTCGCTTGTGGATGGCCGCGAGGTGCGCGTGCCGCTGAGCTGGTTCCCGCGGCTCGCTGGAGGCTCCCCGGCTCGACGTGCGAACCTTCGGATCACCGAGGGTGGTCGCGCGATCCACTGGCCGGACCTGGACGAGGACATCGGTGTGGAGCCGCTGCTCGCGACGGCAAGGTAGCGATCGGCCGCTTCCCGCGCTCGATGGGCGTGGGGCCGCCTGGCGCCTGCTGGGCGGGCCGCCCGTAGCCCGCTGGATGGGCCGCCTGGGTCAGCCGCCCGTTCCCGGTGCCTCGGCCGGTGTCGTCCCGAGGCTCGCGTACAACCGGGCGAGCGATGCGTTGGCGCGCTTGACCACCGCGTGCACTCGCGGGGTGTCGTCGATCGCGGTGACCGTGATCCCGTCGTCACCGATGACGACCGTGCCCCCGGACCCCAGGTAGCCGCCGATCATGAAGGAGACGGGCCCGCCTGAGCCCGCTGCCGCCGCCGCGAACTGACGCTCGATGCTCTGGACGAACGCATACCTCGTCTCGGGGGCGGCGCCGCAGGTCTCGACCAGGACGTCGAACATCGCGTCGATCTCGGCGCTCGTCATCGGGTGCATCGCGGGTCCTCCTGCCTTGGATATGGCTGTGGAGCGGATGCTGCGTTTCCCTGATCTTGGGCGCCCCCGTCAAGGGCGCGTGGTCTCGCGCCGTCGAATACCGCCATAAGCGCGGGCAGAGTGCAGGCCGGTAGCGTCCGGCGAATGCCCGAGGTCTCGCGCTTCTACGGGATCGTCATCACGCTCAACTACAACGACCACGCTCCGCCGCACTTCCACGCGCGCTACGGGGGAGCGTCGGCCGTGATTACCGTGGACGGCATCGTCCTTGCGGGCTCGCTGCCGGCGCGGGCGCTTGCCCTGGTATGCCTGTGGGCCGCGAGACACGAAGGCGAGCTCCTCGAGGACTGGGCGCGGGCGCGTGCGCAGCTTCCGCTGGCCGCGATCGATCCCCTCGACTAGCATGGCCGCGATGATCGAGATCGCCGCTGTCGAACCGCTGGAAGGACGCGCCGTCCGCCTGACGCTGTCGGATGGGGAAGTGGTCGTGCGCGACCTGGGCGACCTGCTGCACGGCCCGCTGTTCGAGCCCATCGCCGCCGACGACGTCCTGTTCCGGCAGGTGCGCGTGGACGACGGGACGCTCGTGTGGCCGGGAGCGGTCGACATCGCCCCCGAGACACTCATCTGGGATGGCCCCACACCGCCAGACGAGTCCAGCCGGCGTCCAGCGCCGTTCCTCCGCCCCCGGCAGCCCGCCTGATCAACGTCTCACTAGCGATGCGTTGGCGCGCTTGATCGCGGCGTGGACCCGCGGGTTGTCGTCGATCGCGGTTGGGGGTTTCATCTACCGCGGCACTGCACTATTGTCCGCCCCACAAGACCGAGGGCAGTCCCCGGTGACGCCCCCGGCGCGAGGAGGCGGACATGCGGGCAGCCACCACCACCCGGTTCATCCCGATGGCCCTAGTCGGGCTGGCACTCCTGGTCGCCGCCTGCGGAGGCGGGGGAGGCACCACGGGTGCCGGGACCGATGTCCCAGCCGGGACCGATGCTCCAGTCGCGACGGATGCCCCGGCCGGCCAGCCCACCGAAGCCGCCGCTGCCGGGGAGATCGACGCGTGCTCGTTGCTGAGCGCCGCCGACGTCGAAGCCGTCATTGGTGAGGCGCCCGAGGCCGGGATCGACCAGGGCAGTGGCGACCTGTTCGCCTGCTCCTGGCAGGGTGCGACGACTCCCACCGAGCTGGTGACGATCTCGGTCTATGCCCACCCGGACGCCGACACCGCCCGCGAGCAGTACGGGTTCGTCACCGAGGGTCTCGAAGGGGTCGACATCCTGGGTTTGGCGGACGAGGCGTGGTACACGGAAGCCATCGGGCTCCAGGCGTTGTCGGGGCGCTACGTGATCGCGATCGACAACACAGGCGACGACAGGAAGATGTCCAGTCTCGCGCTCGCCCAGCAGATCCTGCCCCAGCTGCCCTGACGCCGGCGGGGCTCGGGTTCCGCGGATCGATTACCGGTCGCGGTAGGTGCTCTCGTTGCGGCGCGCCGCGCGCAGGATCACGACGCTCCGCGGCTCATCATCGATCGTGTAGATGAGCCGCAGGTCCCCGACGCGGAGCCGCAACCAGTCGCTGTCGACGAGGCGCGTGGCCCCGGGCGGGCGTGGCTCCATGCCGAGGGCGAGGATGGGGCCGCGTAGCCTGGCGGCGTCGCCCGGGGGAAGGCGGCGCAACTGGCGGACGGCTGCCGGGGCGATGTCCACACGGTAGGGGACGCCGGGCATCAGGTGTCTGACCCGTACTCCGCGCGTGCCTCGGCCGCCAGTTGCTCGAAGAATGCTGCCGCCGCGGTGCCGCCATCGCGCCGGTATTCCTCCAGGGCCTCTGTCGCCGAAGCCCGGTCCTCGGCCTCCTCGAGGTGCTCCAGCCACGCCTTGATGGCGTCCGCGGCGACGTCGCGCACGCTCCGGTCCGCGCGCGCAGCCTCCACCTTGAGCGAGCGGTAGAGGTCGGGATCAAGGTCGAACGTCACCTTCATGCGCCGATCGTACAGCATGCTGGGTTGCTGGCAAGATGGATGATGGTCCGCGGTCGGGGTTCCGGCAGTGCGTGGGCCCAGATGCCCCAGTGTTCGAATAGAGCGAACAACCTGGCGGGCTCCTGGCGGTCCGCAGCCCATCCGGCCCCGCCAGCGTGTCCAGTCGCCTGCCGTCCTAGCGGATCTCGCACAAGACGGGGCCTGGACGACGCGGAAGCGGACGTGTCCGGGTCCCTGCGTGACCTCGCGACGCCCGGACCCCCGGAGCGGGGCGTGATCTGTTCGTTCCTACCGAAATGTGCCGGTTCTCCGCGGCCCCGGCCGCCGCGACCTCGGCCGGCGGGCGGCGGCGGGTACAACCTCGGCCGGCGGGGCAACCTCGGCCGGCGGGTGCCGCGGCCTCCTGGTGAGCCCGACCCCGACGCCGCGCCCGGCACCGCGGTCCGGCCTTGCCCCGCGCTGGTAGGGTCTGGGGGTGTCCCGCCCGCCCTCGTCCCCGACGCCCAACGTCGCCGTCATTGCCTCCCTCGTCTACTGCGGGGCGGCGTTCGGCGGGGCCTTCCTGTTCATGCGGATGGCGGCCCCGGAGCTGCCGGCGCTCGTCGTCGCGTTCCTGCGGGTGGCGATCGCATCCCTGATCCTCCTGCCGTTCGTGGGCCGGGCGCGCCTGGCAGCGATGCGCGAGTCGTGGCGCCACTACGCGTTCGTGGGGCTGTTCATGGCGGCCATACCGTTCGCGCTGTTCTCATTCGCAGAGCGCTCGATCACGGCCGGCATGGGCTCGATCATCAACGCCACGACGCCGCTCTGGACGGCGATGATTCTCGCGGTCTGGGCTCGTCAGCCGCTCACGGCGCGGCGGGTGGGCGCCATCGCCATCGGGTTCACCGGCGTCGGGGTCATCGTGGGCCTCGGCGGACTCCACCTGGAGCCGGATGCCCTCGTCGGCGTGATCGCGGCCACGATTGCCGCCGCCTCGTATGGGATCGCGCTCACGTACATCCGGCGGCGCATGGGTCCGCAGCCTCCGCTCCAGCTGGCGGCCGGCCAGCTGATCGCGGCCACGCTGATGCTGCTGCCGTTCGCGGCTGCGTCGGCCGGCGAGGTGACGATCACGACCGAGGCCGTGGTGGCGGTGCTCGGCATCTCGATCCTGTCCACAGCGATCGCCTGGCCGATCCTGTTCCGCCTCAACCGCGACGTCGGCCCGATGGCGACGAGCACGGTCACCTTCCTCAACCCGGTCTTCGGCGTGCTGTGGGGCGCCCTGTTCCTGTCGGAGTCGATCTCGCCGACGTTCCTGCTGGGTTCCGTGCTGGTGTTCGCCTCCCTCACGCTGATTCTGGGCATCCGGCCCATGGAGCTGGTCCGGTCGGCGCTCGGCCCGGGGAAGCCGACGAAGGTGCCGGTCGAGGCCGAGGACTGACAGCCGATCACCCGTTCGTCGGCGAAGCGCGATGAGCGCCACGCAAGTCGCCGCCGATAGGCTCGCGCACCAGCCAAGCAGCCGGTAGCCGGTGGATGAGACCCATGCAGTTCAATGGCCCCGCAAGCCGTGGCATGTGATGTATGATAGATGCACCATGGAGCGCACCAACATCTACCTTGGCGAACGCGAGCTCGCCGGCCTTCGTGCGGTGAGCCGGAGCACGGGTCGGCCTGTGGCGGCACTGGTCCGCGAAGCGGTCGATGCGTGGCTGGAGCAGCACGGCGTGAGCGAGATCCCGGAGGACGAGTGGAGCCGGCGCTTCGGTGAGCTGCTAGGGCGGCGCGGACGTCTCGCCATTGCAGAGCGGTGGGACCCCGACGTCGTTGACGGCGACGTCCTGCGCGCCGTTGCGGAGGTGAGGAGCTCCCGCGCTGCGCGCCGTCGTTGACTCGAACGTGTGGGTGTCGGGCCTGATCACGCCGGGCGGGCCGCCCGGGCGCGTGCTGGAGGCGGTCCGGGACGGACGGATCCATGCGGTCGCGTCCTGGGAGCTCGCCGAGGAGATCGTCGAGGTCCTTCGGCGGCCGGCAATCCGCCGCTACGGTGTGACCGAGGGCGACACTGAGGCCGTGCTCGCAGTCCTCGGCCCGCTGCTACCGGACGTCGATGTCGCGGTTGAGCTTCGGGATCCCGACGACGCCCCGGTGATCGCGGCAGCGCTCGCGGGGCGCGCACCCGTGATCGTGACCGGCGACCGGGACCTGCTTGACGACGCGAACGTGGTCGGCTGGCTCGCGGAGCGCGGGATCGTCGCCATGACGCCTGCGGACGCGCTCGCCGTCACCGATCGCTGATCTCGTCCCTCGCCTCCATACTCCACCGATGATGCCTCTCGTCCCGGACGCTCTCCAGGTCCACCTCGAGACGATGTTGGGTTCAGGCGCCGGCTTCCGCGAGGGCCAGCGCGAGGCCGTGGAGGCGGTCATCCGGGACGGGTCGCGGACCCTGGTCGTGGAGCGGACAGGCTGGGGCAAGAGCCTCGTCTACTGGATCGCGACGCGCGTCCGCCGGGACCTGGGCCACGGTCCCACGCTGATCGTGAGCCCGCTGCTGAGCCTGATGCGCAACCAGATCGAGGCCGCGGACCGGCTCGGACTGCGCGCGGTGACGATCAACTCCGCCAACCGCGACGACTGGGCGGCGATCGAAGCCGACCTGGCGGCCGACCGGATCGACGTCCTGTTCGTGTCCGCGCAGCGCTTCGCCAACGAGGACTTCAGCTCCCGCCTGCTGCCGACGATCGAGCGCACGATCGGGATGTTCGTGGTGGACGAGGCGCACTGCATCAGCGATTGGGGCCACGAGTTCGTGCCGGACTACCGGCGCATCGGCCGGCTGCTGCCGCTCCTGGGCCCCGCGGTCCCCATCCTGGGCACGACGGCCACCGCCAACGACCGTGTGGTCGAGGACGTGGCGAAGCAGCTGGGCGATGACGTGGTGGTGGTCCGGGGCCCGCTCGCTCGGGACACGCTGCACCTGGACGCGATCCCGCTGCGGGACCAGGCGGAGCGTCTGGCATGGCTGGCCGAGCACCTGCCGGGGATGCCCGGCGCCGGCATCGTCTACTGCCTGACCGTGGCCGACACGCAGCGGGTTGCCGGCTGGCTGCGCGGGCAGGGGATCGATGCCCGACCCTACAACGCGGACATCGACCCTGCGGAGCGCGAAGCGCTGGAGCAGGACCTGCTGGCCAACCGGCTCAAGGCGCTGGTGGCGACGGTGGCGCTGGGGATGGGCTTCGACAAGCCGGACCTCGGCTTCGTGGTGCACTACCAGCGCCCGGGATCGCCGATCGCCTACTACCAGCAGGTGGGCCGGGCCGGGCGCGCGGTGGAGAACGCGTTCGGGATCCTGCTCTCGGGGCGTGAGGACGACGCGATCGCCGAGTACTTCCTCTCGACGGCCTTCCCGCCGGCGGCCCGGATGCGCGACATCCTGGCGGCGCTCGAGAAGGTGGACTCGGCGACGATCAAGGGCCTCCAGGCGCAGGTGAACCTCCCGTACGGGCAGATCGAGAAGGCGCTCAAGCTGCTCGAGGTGGATGGCGCCGTGGTCCGCGAGCGCGGCCGCTTCAGCCGGACGGCGATGCCCTGGGAGCAGGATGAGGCCTGGGTGGCGGCCGTCCTGGAGGCTCGCCGGCGCGAGCTTGCGTCGATGCGGGAGTACGTGGACACGACCGAGTGCCGGATGGAGTTCCTGGGCCGGCTGCTCAACGACCCGGCGGCGGCACCCTGCGGGCACTGCGCCAACGATGGCGGCGTGCGCTGGCCCAGGTCCGTGGATGCTGCGATCGTCCAGGAGGCGGTCGCATACCTGCGGCGGGACGTGCGGGCGATCGACCCTCGGCGCCAGTGGCCGGAGGGTGCGCGCATCGCGAAGCCCAACGAGGTGGGTCGGGCGCTGTGCATCCTGGGCGACCCGGGGTGGGGGAGGGACGTGGAGCGCGGGCTCGCCGCCGCCGCGCGGTCCGATGGCGCGGGACCCTCCGGAGCTGGATCTCCCGGAGCTGGATCTTCCGGCGCCCGTTTCGAGGACCACCTGGCCGGCGCCTCGATGGAGGTGATCCGCGGTCGATGGCGCCCCAGCCCGATGCCCGAGTGGGTCACCTGCGTACCGTCGGCGACCCGCCCGGGGCTGGTGGAGGCGTTCGCGGAGCGCCTGGCGTCCATGCTGGCGCTGCCGTTCGTGGCCTGCGTGTCCTCGGCCGCGGGCGCCCCGCAGGCGCGGATGCAGAACAGTGCCCAGCAGGCGGCGAACGCGCGGGAGCGCCTGGCCGTCGCCTCCTCGAGGGTTCGTTCCGGGCCCGTGCTGCTGGTGGACGACCTCGTGGACTCGCGCTGGACGTTGACCGTGGCGGGGTCCCTGCTGCGGGGCGCGGGGTCCGGCCCGGTGCTGCCGTTCGCACTCGCCGTGGCGACGCCCCGCGGGGAGTGACGGGGGGCGATACTCGACGCCGACGACGGGCTCGCCCCGTCCGCCAGAACCACAGGAGCACCGACTTGGCCACGATCATCCACCGGCGGACGGCCCGCCGGGCCCCAGGGTCAGACGCCGTCTCGACGGTCGTCACGACGCCGGCGGAGGCACGGGGGCCGGGCGCATCCCTGGCGCCCCTGCGGTCGCTGACCTGGGTCGGCTGGGCGTCCGCACTGGTGGCCGCCGCCTGGCTGGTCCGCGGGTTGTGGCCCCTGGTGGAGAGCGGCCTCCCGGATTCGTCCCGCTGGGGCGACGTGGCGCTGTACGTCCTGCGGGTGGTTGGCGACGCGGCCGCTGTCGCCTTGCCGGCGGCCCTGGAGCTGGGGATGCCGGGGGCACGGCGTCGGGCACCATCGCTGATGCGCGGGGCGGTGCTGATCGCGCTGGCGCAGATTGTCGGACCCGCGATCGGGTGGGTGCAGGAGGTCGTTGTCGGGGCGCTGGATCCCGCGAGCCTGCCCGGTCAACTACGAGACGCCGCTGGGCCTTGCCTTCGGCGTGCTGGCGGTGGGCAGCGGCCTGCTGTTGATCGGCGGCCTGTGGTCCCTGTCGGACGGGCTGTGGGATGCGGGCTCGCGGCCGCCACGGGCGATCCTCCTGGTGGTCGCGGCCATCGGGGCTGGTGGCACGCTCGTGGCGTTCCTGCCATTCCTGGGCTCGAACGTCGACTTGTCCAGGACCCTCGGATGGCTCAACCTCGCGAGCATCGTCCTCTCATTGGTCACGATCGCCCTGGCGCTCGTCGTCGCGACGCGACTGGTTGCGGGTCTGCCCGCCCGGCTGGTGCCGCGGCCCGCCTGGGCGCTGGGGGCGATCGCGGGCGTGGGCGTCATGGTGGAGCGTTTTGGGACCGCGGTGCTCCTGGGCACGGGCGGGGAGGTGGAGGGCCTCAACCTCGTCATCGGTGTGGCCAGCTCAGCAGCGTGGCTGATCCTTGCCGTGGCGTTCGCGGCGGGACTGGGACGCGGGGCCGAGCGCCGCAACGGGCGCCGGCCGCTGATGCACCTGTACGTCCGAAACCCAACGGACTGACCCCGGCCCGCATCCGATGCCCGGCGATCCGGTTGCCGGCGGGCGTTCGATCAGCCGATCACGAACCACGCGACGTCGACGTCCGAGGTGGCGTTTGCAGTCAGGTGGATCGTGATCGTGTTGTCGCCGGTGTCGCGGACGACGCGCGCGACGGTCGTTGCCCCGCCGGCGTTGCCCTGGAGCGTCGCCAGCACCTTGGCGGTGTTGGTGATGTTCACGCCGGGGCTGACGACCACGCTGCTCGATCCACTCTGGATGGTCGAAACGCCCGCGGTGCTGAAGTCCGCACGACCCGTGACCCGGAGGGCGATGGCGAAGTCATCGGTCGGGACCTCGAACGACCCCGCAACGCCGTAGGCGCCCGTCGCCGTCCCGGCGACCCCCACGCCCGTACCGTGCGTCGCCGAGCCCCACACGCCGGTTCCGTCGTCGCCTGTTGACGTTCCACGCACGCCGACGCCGGTGCTGGAGCCGTCAGTCCCCCGCACGCCCGTCCCCTGGGTGGCGCCGGCGGACACGCCGTGGACGCCGATGCCGCCGGTTGCCCGGACAGACTCCCCACGGGCCCCGGTGCCCTCGAAGGAATAGGCGGACACACCATTGCCGTCAACGTCCTGGCTGATGCCGGACACCCCGTCCCGGCCGAAGCCCCGGATCCCGATTCCGTTGGGATGGTAGGCCCGGCCGTACACCCCGAAGCCGCCGTCGCCCTCCGACTCGCCGTACACGCCGACGTTCACGGACGTGGTGCGAGATGCCCGACCCTTGACACCGATCCCGGTCTCGCTGCTCGCCGTGCCCAGAACGCCAATCGTGGAACCCGTCGTCGCAGATACATGGCCAGAGACGCCGATGCCCGCGGTACTGGCCGACTGACCGTGCACACCGCGGGCGTCACCCGTCGTCGCGGTTGCAACTCCCAGTGCGCCACGTCCGGCCGTCCCCGTGCTGGTGCCGCTCACCCCGCGCCCGGGTCCGACGCCATAGACGCCGGCGCCGCTGGGCGCATTCGTCTGGCCCCGGACGCCCGCCGGTGTGCCGCTCGACGCGGTCGCCATGCCAACGACGCCGTTGCCGTTGGAATCGGCGGTCTCGCCCTGGATTCCGGTGGCGTTGCCCGAGTTGGTGGTGGTTCTTGCCCGGAATGCGGGCGTGTCCGACGACGAGATGAAGGTGGTGTTGGAGCCCGTGTGGGACTTGCCGACCTTGACCGCGTCACCGTTTGCGGCCGAGACGGGAAGCGGACGGCCCAGCACGCCCGCTGCAAGGCCCGCCACGCCGCCAATGGCGCCGACCAGGATCGCGCGTCGCGTGCGGGGCGATACGGATGCCTCCGGGGACGCGGCGGGAACCGGGGTCTCGTCATTCGCGGGGAGCGAAACGGACATGGGACACCTCCCCTCGACGGACGGCGCCTGGTTGCAGGCAGGAACGACACGCGCCCGCGCGAGTTCGGCGCAGCGTGCCAAATTCACGACCCGGATGCAATACACGATCGTCGCGGCCGTGAGGGCCGCATCACACGCCCTCGTCCATCTCCTCGAGGATCGCGTCGAAGTTGATGGCGGCGTCACACTCCTCGCAGATGGGAGGGTCCCAGTCGCCGGCTTCGGGCAGGTCCGTCCGGCCGCAGGTGGAGCAGGCGAACGGCAGGAGGGAGGCAGGGCCAATGACGGCGTCGACGGATGTCGTCTCGGGCTGGTCACGTCGCCGACGCCAGAAGAGGTTCATGCCCGCATCCTGCGCCTCGCCCGTGCCACCTGCCTGTCACGGCCGCGTGCCCGGGATCGAACATAGACTCACGCGATGCAGTACATCGACATCGAGGGAATGCGGCTCTCCCGCATCGGGCTGGGCACCTGGCAGTTCGGGAGCCGCGAGTGGGGGTACGGAGCCGACTATGCGAACGAGACCGCGCCCGCGCTGATCCGGAGGTCGCTCGAGCTCGGGATCACGATGCTCGATACCGCCGAGATCTACGGACCCGGGCGTTCGGAGACGATCATCGGTGCGACGCTCGCGCAGCTGGTGGATGGCCAGCGCAACGGCCTGGTTGTCGCGACCAAGTTCATGCCGATCGCCCCTGCGGAGCCGATCGTTGCCTGGCAGGTCGCCGGGTCCCGACGGCGGCTGGGTATGGACACCCTCGACCTGCTGTACGTGCACCAGAAGAACCCGTTCGTCTCGGCGCGGCGCATCATGCAGGCAGTCCGCCCTCTGGTCGAGGAGGGGCTGGTCCAGCATGCGGGGGTCTCGAACTTCTCGCTGGACCATTGGCAGGAAGCAGAGCGAGCCTTGCGCGCCCCGGTCGTGGCGAACCAGGTGCAGTTCAGCCTGGTGAGCCCGGCTCCGGCCGCCGATCTCGTGCCCTTCGCCGAGTCTGCCGGCCGGGTCGTGGTGGCGTACTCGCCCCTGTGCCAGGGCCTGCTCGCCGGGCGCACCGACTGGCCGAGTGCCGGGGGGTTCCGCCGTCCCCAGGGAATGCTGGCGAGTCGGAAGCCCGGAGTGGAGCCGTTGCGGGTGACGCTTGGGGAGATCGCGGCCGCCCACGGAGCGACCTCCGCGCAGGTGGCGCTGGCCTGGGTCCTCTCGCACCCGAACACGATCGCGATCCCGGGCGCGCGGACGGTCGAGCAGCTCGAGGAGAACGCCGCTGCGGTAGACCTGGTGCTCTCCGACGAGGAGCTGGTCCGGTTGACGACGCTCTCGGAGGCGTTCTTCGGGCGCTCGTAGCGCGCGAGCGTGGCGCCGGTGTCGCTGAGCCTGCCATGCGCGTTGAGCCTGCCATGCGCGCCGGACCGCGTCCGGCCACGTGCCGCCCGGCGGCCGGCCCTGCGCCGGACCGCGTCGGGCCACGAGGCCGGCCACGTGCCGCCCGGCGGCCGGCCCTGCGCCGCACTCGGGCCACGTGCCGGCCACGTGCCGCCCGGCGGCCGGCCCTGCGCCGCACTCGGGCCGGGGGCCGCCCGGCGGCTGTGGCCGGCCGCGTGCGCGGCCACGTGCCGCCCGGCGGCTGAACGATCGGGTGCGGGCCGGTCTGCGCCGCTTTGCGGCACATCCATCGGGCGGAGCAGCCTGCGAGCCGACCATCGCGCCGCTGAGCGGTCGAGAACGGCGGCTCGAGCGACGGTTGAGCCGGTGGACGGCGCGCCGGCCCCGCGTCGGGCCACTCGGGCCACGTGCCGCCCGGCCGCCGGCCCCGCGCCGGCCCCGCGCCGCACTCGGGCCACGTGCCGCCCGGCGGCTGAACGATCGGGTGCGGGCTGGTCTGCGCCGCTTTGCGGCACATCCATCGGGCGGAGCAGCCTGCGAGCCGACCATCGCGCCGCTGAGCGGTCGAGAACGGCGGCTCGAGCGACGGTTGAGCCGGTGGACGGCGCGGCAAATGCCAGCGGTGCGCTGGACCGCGTCGAGCACGCTGCACCGCGGCGCGGCGGATGCCGGCGGTCGGCTACGGCGCGCCGACCCCCACGGCGCGGCGGCCCTCGCGGCGCGGCGGCTGAGGTCGGCTACGGCGCGGCGTGCCGGCCCAGATGTCAGTCCCAGCAACGCGAGACGTAAGCCCCAGCGAACCGTCAGCGACCAGGATGGGCCGATGACGGCTCGACAGCGACCAGGAGATCAAGGCGCCGCCGATGCTCGCCGTCTTGGCGCCGAGCTATGCCGCGACATCGGGGATGCCCGGCGAGGTCTTGGGCTCAGCCAACGCCTGGTGTCCGCCCGAGCCGGGATGTCACCTTCGCAGTACGGGCGGCTCGAGCGCGGTGACCTTAGCTATCCATCGCTCAACCAGCTCTGCCGTGCGTGTCGCGCCGTCGGGATGGAGCCGGCCCTCAGGGCCTACCCGTCAGGCGAGCCCATCCGAGATGCCGCGCAGCTCGCGCTGCTCGCTCGCTTCGAGAGCCTGCTCGTGGCGCCCCTCCGCGTGCGCCGCGAGGTCCCACTGCCGGTCGTCGGCGACCGACGAGCGTGGGACGCGCGGGTCAGCGACGGCACGGCCAACGCCTCGATCGAAGGAGAGTCGCGCATTCACGACGCTCAGGCGCTCGCCCGGCGCATCGAGCTCAAGTCGCGCGACGACCCGAGTGCCGGTGCCGTCATCCTGGTTGTCAACGACACAGCACACAATCGGCGGATCCTCTCGGAACACCGCGAGGCCCTGCGTGGTCAGTTCCCTCTCGATGGCGCCGCCATCGCCCGGGCACTGCGCCGAGGACGGGTTCCGGATGTGAGTGGGATCATCGTGCTGTGATCTCGGTCGTTCGTCGTGTTCCGCCCGCCCTTGGAATCCGCCAGTCGGCTCAACCGTCGGATGCAGTGCGACATCCGGCGCCGGCCGGCACATCTATCGCCTAGGGGCGCCGCGCCCACCAACAGATGTGCCGCGGACAGGATGGAATCCAACTTCGAGCGACGGTTGGACCCCTGGGCGGCACGGAGGTCGCAATTTGGACCCCTGGGCGGCACGGAGGTCGCAAGGGGACCCCCTGGGCGGACGCCGTCGCGCCGAACCGGGCGTACCGCGCCGGATCTCGGCACGGAGGTCGCAAGGGGGACCCCCTGGGCGGACGCCGTCGCGCCGAACCGGGCGTACCGCGCCGGATCTCGGCACGGAGGTCGCAAGGGGGACCCCCTGGGCGGCGCAGCCAGTACCGCGAACTCCGGGCCGGTTGGCATTGTTGGTAGGGCAGCATCGGCCCCTGTCGGGCGACGATCCGGCGGCCGACACTCGCGGCATGAGCTTGGATCCGCGTACCCAGGTCGAGGCACCTGTCCGGGTGGCTCTCACCGGCCTCATGGGCCGCGGCCTCGCGCTGGTGGGAGCTGTCGCGTTGCTCGCCCTGTGGCCCATGGCCGCCAAGCCCGAGGCGGCAATCTGCGACGCCATCGCGTGCCTCGCAGTCGCGGTCCTGGTGGGCTATGCCGCGGTCATCCGGGTCTCCCAGCGCATCGGCAGCCGTCCCGCGCCCGAGGCTCGTGAGCGGGCATGGGAACGGGCGAGGGAGATCGATAACGACGATGCCTCGCTGGGCCTGCTCGTGGCCGGCTGGGTGCCGGTGGGCCTGCTGCTCGCGATGGGTCTCCTGATCTGGCCGCACCTCACGGACCGGAATCCGGCCCTCGCGGCCGCCTGGGTGGTGTTCGGCCTGCCCCCGGTCCTTCTGGCCTGGATGCTGGCCACCACGACCTGGCTTGACGCCTGTCGCGACGACCTCGCCCGCGCCGAGGAGGAGTCCGACACGCGGCTCCGCCACTACTGGGCGAACGTGGGGCATTGAGGCCCGCCCGAGGAGACTGGCCCGGCACGATGTGACCGATGGGCACATCGCTCATAAGCCGCCCCTGTTAGCCTCATCTCGTGCCCTCCCTCGATCCCGCCGCCCTCCTCGCCGATCTTGACCCCGAGCAGCGCGAGGCGGTGCTCGCCACGGGCGGCCCGGTTGCGATCCTCGCGGGTGCCGGCAGCGGGAAGACACGGGTCATCAGCCGCAGAACCGCGTACGCGATCGCCACCAAGGTGGTTCCCGCGGACGAGGTGCTGGTCGTCACGTTCACGGACAAGGCCGCGAGCGAGATGGTGGGACGGCTGCGCGACCTCGGCCTGCGCGGGGTGACCGCGCGCACGTTCCACGCTCACGCCCTCAGCCAGCTGCGGTTCTACTGGCCGCTGCGCCACGACGGCGAACCGCTGCCCGCGCTGCTGGACTCCAAGGCGCCGATCCTGGGCCGGCTGGCCCGCCAGCTCCCGGGCCACTACCGCTTCACGCCCGCCAAGGACCTGGCCGACGAGATCGAGTGGGCGAAGTCGCGGCGCATCCTGCCGCCGGATTACGAGCGGCGAGCAGCGGACCGGGAGCCGCCCATTCCCGTCGACCTGTTCGTCGGGATCTATGGCGGCTACGAGCGCGCCAAGACCACGGCCGGCCGCATCGATTTCGACGACCTCCTGCTCGAGACCGTCGCGCTGCTCGAGACGGACGAGGAGGCTTCGGAGACGATCCGCGCCCGCAAGCGCTGGTTCAGCGTGGACGAGTACCAGGACACGAACCCGCTCCAGGAGCGGCTCCTCGAGCTGTGGGTCGGCGACCGGCGGGACCTGTGCGTGGTTGGCGACGAGGACCAGACGATCTATGCGTTCACGGGTGCGTCGTCAGCCTTTCTCACCTCGTTTGCGGACCGGTGGCAGGGCGCGACGGTGGTCTCGCTCGTGCGCAACTACCGCTCGACGCCCCAGGTCCTGGACCTGGCCAACCGGTTGATCGCGGCGGAGGGCCGCACGAAGCGCCTCGTCCCGACCCGCGCCGCAGGTCCGGTCCCCATGATCTCCCGGCATCGGACGGCGGAGCTGGAGCTGGCAGCGCTGATCACGGCCATCGGCGAGCGGATCGCGGCGGGGACGGCCCCCGCGGAGGTCGCCGTCCTGGTCCGGATGAACGCCCAGCTGGCGCCGATCGAGGAGGCGCTGACCCGTGCGGGCATCGCCTACCAGGTCCGCGGCACGCGCTTCTACGACCGGCCCGAGGTGCGCGCCGCGATCGCGAGCCTGCGGCGCCCCGCGATCGCGGCCAAGGGCCCCGATCTCCCGGCAGCGATTCGGGCGCGCTGGACCGAGGCGGTGGGGTACGAGGAGGACGGGTCCCCGGATGGCGACGAGGCTCGCGAGCGCCAGGCTTCCCTGGAGACGCTGCTCGCGATCGTGGACGTGGTTGCCGAGGGGGACCTCGCGACTGACGCCTCGGTGGTCGTCGCCGAGCTTGAGCGTCGGGCCGCCCACGAGCGTGACGGCTCTGCCGATGGCGTCAACCTGCTCACCTACCATCGCGCCAAGGGTCTCGAATGGGACGCCGTGTTCCTGCCGTCGCTGGAAGAGGGGATTCTGCCGATCCGCCAGGCCAAGGACGACGACGCCGCGGTCGCCGAGGAGCGCCGGCTCCTCTACGTGGGGATCACGCGAGCCCGGGAGCACCTGGCCCTCTCGTGGGCCGAACGACGGGAGAACCGCGGCCGCGACGGGCGCCGTCAGCCCAGCCGGTTCCTGCTGGACCTGCGGCCGTCACCGGGGACGACGATCACGAACCTTGCCGGGCCGCCCGCGGCCGAACGGATCCGGCGTCGCAGCGATTCGGACGATCCCGTGTTCGAGGCGCTGCGCGCCTGGCGCCTTGCCGTCGCGAGAGAGGAGGGAGTGCCGCCGTACGTCATCGCCCACGACGCGACGCTGCTGGCCATCGCCGAGACCCGGCCCCGGACGCCGGCGGGACTCCGACGGGTGAAGGGCATGGGGCCCGCCAAGCTGGACAGGTACGGCGACGGAATCCTCGCGGTCATCGAGGCGGCGCTGGCTGACTGAGGCAGCCCGGCTGATCGCAGACGCGACGACGCCGCCGGCGTTGCCGGCGGCGTCGTTCAGGGCCCGGGGTGGCTACTTGAGGACGAGGAAGGCGTCGACCATGGCGCGCCGACCCGACTGGTTGTTCTTGACCCAGATCGCGTGCGACCCGGCCTTGGTCCAGTTCACAGTCTTGATGATCTGGCCCTGGTGGGTCGTCGAGGCCCGCAGGTTGCGCCGGCTCGCGCCGGCGCCGTCGATGGAGACCTTGACGTAGCCGCCCTTGGCGGTCTTGGGCGCGACGTACATGACGGCCATGCCGCTGAAGGCCAGCGAGGCCTTCTTGCCGTAGGAGGTCGTGTACTTGTAGCCGCTGCCGCTGGCCGCGTTCGTCTTGACCGACCTCCACGTGCCGGTGAACTTCACCGGCGCACCGCCCTGGTAGGCGGCGATGGAACGCGTGGCGGAGGTGACCCAGCCCGAGACGTTGGCGTTGTTGTCGGTCGCCCGGACGCGCCAGGCGAGCGAGGTGCCGAAGCCGTACGCACGGGTGATCGAGGTGGCGGTGCCGGAGTACAGGTGGACGAAGGTGCCGCTGCCAACCCTGACCTCGACCTCGTAGGTCTTGACGCCCACGCCGGCATCGGTGGCCGACCATGCGATCCTGAGCGGGGCCGTCTGGTCGACGCGGGCCGCGGTACCGAAGCCGACCGTGGGCGTGGCGACCACCGGGGCGGCGTCGTCGACGATGACGTGGACCGTGAGCGTGCCCGTGTCGGTCAGGGCGCCGTCACTGACGGTGTAGGTGATGACCGCGTCTCCGGTGAAGGCCGGCGCAGGCATGAACCTGATCTTGTTGGCCACGATCGTGGCAGTGCCCTGCGCCGCATCGACGTCCACGCCGGTGATCGTGAGCGCATCGCCATCACCGTCCTCGTCGTTGGCCAGGACGTCGTACTGGGCGGCAGCCGAGGCCTGGGCGACGGTCGCGCTGTCGTCCGTGGCGACCGGGGCGTCCGGAATCGAGGTCACCGTGATGTCGACGGCTGCGGTGCTGGAGTCGATGATCCCGTCGTTGACCTTGAAGGTGAACTGATCGGAGCCGTGGTAGTTCTCGTCGGGCGCGTATGTGCAGTCTGCGCCGGTGCAGTCCACGTCACCGTGGCCCGGCTGGTCGACGATCGCATACGCGAGCTCGCCGCCGTCCGCGTCCGAGCCCGTGAGCGTGATCGGGAGGGGGGTGTCCTCGTCCGTGGCGACACTGTCGGCATTGGCTACCGGGACGGCGTTGACCGTGATGGTCACCGTGGCCGTGTTCGAATCCAGGTCGCCGTCGTTGGCCCTGAAGGTGAATGAGTCCGGGCCGCGGTAGCCGTCGGCCGGGTGGTAGGTGACGCCGGGCGCGGTCCCCGTCAGGGTCCCGTGCGCGGGATCGTCAACGATCGCAAAGGACAGGGCACTGCCTTCCGCGTCGGTGGCGGCCAGGCTGATCTCCTTGGCCTCGTCCACGCTGGTGGCGACGGCCTGATCGCTCGCAACCGGCGCGTCGTTGACCGCGCTGACCGTGATCAGGATGTAGCCCAGTGCCAGGGTGCCGTTGGCGCTCGCGTGATAGGTGGTGGTGGTGTTGCCAGACCAGTTGGCCTTGGGCGTGTAGAGGTAGTCGCCATTGGTCGCGATGGTCAGCGTGCCGTACGTGCCGGCGATCGGCGTGAAGCCCGCGACCGTGAGCGTGCCGCCGTCGGACGTGTCGTTGGTGAGCACGTTGCCCGAGATCGGCGTGTCCTCGGCCGTGTCGATGTAGTCCATGCCCGGGGTGACGACGGTCGCCGCGGCGAAGACCGCCGGGCTCATGGCGCTCAGCAGCAACGAGCCCCCGAGGAGTCCGACCGCAAGCCTGCGGAGCGGCACGACGCCAGCTGGTGATCGACTGCGCACGTGTGTATCCCTCTCGCGCCGTCGGTTGGGTGAGGGACGGATCGCCGCCGACTGGCCTCTTCCGGTCTGCCATGACCGCACGACGTGGAGCCCGGCTGAGTCGCGCTCGGCCTGTGGCCGGGCGGCGCGCGTCCTGCTGGCCTCATCGAGGGACGGACCGCCGATTCCCCTGGCTGGGCAATCGACGGCGGCGGACCGGCCGGCGCGCACGGGCTCGCTCCATGCATCCTTGCGCGTCGGGCCCTGGTTGGCCACGAGTCGAAAGTCCCACGACGAATGGCGAACTTGCGGGGTGCCTGCTCGGGTGCGGTCCGTCAGGCCGCGAGATCTCGACGCCGGAATACCCACAGGGCGCCCAGCCAGCCGCCCAGGGCAACCAGGACGAACAGCGCCATGTCGGCCAGCGGGATGGCGCCCTGATCGATCAGCTCCGTCGTGCGGAAGTGGTCCCACGCGGAAAGCGGGGCCAGCCAGGCAAGGTCCGCGCTGATCTGGGTCACGACGTAGATGAGGTACATCGCAACCAGGATCCCGGCCACGATCCCCGACGCTCGCCCGCGGCTGAGGGCAAGTACGGCCAGCAGAGATGTCACCCCGGCGATCGCACACCCGAAGAGCCAGGACAGCACGGCCGCAAGGGCGAAGCCTCCGGGGTCGAACTCGACCCCCACCAGCCTGGCCGCGAGCCACAGCCCACCTACCGTGGCCACCGCAACGATCGCCATTGCGACGGCCTGGCCCACGATCGAGGCCGACAGGTACCCGATGCGGGAGATGGGCGTCGCCAGGGGGAGGTCGAGGAATCCGCGATCGAGGTCTACCGCGACGCGCGTCCCGATCAGGAGGGCCACCACTGCGGCCATGATCGGCCACAGCCAGGACGAGATGTAGGTGGTGTAGAACACGCCCGGGTCGGACAGCGCGCCGGTCATGCCGAAGGCGGCCAGGAACTCCTTCGGGAAGGTCTGCATGTACTCGGTGAACAGCTTGTCGTTCTCGACCATGATCGGGTACATGACCGCCATCACGGCCCCGTAGAGCGCCATCGTCAGGCCAAGCCACAGCGTGAGCGACCGGTTGCGGCGGAGCTCCAGGCGGAACGCGGTCATCCCGGGACCTCCGCGGGGGGCTCCGGCGGGGCAGGCCGAGCCTCGGGCGGTGAGACAGGCCGGGGCTCAGGCGGCAACTCAGGCGGAGACTCGGCACGGTACTGCCTGAGGAACAGGTCCTCCACGTCGGGTGTCGTGATCGCGATGTCGGTCACCCGGTGCGTGGCGATCCGGGCCAGGAGCGGGTTGATGTCGCCGCGGACCATGAGGTGCACCTCGCGGCCGGTGAGGGCAGCGATCTCCACGTTGGGCAGCTGGAAGTCCGATTCATGGGCCGGGTGGGCGAGGACGAGATTGATGGAGCGCCAGTGCGAGCCGAGCAGCTCTGTGACGTTGCTGATCTCCGCGATCCGGCCGTCCCGGATGATCGCCACCCGGTCGCAGGCGCGCTCCACCTCGACCAGGTTGTGGCTGGACAGGAAGACCGTGCGTCCCTCCTCGCGCACCTCGGCCAGGAGGGCCATGAACTGGCGCTGCATGAGCGGGTCCAGCCCGCTCGTCGGCTCGTCCAGGATCAGCAGCGGCTCACGGCCCATGAACGCCGCCACGACGCCGATCTTCTGGCGGTTGCCCCGGCTGAGCTTGCGGATCCGGACGGTCGGATCGAGCTCGAGCTGCTCCGCCAGACGGGTCCAGCAGCCGCGGGAGAGGCCGCGCAGCGCCCCGAGGTAGTCCAGTTGCTCCGCGCCGGTCAGCTCGCCGAGGAACCCCGGGTCGCTGCCGAGGTAGGCGACGTTGCGGTGCAGGCGTGGGGCGGACTCGAAGGGGTCTTCCCCGAACAGTCGCGCCGAACCGCCGGTCGCGCGCAGGTAGCCCATGAGGAGCCGGATGGTGGTCGTCTTGCCGGCGCCGTTGGGGCCCAGGAACCCGAACGCCTCACCTTCCGCGACGTCGAACACGACATCCTCCACGCCGCGCCGCGAACCGTAGAACTTGGTGAGGCCGGACGCCTCGATGACGAGGTTGGTCATGGAACTCCCGTGGCGGGTCACGACGCACGTGCGTCGTGAGCGGCCCGGCCCACGTGGGGCACCATATCGTCATGCCGGCTGCACGATTCTCGACAGGGCCGGACGTCCCGATGAAAGGTGTTGCGGGCCCGACGCTCGCGCCCGGGCCGGGCGGGCCCGGGCCGGGCCTCTGGGGCCCGGTTGCGCCCGGGTCGGGCCTGGATCCGGCGGATGAGGCCTCGTATGTGCCCGGAACGGGCCTGTCAGACACGCTCGCGATCCGAACGGCCGGGTCCGCCTCGGGTGACCCCGTACGTGCCCGATAGCGGGCCTGTCAGGCCCGGCCGCGTGATGAACCGGGGGGCCGCGTGATGAACCGGGGGGCCGCGTGATGAACCCCGGGCCGCGTGATGAACCGGGGGGCCGCGTGATGAACCCCGGGCCGCGTGATGAACCGGGGGGCCGCGTGATGAACGGGGGCTGATTGCGCCGCCCACCGGTTCAACCGTCGGCTGAAGCCGCCAACGAGCCGCTCACCGGCACGTTGGGTGGTCCCAGGAGCCTCTGCACCCAACCGACGTGCCGCCAGGCGGCGCAAACCGGCTTGCACCCTACCGTTCCGCCGCCGGGCGGCGCACGCAACGGCGGCGCACGCAACGGCGGCGCACGCAACGGCGGCGCACGCAACGGCGGCGCACGCAACGGCGGCGCACGCAACGGCGGCGCCGCAACGGCGGCGACGCGCGACGGCGGCGCACGCAACGGCGGCGCACGCAACGGCGGCGCACGCAGCGCGGGCGCACGCAACGGCGGCGCACGCAGCGCGGGCGCCCGCAACGCGCCCGCCCCGCCCGCCCGTCGCCGCGGGACCCGCTAGGCCACGGCCTCCTCGAACTGGCTGGCGTACAGCTCGTGGTAGAAGCCGTTGGCCGCGAGCAGCTCGTCGTGCGTGCCCTGCTCCACGATCGTGCCCTCGTTCATCACGAGGATCAGGTCCGCGTCGCGGATCGTGGACAGGCGGTGCGCGATCACGAACGACGTCCGACCGTGCATCAGCCGGGACATCGCGCGCTGGATGAGCACCTCGGTCCGCGTGTCCACGGACGAGGTCGCCTCGTCGAGGATGAGGATCGGCGGGTCGGCCAGGAAGGCCCTGGCGATGGTGAGCAACTGCTTCTCCCCGGCGGAGACGTTGGTGGCGTCGTCGTCGAGCACGGTCTCGTAGCCGTCGGGCAGCGTGCGGACGAAGTGGTCCACATGGGCCGCCTCGACCGCATCGTGGAACGTGGCATCGGGAACGGGCCCATCGGCGCCGTACTCGATGTTCTCGCGAATGGTGCCGTTGAACAGCCACGCGTCCTGGAGGACCATCCCGAACGTGCGGCGCAGGTTGTCCCGCGTCAACTCGCGGGTCTCGATGCCATCCACCGTGATCCGCCCGCCATCGACATCGTAGAAGCGCATCAGCAGGTTGACGAGCGTGGTCTTGCCGGCTCCGGTCGGACCGACGATCGCCACCGTCTGCCCGGGCTCCACGACCAGCGACAGGTCGTCGATGAGCGGCTTGTCGGGCAGGTAGCGGAACGCGATGTCGTCGAAGGTCACGCGGCCCGCGGCCGGCTCCTCGAGCACACGCGGGGTCACCGGATCGGGGATCTCCTCGGCCTCGTCGAGGAGCTCGAACACGCGCTCCGCGGAGGCCACGGCGCTCTGGAGCACGTTCATGATCGAGGCGACCTGGATGATCGGGAAGGTGAACTGGCGCGAGTACTGGATGAACGCCTGCACATCGCCCAGGCTCATCTGGCCGTTCGCGACCTGGACACCGCCGATGACGGCGATCGCCACGTAGTTGAGGTTCGAGATAAAGCTCATGGCCGGCTGGATCATCCCGGACAGGAACTGCGCCCGGTAGCTGGCCTGGTAGAGCTCCTCGTTGAGCTCGTCGAAGTTGGTGATCGCCTCCTCCTGGCGGCCGAACAGCTTCACGATGGCGTGACCGGTGTGCATCTCCTCGACGTGGCCGGTGAGGTCTCCCGTCCGCTCCCACTGGGCCGCGAACTGGACCTGGGAGCGCTTCGCGATGAGCACGGTCACCAGGATGGAGGCCGGCACCGCAAGCAGCGAGATCACGGCCAGCAGCGGGCTGATCGTCAGCATCATGATCAGGACGCCCACCACGGTGAGCGCCGCGGTGATCAGCTGGGTCAGGCTCTGCTGCAGCGTCTGGCTGATGTTGTCGATGTCGTTGGTGACGCGCGACAGGATGTCGCCTCGCAATTCACGGTCGAAGTAGGCGAGCGGGAGGCGGCCCAGCTTGAGGTCGACCCGGGCCCGCAGGCGGTAGACGGTGCGCTGGGTGACGCCGGCCATGATCCAGGCCTGGGCCCAGGCGAAGATCGAGCTCAGTGTGTACACGAGGGTGGCCAGCAGGAGGATCTGGGCCAGGAGGGTGAAGTCCACCCCGACGCCCGGGATGACGTTCATGCTCGCCAGCATGTCCGCGAAGTTCGTCTGTCCCTGCGCCTGCAGCCCGGCGACGATCTCGTCCTTGGGCACGCCCGCAAAGCCCATCTCGCCGAGCTGCTTGCCCACGATGCCGTTGAAGATGACGTTCGTGGCCTCGCCCAGGATCTTGGGGCCGATGATCGCGAGGAAGACGCTGATGACGCCAAGGCCGACCACGATGGCGACCAGGATCCGCTCGGGAGCCAGCTCGCGCATCAGCCGCCCGAAGGAGGTGCGGAAGCTCCGGGGCTTGGCCACGGGCATCATCATTCCCATGTGGGGCGGTCCGCCCCCGGGACCGGGACCGCCAGGCCGTCCGCCCGACCCGGGGCCGCCAGGCCGTGCACCCGGTCCGCCCGGGCCCTGGCTGCCGTGCCCGCCCGGTCCGCCCGAGCCACCGCCGCCGGGCCGGCCCATCGGGCCGCTCACGCGACCTCCTCCTCGGTGACCTGGGACAGGACGATCTCGCGATACGTCTCGCAGGTCCGCATCAGCTCGTCGTGGGTGCCGATCCCCGCGACGCTGCCGTCCTCGAGGACGACGATCCGGTCGGCGTGGAGGATCGTCCCGACCCGCTGGGCGACGATGATCACAGTCGCGTTCGACAGCTCCCGGGCAAGCGCCGCCCTCAGGCGCGCGTCGGTGCGGAAGTCGAGCGCCGAGAAGCTGTCATCGAAGACGAAGATCTCGGGGCGCTTCGCGAGTGCCCTGGCGATGGCGAGCCGCTGCCGCTGGCCGCCCGACACGTTGGTGCCACCCTGGGTGATCGGCGCCTCGAGTCCCTCCGGGATCTCCTCCACGAACGCGCGGCCCTGGGCGATGTCCAGGTATCGCCACATCTCGTCGTCGCTGGCGTCGTCGTGGCCGTAGCGCAGGTTGCTGGCGATGGTTCCGCCGAACAGGAACGCGCGCTGCGGGACCATGCCGATGCGCTTCCACAGGTCCTGGCGGTCCATCGTCCGGACGTCGACACCGTCGACGATCACCGAACCCCCGGTCGCGTCGTAGAACCGTGGCAGCAGGTTGATCAGGGTGGACTTGCCGCTACCCGTGGACCCGACGATGGCCACCGTCTCACCGGGGCTCGCGGTGAAGGAGATCCCTCGGAGGACCGGCTCGTCCGCCCCCGGGTAGCCGAAGGTGACGTCGCGGAACTCGACCTGGCCGCCGCGAGCCGGCGAGACGGGCGCCTCCGGGTCCCAGATGGAGGGCACCGTATCGAGCACCTCGGCGATGCGGCCGCCGGAGACCGCGGCCCGCGGGACCATCACGAACATGATCACCGCGGTCATCATCGAGAACAGGATCAGGGAGATGTACTGGAGGAACGCGGTCAGGTTGCCGATCGGCATCTCGCCGCTGTCCACGCGGTAGGCGCCCAGCCACAGGACCGCGACCGTGCTCAGGTTCATGATCAGCATCAGGGCGGGCATCGTGATCGCGAACAGCCGGTTCACCCGCAGCCCGGTGTCCATGAGGTCGCGACTGGCGACGTCGAACCGCTCTTCCTCGTGCCGCGTTCGAACGAAGGCGCGGATCACGCGCACGCCGGCGAGGGTCTCCCGCATCACCAGGTTGATCCGGTCGATCTTCTTCTGCATGGCCTGGAACAGCGGGATGGCCCGCCGCATCACGACGGCGATGAGCGTGACCATGATCGGGATGATGACCAGCAGGATTGCCGTCAGCGGGGGATCCTGGCGGAAGGCCATGATCACGCCTCCGACCATCATGATCGGCGCGATGATCATCATGTTGAGCGCCATCAGCACCAGCGTCTGGACCTGCTGGACGTCGTTGGTGTTGCGGGTGATCAGGCTCGCGGCGCCGAACTGGTTGACCTCGACCAGGCTGAAGGTCTCGACCTTGCGGAAGATCGCGGACCGGACGTCGCGACCGAAGCCCATCGAGATCCGGGCGCTCCAGTAGACGGCGACGATGGCGGCGATCATGAGCGCGAACGTCACGACCAGCATCAGGCCGCCGGTCTGGATGATGTAGTCCGTGTCGCCCTTCGCCACGCCGTTGTTGATGATGTCGGCGTTGAGCTCCGGCAGGTACAGGTTCGCGATCGCCTGGATGAACAGCAGGACGATCACGAAGGCGATCGGCGTGCTGTACGGCCGCAGGTACTTGCGAAGGATGGGGATCATCGGGCCGTCTCGGCTGGCTCGAGGCTGGCGTGCCAGCGCTCTCGGGCGCGACGCATGGCCCGGGCGCCGAGGAGGAAGCCCTCGAGCTCCTCGTCGGTCAGCTGCGTGAGGAACTCCGCGAGGTGCTCGCGGCGCTCGGCGGCCATCCCGGCGATCAGGCGCCTGCCCTCGGCAGTGATGGCGACGCGGATCACCCGCCGGTCCTCGTCGTCACGCTGGCGCTCCACCAGGTCCCGCTGCTCCATGCGATCGACGATGCCGGTCGCGCTGGCCTGGCTGACGTCCATCGCCTCCGCCAGTGCGCGCATCGCCATGGCGCCGTCGTGCTCCAGGAGGAACAGGATGTTCAGGTGGACGAGGGACAGCCGCCCGGCCGGCCAGTGACGCATGTTGTGCATGGCCGCGGCGGGCGAGTGAGCGGAGAGCTCGTCAAGCAGCTCGGCGAGCAGGGTCTCACGGGTCACGGGTGGGGTATGGCGGTTTCCCGGCGGCGTCTGGCGGCTCACTGGCAGCGTCGGACCCTTAGTTGCAGGTAGATGGTCAATGCGGCACGAAGCATATTCGGTGTTCCGCGGCGGCGCAAGTGGCGCGGCGCGCTACTCGACGATCGCCTTGCGGAACCGCCAGGCTGCCAGGCCCATGAGCCCCACGGCGAACCCGGCAAGAACGACGAGGTTTGTCGCAACTGACTCGATGCCGCCCCCGTCACGCACGAGCGATTGCAGGCCGAGCAGGGCCCAGGAGTGGGGGATCAGCTTCGAAAATGCCTGCATGGATTCGGGCATGAACTGGATGGGGATCATGCAGCCGCCCAATGCCGCCAGCGCGAGCCCCACGAAGACACCCAGGGACGAAGCCTGGTCCGCGTTCCGCGACCACGCCCCGATGAGCATCGCCGCCCCCGCCGCCACGAGGCCAAATACGGCGATGAGGGCCCCGGCCGCCAGCGGGTCACCCCACGACACGCCGAACAGGATGGACGTGAACGCAACGATGACGACCGCCTGGAGCAGCGCCACAAAGTAGCGCCCCAGCGCCTCGCCGGTGACGATCGTCCAGGGCGAGGTTGGCGTTGAGACCATCCGCCGCGACAGGCCCAGGAGCTTGGTCTGGACGAGCCGCCCGGCCGCCGTCAGCGAGGTGAGGAACATGAACAGCACGAGCTGCGTGGACGCGCCGAAGGTGAACTGGCCGAAACCTGCGAAGGCGCTGGCATCACCGACCTTGGTCACCGCCACCACGATGCCCGGCACCGTCGCGTAGCCCGACTCGGCTGCGGCCGCGGCCTCGTCCGGGGTTCCCAGGCCCTCCGCCACCGAGATGCGCGCTGCGGTGGTGATCGCCCCCAGCCGGGCGACGGCGGCGTCGATGGGGGCGCGGAGGCCGCTCGTGAGGGCGTCGGTGGTCCCGAGGTACCGGAGCTCGACCTTGCCCGGCCAGCCGAGCGACGTCGAGAACCCGTCCGGGATCACGAGCCCGGCCTCCAGCAGGCCGCGCTCAACCTGGCCGCGCAGCGTGTCCAGGTCCCCGACGCGCCGGATCTCGAACCGCGTGGAGTCCTCGGCGAGGATGGTGACCAGGGCCTCGGCAGCCGTGTCGCCGGCTGGAGCGACGACACCCAGTCGCGCCCGGGACACCCCGCCGAACTGCAGCCCGAGGGCCATGATGATGATGCCCGGGAGGACGAACACGAAGAACAGGTCGCCGCGATCCCGCAGCTGGCGGACAAGGTTGATCCGCCCGATTGCGGCGACCTTGCGGGGCTGGATCATCGGATGCGCACCAGTCGGCGGGCTCGGGCAAGACCGATCGACCCGCAGACGAGGCCCATGACGAGCAGCACGCCGACGGCCGACAGGCCGTCCGTCACCGACCCGGCCGGACCCGCCATCTCCGCGAGGCCGTGCATGAACCAGCCATGCGGTGTGGCCAGGGCCACGGTCGCCATCACTTCCGGGGCGGTGGCCGTGGGCGAGAAGGAGCCGCCCAGGATGGCGAGGGTGATGGCAACCGCCGAGCTGGCGGCGCCCGCGGCCTCGGCGCTCCGGGTGAACGAGATCACCAGGGTGGAGATCCCGACCGCAGCGATCACGGCGGCGACGAGCATGAGGGCGACGCCCAGCGGCGGACCCCAGTCCGCCCTGACCAGGACCGTCGTCGCGATCACCAGCACGGTCATCGAGAGGACGCCCAGGACGAAGCTCCCGAGGGTCTTGCCGGCGAGCACGGTCCACGGGCGGACGGGCCCGGCCAGCACGCGTGCGAGCGTCCCCTGGCGGCGCTCCTCGAACAGGGTGACCAGCCCGATCTGGGCCGCGAAGAACAGGAACATGATCGCCATCGACGCCGAGAAGTAGGCCGGCAGGGTCAGCTGGCGGAGGTCCGCGGTCTCGTCCACGAGCACGACCGGCTGGCTCGCGCTCGACACCGCCCCTACGATCCGTGCCTGGAGCGCAGGATCCGGGGTGAGCGGACCACGGAGGTCGAGCGCGGTCGCGACCGCCAGCTGGACGGTGACCACCCCGTCGCCGAAGCGCTGGGCGACGGCTCGCGCGATCTCGGTCGCAAGGCCTGCGTCCTGGGCACCCACCACCTCGAGCGTGGCGGCCTGACCGGCCTGGATCGCCATGGTGAACCCGGCTGGCACCAGGAACGCGGCATCGGCCGAGCCGTCCTCGACGGCGGCACGCGCCGCAGCCTCTGTCGGAGCATCCGTGATGTCGGCGACGCCGCCGTTCTCGAGCGAGCCGATGACGTCCTGGCGGAGGACCCGTCCCAGCTCGCCGCCGTCCATGTCCGCGACGACATAGCGCGCATGGAAGTCGGTCGTGCCGGCCAGGAGCTGGCTGAAGATGACCGCGAGGCCCAGCGGCGCAGCGATCGAGACGAGGAGCGCAGTGCGATCCCGGAATCGCTGGCGCAGGTCCTTGATCGCGATCAGGAATGCGACGCGCATCTGCTGTCGCCCAGGCTACTCGGCGTCGCGGAGGGCGCGGCCGGTCACGTGCAGGAAGACGGCCTCGAGGTCCGGCTGGATGATCTCGACGCCACGCACATGGGCTCCCGCTCCTTCGACCGCGTCCAGGAGCCGTGGCAGCACGCGACCGGCATCGGTGCACAGGACCTCCAGCCCGTCCCCGGTGGCCGACACCGCGGCGGAGGCCACGCCGCGGATCGAGCTCGCGGCATGGGCGGCGGCGTTGAGATCGCCGGTCAGCGCCATCCGGACCTCGTCCCGCTGTCCGATCAGGGCGACCAGTTCGCGCTGGGTGCCCTCCGCCCGGATCTCGCCGCCGTCGATGATCGCGATCCGGTCGCAGAGGCGTTCGGCCTCCTCCATGTAGTGGGTGGTGTACAGGATGGCCATGCCGTGCTCGCCCAGGGTGGCGATGGATTCGAGGATCGCATTGCGGCTTTGCGGATCCACGCCCACGGTCGGCTCGTCGAGCAGGAGCAGCCTCGGCTGGTGGAGCAGTCCGATGCCGATGTTGAGCCGGCGCTGCATGCCGCCGCTGTACTTGTCCGTGCGGTCGCTGCCGCGCTCGGTGAGGCCGATGAGCTCGAGGACTTCCTCCACGCGAGCTTTGAGCGGCGCCCCGCCGAGACCATACAGGCGGCCGAAGAAGGCGAGGTTCTCGCGCGCGGTGAGGTCCGGGTAGATCGCCAGCTCCTGGGGCACGTAGCCGATGCCGGACTTGGCGGCCACCGCTCCCACGTCGATGGGCTGCCCGTCCAGGGTCACAGTGCCGGCGTCGCGGGCCAGGAGGCCGCAGATCATCGAGATGGTCGTGGTCTTGCCCGCGCCGTTGGGCCCCAGGAGACCGTACGTCTCGCCGGCGTGGATCTCGAACGAGACGCCCTTGACGGCCTCGATCTTGTCGTAGCTCTTGCGCAGGTCACCAACGGCCAGCACGACCGGGCCCGCCGGCGTGCGGTTGTCCGCGGGAGCCCCGTCGAGCCCTTCGCCGGGAGCGGCGTCCGTCTCGGGCCCTGTCTCCATGGAACCTCCGCGATGCGGTTGGCGATCCGGTAATGGTGCCCGCTCGCACCCTCAGGCCGCAAGTCTGTACGGGCCGCGGCCCGTCTCAGCCGCGCTTGCGCACCTTCCAGACCTCCTCGACCGGCCAGGTCCGCGCCCAGTCGTAGGGCGCCCATTCGTACGTCGTGGTGCTGCCCTCGGGGATCCTGGGCTCCACGAGCGCCTCGATGTCGAAACCGCACCGGCGGAACAGGTCGACCCAGTCCGCGTGCGAGAGATGGAACTCGACCGACGTCTCACCCTCCCACGTGATCCGGTGCAGACCGAACGACGTCCGCAGCAGGCGGTCCGTGAGCGGTGCGTCCGGGTCCTCGGGCGCGGTGAGCATGGCGAGCACGCCGTTGGTCAGGACATGCAGGCGGCCACCGGGCCGCAGGAGCCTCGCAGCCTCCGGAACCCAGGCATACGGGTCTGCCCACAGGACGGCACCGTACTCGCTGATCGCGAAGTCGAACGAGGCGTCGGGGTAGGGGACCCGTTCCGCATTGCCAAGGAGGAGTGGGAAGTCCAGGCCGTGCTCGCCCTGGAGGCGGGTGGCCGTCTCCAGCTGCTTCGGCGAGTTGTCGATGCCGACCACGCGGGCTCCCCTGCGGGCCATCCAGGCCGAGACGTACGCGGTGCCGCACCCGAGCTCGATGGCGTCCAGCCCCACCAGGTCGTCCGGGAGCATCCCGAGCTGCGTCTCCGGAATGCCGAAGATGCCCCATGTCTCCTCGCCGGGTTCGAGCCGCCATGAGCGCTCGCCCGCCCCGACGTACTCGTGCGCGAACCCGTCCCACGCTTCACGATTCTGGGCCACGTGCTCCGGCAGGATCCCCTCGTCGTCCGTCGCCATGTCAGGCACCGCCTATATGGAGCGCCCGGGCCTCGAGCAGGATCTCGACCATCCTCTCGTCGGCCGGCCGCATGTCGACCTGGACGTGGCCCACCCCGAGCTCACGCCAGGCATCGAGGGCCCGGGCGATGGCAGCGGGGTCGGAGGGCAGGAACGCCGGTGCTCCGGGCCGTCCGCCGGCCGCGGCCTCCGAGTCGATGGTCAGGCCGACCGTGATCTCGAGCGTCGCCGGGTCGCGTCCCTCCGCCTCGCAGGCGGTGGCGAGGTCCGCCAGGCGGCCCGCGGATCGATCATCCGGAAAGCCGAACCAGGCCATGTTCCAGGCGTCGGCGTGCCGGGCGACCATGCGCAGCACCCGCTCGCCCTTCGCAGCGACAAGAACGGGGATCCGGCCGGGCAGCCGGGAGGGCCGCGGCGGCGGCGGGATCAGGACCGCGTCATCGACGTCATGCCAGCGCCCGTGGAACGTGACCCGCTCCCCCCGCAGGAGGGGAGTGATGATGCCCAGTGCCTCCTCGAACCGGCCGGCGCGGTGGTCGAACGGGTAGCCGAAGGCCGCATATTCGGGCTCGTGCCAGCCCGTGCCCAGGCCCAGGATCAGGCGGCCGTCCGCCACCTCGTCCAGGGTCGCGGCCATCTTCGCGGTCAGCGCGGGGGGCCGGAAGCCCGTGCCCAGCACGATGGTGCCAAGCTCCGCCCGCTCGGTCACCGCCGCCAGCGCGGCGAGGAGGGTCCAGGCCTCGTGGATGCCGTCCTCGCTCTCGCCGGCCATCCGGAAGATGAGGTGGTCGTAGACCCACAGGCTGTCGATGCCGCCCGCCTCGGCGAGCAGCGCGAGCCGGCGGATCGAATTCCAGGCGCCGGCACCCGGGCCGTCCGCCTCGTTCATCGGGAGCACGATTCCGATCTTCATCGGGCGATGGTAGCGACCCGGTGCCAGCGACCCAGTGCCAGCGGCCCAGGCCTGCGATGGTAGCGACCCGGTGCTGGCCGGCCAGGCGCTAGCGGGCGAGGCCTGCGATGGCGGCGATGATGGCGTCAGCCGCCTCGTCCACTGTGGCGAGCGGCAGCTCGATGTGGACGTCCGCGGCGCCGACCAGCATCGCGTTGTAGGGCATGTCGGCCGAGTCGCCCGTCCCGCGGAAGTCCCCTCGGAACAGGACGACGGGCTTGCCGCGGCCGTAGGCGTAGCCGCACTCCCAGCTGGTGCCCGAGTCCGGGTCCGCGCCGTCCATGATCGCGACGACGCCGTCCGCCCAGTCCACGCCCTCGAGATCCTTGCGGAAGATGGCGGCCGCGGTGCGCTCGCCGGCCGGGTGCAGGTGGGGCACGTAGACCTCGTGGCCGGCGGCCTCGAGGCGAGCGGCGAGGGCTTCGTTCCACAGCCGCTCGGGAGTCGTGAACAGGGGACCGGCAAGGTAGACCTTCATGCCCTGAGCATGCCCGATGTGCGATCTCGCCGCGCGTGCATCCGCGACCGCGCCTGCATCCGCGACAATGTGGCGCGCGTGGCTTGATGCCCGCCCAGTCGCCTGCCCCAGCCGGAGACCCTTTGACCCGCGCCTTCGACCGCCGCAACCCGCGCCATCTGGCCGGGCTCGTGGTTGCCATCGCGATGTGGACGCTGGTGGTCGTGGGCTCGGACCCCAGCGTGGACGTCACGGACCCGCTGAGTGGACGGGTCGTGACCGCGCAGGACGCCCGGTCCTACTACGGTCTGGACCTGGGTGACCTGTACGCGGGCCGGACCGAGTGGAACACCATTGGCGCGTACCCGTACTCGCCGGTGTTTGCCCAGCTGGTCTCCCCGCTGGACCTGCTGCCGTGGCCGGCGTTCGTGGCTGTATGGACGGCAATGCTCATCGGGGCGACCTACCTGATCACCGGCCCCGACCTGTTCCTGCTGGGGCTTGCCGTCGGGGCGATGGAGATCGCAGGCGGCAATATCTCGCTGATGCTGACGCTTGCGATTGTCGAGGGCTTCCGGCGGCCGTGGACATGGGCGTTCGTGCTGCTGACCAAGATCACGCCCGGCGTCGGGCTGTTGTGGTTCGCCCTCCGGCGGGAGTGGCGGGCGCTCGCGGTCGCCCTGGGCGCCACGGTCGCCGTGGTCGGCGTCTCGTTCGCGCTGATCCCGGGGGCCTGGGGGGACTGGATCTCGCTGCTGGCGGCGAACACGGGCAAGGGCGGCACCTGGGCGGCGGTGCCCATCCCGCTCATCATCCGCGGCCCCATCGGCGTCGCCCTGATCACCTGGGGTGCGTTCCGCAACCAGCGCTGGGTGGTGCCGGTAGGGACGATGCTCTGCCTGCCGGCGCTGTGGTACGGCTCGTTGTCGATGCTGCTGGGCGTCATCCCGCTGACGACGCCCGAGGAGCGCTCGCTCGCATGGGCGCGCGCCGTGGCGGTGGTCCGGCGAGCCTGAACCCGGTTGGGCGCCCGTGGGGCCTCGCGCGCATGCCACGCGGCGGTTGGGCGCCCGTGGGGCCTCGCGCGCATGCCGCTCGGCGGTTGGGCGCCCGGGGGCCTCGCGCATGCCGCTCGGCGGTTGGGCGCCCGTGGGGCCTCGCGCGCATGCCGCTCGGCGGTTGGACGCCCGTGGGGCCTCGCGCGCATGCCACGCAAGGAACCGTGAGCACCGCGTCGCGGACGTGAGCGGCGTGCACGGCCGGAGCACGAATGGCTGCGGAATCGGTCCCTCGCCCGCCGGGCCCTTGCTCGCGACGCACGAGCGTTGCGGGAGCGCTCGAAGACCTTGCGGCGTACGCACGGCCGCCAAGTTTCGGGCGGGCGCCTGGTCGCCGGGTCCCGGGCGGGCGCGTCCCGGGCGCACGGCTGCCGGGTCCCGGGCGGGCAAAGTCTGGGCGAACTGACGCCTGTCACGCTGGCCGCATGGCCAGGACCAACCTCCAGATCCTTGCAGACGAGCATGCCGCCGAACTCCGGCGCGTCCTCGCACAGGACCTCCGACGCATGCGGGAGGACGCGGGCTGCACGCGGGTGGCCGTCGCGTCCCTTGCCGGCGTGGATCCGTCTCTGATCACGAGACTCGAGGCCCGGGACGTCCACCCGACACTCGAGACATACGCGCGCGTCGCAGCGGCACTGGGCGCCAACCTCGCGACGAGGGTGTACCCGGCCACCGGGCCAAGCGTGCGGGACCGCCACCAGGTCCGCACCGCCGAGTGTCTCCTGGCGTCGCTTCACCCGCGCTGGCACGCGACGCCCGAGGCGGCCGTCCGTCATCCGGTCCGCGGCTGGGTGGATGTCGCCCTGCACGACCCGGCGGCCGCGCTGGTGGTTGCCACGGAGATCGAGTCGCTCCTCCGCCGGCTCGAGCAACTGCTCAGGTGGAGCCAGGAGAAGGCGGCGGCGCTGCCGTCCTCGGTGGCGTGGCCCTCGTGGTCGGCAGCGGGGCGACCGGCCATCTCCAGGCTCCTGGTCGTACGTTGGACGCGCCAGAACCGGGAGGTTGCCGGCGACGCCCGCAGGCTGCTGGCAGCCGCCTATCCAGCGGACCCGAGAGATGCACTCGATGCGATCACTGGAACGATGGCATGGCCAGGCCCGGCGCCGCTCTGGATGCGCCACGAGCGGTCCGGCGCCGGCGCCCTGCATCCGTGGCGTCCGTGATGCGACTGCCCCCTGGCGGCGACTGCCCCGTGGCGGCGACTGCCCCCTGGCGGCGACTGCCCCCTGGCGGCGACGGCGTCACCAGGCGTTGCACGATCGGGTGCGTCCCGGTCGCGCCGCCCGCGTCATGCCCCCCGGCGCGACGCGCCCCGGCGCCACGCGCCTCGCGCCACCCGCGCCCGGCTACGAGGTGGCGAGCACCTCGGCGAGCGCATCCGCGAACGGATCCAGGTTCGCCGCCGTGAAGCCCGCGACGTTGATCCTGCCCTTGCCCACGACGTAGACCCCGTGCTCGTCCTTGAGGCGGGCCACCTGGCCCAGCGTGAGGCCCAGGAGCGCGAACATGCCGCGCTGCGTGGCGATGGCGCCCCAGTCCCCAGGGATGCTGCGTGCCTGGAGCGCGGCGACCAGCGCCCGGCGGTTGTCGTTGATCCGGTCACGCATCCCGGCCAGCTCCACCTCCCAGCGCACCCGGAGGTCGGGGTCAGCAAGGATGGTCCGGACGATGTCCGCGCCGTGGGCGGGCGGGTTCGAGTAGTTCACCCGGATGGCGATCTTCACGTGGCTCTGGGCTGCCGCGGCATCCGCGGCGGAGCCGGCGATCACGATCAGGGCTCCAACGCGCTCCGCGTACAGCGAGAAGGTCTTCGAGAACGACGTCGCTACCAGGAGCTCGGCCCCTGGCCGGACGAGCTCGCGCAGGCCGGCAGCATCCTCGTCCAGGCCATTGCCGAAGCCCTGGTAGGCGAGGTCCACCAGCGGCAGCAGCCGCCGCCGATCGACCAGATCGCCGATCTGCTTCCACAGGGCCGGCGAGGGGTCCACGCCGGTGGGGTTGTGGCAGGCGCCGTGAAGCAGGACGACGTCGCCAGGCGACGCTCCTTCCAGGGCCGCGAGCATCGCCGCCTCGTCGATCCGGCGGCCCGTCGCATCTGTGTAGGGGTAGGTCCGGAGCTTGAAACCCGCCGCGAGGAACAGCTGGGGGTGGTTGGGCCAGGTCGGCTCGCTCATCCACAGGGTCTCGCCCGACCCTGTCTGCCGGAGCAGGTCCGCGGCGACCCGCAGCCCGCCGGTGCCACCCGGCGTCTGGGTTGCCAGGGCGCGTCCCGAGGTGACGGCTTCGTGGTCGGATCCCAGGGCGAGGGCGCGCACCCGCTCGCGGTAGGCGACCTCGCCGTCGATGGGCCGGTAGAGCTTGCTGCCCGCCGCCTCCGCGAGGCGGCGCTCAGCCTCGATCACCGTGGGCAGGACGGGCGTCCTGCCGGTGGCGTCGACGAACACGCCGGAGCTGAGGTTGATCTTGCCCTCGCGCGGGTCTGCCTTGAAGGCCTCGGCGAGGCCGAGGATGGCGTCGGGCGGGGCAGGGATGCGGGAGAGTGACGGGAGCGACACGGGCATGACCTCGACGGGCTGGGGAACGGGGCGCCGAGGCGACTCTACACGCCCGCACAGGTTGCGGGCCGGTGACACCGGAAATCCCGATGCAGCGAGGGCCCGGAACCGAGTGGGGGACTGGGGCGGTAGGCTTCGCAGGACCCATCACCGGCGAACCGCGAGGAGGTGCACCTGCATGGAGGCCGAGCCCGCCGACCAGGCTCCCACCCGGACTGCCGACGTGGTCAGCGCCGGGCGCCGCCTGTGGCACGACCTGCGCAGCTCGGTCGCCTCGGCGGTCGTGGGCGCCGACGAGGCCCTGCGGCTGATCACGATCGCCCTCCTCGCCGACGGCCACGTGCTGCTGGAGGACGTGCCGGGCACCGGCAAGACGCTCCTCGCCCGCGCGGTCGCCCGCTCGCTGGACCTGCAGATGGCCCGCATCCAGGGCACGCCGGACCTCCTGCCATCCGACGTGACCGGCGCCAGCCTGTTCGAGCCAGGCGGCCTCCGATTCGTGCCCGGTCCGGTGTTCACCAACCTCTTGCTCGTCGACGAAGTCAACCGGGCCACGCCGCGCACGCAGTCGGCGCTGCTGGAGGCCATGCAGGAGCGCCAGGTGTCCATCGAGGGTGAGACCCGCGTCCTGCCGGACCCGTTCCTGGTGCTCGCCACGGAGAACCCTGTCGAATTCGAAGGGACGTTCGCGCTGCCACAGGCACAGCTCGACCGGTTCCTCCTCCGGGCCCGGATCGGATACCCGGACCACGCGGGCGAGCGCAGGATCGCCAGTCGCTACCAGGCCTCGGCGGAGCCGCTGGACGCCATCGGGGCGGTGGTCACGCGCGAACGCCTGCTGGACCTGCGGGAGCAGGTTCGGAACGTTCGCGTCGCCGACGAGGTGGAGGACTACCTCGTTGCGGTCGTGCGGGCCACGCGCGAGCACACGGACCTGGATCTCGGCGCCAGCCCTCGAGCGAGCGTCGCCCTGTACCGCGCCGCCCAAGCGGCGGCGATCCTCGATGGACGACCCTTCGTGACGCCCGACGACGTGAAGGGCGTCGCCCCGTCGGTCCTGGTCCACCGGCTCCTCGTGGACCTCGACCGGAGCCTCCACGGGGCGACCGCAGAGGGGATCGTGGCCGAGATCCTGGCGTCCGTGCCCGCGCCGCCGGTGACCGGGGGCTGATCGTGGCGGCACGCGTGATGGCGGCCATCGTCCTGATCGTCCTCGGCAGCGCCCTGGACGTCCCGATCGCGATGCTGCTGGGGGTCGTGACGCTGCTGCTCGACGTGGTGCAGGCGGTCTGGGCGCGCAACGGGCTCCAGGGGATCCGCTACACGCGCCGTCTCGGTGCCCGGCGGACGCCGTTCGGCGAGGCGATCCCGCTCGAGATCGAGGTCTGGAACCGGCGTCGGCTGCCGGTCGCATGGCTGCGCGCGGACGACGAGGCCGCCGCGGGCGTCGAGGTGCGCGAGCGCGACCTGGATGACGGCGAGGAACCGGGCACCGCGGTGCTCCGCAACGCCTGGACCCTGCGCCCGTGGGAGCGGGTCCGGCGCAGGTTCCACGTCTTCGCGGAGCAGCGAGGGGTGTTCGCCCTGGGTCCGGTGGAGCTCGCGGTGGGCGACCCGTTCGCACGCCGGGCGGCCACCGAGATTCGACCCGAGACCGACACGTTCCTGGTCTGGCCGCGGACCATCCCTGCGACCGAGCTCGAGCCACCGGACCGCTGGGGCGATCGTGAGCGGGCGCGGGGTGGCCTGGAGGAGGATCCCGCCCGGTTCGCGGGTGTGCGGCCCTACGCCCCGGGCGACCCGTTGCGGCGGATCCACGCGCGGGCCAGTGCCCGGACCGGGCAGCCCGTCACGAAGCGCTTCGAGCCCTCCCGCGACCGGGAGGTGCTGATCGCGCTCGACGTGCAGACCGCAGACGGTCCGGCCTGGGAGTCCGGCTGGGCCGACGACGACGTCGAGTCCCTGTACGTGGTGGCGGCATCGATTGCGCGCTCGCTCGCGGTCCGCCGGGTCTCGTTCGGGATGCTCGCCGCGGGCTACACGGGCGCGGAGACGCGCATCGCGTCCGTCCCGGTCTCCGTGGCGCCCGGGCAGGCGGAGCGGGTCCTCGATCTGCTCGCCCGGCTGTCCGGACACGCGTCGATGCCCTTCGAACGCCTCCTGATCGTGGCGGCCCGGACCGTCCGGACCGGGACCACGGTGCTGGTGGTGACCGCGCGCGACCCGCGCCCGTTCACGCCCGCGCTGCGGCGGTTGGAGCGCGCAGGCGGCGACGTCGTCATCGTGGCAGCCGGACGGCAGGCAGCCCACGACGCACAGCGCGCCCGCCAGGCCGGCTTCGCGGCACGGCGGGCGATCATGGACGATCACTGGCGGAAGGCCGAGCGGCTGGTGATCGCCCGATGATCATCCAGTGGCCATGTCCATGAGCCTCCTCGTCCTCGTGCCGGCGGGCCTCGTGCTGGTCGCCGAGGCGGCTTGGATCGCGGTGTTCGCCGCCCTGCTGGATGCGTTCGCGTTGCACGCGCCGGTGACGGGCGTGCCCCTGCTGCTGCTGGCGGCTGCTGGCGGGATGGCTGCCTCGAGGACGCTGGGATCCCGGCTCGAGTCGGCGTGGCCCCTGGCGGCCGTCGGCCTGACGGTCCTGGCCGGTGCGCTCGGCTGGCTCGCCTCGCCCGAGGTGCGCGACATCCTCGCCACCGGTGGCGCGGGCTCGGCCGGATCCGCGTTCGCGGCCAACCCGGGCGGCTGGCTCGCCTCGCTCGCCGTCGTTCGCGGAATGGCCCATGCCCGCCTGCCGGTGGACCCGCAGCGGGTGGGGACGATGCTCGCCGCGGTGGTGCCGGGTCTGGCGCTCGCCGCGATCCTCGGTGGGATGGTCGCCGAACCGTGGCGAGGACTGTTCCTGGCCGCGGCCCAGCTCCAGGTGCTGCTGTTCCTCGCGACCGGCATCCTGGCCCTCGCCCTGTCGCGGCTGGCGCAGGTGGATGCCTTCGACCTGCGGGCCGACTGGCGGCGCAACCCGGCGTGGGTGGCACTCGTGGCCGTCCTGGTCCTGGCGACGGCCGCTGCGGCCCTGGTGGTCTCGGTGGTGGTGGGACGCGGGATCGCCCTGACCCTGTGGGCGCTGCTGGTGCCCGCCCTCCTGGTCGGGTTCATCGTCGGGTTCGACCGGCGGAGCCTCCGGATCGTGCTGCTCAGCGTCGCGCTCGCGGCGGTGCTGACGACGATCCTGCGCCTCCTGGGCAGCGCTGAGAGCAGCGCGCTGCCGGTCACGGCGCCGCCGGTCGCCGGGAATGGGCAGCCCGAAGCCGGGAACGAGGTCGCCCTGGGCATCGTGGTGATCGTGCTGGCCGTTGGCGTCGTGGGTGTCCTGGTGCTGGCGAGGCTGTGGGTGCGGCGGAGCCCGGCGGGCGTCGCAGCCGACGACGAGGTGCGGGTCATCGACCATGGCGGCGCCCTCGACGGGCCTGCTCGTCCGCGACGTGCCACGCGTTTCCGGCGCCGCGCGAAGCCCCTGGACGCAGTGGCTGCGTACCGTGCGCTCATCGACGACCTGCAGGGGCGGCCGCCGGTGGCCCGCGGACCCTCCGAGACACCGGCCGAACATGCGGCCAGGCTTCGGGCCGACGGTCACGGGAGCCTGGCCCTGGATCTGCTGGCGGCCGACTACGGGCTGGCACGGTTCGGTGGCGGCGACCTCACCGCCGTTGAGCACCGGCGCGCGGTCGGGCGAGCCGGGAAGCTCCGGCGGGCGCTCCACCGGGTCCCGGCCCGGGTACCGCTGGACCAGGCCCGCGAGGCAGGGGCAGCGCAGGGCGGGGAGGACGGCGCGCCGCGTGGCGTACGCGGTGGCCATCGCGGTACAGGACCCGGAGCGGACATGCCGGGCGCGGACCAGCCAGGGGCGCTGGGCTCGATCCTGACCCGCATCCGGCGTGGCCCCTGAGGACCAGGTCCAGGCCCAGGACCCAGGCTCGATCCTCGCCCGTCGCGGCGGCTTCGGGTAGGGTGACGGCATGACAGCGTCCCCCGTCATCGACCCCCTTGCGCCCGCCCATCCAACCCGCGTCGCCATCGTGGGCGCTGGGGCGGTCGGGTCCACCTTCGCCTTCGGGCTCCTCCTGTCGGGTCTCGCGTCCGAGATCGTCCTGTCCGACGCCAACGAGCGGAAGGCCGAGGGCGAGGCGATGGACCTCATGCACGCCGTCCCGTTTGCCCGCACCGCCCGCGTCTGGTCCGGTCCCGTCTCGGACTGCCGTGGCGCCGCGATCACGGTGATCGCCGCCGGTGCCGCCCAGCGGCCCGGGGAGACCCGCCGAGACCTGGTCCAGAAGAACGCCGCGATCTTCCGCGAGCTCGTGCCGCAGATCGCGGATGCCAACCCGGACGGGATCATCCTCGTCGCCACCAACCCGGTGGACGTCCTGGCCTACCTCACCTATCGGATCGCGGGCCTGCCCGCGGAACGCGTCATCGGCTCGGGCACGATCCTGGACACGGCCCGCTTCCGGATGCTCCTCGCCGAGCACTACGGCGTGGATCCCCGGTCGGTCCACGCCCACATCGCCGGCGAGCACGGCGACTCCGAGGTCCCGGTCTGGTCCTCGGCGAACATCGCCGGCATGCCGTTGGGCGACTTTGCGGCCTCGGCCGGCATGGACCACGACGACGACGCTCTGCGCGAGATCTTCGAGGGCACCCGCGATGCCGCCTACCGGATCATCGAACGCAAGGGCGCCACTTACTACGCGGTGGCCGCCGGTCTGGTGCGGATCGTCCAGGCCATCCTGCGCGACCAGCACACGGTGCTCTCGGTGAGCTCCTTGATCGGCGACTACTACGGAATCGACGACATCTACCTGTCCCTGCCTGCCGTGGTCGGCCGGCGTGGCGTGGAGCGGACGCTGCGGCTGGGCCTCTCGGCGGAGGAGGCATCCGGCTTGCGGCGGTCCGCGGGCCTCCTGCGCGAGCTCAACGGCGCCCTGGGCCTGTAGGACTCCTCTCTGGCGGGAGCCGGGGGGGCGCCGGAGAGGAGGGCGCGCACATGGATTCGGTCCGCTCGGCCCGGCACGGACCACGCCGCCTGTCCGACAATCGCCCTATGCCCGACCCCGCCGCGCTCCCCATTGCCGACATCGTGACGGTCTACGGCGCCGACTGGTGCGGCGACTGCCGCCGGACCAAGCGATGGCTCAACGCGTCCGGTGTCGAGTGGGTCTATGTCGATCGTGACGCGGACCCGGCGATCCGGGCCATGCTGGCCGATGCGGGCCACCTGGCGATCCCGGTGGTCGTCCTGCCCGGCGGCACCGTGCTCGTGGAGCCCTCGGACGAGACGCTCGCCGCGGCCGTTGCGGTGGTCGCCTGAGTCCGTCCCCGGGAGCCCCCGCCCCGGGTCGCATACACTTCAGGCGACCGGACGCTCGCTATGCAGCCGGCATGTTGAGGTGTATGTGACGCAGACAGCACGAGCAGGGCGCCCTTCGCGCGCCCGACGGGACCGCTAGTGGGCACGCGCAAGCGCAAGGTCTTCATTCCGCCCAAGAAGACAAACCCGCGGCCGACAACCGGCATCGGTGCCCCGCCCACCGGCGTATCGATCAACACGGCCGCCCTCGACGGACGGCAGGGGCTGGAGATCGGCCACCGGGTCCGGATCCTGGGAACGGGCCTGTACGCGGGTGAGACCGCGGTCATCGAGAAGATGGCAGGCGGAGTCGTCCCTGCCGCCGTGGTGCGGACCGAGGCCGGGCGGTCGCGGACCGTGCGGACGGTGGACCTGGAGCCCGTCGTCTAGCAGGCCCGTGCCGGGCGGGTTCCCTCGACCGGCGCCGGACCGCCCAGGACCGGCACCGCGCCCTGCCTACTCGATTCCGAGGGCATCCAGCTCGTTGAGCAGCGCGTAGGCCTCGTCGCCCAGGAAGTCGCGAGCTTCGGCCTCGGCATCGGCCGTTGCATCCTCACCTGCCTCGTCCTCGACGTCCACGCCGGCCAGGACCGACAGGGCGCGCGCCGGGCTGGGCTCGACGATCCACTCGTCGCCGGTGTCGGGATCGACGTCGAAGAACGCGACCGACTCGATCTCGTACGTGCGCCCGTCGGGCCGGGTCAGGGTGCAGGCCCAGGCGTCCTCTTCCTCGTCGCCCGCAGCAGCACGGATCGTGAGCGTCAAGCCCAGCGAGCGGAACAGCTCGCCGACGGTGGTCGGGGTGGCGGTCATGGGGCAACCTCGGCGGCTCGGGTGGTGGACCACAACCGTACCGCCCGCAGCGGTAACGCGCCCGCGGGCCGCCTGAGTGGCCCTTCCAGCCCGCCCCGGCCACGGCCTGCGGCCGCGTTGTCCCGCCCGCAACGGCGCGGCATTCGCACCGCGGACGCGGGTACCATCCGCCCGTGACCGACCACGTCGACGTGTCCTACTGGCTCGAGACCTCCGGTGATGACCTCACGCCGCGTCCGGGCCTTGACGGCTCGCTGGAGGCGGACGTCGCGATCCTGGGAGCCGGTATGACCGGCCTGTGGACCGCCTTCTACCTCAAGCGGCGTGACCCCAGCCTGGATGTCGTCATCGTCGAGCGCGAGATCGCCGGTTTCGGGGCCTCCGGCCGCAACGGCGCGTGGTGCGCGCCGGACCTCAACATCTCCATGGAGCGGCTTGCCCGGCTGCACGGCGAGGACGCGGCACGACGAACCCAGCAGGCAACCTATGACGCGGTCGACGAGGTGGGCCGGGCCTGCGCGGAGACGGCGATCGATGCCGGCTTCCACAAGGGCGGCGAGATCATCGTCGCCCGCGGCCCGCAGGGCGTCCCGTCGCTCGAGGCATCGCTCCGGGAGTACGAGCGCTTCGGGTTCGGCGACCGCTACCGGCTGGTCGACCGCACGGAGCTCGGGGATCGCATCAGAATCGCCGGGGCGGTCCGCGGGCTCGTCTCGGACGACGCCGCGGTGATCCATCCCGGTCGCCTGGTCCGGGGCCTCGCTCGCTTCGTCGAGCGTCTCGGCGTGCGGATCTTCGAGCAGACGGCGGTGACGGACTTCCGGCCCCGCGACGCATCGGGCCGCGCGGCACTGGTGACGGCGCGAGGCGAGGTCAGGGCCCCGATCGTAGTGCTCGCGGGCGAGGCGTACCTGTCGGAGATCCCGCGCCTGCATCGCCAGCTGGTCCCGCTGTGGTCGCTGATCGTCCTGACCGAGCCGGTCAGCGACGGCCAGTGGGCCGAGATCGGCTGGCGGAACCGGGAGGTCGTCGCGTCGACGCGGCTGTCCATCGACTACCTGTCGCGGACCGAGGATGGCCGGATCCTGTTCGGCGGGCGCGGCGCGCCATACCGTCTCGGCTCGCCGATCCGGCCGGAGTACGACCGCCACGGTCCCACGCACGAGCGGCTCAAGGCCTTCGTGCGCGAGTGGTTCCCGGTGCTGCGCGACGTGCGCTTCACGCACGAGTGGGGTGGGCCGCTGGGGATGCCGCGCGACTGGCATCCGACGATGTCGTTCGACCCTGCGAGCGGCATTGCGACGGCCCGCGGGTACGTGGGTCACGGGGTGTCCACGACGAACCTGGCGGGGCGCGTGCTCACCGACCTCGTCACCGGGACCGACAGCCCCCTCACGTCGCTGCCGCTGGTCAACCACCGTTCCAGGAACTGGGAGATCGAGCCGTTCCGGTACGCCGGTATCCGGTATGCGCAGTGGGCGCTGGGGCGCCTGGACGAGCAGACCGCCCGGACGGGCACGCCGCCGAGCGGACGGAGCCTCGCGGAGCGAATCGCCTCGAGCTGACGGACTGGCGGGTCGACGCGCGGTTGCCCGTGCCGCGAGCGACGCCCGCGTCGTCGGTCGCGACGGGTCGTCGGTCGCTAGGGGTCGCCGGCCGGTCGTGGAGTCGCTAGCGGGCGAGCTCCGCCATCAGGCGTGCATCGGCCCGGCGGACGACGGAATCGCCCGACTCGCCAGGCGTCGGGCTGGCCCAGCCGAAGAGGAAGCGGAGGCCATCCGTGCCACGGGGCATCGACCGGGGTCCCATCTCGCGGACGCGCTCGACGAAGTTGATCGCGGCGATCTCGTTGGTCTCGGTCAGGACGACGCCGAAGCGTGCGGGACCGACTCGCGTGAGGTAGTCGCTCGTGCGCGACGTCCGCCGGAGGCACTGTGCGGCCTCACGAACGGCATGCCGGGCGACGTCGACGCCCCAGGACTCCACCAGGTCATCGACACCGTCCAGGTCGCAGATCACGACGGTCAGGTCCCGTCCGTACCGGGCGCTCCGGGCCACCTCCGCGACGAGCGCTCGGCGCCAGAAATCGGGCCCTTCGAGGCCGGTCAGCGGGTCCTCCCAGCCGAACGGCTCCGGAATGGCGGTCGCATCCACGCGGTCAGACTCCCTCGCGACGTGCGCACAGGCCCCGATCCACAGGGGTCGGGGCGCAGGTTCCTGCTGTCCGCCATCGTCGGCCGCGGTGCGCCCACGCGCCACGGGACCGTCGTATGGGCTGGCACGCCGATGGTCCCGGTGGGATCATGGACAATCAGGACGCCGGACTCGTGCCTGCCCGGGCGATCGACCCGCGCCAGGCGCATTCGACGTCGTGGAGCAATGGTCGCGTCCCGGCGGCAGCAGCCCCGGCCGCCAGAATCAGCCGCTTGGCGCGGCCAGGGAGGTTCTCACGAATGGCATCCGCAAAGTCCAAGGCGCTCACAACCGAGGCCATCGACGAGGTCGCATCCGAGGACGTCGCAGCGGGCAACGAGCTGCTCGAAGCCGCCGCCGAAACCGCCCGTGAGGCCGTGGCCGACGTGGCGGCGGGCGCCGTGGACCTCGCCCAGGGCGTGGACGAGCTGGGTGCCGCCGAGACGATGGAGGGGCTGAGCGAGGTCGCCGCCGACCTGGGGGTCCGGGACGCCGCCCGCGGCGCCGAGACCCTCGACGTGTCCGGCGACGTCGCCGCGCTCGGGGAGCTGTTCACGGCGGTGGGCGCCGACAACCTGGATCGGGGCATGCTGATGGCCTCGATCTCCGGGCAGCTGGGCGTCGCCGGTGAGGTCGCAAGCCTGATGCAGATGCCCGTGTTCGCGGCGTTCCTCGACGGCAAGGGCCGGCAGCTCCATGGGCTTGCCGTCAACGAGATCGGGCGGGCGATGGCTGCCGCGGCGCTGGCCAACGGCATGGAGGCCATGAGCGACCGGCTGGCGGCGCTCGGCCTCGATGAGCTGGCCGAAGGGGTGCGCGAGCTGCAGGCCGCCGATGCGCTCCTCGACGCGCGTGACGATGCGGCCTCCGATGGCCTGCGCCGGACGGCTGCCGGCGTCGCGGACCTGTCCGCAGCAGCCGGCGAGGCCCAGGCCACCCGCCAGCTTGCCACCGCGGGCACGGTGATGGTGGAGCAGGGTGCCCGGGAGGCGGGCATCGCCGAGGGCCTGGAGGCCGCGGGCCAGTCGAAGCGCAAGAAGCCCCGCAAGACCACGAAGAAGTAGCCCGAGCGGGTCCCGGCGATCGGCCGGCGGGGCCCTACCCGGCGATTGGCGGGCGGGACCAGCGGTGGGTGGCTACGCGAACAGCTGGTCCACTGACAGGTACCGCTCGCCGGTGTCGTACGTGAACGCGAGGATCCGGGCCCCGTCGGCGACCTGCGGCAGGAGCTGGGCGACGGCGGCCAGGGATGCACCCGAGGACACGCCGACCAGCAGCCCCTCCTCGCTCGCCGCCCGCCGGGCGTAGGCCATCGCGTCCGCGGCCTCCACCTGGAGGATCCCGTCGAGCAGGTCGGGTCGCATCACGCCCGGGATGAAGCCCGCGCCGATGCCCTGGATCGGATGGGGAGCATGGGACCCTCCCGACAGCACGGGTGACAGCGTTGGCTCCACCGCCATGACCTTGAGCGACGGCCAGCGCGGCTTGAGGGCCTCGGCGACGCCGGTGATGTGGCCGCCCGTGCCGACGCCCGTGACGATGTAGTCCAGGCCCTCGGGGAAGTCCCGGGCGATCTCCTCGGCCGTCGTCCGGCGGTGGACGGCGGGATTGGCCGGATTCTCGAACTGCATCGGGATCCACGCCCCGGGTGTCTGGCCGGCGATCTCGTTGGCGCGGGCGATGGCTCCCTTCATGCCCAGCTCGCGCGGCGTGAGGTCCAGCTCCGCACCGTAGAGCTGCATCACCTTGCGGCGTTCGACCGACATCGATTCGGGCATGACCAGGATCACCCGGTAGCCCTTGACCGCGCCCACGAGGGCGAGGCCGATGCCCGTGTTGCCGGACGTGGGTTCGACGATCACGGATCCCGGCCGGAGGGCTCCGCTGGCCTCGGCGTCCTCGATCATCGCGAGGGCGATCCGGTCCTTGATGCTGCCCCCGGGATTCTGGCGTTCCAGCTTGGCCCAGACGATCACGCGTGGGTCGTAGAGACGGTTGATGCGGACGTGCGGCGTGTCGCCGATCGCTTCGAGGACGCTGTTGAAGTTCACTGGGGCCTCCTGCTCAGATGACGAAGTCGGTGGGGTCCGCGACCTCGGCCACGGACCGGACGCGGACCTGGCTCTGGTGGTACACGAGCGAGTTGGCGGGGACCGAGTGGGTGAGCCAGACATTGCCGCCGATGACGGTGTCCGAGCCCACGATGGTGTCGCCACCGAGAACCGTCGCGTTGGCGTAGATGACGACGCGATCCTCGATGGTGGGATGGCGCTTGGTTCCTGATGCCGCCTTGGACACCGAAAGCGCTCCGAGCGTCACGCCCTGGTAGAGCTTGACGTCGTCGCCGATCACCGCCGTCTCGCCGATGACGACGCCGGTCCCGTGGTCGATGCAGCAGGCGCGGCCGATGCGCGCAGCCGGATGGATGTCCACCCCCGTCCGGCCGTGGGCGATCTCCGAGATCATGCGCGGCACGAGCGGGATGCCCAGCAGGTGGAGGGCATTGGCGATGCGATAGAACGCGAGCGCCTGGAAGCCGGGGTAGGCGAGGACCACCTCCGCGGTCCCGTGGGCGGCCGGGTCGCCCGCCTCGATCGCCTCCGCGTCCAGCGTCAGCTGCTCGTGGATGGCGGGCAGGCCGGCATGGAACGCGCGGGCGAGCTCATCGGGTGAGGCGGGGAGCTTGTCGCCGAGCGGCAGGAGGACGGGAAGGAGCGCCTTGCAGCGCGCGTCGAGCTCGGCGTGGATCCCGGCCGGGGTGCGGGGCGCATCCCGGCCGTCGGGGAAGAGGAGCGTGACCACCCCGTCGGCGAACGCCGCGACGAGATCACGGTCCGGGAGCCTGCGGTAGATCGAGGCCTCGTCCTCGGCGATGTGTGCGGCGAGCGTGACGAGGTCCATCGGGTGGGACTGGATCCCGGAATCGACCTGGGGTGGGCGGCGTGACGACATGGGTGGCACCGGGGTTCTCTGGGGCGGGCCCGGCAATCCGGGTCGCGGGGGAAGGACGAGGGAGGCGCCGCCGCCGCCCATTCGCGGGACCCGATCGGGAGGCCCGGTGCGTGACCGGGCGGGGCCTCGGGGTCGGGGAACGCTCGAGCGCGGACGTCGCGGGGCGTGCCTGGGATGGGCGGCGTTAGCGCCGCCGTGGACACGCGCAGGAGAACCCGAAGGACGCCATGGCTCAACGATGCCGCTGATGGGGCCGCGCGTCAACCGTCAGGGCAGGATCGAGAGGAACCCGGAGGCGATGACGCGATTGCTCGAATTGACGAACGACACGATCCAGGTGCCTGGCCCGAGGTTGTCGGATGTGAGGTCCGCGACCATGAACGTGGCGTTGGCGGGGTTGTCCATGGCCGTGGGCGGGCGCAATGGCTTCGCCGCCCCGCTCGTCTCGAGCCGGACCTGCACGGTGCTGCCGTCAACCGGTGCCAGCGCCCTGCCGACGGCGACGACCGGTTCGCCGGCCTTGATCCGCGCCGAGCGGTCCGCCACGGCGAACGAGGACGGGTCGAAGGCGCTGCCGAAGAAGACGGAGCTGCCCGGCGGGACCTCGCCGTTGGTCACCGTGGCCGCCCCCGGGACGCTCGCCGCCGCGTCGCCACCAGCGCTCGAGCCGCCGCCGCACGCAGCCACCCCGAGTGCCAGGACCAGGATCAGGACCGAGAGCGCCGGGAATCGCAGCATCGATGCCTCCGTGGACGCGCGCCGGTTCCTCCGGTGGGTGGTCGACCATCCAGCCCACTCCGGCGCGTTGTTGCGGGGAGCGTCCACGATGTCCGGGCCCACGTCAAGTCGGGGGACCTCAGGCCAGCACGACCACCATTGCCCGCCACGGCTTGTCGCCCACGACCCGCGTCCGGTGGCCGGCCCCGTGCGTGTCCTCCAGGAGCACCGCCGCGCCGGGCTCGAACCGGCGGACCTCGCCATCGGTCGTCACCGCCTCCACCGTGCCGGTCATCATCACCACCCACTGGCGCGCGGGTGCCGGGTGGGGAGGGGAGTCCCAGCCTGCCGGGGCGCCGATGAACCGGACCTCGCGGGCGCCGGCGATCACGGACATGCCGAGCGGTGGAGCCGGAGGCGCGAAGTCGCCGTCCTTGAGGTCGGCCGACGCATCGACGAACCGGCTGCCCGCGTCGGGCGTGGCGATGATGCGCACGAACGGCACCCGCATCTAGGTGGCCGCCGCCATCCGGGTCGCCGTCCGGCGGGCCAGGGCCATCAGCGACAGCACCGGATTCACCCCGGTGGCGGTGGGCATGGCGCTGGCGTCGGTCACGAACAGCCCACGGACCCCGTGCACCTGTCCGTCCGGATCCGCGACGCTGCTCCGGGGGCTGTGCCCGATCCGGCACGAGGACATCTGATGCGCCGTGAACAGCAGGACGCGATTCGCCTCGATCGAGCGCGCCTCCAGGCGCCGGAGGTATGACCCGAACGGCTGCCCGGTCCGCCACTCCAGGGGGGGCGTCACCAGCGGGACGATCCGCTCGGCCCCGGCCGCCTGGTGCAGCCTGGCCATCTCGAGCGACGCGCGGCGCATGAGGTCCAGCTCCTGGGCACCGGGGGCATAGCGCACGGTGACCGCTCCGTCGCGGCCGACGTCCACGCGCCCGGTGCCCCGGTCGCGGACGATGGCCAGGAAGGCAGCCGTCCGGTCACACTGGGCCATGATCTCGCGGTGACCGGCGCTGTCCCACCACGGGAACCCGCTGGCGATCAGCCCGGGGTGCGTCGGCGCCGCCTCGAGCCGGAAGCCCCACGTCCCGGCCAGCTCGGCGTAGGCGTCGCTCATCACGCTCTGCGGGACGCCCGACCAGGGAGACATGGGCTCCGGGTACACGCCCGCAAGCGCGATGACCGGGTGGATGTGCAGGGTCCGGCCGGCCGTCCCCGCGGCGATCCCGGAGCGCTGCAGCACGACGGGGGACAGGATCGACCCGCCCGCCAGCGCGACCATCGGTGCGCGCACGGTGATCTGGCCACCGGGCACGCGCGCCGTGACGCCGGCCGCGCGCCCGTGCTCCACCAGCACCCGCAGGACCTCCGTGCGATCGAGCACCTCGGCACCGCGCTCGCAGGCGGAGGCCAGCGAGCGCCGCAGCACGGACTGCTTGGCACCGCTCCGGCAGCCGACCGCGCAGGGACCACAGTCTCCGCAGTCGCGCACGTTGCGCGGGATCACCTGGTGTGGGAGGCCGAGCGCGTCGAGGCCGGCGGCCAGCCTGCCGTTGGGGCCGTTGTGGGCGCTCTCGGCCGTGGTGACGTGGATGTCCTCCTCGATCGCCGCGTAGTGGATGTCGAGGTCGTCGCCGACGCCGGCTGCCCGCCACTCGTCGCGAACCGCCGCCGGTGCCCGGAGCGAGGACGCCCAGTTGACGACTGACCCGCCACCCACCGCGCTCCCGGCGCGGATGGAGATCCAGCGGTCGCTCGTCGCGGCGAGTCCCCGGTCCAGGAACAGGGCCCCGAGGCCGTCGAGCTCCGGTCCGCCGAACCTGTCCTCGGTGACCATGGTGGCCCGCTCGAGGACGAGGACACGCCTGCCGGCGCCGGCCATGACCGCGGCCGTGACGCCGCCGCCCGGCCCGGACCCGATGACGACCACGTCCGCCTCGAGGGTCTCGCCCGGCTGCGGGGTTCGCACGCTGACGCGACTGAGGCTGGGGGCATCCGGGACGGGCGCCACGTACCCTGTCCGGGCCCGCCATGGCGAGTCCTCGATCCCATAGGCGAGCAGCAGCGTGAGGCGCTTGAGGTCCTGGAACGCGGTGCGCTTGAGCGGGACGGAGCTGCCGCCGAGGCGCCGCATGAATGCCTCGCGGCCCTCCTGGTCGAGGTCCGCGATCCTGCCCGGGCGGCCGCCCACGGCGAGCGTGCCGATGCGCGAGCCCATCGCCCACAGGAGCATGTCCAGCTGGCGCCGCAGCGCCGGCTTGCCCAGCGCGTCCACCTCGGCGAGGAGTCGGTGGTGGATGCCGAGCTCGCTCGCCGACGGCAGTCCCTCAGCGGCGGGGACGAATGCGTCGACGACGGCGGCCAGGGTTCGATCGCGCGCGGTCATGGCGGCGAGACTAGCGTGCCGTGATGGCCGCCGTTGCCGTTTCGCGTCGCCGTCCTCCCGGCGTCCCCGTGGTTCCCGCTCACGGTCGGGACCACGTATGCTCCGGGCACATGGCTGCCTCCCGCCCGAAACCCGACGCGGACCCGGAGCAACCCACCGGTCCCTCCGGCGCGTCCGCCGTGGAGGCGGCCCACGGTGCGCCGGCCGCCGAGCCCGCCGCAACCCTCGGCATCGCCTCGGCCTTCGATGTCCACGGCGCCCCGGTCCATCGTGGCTGGGCCCAGGTCGGCGCGCATCATCGCTGGATGGAGCCGTTCGTGCTCGCGCTGCTCACCAGCGGCTCGGTCCACGGCTACGCGATCGTGGGCGACCTGGCCCAGCTGGGGATCACCAACGGGGCCGTGGATGTCGGCCAGGTCTACCGGACGCTGCGCGACCTGGAGAAGGCCGGCCAGGTGCGGTCGGCGTGGACGACCGGGTCTGGGCCTGCCCGACGCGAGTACGAGCTGACCGAGGCCGGCTGGGCCGCGCTGGACGAGTGGGCCGCCGTGATGAAGGAGCGGACCCGCCTGGTGGCGGAGTTCGATGCGCTCTATCTCGAGTGGGTGGCCCGGCCACGGCCGTCCGCCACGTAGCACACAAAGGGAGACACCCTGCCGATGGTGGGTCAGGAACCGGGAGACGAGTCGGGCTGGGAGGCGTTCGAGGTACGCCTTGCGGCCGCGCTGGAGCGCATGCTGCCAGAGACGTTCCTCATCGTCATCCTGCCGCCGCGGACGCGCCAGGGCACGGGTCCGTACGTCCAGTACGCCCACAGCGGCCGCCAGGGGTTCCGCGCCGAAGCGTCCGCCAACCAGCACCTGGCGCCGGCCCACGCGCTGACGCCGGAGTCCGAGGAGCGCCTGGGTGAGCTCGGCTGGCAGTGGCCCGAGATGTCCGGGACCGGCGGCGACCGCAACTTCCACCGCGAGTGGCCCAACCCCGCGCCGTGGCGCGAGGTGGCAGCCCTGACGGTCAGGACCTTGCGCGACGTGTTCGGGGTGCCGTCGCCCGCGCTCCTCCGCTACCTCCATCGAGGATTCCCCGGGTTCGAGGGCCGCCTGCCGGTCCTTGGGCTGGGCATCCGTGCGGAGCGCCTCCCGAAGACCCGCGGCGAAGCCGAGCCCGAGGGCCCGATGCCCGCGCTCGCCGGCCTCAACCGGCGGCTGGAGGATGCGCTCAAGGCATTCCTGGGGCTACCCGAGCTCATCAGGGATCGTGATGGCGACATCCCGGTGCGGGTCGGAAGTGCGCTCATGTACGTGCGCGCGGTGGCAGGGACGCCGCCGCTCGTGCAGCTGTTCGCGACCGTGCTCGACGAGGTGGACCTCACCCTGCCGCTGCTGGAGGCGCTCAACGACATCAACCGCCGGATCCTGTTCGGGCGGATCTTCTGGGGCCATCGCGGCCTAACGGTTGCCATGGAGATCACCGGGGTGGGCCTGAGCCCCGAGCAGGTCGCATTCGCGTGCGTGCAGCTGGGCAACCTCGCCGACCACCTGGACACCGAGCTGCGCCAGCGGTTCGGACCACCCGACGGCGACGGACCGAAGCGCCCGCTGGTCAACTGAGGTGGGCGACATGGACCAGGCGCCGGACTCCACCGCGTCCGACGGGACGACGGCGTCCCACCGGACCGCGTCCGGCCCTTCGCGGCGCGAGCTGTGGGACGCCCGGCACGCCTCGCGGGCTCCCATCGAGGCGCATGAGGCTGACCCCACGCTGGTCGCGATCGCCGCGGACCTGCCGCCCGGGCGCGCCCTGGACCTGGGCACCGGTGATGGGAGGAACGCCATCCACCTGGCCGCGAGCGGGTGGCGAGTGACGGCCGCGGACTTCTCGCAGGTCGCGCTCGAGCGTGCCTCCGCCTCCGCCGCCACGGCGGGCGTGGACGTCGGCTGGCGGCTGGAGGACCTCCTCACCTTTGAACCGGAGCGGGGCGGCTTCGACCTCGTGCTCCTGGTGTTCATCCACCTGCCCGGTCACGAGCGTCGTGCAGTCTATGCACGGGCCGCGGCAGCAGTGGCCCGGGGCGGGATTCTCCTGGTGGTCGGGCATGACCGGCTCAACCTGACTGGCGGCGTCGGTGGGCCGCAGGACCCGGACGTCCTGTTCGTGCCGACCGAGGTCGTCGCGGACCTGCCGGAGGGGTTTGTGGTGGTCCGTGCCGAAACGGTGCGCCGCGAAGCGGGCGGTGCGGGCGGTGCGGTCCCGATCGATGCCGTCGTGGTCGCGCGCCGGACGGTCTGACCCGGGCTGGGACCGCCACGGTCCTCCGTCGATCCTCCACGGACCCTTCACCGGGACTCCACGCGCAGCAACGAGGATTGTCAGCGGCACCGAGACTCGGGCCGCCGCCAGCCGGCACCTGAACCTGCGGAACAAGACCATCATGAGGCGTCTCGCCATCTCCCTGTCCGTCGCCGCCCTTACCGCCCTCGGGACGGTCGCGGCCGTCTCGGCCGCGGATCCGACGGCCGCTCCGACACCCGCGGCGACCGCGACCCCGGCGGCAACCCCGGCCACGGATCCGGCCCCGGCCACGGATCCGGCCCCGGCCACGGATCCGGCCCCGGCCACGGATCCGGCCCCGGTGGTCAACGGTCCGGCGACCGGCACCATCTCGGGGATCCTCGGCCTCAGCCAGGCCGAGATCCAGCAGCTCCGTCTCGAGGGCAAGACGCTGGCCCAGATGGCGGCGGACAAGGGGATCGACCCGCAGCGCCTGGTCGATGCGCTCGCCGCACGATGGGGCGCACGAATCGACGCTCGACTCGCTGCCGGTGCCATCACGGTCGACGAGGCCGCTGCGCTCAAGGCAAACGTGTCGGTCCAGGCCAAGGCCATGGTCAACCAGGCGGCCGCCGGCGGCATGCGCGGCGGTGCCGTGGGTGCCGGCCCGGGTGCCATGGGTGGCCACGGGGCGATGAATGGACAGGGGGCGATGAACGGGCGGGGCCAGAGTCGTGACGGCACGGCAGGCGGTGGCATGGGCGGCAGCATGGGCCGGCACGGCGCCCGTGCCGGCTCCGCAGCAGGGTCGGGGACCTGCCCACTGACCGCCACGTCCGCGACGCACTCCTGATCGATCCCCACCGGGGCGTCGCCGGTCCATTTGACGTGCCGGTGGCGTCCCCGGATGCTCGTCCCATGTCACGCATCCTCGTCGTGGACGACGAGCCCCACATCCTCGAGGTCGTCCGGGCCTATCTCGCCCGGGACGGCCACGACGTGCTCACGACGGCTGACGGGACAACCGCCCTCGAGCTTGCCCTGGGAGCGTCGCCCGACCTGGTGGTCCTGGACGTCATGCTGCCCGGCCGGTCCGGCTTCGACGTCCTGCGCGAGCTCCGCCGCTCGGGGAGCGCCGTGCCGGTGATCCTGCTCACGGCCCGGGACGACGTGATCGATCGGGTGGCCGGCCTCGAGATCGGGGCCGACGACTACGTCACCAAGCCATTCGAGCCGCGCGAGCTCGTCGCACGCGTCAGCGCGGTCCTGCGGCGGACCCAGGCGGTCGGCGACGCAAGCTCAGGCTCTGCGGCCGCGGGAGACCGCGCCGCCACCCCGGCCGCACCCGCGTGGGACCCTCCGAAGGTCACGACCTGGTTCGACCTCGAGATCGATCCTGCCGCCCGCGACGTCCGGCGGGACGCCGCCGCGTTGCCACTCACCCGCGCCGAGTTCGATCTGCTCCTCGCGTTCGCCGGGCGCCCGGGCGTCGCCCTCACCCGCGAACAGCTCGGCGAGCACGTCTTCGGCGAGGCGTTCGACGCCTTCGACCGGACGATCGACAGCCACGTCAAGAACCTCCGCCACAAGCTGGGCAGCCGGCCGGGCGGCGAGGCCTACATCGAGACGGTCCGCGGTGTTGGCTATCGCGGAGCTCGGCCGTGAGCCTGCGGGCGCGCCTGGCGTTCGTGATGGCACTCGTGGCGTTGCTGACCGCGGCGGCGGTTGCCGTCGCAGCCCCGACCATCGTTGGCCGGGGGTTTGCCGCCGCGCTCGGTGATGACTCCGCCATCCGCCCAGGCGGTCCGGGCCCCGGCGGCGGCATGGGCAACGGGGCTGGCGCGGGAGCAGGCCTGGGCCAGGGCGTCATGCACTGGCAACAGGTCCAGCAGGACACGATCGTCACCCTGATCGCGGTCGCGGTTCTCGCGGCCGTGGTGGCCTCGCTCGTGGGCCTGTTCCTGGCCACGCGCACGGTGCGGCCGCTCGGACGGCTCGAGGCGGCTGCCGCGGCCGTGGCCAGGGGCGATCTCGAAGCCAGGTCAGGGTTGGCGGACCGGACCGACGAGATCGGGTCACTGGCGCGCTCGTTCGACGGGATGGCGGCGGGCCTCCAGGCGACAGAGGTCTCGCGCCGCCGCTTCTTCGCCGACGCAGCCCACGAGCTCAAGACCCCGATCGCCGTCATCGACGCCACGACGTCGGCGGTCATCGATCGCGTGTACACGCACGACGACCGTCACCTCGAGACCATCAGGGAGCAGGCGCGGCTCCTCGGCCGCATCGTCGACGATCTGCGCACCGTGTCCCTGGCCGAGGCCGGGTCGCTGCCGTTGCGGATCGAGGCCGTCCCGCTGGCACCAGTGCTGGATGCGGTAGCCCGCGGCGCGGCGGCGCGGTCGTCACCTGGGGGACCGCGCGTCGAGGCCATCGACCCTGGCGCGCTCGCTGTCCGCGCCGACTCCGACCGGTTGCGCCAGGTCCTCAACGCGTTGACCGACAACGCCCTGCGCCACGCCGCGGCCGGCGGATGGGTGCGGATCTCGGCGACCGGCGTGCCGCCGGCCCCGCCAGGCCAGGTCCGGATCACCGTCGTCGACTCCGGCCCCGGGATCGCCCCCAACGACCTGCCGCATGTCTTCGATCGCTTCTACCAGGCCGACCCATCCCGCGACCGATCGACCGGGACGAGCGGTCTCGGCCTCGCGATCGTGCGCGCGATCGTCGAGGCGCTCCACGGTTCGGTGACGGCTGCCAACGAACCCGGGGCCGGGGCCCGATTCGACGTGGATCTGCCCTCAGCCTGACGGGTCATCGGGCGCCGCGCCGGCCGTTCGGCCTCCCCGCGGGCACACCCGGCCAGGTCCCCGCCGCGCCGCCCCCGACGCCCCGTTGCCCACGGTTCCTCGTGCCTGCGTTCACGTATCGCCTGCCCCGGCGCCGAGTGGCCCCCGCCCGGCGCGACGCGCCCGCCGACGGCCCGGGCCGCCCGTCCCGTGACGCTGTGACCAACGGCTCACACCTTATATATGTAGATAGCATATAGATAGGCAGGACATCTACTTCCACGCAGCAGGAGGCGACGTGTACGACCCCGTTGGTGAGATCGATCTGATCCAGATCGGCCTCATCCGGGCGCTCGCCGGGACGCACCGCCTGCGGATCGTCCACCTCCTGGGCCGCGGATCCCTCGAGGTGCGCGAGCTCGCCCGCGAGCTCGACCTTCCCCAGGCCACGGTCTCCCAGAACCTGGCTGCCATGCGGGCGGCAGGTCTCGTGGATGCGACGCGAGAGGGCCGCGCGGTCCGCTACCGCCTCGCCGATCCGGAGATTCTCGCCGCCTGCGACCTCATGCGGAACGTGATCGTCCGCCGCCTTTCAGCGCTCGGCAACCTCGCCGCCGCAGCCGGTGACGGGCAGCCGGCGATCTCCAGGAACCAACTTCCGGCACAGGTGACCAATCGATGAGCGACAGCCTCAATCTCGTCATGTTCTCCGGCACGGCCGACAAGCTGCACGCAGCGGCGACGCTGGCCGCCGGGGCGGCCGCGATGGACCGGCCGGTGAACGTCCTGCTCCAGTACTGGGCGCTGGACGCGTTCCGGTCTGATCGGCTGGACGTGAACCACGGCCTCGCCTGGGACGCCATGGCCGACGGCGCGAGCCGCCCGGTCAAGGGCACGGCGGCCATTCCCTGGCTGGACACCTTCCGGATGGCCAAGGAGCTCGGATCGGTCTCGATCCTGGCCTGCTCCGGGTCGCTGGATGTCCTGGGCATCGACGTCACCGCCCTCGATCCGATCGTCGATTCGTCGGGCGGGATCGCCGTCTTCCTGCTGGCCGCCGAAGACGGCCAGCTCGTCTTCATCTAGCCGCCTCAAGGAGGGCACGGAGAACCCGATGGCCGATCACGAGAAGCTCGTATTCATGGTGACGCACGGGCCCGACCATCCCGAGCACGCCACCCTTCCCTTCGTGATGGCCGCCGCCGCGCTGGCATCGGATGTCGCCGTGACGATGGGCTTTCAGGCCGATGCCGTGAGGCTCATGACGACCGGGGTGGCCGAAACGGTCGCCGCACCCGGCTTCCCGCCCCTGGCCAAGCTCGTCGCCGACGTCCGCGAGCTGGGCGGCCTGCTCCTCGTCTGCAACCCGTGCCTCAAGAGTCGGGACATCGCGCCCGACGACCTCGTCGCCGGTGCCGAGGTGGTCGCCGCAGGCCGCTTCGTCGCCGAGATCACGTCCGCCACCAACTCTCTCGTGTACTAGGAGACCGCTGAAATGACCGCAACCGTTGCCGAGCTCGAGGCCATCGAGGCCGCCGAGATCATCGATGCCCGCGGCGCAGCCTGCCCGGGCCCGCTGCTCGAGGCCAAGAAGGGCATGTCCGGGGTCCCCGTGGGCTCCGTGATCGAGATCTGGTCCACCGACCCGGGCACCAAGAGCGACATCTCGGCCTGGTCCGGCAAGGTCGGCCACGACTTCATGGGCACGCTCGAGGCCGACGGCTACGACCGCGTGTTCGTCACCCGCCGCAAGTAGCACCCGATCGCTGATGTCGTCTCGACCCGCTTCAACCGGCGTCGCGGCGACACCCCGGCCTGCAGGAGCACCGCGTCCATGACCGCACCCATCGCGACCGAACCGCATGCACCGGGCGAATCCTTCGTCCCGCGGATCCTCGTGTTCTCCACGAACAACATCTCCGATCCCGGCATCGACCTCGCCGGCAGCGCCCACATGCACTACTCGCCGGGCGTGAACGTCATCGGCCTGCCGTGCACAAGCGGCATCCGGCCGTCATGGATCCTGCACGCGCTGGAGTCCGGCTTCGACGGGGTGTTCGTGGCATCCGACGGGGACGAGTGCGCCTACCTGCCAGACTGCGCCAAGCGCTCCAGCCGGATCATGGCGGAGGCGCAGAAGCAGCTCAAGGAGAAGGGCCTCACGGCCAACCGGCTGCGCATGGCCGCGATCTGCTCGGTCTGCTCGGAGCCGTTCACCAAGCATGTCCAGGGGTTCTCGGAAGCGTTGCGCGCGATGGGCCCGGCGAAGGCGGAATCACGATGACCGACAGCTGCGCCACCCGCGACGAGGCCCCGGCCGCCACGGACTACGACGTCCTGGTCGTGGGTTCGGGCATCGGCGGCATGGAGTCCGCCCTCAAGCTCGGCGACATGGGCTACAAGGTCCTGCTGGTCGAGAAGGAGGCCAGTGTCGGCGGCAAGATGATCCTGCTGTCGAAGGTCTTCCCGACGCTCGACTGCGCGTCCTGCATCTCGACGCCCAAGATGGCGTCGACGATCCACCACCCCAACATCACGGCCATGACCTACGGCCGGGTGGACCAGATCCGGACCGCGGCCGACGGCACCTTCAAGGCCAAGGTCACCCAGAAGGCCCGATTCGTCGACATCGACTCCTGCACCGGCTGCCAGAAGTGCGAGACCGCGTGCACGGTCGCGGTGCCGGACCAGTTCAACGCGGATCTGGTGGCCCGCCGGGCGGCCCACATCACGTTCCCCCAGGCCGTGCCCAAGAAGGCGGTCATCGACCGCGCCGGAAGCTCGCCCTGCTCGTTCGCATGCCCGGCCGGGATCCAGGCCCACGGCTACGTCAGCCTGATCCGCAGCGGCCTCGACGAGGAGGCCTACCGGCTGGTGCTGGACGCCACCCCGTTCGTGGGCACGCTCGGGCGCGCCTGCTACGCCCCGTGCGAGGTCGACTGCACCCGCGGCTCGCTGGAGGGCACGCTCCCGATCCGGCGCCTCAAGCGCTACGCCTCCGACGTGCACGACGCCAGCGGCGCGGACAACGGCATCGAGCGGCCGCAGGCCAACGGCCGGCGTGTTGCCATCGTGGGCTCCGGGCCCACCGGGCTCACCGCCGCCTGGCAGCTGGGCCGCCTGGGCTACGCGGTCAAGGTGTTCGAGGCGGCCCCGGTCGCCGGCGGCTTCCTGCGCCTGGGCATCCCGTCCTACCGGCTGCCCGAGGCCGTGGTGGAGCGCGACATCGAGAACGTCACCGCGCTCGGCGTGGAGATCGTGACCGGCTCGCCGGTCGCCGACCCCGCGGCGCTCAAGGACAACGGCTTCGACGCCGTGCTGGTCGCCATCGGCACCCATCGCTCGACCTCCCTGGGCGTCCCGGGCGAGGACCGGCTGGGCGTCCTGGGCGGAACCGACTTCCTTCGCCGGGTGAAGCTCGATGAGGCACCCGCGCTCGCAGGCAAGCGCGTGATCGTCGTGGGTGGCGGCAACGTGGCGATGGACGCCGCGCGCACGGCCCGGCGCCTGGGCGCGGAGTCGGTCACCGTGGCCTACCGCCGGAGCCGCGACGAGATGCCGGCCCACCACGTCGAAGCCGCGGATGCGGAGAGGGAGGGCGTCGCCTTCCGGCTCCTGGTCGCCCCGGCAGAGGTCCTGGGCGATGCGAACGGGGCGGTCTCCGGCCTGCGCTGCCAGGAGATGCGCCTGGGCGCGCCGGACGCGTCCGGCCGCCGCTCGGCCGAGCCCGTCCCGGGCTCCGACACGACCATCCCGGCCGACGTGATCATTGCCGCTATCGGCATGCGCCCGGACACGAGCGCGTTCGGCGACCGGGTCGCGGTCCATCCCAACGGCCGGCTGGTCAGCGACAAGGCCTCCTGCCAGACCGCGACGCCGCACGTGTTCGCCGCCGGCGACGCGGTGCACGGACCCACCGACATCACGCGGGCGGTGGGGGAGGGCCGCAAGGCCGCCCACCAGATCGACGCCTGGCTCTCGGGCCGCGAGTTCGATGACTGGGACACGCGCCTCCCCGTCGTGGACAAGGAGCAGGTGCTGGCCCGCCAGAAGGCATACACGGTCTCGGCGCCCACGCCCGAGGGCTCCGAACTCGTGGCGGCCCCCGCGGACTTCCGGGAGGTGGAGGCCGGGCTCACGCAGCAGGAGGCCCGCCGGGCCGCCGGCCGGTGCATCGACTGCGCGGTGTGCTCCGAGTGCAACGAGTGCGTCTCGGCCTGTCCCGTCGATGGCTGCATCGACCTGCGGGCCCGCGACGAGGAGAGGGAGATCAAGGTCGGCGCCGTCGTGGTCTCGACCGGCTTCAAGCTGTTCCCCGCGGACCTCAAGCCCGAGTACGGGTACGGCCTGTACAAGAACGTCATCACCGGCATGCAGATGGACCGGCTCCTCGCTCCGACGCGGCCGTTCAACACGATCCTGCGCCCGGGCGACGGCAAGGTCCCCGAGCGGATCGCGTACATCCTGTGCACCGGGTCCCGCGACGAGACCGTGGGCAATCCCCTCTGCTCCCGGTTCTGCTGCATGTACTCCATCAAGCAGAACCAGCTCCTGATGGGCGCCCTGCCCCTGGCCGACATCACCGTCCACTACATGGACATCCGCGCGCCGGGCAAACGCTACGACGAGTTCTACGAGCAGGCGAAGGGCATGGGCGCGACCTACGTCAAGGGCCGGGTTGCGGACGTGACCGAGACGCCCGACGGGGACCTGATCCTCAAGTACGAGGACATCGAGAACGGTGGCGCCATCACCGAGGCCGAGTACGACCTGGTGGTGCTGGCGGTGGGCGTGCTGCCCAATCGCGACGCCGAGCGGCTGTTCGAGGTGGGCGAGCTCGCCCTGGATGAATGGCAGTATGTGGCCGAGCCGGAGGAAGACGTGAACCCGGGCCAGACGAACATCCCCGGGGTCTACGTGGCCGGTGCCGCGTCGGGTGCCAAGGACATCGCGGACTCCATCCTCCACGCAGGCGCCGCCGTGGCCCAGGTCGCGGCCCACCTCGAGCGGACGAAGCCCGTGCCGCAGATCGAGCTGGTGCCGGCATGAGCGAGCAGACCCAGGACCTTGCCATGGGCCAGCCAGCCCCCGAGGCCGAGTCCGGCCGCCGGATCGGCGTGTATGTCTGCCACTGCGGCGGCAACATCTCCGACTACGTCGACGTCGAGAAGGTCATCGACGACATCAAGGACAACGGTGACGTCGTGGTCGCCAAGACCGCGATGTTCACCTGCTCGGACGCCACCCAGTCCGAGATCGTCGCGGACATCCAGGCCAACGAGCTCGATGGCCTCGTGGTGGCCTCCTGCTCGCCCAAGCTGCACACCTACACCTTCCGGGGCGTGGCCCAGCGGGCCGGCCTCAACCCGTACGAGTACACCCAGGTCAACATCCGGGAGCAGTGCTCCTGGGTCCACACGGACGACCACGACGGAGCGACCGCCAAGGCCACCGCGCTCGTGGAGGCCGGCATCGGACGGACGCGCCACACGGTGCCCCTGGAGCCGATGGTCGTGGAGACCCTCCCCCACACGCTCATCATCGGCGGCGGGATCGCCGGTCTCCGGGCGGCCGTCGGGCTGGCCGACATCGGCCTCAAGGTGACGCTCGTCGAGCGTGAGCTGGAGCTGGGTGGACGCGTCGGCCGGCTGGGGGCGATGTACCCCCACAACCGGAAGGGCTCGGAGCTGATCGCCCACCTGGTGGCCGAGGTGCGCAAGCGCCCGGCGATCACGGTCCTCACGGGCGCGGAGCTGGTCGCCAAGGCCGGCAGCTTTGGCAACTACCGGGTGAGCCTCCAGATCGGCGGGGAGGGTGCCGGCACCATTGAGGTGGCCGTGGGCTCCATCGTCGTGGCCACGGGCTTCGACGACTACCGCCCCGAGGAGGGCGAGCTGGGCTACGGCATCGAAGGTGTCGTCACCCTGACCGAGTTCAAGGAGGTCGTGGATGGCTCAACCGACGGGCTTGCCTGGAACGGCCGGCCGGTTCGCAGCGTGGCCTACGTGTACTGCGTCGGCAGCCGCAACACGGCCGGATGCGCCAACGCGTACTGCTCGCGGTACTGCTGCGCCGCCACCGTCCAGACGGCCGTCGAGGTCTCGGGCCTCGACCCGTCCATCCGCCAGTTCCACCTGTACCGGGACATGCGGACGTACGGCAAGTTCGAGCCGCTGTACACGGAGGCGCGCAAGTCCGGCTCGGTCTTCCTCAAGTTCGACAACGAGGAGCCGCCTGCGGTCGCGAAGGGCCCCGACGGAACGCTGACGGTCACCGTCCGCGACGTGCTCACCGAGCGCATCGAGATGGCGATCCCGGTGGACCTCGTGGTCCTGGTCACGGCCATGGTCCCGCGGGCCAACCAGGGCCTCGTGGACGTCCTCAAGCTCCCGGCCGGCAGCGATGGGTTCTTCAACGAGATCCATCCCAAGCTGCGACCCGTGGAGACGGTGGTGGATGGGGTGCTGATCGCCGGCGCCTGCCAGGGTCCCAAGACGTCGGGCGAGAGCGTCATGTCCGGCCTGGCCGCCGTGACCCAGAGCGCCGCGGTCCTCAAGAAGGGTTACACGGAGCTCGACCCGCTGGTCGCGATCGTGGAGCCGGAGGCATGCACCGCCTGCGGCGACTGCCTCACAGCGTGCCCCTATGACGCGATCTCCATGGCCGAGGAGGCTGACCGGCACTTCGCGGTCATCAGCCCCACCGGCTGCAAGGGCTGCGGCGGCTGCGTGCCGATCTGTCCGGAGAACGCGATCGACCTGCTCGGCTATACCGACGCCCAGATCACGTCGATGATCGAAAGCCTCGTGGAGGTTCCTGTCTGATGCCTGACCTGTCCCGGGACCCGCGCGAGGTCATGCGGGAGGAGCCCGTGATGCGGCCCCGCATCCTCGCCGCCCTCCAGGCCGGTCCCCTCACCGTTCCCGAGATTGCCACGGCCGTTGGCTCGCCCACTCACGAGGTCCTGTTCTGGGTCATGGGCATGCGCCGCTACGGGTGGCTCGAGGAGATCAAGGGCAACGCCCCCGACGGCTACTTCCAGTACCAGCCCACCGGGCGGGAGTCCTGATGACCGCCACCACCGCTCCTGCCGACGCCGCGCCGGCCGTCGCCACGCCCGCCCGCCTGGACCTGGGCCTCTACCCGGATCTCCAGCGGTTTGGCGCCACCGACATCAGCGCCTGCTTCTCGTGCGGCACCTGCTCCGCGACCTGCCCCATGTCCCAGACCGACGGAACCTTCCCCAGGCGGATCATCCGCTATGCCCAGCTGGGCATGAAGGACGCGCTGCTCGGGTCCAAGGAGCTGTGGGCGTGCTACCAGTGTGGTGAGTGTGCCGAGACGTGTCCCACCCAGGCCGATCCGTCCGAGTTCATGGCGGCGACCCGACGCTATGCCATCGCCTCCTACGACCGGACGCGGCTGGCCCGGACCCTCTACACGAACCCGGTCATGGCGACCGTGATCGCCGTCCTCGTGGCCGTGCTGTTCGCCGCCTTCATGTACTCGGCCCGCGGCCCGATGAGCACAGAGACCCTGGCGATCTTCGAGTGGATCCCGTCGGAGCTGATCCACGACACCGGGATCGTCGTGATGATCGTGGTCGTGCTCGCGGGCGTGCTGGGCATCGCGACCATGGCCCGGGATGTCGGACGCCGTGAGGGCGAGAGTCCGCGGAGCGTGTTCGGGTCCAGGGCCGCACTCGGCCGGACCGGGCGTGCATTGTGGAGCGCCATCGGCCGCGAGTCGCTGGGCCAGGTCCGGTTCCGCGAGGAGTGCGAGGCGGACGACGTCGCCATGGCCGTCCCCTGGTACCGCCGCCGCTGGCTGGTCCACGCGCTCGTCGTCTGGGGCTTCCTCGGCCTGCTGGCGGCAACCGGGCTGGACTACGGCCTGGCGCTGCTCGGCATCAAGGAGACCGGGGCGCCGGTGCCGATCTGGTACCCGGTCAGGCTGCTGGGCACCGTGGCCGGGGCCGTCCTCGTCTATGGGGCCACCGTCCTGATCATCGACCGCCGCAACGCCGCCAGCCGCAGCGTCAGGACCTCGACGACGGCCGACTGGATGCTCCTGGGCCTGCTGTGGGTGACGGCCGTCACCGGTTTCGCCATCGAGCTCGCGCTGTACCTGCCGAGCGCCCCCGCCTGGGGCTACTGGCTGTTCCTCGTCCACGTCGCCGTCGCCATGGAGCTCGTGCTCCTCGCGCCGTTCACCAAGCTCGCCCACGCGGTCTACCGGCCGGTGGCGATGTTCTTCGTCGCTCTATCGCGCCAGCCAACGGAAGGAGCCTGAGCCATGACCAGCCCCACGCTGCCGCAGACGGCCCATGTCCACCACGAGCGCCTGCTCGAGCGGGTGAACCGCATCCCCGACATCGCGGATGCGCTGCTCACGACCTCGCCCGACGTTGCCCAGGCCAGCCTCCGCGACCTGCGCGGGTTCCTCGAGGGGACGCTGCTCCCGCACATGGAGGCCGCCGAGCGGGCCCTCTACCCGGAGCTGGAGCGCATGTTCCAGAACCGGCATTCCATGGCACCCATGCGCCGCGAGCACGCCCGCATCCGGGAGCTGATCACGGAGTTCGGTGCGCTCGTGGACGAGGGTGAGGGTCACGTGACCCTGGCCCGCACCCTCTCGATCCGGCGCGTGCTGTTCCACCTGTACGCGCTGCTCAAGGTGCACCTGGCCGAGGAGGATGCCTACCTCCGGATCATCGAGCACGGCGTCACCGACGACGTCGCGGACGCGGTCAAGGCGGCGCTCGAGCACCCGGTCGCGGGCGTCTAGGGCTAGCATGGGCGGGTGAACATCCAGCACCCGGACCCGGAGACCGTCCCCGTCTCGTTGCGGGCGACCGGCGACGTCCACCATGCCCGGCTGATGCCCCACGTGGACCGGCTGCTGACGCTCGCCGAGATGGTCGGGCGGGTGGAATGCGCGGCCCTCCATGCGCTCTACAACGACGAGTACGCATTCATCGCGGGCCAGCTGATCCCGCACCTGGAGGTGGTCGAAGCCACGCTCTATGACCGTCTCGAGACGCTCATGGGCCCCCGCCACACCATGGCCCCCATGCGCGAGGAGCACGACACCGTGCGCCGGCTCGTGGCTGAGCTGGGCACGTACCAGGTCCACGAGAACGAGTGCACGTGGAACGAGATGGAGGGTCTCGCCCTCCGGCGATCGCTCTACCGGCTGCACGCCCTGCTCAAGGTCCACCTTGCGGAGGAGGAGCAGTACCTGGCGGTCCTGGACCGGAGCCTGACGGAGGACGAGAAGGAAGGGCTGGCGCGCGGCCTCGAACACGCCATGGCAGAGGGCGAGTAGCCTCCCCAACGGAGGATTTCCGCATGGCCCGCTACCGCGTCCTCGCATGGCGCGAGATCCCCACCCAGGTCCAGGCCACCGACGAGGCCGGCACCACCGCCAAGCGGACCATGGCCCGCTGGTTCATGCAGGAGATCAGCCGGATCACCATGCGCGAGGGCCTGGCTGGGACAGACGACTACCTTGAGGAGTTCGAGTGGTCGGCGTGGTCCGATCGCGAGGGCGGTGCCGACGACGTGGCCGACGCGGTTGTCGCGGAGCTCTCCGCCCGGTTCGGTCGACGCGTGGATGGCCACACCCTGCGCGAGGCCTGAGGCGGCCCGTGAACCTCGCCGCTCCGTCAGCCGGCTTCGCGGAGCAGGGTGAGGATCATGACGAGCGGCGTGGTCGCGCGGATCGCATGGCGCATGCCGGGCGGCATGGCGATCCAGGCGCCCGCAGCGGCCGACATCGCCTCTTCGCCAAGCACCAGGTCGGCCGTTCCCTCCAGGATCTGGATCTGGGCGGCGAAGGCCGAAGTGTGCTCGCTCAGCTCCTCGCCCGCGTCGAAGGCGAAGATCACCAGCGACACCCGTTCGTCCTCGTACAGAGTTCGGCTGAGGATCCCGCCGGACGGGATCTGGACCTCGGATCGGAGATCCCCGACGTACCCGTAGTCAGTCACGTGACGCTCCATTCGACGCGGTGGTGGTGGGTTGGTCCCGGGTTCCGGCCCCTGCTGGCGGGTTCTCGCTTCCGGTGCCGCCGATCACACTCGCAATCCGGCGTCTCGTACAGCACAATGGGGGCTCACATCGGAGGGAAGTCTTCTCCGTGTCGAGGGTTAGGGTGAGGTAGATGAACTTTACTGAATGGATCATGGCGATGATCGTCTTCTTCTTCTGGGTGATGGCGATCTGGATCTTCATCTCCATCTTCATGGACATCTTCCGCCGGAACGACATGAAGGGCGGCATGAAGGCGCTGTGGATCCTGGTGATCTTTATCATCCCGTTCCTGGGCTGCCTGATCTACATCATCGCCCGGCCCAAGGTCACGGCCCAGGACGTCCAGATGATGACGCAGGCCGAGGCCGCCGCCGGTGCGGCGTCGCAGGTGTCCACCGCGGACGAGCTCGCGAAGCTCGGCCAGCTGAAGGACTCCGGCGCCATCACCGTCCCCGAGTACGAGGCCCTCAAGGCCAAGCTGATGGCCTGATCGCGAGCCCATCGCGATCCGCGAGGCCGGTCCCCGACGTGGGGGCCGGCCTTCTTCGTTGGGCCCAGTGCGTCCCGGTACGGGTCAGGGGTGGCGCTGTCCTGGCACGCGCCCCTCGGCCGCCGCGACCAGCTGGGCCAGGTGCGATGCCTCGTGGCGGGCGAAGTACGCCGCCTGGGACAGCACCGTCACGCGACCCCACTCCGGGTGGCAACCAGCTCGGCCCCAGTCCGCGTCGTCGAGGGCGGCGAGGCGATCGACGGCGGCATGCCGGAGCTCCCGGATCCTGTGGGCGAGGGCCGTGGCCGCCTCTCCGGTCGCCGTCGTCCCCTCGTCGGACGCGGGTGTGTCGGCCCAGACGGCCGCCGCAGCGAGATCGGGCTCCGTCTCGGTGAGGAGGCGGTGGATCCGCATGGCCAGGAGCTCCTCGGTGAACAGCAAGTGCTCCAGGGTCTGGGTGGCGGACCAGGCGCCGGCGACCGGCGCACGGCGGAGCTCGGCATCCGCACGATCCGCGAGTGCCGCGTCGAGGTGACGCGGACCGGCGGCGAGGGCGGCGAGGATCGCGCCACGGTCGGCAGGCTCCAGGTACCAGACGGGCAGCTCCTCGTGGAAGGAGATCGCCGGAGCCTCGCACGTCGGGCAGGCGGGTGGCACGGCATCGCCGACGAAGACGTCGCCGCACACACGACAGACGCGTGCCCGCGGAGCGTCGTCGAGCGAGATCGTCCGGCCCGCCCTGACGGCCGGCCCAACCTCCCGCAGGTAGGGGATGGTCGCGGGCGGGAGGTCTCCACCAAGATCCTCGACGAGCGACTCGACGGCCGCAGCCGCCGCTTCGCCGCCGGCCGGTGACTCCTCCTCCGCGAAGCGGACCAGCTCGCGCTGGAGCGCGACCCGTACCAGCTTCGCGCCGTTGTAGGCGCCCTCGCGCTCCAGTCCCCGGGCCACCGCGGCCAGCCGGCCGATCCGTTCCAGCCGTGCGTCCATCCCATGCCTCCTGCCCGCACCTGATCGCCTCGCCGGCGCCCGCCCTGTGGTTGTTCCGGTCACCGCCCAGTGTGCGCCACCGGCAGGCCTCCCACCCGCCGCGCCGCGAGTTGCCGGGCCGATCCTCGCCACGGTTGGGCCGGCCTGCAGGAGAACGCCTGGTTCACGGCTTGTGATTCGCGACGCTCGCGCCATGACGGCAGCGCGGAGTAATGTTGAGGCTGCGTCCGGCCCGGGAGGATCCGCCATGGCTGCGCCGCGTGCCCCGCGCTCCCCGTCTGCTGTATCGGCGCTCGTCTCGATGCTTGTCGTGCTGGTGCTGCTCGCGCCGGGCACCGCGTCGGCAGCCGTGCCGGCCGGCGACGCCCCGGTGATCACGGGGCCGGCGGACGGCACTCCGGTGATCGTGGAGCCGCAGCTCTCCTGGCTGCCCGTTGCCGGCGCTGGCCACTACGCGGTCCAGGTCGCGGCCGATGCCACGTTTGCCGACCCGGTGTACGACGTCGTCACCGACGCCACGGCCGCGACGCCGGAGGTCGACCTCGAGCCCGGGACGTGGCACTGGCGCGTGGCCGTCGACGAGGGCACGGTTCGAGGGCCGTGGGCGGCATCCACGTTCGTCAATGCGGCATCCCTCGTCGCCCCGATCCAGCTGGCACCGGCCGATGGAGCGGCCTTCGAGCACCCCGCGGTTCCGGTCCTCGCCTGGACGCCCGTGGACGGGGCGGCCTCATACGAGGTGCAGCTCGCCGACAACCCTGCCCTCGCCGATCCGTTCCCCGCGGTGACCCGAACCACGTCCCTGGTCGCCGCCTTCGCGGCGCCGGGCGTGTCGTATGCCTGGCGGGTGCGGGCCGTGGCCCGCAACGGCACGACGGCTGGCCCCTGGTCCGCCGTCCGCTCCTTCACCGCGACGTGGGCCGGCGTGCCGACCGGTCTCGAGCCCGCGAACGGTGCCGCGGTGCGCGACATCGAGCTCGGGTGGGACCCGATGCCCGGGGCAGCCGGTTATGACGTCCAGGTGACGCCGGGCCAGGACCCGGACTGGGCGGCCGCGGCCACCCGCTCGTACGCCACGATCGCCACCCGCTTCCTCGTCGAGGACCCCGTGGTCCCGGCCGCTTCGACCCTTGTCTGGCGCGTTCGCGCCGTGACCGGGGACCCGGCGGATCCCCCCGGGCCATGGACCGCGCCTCGCCTCGTGACCCGGGCGATGAGCTCTCCGCCCGTGCCGCTCGCGCCCGCCAGCGGGTCGGTGACGGGCGAGGTGGTGACCCTGGTATGGACTCCCGCCGTCCGCGCCTCACACTACGAGGTGCAGGTCGCCCCGGACCCCGACTTCGCGACCGGCGTGGCCACCTACACCACCACGGAGCCCGGTCTGGACGTTACGACAGGCGAGCAGTTCGCCCCGTACGTGCTGGTCAAGGGGGCCACGTACCACTGGCGCGTCCGCGGAGTCGACACCGACACCGTCCACCTGCCGGGCCTGCCCGCCAGTGGCTGGTCGACGGTGCGGAGCTTCACCTGGGATCCGCCGGTCACGGCGCTGCTGGCCCCTGCCGACGGGGAGACCATTCCCGTGCCCACGCTCGCGTGGGAGCCGGGCGCCGCCCGAGTCGTCCGGGTGACCGTCGAGGACGCGGCAGGCGGCATCGTGGCCCGGAGGGTCACCTGGGCCACCACGTTCACGCCCGAGGCTGCTCTCGACCCGGCCGACGGCCCGTTCACCTGGTACGTCGAGCGAGTCGCCCTGCCGGGTGGTGCTTCCGATACCGTCGCCTGGCGGTCGGCGGAGCGTTCGTTCTCCCTTTCGCCGGTCGCTGCCACGGCGTCCGCGCCCGACCCGGTCGGCCCAGCCGACGGCAGCCACTCCATCGGGACGCCGACGCTCTCCTGGACCCCGGTGGCCGGCGCAGACCACTACCGCGTCTACCGCGGGCTGCCGGCCGAGCTGCCGGATCCGCTCCCAAGCGCCTGGAGCCCGGACCTCGCCTTCCCCGCGTGGACGTATCCGAACGGTGACCTGGACGCGCACCTGCACTCGTGGGTGGTCCTCGCATTCGACGCCGCGGACCAGGTGATCGCACGCGGCGCGTCCTCGACCTTCGTCCTCGACCGGCTGCCCGCCCCCCTGGTCACGTCGCCCGTCGACTGCGTGGACGCCGGCTGCGCGGTCTACGCCGACACGCCACGCCTGGCCTGGGATCCCGTTCCCGGCGCGACCGGCTACGCGGTGGACTACCGGGGAACGGGTGGCGCCAGCCTGGGCATCGGGACCACGAGCACCAGCGTCCTGCCGACCGTCGACATCCTGGGCCCCGTGTCCGGCGAGCCCGAGGGATCGGCCGAATGGGGTGTCGCTGCGTGCGTCGAGCAGCGCTGCAGCATCGGTGCCCCGCACCGCTTCCTGCTCTCCCTGCCGGCCCCCGTGATGATCGCCCCCGCCGCCGGCGCGGTCGTGGACGGGCCGCAGGTGACCCTGGACTGGCAGGATCTCCTCCAGGCGCCGGCCGGGCCGGGCACGATCGGCACGCCCCAGACCGAGGCCTTCGCCTACAACCCGGCCCTGATCGGCTCGCCCGAGAACGGGACCGCCAGCCAGCTCGGGGGTGCCCCGACTCGCACCTGGGTGCTGCCTCCCGGCACGTGGATCTGGGAGCTCTGGGGTCATGCCGGGAGCGGGCGACAGACCGCCCACGCCTTCCGATCCATGGCCATCGACTGGGCAGGACCTGCTCCGCTCGCGCCCGCCGCCGGCACCATCGTCGCCCGCGCGCCGCTGCTCGCCTGGGCGCCGGCCGCCTTCGCCGATCTGTACGAGGTCGAGGTCTTCTCCGGGACCACCACCGGCCCCGCGGCACGGGTGGTTCAGGCGACCACGGGCGAGGCGGCGTGCGCCCCGTTCGAGGAGCTTGCGGCGGGCGCCTACACCTGGCGCGTGCGGTCGACGCTCAAGGGCATCGCATCCTCGTGGGGCGCTCCGGCCACGTTCACGATCGCGCCGCTGACGTCGCCGGTGCTGCTGGAGCCGGCCCCCGAGGAGGCCTCCGCCACCGGGCTCCTGCGGTTTGCATGGGAGCCAGTTGCCCGCGCGACCGCCTACCGCCTGCTGGTGGACGATGACGCGTCGTTCCGCAGTCCGCGGGAGTCCGTGGTCACGGGCCAGCCCCGGTGGGTGCCGCTCGCGGCATATCCGTCCGGCTCCTGGTCGTGGCGCGTGCAGGCGCTGGGGCCGTCCGGCGCTGTGCTTGCCACCTCGTCCGCGCGGCGGGTGGTGGTGGATCTGGTCGTGCCCGTCGTGACCGCACCAGTGGAGTCGATTGCCCGGGCCCGTGCCTCGGCCACTGCCGCCGTGCCGGTCGACCTCCTCTGGGAGGGCAGCGACACGCAGGCCGGCGAGGTGCGCTACGACGTGCGCCGCTCGGTGGACGGCGGGCCGTTCGCGGCCTGGGCCACCGGCGTCACGCGGCCGGCGGCACGCTCGACCCTTCCGTCCGGGCACAGCTTCCGGTTTGCCGTCCAGGCCGTCGATGCCGCCGGCCACCGCTCGGCGTGGGCCTACGGCCGCACGTTCCGTGTCCGGGCCCACGGGGACGGCGCGTCCGTGGTGACGTACCGCGGCATCTGGCGTATCGCGCGGGGCAGCCGCTTCATCGGCGGATCCGCCCACTGGTCAACGGCGGCCGGCACACGCGCCACGTTCAAGTTCTCGGGTCGGGGGGTGGCCTGGATCGCCGCCGTTGGACCCGGGCGAGGCAAGGCGCGGGTGTACCTGGACGGCCGGCTCGCAACGACGGTCGACCTGCACGCCGCCGCCTCGGGGACGCGCCGGATCGTGTTCACGCGGTCCTGGGCTGCGGCCGGCAGCCACTCGATCCGCGTCGAGGTCGTCGGCACGCCCAAGCATGCCCGCGTGGACGTCGACGGGTTCGTCACGATCCGCTGAGCCGCGCCCGCCGCGGCGCCCGTACCCGCCCGCGCGGCACTTGACACGGATTCTTGTCAAGCCCCCTGACCGGGGGTAAATCTTGCCGACGGCGGAAACTGTCCCGGCGTGCTCAGAATGCGATCGCCTGCGCATTGCGACTGATCAAGCTCTTGAGCCCGGACCGCGACGCCGAAGCCTCTCAGCCGCCCGTCGCTCCTGACGGGATGGTCGTCCGGGCGGGGGTGCTGCCGGCGAGATCGCCATCGGAATGGAGCTGCATCGCAGCAACGAAGTCTCGGGCAAGCTGGTCGGCGTCAGGATCAACAGCCAACTCGCCGTCCTCGATGTACACGAGGACTGACGACGGGTCAGCGGCGACTTGCCCGATCCCGATCGCGCGCTTCGCGCGGTGGTAGCGGCGCGTCGCCGCCACATAGGTCGCGAGCTTCACGTGGTCCAGCTCCTCGCTCGCCATGTACGCGAGCAGTTCTTCGCCCATCAGGAACCGACCCATCGACTCCGTCACCGCCCCGGAGAGAACGCGTTCGCGGCGGGTGAGGACCGTCTCGGCGAGGTTCTCCATCGCCTCACTCGACCCCTCGAGGACGAGCCGCGTGGCCTCGATCCAGCCAGGTGGTCCGAGAGTCGCAAGGGCGTTGATCAGCTCCCGGATGGGTTCTGGCAGTGCCATCCGAGGCGGCGGCGCTCCGCCCTCAAAGTGTGCGTCCAGGCCCTCCGTCCACGAGCCGATGGATGCCATGTCGGGCCGGTCGCGGCGCACCTCTGCGAGATAGAGCCCCCGGTCCAGGTAGTGACCGAAGAGATCGAGCCTCCTCCGCGGCGAGCACGTTCAGGCCTTCGAGATCCTGTCGCCGCTGAAGGAAATGGACGAGCTGGCCGGCGGACTCCACCGTCTCGACGATGGCTCGGAGATCGGTGACGCTGACCGACCAGATCCAGGGCTTTGCCGTCGCGACGCCGACCTTCTCGAGTTCGTCCCATCGCGTCACGAACGCGTGGAGCGGTTCGATCGTGGGGTTCACGAGGATGACCCGGGCTCGCTCGTCGGCGAGGATCGACAGGTCCCTTCCGTCGGGCATCTCGAACACGGCTGGCTTCGTGCGTCTGATGTACCGCTCGACGCGTGCCGCCTGGCGCTGGCCCTCGCCAACGAGCCGCCGGAGCTCCGGAAGGTCGGCGCCGCGCCGCCCTCGCGGGGAAATCCGGCCAGCCTTGGCCTCGAGCACGAACAGGATGGAGTCGATGAACACGAGGCCATCGACCTCGTAGCGCTTCCTGCCCTCGCCGTCGTCGAACCAGTAGAAGGCTGGTCCGATCGGGACGGCATGCGGCGACGTTGAAGCCAGGAGCCTGAGCGCCTCCGTCTCTAGGTAAGTCGCGCGATGGTCGCGGTACGCCTGCCCTGTCGCCGGATCGGACGAGAGCACCTCGTCGTATCGCTCGCGGATCGTCCACTGGAGGTAGGGAGCCAGGTGTGCCAGGAACTGCCCATCCGGCAACTGCACGAAGGGCGATGCGCGGAGCGCTTCGTAGTACCCGGGTCGCCCACCGAGCACCTGCGGCTGTCCGAACCCGAGCGAGAACACAGACATGAAGTCGGCGACGTCACCTGGTGAGACGCCGGCCTCGTCGGCGATGGCCGCGGCGCCGAGGACATAGCAGTAGGCCATACCGAAGATGGACCACAGCCCGATCATCGACGGCACGTCGGCGCCCAGCTTCTCGATCAGATCCTGCGTGTCGGGCTCAAGCGCCTCCCGGGCCAAGGGATCGTTGATCGCCGGGACCCACGAGTCGCGGACGTCGTCGACGCGATGGTGGTGTTCCGCGAGGTGCCGCTCGATGAGGGCCTTGACGCCGCCGAGGATCGCCGCTGCTACGCCAAACGGGACAAGGCCGGCACGCCGGAGGTCGTCAGCAAACGGCTCGAACAGGGCGTCACCCTGGTCGCTGAGATGCTGCCAATACGAGGTCTGGCGGATGTAGAGGTCGTGCATCTGAGCCCACAGGCGCAGCCCGGCACGATCGACATCGGCTTCTCGGTGCAGGCGCGTCATCTTCGCGAGGTTCGACTGCACCATCACGAGTCTCAGCAGGCGCAGGAGCCTCGGGCCAATCGTCGCCCGCGATTGGTCGTCCGTCGAGCTCCACTTCGCCCTCATCGCTGAGGTACTGCCAGGTCACGTACTCGAGCGTCAACGGGATCGGCAGGGACTCGTCGCCCCGGGAGTGCTCGACCGACGCAACAGCGATCACGTTCCCGATGACCTGGAGGAACGGGAGCCGATGCAGGAGCGCACGCAGAGAGGTGACGGTGTCGTCGAGTCCAGCCGCAGTCCGGTTGATCGCCGTCCGAAGGTCCTCGCCAGCGTCGCGGTACTGACGCCGCTGCCGCTTCGCTCTGCTTGCCCTGCCCATCGCCCACTCGTTTAGCACAGACGTTCGACCGCGTATGCATGATCAGTCGAGCTGGCCCAGTCCGTCAATGGCGAAACCTGTCGTGGCCGCGCCTGGTCTCGCTCGTGTGGCGCTGCGTCGCGCAACAATGCCCGCATGCCATCCCGTGGCACGAAGGTCGCGATGTCTCGAGGAGCGTCGCGACTGGCACCTCCGTGGTGCGGGCGTCAGTTGTTGAGCGAGGGGGAACGTCGGTGCTCGGACTAGATGCGAAGGCGCTTCGGCGTGCTGCTCGAGAACTCGAATCCGACCTACGGTGGGCGGTGGCGGGGGTCAGTAGCGAGCGGAACGACGAGGATGACGTGACACCGCGGGCATGCGGCGCGATGGAGAAGACCCTGAGGAATGCGTGTCAGGGGCTTAGCGGCTACTGGGAGCTGGCTCAACCGAACAGGCGCGCGAAGAAGGCGTCGACGGATCCCTCGCGCTTCGGGGAGATCCATGTCGGGGCCGACATCGCCTTCATCCTCTACGACGCGACGACCGGCACGAAGATCAAGGTTGCCCTCGTGCAAGCGAAGCGCTTCGACAAGCTCGTCGGGGAGTGGCCGAGCCTGATGAGCGCCTGCCAGAAGATGGCACGAGGCACACCTGCGGCATGGGCGTGGATCTACATGCTGGGAAGGGATCCTTTCGACACAACCATCATGTCCGCACGAGAGCTCACCAGGGTGAATCGACGGAAGAGCCCCATCACGGCGCTTCGAGACGAGAGCTGGGTCATGCACACCCCTGAGGACTGGTTCCACGAGTTGCTGAGGTGTCGCTTCGGTTCGCTAGCTCTCAACTCGGTGGGCCAGGTTGGGGCGTGGCTTGACACGGTGAGGCCGAAGCGGGTCATCCTGATTGCTCGCGGCGAGGGAGCGGAGTCGGCTTTTGGCCGCGTGGCACAGCATCTCGACGTTCAGTACGCGCTGGTCCCGGAGCGCGCCGAGTAGTACGTGGCCGTGCCGGACCCGGTCGCCTCGCAGCAGCAGGCGGGGTCGTGCTGACGTGAGCGGCGCGCGGGCGAGGCTGCATCGCCCCACGTGTCGACCAAGCCCTCCTCGCGGGCCGAGCGTGCCTCCTGAATCTCTGCGCGGACGGAGGCAACGAACGCGCGGCGTGCACGCTCCCACGCGCGCCGGCGCCACTCGAACTGGAATGCCTGGTCGGCCGTGCGGAGCGTGGAGGGAACCGCGCGGAACGGGCCTGTCGGGCCGAACACCGGGACGCTCCCAGCCATCGGGCCGACGTCGAACACGCTGACGAACTGGCCGTCGAGCTCGGCGAACTCCGGCGCGGTGAACAGCTCGCCGCGGAGGCGCACGCCGCCTCCCCGGACCTTGCGCATCTGCGTGTGGGAGCGCAGCGCCACAACCCCCGGGCCCATCATCTTCAGGGGTCTCGCCGGTGGGATGACCGTGAAAACGCTCGCGAGCGTTTTCACGCGGACAGAAGTCCGCGGTTTCTCATGAGCCGCGCCCGCCGCGGCGCCCGTACCCGCCCGCCCGGCACTTGACACGGATTCTTGTCAAGCCCCCTGACCGGGGGTAACCTCGGCCCCGGCGCGGCCTGTCAAGACTTGACAGGTCCGTAGTCATTTCCGCCGGGAGCACCTTCGGGGAGCCGGGGAGGGCCTGCGATTGGCCGTCGGCGTCGTCGCCGAGATCAAGGGCCGCCTGCCCGTCGCGGACGTGGTGGGCGAGACGGTCCAGCTGAAGAAGGCCGGGACAACGCTCAAGGGCCTGTGCCCGTTCCACGGCGAGAAGACGCCCTCCTTCGTGGTGACCCCCGCTCGCGACACGTGGCACTGCTTCGGGTGCAGCAAGCACGGTGACATCTTCACCTTCGTCATGGAGCGGGATTCGCTGTCGTTCCCCGAGGCACTCAAGCTGCTGGCCGGGCGGGCCGGCGTGGAGATCGACGAGCGCACCAAGCGCGAGGACGCGCACAACGCCCGGTTGCGCGAGGTCCTGGAGGGCGCGATCTCCTTCTACCACGCGGTGCTGACGGGCTCGAAGACGGGCGAGCCGGCGCTCGAGTACCTGCGCGGCCGCGGGTTCACGGACGAGACGATCGCGAAGCACCAGCTGGGCTGGGCTCCGGGCGGCTGGGACACGCTGGTCCGCAAGCTGGCGGCCAAGCGCCAGGTCACCCCGACGGAGCTGCTCGAGGTGGGCCTCGCGAGCCCGCGCCAGCGCGGTGGCGGCGTGTATGACCGCTTCCGGGAGCGGGTGCTGTTCCCGATCCGGGACGCCAACGGCCACCCGGTGGGGCTCGGCGGGCGGATCCTGGGCAAGGAGGGTGAGGACGGCGTCGACCGCGGGCCCAAGTACCTGAATTCGCCCGCGACCCCGCTGTTCGACAAGAGCAGGACGCTGTACCTCGTGGACCGGGCCAAGACGGCGATCCGCAAGACGGGCCAGGCGGTGATCGTCGAGGGCTACACGGACGCCCTGATGGCCCACCAGGCCGGCTTCGAGAACGTGGTCGCCAGCCTGGGTACCGCGCTGACGCCGCAGCAGGTGGCCCTGATCACGCGCTACGCGAAGCGGATCGCGCTCGCCTACGACGTGGACGCCGCGGGCCAGAAGGCGGGCACGTTTGGTGCGACGGCGCTGGAAGAGGTGATCCGCCAGCTGGCGGGGGACGAGTCCGGCGTGGAGCTGGACGACGTCCGCGTGGTCCGCCTGCCCGAGGGCCGTGATCCCGACGAGGTGATGCGCGACGAGCCGGACCGCTGGCGCGAGGAGGTGCGCACTGCCCGCCCGATCGTGGACTACCTGATCGACGTCCATGCCCGGGCCCACGACCTGCGCACGCCCGGTGGTCAGGCGCGCTTCGTGGACGCCGTGCTCCCGATCATCCGCAACCTGCCCAACCCGGTGCTCCGCGACGCCTACCTGGGCCGGGTGCGGCAGGTGTCCGGGGTGGAGGAGCGGACGCTGCTGGAGGCTATGCACCGCCGCCGCGACCGAGAGCACGACGCGCGCTCGGGCAGCGACCGCTTCAGCGCCGCGGCCGTGACCCACGCCCCGGATGCCCTGCCCGTGACAGAGATCCTGCGCGGCGTGTCACGCACCGAACAGGAGCTGCTCCGGCTCGCCCTGCTGGTGCCCGAGGTGCACGACACGCTTCTCGATGGCCTGGGCCCGGACCGAATGCCCAGCCAGGTCGCGCGCGAGCTGTACCGCGCGGTGGTCGTGGCCCGGACCCGCGATGACCACGGCGTGCGTCCGCCCTTCGTGCTGAGCGCGATCCTGGACGGGCTCGACGAGGAGAGCCGCGCCCTGGGCCAGGCCCTCATCTCGCGGCCCGGACCCAACCCTCGGGACCTGGGCGACCGCGCTCTCGCGTACGACATCGAGCGCCTGATGCTCGAGCTCGACGACGTCGACTGGCAGGAGCGAAGCAGCTACAACCGCGACGCCACGGCCGAGGCCGAGCGCGACGGCGATTCGGTGACCGTCGGGCAGCTGATGCTCGAGCGCCGCCTCCTCAACGAGCAGCGCCGATCCCTGGACAAGCGCCGGGACCAGACCCGGCTCCTCGCCCGGTCGGCGGTGACTACCGCATGATCTCTCGTCACCCCATTCCCCAGTCCACGCAACCGCCGATGCGGCCCACCGCACCGCGAAACCCTAGGAGGGCCCGCTGACATGGCCGATCCCCTGGACAAGCAGCTTGTCGAAGCCGTGCTCGCGCGCCCCGGCCGCTCCCGGCGGGAGAAGGAGGAGGCGAAGCTCGCCAGCCAGCGGCCCAAGAAGGGCGCGGCGGCGCCCGCGCCCGGCAAGAACGGGTCGAGCGACGACGAGGACGACGACGAGGACGAGTTCATCGTCGAGGACGACGAGCCGGACACGACCGAGCTGTCGATCGAGATCGTCAAGGACGAGGCGGTCGAGGGTGTTCCTCTGCCGGCCGAGGACGCCCCCGCGAAGCTGTCGTCGGAGGACGTCGAGGAGCCCACCAAGGAAGAGCTCGAAGCCGAGGCCATGTCCGCGGACATGATCGGCATCGATGACCCGGTCCGGATGTACCTCAAGGAGATCGGGAAGGTCGCCCTCCTCACCGCGGAGGAGGAGGTCGTCCTGGCCAAGGCCATCGAGCTGGGCGATCAGATCATCGTGGAGCCGTGGAAGGCCGTGATCTCCCTCCACGAGTGGACCCTCCACGACACGGAGCGCAAGACGCGGACGACCAAGCCCCAGCACCGGCTGCCGTTCGGGCCCGAGACGCACGCGATGACCACGGCGGCGCTGTCGGCCGAGGGTGCCGCGGAGCTGCTGACGCCGACACCGGACTTCCACCTGGTCAAGGCTGGCCGTGATGTCCAGTCGCCCGGAACCACGGCCCTGCTCAAGGAGGCGAGGGCCAACATCGCCGCATATCACGAGGCGCCGTCGGGCGAGACGTTCCAGAACCTGCTCGACTGGTCGTACCTGTCCGTGCACAACGGAGACCTCGACTCGCGCGACAACGTGGGACTGCGCGCGATCTACGACTGGACCCGGGACGATGTTGCGTTCCCGGCCCTCCAGCGCTGGATCGAGGCCGGCCATGACGCGGACCTGATGCGGCGGATGGGCTTCGACCCGGAGGTCCCTCCCCAGACCCGGATGCGCGACCGCAAGGGCGACGTCGTCCAGATCGGGCGCGACGCCCGCGAGCAGCTCACGAGCGCCAACCTGCGGCTCGTCGTGTCGATCGCGAAGAAGTACATCGGCCGCGGGATGTCCTTCCTGGACCTGATCCAGGAAGGGAACATCGGACTGATCCGGGCGGTCGAGAAGTTTGATTTCGAGAAGGGTTTCAAGTTCTCGACCTACGCCACGTGGTGGATCCGGCAGGCGATCACCCGGGCCATCGCGGACCAGGCCCGCACGATCCGCATCCCGGTCCACATGGTCGAGACCATCAACCGCCTCATCCGGGTCTCCCGGCAGCTGCTCCAGGAGCTGGGCCGCGAGCCCACGGTCGAGGAGATCGCCGAGGCGATGTCCAAGGGCCAGGAGGTCGTGGTCACGCCGGAGAAGGTGCGCGAGATCATCAAGGTCAGCCAGGAGCCCGTGTCGCTGGAGACCCCGATCGGCGAGGAGGAGGATTCCCACCTCGGCGACTTCATCGAGGACCGGGGCGCCCTCGCACCGGCCGAGGCGGCGTCGCACCAGCTGCTCAAGGAGCAGGTCGAGGCGGTGCTGGACTCGCTGACCGGCCGCGAGCGCCGCGTGCTCCAGCTGCGGTTCGGTCTCGAGGACGGACGGGCCCGCACCCTCGAGGAGGTGGGCCGGGAGTTCAACGTCACCCGCGAGCGGATCCGCCAGATCGAGGCCAAGGCGCTCCGGAAGCTCCGGCATCCGTCCCGGAGCCGCAAGCTGAAGGACTATCTCGAATAGCGCCGCGGGCAGGCGACCGGACGTATCCTTGGCTCGAAGCGTGGAGCCGATGGGGGCCGGGCGCCAGTACGGAGGAAACATCATGAAGGTTGTCGTCGGGTTCCTTGGCGGGCTGGTGATCGGTGCAGTCGGGGCGGTCGCATACTCAGTCCAGACCGGGCGTGACCTCCGCGAGGTCTACGAGGAGGTCCGCTCCGAGATCGGCAAGGGCGACCTCGACGCGCTCGGTGCGCGGGTCGAGTCCGCCGTCGCGGAGATGCAGGTGCAGCTCGAGGCGCGGATCGCCCAGGTGCGCGACCTCGCCGCGGCTGCCTCCGAGGAGGCACCGGCAGAGGCCGCCGGCGAGGCCGTCGCGGAGGCCGTCACTGATCTTGCGAATGCGGTCGATGCCGCCGTCGCGGAGGACTCCGCCGGCGCCTGACGCCATTCGGCCGAACCGGCCGGTGCCAGCAGAGCTCCGGCCGGTTCGGTGCGCCGTCGCACCGGACCGGGACCATTGACTCTGCGCGGATGACTCACCCGGGCGATGCCCGGCGGGGCCCACGTGAACGAGGCTTCGGTTGCACATCCCGCGCGTGCAGCCAAGAAGCCCCGGAGTCACATGCGCCATCCCCTGCAGGTCCTCGCCGCGCTCCTGCTCGCCGCGCTGTTCGCGGCCCCGGTCTCCGCCGTCACGGCCGGCGGAGCCGCCGAGGAGACCCTCACCGGGATCATCGAGACCGCGCAGGTCGAGCTGGGCGACGGCCGGGACCACTTCGTCCACACGCTGCGCTCAGGGCGGATCATCACGCCGCTCGAGTTCGCATCCGGCAGCCCCCGGGCGCTTGCGGGCTCGCGCGTCTCTGTGACCGGCACCCGCGTCCGGGGGACGCTCAAGGTGGCGTCGGCGGCGCCGGGCGGGAGCCTGCGGATCCGCCAGCGGGCCAGGGTCCCCGTGCTGGGGGCATGGGAGACGGAGACCGGGGGGGTGGCGCTGTCGGGCGGCACGACCACCGACTCGGTCGATGCGGTCACCACGCCCGTGGCCAAGAGCGTCGCCGTCGTGATGTTCAACTTCAGCAGCCTGACCACGCAGCCGTTCACCAAGGCGTCGGTCGAGGCTGCGCTCCTCAACAACTCGACCAGCTTCAAGCGCTACTTCGAGGAGGAGTCGAAGGGCCGCATGACCGTGACCGGGGCCGTCTTCGGCTGGTACACGATTGATGCGGTACCCACCGGGTGCAGCTGGCAGGCGTGGCACACGCTGGCCTGGGATGCTGCCAACGCCGCGGGCGCCCAGTTGAACACCTACACCAACGTGATGTTCGTCTTCCCGTACACCAGCCAGTGCCAGTGGGCGGGCCTCGGCTACGTGCCGGGCAAGTTCAGCTATCTCAACGGCACCATCAGCGTCCAGGTGATGACCCACGAGGTCGGCCACAACTTCGGGCTCGGCCACTCCAACGCCGACAACTGCGTGAGCGGTGGGAGCCGGGTCATGATCGCCGCTCCTGCGGACTGCACCGAGGTGACTTACGCTGACCCCTTCTCCACGATGGGCAACAACGCGCTGCGCCACAACCACGCCTCACATCTCGGCGAGCTGGGCTGGCTGGATGCCGGCGAGAAGGTGATCGGCGTGCCCGGCAACAGCTACACGATCACTCCGTACTTTGGAACGGGCGGACTCAAGCTGGTGCGCGTGCCGCGGGGCGACGGCACCTACTTCGACCTCGACCTTCGCATGCCGTACGGCTCGTTCGACACGTATGCCGTGGGTTCACCCGCGGTCGCGGGGGTGACGGTGCGGATCGGGAAGGGAACGGCCAGCCCCACCACGTCGCCCCAGCCGACACTGTTGCTGGATAGCACGCCGGCCACGACCGACCTCAAGGACGCCCCCCTCGTGGTGGGCAAGACGATGACCGACCCGGTGTCCACGATCTCGATCACGGCGATGTCCATCGACTCGGCCGGGATCGTGGTCCGCGTCCGCGAGGGGATCGCACCGTCCGCGCCCGGCAACCCTACTGCCGCGGCCACCTCGGGGTCCGTGACGCTCGGCTGGTCGCCGGCCACCGACAACGTCGCGATCGGCGGGTATCGCATCAGCCGCGACGGCGCGACGATCACGACGACCGCGGCCGGCGCGACCTCCTGGACGGACACGTCGGTGAGCGCCGGCAGCTCGTACGTCTACACGGTGGCGGCCGTGGACACGTCGACCAACGAGGGTCCCGCGGTCACCTTGCCGGTGACGGTGCCGGGCACTGGCGGTCCAACGCCCACGCCGAGCGCCTCGCCGGCGCCCACACCCTCGCCGGCCCCGACGGCCACCCCGGGCCCGACGTCGACCCCTGGTCCCACCGCGACGCCAGGGCCAACCGCCACCCCGACGTCGACGCCGACCCCGGGCCCCACCGCGACCCCCGGTCCCACGAGCCCGCCCGGCGGCGACATCCAGGCGCCCACCGCCCCGGAGCAGGTCACCGGAACCGTGACGACCACCACCGTGGCCCTCGCTTGGGCACCCGCGACCGATGACACCGGTGTCGTTGGCTATCGCGTGACCCGCAACGGAAGCCTGATCGCCTCACCGGCCGACCTCGCCTGGAAGGACACGGCTCGTGCGCCGCGCACGGTCTACACCTACACGGTCGCCGCGCTGGACGCCGTGGGCAATGTGAGCCAGGCCGCCTCGGTGACCGTCCGGACCCTCGCCGACACCGCCCGGCCCACCAAGCCGGCGTCCTTCCACAAGGTGAGGAGGTCCGGCGCCTACGTGAAGTTCGACTGGGCGCCATCCACCGACAACGTGCGGGTCGCCAAGTACTACGTCTACCGCGTAGGGCGCTCGAAACCGGTCGCGGTTGCGAAGATCTCGAAGGCCCGCATCCACACGGCCAGGGGCGCCCGCTACTTCGTGCGGGCGGTGGACACGTCCGGCAACCGAAGCTATGCGTCGGCGAGGGTGCGCGGCCGCCGCTGACGGATGGGGGCCGGAGGCCCCGGCGTCCCGGCTGCCGGATCCGGGCTAGGATCGGGCCATGCCGCCGCAAGCCTACGCCCTGGTCTCGCTGTTCCTCGTCTGCTCGGTCCTGGCGGGAATCCTTGCCGTGCGTCTCGTCGCCCGATGGGGCGGCCCGCGCGGCTTCGCGGCCCACGTGCTGCCAATCCTGGCGGGGTTCGGCGCGTTCTACCTGATCGGGCACAAGCTGGGGCTGGTGGTGGGCCCGGAGATCACCCTGTTCGGGTTCCAGGTCGCCCTCCTGGGTGACATCGCGATCGGATTGGCGGCGGCGGTGGCCGTGGCGACACTCCAGCTCCTCCTCGTGCGCGGGCTGGCACGGGGTGGCACTGCCGACGCGGCGTAGCGCCTACTCGCCATCCACCAGCAGCTTGCCGGGCTGATCGCCCGTCGTCACCGGCATCCCGGACGTCGACCAATCGCTGTACGAGCCCGGGTACAGCAGCGGGTCCGGCAGGCCCGCGATGCGCAGCGCGAGGGCGTTGTGGCAGGCGTTCACGCCCGACCCACAGGCCACGGCGACTGCTGGTCCAAGGTCGTCAAAGCGCCGGCGCAGGGCATCGGGGGCGAGGAAGCGCCCGTCCGGGCCCAGGTTGCCCGCCGTGGGCATGCTCACGGCGCCCGGAATGTGACCCGGCAACGGATCCACCGGCTCCAACTCGCCCCGGTAGCGCTCGGGTGCGCGCGCGTCCGCTAGCGTGATGTCTGCGGCGATCAGACGGGGTACCAGCGCCTCGCGGTCGATCGTCCGGGTCCACGTCGGGCGCAGGGTGAGGCGACCGCGCCCGTGGGCAGGCACCTGCGCCGTCAACGGGCCGCCGGCGGCCGTCCACGCCCCGATGCCGCCATCGAGGACCCGTACTCGCGCATGGCCGAGGTCGTCCAGCATCCACCACAGGCGCGCCGCGATCGTTCCGCCCGCGTCGTCGTAGGCCACCACGTCGCTCCTGTCGCCGATGCCCAGCTGCTCCATCCGCCGCGCGAACTCGGCCGGCGAGGGGAGGGGGTGGCGACCCGGGCCCTCCGCGGCGACCAGGTCGCGGTCCGCATCCACGAAGATCGCCCCCGGCAGATGGGCCGCGGCGTAGTCCCGACGACCCTTGCCCGGGTCCGTCAGCCACCAGCGGACATCGCAGATCCGGAGCGCGGGGTCGTCCAGCCGCGCGAGCAGGTCCTCGGGCGAGATGAGGGTCATGGTGCCGAGTCTAGGGTCCACGCAGGGCTCGCGCACCACGGCAGACCGGACCGGGGTCCTGCTATTCTCTGCCGCGGCGCCGCGACGGCGCCTTCGAAGGCGGCCTCGGCCGGCTTCCTCGCTCCGGCGTAGCTCAGTGGTAGAGCGGGTGACTGTTAATCACTTGGTCGTAGGTTCAAATCCTACCGCCGGAGCCACTTCCCCAAGCCGTTCCTGACGGCATCAATCCAGCGGATCTGACGCAGCCCGCCCCGAGACACATCCACCTCTGGGGCCTACGATGGGATGGATGAGCGAGCCCGTCCCGCCCGCCCCGTCTCGCCCGCACCGCGTCGTCGTGGTCGGTGGTGGCTTCGGTGGCCTGTACGCCACCCGTGAGCTCCGCAAGGGCGAAGCCGGCGTGTCGGTGACGCTCGTCGACCGCCGCAACCACCACCTCTTCCAGCCGCTGCTCTACCAGGTGGCCACGGGCGCGCTGTCGCCGGGCGAGATCGCGCAGCCCCTCCGCTCGATCTTCCGGCGCCAGGCGAACACGCGGGTGCTGCTGGGCGAGGCCGAGGGGATCGATCCGGAGCGGCGCGAGGTCCGCCTGACCGACGGAGGCGTGCTGCCCTACGACACCCTGATCGTGGCCACCGGCGCCCACCACACCTACTTCGGCCACGACGAGTGGGCCGAGTTCGCTCCCGGGCTCAAGACCATCGATGACGCCACCGAGATGCGGCGCCGGATCCTGATCGCCTTCGAGGCGGCCGAGCGCGAGGCCGATCCCGAGGTCCGGCGGGCGTGGATGACGTTCGTGATCGTCGGTGGCGGACCCACCGGGGTGGAGCTCGCCGGGGCGCTGGGCGAGATCAAGAACGACACGCTGCGCTCGGACTTCCGCTCCATCCGGCCGGCCGATGCGCGCATCGACCTCGTCGAGGCCCTGGACCGCATCCTCCCGACCTATCCGCCCGACCGCTCCGCCTCCGCCGCGGGGCAGTTGGCGCGCCTTGGCGTCACGGTGCGCACGAGGACCCGTGTCGTGCATATCGAGGACGGGCTCGTGCGCGTCGAGGGCGAAGCCGGCACCGAGGAGGTCCGGGCACGGACCATCCTGTGGGCGGCTGGCGTGCTCGCAGCATCGTTCGGGCGCCGGGTTGCGGATGCCGTTGGGGCGGAGACCGACCGCAGCGGGCGGATCCGGGTGGGGAGGGACCTCTCGATCCCCGGGCACCCTGAGATCCTGGTGGTCGGCGATGCGGCCATCCAGCCGTGGAAGGATGGGAAGCAGGTGCCCGGTGTCGCGCAGGGCGGCATCCAGGGCGGCAAGCACGCGGCGAAGGTGGTCCTCGCGCGGCTTCGCGGTGAGCCGGTGACCCGGTTCCGCTACCAGGACCGGGGGGACGTCGCCGTCATCGGGCGGCTGCGGGGCGTGACCAACATCAGCTGGATGGGACCGTTCGGGCGCCAGGGCGGGTTCATTGCCTGGGCGCTCTGGCTGGGCATCCACATCGTGTACCTGATCGGGTTCGCGAACCGCATCGTGGTCTCGACCAGGTGGGCGTGGTCATTCCTGACTCGCGGCCGCAGCACGCGGCTGATCACGGGCGCGCCGCTGGTCCCCCCGATCGAGCGTCCGGAGCCACACCCGGACCCACACCCGGAAGCGCCACCGGAGCCGCCGCCCGAGCTTCTGGGGTAGGCGCTCCGCTCGGGCTGGTCGCGGGCGGCGCTCTCGCATTCGGGGCCGGGCGTGGCTTGTGGTCACCTTCGCGATACGTGACACTCCGCGCCATGGAGGTCATCGGGCGGGACGCCGAACTCCGTGCCGTCGACGCGTTCCTGGACGCCGCCACCGGGTCGCTCTCGGTGTTGACGATCCGTGGCGAGGCCGGGATCGGCAAGACCACCCTGTCCCGGGAGGCGATTCGGCGCGCGGGAGCTCGCGGCTTCGTCGTCCTCGCAGCCCAGCCGGCCGTGGCGGAGACCCAGCTGACCCTCGCCACCCTGGCCGATCTCCTGGAACCGGTGATCGACCTGGTCGGCGGGGAACTGTCTCCCCTCCAGCGTGCGGCGATCGATGCCGCGCTGCTGCGGGCCGATCCCAGCGTGCGACCCCTTGAACCTCGCCTCCTGGGCGTTGCCACGAGGTCCCTGCTCGAGCAGCTCGCCGCCCGGCAGCCGGTGCTCGTCGCGATCGACGATGTGCAGTGGGTCGACACTGCCTCCGCGAGCACGCTGGCCTTCGCCCTCCGGCGGCTCGCCTCGGCGCGAATCGGGCTGCTGCTCGTCCAGCGGACCGGCGAGCCCTCGCCCCTGGAGCTCGGCCAAGGCCTCGAGCCCGATCGCACGATCGCCGTCGACGTCGGACCACTGACGCTCGCCGCGCTCCACCATGTCCTCAAGGCGCGCACCGGACGAGCGCCGACGCGGGCCACCCTGATCCGGATCGCCGATGCCTCCGGAGGCAGTCCGCTGTTCGCACTGGAGATCCTGCGGGCGCTCCATGCCGTTGGCCTGCCTCCCGCGGGCGAGCCGCTGCCCGTTCCGGCCGACATCCGTGCCCTCGTCCGGGACCGGGTTCGTCGGCTGCCGGACTCCACGAACGAGGTGCTCCTGCTGGCTGCGACGATCGGACGCGGACCGACGGGCATCATCGAGGGGGCGGTCGGCCGCCCGATCGAGGCCGACCTCGCCCGCGCCGCCCGCGAGGACATCGCAGGCGTGGAGGCGGGGCACGTCGTGTTTGTCCACCCGCTCTTCGCCGGCGCCGTGCTGGGAGAGGCTACGGCAGCCGAGCGTCGTCGCGCGCACCGTCGATTGGCTGCTGTCGCTGCTGGCGACGAGGAGCGGTCCCGCCACCTTGCCTTGGGGTCGCCAGGCCCGTCGGCGGCACGGGCCGCCGAGCTCGAGGCGGTGGCGATCCGCGCGGATGGCCGCGGGGCGCCGGCTTCGGCGGTGGAGCTGATGGAACTCTCGATCCGGCTGACGCCCCCCGGGGATCGTGGTGAGCGGGCGTCCCGTGGCCTCGCCCTCGCCCAGTACGCCTATCGCGCTGGGGATGCCGGTGGCGCCCAGGAGATCCTCGAGCAGATCATCGACGGCGTCGACGACCGCCGGCTCCGTGCTCGCGCCGAGCTTGCCCTCTCGGCCATCCGCTATGAGTCCGACGCAGCGACCTCCGCGGTAGAGCTCGCCTCGGCCGCTCTTGCCGACGCGCAGGGTGACCCGGAGCTGCAGGCGCGAGCCCACGCGACCCTCGCCGCCGTGGACTGGGAGGACTTCAGCCGGCACGACTCCCACGTGACCGAGGCGCTGCGTCTCCTCGACCTCGTGGCGGATCCCGATCCCCTGGTCCTGCAGCTTGCGCTGATGGAGCGCTGCGGTGAGGACGTGGCCGCCGGGCGCCCGCTCGATGCTGCCATCGTCGAGCGTGCGCTCGAGCTCGAGCGGCGAGCACCGCCGGCCAGCGTCTCCGATCGGTTCAGCGCGTCGCTCGGGGTGTGGCTGAAGTACCTGGACGATCTCGACGGCGCACGCCACTGGCTCGAACGCACGTACCAGGCCGCCCTCGATGAAGGGGACGAGGGGTCGCTTCCATACGCCATCAGCCATCTCCCGGAGCTGGAGCTGTGGACCGGCAACTGGGAAGCCGCGGAGGCTCTGGCACTGCGGCATCTCGAGCTCGCGACCGAGCGAGAGCTCGAGTCTCAGCGGCGCCAGGCCCTCTACAACCTTGCCCTCGTGCACGTGCACCAGGGTCGTGTCGAGAACGCGCGAGACGAAATCGACGAGGCACTTGCGGCGGCAGCCTCGGACGGCGACCCATGGACGACGGCCAGCGTCCTGCCACTTCTGGGTCTTCTGGAGCTCCAGCTCGGCCAGCCGGCCCAGGCGACCGGCCACCTGCTCGAGGCATCGGCGCTCCGCGAACGGCTGGGGCAGGCAAGCCCGCGCCGCCACGACCAGGATCTCGTGGAAAGCCTGCTGGCCATTGGCGATCCCGATCGGGCGCGCGAGGTCCTGGCAGGGATGGAGGATCGGGCGGCGCGGTTCGGTCGACACTCGGCTTGCGCCACCGCGGCGCGCGCCCGGGCGCTGGTCGCCGCGACGACTGGCGACCTCGACGGCGCGGCTGGGGCCCTCGAGGAGGCGCTGGCCGAGCATGAGCTCGCGCCCATCCTGGTCGATCGCGCGCGAACCCTCCTCGTCCAGGGCCAGGTGCGCCGCCGGCGCCGGCAGCGCACCGCGGCGAAGCTCTCGTTCGAGGCCGCCCTCGGGACGTTCGAGCGTCTGGGCGCGGAGCTGTGGGCGCAGCGCACCAGAGAAGAGCTCGCCCGGACGGGGCTGCGGCGCGCCGCGGGTCCTGGGCTGACGGAGAACGAGCGCCGGGTGGCTGAGCTCGCGGCGACCGGGATGACCAACCGCGAGGTCGCCGCGTTCGCTGTTCCTGAGTCCGAAGACGGTCGAGTCGAACCTGTCGCGGGCGTACGCGAAGCTGGGCGTCGGATCGCGCGCCGAGCTGGGGGCCCTCCTGGGCCGCGTCGAGCCGCCGGGATCACCGTCCTGACCCCCGGTCGGGGCACCACCGCTGCCGTGATGCCGCTGCAACGGTAGGGAATCACCCGATGCGGCGCGGGCGATCGGGGGCCTACGTTCGGGATCGGCGAGCCAGGCTCGCGATCGTCATCGGTACCCGAGGTTCGGCGCATGCAACCAGCCCTCGTCGTCCGGTCCCTGGCCGTGGCAATGCTCCTCGCGCTCGTCGTCGGGTGCTCGGCATCCACGGGCGATCCGGCGACCCAGCCACCCGGCGCGACGCAGGCACCCGGCGCCACTCGGGCACCCGAGCCCACGCCGGCCGGTGGTGACGACCCGACGGCCGACCCGACCGATGCTGCCGGTGGCGCCGTCGACTACTGCGCCCTGTTCACGACCGACCAGCTCGCGTCGATCGTCGGTCAGCCGGTCCATGTCGGGGACACCAGCCTGCTGTTCGGTCTGGGCTGTCGCTGGGACGCGGAGGACGGCCGGGGCGGCGTGGTCATCCAGCACTCGCCGGTCCAGGCCGGGTTCGGGGACATCGCCCAGGGCCCGGACATGCGTGCGCTGCCCGGCGTCGGCGACCAGGCGACCATCGGACGCGCGGCATTCCATGGCGTCAGCCCCGACGGACCGTTCGACGCGACGATCGCTGCGGCTATCGTGGGTGAAGGCTTCGATTCCGTGGTGGTCGCACCGCCGCCGGCTGACGACGACGTGATCGGCCTCCTGAACGACCTGATCGGCACGGATCGCTGAGATGCCGCTTCGGAATCGTCCCGCCCGGCCGGCGACCTCGGTGCTCGCCGCCATCATCCTGCTGGCGCAGCTCGTGGCCGGATGCGGCCCGGCGAATGCCCCGTCGAGCGGCTCTGCGAGTCTCCGGCCGGACAGCACGCCCGTGATTGGTCTGCCGGGGAACCAGCTCACCGGTGACGAGGCGGTCGCCGCGTACGGCCTTGGTCCGACGCGCGATCCGAGCGTGACCTACCAGCCAGATGTCGTCCTCATCGAGGGGGGCCCGTCGGTCATCCGGTGGGCCAGCGAGGACGGCCTCACGTGGGCGATCGACCCGAGCGCACCTGGCGCCGCCGACCTGCATGACGGATCCGTGATGTTCGCCACCAGCGTTGCCGTGGGGCGCGTCGTGGAGATCGTCGACGAGGGTGACAGCCGGGTCGTGACCATCGCGCCGATCGACCTGACCGATCTCGTCAGGGACGCCGATATCAGGATCGACGAGGCGCTCGACTTCGAGACGGCCGCCTACCACCAGCTCCCGCCGGACTATCCCGCCGCCGCCGACGAGGAGGATGCCCAGGGTTCGCCCGAACCAGGCCCGGACGCGGAGCCCAGTGATGGCGTGGGGATCATCACGCTGCCACCGATCCGGCTCGTGGCCGCCCGGACAGCTTCCTTCGCGGTCCACTCGAGCCTTGGCGGGAAGCTGACGTTCCCGGGCAAGGTCTGCCCGAAGGCCGGGGTTGGCGACTGGGCCGTCACGTACTGCCTGCAGGGCGACGGGCTGTCGCTCGCCATCGAGTACAAGGCAAAGGAGAGCCTCAAGCTCGGAGTGGGCTTCAAGCTGTTTGCCAAGCAGCTGCGGCTCCGCGCCGGCACGGTCGTCAAGGACGGCCAGATGATCGATTCCGGCGGCATCCTCGACGGCCTCGAGGGGTTCGAGATCAACCTCGCTGGCGGTGTCGAAAATGGCGCCCAGGACAACGTCAAGGCCAAGATCGAGGTGCCGGTCGAGATCGAAACGGCGTCGATCGTCGTCGGTGGTATCCCCCTGAAGATGCTCGTCGAGGCGAAGTTCACGATTGAGCCCGCCCTCTCAGGCCGGAACAGCACGCTCAGTGGCCAGGGTCGCTACACGCTCACTGGCCCGATCGGCATCGTGGACGGCAAGCCGTTGATCCCGGAGCTCACGGTCGACAAGAGCATCGTCGACAGCCTCACGGGCATGACGATCGGGCCGAGCGGGCTGGTGGTCGCGGTGAAATGGAAGTTCCAGGGAGGGCTGGGCGTGTACGGCTTCGTCGCCGGGCCGTACCTGACCATGACCATCTCCATGGGCGTCGGGCGAGGTTCCGTCATTGGAGCGCCTCTCGCAGAGTGCCACGGGGCCACCCTCGGCATCTGGGTCGGCGCGGGCGGCGGGTTCAGCCTGAGCGCCAAGAAGATGGGCTGGCTGTTCGGGAAGAACAGCCTCATGACGAAGTACCTCTCGTTCAAGCAGGAGATCGACCTCGTCCAGCTCGAGGTTCTCAACAAGGAGGCAGTGAGCCCCGATGTCCCGCTCTGCCGCGACTGAGATCCGCCACGTCCGTCACGCAAGGCGGGGAGCGCTGGTCGCCTTGGGCGCCGGCCTGCTCCTGGCGGCCTCGACGGGCGCCTGCTCCACGGGCCCGGCGGCGACGCCGACCGCCACCCCGCCGCCGGCGACCGCGGCGCCGGAGATGACCCCGGAGCCCAGTCTCGTGGTGGAGACGGACAGCCCGCCGGCGCCGTCTCCCTCGCCCCTCGATCCGTGCGCCCTCATCACGCGCGATGAGGCGAACGCCCTGGCCGGCGTGGTCGTGCAGGATCCGGAACCGGCGGGTCAGCCGCCGGTCCGGTGCGTATGGCCGACGCCCGTCACGGGGACCATCGGTCAGGTCGAGATCGACGTCGGCGACGGCGCGAAGAAGTCCTACGACATCGATGCAACGACCCTAGAGCACGACTTCGCCACCATTGCCGATCTCGGCGATGAGGCCTACGCGGAGGATGGCGCGATCTTCTTCCGCAAGGGCGATACGTGGGTCGCGATCCACCTGGTCAGCCTCGATGACCCCGCGAAGACGGCGGCGAAGCTGGAGGCGCTGGCGCGTGCGGTTGCGGACCGGCTGTGACGCGGGCCGCCGCTGTGCGCACGTTCCTGGTCGAGTGCTACCTGCCAGGTGTCGAGGAGCCCGATGTCGCCGCGGCCGCGCAGCGGGCGCGGGATGCGGTCACCGGCCTCGTCCGGGAAGGTGCGCAGATCGAGTACCTCGGCGCGGCCCTCATCCCGCAGGACGAGGTCGTGTTCCATGCGTTCGGTGCCAGTGACGCCGCAGTCGTCGCCCGCGCGAGCCGAGAGGCCGAGCTTCGCTTCGAGCGCATCGTCGAATCGGTCACCGTGGACGGTGCCACCGTCCTCGGCCGGCTCTCGGCGGCGCGTACCATCGCGCGGTGACGAGATACCCGCACGACTTCGACGTGGAGGGCCCGGTCCAGGCCGAGCTGTTCGTCGTCTGGCTGGCCGGCGACCACCTCGAGCTGACCGGCCCGTGCGGTGCCGCGCCATGGCTGCTGGAGCTGGGGCCCGCCGACCATCCGGTCGAGGTCGTCACCCGCATCGTGCGCGAGGCGATCGGGGAGCCGCTGCTCGTCCACTCGACGTCCTGGCGCCGGGATCGTGACGCGGTGATCCTGAGCTTCGTGGTCGTCATCGACGCGTCGCTGGTCGGGTCCATGGCAAGCCTCCCGATCGGGCGCAGCGACCTGGCCCGCGGCGAGGCGACGGCCGCGCCTCGCGAGATCGCGACCGCGCAGGTGGTGGAGCACGGCCTTCGGCACATGGCCTGGCTTGCCAAGGACGACCCCGTGGTCGCGGCAGAGCTCCCGGCTGGATGGCGTGAGCTGCTGGCAGACTACGTGCCCGAGCCGTTCCGCGGCCTCGGCTGACAGGAGGTCCCGATGGACGATGAGACGATCACGGTCCGCTGCGTCTGCGGCTGGGAGACGACTGGCCCGGAGGACGACGTCGTGGCGGCGACGACCGAGCACGGGCTCCGCCTGCACAACATGACTCCGACTCGCAGTGAGGTTCTCGCCATGGCGGCCGAGTCGCCTGAGGGTCCCGAGATCACTGCCGGGTAGCCACGGTCCGCAGGCTGTGGCCGTCGCGTCCCGCCCTGCCCGCGTTCGGCTGGCGTCGGCACGCCCGGTATGCTTGCGCCCGTGAAGACCTCGGAGACGATGAACGCGATGCCCTGCGGGCGCGCGTCGCTGGTGGTGGCGGCCGGCGACGGGCCCGATTGCTGACGCGACACCATCGCGCTGACGCCCGGCGCCGGGCGTCCACGACCCCGGCCAGAACGCCGGACCCGGGCGCCGCACTCCACGAGCAGTCAGCGCGATGACGATGGATGCCTGGATCGCCGCGGCGATCTTCGTCATCGCCTATGTGCTGATCGCGCTGGAGCGCTGGGATCGCACCCTCGTCGCGCTGCTCGGCGGCCTGCTCATCGTAGCCCTCGGGATCCTGGACCAGCACGAGGCGTTCGCGGCGATCGACCTCAACGTGATCTTCCTGCTGGCGGGGATGATGGTGATCGCCTCGGTCCTCGCCAAGACGGGCTTCTTCGAGCTGCTGGCGATCCGGTCCGTGGCCCTCTCGCACGGCCACCCGATCCGGCTGCTCCTGATCCTGGCCACCGTGACCGCCGTCCTGTCCGCGTTCCTGGACAACGTGACGACGGTGGTCCTCATGACGCCGATCACGCTCTCCATCGCCCGACGGCTCGACGTCTCGCCCATGCCCTACCTGATCTCCGGGATCCTGGCCTCGAACATCGGCGGCACCGCGACGCTGATCGGCGACCCGCCCAACATCCTGATCGGCTCCGCGGCCGGGCTGGGCTTCGGGGAGTTCCTGTTCAACCTCGGGCCGGTGACCGTGGTCGTCTTCCTCGCCTACGTCGTGATCGTGCGCTTCGCGTTCAAGGGCGACCTCCAGGTGCCCGACGAACGACGCGAGGCGGCGCTGGAGCGGCAGGAGGACAACGTCATCCAGGATCGCGGGCTCCTCATCCGCTCGCTGATCGTGGCCGGTGCCACCATCTTCGGCTTCCTGATCCACTCCGCCATCGGGGTGGAGCCCGCGACCATCGCCCTGCTCGGGGCCACGGTGCTGATGCTGGTGGCGCGGCTCGACCCGCATCGCACCCTGCGCGAGATCGAGTGGTCCACGCTGTTCTTCTTCGTGGGGCTGTTCATCCTTGTCGAGGGGATCGTCCAGACCGGTATCGTGGGAGGCTTCGCCGACCGGTTGGCGCAGGCATCGGAGGGAAGGCCGGAGGCCGCCACCATCGGGCTGCTCTGGTTCTCTGCCATCGCCTCGGCCATCGTTGACAACATCCCGTACACCGCCACGGCGATCCCGGTCGTCGAGCGGCTGGGCCAGGGCGGCATGGACATCCAGCCCCTGTGGTGGGCGCTTGCCCTTGGTGCCTGCCTCGGCGGCAACCTGACCATCGTGGGCGCATCGGCGAACGTGGTCGTCGCCAACCTCGCGGCACGCTCCGGTCACCCGATCCGCTTCGTCGAGTTCCTCAAGTACGGCTCGGTGGTGGTCCTCGTGTCGCTGGTGATCTCGACCGGCTATCTCTGGCTGCGCTACCTGGGCTGAGCCAGGGCCCGCTCCGGCGTGTCCGTCCGTGGTGTCGCAGGGCTCCGCCGTTGCGCGCCCGGGATCAGAGGGCGGCGGCCACCAGCCCGTCCACGTAGGCCCTGATCGATGGGACCTCGAACAGCCGCCGCTCGAAATACTCGTTGACGGCATCCATGGCCTGGTCCTTGACGCCGCCCACGTCCTCGGTTCGCCCGGCGGCGCCGCGCCGGGCCGCGATGTTGTCGCGCAGCGCGAGGAGGTGGCGGACCATCTCGGCCTCGCTCCGGCCCTCCAGCGCCTGGACCGCCGACATGATCAGCTCGTCGGTCTGGCGGAGCATCATCTCCATCTCGAACTCGGCACCGGGCCGGTCCGCCTCGTCCAGGGTGCGCACGAGGGCCGCGACCTGATACAGGACCGTGGTCGGCTCGTCGAACAGCTCACGCAGGTATACGGCCTCGGGATAGCGGCCCGTGAGCCGGAAGATGTTGTACAGCCGTCGGGCGACCTTGCCCCAGCTGAGGTCACTGGTCGCGTACTTGACGACCTCGTGCTCCAGCTGCGAGACGTAGACCTCCACGGAGTCCGTCGCCAGCTCGCCGATCAGCTTCTGGAACAGCGGCAGGGACGCGGGCTCGAGGTAGACCTCCTGGAAGTAGGGATCAACGAAGCCGTCGAGTGGCGTGATCGCACCGTCGGGCGCCTCCCACGTGACGTCGAGCATGTTGCTCGCGTTGGCGAGCGCGCCGCGCTCCGGGTCGGCCACGATCCAGTCGAGCTTGCACCAGCCCGGCTCACCAGCGACCTCGTCCCATGTCACCGCCACGGCAGTGCCGTCACGCAGCACCACGACGGCGCCGGCCGCGACCTCGTCGGCGGACCAGGAGATGGGAGCGCCCTTTCGCACCGGCTTGCCGTCCCGCTCGCCGTCAAACGGGTAGCCACCGAACTTGAGCTCCCACAGGCGGTAGGAGGGACCCACGCGGGTCTCCATCGCCTTCGTGCGCATCTCGCGGGCCAGGATCCTGCAGGCGTCGGCCCGGGTGCGGGCCGTGATGTGGATGCGCTCGAAGTAGTCGCAATCGCCCGGAAAGGCCTGGACCTTGCCCTGGGCCGCCGAGCCGGAGAGTGCGAGGGCCGTCAGGACCTCGGGCGGGCGGTCCGGGAAGCCCACGATCTGGCCAACGGCGCGGAACCGGGCGAGGTCGTGCGGGGTGAAGTCCAGCATCGAGACCCGGTGCCCGAAGATCCCGCTGTCCACGTCGACGACCACGTCGCCGCCGGTGGACTCCACCTCGAGGGCGGCGATCCACTCAGCGGCCTCGGCCTCGTCCAGCTCCACGCCCAGGCGCTCGGCGGACGCGATGATGCCTGCCAGGGCCGCCGACCGGTCGTCCCGTCGACCCTGCGAAGTCGTCCCATCCATTGCCATCGTTCGCACCTCTTGTCGCCGATCGACCGAGAAACCCCGCCGCCGGCACCCGCGGGTGCCCGGTCCTCGCTAGTATCGGCCCCGGGAAAAGCCGCGAAGGAGGCCGATGGCCGCAGAGACCTGGATCAGCGTCGATGTCGAGACGTCGGGTCCCACCCCGCACACGGGCAGCCTGCTGTCCATCGGTGCCTGTCCGGTTGACGATCCGGGGAGGGGGATCGAGCTGCGCCTGTGTCCCGAACCCGGACTTCCGTGGCAGCCGGAGGCCGAGCGGATCCACGGGCTGGACCGCGCGACCCTGGAACGCGATGGGCTGGATCCGGCAGCGGCAATGGCGGCGCTCGAGGCGTGGCTGGCCGAGGTGGTCCCGGCCGGCTCGCGTCCGGTGATGGTGGCCCTCAACGCCCCCTTCGACTGGATGTTCATCGCAGATGCGTTCTGGCGGCACCTTGGTCGCAACCCGCTGGGGCACAGCGCGATCGACATCAAGGCGCTCTACCTCGGGCGGCACCTGGCGGTAGTGGACCGCTGGGCCCGGACCTCGCGGGTCGACATCGTCGAGCGCTACCCGGTCTCGCTGCCGCACACGCACGGGGCGCTGGACGACGCGCGCGAGCAGGCGGCGATCCTGCGCGGGATCCTGGATGGGGCGGCCGGCCGGCCCCGGTAGCCCTTGCCCGGCTGGCCAGCGGTGCCGGCGAGGCTACGTCCGCAGCCCCAAGCGCTGCAGTCGGGCGATCCGGTCGGGTTCGTGCTCGGAGAGCCATGTGTCCGCCCCTAGCAGCTCTGCCGCCCGCGCGAACCTGGGTTGTGCCTCCTCTGCCCGGTCCAGTGCCAGCAGGCACTCGCCGATCTCCTCGGAGACGTAGCCGTCCTCCGGGTCACCGGCCGCGGCCGCCTCGACGGCCAGTCTCTCCAGGATGGCGATGCGCCTCCTCGGGGCGGCCTAACGCACGAAGGCAGCGCGCCACGCACCACTCCGCCGTCCGCGTCTCCCGGGCCTTGCCCTGCTCGCGGCGCGCGTCGAGCGCCGTCTCGAAGGCGGTCATGGCACCGTCGAGATCGCCGGCCTCGAAGCGGGCCCACCCGATGTTGTTCCACAGGCTGCCGCGCCACTTGCGTGCGGCGGGATCGGGCGAGGTGTCGGCCAGCTCCAGCGCCCGCTGGTGCCAGACGGGCTCGCCGGGTGGCGCGTCGACGATCGCCAGCATGTGGGCCGCGTCCACTGCCAGCCCGTCGATCCCGAGGGTGCGCGCCAGGTCCCAGGCCGCCTCGAACGGGGTCATGGAGGCGGGGACGTCGCCTCCAGACCGCAGGAGCCGGCCCCGCTCCAAACGCGAACGGACCCGGACCCGGTCCTCGGCTGGGTGGCTGGCATCCACCTGATCGAGGATCCCGTGGCCCTCGTCGAACCTCCCCTGGAGGCCTACGGACCGGGCCAGCTGGGTGAGGGCTTCGTCGGCGGCTGCCCGCTCGCCGGACTGCTCGGCGGTCGCGACAGCCGCGCGAAACCGCGCTTCGGAGGTCGCGGGATCGTCGAAGTCCCAGAGGTCGTCGAGCGGCATCATGCGGGACATCCTAGCGGTGCAGGCGCCACCATGCATCAATTCGGTCCGCTTCGAGGGCCATGGCTGAGGAGCCTGTCAGGGAGCGTTCGTCCAACCGCGCACTTTGAACCACTGCGGGGGTCCGATCGCTCTACAAGGCAAGACCGGTCGATTGGCGACCGGTCCGGGAGCGAGGAGGATCGGGTGCAGCACGCGCTCGTGAACCGTGCACAACGGGGCGATCGAGAGGCCTTCGACGCCCTCGCCCGCACGGTTGGCGACCGCTGCATGGCAATCGCGTGCAGGATCCTGCGCGATGCCGACTTGGCTGACGACGCTGTCCAGACCGCGCTGATCACGGCCTGGCGGGAGCTTCGGACGCTACGCAATCCCGATCGATTCGAACCGTGGCTGCATCGGATCCTGACCAACGCCTGTTACGCCGAGGCCAGGCGTCGCACTCGTTGGTCGGCCGACATCCGCGTCCTGCCCATGGACGGCTTGTCCGGCACGGGCGACATCCTGACCGTGGACGACCGCGACCAGCTCGAGAGAGCGATGCGCAGGCTGACCCTCGAGCAACGGGCCGTTCTCGTGTTCCACCACTACCTCGAGCTCTCGTTGCCCGAGGTGGCGGATCGACTTGGCATTCCTCTCGGGACGGTGAAGTCCCGCATGCACTACGCCATGACGGCGCTCCGGGCGAGCCTCGAGGCTGACGCTCGGACGCCGTCGACCACCCAGGAGCGACCGGCATGACGACGCCGAGTGATCCCGATCGACTGATCAGGGCCTTCCTCGCCGAGGGCCAGACGGATCTGGCCGACCGGGCGTACGAATCCGTCCGTGCCGAGATCGAACGAACACATCAACGGGTCGTCATCGGCCCGTGGAGGGAACCGCGCATGAACGGCATCATGAAGACCGTGCTCGCGATCGCCGCCGTGGTGGTCATTGGCTTTGTCGGAATCAACCTGCTCCCGAGGTCCGGAGGCGTCGGCGGCGGCCCGGCGCCCACCCCGACACCCACGGCGTCGCCGCAGCCGACACCGACGCCGACGCCGACCGCCTCACCCAGTGCGTCTCCGACCGCCCCGGCCGCATTCCCGCCCGCTGGGCCGCTGGCCATCGGTCGGCACACCATGGCCCTCAACGACGTCCCGCTGTCCCTCGCCATCTCGACGTCCGGGTGGACCAGCAATGGGAGCTGGGGGCTCGACAAGGGGTACCTGGAGCCGACGGGGGCCGACTTCATCCTCTGGCCCGACGGCGCTCCGGAGGGCGTGTACTCGGATCCATGCGGTCACGTGAAAGCCCCGCCGGCTGGCGCCTCGATCGCCGACCTGGCGGACGCGGTGGCGACAATGCCGGGGATCACGCTGGTGAAGGGGCCGACCGACGTCACCGTCGATGGCCGGCCGGCGAAGCTCGTGGAGCTCACGATCCCCGAGGACACCGCCTGTCCGCCCGAGCAGTTCTACCTCTGGTACAACGCCACCGACAACCGGTTCGCCTCCGCGCTCGGCGAAACGTACCGGGTCTGGATCATCGACGCGGATGGGACGATCCTGTGGATCGACGGAGAGACCTACAAGGGAGCGGCGCCCGAAGTTGGTGCCGAGGTCGAGAAGATCGTCAGCTCGATCCAGTTCGAGTAGCTCACGCACTCGTCCGGCGGTGGCCAGAATGCCGCCGCCGGACAGAGCAAGGGTCGTCGAGCGACGTCGTCGAGCGACGTCGTCGAGCGACGACCCATCGGGGTGGGAAGTCCGCTACGTGAGGCTCGCCGTCACCTCGTTGAGCAGCGTGAACACCAGGTACCCGAGGGCACCCAAGCCGAGGATCGGGACGGCCGCGCCGTAGGCAAGGAGTCGGTCTCCACGTGACCGCCCAAGGACCAGCGGCATCAGCAGCCCGGCGAGGATGAACGCGGCACCGGCGGCCGGGTAGGACAGGGTCAGGGCATTGCGGAGTCCTTCGCTGACGAAGACCCCCACCAGGAGCCCGATGGCGATCGCGCGCTGCCGGTCCCGGCCGGCGCGCCACCAGCGGCCGGCGGTCCCGAATACGGGACCCCCGACGATGGCGCCGATCCCCCAGAACACCGTCGATGTCGTCCCTGGCCCGTAGCCGTACCGGAGCAGGATCATCGCGTCGTAGCCCACGAGCGCGAGTGCCAGTGTGCCGAACCCGGCCAGCGCCGCCCGGAGCGGGCCCGGCATCGTCGAACCCACCAGGAACGCGACCAGCAGCCAGGGGGAGATCGCGTTCGCGAGCTGCGACCAGTCGTCGGGCAGGAGTCCCTGTCCCAGCTGGGTGAGCGCCCCGGTGGCGAGGCCGGCGACAACAACCACACCCGCCTGGCGCCGGGCTCGATCGGTGGTTCCGGGGTCAGGCTGCACCGCCGCATTGTTGCAGGGAGGCACAGGGTCGCCGCGGGCCCGGCAGGGCGATCTCCGCCGGGCCCGTCGGGTACGATGCCGGCCATGATCCGCAACATCCTCGGGACGAGCCGCTACCTGATCCTCCTGGCGGTCCTGGGCTCGTTCCTGGCCTCGGCCACGCTCCAGGTGTTCGGGTTGATCAGGGTGGTGGCCGTGATCGTCGAGCTGATCCGCGTCGGTGACGCATCCGCGAGCGCCAGCAAGAGCCTGATCGCGGATACCGTGGCGCTGATCGACATCTTCCTGATCGGGACCGTCCTGTTCGTGATCTCGGCCGGCCTCTACCAGCTGTTCGTCAGCGCCGACCTGCCATTGCCCGGCTGGCTCAAGATCGAGTCGTTGGACGACCTCAAGGACAACCTGACCGAGGTCATCATCGTCGCCCTCCTGGTGGCGTTCCTCGGCCAGGCGGTCGAGTGGACCGGCGATTTCGAGATCCTGGGGCTCGGCCTCGCCGTCGCCGCCGTGATCACCGCAGTGGCCGTCCTGACCTGGGCGACGCGGTCGCGAGGCCAGACCGCGGCTCCATGAAGCGGCTGCCCCGCGACCCTGTGGTCCGATGATCCGCGTCGGCTCGATCGTGATCCGCGTGGACGACCTCGAGCTTGAGGCTGCGTTCTGGTCGGCGGCGCTCGACTACGCCCGGCGTGCTGACGACAGCGACGACTTCGTCCTGCTCCATCCGCGCGACGGCGTCGGTCCCAACATCTCGCTGGACGCCTATCGAGCGGCCCCTCGCGTACCGCCGCGCATCCACCTTGACCTGTACGCGGAGGACCAGGCCGCGGAGGTCCGGCGCCTGATCGCACTTGGGGCCAGCGAGGTGCACTGGGACAAGCGGCCGGCAGACGCGGACTACGTCATCCTTGCCGATCCGGAGGGCAACCGGTTCTGCGTGGTGGACGCCGGCTGAACGTTCGGCGGCAGCCACTGTCCGGTCCCGGTTGGCTGTACACGGGCTCCGCACCCTCGCGACTCGCCGGGCGGGACGCCGCCCCTGGGCTGCGCCTCGTGGCGGCACGCTCGGTCCGCAGGGCCTGCTGCCGGAGGACGATCTCCTCTGGATCGTCGGGACGCTGTCCATCCTGGGCACGGTCCTGGGGTGCCTCACCCTCGGGCTCGTGATCCTCCGGCGAAGCCTGGGACGAGCGCGACCGGATCAGTCGTCCCTGACCGCGTGCACCGAGGCGTAGTGTCCCGGGGTGCCCGGCGCGACGTCCGCGACCAACCGCTCGCCCGATTCCCCGAGGTGCCGGTCCTCGGCGGTCCACGCCGGCTTCCCGGTTTCGTGATGGCGCCTGCGGGCAGCCTCTCGCCGTTCCCGGCGCGAGGGCAGGGGAGTGGACGGCGATCCGCCCGAGATGAGCGAGCGCAGCCGGTCCAGGGACCTCATGCACGGAGTGTGGATGCGCGAGCCGCAGCGCGGATGGGCCATACGGTCCCCCGGCGGCGTGTCAGCCCCGGAGCAGGATCCAGGTGATGGCTCCCAGGAGCACCTGCCCGACGGCCAAGACGATCAATGCGGGCAGGCCTCGCTGCCAGGTCGGGTCGTCCCGGTGGGAGAACGCAAGGGCCGCCACGGCGACGCCCAACCCGGACAGCGCCAGCGGCAGGACCAGGCTCACGCCGCGATCCGGCTCGCACGGCGTACAGTCGGGCGGATCATGGGGTCTGGCGGGCCCACAGATCGATCGCCGGCAGGCCGCTGGCGCCCAGCAGCTGCGAGATCTCGCCACTGTGGAACGCGTCGTGGCTGAGCAGTCGCAGCAGGATGGACCGGCGCGTGTGGAGCTGGCGGACGGCACCGAGGCGTCGCTCGAACTCGACCTCGAGCATGTCGCTGGTCCAGGTGTCGAGGCAGCGGTCGATGATGGCGCCAGTCGTCTCGAGGGCAAGGACCAACTCGGCCGCGGATCGAGGTTGGTCGAGGTCGTCCTCCCAGCCGAGCTCCGCGAAGGGGTCCGGGAAAGGCGTGGTCTCGGCGCCCGCCTCGCCCAGGACGCCACACAGCCAGTAGACCCGCGCGCCGGCGCAGTGGGCCGCCAAAGCCCAGACCGGTGCGTGATCCTGTCCGGCGCTGATGGCCAGCTGCCCTGACGTGAGGTCGCGCACGGCGTCGACAAGCCGTGACCGGTACTGCGACCAGTCGGCGTAGTAGCGGCTGATCGGCTCGGGGGGATTGGGCATCGACGCTGGTACCTCCTGTTGTCGACAGACTAGCTGGGCACCGGTCGCGTGGGCGCTCGGTGGCGCGGCTACTCGAGCCAGCCGATCCCGAAGGCCACGGACAGCTTGCCGAACAGCGCATCGTCCAACGAGCCGGCAGCCTGCGCCTTGGCCACGGCGTCGAACCATCCGTCGAGCCCGCCGGGCACCGCCAGGATCAGGTAGCGCGAGGTCGTCCCGAGGGCGCCTGGGCATCCCCCACGAATTCTCCGTGGACCGCGGGGGCCACGGCGGGTGCGCGAACGAGGGGCTCTGGCGTGATCCCGTGGATGCCGGGAGTCCAGAGCCGCGGCAGGACCGGCGTGGCGAGCGGTCCATGCCGGGGCCCGAGGCGCGTGGGCAGCCGGATCGGCACCCCACGTTCCCCTCCGGTAGGTTCTGGCCCGCGTGTCGCGGTTCTCGCCACGGTCCGGGTCCCTTGGTCCTGCGGGCCGCTATCGCCAATTGCGGCGCACGGTGGGATACTTGGGTCCCGGCGAAGCCATCCGTACTCACTGTGGATGGCTCGCAGGAGGAGGAGGCATTGATGGCAAAGAGACTGCGAAGAACCTCCGCCATGGCGATCGCTGCCATGGTTCTCGTCGGCGCATGCTCGAGCAGCACCCCGACAACTGCGCCGGTCACGGCCGCGCCGGCCACGCAAGCACCGGCCGAATCGATGGCGCCGGCTACCGAGGCGCCGGCCACCGAGGCGCCGGCTACCGAGGCGCCGGCACTCAACCTGCCGGCGGTCCCGACCGGCTACACCGAGCTGGACCAGGCACTCGGCGCTGACAAGCCGTTCAACGGCACCAAGGTCTCGATCCAGACGCAGTGGATCGGCGGCGAGGGCGAAGGCTTCGCCAACGCCATCAAGGACTTCCAGGCGGCGACCGGCATCGCGGTCCAGGTCGACAGCATCGGCTCGAGCCACGAGACCGTGCTCAGGACCCGGGTCGAGGGCGGGCAGCCGCCCGACCTGTCGCAGATCGCCCAGCCGACCGCGGTGCTCGCCTACGCCAAGCACGGCAAGCTCCAGGACGTCGCGACGTTCATGGACCCGGCCAAGCTCAACGCGGAGTTCCCGACGACGATCGGCCTCACGACCGAGGGCGACCACATCTGGAGCATCCCGACCAAGGCCGACGTCAAGTCGATGATCTGGTACCCGGTCAAGGCGTTCGCCGCGAAGGGTTACCAGGTCCCGAAGACGTGGGACGAGCTTGTCGCCCTGGCCGACAAGATCGTCGCCGACGGCAGCGCTCCGTTCTGCGCCAGCGCCGGCGGGCCCGGCACGGCGACAGGCTGGCAGCTGACGGACTGGGTCGAGGAGGTGCTCCTCAAGACCGAGGATCCGCAGGTCACCAACGACTGGATCAGCGACAAGATCAAGTTCACCGACCCCAAGATCAAGGCCGCCTTCGATCGGGTCGGCTCGCTCCTGTTCAAGGCGGGCTACGTCGACGGCGGTGGCCAGGCGATCGTGAACAGCGACATGCGGACCGTCATGGACCCGATGTTCAACGCGGACACGGCCGAGCCCGGTTGCTGGATGCAGAAGATCCCCGTCTGGTACGGCCCGGACTTCTTCCCGGATCGCCGCACCAACGGCGGTGACTCGAAGTACACGATCGGCGACGACGGCGACATCGGGATCTTCCCGTTCCCGACGATCAGCGACGAATTCAAGGGTGCCGAGGGTTCGGCCGACTCGTTCATGGTGTTCAACGACCGCCCCGAGGTCCGCGCGCTCGCGCAGTTCCTGGCGACGCCCGAGGGTCTCGAGGGCTGGATCAAGAGCGTCGGCGTCCTGTCGCCGAACGTGAAGGTGCCGGCCGAGTGGTACGCCAGACAACTACAAGCTGAAGGTCGCGAACGAGATCGCCAGCGGCGCGACCGCCATCGGTTTCGACGCCTCCGACCTGATGCCGCCGTCTGTCGGCCAGGGCAGCTTCTGGACCGACGTCTCGGACTGGGCCAACAGCAACGGCGCCAACACCGACGCCATCCTGCAGGCCATCGACGACAGCTGGCCGCAGTAGGCAGCCAATCGTCGCGTAACTAGCGTCGCGGGGCGCCTCACCACCGGTGGGCGCCCCGCTACCATCTCCGGCAACGTCCACGGAGGAGCAAGGTGGCGGTGGACCGCACGCAGGGTTCGGGCTCGTACGGCTCGTCGCGTCTTGTGCTGGTCGGCAGCCTGATCGGCCTGGGCCTCGCGGTCATCGGCGTCACGATCCTGATCGACAAGGAGGGCGGCCAGAACGTCCTTGCCTCGATCTACGCCGCCCTCGGCAACACCGCGGGCGCCGAGGCGCTGCGCAACGGGCAGGGCGACCAGTTCTTCGCGAAGCTCCTGCTTGCGGCGATCGCGCTGCTCGTCGGCGTCGGCGGGATCTGGCTCCTGTTCACGGGCGCGAGCTCGCTCGTCGAGCGCCTGCGACCGGCGATTCGTGACCGCGTTCTCCCGCTGGTCTTCATCGCACCGGCCGTGCTGCTGCTCGGGATCTACCTGGTGTATCCGGCGGTCGTCACCGTGATCGGCAGCTTCCAGGACGAGGCCGGCGCCTTCACGCTCGCCAACTGGGCGAGCCTCGCCACACCCGCGTTCCTCGAGATCATTCGCAACAACATCCTGTGGCTCCTGATCGGGACGTCCGGCAGCGTGGGGCTGGGCCTGCTCTGCGCCGCGCTGTTCGACCGCATCCGGCGCGAATCCCTGGCGAAGGTCTTCGTGTTCCTGCCGCTCGCCATCTCGCTGGTCGGCGCGACCGTCATCTGGAAGTTCGTCTACGCCTGGGCTCCGCCAAGCCAGCCGCAGTACGGGCTCCTCAACGCCATCTGGACGGCCTTCGGCGGCGAGCCGATCGCCTGGGCCACGACCTTCCCCATCAACCTCCCGGCCGAGATGATGATCCTGATCTGGCTCCAGACGGGCTTCGCCATGGTCGTGTTCTCGGCGGCGATCAAGGGCGTGTCGACCGAGATCATCGAGGCGGCCAGGCTCGACGGCGCCTCGGAGATCCAGCTGTTCGTCAAGGTGGTCGTGCCGATGATCCGCGGCACCATCGTGACGGTGACCACGACGGTCGCGATCGTCACGCTCAAGATCTTCGACATCGTCATGTCGATCAGCGGGGGGCGCAACCACGACGACGTGGTCGCGGTGCGGATGTTCGCGGAGATGTTCCAGTTCTTCAACGATGGGCGAGCCGCGGCGCTGGCGACCGTCCTGTTCATCGCCGTCCTGCCGGTGATGATCCTCAACCTGCGCAACTTCAAGCGTCAGGCGGCGATGTGATGACTGCACCTGCCAAGCCGATCGCTTCGAGCTTCCAAGGACCGCACCCGGTTCTGGCGCGCGCCGATCCTCCAGAGCCTCCCGCTGCGCATCTCGGTCGTCGTGATCTGCGTCCTGTGGACGCTGCCCACCGCGGGGCTGTTCATCAGCTCCTTCCGGAACCCCCAGCTGATCACCCAGACCGGTTGGTGGACGGCCCTGATCCACCCGTTCGAGCAGGGGTGGACCCTGCAGAACTACGAGCAGGTCATCTCGGCGAACGGCATGGGCGAGGCCTTCCTGAACAGCCTCATCGTGACCATCCCGGCCACGGTCATCCCGATCACGATCGCCGCGTTCGCGGCCTACGCGTTCGCCTGGATCCCGTTCCGCGGCCGGGGCATCCTGTTCACGATCGTCGTCGCGCTGCTCGTCGTGCCGCTGCAGATGGCACTGATCCCCATCCTCCAGATCTACAGTGTCGCCGGCCTGTACGGCACCTTCATCGGGATCTGGCTGGCCCACACGGCGTTCGGGCTGCCGCTCGCGATCTTCCTGCTCTACAACTTCATGTCGCAGCTGCCACGCGACCTGTTCGAGTCCGCGTCGATCGACGGCGCGTCGGCGTTCCAGACCTTCACCCGGATCGTGCTGCCGCTCTCGATCCCGGCGCTCGGCGCGTTCGCGATCTTCCAGTTCCTGTGGGTCTGGAACGACCTGCTCGTGGCCCTCGTCTTCCTCGGGCCCGGGGCCGACGTCCGGGTCATGCCAACGGCGCTGTTCAACCTGCTCGGTGCCTACGGCGGTGCGTGGCACCTGCTCACAGCGGGCGCGTTCCTGACGATGATCGTGCCGCTGCTCGTGTTCCTGGTGCTCCAGCGGGCGTTCGTGCGAGGGATCCTGGCCGGCTCCGTCAAGTGACCCTGGCGCGGCTCATGATCGCCTTCGCCGGCACGGAGCTGCCGCCGTCGGCGGCGAGGCGGATCAGCGAGCGTGGCGCCGCCGGCGTGACGCTGTTCCACGCGCACAACGTCGTCGACCCGGCCCAGGTACGCCGGCTGACCGCCGCCATCCAGGCGGCACGGCCGGCCGGAGCACCGCCCTTGCTGGTTGCCGCCGACCAGGAGGGCGGCCAGCTGGTCGGCCTGGGCGAGGGAACGACGCAGTTCGCTGGCGCGATGGCGCTCGGCGCGACCGGCGACGACGATGCTGGCCGAGCGCGTCGCCGGCGCGACGGCGCGCGAGCTGCGTGCCCTCGGCGTCAACGTGAACTACGCGCCGGTGTGCGACGTGGCCAGCAATCCGGCCAATCCGGCGCTCGGGATCCGCAGCTTCGGCGACGATCCCGACGCCGTCGGACAGGCTCGCGGCGGCGACCGTTCGTGGCCTGCAGGCCAACGGCGTGGCCGCGACGGCCAAGCACTTCCCGGGCGCCGGCGACACGGCAGCGGATCCGCACCACGAGCTGCCGCTGGTGCGCCGGACGCCCGCCGAGCTGGCCGAGCGGGAGCTGGTCCCGTTCCGAGCGGCCCTGGAGGCGGGCGCGCGGTTGGTCATGACCGGCCATTTCGCGCTACCCGGCCTGAGCGACGACCTGCCGGCCAGCCTGTCTGCCGCGGTCCTGCGCGACCTGTTGCGCGGGCAGCTGCATTTCGACGGCGTGACCGTCACGCGATGCGCTGGACATGCGTGCCCTGGCCCAGGGATCGGCGCAGATCATCGATGCCGTCGCCGCCCTCCGCGCCGGCGAAGACCTCCTGCTCGGAACCGCGGACGAGTCGGCGCTCGGAACGGCTGGAGGAAGGCCTCGCGCAGGCGCAGCGGCGCGGCCTGATCGACGCCGACGACGACGCCGCGGCGAGGCGCCGGCTGAGCGAGCTGCGCCGCTGGCTCGGAGGCTACGACCAGCCGCCGCTCGACGTCGTCGGATGCGGCGAACATCAGGCCCTCGCCGCCGAGCTGGCCCGACGTTCGATCACCCTCGTCCGCAACGACGACCGGCTGTTGCCGTTGAAGCCGGCCGCCGACGCGCGGATCGCAGTCGTCCAGTCGATGCCCGCCGACCTGACGCCGGCCGACACGTCGTCGACGGTGCCGCCGACGCTGGCCTCGGCGCTCCGCCGCCGGCTGGCGGGCGTGGAGGAGATCCTCCTGCCGGCGGCGCCGGGCGAGGCCGACATCGCGGGTCTCGGCGAGCGGCTTGCCGCCTTCGACCTCGTCGTCGTCGGGACGTTCTCGGCGCACCTCCAGCCGGCGCAGGCGGCCCTGGCCGCGGCGGTTCTGGCGTCCGGCAAGCCGACCGTCACCGTCGCCCTGCGCACGCCGTGGGACCTGCTCGCCTATCCGTCCGCCCGAACCCATGTCTGCACGCTACGGCATCCTGCCGCCGTCGATGGAGGCGCTGGCGGCCGCGCTGCTGGGCGAGGCGCCGTTCGCGGGCCGGTTGCCCGTTGCGATCACCGGTCTGTTTCCGCGCGGTCACGGGCTCCCGGGCCTCGCCTGAGCGGCCGCGCGCCGTGGAGGCCGCCGCGCCGCCCCCGAGCGGTCGCCGCGTTGTCGACGGCCGCGTCGTCGACGGCCGAACGCCGGGGAGCCCTACGTCCGGGCGATGAGCCGCCGATACCAGCGCGCGCTGTCCTTCGGCGTGCGGCGTTGGCTGTCGAAGTCGACGTGGACCAGGCCGAACCGCCGGGAGTAGCCGAGGCTCCACTCGTAGTTGTCGAGCAGCGACCAGACGTAGTAGCCGGTCAGCGGCACGCCTGCGCGAAGCGCGTCGGATGCCGCGGCGACGTGGCGTGCCAGGTAGCCCAGCCGGTCCACGTCGCGCACCCGCCCGTCCTGATCGACGGTGTCGGGGTAGGCGGCGCCGTTCTCCGTGACCACGATCTCGCGCGGTTCGTACGTCCGGTTGAGCTCGAGCAGGACGTCGCGCAGGCCGTCGGCGGCGACGTGCCAGCCCATCTGCGTCTGCTCCGAGTCCGGCACGCGGCGCCGATCGTCCCAGTCGAACGCGCGGTCGGACCTGGCGCTGACCGAGTCGCGCCGGTAGTAGTTCAGGCCCAGGTAGTCGAGATCGCCGGCCGGCGGCTCGGCGAGGTCGACGCCCTCGAGGTGGCCCGCGTCGCGGTGAGCCTCGAGCCCCAGCGCCGGGTAGCCGCGACCGAAGAGCGGATCGAGGAACCAGGCGTCGCGAGCGGAGCTCCACGCGTCGGCGGCGACGCGATCCCGCTCCGAATCGGTCGCCGGCGCGACCTGGTTGACATCGATCGCCACGCCGATCTTCGCGTCGCCGACCGGGCGCGGATCGCCTGGGCGGCGATCGCGTGCGCGCGCAGCTCGTTGTCGGCCACGCGGATCGCCGTCGGCCAGTCGCGCAGCCCGGGCGCATGGATGCCGTCGGCATGACCGAGGAAGGCAAAGACGGCCGGTTCGTTGAACGTCATCCAGTCCTTGACCCGGTCGCCCAGGCTCGACGCGAGCAGCGCGGCGTAGTCGGTGAACCAGCCCACGACCTCGGGGTTCGCGAAGCCGCCGCGGTCCTGCAGCGCCTGCGGCAGGTCCCAGTGGAAGAGGTTGACCAGCGGTTGGACGCCCGCGCCGAGGAGGGCGTCGACGAGGCGCTCGTAGAAGTCGAGGCCGGGCTGGTTGATGGCACCGGTCCCCATCGGCAGAACGCGCGACCAGCTGACGCTGAAGCGATAGGCACGCGCCCCGAGATCGGCCAGCAGCGCGACGTCCTCCGGGTAGCGGTGGTAGTGATCGCAGGCGACGTCGCCCGTGCGTGCCGTCGGCGATGGCGCCCGGCTGGCGGGCGAAGGTGTCCCAGATCGACGGTCCGCGACCGTCCTCGGCCGCCGCGCCCTCGATCTGGTAGGCGGAGGCGGCGAAGCCCCAGGCGAAGGAAGCCGGGAAGGCCCGGGCGAGCCGGGCTGGGTCGGTGTCGAATGTGGGAGATGGCATCATCCGAGAAGGGTATCGGGTCATGCGACGCCGCGGCACGGCAAGAGCATCGGGGGCGGGACCTGGCATCGATCGCCGTTTGAACGGGCTCTCGGGCTCCGGCTCGGGGGCACCGGTCGCGTGGGCGCTCGGTGGCGCGGCTACTCGAGCCAGTCGATCCCGAAGGCCACGGACAGCTTGCCGAACAGCGCATCGTCCAACGAGCCGGCAGCCTGCGCCTTGGCCACGGCGTCGAACCATCCGTCGAGCCCGCCGGGCACCGCCAGGAACAGGTAGCGCGAGGTCGTCCCGAGGGGATTGCGGAGGGCATGCGGAACGGTCCTCGGCAGGCGTGACACGCCACCGGTCTCGAGGATGGCAGTCCCGTCCTGCAGCCGGACCTCGAGGGCGCCCTCCAGCACGTAGGCGATCTCGTCCTCGCGGCTGTGCACGTGGAGCCGGTTGCCCGCACCCGGCTCGAACGCCGACTCGAAGATGTAGATCGATCCTCCGGATTGCTCGCTCGTCAGCCGGTGCGTCAGCCCAAGGAAGTCCAGGGTCTTGCCTGTGCGCGGCGGAAGGAAGATCGGCCGCTGATCGTCGGTGTTCGGGACCGCCCCCGCCCCATCGCTCGTCGCATCTGCCATCGCGGACCCTCCAATCGACCGGCGCCTGGGCGTCCCCGCCCCAGGTGCCCATGCCGGGTCTCGGCCGTCAGCCCTGGGTGGTCGGGACGCCGGGCCAGATCGGGGACGCGACGCCTGTCCCGCCGTCGCAATCGTAGCCACCCGGGTCCTCGAACGGTACGACAGAGACGAGCGTCATCGGCGAACTGCGCCAGACGCGAGCGCTCAAGGACAATGACGCCCGGATGCACCGGACCCCACGCCGGTGGATGCGAGAGGGAGCCAGACACATGATCGATCCCGATCGGATGAAGCAGGTCGCTGACGCCTGGACGGCGGCCTGGAACTCCGGATCAGCCGAAGCCGTCGCGGCGTTCTGCGACCCTGACGGCCGGATCGTCATCAACGGCGGCGACCCGCGCGATCAGAACCCCATGCGAATGCCGGGGCCGACCGGGCAGCCAACGCTGGCTGAGTGTTCGGGGCAGTAGCCCGCCGGGTTTCCCTGCTGGCTGCACGCCAGCGGAGCACCGGCAGGAGTCGTCAGCCAGGCCGATCGACGACGAGGGCTACCAGTCACCTAGTCGAGCTCGGTGCGGTCGGCGATCACTGACTCGAGCAAGCCTCGTATGACGACCATGAGGAGCACGAACGCCAGCCCGCCGGCGATGCAGGCGACCGTGTAGAGGCTCATCGGTCCGCCGCCGCCGGGGACGAAGCCGAGCATGTGGGCCAGGACGCCAACGCTCAGGACCGTGGCGACCACCGCGCAGGCGATGATGACGTCGACCCAGCGCAGGGCGCGACGGGAAAAGATGACCCCGCTGTCGATCAGGGACAGCAGACGCAAGACGACGAGCAGGGCCACCTGGACGCAGGCGATGAACAGGATGGCGGCCACCGAGTACGGGACGACGAGGTACGCGACCTCGGGGAAGGTCGTCCCCACCATGGTCGCCTGCACGGGCACGAGGACCTGTGCGAGCACGGTTCCGAGCAGGAGGACAACAAGAGCGACACGGAGAAGCCGACCTGCGAGCGTGTACCGCATTGACAGCCTGGATCCCTCTTGCGCGACACCCGACGCCGCATTCATCAGGCGCCTCCTACGCCACCAGAGCCGCCAACCGTGGATCCGACGCGCCAAGCCAGTGGACGTGACGCGCCCGCCGGCACGGCGACGACCACCATCACGTGGCCAGCCCCCGCCAACGCACCGCGTCGCACCGATCGCGCGCCCTGCTGGCGCCCGGGCGCTAGGACGCCGAGGAGATCCCGAGCCCGATCGGACACGCCACGCCTGTGGCTGTGTGGCAGTCGTAGCCACCCGGGTTCTTCGCCAGGTATTGCTGGTGGTAGTTCTCGGCGAAGTAGAACTCCGGGGCTTCGCGGATCTCTGTCGTGATGGACCCGTGGCCGGCCTTCGCAAGCTCGGTCTGGTACATCTCGCGGGAAGCGGTCGCTGTGGACAGCTGCGCCTCGCCATGGGTGAAGATGGCGGAGCGGTACTGGGTGCCCCTGTCGTTGCCCTGGCGGAACCCCTGAGTCGGGTCGTGTGACTCCCAGAACGTCTTGAGCAGGCGCTCGTAGCTGACCACCGACGGGTCGAACACGATCCGGACCACCTCGGCATGGCCGGTGTGGCCGGTACAGGTCTCCTGATAGGTGGCGTTCGGGGTGCCGCCTCCCTGGTAGCCGACTGCCGTGACCCAGACGCCCGGGATCGACCAGAACTTCTTCTCGGCGCCCCAGAAGCAGCCCATGCCGACGTCGGCGATCTCGGAGGCGTCGGGGTAGGGGGGAGTCAGCGCGCGTCCGGAGAGGAAGTGCGGTGCGGGATCCACGATGGGCTCGGGGCGGCCCGGCAGGAATTCGGACGGTTGGGGCATGGCCGACTGGCGGAACAGGAACTGCATGAGCGGTGACCTCAGGAACGTGATGCCCAGAGTCTAGGCGTGATCGGTGACGGACCGGTGACGCGGGCCCGTCGCGGCGAGTCCCCCTGGGAAACCTGCTCCCGCGGGCGCTCGAGATTCCGACTCTCGTGGCGGCCGCCGATCCAACTCTGCATCAGGATGGCCCAGCTCGAGTGTGGCTCGCACCCCGAAACCCGAGTTTCGACCCGCGGTCACGCACGGTCTACTCCCGGTTGATGCACCCGTGAATAAGCCGGTCCCGGAGGCGTGATCCGGCCGGCGCCGCGGCCGGCGCCCGACCCCGCACTCGCCCGTCAGCCGGCCCCCAGCTCCACCACCGGCTTGGCCCGCTCGTCGTCGGTCGCCGCGAAGAATGGCTCCGGCCGCCAGCCGGCGACGGCCGCAAGGAGATTCGCCGGCAATTGCTGGATCCGCGTGTTGTAGCGGAAGACCTGGTCGTTGTAGAGCTCGCGGCGGTCCGCGATCACGTCCTCGAGACGGGCGATCTCCGCCTGGAGCGCCATCACATTGCCGGCGGACTTGATGTCCGGGTAGTTCTCGACGACGGCAAACAGGTGCCGCACCGCCGCCGATGTCACGTCCGAGGTCGCTGCCTGGGCCGGGATCGAGTCGCTGTCGGAGTAGGCGGCGCGAGCGAGGGTCACCTCCTCGAGGACGTCGCGCTCGAAGGTCATCAGGCCCCGCACGGCCTGGACGAGGTTCGGCAGCTGGTCGTGGCGCTGCTTGAGGGCGACGTCGATGTTGGCCCACGCCTTGCCGATCCGGTTGCGCAGCGCGACGACCGAGTTGTAGGTGGTGATCGCGAGGAACAGCACGATGACGGCCAGGACGAGGACAGCGAACAGGGCGGCGCCGTTGGCTGGTGTCACGAGGGCGGGCCTCCAAGGATGATGGCGGCCACGATAGCCGACCCGATCGCGAGTGCGGCACCCAGCAGCCCCGCCAGGAACTTGTCCTGCTCTCGGCCGACGGCGGCCTCGGGCGCTCCCTCCGCGATGAGCAGCGGCGACCCCTCGGCGGCGGCGAGCACCAGCGTGTCGGGGAGGATGTCGAAGCGCGTCGCGGCCTCCTTGGCGTCTGTCGGAGGTGCCAGGTCCGGCCGGTCCGCGTCGGGGTCCAGCTCGGGCTCCCGCACTGGCTTCCCGATGCCGAAGCCCGGGATCGCGGCATTGCCCCACGCCTCCTCGGGCGTGAGCAGCGTCCCGGCGGCCCTTGCCTCCGCGATCTCCGCGGCCACGAGCGGGTCGTCGAGACCCGTCAGCGGGTCGGCGGCCCGGTCCATGCGGTCGGCGCCGAACGGGTCGCGCAAGTGGCCGAAGGGGAGGGCTGTGCCCACCACCGTCACGACGTCGCCGGGCTCCAGGCGCGACTCCTCGTACTTCCGACCCCGACCGTTGTCGTCGAACTCCGGGTCCGCGTCCGTCGGCTGGCGCACGGTCAGGAGCGCGGCGATCGCGGCCGCGCGGTCGACGGACTCCTCGTTGTCGGCGCCATCGCCCCTGGCACCTGGGCCGTACGCCGAGCCCACCCTCGGGTTGAGCCCGGACGGGGCATCGCCCATCAGTCCCGCGCTGGCATCGAACCGCGGCACAGCACCGAACCGCGCACCGGCCGGAAATACGCGGATGGCACCCCCTGGGTCCCGGACGCGGAACCCCACCGCCCGCTCTTCCTGGAACACCACATCGTCGTCGCGACCCCCGGCGCGCACGCGGGACTTGTACCAGACGCATGGGACGCTCTGGAGCGGCGACACCAGCGTCGCCTCGCCCGCCACGATGACGCCGGACACGCGCACCTCTCCTGCGGCCAGGCTGTCGATCTCCGAGGTGGACGTGTCACCCAGGGTGACCGCGGCCCGGTAGCCGGACAGGCCGCGCCAGAGCAGGAGCAGCCCGCCCATGACCCCGAACAGGCACAGGGTGAGCAGGGCAGCGGTGGAATCCATCAGGCTGGGGACGCGGTGCCGTGGATCAGTTCGACGGACGGCGCATCAGTGCCCCGACGATCAGCGCCGCGCCGACCACGATCACCGCGACCGGCCACAGCACCTGCCAGTTGATGTGCACGTACTGGTCGATCAGGAACCAGACGCCGAGCCCGATGAGGATCACGCCGCCGACAATCCCGGCATTGCCGGGCCTGATGCCGGGCCGGGCAGGTTGGGGCCACCCGCCGGGCGGTGGCGAGCCCCACGGCGGGGCAGGGGAGCTCGGGGACCCGGTGGGAGCCTGGTCGGTCGACCACCCGCCGGGCGCTTCGGTGGCGCCGTCGCCGCCAGCGCCGCCAGCGCCGGGCGTCGGCTCGCCGGGGGTTGCGCCCCAGGCCCCCGGTCCTGGCTGCCACTGGCCTCCAGCTCCCGGTCCGGCGCCCTCGCGAGGTCGCGGCACCCAACCCGGAGGCGGCAGCGGAACGACGATCATCATCACGATGTAGACGAGCATGAAGATCCCGCCCGAGAAGATGCCCAACAGGACCCAGGCGATCCTGACCAGGGACGGGTCGATGTTGAGCCAGGTCGCGAGGCCGCCCGCGACGCCGGCGATGACGCGATCCGTGGGGTTGCGATACAGCCGCTCAGTCACAACCGTCCTCCGGGTTGAGGGTGATGCTGCCCAGGTTCACGTCGACCGTGAGGTCGATGCGTGCCGACGCCGCTGCGAACCCGGGCGTGGTCCATGAGTCTCCCGTCTGGACGAGCCCATGATCGCCGAAATTGTTGGAGCCCAGCGCCTGCTCGCCGCCCTGGAACCGCAGGGCAACGCCGGAGGGCGAACATAGCTCGGCGGACCCGGCGTTCACGGAGACGTCGCCGGTCAGGGTGCCGGCCGGCGTCGGCAGGAGGATCGACATCGAGCCCGCATTGGCGGATGCGCTGATGCGCTCCGCCCCCGAGGCCGCGTGCAGGTCGACCCGAGCATCGCCGGCATTCACGGACACGCCGGTCACGGGCACGGTCATTCCGGTCAGATCGAGCGTGCCCGACCCGGCGTTGATCGCCACGTCCACGGAGACGGCGCCACCGCGTGGCAGCTCCACCTGCCATCGGGACGGAGCCACACCGAATTCCACACCACTGCGATCCGGCGTTCGCACCGCCAGCCGGCGATCCGTGGTCGTCATGGCCGGGACGAGCCCGTCGCCCGAGGTCCCGGCCACCTTCCAGTCCGTCCCGTCGATCGCCGTGACGGCCACCTCGCCGCAACTCAGCTCGAGGTTCACAGCGGCGTCGCCCGAAAACGTGCCCGTCCGCGTCTCGAATGCCTGGCCGCCGCCCGAGCCGCTCCCGAACCCGCACGGCCCGATCGCGCCAACCGACCCGACGCCCGTCGCCAGCAGTGCACCGCCCATCAGGCCGAACGTGACGGCCACGACCAGGGTGCCCAGGATCGCGAGCCGGGTGCGCGCCAGTACGAGCCCCAGGCCGATGCCGATGAGAATCAGCGGCCACAGCTCCCAGGCGCGCCGAACGACCGAATCGTCGAGCGCGCCCGATTGAACGGCGAGGGGCACGGAGCCCAACACGATGAAGAAGACGCCCCAGCCCATGAGCCCGCGGCTGACATGCATGCGAACCAACCTCCCAGGCCCACATGGGCCGACGACAATCATCGCCGGTCCTGGCGACGACGAACAGGCCCAGTGTCAGATTTGAGTCACGTCAGGCGGCCCCCGTACCCTCCCCGGATGGCCCCCAGCACCTCCCCCGACCCCGCAATTCGGTAGCCTGTCTGCACCTGGGATCCGATTGCCACCCAGTCCACGGGAGACCACATGGTCCGCCAGGGTTTCGATGCCGTCCTGTTCGACATGGACGGCGTCCTCGTCGACAGCGAGCCATGGTGGAACGAGGTCCGGATCGCGTTCGCCCATGCTCACGACCGGCCCTGGACGCACGACGACCAGGCGTCCGTGATGGGTGGCAACTCGCGCGAGTGGGCCCGGACGATGCGTCGGCGACTGGGCCTCGACCAGTTGACGGACGAGGAGATCCAGGACGCGATCGTGGCGGGGGTGGTCGGCTGCTACGCCGCCCGGCCGGCGCCCGTGATCGGTGATGCCCCCGAGCAGGTCCGGCGGATCGCGCGGACGTGGCCGGTGGCGATCGCCTCTTCCTCGCATCACGAGGTGATCGCGGCCGCGGTCGACGCGCTCGGCCTGCACCACACGATGGGGGCGATAGTCTCATCGGACGAGGTGGCGCGGGGCAAGCCCGCGCCGGACGTGTATCTCCTGGCGGCGTCGCGCCTGGGGGTGGATCCCACCCGATGCCTCGTGGTCGAGGACTCGGTCAACGGCGTCCAGGCGGGCAAGGCCGCGGGCATGACCGTCGTCCTCGTTCCCAACCCGAGCGTCCCGCCGACGGGAAACGCGCGCGACGTCGCGGACGCCATCGTCCCGAGCCTGGCGGATCTGGACCCGGACGCGCTCCCGCTCTGACGCGGGCTCGAGGACTGGACGCGGCACCGTCCTGGGGCACGCCCCGCCCTCACCCGACGGCGCATACTCGATGGGTGACGACGCCAAGCATGGTCGGCCCCGTCCACCGGCCCGCCCGAGTCCGCCTGGTCCGGTGGTTCTGCGCCATCGTCGTGTGGGTGCTATTCCGGCTCCGCGTCGAGGGCCGCGAGCATCTCGCGAGCGGGCCTGCGATCTATTGCTTCAGCCACCTCAACTGGACCGACCCCCTGATCCTGCTCGCGGTGCTCCCCTCGCTCCCGAAGGTCGCCATGTTCGGACCCAAGGAGGCCGACATGACGGTTGGCGCCCGCAACCGGCTCATCTCCTGGACCGGGTTCGGAATCCCGTACCGGCCGGCGAAGACCGACCTCATCGAGACGACACGGCGGGTCCAGCGTGTGCTGGCTGACGGCTGGGTTATCGTGATCGCGGGGGAGGGGAGGATCCATCGCGGCGAGCGGGAGCTGATGCCGCTCATGGATGGCACGGCCTACTTCGCGCTCCGAGCAGGCGTCCCGATCATCCCGATCGCGGTCAACGGGACCAGCTGGCTGGGGCTGGGGCGCAGGGTCCGGGTGCGGGTCGGTGCGCCACTTGTGCCACGGGGGCGCCCGACCCGGGAGGCCGTGGACGCCCTCACGAGGCGGACCGGCGAAGCGCTGCTGGCCATGGTGGCGGACTATCCGGACCGCGCAGAGCCGGGGCCGTTCGGGCGGTGGCTCACCGAGGTGTTCAACGACTGGCCAGAGGGAGCCCGCCCGGCGCTCGGTGAGGGTGATGCCGCCACGCTCGAGCGCGCACGGGACGGCACCGAACCGGACCCCGCCTGATCCCTGCTTGTGGCATCCTGCTGGGTGACCACCGAACGTCTTGGAGAACCCGTGGGAGCCACCGGCCTCTCTGCCGACACGACCGAGTACCGCGACCGCCTGGCGGAGCAGGCTGACTCCCAGATCGATTCCTGGGCCGCCGAGATGATGCGGGACGTAGCGATCCGCCGTGGCGTCGTACGCGTCGTGGAGGACTTCCGCCGCGCGGCGAGGCTCACCGAACAGGAATTCGAACGGGTGTTCGCTTCCGGCGGTGGCCCGCCCGCCACCGTTGGGCACGATGCGGAGGGCCGGCTGATGGTCCCCGCGGTCGCCCTGTGGACCCTGGTGCCGGGCGTTCGCTCTCAGACGAGCGACGGGCGCGACCGCCTCATCGAGTACCTCGTCGCCAACTTCGACGAGATCGTCTACGTCTGACGATCCGGCCGCCGCCGGGCCCGCCACAGGCCCCGCTCCGGCGCCGCCCGCGGTGGTCAGCACGGGGTCGCCCGCGCCTGCGCCCGCGCCTCCGCCCCCTGAAGCCGTGTCGCCAGGGCAGTCCGGTGCCCCCGGCATCCGGCTGCTGACCGTCGCCCGCCTCGTCCACCCATTCCCCTCGCTGCTCGACGGGGCCGTGGTGGTGCTGGTGGCCCTGGTCGCGGGTGGCAGCCCGGGGACCGCGCTCGTGCTGGGCCTGTCGATGACCCTCCTCCAGTTCGCGATCGGGATCGTCAACGACATCGTGGATGCCTCCACCGACGCGGGGCTCAAGGCGGGCAAGCCCATCCCGGTTGGACTGGTGACCGTCGGACGGGCGAGGTCCCTGGCCGTCGCGGCGGCAGCCGGCGGGCTCCTCCTCTCGCTCGTGGGCGGCCCGGGCGCCCTGCTGCTGGCGGGCGTCGGCCTCGCCATCGGCATCGCCTACGACCTGTGGGCAAAGGGGACCACCCTCTCGTGGCTCCCCCTGGCCACCGGGATCCCGCTGCTTCCCGTATACGGCTGGTTCGGTGCCACCGGCGAGATCCCGGGCCTGTTCCTGGTCCTGATCCCGGCGGCGGCGAATGCGGGGACCGCGCTCGCCATCGCCAACGCGATCGTGGACATGGAGCGCGACGCCGCGGCCGGGCGCCAGTCGATCGCCCTCTCGCTGGGCTGGGACCGGGCGGCGCGACTCGTGCTCGCCCTGCAGGTGGTCGTGGCCGTCCTGGCCGTGGCCACATCGGCAGTCCTTGGTGCACCGACGGGTTGGGTTGCGGCGGTGCTGCTTGCTTCGGCCGCCCCTATCGGTGGGGCGCTGCTCGGGCTCGCGGCCGCGGCACGCGGCGCGACCGGGCTGCGGGAGGCGTCCTGGGAGGTCCAGGCGGTGGGTACGGGCCTTCTTGCGGTGGCATGGCTCGGGGCCCTGAGTGCGACCGTTGGTCCGTCCTAGGTGGACACGGTGCCAACAGGAACCACCCATCGTCCGGGGCATCTCGGAACGAACGTACCTCTATCGCGTGAGCCGTCGTCGTCGGTATGCTTCCAGAGCACCAGCATCACCTCCGGAGGTCGGTGGCACCGCCCCAGCGGGCGGAACATCCGGAGCCGCAACACGATCCTATCGCCACCGCCCTTGCCCAGTTGGGCGGCAGGACTTATGAAGCCGGCGCCAATCATGGCGCCGGCTTCTATTTTGGGGTGGGGGGAGAGGAGACCTCAGCGGTCGGAGTCGCCTGTCCGCACGACGGCGATCGCGTTCTCCAGCCGGAGCTTGGCGATCGTGAGGTACTTCGCCAGGTTGGTGCGGTCGGTCGAGCCGATGGCCGCCATGACCTCCGGGTTGCGGAGGACGTCCAGGAGGTCTTCCACCGCGGTGTTGAGCTGCTGCTTGGCCGACACGAGCGTGTCGTCCCGGATCGGCTCGGGGCCGCCCGAGTGGGAGGTCCAGCCCTCCGGCTCCGCGGCGGGCTCGGGTTCGCCATCGCCCGTCTCCTCGGGCACATCGTCATCGGTTTGGGGGGCCGGGCGCATGGGCCGGCCCTCGATGCGCTCCCGGAGCTTGACCAGCGACAGCTCGTTGCGTGCGACCTGGTCCGCCAGCCTCCGGCGCTTCCGAGGGTCGGAGACCTTCATCAGCTCGTAGGCATGGGACAGGGTGTCCTTGCGCAAAGACACGAGCTCCCGAACCTCGGGCGGGGCATCTGCCAGGCGCAGGCGGTTCTCCAGGTACCCCTTGTCCTTGCCCAGCTTCTCGGCCAGCTTGCGAATGCTGTAGCCGTGGTCGCGGATCATCCGGTCGTACATCGCCGCCTCGTCGAGGGGCGAGATGTCCTCGCGCTGCAGGTTCTCGATGATCGAGATCTCCAGCGCGGTCTCGTCGTCGATGTCCTCGACGAGGGCTGGGATGGTGAGCATCCCGGCGAGCTTGGACGCGCGCCATCGGCGTTCGCCCGCGATCAGCTGGAAGTGATTCTCCCCGATGGGTCGCACGAGGATCGGCTGGAGCACACCGTGCTCGCGGATGCTGGCGGCCAGCTCCAGGAGGGTGGCCTCGTCGAACGCGAGTCGTGGCTGCTCGGGATTGGACTCGACGCGATCGAGGGGAACGACCTTGACGCCGGTCGAGCGGTGCGTCGTCTCCGGTGAAAGGAGGCTGACGATGGCGGGCGGGAGCTCGCGCTCCTCGGAGAGTCGCCGAGCAGCAGCGGCTCGGAAGTCAGTCCTGGCCAAGTTCGATCACCTCCCGGGCGAGCTCGCGGTACCTGCCGGCGGCGTCGGACGAACTTGCGTACGACGTGATCGGCCGTCCGACGAGGGGAGCCTCGCCTAGCTTCACGGTGTTCCGGATGATGGTGCGGAAGACGTGGTGATCGCCGACGACGCGAAGCTCGTCGAGCATGTCCTTGGCGAGGTTGGTCCGACCATCGTAGAAGGTCGGCAGCAGCCCCAGGATCCGCAGGTCCCGGTTGAGCTTGAGCCGGATCGCATTGATCACCTTGACGAGGTTGTTGAGGCCCTTCATCGCGTAGAACTGGGTCTGTACCGGGATGATCACGCTGTCGGCGGCAACCAGCCCGTTGACGGTGAGGAGCCCGAGGTTCGGCGGGCAGTCGATGAGCACGTAGTCGTACGCGTCGATTGCTCCGCTCATCGCGTCGCGCAGGATCCCCTCGCGTCCGAGCGCCGTGAACAGCTCGCCCTCGGTGCTCGCGAGGTCGATGTGAGCGGGCGCCACGTCGATGCCCGCCGTCTCGGTTGCGAGCACGGCCTCGGTCAGGGTGCAACGTCCATCAGCGAGCACGTCGGCCATGGACCGCTGCACGGTGTTGAGGTTGATGCCCACCCCGGCCGTCAGGTTCGCCTGCGGATCCATATCGACAAGCAGGATCCGCAGGCCATGCTCGGTCAGCGCGCCAGCGAGATTGATCGCGGTCGTCGTCTTGCCGACGCCGCCCTTCTGGTTGGCGATCGCGATCACGTGCGTCAAGGGCACCACCTCGGAAGCGGACGGCCTGCGGCCGGATGTGACTACGGTGAGTCTGGCGAATGCTACCGCGCCAGGTCCACCGGCGGAGCACATTGTCCACACTGCGGCCGAGTTGTGCACCGTAATGTGGATATCCGGGCCGACTCGCGCGTACGCGGTGGACTGGGTCGTGCGCCTGCCCCGGAATCGCGCCCCGGCTCCGGCGATGCCATCCGGCCCTGCGGCGGCGGTGGCCGGCCCGCCTATGATGGATGCCGCGCGCTGTCTTTGCGCACAGACGATCGACACCCACCCGGAGGGAGCACTGGACGTGTCCAAGAACGAGGAACGGATCGCACGCCTCGAGCAGATGCGCGCGGAGGCCCTCCTGGGTGGGGGACCGGTGCGCATCGAGCGCCAGCACGCCTGGGGCAAGCTCACGGCGCGGGAGCGCCTCGACCTGCTGCTGGATCCGGGGTCCTTCGTCGAGTTGGACGCCTTCGTCCTGCACCGTGCGACGGAATTCGGGCTGGATCGCCAGCACTTCCTCGGAGATGGGGTCGTCACGGGCCACGGAACCATCGACGGGCGCGTCGTGTTCGTGTTCTCGCAGGACTTCACCGTCTTTGGTGGATCTCTCTCCGAGGCCTACGCAGAGAAGATCTGCAAGATCATGGACCTTGCGATGAAGGTCGGCGCTCCCGTGATCGGACTCAACGATTCCGGTGGTGCGCGGATCCAGGAGGGGGTCGCCTCCCTCGGGGGCTACGCGGAGATCTTCCTGCGCAACGTGCTGGCGTCGGGCGTGGTGCCGCAGATCTCCGTGATCCTCGGACCCTGCGCCGGCGGCGCCGTCTACTCGCCCGCGATGACCGACTTCACCGTCATGGTGGAGGGGACGAGCTACATGTTCGTCACGGGCCCCAACGTGGTGAAGGCGGTGACCCACGAGGAGGTGGACGCGGAGGCCCTGGGTGGGGCCGGTGTCCACACCGGCCGCAGCGGGGTGGCGCACCTCGCGGCCCGTGACGAGGCCGAGGCGATGGACCATGTGCGACGGCTGCTCGCCCACCTGCCGCAGAACAACCTCGCCGAGGCACCGCTGATCGCCACGACGGATCCGACGGATCGCATGGACCCGGAACTGGACGATGTCATCCCGGACGAGCCACAGATGCCGTACGACATGCACGACGTCCTGCGGCGCATCGTCGACGACGGCGACTTCTTCGAGCTCCAGCCGGCGTGGGCAGGCAACATCCTCATCGGATACGCGCGCCTGGGAGGCCGGCCGATCGGAATCGTCGCCCAGCAGCCCGCCATGCTTGCGGGTGCGCTCGATATCGACGCGTCCGTCAAGGCAGCGCGATTCGTGCGGACGTGCGACGCCTTCAACGTGCCGCTGGTGACCTTCGTGGATGTCCCGGGATTCCTGCCCGGCGTGGCCCAGGAGCATGGCGGCATCATCAAGCACGGGGCCAAGCTCCTCTACGCCTACTGCGAGGCGACGGTGCCCAAGCTCACCGTCATCACGCGCAAGGCCTACGGCGGCGCCTACGACGTCATGAGCAGCAAGCACATCCGCGGGGACATGAACTATGCGTGGCCAACCGCTGAGATCGCGGTGATGGGTGCCGCCGGCGCCGTGAACATCATCTTCAAGGACGCGATCGGCGCGGCCGAGGACGGCGCGGCGGAGCATCGTCGCCTGGTGAGCCAGTACGAGCAGGAGTTCTCCAACCCGTACGTCGCGGCGGCACGTGGCTATATCGACGAGGTCATCCTCCCTCGAGAGACGCGTCCGAGGCTGATCCGATCGCTCGAGCTCCTGGCCGACAAGCGCGACACCAACCCGCGGAAGAAGCATGGCAACATTCCGCTCTGACCCCTGCCAGCTGTCTTTGCGTACGGACACATGACCGGGAGCACTCGATGACGACCCAGCCGGCTCCGTTCAGGCGCGTGCTGATTGCGAACCGCGGCGAGATCGCGGTCCGGATCATCCGTGCCTGCCACGAGATGGGGATGGAGTCCGTCGCGGTGTACAGCGACGCCGATGTCGAGGCAGCCCACGTCCGTCTCGCGGACATGGCGGTGCGGCTGGGCCCGGCGGCTCCCGCGGAGAGCTACCTCCGCATCGACGCCGTGATCGAGGCGGCGCGGGCCACTGGCGCCGAGGCGATCCACCCTGGGTACGGGTTCCTGGCGGAGCGCGCAGCCTTTGCACGGGCGGCGGAGGATGCCGGCATCGTATTCGTCGGCCCGGCCTCCGGGGCGATCGAGGCACTCGGGGACAAGCTCAACGCCCGACGGCTCGCCGCGAGGATCGGCGTGCCTTCCGTTCCCGGGACGCTGGAGCCTGCGCCGGTCGACCACCCTGACCAGGTAGCCGGCATCATGGCCACCGCCCGTGGTGTCGGATTTCCCCTGCTCGTGAAGGCGGCAGCCGGTGGCGGCGGCCGCGGCATGCGGCGCGTGGCCCGCGAGGAGGACCTGCCGGCGGCGCTCGTGTCAGGTTCACGTGAGGCGGCGGCGGCGTTTGGCGACGGGTCCGTATACCTGGAGCGTGAGATCCTGCCGGCGCGACACATCGAGGTCCAGCTGCTCGCCGACAGGCAGGGTCATGTCGTCGCGCTTGGCGAACGTGACTGCTCGCTCCAGCGTCGCCACCAGAAGCTGGTCGAGGAGGCGCCGGCGCCGGGTCTGGACGAGGCCCAGCGTCGCCACCTCCACGGTCTCGCAATCCGGCTCGGCGAGGCGGCGGGCTTGCGCAACGCGGCGACCTGCGAGTTCCTCCGCGACCCCGCCGGCAACTTCTGGTTTCTCGAGGTCAACACCAGACTGCAGGTGGAGCACGGCGTGACGGAGCTGGTCGCGGGCGTGGACATCGTCCGAGAGCAGTTCCGGATTGCGGCCGGCGAACCGTTGAGCCCGCAGGTCATCGCGGCGGGCGACCGGGCAGCCACGCCGGACAGCCATGCCATCGAGGTACGCATCGCGGCCGAGGATCCGGCGCGCGCCTTTGCACCCACACCGGGTCGCGTCGGGCGTTGGGTCATGCCGGCCGGTCCCGGGGTTCGGATCGACACGCACATCGAGGCCGGCCAACGCGTGCCCGCGGAATACGACAACCTGATCGCGAAGCTCATGGTCCACGCGCATGACCGGGATGCCGCGATCGACCGGCTCCGGAGGGCGATCGACGAGACGGAGATCGGCGGCATCCAGACGACACTCCCGTTCCATCGCGTCGTCGCACGCCATGCGTCGTTCCGCGAAGGCGACCTGTCGACCGGGTGGGTGGATCAGCATTGGGACGGGGACGGCGCCCGGAACGAGGCAGTCCGGAGGGCCCTGCTCGCAACCGGCCTCACCGCGATCAGCGATGGGCCGGTCGCGCCCGCCATGGGGTCTATCCCGCCGGCCGGTCAAGTCGCGCGGCCGCCGGGCCGCAACGGCTGGCGGCATGGTTCGCGTGGCCAGGGAGTCGACCGATGGCCGGGCTGACTGCTGGGCCGGGGGAAGGCCCCGCCGGAGACGTGCGTCCGACCGATCACCCTGCGGCCGACGAGCCGGTACTTTCCGCCGGTGAACCGACCGGCGACGTCGACCCGCGGGCCGTTCGAGTCCAGCTCGCCGCCAGCTCCCGCATCGGGGACGAACCCGCGATGCTCGTCGGTCCGGCGCCCTCGCCGCTCCGCATGACCAACCCGACGGTCGGGACGGGACCGCTGGGTGGTGCCGCCATCGCCGCGGGCGATGGCGGGGCCGCGGGTGTCCTTGCGCAAAGACAGGTGCTGGTCGATGGGTTCCCCGCCCTGGTCGCCATCCGCTCCATGGGGAGTGGCCGGGTCACGCTGGAGGAGGACCGGGGGGTCACGAGGCTGGTGCTCGAGGCTGACTCGGCCGGCGCGGGAGGCGTCAGGGTTCGCGAGGTCCTGGTCGACGGCTTCCGATTCCTTGTGAACGTGGAGTCCGAGCGGATCGCCGCGCTCCGTGAGCGGGCCGGTCGCGGTCGCACCGCCTCCGCGCACAGTGGTCCGCTGCAGGTCAAGGCGATCATTCCGGGTAAGGTGGTCTCGGTGTCCGTCGCGGCGGGGGATGAGGTGGCCGCGGGACAGCAGCTCCTGGTCGTCGAGGCCATGAAGATGCAGAACGAGCTACGTGCGCCACGGGACGGCACGATCGATCGCGTCGGGGTTGCCGTGGGCGTGAACATCGAGATCGGCGACCTGCTGGTCGTCATCCGCTAGCGGAGGTCCCGGGTGAACGAGGAGGGGAACGCGGAGCAGGGCGGTGCCCGGCGCGGTGCCCGGAGCGCCGGCGACGCTCCAGGGGCGGCGTCGGATCCCGACGTCAAGCGCTGGCGTGCCACGACCCGGGCCAGGGCGGTCGCCTCGTCGGCGGAGCGCCGGGCGGCGTTCTCCACCACCTCCGAGATCCCGGTGGCCGACGTCTACACGGCCGCGGATGTCGACGGCCTGGACACTGCGGCGGACCTTGGACTGCCCGGCGAGTACCCGTACACGCGCGGCGTGCAGGCCACCATGTACCGCTCCAGGTTCTGGACCATGCGCCAGTACGCGGGCTTCGCCACGGCGGCCGAGACCAACGAGCGCTTCCGGTACCTCCTGGGGCAGGGTCAGACCGGCCTGTCCGTCGCATTCGACCTGCCCACGCAGATGGGGTTCGACTCGGATGCGCCCGAGGCGGAAGGGGAGGTGGGACGGGTCGGGGTCCCCGTCTCGTCCCTGGCGGACATGGAGACGCTGTTCGCGGGCATCCCGCTGGGCACGGTCAGCACGTCGATGACCATCAACGCCACGGCCCCCATCCTGCTGGCGCTGTACGTGGCCGCCGCCGAGAAGCAGGGGGTCGCCCGCGGGGACGTGTCCGGGACCACCCAGAACGACATCCTCAAGGAGTACATCGCCCGGGGCACCTGGATCTACCCGCCACGAGCCTCGATGCGCCTCGTCACGGACGTGTTCGAGTTCGCGGCGCGCGAGCTTCCCAGATGGAACACGATCAGCATCTCCGGCTACCACATGCGCGAGGCGGGGGCCACCGCAGCCCAGGAGCTGGCCTTCACCCTGGCCGACGGAATCGCCTATGTCGAGGGTGCCCTGGGCCGCGGCCTGGCGGTAGACGACTTCGCGCCGCGGCTCTCCTTCTTCTTCGCGGCCTGGTCCGAGCTGTTTGAGGAGGTGGCCAAGTTCCGGGCCGCGCGCAGGATGTGGGCCCGGATCATGAAGGAGCGGTTCGGGGCGCAGAACCCCAAGTCGATGATGTGCCGCTTCCATACCCAGACGGCGGGCTCATCCCTGACCGCCCAGTCGATCGACAACAACGTCGTCCGGACCACCCTGCAGGCCCTTGCGGCGGTCCTCGGTGGAACCCAGAGCCTGCACACCAACTCCCGTGACGAGGCCCTCGCCCTGCCCACCGTCGAGTCCGCCCGGCTCGCCCTGCGGACCCAGCAGATCATCGCTCACGAGGCCGGCGTGACCGAGACCCCGGACCCCCTGGCGGGCTCCTGGTTCGTGGAGTCGCTGACGGACCAGCTCGAGGCTGCCGCCACCGCCTACCTCGCCGAGATCGACGCCATGGGTGGCACGCTCGCCGCGATCGAGGGTGGCTTCCAGCAGCGCCAGATCCAGGAGTCGGCCTACCGCGTCCAGCGCGAGATCGAGCGCGCGGACCGGATCGTGGTCGGCGTCAACCGGTTCCGCGACGATGAGCCAGGCGCCCGACCGGCACTCCTGCGGATCGACCCGGAAGGAGAGCGCCGGCAGGTCGATGGGCTGCGGCGGGTCCGCGCCGAGCGCGACCCCGCCACGTGGGAGGCCGCCATGCGTCGCCTCGAGGACGGCGCCCGCGGCACCGAGAACCTGATGCCGGCGATCATCGAGGCGGTTGCCGCCTATGCCACCGTCGGCGAGATCGCGGATCGCCTCAGAGCCGCATGGGGCGTCCACCGCGAGCTGATCACCGTCTGAAAGGAGCCCGTCATGAGGGATCCCGTGAGTGTCGCCGGGCAGGTGCCCACGCCCATCCGCCAGCTGGGCAAGATCCACCACATTGCCGTGGTCGTGGCGGACCTCGACAAGTCGCTCGTGTTCTGGCGCGACATGCTGGGCCTGCCCGTGGAGCTGATCCTCCCGATCGAGCAGGACCGGGTGACGATCGCGTTCCTCACGGTCGGGGAGTCCAAGGTGGAGCTGGTCCAGCCGACCGACGAGGCGACGGGCGTGGCGCGTTTCCTGGCAGCCAGGGGCGAGGGGTTCCACCACGTCTGCTTCGAGGTGGACAACGTCTCCGAGACGCTGATGCGTCTCGAGATGGATGGCATGGAGCTCATCGACACGGTGGCCAGGAAGGGCGCCGAGGGCCCCGTTGCCTTCATTCACCCGCGGTCCTGCCACGGGGTCCTGGTGGAGCTGATCGAGAAGCCGGGAGGCCCTGCCTGGGCCGCCCTCGGATACCCGGCAGGCTAAGTCCGGACCGCCGTCACCAGGAACAGGGGATACGCCCGTCCGTTCCTGGTCACGTCCCAGGCCGGCCGGAAGTCGACGTCCCGGAACCCGGCTGCCTCGGCATGCCGACGCAGGGGATCGCGCTCGAAGCCGGGCAGGACGTCGTCGCCCGGGTCCGTGTGGAAGGATCCATCCTCCGCCTCGAGGTCCACGATGGCGATCCGGCCCCCGGGCTCGAGCAGGGCCGCGAGGTGTTCCATGGCGGCACCGGTGTCGGGGACGTGGTGGAGCGCCATCAGGCTCACGACGAGGTCGAACCGGTCCGGGGGGAGGGGATCCACGGTCAGGACGTGGCGCAGCGTCCGTGCCCCCGGATAGCCACCAGCGGCCAGCTTGGCTTCCGCCACGTCCAGCATGCCGCCGGACGCGTCGGCCAGGATCACGGATCCGACGTGCGGAGCGAGGGCAAGGCCAAGCAGGCCGGTCCCGGCACCAAGCTCCAGGACGCGGGCGTCCGGTGCGGGCCGGACAGCCGCCAGGATGAGCTCGGCAGCGGCCTGGGCCCGTTCTGCCCGCTCGGGCGTGTCCCATTCCGGGGCGCGATCATCAAATGTCGTCATGACCCCATTGTGCCCGGCGGGACCGTAACGGGCGGTTGGGCGCCTGCATCGGCGGAGACGGCGCCTCGCGCCTGCCGTCAGCGGAGGAGACGTCTCGCGGCCCGGCACGCGAGCCAGCATGCGGCCAGCACCATCGACTGCCGCCAGATCCAGGCTTGTCCACCGGGATCGTCGGGGCCGGCCTCCAGCGGACCGTCGTCCGGCCGGATGCGGACCAGGGGAACCCAGGCGAGGGCCTCAAGGATCGCCTCGTCGGGCGCTGTCCAGGGGTTGAGTCCGATCATGAGCGCCGGAGCGCCGGTCGCCCTCGTGAGGGCCGGCAGGATGCGCGCGCGCACTGCCGGGTCGAGCTCCTCCTCGGCGAGGGCCCGATGGCGACCGCCCGGCATCCACGCTTCCACGTGCGGGTCGGCCAGCAGGTTCCGGTACCACGCGGTCCGCGGCCCGAAGCCCGCCATCACCCATGCCGACCCTTCGGCGACGAGGTAGCTCAGGGGAGTCTCGCGGGTCACGCCCGATGTCCGGCCGCGGACGCGGAGCAGGAGCATGTACCCGCCGATCGGGCTGGACACCCAGGCACCCATCCCGGCCCGGTGGACCGGGATCATGAACCACCGGTTGAGAGCCTTGAACCCGCGACGGAGCCAGGGCTCGGCCGCGGCCCAGGCGTCATCGGCATGCGGGGTTTCGGCAAGCGGCGGGAACGCGGCAGGCTCGGGAGGTGGCAGGCTCATGTGCGCAGGGTGCCTGTGCGCTCTCGCGACGGGCAGGGCCGGACGCGCTGGGGTGGACGGGCGGTTCGGCCCCGAGCGACCTGCGTCAGAAGGCCCAGGCGAAGACGACGTCTCGGGCCCGCGCGGCGGCACGCGAGAACGTCACGATCCGGCCGGCCAGATCGCGGATCCAGGGCTTCTCCTCCCTGGGCAGGAGCCCGAGCTCCTCTTCCAGCAGCTCGATCCAGCGTCCCGCCAGTGCCCCGACCTGGTCATCGGGAAGGCTCGCGACCACCTCGATCCAGCCCGGGTCAACCCGGTCCACGATCCGTTCCGTGTTCGACGCGGCGTCCAGATCCAGGCGCGCATCCAGGAAGTCCGAGGGCTCGTCACCGCCGGTGACGGCGCGGACGGCCTCGCTGAACAGGTCCAGCCAGGTGGGGTCCAGCCCTCCGCCGAGGGGCAGGTGTGCGACGAAGCGGTCAGGATCGTCGAAGGCCGCCACGTCGTCGATCGAGAGCGCGAGGACAATGTCACGGGCGTCGCCCGCGACGAGGTCCATCAGACTGCTCATAGGCGCCGGGGCGCCGATCCTCCTTCCATCTCGCAACACCGCTCGCGCCGGTCCGCAGGGCGACAGTCTACGACGTCATCCGGCCGGCGAGGAGGTGCTGATTCAGCCGCGGTACCCGGCGTCGCGCAGGAGCGCCGGCAGCTCCGTGGGCGACCCGGCGACCCGGAACCCCGCGGCCTCGAGCGCGGAGACCTTGGATGCTGCCGTGCCGCGCCCTCCCGAGATGATCGCCCCGGCGTGACCCATGCGCTTGCCCTCGGGGGCCGTGCGGCCGGCGATGAACGCCACCCTGGGGACGTCCGCCATATGCTCCGCCGCCCACGCCGCCGCCTCCTCCTCCGCTGCACCGCCGATCTCGCCGATCAGCACGAGCGCCTCGGTATCCGGGTCCGCGGCGAACAGCTCCAGGACGTCCAGGAACTGGGTGCCGATCACCGGGTCGCCACCGATGCCCACGCAGGTGGACTGGCCCAGGCCGGCGTCCGTCATCGCCTGAACGGCCTCGTAGGTGAGGGTCCCCGAGCGCGACACGACGCCAACACGACCCTCGCGGTGGATCGAACCCGGGATGATGCCGACCTTCGCGCGACCGGGCGACGTGGCGCCTGGGCAGTTGGGCCCGATGAGGCGGGCTCCGGCGCGCCGGACCACCTCGACCACGGGGACCATGTCCAGGGCCGGAATGCCCTCGGTGATGCAGAAGATGGTGGCGATGCCGGCGTCGACGGCCTCGAGCACCGCGTCCGGGGCGCCGCCCGCTGGGACGAAGATGCACGAGGTGTTGGCGCCCGTCTCGCGCACGGCATCGAGCACCGTGTTGAAGACCGGGACGCGGCCGTCCAGGGCTGTCTGGCCTCCCTTGCCGGGCGTCATCCCGGCCACGATCGGGGTCCCGTACTCGAGCATCGCCCGGCTGTGGAACTCGCCCTCGCGGCCGGTGATGCCCTGGACCACGAGCCGCGTGTCGCGCCCGATCAGGATGCTCACGCCGACGCTCCCTTCGCCGCCGCCACGGCCTTCGCCGCGGCCTCGTCCAGGCTGCCTGCCGTCACGAACTTGGCGGCCTCCAGCAGCCCGGCCGCCTCCTCGGCATTGGTGCCCACGATGCGGACCACCATCGGCACGTCGCGCACCTGCTGGGCGCGGGCGTCGATGAGTCCCTGGGCGACCTCGTCACCGCGCGTGATGCCGCCGAAGATGTTGACCAGGATCGCCTTGACGTTGCGGTCCTCGAGGATCAGGCGCATGGCGGCCGCGACACGGTCTGCCTTGGCGCCGCCGCCGATGTCCAGGAAGTTGGCCGGTTCGCCGCCGGCCCGCTTCACCAGATCCATGGTCGTCATCGCCAGGCCGGCCCCGTTGACCATGCAGCCGATGTCGCCGTCGAGCTTGATGAACGTCAGGTCGTAGCGTCGTGCCTCGATGTCGGTCGGGTCCTCGGCGTCGAGGTCCCGCAGCTCCTCCAGCTGCGGGTGGCGGGCGAGGGCCGAGTCGTCGAGGGTGATCTTGGCGTCGAGCAGGACCAGGCGCTCCACGGGCGTGCCCTGCGCTCCATGCTCCCGGATGACGGCGAGGGGGTTGATCTCCACCAAATCCGCGTCGTAGGCGAGCATCGTCCGCAGGAGGCCTTTCGCGATCGCCGCCCCGGCCTTCCAGTGGGCCCCGAACCCGATCGCGAACGCGAGGTCCCGTGCGGCGAAGTCGGGCAGGCCCAGGAGTGGATCGATGTGCTGGTAGACGAGCGCGTCCGGGTTGTCGACGGCCACCTGCTCGATCTCGACGCCGCCCTCCGCCGAGCCGATGAACATCAGGCGGCGGGTCGCGCGATCGAGCACGACCGAGAGGTAGTACTCCTTGACGATCTCGGCGGCGGGCCCCACCAGCACGCGCCGGACGGGCAGCCCCTTGATCTCGAGCGCGAGGATCTGCGCAGCGACATCTTCGGCCTCGTCCGCCGTGGACGCGAGCTTGACGCCGCCGGCCTTGCCGCGCCCTCCCACGAGTACCTGGGCCTTGATCACGACCTTGCCGGTCGCGTTGGCGGGATCGGCCAGGAACCGGACCGCGGCGGCACGCGCCTGGGTTGGGGTGCGGGCGACCTCCCACGGAGGGACCGGCAGCCCCTGGGCGACGAGCAGCGACTTGGCGTCGGCTTCGTGAATCTTCACGCGACGGGCGAGACCTCCGGGCGAGCGGGACCTGGGCGGACCAAGATGATAGCCGCGGCACCGCCGCAGAGGACAGGCCGTCCGGCCTCCCTGGCGGCAGTGTCGCTCCCAGCGCACCGCGGTCGCGGGTCCACCACGGCCGGATGGCCCATGCCTAGGCGACCTCCGGCACCCCGGAATCGGGGGCCGCCCGAGCCCCCGCGGGTCCGATGGCATCGCTAGAATGGGGTCATGCCCCACCGAGTCACCCTCATCCCTGGCGACGGCATCGGGCCGGAGCTGGCGGAGGCCACCCGCCGTGTCCTCGACGCCTCTGGCGTCGCTTTCGACTGGGAGATCCAGGATGCCGGCGAAGGCGTCATGGCCCAGTACGGGACCCCGCTCCCGGACCACGTGCTGGAGTCGATCCGGCGCAACAAGGTGGCTCTCAAGGGCCCCATCACAACGCCCGTGGGATCCGGCTTCCGGAGCGTCAATGTCACACTGCGCCAGACGCTGGGCCTGTACGCGAACCTGCGCCCCGCGAGGTCCATCAAGGGCCTCCAGACTCGCTACGACGACGTGGACCTGGTGATCGTCCGCGAGAACACCGAGGACCTCTACGCCGGCATCGAGCACATGGTCGGCAAGGACGCGGCGGAGAGCATCAAGATCATCACCCGCGCCGCCTCCGAGCGGATCGCGCGCTTCGCGTTCGAGTACGCGGTCGCCAACGATCGTCGCAAGGTCACCGCGGTCCACAAGGCCAACATCATGAAGATGTCTGACGGCCTGTTCCTCGAGAGCTGCCGCACGGTGGCCGCGGAGTACGAGGGCAGGGTCGAGTTCGAGGACCGGATCGTCGACAACATGTGCATGCAGCTGGTGCAGAAGCCCGAGCTGTACGACGTGATGGTCCTGCCCAACCTCTACGGCGACATCGTCAGCGACCTGTGTGCCGGCCTCGTGGGCGGCCTGGGCGTGGCGCCGGGGGCCAACATCGGCATCGAGGCGTCCGTGTTCGAGCCCGTGCATGGCTCGGCGCCCAAGTACGCCGGCCTCAACAAGGCAAATCCCACGGCCCTGCTGCTGTCCGGCGTGCTCATGCTCCGCCATCTCGGCGAGCAGGACGCGGCGGTCCGCGTCGAGACCGCCCTGCGCGAGGTCATCGCCGAGGGCAGGAACACGACCTACGACCTCGGCGGTCCCGCGGGTACCAGGGAGTTCGCGGACGCCATCATCGCGCGGCTCGGCTGACCGGCCGGGCCACCGCAAGCTGCGACCCGCTACCGGCGGGCCGGGACAACGGAGGCTCAATGCTCCTGCGGTATCGGGGCAGCGAGGGGATGCTCGCCTGGGCGTTCCACCGCATCGCGGGGATCGCCATCTGGGCGTTCATCCTGCTCCATGTCTTCGACATCTGGCTCGCGGGCGCCAATCCGCCGCTCTACGACGAGCTCCTGGTCATCTATGCCAGCCCCGGCGGGCGTGTTGTCGAGTCGCTCCTTGGCGCGGCGCTCCTGTACCACGCGCTCAACGGCCTGAGGATCATCATCATGGACTTCTGGCCGTCGATGACCCGCTACCACAAGCAGCTGTGGTACGCGAGCTGGGTCGTCTTCGTCGTCATCGGAGTGCCGATCCTGGTCCAGATCATGGCCCCGGCCTTCGGCTTCGAGCCCCCCTTCAGGTTCCAGTCATGACCACCAAGTACTCCCGCTCCGGTCGCGTCCGCCCCTCGGGCAGCGGCTGGGAGCTCGCGATCTGGTACCTCATGCGGCTGACGGGCCTGGGCCTGTTCGTGACGGCCCTCGCCCACTACATCATCGTCCACTTCCTGTACGACCCCAAGGACCAGACGGCGCAGTGGATCCTCGATGAGCGGTGGGGGAGCCTCGCCTGGCGGACGGCCGACTGGCTGATGCTCTCGTTCGTGGTCTTCCACGCCTTCATGGGCATGCGTACCGTCGTCCAGGACTACACGTCCGGCGGCCTGCGGATGGCCCTCACGCTGCTGCTCTACATGGGCGCGATCGTGATCTTCGCGATGGGCACCATCGCCGTCGCCACGATGAGCTTCCCGGTGCGGCCATGATCCGCGAACACGACGCCCTGATCGTCGGCGCCGGCGGCGCCGGCCTTTGGGCCGCCCTCGAGCTCGCCAAGGCCGGGGTGGATTCGGCCGTCCTGACCAAGCTCTACCCGACCCGCTCCCACACCGGCGCCGCCCAGGGCGGCGTGTGTGCTGCCCTGGGGAACCAGGAGGAGGACCACTGGGAGTGGCACATGTTCGACACCATCAAGGGTGGCGACTACCTGGTTGACCAGGACGCGGCCGAGGTGCTCGCCCGCGAGGCCATCGAGACGGTGATCGAGCTCGAGCACATGGGCCTGCCGTTCAACCGCACGCCCGACGGCAAGATCGACCAGCGCCGGTTCGGCGGCCACACGCGCAACTACGGCGAGGGTCCGGTGATGCGGGCCTGCTTCGCCGCGGACCGCACCGGCCACATGATCCTCCAGACCCTCTACCAGCAATGCCTCAAGGCCGGGGTCAAGTTCTACGACGAGTACCACGTGGTGGATCTCGTGACCGAGGGCGGGGACTTGGGCTCGGGCGGGCGCGCCGCTGGGGTCGTGGCCTACCGCATCGCCGACGGAGAGCTGGTCACGCTGCGCTCCAAGGCCGTGCTCCTGGCGACCGGCGGCTTCGGCCGCATGTTCCGGGTCACCTCGAACGCCTGGAGCCTCACCGGCGACGGCGTCTCGCTGGCCTATCGCCACGGCGTTCCGATGCAGGACATGGAGTTCTACCAGTTCCACCCCACGGGAATCGTGGGCATCGGGATCCTGCTCTCGGAGGCGGCCCGCGGCGAGGGCGCCTATTTGCTCGACAACGACGGGTTCCGCTTCATGGAGCGCTACGCCCCCAAGCTCATGGAGCTCGCACCCCGGGACATGGTCAGCCGGGCCATCCATCAGGAGATCCGCGCCGGACGGGGCATCGACGGCAAGGACTACGTCTACCTGGACGTCCGCCATCTCGGCCGCAAGAAGATCGACGAGAAGCTGCCTGACATCACGGACTTCGTCCGGGTGTACCAGGGCATCGAGCCCTACACGGACCCCATTCCGATCCAGCCGACCGCGCACTACGCGATGGGCGGGGTTCCCACCAACATGCTCACCCAGGCCACGCGCGACGCCGCCAACACGGTGGTGCCGGGGCTGTATGCGGCGGGCGAGGCGGCCTGCGTCTCCGTCCACGGCGCGAACCGCCTGGGGACGAACTCGCTGGTGGACCTGCTGGTGTTCGGCCGCAGGGCAGGACTGCAGATGGCGGCGGACATCCGTGGCCAGGACATGCCGGTCGTGACCGAGGAGGCCGCGGACCCGGTGCGCGCCGAGATCGAGGCACTGCGCGGGCGTCCCAAGGGCGAGCGCAAAGAGGTCATCCGCACCGAGCTCGCCGACGTGATGATGGACGACGCCGGCGTCTACCGGGACGCGGTGGGCCTGGAGCGCGCACGAGCCAAGGTGGCCGAGCTGCGTGACCGGTACGCCAGCGTCAGCGTCGACGACAAGGGAACGGTGTTCAACACGGACATCCTGGAGGCCCGCGAGGTCGGGTACCTGCTCGACTGCGCGGAGACCATGGTGGCCGCGTGCATCAACCGCAAGGAGAGTCGCGGCGCGCACAGCCGCGAGGACTATCCCGAGCGCGACGACGTCAACTTCCTGACCCACTCCCTGGCGACCAGGGGCGAGAGCGGGGAGATCGAGCTGGCCTACAAGCCGGTAACGATCACCAAGTTCCAGCCCAAGCCGCGTGTCTACTAGGGCGGGGGAGACGACGATGCAGATCGAGCTGCGGGTCCTCCGCTACGACCCCGAGACCGACCAGAAGCCGCACGAGGAGCGCTACACGGTTGAGGCCGGTCCGATGGACCGGGTCCTGGACCTTCTGCACAAGGTCAAGTACGAGCAGGATGGGACGCTGACGTTTCGCCGGTCCTGCGCGCATGGCGTGTGCGGGTCGGATGCCATGCTGATCAACGGGCGCAACCGGCTGGCCTGCAAGATCCGCGTGGACCAGCTGGGCGGCAAGAAGATCACCGTGGCGCCGCTGCCGGGCCTGCCGGTGATGAAGGACCTCGTCGTCGACATGGACACCTTCTTCGCCAAGTTCCGGAGCGTGCAGCCGTTCCTCCAGGCGGATTCCGAGCCGCCGGACCGGGAGCGGCGGCAGTCCGCCGAGGACCGGGCGAAGTTCGACGACACCACCAAGTGCATCCTGTGCGCCGCGTGCACCACGTCATGCCCGTCGTTCTGGGCCCAGCCGGACTACGTCGGGCCGGCGGCGATCGTCAATGCCCACCGCTTCATCTTCGACTCACGCGACGACGCGGCCGAGGAGCGGCTGGAGATCCTCGCCGACCGTGACGGCGTCTGGCGATGCCGCACGATCTTCAACTGCACGGACGCCTGCCCGCGCGGGATCCACATCACCCAGGCGATCCTCGAGGTGTCCTCGGCGATCGTGGGGCGACGAGCCTGAGCGGTCCGGGTCCGGTCTCCGCCGGGGGAGCCGCGTCGCTGCCGGTGATCGAGCACCTGGTGATCAGGACGGATGGAGCGGCGCGGGGCAATCCGGGGCCCGCCTCGCTGGGTGCGGCACTGATCGACGGTGCCCGCGCCGATGCGCTGGACCCGGGCGCCCCACCCGACGCCACCATCTCCGAGGCTCTGGGCATCCAGACCAACAACGTGGCCGAGTGGAGTGGCGTCGTGGAGGCGCTCAAGCTCGCCCAGCGGCTGGGCGCCGAGCGGGTGGACCTGTACCTCGACTCCAAGCTGATCGTTGAGCAGCTGCATGGCCGGTGGCGCGTCAAGGACGCCAAGCTGCAGCCGTTGTGGGCGGAGTCGAAGGCGATGCTGGCCGGGTTTGGCAGCTGGTCCGCCAGGCACGTGCCGCGCGCCCAGAACTCGACGGCGGACCGGCTTGCCAACGAGGCGCTGGACCGGGTGGCGGCCGGCGGCCCGGCACGGGTGGCGCGAGCGCGCCGGGTCGCGCCCGACACCTGAGCCAGGGAGTCAGGATGCCGACGATCGTCTGCTACGGTGATTCGAATACGCACGGCTATGACGCTGCCACCGGCGGACGACTTCGCGAGGGACGCGCGCTGGCCCGGGGTCCTGGCTGCCGAGCTGGGTGTCGCGGCGGACGTCGTCGAGGAGGGCCTCAACGGCCGCACGACGATCTGGGACGATCCCTACCTGGATGGGCGCAATGGCCGCCCGTACCTGCTGCCCTGCCTGCGCTCGCACGCGCCGGTGGACGTCCTCGTCCTGATGCTCGGGACGAACGACCTCAAGTCCATCTTCGGGCGGACTGCGGCGGAGATCGCCGCCGGCGCGAGCGCGCTGGTCGAGCAGGCGCTGACCTCCGGGACGGGTCCGGACGGGCGACCGCCGGGCGTGCTCCTCGTGGCGCCGCCGCCCCTGGGCGGTCGTACGGCGACCTCCGAGCTGTGGGGGTTTGGGGAAGCGAGGGCCAGGAGCCAGCAGTTCGCGGCGCTCTACCGGACGGCCGCCGAGCTGCGGGGGGTCTCGTTCCTGGACGCCGGGCCCGTGGCCACGGTCGACCCGGCCGACGGCGTGCACCTCACGGTCGCCGGGCAGGCGGCCCTGGGACGCGCGGTCGCCGAGGCCGTTCGAGCGCTGCTGTGAGGTCGGCCCCGAAGCGCCTCGTGGCGCTCGGCCTGTTCGCTCTGGTCGCCGCCGCCTGCATGACGACCACGGACGTGCTCGTGGACCGTCCCTGGAAGCTGGACGAGGTCGGTGGCGCGCCGCCGGTCGATCCGGCCGGGATCGTCGGCGTGGGGTTCGGCACGGACGGCCGTTTCCAGGTCCACACCGGCTGCAGGAGCGGCGGCGGGACGTACCACGTCGACGGCAACCGGATCCTGCTCGACTCGGAGATCCTGCAACCCAGCCCGTGCGACGAGGCGATGGCCGCCCAGGACGCGGTCCTTTTCGGTGTCGTCGAAGGCCGGCCCCGATTCGAGATCGACACGCGCACGGGGCGGTTGCGGCTCACCAGCGAGGCGGGCGACATCCTGCTGTTCGTCTCGCCCTGACGCGTCCGGCCTACAATGCGCGGGCCAGCGAGGCGGCCGGACGGTCGCGCGTCAACCGGGTAACCGGGCGGCGTGAGGAAAGTCCGAGCTCCACAGCGCAGGGTGGCGGGTAACGCCCGTCCGCCGCGAGGCGAGGACCAGTGCCACAGTGACGATGCCGGCCCCTCGGGGCCGGAGTGAAACGCGGCAAACTCCACCCGGAGCAAGGCCAAATAGGAGGGCGCAACCCCGGTTCGCCGGGGGGAGAGGTGCGCTGCCCAGCCCTCGGGTCGGCTGCATGAGCCGTCGGGCAACCGGCGGCCCCAGATGGATGACCGTCACCGCGGCGCAAGCCGCGGTACAGAACTCGGCTTACAGGCCTCCTCGCTGGCGCCTTCCCGGCCGGGCCACCCGGCTCCGGAACGCCGCCGCCAACAGGTCGAGCCGTCGGCCGTGGCTGGCCGTCACCCACAGGTGGTCGTGCCCCGCAGGCCGTGGCACGCGGCCGTGGAACGCCGCTGCCCACAGGTCACACCGTCGGGCGGCACCCAACGCCGCCGCCCAGCGCCGCCGACAGGTCAAGCCGTCGGGCGGCCCCAGGAATCATCCGCTCACCGGCACATACGTCGGATGCAACGACTCGCCGGACCTCCACGCGTGCCGCCAGGCGGCGCAAACGAGGCCAGACCCGACCGTTTGACCGGTGACCGACTCGTGGCGACGCTGACGGCTCGGCGGCTCGTGGCGACGCTGAGCGCCGTGTGTGGCGACTCCTGGTGCGCTCGATGCAGACCCCTAGGCGAAGAACGCGACGATCGCGGCGGTGTCGTCCGAGAACGCCCAGCGCTCGACGGCCTTTCCGTCGCGGATGTGGAAGATCTCGGCCGTGCGGTAGACGAGCGTCTTCCCGCCACGGGTTGCGGTCGCAGTGCCGAGCGCGATGGTGTGATCGTCGTTGGCGACGACATCGTGGACCTCGAACGCGATGGTGAAGTCGCGCATCCCATCCATCATGGCGGCCTGGAGCTCCACCTTGCCGCGACGAGGCTCGGCCCTGCCGATCTCGTGCCAGACGATGTCATCGGCCATGAAGGCATCGACGATCGCCATCTCCTGCTCGGCCTTCGACATGTCCGTCTCGGTCATCGCCTGCAGTGCGCGGCGGACCAGGGCGACGTTCGGGTGCTCGGCCATCGTGGGCCCTCCTCTTCGGCGCTGACGGCGGGACGGCCGTGGTGCTGCCGGGACCCAGCCTAACGTCCACCACAAGTGGTCGCCGGGTGCGCGACGGCTTCGACTCTCCGGGGCCGCTGCCGGCAGGCGGCCCGGTCAGTCCTCGTCGGCTCGGAAGATGTGAGCGGCCGTGCACGCGTTGCAGATGGGCATGCTCGTGTCGAGGTCGCCCAGGGGGATGGGGACCTTCCGGTCGGGGTAGAGACACTCGACCTCGTACAGGCGCTCTCCCGGGCGATCGATCGAGATCAGGCGGCGATACGTGCAGCGCTTGATCCGGTGCGGCGCCAGGTGCGAGATGTCCGACTCGCGCTGGTGAAGTGTCGTCGGAGTGGCGAGCGGAAGGGCCATGAACCAGGGGCTCGATCTCTCCCGGCCGGGTCGGCCGTGGCAACGCGATCCGCGATCGCAACGAGTTTCGGGTGCGACGGAGACGCAGCCTAACACCGGCAATTCGATCGCGACAAGGTACCGGAGGTACTAGACTCGGCCGCGACCGACGATCACGCGCCTGCACCGGGAGGGACTCGAGCTGAGCGAAGAACCCGCGGCCGAAGTCGTTGCAGCGGGCTCCGGCGACCCGGGCGGCGATGCCGGCGAGCCCCTTCCTGCCCAGCCTGCGCCGGACATGGATGCTGCCGAGCAGCCAGTGGACGCCGGGCCTGCCACCACCCGCCCCGAGCCGCCGGTGTTCGACACGGCGGGGCGGTCGCCAGATCCGTCCGTCTGCCCCTTCCTGCGCAGGGACTTCGACGGGACCCTTGTTGCCCCGGCGAGCGTGCCCGGAGTCGAGCAGACCTGTGTGGCCATCGGCGCGCCGCGGCTGCAGTCCCTCCGGCAACAGGAGCTGGTCTGCCTGCGCGCGGCACACGCCGACTGCCCGCGCTACCTCCACGGCGCCACGGCCGCGGCGGCCGAGCGCTCGCGCCTGCTGCCCCAGGTGCCGGCTGCAACGATCGCGGCGCTCCTCATCCTCGTCCTCAGTGCGGCGCTGTCGTTCGGGTTCGTGGTCCAGCGGGGGGGCATCGGGATGCCCGTGGTCGAAGGGCCGTCGCCGGCCGTGGCGGCGCTTGCCTCGATCTCGCCGCGAGCGTCCGGGCCGGCGCCCCAGCCCACGCTCGTGCCAACGAACGAGCCCGACCCGACGGCGAGCTCGCCGGAGGCGCCAGGCGTGACGCCCGCCCCTGCCACGGAGCCCACGCCGGAACCGAATGCTGTCCCCACCCCGACGCCGTCGCCCTCGGTCAAGCCCACCCGCAAGCCGGCGGCGACGCCCAAGAGCGACCGCTATGCGGTTCTGAAGCCCTGCCCGGACCGCAAGAAGTGCTTCATCTACACGGTCCGTTCGGGCGACAACCTGTTCAGCATCGCGAACTGGTTCGGGCATTCCATGGCGACGATCTACGCCTGGAACCCGAAGTATGCGAATGGCGGCAGGCTGCGGACGGGCGACCAGATGCGGATGCCCCCGCCCACCAGGTAGGACCGGCAGCGACCGCCGGCCCGATCCACCCGGGCGTCTTCGCTGGCGGGACGCCCGCCGGGGTCACCGCGCGCCGCCCCGTGGCACGTGCTCGCGATGAGCCGCTGTTGCGACTGACCGGCAGGGCCCGGCACCCGAAACTCGAGGTTCACCGCCCGACCTCCTGGTTGAGGGCCGTATCTGAACGGGTCGGGATCCTGGCGCCGGCTCGCGCCCGGGCGATGCCACGTCCCGCCAGGGCGGCGCCACGTCGGGCCACGCGCGATGGACGCTCTGGCGGCGCTCCCGCAAGGGCGTCTGTCGACTGCGCAGGCGATTCCCGGGACCAACGTGCGATTTCGCCCATTGACGGACCCTCTGTGCGCGCTAGAATGCCCCGCAGTGGCGCAAAGTGGTGGAAAGTGGGGAGCCGACCGGGCGACCGGTGCGGCGACCCAGGTTGACGGTCCACCCGGCGCCATCGACGTCAGGGAGTGAGTGGACGCGGTGTTCACCGGCGAGTACCGCCATGCGGTCGACGAGAAGGGGCGCATCGCCGTCCCGGCGCGCTTCCGCGCCCAGCTCGACGACGGGTGCGTGGTGGCGAGATGGCTTGACACCTGTCTCGCGATCCTGCCGATGACGGCCTGGGAAGAGCTGGCCACGAAGGTGGGGAGTCTTCCGATGACCGACCCCGGAGCCCGCCTGCTCCAGCGCCAGCTGTTCTCCGGGGCCTTCGAGACGGAGCTCGACCGCCAGGGCCGGGTCCTCGTCCCGCAGGGGCTGCGCGCGTTCGCGGGGCTCGAGGGCGAGGCGCTGGTCATGGGATCGAGGGACCACGCCGAGGTCTGGGCGCCGGCGCGCTGGGCCGAGTACAGCCAGAGCCTCGAGGACCCATCCGCCTTCGCCGCGGCCATCGCCGGGCTGGGGATCTGACGTCGAACCACATGCGCTTCCAGGGTCCGCTCGGGATCCGCAACCGATCTGTGGAGGAGTGATGCAGGAAGGGCACTTGCCGGTCATGCCGGCCGAGGTCATCGAGACCCTGGCACCGGCGTCCGGCAGCCTGCAGATCGACGCGACGATCGGCGGCGGTGGGCACACCGAGCGGATCCTGGAGGCCGCCAGCCCCAACGGCAGGGTGCTGGGGCTGGACGCGGACGGCGCCGCCATCGAGCGGGTGGCGCTCCGCCTGGCGCGCTTCGGCGATCGCCTCGTCCTGCGCCGGGCCAACTTCCGGGAGCTGGCGGATGTCGCACCCGATGCCGGCTTCGGGGCCGTGGACGGCGCGCTGTTCGACCTCGGCCTGTCGTCGTTCCAGCTGGCGGACCGCACGCGCGGGTTCGGCTTCCGCGCCGGTGGGCCCCTGGACATGCGCTTCGACACCGGTCGCGGCGTACCGGCTGCCGAGCTGCTCGAGACCCTGACCGCCGACGAGCTGGCGGCGCTCTTTCGCCGCTATGGCGAGGAACCTTCCGCCTGGAGGATCGCCAAGGCGGTCGTCGCGGAGCGCTCCATCCATCCGGTCCTGACGGCGGAGGAGCTCGCGGCGCTCGTGGAACGGACCCTCCCCGCGAACCCCCGGGTCCACCGCCGGACGCACCCGGCCACCCGCGTCTTCCAGGCCCTGCGGATCGCGGTCAACGAGGAGCTGGACGCTCTCGAGGATGGCCTTGCGGCGGCCGTGGACCTGCTCCGGCCGGGCGGGCGGATCGTCGTCCTGTCCTACCACTCGCTCGAGGACCGGATCGTCAAGCGCTTCCTGGCCGCCGAGCGCCGGGGCTGCACCTGCGCCCCGGAGGCACCGGTCTGTGTGTGCGGGAAGACGCCACGGCTGCGACTCGTCACCCGCCCGTCCCTGACCCCGACGGAAGCGGAGATCACCGCCAATCCGCGGGCAAGGAGCGCCCGCCTGCGCGCCGCCGAGCGGCTCGCAGCATGAAGCGCGGGAGGTAGCGGCCAGAGAGAGAGCGGCAGCCCAGCAAGCCGACCCGCGCCACTCGTCGAACCGGCCCGCAGGCCGGTCCGCCCACGGAGGAGGAGTCCCGTGAGCAAGCGTCACCAGTCCAACCGTCGCAAGTCCTACGGCCGCCGCCAGCACGAGGTGGCCGAGCGCCGCCAGCGTGATCACGCGCCCGACGTCGACAGCGCGCTCGAGGACATCGGTCCCGTCTCCGTCGCCGACCGGTTCTCGTTCCTCGACCCGCGCACCCCGCGCGTTCACTACGCCCTGGGCGACTGATCCATGGCTGTCTACCAGGGCGCCAGGCAGCGCACGATCGTCCTGCCGCGGCGCCCCAGGCTCGAGGTCCAGGCACCGGCCCTGCCGCGCCGCCGGGCGCGGGCCGCGGTGCGGGCGCGCCGCGGCCCGTCGCGCATCGCCATCGTCCTCGCGGCAATCGTGGTCGCCTTCGCGGGCGCGTTCTTCTCGCTCTCGCAGGACATCCGCGTGTCGGCCACGGGGTATGAGCTGGACCGGCTCGCGGTGCAGAACATGCGCCTGGATGCCCAGGCCCAGGACCTTCGCAACGAGCTGAACCGCCTCGGCAAGGCCCCGGCCATCCGCAAGCAGGCAATCGACGCCGGCCTCGGCCCGCTGCCGGAGCCCGAGATCGTCGCGGCCCGGTAGGACGAGTCCATCGATGCTGGGCCGGACCGACTCGCGCACTCGGGCACTGCTGCTCCTGCTCGCCTTCGTGGTGATCGCGGGCAGCCTTGGCGTGCGTCTCGCGTACTGGCAGGTTGTGCGCCGCGATGAGCTGGCAGCCAAGGCCGTCCAGCAGTCGTCGATGCGTTACGACATCGCCGCCAAGCGCGGCTCGGTCTACGACCGGACCGGCACCGTGGTCCTGGCGACAAGCGTCGCCCGCGACCTCCTGGCGGCAAACCCGGTCTCGCTCAAGCGCGAGCGGCGCGCCGAGGTCGCCGCGACGCTCGTGGACCTGCTGGGCCTCGAGGGCGAGGCGGCGGCAACGCTCACCGCCAGGATGATGTCCGACGCCGAGTACAAGGTCCTCGCGCGCGACCTTGATCCGGAGATCTCGGACCGCATCCGGGCCATGTCCAGCGGCAAGACGCCCGAGCTGTCCGGGCTCATCCTGGAGCCGGAGCAGCACCGCCTCTATCCCCAGCCCGGCGGTGGCCCGCGATCGACCCTCGCCGCACACCTGCTGGGCTTCGTCAACCGCGAGGGGGTCGGGCAGTACGGGGTGGAGCAGTTCTACCAGGACGACCTCGCCGGCCTCAAGACAGTCGTCGCCGCGCAGCGGGACGCGGCCGGCAACGCCGTGCCCGACACCTCGACGGTGATCGAGGCCGGCTACCCGGGCCAGAACCTGACCCTGACGATCGATGCATCGCTCCAGGTGGCCGTGGAGCAGGAGCTCCTGTCGGCCTGGATCGCCGACCGCGCGAAGCGGGTCTCCGCCGTGGTGATGGATCCCTACAGCGGCGAGGTCCTCGCGTACGCGAGCTACCCGTCCTACGACGCCAACGACTACCAGGCGATCGCCGCCGAGGACCCAGGGGTGTTCGTGGACCCGATCGTGTCCACGGTTTACGAGCCGGGCTCGGTGTTCAAGATGCTCACCGCAACCGCCGCGCTGGGCAGTGGGACCGTGACCATCAAGTCGAAGTTCCGCGACACGGGGACCCTGCGCCTGGACGGGGGCACCGCCCGCGTTGACGATGCTGACCACAAGGCCAACGGCATCATGACCTTCGAGAACGCGATCGCGTTCTCGCGCAATGTCGTGGCAGCGAAGGTCGCGCTCAAGCTGGGCAAGACGACGACCGAGGCCAGCACCCGGCTGTACGACACATGGCGGAAGCTGGGCTTCGGGGATCGGACAGGCATTGACGTCGCCGGCGAGGTGGGCGGGATCGTCCGCGACCCGAGGGTGACCACGTGGCGCCAGATCGACCTCGCCAACGGAGCCTTCGGGCAGGGCGTGGCCGTCACTCCAATCCAGCTCGCGGAGTCCTACTCGGCGATGCTCAACGGTGGAGTGCTCATCCAGCCGCGTGTCGTCAAGGCCGTGGGCGACCGCGAGACCGAGCCCATCGTCCTCGGCCGGGTGATGTCGGGGAAACTGTCAACGACGCTCACGAAGCTCATGAACCACGTCATCACGAAGGTGGACTTCTACCGCACGCGGACACTCATCCCGGGCTTCGAGGTGGGCGGCAAGACGGGAACCGCCCAGATCTGGGACAACGACAAGAAGGCCTGGAAGGTCAACTTGTTCAACTACTCGTTCATTGGCTACGTTGCCCGTGAGCCGGGGAAGCCGGACCTCGTGATTGCCGTGCGCATCGAGGAGGGCACGCCCACCGTGGTCCGCCTCGGGCACCTCGAGATGCCCGTGATGTCCTTCGAGCTGTTCCGCCGGATCGCCCACAACGCGATCAACACGCCGGACCTCGTGCCCGAACACCACACCCTCCCCCCGTGCCGGCCTACCCGTGACGGCCGCCTGTGCGAGACTCGAGCCCGTGACGGATCCCGATCGGACGCCCGCCCGCGGTCCTGCCCTGTCGGCCGCAGAGCTGGTCGCGGCGACGGGTGGCGAGACCCTCCGGCAGAGCGACCGGCCCATCCGCGGCGGAGCCGTCGACTCGAGGCTCGTCGTGGCAGGGAACCTGTTCGTCGCCCTGCCGGGCGAGCGGACCGACGGTCACCGGTTCCTGCAATCGGCGGCCGACGCCGGCGCAGGCGCGATCCTGGTCTCGCGGGACCTCGATCCCGCCGCGTTCGGGACGCGGCTCGACCTGCTGGGAGACCTGACGGTCGTGCGGGTCCCCGACACGCTCCGCGCGCTGCACGCCGTGGCTGCGGCCTGGCGGCGGCGGTTCTCGCCCCTGGTGGTGGGCATCACCGGGAGCCTCGCCAAGACCTCCACCAAGGAGGCCGTTGCGGGTGTCCTCGGCGGGCGGTTCAGGACGCTTCGCTCGGAAGGCAACCAGAACAACGAGGTGGGGCTGCCGCTGACGGTGCTCAGGCTCGACGAGCGGCATCGGGCGGCGGTGCTCGAGATGGGCATGTACACGGGCGGCGAAATCCGCGACCTGGCCGCTATCGCAAGGCCGTCGATCGGGATCGTGACCGCCGTCCAGCCCGTCCACCTCTCGCGCATCGGCAGCATCGAGGCCATCGAGAACGCCAAGGCAGAGCTGGTGGAGGCACTGCCGTCGGCCGCCGACGGCGGGATCGCGATCCTCAACTTCGACGACGAGCGTGTTGCACGCATGGCATCGCGGACGGCAGCCCGGATCATCACCTACGGGTTCGCGGCCGATGCCGATGTCACCGCCGAGGAGATCACGTCTGCGGGCTTTGCCGGGATGCGGTTCCGCATCCGGACACCGGCGGGCGATCGACCCGCGGCCGTCCCGGCACTCGGCCGCCTGGCGGTCCACAACGCCCTCGCCGCAACGGCGACCGGCCTCGCGGCAGGCCTGGCACTCGACGAGATCCTGCCCGGCCTGGCCGTCCCGTCCACGGCACCACACAGGTCGGAGGTTGTGCGGGCGGGTGGACGGACCATCGTGGACGACGCCTACAACGCCTCCCCGGCCTCGATGCGCGCGGCCCTCGACCTCCTGCGCGGGCTGCCCGGCCGGCGCGTCGCGGTCCTGGGAGCGATGCGGGAGCTGGGCGAGGCGCATGACGCCGGCCACCGCGTCGTGGGGGAGGCCGCCGCCGGCGTGGACCTGCTGCTGGTCGTGGACGGCGGTCCCGGTGGCGAGGCGTCCGGGATCGTAGACGGAGCGCGTGCCGCCGGCCTGGAGCCCGGACGGGTGCTCGTCGCAACCGGACCGGCCGAAGCCGTGGACGTGCTGGCCCACGCGACGCGGCCCGGCGACGTGATCCTGGTCAAGGCGTCGCGGGGCGTGGAGCTGGAGCACGTCGTGGACGAGCTGGTTGCGGCCCTCGGCGGCCCGGAGCCGCTCCGCGTGACCCCGGAGGCCGCCTCGTGACGCTGGAGCTGATCCAGGGGCTGCTGCTGGCGTTCGCGCTGGTCGTGATCCTGATGCCGCCGTACATCCGGCTGCTCCAGCACCTGGGGTTTGCGAAGCAGATCCGCGAAGAGGGACCGCAGAGCCACATGGTGAAACGGGGGACCCCCACCATGGGCGGTCTCCTGGTGATCATGGTGGTCATCGGGATCTTCCTGCTGTTGCGCTGGCCCGTCCAGGGTGGCGTCATCGCGCCGCTGGCGACCCTGGCCCTGGTGGGCCTGCTGGGCGCCGCGGACGACTACCTCAACGCGCGGACCGGCGAGGGGATCCGCGCCCGCCAGAAGCTCCTGTGGCAGTCGGTCGTGGCGCTCGTGGTCGCCTACCAGATCCAGAGCACCTACCAGATCACCGCGATCCGCGTCCCGTTCGTGGGCGATGTCGCGATCGACCCCGTCGTGTACATCTTCTTCGCGGCGTTCGCGATCGTGGCCGCGTCCAATGGCGTGAACATCACGGACGGGCTCGACGGCCTCGCCGGTGGGACGCTCGCCTTCGCGTTCGTGTCGTTCCTGATCATCGCGCTGCTCAACGCACCGGTCGCCCAGACCAACGTCGCGTTCCTGTGCGCCCTGATCATCGGCGCGCTGCTGGGCTTCCTGTGGTTCAACGTCCACCCGGCCCAGGTGTTCATGGGGGACTCGGGATCGCTCTCGCTGGGGGCGACCCTCGCGGTCATCGCGCTGATCACCGGCCAGATCCTGGTCCTTCCCCTGATCGGCCTCATCTTCGTCGTCGAGACGATGTCGGACATCATCCAGATCGGCTACTACAAGGCCTCCGGCGGGAAGCGCGTGTTCCGGATGGCGCCGCTGCACCACCACTTCGAGCTGGGCGGCTGGGACGAGGAGAAGATCACGCTCCGCTTCTGGATCGTGGGCATCCTGGCGGGCCTCCTGGGCGTCACCCTGTTCATGGCCTCGATCGATGCGCTCCGCTGAGATGGCCGTGCGCCCGATCGACATCGACGCCCTGACACTCGACGGCGTGCGCGCCGGGGCGCTCGACGGGCAACCGGTGACGGTGCTGGGCCTGGCCCGCAGCGGGATCGCCCTCGCGCGGTTCCTTCACGACGCCGGCGCCAGGGTGACCGTGTACGACGGCCGGACGGCGGCGCAGCTCGAGCCGGCGATTGCACAGCTGGACGGCCGCCCGGTGACCCTGCGCCTGGGTCGCGACGTTGACCCGGCGTCGACCTGGCCGGACGCCGCCCTCGTGACAACGTCTCCCTCGATCACACCCGACTACCCCACGACCGAGCCCCGCCTGCGGGCCGCGCTGCGGATGCTGGCCGACGCCCGGGCCGGCGGTGACCCTGCAGCACCCGCGCTGGTGAGCGAGTCGGACCTGTTCCTCCGCCTGTGCCCGGCTCCCACGATCGGCGTCACGGGGACCAAGGGCAAGACGACGACCGCCTCCCTCGCCCACGCGATCCTCTCTGCGGACCCGCTCCATCCGGCCATCCTGGGCGGCAACATCGGCACGCCTCTGGTGGAGCGCCTGCCCGAGCTGACACCAGATCACCGGGTGGTGGTCGAGCTCTCGGAGCTGCAGCTGCCCGCGCTTTCCAGGGGCACGACCGTCGCCGTCTACACGAACGTCACCTCCGACCACCTCGACCGCCACGGGTCCGTCGAGGCCTATCGCCGGGTCAAGCGCCGCCTCGCGGAGCTGGTCGACCCCCGGGGCGCCCTCGTGCTCAACCTCGAGGATCCGGTCGTTGGCGGCTACGCGGGCCTCGGCACCGCGCCCGTGGTGCTGTACCGCGACGACCGTCCCGTGCCCGGCGGCCTTGGCGTCCTCGACGAGTGGATCGTGTCGGCCGCAGCGGAGCGGCTGCCGCTCGCGGGCGGGGGTCCGGCGCAGACCGGACCGGGCGGCGGGATCATGCCTGTGGCCGAGCTCGGGATCCCGGGCCGCCACAACGTGTCCAACGCCCTGGCCGCGATCGCCGTGGGGCTCCTGTTCGGCATCGCGCCCGACGCGATCCGGCGGGCCGCGGCCGCGTTCACGGGGGTCGAGCACCGGCTCCAGTCGGTGGGGCTCCTTGATGGCGTCCGCTTCGTCAACGACTCCCAGGGCACCCAGCCGGACGCCGTGATCGCCGCCCTTCGTGCGTTCCCGGGTCCGGTGGTGCTGATCGCCGGCGGCCGTGACAAGGGCGTGGACCTGTCCGGGCTGGCGCGAGTGGTCGGGGAGACCGCAGCGGCCGCCGTGCTGATCGGGGAGAGCGGCGAAACCCTCGAGCGCCTGTTCCGCGACGCCGGCCTGGCGCGGACGGCCCGCGCCGCCACGATGGATGAGGCCGTCGCCGTCGCCGACACGTTCGCGCACGCCGCCCTCGTGGCCGCGCCGGACGGCTCGGTGGCGACCGTGGTGCTGAGCCCGGCGGCCGCGTCGTTCGACATGTTCGAGGACTACGCGGCCCGCGGCCGTGCGTTCATCGCTTCAGTGGGCCGCCTCGCTGCGGCCCGGGATGCCGGCTCCGCCGGTGAGGGGAGGCCCGCTTGAGCACCACGCCGCTCACCGCTGTTCGCGCGCCGGCCCGCGATCGCTCGAGAAGCAACACCTTGCAGCGCGAGAGCCACGAGCCGGAGTACGGCATCCTGGTCGCGACCGTGGCCCTCGCGGCCATCGGCATCCTGATGGTCTACTCGTCGTCCGCGATCAAGGGCTTCCTGTCGAGGGAGAACAACACCTTTGCCATCGTGGGCCCGCAGATCCAGTGGGCCGCCCTCGGCCTCGTCGCGATGCTGGTGATGATGCGGGTCGACTACCGGTGGCTGCGGGTGGCGTCGGTCCCGCTATTCCTGGCAGGGATCGTGGGCCTCCTGCTCGTGTTCATCCCGGACATCGGCATCGAGGTTGGCGGCTCGGCGCGCTGGGTCCAGATCGGCCCGCTGCCCGCGGTGCATCCAGCCGAGTTCATGAAGCTGGCGCTGGTGGTGTACCTGGCGCACTGGTTCGCCAAGCGGGGCACCTCGGTCCACGGCTTGCTGTCTGGCACGGTGCCGTTCCTCGTCATCACCGTCCCGGTGGTGGTGCTCGTCCTGCTCGAGCCGGATCTGGGCACGTCGTCGGTGCTGGCGTTCACCGCGTTCACGATGTTCTTCCTCGCGGGCGCGAACGTGCTCCACCTCATCGCGATGGCCGTTGCGGCGGTTCCGGCCGTGTTCCTGATGTTCATGCAGGGCTACCAGATGGACAGGATCACGGCCTGGCTGAACCCCTGGACCTCCGCGTCCGATATCGGCTTCCACAGCATCCAGGGCTACTTCGCCCTGGCCCTGGGTGGCGTGTTCGGGGCAGGCCTCGGCGAGAGCCGCCTGGCCGGCGGGCTGTTCCTGCCCAATGCCTTCAACGACTTCATCTTCGCGATCGTCGGCGAGGAGTTCGGCCTGCTGGGGGCCGGCCTCGTGATCGTGCTGTTCCTCGCCATCGGCTACCTGGGCATCCGGACCTCGCTGGGTGCCCCGGACACGTTCGGTGCGATGCTGGCCGCGGGTATCACGGCCTGGATCTGCCTCCAGGCGTTCATCAATATCGGGGTGGTGGTGAGCCTCATCCCCGTCACCGGGATCCCGCTGCCGTTCGTCTCGGCGGGCGGGTCCAGCCTGATCATCAGCTTCGCCGCGGTCGGCATCCTACTGTCGATCTCACGCGAGACGGTCGAGAAAGGAACCTGGAACGATGCGCCTGCTGATCGCGGGAGGGGGGACGGGCGGTCACATCTACCCGGCCCTCGCCGTCGCCCGGTCACTCCGCGCTCGGGCCGGAACGCCTGAGCTCGGCTGGCTCGGCGGGCACCGCGGCCTCGAGCGGGACCTCGTCCCGCCGGCCGGTATCCCGCTGCGCCGCCTTCTCCTGCGCTCCCTCCGGTCTGCTGCGCGGGACATCCACCTGATCCTCGATCCGGTCCGGCTCGTGATCTCGGTCCCGCAGGCGCTGGGCCTCCTGATCGCCCGCCGCCCGGCGGCGATCTTCACGACAGGCGGCTATGTCGCCATTCCCACGCTGATCGCGGCCGCGATCCTGCGCGTCCCGAGCGTCCTGTGGGACGGCAACGTGGTCCCCGGCCGGAGCGTCCGCCTGGTGGCGCGGCTGGCCACCGTCGTGACGGTCAGCCACGCCCGCACGGCGCTGGCTCTCGGTCATCCTCGCTCGTTCGTGACCGGCACCCCGATCAGGTCGTTCGAGGGCGTGGACGTGGACGAGGCGCGCGAGCGGTTCGGCGGCCGGCCCGGCGAGCGGATCCTGCTGGTTTTCGGCGGCTCCCAGGCCGTGCGCCGCATCAACGACGCGGTGACGGCTGCCCTGCCACGCCTCGTGGAGCGGGTCCGGGTCGTGCACGTGACCGGCGACGACGGGCTCGCGGCCGCGATCGCCGCCCGCGACGCGCTGCCCGAGGCCCTGCGCGACCGCTACCGGCCATTCCCATTCCTCCACGAGGAAATGACCGCAGCGCTCGCGGCCGCCGATCTGGCGGTCGGGCGCGCCGGTGCCTCGACGCTGGCCGAGGCGGCCGCGTTCGCCCTGCCGACGGCCATCGTTCCGTACCCGCATGCCGCGGGCCACCAGATGCTGAACGCGCAGGCCTTCGTGGACGCCGGGGCGGCGGTCCTGGTGGAGGACGAGGCGATGGATGGCGAGCGCCTGGTCGAGATCGCCGGCCTCCTGTCCGACCCCGCCCGGCATGCCGTCATGTCCGCGGCCGCCCGCGACCTTGCCCGGCCCGATGCCGCCGGTGCGATCGCGGATCTCGTGCTGGCGGTCGCGACGCACGCGGCCCTGCCGACCCAGGCAGAGATCGACAACGTCGCGCGCGGGAGCCGCCCATGAGCAATGGAGCGACCTTCGACGCGCTCGTCACGGGGACCGAGATCCAGCGGCGGATCGGCGTCAAGACGGTCCGGGACGAGCTGCTGGCACGCCACACGACGATGCGCGCCGGGGGACCCGCTGACCTGTTCGCGGTGGCCCACAACGCCTTCGAGCTGCGTGGCCTGGTGCGGTTCGCCCGGGCCCGCGGGATTCCGTTCCTGCTCCTGGGTCGCGGCAGCAACCTTGTGATCGCGGACGCCGGGTTCCGGGGCCTCGTGATCCAGGCCCGCGCCGAGGGGTCACGCGTGGACGCCGAGCGCTACCACGCCGATGCCGGCGTGCCGATGGCCCGCGCGGCAACCGAGACGCAGCGCGCCGGCCTCACCGGCCTGGAGTACGGGCTGGCGATCCCGGGCACCGTGGGTGGGGCGATCTGGGCCAACGCGGGTGCCCACGGCTCGGAGACGGCGTCGGTGCTGGAGTCGGTGACGCTGCTGCTGGCGGACGGCACGGAGGCGGTCGTGGCCGCCGCGGAGCTGGGCTTTGCGTACCGCACCAGCCGCCTCAAGGCCGCGCCCCTCTCCGGCGCAACGGGTGCATCCGGTGCGCCCGGCGCCTCCGGGCCCGCCGAGATCGTGCTGGCAGCCGTGTTCGGGCTGCAGCCCGCGGAGCCGGACGAGATCAAGGCGCGCCTGGACGAGATCCGGCGTTGGCGCCGGGAGCACCAGCCGCTGGGGATCCCGTCGGCCGGCTCGGTGTTCCGCAACCCGCCCGGTGACTCGGCGGGCCGGCTGATCGACGACCTCGGCCTGAAGGGCTACCGTGTCGGCGGCGCGGCCGTGTCGCCGAAGCACGCCAACTTCATCGTCAACGACGAGCGTGGAACCGCTGCGGATGTCCGCCGCCTGGCGGAGCACGTGCGCGCCGAGGTCCTGGCCCGCCGTGGCATCGAGCTGGCGTACGAGATCGAGTTCGTCGGCGACTGGTCCGCCTGGATCCCCGAGGAGAGCGCCTGATGCCCGTGCCGCCGCTGGCCCACGATCCCGCCGCGACTCCGGTCGCCGTGGTCCTGGGTGGCCCCTCGGCCGAGCACGATGTGTCGATCGTGTCCGGGTCCGCGATCGCCGACGCGCTGGTGGCGTCCGGGTATCCCGTGGAGACCTGGCTCGTCGACCTCGACGGGGGCTGGTGGCGGCTCCCCGATGGCTTCCGCCGCGACGGACGCCCGCAGGCGGACTACGACGATCCGCGCGCCCTCGGCGCAACCGGTCACAACGACGCCGGGCAGGCGCTGGGGGCGCTGGCGGGTCGGGAGGTCCCACCCCTGGTGTTCCTCGCCCTCCACGGCCCGTTTGGCGAGGACGGCACGGCACAGGCCCTGTGCGAGGCGGCCGGCCTCGCCTACACGGGATCCGGGGTTACGGCCAGCGCCGTGGGCATGGACAAGGCCCTGTTCAAGCGCCTGGCCCGCGGGCTTGGCCTGCCGGTCACGGACTGGGTGGAGGTCCGGGCGGTCGCCTGGGCCGGCAATCCCGCGGCGGTCCTCGCCGAGCTCCAGGCCTTCGCCTCCGCCGGCGGGGACGAGAGGCTGATGGTAAAGCCCGGGCGCCTTGGGAGCTCCGTGGGCATGACGCTCGCCCACACCGCCGACGAGCGCGCGGACGCCCTCGACGAGGCGTTCCGCTTCGATGACCTGGTGCTCGTCGAGCGCTACCTGGCGGGCGCCCGCGACCTGGAGGTCTCGGTGCTGGGCAACGAGCCTGGCGGGATCGAGATCTACGGGCCGGGCGAGATCCTGTCCGGCCATGAGTTCTACGACTTCCAGGCAAAGTACGTGCCGGGCCTCTCGCAGGCGACGCTCACCGCACAGGTCACGCCCGCGCAGAAGGCCGCGATCCTGAAGCTGGCGAGGGACGCCTATCGGGCTGTCGGCGCCGAAGGCTTCGCACGTATCGACTTCCTGCTGGCGGGCGAGACGCTGGTCGTGTCCGAGATCAACACCATCCCGGGCTTCACCCCGATCAGCCTGTTCCCGGCCATGTGCGCGGGCGGGGGCTACGACTTCGCCGCCGTATGCCGCCGGATCGTGGACCTCGCGCTCAGCCGCGATCGGGCGCGGATCCGCCATCGTCTCGCCACGTCGGATCTCCCCCGGTGAGTCGCCCCTTGAGCAAGCCGTGATCCGCCGATCCTCTGGTCGATCGTCGCCGTCGTCGCGTGCAACCCGCCCGGCGGCGCTCCGGCCGGGTGCGCGGCCGGGCGGTGCCGGGCGGCGCACCCGACCCGTGCGACGGGCATCAGCCGGGCTGACCCCGGTCCGGGCGGGCGCGGTTCTCGCGCTGCTGGCCGCGGCAGCCGCGACATACGGCCTCGCGTCGTCGGATGCGTTCGCTGCGCGGCGGACGGTCGTCACGGGGATCACCTGGACGCCCGAGGCGGCCGTGCTGGCAGCCATGGACATGCCCGAGGGCGAGAACGTGTTCACGATCCAGACCGGCGAGCTGGCGGGCCGGATCGCTGAGATCCCCGCGATTGCGTCGGCCACGGTCTCGGTCGCCCTGCCGGACGAAGTGCGCGTCGCCGTCTCGGAGCGGGTCGCCCTGCTCGCCTGGAGGATTGGCGCGCACACCTACCTCGTCGATGGCGACGGGCTCCTGTTTGCCGAGCTGGGCCCCGACGCCCCGGCGGCGGCCGCGGAGCTGCCCGTGGTCGTCGACGGCCGGCTCAGCTCGATGGTGCTGGGCATCGGATCGGCGCTCGACTCCGTCACGCTGGACGCCGCGCTTCGGCTGGGCTCGCTGACGCCCGCCGACGTCGGCAGCGGCGCCCGGGACCTCGTCCTGCGCGTGGACGACGCCAACGGGTTCACGATGCGGACCCGCCCGGCATCGTGGACCGCCGTGTTCGGGTTCTACACGCCCACCCTGCGGACGCCGGACCTGGTTCCGGGCCAGGTCCGGCTGCTACGGAGCCTGCTGGCCGGCCGCGAGGACGGCGTCGAGCGCGTCATCCTCGCGGATGACCATTCCGGGACCTACATTCCCAGGGAGTCGCAGGAGCCCGCGCTGACGCCGAAGCCGGCGAAGTCACCCAGGCCAACGGCTACTCCCAAACCCGCCAGAAGCCCCAAGCCCACCAAGTCCCCGACGCCATGACGACGACGCAGCCCGCCCGCGGGCCGGACCCCAGCCGCCGATCGTCTGGTAGCGTAGGAGGGACGTTCTACCGGACGGAGGATGCCCGCCCGTGCTCCTGCCCCTCGTGGGTCTCTTCCTCGGTGTCATCGCGGGACTTGCACTCAACGTCAATGTCAGCTTCGAGCTCTCGCGGTACGTTGCGGTCGCGATCCTCGCGGCCCTCGACTCGGTCCTCGGGGCCGTCCGGGCGGAGTTGGACGGCGTCTACGACAATCGCATCTTCATCAGCGGCTTCCTCACCAATGCGATCGTGGCAGTCGTGCTGACCTTCATCGGCGACAGGTTGAACATCGATCTGTACCTCGTCGCCCTCATCAACTTCGGGTTCCGGATCTTCAACAACGTCGCGCTCATCCGGCGCCACTTCATCTAGGGATCGACAGCGAGGGGACGACAGGCAGGTGGAACGCGAAGCAGTCCTCGTCGGCATCGACGTCGGCACGTCCAAGGTCTGCGCGCTGATCGGCGAGGTCAGTCGCGACGGCCGCCTGACCGTCATGGGTCACGGGACGGTGCCCACGACGGGCCTGCGCAAGGCCGTGGTCGTCAACATCGACCAGTCGGTCCGGTCCATCGCGGACGCGGTGGAGCATGCCGAGCGGCTGTCCGGCTGGAAGATCGATCGCGCCTTCGTCGGCGTCGGCGGCCAGCACGTCGAGAGCCTCAACTCCAAGGGTCAGGTCGCCGTGACGGCCCACCACCGAGAGGTGACCCGCGAGGACATCAGCCGCGCGATCGAGGTCGCCCGGGCGGTGTCCATCCCCAGCAACCGGGAAGTGCTCCACGTCGAGCGCCGCGGGTTCACGGTGGACGGCCAGGAGGGCGTCAAGGACCCGCTCGGGATGAGCGCCCTGCGTCTCGAGGTGGAGGTGCACATCGTCTCCGCGTCCGCCACTGCGGTCCAGAACCTGACCAAATGCGTCCAGCTGGCCGGCGTCAAGATCGATGAGCTCGTCGTGAACGGGCTCGCCTCCGCCGAGGCGGTCGTGTCGGAGACGGAGAAGGAGCTGGGCGTCGCCGTCGCCGATATCGGGGCCGGCACGATCGACCTGACGCTCTTTGCCGACGGCTCGCCGTTCCACACCTCGGTCCTGCCGGTCGGCGGGAACAACGTCACCAACGACGTCGCGATCGGCGTCAAGACCACGCTCCAGGTGGCCGAGGAGCTCAAGATGCGCCACGGGACGTGCGACCTGCGCAACATCGAGGACGAGCAGATCTCGGTCGCGGTCCTGGGCGACGACGCTGGCCGCACGGTCAGCCGCGAGGAGCTGTGCCGGATCATCGAGTCCCGGATGCGCGAGACGTTCGAGCTGCTGCGCTCCGAGATGACCCGGAGCGGTCACGGCATGCTGCCGGCGGGGATCATCCTCACCGGTGGCGCCGCCCAGCTGGCCGGTACCGCCGAGCTTGGCCGCGAGGTCCTCCAGATGCCCGTGCGGGTGAGCGGTCCGACCGGCATCAGCGGCCTGGTGGACACGATCCAGGATCCCTCATACGCGACCGCCGTGGGCCTCCTGCGGTGGGGTGCGGAGCAGATCGCGGCCGGTGATCCGATCCACTACGAGTCCGCGCCCGGTGGGGGCGGCCTGGGCCGGATCCGGAGCGCCTTCCGCTCGATCTTCCCGTAGGCCGTGCGCTCGCTGGAGCTCGAGGTCAGGACAGGTCGTGACCGGGGCTTCACTGACCTGACGCCCGCCTGCGTCCGCTTCGCCTCCGAGGTGTCCCAGGGTGGCGACGGGCTGCTCCACGTGTTCGTCCCGCACGCGACCGCAGGCATCGCGGTCCTGGAGCTTGGTGCCGGATCTGACGATGACGCCATGCAGGCCCTCGACCGCCTGCTGCCTCGGGACGACCGCTGGAGCCATCGCCACGGGTCGCCCGGCCATGGTGCGGACCATGTGCTCCCGCTGCTGGCGTCGCCCTCGCTCACCGTGCCGGTGATCGGGGGACGGCTGGCGCTCGGGACCTGGCAGTCGATCGCGCTGCTGGATCCCAACGAGGACAACGTGACCCGCAGGGTCCGCCTGAGCTTCCTCGCAGGGTAGGGAGGGCCTGTGTCCGGCCGGCACCTGTGCCGCGCCGGCGCCCGTTTCAACCGCCGGGCGCGCCGCCCACAGGTTCAACCGTCGGGCGTGAACTCGTTTCAGCCTCTCGGCGGCACGTCTGTCGGCCGCACGCTACCTGCCCCCGACGGCTGTGCCTGCCGGCGGCGCAACGGCGACGGTACCCGACGGTTCGGCCGCCGGGCGGCTCCGGTGGCCCGCGCGAGACTGGCGGGAACACCGGCGTTCCGGGCCCCTGAGACGGACGCGCCCGGCCGCGGCCCCCTGGCACGGGACCGGCTGTCCCAAACCGGAGATCTCGGGCCCCGGAGCGCGGGGGCCGCAGGCCCGAGCCCGGTCACGCCCGGAGCCCGGGAGGTCCGCCGCACGCCGGGGCGTTTGCAGCCCTCGATTTCGACGGCGACCGATCCCGATCACGCGGGTATACTCCACACTCCCGAAGATGCCCGGGGCGCCGCCGGCGCAGCGGCTCGCGGGACGAGCGACCACCGAACCGACGCCAATTCCAGCGCCGTCAACTTCCAGGAGAGCGCCGATGCCGCTGCGTTCCGACTCCGAGAACTTCGCCCTGATCCGTGTCATCGGTGTGGGCGGCGGCGGCAGCAACGCCGTGAACCGGATGATCCGCGCCGAGATGATGGGCGTCGAGTTCATCGCCTGCAACACGGACGCCCAAGCGCTGCTGCAGTCCGATGCCCCCCACAAGATCCGGATCGGCGACAAGATCACCCGCGGCCTCGGCGCCGGCGGCGACGCCACGATCGGCGCCCGCGCGGCGGAGGAGGACCGGGACAAGATCTCGGACGCCCTCGCGGATTCGGACATGGTGTTCATCACCGCCGGCCTCGGCGGCGGCACCGGCTCAGGTGCAGCCCCCATCGTGGCCGAGATTGCCAAGGAGCAGGGCGCGCTCACCATCGGCGTCGTGACCAAGCCGTTCAGCTTCGAGGGCAGCCGCCGCAAGCTCGTCGCGGAGAAGGCGGCCGAGGAGCTCAAGGCCAAGGTCGACACCCTGATCACCATCCCCAATGACCGCCTGCGCGACGTCGTGCAGAAGAACGTGTCCATCGTGGATGCGTTCAGGGTGGTGGACGACGTCCTCCGCCAGGGCGTCGCCGGCATCAGCGACATCATCACGGTGCCCGGGCTGATCAACCTCGATTTCGCGGACGTCCGGACGATCATGAAGGACGCCGGATCGGCCCTCATGGGGATCGGTCGGGCGAGCGGTGAGAGCCGCGCCCTCGAGGCCGCCCGACAGGCCGTGGCCAGCCCGCTGCTCGAGATCAGCATCGCTGGCGCCCAGGGGATCCTGTTCAACATCACGGGCTCGGCCAACCTGACCCTGTGGGAGGTCACGGAGGCGGCCGAGGAGATCAAGGCCGCCGCCGACCCGGAGGCCAACATCATCTTCGGCACCAGCTTCAACGAGCGCCTTGGCGAGGACGTGATGATCACCGTCATCGCTACCGGGTTCGATGCCCGGCGTCGCCAGGAGACGAGTCGCGCCGCCGCCTCGGAGCGTCCGGGTTCGGCGTCAGGAGCCCGCCAGGCTCCGGCCACCTCCATGGCGACCGTCCCCGCTCGCGACTTCCTGGATGAGCTCGAGCGCCAGCGCACCGAGGTGGATCCCGACGTGCCGCGGGTCCGCGACGCGACGGCTCCCGCCCGACCGGAGCGATCCGTCGGTGAGCCCGCAGCCCGCAAGTCGACCCCCTTCGACGCGGAAGATCTCGAGATCCCGAGCTTCCTCCGCCGCCGCTGACCGATCGCCCGCGTGCGCGGGCGATATTGCCGATGACCCTTGAACGCCTCGATCCAAGGATGGTCGGGGCGTTCCGGCGCGCCCGGGAGGACGTGCTCGGCCGAATCGCGGCGGCGGCCGCGCGAGCCGGGCGCGACCCGAGCGCGGTGACGCTGGTCGCCGTGTCCAAGACCGTGCCTGCCAGCCGCGTTCGCGCTGCCGTCGCCGGCGGGTTCGACGTGTTGGGCGAGAACCGGGTCCAGGAAGGCGCCGCCAAGATCCCGGAGGTCCCAGGTGCCACCTGGCATCTCATCGGTCCGCTGCAGGGGAACAAGGCGCGCCGGGCGCTCGAGCTGTTCGACGTCATCCAGGCCGTCCATTCGAAGGAGCTGGCCATCCGGCTGGCCGGGATCGCCGCGGAGACCCCCGGACGCCGCCCCGTCTCGGTCCTGTTGCAGGTGAACGTCGACAGGGACCCCGCGAAGGCCGGGTTCAGCCCCGAGTCGCTGCTGGCGGAGATCGACGGGCTCGATGACCTTGCGGCGCTCGACATCCGGGGCCTCATGACGATCGGCCGCCTGACCACCGACCCGGGCGAGGCTCGCGCCACGTTCAGCACGCTTCGCGAGCTGGCGGACGAGGCTCGTGCCCGCTGGCCAGGTCTGGGCACGGAGCTGTCCATGGGCATGTCGGACGACTTCGAGCTCGCGATCGAGGAGGGTGCCACGATCGTCAGGGTGGGCCGGGCGATCTTTGGTGAGCGCAACGCCCACCGTGGGCGCAACCACCACGGTGAGCACAATGCCACGCCCGCCGGCGAGCGGTGAGCGGCACGGGAGCCCGCCTGCGAGTTCGCCTGACACCGCGCGGCGGGTCCAGCCGGATCGACGGCGTCCTGGACGGTGTCCTGCGCGTCCGGGTCAGCGCGCCGCCGGTGGACGGCGCCGCAAATGAGGCCCTGTTGCGGCTCCTGGCGGACGAGCTCGGCGTGCCGCGCCGCGATGTCAGCCTGGTCTCCGGTGCCGGGAGCCGGACGAAGGTCGTGGAGGTCGGCGGGCTGACAGCGGAGCGGGTCCGGGCGCGGTGGCCCGGCGTGGAGGCCTGACCGGCCCCACGCGGGCTCCTCGAGGGCGCCGCCGTGACCGGGTCGGGCACGCTAGAATGCTGGTCCCCCTCGGGGGCGCGGGCGATTAGCTCAGTTGGTTAGAGCGCACGGTTCACATCCGTGAGGTCACTGGTTCGAGTCCAGTATCGCCCACCACCGCGATCACACGGCGGAGCTTTCGGGCTCCGCCTTCCCGTTTCCCGGAGCGCCATGTCGTCGCCCGCCGCGGCCAGCCGCGAGCCCGAGCCCGCCCGCCACGAGCTCGACCGTCCACCCGCCCGCGCCCTCGTCATCACAGGGTTCGCCGCCTTCTTCCTGCTGGGCTGGACCGTCCTCCTCGTCCCGTCGCTGATCCGTGATGTCCAGGGGACGTTCGGCCAGACCGACACCGGCATGGGCCTGGCCTACTTCCTCAACGGCCTGCTCTACGTCGCCGGCACCGCGTCCGCGGGCGTGTTCGCCGGACGCGTGCGGCGCCCGCTGCTGCTGGCCGCCGGCCCTGCCCTGATTGCCGGAGGTCTGGGTGGGGTCGTGGTCGCCGGCTCCTGGCCCGTCTTCCTGGTCGGGTACACCGTCATGGGCCTGGGTGCCGGACTCATCGACGCCGGCGTCAACGCGCTGTTCATGGACCTGTTCACCGGGCGGGCGGCGATGCTCAACCGGCTGCACCTGTTCTTCGCCCTGGGGGCGCTGGCCGCCCCACTGGCCGTTGGCCTGACCGTGGGCATGGGGGCGTCGTGGCAGGTCGTGGTGGCGCTGACCGCGGTCGTCGCCGTGCCGGTCGCGCTCCTGCTGGCCACCAGGGCGATGCCACCGACCCGGGGGGGCACTGCCCCGGAAGGCGCGTCCGCAACGGGGGCCCTTCGCCCGTTCGGCATGCGGATGCCCCTTGTCCTGCTCTCGGTCGCGATCGCCTGCTACGTGGCGGCCGAGTTGGGCGTCTCGAGCTGGCTGGTGCGCTACCTCGATGACGCGCCGATCGCCGTGGCGACGCTCGCGCTGTCCCTGTTCTGGGCGGCCCTGGCGCTGGGGCGGCTGGTGAGCTCGTTCATCGTGGACCGGATGGGCGCGGTGCGGTTCGCCGTCACGTGGTCGCTGGCCTGCGGTGCCGCCATCGTCGTGGCGATCAACGCCCCGTCCGTGCCGCTGGCAATCGTGTTCTTCGCCATCGCCGGGTTCGCCGCCGGTCCCGTCTACCCGATGATCCTGGCCATCGCGGGCACCCTGTACCCGGGTCGCGCCAGCACCGTGAGCAGCGTGCTCACCTCGGCGGCCATCGTCGGCTCCCTCGTCTATCCGCCGCTGATGGGCGTCGTGTCGGACGCGGCCGGGCTGTGGGTCAGCATGTTCGGGGCCGGCCTGTTCGCCTTCGCGGCCGCGGCTGCGATCTACGGCGGCGCACGGCTGGGTCATCTTCGGCAGGCCGTAACACCCGCCGCCGCCCATGCGTCGGAACCGTGAACGAGGCCCCCTCGTGGCGCGGATCTCCTCCCCGTGCCTCGAGGAAATCGTCGGACCCGAGACCCCCTGTCTCCCTCAGGGGGTCTCGTGGCGCAAGCGGCCTCGAAGCGTCGCCGGTCGTTCGCCTGACGTCAGCCCGTGGCGAGCCGCCGCAGCACCGCCGGCAGGATGCCTCCCTGGCGCAGGTAGTCCACCTCGATCGGCCCGTCCAGGCGGGCGATCGCCCGGAAGTCGCGGACCGTCCCGTCCCTGTCCGAGCGCGCGATCACCGTCACGACCTCGCGCGGACCCATCGCGGCGAGGCCCGCGATGGTGAAGGACTCGCGACCCGTGAGCCCGAGCGACGCGGCGCTCTCGCCGGGCTGGAACTGCAGCGGCAGCACGCCCATTCCCACCAGGTTTGAGCGGTGGATCCGCTCGTAGCTCTCCGCGATCACGGCGCGCACGCCGAGGAGGGTCGTGCCCTTGGCGGCCCAGTCGCGTGACGAACCAGAGCCGTACTCCTTGCCCGCGATGATCACGAGCGGCACACCCTCGTCCCGGTAGCGCATGGCGGCGTCGTAGATGAACGCAGCCTCGCCGTCGGGGAGGTGGACCGTGTATGGCCCCTCCCGGCCGTCGGCCAGCCGGTTGCGGAGGCGGATGTTGCCGAACGTTCCGCGCATCATCACCTCGTGATGGCCGCGCCGGGATCCGTACGAGTTGAAGTCCACCGGGCTCACGTCGTTGGCCTGCAGCCACAGGCCGGCGGGGGACCACGCGGCGATGGACCCGGCCGGGCTGATGTGGTCGGTCGTGACGGAGTCGCCGAGGAGTGCCAGCGCACGAGCGCCCACGATGTCGATCAGGGGTGCCGGCTGCGCGGTCAGGCCGGCGAAGAACGGGGGACTGGCCACATAGGTCGAGCCCTCGTCCCACGCATACCGGTCGCCGGCCGGGATCGGCAGTGCCCGCCACTGCTCGTCGCCCTCGAAGACCGTTTCGTACGTCTCGCGGAACAGCGCGGGGTCGATCGAAGCCGCCATGACCTCGCGGACTTCGGCGTGGCTCGGCCAGACATCGGCGAGCATGACCGGCGTGCCGTCGTCCGCGATGCCCAGGGGCTGCGTCGTGAGGTCGATGTCCATCCGCCCCGCCAGCGCGTACGCGACCACGAGCGGCGGAGAGGCGAGGTAGGCGGCCCGGACCAGCGGGTGCACGCGGCCCTCGAAGTTGCGGTTGCCCGAGAGCACGGCCGCGACGACGAGCTGGTCGTCCTCGATCGCACGGGCAACGGGCTCATCGAGCGGCCCGCTGTTGCCGATGCAGGTCGTGCAGCCGTAGCCGGCAAGGGCGAACCCCAGCGCGGCGAGCGGTTCCATCAGCCCTGCGCGCTCGAGATAGCCGGTCACCGCCCGCGACCCGGGGGCCAGCGAGGTCTTGGCCAGCGGCGACGACCGGAGGCCCTTCGCAACGGCGTTCCGGGCGAGCAGCCCGGCGCCAACCATGACGGCCGGGTTCGACGTGTTGGTGCAGGAGGTGATCGCCGCGATGGTGACCGAGCCATGGCCGATCTCGGCCGCCCGGCCACCGGCCTCGATGGGCTTGGGTGCGACGCCCACGGTGTCCGGATACGCCGTCCGGAAGTTGTCCGGCACGCCGCCGAGGGCCACCCGATCCTGGGGCCGGCGTGGTCCGGCGAGCGACGGCTCGACGGAGCCGAGGTCGAGCTCAAGGGTGGCGTTGAAGTCCGGGCCGTGGCCGGGCTCGCGCCACAGCCCCTGGGCCTTGGCGTAGCGCTCGACGAGCTCAACCCGGGCCGCCGGGCGGCCGGTGAGCCGCAGGTACGAGATCGTCTCGTCGTCGATTGGGAACAGCGTCGAAGTCGCCCCGAACTCGGGGCTCATGTTGGAGATCGTCGCCCGGTCGGCGAGGGACAGCCCGGCCAGGCCGTCGCCCGCGAACTCCACGAACGCGCCGACCACGCCGAACTTGCGCAGCATCTCCGTGATGACCAGCACGAGGTCGGTCGCCGTCGCCGCCTCGGGCAGCTCGCCGTGGAGCCTGACGCCCACGATCCGCGGCATCGGCTGGTAGAGCGGCTGGCCCAGCAGGACGGCCTCTGCCTCGATCCCGCCCACGCCGTAGCCCAGGACCCCGAGCCCGTTGATCATCGTGGTATGGGAGTCGGTGCCAACCAGCGTGTCCGGGAAGGCCACCCGGCCGGACTCGTCCTCGCGATCCGCGACGACCGAGGCCAGGAACTCGAGGTTCACCTGGTGGATGATGCCCGTGCCAGGCGGCACGACGCGCAGGTCGCGGAAGGCGGTCTGCGCCCAGCGCAGCAGCTGGTAGCGCTCGCCGTTGCGCTCGTACTCGCGGCCCACGTTGAAAGCGAACGCCCCGCTGCCACCCCAGGCATCGATCTGGACCGAGTGGTCGATGACCAGGTCGGCCGGGACCAGGGGATTCACGCGCGCGGGATCGCCGCCCAGCTGGGCCATCGCGTCGCGCATCGCCGCCAGGTCCACCACGGCCGGAACGCCGGTGAAGTCCTGGAGCACCACACGGCTGGGCATGAACGGGATCTCGGCCTCGCCGGTTCCGTCGGGCCGCCAGCCGGCGAGGGTCGCGACATCCTCCTCGCGGACGATGCCGCCGCCTGCGTGGCGCAGCGCGTTCTCTAGCAGGATCTTGAGGGTCACCGGCATGCGGCCCAGGTCCACGCCCATCGGCATGCCGGCCGCGGTGATCGAGGACAGGCGGTAGAGGTCGGGAAGGCCCGGCCCGAGAGGGGCGCGGGAGCCGAATGCGCTGGGCGTGGTCATGCTCTGTCTCCGCTGGTGGGGACCGGGCGATGAGGGTGCGCCCTCGAACCGCTCGCTACACTCGCTGCATGAAAGCATACCGCGCGGCGCGCACGACGGGCAGCGGCAACTAGACGATGCGGGCCTGGGACGAGGCAGACGACGCCATTCGCGCACGCGCCGAGCGCCGTGCACAGGAGGATGCAGAGACCCTGCTTGCCCTCGACGAGGAGGGCATTGCCCTTGACCCGCCGCAGCCCGGCCGCCATCGCCACGAGGATCTCGAGCACGCCAGCGACCACGAGCACCCGCACGCCCAGTCCGAGCCCGGCGCGCGGCCCGTGGTGGGCATCGTCGGGGCGGGTGCCGTGGGACTGGCGCTGGGGGTCGCGCTCGACCGGGCAGGCTGGCCGGTTGGAGCCGTGGCGTCGCGCGATCCCGCGCGCCGCGAGCGGTTCCGAGCGCACGTTGGTTCTGCGCGGGCGTTTGCCGAGGCCGAAGCGCTCGTGGACGACGTCGAGCTGGTGATCCTGGCCGTGCCCGACGACGTCGTCGGGCCGCTGGCCGCCTCCCTGCGCCTCTACGCGGGCCAGGCGATCGTGCATACCAGCGGCCTGCTGGGCGCCGACGCCCTCACCCCGGCGCTGGGGGCCGGCAGTCAGGCCGGTGCGTTCCACCCGCTGGTCGCCTTTGCTGATCTCGAGCGGGCCATAGCGGGCCTGGCCGGCGCGACGATCGCGATCGAGGGCGACGATGACCTCGCCGCGCACCTGGCCGAGATGGCCGAGGCGATCGGCGGCGTTCCGGTCCGGCTCGCCCCTGGCTCCAAGGTCGCCTACCACGCGGCCGCGGTCCTGGCGGCGGGTGGCGTGACGGCACTCCTCGACACGATCCGCGAGATCGCCGCGGTGATGGGGCTGGACGAGGCGGGCACCCTGCGCGTCTACCTGCCGTTGCTCGAGCAGACGGTCGCCAATGCCCGCGCCCTTGGCGTTGCAGCGGCGCTCACGGGACCCGCGACGCGGGGTGACGCCGGCACGATCGCGGCCCACCTCGCGGCGCTGGAGGCGGGTGCTCCGGACGCACTACCCATCTATCGTGCGCTGCTCGGCCGGTCGGTGGCGATGGCCGGTGCGCGGGGCACCCTGTCACCGGAAGCTTCCGATCGCCTCCGCACCGCACTTGCAGGCGACCCGTGACGCGGTACGATGCGGGCATGCAGCACAGCAGCGTCGCCCGCCACGCGGCATGGCCTGCGCGGTACGTCCACCCCGGTACCCGGGCCCGCGAGCGGCGGCTCGGGCTGCACGCCGGCCCCGCGTTCACGGCAGCCCCGAGCTATCGCACGGTGCTGCTGCGCCCCGACGCCGGTCCCATGACGGCGCTCCGCACGCAATGGCGCGGGCTGGTTGTCGCGCCGCCACGTCCAGTCCGCAGCGGACGCCCCAGGCCGGCCACCGGGATGTCCTGGACGAGTTCGGACCGTGGCGGAGGACCGCGCCGGCCCTCCCTGGCGCCGGCGTGGCGCGCCTGAAGCAGGCTGTCGCCACCTCCGCGGGAGGCATCGTCGTCCGGTTCGTGGCGGGCGCCCCCCAGCTGGTCGTCGGCAAGCGGCTGCGTGAGCGCGACAGCGCGACGTGGACCCTGCCCAAGGGCACGCCCAACCGCGGGGAGACGCGGGAGGAGACCGCAGTCCGCGAGGTATGCGAGGAGACCGGTCTCGAGGTGCGCATCATCCGTCCCTTCGACGGGATCGAGTACAGCTTCGTCCAGGGCCGCACGCGGATCCACAAGACGGTGCACTACTTCCTGATGATCCCGACCGGCGGCGACCTGGAGCGTCACGATCACGAGTTCGACGAGGTCCGCTGGATCGGGTTCGACGAGGCGGAGACCCAGCTCACGTTCGAGACAGAGCGCGCGCTGGTGGCCCGGGCCGCCGGCGCCACCACGGACGGGTCGTTCCCGGGTGCCCCGGAGCGCGAGGAGTCGACACGATGACAGGTAACGATGCCTCTGCGCCCATCCCGACGCCGCTGCTGGACCGACACCAGGCCCTCGGCGCGAAGATCGTCGAGTTTGCGGGCTGGCTGATGCCCATCTCCTATGCCGGGATCCTGGAGGAGCATCGCGCAGTCCGGACCGCGGCCGGCCTGTTCGACCTGTCGCACATGGGCGAGCTCGAGGTGGAGGGGCCGGATGCCGGCAAGGCCCTGGCCGCCGCGCTGGTCACCGATCCTCCGTCCCTGGCGGTGGGTCGCGCGCAGTACTCCATGATCTGCGCCGCCGACGGGGGGATCCTCGACGATCTGATCGTCTACCGGCTGGACGAGGACCGGTTCATGGTCGTCGCCAACGCCTCCAACGCCCGGGCCGTCTCGGATGCCCTCGTGGAGCGGCTCGAGGGGTTCGGAGCGGTGGTGGACGATCGCAGCCTGGCCACGGGGCTCGTGGCCATCCAGGGCCCCCGCTCCATCGACATCCTGCAGCCACTCACCGGGCTGGACCTTGCGGCGATCCGGTACTACGGGATTGCCGAGGGCGAGGTCGCGGGAATCGCCGCGCAGGTCGCCCGCACCGGGTACACCGGGGAGGACGGGTTCGAGCTGTTCGTGGACACTGATCGGGCCGCGGAGACGTGGGACGCGGTGTACCAGGCGGGGAGCGGGCACGGCCTCGTCCCCGTGGGCCTCGGCGCTCGCGACACCCTGCGACTGGAGGCGGGGATGCCGCTCTACGGCAACGAGCTCGACCGGACCACCAACCCCTACGAGGCTGGACTGGCCCGCGTGGTCAAGCTCGCCAAGCCCGGACAGTTCACCGGCCGCGCGGCCCTCGAGAAGGTGGCCCGCGACGGCGCCGGCCGGAGGCTGGTGGGCCTGGTCCTGCGGGGGCGGGGGATCGCCCGCCACGGCTATCCGGTGCTCGATGCCGATGGGCCCACGGGCGTTGTGACGTCGGGGACGATGTCGCCGACCCTGGGCGAGGCCATCGCGATGGCCTACGTCGCAACTGGCAACAGCGAACCGGGTACGATGCTGGACGTCGAGATCCGCGGTGCGCGGGTCGCCGCCGAGGTCGTGCCGCTCCCGTTCTACAAGCGGCCCGCCTGACGCCCGGCGCCTCGCGCGCCAGAAACGGTCAACGCATCGCGCCCGCCGGGCCGGTGCTCACACGGAGGTACCGTCCGATGGTCCCCGGCGACCTGCGCTACAGCAAGGATCACGAGTGGGTCCGGATCGATGGCGACGAGGCCGTCGTCGGCATCACGCAGTTTGCTGCCGACCAGCTGGGCGACATCGTGTTCGTCGAGCTGCCCGCCGTCGGCCGCTCCCTCGATCGACAGGCGACCTTTGGCGTGGTCGAGTCGGTCAAGGCGGTGAGCGACCTGTTCGCCCCGCTCGCGGGTGAGGTCACGGGCATCAACGAGGCCCTCGCGGACCGGCCCGAGCTCGTCAACAGCGATCCCTACGGCGAGGGCTGGATGCTGCGGCTCCGGGCGACCGACGCATCCGAGATGGACGGCCTCCTCGACGCCGGGGCCTACGAGCAGCTCGTCTCCGAGGGCTGAGCGATGCCGTACGGCCCGCACGCGGCCGACGATCGAGCCCGGATGCTCGCCGCGATCGGGATCGAGACGATCGACGAGCTGTTCGATGACATCCCGAAGGCGCTGCGGGCCGGCCCGCTGGCACTCGACGAGCCGGAGCCGGAGCTGCCGCTGACATCCCGCCTGCAGGCCCTGGCCGGCCGCAACCGGGTGGACCTCACGTCCTTCCTCGGTGCCGGTGCCTACCGCCACTGGACGCCCGCGGTGGTGGACCAGATGCTCCTCCGCGGCGAGTGGTACACGGCCTACACGCCCTACCAGCCAGAGGTGAGCCAGGGCACGCTGCAGAGCATCTACGAGTACCAGAGCCTGCTCGCGGCACTGACCGGGCTGGACGTGGTCTCCGCCTCGCACTACGACGGTGGCGCCGCCACCGCCGAGGCCGCCCTGATGACATGCCGGGCGACGAAACGGGAGCGGATCCTCGTGTCGCGCGCCGTCCACCCGCACTATCGCCAGACGCTCGAGACCTACGCGGAGGGGGCGGGCCTCACCGTTGACGAGGTGCCGCTGGTCGCCCACGGCCCGCTGGCCGGGACCACGGACCTCGACGCGCTCGGGCGCCTGCTGGCCGAGACCGACCGGCCCGTCGCGGGCGTCGTGGCGGCCCAGCCCAACGTGCTGGGCCTGCTGGAGGCGATGCCCAAGATCGGCGACCTTGCCCACGCGGCCGGTGCGCTGTTCGTGAGCGTGATCGAGCCCGTGTCGCTGGCCGTGCTGGCGCCGCCCGGTGAGTACGGCGCGGACATCGCCGCAGGCGAGGGCCAGCCGCTGGGGATCCCGCTCCAGTACGGGGGTCCGTACCTGGGCATCGTGGCCTGCACCGACGCCCTGGTCCGCCAGATCCCGGGCCGCCTCGTGGGCATGACGCAGGACCTCGACGGACGGCGGGCCTTCGTCATGACGATGCGCGCCCGCGAGCAGGACATCCGGCGCGAGAAGGCCGCCAGCAACATCTGCACCAACCAGGCCCTGCTCGCGCTGGCGGCGTCCATCTACCTCGCCGCGATCGGGCCCCACGGGCTGCGCGACGTGGCGGCGACGGGCGCGGCCCGGGCGGCGGAGCTCGAGGCGGCGCTTGCAGCGGCCGGTGCGCCGCGACTGCATGCGGGCCCATACCTCAACGAGCTGGTGGTCCGGGTCCCCGACGCGCGGGCCGTCCACGCCCGGCTCCTGGCGCGGGACATCCTGGCGGGGATCCCGACAGCCGACCTCTTGCCCGATGAGCCGTCCCTCGCGGAGGGCCTCCTGGTCTGCGCGACCGAGGTGACGACGGCCGAAGAGATTGCGCGCCTCGCCGCGGAGCTCGCGGCCGAGCTGGCGGCCCACCCGGCGGACCCGGTGGCCGGAGGTGCCCGATGAGCGTTGTCGGCGAGCGGCTCCAGCCGACCATCTTCGAGCGCAGCCGTCCCGGCCGGGGCGGCGGCAAGATCCCGCATCCTCCCGCGGATGCGCTGGACCGCCTGCCGGCGGTCGCTCTGCGCGTCACGCCCCCGGCGCTGCCCGAGCTCGCCGAGCCCGAGGTGGTCCGCCACTACGTCAACCTCAGCCAGCTCAACTACTCGGTGGACACGGGCTTCTATCCCCTGGGCTCGTGCACGATGAAGTACAACCCCAAGCTCAACGAGTGGGCGGCCCGCCTGCCCGGCTTCGCCAACCTCCACCCGATGGCGCCCGATGCCATCGCGCAGGGCACCCTCCAGCTCCTCCACGAGCTCGAGGGGATGCTCGCAGAGGTCAGCGGCATGGACGCCGTCACGCTGCAGCCGGCCGCGGGCGCCCACGGCGAGCTGACAGGCATCCTGATGATCCGTGCCTACCACCGCTCGCGCGGTGACCTGGCCCGCGACGAGGTGCTGGTCCCGGACTCCAGCCACGGCACCAATCCGGCGACGGCGACCATGGCCGGCTTCCGCACGATCACGATCCCCTCGGCGCCCGACGGCGGCGTCGACCTCGAGGCGTTCCGGGCCGCTCTCGGCCCAAGGACCGCCGCGATCATGATCACCAACCCGTCCACGCTCGGGCTGTTCGAGCACCGGATCGGGGAGCTGCTCGAGGCGACCCACGCCGCGGGCGCCCTGGCCTACATGGACGGGGCGAACCTCAACGCCATCCTCGGCCGCTTCCGGCCCGGCGAGGCCGGGTTCGACGTGATGCACTTCAACGTCCACAAGACGTTCAGCACGCCACACGGAGGCGGTGGCCCGGGCGCCGGCCCGGTCGGCGTGCGCAAGGTCCTCGAGCCCTTCCTGCCGGCCCCCCGCGTCCTCCGGGACCCCGATGGCTCCTACCGTCTCGAGCGGGTGGGGGAGCGGGCGACCTCCATCGGGCGGATGCGCTCGTTCGTGGGCAGCACCGGAGTCCTCGTGCGGGCGTATGCCTACCTGCGCGCCCATGGCGCGTCGGGCCTGTGCGAGGTCAGCGACGATGCGGTCCTGGCGGCGAACTACCTCCGGGCCCGCTTGCGGGATACCTACCTGGTGCCGTTCGACCGGGCCTGCAAGCACGAGTTCGTGGCCTCGGCCGCCGACATCAAGCGCCGGACCGGCGTGCGCACGCTCGACATCGCCAAGCGGCTGATCGACAAGGGCTACCACCCGCCCACGATCTACTTCCCGCTCACGGTGGAAGAGGCGATGCTGATCGAGCCGACCGAGACGGAATCACTCGAGACGCTGGACGCATTCGCCGACGCCCTGATCGAGATCGCGCGGGAGGCCGAGGTGGACCCGGAGCTCGTCACGTCGGCTCCACACGTGGCGCCCACCCGTCGCCTTGACGAGGCCACCGCGGCCCGCCAGCCGAACCTGCGCTGGCGCGGGATGACCGGCAGCCAGGCACCCTGCCCCGACTGACCGGCCGTTGCCGGTGAACCCGATGCCGCCTGCGGCGGTATCGTGGTCAACGGGTTACCCCGATGCGCACGGAGTGTCCACGATCAGAATCGAGACCAGCACCGCGCCCCGCGTGCCCGCGGTCGACGCCGAGCTCCTCCGTCGGATGGCAGACGACGACGTCGACGCCTTCGCCGCGCTGTTCGAGCGGCACCGCGTCTCCGTGTACCGGGTTGCCCTCTCGCTCACCGGTGACCCGGGGGCCTCCGAGGAGGTCGTGATGGACACGTTCGGCCGCGCCTACCTCCACCGGCGGCGCCTGCGCACCGACATGTCCCCGCTGCCGTGGCTGCACAAGGTCGCGCTCAACCTCTGCTACTCGCGCCTGGGCCGCCGACGCCTCCCGAGCCAGCCGGTCACGGACCTCGTCGCGGAGCGGCTCGAGGATCATGCGGCCGGGCCCGCGGTCAATGCCGAGTGGGCGGAGCTGCGCGGGATCGTCCGCGAGGGCATCGCCGCCCTGTCCCCCAAACACCGGGCCGTGGTCGTCCTCTACTACCTCGAGGGCCGGTCGCTCCAGGAGACCGCCGATGTGCTCGGTCTCCCGCTTGGCACCGTGAAGAGCCGCGTCCATCACGCCCTGCGTGACCTTCGGGGCCGGCTGCGCGAGGACCGCCGCTTCGGTGGCGCGTGGAGCGATACCTGCGCCGATCCCCAGGCGTCGCCGGACGCGGCAGAGGCGGTGGATCCGTGATCCTGCCGGCCTCCCCTTGCCGCCGGTACCGCCCGGTGCTCGTTGACCTCGTGGACCGCGCGGAGCGGGGCCCGGCCACGGTGGCCGCGCTCGACCACCTCGCCGGTTGCCCGCCCTGCGAGCGCGAGCTGACCGAGCTCGCCCTCACCGTTGCCGCCCTGCGGCGGGCTGGAGTGGCATATCGGGCGCTTCCGGTCCCGGCGTCGGCACCGCTCGTCCCTGCCGTCCGGACGGGGCGTCGCAATCCCTGGGCCTGGCGCCTGCAGCTTGCCAGCCTGGCGACGAGCGCCGGCCTCGCCGTGATGCTGGTCGCTCCCCATGCCGGCCCGCTCCATGAGCCGGCACGCTCCGATGCCGGCATGCCTTCGCACCCGCCGGCGGCCGGGGCATGGCTGGGCGCCGAGCACCGACTCGCCTTCCGGACCGAGGCGGCCCGCGCGGCCGCACCCGTGTCCGTTCCACCCCGCTACCCAGAGGGCCTGACACGGCCATGGAAGGAGGTGCCCGAGCCCGACGCCAGCCCCCGCGAGCGCGAACCCCGGTAGGACGTCCGGGACCTCCCAATGGCCCGGCATCCGGTCGTGGATTTGACACTCGTATCGCGGTAGGCGATCTTTGCCCGAGCGCAGCCCGGTGGCCGTCGTAGCGTGCGCGTGTGCGTCGGCCATCGAACCCTGCCAGGGAGCAACAGTCCAGGAAGACCCCTACGCAGCTTGGAGGAGCCTTGATGCGGAAACTGGTGGGCCTGATCGCGGGTGCGGCCATCTTGGTCGCAGCCTGTGGCGGCACCAGCACCACCCCGGCGCCCACGACGGCACCGGCCACCGAAGCACCGGCCACCGAAGCACCGGCCACCGAAGCACCGGCCACCGAGGCCCCTGCCGAGACGGTTGACCTGTTCGGGACCGTGTACAACCCGAACACCGACGTCACCGCGGGTGGCACCACGATCATCGGGGACTGGCAGGAAGCCACCCAGTTCAACCCGTACTACCTGGGTCAGGTCACCGAGGCCAACGTCGCCTCGCTCGTGTGGCACACCCTGCTGTCCATCAGCCACGACTTCAAGTACATCCCGCAGCTCGCGGCCGAGCCGATCCCGACCACCGACAACGGTGGCGTGACGGTGGGCCAGGGCGGCGACGCGATGACCGTGACCTGGAAGATCCGCGACGGCCTCAAGTGGTCCGACGGTGAGCCGCTCACCTGCGACGACTTCCTGTACGCCTACGAGTGGGTCACCAACCCGGACAACGTCGGCGTGATCCTCGCCGGCTGGGAAGACATGACCAGCCTCGAGTGCGCGTCCGACACCGACATGATCTGGCACTTCGACAAGGTCTATGAGGGCTACCTGACCCTCATGATCGCGCCGCTGCCGCGCCACTACCTCGAGGCGATCCCGGTCGCCGACCAGGTCAACGGCGCGGGCTTCCGGCCCGACGAGATCGCCAAGATGCCCGTCCCGGGGCCGTTCAAGTACGAGTCGGTCACGCCGCAGGCAGAGCTCAGGCTCGCCCGCAACGACAACTACGCGAACCCCCGCACCGGCAAGACCGCCAACCTCGACGGCATCATCTTCAAGTGGTACGGCGATCCCGACGCCATGATCGCGGGCTTCCGCGGCGGTGAGATCGACGTGGCCTTCGACCTCCAGGATTCGGACATCCCGAAGGTCCAGGACCTCGGCGAGCAGGTCAGCGCCATTCCGGCCCTCCTGTACGAGTTCCTGCGCCCGAACTGGTCGCCCCTCTCGGCGGTCGACGCCACGAAGGGCACAGGCGGCTGCTCCAAGAACCCGGCCGTGACCGACCGTGGCGCGGGCTGCCCGATGGCCGACCCGGCGATGCGCGAGGCCGTCGCCTACGCGATCAACAAGGACGAGATCAACACGCGTCTCCTCGGCGGAAACGCCCAGGTCGCGAACACCAACATCAGCCCCGCCGCCTGGTTCTATGCGGACCAGACCCCGGCCACCTACGATCCCGAGAAGGCCAAGCAGATCCTGGCCGACGGCGGTTGGGCCGACACCGATGGCGATGGCATCGTCGAGAAGGACGGCGTCGTTGCCAAGATCGAGCTGTGCACCACCACCCGCCAGGTCCGGCAGGACACCCTGGCCCTCGTCAGCTCCTGGCTGGAGGCCGTGGGCATCAAGTCCGTGATCAACCCCGTTGATCCGTCGGCGATCTTCGCCGACTACAACGAGGGCACCGTCGACACCCCCTGCATCCTGGCCCGCAGCAACTTCGACCTTGCCGAGCACGCCTTCAGCTCGTCGATCGACCCGCTGGGCAACTACTTCAGCTACCACAGCAGCCAGAACCGGCCGGAAGGCGCCAACGACGCCCAGGTCGCGAACTCGGACCTCGACAAGGCCCTCGATGATGTGAAGAACAACGTGGACTTCAGCATCATCAAGGACGCGATGGCGACCTTCCAGGAGGTCTACGTCAACCAGACCGTCGAGATCCCGCTCTACTACCGCAAGAACGTGGAGCTCGCCGCGCCGAGCGTTGGCAACTTCTTTGCCAACGGCACCCAGGTCGGCTCGACCTGGAACGGCGAGGACTGGTACGCCAGCAACTGAGCTCCGCTCAGTCGCGCTTCTGACACGGGGCGCCCGCACGCCGGGCGCCCCGTTCTTCTGCCCGGCAGCGTATGCCCCAGCGGGTGTACCTTCCGCGCAGCCCGCGGGCGCGTCCCTGTCGCCCGTCCTTCGACCCATCAAGCCATAACCGGGGTTGAGGCCAGACGCCGATGACCAAATTCGTGATCCGACGCTTGATCCAGGCGATCCCCGTGCTCTTCGGGATCACGGTGGTCGTGTACGGGATCCTGCTGGCCGCGCCCGGCGGGCCCCAGGCGAAGTTCGCCAACAATCCGAGGATGACGCAGACCCAGAAGGATGCGTTCGTCAAGGCATGGGGGCTGGACCAGCCGATCCCGATCCAGTACTGCCGGTGGATGGGCTTCTGCAATCCCGATACCGAGGGCGTCTGGCTCGGCTCGCTGCCGGTCCCGGCCGCGTTCATCGGCCCCACCGGCCTGCCGAACGCCCTGCCCACCTTCCTGAGCGGCGCCTCCAACGGGGTCCTCCACGGCGACCTCGGCTATTCCATCAACTCCGGCGAGGCCGTCGCCGACCGCATCGCGCGCGCCGCCGTGCCCACGATCATCCTGGCCGGCGTGGCCCTGGTGCTGTGGCTCACCTTCGCCATCCTCATCGGCGTCTACGCTGCCATCCACCGCTATTCCCTGTTCGACAACGTGTCGACGGTGTTCGCCTACGTCGGCTTCGCCATGCCCACGTTCTGGCTGGGCATGATGCTGATCTTCATCTTCAGCGGACCCGGTTTGAACATCCTCCCGGCCAGCGGGATGACCGAGACCCGCATCTCGCCGGCCTTCGGGAGCGATGCCTACTGGACCTACTTCGCCAACAACCCGGTCCCGGCGATCATGGACATCGGCAAGCACCTGATCCTGCCGGTGATCACGCTGGTGGTCGTCAACATCGCCGGTGACAGCCGGTTCGTGCGGGCGAGCATGCTGGAGTCGCTGGGCCAGGACTACGTCCGCACGGCCAAGGCCAAGGGCCTCCACGAGCGGGCCGTCAACTTCAAGCACGCGCTGCGCAACGCGCTGCTGCCGGTCATCACCAACATCGGCCTCGAGATCCCGTTCCTGTTCACCGGGGCGATCGTGACCGAGACGATCTTCTCGTGGCCCGGCGTGGGCAAGCTGACGATCGATGCCACCCGGGGGTTCGACTACCCGATCCTGATGGGAGTCCTGCTGGTGACGGCGATCATGGTGGTGATGGCCAACCTCCTGGCCGACATCATGTACGGGGTCATCGATCCCCGCATCAAGTACTGAGGCGACGGATGACTGAGAACGTCCAGCACCCCTCGAGCCTCCTCAACGAGCCGGAGATCATCGAACCCGACCCGACCGCCGCCGAGGACTACGAGGTTGGGCTGCAGTCCCTCAACCAGTGGCAGCTGGCGTGGCGCAAGTTCCGCCGCCACAAGCTCGCCCTGGTGGGGCTGGGCATCATCATCGCGCTGATCCTGACCGCCGTCGTGGGACCGATGCTGATGCCCTTCAGCTTCACCGAGATCCCCCAGCCTGACGAGTTCGTCCAGGCGGGCCGGCCACCCTCGCTCCAGCATCCGATGGGTGAGACCGGCGGCCTCCAGCGTGACGTCCTGACCCTGGTGGTCAACGGTGCCCGGACTTCGCTGTTGATCGGCTTCTCGAGCATGGCGATCGGCGTCTTCATCGGCACGATCGTGGGCTCGGTCGCCGGCTTCGCGGGCGGCGTCGTTGACAACGCCCTGATGCGGCTGGTCGACGTCATGCTCAGCCTGCCGACCCTGTTCGTCATCCTCGTCGCCGCCAACTTCCTCGGCCGCGGGACGGTCTCGATGATCATCATCATCTTCGGCCTGCTGTCGTGGATGGGCGTCAGCCGCCTGACACGGAGCCTGTTCCTCTCGATCCGCGAACGCGAGTTCGTCGAGGCCGCCACGGCCGCCGGCGTGAGAGATCGCAGGATCATCTTCAGGCACATCCTGCCCAACGCCTTCAGCCCCATCGTGGTGGCGGCGTCGCTGATCATCGCCGCCAACATCATCGCGGAGGCGTTCGTGAGCTACCTCGGGTTCGGGGTGGACCCAACCTCGCCCACGTGGGGCAACATCCTGTCGGGTGGGCTGCAGTTCATCGGCCTTGGCAACTGGTGGTGGCCGATGTTCCCGGGCCTCGCGATCATCATCACCGTGCTTGCCGTCAACTTCGTTGGCGACGGGTTGCGTGATGCGTTCGACCCGAGGTCGAAGGTATGACCGAGACCTCGTCGGTGCGCCCCGGGCTCGGGGCGCCGCCCCCGGAGCACACCCTGCTCGACGTCCGCAACCTGCGGACCTACTTCAAGGTGATGGACGGCACCGTCCCGGCCGTGGACGGCGTGAACTTCTCGCTCGACAAGGGTCAGACCCTGGGCATCGTGGGCGAGTCCGGGTCCGGCAAGAGCGTGACCGCGCTCACGGTGATGCGCCTGCTCGACATCCCGCCGGCCGAGATCGGCGAGGGCAGCGAGATCTGGTTCGACGGCCGCGAGATGCTCTCGCTCCCCGAGAACGAGATGCGCAAGATCCGCGGCAACGACATGGCGATGATCTTCCAGGAGCCGCTCACCGCCCTGAACCCGGTGTTCTCGGTGGGCGACCAGATCGCCGAGCAGGTGCAGCTGCACCTCGACGTCACGGCCAAGGAAGCGCGCGACCGGGCGGTGGAGATGCTGCGCCTGGTCGGCATTCCCAGTCCCGAGCGACGCGCCAAGCAGTACCCGCACGAGCTCTCGGGCGGGATGCGGCAGCGCGTGATGATCGCGATGGCGCTCTCCTGCGAGCCCAAGCTCCTGATCGCCGACGAGCCGTCGACGGCGCTCGACGTGACGATCCAGGCACAGATCCTGGAGCTGCTCAAGGTCATCCAGCAGCGGACCGGCGCCGCGCTGATGCTCATCACCCATGACCTGGGCGTGGTCGCCGAGATGGTCGATCACGTGATCGTCATGTACGGGGGCCAGGTCGTGGAGCAGGGGACCGTCGAGGAGGTCCTGATCGACCCACTGATGCCCTACACGATGGGCCTGATCGAGTCGATCCCCACCGTTGAGAAGCGGGGGGGGCGCCTGTCGGCCATCGCCGGCGTGGTGCCATCACCCTTCCATCTGCCGCCGAACTGCAGGTTCGAACCACGATGCCCCTATCGCTGGGAGACCTGCAAGGAGGTGCCGCCCGAGCTGTACCAGGCGGGCGCCTCGGGTCGGCAGGCGCGGTGTCACCTGCACCTGGCAGAAGCGTCGGGGCGCCTGGACCGGGCCGTCGCCCGGCATGAGCAGAACATGCGGTTGGGCCGCCGGCTGACCGGCGCACCCGACAGGATCGGAGACGCATGACAACGTCGGCCGCGACGGCCACCTTCGCCGAACCCCAGGTCCGCCGTCGCCTCCGGCGCCGGCCACCGATCGGCATCCGCAACGGCCGGGCCCTGCTGCTGGGCATCGCTGCCTACGGCATCGTGCTCCTCGTGCTCCTCGTGCTGGGGATCATCATCGGCGTCAAGGGCGTGCTGGACGTCCTGCCGCTGTCGGCGCTGATCGTGATCCCGCTGGCCGTGGTGATCGTCGCCGTCGTGAAGGCGACCGCGACGCGCCAGCGCTGGGCCCTGCTGCTGGTCCTGGCCGTCGATGCGGTCCTGGCCCTGACCCTGGGCTACCTGATGGTGACCATGGGCGACCGGATCACCGATCCCAACTCTGTGTTCTTCGCCCAGCTGGGCCTGCTCACGCCGTTCGTGCTCGCGGCGGTCTCGGGCTGGAACTTCACGCGTGCTGCGAGCTGGTTCGACGGTACCCGCGAGCGCCGCCTGAAGCCGGAGGAGGCCGGGGCACGGCCGATCGACGCCCCGCTGACCTTCGTGCCCGAGACCGTCGTCGCCGGGATGCCCCAGGCGACCGCGACGCCGGTCGTGATCGAGGCGGTCGAGGCGCCGGCGGCCGCCACCGCCTCCGTGCCCGCGATCGAGCCCATGGTGGTGGTCCAGGGCCTCAAGAAGCACTTCCCGATCTATGGCGGCGTGCTCCGGCGGCAGATCGGCACGGTCTATGCCGTGGACGGCGTGGACTTCGAGATCATGCCCGGCGAGACGTTCGCCCTCGTCGGCGAGTCGGGCTGCGGCAAGACGACGCTGGGCCGCACGCTGATCCAGCTGACCCCGTCCACGGACGGGCGGGTGGTCTTCGACGGCTACGAGCTGGCGGACGTGGATCCCGAGGACATGCGCCCGCTTCGCCGCAGGATGCAGATCATCTTCCAGGATCCGTTCGGGTCGCTCAACCCGCGGATGCCGATCAGTGACATCATCGGCGAGGGCCTGCTGTCGCAGGGCCTCACGGACAGGGCGGCGCGCGACAAGCGCGTCCAGGACGCCCTCGAGCTCGTCGGCCTGCGTCGCGAGTACACCCGCCGCTACCCCCACGAGTTCTCTGGCGGCCAGCGGCAGCGGATCGGCGTGGCCCGGGCGCTCGCGCTGGGCCCCGATTTCATCGTCGCGGACGAGCCGGTCTCGGCCCTCGACGTGTCGATCCAGAGCCAGGTGCTCAACCTGCTGCTGGATCTCAAGCGGGACCTCAAGCTCACGTACCTGTTCATCAGCCACAACCTGTCCGTCGTCCAGTACTTCTCGGACCGGGTCGGGGTGATGTACCTGGGCAAGCTGGTCGAGGTCGGCACCGTGGAGCAGCTGTACGCCGACCCCCGCCACCCCTACACGGTGGCCCTGCTGTCGGCCATCCCCGAGGCGGATCCGCGGCGCCGCAAGAAGCGCCTCGTCCTGCGCGGCGACGTCCCGTCACCGGCCGCACCGCCCGCGGGCTGCCGCTTCCACACCCGGTGCTGGCTGCGCGAGCGGCTCGGCAACCCGGAGCGGTGCACCACCGAGGTGCCCGAGCTAAGGACGTTCGCCGAGGCCGGTCACCGGGTGGCCTGCCACTTCGCCGAGGACATCAGCCAGACCGCGATCGCGGAGGCCGAGGCCGAGACGCCGACGATCGTCACGTCGGGCATCGAAGGGGCGTGACGGAGGGCCGACGGCCGGCGGGACCGTTCCGCGTCAGGCCGGCCGGGATTGCGCTACTGCCCCTGGTGCTTCTCATCGCGCTGATCGTGGGTGCTTGCGGATCCCCTGCCGGGAGCACGACTGCGCCGGAGAGCCCGCAGGCGGTGCCGTCCCCATCGGTGGATGACGGCGGTCCTGCCCCGTCGGCCACGCCATGGCCGGGTGGCGTGGTCGAGGCCGTGGTGATCCTGGGCAAGGCCGACGCCGAGATCAAGGCGGCCGGCGCCGACCTTGGGGCGGCGGCGGCCTACGAGGATCTTGATGCCATGCGCGGCGCTGCCGACGGCCTGGCCACCCTGATCGAGCGGCTCCAGCGTCAGGTCCCGCGCATTGCCGAGTATCCCGAGACCGCGGCGGCGGCGAGTGCCTATGCTGCGGCGTTCCCCGGGATGCTGGCCGGAGCGACCGCCCTGCGCGATGCCATCACCGCCGGCGACGCGACGGGCATCACCGAGGGCAGCCGCCAGCTGGCGGCCGGGCTGCAGCAGTACGAGGAGGCAAGGCGCCTCATCGGCCCGCTGGTGGACCGGGCGATCCTGATGCAGCGGCTGCTGACCAAGTAGACGGGATCGTCGCGGCGCCGTCGCGGCGCCGTCAGGGCGCCGTGACCTCCGGGACCGGACCGCCGAACAGGTCGTCCCATGCGCGGAAGGCATCCGGGAGCAGCTTCGCACGCAGCGCACTCCCGGCGTCACCCTGGGCTCGTAGCGAGGCCAGCACGTCCCCAGTGTCCACGCGCTTGCCGTCCGTGAACTCGAGCCCGCTGCGCAGGCGGCACGTCCAGACCGTCGCGCCCTCGGAGGGATCGCAGCGTGATGCCAGCGAAGGCGCCGGGTCGAGCGATGCGCCGGCAAAGGCGAGCAGGCCGGGCGTCACGAGGCCACACAGGCGCAACGCGTCGCCGGTGCCGGCAACGCCGCACCAGGCGCCGGCCGGCTCGACTGCATCCATCACGACCAGCTGGCCGCGGTCGCCCGGGACGAAAGCGCCCAACGGGTCCACGCCAAGCGGGGAGATCGCCACGCCGGTCACGTCGGCCCGGTAGGCCGCCATGGACCCCGGGTGCACCAGCGGGATCAGCGGCGCGGTGGACCGGACCCGGTCGTTGATCGCCTGGAAGGCCTCGAGCCGCGCGCCGGCCTCCGTGATCGACGCGGCCTCGCCGAGGGCGCGCCGGACGCCCCGGGCCCGCGCGGCTGCCGTGCCGGTCGACCCGGTACCGAACAGGGGCTCGAGGAACCCGGATGCGTCCGCAAGCTGAGAGGCGACTCCACCCAGGTAGAGCCCGTCCACGTCTTCGGCGGCGATGGCGGCCTCGAGCTCGCGGGCGGGCGTGGCCACGACCTCCACCTTGACCCCCAGGCTGTCCCGGAGCTGGTTCGCGACCGCGGCCGCGACCGCGGCAGGATCGGGCAGGCCGGGCACTGGCGCGTCCGGGAACTGGAGCGGGATCGGCTGGCGGCGGTCGTACCCCGCAAGGTCGAGGGCGGCCGCCCCGCCCGGCCCGTTGAACTCGTACCAGTCCATGCCGGCGCAACCGCCCGCGACGTCGCACGGCGCCACGTGTGTCGCCGGCGTGGAGCCGGCCGGGAACGCAGCCCCGGCCAGCGCAGCCTGATCGAGGCCCTGCGCGAAGGCCCGCCTGACGGCGAGCTGGCCGAAGCCATGGCCGGTGCCGAAGCCGAGATAGGCCGTCTCGAGTCCGGGCCGGGGTATGACGACGAGCTCCGGCACCGTGCTCATGGCCTCGAGATCCGCCGCGTTCGGCGCGTCGATGCCGTCGACCTCCGCCTCGCGGATGGCTGCGGTCCGGTCCGCCGAGGATCCCGCCCAGCGCAGGATGATGGTCGGGGGTGGCGTCCCGGGCCCGGGGGAGCCCGTTGGCGAGGGCGATGCGACTGCCGCAGTCGCCAATGGCGCCGAACCGTTCATGACCCGGCCCAGCCGTGCGTTCTCGCCGGCGGCCCACGCCTCGACGAGGAACGTGCCCGATCCCGGGACCAGCCTCGCGGCGAGCGGGTCGGCTGTCACGATGTCCACGGCGGTCGAATCGATCACGCCCAGCGCCGGGTGGGCAAGGCGGGCGGGGAAAGCCCCGTCGGGCGCGCACAGCGTGAAGCGGATCGTCCGTGCGCTGACAGTCTCGATCCGACCCAGCCGGCCGCCATAGCCCGGGACATCGCATGCGCTGCCGGCGGCCGGCCAGGCCCCCTCGGTGAACGGGCGCTCCGAACCGGTGGGGATCGCCGTCGCGCCGGAGGCGGCTGGATCGACCGACGGGACGGGTGTCGGGGCGGGCTCGCCACCGCATGCTGCCGCGACGAACGCCGCGACGAACACCGCGAGGGCAAGGGCCGACGGCATGCGGCGGTTCGGGGGCATCGAGATGGCGGCTCCGGATCGCGGGATGGGTGACGTGGCGGGTGCCCGCTCCCGGCGGCCGATGGCGGGGCGGTCGCGGCGCTCGAAGCCTACACCGCCTCCCCCGGGAGCCGCCGTCGGAGCCCGGGAAGCGCGCGGGGTCCAGGCACCCGGCGAACCTCGGCTGGCACGCGGACGTAGGGTGGGTATCATGCAGCGGCAAACGGTGGACAAGCGGCGCCGGGCCGCCCGCCTGACGATCGGTTCGTCTGACCCGGCTGGAGGAGGAGCATCTATGTCCCGTATTCGATTCGGGGCGCTGTTCGCTGTTGCGGCGATCGCGTTCGCCGCCTGCGGAGGGTCCACCGCGACCACCGCGCCCGCCACCGAGGCCCCGGCGAGCGTCGAGCCAGGCGCCACCACAGCACCCGCGACCGAGGCACCGCCCGCCGGCGGCGCCAAGGAGGGCGGCACCCTCGTCGTCGCCATCCCGGGTGACATCAACCGCACCGACACGGCCCTGATCGACGACGCCAACTCGTCGTACGTCGGCCAGCAGGTCATGGAGACGCTCGTCACGCTTGCCCCCGGCACCGGCGACGAGATCATCCCCGCGCTGGCCACCGAGTGGAGCGTCAGCGACGACGGCCTGCAGTACACCTTCACGATCCGCGACGGCGTGAAGTTCCACGACGGCACCGCCCTCGATGCGGCCGCCGTCAAGTTCAACTTCGACCGCTGGATCAACATCCCGCAGTCCTACGTGGACCTGGGCTACACCTACTACATCGACACCGTCATCACGCCGGCGATCAAGTCGGTCGAGGCACCCGATGCGTCGACGGTTGTGGTGACTCTCAACAACCCGAACTCGGCGTTCCTCATCCAGATGACGCTGACGCCGTTCGGTATCGCGAGCCCCGCGGCCCTCGAGGCCGGCAACGCGAGCGCCCCCGACTTCGCGAACAACACGTACGCGACCGGTGGGCCGCCCGCGATGGTCGGCACGGGCCCCTTCGTGTTCAAGGAGTGGACCCCGGGCCAGCAGGTCATCCTGACCAAGAACCCGGACTACTGGAACGCGGCCGCCGGTGGCCCGTACCTCGACCAGATCACGTTCAAGCCGATCACCGACACCACTGCGACGCTCAACGCGCTCCAGGCCGGTGACGTCGACATCGCCCAGGCCATCGCGCCCAACGATGTCGCGACGGCGGCGAGCGACCCGAACCTCGCGTCGATCGACCGCGGCAGCTCCTGCAACGTGGGCATCCTGGCCATGAACCAGACCCACGCGCCGTTTGACAACGTCAAGATCCGGCAGGCCGTCGCGGCGGCCGTCAACCGTCAGGCCATCGTGGACGCGTTCTTCCCGAACGGCGCCGGCGTCGTGCCCACCAACTGGGCGCCGCCCGGCACGCTGTTCGCGAAGGAGCTCACGCTGCCGGCCTACGACCCGGAAGCGGCCAAGGCCCTGATCGCCGACTCCGGCGTGACCGACCTGTCCTTCGACATCTGGTATCCGTCCGACGTCAGCCGTGCCTACATGCCCGACCCGAAGGGCGAGTTCGAGGCGATCCTGCGCGACCTGGAGGCCGTCGGCTTCAAGCCGAACCCGAAGACCGCGCCCTGGCGCCCCGACTATCTTGCCGCCGAGTCCACCGGGACGTACCCGATGTGGCTCATCGGCTGGAACTGCGACTGGCTGGGCATCGACAACTTCCTGTACACCGCGGACTTCGGCTACCGGGGCGATCCCGTCGGCCCGAACCCCGAGTTCGCCTACAAGAACGACGAGATGAACCAGGCCATGCTCGATGCGCTCGCGGCGACCGACGAGTCGGCGCAGCAGGCCGCGTGGGAGAAGGCTCAGGATCTGATCCTGGCCGACATGCCGGCGCTGCCGCTCGCCTCGGGCAAGACGCCCTCGGCTGCGGCGACGTACGTCAAGGGCTTCATCCCGTCCCCGACGCTCCTCGAGAGCTTCCAGAGCGTCTGGCTCGACAAGTAGCGGGTGACGCCCGCTGACGGCGGGCGTCACGCGCAAGGTGGTCCCCCGGCGGCTCAGCCCCGGGGGACCACGGCATCCGGGACCTCACACCGCGCCACCCAACCCAGAGGACCCCCGACCCGATGGCCAAGTACATCGCCCGACGGCTGCTCGGCGCCATCCCCGTCCTGTTCGGGCTGTCCATCATCCTGTTCGCCTTCGTGCACCTGCTGCCCGGGGACCCGGCCGCAGCCATTCTCGGCCAGCACGCGACACCAGCGCGCGTGCTGGCGATGCGCGAGTACCTCGGGCTCGATGACCCGCTGTGGCAGCAATACCTGCGCTATCTGGGCAACCTGTTCAGTGGTGACCTCGGGTCGAGCGTCATCAACAACCAGCCGTTGCTCAAGGAGCTGCTGACCCGGTTCCCGGCGACCATCGAGCTGACGGTCGGGGCGATCATCTTCGCCGCCGGCCTCGGGATCCCCCTCGGCCGCTACGCCGCCCGCCACGCCCAGGGCTGGCCCGACGGCGCCGTGACCGTCATCTCGCTGCTGGGCATCAGCATCCCGGTGTTCGTGCTGGGCCTCACGCTCCAGTACATCTTCGCGGTCCAGCTCGGCATCCTCCCGGCGGGCGGGCGGATCGACCCACGCGCGAACCTCGAGGTCCAGTCGAACTTCATCCTCATCGATACCCTGCTGATGGGCAGGCCCGACCTGTTCATCGACGGCCTCCAGCACCTCATCCTGCCGGCGATCGCCCTGGGATCCATCCCGCTCGCGATCATCACCCGGATCACCCGCGCATCCGTCCTGGACGTGAGCAACGAGGACCACGTTCGCACGGCCCGGGCCAAGGGCCTGTCCGAGAAGCGCGTGGACAACCGTCACGTGATGCGCAACGCATGGCTGCCGGTCGTGACCGTCATGGGGATCCAGGTGGGCGGCCTGCTGGCGGGAGCGGTCATCACCGAGACGGTGTTCGCCTGGGGCGGCGTGGGGCGGTTCATCGTGGAGGCAATCAACAACCGTGACTACCTCGTGGTCCAGAACACGATCCTCTTCTTCGCGCTCGTCTTCCTGGTGGTGAACCTGATCGTGGATGTCATGTACGCCTTCCTCAACCCGCGGATCCGGTACGCCTGATGGCTGCACCTGCGGTCCCGGTCCGGCGCCCCGTGGAGGCTCGAGCGAGCCGCGGCCTGTGGGGCGACGCCCTCCGCCGCCTCCGGCGCAACATGCCGGCGATGGTCGGCGTGCTGATCATCATCCTGTTCGTGCTCACGGCCCTGTTCGCCCCGTACATCGCGCCCTACGACCCGATGGCGGGCACGCTGGCGAACCGGCTCCAGCCGCCCAGCTCGGCGCACATCATGGGGACCGACCTCCAGGGGCGTGACGAGTTCAGCCGCGTGATCTACGGCGCGCAGGTCAGCCTCGTCGCCGGCATCGCCTCGGTCGTCATGGGTGTCCTGATCGGCGGGACCATCGGTGCGCTGGCGGGCGGCCTGGGCGGCAAGGTGGACGCCGTCCTGATGCGCGTCGTGGACGTCATGCTCTCGATCCCGGGCATCCTGCTCGCGATCGGCATCGTGGCCTGGCTCGATCGGGGTCTGCCCCAGATCATGTTCGCGGTCGCGATGGTCAACGTCCCGATCTTCGCCCGCATCCTGCGCGGCAGCCTGCTGTCGCTGCGCGAATCGGACTACATCATGGCGTCACGCTCGCTGGGAGCCGGTGGTGGCCGCATCCTGCTGCGGCACATGCTGCCCAACTCGCTCACGCCCTTGATCGTCGCCGCAACGCTGGCCCTGGCCACGGCGATCATCGACGTGGCTGGATTGGGCTTCCTTGGCCTGGGTCCGCCCGACCCGCGCACGCCGGAGTGGGGCACGATGCTCACGGACTCGACCAAGTTCCTGCGCCAGGCGCCGTGGTTGATCTTCTTCCCCGGCCTCGCCATCGTGATCACCGCAGTCGGCTTCAACCTGCTGGGCGACGGCCTCCGCGAATCGCTGGATCCGAGGATGAAGCGATGACGGACGAGCGCCCCTCGGTCGGCGACACGCTGCTCCAAGTCCAGGACCTCACGGTCAAGTTCCGCACCCATGACGGCACGATCCATGCCGTCAACGGGGTCAGCTTCGAGCTCGCCCGTGGAGAGCGCCTGGGCCTCGTGGGCGAGTCGGGCTGCGGCAAGAGCGTCACCAACCTCGCCATCATCCGATTGCTGCCCAAGCCTGCCGGCCGGATCGAGGGCGGGAGCGTGGTCTTCGACGGCGTCGACCTCGCGACGATGGCCGAGTCGGACCTCCGTGAGATCCGTGGCCGCGACATCGCGATGATCTTCCAGGACCCGATGACCAGCCTGAACCCGGTGCTCACCATCGAGGAGCAGATGGTCGAGACAATCCAGGCCCACAAGAAGGTCTCCAAGAACGACGCCGTGGCGAGGGCCGTGGAGCTGCTGGGCATGGTCGGGATCCCGCAGGCGGAGAAGCGCCTCAAGAGCTATCCCCACCAGTTCTCGGGCGGCATGCGGCAGCGCGTGATGATCGCGATGGCGCTCGCCCTTGAGCCCAAGCTGATGATCGCGGACGAGCCCACGACCGCCCTGGACGTCACGATCCAGGCCCAGGTGCTCGAGCTGATCTCGCGCCTCACGGGCGAGGCCGGAACCTCGCTGATCCTGATCACCCACGACCTCGGGGTCGTGGCCGGGATGACCGACCGGATCAACGTCATGTACGCGGGCTTCATCGTCGAGACCGCTTCCACCGGGGACCTGTTCGACAAGCCGTCGCACCCGTACACCGTCGGGCTCCTGCACTCGATGCCCCGCGTGGATGAGCGCGAGGGCGAGCCGCTGATCCCCATCGAGGGACGCCCGCCCGACATGCGCAACGAGCCGGTCGGCTGCCCATTCGCGCCGCGCTGTGCGTGGCGGCTGGAGGCGTGCTGGTCGGACAACCCTTCGCTGGCGCCGCTGGTCGAGGGCACGGCGGTCGTCACCACCGGGGACGCGGTAACGCACCGCGTCGCCTGCCACAACCCGCCGACCGCCGAGGAGGCCGCCACCGGCCGGGTCCAGCGCCCGGGCTTCGAGGCGGCACCGCCGCCCGAGGACATGCCCGACGAGCTGGCACCGGTGGAGGGGTACACGGACCTCAAGGGGTTCGTCGACGGGGTCCAGGCCGAGGAGGGTCCGCTGTCCCTGTACCCGAGTGCCGGCGGACTCCCGATCCCACCCGAACCGGAGCATCGCAATGACGGCCTCTGAGCAGCCTCGCTCCACCGCCGCCAAGGGCGCCGGCGGCGAGGAGCTCCTGCGGGTCGAGGACCTCAAGGTCCATTTCCCGATCCGTGAGGGCCTCGTGATCGAGCGCAACGTGGGGGCCGTCAAGGCGGTCGACGGCGTCTCGTTCGCCCTCCGCCGGGGTGAGACGCTGGGCCTGGTCGGCGAGTCGGGATGCGGCAAGAGCACTGCTGGGCGGGCGATCATCCGCCTCTACGACCCCACGGCCGGCCGGGTCATGTTCGAGGGGACCGACATCACCACGCTGACCCGCGGCGAGATGAAGTCGGTGCGGCGCCGGATGCAGATGATCTTCCAGGACCCGTACGCGAGCCTGGATCCCCGGATGACCGCGGGCGGGATCATCTCGGAGCCGCTCGAGATCCACGACGTGGGCACCAAGCCGGAGCGCCGCGAGCGGGTGCGCGAGCTGCTCTCCACCGTGGGCATGAACCCTGACTACGCGGATCGCTACCCGCACGAGTTCTCCGGTGGCCAGCGGCAGCGCATCGGCGTCGCCCGCGCCCTCGCGCTCGACCCGGACCTGATCGTCGCCGACGAGCCGATCTCGGCCCTCGATGTGTCGATCCAGGCCCAGGTCATCAACCTGCTGGAGCGCCTCCAGGAGCAGCTTGGCCTGACCTACCTGTTCATCGCTCATGACCTGTCCGTGGTCCGCCACATCAGCGACCGGATCGCCGTGATGTACCTGGGCCGCCTGGTCGAGGTGGCGCCGTCGCGCGAGCTCAACGAGCAGCCGCTGCACCCGTACGCCGTCGCGCTGCTCTCGGCCGTCCCGATCCCGGATCCCAAGGTGGAGCGCCGCCGCCGCCGGATCATCCTCAAGGGTGACGTGCCGTCGCCGGTCAACCCGCCGTCGGGCTGCCACTTCCACACCCGGTGCTGGCTTCGTGACCGGCTGGGCAATCCGGAACGCTGTTCGTCGGAGATCCCCGAGTTGCGCGAGCTGTCCACCGGGCACGAGGTGGCATGCCACTTCGCAGAGGAGGTGGATGGCTCGCCAGAGCAGCTTCAGGCCACGGGCCGCGGCGAGGCCAACGGGGCGGCGGGCGGTGCCCAGGTCCTTGCGCCCGCGGCTCCCGCGCCCGCGGCTCCCGCGCCCGCGGCTCCCGCGCCGGGCACGCCTCCGCCCGGGTCCGGCGGGGCCTAGACTCGGGGAGTGCAGCCGCTCCGCATCGCCCTCGCCCAGCTCTCCCCGCGTCTCGGAGACCTCGACGCCAACCTGGCTCGCCACCTCGAGCTGCTCGGGGAGGCTCGTGCCGCTGGCGCCGGCCTGGTCGTGTTCCCCGAGCTGGGCCTGACGGGCTATCTCCTGCAGGACCTCGCGTCCGAGGTGGCGATGCGCCTGGATGACCCGCGCCTGGCGCGCCTGGTCGAGGCGACGTCCGGCCTGTCTGCTGTCGTGTCCTTCGTCGAGGAGTCGCCAGACCACCGCCTGTTCATCGTCGCGGCGCTCCTCGAGGACGGCGAGCTGCGGCACGTCCACCGCAAGGTCCACCTCCCGACATACGGCATGTTCGACGAGCGCCGGTTCTTCGCCGAGGGCGACAGGCTGCGGGCCGTGCCGTCGAAGCTCGGCGTCGGCGTGGGGCTGGCCGTGTGCGAGGACTTCTGGCACATGGCCACGCCACAGGTGCTGGCCCTCGATGGCGCGCAGATCCTGGTCAACGTCTCGTCGTCGCCGGGCCGGGACCTGGCGATGAGCAACGAGGTGGGCCTGGGGACTGCGTCGTCGTGGCGGGCCCTGATGCGAACCTACGCCCAGCTGACGACCTCGTTCGTCGTCTTCTGCAACCGGGTCGGGGTGGACGAGAGCCTCTCGTTCTGGGGCGGTTCAGAGGTCATCGGGCCCACGGGGGCGGGGGTGTTCAGCGCACCGATGTTCGACGAGGGCCTGTTCCTCGTGGACGTGGACCTGGCCGACGTCCGGCGTGAGCGGATCGGGCTGCCGCTGTTGCGTGACGAGCGGCCGGAGCTCGTGGCACGTGAGTGGCGGCGGCTGATCGCCGAGCGGGCGGGACTGGCCGACGACGCGACCCCGGGGCTTGACACGGACGCCCTGGCGGAGCCCGCGGCGGCAGCGTCGGACGGCGGGTTCGACCCGGCGGCCGGGCCCGACCACGCGGCGGGCGGGCGATGACCGGCGAGGACGGGGCCGCCGGGGCGATGTTCGAGCTGCCCGATGAGCTCGCGATCGACACCGGCGTCGCGCGCCAGGTCATCGCCGCCTTCATCCGCGGCCAGCTGCGCCAGGCGGGCTTCGAGAAGGCGGTCCTCGGCCTGTCGGGCGGGATCAATTCAGCGCTCGTGGCCTATCTGGTGGCCGAGGCGATCGGGGCGAACAGGCTCCTGTGCGTGATGATGCCGTACCGGACGTCGTCGCCCGCCTCGCGCGGCGATGCCGAGGCGGTCGTGGTCGACCTGGGCTGCACGGGCGAGGTCGTCGAGATCAGCGGCATGGTGGACGGCTACTTCGGGCGGGACGGCGTGGCCGGCGAGGGCGGCGAGGAGGCGATCGATGCGGCGCCGCTGCGCCGCGGCAACTTCATGGCCCGGATGCGCATGGCGGTCCTGTACGACCGGTCGGTCACGTGGCGGGGACTGGTGGTGGGGACCGGGAACAAGACCGAGTCCCTGATCGGCTACACCACGCTGTTCGGGGACTCCGCCTGCGCCTTCAACCCCATCGGCGACCTGTACAAGAGCCAGGTTCGACAGCTGTCGGTCGCCGTCGGTGTGCCGGAGGCGATCATCCGCAAGGCGCCGTCCGCGGACCTGTGGCCGGGCCAGACCGATGAGGCCGAGGCCGGCTTCTCGTACCCCGAGCTCGACCGGCTGCTGTTCTGGCGGATCGACAAGCGCCGCTCGGTCGACGAGGTCGTGGCGCTCGGGTTCGAGCCCGCGATGGTCGAGCGCGTGGACCGGATGGTGGCGGGCGCCGAGTTCAAGCGCCAGGTCCCGCCGATCGCGAAGCTCGGGCCGAGGACCGCCGGCGTGGACTACCTGTACCCGCGCCGCCGCCCCGGCTCCACGACGTCCCGGTGACCGGCCGCGCCGGTGCGGCCGGCACGGGGCCTACGGGCGGGGTGTCCGCGGGCGGGACGTTGTACGTCGTCGCCACGCCCATCGGCAACCTGGGCGATGTCACTTGCCGTGCCCTGGAGGTCCTGCGATCCGTGCCACTGATCGCCGCGGAGGACACGCGGATCACCCGCCGGCTCCTGGCCCGCTACGAGATCCCGACCCGGACCACCAGCTACCACGCCCAGAGTGGGCCGGCGCGGGAGCGGGAGCTGCTCGCCCACCTCGCCGCTGGCGCCGACCTGGCGCTGGTGACCGACGCCGGCACGCCCGTCGTCTCGGACCCGGGTGAGGGGCTGGTGGTGGCGTGGGCGGCCGCCGGCGGCGTCGTGGTCGCGGTCCCCGGGGCCTCGGCCGTGCTGGCCGCCGTTGCCTCGAGCGGGGTTGCGGGGCCGCGCTGGTCGTTCGAGGGGTTCCTGCCCCGCAGGGGGCGCGATCGGCGGGAACGCCTGGCCGGGATCGCAGCGGACGAACGGGGCAGCGTGGTGTTCGAGGCCCCCGGCCGGACCGCGGCCACGCTGCGGGACCTCGCCGCCGCGTGCGGTCCGGATCGTCCGGGCGCGGTCTGCCGAGAGCTGACGAAGCTCCACGAGGCGGTGGTACGAGGGCCGCTCGCCGACCTGGCCGCACAGGCCGCCGATGGGACGATCCCTGCCCGCGGCGAGGTCGTGATCGTGGTGGGCTGGTCGACAACGTCGGGCGCCGTGCCGGGCGTTGCCCCGGGTGCGGCCGCAGGTGCGGGCGAGCCCAGCGGGGCCCGCGACGCGGTGATGGTCACCGCCCGAGCCGAGGTCCAGCGCCTGGTCGACGGCGGCGTCGCCCGCGGGGAGGCTGCTCGCCGGGTGAGCGCGGAGACCGGCATCCCCCGTCGCCGGCTCTATGACCCAGGCGGATCGGGGGCCGCGGCGTCCGGGGATCGCGAGGACCCGGGCACAACGTAGGTTGTGGGACGTTTCCTCGTCGCGGGCATGTCACGCCGCCTGGACGGCGTCCCGGCTGAGTTGGCCGGCGACGGCGCGGGAGGGGGACCGCGCCGCCGCCGGCTGGGATCGAGGAGGGGATCGTCAGGCCGCGACGGCCTCCTCGAGGAGCTCGTCCTCCTCCTCGTCCTCTTCACCCGCGGGGGCGACGGAGAACCCGGACTCGTCGGCCACCGGCTCCGATGCGTCCGCGGGTACTCCGGCCGCGACGGCCTGGGCCTCGAGGGCGTCGGCCGCGGCCTCCATCGTGTGGTCGCGTCGCCGCCGTCCGGCGAGCATCTCCACGCTCGACGCGATGACCTCCGTCTTCCAGTGTCGCTTGCCGGCGTCGTCGTCCCAGGTCCGCGTCTGGATGCGGCCCTCGATCGCCACCTGCTGGCCCTTGCCGAGGTAGCGTCCGCACGTTTCTGCCAGGCGGTTCCAGGCCACGATCGAGTGGAACTCGGCGCGCTCCTTGCCGCCGACGTACTCGTGGGATGCCACGGAGAACTGGGCCACCGCCTTGCCGCCGGCGGTGGTGCGCAGCTCGGGGTCGCGCGTGAGGCGACCGATGAGAAGGACCCTGTTCATTGCTGCGGTGACTCCTTCCGACCGGTCCGCGCGGCGCTGGAGACGCGCCTTGGTGCGGCCGATCCTTCGTGCGGCGGGCAACGACGTCCGGCGGGCGGGTGAGGTGCCGGCCCCTTCGAATCGGGGCCTCGGCGGGCCGACGGGTCGGCGGGGCCGGCGATCTCGACGGGCATCACGAACCCTAGCGACGACGACTTCGGCACGGCTTATGCCCGGCTCACCCCCACCTTTGCCCCGGGCGGCCGCGGCGCACGGCACGGGCGCGCCCAGACCCGCATCAGACCTGCCGCGGAGCCCCATTCCTGTGTCCGCCGCGGGTTGTCGGCGAGTGTCCGCGACACCGATCTGCAACCCGGACGGAGCGTGTCCGCGCGGTTCCCGTTGGGTATACTCGCCCGGTCCTCGAGGCTGCGCGGAGCCGACCCAGTCCGCGACGGAGGGAATGACATTGCTCGAGGAAGGCGCGGCGTCCGTCCCGTGAGACGGGCTCCCACCTTCGCGTCTGCCGTCCGCCGGTCGACCGCCGGACACGCGCGGGAGACGTCTACCTGTGACCCCGGCACGGGCCGGGGTCGTTTCATGTCCGGAGGCGTGCCATGCCCGCGACCGTGATCGTCGGTCTCCAGTGGGGGGACGAGGGCAAGGGGAAGACGACCGACTTCCTTGCCGAGCAGACCGCGATGGTCGTGCGCTACCAGGGCGGCGACAACGCCGGCCACACCGTCGTCGTGGGCGACGAGGTGCTCAAGCTCCAGCTGTGCCCGTCGGGCGTGCTGTACCCGCACATCACATCGGTCATCGGCAACGGCGTCGTGGTCAACCCGGCGACGCTGATCCGCGAGCTGGACATGCTGGCCGCCAAGGGCATCGACGTGACAAAGGTCCGCGTCAGCCGCAGCGCGCACGTGATCATGCCGTACCACGTCGCGCTCGACCAGGGCAACGAGAGCCGCCTCGCGGCTGCCAAGGTCGGCACGACCGGACGCGGCATCGGGCCAACGTACGGCGACCGCGCCTGGCGCCTCGGCCTCCGGATGGAGGACCTCGTCGACGAGCCCACACTCCGCGAGCGGATCACGCGCGCCCTCGTGGACAAGAACCTGCTCCTGGCAGCGATGGGGACCTCCACCTTCGATGTCGAGCCGCTGGTGGCGCAGGGCCTGGCCTGGGCGAACGCCTCCGCGCCCACCTCGACGACTCGACGTGGCTGGTCCAGGACGCGCTCCGCCGGGGTGACCACGTCCTGCTCGAGGGTGCCCAGGGCACGCTCCTCGATCTCGACCACGGGAGCTATCCCTTCGTGACCTCCTCGAACCCGGTGGCGGGCGGCGCCTGCACGGGTGGAGGTATCGGCCCGCTCCAGGTGGACGAGGTCATCGGCGTGATGAAGGCCTACTCGACCCGCGTGGGGTCGGGGCCGTTCCCCACCGAGCTGTTCGACGAGACGGGCCGCGGGATCGCGGACCGGGGACGCGAGTTCGGGACGGTCACGGGCCGCCCGCGCCGGGTCGGCTGGTTCGACACGGTCCCGCTGCGCTACGCGGTCGCCGTGAACTCCAACAGTGCGATCGTGCTCAACAAGCTGGACATCCTGTCCGGGATCGAGACGATCAGGCTCGCGGTCGCCTACGAGATCGACGGCAGGCGGGTGGAGACCTGGCCGTCGAGTGGCGCCGCCCTCTCCCGGGCCGTCCCGATCTACGAGGACTTCGAGGGATGGGAGGAGCCGATCCACGACGTCCGGTCCCTGGCCAACCTGCCCGAGAACGCCCGCCGTTACGTGACGGCCCTCGAGGATCACGCCGGCGTGCCCATCGTGTTCGTCTCGGTCGGACCCGAGCGGACGCAGACGATCGAGCGCGCCTGGCGGCCGATGCGCCACCGCCCCACGAAGCCGGCCTGACCGGAGGCGCCACGGTGACCCTCGCTGTGCCGGCCCGCATCCTCGTCCTCGGCGGCGGCGGTCGCGAGCACGCGCTCGCGTGGAAGCTCACCGGTGAGTCGGGCGTCGCCGACGTGATCGTGGCGCCCGGGAACGCGGGCATCGGGTTCGAGCCCGGCGTTCGTCTCGTCGCCGTCGACCCGATGGACCCAGCGGCGGTCACGGCGCTGGCGTCCGCCGAGGCCGCCGACCTGGTGGTCGTCGGCCCCGAGGCACCGCTCGGCGCCGGGGTTGCAGACGAGCTGGTGGCGGCCGGGATTCCGGTCTTCGGACCCGTGCGGGAGGCGGCCCGTCTCGAGACCTCCAAGGCGTTCTGTCACGAGGTCGCCTCCGCCGCCGGGGTCCGGGTGGCCCGGGCGCGAGCGTTCACCGGCGGCGACGAGGCCGGAGCGGCCGCGTTCATCCGTGAGCTGGCCGCCGACGGGCTGGGTGCCGTCCTCAAGGCGGACGGCCTGGCCGCGGGCAAGGGCGTGATCGTCACGGACAGCGTCGAGCAGGCGCTGGAGCTCGCGCCGTCGTTCCTTGCCGGGCGTGAGTCCGGCGAGCCAGCCCTGGTGATCGAGGAACGGCTCTGGGGTCGCGAGGCAAGCATCATCGCCATCTGCGACGGCACGCGCGCCGTTGCCCTCCCCGCGTCGCGCGACCACAAGCGCCTGTGTGACGGCGATCTCGGCCCCAACACCGGCGGCATGGGCGCCTACTCGCCGTTGCCCGACCTGGACGACGACGACGTGGACGAGATCCTGCGCACGGTCCACCAGCCGCTGCTCGCGGAGATGGCGCGTCGTGGCACGCCGTTCCGCGGCTTCCTGTACGCCGGCCTCATGCTGACGGCAGGCGGGCCCGTGCTCCTCGAGACCAACGTCCGGCTCGGCGACCCCGAGGCCCAGGCGATCCTGCCGCGCCTGGCGGGGGACCTCGCCCCGGTGCTGCTTGCGGCGGCGCGGGGCGCGCTCGCCGAAGACCTGTCCGCCCGGCTCCCCGTGCGGGACGAGGCCGCGGTGGGGATCGTCCTCGCGGCGCACGGCTATCCCAACGACCCACGGCGTGGCGACCCGATCGAGGGGCTCGAGGATGCCAGGGCCCTGGGTGCCCTGGTCTTCCATGCCGGCACCGTCACCCGGTCCCGACCCGAGGGAGGTTTTGCGACGAACGGCGGGCGTGTCCTTGCAGTGGTGGGGCGCGGTGATGACCTGGGGAACGCCCGCGCCGTCGCGGAACGCGCTGCCGATGCCATCCGCTGGGACGGCATGCAGCGCCGCCGGGACATCGCCGACGCGCTCCCGGCCGCGCCTGCGGTGATCGCCCCGCCCGCAACCGACGCCGCCGACGCCACCGCCGCCACCGCCGCACCGCCGGCCCTCGCCTCCACCCCGGGAGCCGCCCCGTGATCCGGCGCTACACGCTCCCGGAGATGGGTGCCGTGTGGTCCGACAAGTCCCGGTTCGAGCGGATGCTGGAGGTGGAGATCGCAGTCTGCCGGGCGCAGGTCCGGCGCGGCCTCGTGCCTGCGCCGGCGCTCGAGGCCATCGAGGCCACGGCACGCGTCGACGTCGAGCGGATCGCAGAGATCGAGGCGACCACGGACCACGACGTCATCGCGTTCGTCAGCCAGGTGGCCGAGACCGTCGGCCCCGACGGGCGTTACCTGCACCTGGGCCTCACCAGCAGCGACGTTGTGGATACCGCCCTCGCGCTCCAGCTCCGCGCCGCAGGGGAGCGCCTTGTGGCCGGCGCCGACCGGCTCACGCTGGCGCTCATCGCCCGCGCCCGGCGGGAGGCCGGGACGGTGATGATGGGCCGGACGCACTCGGTGCACGCGGAGCCCACGACGTTCGGCCTCAAGTGCGCCGGCTGGGCCTTCGAGGTCGCTCGCGGCCGGGAGCGCCTTGCCGCGGCGACGGCCGAGATCGCGACCGGCAAGATCAGCGGGCCGGTGGGCACCTACAGCCACCTGTCGCCGGAGCTCGAGGCGGAGGTGCTCGCGGACCTCGGCCTGCGGGTGGACCCCGTGAGCACCCAGATCGTGCAGCGCGACCGACACGCTGCGTTCCTCGCCGCGATCGCGATCCTCGGCGGGACGCTGGAGCGCCTCGCGACCGAGGTCCGCAACCTCCAGCACACCGAGATCGCCGAGGTCATGGAGCCGTTCAAGCAGGGCCAGAAGGGCTCGTCCGCGATGCCCCACAAGCGCAACCCGATCCTCTCCGAGCGGATCGCCGGTCTTGCCCGCCTCCTCCGCGGCTACGCGCACACGGCCCTCGAGAACCAGCCGCTGTGGCACGAGCGCGACATCAGCCACAGCTCCGCGGAGCGCGTGATCCTCCCCGACGCCGCGATCCTCCTGGACTACATGCTGGCGAAGACGACCGGCCTGATTGACGGCCTCGTGGTCCGGCCGGAACGGATGCGCGAGAACATCGAGCGTGGCCTCGGGCTCCACGCATCGTCACGGGTCCTGGTGGCCCTGGTGGAGCAGGGAGGGCTCTCGCGCGAGGACGCCTACGCCATTGTCCAGCGCAACGCGCTGCGAGCTGCCGACGAGCGGGTGCCGCTCAAGGGCCTGCTGGCCATGGACGCCGCCGTGGCGGCGAAGCTGCCGCTGGCCAATCTCGACGCCTGCTTCGACGACGACGCGGGCCTGCGCCACGTTCCGGCCGTGATCGCCCGCCTCGATGCGCTCGAGAGAAAGGTGGCCGCCGATGCCGCTCACTGAGGCCTTCGTCCGGTCCGGCAAGGTCCGCGACCTGTACGCGATCGACGAGGATCGCCTGCTCCTCGTTGCCAGCGACCGGCTGTCGGCGTTCGACGTGGTGCTGCCGACGCCGATCCCGGACAAGGGGCGCATCCTTACCGGGCTGTCCCGGTTCTGGTTCTCCAAGACGGGCGACATCGTCGCGAACCACCTGCTCTCGACCGACCCCGCCGGCCTGCCCGACGCGCTCACCGAGGGTGACCCCCGGCTGATGGCCGATCTGCGAGGCCGGATCATGGTCGGCCGCCGGGCAAGCGTCCTCCCAGTGGAGTGCGTCGTGCGCGGGTACCTGTCCGGCTCCGGGTGGAAGGAGTACCAGGCTTCGCGGTCCGTCTGCGGCCTGCGATTCCCGGAGGGCCTGCTCGAGAGCGATCGCCTCCCGGCGCCGATCTTCACGCCCGCCTGGAAGGCGCCCGAGGGACACCACGACGAGAACGTCACGTTCCACCGGGTGACCGAGCTCATCGGCGATGAGCTGGCCGACAGGGTGCGCTCGATCTCGCTCGAGCTCTACGCCCGCGGATCCGCGCTGTGTGAGCGGGTCGGGATCATCCTGGCCGATACCAAGTTCGAGTTCGGGCTCCTCCCGTCGGGCAGCCTGGTGCTCATCGACGAGGTCATGACGCCCGACTCCTCGCGGTTCTGGGACGCGGCGGCCTACGAGCCGGGGCGGGCCCAGGCCAGCTATGACAAGCAGTTCGTGCGGGACTGGCTGCTCGCCCAGCCATGGGACCAGACCGCACCGGGTCCGGACCTCCCGGACGACGTGGTCGCGGGCACGCGATCGCGCTACGTGGAAGCGTTCGAGCGCATCACCGGGGCGAGCTTCGCCCACTACCTGTCGGAGGACGTCATCGCCCGATGAGCGAGCTCAGCCACACCTACCGCTACGCCGTCAACGTCACCCCCAAGGCCGGGATCCTCGACCCCCAGGGCAAGGCCGTCGAGCGCAGCCTGCCGCACCTGGGCATCAGCGGCGTCAGCGGCGTCCGCGTGGGCCGGCGGGTGGAGCTGAGCGTCACCGCCGAGGACGGAAACGCCGCCCGGGCCGTCGTGGAGCGTCTGGCCTCGGAGCTGCTGTCGAACCCCCTGATGGAGCGCTACGACGTCGAGGCGCTGGGCGAGGCCCCTGCGCCCGCAACGGTGGGCCTCGGCGGATGACGGTGCGGGTCGGCATCGTCCTGTTCCCGGGCTCCAACCGCGACATCGACGCGGTCCATGCCCTGCGCGTAGCGGGCGCGGAACCGGAGATCCTGTGGCACGAGTCCGCCGATCTCGCGGGCGTGGCCGGGGTGCTGCTGCCCGGCGGGTTCGCCTATGGCGACTACCTGCGGGCGGGCGTCATCGCCCGCTTCAGCCCGGTGATGCGGGCTGTCGCGGACTTCGCGGAGCGTGGTGGCCCCGTCCTGGGGATCTGCAACGGGTTCCAGGTCCTGGCGGAGGCCGGTCTCGTGCCCGGCGCCCTGTTGCGCAACCGCGGCCTGCGGTTCGTGTGCCGCCAGGTGACCCTGCTACCGGAGCACCTCGACTCACCCTTCACCCGCGAGATCGGGGAGCGGCGACCGCTGCGCATGCCGGTCGCGCACGGCGAGGGCTGCTACTACGCGGACGAGGCCACGCTGGACGAGCTGGAGCGGGACGGCGGCGTCCTGTGGCGATACGCCAACCCTGACGGCAGCGTGGCCGGGCCGGACGATCCCGGCAACCCCAACGGGTCCCTGCGCGGCATCGCCGGTGTGCGCAACGCCGTGGGCAACGTGGCCGGGCTGATGCCCCACCCGGAAACGGCGGTGGAGGCGATCCTGGGCTCCAATGACGGCCTGGGGATCATCCGCTCGCTGGTCGTGAGCGCGGGGGAGTGGGCAAGCACGGGGCGGATCTCCGGGACGCGTTCGGTAGCAGGCGGACCGCCGGCGACCGCGCTGACGGGAGGCGCCGCATGACCCAGGAGGCGATCCCGCTGCACCGTGCCCTGGGCCTCACCGACCTCGAGCTGGACGCCGTCCGGGAGAAGCTGGGCCGCGACCCCAACGACCTCGAGCTGGCCATGTTCAGCGTCATGTGGAGCGAGCACTGCTCGTACAAGAGCAGCCGGCCCCTGCTGCGGACCCTCCCGACCAAGGGTGAGGACGTCGTCGCCGGCATCGGCGAGCAGGCCGGGGTCATCGCCATCGGCGACGGCCTGGCGGTCGCCTTCAAGATCGAGAGCCACAACCACCCATCGGCGGTCGAGCCCTATCAGGGCGCCGCGACTGGCGTGGGGGGCATCCTGCGCGACATCTTCGCGATGGGGGCCCGGCCCATCGCCGTCCTCGACGCGCTGCGCTTTGGCGACCCGGCCGACGCGCGAACCCGGCACCTGGTCGACGGCGTCGTGCGCGGCGTGGGCGGCTATGGCAACTGCGTCGGCGTGCCCACCGTGGGCGGCGAGCTCGTGTTCGATCCCTCCTACCAGGGGAACCCGCTGGTCAACGTGATGGCCATCGGCCTGCTCGAGAACGGGATGCTGACCCACGCCTCGGCCGACGGCCCGGGCAACCTCGTCGTGCTCTACGGCTCGGCCACCGGTCGCGACGGGATCGGCGGGGCATCGGTCCTCGCCTCGGCCACCTTCGGCGAGCAGGACCCGTCCAAGCGTCCCTCGGTCCAGGTGGGCGATCCGTTCGCGGAGAAGCTGTTGATCGAGGCGACGCTGGAGCTGATCGCCAAGGGTCTCGTCGTCAGCATCCAGGACCTCGGCGCCGCGGGGATCACCTGTGCGACCTGCGAGACCGCCGATCGTGGCGGTACCGGCATCCTGGTGGACCTCGATGCGATCCCGCGCCGGGAGCCCGGACTCGAGCCGTTCGAGGTCATGATCTCCGAGTCGCAGGAGCGGATGGTCGCGATCGTCGAGCCGCACCGCTGGGAGGCCGTCAGGGCGGTCTGCGAACGATGGGACCTGCCGGTGGCGGTCATCGGGCGAGTCACCGAGGAGCCCGACATCGTGGTCCTCACCGGCCCCGACGGGCGGGGGGCGCTGGACGCGCAAGGCCGCCCCGTGGACGGTGCCACCGAGCTGGCCCGGATGCCCGCCCGCGCCCTCGCGTCGGAGGCGATCATCTTCGAGCGGGAGTCGCGTGCGCCGGCCCGTCGCCGCGCGGCCCCGGCCCCGGGTTCCCCCGTGGAGCCCGTCGATGCCCTCCCGCTGCGTGGCCAGGACCCCGGCGCCGTGCTCCTCGCGCTGCTCGGCTCGCCGAACCTCTCCTCGCGCCACCCGGTCTTCGAGCAGTACGATTCCAACGTCCAGTCCAACACCGTGGCCGCGCCCGGCCGCGGCGCCGCCGTGCTGCGGATCAAGGGGACGACCAAGGCGCTCGTGGCCACGACCGACGGCAACGCCACCGTCAGCGCGCTGGACCCGTGGCTGGGTGCCGCGCTCTCGGTCGCCGAGGCGGCCCGCAATGTGTCCATCACCGGCGCCCGGCCGCTGGGGGTCACGAACTGCCTCAACTACGGCGACCCCACCCGGCCGGAGGCGTTCTGGCAGCTGGCCGAGGGCGTCCGGGGCCTGGCCGATGCCTGCGTGGCCCTCGGACTCCCGGTCACCGGTGGCAATGTCTCGCTGTACAACGAGGCGCCGGGCTCGGCCATCGCCCCGACGCCCGAGATCGGGATCGTGGGCCTGCTGGACGACGTCGCCCTCCGCGTGGGCCCCGCGTTCAAGGCCGACGGCAACGCCGTCGTTCTCGTGGGCGAGGCGGGTCCGGGCCTGGCCGGCTCCGAATACGCCCGGCTCGCCGGTGCCGCCGAGGAGGATGGGCCACCGCCGCTGGACCTGGAGCGCGAGCGGAACGTCCAGGCGTTCATCCGCGAGGCCATCGCGCGCGGTCTCGTCCAGAGCTGCCAGGACGTGTCGGCCGGCGGGTTCGCCGTGGCCGTCGCGGAGATGTGCATCTGGGGCGAGCGCGGGGCGCTGCTCCGCCTGCCGGTCGGCGATTCACCGGCGGTCGCGCTGTTCGGTGAGGGCCCGTCGCGCCTGGTCGCCGAGGTGGCCCCGCACCACGTCCCGGCGTTCGAGCTGCTGGCCCGCGGTCACGGGCTCCCGGTGGACGCCATCGGGACCACCGGCGGCGCGCGGCTGGTTGTCGAGCTCGCGGGCGAGGGTGCCACCGGCGCGGCGGAGGAGCGGGGGAGCCGGATCGCCGACGCGCTGGACGTCCCGGTTGCGGACCTGCGCCATGCCTGGGAGCACGGGCTCCCGCGCGCGCTGGGCTGGGAGGCCGCCGGCTGATGTGCGGCGTCGTCGGGGTCGTCCTGCCCAACCGCGGCCACGAGGCGGCGGCCGTGGCGGCCACCGCGCTGTTCGCGCTCCAGCACCGCGGCCAGGAGTCAGCGGGCGTCGGGGTCTCGGACGGCCGTCACCTGATGATCTACAAGGACCTGGGCATGGTGGGCCAGGTGCTCGACGAGCGCCGGATTCCGTCCCTCGCCGGCGACCTGGCCGTCGCCCACTGCCGGTACTCGACCACCGGGTCCACCGTGTGGGAGAACGCCCAGCCGACCCTGCGCCTGGGTCCGAGACGGGCCCTCGCCGTCGGGCACAACGGGAACCTCGTCAACACCCGCGAGCTCCTGGACCAGCTGCAGGGCGGCCGCGGCCGCCTCCCCGCCAGCACCGACACGGAGCTGCTGACCGCGCTGCTGGCCGACGAGCCCGCCGCCGACACGGTTGACGCGCTGGTCCGGGTCCTGCCACGCGTGCGCGGCGCCTTCTCGCTCGTGATCCTCGACGAGCACCGGGTGATCGGCGTCCGCGACCCGCACGGGTTCCGTCCGCTGGTCCTGGGCCGGCTGCCCCGGCCCGGGGGCGACGAGGAGCCCGGCCTGTGGGGCGACGAGACCGGCGGCTGGATCCTGGCCTCGGAGACTGCCGCACTTGACATCGTGGGCGCGGAGTTCGTGCGGGACGTCGAGCCCGGCGAGATCGTGGTCCTCGAGCCGGGGCTCGACCCGGTCTCGGTCCGGTACGCCGTCGCCACGCCCGCCCTGTGCGTGTTCGAGCTGATCTATTTCGCCCGCCCGGACTCGTACATGGAGGGCCGCAACCTCTACGACGCGCGGCGCCGGATGGGCATGCAGCTGGCCGGCGAGCACCCGGCCGAGGCGGACTTCGTGATGCCCGTGCCGGACACCGGTGCGCCGGCGGCGGTCGGCTACGCCGAGGCGTCGGGCCTTCCGTACCGCGAGGGCATGGTCCGCAACCGCTACAGCGGGCGAACCTTCATCCAGCCGTCCCAGGCGATGCGCCAGCGCGGCGTCAACGTCAAGCTCAGTCCCCTGCGCGAGATCATCCGCGACAAGCGCCTGATCGTCGTGGACGACTCGATCGTGCGCGGGACCACCACCAAGCAGATCGTGGGACTGCTCCGCAAGCACGGCGCGAAGGAGGTCCACCTCCGGATAAGCGCGCCGCCCATCTACCACCCGTGCTTCTACGGCATCGACACCTCGATCGAGACCGAGCTGATCGCGGGCAGCCACACGGTGGAAGAGATCCGGGAGTTCGTCGGCGCGGATTCGATCGGGTATCTCTCGATCCGCGGCGTCCTCGCCGCGCTGGACCTGCCGTACGGCCGGTTCTGCTTCGCCTGCTTCGACGGCAACTACCCGGTGCCCGTGCCGTACGACGCCGCCTCGCGCAAGTTCATGCTCGAGACGCCGGCCGGGGTGGGTGGGTGAGGCCCGCGCGATGACCGACGCACGCGCCGCCTATGCCCGCGCCGGGGTGGACGTGGCGGCCGGCGAGCGGGCCGTCGGGCTCATGCGGGCGTCTGTGGCCTCGACCCGCCGGCCCGAGGTGCTGGGCGGGCTCGGGGGCTTCGGATCCGCGGTTGCGATCCCCGAGGGCTACCGCGAACCCATCATCGTCTCCTCGACCGACGGCGTTGGCACCAAGACGGCGATCGCGGCGGCCATGGGCCGCCTCGACACGATCGGCATCGACCTCGTCGCCATGTGCGCTGACGACGTCGCGTGCTCGGGCGCCGAGCCGCTGGCGTTCCTGGACTACATCGCGATCGGGAAGCTGGACCCGGGGCGGGTGGCCTCGCTGGTCGCGGGGATCGCCGACGGCTGCCGCCAGGCTGGCGCCGCGCTGACGGGCGGCGAGACGGCCGAGCACCCGGGGGTGATGGAGCCCGACGAGTTCGACCTGGCCGGGTTCTGTATCGGGGTGGGGGAGCGATCCCGGCTGCTGGACGGGACCGCAGCCCGGGCCGGCGATGCGATCGTGGGCCTGGCCTCGTCGGGCCTCCATGCCAACGGGTACTCGCTGGTGCGGGCGCTCGTCGCGGACCACCGGCTGCTCCTGGACATGCCGTACGGCGGCCTGGTGTGCCGGGTGTTCGGGTGCGACCTCGCGGGGGCGGACCTGATCACGGAGCCCGAGCTGGCGGGCGCCAGCCTGGGTGAGGTCCTGCTGACCCCGACGCGCATCTACGCGCGAGACCTGCTCGCGATCCGGGCCGGGCTCGATGCGGCGGGGCACGAGGTCCGGGGCATGGCCCACGTCACCGGTGGCGGGCTGCCCGGCAACGTGCCGCGGGCACTCCCGGAGCACCTGGGTGCGCGCCTGGACCCGTCGGCCTGGCCGATGCCCTCGATCATGCATACGCTGGGCGCCCTGGGCGGGATCGCGGCCCCTGACCTGCGCGCGACGTTCAACGGCGGCCTGGGCATGGTGCTCGTGGTGCCGGCGGAGGCCGCGGCGCTGACGGTGGAGCTGGCACGCGATCGGGGGGTCCCCGCCTGGATCGTTGGTGACGTGGTCGACGCGGCGTCCATCGGTGGCCGGTATCACGAGCAGGAGGTCGCGCGGTGAGCGGACGGATCGCAGTCGGAGTCTCGGGCAGCGGGTCCAACCTGCGGGTGCTCGTCGCGGCGGCGGGCCGGGGCGTGCTGAGCGGCGAGGTCGTCCTCGTCTTTGCGGACCGCGCGTGCCCCGGTCTCGACTGGGCGGCGGAGCAGGGGATCGACACGATCCTGGTTCCCGGGGGCGACGACACGACGCTGGCCGAGACGCTGGAGACTGTCGCGCCCGATGTGGTCGTGCTGGCCGGGTACCTGCGCCTGGTCGGTCCCGCTGTGCTGGCACGCTTCGGGGGCCGGATCCTCAACGTGCACCCGTCGCTGCTGCCATCGTTCCCGGGCCTCCACGGGGCGCGCGACGCGCTCGCGGCCGGGGTGGCCGTGACGGGCGTCACCGTGCACCTGGTGGACGCGACGCTCGACGACGGGCCGATCGTGGCCCAGGAGGCGGTGCCCGTCCTCCCCGGCGACACCGAGGAAACCCTGCTGGCGCGGATCCATCCCGTCGAGCACCGCCTGCTGCCCGCGGCGGTGGCGGGGCTCCTCTCTGGGGCGCTCACGGTGACCCCGGGTGCGCGCCGTGCGACCTTCGACCCGCGGGCGGCCGATGCCGCGATGCCCGTCCCGCGCCGCGCCCTGCTCTCGGTGAGCGACAAGTCCGGGCTGGCTGGGCTTGGCCGTGGTCTCGTCGCCCGCGGCTGGGAGCTGGTGAGCACCGGCGGCACCGCGCGGGCCCTGCGCGAGGTCGGCCTGCCCGTGACCGACGTCGCGGCCGTGACCGGCTTCCCCGAGATGCTCGACGGCCGGGTCAAGACGCTCCACCCGCGGGTCCACGGCGGCCTGCTGGCGGACCGCCGCCGCGCCGACCATCGCGAGGCGCTGCTTGCCGCGGGGATCGCCCCGTTCGACCTCGTCGTCGTCAACCTCTATCCGTTCGCGGAGGCAGCCCGCAAGCCCGGCCTCTCGTTCGACGATCTCGTCGAGGAGATCGACATCGGCGGCCCGTCGATGGTGCGCGCCGCGGCCAAGAACCACGCCAGCGTGGCCATCGTGACCTCGCCGGCCAGGTACGACGCCATCATCGGGGCGCTCGACGAGCACGGTGAGATCCCCCTGGGCCTGCGCTCCGCCCTCGCGGTCGATGCCTTCCGTCACACCGCTGCCTACGACGCCCGCATCGCCGCCGAGCTGCCGTTCCGGATGAACGACGCCGGCCTGGACCTGCCCGCGGAGCCGGGCCTGCCCGGTGCCGAGGATCCGTACCCGCCAGTGCTCACGATCTCGATGGAGAAGGTGGACACCCTCCGCTACGGCGAGAATCCCCATCAGCCCGCGGCCCGCTACCGCCGGACGGACCGCGAGCCGCGCGCCGGCGAGGGCCCGTTTGCCACCGGGGAGCCCCCGCTTCAGGGCAAGGCGCTCTCCTACAACAACGTGCTCGACGCCTCCGCTGCGGCGGCCCTCGCCCACCTGATGCGCGGCCCGGCGGTCGTGATCATGAAGCACACCAACCCGTGCGGCGCCGCGGAGCGCCCGAGCCTGCTCGAGGCCTGGGAGGCGGCCCTGGCCGGCGATCCCGTGTCGGCCTTTGGCGGCGTGGTGTCGATCACCGGCACCGTGGACCGCGCGCTGGCCGAGCGCCTGGTCTCAATCTTCCTCGAGGTCGTCGTGGCGCCCGCCTTCGACGATGGGGCCCGCGAGGTGCTTGCCGCCAAGCCGAACCTGCGCCTCGTCGTGGACCCGAGCCTCGACGCCGCGGCGGACCGTGGCGGCACCAGCGAGCGCGGCCTCCCGTCTGTCGACTACCTCGGATCGTTCCGGACGGCCGGCGGCGGCGTGCTGGTCACGGCGCCCGATACCCTGCCCGACGATCCCGCCGGGTGGGTCTGCACGACCTCCCGCCAGCCCACTGACCGAGAGTCTGCGGACATGGACCTCGCCTGGCGCCTGTGCCGGGGCGTGGTGTCGAACGCGATCCTGCTCGTGCGCGACGGGATGCTCGTGGGCCTTGGCTCAGGCCAGGTGAGCCGTGTCGACGCCTGCCGCGGCGCCGTGGACAAGGCGCGCCAGTTCCAGGGCGAGGCTGGCGCCATCGGCGCGGTCGCGGCATCGGACGCCTTCTTCCCGTTCGCGGACGGGCCCAGGGTGCTGCTGGACGCCGGCGTGACGGCGATCATCCAGCCGGGTGGCTCGATGCGTGACGCCGAGGTGCTCGAGCTGGTCGAGGACGCAGGCGCGGCGATGCTGGTCACCGGGAAGCGGCACTTCCGCCACTAGGGGCACCGTCGCCGCGGGTTCGCCCGCTGCTACCATCGGCGGGCCATGTCCGACCGTCGTCGCTTCTACCTCACCACTGCCATCGCCTATGCGAACAACGCGCCCGGCCTCCACACCGTGTACGAGGTGGTCGGCGCCGACGTCATCGCGCGCTGGCACCGGATGCAGGGCGACGAGACGCGGTTCCTGACGGGCACCGACGAGCACAGCGTCAACATCGCCCAGTCGGCCGAGGTCGTGGGCCAGACCCCGCGCGAGTTCGTGGACGAGAAGGTCGCCCTGTTCAAGGCGGCCGAGGAGGCGCTCCTCATCGCCCCGGACCGGTTCATCCGGACCACTGACCCGGACCACTACCGCTCCGCCCAGGAGATGGTTCGCCGCGCGTACGACAACGGCGACATCTACCTGGGCAGCTACGACGGCTGGTACTGCCCGTCGGAGGGGTTCAAGGCCCCGTCTGACCTGCACGAGACCGCCACCGGGATGCAGTGCCCCAACCACCCGGGCGTGCCGCTCCAGTGGCTCTCGGAGCGCAACTGGTTCTTCCGCCTCTCCAACTACCAGCAGCGCCTGCTCGACTACTACGAGGCGAACCCGCACTTCGTCCAGCCCGACTACCGGCGCAACGAGATGCTGGGCTTCATCCGCCAGGGGCTCGAGGACTTCTCGATCAGTCGCGCAGGGGCCACCTGGGGAATTCCGTTCCCGATCCGGGAGAACGGCCAGTCCGCGCAGCGGGTCGACGGCACCTGGGACCCCGACGCCGGGACGATCTACGTCTGGTACGACGCGCTGATCAACTACATCACTGGCGCCGGCTACCCGGACGACCTGGAGCTGTTCCAGCGGTGGTGGCCGGCGGACCTCCACGTGATCGGCAAGGACATTGCCCGCTTCCACACCATCTACTGGCCGGCGATGCTGTGGTCGGCCGGGCTCGATGCGCCGGACCACGTCTGGGTGCACGGCTGGCTGCTGGTCCAGGGCGAGCGGATGAGCAAGAGCCGGGGCAACTTCCTCGACCCCCACGCCGTGGTCGCCGCCCTCGGGCCGGATGGCGCGCGGTACGTCACCCTGCGCGAGGTCGCATTCGACAAGGACACGGACGTGTCCTGGGACTCGTTCGTCCGCCGCTACAACGCGGACCTCGCGAACGACTTCGGCAACCTTGTCAACCGCACCGTGTCGATGGTCAACCGGTATCTCGGTGGCGAGCGTCCCGCACCACGCCTCGCCGGGGAAGCGCCCCTGGCCGAGGGCTGGGCCGACACGCTGCGCCTGTTCCGCGAGCGCCTGGACGGCTACCTGCTGCACGACGCGCTCGCCGAGCTGTGGGAGTTCGTGGGCGGGGCCAACAAGACCGTCGATGCCGAGCAGCCGTGGACGCTCAACAAGCAGGCCAAGGCCGGCGACGAGGCGGCCGCGGCCCGGCTGCAGGCCGTCCTTGGCGACCTCGTGGAGGCCTGCCGCTTGGTTGGCGTCGCGGTGGCCCCGTTCATGCCGGCGGCGGCCCCGCGGATCCTCGAGCAGCTGGGCTACGGCTGGGCGTACGGCGCCGACGGCAACGGCGGTCCCGCCGTGCTCGACCTCCTTGAGTGGGGGGCGGCTCCCGAGGCAGGTCGCGTGACCGATACGCCCACGCCACTCTTCCCGAGGATCGAGGTCGAGGCGGCCGCGGAGGGCGACGCGTCGTGACCGACCGATCCTTCGTCGAGGCCAACGTGGGGGCGACCGCCGCGCTCGGCGACCTGATCGCGACCCTGTCGCCCGCAGACCTGTCGTCGGACCTCGGCGATGCCTGGACCGTGTCGATGGCCCTGGCCCACCTTGCGTTCTGGGACAGCTGGCACCTCGCCCGCTGGGAGCACGCCGCCGCAGCCGGTGACGTCGCCCCGCCGCCTGTCCCCGACGAGGTCTCCGGCCGCAACAATGACGCGCTGGTCGGGACGTGGCGCGCCCTGGACCCCGAGCGTGCCGTTGCCCTTGCCCTCGAGGCGGCGGCAAGGATCGACAGCTACGTCGCAGGGCTGTCGGACGAGGCCATCGAGGCCGCCCGCGCTGCCGACAGCCCGAACTGGTTCGAGCGCAGACCTCATCGCATGGACCACGTGGGACAGATCCGCCGAGCCCTCGACAAGGCGTAGACGGGACCGCTCCCGGGCCAGGCTCGTTCTATGCTGGCGGACCACTCCCCGTCCAGGAGGTTCCAGACCATGGCCAAGGGTGAGATCACCCACGTCGAGTTCCCTGCTGATGACCCCGAGCGGGCCAAGCGGTTCTACGCCGCCGTCGCCGGCTGGGAGTTCGGCGAGCAGCCCGGGATGGAGGGCTACTTCCTGTTCCAGACCGAGGAGCGCCATGGTGGCGCCATCGGGAAGCGGGGCGAGACCATCGCCCGTGAGCTCCGGCTCTACATCACCGTGGACACGCTGGAGGAAGGCTGCGCGGCCGCCGAGGCCAACGGAGGGACCGTGATCGAGCAGCCGACGGACATCGGCGGAGGGTTTGGCCGCTTCGCCGTGGTCCGCGACAGCGAGGGCACCGAGGTTGGCCTGTGGCAGGCCGCCGCGGAGGCTCCCGCCGGCTGACGCGCATTCGATCCGCCGTCGCGCCGACGCCGGCCGCACCGGAGGCGCACCGCCCGTACCATCGGGTCGTGCGCCTCATCGATTCTCACGGCCACCTCAACGCAGACCGCTTCGATGCGGACCTCGATGCCGTGCTCGACGCGGCACGCTCGGCCGGCCTCGAGCGGATCCTGGTTCCGGGCTGGAACGTGCGTTCGTCGGAGCGCGCCCTCGACGTGGTGGCGACCCGGTCCTGGCTCGATGCCGCGGTGGGCAATCACCCCCACGACGCCGCGAAGATCGACGAGGCCGGCTGGGCGCGGATCGAGGCCTGGGCGCGCGACGACCGCGTCGTGGCGATCGGCGAGACGGGCCTGGACTCGGACCGGATGTTCTCCCCGTGGGAGGCGCAATTGGAGAACCTGCGCCGCAACCTCTCACTCGCGCTCGCGACCGGGAAGCCGGCGATCCTGCACTGCCGATCGAAGGCCGGTGAGCGGGACGCACAGGACACGCTCGTCGAGGAGTTGCGGTCCGCCGGGTTCGACGGCTCTGCCGCCCGCGAGGCCTTCGGCGATCGGCCGCCCGCGGTGGTGCACAGCTTCTCGGGACCCGTGGACTACGCGAAGACGATGCTGTCGATGGGGCTTGCGATCGCGTTTGGCGGCCTCGTGTTCCGGCGCGGCGAGGAGGCGTCGGCCGACGTGGTGCCCCTGGTCCCGGTCGAGCGTCTCCTGATCGAGACGGACTCGCCGTTCCTGTCACCGCCGGGCGCGCCCCGCGGGCGCAATGCACCCGAGTTCGTGGCCATCACGGCTCGCTGGGTCGCGGAGCGGAGCGGGGTGGGGGAGTGCGAGCTCGGTGACGCCCTGGTCGCCGCCTACGACGCCACGTTCCCGCGCGTGCTGCCGCGCCCGTAGCCGGACGTCGCGTCCCGGCGGCCAAGCCGATCGAGCAGATCCGGTTGACAACCCCACGGTCCCTCCGGTAGTTTGTTGGCACTCTCAACGTGAGAGTGCCAAACCAAGCGGGACGCGATCTCGCAGGGCCCGGCCGGGATGTTCGGCAAGCGTCGCCCGGCGCAGCAAAGGCCCCGAATCGCGACCGAGGGCAAGGCAGTCACCAGGAGGATCGACGGACGACCGCAGGCAGCCTGCCTCGGTGGTCCCGAGCCACGTAATCAGGCCATCGGCGGCCCCAGCCGGTCGCCACAGGAGGAACGAACCTTGGCCAGCGCCTCTTCGACGAAGCTCCGCCCCCTGGGCGACCGCGTCGTCATCAAGCCCACGCCCCGTGAGGAGATGACGAAGTCGGGCATCGTCCTGCCGGACACCGCGAAGGAGAAGCCCCAGGAGGGCGAGATCCTCTCCGTCGGCCCCGGCAAGGTCCTCGACGACGGCTCCCGCAGCGCGATGGACGTCACCGTCGGCCAGAAGGTCCTGTACGCCAAGTACGCCGGGACCGAGTTCAAGGTCGAGGGCGAGGAACTCCTCATCGTCAGCGAGAAGGACATCCTCGCCATCGTCGAGGATTGACGCCCCGGCGCCCCGCGCGGGCGCCGCGAGCGCATCAGCACGAACACATCCCACATCCCGGAGGGAACCTGACTTGGCCAAGCAGCTCATCTTTGACGAGACCGCTCGTCGCTCGCTGAAGCGCGGCATCGACCGCCTCGCCGACGCAGTTCGCGTCACGATCGGCCCCAAGGGCCGCAACGTCGTGCTGGACAAGAAGTTCGGCGCTCCCACGATCACCAACGACGGCGTCACGATCGCTCGCGACATCGAGCTCGAGGACCCGTTCGAGAACATGGGCGCGCAGCTCCTCAAGGAGGTCGCGACCAAGACCGACGACGTCGCCGGCGACGGCACCACCACCGCGGTGGTCCTGGGCCAGGCGATGGTTGCCGAGGGCCTGCGGGTCGTCACCGCCGGCGCCAACCCGATGGTCGTCAAGCGCGGCATCGAGGCCGCCGTCGCGGCTGTCGTGGACGAGATCAAGCGGACCGCCCGCCCGGTCGAGACCCGCGAGCAGATCGCCGCCGTCGCGGCCATCTCGGCGGCGGATCCCGAGGTCGGCGAGATCATCGCCGAGGTGATGGACAAGGTCGGCAAGGACGGCGTCATCACCGTCGAGGAGGGCCAGTCGCTCGGCCTCGAGAAGGAATACACCGAGGGCATGCAGTTCGACCGGGGCTACATCTCGGCGTACTTCGTGACCAACTCCGACCGGATGGAGACCGTCCTCGAGAACCCGGTCATCCTGATCACCGACAAGAAGATCAGCGCCGTGCCTGACCTCCTGCCCGCCCTCGAGAAGGCCGTGCAGCAGGGCCGGCCGATGGTGATCATCGCCGAGGACATCGACGGCGAGGCCCTGGCCACGCTGGTCGTGAACAAGCTCCGTGGCACCGTCTCGGTCCTGGCCGTCAAGGCCCCGGGCTTCGGCGATCGTCGCAAGGAGATGCTGCGCGACATCGCGATCCTCACCGGCGGCACCGTGATCTCCGAGGAGATCGGGCGCAAGCTGGACTCGGTCACCTTCGAGGACCTCGGCGCGGCTCGTCGCGTCGTCGCCACCAAGGACGACACCACCATCGTCGATGGCGAGGGTTCGGCCGAGCAGATCAAGGGCCGCATGAGCCAGATCAAGGCGCAGATCGAGGACACCACCTCGGACTACGACCGCGAGAAGCTCCAGGAGCGCCTCGCCAAGCTGGCCGGCGGCGTGGCCGTCATCAAGGTCGGCGCGGCCACCGAGGTCGAGCTCAAGGAGAAGAAGCACCGCATCGAGGATGCGCTCTCGACGACCCGTGCGGCCGTGGAAGAGGGCCTCGTCGCCGGCGGCGGCACCACGCTCCTGCAGGCCATTCCCGCGCTCGACAGCATCAAGCTCGAGGGCGACGAGCAGGTCGGTGTGGACATCGTCCGGAAGGCCCTCGAGGCCCCGGCCCGCCAGATCGCCGACAACGCCGGCATGTCCGGTGAGGTCGTCGTGAACGCGGTCCGCGCACTGCCGATCGGCGAGGGTTACGACGCGCTCGCCGGCGTCTACGGCGACATGTTCGCCAAGGGCATCGTCGACGCGGCCAAGGTCACCCGCTCCGCGCTCCAGAACGCTGCCTCCATCGCCGCGATGGTCCTGACGACGGAGACGTTGATCACGGACCTGCCGGCCAAGGAGCAGGGCGGCGCCGGCGGCGGCCACGAGCACGGCGGAGGGATGGACTTCTAGTCCGTCACTCGCGAAGTCGCGACAACCACGGCCCCCGGAGGCACCGCCTCCGGGGGCCGTCTTCGTGTCCGGCAGCATCCGCAGACGTTCGCAAGGGGCCGTTTCCTTCGGGGGACGGCACCTTCTCCATGCCCGCGCGGACCAGCCTGCGGCTAGGCGCGCGCTACACGTCCCCGGACGCCTCGATCAGAGCCGTGCCTGCTCGGGTGCACCTGGCACCGCCAACCAGCCCGGGCGTCCTGAAGGTGTACCAGCAGGTGCACACGCAGCGGCCAGAGCATCGCGCCTACGGCAGTACTGGAGCTTGCGCGGTACCTCGTACGTATCGCGGCCGGCTTCCAGCTCGTTGTCCACCCCGCCGATGGCGTACCGAGCGTGTGCTCGGCGCCCAGGCGGCTTCGGGGAGCGGGCGACGGTCTGGCGCCCGTGGCGGGCTACGGTCCAAACCTGTTCGACTGTGGGTCTCCTGGCAGTGCGAGGAAGAGCAGGACGACGACGAGACCTACAGCGGGAATGAAGGCGGCCAAGAGCATGAAGCCGCTCATGTTCCTGTCATGCAGGCGACGCACCGCGACAGCCCAGACGGCCAGATACTCGACAAGGATGACGGGGAGCACAAGGCCAACCAGGAGCTCAGGGGCGAGGAGCCTGATCGTCATCACGATCGCGAACACCACGACCCAAAGCGCCAGGACGAACGACCAGAACTCCTGGCGGCTCGCCCTGCCGGAGAACACCGTCAACTTGCCCAGTGGCGCCCGGGCGGCCTCGATGAACACCACGGATGCTCCCCCTCTTGAACTGCCTTCCCATTCGCGAGCAGGCTACTGATCCAACCGGTGGCCGCCGAGAGGCCAATCGGCACCAAGATGGCCCCCGGTCGCCCGCTGGCCCCGCCGACCGGTCAGGCGCGGTGCGGAGTCGGACGACAAGCGCCGGTCGTCCATGGCGGCTCGTGGACCTGGCGCGCAAGTCGTGACGCCTCCATCGCCATCGGGATCCATCCAGCCGCCAGCGAGGCCCGACGTCCTCGCACCCTAGAATGGTCGGGTGAGTCCCACTCAGCCAGGCGAGCCCGCGAAGCGTCGCCGCCGACGCCTCGATGAGCCCGATGGCCAGGGCACGCTCCTGGACTTCGGGCCGGAGCCGCCGCTGGATCTCAGTGCGCCCGACGCCGGAGCAGGCAATTCGATCCCCGACGAGCCCGACTGGCTCCGCGACGCGCCGCCGGAACCTGCCGTCGCCGCCGGTCCGGCCCTGTCGCCCGAGGAGGTCGCAGCGGCCATCGAAGCCCGCCGGGCCGCCCGCGCCGACGAGATCACCGGCCGCCTCAACCCCGAACAGCGCCGTGCCGTCACCACCGTGGACGGTCCACTGCTCATCCTGGCCGGTGCGGGATCGGGCAAGACGCGCGTCGTCGCCCACCGGATCGCCTACCTGATCGGCGTCAAGGCGGTCCAGCCGCGGCGGATCCTGGCGGTCACGTTCACCAACCGCGCTGCCGGGGAGCTCCGCGAGCGGATCACGGCCCTGACCGGCGACCACGGAAAGGACGTGGATGCGGGGACCTTCCACTCCCTGTGCGCCCGGGTGCTGCGCCGGGATGGCGAGGCGATCGGGCTCGATCGCCGCTTCGTCATCTACGACACGGACGACCAGCAGCAGCTGATGAAGCGGATCCTGGCCGAGCAGGACCTGCCGGCCACGGGCGAGTTCCGGCCGGCCGCGATCCTGGGGGCGATCAGCCGGGCCAAGAACGAGATGCTCGACGCGACGTTCCTCGCCCAGAATGCGGTCAGCCACCGGGAGCGGGTCATCGCGCGGCTGGCCGCCCGCTACGAGGAGCGGCTGCGCGAGGTGGGGGCCGTCGACTTCGACGACCTCCTGCTCAAGGCCGTGGAGTTGTTCGAGCAGGCGCCCGAGGTGCTGGAGCGCTACCAGAAGCGCTGGCTGTACCTGCACGTGGACGAGTACCAGGACACGAACCGGCCGCAGTACCTGTGGGTGAAGGCCCTCGCCGCGGCGACTCGCAACCTGTGCGTGGTCGGCGACGACGACCAGAGCATCTACGGCTGGCGCGGGGCCAACGTGCAGAACATCCTCGACTTCGAGCGCGACTACCCCGACGCGACGGTGGTCAAGCTGGAGCAGAACTACCGGTCCACGCAGCTGATCCTCGACGCGGCCCACGCGGTCGTCTCGCGCAACGAGCGCCGGACCGACAAGACGCTGTGGACCGAGAATCAGGGCGGCGTGCCGATCCAGCGCTTCGAGGCCTTCAACGAGGAGGAGGAGGCCGAGTGGATCGCCCGCCAGGTCGAGGGCCTGGTGGGCTCGACCGGCAAGAGCGGCTGGCTGACGAGGCGGGCGGACGACGACGAGTCGACGCGCTTCCGCCCCAAGGACCTGGCCGTCATGTACCGGATGAACTCCCAGTCCCGGGCGATCGAGGAGGCGTTCCTGCGCTACGGGATCCGGTACCAGCTGGTGGGCGGCACGCGGTTCTACCAGCGGCGCGAGGTCAAGGACGCCCTGGCCTACCTCCGGGTGCTCCGCTCGGACACGGATGCCGTCTCGTACGAGCGCGTGATCAACGTGCCGGCGCGCGGCATCGGGGACAAGAGCGTCGAGGCGCTGCGGCGCTATGCCGACAAGCACGACAACTCGATGCTGGCCGCGGTCGTCGCGGCGGGCAAGGGCGAGGTGGACGGACTGGCGACGCGGTCGAGGACGGCGATCGGGGAGTTCGCGGTCCTGGTCACGCGGCTGCGCCGCCGGATCGGGGTGCTGCCGCTGCCGGAGCTGCTGGACGAGGTCCTGGAGGCCTCGGGCTACCGCGCGATGCTCGCGGACGGCTCGGAGGAGGGTGAGGACCGCTGGGCGAACCTGCTCGAGCTGCGCTCCGTCACCACGCGCTACGACGACCTCTCACCGGAGGACGCGCTGGACCGGCTGCTCGAGGAGACGGCGCTGGTGGCGGACCAGGACGCGTACGAGGGCGAGAAGGACGCGGTCACGCTGATCACCCTCCACGCGGCCAAGGGACTGGAGTTTCCGGTCGTGTTCATCGGGGGCCTCGAGGAGGGCGTCTTCCCGCACAACCGGGCGCTGGACGACGAGCGCGAGCTGGAGGAGGAACGGCGCCTGGCGTACGTGGGCATCACGCGGGCGAAGCGGCGGCTGTTCCTCTCGCACGCGTGGCGGCGGGCAACCTGGGGCGGCGGGGGCATGAGCATCCCGTCCCGGTTCCTGCTCGAGATCCCGCAGGAGCTGATGGTCGGCCCCCAGCTCCGCGGCGGCGGCGAGATGGGGGCGGACCTGGACCCCGACCTCGTCTTCCGCGAGCGCGGCTCACGATTCGGCGCCGGGATCCGGGCCGGTGGCGGGGCGTACCGGCAGGGGAGCGGTCGACCGGGCGCCCCGGCCCCGGGCGAGACGTTCCGGCCGTCGCGGGATCTTGGAGCGAAGCGCGACGCATACGCGGCGGGGGCGCCGTCGGGCTCGTTGGGCAGGCCCGGCGACGGCGTTGAGGATGGCGGTGGCACCGGGCGGCCCGGCCGCGCCGTGATCCCGCCGAGGCCGATCGTGCCGGGCGAGCGCCGCTACCGCGACGGTGACCGCGTCCGTCACGCCCGCTGGGGCGACGGGATCGTGATCACGTCCAAGCTGACTCGCGACGACGAGGAGGTCCAGGTCGCCTTCAAGGACCCGCAGGTGGGGCGCAAGACGATGCTGGCCAGCCTCGCGAGCCTGGAGCTGATCGGGTAGCGGTTTCCGCGGCGTCGGTCGTGCGCGGGCCCCGGGTCGATCCGCCGGCCCTTCCATCCACGGCGCCCCGAGTCGAGCCGCCCACCGGCTCAACCGTCGGCGGCGTCTCGATCTGAGTCGCCCGGCGGCACGCATGTCGGGCGTACAAGCCCGATCCCCGCTTGGCAGGCGACGGACGTGCCGCGGAGCGGATCGCTTGCCCCTTCGCCCGATGGTTGAACCGTTCAGCGGCGCGCCACCGGCCTGACTCGCACGGCGTGGTCAGGCGAGGTGCGGGAGGTGCTCCGGGTAGTGGTTCGACGAATCCTCGACGATCGTCTCCGCGAGCGTGCCGTCCAGCCACGGGTGCGGATCCTCGGTGAACAGCTCATCGTCGGTCGCGGCTTCGACCGTCGCGACCAGGCGCGCGAACGCATCGGCCTCGCCCCGCCGCACGTCGTCTACGGTCCGATCCCGGTTCTCGGCCAGGATCCGCGCGTTCCAGGCGTCGGCGTCCCACGGCTCGTCGCCGCCGGGGTAGGGGTCGACACCCGAGCGAACCCCCTCGATCACGTCCGCCGAGTGGGCGCTCCACCATTCGATGTGGGCCAGGATGTCCTTGCGGGTCCAGCCGTCCATGCCCGGCGCCGCGCCTTGCAGGGCGTCGTCGTCCAGCACGGCGGCGGCCGCCTCGAGGGCGGCATGGGTCTCGCGGATCTGGGTGAGCAGCGTCTCCTTGTCCATGACGCGCAGCCTACGCCACCGGGCGTCGACGATGCGGCCGGAGTACGGTGTCCGCATGGACCTCCGACCTCTGGGTGCCACCGGCCTCTCCGTCACCTCGGTCGGGCTGGGCCTGGCGGCATTGGGCCGGCCCGCCTACATCACCGCCGGGCGGACCCGGGACCTGGGCGACGGCGACGACCGCTCGATCGACGACATGGAGGCCCGCACCCACGAGGTGCTGGACGCGGCGTGGGCCACCGGCATCCGCTACCTCGATGCAGCGCGGTCGTACGGACACGCGGAGCGGTTCCTCGCCTCGTGGCTCCGCTCGCGCGCGATCGATGCGGCGCAGGTCACGGTCGGTTCGAAGTGGGGCTACCGCTACGTCGGCGCCTGGCGCATGGATGCGGAGGTCCACGAGGTCAAGGACCACACGCTCGCGATGCTCGGCACCCAGCTCCCTGAGTCGCGCCGCCTGCTTGCCCCGTGGCTCCGCCTCTACCAGGTCCATTCGGCGACGCTCGAGAGCGGTGTTCTTGCCGATGCCGCCGTCCTCGGTGAGCTCGCCCGCCTGCGCGCGGAGGATGGCCTCGTCATCGGGTTGTCCGTGAGCGGTCCCCACCAGGCGGATGTTGTCCGTGCCGCCCTGGAGGTCCGCATCGACGGCGTCAGCCCGTTCGCCTGCGTGCAGGCGACGTGGAACCTGCTCGAGCCGTCGGTCGGGCCGGTGCTGGCGGAGGCACACGACTCCGGCTGGGGCGTGATCGTCAAGGAGGCCCTCGCGAACGGCCGGCTGCTGGACGAGCCGGTCGTCGTCGCCGCGGCCGCACGGATCGGCACAACGGAGGACGCCGTCGCGCTCGCCGCCGTCCTCGCGAACCCGTGGGCCGACGTCGTCCTGTCGGGCGCCGCGACACCGGACCAGGTGCGCTCGAACGCCCAGGCACCCGGCGTGGCTGTTGACGCCGCCGATCTCCCTGGCATCGCTGAGGTGCCGGCCGCCTACTGGGACGGCCGGGCGGCCCGAGCCTGGGCCTGACACGCGCGAGACGCGCGGCCCGGAGCCGCGGCCCTGGAGCCTTGCCCCGGCCATGGCTCTTGACCGCGCATGGTTGCGGACCACGGGCCTATCCTGCATCTGATGCACGACGACACCCGACCCGGCCTCTCCTACCTGCCGTCCGATGCCCCGCCCATCGACCTGGGCAGCGTCGTCAACGTCCACGACTTCGAGGCCCCTGCACGCGAGCGCCTGCATCCCGCCGCGTGGGAGTACTACGAGGGTGGCGCGTGGGACGGGCACACCCTCGGAGCGAACGATACGGCGTGGGACCGGTGGCAGCTGCGGCCCCGGGTGCTGGTGGACGTGTCACATGTCTCGCTGGCGACGACGATCCTCGGGCGCCCGGCAGCCCTGCCCATCGGCATCGCTCCCGCCGCCCTCCATGCTCTCGCCCACCGCGACGGCGAGCTCGCAACAGCCCGGGCGGCCGCCGCAGCCGGCGTCATCAACGTGGTGTCCACGGTCGCGTCGCGGTCGCTCGAGGAGATCGCGGCCGCCGATACGCCCGTCCTCGGCTATCGCGACGGCATGCTCCGTCTCCCGTTCGACCCGGGCGAGGACGCCTACGCCAACCTGCCCAAGCGCGACGCCTGGCGCCATGGTGGCGAGCTGGACGAGATCCTGGACATGCGCGGCGTCCCGCTGACCTGGGAGACGCTCGATGAGATCCGCTCCTGGGCGCCACTGCCGCTGGTGCTCAAGGGCATTCTGACGGCGGAGGATGCGCGCCTGGCGGTCGATCATGGGGTCGACGCGGTCTGGGTATCGAACCACGGCGGCCGCCAGCTCGACCGCTCACCGGCAAGCATCGAGGTGCTGGGCGAGGTCGTCGACGCCGTCGAGGGCCGGACGGAGGTCTACCTGGACGGTGGTGTCCGGCGCGGACCGGACGTCCTGGTGGCGCTGGCCCTTGGCGCGACGGCTGTCTTCACGGCCCGCCCGTTCCTGTACGCCCTCGCCTGCGCGGGCGAGGCAGGAGTGGCACGCGCCCTCGCCCTCTATCGCGACGAGATCGACCGGGCCCTCGCGATCGCGGGCGTGACCCGGCCGGCGGCCCTCGATCGGGGTCACGTCAGGACCGTATCCTCGGCACGATGACCGAGCCGCTCCCCGTCGATCCAGCCCTGGTCGAGGAGGCCGCCTCGCTCGACGAGGCCGCCGCCCGCGCCCGCCACGCGACCCTCGCCGCGCAGATCCGGCGTGCCAACCGCCTCTACTACGAGGACGACGCGCCCGAATTGACCGACGCGGCATACGACGTGCTGTTCCAGCAGCTGGTCGCCCTGGAGACGGCGTTCCCGGTCCTCGTCACCCCGGACTCGCCGACCCAGCGCGTCGGCGGGGCGCCGGCCGGCGGGCGCTTCCCGGAGGTGCGGCACCGGCACCCGATGCTCAGCCTCTCGAATGCCTTCGGCCACGAGGAGCTGCGGGCATTCGATGCCCGCGTCCGCAAGGGCCTGGGCCTCCCCGCCGCCCCCGAGCCGGCGCCAGAGCTGACGTATGTCGCCGAGCTCAAGATCGATGGCCTTGCGATCTCGCTGCGCTACGAGCGGGGCCGGTTCACCCTCGGTTCCACGCGCGGCGACGGCACCACCGGCGAGGACGTGACGCCCAACCTGCGCACGATCCGTGCCATCCCGGAGCGCCTGCCGGAGCCCGCCAGCCTGGAGGCCCGCGGCGAGGTGTTCATGCCCAAGGCGGACTTCGCCCGGATCAACGCCGAGCGCGAGGAGCAGGGCCTCGCCCTGTACGCCAATCCTCGCAACAGCGGCGCCGGCAGCCTGCGGCAGAAGGACGCATCGGTCACGGCCGGCCGCCAGCTCTCGACCTGGCTCTACCAGCTCCTCGAGGAGCGCCCGCCGGCGCAGGACCGCCTGTTCGACGGCCCAGCACCGGATGCCCCCACCGGGGCACCCGCCCTCACGAGCCAGTCGGCAGCGCTCGCCCGGCTCCACGCCCTGGGATTCCCGGTCAACCCGGACCGCGAGGCCGGCCTGGATATCGAGGGCGTCATCGCCTTCACCGAGCGCTGGCGGGAGGCTCGCCATGGCCTCCCGTACGAGACCGACGGCGTCGTGGTCAAGGTCGACCGCTTCGACCAGCAGGCCCGCCTGGGCATGGTCAGCCGCGCGCCGCGGTGGGCGATCGCCTTCAAGTTCCCGCCCGAGCAGGTGGAAACCCTGGTCGAGGACATCGTGGCCTACGTCGGCCGGACCGGGACGCTCACGCCCGTCGCCCATCTGCGTCCCGCAAAGGTCGCCGGCTCCACGGTGGCCAGGGCGACGCTCCACAACCTGGACGAGGTGCGGCGCAAGGACATCCGGATCGGCGACACCGTCGTCCTGCAGAAGGCCGGGGACGTCATCCCGGAGGTGGTCCGCCCCATCCTCGACCGCCGCCCGGCCGATGCCCGCGAGTACCAGGTGCCGGAGCGGTGCCCGGTCTGCGGCACGCCCGTCGTCCAGGACGAGGGTGCCGTCCGCCACTACTGTCCCAATCCAGCGTGCCCGGCGCGGCTGGCGCAGGCCTACCAGCACTTCGTGGGCCGGGGTGGCATGGACATCGAGGGCGCCGGCTGGGCCGTGCTCTCGCAGCTGCTGGAGCGCGGCATGGTCCACCATCGGGCGGACTTCTTCACGCTGACGGTGGAGCAGCTGGAGACGCTCGAGCGGTTCGCTCGCAAGAGCGCGGAGAACCTCCACGCGGCGATCCAGCGGGCGCGGACCGGCCGGCCGCTGGCCAAGGTGCTCAACAGCCTCGGGATCCCGCAGGTGGGGGAGTCCACCGCGGTTGACCTTGCGCAGTGGATCGCCCGCCGCGTGCGTCCGGATGCCTACCCGCCGCGGGACCCGGGCGCCGCGCCGGATCCGTGGTTCGCGGCGGTCGAGGCGGAGCTCCGGCGTGTGGCCGTCGAGGAGCCTGACACGTTCCAGGAGGTGAGCGGGATCGGGCCCTCCGTGTCCGCAGCGATGCAGGCCTGGTTCGAGGATGAGGCCACCCGCGAGGTGCTCGCCGAGCTCGTCGCGGCCGGCGTGGTCCCGGAGCGGCCGGTCGTCCGCGACGCGGCCGAGATCGACGAGGCCGGACCGCTCGCAGGCAAGACCGTGGTCGTGACCGGCAGCCTCGTGGGCTTCAGCCGCGAAGAGGCCGAGGACGCGGTGCGGGCGGCCGGCGGCAAGCCCGCGGGCTCAGTGTCGAAGAAGACGGACTACCTGGTCGCGGGACCGGGCGCCGGGTCGAAGCTGCAGAAGGCGACCGATCTCGGCGTGGCCGTCCTGGACGAGGAAGGGTTTCACCGGCTCCTCGCGGGGGAGCTCCCGGCCCGGCCGCCTGAAGGTGACGCGTGAACGACGCCGAGGGGCGCCATGCCGAACGGCTGGCCCAGGACCTCGAGCGCATCCTTGGCACGGGCATCCTCATCGAGGACCTTGAGATCCAGGGAGAGGGACACGTCACGATCGACGTCGCCTGCCTCGTAGACGGTCAGTCACGCAAGATCCATGATGAAGGCGAATCCGCCATCGACGCGATGTCCAACTTGATCCGGCTGGCCGCGGAGTTGCGTCTTTCGGCGGCTTTCTGGCAGATTGTGGGCCCCGCCTGACGGGAAACCCGGAAGGAGTTCCGTCGAGAGCAAGTTGATGCCGCATGAAATCGGGGGGCCGTCCGGCCCTTGCTGGACGTGCCATGTCCGGGGGGAATAGAGCCTCGGTTCCGCACAGGTTGGATCTGTCCCGGAGCACCCGAACAAAGGAGGAGCGAATGTCCCTTCGTGGACGACTAATCCTGCTCGGCGCCAGCGCCATGCTTGTCGCCGCCTGCAGCGGCACAGCGGCAACGCCGGTACCGCCGACCGATGCGCCGACCGTGGCTCCGGCCACCGAAGCGCCGACCACCGCCGAGTCCATGGCACCCACCGAGGCGCCGAGCGCCGGCCCGATCGAGGGCGGCCTGCTCGACAAGGTCCTCAAGGCCGGCCTGATCAAGATGTCGACCGACCCGCAGTACCCGCCCCAGTCGTCGATCAAGTCCGACGGGACGTTCGAGGGCTTCGACATCGACGTGGGGACCGAGATCGCAAAGCGCCTCGGCGTCGACATCGGCTTCGAGACCCCGGACTGGAACCTCCTCACGGCCGGTTCCTGGGGCGGGCGCTGGGACTTCAGCGTCGGCTCGATGACCATCACGACGCCGCGCGAGAAGGTCCTCGCGTTCAGCAACCCCTACTACTACACGCCGGCCCAGATTGCGGCCTCGACGGCATCGGGCATCACGACCCTCGACGGGCTGGCCGGCAAGGTGATCTGCGTCGGCGAGGCGACCACCTACTACGACTGGATGCAGGGCACGCTCGACCTCGGGACGTACACCCCGACCGCCACGCCCCCCGAGGGCTCGACGGCGACCACCCTCACCACTGACCGGCTGTGCGCCGACACGTGGAAGGCCGGCCGCAAGGACTTCGAGGGCTGGCTCAGCTCGTCCACGACGGTCCAGGCGGCCATCGATGACGGCCTGCCCCTTGTTGCCGTCGGCGACCCGGTGTTCTCCGAGCCGCTCGGCGTCGCGTTCGACAAGAGCGGTCCCGACGCAACGGACATGGTCCAGCGCGTCAACGGGATCCTCGCCGAGATGCAGGCCGACGGGACGCTCAAAGGGTTCTCCGAGAAGTGGTTTGGCACGGACCTGACCGTTGATCCGTCCGGCTGACGGCCACACACTTTGACCCTCAACGGGGGCGTCCGAACGGACGCCCCCGTTGTCATAAGGGACGGGAGGACGCAGTGACGGCATCGAGCGGCACGCTGGGCGTGCCCGGAGGCAGCGTTCCCGCTGCGGAGGAAGCCAATCCGATCGTCGCAGCCATTGCCGCACAGCGGCGTCAACAGCAGCGCCGGTTCCGCCTGACCTTCATCCTGACGTGGCTGATCGTCATCGGCGGCGCCATCGGGGCCCTCGTCGTGGCCGGGAAGATCGACTTCCCCTTCATGGCCGAGTGGGCGCCATACATCGTCGGCGGCATCACGACAACGATTTACGTGGCGGTGATCTCGATCTCGATCGCGATCATGTTCGCGGTGCTCGGAGCACTCGGGCGGCTTAGCTCCAACTCGATCCTGTACTCGCTGTCGACGCTCTACGTGTCGCTGGTCCGCGGCACGCCGCTGCTCGTGCAGATCCTGTTCATCTACCTGGCCCTGCCCCAGATCTTCCCGGTCGTGAACGACATGCCGAAGGAGGTCCTCGGGATCTTCGCGCTGTCCTTCAACTACGGGGCCTACATGACCGAGACGTTCCGGGCGGGCATCCAGGCGGTGCCGCGCGGGCAGACCGAGGCCGCGCAGGCGCTCGGGATGCCGGGACGGACGCGCATGCGCCGGATCATCCTGCCCCAGGCGGTCCGGATCATCACCCCTGCCATCGGCAACGAGTTCATCTCGATGATCAAGGACTCCTCGCTGGTGCTGGTCATCGGCGTCCAGGAGATCCTGTGGCGTGCCCAGCGCGTCGGCCAGTCAAACTTCAGGGGTCTCGAGACCCTGATGGTCGCGGCTGCCATCTACTGGGGCCTGACGATCGTCCTCTCACTCGTCCAGGACCGCCTCGAGAAGCGGATGGCCGAGAGCGACCGGCGGATCTGAGGTGACGACCGTGAACGACAGCACCAGGCCCGATCCGTTCGAGGAGATCTACGACGAGTTCGCCAAGCCTGGCGCGCTGACGCCGGCCGGGGCGGTGCCCATCGTGCGCGCCCTCGGTGTCCACAAGTTCTTCGGGAGCAACCACGTCCTGCGCGGCGCGACAATCGAGGTCTACCCGCGGGAGACCGTGTGCCTGATCGGCCGGTCCGGCTCCGGGAAGAGCACGCTCCTTCGCTGTATCAACTTCCTCGAGGAGCCCACGATGGGCGCCGTCGAGGTGGACGGGCTCCGGCTGGAGGCGGCCCCCCTGGACTCCCGGAACCGCGGCCACCGCGAGGCCATCCGCCAGATCCGCATGCAGGCGCAGATGGTGTTCCAGGAGTTCAACCTGTTCCCGCACCTCAAGGTCATCGACAACCTCATCGAGGCTCCCGTCCGGGTGAAGGGCGTGTCGAAGGACGAGGCCATCGCGACCGCGGAGAAGTATCTCGAGAAAGTCGGCCTCTCGGAGAAGCGCGACGAGTATCCGGCGCGCCTGTCCGGCGGCCAGAAGCAGCGGGTGGCAATCGCCCGGGCCCTGACGATGGAGCCCAAGGTATTGCTGTTCGACGAGCCGACGTCGGCCCTCGACCCGACCCTGGTCGGCGAGGTGCTGAACGTCATGGAGGACCTGGCCCACGAGGGCGCCACGATGATCGTGGTCACCCACGAGATGCAGTTCGCCCGCGAGGCCGCAGACCGTGTGTACTTCATCGAGGAAGGCGTCTTCCTCGAGGTCGGTCCACCCGAGCAGGTCATCGACCACCCGCAGGACCAGCGGACGCGGGAGTTCCTCGCCCGCACGCTCGGGGCCGCCCATGCGCACGAGGGCGGTGCCCTCCATGTGCCGGAGCCCGGCGTGCACATCCATGCCGACGAGGGGCCGACTCACCCGAACCCCCCGCTCCCGGTGCACGATCACCTCTAGGCGGGATCCGATGGCGGCCCGGATCCCCGATCCGGGCCGCGTATCATCCGCGCATGGCCTCCTTGACCCGTGCCGACGTCGAGCACGTCGCCCACCTCGCACGCCTGGGGCTCACCGGGGAGGAGCTGGCGCGTCTCGAGGGGCAGCTCAACCACATCCTGGACCAGTTCACGAAGCTCGCCGAGCTGGACACGGACATGATCCCGCCCACGGCCCAGGTGATCGAGCTGGAGAACATCCTGCGCGACGACGTGGCCCGTCCGTCGATGCCCGTCGGCAGGGTGCTGGCCAACGCGCCGCAGCGCGTGGATGACGCGTTCGTGGTGCCGGCCATCCTGGGCGGGGACTGAGCACCGGTGACCAGCCTCACGACGCTGCACGCGCACGAGCTGGCCGCGCTGCTGCGGAGTGGCGAGACCACGTCGCGCGAGGTGACGCTCGCGCACCTGGTGCGAACCCACCTCACGGACCGCGGTCTCCACGCGTGGCTCACCGTGGACGACGACCGGGCTCTGGCAGAGGCCGAGAACGCCGATGCCCGGCTGGTCGCGGCCCGGGCGGACGGGGCGGATACGGTCGCGGCGCTCCATCCGCTCCTGGGAATCCCGGTCGCCCTGAAGGACCTGGTGTCGGTCGAGGGCGGCCAGGCCACGGCGGGCTCCCGGATCCTCGAGGGCTACCGGGCGCCGTTCGACGCCCACGTCACCGGGCGACTCCGGGATGCCGGCGCCGTCATCCTGGGCAAGACCAACATGGACGAGTTCGCGATGGGCTCCTCCACGGAACACTCCGCCTACGGGCCCACCTCCAACCCCTGGGACCTCGGACGGGTCCCGGGCGGCTCCTCCGGGGGCTCCGCGGCCTCCGTGGCGGCCTACCAGGCCCCTGTCGCAATCGGCACGGACACCGGCGGCTCCATCCGCCAGCCGGCGGCGATGTGCGGGATCGTCGGCATGAAGCCCACCTACGGACGGGTGAGCCGCTATGGGATCGTGGCCTTCGCAAGCTCGCTCGACCAGGTCGGACCGCTCGGGCGGGACGTGCGCGACGCGGCGGCCCTGCTCCACGCGATCTCGGGGCGGGACGAGCGCGACTCCACCTCGGCGCCGGTCTCTGTACCGGATGACCTCCTGCGCCTCCCTGACTCCGACGACGAGGCGGCGTCCTGGCTGCGCGGCAAGCGGCTCGGTCTGCCGTCCGAGTACTTCGTGCCAGGCATGGAACCAGGTGTCGAGGCGCGCGTCCGCGAGGCCGTGGCCTCGCTCGAGGCCGCTGGTGCCACGGTCGATGAGGTCAGCCTCCCGCACACCGACTACGCCCTGGCCGCGTACTACATCGTGGCGCCGGCGGAGGCATCGTCCAACCTCGCCCGCTACGACGGCGTCCGCTACGGCCACAGCGCCCGCGGCGGTGGCGACTACATCGCGGACTACCTCGGGACCCGCGGCGAGGGGTTTGGAGCCGAGGCCAAGCGCCGGATCATGCTCGGCACGTATGCCCTGTCGGCCGGCTACTACGACGCGTTCTATCTCAAGGCCCAGAAGGTCCGGACGCTGATCAAGCGCGACTTCGACCTGCTGTGGGAGGCGGGCTTCGACGCGCTCGTGGCACCGACCTCGCCGAACGTCGCGTGGCCCTTCGGCGCCCGGCTGGACGACCCGGTGCAGATGTACCTCGCCGACGCCTGCACGCTGCCCGTGAACCTGGCCGGGCTGCCCGGCATCTCCGTCCCTTGCGGCCTCTCCGACGGGCTGCCGGTGGGCCTCCAGCTCATCGGTGCACCATGGTCGGAGGCCGCGCTGCTGCGTGCCGCCCGCGCCTACGAGGGGGCCACCGCCGACGCCGGCTGGCGATCGGCGGAGCCACGCGACCTCGACGTCCTGAAGGATCCCACCGTGCCAACCCCAGCCGACCGGGCCATGCTCGCCGGCACCCGCTGAGGCTCGTCATGACCGACATCGCTCCCCGCCCGCCCCTCCACGAACGAGCGCTAGCCCAGCGCGTGCTGGCCGTCCCACCGTCCGGGATCCGGCGCTTCTTCGACATCCTGGCCACGATGGATGACGTGATCAGCCTGGGAGTGGGGGAGCCCGACTTCGACACGCCGCGCGAGATCGTCGAGGCGGGGGTCGAGAGCCTGCGCGAGGGACGGACGCACTACACCTCCAACTTCGGGACGATCGAGCTCCGGCGCGCACTGTCGGAGCACCTGGAGCGGCGGTACGGCGTCCACTACGACCCGGCGACCGAGATCCTGGTGACCGTCGGGGCGTCGGAGGCGGTAGACCTGGCCCTGCGGGCCACGTGCGACCCGGGCGACGAGGTCATCCTCCACGAGCCGTCGTACGTTTCCTACGTTCCCGCGATCGTGTTCGCCGGTGGCACCGTGGTGCCGGTCGCCACCCGGTTCGACGACGACTTCGCGCTCGACCCGGCGGCCGTGGAGGCCGCGATCACGCCGCGGACCAAGGCGCTGTTCCTGGGCTACCCCGCGAACCCGACGGGAGCGGTGCTCGACGACGAGGTGCAGGACGAGCTGGCCCGCATCGCGCGCGACCACGACCTGCTCGTCTACAGCGACGAGATCTACGACCGCCTCGCGTACGGCACGTACCGCCACCGCGCCTTCAGCTCGCTGCCGGGCATGCGGGAGCGGACGATCCTGATGGGCGGCTTCTCGAAGGCGTACGCGATGACCGGCTGGCGGGTCGGGTACGTGTGCGCCCCGGCGTCGATCCTCGAAGGGATCGTCAAGGTCCACCAGTACGGGATCATGTCCGCCCCGACGGTTGCCCAGGACGCCGCGCTGGCGGCCCTCCAGGGCGGCGAGCCCGCGGTGGTGGCCATGGTCGCCGAGTACGACCGCCGCCGGCGCCTGCTGGTTGACGGCCTCAACCGGCTCGGCCTGCCGACCTTCGAACCGCGCGGCGCCTTCTACGCCTTCCCGGACATCTCGTCCACGGGCCTGACCTCGGACGAGTTCACCGAGCGCCTGCTGCGCGAGGAGCGTGTCGCGGTGGTGCCGGGGAACGCCTTCGGGCCCTCCGGCGAGGGGCACGTGCGCATGTGCTATGCAACGGCGTACGAGCAGCTCGAAGAGGCCCTCGTCCGCATCGGGCGGTTCGTGGAGCGGGTCCGCTACTAGGGCGCATCGGTGCCGGCGGCTGCGTCAGCTCCTGGTGGCCGGGGCGGCTCGCCACCGACGTGACCTTTTACCCTACCCGGGTGGGCCCGATGGCGCGCAACCTGCGGCGATCGGGGGCATGCCCCGGGCCCGGGCCGCCGCGGCCCACTGGAGGCGCGCCATGACCAGAGCGCTCGTCGTGCACCACGACATCGACCTCGCGGACCAGGAGGTCGAGTCGCTGCGACGCTATGGCTACGAGGTCGAGCAGTGCAGCGGGCCGACCGCCAACACCTGCCCGGTCCTTAACGGCGGCGAGTGCGCGCTCGCGGCGGAGTCGGACGTCCTGATCTATGACGCGTGGGCGAGTGGCGACGCGGACGGATCGACGGAGCTCATCGCCGGCCTGCGCGCGGTCCACCCGGGCGTGCCGATCGTGCTCACGTTCCCGGGCATCGGCATCGCGGGCTTCGACGACGAGCCGTCTCACGGCGTTGTGCCACTCGAGGGCCAGCCGACCGGTGCCCGCCTGCACGAGGCGATCCAGCAGGCGATCGCGGCGCTCAGGCCGACGGAGCCGTAACGCCGGCAGGCGCGGTCGTCGAGCCCCGCCGCCGTCGTTCCACGCCGGCTACGCCCGGCGTCGCATATGCGAAACTCTCCGGCCATGACGGGTGTGGTCCTCCTCTGTTCGGGCCTGTTCCTCGTGGCCTGGGGCTCCTGGCGTGGGTATGTCGCCGCACGCTCGGCGCTGCTGCCCCTGGTTCGGGAGGGCGATCCGACGCGCACGCTGGTCAATTCGACCCGCCCGCTCCATGCACGGACCCGCGTGCGGCTGGCCGTGCGTAGCGTCGGGTTTGCGCTGATCTGGCTGGGCATCGCGATGTACGGCATGTATCTCGCGACCGTCGGCGCCGGGCTGCTCCCGTGACCGCATCCGCCCAGCGCACCGCCGACGTCATGGAGCGCTACGAGGCCGTCATCGGTATCGAGGTCCACTGCCAGCTGCGGACGGCGTCCAAGATGTTCTGTGGCTGCTCGACGGCCTACGCGGACGCCGCGCCGAATACCCATGTGTGCCCCGTCTGCCTCGCCCTGCCCGGGACGCTCCCGGTCATCAACCGACGTGCCGTCGAGCTCGTGATCGCGACGGGGCTGGCGATCGAGGCAGCGGTCCCGGAGCGCACCCAGTGGGAGCGCAAGAACTACTTCTACCCGGATCTGCCCAAGGGCTACCAGATCAGCCAGTACGCGATCCCCCTGGCGGCCGGCGGGCGACTGGTCATCGAGACCTCGGCCGGGCCGTTCACGGTGCCGATCACGCGTGCCCACCTCGAGGAGGACACGGCGAAGCTGATCCACGCGGCCCTGCACGGTGGTGATGGCGGCCGGGGATCGCTGGTGGACTTCAACCGGTCTGGCGCCCCACTGATGGAGATCGTGACCGAGCCGGAGATCCGCACGGCGGAGCAGGCGCGACGGTACGGCGAGGAGCTCCAGCTGCTGCTCCGCGCCATCGGGGTCAGCGACGCCGACATGGAGCGCGGCCAGATGCGCGTCGAGGCCAACGTCTCGCTCAGGCCGCGCGGCACCGGGGCCTTCGGGACCCGGGTCGAAGTCAAGAACATGAACTCGTTCCGTGCCGTCGAGCGGGCGATCGCGTTCGAGATCGACCGCCAGGCGCAGGCGCTGGATGCGGGCGAGCCGCTGGTCATGGAGACGCGCGGCTGGGACGACGGCCGGCAGGAGACCTACCGCATGCGCGCCAAGGAGACGTCCGAGGACTACCGCTACTTCCCGGAGCCGGATCTCCCCCCGCTGCGCGTGAACGCGGCCTGGATCGAGCGTATCCGGGCGACCCTGCCAGAGCTGCCGGCGGTGCGTCGGGCACGATACGAGGCCTCGGGCATCACGGCCTACGATGCCGCCGTGATCGTCGCCGACCCGGCGATGACGACCGCGTTCGAGGCCATCTCGGCGGCGGTGGCCGGTGAGGTTCCGGCCAAGGATGTCTCCAACTTCGTCACCGGGACCCACGCCCGCGCGGCCAAGGCCGGCGGCCTGAATGCGTCGGGCACCGCCGGCGCGTCGACGCCGGCAGGGATCGCGACGCTCCTCCAGGCCATCGCGGACAGCAAAGTCTCCAAGGCCGTGGGCCGTGAGCTGCTGGACCGCCACCTTGCGGACGGGACGCCGGCGTTCGAGCTCCTCGCGGGGGCCGGCCCGGGTCCGATCTCGGACGATGACGTCCTCATGGCGCACATCGACGCCGTCATCGCGGACAATCCCGGGGCGGTCGCCGACTACCGGGCCGGCAAGCCAGTGGCCGGGTACTTCGTTGGCCGCGTGATGAAGGCGACGGGTGGGGCAGCGGACGCAGCCCGGGTCGGGGTCCTCGTCCGCGAGCGCCTTGACGCAGGGAGCTGACACCGTGGGGATCCTCAACCTCGTGCTCCTGGCAATCGGCGTGGTGCTGATCGCGGTCGGTGTCGCGCGGGCACGGGATCCGTATCGCCGCTACATGGCGCTTCGCGAGCAGGACGCAAACGTGGCCCGCTACGAGGCCTGGCGCGGCGGCCCGCGGGCGGACGCCAAGACCGGAGCATCCGTGGCCATGCAGGTGCTCAAGCGCCGCGCCCAGATCGGCGGGCTGATCGTCGTCGCCGGGTTTGCCTGCGTGATCGCCGGGTTCGTCATCCGCTAGAGCGGGCCGCTCGTGACTCGCGATGTTGCCCTGCCGCTCGACTGGCCGCCTGGCGGCCCATTCGACGACGAGAACCGACGGATCGTCCGCATTCACAGGCCACCGACCCCGCTGATCCCAACGTAGCCCGATGGCCGCCGGGCGGACCACGGAACGAAGGCAGCCGACCGGACGGCCGCCAGGCAGCCGGACCCGATGGGAGGTATGTGTCGGGCGGTTCGCCTCTCGCGCCCCATCTCGGCCCCGCCTAGGCTGGACGGCGACAGCCCGCCGCCCCGCGGGTGAGACACCAGACCCACCGACACGACGGAGGCCGACCATGGACGTCCAGGAAGTGCTCAACCACGCGCGCGACGGGATGAACGTCAAGCGCGTGTTCGGTGAGCCCTACGAGAAGAACGGGACCACCGTGATCCCGGTGGCCAACGTCATGGGCGGCGCCGGAGCCGGCGGCGGCCCCGGGATGACGCCGCGTGCAGAGGCGGTCGAGGGAGCGGCGGTGGCCGATGCCGCTGGCCCGGCTGGGGCCGGCTATGGGATGGGCTATGGGATGCGGGCGACGCCGGCCGGGGCGTATGTCATCCGGGGCGATCAGGTCGAGTGGAAGCCGGCCATGGACATGAACGCCCTGGTGGTGCAGCGGACGCTCGTCGCGATCCTCGGGCTGCTCGTGTTCCGTTCAATCGTCAGGACCCTCGCGAAGCGCTGACGGTTCGGGGGCGGCCAATCGACAATCAGCCCGCCACGTCGTTCCGAGCCGCGCCGTCCGCGGCCCGCAACGCCGCGGCGGCGACGTGACCGTACGACTCGTCGGGGAGCGGCCGCCGCCAGGCCGTGGCCGCGGCTCCCGCTGCCTTGCCCGCCTGGACAGCGCCCAGGACGTCTCCGGCCCGCGCCCACGCGGCCAGGAACCGGGCGACGAAGGCGTCACCACAGCCCACGGTCGTGCCCGCCACCGGCACCGGCACGACGGGCACGAACCGGTCCTCGCCGGTCGCTCGCCCGTCGAAGACCTGGACGCCCCGCGAGCCCAGGGTGACCACGACCAGCCGTCCGAGGTCGTGGGCCACGGCACGGAGGCCTCCCACCACCGGGTCGTCGAGCGCTCCCGGCCAGCCCACGAACCCGATGTCCACGGCCCGCATCGTGGTCGCGAAGCGGTCGACCGTGTAGTGCCGGAAGCCCAGGAAGTCTGCGCTGACCTCGAGTCCGCTGGTGATGCCGGTGATGTGGAGCCGGTCCAGCTCCCGGATCGCGCCCTCCACCAGGACGGCGTGCAGCCGTCGCGCCCCGCCGATCAGGGACTCCTCGTCGGGAGTGCACCGGAACGACGCCCACACGCCCTCGACGAAGTTGTCCATGTGGGGCTGGAGGTCGGGCTGGATGACGATGTCGATGGAGGCGGACGGCCCGCGACCCACGATCGTGGGCGAGTGGCGGATCCCATGCACAGCGATGAAGTCGAGGAAGACCCCCGGGCGGTCGTCGCCGACACGCGTGAGCAGGTGCCACGGCTCGGCCTCGTCCCGCAGGTGCCAGGCCATGTTGAGCACCCCGCCGCCCGGGAGCACGAGGTCGCCCCTGACGGCGCGCCCAAGGTCCCGCCCGAGGTAGATGTCCAGGCTTGCCGCACCGAGCAGGATCGACGCCGGCGGGCGATCCGATCCGGGCCGGGCGCCTGGTGCACCCGCAGGCTCGGAGGTCACAGCCCCGCCAGCGGATCGTTTCGTGCCTCGCCCGCGGCCAGGAAGCGGTCGTAGCGGACCTCGAGCACCTTGCTGGTCTGCCAGAACGCCTCCACGGACAGGTGGCCGCAGCCCTCGGCGTGGTACCACTCCGTGCGGCCGGGGATGATGGTGATGAGCGCCGGGTCGTGGGCCGGGACGACCGCCGGGTTGAGCACGTAGCCAGGTGAGGTGGGCTCCCGGATCTGCACCAGGGCGCCGCCGCGGAAGCCCCGCGCGCGGGGCACGCGGTGGGTCTCGCCGGTCCCCATGTCGACCAGGTCGGCCTCGTCGGCCGGCGTGTCGGTCACGTCGGGCCAGGCCGGGTCGTCCACCAGCTCCGAGATCACGCGCCGGACCGAGATGTCCTGGTAGTGGTTCTGGATCGTGTCCGGCTGGTGATAGGTGGCGTCGAGGACGTTCTCGACGCGATCGTCGTAGACATTGCCGCAGGCCGCAACCAGGAACCGCACGAGCGCGGGCCGGTCCCGGAGGAAGCGCCGGTAGGCCTCCTCATACTCACAAATCGCGACGTCGAACGACACCACGCGCCCGCGGACGACGTGGGCCAGGCGCCAGCCGTCGCTGCCGAACCGCTCGTCCAGCGTGGCCTTCCAGCGATGCTTTGCCTCCCCGGCGTAGCCCGGCGAGCCCACCGGGATCCAGGTCTCCGCCAGGGCCGCAGTGGCCAGGGGGTCGAGGGTGGTCCACCAGTCGGATCGGTCCATCCGACAAGCGTACGGCGCCCGGCGGCTGCCCGGGAGCCCGGCCCACCCTAGACTTGCGCGGGACCGGGTCCGGCGCTCGCCGGCGCCCGCGAAGACCACGCAATCGACGAAGACCACGCAATCGACGAGGGCAGCAGATGCGCGAACGGACGGACGGCCAGGGCTTCGCCACGCGGGCAATCCACGCGGGCGAGCGTCCGGATCCCGTGACCCATGCGCACAACACGCCGATCTACGCGACCGCCACGTTTGCCTTCGACACCGCCGCCGACAAGGAGGACGCCGTCGACCGGGCGCTCGAGTGGGATCCCACGTCATACTTCTACTCCCGGACCGGCAACCCCACCAATCGCGCGCTCGAGGAGAAGGTCGCGTCGCTCGAGGGTGCCGAGGACTGCGTCGTCTCGGCGTCCGGGATGGCGGCGGTGGCCTCCACGCTGTTCGCGCACCTCGACGCCGGCGACCACATCGTCGTGGGTGACGAGCTGTTCGCGATCACGCGGGTGCTCTGGGAGGAGGACCTGCCCCGGCGGAACATCGCGGTGTCGACGGCCGACATGACCGACCTTGCGGCCGTCGAGTCCGCGATCACCCCGAAGACCCGGCTGCTGCTGATGGAGACGTCCACCAACCCCCGCCTGCGCGTGGCGGACCTCGACGCGGTCGCCGCGCTGGGCCACCGGTACCGCCTCCTGGTCGTGGCCGACAACACGTTCCTTGGTCCGGCGTTGTTCCGACCCCTGGAGCACGGCGCCGACCTCGTGCTCCACGCGGCCACCAAGTACCTGTCGGGCCACGGAGACGCGGTGAGCGGCGTGGTCTCCGGACCCAAAGCCCTCCTGGACCCGGTCCGGAAGCAGGTCGACACCTTTGGCCAGGCGGCCAGTCCGTTCGCCTCCTTCCTGGTCCTGCGCGGCGTCCGCACGCTGCCGCTGCGGTCCGCGGCGGGCTCTGCGAATGCAGCGGCACTTGCGTCCTTCCTCGAGGGGCACCCCAAGGTTGACTGGGTCCGCTATCCAGGGCTGAAATCCCACCCGGACCACGAGGTTGCGAGGCGGCTGCTGGGCGACCGGTTCGGGGCCATGCTCACGTTCCAGCCACGTGGCGGCGTGGAAGGCATGGCTGCCTTTACCGACCATCTCCAGCTGTGCGACATCGCCGTCAGCCTGGGTGACGTGTTCACGCTGGTCTACCCGCAGCCCAAGCGCGATGGCCTGATCCGCGTCTCGGTGGGCTGCGAGGATGCGGACGACCTGCTCGAGGACTTCGCCCTCGGGCTGTCCTTCGTCGAATAGGCCGAGCGCCGCAGCTCCGGCCCGGTGCTCAGGCCCGGCCGAGCGCCGCCGCGGCCGCCATTGCCGCCCCGATCGTCAGGTCGACGCGGCGCGTCACCTCCTCCTCGGGCGGGCGGAACCAGGTCTCGGCGCCCAGTGCCCTCACTGCCCCGCCGAAGGTGGAGTCGGCGATCACGTCGGACACGGTCAGGATCGAGCCGGCGCGGACCGGGTTGCCCTTGGCCCGCTCGCGCATGGCCAGGAGGAAGACCGCGGCCGTCTCCATCTCCGCGCACAGGTAGCCGCGGCGTCCCCAGCGCGCCACGCCGTCGGGATGCGGGTCGTAGAAGACGTCACTGGTCACCACCGGCCCCACGTGGGTCACGAGCCCGTTGGCACGGGCGGCGGTCACCAGTGCCTGCACCACCTCGAAATCCGCGGTCGGCGCGGTCGCCTCGCCGCCGCCCAGGATCCCGCTGATGCCGGTCGCGCCGGCAGCCGCCAGGGCCACGACCGCATCGCCGATGCCCAGCTTCCCGAAGCCGCCCGTGGTCCCGACCCGGATGAACGTCGTGACGCCCAGGTTGAGCAGCTCCTCCATCACGATCGACGTGGTGGGGGTGCCCATCATCGTGGTCTGGACCGAGACCGGGACGCCGTCCACGGTGCCCGTGTAGCCAAGCAGGCCCCGGTGCGAGGTGATGAGCCTCGTCTGTTCGATCCCGCCGTCGAAGCGCTCCGCGATCCGCGTGGCCCGGTTCGGGTCCCCTGGCAGCAGGACGACCGGAGCGTAGTCGCCCGGCTCGGCGTGAAGGTGGATCTGGGGCATCGGGTCCTCCGGCATCCGCGGCCGCCTGGCGTGGGGGGAGGGGACCGCGAGGTCAGGACCAGTATGTGACCTGGAGCGGGATGCCGGGAGCAGCCGCGGCGAGGCGGACCGCGACGTCGGCCGGCACGCCCGCGTCCCGGAGCGACAGCTGCGGCCTGGCGACGGCTCCCGGGCGGGCGCCCGCCATGCCCAGGTCGTCCGGGGTGAAGGGCCACGGATAGACGTCGGGAAGCAGGCGGACGTGCCCGAGCGGTCGATCAGCCGCAGGTCCTCCGCCCCGACCTTCTCCGCCAGGACCTGGCGGCAACGCGCGCGCGGCTGCGCCCGGGGATCGCCAGCGTCGCGACCAGGGCATCACGGCGCGGCCGAGGGGCGTGACGAACCTCTCCGCGTGGATGGTCTGGGCGGGTCCGATGTGTTCACCTCCCCACCAGCCGCCGGTGCTCGACGATCAGGCAGCGGTCCATGACGACAGCCAGGCCCGCCTCGTGGGCGATCCGGGCCGCCGCCGCGTTCGCGATGCCCAGCTGGAGCCACAGGCAGCGAGCGCCGGCGGCCACCGCGTCCCGGGCTGCCTCCACGCACCGATCGGGCCGCCGGAAGACGTCCACCACGTCGACCGGTCCCGTGTCGCGCACCGCGTCCACGACCGACGGATAGCACCGGAGGCTCAGGACCTCGTTGACAGCCGGGTTGACCGGCACGAGATCGTAGCCCTCACGGAGCAGACCCATCATCACGCCGTGGACCGGCCGGCCGGGGTTCGTCGAGGCGCCCACGACCGCAATCCGCGGCCGGTCCGCCAGCAGGGAGCGGATCCCGCCATCGTCAAGGAGCGGCAGGGGAAAGCGTCCTTCCTGCACCTCGAGGAGGGTGGCGATCCAGTCGCGGTCGGCCCGGCTGTCGGCTGTCGTCATGGCGCACGTCCCGTGATCGATAGCGGCCCGGGTGGTGCCCCGCCCGGCCCCCCAAGAACGCTGGGCAGGGGATTGCCCGCCCGCGATACAGTACCGGTGGCCCGGTCCCATGCCGAGGGTGTCCGGGATCGTAGGAGGAGTACAAGTTGCAGGTTTCTCGCAGGCTGATCGCCCTCGGTGCGGCGTCGGCCATCCTTATCGCCGCGTGCGGCGGTTCCGCAGCCACCACGGCCCCGGTCGCCACCGAGGCACCGGCCGCCACCGAGGCCCCGGCCGAGTCCATGGCCCCGGAGTCCATGGCCCCCGAGTCCGAAGGTCCCGCGGCCAGCGACTACAAGGCGTGTGTCGCGTTCGACACCGGCGGCCTTGGCGACAAGGGCTTCAACGACCTGGCCATGAAGGGCCTCGAGGACGCGAAAGCCGCGGGTTTCCAGATCCAGTTCAGCGAGGCGCAGGGCGCCACTGACTACGCAGCCAACATCCAGCGCCTCATCGACGAGGGCTGCCAGACGATCGTCACGGTCGGGTTCAACCAGGCCCAGGCCACGATCGATGCCACGCTCGCCAACACGGACATCTCGTTCGCCCAGGTCGACGCGGTCTGGGACGAGGCGACCAACGGCCCGACCCCTGCCAACTTCACCGGCCTGGACTTCCAGATCGATGAGGCGGCCACGCTGGCCGGCTACCTCGCTGCCGGCTTCAGCCAGACCAAGGTCATCGGGACGTACGGCGGCCAGCAGTTCCCCGGCGTGACCCGGTTCATGGACGGCATCTACGCCGGCGCCAAGATCTACAACGAGAAGAAGGGCGCCAACGTCACGGTCCTCGGCTGGGACGCCGCCAAGCAGACCGGCACCTTCGTCGGCGGCGACAACCCCTGGGGTGACGCGGCCAAGGGCGAGCAGCTTGCCAAGCAGTTCATCGACCAGGGCGCGGACATCGTCCACCCGGTCGCGGGCGGCACCGGCAACGGCTCGATCAAGGCCATGCTTGCCGCCGGCAAGTGGGCGATCGGTGTCGACACCGACCAGGCGCTCAGCCTGCCCGAGTACAGCAAGGCGATCCTGACCTCCGCACAGAAGGTCATCGACGTCGCGGTGCTCGAGACCATCAAGAAGAACGCCGGTGGCGACATGGGCGGCGAGAACTTCATCGGCACGCTGGCCAACGGCGGCGTGGCGCTCTCGCCGTTCCACGATCTCGACTCCCAGGTCTCGCCGGAGCTCCGGGCCGAGGTCATCCAGCTCCAGACGGACATCGCCTCCGGTGCGATCAAGGTCTCCGACTACCTGAAGTAGGCGGAAGACCCCACCCCAGCCACCCCTGCACGCCCGCCCTCGGTTCCCGAGGGCGGGCGCGCTTCATTACGAGGGATGGACCCGTCGATGCGCCTCGAGCTCAAGGACATCACCAAGCGCTTCCCGGGCGTGCTTGCCAACGACAGGATCTCGGTCGCCGCGGATCGCGGTGAGGTCCTGGGCCTGCTGGGCGAGAACGGAGCCGGCAAGAGCACCCTGATGAACATCCTGTCGGGCCTCTACAAGCCCGACTCGGGCGAGATCCTGATCGACGGGACGCCACGCAGCTTCACGGACCCCCGCCAGGCGATCGACGCCGGGATCGGCATGGTCCACCAGCACTTCCAGCTCGTACCCGTGTTCGACGTGGTCGAGGCGGTCTCGCTCGGCGCCGAGAGCGTGAGCGGGATGGTCGGCACCTTCGACCGCAAGACGGCCCGGGCACGCGTCGTCGAGCTCAGCGAGCAGTACAACCTCAACGTCAACCCGGACGCCAAGATCGAGGACCTCCCCGTGGGCGTGCGCCAGCGGGTCGAGATCCTCAAGGCGCTCTACCGCAAGTCCGACATCCTGGTCCTCGATGAGCCGTCCGCGGTCCTGACACCCTTCGAGACGGAGGAGCTGTTCGGGATCATCCGCGGCCTGGCGGAGGCCGGCACCACGGTCATCTTCATCACCCACAAGCTCAACGAGGTGCTCGAGGTCGCCGACCGGATCACCGTGCTGCGCCGTGGCCAGGTCGCCGGCACGGTCGAGCCGAAGGACGCCACGCGCGAGATCCTCGCCAACCTGATGGTCGGCCGGGACGTGGAGCTCACGGTCGTCAAGGGTCCGGCCACGCCGGGCGACGTGGTGCTCAAGCTCAGGGACCTCCACGTCCGTGACGATCGGGAGCACATGACCGTCAGGGGCATCAACCTGGAGCTCCGGGCAGGAGAGATCGTCGCGCTCGCGGGGGTCCAGGGCAACGGCCAGACCGAGCTGGTCGAGGCCATCGTCGGCCTGCGGCAGGTGGACTCGGGTGACATCACCATCGACGGGCGCACGACCACGCGGTTCTCGCCGCGCCAGGTGTCCGACCTCGGCGTGGCGCACGTGCCGGAGGACCGCTCGCGCGACGGCCTCATCGGCGCAATGACCGTGGCCGAGAACTTCATCCTCGACACGTATCACCGGGAGCCCTATAGCCGGCGTGGCCGGCTCAACGCCGATGCCATCGCCGAGGGCGCGGCGGCCGCTGTGGCGGACTACGACGTCCGCACGCCTTCGATCGACACGTTCGCGGGCTCGCTCTCGGGCGGCAACCAGCAGAAGGTCGTCGTCGCGCGGGAGTTCTCGAGGCCCGTGAAGCTCGTCATCGCCGCGCAGCCCACCCGGGGCCTGGACGTGGGGTCCATCGAGTACATCCACAAGCGGATGGTCGAGCAGCGCGATGCCGGAGCCGCCGTCCTGATCGTGAGCACGGAGCTCGACGAGGTGCTCGCGGTCGGTGACCGCGTCGCTGTCATGCAGGGTGGCCAGATCGTCGGCATCGTGGAGGGTGAGGACGCCACCTACGAGAAGGTGGGCATGCTGATGGGAGGCGTGCAGTGAGGCGGTTCGGTCGGGCCATGCGGCCCGCGGTCATCCCGATCCTCGCCGTTCTCACGGCGTTCATCGTCGGCTCGATCTTCATCATGATCACCGACTTCGAGAACCTCTCGAAGCTGGGAACGGATCCGCTGGGTGCCGTCGGTGGCGCGCTGGGCACGATCGGCAACGCGTACTACGCCATGGTGATCGGCGCCTTCGGCGATCCGGACAAGATCGGCGCGGCGCTCGCCGACCCCACGCCACGTGCGATGGCGGCGGCGATCCGCCCCTTCACCGAGACGCTCGTCGCGGCCACCCCACTCATCTTCGCCGGTCTGGCGGTCGCGATCTCCTTCCGCAGCGGCGTGTTCAACATCGGCGTCGAGGGGCAGTTCGTCCTGGGCGCATTCGGAGCCGCCACGGCCGCAATCGCGCTCAAGGACCAGCCCATGCTGGTGATCATCCTGTTCTCGACCATCGCGGGCATCGTGACCGGTGCCGCGTGGGGCTTCATCCCGGGTTTCCTGAAGGCGCGCACGGGTGCCCACGAAGTCATCACGACCATCATGCTCAACTACGTCGCGTTCCAGATCGTCCTGTTCGGCCTGCGCTCGGACTTCCTGCGCAAGGAGGGGAGCTCGGAGCCGATCTCGAAGGTGCTGTCCGCCTTCGTGCGGATCCCGCCGATCTTCGACCTTCCCGCGATCCGGCTGCACTGGGGGTTCGTGGTCGCCCTGGCGATGGCCGTGCTGGTGTCCTGGTTCCTGTTCAAGACCACCAAGGGCTACGAGCTGCGGGCCGCCGGCTTCAACCTCCACGCCGCCCGGTACGCGGGCATGAGCGCTGGTGGCTCGATCATCCTCGCGATGTCGCTGTCGGGTGCGCTTGCCGGCCTCGGCGGCTCGATGGAGGTCCTGGGGACCGTCCCCCAGATGTCGAACGACATCAGCTCGGGGTACGGGTTCAACGCCATCGCCCTCGCGCTCCTCGCTGGCAACAGGCCGGCCGGCATCGTCGCTGCATCACTGCTGTTCGGGGCCCTGAGAACCGGCGGCGGTTTGATGCAGGTGAAGACCGGGATCCCGCTCGACCTGCTGTTCTTCATCCAGGCGCTCGTGATCATGTTCGTGGCGGCGCCAGGGCTGATCCGCGTGCTGTACCGGTTTGACCGGACCCGCATGCCGGGTGCCGAGCCGGTCGCGCAGGACGGGGGTGCGGCATGACCGCGGCCACCCCGGCCTTCGACCAGGTCACCGAGGAGGTCAGCGCGGCGGAGCGCAAGGCGCTTCGGGCGGCCCGCATCCGGGGCGTCATCCTCGCCGCGCTAGGCCTGTGGGCCTTCCAGCTCGCGATCACCTCGCTCGACACGCCGGCCGTGTTCTCGTTCTGGGTCGACAGGCAGGGCGGATCGAGCGCCGCCATCACCACGACCGTCGGGCTGCTCTGGATCCTCACCGGCGTCGTGACGGGGGTGACCGGTCTCGTCCAGCTGATCCGCGGAGCATCGTTCCCGTGGCGTCGGTCGCTGCTCGTCGTCCTGCCGTTCTGGGTCTTCACGGGGCTCGCCGCGATGCTCTCCGGCACGCCCGCCAACCTCACGGGCGTCCTCGGTGGAACGCTCTCGCTGGCGGCGCCCATCGCGCTCGGCGCGTTCGCCGGCATCATCTCGGAACGCAGCGGCATGCTCAACATCGCCATCGAGGGCAAGTTCCTGATCGGTGCCTGCGTGGCCTCAGTCGCCGCCAGCACCGCGATGCTGGTGGGTGGTGAGGGCGCGAACCCGACGGTCGCCGTGTTGATCGGCATCGTCTCTGCGGCGATCGCGGGCGCGCTGGTCAGCCTGCTGCTGGCCTGGCTCGGCATCCGCTGGAAGGTCGACCAGATCATCGCCGGCATCGTCATCAACATCGGCGCGCTGGGGATCACGAACTTCCTGTACCTGCGCGTCCTGTCCAAGAACACCCAGTTCAACACCCCACCGACTGTCGAGTCGCTCAAGGTCCCGGTCCTCTCGGAGTTCCCGGTGATCGGACCGATCCTGTTCTCCGGCACGCCGTACCTGTACTTCACGCTGATCGTGATGGTCGGCTTCGCCTACATGCTCTACCGCACGCGGTGGGGCCTGCGGCTGCGGGCGAGCGGCGAGAAGCCGTCGGCCGCGGGGACGGTCGGGATCGACGTCATCAAGATCCGCTACCGGGCAATGATCGTGGCGGGCCTGCTGGCCGGCATCGCCGGCTCCTCGTTGAGCCTCGCCTCGGCCGGCAGCTTCCAGATGGGGATGAGCGCTGGCCGCGGCTTCATCGCCCTCGCCGCCGTCATCTTCGGAGCCTGGAACCCCATCTATGCGTTCGGCGCGGCGATGGTGTTCGGCTTTGCCGATTCGGCCCAGGCCCTGCTCTCGATCCTCGGCGTGGACGTTCCCCCGCAGCTGCTCAACAGCCTCCCGTACATCGTGACCATCGTCGTGGTCGCGGGCGTGGTCGGCCGCGTGCGAGGCCCGGCAGCGGCAGGCCAGCCGTACGACCAGGGCTGACCGCCCGGTGAGCGCCGGCTACAACGTGGAGGCGTGGGGACCGGTTCACGCTGTCCCCACCTACCACCGGGCGGGCGCGGGGGTCCGGAGGGCTCCGTTCGGGACCGCCGAACGACCGATCCCGCTGATCATCGACAGCGATCCGGGCCTGGATGACGCGCTTGCCATCGGTCTCGCGGCTGCGAGCCCCGAGATCCGGCTCCTGGCCGTGACGACGGTGGGCGGCAACGCGGATGTGGGCATCTGCACCGAGAACGCGCTCCGCCTGCTGCACGCGTACGGGCGTGACGATGTTCCTGTAGCCGAGGGCGCAGCGGGCGCCCTGCTTGGCTCGGTCGTCCGCGCGACCGAGGTCCACGGCGCAAGCGGCATCGGCGAGTCGCACCTGGACCCATCTCCGAACGCCGCGCAGCCCGAGGGCGCGGTGGCGCTGATGGCCCGCCTGCTCGAGGAGAGCCCCGAGCCGGTGGCGATCGCGCCCATCGGCCCGCTCACCAACATCGCGCTGCTGCTGCGCCTCCACCCGCACCTGGCGGCCCGGATCTCCCACCTGTGCCTGATGGGCGGATCGATCGGGGAGGGGAACACCACCGCCTCCGCGGAGTTCAACATCGTCGCGGACCCGGAGGCGGCGGACGTGGTGTTCCGGTCCGGGGTCCCGATCACGATGATCGGCCTCGACGTGACCCACCAGGCGCTGCTCGACCGCGAGGCGGCCGCCGCCCTGCGGGCCCTTGGCACGCGCTCCGGCCGCGTCGCCGCGGAGCTCACCGACTACGCGCTCGACCGGAACCTCGAATGGTCCGGTTCGCTGTCGACCGCGATCCACGATGCCGTGGCGATCGCCCACCTCATGGTCCCGGACCTCGTCGCGGTCGCGCCCTACCACGTCGCCGTAGACACGACCAACGGGCCCGCCCGCGGCCGCACGGTCTGCGACGGGCTCCCGTACCGGCTCCGGAGGGACGGCCGGACGCCCAACGCGGATGTCGGCATCGTCATCGATCGCGACCGGTTCACGCGCCTGCTGATCGACGCCTTCGCGCGGCTCCCGTGACCGGCGCCGCCGCCCGGACCCCGGTGATCATCGACTGTGACCCGGGGCACGATGACGCCCTGGCCATCACGCTCGCCCTGGCCAGGCCCGAGCTGGATGTCCTGGGGATCACCACGATCGGTGGCAACTCCACGCTCGCCAACACCACCCGCAACGCGCTCCGGGTGCTGGCGCTCCTGGGCCGTTCGGACGTGCCTGTCGCCGCCGGCCCGGACCAGCCACTCGTCCGTCCGCTCGAGATGGCGCCCCAGGTGCATGGGGTGAGCGGCCTCGACGGCGCAGACCTGCCCGAGCCGGTGGCCTCCCCCCGGCCCGAGGGAGCCCTCGAGTTCCTGCGCGAGACGCTGGCCGCGGCACCGCGTCCCGTGACGCTGATCCCGGTCGGCCCGCTGACCAACATCGGCCTCCTCCTGCGGACCTACCCGGAGACTGCCGGGAAGATCGCGGGGATCAGCCTGATGGGAGGCTCGATGGGTGCCGGCAACTGGACCCCAGCCGCCGAGTTCAACATCTGGGTGGACCCGGAGGCGGCGCGGATCGTGTTTCGCAGCGGCCTGCCGATCGCCATGCACGGTCTCGATGTCACCCACAAGGCGCTGATGGGTCTGGCCGAGGCGGACCGGCTCGAGGCGCTCGACACCCGCGTGGGCCGCGTGTTCGCGGACCTGCTGCGCTTCTTCACCCGGTTCCACCTCGAGCGCTACGGCATCTCCGACACGCCGATCCACGACGCAGTGGCCGTCGCGCACGTCGCGCTGCCCGGGCTGGTCACCACCCGCCGCTACCACGTGGACGTGGAGACCACCGGCGAGCTCACGCGCGGCCGGACCGTCGTGGACGATCGGGGCCAGCCGGGTGCGTCGCCCAACGTGGACGTCGCCCTGGACATCGACCGGGTGCGGTTCGCCGACCTGGTGGTCGAGGCGGTCGCCAGCTACGGATGAGGACTGTCGCCAGCTTCGCCTGAAGGCTCACGCCCCAGGGCCCGCGTCCGCCGCCAGCGCCGTGTTCTCCCGCGGCGTGCGTGCAGCCGGCTATTGACAGTAGCTATGATAGCGATGTATCGTAGCCATCGATCCGACAGACCCACATGGAGACCGCGATGACGACGATGCCTGCCGCCACGGTAGCCCTGACGAAGGCTGCAGCCCAGACCGAACCCGCGACGCAGGCGGCGCTCGGGGCGGTCACCGGGAGTCCGCGCGCCTGGCTCCGGGTCGAGGGGATCGCGGGCCTCGTCGCGGGTGCAGCCATCTACCTCGTCCTGGGCGGCCCGCTGCTGCTGCTGGTGCCGTTCCTCCTGGCGGTCGACGTCTCCATGATCGGGTACCTGGCAGGCCCCAGGAGCGGCGCCTTCGCCTACAACCTGGCCCACAACCAGGCCACGGGCCTGCTGGTGCTCGGAGCCGGGGTTCTCCTGGGCGCTTCGCCGGTGGTGCTCGCCGGCGCCGTCATGGTCGGACACACCGGGATGGACCGGCTCGCCGGCTACGGGCTCAAGTACCCGACGTCGTTCCACGACACGCATCTCGGCCGGATCGGCCGGTGAGTCCCACGCCGGCTCGCACCTCCCGCGCCCGGATCGTCGAGGCCGCTAGGGTCGTCCTCGAGGAGGATGGCCTGGAGGCCGTCTCGATGGCGACCGTGGCCGCCCGCGTCGGCGTGCGCCCGCCCTCCCTGTACAAGCACGTGCGTGACCGGGCAGCGCTGCTCGATGCCGTGGCCACCGACGCCGCCGAGGAGCTCGGCCGCGTCCTGACCCACGCGGCTGCCGGCGCCGGCGCCGACCCCGGTGCCCGCGTCATCGCCCTGGCCCACGCCTACCGGGCGTTCGCCCACCGCACGCCACGTGCTGCGTCCATCCTGTTCGCCGATCTCGGGCCGGGGACCGGTGCGTCCGTGGAGGTCGCCGCCGCCGCCGCCGGGCCGGTCGTGGATGCCGCCGGGGGGCTCGTCGGCACGGCCGGGGCGCTCTCGGCCGCTCGTGTCGTCACGTCGTTCGTCCACGGGTTCACGAGCATGGAGGCCGCGGGCGCATTCCGGTTGGGCGGCAACGTGAACGACGCCTTCAACCTTGGCGTCGACACGCTGGTTGCCGGGCTGCGGCGGGCCGGCCGGAGCCCGACGACCCGCCGGGCGCCTACGGGGCCGGCGTGAGCCAGACCCGGTACTCCGTGACGTTCACCGGCTTCCCGTCGCGCGCGGACGGCTCGAAGACCCGGAGCGTCCCGTACTGGGCCTTGGCCAAGTCGTACGCGACCGCGGCCTTGAACGTGCCCCAGCAGCCGGTGCCGCAGGATGCCATGACCCGCTCATCCGCCAGGACCTTCCCCTTGGCGTCCAGCACCTGGACCCGGAACGTCGCCTCGAACACGTTGGCCAGGCCACTCAACTTGACCGGGTTGCCGGCGGCGGCGCCCCAGGCCGGCCGGTCGACGAAGATCGCGGGCAGGATTCCCTGGACCTGGAAGTCGGAGCGGCCCACCGGGAAGCGCGGCGATTCGCCGTCCACCTGGATCCGGACCTTGTTCACCGTGGCGAACTGGGTGAGCGTGTAGGTGACCTGGGCGCTCGCGATCTCGCCCTGGCGCGTGGCGTCCGCGGCGATCCACTCCCGGGACAGCAGGACGGTGGCAACGCTGTTCGCGATCGAGACGTCGAGGAGGCGCGTCCCATCGGGGATGCTGGTGTACATCGCCGGCGAGGCCTTGAGCTCGGCACCCCTGGGCCCGTCGAGAAGCGCGTTCATCGCCGCCCGTGCCACGGCCTTGGTCTCCGGGACCGTGCGCAGGACCGGCGCCAGTCCCGGGTTGTCGGTGAAGCTGCCGAGCATGAAGTAGGCGCGCACGATCGTGGTCCCGGTCGGCGTTGCGGTGGGGGGGGCGGCCGGCTTCGCCGTCGGGCTTGAGCCTGCGTTCGACGAGGCTGGGGCGGTCGACCCGGGCGGGAGCAGGCTCTCGGCAGGGCTCGGTGAGGGGCTCGCTGGCGGTGTCTCCGGGACCACGTCGGACGCCACCGGCTCGCCGGAGACGGCCGGCGTGGTCACAGGGGCGGCCGGCGTGCCGAGCGATCCCGCGGATGGCGCGCATGCCGCGCCCGTGAGCGCGAGGAGAAGGAGCACGATGGCGACGCTGCTGGAGCGACGGCTGACGGTCACGGCGCGGACCTCGATGCGGATCTCATGTGCCGCCAGCATCGTCTGGTCGCGTGACGGCCACATCGCCCGGGGGTAACGATCCGGTAACCGGCAGCGCGAGCGCGACGATCAGGCCCCCACCCGGGCGCGCACGCGCCCGCAGCGACCCGCCCAGCAACGCGGCGTGCTCTGCGGCGATGGCAAGCCCCAGGCCCGAGCTTCCCCCAGCTCGCGATGGGTCCGCCTTGTAGAAGCGGTCGAAGAGGTGGGCGAGGGCATCCGCCGGCACGCCAGGACCACGATCCGCCACGACGATCAGTGGTCCGTCCCGGGTGGGCGAGAGAGATATCTCCACCGGCGAGCCCGGCGCGTGCTCCCGGGCGTTGTCGAGCAGGTTCCCCAGGATGCGGTCGAGCCTTCGGGCCTCGGAATCCACCACCAGCGGTGCTTCGGGAACCGACACCGCCGCCTCCGGCAGGTGCTCGGCCACCGATCCGGTCACCACGCGACCCAACTCCACCGGCCCCGTCCTCGCCCGTTCCACGTCCGCGTCGAACCGGGAGATCTCCATGAGGTCGTCCACGAGGACCCGCAGGCGGCGGACGTCAGCGACCAGCAGCTCGGCGGCCCGGCGCGTGTCGGGCGCAAGCCCATCGAGGTGACCATCGATCAGCGACGCCTCGGCCACCAGGGCGGTCAGCGGTGTCCGCAGCTCGTGGGCGACGTCGGCAACGAAGCGACGGTTGTGCTGCTGCGCGCCCTCGAGGCGCTCGATGGTCCCCTCGAGCGAGTCCGCCATCCGGTTGAACTCGACCGCCCACCGGCCAACCTCGTCACGGCCGCCCTCGGGCAGCCGGGCAGCAAGGTCGCCGCCGGCGATGGTCCGGGCCGCCGCCGCCGCCTCGGTCACGGGTCGCAGCAGCCAGCGCGCGATGAGGCCCGCCACCAGGAGTGCGATCGCCACGGCCACCAGCCCGCCCGCCAGGAGCCCGAGCCGCAGTTGCGCGAGGGCCTCGTCGATCGGGTCGGCAGGGAACACGAAGTAGAGCGCGGGTGAGGCCCCCTGTCGGCCGCCCACGACCAGGACCGGGTCACCACCCAGCGACTGCCACGCGTAGCCGATCTGCCCGCCCGCGATGCTCGCGGTGAGCTCGGGCGAGAGTTCGTCCAGCGCGCCCGGCAGGTCGGAGGGCCCGTAGGGTGCTCCATCACCGAAGTCCGCGATCACGCGAGAGGCACCGCGGAGCGTGAACGCGACGGGGAGTCCGCTCGCCGCGAAGGATCGCGCATCGGTCGGCGGGGGATCTGCGCCCGGGAGGAGGACCGACAGGTTGTAGTCCACCTGCTGGCGGGCGTCGGCGAGAAGCCGGGCGCGCAGGGAGGTGTCGACGAACACATACACGCCGATCCCGATCGCAGCGACCGTGACAGCCACCAGCGCGACCAGCGTGAGCGCCAGCCGGGTGCGGATGCCGATGGTCACGGCGGCGTCCTACCCGGTCCGTGCGGCCTTGTAGCCGGCGCCGCGCACGGTGAGCACCAGCTCCGGGGCTGCCGAATCGGTCTCGATCTTGGCGCGCAGCCGGCCGACGGCGACGTCAACCAGCCGCGAATCCCCGAGGTAGTCGTACCCCCAGACCCGGTCCAGCAGCGTGTCCCGGGTGAAGACCTGGCCCGGGCGGCGCGCCAGCTCCGCGAGCAGGTCGAACTCCGTCCGAGTGAGCGCGATCTCGCGGCCATCGCGCTCCAGCGTCCGGCCGGCGGTATTGATCCGGAGCGGCCCCAGCGGCAGCACGGCGCCGGCATCCTCCTGAGCACCCGCGTGCTGGCGGCGGAGGGCGGCCCGAACACGCGCGACCAGCTCCGGCATCTCGAACGGCTTGCGCACGTAGTCGTCGGCTCCAGCCTCGAGGCCGACCACGACGTCGATCGTGTCCGCGCGTGCCGTGAGCATGACGATGGGCGTCGTGGCCTCGCGCCGGATCGCGCGGCATACCTCGAGGCCGTCGAGCCTCGGCAGCATCACGTCCAGCAGCACGAGGTCGTGCGCCCCGGCCCGCCAGCGCTCCAGGCCCTCGGCGCCGTCCACCGCCGTGGTCACCGTGAACCCGGCGCCGCGCAGGCCCAGCGCGGTGACCTCCCGAATCGACGGGTCGTCCTCGACGAGCAGGATGTGGGCGTCCACGAGCGGAGTATGGCAGCCCGCCGGCTAGTGGCTGTGCCCTTCCGCGGCGAGCTCCTGCAGCCGCACGTCGGAGATCCCGAAGTGATGGGCGATCTCGTGGTGGACCGTGTCGATCACCCGCTCGCGGACGCCCTCCCGGGTCCGCGCCGACCGCAGGCACGTTCCGCGGTAGATGGTGATTCGCGACGGCGTGAGCGCGTGATCCGCCCCCATCGCGGAGCGGGGCACCCCCTGGTACAGCCCGTACAGCCCGGGCACGCCCAGCGACCGCAGCAGCTCCGGGGACGGCCACTCCTCGACCACGATCGCCACGGATCCCAGGCGCTCCCGAAAGGCCGGCGGCAGGGCATCGATCGCCTCGAACACCCAGTCCTCGAAGGTCGCGTCGTCGATCGGCTCGTCCATCGCCGCCAGCGTATCCCCGGCGCCACCAGGACGCAGCGGCGTCGTCCGGCTCACGGCGCCGTCAGGGCGTCGCGGACCCGGTAGGGGGCGTGAGCCCGCAGTCGGGGGTCGTGCACATCTCGAGGCCGAGGGCGTCCATTCCCTCGGCCAGCGGGGTGAACCCGAGGTTGCCGTTCAGGCTCCGCGTGGTGACCCCTCCCGGGATCCCCCGCACGAGCACGACGCTGCCGGAGTCCCCACCGCCGACCCCGAGACGCGAGGCCATCAGGCAGGAGAAGTAGTCGCCGTCCTCGGGGTGGAGGTACTCACCCTTCTCGGCGACGGTCCCAGTCCGGAACTCGCCACGGCCGTCCATCTCGATCGGATCGCCGATCGAGATGTCGGAGCAGGCGAGCGGCCGGGTATCAGGCGCAATCACGCGGTATCCGCCCACCCCCATGTCGATCTCGTTGAGGTGGCCCCAGGGGATCCGGTCGGGGGCCACGACGAGGAAGTTCATGTCCGTCGGCTTGCAGGTGTGGTCGGAGTGTGCGCAGGTGGCGTCCACGGCCGTGGGCCCGAGAACGCCCTGGAGGGTGCCGTCGGGCGACGTGGCCGTCGTGCCCTCACCCGCGCAGTGCGGGGACGTGGTGAGCACGATCGTGTCCCCGAGCCGGGCGTAGACCCCGGCCGAGCAGTAGCCGGGGATCCACTGGCCGGCCAGCACCGGCGGGTCGTACACGGGCGTCGAGCGGTGGGGTGCCGTGATCGTGCGCCAGGCCCAGAAGGTCACGAGGCCCAGCAGCACGCCCGCCAGGATGACGATGAGCAGGCGAACCATCCGGACGCGCCCGCGAGCACCGGCCGGATCGGAGGAGCCTCCCCCCGCCTGCGTCGACACCGAACCAGACATCGGTTCCGCCATGACGGTCACCGTGCCACGGGACACCGTCGCGCACAACACCCCCGAGGTCATGGGACTCCCGGGGCACCCGGCCCGGTGCCCGTGGCCGGGCTACCATGGACGTCCCGTGACCATCGCCCCGAACGACTTCGTCCACCTCCACACCCACTCCGAGTTCAGCCTGCTCGACGGGCTGGGGCGGATCACCGACCTCGTCGACACGTCGGTCAAGCACGGCTTCGACAGCCTCGCCGTCACGGACCACGGCGCCCTGTACGGCTCGGTCGCGTTCTACCAGGCGGCGGTGAAGGCGGGCATCAAGCCGATTATCGGCATCGAGACCTACGTCGCCCGGCGATCGATGCGGGACAAGGAGGGCAAGGCCGACAGCCAGCCCTTCCACCTCGTCCTGCTCGCGACCGACATGACCGGCTACCAGAACCTGTGCCGCCTGGTCACCGACGCCCACATCGACGGCTACTACTACAAGCCGCGGATCGACCGGGAGCACCTCGCCAGGTACAGCCAGGGCCTGGTGGGCATGTCCGCCTGCCTTGGCGGCGAGATCCCCAAGGCGCTCGAGGTGGACGACTGGGAGCTGGCCCGCAACCTGGCCGGCGAGTACCGGGACATCCTGGGCAAGGACCGCTTCTTCCTCGAACTCCAGGACCACGGCATCCCCGAGCAGCGCCGCCTCAACGAGCAGCTGCTGCGCCTGGCGCCCGAGATGGACCTGCCACTGGTCGTCACCAACGACCTGCACTACGTCCACCAGGCACAGCACGAGGCGCACGACGTCCTGCTGTGCGTGGGCACCGGCAGCAACCTCGACACGCCGAACCGGATGCGCTTCGAGGGCCAGGAGTTCTACCTGAAGACCGCGGCCGAGATGTTCCGCCTGTTCCCGGACCAGCGCGAGGCCTACCTCAACACCCGGCGGATTGCCGAGATGGTGGACCTGAAGCTGCCTCTGGGTGAGCTCCGGATCCCGCACTTCCCGGTACCCGACGGCGAGACGGTGGAGACCTGGCTGCGCAAGGAGTGCGAAGCGGGCCTCGTCCGCCGCTACGGGGCGATCACCCCCGCCCTCCAGGAGCGCCTGGACTACGAGCTGGGCGTGATCATCTCGATGGGCTACGCCGGCTACTTCCTGATCGTTGCCGACTTCGTCCGCTACGCGCGGGAGCAGGGGATCGCCACCACCTGCCGGGGATCCGCGCCGGGATCCATCGTCACCTACACGCTGGGCATCACGCCCGTGGACCCGCTCCACTACGGGCTGCCGTTCGAGCGCTTCCTCAATCCCGACCGCGTGACGATGCCCGACATCGACGTGGACTTCGAGGACGAGCGCCGGGACGAGGTCATCAACTATGTGAGCCGCAAGTACGGGCAGGACCACGTCGCGCAGATCATCACCTTCGGGACGATGCTCGCCCGGGCCGCCATCCGCGACGTCGGCCGGGTCATGGGCATGGGCTACAGCGACGTGGACCGGATCGCCAAGGCCGTGCCCAATCAGTTGGGCATCAAGCTGTCCGAGGCCCTCGAGTCGCCACAGCTCAAGGAGATGCACGATGGCGATGCCCAGATCGCCAAGCTGATCGGGCTGGCCCAGCAGCTCGAGGGGGTCGCCCGCAACGCGTCCACGCACGCGGCCGGTGTGGTGATCTCGCGCGAGCCCCTGACGGAGCTGATGCCGCTCCAGAAGGCGACGAACTCCGACGCGCTCATGACCCAGTACGAGATGCACGGCATCGAGTCGCTGGGCCTGCTCAAGTTCGACTTCCTGGGCCTGTCCAACCTCACGATCCTGCGCAAGGCCGTGGACCTGATCAAGGAGAACCGCGACGTCGCGGTCGACCTCGACAACATCCCGCTCGACGACCCGAAGACGTTCGAGCTGCTGGCGTCCGGCGAGACGACCGGCGTGTTCCAGCTTGAGTCGGCGGGCATGCGCCGCTACGTCCGCGAGCTGCAGCCGACCTCGGTATTCGACCTCGCGGCCATGGTCGCGCTCTACCGGCCGGGGCCGATGGACAACATCCCGGCCTACATCCGGCGCAAGCACGGCCAGGAGCCGGTCGTCTACCTCCATCCGCTCCTCGAGCCGTTCCTCAACCGGACCTACGGGATCTTCGTCTACCAGGAGGACATCATGGCCGCGGCCATGGCCCTGGGTGGCTTCTCGGGTCCCGAGGCGGACATGCTGGGCTACGCGATCCGCAAGAAGAAGTCGTCCGTGCTGCGCTCGATGAAGGAGACCTTCGTCGAGCGCGCCGCCGAGCGCGGCGTCCCGCCCCAGACGATCGACCAGGTGTTCAAGGCCTTCGAGCCGTTCGAGCGCTACGGGTTCAACAAGGCCCACGCCACCTGCTACGGCCTGATCGCCTACCAGACCGCGTACCTCAAGGCGAACTACACGGTCGAGTACATGACGTCCGTGCTCACGGCCTTCCGTGACAACGCGGAGAAGGTGGCGGCAGCCATCGCCGAGTGCCGCCGGCTGGGGATTGAGGTCCGGACCCCGGACGTGCACCAGTCCGGGCTGGGCTTCACGGTGGAGGGCGACGCCATCCGGTTCGGCCTGCTGGCGGTCAAGAACGTCGGCGAGGGCGCGATCGAGTCGATCATCAAGGCTCGCGAGGAGGGCGGCGAGTTCCGGTCGCTCACGGACTTCTGCACCCGGGTAGACCTGCGCCTCGCCAACCGCAAGGTGCTGGAGTCGCTCATCCGGGTCGGCGCGCTCAACTGCTTCGGCCATCCGGCCCAGGTGCTGTTGGGCCTCGACGATGCCCTCGCCGCCGGGCAGGCCACGCAGCGCGACCGGATCAGCGGCCAGACGTCGCTGTTCGACATCGGCGGCGACGAGGCGGCAACGCTGGAGCGCCCTCTTCCCGAGTCGTCCGAGACGCCCGTCCGCGAGCGCCTGCGCTGGGAGAAGGAGCTGATGGGGCTCTACCTCTCCGACCACCCGATGGGGGAGGTGGCGGAGCGTGTCGGGTTGTTCGTCACGGCCTACAGCGGAGACCTCAAGGATGAGTCGCTCGACGGCCAGCGGGTCGTGCTGGGCGGGATCGTGACCGGGATCCGGATGGTCATGACCAAGGCCAGGGCGTCAATGGCCATCGTGACGCTCGAGGATCTGCAGGGGACGCTCGAGGTCGTTGTCTTCCCCAGGACCTACGAGACCACCGCGGGCATGTGGCGCGATGGCGCGATCCTGCTCGTGGCCGGCCGCGTGGACCATCGCGGCGACGAGGCCTCGCTCCTCGCGGACTCCGTGTGGGACTGGGACGCGGTCGCCGAGGGAGGCCCCGAGGCATTCGGGCGCGAGGTGGGCTCGCTGGACAAGCGCGCGCGGCGGGGTTCAGGCGGAGGCGGCCCAGGCGGCACCGGGCCCGGGGGCCAGCGCTACGGCAGCGGAAACGGCGTCCCGCTCAAGGGCAACGGCCCGACCAGGCCGGACGAGCCCGGCAGGCCCGTGAGCCCGCGCCGCGAGCCGGTGGCGGTTGGTCCGGGGCCATCGGTCCTTCCGCGCGTCGTGCCCGGCGAGCCGGTCCCGACCTACTCGGAGCCCGCGGACCTCGCGGCATCCGGGTCAGGCGCGGCCGTCGAGGCGTCGGGCGACGTGCCGCTGCCCGACGAGGCCCGGGCGATCGCCACGGCGGCGGCCCACGCCCCGTCACGCCCGACGGAGGCCCCGGCGGGCGCCGTGCTCAACGTCCGCTTCGCCCGCGAGGCCGGAACCGACCGGGTCGTGTCCGCGATGCGCGCCTTCAAGGCGGTGCTGCGGGAGCGTCCCGGCGCCACGAGGGTCGTCGTCCATGTGCCGGCTCCAGGTGGCTCAGCGCTGCCGATGGAGCTGCGAGGCGTGGCCTATGACGCGGAACTCGTCGCCGAAGTCCGGCGCCGGGTCGGTGACGGGGTCGTAGACCTGCAGCTGGGGTAGCCAGGGCCCGCCGCGGCCGGATCCGCGTGCCGGATCAGCCCTGGGTGACCTCGCGCACGGCGCGCACCCCGGACAGCTTGTCGTAGAACTCCTCGCGGATCGCGTTGAGGTCCGGGCGTTCCACGTCGAGCTCCTCGGCCATGCGGTTGGCGAGCCAGGACTCGGTCGCATCGATCTCGTCGTCGGCGGCCATCACCAGGAAGCAGCAGCGCAGCAGCCGCTCGCGCTCCTCCATGGTGGAGATGGCCTTGAATTCGCGCGTCACGAGGTAGTCCTCGGTCGCCCCGAACTCGCCCGCCAGCGTTGCCGCCATGTCCACGATCAGGCGCCCGGTCTCGGCATCGAGCCCGCCCGCGTCGGCGATCGTCAGCATCGCGGTGCGCTCCGGGTCGCTCATCCCGCCGGTCGCGTTGGCTGCCCTTCCGAGCAGGTAGGCGAACGCCGCCAGGTACCTGGCCCTGGCCGGGGGGAACCCATCGAGCCGCAGCGAGAGCAGGCGCACGCTGTCCGTCTCGCCAACAGCCGCGGGCGGGATGGGGGCGTCCGGGTGGACGGGAAGGTCGGGCGAGTCGGGGGTGTCCAGGTTGAGGACGCGGCGGAAGAGGCTCATGGGGACTCCGCGGGGGGATGGAAGGGCGGCGGCCCGGGTGCCGGGGAGTCTACCCGCTCCGGGCGTTCGTGGGGTCGTGCTGGGCCCTCGGTCATGGCAGGATGACGAACGCGTCCACGTCGACGCGACCATTGCCCACCGGCCGAATGGCGATGTGGTGGCGGCCACCTGCGGCCAGGACGGTCGAGTACAGCACGACGCGGTGGGCCACGGTCCGGGCACGGCTGCTGACGGTCGCAACCAGCACCCCATCGATGTACACGCGGGCTGAGCCGCTCGTGCGACTCTGCCGCCCGACCCAGCCAACGCTGTGTCCCGTGAACGTGAGGTCGGAGCGTCGCCCTGCCGCGGCGGTCCAGCGCGACCGTCCGCCCGAGAGGCTCCGGTTCCACTCGGTGGCCCAACGGCCGGCCCAGTCCACGGAGCTTGAACGCTCCTGGCGGCGGCTGGGTCTGAACGCGCTCCAGGAGGCCCAAGCGGAGACGTTTCCGCGGCCGTCGGTGGCACGCACCCTGTACTCATAGGAGGTGCCGAACCTGAGAGACCGGACAATCGAGCGAGATGTCGCGGACCCGAGGGCGACGGATTGCCAGGCGCCTCCAACTCGACGCTCCTGGACGGTGTAGCGCGCTACACCAGACCCGGCATCTGCAGCCGACCAGCGAAGGCGCACCCGCATGGTGGAGGTTCCGATGGCGACCAGCGGGATCGACCGGATGCGGGCACCCATGACCGGAGGGCTCGCGTCGCGGGAGACCGAGATATGGACGGAAGCCGTGGACGTGGAACCATGGCCGTCGGTGACCGAGTACTCGAACTCGTCACTGCCGGTGAACCCTGGCTGCGGCGCGTAGCGGACACCATTCCCCTCAGGGACCGCCGTCCCGTGCCCGGCAGGCCCCGCCGCCGACACGACGAGGACGTCCCCATCGACGTCGGTGTCGTTCTCCAGCACGTCGAGGAGCATGCCCTGGCTGCCTTCGACGACCCCCAGGGAGTCGTCAGCGGCACTTGGAGCGTCGTTCACGGGTGTGATGGTGACGGCCACGGTCCCGGTGCTGCTGCCGTCCCTGCCGTCTCCCACGGTGTACTGGAAGGCGTCGGAGCCGGTTGCGTCCGGGTCCGGCGTGTACCGGATCGTCCCAGGGGCGAGTGCGAGCATCGCCGCACCCTTCGCCCCGTCGCCGACCGACTCCACGACGATGGGATCCCCGTTGGCGTCCATGTCGTTGGCGAGGACGTCAAGCTCCCCGATGCCATCCTCATCGACGACGAGCATGTCGTCGTTGGCCTCCGGCGCCGTTGGGGGCGCGGGCCGGATCACGATCTCGAAGGTCTCAGGGTCGCTGGTGTCGTCCGGTGGGTCCATGCCGCCCCCGTCGAGCCCCCATGTCCCCGTCCCACCGTCGTCGTGAGCGGTCACGGTGATGACGGCGAGGCCGGGCTCCGTGCCCGGAGTGAACGTCAGGGTGCCGGCTTGGTCGATCGCCGGCGGATCGCGGAACATGCCCGGCGCGTTGCCGGTGTCGGTCTCGACCTCAAAGGAGACCGTCTGGTCAGACTCGTTCGCCGGGCCCGGCGAGACACCCGTCGCCCAGCGAACATCGACCGGCGCCCCATGGACGAAGGCCTCGACCGTCACCGGTCCAGGGACGAAGGTCGGAGGGTCGTTGATCGGGGCGACCCAGATCCGGTAGCTGGCGGTGTTGGAGTAGGCACTCCCGTCGAACACGCGGTAGGTGATCGTGTCGGACACCCAGGTCCCGCCGGTCTGGTCGCCTGGGAGCGTGCTGAAGTCCGGCTCCGGGTCGTAGGCGGCGAACCCGTCCGCCAAGGAGACGGCGCTGCCGTGCGCCGGCTGCCCGACGAGCTCGAAGGTCAGCGGGTCGCCATCGAGGTCATCGTCGTTGGCCATGGGGGCACACGCGCCCATGAGCGGAAACCAGCCGGGGAAGCCCGGATCGAAGCCAATCCAGTCCTCGGGGATGGGAAAGGACCCACCCCAGGAGTTCGTGTTGCCGCAGGTGGGTGACGGATCATCCACGGCGACGGGCGGCGTGTTCCCGGCGGCGCGCATGGCCCCGGCGGGCATCGACAGCGCAATCGTCAGAACGGCGATGACCGCCACCGGACGTCGCACGTCGCCCCCTTCATCCCGCGAGCCGACCGGCGGCCCGTCGCGGATCGAACGCTGCCGGTTGCGTCCGGGACGTGCAATAGGCCATTGGTAGCAGCGTGACGGCTCGACGCGTTATCGGGCTGCGCGCCACGGCAACGCGCCGGGCGTGTCGCTGGGTCGGGTCGTAGCCTCCTGGCGACCGGTTGGTGGGCCTACCACTTGATGACACCGCCCACGAACAGCAGCGTCAGCGAGACGACCGCGATGATGGCGATGGCGGCCATGCCGATCCTGGCGCCCTTTGACTCGTGCCAGGGATTGCCCGTGGTCTGCGCGTGCTGGCGGACCTCCTGGTCGTGCTTCTTGCGGGCGTTGTGGGACTTGCTGCTCTCGCTGTGGTGCTTGTTGCTCAACCTGTTGGCTCCCTCGGCTGCGCCGGTCATCGCTGCCCGGGCGCGATCGGGCACGTGGTGCGTGGTAGCGAAGGTGGGATTCGAACCCACACGAGGTTGCCCTCAGCGGTGTTTGAGACCGCCGCGTCTGCCATTCCGCCACTTCGCCGCGCGGGGTGATCGTAGCGGAGCGGAACCATCACCGGTGGTGCTGCGTCCATGGCGGGATGCCCAGACCCCATGACGCCCCGACCGGCCAATCTGCCCCGACCCGATGCTAGACTCGCCGCGCCTCACCATCGTCGCCAGGAGGGCTGCGCCCGTCGTGCAGGACGTCCGGCCGTCGGAGGTCGTCGAGGATCCGATCCAGCGCCGCGACCTGATCCTGCTGGAGCGTGCGCGCGACGGCAGCCTCGACGCCTTCAACGATCTCGTGGAGTGCTACCAGGACCACCTGTTCGGCCTCGTGGCGCGGATGGTGCCCGACCGCGACCAGGCCGGCGACGCGGTCCAGGAGGCATTCTTCTCCGCCTACCGCAACCTGCGCTCGTTCCGGGGCGGCAGCGTCCGGTCGTGGCTCAGCCGGATCGCGATCAACGCCGCGATGGACCAGCAGCGGCTGAAGAAGCGGCGGCCGTCCCAGCCCTACCCGGAGCTGGAGGACGAGAGCTGGCAGCCGCCCGCCGGCGAGGATGCCGATCCCGTCCGGACCGCGATGCAGGGCGAACGGGCCCGCGTCCTCAACGCGGCCCTGGCGTCCATCACGCCCGACCAGCGGCAGGCGATCGTCCTGTTCGACGTTGAGGGCTATGACTACGCCGAGATCGCCGACCTGACGGGTGTGTCCCTGGGCACCGTGAAGTCGCGGATCCACCGCGGCCGCCTTGCCCTGCGCGACCTCCTCCAGGGCTCGATCGGGCTGTTCCGCGGGGAGGGCGACTGATGCCGCACCCCTCCGACGGCCACGCCGGCCACGACCTGCTCCTCGTCGCCGCCTACGCCGCGGGCGATGCGACGGGTCCCGAGCTCGACGACGCGCTCGCCACGGTTGCCACCTGCCCGGACTGCGCGGCGCTCCACCACGACCTGCGCGCGATCGCCACGGCCACGGCCACCCTGACCGCCCCGGTCCGGACCCGGGACTTCCGCCTGACCTCGGAGCAGGCCGCCGCGCTCCATCCCGCCGGCTGGCGCCGCCTCCTCGCCCCGTTCGCGGGTCCGAGGTTCGCCTTCGCGGGACCGCTCGGCGGCACGCTGGCCGCCCTGGGGGTCGTCGGGATCCTCGTTGCGGGCGGGGTCGGCGTCCCGATGGGCGGCGCAACCTCCTCGGTGCTCCCGACGGTCGGCTCCGCGATCGAGCAGCCGGAGTCCGGCGGCGTGGCCGCCGGCGCGGCCAGTGCCGCCCCGGCCGAGCAGCCTGCGGCCGAGCAGCCGGCGCCCTCGTCTGCCCGCGTGGATGCCGAGCCCAGGCTGCAGGCCGCCCAGGCATCGCCTGGTAATGACCTCGAGGTTGCGCCAGGGGCCCAGCCCGTCGCGCCCGACGTTCCCGCCGACAAGTCCTCCGCAGGCGCGCAGGCGCCGACTGCCTCGGACACGTCGTTGGCGGTGACGCCGGCATCCGACGCCGCCACGATGCCCCTCCTGCCGCTGGTCTCGGGGCTGGCGCTCCTCGTGGGGGTCGCGCTCGTCGCCACGCGCCTGGTGGGCCGGCGCCTCACCCCACACGCTTGACGGAACCCTGTCGACGATCCGGTCGTCAGGGCAGGGTCATGCCGCACCCCTCCGACGGCCACGCCGGCCACGACCTGCTCCTCGTCGCCGCCTACGCCGCGGGCGATGCGACGGGTCCCGAGCTCGACGACGCGCTCGCCACGGTTGCCACCTGCCCGGACTGCGCGGCGCTCCACCACGACCTGCGCGCGATCGCCACGGCCACGGCCACCCTGACCGCCCCGGTCCGGACCCGGGACTTCCGCCTGACCTCGGAGCAGGCCGCCGCGCTCCATCCCGCCGGCTGGCGCCGCCTCCTCGCCCCGTTCGCGGGTCCGAGGTTCGCCTTCGCGGGACCGCTCGGCGGCACGCTGGCCGCCCTGGGGGTCGTCGGGATCCTCGTTGCGGGCGGGGTCGGCGTCCCGATGGGCGGCGCAACCTCCTCGGTGCTCCCGACGGTCGGCTCCGCGATCGAGCAGCCGGAGTCCGGCGGCGTGGCCGCCGGCGCGGCCAGTGCCGCCCCGGCCGAGCAGCCTGACCTCGCGCCCGTCCCATCGGTCGATCCGAGCCGGGAGGCGCAGGATTCTCAGGCGGACGGCGGAGCGGACTCGTACGCGACGGCGTCCCAGGACGCCAGGCTGTTCGGACAGCCGCCTGCCGCCACCGGCCCGTCCGTCAAGACTGACGCGGGCGACTCCGACGCAGCGAGAACCTCAGAGGCCCTGGCCGGCCCACGGGAGCGGGAGCTGGCCACGGCGCCGAACGGGTCGTCGCCGATCGGCCAGGTCGGGCTGCTGGCAGGTGTCGTGCTGCTCGTTGGGCTCGGACTCGGCGGGCTGCGCCTGGGGGCACGGTTCGCGTTCCGCCGCGGCTCCTGATCGGCTCCTCGCCAACCTCAGGACCGCAGGGGCAGACGCACCCGGAACGTGGCCCCACGGCCGGGCACGCCCTCGCTCTGGGCCTCGACCGTGCCGCCATGCGCCGCGACAAGATCCCGCACGATGGCGAGGCCCAGCCCGGATCCGCCACCATCCGCCCGCCGCTGGTAGCGATCGAACACCCTCGGCAGGTCGGCCGCGTCGATACCCTCACCGGTGTCGCGCACGGTGACCACGGCGTCTTCGGCATCCGCGCGGACATCGACCTCGACGCGGCCACCACGCGGCGTGTGCCGCAGGGCGTTGCCGGCCAGGTTCGCGATGATCTCGCGGACGCGTAACGGGTCCACCATTGACACCAGCCTGGCTTCACCAGAGGCCAGGATTCCGACGCCCTTGGCGGCTGCCATCGCCTCCTGGCCGGCCACCACCTCGCGGGCGATTGCGGCGAGGTCGGCGGGCTCGCGGTGGAGGGTCAGCGCGCCGGCGTCCGACAGGGAGAGGGTCCGCAGGTCGTCAAGAAGCCGGCCCATGACGGCTGTCTCGGCCAGGATCGGACCGACGTGATCCTCGTCCATAGGGTGGACGCCGTCGAGCATCGCCTCCAGGCCGCCCTGCACCACGGTGAGCGGCGTCCGCAGTTCGTGCGTGACGTCCGCGAGCATCGCCCGGCGGTCGTCGCGGGAGCGATCGAGGCGGTCGGCCATCGTGTTCAACGAGGTGGCCAGGCTCCTGACGGGTCGCGGCCCTCGGGGCCGGACGCGGACCCCGGGCTCGCCGTCGGCAAGGCGGTCGGTGGCGGCCGCCATCTCGGCGAGCGGACGCACCGCCGACCAGAAGACACGGATGCCGGCCAGGGTGGCGACGACGAGCACGACAATGATCGCCGCCGCGGTCACGGCGGACGGGGCGGCCGAGGGGGACAGCACTCCGAGGACGGCGGCGGCGACCCAGGTCGCCAGGGCGGACACGAGTCCGATCACCACGACGAGTCCGACGACCATGCAGCCGACGAGCCCCACCCTGCCGCCTGGCCCGTGCCGGCGGCCACGGCGCCGGTAGCCGGGACCGCCCCACCGGCCCGGGCCACCTTCGCTCCCGGGAGGGCCCCAGGGCCCGCGATGGCGATCGCTCACGCGTCGGGCTCCACCAGCGCGTAGCCGACACCGTGGACGGTCCTGACATAGCGCGGCGACGCGTCATCTGGCTCCAGCTTGCGCCGCAGGTTGCGGATGTGGCCGTCGATCGCCCGCTCGTAGGTCTCGAGGCTGAAGCCGTGCACGGCGTCAAGGAGCTGTGAGCGTGTCCAGACGCGTCCAGGCTCCCGGGCAAGGGTGGCCAGCAGCTCGAACTCCGTGGGGGTCAGGGCGACGGGCCTGCCGGCCGCGGTCACCCGGCGCCGGACGAGGTCGACCGCCAGATCCCCGGAGACGATCCGCTCGTCCGCCAGCAGCGCAGCGTCGGACCGGCGAAGCACAGCCCGGACGCGCGCGACCAGCTCGCGGGGGCTGAACGGTTTCACCACGTAGTCGTCCGCGCCGAGCTCCAGGCCGGCAACGCGGTCGCTCTCGTCGCCACGGGCAGAGAGGATGACGATCGGGACGCGCGAATCCCGGCGGAGTGCGCGGATCACGTCCAGGCCATCCACGCGCGGCAGCCCCAGGTCAAGGACGAGGGCATCAGGTCGCCGCGCCCGGGCTAGTGCAAGCGCGGCGACGCCGTCGGCCGCGGCGATCACGGCGAAGCCGGCGTGCTCGAGATAGTCGCGGACGAGACCGGCGATCTGCGGTTCGTCCTCCACGACGAGGATGGTGCGCATGGGGACTCCAGGGAGCGGCAAGACGCCGGGCGAGGATACCCGTCCGGCGTCAGGCGGAGGCGTCAGCCGGCCGGGGACCGCTCGCCCTGGGGGCCCGTGCCGGAGGTTGCGCCGCCGGTCGAATCACCGGCCGCCTCCTCCTCGTGGAGCCGGCGGTGCGCATCCGCGATCCACTGGCGACGAGGATCGCCGTCGCCCCACGGCCCGTGCCTGCCCCAGCCCCCGCGGGCGCCCATCGGGCCGCGGGCCCACGCTCGGCGGCGCCCGCCGATGGCGAAGAACAGGAATCCAACGAAGAACAGGAAGAACAGGAAGCCGAGGCCAGGAAGGCCGGCGCCGAGCCACACGACCCCGCCCGCGGCGGCGATGTTGGAGGCGACGCCCGCCTGGAAGCCGACCGCCCCCGCCGTGAGGGCGACGAGGCCGGTGAACAGGAGGCCGAGGAGTACACGCATGTCAGGATCTCCGGGGTTGTCGACCCGGTGCTCCGGGTCGGTGGTGTGTTGACGGGTTCCACGATCGCGTCCGGATGTGCAGGAGTTGTGCGCATGGCATCGCGATCTCGCTGGTACCCGGCGGTCGGGGAACGGGTCTGGCCACTGCCACCCGCACGGCTACACTGGTGGCGTCCCAACCCGCACGGGTCCGCCGATGGAACGCCTCCTGCTGCTCGACGGCAACGGGCTCATCTACCGCGGCTATTTCGCGCTTATCGACCAGCCGCTGACCACCTCGAAGGGCGAGCTGGTCACAGCCGTGTTCGGGTTCACCAACATCGTCCTGCGCGCGATCGCCGACGTGCAGCCGGATCGGATCGCAGTCGCCTTCGACCTCGGCAAGCCCACCTTCCGCCACGAGCGCTACGCGGAGTACAAGGGCACCCGCACCAGGATGCCGGACGACATGCGGGAGCAGATCCCGAAGGTCCGCGACGTCGTCCACGCGCTGGGCATCCCTGTCTACGAGCGCGAGGGCTTCGAGGCGGACGACGTCATCGCCACCCTCACGGGGCAGGCGGAGGCAGCGGACCTCGCGGTGACGATCCTTACCGGCGACCTGGACATGCTCCAGCTGGTGTCCGACCGGACACGGCTGATGGTCTCGCTCCGCGGTGGCATCGCCAACACCGTCGCCTATGACCTCGCGAAGATCACCGAGCGTTGGGGCCTGCGGCCCGACCAGATGCTGGACTACAAGGCCCTCAAGGGCGACCCCACGGACAACATCCCGGGCATCCCTGGGGTGGGGGAGAAGACCGCATCGAAGCTGATCGCGACCTGGGGGACGCTGGACGTCCTGTACGAGCACATCCCCGAGGTCACGCCCGAGAAGCTGCGACCGCTCCTGGAGGAGCACCGCGAGACCGTCCTCGAGAGCCGGGAGCTGATGCGCCTTGTGCGTGACGTCGACGTCGTTCTCGATCCGGAGCGCGGCCGGATAGGGGAGTACGACCGCGAGGAGGTCGTCAGGCTGTTCCGCGAGTTCGAGTTCCGGACCCTGATCGACCGGCTGCCGCCGCTGGTGGGCGAGCGGCCCGAGGACGCGGTGACGGCCATGCGCGACCTCCGCGATGCGGGGTTCCCGGCGGCGCTGGGCCGCGGACGGGGCAGCGGAACCGGTGCGACGGGTGCGACGGGTGCCGGGAGCACGGGCGCCCAGGGGGCACCCAGGGCCGGCGATGGCGCCCTGCAGCTGTCGATGGACTTCGACGTGGTCTCCGACGGGCGAGCGGCACCCGCCCCCGGGACCGCTGCCAGGCCCCCGATCGCGGCGACCTCTCGGGCGGTCGAGGCGCGGGCCGAGGCGATCGCGGCGGCGACCGGGGACCTTCCGGGAGAGCTCGCGGCGGCGATCGTTGACCCGGGCCGGATCGAACTGGCTGACGAGTCCCGGGTGGCCAGCCTGGAGCCGTGGCTGCGCGAGCAGGACGCGGTGGGCGTCGCCCTGGTCGTGGATGACCCCCGGCCCCTTGCGGGCACGCCGTTGTCGATCGCCGTGGCCGGAATCGATGGTCGCTCGGTGGCGGCGGACGGCGCGGCCGCATCCACTGCCCTCCGCCACCTCCTCGAGCGCCTCGGCACGCCGCTGGTTGGTCACGAGGTCAAGCCCCTGCTCACCGCGAGGTTCGCGGAGGAGCCGGACGCGCAGCCTACGCCGGTTGCGTTCGACACCCAGGTCGCCGCCTACCTCGTCAATGCCGCGCTGCGTGCGCAGAAGATCGCGGACGTCGTCGCGGAGCGGCTGGATCTCGTCCTGCCGCCGGCGGCCGCAGACCTGCCGCCGACGGCCGTGGCCGGGCTGGAGGCGCTCTCCGTCCTTGCCGTTCGCCCCTCGCTGGAGCAGGCGTTGCGCGACGAGGGCGTGGAGCGACTGTTCGCGGAGATCGAGCTCCCCCTCATCCCGATACTGGCCCGGATGGAGGCGGCCGGTATCGCGCTCGACCGCGCGGCTCTGGCGGACCTGGAGCGCGAGTTCGCCGCGGAGATCGCGCGACTCGAGGAGGAGATCTACGCGGTCGTCGGGCACCAGTTCACCATCGGCAGCCCGAAGCAGCTGGGTGAGATCCTGTTCGTCGAGCTGGGCCTGCCCAAGGGCCGCAAGACCAAGACGGGCTACTCCACGGACGCGACCGTCCTCGAGGAGTTGCGGGGCGTCCACCCGGTGATCCAGCCCGTCCTGGACTGGCGCATCTACACCAAGCTCCGCTCGACCTACGTGGAGGCGCTGCCAATCCTCCTGGGACCCGATGGGCGGTTGCACACCCTGTTCCACCAGGCTGTCGCGGCCACCGGGCGGCTGTCGTCGTCCGATCCCAACCTGCAGAACATCCCGATCCGCACGCCGCTGGGCCGCAGGATCCGCCATGCCTTCGTGGCGGGCTCCCCGGACACCACCCTGGTGGCGGCCGACTACAGCCAGATCGAGCTGCGGATCATCGCCCACGTGTCGGGCGACGAGCACCTGGCCGATGCCTTTGCCCGCGGAGCGGACATCCACCGCGAGACGGCCGCTCGCGTGCTGCACAAGGCGCCCGAGGACGTCACCGGCGACGAACGCTCGATGGCCAAGATGGTCAACTTCGGCCTGGCCTACGGCATGAGCGACTTCGGGCTGTCGAGCCGGGCCGGTATCAGCCGTCAGGACGCTCAGGAGTTCATCACCTCCTACTTCGCGGCCTACGGCGGGATCAGCCGCTACATGCTCCACATCCGGGAGACCGCCGCCGAGCAGGGGTACGTGGCCACCCTCCTGGGCCGCAAGCGCCAGATCCCCGAACTCCGGTCGTCCAACCGTGCGCTCAAGTCCGCCGGCGAGCGCATGGCGATCAACATGCCCATCCAGGGAACGGCCGCCGACATCGTCAAGATCGCGATGATCCGCACGGACCGGGCGCTGCGCGACGGCGGGTTCCGGGCCCGCGTCCTGCTCTCCGTGCACGACGAGCTGCTGCTCGAGACGCCGCGGGACGAGGTGGAGCGCCTGGTGCCGGTCCTTCGGATGGCCATGGAAGGCGCACTGCCGCTGTCCGTGCCGCTGACCGTCGAGGTCAAGGTCGGCGACGCCTGGGAGGGGATGGCGCCCGTCTCGCGCAAGGATGCGGAGCTCGCGGAGGCGGACGAGGCTCCGGGCGCAGAGGGGTAGGTCGGCCCGCCCCGACCGGACGCCGCTCCTGCCTGCGCAACGCGTCCGTGGGCCCCAGGGCCTGTCCGGATCAGTCCGTGGGGCGCACCCAGGGTCTGTCAGGATCACCACGGGTGCTATTGCCCGTCTGGATTGTGGACGGCTCGCCCGGGTTGCCCTTCCTTGAGGCAATTGATCTCCCCCGGTGATCAAACCCTCGGTATCGACGCTTCCGACCGGTTCACGGGACCGGGTTGGCTCGAGATAGCACCCGTGGTGATGGGATCGGGCATGGGGCCGAATTTCACTGGCTGGGGCCGCCGGGGCCGGCGAGGCAGGCGAGCCCGCCGGGGCACCCGCCAAGCCCGCCGGGGCACCCGCCAAGGCCCGAGGGGTTGGCTCGGGCCTCCGAGTCGCGACGTCGCGGACCTCAGGCCCCCGATGTGGCAGGGTTGACAGGCTCCCGGACACGCGCCGCGCCTGTGAGCACGGGCGCGACCACGACGATCGTGACCCCGGCCACCAGCGGGATCACGAGGGCGGCCGCGAGGCCCCAGGCATCGGCGGCGGTGCCCACGACGGCGGGCGCGAAGATCAGCCCGATGCGGACCAGCCAGGCGACGATCGCGACGCCGTACCCGGAGGCAATGCCGGGCTGTGATCCCGCAGCCCCGATCATCACCGGGAACATGGGAGACGAGCCCAGGCCCACGCCGGCAAACCCGACGAACGCCAGCACGGGCGCCGCGAGGGGCGCGGCGACGATCGCCAGAGCGAGCCCTCCCGACGCGATGACGGCACCGGCACGGACGACGGCCGTGCTGCCCCAGCGATCGACCCACCGGTCGTTGGTGAGCCGGCCCAGGACCATCGCACCCATGTAGACAACGAACGCGGTCGCAGCGATGCCGGCGGGCTGGCCGAGGACCTCGGCGAGATACACCGCGCTCCAGGTGGCCGCTGAGCCCTGGATGGTCACGCACAGGATGCCCAGCAGGGCGATGGGGACCAGCACCCGCAGGAGACGGGGCATGCTCCGCAGGTGCACCGTCTGGTCGCCGGCGGCGTCGTGGGGCGCGTCCGCGACGGCGGCAGGGAGCAGCCAGTTGCCCGCAAGGAGCACCGCGAGGGCCGTCACGCCCCCGGCGGCCGCCAGGCTGGTCGAGACCGGGACGCCGGCGCCCGCTGCGATGGCCCCCACCGCGGCGGCCGCCAGGCTGCCGACGCTCCACATGCCGTGGAACCCCTGCAGGATCGACCGTCCATACGCGCGCTGCAGGCCGATGCCGTGGGCGTTCATGGATGCGTCCATCGTCGCGTCGAACATGCCGAGCACCAGCATCGCCATCGCGAGGGTCAGCCACGAGCTGGCCACGCCCACCGCCACGAGCGTCACCGCGGCCAGCACCCCTGCGATGGTCGCGACCCGGCCGCTGCCGAAGCGCACGATCAGGAACCCGACGATGCCACCCGCGATGAGACCGCCGACCGGCATGGCGGCGACCGCCGTCCCCAGCTCGCCGTTGGACAGGCCGAGGTTGTCCTTGATGGCCGGCAGTCTGGGCAGGATCGATGCGGAGATCGCGCCGTTGGCGATGAACAGCGTGCTCACGGCAACGCGGGCGGCGCGCGCGCGGACGGGCGTGACCAGGGGGATGGTGGCTGCTGTCATGGGCCATGCAATGGTGCCTGAGGCCGAGACCCAGTGCGGGTCGCGGCGCGGAGGTGGCGCACGTGCCCTATCGTCTCCGTCGATGCCTGAGCTCCCCGAGGTCGAGACCGTCGCCCGTGACCTCCGGCGCCACCTGCTGCCCGAGGGCGGCGGGCCCGGCCCGGTGATCGCCGGTGCCCGCGTCGCGTGGGCCCGAACGCTGCGCGGCGAGGATCCGGCCGCCTTCGCGGCCGGCATCACCGGGCGCCGGATCGAGTCGGTTGGCCGGCGAGGCAAGCAGCTCATCCTGGACCTCGACGGCGGCGCGTTCGTCACCGTGCATCTCAAGATGACCGGCCAGCTGTTCGTCGTCCCGGCCGGCGTCCCGGTGGACCCGTACGAGCGCCTGGCCATAACGTTGGACGATGGTCGCGAGATCCGCTTCCGCGACATCCGCAAGTTCGGGCGGGTTGGACTCCATGCCGCCGACGACGACCCGTTCGACGGCCTCGGACCGGAGCCGCTCGATCCCCGGTTCACGCTGCGGGTCTTCCGCTCGCGGATCCGCGCCCGGCGGGCGCGCCTCAAGCCGCTGCTCGTGGACCAGTCGTTCATCGCGGGGGTCGGCAACATCTACGCGGACGAGGCGCTTTGGCGGTCCCGGCTGCACCCACTCCGGTCGGCGGCCTCGCTCCGCCCGCACGACGAGCGGGCCCTGTACCGGAACGTGATCGAGATCCTTGCCGAGGCCGTCGAGCGGCGAGGGAGCTCGATCGACGACTACACGGCGCCCGATGGCGATGGTGAGATGCAGGAGCGCCTCGACGTCTACCAGCGCACCGGCCAGCCGTGTGCCCGGTGCGGGCGGCCGGTCCGGCGGATCGTGATCGGGATCCGGGCGACGCACTTCTGCTCGTTCTGCCAGCGCCTGCCGGCGGCGGAGCGTCCGGCGGCGTCGAAGCTCCTGGCGACGATGACGCCGCGACCCGGGCGGGCTGCCTCGGGCCGGTCCGGTCGGCGCTGGGTGGATCTGGCCGGAGATGGTGCGTTGGGCCGGACCGGAGCCGAGGCCGCTGCGGCACGCGACCGGGCGGCACGCACGAAGGCCGCAGCCACCGCACGCCGGGCGGCGGCGAGGGCCGGCACCGGCACTGGGACCGACCCGGCCCCGGGGACCAACCCGGCTCTGGGAATCGGCCCGTCCCCGGGCGCCCGGTCATGAGTCTCGTACGCCTGCAGGGCGTCGTTCGCGAGATCGGCACGTTCGTCATCCTGGACCAGATCGACGCCGCCATCGCCCCCGGCGAGCGGGTGGGCCTCGTGGGGCCAAACGGCGCGGGCAAGACCACCCTCCTCAGGATCGTAGCCGGTCGCGACGAGGCGGACCGGGGCGTGGTCACGCGTCGCCGGCACCTGACGTTTGGCCTGCTGAGCCAGGAGGCCCACTTCGACGAAGCCTTCATGGCCGCCCCGGACCTGCGGGCAGCAATCCGCAATGGTGCCGCGCACCTCGAGAAGATGGCCGTGGAGCTGGAGCGACTGGAGCACGACGGCCACGCCGCCGGAGCCAGGTATGCGGACCTCCAGCACCGCTTCGACATCCTGGGTGGCTACACGCTGGACCAGCGGGTGGACGAGGCCCTGTCCGGGTTGGGCTTCGGCCGTGACGAGTGGCTGCGTCCGCCGACGGCGCTCTCCGGTGGCCAGCAGACGCGCGCCGCGCTGGCGCGCCTGGTGATCGCGGACCCGGACCTGCTCATGCTCGACGAGCCAACCAACCACCTGGACATCGGCGCCATCGAGTGGCTCGAGGAGCACCTCCGGCGGCGATCGGGCGCGCTGCTGGTGGCCTCGCACGACCGTGCCTTCCTGGACGCGACCGTGACCCGGGTGTGGGAGCTCCGCGACCGACGGCTCAGCGTGTTCCGCGGCGACTACAGCGCCTATCACCGGCAGCGGGTCGAGCGCGACGCCCGTGCCGAGAAGGACGCGGAGAGCCAGGCCGCCCAGATCGAGCGCGAGGTCGAGCTCGTCCAGCGCTACCGCAGCCAGCGCAAGCACACGAAGATGCACGAGCACGAGGCCCGCCTCGAGAAGCTGCGTGACGGCAGGCTGGAGGCGCCCCGCAAGTCGTCCCGATCCCTGCGCCTCCACGGGAGCGCCCTCGCGGGTGGCCCGGTCCGCTCGGGCGAGATCGTGATCCGCCTCGAGGACCTCGCGGTCGGCTATCTGCCGGGCCGCGGGGCGCTCCTCCCCGACGGCTCCGACGCGCCCGAGCCGGTGATCGTCGCCCGCGCGCCGTTCCTCGCCGCACAGCGCGGCGAGCGCATCGGCATCGTGGGGCCCAACGGCGCCGGCAAGACGACCTTGCTGCGCACGATCGCTGCCGACCTGCCGCCCCTGGACGGGATCGTCGCCTTCGGCCACCAGGTCCAGCCCGGATACCTCGCCCAGCTGCGGGATGCGGCCATCCCGGGCGCAACGGTGCTGGATGCGCTCATGGAGGTCATTCCCGTCACGCCCGGTGAGGCCCGCGGCTACCTCGCCCGGTTCCTGTTCCGCGGCGACGACGTGTTCAAGGAGGTCCGGTCCCTCTCGGGCGGCGAGCGGTCGCGGCTGGAGCTGGCCCTGTTGGGCATCATGCCCTCCAACGTGCTGCTCCTCGACGAGCCCACCAACCACCTCGACATCGCGGCCCGGGAGGCGATCGAGGCGTTCCTCGCCGAGACCCCGGCGACCCTCCTGGTCGTCTCGCACGACCGGCGGCTGCTCGAGACGATCTGCGACCGCCTGTGGGTGGTCGACGAAGGGCTGGCGGTGCCCTTCGACGGGGGCTACCGGGCCTGGCGCCAGGCTGTGACCGATGGCTGGACCGTGCAGGCCGAGGCCCAGCGACGGTTGCGCCGGGGACGGCCCACCGGCACCGGATCGCGGTCGCCCGCGGCGCCCGCTCCTGCGGGTACGGAAGGCGGGAAGGCAGCCGCGCCGACGCCCGCCCCGAGGGCCCCGCGGCCGAAGCGGCCGAAGCTGTCCAAGGACGCCTACCGCCGACGGAGCGAGATGCTCGACGCCGAGCTCGCCCGCCTTGGGCTGCGCAAGACCCAGCTCGAGCTGGCGATCGGCATGCCGTCGGTCGCCGGCAACTTCGTCGAGATGCGCCGGGTCACGAGCGAGCTGGCCGACGTGGACCGTGCCCTCGCGGTGGCCGAGGACGCCTGGCTGGAGATGGAGGAGATGGCGCCGTGACCGTCCGCACCGTGCGCATCGGTATCACCGGGCCCATCGGTTGCGGCAAGACCAGCGTGAGCGCCTGGCTGGCCGAGCGGGGCGCGCGCGTCGTGGACGCGGACCGCGTGGCGCGGGAGGTGACCGCGCCCGGCACGCCTGCCCACGCGGCGATCCTGGGCAGGTTCGGGCCGCCGGTGACGGGCGCCGATGGGAACGTCGACCGTTCGGCGCTCGGCCGACTGGTGTTCGCGGATCCGGCCGCGCTGCGCGACCTCGAGGCGATCGTCCATCCCGTGGTACGCCCCCGGATCCTGGAGGCGATCGCGGCCGCCGAGGCAACGGGGGTGCCGGCCGTGGCCGTCGAGGCGATCAAGCTCGTCGAGGGAGGGCTCGCCGCCCTGTGCGACGAGGTCTGGCTCGTGACCTGCGATCCAGCGATCCAGAGAGTGAGGCTGCTGGATCGTGGCGCCGACGCGGAGGATGCCGACCAGCGCATCGCCGCCCAGGCTGGACTCGTGGAGCATCTCCGCCCGGTCTCGACGCGCGTGCTGGACACATCAGGCGGCCTCGAGGAGACCCGGGCACTGGTCGGCGAGGCGTTCCAGGAGGCCCTCACGGCGGCCATCTGAGACCCGGATCAGAAGCCGCCCGACCGGGGCTGGCCCGGCCGGGCGGTGGGAGGCGCGTCGGGTCAGCGACGCGCGGGGGAGACGTCGGTCCCGACGTGGGTCCCGGCTCATTGCTCCACGAGGCCCATGTGGCCTCGACCCGTCAGCCGCTTGGCGACGCGGACGGCGCTGGGGTCTCGGGCGACGCCGTGGATGCCGGGGGCGGCGTGATGGCCGGGATCGGCGGGTTCGTGGGGATCGGCCGGTTCAGCGACGGGTACGCCTCAGGGATCGGAAGGCCGTAGCGCTCGATGATGCGGTTCGTCGTCGCGCCGAGCTGGGACACGTCGAGGACACGGAGATCCTGGTCCGGACGGAGCGCGAGGCTGAACTGGGCAACACCGTCGGCCTGCATGTGGCTGATCTCCTCGGCCACCACCAGCGGCACCTTGACGACGTAGTAGGTGCCGGTCCGGGCGAGGACCTTCATGTCCTGGTAGGCGATCTTGGTCGAGTGGTCGGTGTAGTAGTCGTTCGGGGCCGGGGTGGGTGCTGGCGTGGCTCCGGCCCCGACGGCGGGCGCCGGCGGCACGGCCGGCACGCTCACCGTGGCGGTGACGAAGATGTCCACCGCCATCCCCGGGCCGATCACGCCGCCGACGGCGCGGTCGTCGGGGACCGTGACGGACACGGCGCGCCAGGCCTCGGACTCGGGCTGGACCGTCTCGTCCGGACGGAGGATCGCGAAGCCCAGGCCAACGGTCCCGGAGGCAAGGAGGTTGGACGTCAGGAGCTGGCCCTGCGGGACGTCGACGGCGAGGAGGCGGCCCACGAGCTGCGCAGGATCGGTGACCACCTGGCCGGCGTTGGTCGGGTCGAGGGGGATGTCAGAGCGCAGCTCGATATCCTCCTGGACGATGGCCTGACGAGCGAGGATCGGCTTGGCCGCCACGTAGCCCTGGATGGTCTTGAGGCCGGACTGGCCCGCCTGCTGCTGCGCGTTGTTGACGAGAAAGAACGCGGCACCACCGGCGAGCACCGCGAGCACGACGCCAAGGAGCACGATCCACCGGCCCCGCCTGGACGGATCCTTGTACTCCATCTCCATCGCCCGACCTCCCGGAAGGACCGGCACCACGCCGGCAGGGATTGCGCCGCGCCCGCTGCGGCTGGTTCTCGTGTGGGGCGCCGTCATGCCGCCTGACCGCGACAGGCCGTGAAGGGACGCGACTCGCGTCCCGCCTCGAACGTTGCCCGGCCCCAGCCGATCCGGCGACTCCCCGTTCGTACCAGAGCACCCCCGACTGGCGGCGGCAGCCCGCCAGAACACCCGTTCGATTTGGGGCAGATCGTGGTAGCATCCGCGCGTGCCCGACTTCCGCCTGGTTGCGCCATTCGAGCCCACCGGAGACCAGCCGCAGGCGATCGATCGCCTCGTGGACGGCCTCGGGCGCGGACTCCGTCACCAGACCCTGCTCGGCGTGACCGGGTCGGGCAAGACGTTCACGATGGCCGAGACGATCGTCCGGCACAACAAGCCCACCCTGGTCCTCGCGCACAACAAGACGCTGGCAGCCCAGCTCTACTCCGAGTTCCGCGAATTCTTCCCGGAAAACGCGGTCGAGTACTTCGTCTCCTACTTCGATTACTACCAGCCGGAGGCGTACCTGCCCCGGTCGGACACGTACATCGAGAAGGACTCCAGCCGGAACGAGGAGATCGACCGGCTGCGCCACGCGGCGACCCACGCGCTGTTCGAGCGAAGGGACGTGATCATCGTCGCGTCCGTGTCCTGCATCTACGGCCTGGGTGCCCCGGTGGACTACGGGGCGACCGTGCTCCGCCTGAAGGTCGGAGGGCAGTACCGGCGCGATGCCGTGCTGCGCCACTTGGTGGATCTCCAGTACCAGCGCAACGACGCAGCGCTCACGCGCGCCCGTTTCCGTGTCCGCGGCGACACGCTCGAGATCGGCCCCGCGAGCTCCGAGATCGTCGTCCGGGTCGAGTTCTTCGGCGACGAGGTGGAGCGGATCACGGAGCTTGACCCGCTCACGGGCGAGCTGCTGGCGGAGCGCAAGGAGCTCAACGTCTTCCCGGCCACCCACTTCGTGACGCCGAAGGACAAGCTGGGCCAGGCCGTGGCGGACATCGAGGCCGAGATGGAGCTGCGGGTCGGCCAGATGGAGGCGGAGGGTCGCGCCCTGGAAGCTGCCCGCCTGCGCCAGCGGACCACGTTCGACCTCGAGATGCTGCGCGAGCTGGGCTACTGCTCGGGCGTCGAGAACTACTCGCGCCATCTCTCGCAGCGGGAGCCCGGATCCCGGCCGTGGACGCTGCTGGACTACTTCCCGCCCGACTGGCTCCTGATCGTGGACGAGTCGCACATGACCATCCCCCAGGTGGTGGGCATGTACAAGAACGACCGGACGCGCAAGGAGATCCTGGTTGACTTCGGCTTCCGGCTCCCGTCGGCGCTCGACAACCGGCCGCTGACGTTCGAGGAGTTCGAAGTCCACGTGAACCAGGCCGTGTACGTCTCCGCGACGCCGGGACCCTACGAGCACGAGAAGAGCGAGCGGATCGTGGAGCAGCTGATCCGGCCGACCGGCATCGTGGACCCGCCGATCACGGTCCGGCCAACCGAGGGCCAGATCGACGACCTTCTCGAGGAGATCCGGAGCCGGGTTGAGCGCGGCGAGCGGGCCCTGGTCACCACATTGACCAAGAAGATGGCCGAGGATCTCGCCGACTACCTCAAGGAGCTGGGCGTCAAGGTGCAGTACCTCCACAGCGAGGTGGACACCCTCGAGCGCGTCGCAATCCTGCGGGACCTGCGGCTGGGCGTGTACGACGTCCTCGTCGGCATCAACCTCCTCCGCGAGGGCCTCGACCTGCCCGAGGTCACCCTGATGGCCATTCTCGACGCCGACAAGGAGGGGTTCCTGCGCAGTGCCTGGTCGCTGATCCAGATGATCGGCCGGGCTGCCAGGAACACGGGCGGCGAGGTCATCATGTACGCCGACGTGGTGACGGAATCGATGCGCGTGGCCATTGAGGAGACGGACCGCCGGCGCACGGCCCAGGAGCGGTACAACGCCGAGCACGGCATCGAGCCCACCACGATCATCAAGGGCATCCACGACATCAATGACCGGCTGCGCGCCGTGGCCGAGAACACGGTCATGTACTCGTCCGAGCGAAGGTCCGCGGACCTGGCGGCGGCGGACAAGGCCGAGGTGGAACGCCTCGTCGCGCGGATGGAGGCGGAGATGAAGGCCGCGGCGAAGCAGCTCGAGTTCGAGCGGGCAGCGGCCATCAGGGATGAGGTGCAGCAGATCAGGCTCCGGGTCCTCGAGCAGGACGCCTCCGTGGTGGTCGCGCGGGCGGCGGAGCGGGCCGCCAAGGATGCCCTCCTGCCCGCGAAGGAGCGCGCGGCCGCGCACCGGCCCGGTGGCGGCCGGCCAGGCGACGCCGCGGCGTTCGAGGTCACCGAGGTCACCGTGCTCCCGGCGGGTGAGGAGCCCTCCGAAACGGGCGAGCCATCCGAGTCAGTCGAGGGGCCGGGGGGAACAGCGACCGAGCTGTTCCCGGGAATCCGTGACGAGCACGAGGATGACGATGGCGGCTGGCAGGCCCGCTGGCTGGACCGTCCGACGTGGGACCGGACGGTGACCCCGAACATCCGCAAGCGCACCGGCCAGCGGCCGACCCGGCGGACGCGCGGCTACTGAGCGCCATGCCCACCGAGGAGCCCGACGTCACCGAGGGTCTGCGCGACGGCCCGCCGCCACCGCTCGACGGCTTCGCGCCGCTGCCGGTCTGGGTCGAGCCGGGCTACGACGGCGGACGCATCGCCGGCTGGGTCCCGGACGTGCCCGGCGTGCTCGCGGTCGCCGACACGAAGGAGCGGGCAATTGGCGGTGCCCTCGTGTCCGCGGCGCGCGTTCGCGAATGGCTCGAGGTGCACGGCGACGACGCCGCCATTCCCCGGATCTGGCGGGCCGAGGCCGCCGGGGAGATCGCCACGCTCCACCAGCCGGACGGCTACGAGGTGAACGCCACGTTGCCGGCGGACCGGCGCCGCGTGACCCAGGAAGAGGCTGCCACTGCGATCCGCCGGCTGGGCTGGGCCCGCGAGGACCTGCTCGAGATGGCGGACCGCCTCGATGCGTTCGAGACCGGCCACGGCCCCCTGTCGGTGGACGCGGCAAGGGGGGAGCGCACCGGCGATGCGGCGCTGCGGCACGTCGCCGGCTCCGAGGCCTGGCTGGTGGGGCGGCTGCCCGGCGGGGGCAGGTACGTCGGGCCGCTGGACGGGGTCCCGGCACGGGACGCGCTTGCGGGTTCGCGCGCGTGGGTGATCGAGCGCCTGCGCTCTCTCGGGCTGGCCGATGATGGAGCGGAAGCGGCAGACCGGCACGGGGAGACCTGGACGCTGGCCAAGGTCCTGCGACGGATGCAGGCACACGGGTTCGACCACCTCTGGGAGCTTGAGCGCCGCCTGACCCGTGCCGACGGCACGGCGCAGCGGGTGACGGTGGTGATGGATCGCCGGCCACCGGCCGCGGAGGTCGTCGGGCTGCTCCGGTCCGTTGGGTGGGACCTGCGGGCGTCCGAGCCCGCCTCGCTCGAGCGGGCGCTGAAGGGGACCCAGGAGTTCGCGACCGCCTGGGACGGCGAGCGCCTGATCGGGACGGCCCGGTCCATCACTGACGGAGGCCAGAATGCACTCATCGCCACCGTCGTCGTCCACCCCTCGTACCACGGCCTGGGGGTGGGGGAGGAGATGATGCACCGGCTGATCGACGGGCGGGACCTCGTGCGGTTCTCGCTCGCGGCGACTCCGGGTCTCGAGGGCTGGTACCGGAAGCTCGGCTTCCTGCCCGACCGGCACGCGATGTTCCGGCCGCGCCGCCGCCACTGAAGCGGCGCCGGGGGTAGCCTTCGTCCATGACCATCACCAGCGGCCGAACCCATCGACTCGGGGACGCGATCGCCACGGTCATCGCATCGTTGTCGCTCGTGCTGCTGGTGGCCGCCTGCGCTCCGGCGTCGCCCTCGGACGGTCCCGACGCCGTTGTCAACGAGGCCCTCGCCAAGGTCGCCGCCAAGGACGTCGAGGGACTCCGGCCACTCGCGTGCGCCGGCCAGGAGGACCTGATCCGGGACCAGCTGGGGCTTCCCGGCGCCGTGGGCGGCAGCCTGGACCTCGTTCCCGGCCTGGACACCCAGGCCCTCCTCGACGCGGTCAAGCTGGACGTGACCGGCGTCAAGCTCGGTGATCCCGCCATCGACGGCGATGTCGCGCAGGTGCCGGTCACGGGCACGCTCAAGGTCACGTTCGAGCCGGTCGCGATGCGCCCGATCCTGCGCCAGGTGCTTGACCAGCAGGGCACAACGATGACCGACGAGCAGCTGGACGCCCTGATCAAGACGCTCGGCGCGTACGGGCAGGACGTGCCGCTGGACCAGTCGGTGCGCGTCGTCCGCGAGAGCGGGGCGTGGAAGATCTGCCAGGACTCGCTCGAGGTGCCAGCCGCCTCCTGATCCACGGCACTGCGCCGGCCAGTGTGAACGGCTGTTCCATTTGGTGGAAACCGGCTACACTTCGCCCGTGCCCCAGGATCGGATCGTCGTGCGCGGTGCGCGCGAGCACAACCTCAAGGACGTCAGCGTCACCTTCCCGCGTGACCGCCTGGTCGTGATCACCGGCCTGTCCGGCAGCGGCAAGTCCAGCCTCGCCTTCGACACCATCTACGCAGAGGGCCAGCGCCGCTACGTGGAGAGCCTGTCCGCGTACGCGCGCCAGTTCCTGGGCCAGATGGAGAAGCCGGATGTCGACCAGATCGACGGACTGTCGCCGGCGATCTCCATCGACCAGAAGGGGGCCTCGCGCAACCCGCGTTCCACCGTCGGGACCGTCACCGAGATCTACGACTACCTGCGGCTCCTGTTCGCCCGGATTGGCCACCCGCACTGTCCCAACTGCGGTCGCGAGATCGAGCGCCAGGCCGTGAGCCAGATCGTGGACCAGGTGCTGGCGCATCCCGAGGGCACGCGGCTGCTCGTGCTGGGTCCATTGGTCAAGGACCGCAAGACCGAGGGTGACCGGGTCTTCGAGGGCGCGCGCAAGCAGGGCTTCGTGCGCGTGCGCGTCGATGGCGATCCAGTACGACCTGTCCGAGGCGCCGACGCTCGACAAGTACAAGCGCCACACCATCGAGGTGGTCGTGGACCGGTTCATCGTCCGCCGCGCCGAGGCGCCCGACGACTGGGCGCGGGATGCCTCCGGCCGGCCGATCGACCCCGAGACGGGGCAGCCCGTCCCGGACCCGGACACGTCGCGCCTGGCGGACTCGATCGAGACCGCGCTCCGGCTCGGCGAGGGCGTGGTGGTGATCGCGCCCATCCCCCGCGACGGTGAGCCGCTCCAGTTCGAGGAGCGCCTCTACAGCGAGCGCTACTCCTGCCCGTACGACGGGACCACCATCGACGACCTGGAGCCGCGGTCCTTCTCCTTCAACTCGCCGCACGGTGCCTGCCCCACCTGCACCGGCCTGGGCACCCAGCTGGTCATTGATCCGGTGCTGGTCATCCCGGACCGCACCCGGAGCATCAGGGCGGGCGCCCTGGCCCCGTGGAACAAGATGCCGACCGAGATCTCGTGGCGGATGAAGATCACGGAGGCGGTCTTCGCGTCGCGAGGCTGGCGGATCGACGTGCCCGTGGCGGACCTGCCGCCCGAGGCGCTCGAGTTCCTCCTGTATGCGCCCAAGGACGAGAAGGTCGTGGTCCGCTACCGCCACGAGCGGGGCGAGAACAGCTACGTGGCGACATTCGAGGGCGTCGTCACCAACCTCGAGCGCCGCTTCAAGGAGACCGAGTCGGAGTACATCCGGACCGAGCTCGAGAAGTTCATGGTCCAGAAGCCGTGCCCCACATGCGGCGGCAGGCGCCTTCGTCCCGAGGTGCTGGCCGTGACGGTGGACGGCCGGAACGTGTCCGACGTGGCCGGGCTGTCCGTGACCGACGCGCTCGACTGGGCGGCGGACCTGGCCGACCGGGTTACCGAGCGGGAGCGGACGATCGCGCGCCAGGTGCTCAAGGAGATCGTGGCCCGGCTGGGGTTCCTCGTGGACGTCGGGCTGGACTACCTGACCCTGGACCGGGCGAGCATCAGCCTCTCGGGCGGCGAGGCCCAGCGGATCCGCCTGGCGACCCAGATCGGGACGACGCTGATGGGGGTCCTGTACATCCTCGACGAGCCATCCATCGGCCTGCACCAGCGCGACAACGCGAAGCTGATCGCGACCCTGACCCGCCTTCGCGACCTCGGCAACACGGTGCTCGTCGTGGAGCACGACGAGGAGACCATCCGGACCGCGGACTGGGTGATCGATATCGGGCCCGGGGCCGGGGAGCACGGCGGGGAGATCATCGCCAACGGCCCGCTCGAGGCCGTCCTGGCGGAGCCGCGCTCCATCACCGGGGCCTTCCTGCGCGGCGAGCGTTCCGTACCTGTCCCGGAGCGCCGGCGGCGCGGCAACGGGAAGCACCTCGCGGTCCACGGCGCCAGGGAGCACAACCTGCGCGACGTGGACGTGAGGTTCCCGCTGGGGACGTTCATCGCCGTGACCGGCGTCTCAGGGTCGGGCAAGAGCACGCTCGTGGACGAGGTGCTCTACCGGGCTCTCGCCCGGGACCTGACGGGATCCCGGCAGCCCGTGGGCGCCCACGACGCGGTCGACGGCGTGGAGCACATCGACAAGATCATCGAGATCGACCAGAGCCCCATCGGACGGACCCCGCGCTCCAACCCGGCCACCTACGTCGGGCTGTTCGGGCCGATCCGGGAGCTGTTCGCCGGCACACCGGAGGCACGCGTCCGCGGGTACAAGCCCGGGCGCTTCAGCTTCAACGTCAAGGGTGGCCGCTGCGAGAACTGCAAAGGCGACGGGATCATCAAGATCGAGATGCAGTTCCTGCCGGACGTCTACGTCCCGTGCGAGATCTGCAAGAGCAAGCGGTACGGGCGCGAGGCGCTGGAGATCCATTACAAGGGCCGGACCATCGCGGACGTCCTGGAGATGACCGTCGAGGAGGCGCTGGAGTTCTTCGGCGCCGTTCCCAACGTGCGCAACAAGCTCCAGACGCTGTTCGACGTCGGCCTGGGCTACGTGCACCTGGGGCAGCCCGCGACCACGCTCTCGGGGGGCGAGGCCCAGCGCGTGAAGCTGGCCACGGAGCTGTCCCGGCGCGCCACCGGCAAGACGCTGTACCTGCTGGACGAACCGACGACCGGCCTCCACTTCGCGGACGTGGACAAGCTCCTCCACGTCCTCCATCGGCTGGTCGACAATGGGAACACCGTCCTGGTCATCGAGCACAACCTCGACGTCATCAAGACCGCGGACTGGATCGTGGACCTGGGCCCGGGGGGCGGCCGGCGTGGGGGTCTCGTGATCGCGGAGGGGACCCCGGAGGAGGTCGCGGCCATCGAGGCATCGGCGACAGGCGAGTACCTCGCCCGCGTGCTGCGTGGAGAGCCGCTCGTCCCCCTCAGCGACGTGACGTTCGCGGACGAGGCGGGCCGACCGGGTCCCGGCTTCACGGCAGCCCCGCTGCCGGTCGCGGAGACCCCGCCCGCCCGCAAGCGCGTCGCGGCAGCCAGGTCGGCGGGCGAGCGGCTCGCGGGCGGCTGACGCCCCGGCTACCATCGCGCCATGCCCGAGATCGACTTCGCCTTCCTCGCTGACGCCGCAGAGACGCAGCCCGGCCACAAGTTCAACGTGCTCGGCGGCGGCATCACGCGGATCGGCGGGCGCGCGTTCCCGCTTCGTCATCCGCACCTGGCGCTGGTCGTCGGGCTGGTGGTGACCTCGCCCGAGACGGAGCGCGAGCACGAGCTGCGGATCGTGCTGCTCGATCCCGACGGCACGGAGGTGACTGGTGCCACCGGGAGCCTCGTGGCGCACGGCCAGCCGGACGGGCGTGACACGGTCCTCACCTTCAGCATCGACCTCTGGAACCTGGCCTTCCCCACGCCCGGCGACTACTCGTTCCGCATCCTGGTGAACGGCTCGGAGCGGAAGCGCCTGGGCCTGGTGCTGGTGCGGACACCGGGCGACGACGCGCCGGGCGAGGACGCGCCGCCCGGCCTGGCGAGGCAGTGACGGCCGGGCGGGGAACCTCCGGCGCCCGGCGGGGACCTGCCCGTCACGAGCGCCCCGAGATTGACGAGGCAGCCCTCGTGGCAGCGCGGGCCGCCGATCGCCTGCTGGACGAGGCGAACGCGCGCGGCGTGACTCGATGGCTCGCTTACCTGGAGCCGTTGCCTGATCGCCTCCGGGACGGTGAGGTGGTGGACCTGCGACGGGTGGCCCTCCGGGCGAGGGCCGTGTACGGTCCCAAGGACTCGATCCGCGACTCGCTGCCGGCGGATCTGACCGAGCCGTTCCTCGAGGCGATCGACCGGCTGCTCAAGGTGCTCGCGCGTCGCGAGGCCGCGGGGTAGGGAATTAGGGTTCGTCCGGCGCCGCTGGCTGCGGCCCCGCGCCCGCCCTGGGCCGCTGCCCATCCCCGAGTCGCTGGCCAGCTGAACCGTTGGGTGCTTGCTGATTTCGAGCCACGTGCCGGCACGCTGGTTGGCTGGCGAGCCAGCAGCTTGCCCTGGGAGGCTACAAACGTGCCGCCGAGCGGGTGGTATCGCCGGACGCCCTACGGTTGAACCGCTGGCCGGCGCTTGGCAGGCCGGCGCTTGGCAGGCCGGCGCTTGGCATGGCCGGCATATCGGCATCGCCCGGCATATCGCCCGCCATGCGTCGCACCGGCCGCGCGGCGACGGCTAGTAGATGCCTGGGAGCATCCGGCGCGTGCGGGCGGCGTAGGCAACGTAGTCGGGGTAGCGGTCTCGCAGCCATTGCTCCTCGCGGCCCGACTTGAGACGGAAGAAGACCAGGAGGACGCCTGCGCCGAGCAGCGCGACCGGCGAGGCCGTCACCAGCGCGTACCCGGTGGCTCCCAGGACGAGGCCCCCGTAGATCGGATGGCGGACCTTCGCGTAGGCCCCGGTGTCCACGAGTTGCGCCCCGTCGCGCGGGTGGGGGAGCGCCGTCAGCGCCTCGCGCAGGTCGACGAGCCCGCTGCACGGCCAGGTATCCGCCCGCCGCCATCAGCGCGATACCCACGATGGCCAGCACCAGTCTCGGGGCGCCGGTGAGCACCGGACCCGCCGTGCCGGCGACGGCGATTATGGCGAACAGGACGAACTGGAGGACGACCCAGCCCTCGCCGCGAGGACCAAGCGCCGGCAGGCGTGTCACGGCAGGGTCACGGCCGTGCGCCCGCCCGCCATTCGTCCGCGAGGATCGCCATCCGGTGGACGTCCAGGTACCGCCCTTCGCGGAAGGCGGCCCGCCGGAGGATGCCCTCGTGCCGGAACCCCACCCGCTCGTACACGCGCCGGGCCCCCGGGTTCAGGTCGTACACGTCCAGCCAGATCCGCTCGAGACGCAGCATCCCGAACCCGAACCCGACCAGTGCGTGGAGCATGTCCGTCCCGAGGCCGTGGCCGCGGTCCTCCGGCGCTCCGATCGAGATCCCGAGACCAGCGCTCCCGTTGCGCAGGTCGAGGTCGAAGAGCCCGATCGTCCCGATCGGCCGGTCGTCCTCGAGGAGGCAGGCGACGAAGAAGTAGCCGCCCTTGCCCTGGTCGACGAGCATCCGCTCGAACCACTGCTCCTCCGAGGCCCGCGATACCGGTGCGGTCAGCGCCAGGTTGCGGGTCGTGCGGTAGTCGGTCATCCAGGTGACGAACAGCGGGACGTCCTCGCGCTCGCCGGCACGGAGGTAGACCGCTCGATGAGCGATCATCGGCTCGGTTCCGTCGCGTCGCGCTGGCATGCGTCCTCCGGTTGGCTGAACCTGAGCCGTGAGTCTACGCGGCCGGCGCCGCGGGCCCTGCCGTCAGCTCACGCGGGTCGAAAGCCTCTGCGAGGAACGGCGACGGTGCCTCGGGGTCGAACAGCAGCGTGAGCGACCGTCTTGCCCGCGTCCATGCGACATAGGCGAGTCGGCGTTCCTCCTCCAATGCCCGCCCGGGCTCAGCGGCGTCGCTCACGGCTCGACGCCCGGGGAAGCCGTCGGTGAGGACCAGCACGTGGTCCCACTCGAGTCCCTTGGTCCCATGCGCCGTGGCCAGGGTCAGGCCGGCATCGTCGCGGCGGAGGGCGGTGAACGTTCCCCGCCAGTCCAGGATGGCCGCGCGAATGGCCGCTAGGTCGGGGGGACCGGCCGCCCAGCCCATGAGCGCGGTAACCAGCTCGCTTTCGCGAACGGCGTCGGGATTGGCCGGCGGGGCGTCCGCCTCTGCGTCGAGCACTTCGGCGCGGAGGCGGCCGAGGATCGACAGCGGATCAGGCCGACGGTCATGGCCGGAACATGCCGCCGCGCGGTCCAGAAGCCCGTCAACACGGGGGTCGAGTACGGGCAGCGCGAGGTCCGGGGCGCGAAACGGGATCCCGAGCTCGACGGCAGCGACGACGGCGACCTGGAGCTCGCGGTTCGTCCGCGCGAGCACCGCGCGCGGCGAACTGTCCGCCGGCCACGCGTTGATAGCCCGCCGGACGCGCACGACGTCGTCTGCCGCATCCGGCGCCAGGACCAGGCGCCCGCCGCCACGGGACCCGGCCCGGATCCGCTTCGCGAACCGCTCGCGGTTGTGCTCCACGAGCCGGACGGCACGGGCCACGACGGGCGGTGGACAGCGATAGTTCGTGGCCAGGTCCACCCGCCGCAGGCCAGGCAGGGCGGCGGCCAGTCCCAGCACCCTGCGCACGTCGGCAAGCCGCCAGGAGTACACCGTCTGGTCGTCATCGCCCACGAGGAACACGTCGTTCGCCGGTGCGGCCAGCAGGAGCGCGAGGTCCAGCTGCGTCCGGTCGAGGTCCTGCGCTTCGTCGACGAGCAGCCTCGCCGTGCGGGCTCGCCACCGGGCGAGCAGCCCCGGGTTCCCCAAGAGGCAACCCAGCGCCCGGACGACCAGATCGTCGAAGTCCACCCCACCGGAGTCGCGGACCGCACCCTCGTAGGCGATGAACGCGCGGGCGACCGGCCCCGGTGCCGGGTCCCGGGCCACGTCCTCCGCCGTGACCCGGAGGTCGAGCTTGAGCCGCGAGAAGGCCAGGTCGAGCCGGCCGCGGTCGGCGGCAGAGGCGCTCGGGAACAGGTCCCGCAAGACCTCGTCCCGATCAAGGAGCGGGTCGACGGGGATACCGGCGCCGTGGATGATCTCGCGCCCGAGGGCGTGGAAGGTGCGCACCCGCACGGCGCCCGTCGGCACGTCCAGCGGCGCCAGCGCAGCGTCCATGCGTGCCGTCAGCTCCTCTGCCGCGCGCTTGTTGAACGCGACGACGCACACGGAACCCGGTGCCGCGCCGCCGTCCACCAGCCACGCGACCCGGGCCACCAGGGTCGTCGTCTTGCCGCTCCCGGCCGGGGCCACGCACAGGACCGGCCCCGGCGGCGCGGTCGCGGCGGCGCGCTGGTCCGGCGCCAGACGCGCGAGTCGGTCCGCGACGGAAGGATGGATAGCGAGCGCCATGAGGGCGATGCTGACAGGCGCTGCTCACCCGCAACTTGTGCAACGGCCGATCGTCCGGGCACTCGCGCTCCGCCTGCCGCACAATCGGGACGTGACCCCGGAGCTCAAGGCAACCCTCGCGAACCTGCCCGACCGCCCGGGCGTGTATCTCATGAAGGACACGCGTGGCGAGGTCCTGTACGTCGGCAAGGCGCAGAGCCTGCGCAGCCGCGTGCGCAGCTACTGGCAGAAGCAGGCCACCGCCGACCGCGGCCCCGGCGACGTCCACCGGATCCGCCAGGTCATCGATCGGGTCGCAGACCTCGAGGTGACCGAGGTCGACTCCGTCTCGGAGGCACTGCTGCTCGAGGCCAACCTGATCAAGCGCTTCAGGCCGCGCTTCAACGTGCGTCTCAAGGACGACAAGAGCTACCCCTACATCAAGATCACGCTCGGGGATGACTTCCCGCGCGTGGAGCGCACGCGCAAGCTCCCGGCCGACGGCTCCCGCTACTTCGGGCCATATGCGTCGGCGAGCTCCGTCGACGAGGCGATGAACCTCGTCCGGCGCCTGTTCCCGTTCCGGACCTGCACCATCGATATCAGGGATGGCCAGCGGGCCCTGCCACGACCGTGCCTGCTGTACCACATCAAGCGCTGCCAGGGCCCATGCGTCGAGGCGATCGGCCGGACGGCGTACCGCCGGGACATCGCCCAGGTGGAGCTGTTTCTGGAGGGCAATGCCGACGCCGTCCTGGAAGGGCTGCGCCACGAGATGCACGTGGCCTCCGAGGCGCAGCAGTACGAGAAGGCGGGCGGTACCAGGGACAAGATCCGGTCCATCGAGCGCACGATGGAGAGCCAGAAGATGGCCGCCTTCGCTCGGACGGAGCTGGACCTCGTTGCGATGGCCCGCAAGGACGACCAGGCCGGTGTCCAGCTGTTCGTGGTGCGCAACGGCAAGATGCTGGGCCGCGACGTGTTCTTCCTCGACGCTCCTCGCGACGTGCCCGACGAGGAGGTCCTGGCCAGCTTCCTGGAGCAGTACTACGCCCGGGCCACGAGCGTTCCGCGCGAGGTGCTGGTGCCGCGCTCGCTCGCCGACACGGCCGACCTGGAGGCCTTCCTGACCGCGAAGCGTGGCACCAGCGTCCGCCTCCGCACCCCGCAGCGGGGCGAGAAGCGCGAGTTGATGGACCTGGCCCAGCGCAATGCCGCCGAGGCGCTGGCCCGTGAGGCTGCGCGCTGGCTGGCCGACGAGGGCCGCACGCTTGGCGCGCTGCAGGAGCTTGCCGCGGCCCTCGGGCTGCCGGGGCCGCCGATGCGGATCGAGTGCTACGACATCTCCACGTTCCAGGGCGCCCAGTCGACCGGCAGCATGGTGGTGTTCGAGGAAGGCCGGCCGAGGACGGGTGAGTACCGCCGATTCCAGATCAAGACCGTCCAGGGATCCAACGACTTCGCCAGCCACCAGGAGGTCCTCCGCCGCCGGTTCCGGCGCGCCAAGACAGGCGAGGAGGGCATCGAGGAGGAGCGCCGCTGGGCGATGCCGGATCTGGTCATCGTCGACGGAGGCAGGGGCCAGGTCAGCGCTGCCAGCGAGGTTCTCCAGGAGCTCGGCCTGGGCGACATGCCGCTGGCAGGCCTGGCCAAGGAGCGCGAGGAGCTCATCCTTCCCGACCGCGAGGATCCCGTCCTGCTGCCGGTGACGTCACAGGCCCTGTATCTGGTCCAGCGGCTGCGCGACGAAGCGCACCGGTTCGCCATCACCTACCACCGCAACCTGCGCAATCGCAAGGCGGTCAGGTCGGCCTTCGACGACCTGCCGGGCGTCGGCCCCAAGCGCCGCCGGGAGCTGCTCAAGGTATTCGGGTCGGCCAAGCGAGTCCGGGAGGCCCCCGTGGAGCAGATCGCGGCCGTGCCCGGGATCGGGCGGGCGCTCGCGGAGCGGATCAAGGCGCACCTCGAGGCCTGATCCCCGCGGCCCCGGTGAGACCCCGCAGCCGACGACACCCTCCGGCCTTGCGCCACCCGGTGCCGCACCGATCGGCGCCGCGCGGATCGGCGGTCCCCTGTATCATCCCGCCCCGATGCGTCGCGCTGGTCCGATCCTGATCGTCGTCATTGGCCTGCTCGCCCTGGTGCTGAGCGTTGTGGCCGTGCCCCTGCCCTCCCTGGGCGGGGCGGAAGGCCGCACCCTCGAGACGAAGCTTGGCCTCGACCTGCAGGGCGGGCTGCGGATCGAGTACCAGGTGCTCCCCGCCGAGGGCAAGATTCCCGCCCAGGCCGACCTCAACGTCATGCAGCAGATCGTGCGCAACCGGATCGACAAGTCCGGTGTCGCGGAGCCGCAGGTGGTCATCCAGGGTACGGACCGGATCATCGTCGAGATGCCCGGCGTCCAGAACGCCGACCAGATCCGGAACCTCGTCGGCACGACGGGGCGACTGGACTTCGTCCCGCTGGGCGACGTCCAGATGTCCGCCGGACAGGCCGTGGACCTCAACCAGTTCCCGCCGCTGTTCTCCGGCGACCAGATTGCCGCCGCCAACATCGGCGCGGACCAGACGGGCCGGCGCACGGTCGACTTCACCCTCCAGTCGGAGGGCAAGCAGCTGTTCGCGGACTTCACCCGGGACAACGTCGGCAAGTACTTCGCCATCGTGCTCGACGGTGAGGTCATCAGTGCCCCCGTCATCAACGAGGCCATCCCGGGCGGTCAGGTCCAGATCAGCCAGGGCGGCATCGGCGGCTACCCGCTGGCCGAGGCCCAGAACCTCGTCACGATCCTGCAGTTCGGCCAGCTGCCGTTCCCGATCGCGGAGCTCGCGAACACCACGGTCAGCCCCACGCTCGGCGAGGCATTCCTGCACCAGAGCCTCCTCGCCGGCCTGATTGCGATCCTGATGGTCATGTTCTTCATGATCGTCCACTACCGGCTGCCCGGCGTGGTCGCCAGCGGCGCGCTGGTCTTCTACACGCTGATCGTGTTCGCCATCTTCCGGCTGGTGCCGGTCACCATGACCCTCGCGGGGGTCGCGGGCTTCGTGCTATCGGTGGGTATGGCGGTGGACGCCAACATCCTGATCTTCGAGCGGACGAAGGAGGAGCTGCGGATCGGCAAGAGCCTGCCGTCCGCCATCGAGGCAGGCTTCAACCGCGCCTGGAACTCGATCCTCGACTCCAACGTGTCGAGCCTGATCACCGCGACGATCCTGTTCCTGTTCGGATCCTCCACGATCCGCGGCTTCGGGCTCGTCCTGATCATCGGCGTGCTCGTATCGATGTTCACGGCGATCACCGTCACGAGGTCGGTCCTGCGGATCATCGTCGCGCAGCCGTGGGCTCGCAAGGCGTCCTACTTCGGCGTCACCGAGGAGGAGTTCCTGGCTCGCCCGACATCCGGCCGCGGATCCCTGCGCGGGGAGGCTCGCGGACGTGTTTGACGTCATCGGGAAGCGCAACTGGTTCTTCGCGTTCTCCCTGCTGATGACCATTCCCGGGCTGATCTTCCTGCTCCTCGGGCCGGTGACCGGCGGCAAGGTCGGTCTCCAGTTCGCGATCGACTTCACCGGCGGCACGGTCTGGACGGTCCGGTTCGAGGATCCGGACGTCACTGCCCAGCAGGTCAAGGCGGTCGTCGATGGCCTGGGCCACGAGTCCAGCGTCACCAAGACCGGCGAAGGCTTCATCGAGATCCGGACCAAGGAAGCTGCGCTCGTCGGGCCGGTCGCGCCCGAGACGCCTGCTCCGGGCACGGCGTCTGCTGCTCCTGGCGCGTCCGGCTCGCCCGACGCGTCGGCAGCTGCCGGAGCGTCCGCGGCTCCATCGGCCGCCCCATCGGCCGCTCCATCGGCGGCTCCATCGGCCGCCCCATCCGCATCGGTCGCAGCCAGCCCGGATCCTTCCGCGTCGACTGAGCCGTCGCCATCGCCGGACGCGAGCGGCGCGCCCGTAGTCGGCGCTGGCGGCAACCTCCCGTCTCAGGGCCAGCTCGGCGAAGTGCGGTTCGCCCTCGAGGCGGAGCTCGGGCCCATCGCGGAGCAGCAGTCGCTGTCGACGGTCGGCGCCGTCGTGTCCAGCGACCTCATCACCCAGGCCCTGACGCTGATCCTGTTCGGCTCGCTCGGCATCCTCCTCTGGATCACCTACCGGTTCCGCGACTTCAAGATGGGCGTCACGGCGCTGGTCGCGCTGGTGCACGACGTCCTCGTCGTCGTCGGCGCGTTCGCGATCATGGGGACCTTCACGGGAATGCTGATCGACGGCCTGTTCGTCACGGCGATGCTGACCGTCATCGGCTTCTCGGTTCACGACACCATCGTCGTCTTCGACCGGGTCCGCGAGAACCGCTCGAGGCACGCCGGCGAGCCGTTCGACCGGATCGTCAACCATTCGATCCTCCAGACGTTCGGGCGGTCGATCACCACCAGCCTCACCGTCGTGATCACGCTGCTCTCGCTGCTGCTGTTCGCGGGCGACGCGATCGGGACCTTCGTCCTGGCGCTGCTGCTCGGGATCGTGTCCGGCACCTACTCCTCGATCTTCGTCGCGAGCCCGCTGCTGGTCGTGTGGCACCAGTGGGAGGATGGGCGTCGCGAACGCGCCGCCGCGGTTCGCCCGAGCCGCCGCGCCACCACGTGATCCCGGGGCCCGGTCGGTTCCGGGGCCCGCGCTCCTCCAGCGTTCGCGAGCGCACCGGCCCGGCCGGGGCACCGAAAGTCCCGGAGAAGCCGATCGTGGCATGCTCCGCAGCACGATGATCGACGCACGGCACCGCTGGATCTTCCCGGAGCCGTACCGGCTCGACCCGGACCTCCGTTCGGCGGCACGAGAAGCGGGCATCGGCACGTTCGCCGCGACTGTCATGGCCCGCCGGGGGATCACCAGCCGGGACGCGCTGGCGGCCTTCCTCGGTCCGGCCGTCGCCGGCCTCAACGACCCGCGCGGCCTGCCTGATGCGGATCGCCTCGTGGCCCGCGTCGGCCTGGCCCGCGAGCATGGTGAGCGGGTGATGGTCTTCGGGGACTTCGACGCTGACGGGCTGACCGGCCTGGCCCAGCTGATCATCGCGCTGCGGCGCCTCGGCATGGACGCGACGCCGTATGTCCCCGCCCGGCTGGAGGAAGGACACGGCCTCTCGCTCGCGGCCGTCGACAGGGCCGCGAGTGCCGGCATCACCCTGATCATCACCGTGGACACGGGCTCCACCAGCGTCGCGGAGATCGCGGTGGCCGGGACGCGAGGGATCGACGTCATCATCACCGACCACCATCACCTCCCGCCCGAGCTGCCGGCGGCCGTTGCGATCGTGAACCCGCACCGGGCGGACTCGACCTACCCGTTCCCCGGGCTCTCGGGCAGCGGCGTGGCGTTCGCCGTAGCCCGGCTGCTGCTCGGTGAGCTGGCGGCGTCGGAGTCGGACGCGCTGGACCTGGCCGAGCTCGCCACGATCGGGACCGTGGCGGACGTGGTGCCGATCGTGGGGGAGAACCGGGCCATCGCCCGTCTCGGCCTGGACCGGATGCGGACGGCGCCGCGGCCCGGGATCGCCGCGCTCCTCGAGCGTGCCCGGGTGGCCCAGGCGTCGGTGGACCTGGAGACCGTCGGCTTCGTCATCGCCCCGAGGCTCAATGCCGCCGGCCGGGTCGGCGAGGCGCTCGATGCCGCCCTCCTGCTCCTGGCCGAGACCCCCGAGGAGGCCGCGGACTACGCGTCGAGGCTCGAGACGGCGAACACCAGTCGGCGTGACCTGATGCGGATCGCGATCAGCGAGGCACGTGCCGCCCTCGGCCTGCCCGACCCCGGCGCCGTTCCCGGCCAGGCACGGCTCGCGCTCGAGACAGGTCCGGATGCCAGCCCGATCGTGATCGGGGGCGGCTCGGAAGACGCTGCCCTCCTGGTGTACGGGCCGTGGCCCGTGGGCATCATCGGCCTGGTGGCGGGGCGCCTCGCGGACGAGACGGGCCGTCCGGCGGTCATCGGGACGCGGATCGGTGACGTGATCCGCGCGTCATGCCGGGGCGACGGGCGGCTGGACCTCGCGGATGCGCTCGACCGCCTGCGCTGACCTGTTTATCCGGTTCGGTGGCCACGCCGCCGCGGCCGGCTTCGAGCTCCCGGCGGAGCGCTGGGAGGCTTTCACGAGCCGCTTCCTTGGCCTCGCTGCGTCCGGCGAGCGCCCGGATCCGCGAACGCCGCTGGCCGTCGATCTTGCACTGCCTGCGGCCTATGTCGACTACGGCCTGTATCGGGACCTCGCCCGCCTCGGACCGTGCGGGGCCGGGAACCCGGAGCCCCTCGTGGCGGTCCTCGGTCTCACGGTCCAGCGGGTACGGGCGGCCAATGGCGGTCACACCCAGCTGGTCCTGCGCCGCGGACGGGACGTGATCGACGGTATCGCGTTCGGGCGCGCCGACCTCGCCCTGAGCCTGGTCGAAGGCGATCGCGTCGATGTCGTCGCACGCCTGGCCAGCCGGATCTTCGGCGGCCTCGAGACGCTCCAGCTCGAGGTTCGCGACGTCGATGCGTCGGGAGCGCACCCGCGCGCGCGCGAGGTCCTGGACAGAGCCGCCGGCCTGGCGGGTATTCCCGTGGGGCCCGGCGTCGCCGCCCCAGCCACCGGAGGTCTCGCATGACCCGCTCGCCGCGCCCCTCCCGCAAGCCTGCCCCGCGGGATGGCCGTGGTCTCCTGCCGTCGGGTACGCCCGTCGCTGCGATCGTCTCGATCGTCGGACTGCTGCTCGTGGCCGTGATCACGCTCTCCGTGAGCAACGGCCAGCTGCCGTTCGGGACGGGCAGCAGCAACCCGGGAACGGGCCCCGGAGCGTCGGACGATCCGAAGGTGATCAAGACCCCAACGCCGCCCGAGGTTGTCGTCGTACCCACCGAGGAGCCGGGCGTCGTGATCCCGGGCACCCTCGTGTACGCGAAGGACGGCAACATCTGGCTCCAGGCCGACGGCAAGGCGACCCAGCTGACGAAGGGTGGTCGGGATTCCATGCCGTCGTTCGAGCCGGACGGTTCGGGCGTGATTTTCGTCCGGACGCGCCCGGTGAAGGGGCTGTGGAGCGTCGATGGATCGCTCAGGGACTACGACATGGAGGTCCCGTCGATCATGCACGTCGACATGGCCGGTGGGAGCGCGACCAGGATCCTGGACGGCCTGGTCGACCCGGCAGGCCGCATGAAGTGGATGGGCTTCATCCGCGAGCCGGTGGTGTCGCCCAACGGGACCACGATCGCGATGGCGTCGGATCTGCCGGACCCCACCCGCAGCGATGTCTCGATGAAGCTCCTCAACCGCAAGAACGGCAAGATCACGGACCTCGGGCTGGCCCAGGTGCCACCCCTCGGCCACCAGGACCCCGCATGGCGGCCCGACGGGCAGAAGGTGGCCTATGTCATGCCCGACCGGGATGGTGCCAAGGGAACGCCACGGATCTACGTCTACACGCTGTCCACCAAGAAGGCCAAGGCGGTCACGGGTCCGGGCTATCTCCACCCGGCCTGGTCGCCCGACGGACGCTACCTCGCCGCGACGAGGACGAGTGCCTTTGGCACGGACGTCGTGATCCTCGACGCCTCGACGGGAGCCGAGATCGCCCGGGTCACCAACGACGGCCACAGCTGGGCGCCCGCGTGGTCACCTGCCGGCAACCAGATTGCATATCTCCACGTCGCCGGCCAGGTCGTGGACCTGCGGCTCGTGCAGCTCGAGGGATCGCCGGCGGCGTGGCAGGTCGGGGAGCCCATGGATCTCACATCCAACGCCGGGCTCGACGGCACCTCGCGCCCGGGCTGGTTCATCCCGGCCGATCAGCTGCCGGCACCCACCGGAGGCCCGGCGGCCACCGAGGACCCGGCCGCGTCGCCCTCGGGCTCGTGACCGCGCTGTACCTCGACCGGCTGGCCGCCCGGACGTCGGCCACCCGCACGGTCCTGTGCCTTGGCCTCGACCCGGACCCGGACGCCTTGCCGGCCGGCTTCCCGCCCACGCTCGAAGGCGTCGAACGCTTCTCGCGGATGCTCCTCGAGGCCGCCCTCCCGTATGCGGCGGCGGTCAAGCCGAACCTCGCCTTCTTCGAGGCGCACGGGGCGGCGGGCATGGCTGCACTGGAGCGGATCCGCGCCCTTGTCCCGCCGGACGTCCCGTTCATCGCCGACGCCAAGCGCGGTGACATCGGAACAACGGCGGCGAAGCAGGCGGTGGCGCTCTTCGACCGCCTCGGCGCGGATGCCGTCACCGTAAACCCGTACCTGGGCGAGGAGGCGGTCGCCCCGCTCCTCGGGCGCCCGGACCGCTTCGCCTATGTCCTGTGCAGGACCTCGAACCCGGGTGGAGCCGAGCTGCAGGGCCTGCCGGTCGAGGCGGACCCGATCGCCGGGTATCCGGCGGAGCCGCTCTGGGCCCGCGTGGCGCGCCGCGCGGGGACATGGGGTCCCGGCGCCACGGTCGGCCTCGTGGTGGGTGCCACGGCGCCCCGGGAGCTGGCCGCGATCCGCGCGCTGGTGCCCGGCCTGGCGTTCCTCGTCCCAGGGGTCGGCGCCCAGGGCGGAGCCCTGGCACCAGTGCTCGCGGAGGGTCCCGCGACCGCCCAGCCGGCCGGAGCTCGCCCTGGCGGCGGGCTTCTGGTCAACGTCTCCAGGGGTATCGCAGGGGCCGCCATCGACGGCCCTTCCGGGAGCCGCCGGGACGACCCGCTGGAGCGCCTCCGAGAGGCCGCGGCCGCGTGGGGGACAAGGCTCGCTGTGCTACCCTGACGCCCTCCAAACCCCGGAGTGGCACCGCTCCCGCCACGAGGTCGAAACAGGTCATGCCGTTCAACATCGGACCCGGTGAGCTCATCATCGTCCTGATCATCGCGTTGCTCGTCGTCGGTCCTGGCAAGCTCCCGGACGTCGGCAGCGCCCTCGGCAAGAGCATCCGCGAGTTCCGCAAGGCAGCGGCGGACGTCAAGGAGAGCACGAGCCTGGAGACGGCGGCATCCGCGCCCGGCACAACCGCAAGCCAGGGCTCCAGCACACCGCCCGCCCCTGCCGCGGTCCAGGCGGTCACACCGTCCTCTGCACCGGTCGCGGCAGCCGCCGTGACAGCCGAGAAGGCGACGGCGCCAGCCCACGCGGATGCGCCTGCTCCGCAGGAGGCAGCCGCTCCGACGCAGGCTGCCACGGATGTCGCTGACGCGGCCGAGCCATGGCCAGCGGAGGTCACGCCCGTCGACGAGCATCCGACTCCCTCCGCGTAGCCCAGCCGGACCCGCCGGGCCCGCCCATGGTCGATGCCGAGGCTGTTCCGGATGGCGCTGTCGCCGCGCTTCCGGCGCCGGTCGATCCCGATCCGTCCACGTCGCCGGCCGCGCCCGCAGCGGGCGAGATGACGCTCGTCGACCATCTCGTAGAGCTCCGCAACCGGCTCGTCAAGGCCATCATCGCGATCGCGATCGGCAGCGTCGTGGGCTTCTGGTTCTGGCGCGACATCCGGAACATCCTTATCGCGCCGCTGCCCACCGGAACCGTGCAGGTCCTGGGTCCGGGCGACGCATTCGTGATCGCCCTCCGGATCTCCATCATCACCGGGATCATCCTGGCCATGCCGGTGCTGCTGTACCAGATCTGGGCCTTCGTCGCACCGGGGCTCACGATCAACGAGCGCAAGATGGTCCGACCCTGGATCCCACTGGCCCTCGTGTTCTTCGCGCTCGGCGTTGGGATTGCCTACTTCATCCTGCCGTTCGCGGTCGGATTCCTGCTCGCGTTCACGGACGATGTGCTGGTCGCCAACCTTGCAGCCGGGCCCTACTTCGACTTCGTGACCACGATGTTCCTGGCATTCGGGCTGATCATGGAGTTCCCGATCCTCCTGTACGGGCTGTCCCGGGTGGGTATCGTGACCTCGGAGCGCCTGTCCTCGGCACGGCGCATGATCATCCTCGGCATCGCCGTGTTCGCGGCGGCCATCACGCCCGGCGGGGACCTTGTGAGCCCCATCGCCCTCGGCCTGACGATGTACGTGTTGTTCGAGGGAACCGTCTACTTCATCCGGCGCAGCGGCAAGTAGACGACCGAGGAGAGGCATGAACCTGGAAGCCGAACCGGCGCCGGACCAGGAGGTCGTGGTCCTGACCGGCCTTTCGGGCGGGGGCAAGACCGCCGCGGCCAAGCTGTTCGAGGACCTGGGCTACGTCGTGGTCGACAACCTGCCCGGCGAGCTGCTGCGCGAGCTCGCGGACCTGATCGCCACGGAACCCGTCCGCTACGCGCGCACCGCCATCGTGCTCGACGTCCGCACCGGGGACGTCTCGCTGGCGTTTGGGGCCATGCGCGGGGCGCTGGAGGGCCGCGGGATCCGGCCAGTCATCATCTTCCTCGAGGCGCGCGACGACGTCCTCATCCGGCGCTTCTCGGAGACGCGGCATCGCCACCCGCTGGCGGACGAGCGCGGGATCGCGGCCTCGATCGAGCTGGAGCGCTCGATGCTGGAGTCGGTCCGCGTCCAGGCCGACCTCGTGCTCGACACCAGCGACCTGCCGCTGCGCGAGCTGCGCGAGCGGATCTTCACCCGCCTCGGTGACGTCCAGGCATCGGACCGCCTGTCGATCCAGCTGCTCACCTTCGGCTTCAAGTATGGCGTCCCGCTCGAGGCTGACCTGGTGCTCGACGTCCGGTTCATGCAGAACCCGCACTACATCGAGGTTCTGCGACCCCTGTCGGGCCTGACCGAGGAGGTGCGCACGTACGTCATGGGCCTGCCGGTCGCGGGCGAGTTCCTGCAGCGCCTGCAGGACCTCCTCGACCTGCTGGTGCCGGCCTACGCGGAAGAGGGCAAGACCCGGCTGACCATCGCCATCGGCTGCACTGGCGGCTGGCACCGCTCGGTGGTGATGGCCGAAGAGCTGGCCGGCTGGCTGCGGGAACGCGACTTCGGCCCCGTCTCCGTCTTCCACAGGGAGCTGGAGCGGTGAACCTCCGCCGCTGGCTGGCGGTCGGGATCGGCGTCAAGCGGTGGCTCCTCCTTGCGTTCCTCGGGCTGCTCGTCCTCGCGATCGGGGTCGCCCACCTCCTGCGCCAGCTGACGGCCGGGGCGAGCCCGGGTGGACCGGTCATGGGCCTCATCGACCTGACCACCCTCCAGTTCCTGCCCTACCAGTTGCGCGGACTCGTTGCGGGCGCCCTGGGGCTCACGCTGTTCGCCGTGGGCGCGTACAAACTGGCGCGGGCGCTCCTGGACCCGTTCGCGCTGTGGGACCGTGATCAGCCCATGGTGGACGTCATCTACCAGAAGCGGTTCCTCGCGCGCGGCCCGCGGATCGTCGCCATCGGTGGCGGCACGGGCCTGTCCACGCTGCTCCGAGGGCTCAAGGAGCACACCTCCAACCTGACCGCAGTGGTCACGGTGGCCGACGACGGCGGATCGTCCGGCGTCCTGCGCACCGAGCTGGGCATCCCCGCCGTGGGTGATATCCGCAATTGTGTCGTCGCCCTCGCGGACGCAGAGCCGCTGATGGGGCGACTGCTCCAATACCGGTTTCCCGGAGCCACGTCTGTGCAGGGGGCGCCTGGCGAGGGCCTCGGGGGCCACGCCGTGGGCAACCTGCTCCTTGCGGCGCTGGTCGCCATCGAGGACGGCGACTTCGAGGAGGCCGTGCGGGAGATGAACCGCGTCCTCGCCGTGCGCGGCCGAGTCGTCCCGGCGACCGGGACCGCGGTGACGCTGCATGCCCGGCTGCAGGACGGGAGCGAGCTGGACGGCCAGAGCCGGATCGCACGCACCAACGACGTGGACCGGATCTGGGTCACCCCGGGGGACGTCCGGCCGACCGACGACGCGATGCGGGCGATCGAGGAGGCCGAGATCATCGTCCTCGGCCCCGGCAGCCTGTACACGAGCATCCTGCCCTCGCTGGTCGTGCCGGGGATCCGCGAGGCCATCGCCGCATCCGGGGCGCTGGTCGTGTTCGCGGCCAACGTCGCGACCCAGCCGGGTGAAACGGGTGGCTACGACCTGGCCGATCACTTCGACGCTCTCGAGCGTCACGGGGCCGCCGCCCTGCCGGACATCGTGCTCGCGAACAACCGCTTCGATGCCCACGCTCCCGAGGGCTGGCTGGGGGAGCCCGTGCGACTTCGCTGGCCGCCCGCAGGGGCTGCGTCCCACGGCCCCCGGCTCGTCCTGGACGACCTGGTCGATCCGGCAAACGCCCACCACCACGATCCGGCCCGCCTCGCCGGCGCGATCCTGGTGGCCTGGGAGCGGGACGGCGGCCAGCGACGCCGGTCCGGAGCGGCCCGGGTGGCCCGGGCGGCCCGGGCGTCCTGACGGGACCGGATGTCCGCGACCGATCGCGATCTTGTGGCGGCCCTGCGGGCGGAGCTCGCGGCCGTTGATCCGGCCCGAGCGTGCGACCGCCGCGCGGAGATCGCCGGCCTCGGACCGCGGGTTCATGCCCGCGAGCCCGCGGTGGCACGCCTCGTCATCCGCCTCGGCGGGCACGCCCGGGCAGGTGGGGGAGCGTCTCGCCGCCAGTTCCTCCTGCCCGAGGCCGAGCTGGACTGGGGTGCGGTCCCGGATCATTGCCGGCTGGCCTGGCTGAGGGGCCGGTTCCTCGCCCGCGGCTCGCTCAGCCTGACCGCCGGCCGCGCCCACCTGGAGTTCGTGGTACCGGCCGCGGAGGCACCGGTCCTCGCGGCGCGTCTCGAAGATCTGGACCTGCCGGCCTCCTGGCGACTGCGCCGCGGCCTGGGTGTCGTGACCTGGAAGAGCGCGGAGTCGATCGAGGCCTTCCTGGGCAGCATCGGGGGCAGCGCAGCCCTGCTGGAGCTGGAGGCCCGTGGCGTCGCCCGCACCCTGCGCGGCGACCTCAACCGGGTGCTCAATGCCGAGAGCGCCAACCTCCAGCGTTCGGTCGCGGCCGCGGGCCGCCAGCTGGAGGCGATCGACGCGCTCGAGGCGGACGGCCGCCTCGCCCAGCAGGGGCACAAGGTCCGGGCCGTGGCGGAGGCCCGCCGCGAGACGCCGGAGGCATCGCTGTCCGAGATCGCCGAGCGCCTGGAGGTGCACCGTTCGACGGTTCAGCGCGCCCTCGACCGGCTCGAGCTCCTGGCCCTGCACGACGATGACGGCGTCGGGCGTCGGATTCGCACCCGGCCATCCGGCGGAGTCGCCGGGGTGTCGCACGGCCGTGGAGGCGCGGGCCGCACAGCGGACGGGAGGGGGCCGCTCGGCCGGGGAGCGTGACGCCCGTCTCTGGCATGATCTGGTCATGACTCGACCGATCGTGATTGCTGCCAACTGGAAGATGAACACAACCCCCGCCGACGCGGGTGAGCTGGCGCGGATCATCGCGTCCCGCACGCGGGAGGCCGGGGTGACCCGGGTCATCTGCCCGCCGTACGTGAGCCTCGCCGCCGTGCGCGACGCCCTGGCCGCGGAGGACGTCGGTGTCGGCGCCCAGAACGTCCACCACGAGCTCGGTGGTGCCTATACGGGTGAGGTCTCGGTACCGATGCTGGCTGGCCTCGCAACCTGGGTGATCCTCGGTCACTCGGAGCGTCGCGCCTACTTCCACGAGACGGACGACCTCGTGGGCAAGAAGCTGGATCGCGCCGTCGCAGGCGGCCTGCGCCCGATCGTTTGCGTGGGTGAGGTCCTGGCTGACCGCGAGGCGGGCCGCGAGGCCGCTGTCGTCGATGCCCAGCTCAAGGGGGCCCTGGACAGTCGCGACCCAGCAGCCCTCGTGGCCGCAGGCATCGTGATCGCGTACGAGCCCGTCTGGGCCATCGGCACCGGCAAGAATGCCCGCGGAGCCGATGCCGCCGCGATGGCCGATGCCATCCGGGCGAGCCTGCGCAGCCTTGGCTGGGGCGACGCGGCCGAGGAGACGCCCGTGCTCTACGGGGGCAGCGTGACCTCCGCCAACATCGGCGAGTTCCTCGCCGAACCAGGAGTCGATGGCGCGCTCGTCGGCGGTGCCTCGCTCAAGCCAGACGAGATGGCCGGGATGGTGGCCCGGGCGGGCCTCACGGCCGCCGCCCGCGGCCTGGCATCGTGACGGAGGGCAGCCGACCACGCCCGATCGTCCTCGTTGTCCTCGACGGCTTCGGCATCGGGTCCGACCCGGCCAGGGATGCCATCGCCGCCGCCGCGATGCCCCGCTGGCGCGAGGCCTTGGACCGGTGGCCCAACTCGGTCCTGCGAGCGTCCGAGGACGCGGTGGGCCTGCCGGCGGGCCAGATGGGCAACTCGGAGGTGGGTCACCTCAACCTCGGCGCCGGACGCCCGGTGCTCCAGGACCTGCCGAGGATCGACGCCGCCATCGACGACGGCTCGTTCTTCGAACGTCCGGCCCTCCTCGCCGCGTGCGAGCGGGCCCGGCAGACGGGCCGCCTCCATGCCGTTGGCCTCGTGGGCCCCGGTGGCGTGCATGCCCACGACCGGCACCTGCTGGCCCTGGTGGAGCTTGCCGCGCGCCTCGGCGTGCCCTCGGTCCGGATCCACGCCCTGCTCGACGGTCGTGACACGCCGCCCAGCTCCGCGCTCGGCTTCGTACGCGACCTCGAGGTTCGTCTCCGGCTGCTCCACCCGGACGCCCGGATCGCGTCGGTCGGTGGACGCTACTACGCCATGGATCGCGACCAGCGCTGGGAGCGCACCGAACGCGGCTACGACGCCATCGTCCATGCCGCGGGTCTCCATGCGGCATCCGCCACGGCCGCCATCGAGGCGGCGTACGCCCGGGGCGAGACCGACGAGTTCGTCCTGCCGACGGCTGTCGACGGCGCCGGTGGCGGGCTGCGCGATGGGGATCCGATCGTCCATGTCAACTTCCGTGCAGACCGGGCGCGCCAGCTGACCCATGCTCTGGCGGACCCTGGATTTGCGTCGTTCGACCGCACTGGTCCCGACGGCCGACCGGCGCCGTCCGGGCTCCTCGTGGCCACCATGACCGAGTACGAGTCCGGCCTGCCGGTCGAGGTTGCGTTCGGCCCCGAGGAGGCGCGGTCGCTCGCGCAGGCCTTCAGCGAGTCCGGCTGGACGCAGTTCCACGTGGCGGAGACCGAGAAGTACGCGCACGTCACCTACTTCTTCAACGGTGGCGTCGAGACACCCTGGCCGGGTGAGGAGCGTCGGCTCGTCCCGTCGCCCAAGGTGGCCACCTATGATCTCCAGCCCGAGATGAGTGCGGCCGGGGTCACCGATGAGCTGGTGGCGGCCATCGGCTCCGGGCGCTACGACTTCATCGTCGCCAACTTCGCGAACCCGGACATGGTGGGCCACACCGGCGTGTGGGACGCGACCGTGACTGCCCTGACGGTGATCGACGGCTGCCTGGGCGGATCTTCGATGCCATCGACGGGGTGGGGGAGTCCGATCCGGACGGCCCCGGTGCGGTCCTGTTCGTGACCGCCGACCACGGCAACGCCGACGACATGCTCGACGACGCGGGCCGCCCGGTCACCAAGCACTCGCTCAATCCCGTCCCGCTCCTGGGGATGGGCCGAGCCCTCGCTGGCGGCGCGCTGGAAGACGGGGTGCTCGCGGACGTGGCGCCCACGATCCTGGAGCTCGCCGGCCTGCCCCGCTGGGCGGGCATGACAGGCCGCTCGCTGCTCGGACGCGGCTGATCGGAGAGGGCTGGGCGCGGGTCTGCTACCATCCCGCTCCGTCACCCAACGGAGGTTATCTCGCCCGTGAACCCGATCCTGGCCATCGGCCAGATCCTGATCAGCATCGCGCTCATCGCCGCCATCCTGATGCAGGCGCGTGGCACCGGCCTGTCCGGCACATTCGGTGGCGACTCCGCCGTCTACCGCAGCCGCCGCGGTGTCGAGCGCCGACTCTGGCAGTTCACTGTCGTCCTGCTGGTCCTGTTCGTGGTGTTTGCGCTGGTGGCCTTCATCTTCGTCGGCTGATCGCCGCCCCGACCGCCGATCCGCGACCCTGGTCCCCCTGACGTGAACCGACGCGACCGGACGATCGTCGCCGTGCTCGCCATCGTCCTGGTGGTGATCGCCGGCGCCCTCGCGCTCCCACGTGTCGCCGATGACCCTGAGCCCGACGCCACGCCCGAGATCACCATGCCGCCCCCCGTCGTCTTCCGCGAGGGGGTCGTCGGGACGGCCGAGTCCATCACGCCGGTGACCGCCCGCAGCCGCGCCGAGCGCTTGCTGGTCGGCCTCGTCTTCTCCGGTCTCGTCCGCCTCGGCCCGGGAACGTCCTACCAGCCGGACCTGGCCGCCTCGTGGTCGAGCGACGCAGAGGGCAGGACATGGACCTTCAAGCTGCGCGACGACGCCGTGTGGCATGACGGCGAGCCCGTGACGGCTGAGGACGTGGTGTTCACCGTCGATGCCCGCAAGAGCCCCGACGCCGCGGGCGCAACAGCGGGTGCCTGGGCAGACGTGACCGCGCGGGCCATCGACGACAAGACCGTGCAGCTGACCATGGGCACCCCGATCGGGGGCGTGCTCGCCCTGGCGGCGCAGCCGCTGCTTCCCGCGCATCTCCTGGCCGACCTGCCCCTGGCGGAGCTCGCGACGAGCGACTTCGCGCGCCTGCCCGTGGGCAGCGGCCCGTTCGCGCTCGCCGACATCGACGAGGAGCGCGCGATCCTGGTGCCGGCCTCGGGCGTGGTCCCCCAGGCCGAGGAACCGCCGTCCACCACGGGTGGACCGCCGTCGCCCGACTCGCTGGCCACGCCCCTGCCTGCCGTCCGGTCCGGGCCGCCGGCGCCGTACCTGGACCAGATGGAGCTCCGGTTCTACACGGACGAGGCAGCCGTGGCCGAGGCCCTGCGCGGTGGTGACATCGATGCCGCGGCCGGCCTGTCGCCGCCGACCCTCGCCGAGCTGGCGACCGTCGATGGCCTCGACCGGCACCGCTACCAGACCACGACCCTCTCGTCGGTCATGTTGAACCTGCGGCCGTCGCACAAGGAGCTGCGCGATCCGAAGGTGCGCAAGGCCCTGCTTGCCGCCATCGACCGTGATGGGCTCGTGGCGGACGTCCTGGGTGGCAACGCGACGCGCGCGGATTCACTCGTCCCGCCGTGGTCGTGGGCATACGACGACGAATCAGCGGTCAGGGTGAAGTACGACAAAGAGGCGGCCGCCAAGGCGCTCCAGGATGCTGGGTGGACGAAGAAGAGCGGCAGCTGGGTGGCACCCGGCGCGAAGAACCCGTACGGTCTCGAGGTCCTGAGCGTGCCCGAGTCCGCGAACCCCCGGCTGTCCGCGGTCGCGAAGGCCGTCCGCGATGCGTGGCGCGACCTCGGGTTCGCTACGACCATGGTCGAGGTCAAGGCGTCCGATCTCGCGACGCGGCTGCGTGCCGGCGACTTCACCGCGGCCGTCGTCGATGTCGCCGAGGGCCTCGAACCCGACCTCTATCCCCTGCTCGCGACATCCCAGGTACAGGCGTCCGGGACGAACCTGGCCGGCTACCAGGACGAGGAGCTCGACCCATTGCTGGAGGCCGCCAGGAAGCCCGGAACGGACGAGGAGCGCAAGGCGGCCTGGAAGGCCCTGCTGGCGGCACTGGCGGAGCGACGGCCCATGCTGCCGCTCGCGTGGAACGACGAAGTGATGCTCGCGCGGGGCCTCGATGGCGTCACGCCACGACTCATCGCGGACCCCGGCGACCGGTATTGGGATGTGCTAGCATGGCGCCTCGCCGCAGACCGGTGATCCTTCGGGTGAGCCGTTTTGGGTCGGGCCGAGGTGGCGGAATGGTAGACGCGCTGGTTTCAGGTACCAGTGGCCGCAAGGTCGTGTGGGTTCGACTCCCTCCCTCGGTACCATGTCCCCGTCCCGGGACATCCGGCACAGGCGTCGGTGCTCCTGCCCAGGTGGCGGAATTGGTATACGCGTACGTTTGAGGGGCGTATGAGGCAACTCATCCGGGTTCAAGTCCCGGCCTGGGCACCACTCTCCTGACCCTCAAGCGGGCGGCCCGATGGCCGCCCGCTCGTGTTTCCGGCCCCGTTCACCAGCGGCGGCCTCCGGGCGGTTAGCTCAGTTGGTCAGAGCGCCTCGCTTACACCGAGGATGTCGGGGGTTCGAGTCCCTCACCGCCCACCAGCCCCGGCGCGCACCGGGGACCGATGCTCCAGTCCGCCCGAATGCCCGACCGTCGCGACCGGCTGGCGGCGGAGCGCTATGCTGGATGCCCCGGGGTGAGCGCCCGTCGTTCTCGAGGAGGCCGCATGGAACTGCTGATCATCGCGATCATCGTCATCGTCATCGTCGTGATCCTGGTGGGGATCTACAACGGGCTGGTCACCCGGCGCAATCGGATCGACGAGGCGCTGGGCCAGATCGAGGTCCAACTGAAGCGCCGGCACGACCTGATCCCGAACCTCGTGCAGGCCGTGAAGGGCTACATGGGCTTCGAGCAGGACGTCCTGACCCGGGTCACCGAGGCTCGCGCCAACGCGGTCGCCGCCGGGGCGCAGGGTCCCGCCAGCCAGGCCCAGGCCGAGGGGGCCCTGACGGGCGCGCTGCGGTCGCTGTTCGCGGTGGTCGAGAACTACCCCGACCTCAAGGCGAACCAGAACGTCATGCAGCTCCAGGAGGAGCTCACCACGACCGAGAACCAGATCAGCTTCTCCCGCCAGCACTACAACGCCACCGTGCTGGACTACAACAACACCATCCAGACGATCCCAAGCGTGCTGATCGCCGGTCCCCTGGGCTTCACCAAGCGCGAGTTCTTCGACGCCGAGCCCGAGGCGAGCGCCGTCCCCAACGTCGACCTGACCCTGAGCTGAGGGCGGGCGGCGGCCCGGCGCCCGACTGACACGCGATGGCGGCAACCTTCTACGGCCAGATCGGGGCCAACAAGCGGAACTCGCTCCTGTTGGCCCTCGCGGTCGTGGTGCTCCTCGGGACGCTCGGTGCGCTCATCGGCTGGGCGGTCGCGGGAGATCCGAGGGCCGCCCTGCCGTCGATGGTGATCGCCATCGGCGTGGGGTTTGCCGCGTCCCTGTTCTCGTACTTCGGCGGCGACGCCCTCGTGCTCAGGACATCGGGGGCCCGCGAGGTGACGGCGGCGGACCAGCCGCAGCTGGTGAATGTCGTCCGGGAGATGGCCGTCGCCGCCAACGTGCCCATGCCCAGGGTCTACCTGATCGACGACACCGCGCCCAACGCGTTCGCGACCGGTCGCGATCCGGCGCATGCGTCGGTGGCCATCACCATCGGCCTTCTCCAGAAGCTTGACCGCGAGGAGCTCCAGGGGGTCCTGGCCCACGAGCTGTCGCATGTCCGCAACTACGACATCCGGTTCTCGCTGATGGTCGGCGTCCTGGTGGGCTCGATCGCGCTCCTCGCCGACTTCTTCCTGAGGTTCACGTTCTTCGGCGGCGGCCGCCGGGGACGGCGCGGGTCGTCAGACTCTGGAGGCGGCGGACTTCAGGTGGTGATCATGCTGATGGCGCTGGTGCTTGCCGTCCTGGCGCCGATCATGGCCCGCATGGTCCAGATGGCGGTCAGCCGCCAGCGCGAATACCTGGCGGACGCCTCGGGCGTCGAACTCACCCGGAACCCGTACGGGTTGGAGCGCGCCCTGGCCAAGATCAGCCTGGACACCGAGCCCCTGGAGGTGGCCAACCGGGCTACCCAGCACCTCTACTTCGAGAACCCGGTCAAGGCGGCCACGGGAACGTCGCGCTCGCTGTTCTCGACGCACCCGGCGGCGCTCGACCGGATCAACCGACTTCGGGAGCTGAGCGGCCAGCCAGCGGTGCCGGACGCCGCCATGGTGCTGGATCCCGGGGCCCAGTCGGCCCTGCTGCGCCCTCCCGCGCCACCACCCCCGCCGGTCCGGTGAGGTTGCCGCCCGTTCAGGTCCCGTGCTATTCTCCGGCGCGCCGACGGGCCCCCACGGGGACCCGGCAACGGGCCGAGATAGCTCAGTTGGTAGAGCACGCGACTGAAAATCGCGGTGTCGCCAGTTCGAATTTGGCTCTCGGCACCATTACCTGGTCGGTCATCGAGCGGAAGTGGCTCAGTTGGTAGAGCATCACCTTGCCAAGGTGAGGGTCGCGGGTTCGAGTCCCGTCTTCCGCTCCATTCCTCCCCAGATCGAGCACCAGACCCGGCACCGCTGCCCCTTCGTCTAGTGGTAGGACAGCGGACTTTGGATCCGTTAGCCGAGGTTCGAATCCTCGAGGGGCAGCCAACCTGACATCGGCCCGCCGGCCCACGGACCGGCGCCACGAGGCGACGTGGTGAAGTGGCTCAACACGGAGGTCTGCAAAACCTCTATTCATCGGTTCGAATCCGATCGTCGCCTCCACACCTCCCGCACGAAAGAGCCCGCTGGCCACCCGGCGGGCTTTCGTTCGGCCGTCCGGGGTGTGCCGCTGCGCCTACCATGTGTGCGAGCGCCCGTTGGCGCCGTGTTGATCGAAGGAGGCTGCTCGTGGTGACCGTCCCGACCTGCGTGCACGGCACCTGGAAGGAGTTCGGCCTCGTCGCCATCCGCGACGTCGACGGCTACGTAGGCAGGGTCGAGCAGGTGTTCCCAACGGGGCTGGAGAAGGTCTCGCACCGGGACCACCCCCACTACGTGGTCAAGGTCCGCTGGATTCGGGCGACCACACCGGAGGAGTACGCAAGGCGCCGATTCGAGGTTCCGACCGGCCGCGAACCGGACCCCGATGGGGCGAGCCACGAGGTCTGCCAGGACCTTCGTCGGTTCGATTGGCCCTGATCAAGGAATAGGGGCGGTCCTGCCCAGGTCGTCCTGGCGCGTGGTGCGCCCACGCGCCACCGTTGGTACTTGGGAATTGCGCCCGGGACCACACCAGACTACGCTGCACCGGCGCACCCGACTCGCGGTCGTTGTGGGTCGAGCGGGGGTGCATCCAGGAGGGAGGGTCGGCACGTGGCACGGGTGCCCGGGATCCTCAAGCGAACATCGAAGGAAGAGCAGCTGGAGCTGGAGTTGGCTCGTCAGGGCAGCGTGGCCCGTCTCGAGCGCCTTCTCCTGCAGCGCGAAGGCCTCGACCCCGGGGATGTCGCCCCGGAGGACGGCGCAGCGCCGGCTGAAGCCCTATCCGCGCCCGTTCCCGGAGATGGAGAGGCGTCTGCGGAAGACGAGGAGACCATCGAGGCCACCGAGGCGTTTGCCGCCGCGGTCAGGGCGGCATCCGCAGCCGCCGACGCTCGTCGCCCGGTGCACCGCGCGCCATCGGTGATCGTCGTCGACGGCGGCTGGGACCTGCCCGAGCCGCTGGCCGATCCGCCCGAGCACGCTGCCCCTGCGCCCGAGCCGCTGGCCGATCCGCCCGAGCACGCTGCCCCTGCGCCCGAGCTTCTTGCCGATCCGCCCGAGCACGCTGCCCCGGCTCCCGAGCTTCTGGCCGATCCGCCCGAGCACGCTGCCCCGGCTCCCGAGCTTCTGGCCGATGCGGAACCGGCGGCATCGCCCACGCTTGCCGAGCCATCACCGTCAGGGGAGGACCGGTCGGAACCGGACACCGGGCCGCAGTCGGGCGCGAGGTCGGGAAGGTCGGCCGTTCCGCCCCGACCACCGCGCACCATGCCGCCGGCGCGTCAGGTTGTTCTCCCCAAACCTGCCCCACGCCGGAGGCGACAGCCCCCGGTGCTGGCCGCCTGCCCGTCGTGCGGCTTCCTGCTGGACCCGCGACCGGTCGCGAGTCGCCGGTGCGCCAACTGCCACGAGCGCATCGTCGTGAAGCGCCTCGAGGGAGGCGTCGTCTACCTCACGGAGAGCGCCGCTGTCGCCCTGGTGGCCGCCCAGCGCCGGGTGAGGGAGCTGACCCGCCTGGCGAGGCCGCGCGATCGCTGGCTGGTCCTGGCGACGACCACGGGAGCATCGACGGCCAGCGTGCACCGGGTGGCCTCGGCCACCCCGTCGGAGGAGGGGATCGCTGCAGCGCGTGGCCTGTACGTGCAGACGGCAAACCGTGCGTTTGCGGCCGCCAGGAGGGACCAGCGCTGGGCGGACGCTGCAACGATCCGTCGCAGGCAGGCCAGCGCACTGCTCAAGGATGGCGGACCCGACGAGCTGCCGGCCGACGAGATCCGCGAGTTCCAGCGCGACGCGGTGGTCGCGGAGCTCAAGGCCCTGCGCGCCGCGGGCCGGGAGGCGGTGCTCGTGGGCGGGACGTGCTGCGACATCTGCCGCGACGACCGGGGACTCGTCGTCCGGATCAGCGAGGAGCTCAAGGCGCCCAGGCTTCCCCATGCCGGGTGTCCCAGGGTCCTCTGCTCCTGCCGCTGGAGCGGCGTGCGCGTTGTCGCCTCCCGGTCGGCGCGAACGTCGGGACGGAGGTAGCCAGCCGAGCGAGCCGTCACCTGCCGCGGGTTAGCATGGGCCCGTCCGCGCGTGCGGATGAGCCGAGGTGGCGGAACCGGCAGACGCAGCGGTCTTAAACACCGCTGGGGGAAACCCCGTGTGAGTTCGAACCTCACCCTCGGTACCAGGTTGCTGCAATTCGGCAGCACCCTCGCCTGGTCAGGCGTGCGACGTCGTGCGCTCCTCCGCCAGGGCGCCCTTCGGTGAGCGGGGTCGCGGCCTGTTGACGCCGGCCGCGGTCCAGGGGGCGCGTTCAGCGGACGCCGTTCACCGGCAGCGTTCAGCGGCCGAAGAGCCCACGCTTCTCCTTCTTCGCCGGCTCGGCCCTCGGTGCCATGGTGCGGCCGAACACGATCGTGCTCAAGGTCCGCAACTTCTCGGCCGGAAGCGACTTCGGCGCGCCCCGGACAACCGGATTGCCCTCGTTGACGGCCTTGAGATACACGATCGGGTCGTAGGGGAGCTCGGCGGAGATCTTCGAGCCCAGAACGGTCTCGACGTCGCTGCGCTTGAGGAGGTCGCGGGCGAACGCATTGTTGAGGACGAACACCGTCTGGCCACCGATCGATCCGGTCTCGGACAGCTGGTCGAGGAGCACGTGCACGGAGTTGAGGGCGGGGATCTCGGGCAGCACCGGGATCACCACTGTGGACGACATCGAGAACAGGGACATGAGACGCTGGTCCAGCGCCGTCCCCGCGTCCACCACGACGATCTCGTAGGCCTCCAGCGCCCGCTTGAGCACGAGATCGATCTGCTCCGTGGTGATGAGCGCCGTGAAGGTCGGCGAGGGCGGGGCCGCCAGCACATGCACGCCACCGATGTGGTGGATCACGTAGGTCAGGAATACGTTGGTCTCGTGCAGTGCCCCCTCGTCCCGGGCCAGCTCGAGCAGTGTCTGCTTGGGCTGGAGGTTGAGGTGCGAGGCCACCTGCCCGAAGGAGAGGTCCAGGTCGATGAGCAGGACCTTGTTGGGCCGTCCCTCGGCCGCGATCAGGGCGAGGTTGGTCGCCACGGTGGTGGTGCCCACGCCACCCTTGGGACTGAACACCGACACGATGCGATGGGCGTCGAGGTCTCCGATGGGGCTTCCGGCGCCGATCGAGGTGCGCTGGGCCTGGAGCGTGAGCGCTTCAATGCGGGCGACCAGCTCGGGCTGGTCGAAGGGCTTGGCGATGACGTCGTCGACGCCCGCTTCGAGCAGGTCGATTCGCTCGTCGAGGTCACCGCTCTGGGCGACGGCGAGCACCGGGATCCCGGCCGTCTGCTCGCCGGCGCGGAGCATCGTCATGACGTCGCGGACCGTTGCCGGTGGTGTCACCTGGTCGATCATGACGAGGCTGTAGGCAGCGGCTGCCGCGACGGCCTCGTCGGGTCGGGTGACCACGGTGACGCCGTGACCCGGTCCCGCCAGGGCAGTTGCCAGCGCCTGCACGGAAGGGCGATCGATGGCCAGGAGCAGGATAGAGAGCTGCACGCGTCCCCCAAGAGAACTGGCGCCAGCGTGGGCGATGCTGACGGCGAGAGGATACGGTACTCGCCCGACCTCCGCAGGAGGTCACCGGGCGGGCCCATGCTATTCTCGCGCGGTCCTTTCGGTTCCGCGCGGCATGCCGTCAGCGGGGCAGATCCCCATTGGAAGGAGTAGAGCAGGCCGTGCGCCGCTATGAACTCATGCTCGTGCTCAAGCCGGACGCGCCGGACGAGCGGGCAGCCGCGGTCATCGACCGCACCACACGTTACGTCGTTGCCTCGGGCGGCCAGATCGTCAAGGTCGCGCCCTGGGGCCGTCGGCGCCTCGCATATCCCATTGACCGCTACCGGGACGGCTCGTACCACATCGTGGTGTTCGAGGCTCCGCCGGAGGTCATCGCGGAGATGGAGCGCAGCCTCCACATCACCGAGGATGTCCTGCGCTACCTCGTGACCCGTGCCGTCAAGCCGGTGAAGGTCCGGCGTGACGCCTCCGCCTCGGCAGATGGCGACGACGACGCGGAGCCCGATCTCCCGTCCGCCGAGGACGATGACGCCGAGGACGGCGACGAGCAGATCGACGAATCCGAGAGCGAGGCCGCGCCCGCGGCCATCGACTGAGAGGAGCCGGCGATGGCATTCGCGAAGGTCATGATCATCGGCAACCTTGGACGCGACCCCGAGATGCGGTACACGCCCAATGGGCGTCCCGTGACGGAGTTCAGCGTGGCCGTCGGGCACTCGAAGCCGGACGGCAGCGGTGGCTGGGTGGACGAGGGGACCGACTGGTTCCGCGTCACGGTCTGGGGAGATCGCGCGGAGCGCACCGCAGAACAGTTCCGCAAGGGAAACAAGGTCTTCGTCGAGGGACGCTTCCGCACCCGCGAGTACGAGGCGCGGGACGGCCAGAAGCGGACCTCCCTGGAGATCACCGCCGACAACGTGATCAGCCTCGATGCCCGTGTTCGCGACGAGGAAGGCTCCTTCGGCGCTCCGTCCGGCGGCGGTGGGGGAGGCGGCACCGAATCCGTCCGACCAACCCGTCCGTCGGCGCCCGCGCCCGACGACCTCGACGACCTCCCGTTCTGACGACCCTTCCGCGGCCCGCGGGCCGCCCCGGCGGTCAGCCCGCCACCAGCAGGAGACACCACTGATGCCGCCCCGCACGAAGAAGCGCGACGATTTCTACCGCGATCGCCGGCGCCGGAAGGTCTGCTCCTTCTGCGCTGACAAGACCGTGATGATCGACTACAAGGAGGTCAACCGCCTCCGTCGCTACCTGTCCGAGCGCGCCAAGATCGAGCCGCGCCGCAAGACCGGTACCTGCGCCGCGCACCAGCGCGAGCTTGCCGTGGCGCTCAAGCGCGCACGCCACGTCGCCCTGCTCCCGTACGCGCCCCAGCACCTCCGCCCCTGACGTCGTGACGCGGCGCGGCTGTCGAACCGGGGGAGCCCGGCCCGTGCCGGGTGACCACGGATGATCGTCGTGCTAGTCCTGCTCGCCGGCGGCGTTGCCGCCGGCGTGTTCGGGTCCCTGCTGGGGCTCGGCGGTGGCGTGCTGATCGTCCCGATCCTGAACCTGGGATTCGGGCTGCCACTGCGCGAGGCCGTCGCGGTCTCGCTGGTCTCCGTGATCGTCACCTCCAGCGCCTCGGCAGGGGTGTACCTCCAGCGCCACGTCGCCAATCTCCGGCTGGGCATGACGCTCGAGCTGTTCTCGGCCATGGGGGCCCTGGTCGGCGGCCTGATCGCGTTCCTCATCAACGAACGGCTGCTGGCCGGCCTGTTCGCCGCCCTGCTGGCCTGGGTCGCGATCTCCATGGCCAGGCGCCGGGAAGCGCCGCGCTCATCCGAGCCGCCCGAGCCGGTGCTCGTGGAGCCGCAGCCCGTGGAGGCGTCGCAGCCGGAGATCCCCATCGCCGCTCCCGTGATGGCGCCCGCCCCAGCTGCTACGGGCATGTCCTTCACGGCCTCGTTGTCAGGCCCCGGCTACACCGTGCACCGCCTGCCGGCGGGCATGGCGGGGTCGGTGTTCGCCGGCCTCAACTCGGCGCTGCTGGGCGTGGGTGGAGGAATCATCAAGGTGCCCGTGATGCACATGTGGATGGGCGTCCCGCTCCGGACGTCCACCGCGACCAGCAACATGATGATGGGCATCACGGCCACCGCCTCGGCCGTGATCTACCTGTTGCGCGACGAGATCGACCCGTTCATCGCGGGGCCCATCGCGCTCGGCGTGTTCGTGGGAGCGTCCTTCGGCTCCCGACTCGCCCACCGCGTCAACCTGCGGATCCTGCGCGGGCTGTTCGTCGTGGTGCTGGTCTACACGGCCATCCAGATGGGTCTGAAGGCGCTGGGGCTGTGAGCAGCAGCGCCACGGGCCCTGGCCGGAACGACGCGGCCTACGCGCTGGAGTCGATCGTCGCCCGGATGCTGATCGTCGGCACCTGGCTCGCGATGGGCCTGGTCCTCGTGGGCGTCGTGCTGATGCTCCTCGATGGCGTGGACCCCCTGGCGCATGGCGCCATCCCGCCGTTCGACCCCGGTCGCATCCTGGCGGACATGGCGGCGCTGCGGCCCATCGGATTCCTGTGGGCCGGCATCGTCCTGATCATCGCCCTGCCGATCGGTCGGGTAATCGTCGCGGGCGTGGGCTATGTGGCGGTTCGGGACTGGCGGCTGGTGCTGATCTCGGTCGCGGTGTTCGTGGTCGTGCTCGTGTCCATCCTCGCCGCGATCGGCCTGGAGGGCTGACGTGGACGCCCTTGTCCTGGCCATCGCGTTCGTCGTCATCCTCGGCGGCGCAGAGCTGTTCACCAACGGGATCGAGTGGTTCGGCCGCAAGCTCAACCTCGCCCAGGGTGCCGTGGGATCGGTCCTCGCGGCCGTTGGGACGGCGCTGCCGGAGACGATGATCCCGATCATCGCGATCATCTTCGGGACGGGCGGGGGATCGGCCCACGACGTGGGCGTCGGGGCCATCCTCGGCGCCCCGTTCATGTTGTCCACGCTGGCGATGTTCGTCACCGGGATCGGCGTCATCGCCTTCCGCCGCCGTCGCGCGACCGGGACGCGCATGGTGGTGGACACGACGGTCCTGGTCCATGACATCCGCTACTTCGCGATCGCCTACGCGCTTGCCGTCGGCTCCGCGTTCCTGCCGACCGACCTTGCCGGCCTGCGGGTGGTCGTCGCGGTGATCCTGATCGGCATCTACGTCTACTACGTCAAGGGCCACCTCGACGCAGATGCGGAGGAGCACCAGGACGAGCTGCCCCCGCTCCGCCTCCAACGGCTCGATGCCGGTGCCCACCGGCGAGCCCCCGCCGTCCCGAGGCTGCGGATCGTCTCCTTCCAGGTGCTGCTCGCGCTCGCCTTCATCATCGGTGGCGCGTACCTGTTCGTCGGAGCCGTTGCCAGCCTGTCGGCGACCCTGGGGGTCAGCGAGCTCCTGATGGCGCTCGTGATCGCGCCGATCGCCACCGAGCTGCCCGAGAAGTTCAACTCGCTGATCTGGGTCCGCCAGGGCAAGGACACGCTCGCGATGGGCAACATCACGGGCGCGATGGTGTTCCAGTCCGCGATCCCCACGGTGGTCGCGCTGCTGTTCGCCGGCAATGCCTGGCACGTGAGCGAGGACTCGGCAATCGCCTTCCTGTCCGCGGCGATCGCGTTCATCGCGGTCGCAGCCATCTTCGGGCCGATGTGGCGTCGGGCACGCCTGGACGGGCGCTCGTTGCTGGTGGGCGGACTGCTCTACCTGGTCTACCTCGGGATCGTCGGACTGGCGCTGGCCGGGCTGCTGCCCATCGGCTGACCTCGGCGCTTGCGTGGGCCGCGGCAACGCCAGCGGGCGGCGCGCCACTGCGGGGGTCCGGATTGCCCGGTGCTAGACTGTTCCGGACCATGAGGGACTCGCGGCGATGAGCCGCACGCGACCTGGAGCCGATCCCATGCTCACCCAGCCGTCCGATGCCGCGGCGGAGGCCGCTGCCGCCACGCCCCGGTCCGTCGAGGACCTGATCTCCTACTTCGAGGGCGAGTACGTCCCGCTCCGTGACGCGAAGGTCAGCATCATGACCCACGCGTTCATGTACGGGACGGCGACCTTCGAGGGCATCCGCGGCTACTGGAATGCCGAGCACGAGACGCTCTACGTCCTGTTCGTCCGGGAACACTGCGAGCGCATCCGGAACAGCGCGAAGATGCTGCTGATGGAGAACCTCCCGCCGGTGGACGAGCTCGTGGAGATCGTCCTGGAGACTGTGCGGCGGAACCATTTCCGGGAGGATGTCTACGTCCGCCCGTCGTTCTACAAGAGCACCAAGGCGATCGGAGTCCGTCTCCACCACCTCGACCACGAGATGTACGTGATCACGTCGCCCTTCGGGAACTACATCGATGTCGAGAAGGGCGTCAGGGTCATGACCTCCACCTGGCGCAGGAACGCGGACGAGGCGCTGCCCGCCCGCGGGAAGATCGTCGGCGGCTACGTGAACATGGCCTTCCAGAAGAGCGAGGCCGAACTCAACGGGTTCGACGAGGCGCTCGTCCTCACCCCTGACGGCCATGCCTCCGAGGCGTCGGCGGCGAACCTGTTCGTGGTCCGGGACGGCGTCCTGATCACACCACCGGTGTCAGACGACATCCTCGAGGGTGTGACGCGCAAGGCGATCATGGGTCTGGCCCGGGACGCCGGCATCCAGGTGGAGATCCGGTCGGTCGACCGTTCCGAGCTGTATGTCTGCGACGAGGTGTTCCTGTGCGGCACCGGCGTCCAGGTCAGCCCGGTCATCGAGGTGGATCACCGCCCGGTGGGTACCGGTGAGATAGGCCCGGTCTCCCGGCTCCTGAGCGAGCGCTACTTCGCCGCCGTCCGCGGCAACCTGCCCGAGTACCGGAGCTGGCTCAGCCCGATCAAGGGCTGACCCTCCTCCGACCGGAGCGCCCGCCGCCAGCTCATCCGACCGCCTCGATCTGCTTGTCGGGGGCGTTGCTGCCCAGGGTGACGATCACGTCGACCGTCACGGCCGGGTCGGTGGCCGCCGTGGCCGTCACGCCGTAGAGCTTCTCCAGGTACTTGATCGTCTCGGGCATCTCGGCCTCGGCCCCGTTGTAGACCACGATCTTGCTCTTGGGCGCCGTTGCCGGCGGGCTCTGGTTGGGCGCCGAGGCCTCGAGGCCGTTGTACGCGAGCCACTCCGCCGCACGGCTCGCCATGCCGGTCTTGCCGGAGGCGTTGAGAACCCAGACGGCCGCAGCCTCGGCGCCGAGGCGGTCGCGCTGGGCGAGGAGTTCGGAGCTGACCGAAAACGCCTCCTTCACCGCGCGCCGGATGCGCACCACGTTGGGCGTGATGATGTAGCCGCGCGGGGAGCTCGCGTATTCCGTGGCGTAGAAGCGCGGCGAGAAGACGTAGGACCGGATGTCCTTGGTGTCGACGCTCTCCGCGAGGGCCAGGAGCTTGGGCAGCTCCGAAGTGGGGATGTCGGTCTTGATCGACTCCTTGAGGACATTGACCAGGTCCGGCAGGTTGGCGACGATCGCCTGGGCGCTCATCTGCTCCTTGAGCGACAGGAGCACCCGCTGCTGGCGGCGGCCACGATCGAAGTCGCCCCCTGCCGCGCGGTGGCGCGAGCGGGCGTAGATCAGCGCATCGGCGCCGCTCATCTGCTGGGGACCCGCGGGCATGTAGATCCTGGTCAGCGTGCCGCCGCCGGCCGGATACATGCTCTCGTAGACCGGCATCTGGACGTTGACCTGGACACCGCCCAGGGTGTTCACGGCCTTGCGGAACCCGCTGAAGTCCACCTTGACGTAGTAGCGGATGTCCAGGCCGTAGAGCTCACCCAGGATGGCCTTGAGCGAGGCAAACCCGCGGGCGTTGGCGCTCTTTCCCGGCCACAGGTCGGTGCGGTTCCGGTTCTGTGTGAACCAGCTGTTGATCTTGCCGCCGTAGGTGGAGCCCCACAGCGAGCGTGCATTGGACGGAACGGGCACGTCGACCATGTCGCGGGGGACCTGGAACATCGCGACCTGCTTGGTGACCGGATCGATGGACACGACGATCAGGGTGTCCGTGTTGAAGCTGGTGTCACCGGGGCGGGCGTCCACGCCCACAGCCAGGATGTTGAGCCTGCCCTTGCCATCCCAGGGCGGGAGCGACGGGGCCAGGGTCCCTTGTGCCGACGGGTTGGGGGTGGGGATCACGTCGGGCGACGCGGTCGGGGCATCCGACTCGCCAGGTGCGGCGCTGTCCACGGGCTGGACCGTCACGTCGGGCGTCGCGGACTCCTCGGGCGAGGTGCAGTTGGCCTCGTCCTCGGTGAAGACGCAGTTCACGAGGTCGAGCGCGAGGACGTTGTAGCGTGCGATGGCGAGGTGGCCGGCGCCCATGACGAGCACCACCGCCAGCAGGCCTGCGATCGACAGCGGGTGCACCGGCATGCGGGCGCGGCCCAGGCGTCCGGTGCCCGAGGCATCCGCGGCGTTGAGGAAGCGCGCGACCTGCCATGCGTCGACCGCCGCCACGATGCGGTAGACGAGCGCGGCGATGTTGGCGACGAAGATGGCGATGAGGGCACCCTGGCTCGCCACCATGCCCAGGAGCTCGCCCCGGTCCATGCGCAGGACGATGCCGGTGCCAAAGGCGATGACCAGCAGCGGCGCAGCCGCGAAGCCGAGGGCGCGCATGTAGGCGCCCGCGTAGGCGTGACCGAGGCCAGGGAACAGCAGGGACAGGAACGCCGCGGCAAACGCGGAGCGCGTGCGGGGAGCCCGCTGGGGTGTCGACATCGCGCGGAATGATACGCCGGAGCCGGAATCCGGGCGCCCGAGGCGCGCCGCGATCGCCGCCGGGTGGCGCAGGTCGCGGAGCCGATAGACTGGTGACCCGCCGCGGCAGACCAGGACCGCACCGGCGAGCGCCCGAGGCCCGATGTTCCGTCCCGTCACCGCCCGACCAGATTTCGTGGCCCAGGAGCATGCCCTGCTCCGCGAGTGGGCCGAGCGCCGCACGTTCGCGCGCCTGCGTGCCCAGAACGCCGGCAAGGCGCGCTGGAGCTTCCTCGACGGGCCGATCACGGCCAACAACCCCATGGGTGTCCACCACGCGTGGGGGCGGACGTACAAGGACCTCTACCAGCGGTTCCACGCGATGCTCGGCGAGGACCAGCGGTTCCAGAACGGCTTCGACTGCCAGGGGCTGTGGGTCGAGGTCAACGTCGAGCGCGACCTGGGCTTCACCTCCAAGCGCGACATCGAGGCGTTCGGCATCGCGGAGTTCGTCAGCCTGTGCAAGCAGCGCGTGCTCACCTTCGCCGCCCGCCAGACCGAGCAGAGCCAGCGCCTCGGGTACTGGATGGACTGGAACGAGCCCTCCGAGCTCCTCCGCCTGCGCGACCTGCTCAAGGAGGACCCCACCCAGCCGGTGACCATCGACGGTCCCGACGGCCCGGTGACGGACACCGTGGAGATGGTCGTGGGCCGCCTGGGCATGCCCGACACCGGCGGGTCGTACTTCACCTTCAGCAACGAGAACAACGACCTCATCTGGGGCTTCCTTGCCGAGTGCCACCGGCGGGGATGGGTCTACCGCGGTCACGACACCATGCCCTGGTGCCCGCGGTGCGGGACGGGCCTGTCCCAGATGGAGATGAATGAGGGCTATCAGGACCGGGAGGACCCGGGTCTGGTCGTCCGCCTGCCGCTGCTCGACCGGCCGGGCGAATCCCTCCTGGTCTGGACGACCACGCCCTGGACCCTGGCGGCCAACGTGGCGGCCGCAGTCGGCGAGGACCTGCGCTACGTCAGGGTCCGCCAGGGCGTGGATGAGTTCTGGCTGGGCAAGGGCACGCTCAAGCAGGCACTCCAGGGCCCGTTCGAGGTCGTGGAGGAGCGCGCCGGCGCCGAGCTGGCGGGGTGGCGCTACACGGGCCCCTTCGATGACCTGCCCGCGGTCGCCTCGGCCTTTGCCGCAGCCGGCTACGAGCACCGAGTCGTCACCTGGGGCGAGGTCGGCGAGGAGGAGGGGACCGGCATCGTCCACATCGCCCCCGGCTGCGGTGCCGAGGACTACCAGCTGGGCCTTGCGATCGGGCTGCCCGTCATCGGCCCCATCGACGAGGGCGGTCGGTACTACCCGGGGTTCGGCTGGCTGGCGGGCCGGGAGGCGCCGGCAATCACCGAGGCGATCATCTCCGATCTCGAGCAGCGGCGGTTCTTCTACCACCTCGAGCCCTACAGCCACCGCTACCCGCACTGCTGGCGCTGCGGCACGCCCCTCCTGTTCCGTCTCGTGGACGAGTGGTATATCAGCATGGGCGAGGTCTACGACCGGCCTCGCGAGCAGCTGGCCCGTGAGGAGATCGACGCCTCGCTCCGCTACCAGATCATGGAGATCGTGGACCGCATCCGGTGGATCCCGGGCTTTGGCTACGAGCGGGAGCTGGACTGGCTCATCAACATGCGCGACTGGATGATCTCCAAGAAGCGCTACTACGGCCTGGCGCTGCCGATCTACGACTGCAAGGCCTGCGGGCACTTCGACGTGGTCGGCGGTCGCGAGGAGCTCCGGTCGCGGGCGGTCGCGGGCTGGGATGCCTTCGAGGGCCATACGCCGCACCGGCCCTTCGTGGACGAAGTGCAGATCGCGTGCTCCTCGTGCGGCGAGGCAGTGTCCCGGATCACCGATGTCGGCAACCCCTGGCTGGACGCAGGCATCGTGCCGTTCTCGACGCTCCACTTCCGGGAGGATCCCGAGGCATGGGCCAGGTGGTTCCCGGCCGACTTCATCACGGAGAGCTTCCCGGGCCAGTTCCGGAACTGGTTCTACGCGATGCTGGCGATGAGCACCGTGCTTCGCCGCGAGGAGCCGTTCAAGACGATCTTCGGCTACGCCACGCTGTTCGGCGAGGACGGACGCCCCATGCACAAGAGCTGGGGCAACGCGATCGAGTTCGACGAGGCGGCGGAGCGCATGGGCGTAGACGTGATGCGCTGGATGTACGCCTCCGCCCGGCCCGATGACAACATCCTGTTCGGCTGGCACGCCGCAGACGAGGCGCGTCGCGGACTGCTGGTCCTGTGGAACGTGTACGCGTTCTTCGTGACCTATGCGCGCCTGGCGGGCTGGATGCCGTCCGCGGGGTCGCCGCCGACCGACGAGCGTCCGCCGCTCGATCGCTGGATCCTGTCGCGCTCGGCCGCCGTTGCCGCGGAGGTGGAGGCGTATCTGCGGGACTACGACGCCGAAGCAGCCACGCGGGTCCTCTCCGCGCACGTGGACGACCTGTCGACGTGGTACCTGCGGCTCTCGCGCCGGCGCATGTCGCGTTCCACCGGCGCGGACCGGGAGTCCGCCTTCGCAACGCTGCACCAGGCACTGGTCGCGCTGTCGCGCACGGTGGCACCGTTCCTGCCGTTCCTCGCCGACGCCGTTTACGGAAACCTGGTTGCAGGCACGGACCCGCAGGCGCCCGACAGCGTCCACCTGACCCCGTGGCCGGCGGACGAGCTGGCTCCGCTCCGGGACGAGAACCTGGAGGAGGCCATGGCGGTCGCCCGCAGGGCCGTGGACCTGTCGCGGACCCTGCGCGGCCAGGCAGGTCTCAAGGCGCGCCAGCCACTGGCCCGGCTGTGGCTCGCCCTGCCTGGCCGTGAGATCGCGGAGCTGGATGCCCTGCTGGAGCTGGTCCGGGCCGAGGCGAATGTCAAGGTGGTCGAGCTGATCGGCGATGAATTGGAGCTCGTGGACCGCGGCGTCAAGGTGCTCCTTCCTCGTGTCGGCAAGCGTCTTGGAGCGCGCATCCCGGATGTGATGGCGGCGGCGCGCTCGGGGCGCTTCGAGATCCATCCCGACGGCACGGTCACGCTGGCCGGGGAGACCCTCGCCGCGGACGAGGTCGAGATCCAGGCCACGCCGCGACCGGGCACGGCGGTCGCGCACGATGACGGCCTGGTCGCGGTCATCGACACCGTCCTGACCCCGGACCTGCGCGCCGAGGGCGACGCCCGCGAGCTGCAGCGTGCCGTCCAGGACCTGCGCAGGGCGGCGGAGCTGGAGCTGGACGACCGGATCGTCCTCTGGGTCAAGGACCTGGGCCAGGAGCTGGAGCCGTATCTCGCCTCGGTGGCCGCGGACACGCTGGCGGACGAGATCCGCCGCGAACCGCCCCCGGACGATGTCGCGTCGTCTGTCGTGCGCCTCGAGGCGGGCGACGCCGGGATCGCCCTCCGCCGTGCCGGCCGGGGCGCCTGACGGATGGTGGTACCGGCGTCGGACGGGGAGGTCGTGGACGGGGAGGTCGTGGATGATGGGGTCCCCGTGAAGGCTTGGCGGGGACCGTCCGTGGGACGGTGGATCCTGTTCGCCGCCATCGCGATCCTCGTTGTCGTCCTCGACCAGGCATCCAAGGCGTGGCTGACTACACAGCTCGATCCGGGACAGAAGATGGCCGCGCTGGAGGGCTGGCTCAACTTCGTGCACGGGCAGAACTCGGGGATCCTGTTCGGGATGCTCCCGCAGTCGGCACCCGCCTTTGCGATCGTGTCGATTGCCGTGACCGGGCTGATCGTCGTGTACCACGCCAGGGCGGGACGAGGGATCGTGCTCACCATCGCGCTGGCCCTCCTGCTCGGCGGCGCGATCGGCAACCTGCTGGACCGCCTCAACCACGGGTACGTGGTGGACTGGATCGACATGGGGATCGGCAGCGCCCGGTTCTGGACCTACAACATCGCCGATGCCTGCATCACCACCGCGATCATCCTGCTGATCGTCATGGCGGTGGTCCCGCAGACGGCCGAGTGGGGAACCGATGGCTGAGCCCGACGAGCCGCTGGCGCTTGTCGTGGACGGCGAGCTCGACCCCGATGACGACCTCGAGGGCGCCGTTGCCCCGGAGGTGCCGCCGCCGTCGATCGCGCCCGGCCCACGGCGTCTCCAGGTCCCGGAGGGCGAGGTCGTCCGGCGCGTGGATCGATTCGTGGCCGATCGCACCGGGCTGTCCCGCTCCTACGTCCAGAAGCTGATCAGCGAGGGGCGCCTGGTCGATGACGCCGGTCGCACGCTGCGGGCCAACTCGGAGGTCCGCGGAGGCGGCGTCACCCTCGAGGTTCCGCCTGCCGAGGTGCCCTTTCACCTCGAGCCGGACCCGACCATCGAGGTGCACGTCGTCTATGAGGACGACGACATCCTGATCGTCGACAAGCAGGCCGGCCTCGTCGTGCATCCTGCGCCGGGACACTGGCAGGGGACGCTCGTCAATGCGCTGCTCGCCCGCGGTGACCACTACGGCGGGATCGCCGGCGTCGCGCGGCCCGGGATCGTGCACCGGCTGGACCGCGACACGTCGGGCCTTCTGATCGTCGCCCGCAACGATGCCGCGCAGGCGTCGGTGATGGCCCAGCTCAAGGCCCGCCGGGTCCGCAAGACGTACCTCGCTCTGGCCCAGGGGTCCGTGGCGGCGGCCGTCGGCCGGATCGAGGCGCCGATCGGCCGCGATCCGAAGGATCGCAAGCGGATGGCCGTGGTCCCGGACGGCAAGAAGGCTGTGACCGGCTACCGGGTCCGGGAGCGCTTCCCGGACTGGACGCTGCTGGAGCTGGACCTGGTCACGGGTCGGACGCACCAGATCCGCGTCCACCTCGCGGCCCTCGGCCACTCCGTAGCCGGCGACGCGGTCTACGGGACGGGGACCGCCCGCAAGGGGCCCGACGGGCTCGAGCGGCTGTTCCTTCACGCGTGGCGGCTGGAGCTCGTGTCCCCGTCGACGGGGAGGCTGATCCGGGTCGAGGCGCCGCTGCCGGACACGCTCGAGTCGGTCCTGGAGAGCATGCGAGTGGCCCAGACGTCGACCGGCCCGCGGCCATCGGGAGGGGACGGATGACGGAGCCGGACATGCTGCTCGGCGCACCGGGTGCGCTGCTCGTGATCATCAGCGGACCCTCCGGGGTGGGCAAGGACACGATCATCGACGCGCTGCGCGAGCGGCCGCGGGAGCCGGACTACCACTATGTCGTCACGTGCACCACGCGCAGCCCGCGTCCTGGAGAGGTCCCGGGTCTCTCCTACCAGTTCCTCACCCGGCCCGAGTTCAGGGCGTTGCGCGAGGCGGGCGAGCTGCTCGAGGCGAACGAGGTCCACGGCAACTGGTATGGGACGCCCCGGCGGGAGGTCGCCGAGGCGATGGCCTCGGGCCATGACGTGATCCTCAAGATCGACGTCCAGGGCGCGATGGTGGTGAAGCAGCGGGTGCCGGAGGCGCTCCTCGTGTTCCTCGTCCCGCCGTCGCTTGAAGCCCTGTTCCAGCGGCTTCGCTCGCGGGCCACGGAGACCGCGGACGAGCTCGAGATCCGCCAGCGGAACGCCGCCATCGAGCTCGCGCGTCAGGGCGACTACGACCACGTCGTGGTGAACGAGACGGGCGAGGTGGACAGGACCGCCGCGGAGATCGAGGCCGTGATCGAGCAGGAGAAGCGCCGCAACGTGGACCGGCGGATCCGCATCGGCTAGGCCTCGCTGCGGCGACCGCGCGTCAGGTCCGGCGCCGCGCTCAGCGCTGCGGGGCGATGACCTCGATCTCGCGCCACGAGATCCACGAGGGGCTCTTGACGGTCTCGATCCGCAGGCGGCGGATGCCGGCCGGGGGGCTGCCTGGGCTCCACTCGAGGACACCGGCGTCCGATGTCTCGCCTCGGAATTCGTGGAGCAGGATCCACTTGCCGCCGGGGCCGGATCCCTGGCCCAGCAGCCGGTGGACGGTATCGCCCGCCGGGTACTGCGCGATGCGCAGCCGGACGATCGCTATCGTGTGCGTCGTGCCGAGATCGACATCGAGCCACGCGGGCGGCCCGGTGCCGGCGCTCCACGTGGTCGCGGGATCTCCGTCGACGGCCAGCCCGGCGCCGGCATCGGGCAGCGAGGCTGACGCCCGTGCCGACGCTCCGATGGCCAGATTCGGCGGTGGCAGGAGTTCGGCCAGGCCCGACGGGTCGGCGAGGTAGCGGCCCACGAAGCCGGTCCAGGTCGTGGGGTCGGTGGCTGGCATGACCCGGTCCGGACGGTCCTGCCAGCTCTGGAACAGCACGTGGTCGGCGGAACCTCCGGCCGCCTCCAGCATGAGCAGACGGGCCGCCAGCGTCCCGAACCACGCTGGATCGTCGCCGTCCGACGGGTCGCCGAACCAGATCACCCCGGTGTCAACGCCCCGGCTGCCCGCCTCCTCGTCGAAAGTGCGGACCATCGTCGCCCACCCCGGGCGCCCGAAGTCCAGGTCAAGGTGGACAAACGGCAGGCTACGGCCGTTGACGGTCCGATAGGCATCGAGCCAGGCGAGCAACGCTTCGGGATCAACGTCCCGCGGCAGGGCCTCCGTATCGCCGACGATGACGTCCGGGAACCGTTCGCGCATGACAGCCTCGAACGCGGCGACGCTGCGGGCGATCCGGTCCAGGGGCCAGCGACAGGCGTTGGGACCCGCGTAGACGTGGCCGTAGAACCACGGCTCGTCCATCGCAACCAGGTCGATCCGCCCGCCGGCTGCCTGGATCCGGCCTGCGATCCGGCGGGCCTCGTCGAGGCCGGCGAATCCCTCGATTCCGGTCCCGCACCCGTCCGGTTCGAGCGGACCCATCTCGATCGCGATCGCGCGGCCCTCGATCCGCTGCGTCCGGACCACGGCAGCCAGGTCCGCGTCGGTGGCCGCGTACGCGACCCACTCGCCGTAGAGCTTCAGCACGTCCACGCCGGTGGCGCCGCCCCAGTCCGCGCCGTCGTCGAACAGGTCCATGAAGTCGGGCGAACCGGTGAACTCGCGGCCGGGACCGGTGGCCAGGACGGGTAGCGGGGCGAGCCAGACGAGGGGACGGTCGCCGAGGTCCGGCGGCGGCGCGGACGTGCCAGGGGGCGATGCGGTGGCCGGCGGCGCAGTCCGGGCAGGCGCGGTCGCGGCCGGCGTGACCGGAGCCGAGGAGTCGCCGCCGGCGGGGACGCTCGGGGGAGTCGCGGATCCACAGGCGCCGACGATGGAGGCGGCGAGGAGGAACGCCGGGATGGGCGCCCCATGCCGGCCCGGGGCGCCGCAAGCCCGGGCACGGGCCCTGGACCGGGGCCCGGCCTCGAGGTCGCTCATGCCGCTGCCTCCTGTCGACGATGGCCGTGACCGTGCCCGGATTGTGCACCATGGCATCGGGTGGGTGATCGACATCCTGCCGGCACCAGGGAGGCCTCCCTGGCCCGTCTCCCGCCGATCGTCTCCCGCTGCGACAATCCGCCCGTGGATGCCGCCGTCGATCGCCGCTCGAGCGTCGAGGTGGCCGTGGACGCGCCGGCGGGTCCCGGCCCGCGGACATGGTCATACCTGGTGCCGCCCGGGATGGACAGCCTCGAGCCCGGTGAGGTCGTTCTCGTCCCGTTCGGGCGGGGCGGGCGCCAGTCGATCGGGATCGTCATCGGGCCCGGCATCGCCGCCAGCGGCACCGACCTCCGCCCGCTCGCCGCCGTGGTCCGGACCGACGGTCCCGTGCCGCCGATGCTCTCGCTGTCGCTGGCGGGGTGGATCGCGGAACACTACCTTGCGCCCCTGGCCGTGGTGATCCGGGCGATGCTGCCGCCGGGCATGCTTGAGCGGACCGAGGCTCGTGGCCGAGGTGACGCCCGAGGGGGAGGCGCGCCTGGGGCTCCGTGAGCCGGGACTGCCGCCGGCCGAATTGGACCTGCTCGATGAGCTGGCCGATCGACCCCGCCAGGTCCGGAACCTCGGCGCGCCGGAGGGCCGTGCCGCCCTGCTGCGCCGCCTGCGCGCGCTCGCCGACGAGGGCCTGGTGGAGCTCACCTGGACGCTCCTGGTGGCCGCCGTCGGGCCGCGCTACGAGCGGCGGCTGTGGCTGACCGATGAGGGACGCCGGGCCGCTGCGACGCTCGCCGCAGGCGGTCGGATCCCCGGGCGGCCGCTTGGTCCGAGGCAGCGCGCGGCGCTCGCAGAGCTCGCCCTGGAGGTCCCGGACGATGCGCCCGAGGGCGCCGCAGACGACGCATCCGGCGGCGCCGGCGTCCCGGCCGCACCGCTGGTGGAGCGGCACGGCTCTCCGTCACTGGCGGGCCTCGTTCGTAGGGGCCTCGTCCGAGCGGAGGCTCGTGAGCGCCCAGGCGCCCCCATGCAGACCGGCCGGCGTCGCTGCGTGGCGCGCGTCCTGCCGGCACGTCGCTCAGCGCGGACCAGGGCGCTGCGCTCAGGCTGGTTCTCGACGCGCTTGCTGCGGGCGATCCGACGCCGATCCTGTTCGATGGCGTCACGGGCGGCGGCAAGACCGCGATCTACGTGGAGGCGATCGCCGCTTCGCTTGCCGCCGGGCGGCCCGCGCTGCTGCTCGTGCCGGAGATCGCGCTCGCGGCGCCGATCGTGGACCGGCTGCGAGCCGAGCTCCGGGTCCGCATCGCGGTGCTGCATTCCGGGCTGGGCGAGGGCGAGCGGGCGGATGAATGGCGCCGGATCCGGGCCGGCGCGGCCGATCTCGTCGTGGGCACCCGGACAGCCCTCCTGGCGCCGCTGGCAGAGGTCGGGTTGATCGTCGTGGACGAGGAGCACGACGCGGCCTACAAGAGTGATCGAACGCCGCGGTTCCAGGCCCGGGACGCGGCGCTGGAGCTGGCACGCCTGGCAGGAGCGGCAGTGGTGCTCGGGTCCGCGACTCCGGCCGTGGAGACGATGGGTCGCGCCCGGACCGGTCGCTATCGGCGGGCGGTGCTGCCCGTCCGCGCGGCGGGGACGGAGCCCAGGGTTGCCGCGGTCGACATGCGTGAGGAGCTCGCCGCGGGGAACCGGGGTCTCATCTCGGACGTGCTGGCAGCGGCACTCGCGGACCTGGACACGGAGCGCGGCGATCGCGCGATCCTGGTTCTCAACCGGCGGGGCACAGCGTCCGTCGTCCTGTGCCGGGACTGCGGCACGGTGCAGGCCTGTCCCGATTGCGACCGCCCTCTGGTCTATCACCAGGCCGGGACCACGCTTCGCTGCCATCACTGCGGCCGTGCGTGGCCCATCGCAACCCGCTGTCCGTCCTGCGGGTCGCCGCGGATCCGCTACTTGGGCGGCGGCACGGAACGGGTGGAGCGCGAGGTACGCGCCCAGTTCCCGAACCTGCGCGTCGGACGCCTCGACCGGGACATCGTCGAGCGCAAGGGCGCTGCCGAGCGCGTCCTGGACGCATTCGCCGGCGGGCGGACGGACGTCCTGGTGGGCACCAGCCTCGTCGCCAAGGGGCTGGACATCCCCGAGGTGACCCTGGTCGGGGTCGTGTCGGCGGATATCGCGCTCAACCTGCCCGACGAGCGGGCCTCGGAGCGGACCTACCAGCTGCTGGCCCAGGCGGTTGGTCGTGCGGGTCGCGGAGACCGGCCCGGGATCGCGTTCATCCAGACCTACCGCCCCGACCACCGGGCCATTCGCGCCGTTGTCGAAGGGGACGCGGCCTCGTTCTACGACGAGGAGCTGGCGCTCAGGGAGCGGTTCGGGTCACCTCCGTTCGGTCGGCTGGTCAAGCTGACGGTCGGCCTGCAGGAGCGCGCCGATGCGGAAGGCGAGGCGAAGGCGATGGCCGACCGCCTCAGGTCGGTGGCGCAGGTGCGCGGTCTCGCCATCCAGGTGGCAGGTCCGGCGCCGGCCTACATCGCGCGCCGCGGGGACCGCTGGCGCTACCACGTGATCCTGCGCGGGACGGATCCGATCGCCGTGCTCGATCCGGTTCCCGGGTCTCCCTGGAGCATCGACGTGGATCCCGAGAGCCTCCTGTAGCCGCGTCGAGCCGTCGCGCCGGCGCTTGATTCCGGCAGCCCGACGCCGGTGAGCGACAATAGACCCGGAACGCGACCGGGTCAGGCATCCGGCCCGAAGGAGGACCACCATGACCGAGCACAACCCCAACGACGACGGCGCGCCCGCCGCTGACGACCCCATCCCGGACGAGCCGTCCGCCGGCGAGGGTGCGGCGGGGCCCGCCGCGGCCGCGAGCTCCCGGGAGTGGCTCGGCCAGCTGGAGGCCATGATCCGCGACATCTCGACGCAGGCCGCTCCCGTGGCCCGACAGGTCGGGGCCAAGGCCGCGGAGCTGGCCGCCCTCGCTGCCGTGAAGGCCGGCCCCGCCGCCCAACGCGCCGCCGAGCTGACGGTCGACTACGGCCAGCGCTTCGCGGACAAGGCCCAGTCGGTCGCCGCCGAGCTGCGTGCCCAGGACGAGGGGGCCGTCGACACCGGCACCGACACCACGATGGATCCGGCAGCGCCCGATGATGCGGCCGCCCCGGAGACCGGCGGCGCGGCCGACGAGACGCCGACCGGCGCCTGACGACCACGCTCCTCGCGATCGCTCGCCTCGCGGCAGCGCCCGATCGCGCCGCAACGACCGGCCGGCCGACGGAGCCCGGGGCCTCGTTGGCTATACTCTGCCGGTCATGAGCGTCAAACCCATCGTGCTCCTGGGAGACCCACGCCTGCGCCTCAAGGGCGAGACGGTCGACAGCTTCGGCAAGTATCTCCATGAGCTGCTCGACGACCTCACCGACTCCATGCGCCACGCACCCGGCGTCGGCCTTGCGGCGCCGCAGCTGGGCGAGGCCGTCCGCGCCTGCGTCGTCGAGGTCGAGGACAACCTGTACGAGCTGGTCAACCCGGAAATCGTGCGTACGAGCGGCGACGACCGTGACCTCGAAGGCTGCCTCTCCATCCCGGGCTACGTCGCCTATGTCACGCGGCGCGAGCGGGTCTGGGTGGTCGCCCAGAACCGTCTCGGCAAGAAGATCAAGGTCGCCGGTTCCGGGCTCCTCGGCCGTGCCCTCCAGCATGAGCTGGACCACCTGCAGGGCAAGCTGTACATCGACTACCTCGACTCGATGGACGAGCTGATCCCCGTGGGCCAGGACGATGATGAGGACGCCGAGGTCCGCGGGGCGACGAGCGCCCTGGCGTGACGGACCGGCCGGCCGGCGGCGACCGCGTCCGGACCGTCTTCCTTGGCAGCGGGGCGTTCGGAGCCCCCGCGCTGCGGCGGCTTGCGGCCAGCCCCGGGATCGAGCTCGTGGGCGTCGTGACCGCACCCGCGCGGCCCGTCGGTCGCCGCCAGGTCCCGACGCCAACGCCGATCGGCTCGCTTGCCGACGAGCTCGAGCTGGGCCCCGTCCTGACCCCCGTCCGGCTCCGGACGCCCGAGTCGATCGCAGCGATCCTGGGCCTGCGACCCGAGCTGGCGGTCCTTGCCGACTACGGGCAGATCGTGCCGCCGGGGCTCCTGGACCTGGGGCATGGTGCGCTCAACCTGCACCCGTCCGCCCTGCCGCGGTGGCGGGGGGCCGCACCCATCCCTGCCACGATCCTCGCCGGCGACCTCGAGACTGCGGTGACCCTGATGCGCATGGACGAGGGGCTCGATACGGGACCCATTGTGGCGCGGGTCGTCGTGCCGCTGGCGGGCGACGAACGGGCTCCTGACCTGGAGCAGCACCTGGCACAGGTGGCCGGCGAGCTGCTGGACCGGAGTCTCGGTCCGTGGCTCCGCGGCGAGCTCGGCGCGGAGACACAGCCGACCGAGGGCGTGCGCCTGACACGGCCACTCACCCGTGAGGACGGCCGCCTTGATCCCATGCGACCGGCGACCGCGCTGGAGCGGCAGGTTCGAGCATACCTGCCATGGCCCGGCAGCTACCTCGTGGCCGGAGGGGAGCGGCTGATCGTGACGGCCGCCTCCGTCGCAGCTCGGGAGGCGGGCGACGAACCCGGGAACATCGTCCGTCACGGCCGCGTGCCCGCGCTGGCGACCGCCGACGGGAGGCTCCTGCTCGACGAGGTGACGCCCCAGGGCAGGCGGCCGATGCCCGGCGAAGACTGGCTGCGGGGCCGCCGCGACCCGGCGTGATGCCCCGCCCTCCTGGCGCACGCGTGTCATCATCGCTGCGATGACCGCCGACCAACCTGCCGTGACCCCGTTCTTCGGGCTCCGACCAGCGCCTTCTGCCATCCGGCCTCGCGACGAGCGCCCCGGCATCGGGGGCCTCACGCCCGATGACCTGGCGGCGTGGTTCGTCGAGCACGGCCAGCCCGCCTATCGGGCCCGTCAGGTGCTGGACGCCGCCTGGCGCGGCCAGGAGACCGGGTTTGGCGAGATCCTGACCCTGCCGGCCCCGCTCCGCGTCGAGCTGGAGGCGGCGTTCCGCTTCGACACCGTGGAGGAGAGCGAGGTCCGCCTCACCGACGGCGTGCTCACGGAGAAGGCGGTTCACCGGCTGTCCGACGGCCTGCTCGTTGAGTCGGTGCTCATGCACTACCCGGCCCGCGCCGACTCGCGTGAGCGGCACACGCTGTGTATCTCCTCCCAGGCCGGATGTGCGGTGGGCTGTCCGTTCTGCGCGACCGGCGAGCTGGGCATGGAGCGCGATCTCGAGACCGCGGAGATCGTGGACCAGGTGCGTCACGCGGCACGCCGCCTCGCCGCCGGGGGCAAGCGACTGACCAACGTCGTGTACATGGGCATGGGCGAGCCACTGCTCAACCTGGACCGCGTCCTGGAGTCGATCGCCGCACTCAACGATCCCAAGCGGTTCGGGCTGGGCGCGCGTCATCTCACCGTGAGCACCTCGGGCGTGGTGCCCGGGATCCGGCGTCTGACCGCGCTCGGCCCCCAGTTCACGCTCGCGATCAGCCTCCACGCCGCCCGCAACGCCCTCCGCGACGTGCTCGTGCCGCTGAACCGGCGCTGGCCCGTGGAGGAGGTGGTGGCCGCAGCCCGGGAGCACGTCGAGGCGACCGGCCGCCGGGTGACCTACGAGCTCACGATGATCGACGGCATCAACGACACGGATCTCGATGCCGACGCCCTGGCGGAGCTGCTCCGCGGCGACCTGGCCCACGTGAACCTGATCCCGATGAACGCGGTCGCCCACACGCCGTGGACCGGCACCCCGATCCCGGTAGTCGAGCGCTTCGCCGAGCGTCTCCGGTCGGCAGGGATCGCGACCACCATCCGGTTCAACCGCGGTACCGAGATCGGTGCCGCCTGCGGCCAGCTCGCGGCCGAGCACGCCGGCCAGCCAACTCCCATCGTGGTCCAGCGCCGCCGCGAGAGGCTGGTGGCCCAGAGCGCCGCGGCCCTGCGCGGTGAGCGCAGCGCCGATCCGGTCCCGGCCGGGGTGGGGGAGTGATGCCCGCGGCCGGCCGCCGCCCGGAGGGCGTGCTGATCGCGGCCAGCATCCTGGACAGCGACCTGGGCGCCCTGGGCGATGAGATCCGCCGCGCGGAGGACGCGGGCGCCGACCGGATCCACCTCGACGTCATGGACGGGCACTTCGTGCCCAACATCACGTTCGGCTGGAAGACGATCGAGGCCGTCCGCCGGGTCACGGCGATCCCGTTCGACGCCCACCTGATGATCTCGGAGCCAGGCCGCTGGACGGAGCAGTTCCTGGATGCCGGCTGTGATTCGATCACCTTCCACGTGGAGGTCGGCGCGTCGCAGGTCCGGCCGGCGCTGGAGCGGATCCGCGAGGGTGGCCGCTCCGCCGGGCTGTCCGTGAAGCCGGCCACTCCGCTGGGTGCGCTCGAGGGCTATCGCGACCTGCTGGACATCATCCTGATCATGACGGTGGAGCCGGGCTTCGGGGGCCAGGCGTTCATGGAGGGCGTCGCAGACGCGAAGCTGGCGGCTGCGCGTGCCTGGCTCGATCCATCTGGCGCCTGTGAGGTCCAGGTCGACGGCGGTGGGCGCGTGGACACCGCTGAGGTCATCGGGCGAGGCGGAACGGACGTGATCGTCGCCGGTTCGGCGCTCTACCGGGCTCCGGACATGGCCGCCGCCGTGGCGCGCATCCGCTCGATCGCCGAGGGTGCCCGCTCGGCGACGCTCGGTCGCTAGGCAGAGCCGCCGTGCGCGCCGTCCTTCAGCGGGTCAGCCGCGCTGAGGTCCGGGTCGGGGGCCGCGTCACCGGTGCCATCGGTCCGGGCCTGCTGGTTCTCCTCGGCGTGGGCCACGGCGACGACGAGGCGACGGCCGATGCCCTCGCGCGCCGGATCTGTGAGTTGCGCATCTTCGCGGACGACGAGGGCCGGACCAACCGCTCCCTGCTCGATATCGACGGCGAGGCGCTGGTCGTGAGCCAGTTCACCCTCTACGCGGACACCCGACACGGTCGCCGGCCCGGGTTCACGGATGCCGCGTCGCCCGCGCTGGCGCGGGTCCTGTGGCTGCGGGTCGCCGCGAGCATCGAGGTCCAGGGCGTTCGCACCGGGCTCGGGGAGTTCGGAGCGGAGATGGACGTGGAGCTGGTGAACGACGGCCCGTTCACGATCTGGCTGGACACGGCGGACCGGGGTCCGACGACGGGGACCGAACTTTCGGGGTGAGGCAGCGCCACGTCCCGGACGCAACGAAGCCGGCCGCGGACGTCGCGACCGGCTCTCCGCGGGATCCCGGGATGGGCTAGCGGGCGCTCTTGGTCAGGGTTCGACGGCAGCGCGTGCAGGCGAGCACCTTCTCGGTGCCACCGTTCTTCGCGGGCAGCGTCGTGACCTGGAGGTTCGGCTGGTAGCGGCGGTGGGCGCGGACGCGGTTCATCCCCGACGACTGCGCGTTGAAGCCGCCCATTGATGCCTTGCCACAGATGACGCAAGCACGAGCCATGGTCTGGTCAATTCCTTTGGGAGGGGCCGGACACGAGCGCGCGCCGGTCTGACCGGCGCGAGCGGGTGGTATCGTAGCACAGCCTCCGGCCGCCCCCGGATGGCCAAGCCGCGCCCCGCGCCCCGTGCGCGTGGACCGCGCCCGCCAGGAGGACGTCGCCCGCGTGACCGTCGATCCAAAGCGCGATCGCTCGCTCGTGACGAAGCGTGCGGTCCGCGACCTGGTGCGCACCGCCGTGCTGTCCGTCTACGGCGTCTCGGGGTTCGCCGGCGGCGGCCCAATCGGCCGGGTGCTGGGGAAGGTCGGCCTTGCCCACCCGGGACTCCATCTCGAGGTCGACGACGAGCTGACGATCGACCTGCGGCTCACCGTGGCCTACGGGCTGCCGATTGCGGAGGTCGCCCGCCAGGTCGAGTCGTCGGTCCGCTATACCCTGCGCAACGCGCTCGAGATGGAGCCGGACCGGATCTCGATCCGGATCGGACGTCTGGTCCATCAGCATGGGATCCCCCCGGCGGCCGATGCCCCGGATCCCAACTCCCCAAACCAGTCCGACCTCGCCGCGAGCGGGACGGACGTCGCCTGATGCCCCGCCGATCCTGCGACGGCGACGGCTTCCTGGTCGCCTTCCGCAGCGCGGTCGCACGGCTCGAGGCGAACGTGGACGAGGTGAACGCGCTCAACGTGTTCCCGGTCCCCGATGGCGACACCGGGACCAACATGCTGGCGACGGTGCGGGCGGCGCTGGACGAGGCGGACAAGGCCGGCCCCGGGGCGGATGCCGCGGGCATCGCCCACGCGGTGAGCTTCGGGGCGCTGATGGGTGCCCGCGGGAACTCTGGGGTGATCGCCAGCCAGATCCTGGCCGGGATCGCGGAGGGTCTCGCGGGCAAGCGGCGCTTCAATGGCCTCGACCTGGCCTTCGCGCTCGAGGCGGGCACCAAGAAGGCCTACCGGGCGGTCGCAAAGCCCGTCGAGGGCACGATCCTGACGGTTATCCGGGAGGCCTCGGCCGCAGCGGTGGTCGCCGCGGAGCGCGACAACAACGTCGAGACCGTCCTGGCAGCCACCGTGATCGCCGCGGAGCGCGCCGTGGCCAAGACGCCATCCCTGCTGCCGATCCTGCGCGAGGCGCACGTCGTGGACTCCGGCGGCCAGGGGTTGCTCCGTCTCTTCCAGGGGGCGCTCGATGCCTCCCGCGGCCGCCCCAACGTGCAAGCGGCGACCGCCCCGCCGGTTGCGGACGGACGCCACCGAGCCTCCGACGCCGCCGTGACCGACGAGACCGTGTTCGGCTACGAGACGGTGTATCTCGTCCGGGCGCGCCCGGGTCGGCCGCTCGACGTCGCGGCCATCGCCGGTCATCTCGAGACCCTCGGGGATTCGGTGCTGGTCGCCGGGGATGCGCAGCTGGTCAAGGTTCACGTGCACAACGAGCGGCCCGACGCCGTGATCGCCTACGGCCTGGGCCTGGGGGCGCTCTCGCGGATCACCATCGAGAACCTCGACGGCCAGGCCATGGACGTGCGCGAGGCCCGCGCGGCGGCGTTCCTCCACGAGGATGGAAGCGCGGCCATACCGCCCGGGCGAACCCCCACGGCGGTCGTCGAGCATGGGTCATCGCCGGCCTTGCCGGCGGACGACCCTGCCACGAGGCTCCCCCTGGGGGTCGTCGCGGTGGCACCGTCCGACGGGCTGGCGGCGCTGCTCACGGACCAGGCGGCCCCGTTCCGCGAGTTCGGGGCGTTTCGCATCGTGCGCGGCGGCCAGTCTGCCAACCCTTCGACAGGCGAGCTGCTCGAGGCGGTCGAGGCGACCGCGGCGGACGAGCTCCTGATCCTGCCCAACAACCCGAACGTCGTCCTCGCGGCGCGGCAGGTCGCCTCGATGTCCGACCGGCCCGTGCACGTCGTGCCGACCCGCAACTGCGCGGAGGGGATCGCGGCACTGTTCGAGCTGGATCCCCACCAGCCCGCCGCCGTCAACGCCCTCGCGATGACGGACGCGGGCCGCGGGCTCCAGACGATGCAGGTGACCGAGGCCGTCCGCGACGCGACCGTGTCCGGCCACAAGGTCAAGAAGGGCCAGACCATCGTCCTGGATCCCGACGACGGGCTGCTGGCCGTGGACGGCGATGCCGAGCGCGCCGTGCTCGCAGCGTTCGGACGGCTCGAGCCGGGGTTCGCCGTCGTGACGATCTACTACGGGCACGACGCGACGCTCGAGGCGGCCGAAGCCCTCGCCCACCGGATCCAGGCGGCGGCGCCGGGCCTCGAGGGCGTGGATCTCGCCCACGGCGGGCAGCCGCACTACCGGTACCTGATCTCCGCCGAGTGAGCGAGCGGAAGCGGTCCACGGCGCCGCGCGCGAGTCGGGCCCTCGGGCCGCAGGTCGCCGTCCCGCCGCCCGTGACGCCGGCCGACATTCTCCGGTCACCGGTCGGACTATCGGGCATACCCGGGGTGGCCTCACTGCGGCGCAGCGCGCGGCGGCTTGGCGTGGAGACCGTGCGCGACCTCCTGTTCCACCTGCCCCGCCGCTACGACGACCTCCGGGAGCTCCGCCGGCTCGTGGAGTTGCGGGACCTCGATGACGGGACCGTGGCCTCGGCGCGGGTGACGGTCCTGGACATCGCCGTCCAGCAGACATGGCGCCGGCGTGTGCAGGTCACCACGGCCCACCTCCGCGACGATTCGGGGATGGCCGTCGCGACCTGGTTCGGCCGCCGCTACATCGAGAAGCGCGTCCGGGCCGGCGACGAGCTGCTGGTCTCGGGCCGGATCCGGCACCGGCATGGCGAGGTAGTGTTCGAGGGCCCGGACTTCCAGCCCTCGGATGCCTCCAACCTGCTGCACGTCGGGCGGATCGTCCCGGTCTACCGGCTCACGACGGGGCTGACTGCGAACCGCCTTCGCGGGGCGATGCGGCAGGCGCTGGACCGTGCCGGCGCGATGTATCCCGAGTACCTGCCGGACACGATCCGCATCACCGAGACGCTCCCGGGCATCGCGGAGGCCCTCGAGGCAGCCCACTATCCGACGACCTTCGAAGCGCGCGACGGTGCCCTCCGCCGCCTCGCCTTCGACGAGCTGCTCGCCCTCCAGCTGGGAATGGTAGGGCGGCGACGTGCTCGCGGCCGGGCGCACACCGCGCCGATCCGCGCCGCGGCGGCCGACGATGGCCGGATCCGCGCGTCGCTGGAGGCATCGATCTCGCGCAAGCTGGGTCACCCGGCGCGACTCACCGGCGACCAGGCCACGGCACTCGACGAGATCCGCGACGATCTCGCCCGCGACGTGCCCATGCTCCGCCTCGTCCAGGGTGACGTGGGCTCGGGCAAGACGGCCGTGGCGGCGTGGGCCCTCGCGGCGGCGGCGCTTGCGGGCCGCCAGGGAGCGCTCCTGGCGCCGACGGACCTCCTCGCGCGCCAGCACCTCGAGACGGTTGCGTCGCTCCTGGAGGACCTGGGGATCAGTGTGATCCTGCTCACGGGGTCACTGTCCGCAGAGGCCAGACGCAAGGCCAACGAGGCTATCGCGACCGGCCAGGCCCAGGTCGTCGTGGGCACGCACGCCCTGCTCCAGGAGGCGGTCGCCTTCTCGGACCTTGCGCTGGCCGTCGTGGACGAGCAGCACCGCTTCGGGGTTGAACAGCGCGGCGCCCTGGAGGAGAAGGCCCGGAAGGGCGCCCCGCACGTCCTGCTGATGACCGCGACGCCGATCCCCCGGACGCTGGGCCAGGTGCTGTACGCGGATCTGGACGTGTCGACGCTGCACGCGGCCCCGGAAGGTCGCATCGCCGTGCTGACCGGCATCCGCCGCCCCGACAACCTGGAACGGACGTGGAACCTGGTGCGATCCGAAGCGGCGCTCGGCCGGCGGACATTCGTGGTGGTGCCACGGATCGGGCCTGTGATCAGGTCCGGTGCGGACGCGGACGGCGAGCCAGGGTTCGCGGGCGACGACGACCTGCCGGACGAGGATGTCGAGACGGCGTGGGCTGCGGCCGCCGAGGAGGAGTTCGAGCGCCTCAGCGCGCTGCTGGCACCGCTCAGGGTCGGCCTCGTCCACGGGCGCCTCAAGCCCGCCGATCGTGACCGGGAGATGTCCCGGTTCCGGGACGGCGAGCTGGACGTGCTGGTCGGGACCACGGTCGTCGAGGTTGGTGTCGACGTCGCCGAGGCGACGATGATGGTGGTCGAGGGTGCCGAACGCTTCGGCCTTGCCCAGCTCCACCAGCTTCGCGGCCGGGTGGGGCGGGGGACAGCGGCCTCGTTCTGCGTGCTTGTGAGCGAGGCGGCCGATGGCACTACGGAGCACGAGCGGCTGGCGGCCGTGGCCTCCACGACCGACGGGTTCGCGCTGGCGGAGCGCGACTTCGAGCTCCGCCGGGAGGGCGATGTCCTGGGCCTGGCCCAGAGCGGCCTGCCGCGCCTGCGCGTGGCCACCCTGTCGGACCCCTCCCACAGGGAGCTGGCGACGCGGGCGCGCGCGTATGCGGAGGCCCTGGTCGGCGAGGGGGGCGAGCCGCCCGTGGAGCCCCCGGCCCTGGGGGTCGAGCTCGAGACCGGCTGGTTGCGGCGGGTCCACTCGGGCGATCCGGCGAGCGCGGCCTGAGATGGCCGACGCGGGACGCGTGATCGCGGGCACTGCACGCGGCGTCCGCCTGGCCGCCCCCGGCCCCGGCACGCGGCCCCTGACCGACCGGGTCAAGCAGACCCTGTTCGGGATCCTGGAGCCGGAGGTCGCCGACGCCCTGGTCCTGGACCTGTTCGCGGGGAGCGGAGCCGGGGGGATCGAGGCACTGTCCCGTGGAGCCGCCTCCGCGGTGTTCGTGGACAAGGACGCGGGAGCAGCGCGGGTGATCGCGGAGAACCTGCGCCGGGCGAGGCTCGAGGGGGCCGGCCGGGTCGTGCGCCGGGACGCGGTGGCGTGGCTCGCGGACGCCGCGCGGGCGACGCCCGGGCTGGCGGCCGGGCAGTTCGACATCGTGCTCGTGGATCCGCCATACGCGGACACGGCTGTGCTCGAGCGGGTCCTGGAGCAGGTCGGCCCGGTGGTGCGCGAGGGTGGCGCCGTGGTGGCCAAGCACTTCTGGCGCGATGCCCCGCCTGGGCGCATCGGGCTGCTAGCGTCGGTGAGAGAGCGGAGGTTCGGGGAGACGGCGCTCACGTTCTACCGGCGTGTGGCGACAGCAGAGGAGGCGGGCGAAGCGTGAAGGTCGCGGTCTACCCCGGGTCCTTCGACCCCGTGACCAATGGCCACATCGACGTCATCCGGCGCGCCACGCACGTTTTCGACCGCGTCGTGGTGGCCGTCCTCGGCAACCCGCGCAAGACGCCGATCCTGTCGGCTGCCGAGCGGGTCTCCGTGATCCGGGCGGCGGTGGAGACTGACGCCGAGCTCGCGACCCGTGTGGAGGTCGCCACCTTTGACGGCCTCACCGTGGAGTTCTGCCACCAGGCCGGCGCCGCCTTCCTGGTGCGCGGCCTGCGGGCGATCGCCGACTTCGATGCCGAGCTCCAGCTGGCCCACAACAACCACCAGCTGGCACCGGACGTGGACACGGTGTTCTTCATGACGTCGCTGGAGCACTCCTACATCTCGTCCAGCCTGGTGCGCGAGATTGCCCTGTTCGGTGGTGACGTGAGCGCGATGCTGCCACCCGCAGCCGCCGAGGCGCTGGCCCGCCGGCTCCCCGGGCGAGACGGTTCGCAGGAACGCTGAGACCAACCCGTTCCCGTGCCATAATCGTCGGAACGCCCCGCCGGGGTGTCGAGCCCAGGGGAGGCCGGTCCGCTGGACATCATCTTCCTCGTCGAACGTCTCGAATCGCTGATCGCCAACGGCAAGCCGCTGCCCATGACGAACAAGGCGATCATCGAGCGTGACGCTGCTCTCAACCTGATCGACGAGCTGCGCGTAGCCGTGCCCGAGGAGGTGCGTGCCGCCAAGCGGATCAACCAGGAAGGCGAGCGAATCATCGAGAAGGCCCAAGAGGAGGCCGAACGCATCGTTGCGCGCGCCCAGGAGCAGGCGGCGTACCTTATCGACGAGCGGGGGCTCACCGAGGCCGCGGACGACGAGAGCCGCCGCATCGTGGCCGATGCCGAGGACGAGGGGACCCTCGTTCGCCAGGGCGCCGACGAGTACGCCGCGGGCGTGCTGGCCGACCTCGAGGCCGAGGTCACCAAGACGCTCCGGGGGATCGAGCGCGGTCTGGCCATGCTCGACGAGCGGCGGGCATCCTACGCACCGCCCGAGGAGCCTCAGGACGACGACGCCTATGTCCCAGAGGACGACGTGGATGAGGAAGCGGGGGCGTCGACGGCCGGACGCCTGTGACCGTGACAGGCCACGCCCATCCTGTTGACACCCACGGGGATCCGCTCACCTTCGCCCTGTCGGGGCTGATGGCCGACGCCCCCGGAACCGTGCGCGACTACGAGCTGGCGGACGTCGCCGTCGACCCGGGCGACGGGCTCGTGCTGGCGCAGGCGGTGTCCGGGACGATCCGGCTCACACGCACCAACCGCGGGCTCGTCCTGGGCGCACGGCTTGCCACGGCCCTCTCGGCCGAGTGCTCCCGGTGCCTCCAGCCCCTGGCGATCCCGGCCGCGTTGCGGATCGACGAGGAGGTGCTCCCGTCGATCGACCTCGCCAGCGGCGCGCCGGTCCCGCTCGAGGAAGGCGGTGACCCGGAAGCGCCGCGCCTGACCGACCATCACGAGCTCGAGCTGCGACCGCTGGTTGTCGAGGCGATCAGCCTCCAGGAGCCAATCGCACCGCTGTGCCGGCCGGACTGCCAGGGGCTGTGTCCTGAGTGCGGCGAGCGGCTCGAGACGGGCCACGAGCACGGGGACGCACCCATCGATCCCCGGCTGGAGGCCCTGCTTGCCTTCCGGTTCGACGCGGAGGACGAGAGCGGGTAGACTCCCCAGTCGGCCCGGTCCCGTGGCAGCGCGTCTGCGCGCCCGGAACGACCGGCCGACAAGATCGGACCGTCTCGCGGGTTTGCCCGCGTCACCAGCCTCGAACAGGAGCAAGAACCGACATGGGTGTTCCCAAGCGAAAGGTCGCTCACGCGCGGCAGATGGAGCGCCGGAGCCACCTCGCCCTCACCCTGCCGAAGCTCGTCGATTGCCCGCACTGCCACGAGCCGAAGCTCTCGCACCGGGTCTGCCCGGCATGCGGGTGGTACAACGGCCGTCAGGCGATCGAGCTCAAGCCGGCCGGCGGGTCATCCGCGGGCGAGGAGTCCGCGTAACCGGGTCGTGACCCAGGACGACGATCCCGCGACGGCACGCCCGGGTTCCCGGGGCGTCCGTGTCGCCGTCGACGCGGTCGGCGGTGACCATGGCGCATCCGAGGTGATCCCCGGCGCCCTGGCCTACGCCCGCGCCCACCCCGAAGACTCGGTCATCCTCGTCGGCGACGACGCCGTGATGGCCACGTTCCTGCGCGACCCACTGGACAACGTCCGGACGGTCCACGCCTCCCAGGTCATCGAGATGCACGAGCATCCCGCCATGGCCTTGCGCGAGAAGAAGGACGCCTCGATCCTGGTCGCGATGGACCTTGTCCGGCGGGGCGAGGCCGACGCCGTCGTCACGGCCGGCCACACCGGGGCAGGGATGGCGGCGGCCGTCCTGCGCCTTGGTCGCGTCCGGGGTGTCGACAGGCCGGCGCTGGCTGTGCAGATGGTTGGCACGGAGCGGCCGTTCGTGCTCCTGGACATCGGCGCCAACCCCGACTCGACGCCCGAGAACCTGGCCCAGTACGCACGGATGGGAGCGATCTTCTCCGAGCGGGTGCTGGGCGTGGAGCGGCCCCGGGTCGCCCTGCTGTCCATCGGCGAGGAGAAGGGGAAGGGTGACGCCCGCATCCAGCGCGCCACGGAGCTGCTGGATCAGACCGACCTCAACTTCATCGGCAACGTCGAGGGCAAGGATCTGACGCTGCTGATCTCCGACGTCGTCGTCTGCGACGCGGTCCTGGGCAACGTGGTGATCAAGTTCTTCGAGGGGCTGTCGGGCTTCATCTTCGACCAGCTGCGGAGCGAGTTCCGGCGAGGGATCCGGGGCCGTCTCGCCTACCTGCTGTTGCGGCCCGGGATCGCGCGGATCCGCAGGACGTTCGACTACGAGGTCGTCGGCGGGTCGCCGCTGCTTGGGGTAAGGGGAGCCGTGATCATCACGCACGGCCGGGCGAGGCGGCGCATGATCGAGCACGCCGTCCGCGTGGGTGCCGCCACGGCGCGCGAGCGGGTACCCGAGTTGATCGCCGAGACGCTTGGGGCGGCTGCGTCGGCTGCTGCGCCGGTGGCAATCGAGGCGTCAGAGACGCCGGAGGCTGGGTAGTCCATGGCTGCGCTGACGGTTGGGCCAGGGGTCATCCGCGAGACCGTCCGCCTTGCGGCGCTCGAGGTACCGGGCGTCCTCAAGGTCGGGCGCGGCGGCCCGCGCTGGCGCAACGCCCTCGGCGGTTCACCGATCCGCGTCCGCGTCCGCGATGGGCGCGTCCATGTCACCGTCTGGCTTGTCGCCCGTCCGCGGCAGCGCCTGGTGCCTCTGTCCGCCCAGGTGCGCGAGGCGGTCGCGGCGGCCGTGGAGCGCCTCCTCGGCATGGAGCTCGGCGGCGTCACCGTCATGGTCGATGGCGTCGGGGCCTGACGCCCCCCGCCCGCGGCGTGAGCGCCTGAGCGAGGACCGTGCCCGGAGCCGGCGGGCTGCCCGCCGCCTGGCGCTGGCCTCGGTGTTCGAGGCGGAGTTCGGGCAGCGGACCGCGGACGCGATCCTCGAGCGGCACCTCGCCACCGAGGCCGATCCCGGGACCGCGTCGCTCGCCCGCGAGATCGTGGGGAATGTGGTCCGCAACCGAGACTCGCTCGACGCACAGATCACCGCCGCGGCCCCGCAGTACCCGGTCGTTTCGCTGGCCCGGATGGACCGCACCTTGCTGCGTTGCGGGCTGTGCGAGGTGTTACACTCCCCCGCGACGCCGGCCCGGGTGGCCATTGCCGAGTGGGTCGAGCTCGCCCGAACATACTCGGGCGATCCGATGCGACGGCTCATGAACGGCGTGCTCGGGCGAGTTGCCCGAGACCAGGATGCAACCCGTCGGGACACCCCGGTTTGAGGAGTGAGTCAGTGGCCACCACGTACGATCGGCTCAAGAAGATCGTCATCGAGCAGCTTGGTGTGGACGAAGTGGAAGTCACACCCGAAGCCTCGTTCGTCGACGACCTGAATGCCGACTCCCTGGATCTCGTCGAGCTCATCATGAGCCTCGAGGAGGAGTTCGGGACCGAGATCTCCGACGAGGACGCCGAGAAGATCCGCACCGTGCAGGACGCCGTCGAATACATCGACGAGCGCGCCTCCTAGCGGCCCTGCCCGGGGCGCCATGCATCCGGCCGACGCGCTGACGGAGCGCCTCGGGCTTCCCATCCGCGATCGCGACCTGCTCGAGCAGGCGCTCGTCCACAGCAGCTGGCTCCACGAGCATCCCGACGCGGCACGGGGGCACAACGAGAGGCTGGAGTTCCTCGGGGATGCGGTGGTCAGCCTTGCTGTGTCCGAGGCCCTCTACCTCCGCCACCCCTCTGACGACGAGGGCGTGCTCTCGGCGCGCCGTGCCGCGATCGTGAGCACCCCTGGCCTCGCGCGCCTCGCGGCCCGCCTGGACCTGGGCTCGTACCTCTTCCTCGGAGAGGGCGAGGACCAGCGCGGCGGGCGTGCGCGCCCGTCGCTTCTCGCCTCGGCCTTCGAGGCCCTGGTGGGGGCGATCTACCTGGACCTCGGGTGGGCTGCCGCCCGGGACTGGATCCACGCCTGGGCCGCGGAAGACCTGGCAGCCGACTCGGCCCTCGCGACGCTCAAGAGCCCCAAGAGCCGCCTTCAGGAGCACACGCAGCGCACGACCGGGGACCGGCCCCAATACCGGATCGTGGAGGCCGTCGGCCCGGACCACGAGAAGCAGTTCCGGATCGAGGTCGTGGTGGACGGCCGGGTCCTGGGCGTGGGCGAGGGACCGTCGCGGAGGATCGCGGAGACGCTGGCGGCAGCTGAGGCTCTCGAGGTGCTGCGGGCGGAGCGCCAGTCCGCCCGCGCCGCACGGGCGGGCGGAGCGACACGGCCGGCGGACGTCGAACTGCCCGCGGGATCGTGAGCGCCCCCGCCCGTCTCCTGGGCCTGCGCGTTCAGGGTTTCAAGTCGTTTGCCGAGCGCACCATGGTGGAGTTCGGGCCGGGGATCAGCGCGATCGTGGGCCCCAACGGATCGGGGAAGTCCAACCTCGCCGACGCGCTCCGGTGGGCCCTCGGCGAGCAGGGCCGGTCCCTCCGGATCCGCCGCAGCGAGGACGTGATCTGGGCCGGTTCCGAGAAGCGGAGCGCGCAGGGGATGGCGGACGTGACCCTCGTGCTCGACAACGGGGATTCGCTGCTGCCCGTGGAGTACGCGGTCGTGGAGCTCGGGCGGCGCCTCTACCGATCCGGTGAGAACGACTACCTGCTCAACCGGCAGCGCGTCCGGCTGCGCGACCTGGTCGACCTCCTTGACAGCGCGAACCTCGCCGAGAACGCCTTCCTGTTCATCGGGCAGGGCATGGTGGACCAGGCGCTGGCCCTGCGCCCCGAGGAGCGCCGCCCGCTCTTCGAGGAGGTGGCCGGGGTTCGTCGCCACGAGCGGCGCCGGCGCAAGGCCGAGGAGCAGCTCACGGAGGCCGAGGCGAACCTCGCGCGCGTGGAGGACATCCTGGCCGAGCTCCGCCCGCAGGCACGCCGGCTCGGCCAGCTCGCGGAGCAGCAGGCGACGCGGCTGACGGCCGGCGAGGAGCTCGCCGCGGCCTTGCTCGTCGCGGCCCACGCCCGCTGGCGGGAGGCCGCCGGCCGGGCTGCCGATGCGGCGCGGCGGCGGGACGGGCTGCGGCTGGAGACGGAGACGGGGCTCGAATCGCTCGAGGCCGCCGAGACATCGGTCGCGGACATCGCCGCGTCGATGGCGGCACGCGCGGAGGACGAACGGATCCGACGGGCGGTTCACGAGACGTCCCGGGCCGAGCTGACCGGCCTCGGCATCAGGGAGGCTCGCGCCGCCGGCGAGATCGCGGCCGCCGCACGGGACCGGGAGCGGATCGCGGGTGAGCGCGCGACGGCCGAGGCGGATCTAGCGACCCACCGGCGAATCCTCACCGAGCCGGTCTCCGAGCGGGATCTCGAGCTGGAGGCGGCCCTCGCGGACGCCGACCGGGCGCTCGCCGAGGCCCTGGCGGAGCTGGGCTCCCTGCGCGCCGCGTCACGTGCCCGCGGCGACGAGCTGGCCGCCGTGCGGCGCGCCGAATCGGCGCGCGCCGGCGAGGCCGAGACGGCGCGCAGGCGCCATGCCGAGGCCGAGCGCCAGGCGGCCGAGGAGCGGGCGCGGGCAACCGATTCCGCGGCGCGGCGGGGGCGCCTGGAGGCGGCGCTGGTCGAGGCACGCGGAGAGCTTGCGGCCGCCGTTGGAGACGAGGTCGCCGCAGTCGAGGGTCGCGAGAACGCGAGGTCCGCCGCCGACGCGGCCGAAGGCACCCGTCGCGCCGTAGCAGAGCGGGCCGCGCGGTCGGGGACGATGCTGGCCGCGGCTCGTGGACGGCTCGAGCAGGTGGAGCGGAGGCTCGCGGAGGATGAGGACCGCAGCATCGCGCGTGCGGCGCGCAAGCTGGGCGGTCGCCGGGTGGACGAGGACCTGGGCCTGGAGCCGTCGCTGCGTGCCGCGGTCGAGGCGGCCCTGGGCGAGCTGGCGCGCGCATACGTGGTCGATCGAAGCGGGACCGCCTCTCTCGCCGCCGAACGGGGGCACGTCGTCATCCTCGAGCGGCTTGCCGCGGCGGGAAAGGTCGCGGGGGGCGGGACCGCGGGCGAGCTCCGGCGGCTCGACGACATGCTTGCCGCAGTCGCCGGTGGACGGCTGACCGAGGCGGTCCGCCGGGACCCGAACGGTGCCGTGCGGGCGCTGCTGGGCCGGGCGGTCTGGACGCCGGATCTCGCGGCCGCCCTTGAACTGCAGGTCGCGCTGCCGATCGGCTGGCTTGCCGTCACCCGCGATGGCAGTGCGGTCGTCGACGCGCTCACGGTGCGGATGGGGCGGGGCGACTCGCCCCTGGAGCGGCGAGCGGAGGCGGATCGGCTCGCGCGCGAGGCCGAGGCCCTCCAGGCCGAGGCAGACGCCGCGGAGCGCGATGCGACGGAGGTGACTGCCGCCGCGGCCCGCGCCCGGGTCGGGCTCGAGGCGGCACGGTCGGTGGAGTCCGCCGCGGCCGCGCGCCGCCGCCGGGCGGAGGACGTGGAGCGATCCGCGGGTCGGGCCCTGGAGGCGGCCGCCCGCGAGGCTGGTTGGCACGAGTCCCAAGCAGAGCGGCTCACGGTCGAGGCGGCGCGGGCGGCGGCGGCGCTGGCAACCCTCGAGGCCCGTCCTGCAGACACGGCCGCACCCCCCGAGGGATCCGGGACCGGGGAACGGGAGGCGATCTCCGCATGGGAGTCCAGGGTCGGTGAGCTGCGAACCCGTCGTGACCGAATCGCCGGTGACGTGGCCGGGCACGAGCGCACGCGGCGCGATGCTGAGGCAAGGCGTGCCCGGTCGGAGGCAACGGCGGTGCTGGCGGAGGCCCGGATCGCATCCACCGATCGCGACCTCGCGGTGCTCGCGGATCGGGAGCACGCTGCCGCCGATGAGCGCGACGCCCTGAGCGGCGAGCTCGCTGCGGCCGCCGCTCGCGAGTCCCAGGCCCGTGAGGCGCTCGAGGGCCTGCTCGCCGACGACCGGGTTGAGAGGACCCGCCTGGCCGCGGCCGAACGTGCCGCGATGGCGGCCCGAGAGCGCCTGCGTGCGGCAGATGACCGGGCGAGGGCCGCAGACGTCGCGGCCCTGGAGGCACGGCTCAACCTCGATGCACTGCGCGAACAGCTCCTCGTCGAGCTCGCGGGCCTCGGTGGGGTTGGCCTGCGGCACCTGGCCGCCGCGGCAGGCACCGACGTGGTCTCGCCTGGATCGTCCGCAATTGGGGCCGACGGGCGCCCCGGAGCGTCACAGCCGGCCGAGGGGACCAGCAACGTGGCCGGCGACGGTGACGACGACGTCGAGTCCGGGTCGATCGGCGCCGCCTCGGCGGATGCAGGCGAGACCGCAGCGCTGGAGGCGGCTCTCGAGGTGCTCGCTCCCCGCTGGGCCCAGGAGCCTCCTGGCGCAGAGCTGCCCTCGCCCGGACGGCTGGCCACGCTCCGCCGCCGGTTCCACGAGATGGGAGCCGCCAATCCGTTCGCGGTGGACGAATACCGGGCCGTGCGCGAACGCCTGGAGACGCTTGACGGCCAGGACCGCGACCTGCGCGAGGCGATCGCGAAGACGCGCACCCTGATCGCCGATCTCGACCTCCTCATCGCGACCCAGTTCCGATCCACGTTCGCTGCCCTCGAGGTCGCCTTCGACGCCCGCTTCCAGCAGCTCTTCGGTGGTGGCTTCGCGAAGCTCTCGCTCACGGACCCGGGCGACCTGTCCGCCACTGGTATCGAGATCACGGCGCGACCGCCCGGCAAGAAGCCGCAGGCCCTCGCGATGCTCTCGGGTGGTGAGCGGGCGCTGACCGCTGTGGCCCTCCTGTTCGCGATGCTCGAGGTCCGGCCCGCACCGTTCTGCGTGCTGGACGAGGTCGACGCCGCCCTTGACGAGGCAAACGTGGGACGCTTCACCGACGCCCTCCGCCAGCTGACGGCCCAGACGCAATTCATCGTCATCACCCACAATCGCGGCACGATCGAGGTGGCGGATGCCCTGTACGGCGTCACCGTCGGGGACGACTCGGTCAGCCGCGTGATCAGCCTCCGTCTCGAGGAGGCGCAGGCCATCGCCGACCACGGTCGGCCCGCAGCCCACGCGGGCGCGGGTCGCGTCGCGGCCGGCTGACACGGAGGACAGGAAGCACCGATGCACCTTTTCCATCACGACAAGAAGGAACCGGATCCTGAGCAGGAGCCTGCCGAAGACGTCACGGCCGACGTGCCCGAGGGCATGGTCCGGTCGCTCTACCCCGAGGGCGGCCTCGAACCCGACCTGATCGGCGACGAGTGGAAGCAGGGCTCGCCCGACGAGGTCGTCCCCGAGCCGAACGAGCTCGAGTGGGACCTCGCCGAGGCACCTGGCGCGCTGCTCGGTGGCCGCGGCGAGGTCGATCCGGCCCCGATCGTCCCGATGCCCGGGGTCGAGGAGCCCGGTCGGGAGGGCAAGGACGGCTGATGCGCCTCTTCCGACGCGGCGGACAGCCGGAGGACCGCACCTCGGATGAGCGTCAGCAGCCTGTCGAGGCCGCTGACGACGTGATCGGCGACGAGTGGCAGCATGGCTCGCCCGACGAGGCGATCCCCTCGCCCGACGAGACCGAGCGCGGGCCCGAGCCGGAAGTCCAGGAGCCCGAGCCCGAGGTCCAGTGGGCGTGGGGCGCCGACTACAGCCCCGAGAAGGCCGACGCGGCGCGCCGGGAGCGCGAGCGCGAGCAGCTCGAGCAGGGCCTGGAGCGATCGAGGACGAGCTTCGGAGCCCGGCTGCGCGACGCCTTCGGTGTGGACGGCGATGCCGGCTGGGACGAGATCGAGGAGACGCTGATCAGCGGTGATGTGGGCGCCGCGCTGTCGATGGACCTCGTCGAGCGCGCCCGCAGGCGCCGGGACGTCAGCGCCGAGGTGGCGGTTCGTGCCGAGCTCGCCGGCCTGCTCGCCCCCCGGGATGCCGAGCACTGGGAGCCCGTGCCGGCCGCGGAGGGTGCCCCGGCGATCGTCCTCGTGGTCGGCGTCAATGGGACCGGCAAGACGACCACGATCGGGAAGCTGGCGTTCCGCGAGCGCGCCAGCGGCCGCCGTGTCGTGCTCGCAGCCGCCGACACGTTCCGCGCCGCCGCGATCGACCAGCTCAGGATCTGGGCCCAGCGCACCGGGTCGGAGATCGTCGCGCACGCCCCCAACGCGGACCCCGCGGCGGTGGTGTTCGATGCTCTCGACGCCGCCGTCGCCCGCCACGCCGACATTCTCATCGCCGACACCGCCGGCCGCCTGCACACGAAGTCGAACCTGATGGACGAGCTGGCCAAGGTCCGGCGCGTCATCGACAAGCGCATCCCGGGCGCCCGCGCGGAGACGTTCTTCGTCCTCGATGCCACGACCGGCCAGAACGGCCTGGCCCAGGCGAAGGCGTTCCACCAGTCGGTTGGCCTGACCGGGGTGGTGCTGACCAAGCTGGATTCGACGGCGAAGGGCGGCATCGTGTTCGCGATCGAGAAGGAGCTGGGAGTGCCGGTCCGGTTCGTCGGGGTGGGGGAGCGCGCCGAGGATCTGCTCCCGTTCGACCCTGACGCCTTCGTCGAAGCGCTGTTCGACTGACCTGCCGGCGGCCGATCCCGCCGTGGCCCGCGCCAGAACGCCGGCGCAGCGCGGAGCGCGTCGCGCCCGCTACGCCCTCGACTCGTGACCGATCGCGTCGGAGCCGCGGATCCGCCACACCGGTGACCGGTAGAGGCCCAGGCAGCCCACGAGCGCGAACACCGGCGCGATGAGCGCCGCCCCGCGGAGGCCGATGACCTCGGCCAGGATGCCGCCGGCGACGGTGCCGAAGAGCTGCGCGAGCACCATCACCACCCGCACGGTCGCGTTGACCCGGCCGAGGTGGCGGTCCGCGACACGGGCCTGTCGGATGGAGATCTCGGTGACGTCGAACATGGTGACGGCCGTGTCGCCGATGAGCTGCTGGCCCACCAGAAAGGCCACGGCGACCAGCGGCAGGGCTGCGGGGGCGAGTGGGATCAGCAGGTTGCCGATGGCCGCGAACAGGAGCGAGAACACCACGAGGCGGCCCAGGCCGTACCGCCGCGCCGCCCGTTCCGCGTAGACGGCGCCCAGGAGCGAGCCGAAGCCACCCAGTGCGGCGACGACGCCGATGACCGCCGGATCGAGCCCGAGCTCGCCGTTGGCGAACAGGAGGAACGTCGCGCCGAACACGCCCCACATTGCCGACAGGCCGAGCGTGCCCCAGAGCAGGCCGCGCAGCACCGGGTCACGGGCGACGAGCCGCATCCCGTCCCGGATCTCCGCGGTCATGCGTGCACGGTCCGCGGCGGGCGGCGGTGCCGGCTCGGGACGGCGAACGGCGCCCAGCAGCACTGCCGACACCACGAAGGAGCAGGCGTCGATGGCGATGGCGATCGGCGCCGTCAGCAGATTGACCAGGAACCCCGCGGCACCGAAGGCGACGAACTCCACCGCGCTGGCGGTGGCCGCGAGCGCGCCGTTGGCACGGACGAGGTCCGCACGCCCTACCAGCGCCGGCAGGTAGGCCTTGTCGGCGACGTCGAAGAACGTCGTCAACACCGCGGCCAGCGAGGACACGATGAAGACCTGTGGCAGCGACAGCCAGCCACCGACGGCTGCAACCGGGATGGACCCCAGCAGCACCGCCCTTCCGACGTCGGCCCAGATCATGACCGGACGCCGCCGCAGGCGGTCCACCCAGGCGCCGGCCACGAACCCCACCAGGAGGGCCGCGACGAGGTCCAGGCTGCGCAGCGCGGCGATCTCGATGGGGCCCGCCTGCAGCGTCTGGATCGCCACGAACGGCAGCGCAATCCGGGTCACGAACGACCCGAACACGGAGATCGTCGCCGCGCCCCACACGAGCATGAACGCCCGGTTCCGCCGGAGTCCCCTGGTGGGAGCGACATCGTGGGTGGGCGGGATCGGGTCGAGCAGGGGATCGGCGGTCACCGACGGAGGGTATCGCCCGGGACCCTCCGCGGGGCGCGGGCACGAGCCATGGCGTACACTCCGCAGGCCTCGGTGTCGCCAGAACCCGCGCACCACCCGCCGGCGTCTGCCGCGCGGCCTGATCCTCACCGACAGTCAAGGGTCGCCGTCCTCGCATGTTCGACAGCCTCAGTGATCGCCTCCGCAAGACCCTCGCCGGGCTGACCGGTCGTGGTCGCGTGTCCGAGGCGGACGTCGATGCTGCGATGCGCGAGGTGCGTCTCGCCCTGCTCGAGGCCGACGTCAACTTCAAGGTCGTCAAGGACTTCGTGGCCCGCGTCCGCGAGCGCGCCATCGGAGCCGAGGTGCTCGAGAGCCTGACGGCGGGCCAGCAGGTGGTGAAGATCGTCCACGAGGAGTTGACGGCCCTGCTCTCGGCCGGCGACCGGAACTTCAGGCTGGTCGGCAATCCGGCCGTCATCGCCCTCGTTGGCCTCCAGGGCTCGGGCAAGACGACGTCTGCGGCCAAGCTTGCCAAGCACATCGTCAAGCTGGGCCGTCAGCCCCTGCTGGTCGCGGCGGATCCCTACCGGCCCGCGGCCGCCGACCAGCTCGAGACCCTTGGCAAGAGCATCGGCGTGGCCGTCTACCGCGCCCCCGTGGGCACCCCGACCGTCGACATCGCCCTGGGCGGCATCGAGCACGCGAAGCGGATCGGCCGGGACACGGTGATCATCGATACCGCGGGCCGGCTGACCATCGACGACGCCCTGATGGACGAGATCCGTGGCGTGGCGAAGGCGACCGGGCCCGTCGAGACGCTCCTGGTGGTCGACGCCATGACCGGCCAGGAGGCCGTCACCGTGGCGCAGGGGTTTGCTGGCGCGGTGCCGGTCACCGGCCTGGTCCTGACCAAGGTGGACGGCGATGCCCGTGGCGGCGCGGCCCTCTCGATCGGGGCGGTCACCGGGATCCCGGTCAAGTTCCTGGGTACCGGCGAGAAGACGGATGCGCTGGAGGTCTTCTACCCGGACCGGCTTGCCGGCCGGATCCTCGGCATGGGCGACGTCCTGACGCTGGTCGAGCGCGCCCAGGATGCCTTCGACGAGAAGCAGGCCGCGAAGCTTGAAGAGCAGGTCCGCAAGGGAGCTTTCACGCTCGAGGACATGCTTGCCTCCATGCGCCAGATGCAGAAGATGGGTCCCGTGGGCCAGCTGATGGGCATGATCCCGGGCATGGGTGGCATGGCCAACGAGGCCCAGGCTGCCGTTGATCGCGGCGACCTCAAGCGGGTCGAGGCCATCATCCTGTCAATGACGCCACGCGAGCGCAGGGAACCGGGGGTCCTCAACGCGTCGCGCCGCCGCCGGATCGCGAACGGGTCGGGAACCTCTCTGCCGGAGGTCAACCGCCTCGTCAAACAGTTTGGCGAGATGCAGAAACTGATGAAGCAGCTCTCGGGCGCCGGCGGACGCCGCGCCGCGATGGGTCAACTACTCGGACGCCGCTAGGCTGGGGTAAGCACCATGACCGACCAGGATCCGACACAGGTCTTCAAAGCGCCGGAGCCGCCGCCCGCACCGGCCGAGCCGCCGCCCGCACCGGCGACGCCCGCCGAGCCAGGGCCCGTCGCGGCTGCACCGACCGATCCGCCGCTCGTCGCGGGCCCGCCGCAGTTTGCCCCGGCCGAGGCGTCGCCCCCTGGCACCGTGCCGACCAGCCCGGTGACGCCTCCGCCCGCCGCCGCCCGGCCGGGCCGCAACCGGCTGAAGTGGCTCGTGGCCGGGCTGGTCACGTTGCTCGTCGTCGGCACCGCAGCCGGCGCCAGCGTCCTGCTCACCAGTGATTCGGGTGACCCTGCCGTCCTTGCCTGGACGCCGGCGGACAGCGTCGCCTACGCGGAGCTCCGCCTGGACCTCCCCGGCAGCCAGAGCGCCGAGCTGGCCAAGGTCATGAAGGCCGTCCCGGGCTTCGAAGACCAGGCCGCATTCCCGACCAAGCTATCGGAGGCTCTCGACCAGCTGGTCAGCCAGGCGACCGACGGCAAGCAGGGCTACAAGGCCGACATCGAGCCCTGGTTCGGCGGCCAGGTCGGGGCGAGCGTCGGACCGCTGCCGAAGACGGCGGACGCCGCGGGCGCGGCAGACGCCCGAGGCCTGCTGCTGCTCAGCGTCACGGACGGGACCAAGGCCGCCGACTGGGTGAACAGCCTGGTGGTGGCCGACGGGGCGACCACCGCGACGGAGACCTACAGTGGCGTGACGATCACGACCGTCACGCCGACCGGTGGATCCGGTGGTGATCTCGCCGGCATGCAGGCGGCATACGCGGTCACGGGCCCGATCCTCGCCATGGGCGACCTCGCATCCGTGCAGGCAGCCATCGATACGGGCGGCAAGAACGGCCTGCCCACGGTCACCCAGTTCCAGGAGGCCGAGGCCTCGGTCAGCGGCGACCGCCTCGGCTTTGCGTATGTCGACACCGCCGCCCTCCTCGAGGGCGCGACGAACCTGGCCGGCGCGGCCGCCGAGGCCATGCCCGAGCTCCCGTCCATGGTCCAGGACTTCGTCGCGCCATGGGCGGTCGCTGCGTTCAGCGTCCGCGATGGCTCGTTCGTCATCGACACGCGGTCTCCGCACGTCGAGTCGGCCGGTGCGCCGCAGAACGCCGTCTCCAAGATCCCGGGACTCGTCCCGCCGACCACCGTGGTCCTCGCCGAGGGCCACGACGTCGGCAAGACCATCAAGCAGCTCAAGGAGCAGCTGGCGGCCGACCCGCAGCTCGCGGATGCCGTGAAGCAGGTCGACGACGCGCTTGCGCTTGTCGGCGGCTTCGACGCCATCACCGGCTGGATCGGCGAAGTCGGCGTGGCCATCACGCTGGACGGTGACAAGGCAGGTGGCGGGATCGTCGTGGTGCCCACTGACGCTGCCGCAGCCGAGAGGCTCCTGGCCCAGCTCAAGACCATCCTCCAGCTCGGCGGCTCGCAGGCCGGGATCACCGTCACCGAGGAGGACCACGGCGGCACGACGATCACCGTCGTCGGGCTCGGTGGACTCGGTGGCCTGGTCGGGGGCGTCACCGGTGGAGCCGCCGACCTGCCGGCGGACCTCTCAATCGCCTATGCGGTCACGGACGAGGTGGTCGTGATCGGCTATGGCACCGACTTCGTCAAGGGCGTGCTGGACGCCAGCACCGGGGACTCGCTCGCCAAGACCCCGCGCTTCTCGACGGCGCTGGACAAGGCCGGCGCCAGCAACACGTCGCTGGTCTGGGTCGACGTGGCCGGCATCCGGGGCTTCATCGAGGGGATGGTCCCCGCCGAGATGTTCGGCCAGGACTACGACGCGAGCGTGAAGCCGTACCTGGCCGCGTTCGACAGCCTTATCGGGACGACGGTCCCCGGTGAGACCATCGACTCCGGCACCGTCATCATCAGCGTGGTCGGAGACTGACCGGCCACGCCCCGCATTCAAACCCCACCTGGGAACAACGCGGGTCCGGCCCAAGGACCCGCTCACGGAGGAGCACAGAACCACATGTCCGTCCGCATTCGCCTGACCCGTGTCGGGGCGACCAAGCAGCCGACCTACCGGCTGGTTGTTGCCGACAGCCGTTCCGCACGGGACGGTCGTGCCATCGACACGATCGGCCACTACAACCCGCGCACCGATCCGATCGAGCTCGTGGTCGACGAGGCCAAGGCCAAGGACTGGATGTCCAAGGGCGCCCAGCCCTCGGATACCGTCCGACGCCTGTTCAAGCAGGCCGGCGTCCTGCCCGGCGCCAAGTAGGCCCGCGATGGCAGCAGCAGAGCTAGTCGAATACGTCGCCAAGTCCCTCGTGGACGATCCCGATGCAGTCACGGTGGAGGTCGTCAACGGCGAGGACGGCATGATCATCGAGCTGCACGTGGCCGAGTCCGACATGGGCAAGGTCATCGGTCGCAACGGCAGCGTCGCCAAGGCGCTGCGCACGCTGCTCAAGGTGACGTCCGCCCGGTCGGGCGAGCCGGTCAGCCTCGAGATCGTCTAGGGGGCCGGCCCTGGTTTCAAGGCCTACCGCCGGCAACGCGGCTGCCGTGTCCGGCCGCCCGGGGGATGCCATGCCCGCCGATCCGCCGGCGCGGCTGGTGGTGGCGCTCGTCCGCGGATTCCGCGGCCTGCACGGCCACACCCGGGTGGAGCTCCTGACGGACCGGCCCGAGGACCGGTTCGTCGTGGGCGGGACGCTGTACCTCGAAGGCACCGACACCACGCTGACCCTTGTCGAGGCCGCGCCGGTCGCGGATGGCCCCGGCTGGTGGCTACGCTTTGCCGAGGCGCCCGATCGGGCGGCCGCGGAGGGGCTCCGCGACCAGTACCTGGAGATCGACGCCCCGGACGAGGAGCGCGAGCCCGGCCGGTGGTTCTTCCACGAGCTGGAGGGGCTGGCCGTTCGCTCGACGGACGGCCAGGAGCTCGGGACCGTCGTTGAGATCTATCGCGCTGGTGGCGCCGAGGTGTTTCTCGTGCGCGGTCCGCGGGGCGAGCTCGACGTGCCCGGCGTGCGCGGGATCGTCGCGGAGCTGGCGCCCGAGCGGGGCGAGATGATCGTCGACCTTGGCGCCCTGGACATGGACGCCCGGCCCGTTGACGACGACGACTACGTGCGCCCGCGCGATCGACGCCCGAGGAGGCAGGCGAGGCCCAAGGGGCCTGCGCAGCCCAAGCCGGGTACCGGTCCGGTTCGCAAGCCCGCGGCGCCGGGTACGCCCGCCCCCGACGCCTGATGGCCCTCGAGGTCGACATCCTGACCCTGTTCCCGCCGATGGTGGCGGGCCCTCTCGGGGCGAGCATTCCCGCCCGGATCCAGGAGCGCGGCCTCGCCGTGGTTCGGGTCCACGACCTCCGGCAATGGGGCCTGGGACGACACCGCACCGTGGACGACTACACGTACGGCGGCGGCGCGGGCATGGTCCTGCGGCCGGAGGTGGTCGCGGCGGCACTCGCGGAACTGCGGCGCCCGGACTCCACCGTGATCCTGCTCGACCCGGCCGGCAGCGTCTTCCGGCAGGCGACGGCCCACAAGCTGGCCGCGCGGGAGCACCTGGTCTTCCTGTGTCCGCGCTACGAGGGCGTGGACGAGCGCATCCGCTCGATGGTGGATCTCGAGATCTCCATCGGCGACTACGTGCTGACAGGCGGTGAGCTGGCGGCCCTGGTGGTCCTCGATGCCGTCCTGCGCCTCCTGCCCGGGGCCATCGACGACGCCTCGACGAACGAGGAGTCCTTCGCGGCCGGCCTGCTCGAATACCCGCAATACACCCGGCCCGCCGAGTTCGACGGTGCCACCGTTCCCCCGGTGCTGGTGTCCGGGCACCACGAGGAGGTCCGCAAGTGGCGGCTCCGGGAATCGCTCCGTCGGACCCTCGACCGCCGGCCGGACCTGCTGGTCGGGCGGGTTCCCACCCGGGAGGAGGCACGGATGCTGGAGGAGATCCAGGCCGACGCCGCCGCCCGCGAGATCCCGGGGGCGCCCGACGGGGACGCTGAGGCCTGACAGGGGGGCGCCGCCGTGCTATCCTCCGCCGTCGGCCGTGCCCCCCGTGGCCTGCCGCCCCGGAACCCGTGACCTCCGCAGCCGCGGCTGCCGACGACCGAACAAGGACCTCCAATCGTGAACGTGCTCAACGAGATCGTCCAGGACCAGCTGCGGACCGACCTGCCGGTGATCACCCCCGGCGACACCGTCAAGGTGTCGGCGAAGGTCGTCGAGGGCAACCGCGAGCGCATCCAGGTGTTCGAAGGCCTCGTCCTCAAGATGCGGAACAGCGGCATCGCGTCGGCCATCACCGTCCGCCGGATCGCCTCCGGCGTCGGGGTCGAGCGGACGTTCAAGCTGCACAGCCCGCGCATCGACAAGATCGAGGTCGTGCGCCACGGCCAGGTCCGTCGTGCCAAGCTGTACTTCCTGCGCAACCGGGTGGGCAAGGCAGCGACCACGCTCCGTGAGCGTCGCTAGCTCCTCCGCCCCGGGCGTCCGCCCTGTCTGGCCCATCGCCGACCCCCGCCGAACGCGGGGGTCGTCCCATGTCCGGCCCTGCCGGTCCACGCGGTGACCCGCGCGGGTCACCGCGTGGAGGGCGTAGGCTGTGGCGCTACGGCGTCGTCCCTGTACGCCGGCCGAGGAGGACCACCCGCATGGCCGAGCTGAAGACCGCGCGCCTCATCTTCATGGGCTTCGAGACGGAGATGATCGCGCGCAACGTCCTCGAGGTGATCAAGGAGGCTGCCGACGGCAAGGCCATCACGGTGTCCGACTGGGCGCTCGTCCTCCGGGGTCCCGACGGCAAGCCCAAGATCAGCGGTGACAAGACCGTGGATCCCGGGGCCGCGCGCGGGGGCCTGGTCGGTGGCTCGCTGGGGATGATCCTGGCCGCCGTGGCCGGGCCCGTCGGGATTGCCGCCGTCGTCGGTGGTGCGGCGATCGGCGCGGTCGCAGCCGCGCTCAAGGACAGCGGAATGCAGACCAAGGACCTCGAGGCCGCCGCCGGGTTCATGGCCGAAGGCCGGAGCGGGCTCGTGATCGCCGTGCCGCTCGATGCCGTGGATGCCTGGAATGACTTCGTCGGGCGCACCGTCGAGTTCGAGGCCGTCGCCCGCAAGCACGAGGTGGACATCACGCCGGATCACACGTTCGAGGCGGCCCTCGCCGAGTATCGCGCCCAGCAGTCGGGCTGAGTCCGGCGCGAAGGCGATGCGCCGGGTCCCGGGCGCGCGGTGGTTGACCGGTGGCAGGCCCGTGCCGGGGTACGCTTTCGGGCGATGGCCGTGATCACCCCCACCCTCCGTTGGGAGCGTCCCCTGTGGCGTGTCGGCGCCGCGCGGGTCGCGGGTGTCGACGAGGTGGGCGTGGCACCCACCTGCGGTGCCGTCGTGGCGGCTGCTGTGATCATGGCGCCGAACTGCCACCGCATCGCGGGCGTCCGCGACTCGAAGACCCTGTCCGCGGCCCAGCGGGAGCGCCTGGATCCCGTGATCCGGCGCCGGGCGCTCGCGGTCGGGATCGGCGCGGCGTCGGTGGCCGACATCGACCGGCTCAACATCTACCACGCCACGCACCTGGCGATGCGCCGGGCGATCGCGCGGCTGGGCGGCCATGATCACGTCCTGGTTGACGGCCTGCGGATCGCCGGGTTCGAGCGCGAGGTGGGGCCGTACACCGCGATCGTCGATGGCGATGCCCTCGTGTATTCGATCGCGTGTGCGTCGGTCGTCGCCAAGACGGTGCGGGACCGGATGATGAGCCGCCTGGCCGTCCGGTACCCGGAGTACGGGTGGGAGCGCAATGCCGGGTATGCGACCCGGGAGCACCGCGATGCCATTCGTGCGCACGGCCTCACGCCCCACCACCGGCGGAGCTTCCAGGCGCTCCACGTGCTGCTGGCAGGGGACCAGCTTGCGCTGTTCGAGGCCGACGGCGACGGTCCGCCCGTGGACCGTGGCGCGTCGGTAGATGCACTCGCTGCTCCGGCCGCCCCCGACGACGCCGATGTGCTGGCCGCGGAGGTGTTCGCGGGTTCGGGCTCCCCCGGCTGAGTCCAGGGACGGATGCTGGAGGGCGGCCGCCTGCCGAACCCACGCATCACCAGTGGTGCTATCCGCGGCCTGGATCGAGACCGGCCCGGCCCGTGAACGTCAAGGAGGCTCGTCACCCGCATCCTGATCACGGGCGGTGATCAACCAGCCAAAATCCCTGTCATCGTGGGTTGCTGCCGCCGGACCTCCATTCCCATAGCACCACTGATGATCGGCGCGGGTTGTACTTGAACGGACGGCGTCGGGACCGGGGAACGACCAGGAGGGCTGGCCGGGACCTCGCCGCCTGCGCGGACGGGACCGAGCCGCAGATGAGCAAAGCCGACGGTGAGCGTCCAGGCTCATCCTCCAGGGATGCAACGGACGACGACCACCCGGGCGCAGCGGATCGGCGATGCGGGCGAGCGCCTGGTCGCCGCGCGCCTCGAGGCTGCCGGCTGGACGATCCTGGCCCGGAACGTACGGCTGGGCCGGGACGAGATCGATCTTGTCGCCATCGACCCCGGGCCCCCGGAGGCGCTCGTCGTCCTCGAGGTCCGGCGTCGCGGGCGCCGCGACTTCGGGCTGGCCGAGGAGACGCTGGGCTACCGGAAGCGGGCGGCACTCCGACGGTGCGTGGGTGCGCTGCTCGACGCAGGCAGGCTGCCGGATGGCCGCCGGCTGCCGGCAATGCCCATCCGGGTTGATCTCGTGGCCGTGGACCGCGGTGACGACGGGCGGCTGAGCGTCCGCCATCACCGGGCGATCCGCCCGTAGGCGTGGGTGGGCCGGCCGGGCGGCACCAACCGCTGTGCTACACTCCCGGCCGCCGCGGCATGTCCGCGGCGGTCAATGCACGCCCGTACCGGCGCCGCCGGAACGGAGCACACACGCGGATCACCACCCCGCACGGGACGGTGCCGACCGACCGGCCGAGACGCGCCGGGACGAGGCCCCCGCCGGGGATCCGCGGAGGCTCGAACCGCAGGAGGTCACCCAGTGCCCACCGTCTCGATGCGCCAGCTGCTTGAGGCCGGCGTCCACTTTGGACACCAGACCCGTCGCTGGAACCCGAAGATGAAGCCGTACATCTTCGCGGAGCGCAACGGCATCCACATCATCGACCTGGCGCAGACCGTCAAGCGTCTCGACCTGGCCCTCGAGTTCGTCACGGAGACGGTCGCCCGCGGGGAGACCGTGCTCTTCGTCGGCACGAAGAAGCAGGCCCAGGAGCCGGTCATGCAGGAGGCCATCCGCGCCGGCCAGCCGTACGTGACCAAGCGCTGGCTCGGTGGCATGATGACCAACTTCGTCACCATCAAGAAGCGCATCGGCCTGCTCGACCAGCTCGAGGCCCGCCAGCTGGCCGGCGACTTCGACCGTCTCCCCAAGAAGGAGGCGGCCGTGCTGACCGAGGAGCTCAACAAGCTCCAGGCGATGCTGGGCGGGATCCGGAAGATGAAGCGCCAGCCGGGCGCCATCTTCATCGTCGATCCGCACCGCGAGCGCATCGCGGTCACCGAGGCCAACAAGCTCGAGATCCCGGTCGTCGGGACGGGCGACACCAACGTCGACCCGGACGAGCTCGACTACATCATTCCCGCGAACGACGACGCGATCCGGTCCATCCGGCTGCTCTGCCAGCTGGTCGCAGACGCGGCGATCGAGGGAGCCCGAGAGCGGGCGGCCCGTTCATCGACCGAGGCGGATGCGCCGGTTGCCCAGGCCGTCGACGAGCCCGAGTTCGACGAGGCGGCCGCGGCAGACCTGGTTGCGCAGCTCGCAGCCGGCGGGACCCTCTCGTTCGACCCCGACATGGACGACGATCTGCTCCCGGGCGCCCCCAGGGCCGACGCGGCAGCCGCGTTGCCCGAGGCAACGGAAGCCCCCGCGACGGAAGCCCCCGCGGTGGATGCCTCCGCGACGGCCGAGGCCGATGTCCCGGCGGCGGAGGATCCCAAGGCCGACGAGTGAGCCATGCCCGGGATCGCGGTCCAGCCACGATCCCGGGACCAGCAGCCGGCGCCGCCTGACGCCCGGCGACATGAACCCAACCGCGCTCGGCCAGCCCGCGCGCTCACGATCGACAGGAGCACCCACCGATGGCAATCACGGCCGAGGCCGTCAAGGAGCTGCGCGAGCGAACCGGCGCCGGCATGATGGACTGCAAGCGCACGCTGGAGGAGACCGGCGGCGACATGGACAAGGCTGTCGCGCTGCTGCGCGAGAAGGGCCTTGCCGCGGCCGCCAAGAAGGCCGGTCGCGACGCCCGGGAGGGGCTCGTCAGCAGCTACATCCACACTGGTGGCCGAGTGGGCGTGCTGCTCGAGGTCAACTGCGAGACCGACTTCGTCGCCCGCACCGACGAGTTCCAGAAGCTCGTCCGCGATCTCGCGATGCAGGTCGCCGGCCTCGCTCCCCAGTATGTCGACATAGACCGCATCCCCGAGGACGTGCTGGCCGCCAGGAAGTCCGCCCTGGCCGCAGACGAGGCGGTCCAGGCCAAGCCCGAGGCGATCCGCGAGAAGATCGTCGACGGCCAGCTGGCCAAGTGGTACAAGGAGGTCTGCCTACTCGAGCAGCCATTCCGCGACGAGGATCGCACGGTGCGGGACCTGGTCACGGAGCAGATCGCGACGATCGGCGAGAACATCCGCGTCCGCCGCTTCGTCCGCTTCGCACTTGGGGAGGAGATGTGACGGACGCCGGTCGCAAGACCGGCACGGGCGAGGGGCCGGCGACGGCCCCCGCCGACGGCCGGCTCCGCTACCGCCGGGTCCTCCTGAAGCTCTCCGGCGAGGCGCTCCTGGGCGAGCGGCAGTACGGGGTCGACCCGCAGTTCTGTGCCTTCGTCGCCCAGCAGGTTGCGACTGTGCACGGGATGGGCGTGCAGGTGGGCATCGTCGTGGGCGGAGGCAACATCTTCCGCGGGCTCGCCGCGTCCGCAAAGGGTATGGACCGCGCAACTGGCGACTACATCGGCATGCTGGCCACCGTGATGAATGGCCTCGCCCTGCAGGACGCCATCGAGCGAGCCGGGATCCCAGTGCGCGTGATGTCCGCGATCGCGATGAACGAGATCGCCGAGCCCTACATCCGCCGACGCGCCGTCCGGCACCTGGAGAAGGGCCGGGTGACCATCTTCGTCGCCGGGACCGGCAATCCGTACTTCACCACCGACACCGCGGCGGCCCTGCGTGCCGTCGAGATCGACGCCGAGGTCCTGCTCAAGGCGACCAAGGTGGACGGGGTCTACGACGCGGATCCGATGACGGACCCGAACGCCACGCGGTATGAGACCCTGAGCTACCACGACGTGCTCAAGGACCAGCTGAAGGTCCTCGATGCCGCAGCCGTCTCGCTGTGCATGGAGAATGACCTTCCGATCGTGGTGTTCGACCTCAACGCGCCCGACAACATCACCAGGGTCGCGCAGGGCGAGCAGGTCGGCACCCTCATCTCCGTCGAGCCCGGAGGAGGCCCCGGATGACCACCGAGATCCTTGCCGAGGCGGAGCGCAAGATGCTCCGCGCCGTGGAGGCCATGGAGCGTGACTTCTCCGGCCTGCGCACAGGCCGCGCGTCCACCAGCCTCGTGGAACGCCTCCAGGTTGACTACTACGGTGCGCCGACCCCGCTCAACCAGCTGGCGTCGATCAGTGTTCCGGAGGCCCACCAGATCGTGATCCAGCCGTGGGATCGTGGGGTCCTGGGGGCGATCGAGAAGGCGATCATGAAGAGCGACATCGGCATCATGCCCAATGTCGACGGCACCGTCGTCCGCCTCAATATCCCGCCGCTCACCGAGGAGCGTCGCAGGGACATCGTGAAGAACGTCCACAAGCGGATGGAAGAGGCCAGGGTCGAGATCCGCCATCTCCGGCGCGAGGCCAACGACGCCATCAAGAAGGAGGAGCGTGACGGCTCGCTGGGCACCGACGAGGCGCACCGGCAGCTCGATCAGCTCCAGAAGATCACGGACCGGGTGATCGAGGACGTCGACCGCCTCGGTGCCGTCAAGGAGCAGGAGGTCCTGGAGGTCTAGTGGCCCAGGCGCCGCTTGATCGAACGCCGGCACGGCCAACCGACGCCCCGCCGCTCGCGCACGACGGCGTGCGTGCCACGGGGGCGCCGGAGCTCGGCGAACCCGCCGTGGAGGCGCACCTCCTGGTTCCCGAGGACCTGCCGCGCCACGTCGCCATCATCATGGACGGCAACCGGCGCTGGGCTAGGGCCCGTGGGAAGAGCGACTTCGAGGGCCATGCCGCCGGCGTCGAGGCCGTACGCGGGCTGCTCGAGCACGCCGTGCGCCGCGGTGTGCCGATGCTGACCCTGTACGCCTTCAGCCGCGAGAACTGGGCGCGGCCGGACGATGAGGTCGCCGGCCTGTTCGACCTCCTGGGCCGGGCGATTGCCAGCGAGACGGAGGAGCTGGCCGCTCAGGGCGTGCGCGTCCGCCTGCTGGGCCGGCTCGACGAGCTCCCGGAGGAGACCCGCTCTGCCATCGAGGGAGCGCTTGGCCGGACCGCGGAGGGCACCCGCCTCCAGCTCAACGTTGCCTGGAACTACGCCGGCCGGACCGAGCTGGTGGACGCGTTCCGCGGCCTGTTGGCCGCCGGCGTTTCCCCAGATCAGGTCGACGAGCGGGCGATCAGCGACGCCCTCTACACCGGCGGGCTCCCGGATCCCGACCTCGTGATCCGCACGGGTGGCGAGCAGCGGATCAGCAACTTCCTGATCTGGCAGTCCGCCTACGCGGAGCTCGTGTTCACGGACTGCCTGTGGCCGGACTTTGGTCCCGAGGCATTCGACTCCGCGCTGGTCGAGTTCGCCCGGCGCACCCGCCGCTTCGGCCGCTAGGCTTCACGACATGCTCAAGACGCGTGCCCTGTCAGCTCTCGTGCTCGTGCCGGTCCTCGTGGTTGCCTTGTGGATCGGGCTGCCCGCGATCGCCGCGGTGCTGGTGCTGGTCGCAGCCCTTGGGGCCGTGGAGGTGTTCCGCCTGCTCAAGGGCGCCGGATACCCGTCGCTCCAGCTGTTCGGGACCGCACTTGCCGTCGCCTTCGTGCTCGAGGCTGCCATCCGTCCGACCGGCGACGCAGGCATGCTGCTCATCGGCGTCGGGGTCGTCCTGGCGGGAGTGGGGGCGTTCTCGCGGATCGATCCCCGCGACGGTCTGGTGGCCTGGTTCGCGACCGTCTTCGGGGCCGTATACGTCGGGCTGATCGGCTTCATCCTCCTCGTGGCCTCGATCGGGCCGGAGATCCCCGCCGGTGCCGTGCTTGCGCCCGTCGGCGCCGAGCGTGGCTGGATCGTGCTCCTCGTGCTGGGCGTCTGGAGCTATGACACCGGGGCCTACCTCGTGGGCCGCCAGATCGGCCGCCACAAGTTCCTCGTCCATATCTCACCGTCCAAGTCCATCGAGGGCCTGATCGGCGGCATGGTGGCGGCCACGATCGTGATGATGCTGCTGCTCGCGGGCCTCGGACAGCAGGCGCTCGGAGCGCTGGTCCTCGGGCCGCTCGTGGGGCTTGCCGCCCAGGCGGGTGACCTGGCGGAGTCGATGCTCAAGCGGGCGGCGGGCGCCAAGGATTCCGGGACGCTGATCCCGGGCCACGGCGGCATCCTGGACCGGATCGACTCATTCCTGTTCGCGGGCCCCGTGGTCGCGCTCTATGTCGTCACGCTTGTCCGCTGACGGACGCCGACTGGGCGTCGCGCTGCTCGGATCCACGGGCAGCATCGGCCTCCAGGCCGTCGAGGTCCTCGAGATGCATCCCGACCGGTTCCGCGTTGTGGCCATCGCGACGGGGCGCAACGCCCCCGAGCTCGAGCGCCAGACCCGGCGCCTGCGGCCCGAGGCGGTCGCCCTGGCGGACGAGACCGTGGCCCTCGACCTCCCGGCGGGAATCGGCCGCGTCCGCGGCGATGGAGCGCTCGTCGACATCGCCACCCGGGATGACGTCGACCTCGTGATCGTCGGCACCGGCGGTGTGGTATCGCTGCGCCCGACGCTGGCAGCCCTCCAGGCGGGCAAGGTGGTGGCAACGGCCAACAAGGAGACCCTGGTCGCGGGCGGCCACCTGGTCATGGCGGAGGCAAGGGCGCAGGCCGCTGCCCGGGCGGCTGCCGACGCTGCGGACCCACTTGCTGCCCCCCTGGCGTGGCTGCGTCCGATCGACTCCGAGCACTCCGCCATCTGGCAGTGCCTGGTGGGTGAGCCGGCGGATGCCATCGCGCGCCTCGTGCTCACGGCGTCCGGGGGGCCATTCCTGGACGCCACGCCCGAGGAGCTCCGGCTGGTGACGCCGGAACGTGCCCTTAGGCATCCCACCTGGACGATGGGTGCCAAGATCACCATCGACTCCGCCACGCTCGCCAACAAGGGCCTGGAGGTGATCGAGGCACACTGGCTGTACGATGTCGCCTACGACGCGATCGACGTGGTCGTGCATCCGCAGAGCGTCGTCCACTCGGCCGTCCTGTTCATCGACGGCTCCCTCAAGGCCCAGCTGGGCACCCCGGACATGCGCCTCCCCATCCAGTACGCCCTGACGCACCCGGATCGTCTGCCGTCCCCGACGACCCCGCCAGACCTGGTGGGTGCGGGCCGGCTGGATTTCCGCGCCCCCGACGAGGCGCGCTTCCCGGCGCTGCGGATCGCGCGCGATGCGGGCCGGATCGGCAGCCGCGCGTCGGCTGCCCTCATCGCCGCGGACGAGGTGGCCGTCGCCCGCTTCCTGGACGGCACCCTCGACTTCCTGGGCATCCCGCGCATCCTCGAGGCGGCCGTGCGCCGCTTTGGCGAGGGCCCGGACCAGGCTCCGGACGTGGCCGCGCTCGTCGAGCTTGACGGCGAGGTCCGCGCCGCCTTCGCCGCCGGACATGCGGGAGGTGCGGCATGAGCGCCATCGTCGACACGATCATCACGGTCCTCGTGTTCATCCTGGTCCTGGGCGGGATCGTCCTGTTCCACGAGCTGGGCCACTTCATCACGGCGAGGATGGCGCGCGTGCGCGTCCTCGAGTTCGGCGTGGGCTTCCCGCCCAAGGCCCGGAGCCTGGGGCGCGGTGGCGTGTCCGCCACGGACAAGGCGTCGTATGCAGTCGCGCGCGACCAGGCCCTGCTCGCCACGAAGGGGGACGAGGCGGCCCACGAGGCGATCCTGGAGACACCGGAGACGCCGTCCGGGACCGAGTACACGCTCAACTGGCTGCCGATCGGCGGCTTCGTCAAGCTCGAGGACGAGAACGGCGGCGACAGCTTCGACCCGCGCTCGTTCGGACGGGCCCGGCTCGCGGTCAAGCTGGGGATCCTGGTCGCGGGCGTGCTCATGAACCTGCTGCTGGCGTTCGCCATCTTCACCTCGATCGCCTGGCTGGCCACGCCGTTCATCGGCCTCAAGTTCGACGCGGTCGATCCGGGCTCTCCCGCTGCCGTCGCAGGGCTCGAGGGCGGCCAGGCGATCGTCAGCATCGACGGCCAGCAGTACGACTTCTTCAGCCTCTACAACGGCGCGTCGATCATCGACGAGCTGCGATCCAATGCGGGCAAGACCGTAACCGTCGGCATCCTCGACCCGGACGGGACCCTGAAGGACGTGTCGGTCACGCTGCGCGCCCAGGCGGAGATCGACGCAGGCAAGGGCGCCCTGGGCATTCGGGCCGGCGAGCAGGGGTTCGAGTCCGTGTTCCCCGGCGGCTACACCGGGCGCTCCCTGGGCGAGGCGGCCCGGATCGGCGCCGCCGAGACGGCGCGCTGGTTCGGCCTGATCCTCGATGGTCTCGCGAGCCTGGTGGGCTCGGTGGCCGCGGATCCCACCGCGGCGCCGCCGGTCTCCGGCCCCGTGGGCATCGCCACATCGCTTGGCGACGTGTTCCGCAGCAGCGGACCGGTCATGACCCTGTACGTTGCGGGGATCCTGTCGGCGAACCTCGCGCTGGTCAATATCCTGCCGTTCCCGCCGCTGGACGGCGGCCGGATGCTGGTCATCCTGCTCAAGGCCATCCCGCGCTACGGTCGCAAGATCTCCCTGCGCGCGGAGCAGCTGACCTACGCCATCGGGTTTGTGGCCCTGTTCACGTTCCTGATCTGGATCACCGTGTTCGACATCGCGCGACAGGTGGGCGGCGGCACTCCGTGACCTCGCCCGACTCGCTCAGGCCCGTCCGCAGGCCCACCGTCTCGGTCGACGTCGGCGGCGTCCTGGTCGGGTCCGCGCACCCGATGGTCGTCCAGTCGATGACCAACACGGACACGGCCGACCCGGACGGCACGGCCCTCCAGGTTGCCCGGCTGGCACACGCCGGCTCCCAGCTCGTGCGCGTGACCGTGAACACCGAGCAGGCCGCGGCGTCCGTCCCTGAGATGGTCGCGAAGCTGCGCGACGGTCTGGGCGTGGACGTACCGGTCATCGGCGACTTCCACTACAACGGCCACAAGCTCCTGGTCGAGTTCCCGGAGATGGCCGCGGCGCTCGCCAAGTACCGGATCAACCCGGGCAACGTGGGCGGCAAGTATCACGACGCCAACTTCCAGACCATCGTCCGGGCGGCCGTCGAGCACGACAAGCCCGTGCGGATCGGGGTCAACTGGGGGTCGCTGGACCAGCAACTCCTCACCGACCTCATGGAGGCCAACGCGAAGGCCGAGGTTCCGCTCGACGCCCGCGACGTGATGATCGAAGCGATGATCGAGTCCGCGATGCGGTCCGCGGAGCTGGCCGAGGAGACGGGCCTGCGCCACGACCGGATCATCCTCTCCGCCAAGGTCTCTGGCGTGCGGGACCTGGTGGACACCTACCAACGGCTCGCGCCCCGCTCCGACTACCCGCTCCACCTGGGCCTCACCGAGGCCGGCATAGGCATGAAGGGGATCGTCGCGTCCACGGCGGGGCTCGCGATCCTGCTCAACGAGGGGATCGGGGACACGATCCGGGTCTCGCTCACCCCCGAGCCCGGCGCCGGCCGCGAGCTCGAGGTGGAGGTCGCGCAGCAGGTGCTGCAGTCGATGGGCCTGCGCTCATTCCTGCCCCAGGTATCGGCCTGCCCCGGCTGCGGGCGGACGACCTCGACCTTCTTCCAGGAGATGGCCCGCGACATCACGGACCACATCAAGCGGCGCATGCCGGAATGGCGCGAGTCGCATCCGGGGGTCGAGGACATGAAGGTCGCCGTCATGGGCTGCGTCGTCAACGGCCCGGGCGAGTCCAAGCACGCCGACATCGGAATCAGCCTGCCCGGCACGTTCGAGGCGCCGGTGGCGCCGGTCTTCATGGACGGGAAGCTGGACCGCACCCTGCGAGGCGAGGGGATCGTGGCCGAGTTCATCGATCTGATGGAGGCCTACGTCGAGCGCCGCTACGGGAGTGCCCGGGTCGAGGGGTAGGGCCGCTCGCCCGGCGGGGTCGACGGTCGCGTTGTCGAGGGCGAGGACCTCCTCGTCGCCCGGTGCGCAGGAGATGAAACGTGCGACGCCAGCCTCGTGCCGCACTGGACCGAGCGCAGCAGCATCCACACCAGGATCTTGGGCACGAGCATCCCCACGACGACCACCGCGACGAGGCCCCACACCCAGTCACGGGTGCGGATGGCATCGGCTGGCCCTGGGGCGGTCTCGCGGCCGGACGGGTGGATCACCGTCGGCAGCCTGCGATCCTGGCGCCGGACGTGCATCGGCCGGATGGCACCTCCCGCGGGACGGATGGCCGTGGCTGCGGTCTGCCCCTCCGACGCCGGCTGGCGGACGTCTCGAACCCGGTGGGAGGGCGACCTGACGACCTCGTGCCGATTGAGGGTCCACGGGGCCGGGTGTATACTCGCCGCCAATACAGCGAGGCCGCCACCAAACGTGGGTGACCACCCACGTTTCTTTGTGTCGAAGCGGTGTCGCCGGCAAGCTGAGCATGGAGGCGCATGATGAGTCGTGACTTCGTCGGTGCGCTGCTCCAGCTCAACGCCGAGAAGCAGGTCCCCCAGGAAGCGCTGATCCGCGCGGTCGAGGAGGGGATCCAGGCTGCCTACCGGCGCGTGGCCGGCGAAGAGGACATCTTCGTCAAGATCGAGCCAGCGACCGGCGAGATTCGCGTCTTCCGCGGCCGCTATGTCGTCGACGAGATCGAGGACCCGATGGTCGAGGTGACCGTCGAGGAAGCCCGGCAGACGAACCCCGAGTCCGCCCCCGGCGAGGTGATCGAGCTCGAGCAGCTCGACGCCGACCACTTCGGGCGCATCGGGGCGCAGACGGCGAAGCAGATCATCCTCCAGCGCATGCGCGAGGTGGAGCGTGACCAGCGCTTCGACCAGCTGGCGGCCCGCGAAGGCGAGCTCATCACCGGGTCCGTGAGCCGCGTGGAGCCCCGCGCCATCATCCTCGACGTGGGCAAGGGCGACGAGGCCGTCCTCCAGACCAGCGAGCAGAGCCCGCTGGAGCACTACCGCATCGGCCAGCCGGTCAAGGCCTTCGTGCTCGAGGTCCGCCGCTCGGCGCGCGGGCCCCAGGTGATGGTGTCCCGGACCCACAAGGGGTTCCTGCGCCGCCTGTTCGAGCTCGAGGTCCCCGAGATCCACGCCGGCACCGTCGAGATCAAGGCCATCGCCCGCGAGGCAGGCTCACGCTCCAAGGTGGCCGTCGCGTCACGCCAGGAGGGGCTCGATCCCGTCGGGGCGACCGTCGGCCAGCGCGGTGCCCGAGTGCAGGCCGTGGTTGCGGAGCTCGCAGGCGAGAAGATCGACGTGATCCCGTGGAGCGAGGACGCGTCCGTGTTCGTCGCCAACGCGCTGTCGCCGGCCCAGGTGCTGGGCGTCGAGATCGACGAGGAGCACCGCATCGCGAACGTCATCGTCCCGGAGCGGATGCTCTCGCTGGCGATCGGCCGCGAGGGCCAGAACGCCCGCCTGGCGGCGCGGCTGACGGGCTGGCGGATCGACATCGGGAGCGACGTCTCGGTGGCCGAGGCGGCGGCCGCGCAGGCCGCCCAGTCCGAGCCGGAGCCGAACCCCGTCGCCGTTGCCGAGGTGGCGACAGCGGAGGAGCCAGCGCCGGCGCCCGAGGTGGCAGCCGAGGTGACGCCCGATCCCGAGCCCGCGTCTGCGCCCGAGGCGGCGCCTGTGGTCGAGACACCGTTGGATGCCCTCGCCGAGTCGTCTGACGCCTCGGCGGGCGCTGAGGCGACTCCCAGGGCCAAGGTGGAGCCCGCCGAGCCGCCTGCCGAGACTCCCAAGGCCCCCAAGAGGAGCCGCAAGAAGCCCTCCGAGGAGGTGTCGTCGTAGGCCCGGCGGCCGCCGGGCGACCCCGGCCCACCCCGCCGCGACGGCTCCCGGAACGGAGCTGCGTTGCCTGCCGCACGCCGCGGCCCAAGGGCGACCTGGTCCGCGTCGTGCGCTCAACAGACGGCCGCGTCCACCTCGACCCGACGGGACGCATGGCCGGCCGGGGCGCCTACCTGTGCCGCGACGAGACCTGCTGGGACACGGCGCGCCGCAAGCGCGCGATCGAACATGCCCTCAAGGTGGCCCTGCCCGCCGACCTCGTCACCGCGCTCGCCGCCGGACCATCGGCGCCGGGCCCCGAACCTGATCCCGACACCAACGAAGGAGGAGCCCATGGCCAGGAGTAGGAGCGGCACGCGCGGCCGTCGCGGCCCTCGCAAGCCCCCGCGTCGCGCGGGCGCATTCGCGCCGGGCGGCGTCGCTGTCGTCGATCCGAGTGAGCGCGGCCCGATCGAGCTGCCCGCGACGATCACCGTCAAGGACCTGGCGGAGCTGTTGACGGTCAGCCCGGCGGACATCATCCGCGAGCTGATCAAGAGCGGCATCTTCGCGACCATCAACCAGCTCATCGACCGCGACACCGCGTCCCTGGTCGCCGAGGAGCTCGGCTACGAGGTGGCCGAGGCCACGGCCGCTACGGACGACGAGGAGGCCGAGGGTGCCGGCGTCCCGGCGGAGGCTGCCAAGGAGCAGCTCTGGGAAGAGGACGCCGAGGACGACGCGGACCTCGTCCCGCGGGCACCGATCGTCACGGTCATGGGTCATGTCGACCATGGCAAGACGAGCCTCCTGGACGCCATCCGGTCCACCACGGTCGCGGCCGGGGAGCGCGGTGGCATCACCCAGCACATCGGCGCGTCCGAGGTCACCACCAAGGACGGCAAGCGGCTGGTCTTCCTGGACACCCCGGGCCATGAGGCGTTCACCTCGATGCGTGCCCGCGGCGCCCGGGTCACGGATATCGCCGTGATCGTCGTGGCGGCGGATGACGGCGTGATGCCCCAGACGCTGGAAGCCATCAGCCACGCGAAGGCGGCCAAGGTTCCGCTGGTCATCGCGATGAACAAGATCGACAAGCCCGATGCCAACACGGACCGGGTCAAGACAGAGCTGGCGGAGGCCGGCGTCGTGGTCGAGGACTACGGCGGCGACACCCCTCTCGTGCCCGTGTCGGCCAAGACTCGCGTCGGCATCGAGGAGCTGCTGGAGATCATCCTGCTGGTCGCGGACCTCCAGGAGTTGCGGGCGAACCCCAAGCGCGACGCCGTGGGGACCGTCATCGAGGCCCGCCTCGACAAGGGCCGCGGCGCGGTCGCGACCATCATCGTCCAGACCGGCACGCTCCGGGTTGGCAACGTCGTGGTCACCGGCAACACCTTCGGCAAGATCAAGGCCCTCGAGAACTCCGTCGGCAAGCGGATCACCAAGGCGGGGCCCGCGACGGCCGCCGTCATCCTCGGCCTGTCCGAGGTCCCGGAGGCCGGCGACGTCCTGCGCGTGGTGCCCGATGTCATGACCGCCCGCAACCAGGTGGAGGCGCGCAAGAACGCAGCCGCCGCCCAGGCCGGTGCAGGCTCGGGTCGGGCCACGCTGGAGGACCTCTACAAGCAGATCCAGGCCGGCCAGGCCAAGGAGCTGCGGATCATCCTCAAGACCGATGTCTCGGGCTCGCTCGGCGCGATCACCCAGGCGCTCGAGCAGCTCAACTCGGACGAGGTGAAGATCAACGTCCTGCTCGAGGCCGCTGGCGACATCACCGACAACGACATCATGCTCGCTACGGCATCCAACGCAATCGTGGTCGGCTTCTCCACGGGCATCACGGACACGGCGCGCCGGGCGGCCGAGGTCGAGGGCGTGGACGTCCGGCTCTACGACATCATCTACAAGCTCACGGACGACATCGACGCCGCCCTCAAGGGCATGCTCGAGCCTGAGATCGTGGAGGTGATCGAGGGTCGCGCGGAAGTCCGCCAGATCTTCAAGGTCGGCAAGAGCACTGTCATCGCCGGCTGCTACGTCACCGACGGGCGGATCGTGCGCTCCGGCGGCGCACGGGTCTGGCGCGGCGGCAGGATCGTCGCGACGGACAAGATGGACTCGCTGCGCCGCTTCCGGGACGACGTCCGGGAGGTTGCCGCGAACTTCGAGTGCGGCATCGGCCTGGCCGGGTACAACGACCTGGTCGAGGGCGACATCATCGAGTGCTTCACCAGCCAGACGCGCAGCCGGGTCACCGGCTGAGGCCTCGGCACGATGGCGTCGCCCACGGTCGCTCCGGTCCACCCGGGCCGGGCCGGCGCCCGCTGCTGAGGGTGCGGACTGTCAGATGAGCCAGAGAACCGACCGAGTCGACGAGCTCCTGCGCCAGGAGATCGGCACGCTTCTCGCCAAGGAGCTGGCCGACCCGCGGATCGGCTTCACGACCATCACGGACGTGGAGACCTCGCCGGACCTCAGGCACGCCAAGGTCTGGGTCAGCGTGATCGGCGGCAGGTCGGACCGGACCGAGACCGTTCGCGCGCTACAGGCATCGATGGGCTTCGTGCGCCACGAGCTGGGCAAGCGCCTGCGGATCAAGCGCATCCCGGCGCTCCATGTCCACCTGGACGACTCCGCGGAGCGTGGCACTCGCGTGCTCCACCTGCTCACCGAGCTGGAGTCGGGCGTGGACCCGCAGGAGGTCACGCCGTTCAACGAATCCCTGCCCACGCCGGTCAAGCGGCTGCCGCACGAGGGCGACGCCGACGAGCCCGACGCTGCCAGTGCCAAGGACGGCCCCGACGCGATGGCCATTCCCGCCACGCCCGCCGGTCGCCGCCCCTCGAGCCGTCGCGGCGTCGACGGCCATCGGACACGGCGCGCCGACGGTCCCAGGACGCCGCGCGGCCCTGGCCCGAGCAAGCGACCACGCCACCAGAAGGGACCTGGCAAGGGATGAGCGACGCGGTCGATCTCGGCGCCCTTGCTCGGGACGCCGTACCCGAATCCGTGCTCGCCCGGCTGCGATCCGCCCGTCACGTCCTGGCCGTGAGCCACGAGGGCCCAGACGCCGACACGGTCGGGGCCGTGCTCGGGATCTGCCTCCTGGTGGAAGCGCTCGGAGGCCGGGCGACGGCCGTGTGCACGGATCCGATCCCGCCGCTGTACGCCTTCCTGCCCGGGCTGGACCGCTTCCGGACTGACCCCGACCCGGACGTGGCCTACGACCTCCTGGTGCTCGCCGACTGCGCGACGGTCGATCGCGTCGGCGCTGTCGCCGTCCGCAACGCGACGCTGTTTGACAGCCTGCCGCGCGTGATCGTGGACCACCATGCCTCGAACGACGGGGGAGGCGACGCGGACTGGATCGATCCCGGCGCGGCCGCGACCTGCGAGATGGTCGCGCTGCTGGCCGTACGCCTGGGTCTGCCGCTGGACCTCGCGGACCGCGCCCTGGCGGATGCGCTGATGGCCGGCATCGTCATGGACACGGCGACATTCGCCCACCCCAACGCCACGCCCCGGACGCTCGTCGTCTCGGCCGCCCTGGTGGCGGCCGGCGCGCCCTTGTCGGACATCTCCCGCCGCCTGTACCGGACCAAGCCGGACACCCAGCTCCACCTCTTCGGACGCGTCCTGGACCGTCTCGAGACCTCGCCCGACCACCTGGTCATCTGGTCCACGCTGCGACGCGCGGACCTGATCGGGACGGGCTCCATCCCGGCCCACTCGGAGGGCATCATCGATCTCCTCGCCCAGTCCGAGTCGGCGGAGGTCTCGATGCTGCTCAAGGAGCAGGATGACGGCACCACGCGCCTGTCCGTCCGGACCAGGCCCGGGGGCGTGGATGCAACCGTCCTCACGGGCCACTTCGGAGGGGGCGGGCACGCGCGCGCCGCGGGTGCCACCGTGCAGCTGCCGCTGGCCGACGCAATCATCGCCGTGCGCGACGTCGCCGAGCGCCTCGCCGGCGCGGTGAGCCGGTGAGCCCGCGCGACCGGCGTGGAGGCCTGGACGGTGTCCTGATCGTTTCCAAGCCGTCCGGTCCCACCTCGCACGACGTCGTCGGCCTGGTCCGCCGGCTGTCCTCGACTCGGCGAGTGGGCCACGGCGGCACGCTGGATCCGTTCGCCGCGGGCGTGCTGCCCGTGTTCCTGGGTCGGGCCACGCGGCTGGTCGAGTACCACCTGAGCGGTCGCAAGCGGTACCGGGCCACGATCTGCTTCGGGGCCACCTCCACCACGGACGACATCGACGGCGAGCGCACGCCGATCGACGGCCCGCCCCTGACCCGGGAGCAGGTCGAGGCCGGTCTCGAGGCGTTCACCGGGCCGCTGCGACAGGTCCCTCCCGTCTACAGCGCCGTGCAGATCGAGGGCCGCCGGGCGTACCAGATGGCGCGCCGAGGCGAGACCGTCGAGCTCTCACCGAGGGATGTCGTCATCCACGAGGCCCGGATGCTCGAGTGGGACGATTCCGATCCCGTGCGACCGATGGCCGTGGTCGACGTCGAGTGCTCGGCCGGAACCTACATCCGGGCCCTGGCGAGGGACCTTGGGGCGCGTCTCGAGAGCGGGGCGTACCTGGGCGCGCTGGTGCGAACCGCGTCGGGGAGTTTTCGCCTTGAGGATTCCATCTCGTTCGAGGCACTGCGCGAGCACGCTGCCGACGGCCCGGCCGGAATCGAACGCGTCCTGCGCCCGATCGACGCCGGCCTCGAATACCTTCCACACGCAACGATCACGTCGGACGAGGTCCGGCGGCTCGGCGAGGGCCTCATCACGGCACCCAAGCGGCCGCTGGACGTGCGCGACGCCCCGCTCGTGCTGGCCGTTGGTCCCGATGGGAAGATCGCTGCGGTCTGCCGGGCTGTCACCGGCGCGCTGCATCCGCACAAGGTCCTCGCGGAGCGCCCGGCCGAGTCGGGTCGCCCCGTCCGCCGCGAGGCGCCGGCGCCGGCCGCGGACACCGTCACCCCTCCGCCAGGCGAGTCCGGGACGCCCTGACCATGCACGTCGCCAGGGGGCTAGACCACCTGCCGCGATCGACGAAGGCCGTCTTCGTCGTCATCGGCGTGTTCGACGGGCTGCACCTCGGGCACGCCTACCTGCTGGAGCACCTCGTCGCCCAGGCCCGGCGTCGGACCGCGCGGCCCGTCGTGATCACCTTCGATCACCACCCCGACGAGATTCTCACCGGCTCGGCGCCGCCGCTCCTGTGCGACCCGGACGAGCGACTCGAACGCCTCGCCGGAGCGGGCGTTGACACGACGGTGGTCGTCCACTTCGACAAGCGCCTGCGCGAGACGACCTACGACACGTTCGTCGCGATGATCGCGGACCGGGCGCCGGTGGCCGGGTTCCTGATGACGCCCGATGCGGCGTTCGGATACCGTCGGGAGGGCACGCCCGAAGCTCTCGCCGTCCTCGGAGCGAGGCTGGGCTTCGACGTCGTCGTCGCGCCGCCCTTCGAGCTCGACGGGCGGCCGGTGCGCAGCACCGAGGTCCGGGCCGCGATCGCCGCGGGCGACCTGGCGCTCGCAGCGCATCTCCTGGGTCGGGCCCACTGCGTGGTCGGGCAGGCCGTGGAGCCGGCCTCCGGTCCCGGCACGCTGCTCCGGTTCCCGCTGCCGGTCGCGCTGCCGCCGGATGGCAGGTACACCGTCGAGGTCGGACCGGTACATGCCGGCTCGCCCGACGAGGCGGTCATCGAGGCGGGATCCGTCCGGCTGGCCGGCACGCCGGCTGCGCCGTGGGTCAGGGTGGCCTTCACCGGCACGATGTGATCCTGATCGCGCCCCTTGATCCCTCGGAGGGGGCTGGAAGTGGTGCGAGTATGTGTTACAGTCTGACAAACCCTGTTGAGGGACCGTCGGCGGCGGCAGACGGGCAACCGCCGGACCACAGGAGGATCGGGGCGTGAGCGAGGACTTCTTCACGGAGGTGCCCGGCAGGGTGCCGTACGGTGGCGCGGAGTCCACCGATCCGCTGGCCTTCAAGGTCTACCAGCCGGACCGCCTCGTGCTCGGCAAGCGGATGGAGGAGCACCTCAGGGTGGGCGTGTGCCTGTGGCACTCGTTCGCCTGGCCGGGCACGGACATGTTCGGCGCAGGAACGCTGGACCGGCCGTGGCTGGACCCGTCGCTCGACCCCATGGCCGCCGCCCGGATGAAGATGGCAGCCGCCTTCGAGTTCCTGGCCAAGCTCGGGGTCCCGTACTACTGCTTCCATGATCGCGACGTCGCCCCCGATGGGGCGTCCTTCGCGGAGTTCAGCGCAAACCTCGACGCGCTCGCGGATGATGCGGCGGGCTACCAGGAGCGGACGGGGGTGCAGCTCCTGTGGGGCACCGCGAACCTGTTCACCCACCCGCGCTACCAGGCGGGAGCCAGCACCAACCCGGACCCCGAGGTCTTCGCCTACGCTGCGGCGCAGGTCAAGCACATGCTCGAGGTCACCCAGCGCCTCGGCGGCACCAACTACGTCCTGTGGGGCGGCCGCGAGGGCTATGACACCCTGCTCAACACCGACCTGCGGCGCGAGGGTGACCAGCTGGCCCGGTTCCTGCACCTGGTCGCGGAGCACAAGGCGAAGATCGGCTTCCAGGGCTCGCTGCTCATCGAGCCCAAGCCCCAGGAGCCCACGAAGCACCAGTACGACTACGACACCGCGACCGTGCACGGCTTCCTCGTCCGCCACGGCCTCGAGGGCGAGTTCCAGGCCAACATCGAGGCGAACCACGCGACGCTGGCCGGCCACAGCTTCCACCACGAGGTGGCCTACGCCATGGCCAACGGCATGTTCGGTTCGATCGACGCCAACCGCGGCGATCCCCAGAACGGCTGGGACACGGACCAGTTCCCGAACTCCGTCGATGACCTGGTGATGCCGCTCTACGAGATCCTCAAGGGCGGCGGGTTCACGACCGGTGGCTTCAACTTCGACGCCAAGCTGCGCCGGCAGTCCACCGACCGGAACGACCTGTTCTACGCCCACATCGGCGGCATCGACACGCTCTCGAAGGCACTGCTCGTGGCGGCTGCGATGATCGAGGACGGCGGGCTCGCCGAGATGGTCGAGCAGCGCTATGCCGGCTGGTCCGGCGAGCTGGGCAAGGCGATCATGTCGGGCGAGCTCAGCCTCGCGGATCTCGAGGCGCGCGTGGCTGGCGGCGAGATCGACCCGGCACCGGTGTCCGGCCACCAGGAGCTGTACGAGAACGTCGTCAACCGGCACGTCTGGCGAGTCGGCTGATGGCAGGGCGGGGAGCCGTCCTCGGGATCGACGTCTCGACGACGGCGACCAAGGCGGTCCTCGTCGACGAGCAGGGAGCGATCCTCGGCATCGCGTCCCGGGAGTACCCGTTCGAGCAACCGCAGCCGCTGTGGAGCGAGCAGGACCCGGAATCCTGGTGGACCGGGGCCTCCGCCGCGATCCGCGAGGTGCTGGAGACGACCTCGTCCGATCCCGCCTCGATCGCGGCCGTGGGCCTCACGGGCCAGATGCACGGCCTCGTGCTGCTGGATCCGGCGGACCAGGTGATCCGGCCCGCCATCCTCTGGAACGACCAGAGGACCGGACCCGAGTGCGACCTGATCCGGCGGGCCGTCGGCCCGGAGCGGCTGATCCGGGTCACGGGCAACGACGCCCTGACCGGGTTCACGGCGCCCAAGCTGGTCTGGGTCCGCGACCACGAGCCCGAGGCCTGGTCACGGGTTGCCCACGTCCTCCTGCCAAAGGACTTCGTGCGCCTGCGGCTGACCGGCGAGCATGCGATCGACAAGGCCGACGGGGCGGGCACGCTGCTGTTCGACCTGGCGGCTCGCGACTGGTCCGACGTCATGCTGGAAGCGCTCGAGATCCCGCGAGCCTGGCTCCCGCCGACCTTCGAGGGCCCACAGGTGACCGGTGTCGTCACCGCCGCGGCCGCGGCCGCGACCGGGCTGCGCGCCGGCACCCCCGTCGTGGCCGGAGGAGGGGACCAGGCAGCGAACGCGGTTGGCGTCGGCGCCGTGGTGCCCGGCCGCATGGCCCTCTCGCTGGGCACGTCCGGGGTGGTGTTCGCGACAACCGACGCGCCGCTGTTCGAACCGGCCGGTGTCGTTCATGCCTTCTGCCACGCGGTGCCGGACCGCTGGCACCTGATGTCGGTCATGCTCTCGGCGGCCGGAAGCCTGCGCTGGTTCCGCGACACGGTCGCACCCGGCGAGGCGTTCGGGGACCTGGCGGCGGCGGCGGCGGACGTGCCGGCCGGGAGCGGCGGCGTCCTGTTCCTGCCCTACCTGTCCGGCGAGCGCTGCCCGCACCCGGATCCCATGGCTCGCGGGGCGTTCGTCGGGCTCACCCTTGCGCACGATCGGCGCCACCTGACGCGGGCCGTCCTGGAGGGCGTGGCCTTCGGGCTGCGTGACGGCCTGGACCTGATGACCGGCGCGGGGATGCCCGCGCCAGCGCAGATCCGCGCCTCCGGAGGCGGAACGGCGAGCCCGCTGTGGCGGCAGATCCTGGCGGACGTCCTGGACGCCGAGATCGCGACCGTGTCAACGACGGAGGGCGCGGCCTACGGCGCGTCGCTCCTGGCCGCCGTCGGGGCGGGATGGTATCGAACGGTGGAGGACGTCGCCGACGCGCTGATCGAGGTCACGCCGGTCGCGAGCCCTGGCCCCGACGTAGGCCGGTACGCGGAGGCGCATGCGTCCTACCGGGAGCTGTACCCGGCGCTGGCTCCGTCATTCCCCCGCCTGGCCGGCCTGATCGACTGACCGCGGAGGCCGACCCGACCAGCGCCGCCCGCCGGGGCCCGCTAGCCGCGCAGCTCGATGGCAGCCTTCTCGCCTTCGGTGACCTCGTCGGCCTGCTTGCCCAGGATGATCATCCCGAGCACATCGTCAGGCGTGACGGAGGCCTTCTCGACGGTGCCCACGATCTGGCCGTGGTACATGACGCTGATCCGGTCGGAGAGGTCGAACACGTCGTGGATGTCGTGGCTGATCAGGAAGATGCCGATGCCCTCGTCCTTGAGCTGGCGGATCAGGTTGCGGACCTGGGCCGTCTCCGCCGGGCCAAGGGCGGCTGTCGGCTCGTCCATGATCAGGATCCGGGCATTGAAGTAGACGGCGCGCGCGATCGCGACAGCCTGCCGCTGGCCGCCGGAGAGTGACTTGACCGGCATCTTGAAGCGGGTGAAGTTGGGGTTCAGGCGGCCCATCACCTTGCGCGTCTCGGACTCCATCGCGGAGTCGTCGATCGAGCCCAGGCGGCTGGTCAGCTCGCGGCCCAGGAACAGGTTTCCGGGCGCGTCGATGTTGTCGGCGAGGGCGAGGTTCTGATAGATCGTCTCGATGTTGTGGTGCTTGGCGTCGCGCGGGTTCCGGATGGCCACCGGCTTCCCGTCGACGAGGACCTGACCGCTGTCCGCCGGATGGGCGCCCGATAGCACCCGCATCAGGGTGGACTTCCCGGCGCCGTTGCCACCCACCAGCCCGAGGACCTCGCCGGCATGGAGATCGATGGTGACCCCCTCGACGGCGTGGACACCGCCGAAGGCCACGTTGATGTTGCGCATCTCGACGAGCGGCGTGCGCTGTGCGACTGTCATGAGTCGATCCTCCCTGCCGCTCAGGAGCCGTGCCGGCGGGTGTAGGTGTCGAAGCCGACGGCGACGATAAGCACGATGCCGGCGACGACGTTCTGGCCGGGCGAGTTGACGCCCATGAAGCTCAGCCCGTAGGCAAGCGACTGCATCACGAACGCCCCCAGTACCGCGCCCGCGATCGTTCCGATGCCGCCCGCGAAGGATGTACCGCCCACGACGGCGGCCGCGATGACATAGAGCTCGTAGCTCGTGCCAACGTCGAGCGTCGCGCCGTTGAGCCGCGCCGAGGCGAGGGCCGCGGCGAGGGCGCACAGCACGCCCATCACGACGAAGGTCTTGAGGATCGTCATCCGCGTGTTGATGCCCGCCAGCTCCGCCGCATCGGGGTTGCCGCCGTAGGCATAGACATACCGCCCGAATCGTCGTCGGGTGGCCATGAAGGTCATGACCAGGGTGACGCCGATGAGGAGCAGGACGGGGAACGGGAACCCGGTCGAGATGCTCCACCCGCCAGCCGGTGCGGCCCCCCAGTTCTGCTCGCCCGCGATCCGGTTGGCCAGCCCCTGTGGCCAGTAGTTCGCGTTGGCGAACGCCGCCAGGGCGAGGACGCCCGCGCAGCCGAGGACGGCGAGCAGGACTTCGGCCCACATCGGCCGGACCGGGAAGTCGAACCGCCGGCGCTGCCGCCGGCTGTTGACGAGGAGCGCGACGATCGCGATGCAGCCGACGACCCCGAGAACCCAAGTCAGGGTGCCGCCGAGGGATCCCTGGGCGCCACCGCCGATGAGCTGGAAGCTGCCATCCAGGCCCGAGACGGCGGCGCCGCTCGAGAGGTACCAGACCACGCCCCGGATGGAGAGCAGCCCGCCCAGCGTCACGATGAACGAGGGCACGCCGACGTAGGCGATGATGAAGCCCTGGAGTGCCCCGACGCTCGCGCCCAGCGCGACGCCGATGGCGAGGGCGATCGCCCACCGGAACGGGAAGTCTGCCCCCATCCCGAGGAGGTTTGGCATCCAGTTGGTCATCAGTAGGGCGTAGGTCATCGCGATGATGCCAACGAGCGAACCGACCGACAGGTCGATGTTCCGCGACACGATCACCAGGACCATCCCGGTGGCGATGATGGCGATGCCCGTGGCCTGCACGGCCAGGGTGACCATGTTGGTCGGCGCGAAGAACTTGCCCCCACTCAGGACGTTGAACGTGAACAGGATCACCCCAAGGGCGACCAGCATCCCGAACAGGCGGAGGTCGATCTCCGTTGCCGCCAGCAGGCCGCGGGCCGAGGTCCGCTTGGGCGCCTGTGCCTGTCCTGGTGCGACGCCGGCCGCGTTGCTCACGTCAACCCTCCCACCGTCGAATCTCCCGTCCCGGATGCAAAGCGACCTGCGCGCCCGTGGGGCGCGCAGGTCGCACGTGTACTCAGCTTTGGACGTTGGCTACTTGCAGGCCGCCGGCGCCGTTGCGGCGTCGACGCCCTTGCACAGGTCCTCCTTGGTGATCTGGCCGGCGTCGATCGCCACCTGCAGGTTCTCGGCGGTGAGCGGGGTCGGCTGGAGGATGAACGAGGCCACCGAGGTCCCGTCCGGCGTCGTGAACGGCTGGGCCGTCAGGCCGGGCACCGGCGCGACGGTCGGATCAAGCAGGCCGGCCGGCAGCGTGAGGCTGGCCATGTCCATGCCCTTGCACAGCTCGAGCGCGGCAGCACCGGCCGCCTTGCCCAGCTCGTTGGCGTTCTTGAAGACATCGACGTACTGCTTGCCCAGGGCGACGTTGTTCAGGTTGGCGGGGTCGCCGTCCTGGCCGCTCAGGGGCGGGAAGCCGTAGTTCTTGGCCGTGAGGGCGGCCACAACACCCAGCGCCGTGCTGTCGTTCTCGGCGAGGATCGCGTCGATCTTGTTGCCGTCGGCGTTGGCCTTGTCGATGATCGCTTCCATGTTCTGTTGGGCCTTCTCGGTCTTCCAGGCGTCCGTGAACGTCCCGTCAGGCCCATTGAGGATCGTGATCTTCCCGGCGTCGACGGCGGCCTTGAGGCCGGCCTCATCCCAGCCCTGCGGCAGGAACGTGGACGCGTTCGGGTCGCCCGGGTCGCCCTTGATCAGGACGTAGTTGCCCTCGGGGACCTTGGCCAGGACCGCCTCGGCCTCGGCCTTGCCGACGAGGACGTTGTCGAACGTGATGTACAGGATGCCCGGATCCTCGATCAGACGGTCATACGCGATGACGGGGATGCCCGCGTCCTTCGCCTTCTGGAGGGCCGGCAGGATCGCCTTGTTGTCCTGGGCGAGCAGGATCAGGACCTTGGCGCCCTTCGAGATGAGGGTGTCGACATCGGTCAGCTGCTGCTCGTTGCTCAGGTTCGCGTCGGCGTCGATGTACGTGCCACCGGCGGCCTCGACGGTCGCCTTGATGTTCGGCTGGTCGTGCGCGGCCCAGCGCGGCTGCTGGAAGTTGTTCCAGGAAACGCCGACGGTGCAATCGACCGCCGCGGCGCTCGGCGCCATGCTCTCGGCCGGCGCCGACGTCGCGGCGCTGCTGCCACAGGCGCTTACGAAGAGGGCCGTCGCGCCCAACAGGGCCGCGACCTTGCGAATCTTCATGCGTTTGTCTCCTCCTGCACACATCGACCGGCGGTCGATGCGATCCTTCCGACTCCTGCGTCAGGCTACTCGATTGGCAAGCCCCTTTCAGGTGATGGTCCCGGGGTCCGGGTCATTCAGGGTGAGGTCAGGCATCGGGCCATCCGAGCCTCATGCGGATGCAAGCTGGAGCTGGTCCTCCTGGCGCCCGATCCATGCAGCGGGATCGAGCAGGAGCGGTTCGAATGCGAGCTCGGCGGCGCCGAGCAGTGGGGCGTCCACGCCCAGGGCCGCGGGGACAATCCGCACGAGCGCCCGGGACGCCGGGAGCGCCCGGAGCTCCAGCTCGAGCTCGAGCGGGGCCCGCAGGTGGGGGTGGAGACGCGCGAACTGGCCCCCGAGGACGACCAGGCGCGGGTTGAGGATGTTGACGAGTGCGGCGAGGCCGATGCCGAGCCAGCGACCCACGTGATCGAGAGAAGCGAGGGCGATGGGCGAGCCTGCGGCGGCGTCGCGCAGGACCGCGTCAACGCCCGCGCGGCCGGCATCGGGCGAACGACCGGCGAGAGCCAGCAGGGTGCCCTCGCCAACCTCGGTCTCCCAGCAGCCGATGGAACCGCACCGGCACGGTGAGCCGCCGGGGTTGAGCGGGATGTGGCCAATCTCGCCGCCATAGCCCGCCGCCCCGTTGAGCGGCCGCCCGTCAACGACGATCCCGCCGCCGACACCGACCTCCCCTGACAGGAAGAGCACGTCGTCGACCCCCACGGCGGCGCCGCGGCGGTGTTCGGCGAGGACCCCGAGGTCCGCCTCGTTCCCTACCTCGACGGGGACGGCGACCGCCAGCCGCTGCGCCAGGCTTGCACCGAGCGGCACATCCGTCCAGCCAAGGTTCGGCGCCATCTCCACGACGCCGTCGTCACGCCGGACCACACCGACGACGGCGACGCCGATGCCGATGAGATTGTCGATGGCGCCACCCGATCGCAGGCCTTCCGCGAGGTCGCCCAGGTCGGCGACGATGTCGTCCACGGACGAGTGGCCGCGTGGGCGATCGACGCGAACCTGGTCGAGCACGTCGCCCCCAAGCCCGACGACGGCCGCGGCGGTCGAGTCCACGGCGATCTCGAGGGCCAGAACGACAGCGCTGTCGGGCCGCAGGCGCACGACCGGAGACGGTCGGCCGGGGGTCCCGAGCCGGAGCGCGGGCTCCTCGGCAACGAGGCCTGCGGCAGCAAGGTCGCCGACCAGGCCTCGAATCGCGCTACGCGTGAGACCTGTTGCCGCGACCAGGTCGGAGCGCGACAACGGGCCCCGCTCGTGCAGGCCTCGCACGATCGCGCTGAGGTTCGCCCGGCGCACGGTCTCGCTGCGCTGCCCGATGTCCGAGCCGTCGATCAGCAAAGGTTTGTGTTCCTTTCGTCTAAATCTGTGTCAGACTCGTACAAGCGCGCTCGCGTGTCAAGTCTGGAGGAGGCCGCAGATGCCGAACGTCGACCGCAGGACCGCGAGCATGAGGGCTCTCGGGACCGGACGAGGCCCCCGGCGATGAGCGATGGCGATCGCATCCGGTGGGGGATCCTGTCGACGGCGAGCATCGGGGTCCAGAAGGTGATCCCGGGTATGCGCACGGCCGCCAACGCGGAGGTCCTGGGGATCGCGTCCCGCGAGCCGGGTCGTGCAGCCTCGGTCGCAGCCGATCTGGACATCCCGCGGGCCTACGGTTCCTATCCGGAGCTCCTCGCTGATCCCGACATCGACGCCGTCTACATCCCGCTGCCCAACCACCTCCACGCCCGCTGGACGATCGAGGCCGCCCGCGCCGGCAAGCACGTCCTGTGCGAGAAGCCGCTGGCCATGACGGCCGACGATGCCCAGACGATGATCGACGCCAGCCGGGAGGCCGGGGTCCTGTTGATGGAGGCGTTCATGTACCGCCTTCACCCCTCGTGGGTCGCCGTCCGCGAGCTCGTGGCCTCCGGTCGGATCGGACGGCTGCGCGCCGTCGACAGCTGGTTCTCGTTCTTCAACGACGACCCGGCCAACATCCGCAACATCCGGGAGGCCGGCGGCGGCGCCCTGTTCGACATCGGCTGCTACTGCGTCAACCTATCCCGGATGCTGTTCGGCCGGGAGCCGGACCAGGTCAGCGCGTCTGTCGTCCGCGACCCCGCGAGCGGGGTGGACGTGCTCACGAGCGGCACGCTCAGGTTCGGGCGGGACATGGCCACCTTCGGCTGCAGCACCCGCGTCGAGCCCCATCAGCGGGTGGACATCTACGGCGACCGGGGCCGGATCGCGATCGAGATCCCGTTCAACATCCCACCCGACCGGCCGACCCGTGTCTCGGTCGTCGCCGGCGGCGATCCGCCCGTCGCACCCAGTGCCGAGGTGTTCACGTTCGAGACGGCCGACCCGTACGGGGTGGAGGTGGAGCAGTTCGGTGCGGCCGTCCTTGCTGGTGGGCCGGCCCCGGTTCCTCCCGAGGACGCGGTGGCGAACCTGCAGGTGATCGAGCGCCTGTTCGCTTCCGGCGACGCCGGCTGACCCGGCGTACGATTCCCGCGCGCCGGTCGTGACACACGCTCCACGAGATCTCGAGAGGGCCCCGATGGCGGACGAACAACCTGGTCAGGCAGCGCGGCCCCGCCGAAGGCTGCGGGCGATCGTCGGCGGCCTGATCGTGGTCGCGGCCATCGCGATCGTCGGCGCTGGGATCGTGACAACCCGGCCGTGGGCCTCGCCGCCGTCCTGCCCGGCGGTCGCCCAGCACCCCGAATGGTCGGTCGCACGCCGCTGGGACGAGGCCCTTCTGGACGCCATCCGTCGCGCGCTTCCCGCCCCCACCGTCCATTCCCGGAACCTGTTCCACACCTCGGTCGCCATGTGGGACGCGTGGGCTGCGTACGACCCGACGGCCAAGGGCTACCTGGTGACCGAGAAGGTGGCGGCGGACGACGTCAAGGCGGCCCGCAACGAAGCCATCAGCTACGCGGCCTACCGCGTCCTCAGCGAGCGATACATCAAGTCTGCGGGCGGCGCGGAGTCGCTCTCGGCGTTCGCGGACCTCATGGACTCGCTGTGCTACCCGCTGGACGTGACGACCGTCGAGGGCGACTCGCCCGCGGCGGTGGGCAACCGGATCGCTGCGGCGGTGATCGCCCACGGCAAGGCCGACGGCTCCAACGAGGATGGGAACTACACGGCGACCGACTACAGGCCGGTGAACCCGCCGCTGGTCGTGGACGGGTCGGGGACGAACCTGACCGACCCGAATCGCTGGCAGCCGCTCCAGATCGAGCACATGATCTCGCAGAACGGGATCCCCGTGACCAACGGCGTCCAGCAGGCGATCGGCCCCTTCTGGGGCCATGTGCGGTCGTTTGCGCTGCCGGCGGACACCGGAACCGGGACTCCGATCGACCCCGGGCCGCCACCGCGACTGGGTGATCCGGCCACCGATCAGGCGTACAAGGCCCAGGCCGTTGGGGTGATCCGGGACAGCAGCATGCTGGATGCGGCCGACGGCGTCATGATCGACATCTCGCCCGGCGCCCTCGGTGGCAACTCGCTGGGCGCGAATGACGGCCAGGGGCATGCCCTCAACCCGGTCACCGGCCAGCCCTATGAGCCGGACACGGTGCTGCGCGGGGACTTCGGCCGGATCATGGCGGAGTTCTGGGCGGATGGACCGAGCTCGGAGACGCCGCCCGGCCACTGGAACGTCCTGGCCAACCTGGTCTCTGACGAGCTGGCGCCCGACCTCCGCATCGCGGGCGACGGCGAGCCGGTCGACCGCCTGCAGTGGGACGTCAAGCTCTACTTCGCACTCAACGGCGCGGTTCATGACGCCGCCATCGCGGCCTGGGGCCTGAAGGGCTACTACGACTCCGTCCGCCCGATCTCGATGATCCGCTACATGGGTGGCCTCGGCCAGTCGAGCGATCCGTCGCTGCCGTCCTACGACCCGGAAGGGCTGCCACTCGTCCCCGACCTGGTCGAGCTGGTGACGCCCCAGACGACGGCAACCGGCGGGCGTCACACGTCCCTCAAGGGTCACGAGGGTGAGATCGCGATCCGGGCGTGGGCCGGCAACCCGGTCGATCCGAAGACGGAGACCGGGGGGGTGCGCTGGATCCGGGCCGTGGACTGGGTGCCGTATCAGCTGCCTACGTTCGTCACGCCCTCGTTCCCGGGCTACGTCTCCGGTCACAGCACTTTCAGCCGTGCGGGGGCGGAGGTCCTGGCCGGGTTCACGGGAAGCGAGTACTTCCCCGGCGGCATGAGCGGCTACACCATCAAGGCCGATTCGCTCAAGTTCGAGCGGGGGCCGACAACCGACATCAACCTCCAGTGGGCCACCTACTTCGATGCTTCCGACCAGGCCGGCCAGTCCCGCCTGTGGGGCGGGATCCACATCGAGGCGGACGACCTGACAGGCCGCGTCATCGGATCCCAGTGCGGCAAGGCAGCGCTGGCGCTGGCGCTCCGATACTTCGACGGCGCGGGTCGATCGTGAGCGGTCCGCCAGGCGGCGATCCCGAGGCCGTCGGGATGAGCCCTCGATGAGCCATCGATGAGCCATCGATGAGCCGCCGCCGGGTCCTGACCGCCGCGGGTGCGGCGGGGCTCGTCCTGGTCGTGGGCGCCTCGGCGGCCGCATTCCTGCCCCTGGGGACGACGGCCACGCCGACGGTCGCCCTGGATCCTCCATCGTTCGTGGAGGAGACGGCCACGGCCGGGTTGAACCACACCTATGCCAGCAGCGACATCGACACGATCGGTGGTGGGGTCGCGGTCCTCGACTGCGACGACAACGGCCTGCCCGACCTGTTCGTCGCCGGTGGCGCCAACCCCGCGGCTCTCTACCGGAACCGGAGCGCGATCGGGGGGAGCCTGTCATTCTCCCCGGTCGAAGGTGAGGCGGTCAGCTCACGGGACGTGATGGGCGCCTACCCGCTGGACATCGACGGCGACGGGCGCGTCGACCTTGCCACGCTGCGGCTGGACGGGGTGGAGCTGCTGCAGGGTCAGGGTGACTGCCGGTTCGAGGTCGCCAATGAGCACTGGTCCTTCAGCGTGTCTCCGGCCTGGGCCACTGCGCTTAGCGCCACCTGGGAGGGGGCGGCGACGCTGCCCACGCTCGCCGTCGGCAACTATGTCGGCGTGGACGCGTTGGGCAACGCGACCTACACCTGTCCCGACAACGAGCTTGTCCGCCCGGATGTGGCGGGCACGGGCTACGCCGCGGCGACGCCGCTCGCGCCCGGCTACTGTGCCCTGTCGATGCTGTTCAGCGACTGGGACGGGTCGGGTCGCCGCGACCTGCGGGTCAGCAACGACCGCCATTACTACGACCCGGCGACCGGCGGCGAGCAACTGTGGCGGATCGTCCCAGGCGAGGCGCCGAGGGGCTACACGGCGGATGACGGCTGGGTCCTGCTCCAGCTGTGGGGCATGGGGATCGGGAGCTACGACATCACCGGTGACGGCCTCCCGGACGTGTACCTGACAAGCCAGGGCCCGAACGCGCTCCAGACCCTGCTGGCCGGGCCCGACCAGCCGACCTACCGGGATATCGCGCTCAAGCGCGGCGTGGTGGCGACGCGACCCTCAGCAGGTGGCGACCCGCTCCCGTCGACCTCATGGCACGCGGAGTTCCAGGACGTCAACAACGACGGCTTCATCGACCTCTTCGTGTCCAAGGGCAACGTCAGCGAGATGCCCGACTACGCATCCCGCGACCCGAGCGACCTGTTCCTGGGCCAGCCCGACGGCACCTTCGTCCCAGGAGCGGTGGAGGCCGGCATCCTCAACTTCGACCGCGGTCGTGGCGCGGCGCTCGCGGATCTCAACCTTGACGGTCTCCTGGACCTGGTCGAGGTCGGTCTCGATGCACCCGTACGGCTGTGGCGAAGCGTCGGTGACGGCGCATCGCCTGCTCCGGGAGCCATGGGTGGCTGGCTGGGCATCCGGCTCCGCCAGCCGGGACCAAACCGTGACGCGATCGGAGCCGTGCTCGAGACCCGCGTGGGCGATCTGACTGCGCGTCGTGAGCTGACGGTCGGAGGCGGCCACGTCGGTGGTCAGCTGGGCTGGACCCATGTTGGGCTGGGACCCGCCTTGAAGGCCGATGTCCGGGTGATCTGGCCTGACGGCGAGGTTGGTCCGTGGGCCACGGTCGACGCCAACCAGTTCGTGATCCTCGAGCGGGGAGCAGCCACCGCGCGGGCGTGGGCACCCGGCGCCAGGCTGCCGTAGCGGCCTGGATTGCCGCCGGCGCGTTTGTACGTTCGAGGCGCTCCTGCTATTCTCCGCCGGTCAAAGACAGGAAAGAATCAGTCACGCCATCGTTCGTGTTGGAGGATCGAGTGCCGCTCGCGCGGGAGAAGAAGCAAGAGGTCATCGCCGCCTACGCCGTCGAAGACGGCGACACCGGCTCGCCCGAGGTCCAGATCGCGCTCACGACTGAGCGAATCCGGGACCTGACGGAGCACCTCCGCCGCTTCCCGAAGGACAATCATTCGCGCCGCGGTCTCCTCAAGCTCGTGGGTCAGCGCCGTCGCCTTCTCGCGTATCTCGTGAAGAAGGACCCCGCGCGCTACCGGGCCGTCATCGGCTCGCTCGGCCTTCGCCGCTAGGACTCGCCGCATCACAACCCCGGGCCATGCCCCGGGGTTGATCGCATCCGGCCCCTGGCGAACCCGGCCCACCCGCCGCAGTCGCTCCTCTGTTCACGACCAAGGAGGTCGTTAGTCCGTGCCCACTCCCACCACGCTCGAGATCGAGTTCGGCGGTCGAACTCTCACCCTCGAAACCGGCAAGCTCGCCGGTCTTGCCGGAGGCGCCGTCACCCTGCGCTACGGCGACACCCTCGTCCTCGGGACGGCCAACCGCAGCCAGCCCCGCCCCGGGCTCGACTTCTTCCCGCTCACCGTCGAGTTCGAGGAGCGGATGTACGCGGCCGGCAAGATCCCCGGCGGCTTCATCAAGCGCGAAGGCCGGATGTCGGAGGCGGCGACCCTTGCCGCCCGGCTCACGGATCGCCCGATCCGGCCGCTCTTCCCCGAGGGCTACAAGGACGATGTCCAGCTCGTGATCACGGTCCTGTCCACGGACCAGGAGAACGACCCGGACATCCTCGGCACGATCGCGGCCTCGGCCGCGCTGTCGATCAGCGAGATCCCGTTCCAGGGTCCCGTCGGCGCCGTGCGCGTCGGCCGGATCGACGGTGAGTTCGTCCTCAACCCCACCTACACCGAGCTCGCCGACTCCGACCTGGACCTGGTCGTGTCCGGCACCCGCGACGCCATCATGATGGTCGAGGCGGGCGTCAAGATCCTGCCCGAGGACGTGATGGCCGAGGCGATCCTGTTCGCCCAGCGGTCGCTGCTGCCGCTGGTCGAGATCCAGGAGAAGCTCCGGGAGCTGGTCGGCAAGCCCAAGCTGCTCCCGTACCTCGAGCCCCTCACGGACTCCGTGCTCAAGTTCGCCGACCTGGCGAAGGCGGGCGGCGAGTTCGTCGTGGTGGACGTCGAGACGACCGGCACCGACCCCAAGATGGCCGACCTTCTCGAGGTCGCCGCGGTCCGGGTCAAGGGCGGCAAGATCACCGATCGCTGGTCCACGCTCGTGAATCCCGGGCGGTCGATCGTCGGCAACCAGATGCACGGCATCACCGACAAGGACGTCAAGGGCGCCCCGAGCCCGGCCGAGGCCGCGCGCAAGGCACTCGAGTTCGTCGGTGGACGCCCTCGTCGTCGGCCACTCCGTCGGCTTCGACATCGCCTTCCTCGAGGAGGCCCTCGGCGACGGAACCCGGTGCCCGTCGGCAGCTACCTCGACACGCTCGTCATCGCCCGCGAGGGCTACCCGGATCTCGAGAACTACAAGCTCGGGACGCTGGCCAAGTTCTTCGGCGTCGAGCTGTCAGCGAGAACCACCGCGCCCTGCCGGACGCAGAGGCGACGGCCAACCTGCTGATCTGGTTCGGCAAGGACCTGCCCGGCCGGATCGAGGCCCTCAAGGCCGGGATCGCCACCGCGGTCCGTGCGACCCGCGCGGACAAGGACGAGGCCGCCCGCCTGCTCGAGGCCGCCCGCCGCGACGCCCGCTTCAGCAAGAGCCTGTTCGGGCTCGTCCAGAAGAAGATCGTCCGCCAGCTCGTCCTGCGCGAGGGCGTCCGCATGGACGGCCGCGCCACCGACGAGATCCGCCCGATCTCGGTCGAGGTGGGCCTCCTCCCGCGCGCGCACGGCTCCGGCCTGTTCACGCGCGGCCAGACCCAGGCGCTGACCGTCGCCACGCTCGGGCCGTCCTCGGACGTCCAGCGGATCGACACCATCAGCCCCGAGCTGTCGAAGCGCTACCTCCACCACTACAACTTCCCGCCCTACAGCACGGGCGAGAACAAGCCGATGCGCGGGCCGTCCCGCCGCGACATCGGTCACGGCAACCTCGCCGCCCGGGCGCTGCTGCCGGTCCTGCCGACGCAGGAGGAGTTCCCGTACGTCATCCGCCTTGTCTCCGAGGTCGTGGCCGGCAACGGCTCCACCTCGATGGCGTCCACCTGCGGCTCGACCCTCGCCCTGATGGACGCAGGCGTGCCGATCTCGGCGCCGGTGGCCGGCGCGGCCATGGGCCTCGTGCTCGATGGCGACACCGGCAACTTCGTGGTGCTGACCGACATCCTCGGCAAGGAGGACTCGATCGGCGACATGGACTTCAAGGTCACCGGGACCACGGAGGGCATCACGGCCCTCCAGATGGACATCAAGGTCAAGGGCATCGACGAGCGGGTCATCCGCGAGGGCCTCAAGCAGGCACTTGCCGCCCGCCTGTTCATCCTCGACAAGATGACCTCGGTCCTGCCCTCGGCTCGCGAGGAGATGTCCGAGTTCGCCCCCCGGATCATCACGATCAAGATCAACCCCGAGAAGATCCGCGAGATCATCGGCAAGGGTGGGTCCATGATCCGCAAGATCCAGGAGGAGACCGGCACCGAGATCAACGTCGAAGATGACGGCACCGTGGAGATCGCGGCCATCTCCGGCGAGAACTCGAAGAAGGCGATCAACTGGATCGAGAGCCTCACCCGCGAGGTCGAGATCGGCGCCCTCTACCTGGGCAAGGTGACGCGGCTGATGACCTTCGGCTGCTTCGTCGAGATCCTGCCGGGCAAGGAGGGCCTCATCCGGATCGGCGAGCTCGCCGACTACCACGTGCCGTCCGTCGAGGACGTCGTGTCGGTGGGCGACGAGGTCATGGTGGTGGTCACCGAGATCGACCGCCAGGGCCGGGTCAACCTGTCCCGCAAGGCGGCGATGCAGCGGCATCTCGCCAAGTAGCCCCTCGATGCCTGTCGGGCCGGTCGATCCCGCGGACCTGCGGTTCAGCTCCGACCCGGCAGAGCTCGACATCGACTGGATCACCTCGGCCCTGTCCGAGCGCTCCTACTGGGCGCACGGACGGGGCCGTTCCGTTGTCGAGCGGTCGATTGCGGGATCCCTCTCGTTCGGCGCGTACAGCGGCGGGCGCCAGGTCGCGTTCGCTCGCGTCGTGACCGACCAGGCGACGTTCGCCTGGATCTGCGACGTGTTCGTCGACGAATCCGTCCGGGGGCGCGGGGTGGGCAAGCGGCTGATGTCTGCGGTCCTCGCCGACCCACGGCTCCAGGGACTCAAGCGGATGATGCTGGCGACAGACGATGCCCATGGGCTGTATGCGGGCTTCGGGTTCGAACCGCTCGACCGGCCGGACAAGTGGATGGCAAGGACGGATCGAGAACCGTAGATCCGCCGCCCAGCGGAGTCGCCAGACGGAGCTCGGCCTGGCGCAAGGATCCGGACGTTCCCCTCGCGGGGCCCCCAGGACTGACGAAAGGCGCCCCAGGGCCGAAGCCCTGGGGCGCCTTGCTGTTGCCGGAGGTCAGATGGAGGCGCGCTGCGCGGTCGTGTCGTAGTCGCGCGAGTCTGCGCCGAAGGTCTGGGCCATGAGGCCGATGAGGATGGAGATCAGGAGGACGATCAGGAGTTCCATGGCCACATGGTGCTCGTCGCATGGAATAAGAGCAATCGCGTATAGTGCTGTAAATGATAAGACAGCCTGATCTATCTGTGCGTGTGCCCGTCCTCCTGCCGGACGCGCTGTCAGACCTGAGCCTGCGCCAGCTGATGAGCTTCCGAGCGGTCGCGGAGGAAGGGTCGTTCCATGCCGCGGCGGATGCGCTCGACTACACCCAGCCCGCCGTCAGCCAGCACGTGGCCGCCCTCGAGGCCGCCCTCGGGGTGCGCCTCTTCGAACGATCTCGCGGGCGCCGGACCGTCACGCTGACCGAGGCCGGCGAGCTGCTGCTGCGGCACACCGTGGCGATCGCCAACCGCCTGGCGGCCGCCCGCGCCGACCTGCTGGCCTACGCGGCCGGGGAGACGGGGACACTCCGGGTGGGTGTCTTCCAGAGCGTGGGCATGCGGGTCCTGCCTGCGGTGATGGCGCGCTTCGCCCAGGTCTGGCCGGGGATCGAGGTCCGCCTCACCGAGGCGAATGACGAGGGCCTGTGGGAGCTCGTGGAGCTCGGGGCGATCGACCTGTCGTTCGGGACCCTGCCCGTGTCGCCCGGACCGTTCGAGGCGGTGGAGCTGGTCCGGGACCCGTACGTCCTGGTCACGGCGGCGGGTTCGCCCGAGGCATCCATGCCGGCCCACCCGTCGCTCGACGTGATCGGTGCACAACGGCTGATCGGCTTCCGGACCGGCGGCAGCATGGGGGCGCTCGAGGAGCACCTGCGGTCCCAGGGCACGGAGCCCACGTTCGTGTTCCGCTCGGAGGACAACGGGACGGTCCAGGCCATGGCCGGCGCCGGGCTGGGCGTGGCGCTGGTCCCGTTGCTCGCCGCGGACCCGTCGGACCCGTCGGTCGTGATCATCCCCACGGACCTGCCGCCACGGCGGGTGGCGCTGATCTGGCACCGGGACCGCTTCCGGACGCCGGCCTCGCATGCGTTCGCGGACATCGCGCTGGAGGTCTGTGCCGGTCTCGCCCGCGAGCTCGCCGGCTGGCGTGCGGGCGCGTGAGGCAGCCGCGAGGGCCGGGATGGCCGAGGCCCGCTGGTATACTCCCGCCGTGCCCGACAACCCATCGCTAGCAGGTCGGACCGTGCCCGAAACCAGCCCCCAGAAGCTCACCGTTGCCGTCGTGGGCGCGACCGGCGCCGTCGGCAGGACCATGATCGAGGTCCTCACGGAGAAGCAGCTCCCCTACACGGAGTTGCGCCTGCTCGCGTCGTCGCGCTCGGCTGGGCGGACCATCACGGTGGCGGGCCAGGATCTCACGGTGGAGCTGGCGACCCCGGAGGCCTTCGAGGGCGTGGATATCGCGCTGTTCAGCGCCGGCGGGGGGACCTCGAAGGAGCTGGCGCCGGAGGCTGCCCGGCGGGGCGCGGCGGTCATCGACAACTCCAGCGCGTGGCGGATGGACCCAAGCGTCCCGCTCGTCGTCTCGCAGGTCAACCCGGACGACCTGGACTGGCACGAGGGGATCATCGCCAACCCCAACTGCTCCACGATGCAGCTGATGCCGCCGCTGATGGCCCTGCGGGATGCCGTGGGCATCGAGCGGATGGTCGTGGACACGTACCAGGCGGTGGCCGGCACGGGGCACAAGGCGATCGTCGAGCTCGACGAGCAGGTCAGGGCCCATGCGGAGGGTCGCGAGAAGGTCGCCAACGTCTACCCCCACGTCATCGGCTTCAACGCCCTCCCGCACATCGACGTGTTCCTCGACAACGGCTACACCAAGGAGGAGTGGAAGGTCGTCACCGAGAGCCGCAAGATCCTCCACCTGCCGGACCTGCGCGTCTCGTGCACGGCCGTCCGGGTGCCGGTCTTCGTGAGCCACTCGGAGGCGGTGCACGTCGAGACGCGTGACCCGATCACGCCCGAACGGGCGCGCGAGCTGTTCGCCGCCGTCACGGGGGTCGTGGTCCAGGACGACCCGTCCCGCAACGTGTACCCGCTGGCGATGGACGCGGCCGGATCCGACCTGGTGTTCGTGGGCCGGGTCCGGCAGGATCCGTCGATCCCCGGCAACCGCGGCCTCGCCTTCTGGGTCGTGTCCGACAACCTGCGCAAGGGCGCGGCATCCAACGCAGTCGAGATCGCGGAGGTCCTCGTGGCGCGCGGCTGGATCCGCAAGGGCAGCGAGCGCGTGGCCGCGGGAGCGTCCGGGGGATTGCCCGCGTGACCCGCGACGAGCGCCTCGCGGCGCTCGAGCAGATCGCGAACGACGTCCGTGAGTGCACCGGCTGCCGCCTGCACGAGACGCGGACACGGGCCGTCCCCGGGGAGGGCGACCCGGACACCGAGGTGGTCTTCGTGGGCGAGGGCCCGGGCTTCAACGAGGATCGAGAGGGACGGCCGTTCGTCGGTCGCGCGGGTGGCCTGCTGGTGCGGCTCCTGGGCGCGATCGGCTGGCAGCGCGAGGACGTGTTCATCACCAACGTGGTGAAGTGCCGTCCGCCCGACAACCGGGACCCGCAGCCCGACGAGATCGCCGCCTGCGCACCGCACCTCCGCCGCCAGCTCGAGGTGCTCGATCCGGCCGTGGTGGTGACGCTCGGCCGGTACTCCATGGGCACCTTCATACCCGGTGCCCGGATCGGCCAGGTCCACGGCACCACCGCTCCGGCGGACCCTGAGACGGGTGCCCGGGACGCCCTCGTGTTCGCGATGTACCACCCCGCGGCGGCCCTCCGGACGGCAACCATCGAGCGCGAGAGCTTCGACGATATCGCACGCGTCCCGGAGGTCCTGGTCAGGGCCCGCGCCCGTCGCGAGCGCCCAGCCCGGCCCGCCGAGGTCGCCCGGCCCGCCGAGCCTGCCCTGTCCGCCGAGGTCGCCCAGCCCGTCGGGCGGCCCGGGTCGGTTCCCGAACCTGCCCCTATTCATGCCCCTGCGCCGTCCGCCGCCGAACCCGCGGCCGATGACGCATCCCAGCTCACCCTCTTCTAGCCGGCATCGAGGCAACCATGGCTGATCCCAGCACGCCGCTCCGCATCATCCCGCTCGGCGGGGTAGGGGAGATCGGCAAGAACTGCTACGTGTTCGAGTACGGCGACGACATCGTCGTCATCGACTGCGGGCTGATGTTCCCCGACGAGGAGATGTTCGGCATCGACCTCGTCGTTCCGGACGTCACCTATCTCAAGGAGAACCGCTCCAAGATCCGGGCCTTCCTGATCACCCACGCCCACGAGGATCACGTTGGCGGGCTGCCCTACGTGCTGCCCGAGTTTCCCGGGGTGCCCGTGTATGCGAGCACCCTGGCCCGGGGCCTGCTGGGCAACAAGATCCGGGAGCACAAGCTCCACAACAACCCGCTCCACTCGCTGGAGCCGGGCGACGAGCTGCCCATCGGGCCGTTCACGGCCGTCCCGTTCCGCATCGGCCACTCGATCCCGGACGCGATGGGCATCGCCCTGCGCACGCCGGTCGGGACCGTGGTCCACACCGGCGACTTCAAGTTCGACCACACGCCGGTGGATGGTCGGCTGTCCGACTTCCACATCCTCGCCCGCCTCGGCGAGGAGGGCGTCATCTGCCTGCTCTCGGACTCGACCAGGGCCGAGAACCCGGGCTACACGCCCTCAGAGCGGATCGTCGGCGAGGCGTTCCGCGAGATCATGGAGCCGCTCGACGGCCGCGTCATCATCGCGACCTTCGCCAGCAACATCGCACGCGTCCAGCAGGTCCTGGACGCTGCCGCGGACCTCGGCCGCAAGACGACCGTGATCGGCCGCTCCATGGAGCAGAACTTCCGGATCGCGACGGACCTCGGCTATCTCAAGTACGACCCGGCCATGGTCGTCGGCAAGGACAAGATCAAGGACGTGCCGCCCGACAAGCTGGTCATCGCAACCACGGGCGCCCAGGGCGAGCCGATGGCGGGTCTCGCGCGCATGGCCAACCGGGACCACCGGTTCGTGGAGATCCAGCCCGGCGACACCGTGATCGTCTCGGCAAGCCCGATCCCGGGCAACGAGGAATACGTCGCGCGGACCATCGACAACCTGTTCAAGGCCGGGGCCAACGTCTACTACCACACGATCAAGCGGGCGCACGTATCGGGCCACGCCAGCCAGGAAGAGCTCAAGCTGATGCTGGGGCTCACCAAGCCGCGCTACTTCATCCCGATGCACGGCGAGTTCCGGATGCTGGTCCAGCACGGGCGCCTTGCGATCGAGACCGGCGTCCTGCCCGACAACGTGTTCATCATCGAGAACGGCACCCCGATCGAGATCTTCGAGGACGGCAGCGCGCGCAGGGGCCAGCCGGTCGCGGCAGGCTACCTGTATGTCGACGGCCTTTCCGTGGGCGAGGTGGGTGACATCGTCCTGCGCGACCGTCGAGCCCTCGCCAACGACGGGATGTTCATGATCGTGGTCCAGGTGGACAAGCAGACCAACAAGGTCGTGGGACGTCCCGAGATCATCACCCGGGGATTCACGCACGGGCCCGAGGAGGACCGGATCATCGAGGAGGCGATCCGGCGCATTCAGGAGGCCGTCAACACGCCGGGCGACCGGATCTCCGAGGTCGGGCTGCTCAAGGTCCAGATCAAGGACAGCGTGTCCCGTTTCCTGTATGAGCAGACGAAGCGCCGGCCGATGGTCTTCCCCGTGGTCGTCGAGGTCTAGCGGATGACCAAGCCGCGGCGGGCCACGCCGCGATCCACCAGCCGCCGGACCACGCGCTCCGCGGCCTCGCGCAGCCGGTCGAAGGGCGCTGGTCTGCCGCTGCCCAGGCTGTCGCTGGGCCTGTCGCCGGCGGTGGTGCGGTCGCTGGTGGGGATCTTCCTGCTCGGCCTCGGCGCGGTGACGCTGATCGCACTGCTGCTGCCGGGGGAGGGAAGCCTCACCGACTGGTGGCGTAACACGTCCGTCCCGTTCTTCGGGACCGGGCGCTGGCTCCTGCCGGCCGTCCTGCTCATCGCGGGCTGGTACGTGGAGTGGGGTCCGGGCCGCGAGCCCGGTGCGCCCTGGGGCCGCACGCTCCTGGGCATCGCCCTCGCGTATGTGGGTCTGCTGGGCCTGATCCAGCTGGTGGACTTCAACGAGTTCACTGGCGGCCGCATCGGGCGCTTTGTCGTCGGTGCGCTCGAGCCCATGCTGACGACACCCGGGGCCTTCGTGGTGCTGCTCGTGCTGCTGGTTGCGGGCCTCCTGATCGCCTTCGACCGCCCGCTGCGATCCGTGCTGTCGCCGGCGACGAGCCTGGCCAAGGTGGCCGGCGGGTCGCTCCAGGACCGCACCCCGAAGCCGGGGGCGCAGGCGACTGCGGCCGACGCCGCGGGCTCGGCTCCGGCCCCGGGTACCGCCGCCGAGGCAGGCCGCCGCGGCAGGGCGCCCAGGATCCCGGCGGTGGAGGCGCCCGGCCAGACCGGCGTGTGGGGCTCCGAATCCCCGGAACCCGGGATCCCGAGCGCGGTCCCGTCCTCGTCGCCGACCTCATCCACCTTTGCGCCGGCGCGGGCGGTGGGGACGGCCGCCGGCGCCGCTGGCGCCGCGACGGCAGCCAAGGTGGCCGCGCGGGGTCCGGTGCTCCCGGCCGACCGCGACCCCGAGGACGTCACCGACGCCTCGGACTCGCCGCCCACGCGCGAGGCCGTCGAGTGGCGCCTGCCACCACACGAGCTCCTGGATCCCGGCGAGGTGCCGACCGCGGCCACTACGGACATCGCGGACGCGGTCCACGCCCGGAACGAGGAGATCATCGTCCGCAAGCTCAAGAGCTTCGAGATCGAGGCGCGGATCGTGGGCCGCAATGCGGGCCCGGTGGTGACCCAGTACGAGGTCCAGCCGGCGCCTCACATCAAGCTCAGCCGGATCGACGCCCTGTCGGACGACCTCTCGATGGCCCTCGCCGCCCGCAGCATCCGGATCGAGGCGCCCATCCCGGGCAAGAGTGCCGTGGGGATCGAGATCCCCAACAAGGAGTTCAACATCGTCGCGCTGCGGCGGATCCTGGAAGAGGTGGACTTCTCGGCCTCGGGCTCCACGCTGACGTTCGCCCTGGGGCGCGACGTGGCCGGCCGCGCCCAGGCCGTCGACCTGTCCAAGATGCCGCACCTGTTGATCGCCGGCGCCACGGGCTCGGGCAAGAGCGTCATGGTCAACGCGCTGATCACGAGCCTGCTGTGCAACGCCACCCCGGACGACACGCGGATGATCCTGATGGACCTCAAGCGCGTGGAGCTCGCGGGCTACAACGGCCTGCCGCACCTGCTGGTCCCGGTGATCACCGAGCCCGAGCGCGCCAAGTCCGCGCTCAAGTGGGCGGTGGGCGAGATGGAGAACCGCTACCGGCGGTTCGCTGGCGCCACGGCCCGCAACATCAAGGCCTTCAACGAGACCCGGGTTGACCCGGCAGACCGCCTGCCCTACATCGTGATCGTGATCGACGAGCTCGCCGACCTGATGATGCGCGAGGGCAAGAACGTCGAGGACCCGATCGTCCGGCTGGCCCAGAAGGCGCGGGCCACCGGCATCCACATGGTGCTCGCCACCCAGCGCCCGTCGGTCAACGTGGTCACCGGGCTGATCAAGGCCAACTTCCCGTCGCGGATCGCCTTCGCGATGGCCAGCCAGATCGACAGCCGCACGATCCTCGATTCACCGGGTGCCGAGGACCTGATCGGGCGTGGCGACATGCTCTACCAGCCGTCCGACCTGCCGCGGCCGATGCGCCTCCAGGGCGTGTTCGTCTCGGACCCCGAGATCGGGCGCGTGACCCAGTACTGGCGCGACCAGATCGACGATCCGCGCTACGACCTCGCGATCATCACCTCCGACGAGGAGTCCACCGGATCGGTCAACGACCTCGCCGACGACGACGCGGACCGGCTGCTGCCGGATGCCGTCGGGGTCATTCGGGAGTACGATCGCGCCTCGGCGTCGCTGCTCCAGCGGCGTCTCAAGATCGGCTACGCGCGGGCGGCACGGATCATCGACCAGCTCGAGGCGCGGGGGTACGTGGGGGCGTTCGACGGTTCGAACGCCCGCGTGGTCCTCCGTCGCGACGACGGTCCGGGACCCGATGAGGACGAGGACGAGGCATGACGGCGCGAGACGGACTGCGACGGGCACGCGCCGAGAAGCGCGATGCCGATCGCGCCTACGCGACCGAGGCCGGCCCGTCTCTGCCCGAGCGCCTGCTCGCGGCCCGCGAGCGCAAGGGCGTGGACCTGTACCGCGCGGAGCGCGACACGAAGATCCGCTCCCGGTACCTGGCGGCGCTCGAGCACGGCGAATATGCCGAGCTGCCGGGGTCCGTCTACACCAAGGGTTTCCTGCGCAACTACGCGCTCTACCTGGGCCTGGATCCCGAGGACGTCATCCGGCAATGGAAGCGCGAACGCGGCGACACGTCGGTCGCGGCCGAGCCCGCGCTCGCCGTGCCCAAGCCGCTTGCCGCACCCCGCCAGGGCCTGACGTTCTCCCCGGTGGTCGTCGTCGCGGCGCTGCTCACCATCCTGATCGGCGTCTTTGCGGTGTACATGGGCGTCCAGCTGGTGCGGTTCGCGAAGCCGCCCACGCTGGCCGTGACCAACCCGTCCCAGGCCGTGATCGAGGTCCCCGACGACGCCACGACCTTCACGCTCCGCGGCACGTCCATTCCGGGGGCCACGGTGACGGTGAGCGACGCGGCCCGCGATCAGCCGTACCGGGTGACGGCCGACGTGGCGGGCCGCTGGTCAGCCGACGTGGACCTCCGGCGCGGCAGGAACCAGTTCGACATCAGCGCGCTGGACCCCGAGACGGGCAAGAGTTCCGAGAACACCGAGCAGATCTTCATCACCGTGCCGTTCCTGGTCATCGAGGCACCCACGCTCAGCCTGGACAGCCCGGCGGAGGGCGCCCAGTTCCAGAACGGTGCCATCCCGGTCCGGGGCACGACGTCGAACGCCGCGACGGTGTCGATCACGGCCGTGGAGACCAGCAAGGCCGACGGAACCGCGGCGGCGACGTCCGATCCCGCCCTGCCCGCGGCATCAGGCTCGGAGCCACCGCTGCCCGCCGGTCCCACGGTCGGGCCGATCACCGTGAAGGTGGGGGAGGACGGGTCCTTTGACACGCCCCTGGACCTGTCCGAGGGGAAGTGGCAGATCCTCGTGACGGCGACGTCCGCCGACGGCAAGTCCACCAGCCTGAGTCGCAACGTGTCCGTCGTGTACAAGGGCGTCACCCTCGTGGTCACGATCAAGGGGTCCACGGCCTGGCTCAAGGTCTGGGTGGACGGGAAGATCTCCAAGCAGACGGGTGCCGCCGGGACGGTGTTCAGCCCCGGCAAGGTGATGACCTTCACGGCCAGGGAGTCCGTCGAGGTGCGGACCGGCAAGTCCAGCGCCACCTACTTCACGCTCAACGGCGACGACCTCGGGCACATGTCCAAGCTGGGCAACCCCGAGACGTGGCTGTTCGCTCCGCCCGCCGACCCGGTCAAGACCAACCGGACCTGACGTGGCGGACCCGCTCGTCGACCTCGCGGGACGCCTCCAGGCCGTGTGCGTCGCGCGCGGGCTCACCGTTGCCACTGCCGAGTCGTGCACGGGCGGCCTGGTCGCCCACCTGCTGACCGAGGTCCCGGGCTCCTCGGCGTACCTGCTCGGCGGCGTGGTCGCGTACTCCGACGACGTCAAGCGGAACGTGCTGGGCGTGCCCGCCGAGGTGCTGTTCGCCCATGGCGCTGTCTCCGCGCAGGTGGCGCTGGCGATGGCGGAGGGGGTACGGGCACTCCTCGGCACGGACCTGGCCGTGGCCGTGACCGGCGTCGCGGGTCCGGAAGGCGGGACCGATGCGAAGCCGGTAGGTCTCGTCTACGTGGCGATCGCGGGACCGGGAGCGGCCGAGGTGCGCCGCCACCTGTGGACGGGCGACCGGTCCGGGAACAAGCTCGCGAGCGCCGGGGAGGCGCTCGAACTGCTCCTCGAGCGTGCCGGCCGCGAGGATCCTGCGTGACGGTGCGCGACGCCGCGCAGATCGGGGCCGGTCTCGCCCCGGCACGGCCTGCACGTCCCATCCGGGCGGGCGAGCGGATCCACGTCGTGGGGGCGGCCGGGGCCGGAGCGTCGGCAGCAGCGCTGCTGGCCGCCTGGGCCGGCGCGGAGGTGGATGGCTGCGATCCCGGCGGAGCCAGCCAGTACACGCCCGCTCTCGAGGCGTCCGGGATCGCCATCGCAGCGCACCACGACGCCGCGCACGTCCGCGGCGCGGGACCGCCTACGCGGCTCGCCGTGACCAAGGCGCTCACCGCGATCGATCCCGACAACCCGGAGCTGGTGGCGGCCCGCGCCATGGGCATCCCGCTCGAGCCGTGGCAGCAGGTGGTCGCGGATGCCGCCGCCGGCCGCCAGTTGATCGCCGTAGCCGGGACGCATGGCAAGAGCACGTCCTCGGGCTGGCTCGTCCATGTGCTGGCCGAGGGCGGGTTCGATCCGGGCGCGTTCGTCGGGGCGCTCCTGCCCGCCGGGCTCACGGGCGTGGGGCTGGCGGCGACGGCACGGCGTGGTGCCGGCCGTCCCTTCGTGGTTGAGGCGGACGAGTATGCCGGCAACTTCGACCCCTATCGGCCGGATGTGATCGTGCTGACCTCGGCCGAATGGGACCATCCCGACGTGTTCGCGGACCGCGCGGCCGTGCTGGCCGCCTTCGAGGCCTGGATCCGCCGGGCGGGGGCCGGACAGGCCGGAGGGGGGCGAGCCCCGGGAGGCGGGCACGCCCCGGGAGTGGGGCGCGCCCCGGGCTCCGGTGGCCCCGTCCTCGTGGCCAACGTCGCCGATGACGGCGTGGCAGAGCTGGCCGTTCGCCTGGGCGACTGGCCCGGGTGGATCGTGGCGACCGGGGTCGTTGACGCTCCGCCATCGCCCGCGGACGTCCGCGGGATCGAGGATCGCTTCCGGACGGCGGCCGGCCCGGCGACGGCCCTGGTCGGCTGGATCACGGCTGCCGATCCTGAGGCGACCCACCTCGCGGTGACAGGTCTTGCCGGCGGTGGGGCCGAGACGCTGCTGCGGCTGTCCACGGCCGGACGCCACAACGCCTCGAACGCGCTGGGGGTCGCGGGTGCCTCGGTTGCCGCAGGGCTCGGCGTGGACGCCATCGTTGCCGGGCTGGCCTCCTTCTCCGGGGTCGGCCGGCGCCTCGAGCGCAAGGGCGAGGTGCGCGGGGTCGTGGTCTACGACGACTATGGCCATCACCCCACCGCCATCCGCGAGACGCTCGTGGCCCTCCGCCAGCGTGAGCCGGGCCGGCGGATCTGGGCCGTCTACGAGCCGCTCACCTTTCACCGGACGGCCGCCCTGCTCGACGAGTTCGCGGAGGTGCTGGCCCAGGCCGACGCCGTCGCCATCGCCGACATCTGGCCGGGCCGGGATCCCGACACCACCGTTGCCTCCGCCGCCGGCCTCGCCGCGGCCATTGCGGCACGGGCCCCGGGGATCCCTGCCGCAGCGCCGGGCTCCGTGGAGGCAACGGCCGCCTGGCTGGCCGGCGAGGTTCGCGCCGGCGATGCCGTCCTCGTCATGGGTGGCGGGCGCTCGTACCGCATCGGGGAGATCCTGCTCGAGCACCTGGAGGCCCGATGACGCTCACCTACGCCCAGGGCTACGACCTGCTCAAGGCACTGCTCCGGGCCCGCACCACCTACGACGGAGACAAGTACACAGACCTGTTCAGCACGGAGGCCGAGGTCATCCTGGATCCGTTTGCACCGCCGCTGGCCGGGCACAACGCCCTGCGGGCATACTTGCTCGAGGCGGCGGAGGCCGAGCGGTACTTCGATCTTGCGATCGAACGCCACTGGGTATCCGGCTCGACCGTCCTCGCGGCCTGGCACGCCAGCTGGACCCGGCGGTCCGACGAGGCGAAGGTGCGCCAGGCGGGCTTCCTGTCCGCCGAGGTCGGGGATGACGGGCGCATCGAGCGCATGAAGCACTGGACAGTGACCCGCGAACACCTCGCGGGCTAGGAAGGAGCGAGCAGATGGCGGGCGAGATCTCGTTCGACGTCGTCTCGGACTTCGACGAGCAGGAGCTGCGGAACGCGCTGGACCAGGTCCGGCGGGAGGTCCAGCAGCGCTATGACTTCAAGGGCGCCCACGTGGATCTTGCCCAGGAGAAGGAGCGGCTGGTCCTGGTGACGGACAGCGACATGCGCGCGCGATCGATCAGGGACCTCATCGAGTCCAAGGCGGTCCGCCGGAACCTGTCGCTCAAGATCTTCGAGTGGGGAGAGGTGCTCCCGGCCGGCGGCAACAAGGTCCGCCAGGAGATCGGCCTGCGGCGCGGCCTGCCCGACGATCTCGCACGCAAGCTCGTCAAGCTGATCCGAGACGAGTTCCCCAAGGTCCAGCCACGGATCCAGGGCGACGCGATCCGCGTCGCCAGCAAGAGCCGGGACGAGCTGCAGAAGGTGATCGTGCGGCTGCGCGAGCTCGACGAGGCCGTCCCGCTCCAGTTCGAGAACTACCGGTAGGAGGACCCCCATGCCTGGAGCCCGTGCGGCACGTATGGTGATGATCGTCGTCGCCCTCGTCGTCGTTGCCGGCCTGCTCGCCGGGATGATGGCGGGCGCCGCCAGCGTCGCGCCTTCCTGATCACACCCAGACTCCAGCGCCCACCAAGCCACCGCAGGCACCGGCCACGGACGGACCGCCGTCAGGGCCGGACACAGGAGGTCCCCGATGGAACCGTTCCGCGCCGAGTCAATGGATCCGCCGACCGCCGAACCCGACGTGACAGAGATCGAGGCACCGGCCGCGGAGGCAGAGCCTGCAGCCGAGGAGGCGCCCGACGCCGTGACGGCACCCGCGCCCGAGACCGCGCTAGACCGGACGAGCCGCCCGAGGCTGCCGCCGAGCCCGAGCCCGAGCCAGAACCGTTACCGAGGCTGCCGCCGAGCCCGAGCCGAGCCCGAGACCGCTACCGAGGCTGCCGCCGAGCTTGAACCGGAGCGCGAACCTCAACCGGTGGCTCCGTCTGAACAGGAGCCCGAGCCGGAACCCGTCGCTCCGCCGGCCCCGGCCGAGCCGGGCACCGTCGCCGAGCTCGTGGCCGCCACCCTCCGCGCCGCCGGGGTGCGGATCGCCTTCACGGTCGCCGGGGAGAGCTTCCTGGCGATCCTGGACGCGCTCGTGGCCGCTGACATCCGGATCGTTGCGACGCGCCACGAGGGAGCAGCCGCCTTTGCCGCGGAGGCCTACGGACAGCTGACCGGAAGGCCCGCCGTCTGTCTCGGGACGCGCGCCGTGGGTGCCGCCAACCTCGCCATCGGCATCCACACCGCCACCGCGGACTCGACCCCGATGTTCGTGATCACCGGCCAGGTGGATCGGGGCCTGCGCGGCCGCGAGGCATTCCAGGAGGTGGACCTCGTGCGCACGATCGGTGGGCTGGCCAAGTGGGCAGGGGAGATCGACGATCCCGCCACGGCCGCCTCCGTGCTCGAGGCCGCGGTCCGGGCGACGGTGGAGGGCCGCCCGGGACCGGCGCTGATCTCGATCCCCGAGGATGTCCAGTCACTGGCCATCCCCGAGGGCACACCTGTGCCCGTCGTCAGGCTTCGACCCGAGGCGCCGTCGATCGCGGACCTGCGGGCGGTCCTCAACTTCCTGGCCTCGGCGGAACGGCCGCTGGTGCTGGCAGGCGCGGGGATCCTGCGAGCCCGCTGCTCGAACGACCTCGTCCGCTTCGCGGAGCTGCTGCACGTGCCGGTGGTGGCCGCGTGGCGCCGTGGCGACGTCATCCCCAACGATCACCTCTTGTACCTGGGGATGACCGGCTTCGGGAGCCCGCGTGTCGTGCGCGAGCGGATCGAGGCTGCCGACGCCCTGCTGGTCATCGGGTCCCGCCTCAGTGAGCCCACGTCCTTCGAGTACGGCGTTCCGGCCCTCGGCCAGCGCTGGATGCACGTGGACCTCGAGCCGCGCACGGGGCCGGTCGGCTTTGCGGCCGCGCCGGAGCGGTCGATTGCCACCGATGCCCGCGCCTTCCTGCGGGCCGCCAACGCACGCCTCAAGGAGGCCGTCCTCCTGGCCGAGCCCCTGCAGGCGCGGGACCGAAACAATGCTGTGGACCGTGCGGCCTGGGAGATCGCCACAACCGTGGACGGCGGAGAGTGGACCGGGCCGGGCGTCCATCCGGGGAAGGTGATCGCCGACCTCCGGAGGCTCCTGCCGGATGATGCCATCGTGACCACGGACGCCGGGGCCTTCGGTGGCTGGGCTGCCCGCGGGCTGCGGTTCAAGCGGCCGGGGACCTTCCTGGGTCCCACCTCCGGCGCCATGGGCTACGGCTACCCGGCGGCCCTCGCGGCGGCCCTCGTCCATCGCGAGCGACGCGTTGTGGCCCTGATCGGCGATGGCGGGATGGGCATGACGCTGGCCGAGGTCGAGACCGCCGTCCGCGAGCAGGCGCACGTCGTGGCGATCGTGTTCGACAACGAGCGCTACGGGATGATCCGGGCGCACCAGGACCGGCAAGGGAGCCCGGCGTCGCCCGGGACGGACCTCGGACCGCTCGACTTTGCGGCGGCCGCCCGTGCGTGTGGTGCTCGCGGCGTGCGGGTCGACAACGACGCGGCCTTCGAGGGCGCCCTGCGGACCGCGCTGGCCGCGGCCGGCCCAACCGTGATCCACGTGCCGGTTGACCGCAGGTGGGTCAGCGTCGACGAGCCCGCCACCGGCGCCGGCGCGTGACGCGTCCGACGCTCCACCTCGTTCCCGAGGCGGTTTGGGATACCCGCGACCCGGGTGAGCCGTACCTGCCCGTCGCGTACGCGGAGGACGGGTTCGTGCACTGCACGGATGGCGACGACGAGATGGTGGCCGTCGCCAACCGCTTCTACCGGGACGACCCGCGCCCGTTCCTGCTGCTGACGCTGGACCTTGACCGGACCGGGAGCCCGTGGCGGTTCGACGACCCGAGCGGGATCTACCCGCACGTCTACGGGCCCATCGACCCGGGGAGCGTGATGGAGGTCCGGCGCCTCCTTCGCGATCCGGACGGGAGCTTTCTGGAGCCCGCGCCCCGCTGAAGGCGGGCGTCCCGGGGTCGGCCGAACGCGGTCCCACGACGGGTCTACAGGAGACGAAACGTGGCCCATGACCCGGAGCCCGCAATCGAGGTTGGGGACACGCTCGACACGGTGATGCTCAGCCCGTGCGTCGGCGGTCTCGTGCGCACCTGGAGCGGCAACGGCGACTCCCGCCTGTGGGGCGTCGCCGATCCGTCGAGCCTGGCATCACGCATGGGCCGCGGCATCATCGCCCGCACGCTCCGCGAGGAACGGCGATATCGCGAGGCCGCCCTCCTGAACGAGCGGACCGGCACGCTGCTCCTCCAGCCGCGATGGCCAACTGCCACGCCTGAGGGGACGCTTCAGTCCACCCTGGCCTCGGTGCAGCTTACCGATCCAGGCGCGCCGACGTCGTCGCCCCGGCTGGACCTCGAGGAGCTGCTCGGGCAGGCCGTGCGCCACACGGTGGAGGTCGACGGGCTGCTGGTGGTCGAGCTCGGTGGTTGGGATGCGCCGGTGGAGCCCTACTGCCTGTTCCTGGTGACGCACGACCGAGGCGAGGTCAGCGTGGTCGAGACCGCGCCCGCCCCGAGGGTGGCTAAACTCTGGCGACAGCACATTCGGCCCGATGCAGCCGGCGCAACGATGTCGGCTCCTGCATCCGCCGAGACCCTTGGTGTCGTTCCCGTGCTCATCATCGCCGCATGTGAGACGTGGGGAGTGGAGCCGTGGGACCTCGCCCTCACCTACGGCAACCGGTCCTGACGGAGCGAGGCTCGGGCGGAGCCCGGGCCGCATGCCGCCGGACTACCGTGGCCTATCGTGGCCCCTCCCAGCCCCCTTCCGATCACGATCCTGATCTCGTGACGCCTTCTCACCCCACGAGTCCGTGATCTGCTTGAACACCTTGCCCATGCCGGAGCGCATCAGCTCCCGCCGCGCGGCCTCCGCGTCATGGTCCCGACGGCGGACCCGGGCCGCTTCCCGGGCATCAAGGTCGTCGATCGCCTCCGGCTCGTCGTCCATTGACGCATCCTCTCGCGGACCACCGCCTCCGTCAACGACCATTTGGACGCCGCCCCGTTCAGGAGCCGCGCGTCGCCACCACCGAGAAGGAGAGTGGGACGCGGCCGCGCTCCGCGGGCCCGACGTCTCTATGGCCTGCCCACCAGTCCACGGGATGCTCGGTGACCCGCTCCAGGCGCAGCCCGGCGCCGAGAAGGGCCGTGATGATCTCGCCCAGCGTCCATGCCCTGGCGTACTTCCAGTGCTGCTCGCGATCCGGGATCGAGAGCCGGTCGATGTACTCTGGGGCCCAGCCGCGCGAGGCCTCGGCGCCACCGAAGTAGTCGTAGTCGGTGAGCGTCCAGCCACCCTCGCCGTCACCGTCGAACAGCCATTCGGCGGGATGCCCGTCGAAGATGACCAGGCGGCCGTGAGGCGCCAGCAGCCGCTGGAGGACGCCCGCCCAGCGGTCCAGGTCCTGGAGCCAGATGATGGCGCCCCGCCCCGTGTACAGCAGGTCGGCCGTCCCATCGAGCTCGTGCGGAACCTCCAGGACGTCGGTCTCGATCCAGGTCGCGCTCGTCCCGGTTGCTGTTTCGGCCGTCAGGCGGCGGGCCAGGTCCAGCATGCGGGGGCTGAAGTCCACGCCCACCACCTCGGCGGCCCCGAGGTTCAGGAGGGAGAGCGTGTCGCGCCCGCCGGCGCACTGGAGGTGGATCGCCCGTCTGCAGCGCCCGTGCAGGTCGCCGATCAGGTTCTGCTCCACGGGGTAGAGGTTGGAGCCGCCGCCCCGGATCAGGTCCACCGCCTCGTCGAACCAGCCCTCGTACCGTTCGGCGGCCTCGTCCCATGCCAGGCGGTTGGCCTGATGCATCGCCGCGACATCGCCGGTCTCCGCGGGTGTGGCGGGGCGGACGTCCGCGGGCGGGATCATGCGATCGGGATCGTGCGGCATGGCGTCGCGAGTCTACGCCGGGATGTGACAGGGCCGTCGTTTCCTGAACGACGGCCCTTGATCGTGTGTCTTGTCCGGGGCCGATAGGAAGACCGGCCCCGTCCGTTCGGCGGTGAGGGCTAGCGCCCCAACCGCCGGAGCTTGCCGGCCCTGGTGTCGCTCGACAGGTTGCCCGCGCGCGGTCGGGTCACCGGATTGCCGGCGCCATGCGATGCGTCCTCACCTGCGGTCAGCCGGCGCAAGACCTCAATACGCCGTTGCAGGTTGTGCCATCTGGCCGATCGCGTCGCCACCGTCGACAACCTCCGGGACGCCCGCCGGGCGGGGGAGGGAAGAGACCCCCTGATTATGAACCCCTGTCAAGCCCCCGGCCCGGCGAGGGCGGACGCACCGCACGGTCGCAGCGGGTGGCGTGCGCGGTGACGCCGCAGGAGCCACCATGACGGCATGACGAGACTACCGGTGCGCACCGGGGCGGACATGCACCTGGCGGACGCCTTCGGGCGTCCTGGCTGCCCGCTGTGCCGCGAGCGCGCCCGCACCGAGGCCGGGTACCTGGAGTCGATCCTCGCGGAGACCGTGAACGACGTCGGGTTCCGCGGTGACCTGGACGCCGCCCGGGGGTTCTGTCCAGCCCACTCCCGCGCGATCCTGGCGGCCGACCGTCGGAGGGCCGGGAGCCTCGGAGCGGCGATCCTGCTCCGCGCCTCGCTGACGGCGCGCCTGCGGGATCTGGAGGCGGTGCATGCGGCCGACCGCCGCGCCCGGGCGCGGCGGTCGGCGGAGGCCCGACAACCGGTGGACTGTCCCGTCTGCCGGCGGTGCGCCCGGTCAGACGCCGCCGCGGTCGGGGGCCTCGTCAACCTGGCCGAGGATGCAGCCTGGGCGGAGGCCGTGGCGGCCGCGCCGTTCTGCCTGGACCATCTCGCCAGGCTGATGGACCACAGCCCGGTGCCGTCATGGTGGGCCGCCATCGAGGCACGGCAGCTAGTGCGGCTGCGTGAGCTGCGGGACCGGCTGGAGGGATACGCGCACGCCTCGGCGCACGACCGGCGCCACCTCCAGACCGATGACCAGCGCGCATCGGTGGACGAGGTCGCAGACCTCCTGGGCGGCGATCGCGAGTAGAGCGAGTAGAGTCTTGCCCTCGAGACCATCGCCCCTGGAGTGCCGCATGCGCCCGATCCGGATCGCCGCCCAGATTCACCCCCAGCAGGGCACCTGGGCGGACCTGCGGAGCGCCGCCATCGAAGCAGAGCGCCTCGGTTACGACATCGCCTACAACTGGGACCACTTCTTCCCGCTGTACGGCGACCGCGACGGTCCACACTTCGAATCCTGGTCCGTCCTCGCCGCGTGGGCGGAAGCGACCAGCACGATCGAGATCGGCCCGCTCGTGGCCTGCATCGGCTACCGCAGCCCCGACCATCTCGCCGACGTCGCGCGTACCGTGGACCACGTGAGCGGCGGGCGGGTGATCCTGGGCCTGGGCGCCGGCTGGTTCCGGCGGGACTACGAGGAGTACGGCTTCGAGTTCGGGACGGTTGGGGACCGACTCGGCTCACTGGAGCGGGGCATGCCGCGGATCGTCGACCGGCTCGAGCGGCTCAACCCGCCGCCCGTGCGGCGGATGCCGGTGCTCATCGCCGGGGTGGGGGAGCGGCGAACCCTGCGCCTGGTGGCGCGCTATGCCGACGGCTGGCACGCCGCCTTCCCGGAGCATCCCGACGAGCTGGCGCCCAAGATCGACGCGCTCCGCCGGTGGTGCGACATCGAGGGTCGGGACCCGGCGGACATCGAGTGGGGTCTCGGCGTGGAGCCGGAGGACATCGGGCGGTTCCTGCGCGAGGATGCCGACCGCTACGTCGAGCTGGGATTCACCCAGTTCACGCTCGGGTTCAACGGCCCTGACTGGTCCGTTGGCGACGGTGCGGCCTGGCTGGCCTGGAGGGACGAGCGCAACCGCCAGCGCTGACCGACGTGGGTGTCGCCGGCGGCCGGCAAGGGTGCCACCGGCGTGTCAGGGTGCCTGGTGCGGACGGGCCGTCAGCCCCCGGACACGGCCGGGATGATGTACACGTCGGCATTCGGAGGCACCGGTGTCTCCAGCGTCGCGCGCTCTCCGTTCACGAACACGTTGAGATGGGTCCGCAGCACAGGCCCGGCGTCCAGCACCCGGTTCCCGAGGCCTGGCACGCGCCCGTCCAGGTCCCTGACGACGCCCAGCACCGTCGTGCCGCGGGCCGCCATGCGCCGCTCGGCCGCCGGGAACAGCGCCACCAGGGAGCGGGGCAGGTGGACGACGGCGTCGTCACCGGCCTCAGCCGACGACATGTGCCTCCACCGACCAGATGGGCGGCAGGTTGTCCGCGAGCTTCAACCACGTCCGGCCTTCGTCCGCGGAGCCGTAGAGCTGCCCCGTGCTCGTGCCGAAGTAGACGCCCACGGGATCCAGGCGGTCAACGGCCATCGCCTCGCGCAGCACGCCCACGTAGGCATCCTCCTGGGGAAGCCCCTCGCCGGACCGGGTCCAGGTGGCGCCCCCGTCGTGGGTCCGCCATACCGCCGCAGCGGCCGTCGGGCATCATCCGTCCGTCCTCGGGCGGGGTGAGCGGGATGTCCAGACGGTCAGTCGGGTCGCGCGGGTGCGGCGCCCATCACGAAGCCGAAGTCGGTCGGCAGGTCCGTCGGTGATCTCGTCCCAGGATTCGCCACCGTTGGTGGAGCGGTAGACGCCGCAGTGGTTCTGCTGGTAGAGGCGCTCCCCGCCGTCCGCGGCGAGCACGAGCTTGTGCACGCACTGGCCCGTACTCCGGGATACCGGTCCGCGGGGTTGAACTCGGCCCGGACGCCCTGGTTCCGGGTCTGCCAGGTCTCGCCGCCGTCCCGGGTCTCGAACACGCCTACCGATGAGATGCCGACCCACATCCGCTGCGCGTCGGTGGGGTGGGGGACGATCGAGTGGAGGATGAGGCCGCCGGCGCCCGGGCCCCACTCGGGGCGGCTCGGGTGGTTCGTGAGCCCCTCGACGTGGGTCCAGGTCTCGCCTCCGTCCGTGCTCCGGAACAGGCCCGCCGGATCCACGCCGGCGTAGATCCCGTCGAGGCCGGCGGTCACGTTCCAGACCTTGGCGACCTTCGGGCCGTCGTCGCCGTAGGTCAGGCCCTCGCTGGAGTGCGTCCAGGTCTCGCCCAGGTCCTCGCTGCGCCAGACGGCCGGGCCGAACCACGGGCTGCCGGCGCCCGCGAGCAGTGCGCCCGTCGCCGGGTCGACCGAGATGTCGTGGATCGGCCAGCCGTCGCACAGGGGTCCGCGGATCTTCCAATCGCGGCGGTCGATGTCGCCGTCGAGGATGAACGCTCCCTTGGGGGTGCCGACGAGGAGGAGGCAGCGCTGGATCAGGGGAATCGTCCGCAGGTTGGGACGCTTGCAGCGATCAGCCTACGACCCCGGGCAACTCCGCGCGACGACGCCGCGCGCGACGACGACCCTGGGCCGCGGGTTGAAATCCGCGTCGTCGTGGGTATCGTCTGGATGTCATGCAGCAGGAGGTCTGGCTTCCATGAGCGCGCCCCTCGAAATCCCCGACGTCCAGGCGCTGAGCACCCGGTTCCGGGGCGCTGTCCTGGGACCCGGGGACGCGGAGTATGACGCCGCCCGCGCGGTCGCCCTCGGGGGTATCGATTGCCACCCGGCCGTGATCGTCCGGGTCGCCGACGCCGAGGACGTGCGTGCGGTCGTCGCGCTCGCCCGCGAGACGGGGCTGGAGCTGGCCGTACGCGCCGGGGGGCACAGCGGTGCCGGCCACTCGGTGGTGGACGGCGGCATCGTGCTGGACCTTCGGGACCTGACCTCCCTCGATGTCGACTCGGACCGGCGGACGGCCTGGGCGGGCGCCGGACTGTTGGCCGGGGCATGCACGGCGGGGCTGGCCGAGCACGGCCTGGCCACCGGCTTCGGCGACACCGGGACGGTGGGGATCGCCGGGATCACGCTCGGCGGCGGCATCGGGTACCTCACTCGCAAGCACGGGATGACCATCGACAACCTTCTCGCCGCCGAGATCGTGACCGCGGATGGGACGGTCCACGTCGTGGACGAGGCACACGAGCCCGACCTGTTCTGGGCAATCCGCGGCGGTGGGGGCAACTTTGGGGTCGTGACCCGCCTCCAGTTCCGCCTCCACCCCGTGGACGAGGTCATCGGCGGCATGCTGTTCCTGCCGGCCACCCCAACCACGGTCGCCGGCCTCATGCGCATCCTCGACGGGGCCTCGGAGGACCTCTCCGGCATCGTCAACGTGATGCCCTGCCCCCCGATGCCGTTCGTGCCCGAGGAGCACCACGGGACCACCGTGATCCTCGCCATGCTGTGCTTCGCCGGACCCTCCCAGGAGGCCGGGCCCGCGATCGCACCCCTCCGCGAGCTCGCGACGCCGCTGGTCGACATGGTGCGGCCGATCCGCTACCCGGAGCTGTACCCGCCGGAAGCCGAGGGGCCCCACCCGCCGTCCATCCTGCGCACCGCCTTCCTGGACGCATTCGATGAGGGCCAGGCGACACGGGTCTGCGAGGAGGTCGCATCGTCGGACGCCCCAATGCGGCTGGTGCAGTTGCGGGCGCTCGGCGGGGCCGCGGCCCGCGTCCCCGTGGATGCCACGGCGTACGCCCACCGGGAGCGCCGGTTCCTGGCCAACGTGATCTGCGTCCACGAGGGCCCCGCTGACCGGCAGGCCCGGCTGGACTGGGTGGAGGGACTCATCCGGGATCTCGGGCCCGCAGAGGGGGCGTATGCCAACTTCCTGGAGGACGAGGGTCCGGAGCGCGTCCGCGCCGCCTACCCGGCCGCCACCTGGGACCGCCTGGCGGCCGTCAAGGGCCGCTACGATCCTGACAATCTCTTTCGCCGCAACCAGAACGTGCCGCCGGTGCGAGGGCCCGGGTGATGCCCCGGCCCGGGACTGCGTTCTCCCGCGGACGCTGACCGGGCGGGCCGGCTCCCGTACAGTGTCTCCCGCACGGTCGAGCGCCGTGTACACAGCGACCAGGGAGGCGGCATGACGGCCAGGACGGACGGGGCCCGGCCCGGAGCACCGCCCACGACACTCGTCGTGGCCCTGATCCCGCTGGCGGTCGCGGTCAACTTCCTGGCGAACTGGCTGGCGGGCCTGCTGCGCCTGCCGATCTATCTCGATACCATCGGCACCTTCCTGGCGGCCGTCCTGCTCGGTCCGTGGTGGGGAGCGCTTGCGGGGGTGCTGACGAACGTCCTGGGCATCGTGCCCAACGGCGTCTCGAACCTCCTGTTCGCGCCCGTCAGCATGGTGGCGGCGCTGATGTGGGGCTATGGCGTACGGTCGTTCGGGCTGGGCCGGAGCTCCGTGGCGTTCTTCCTGCTCGCCGTGGCGGTGGGGGTCGTGACCGGGGTCCTGGCCACGCCGATCGTCCTGTTCCTGTTCGGTGGCGCGACGGGTCACCCGTCCGACCTCATCACCGCAGCGCTCGCCACGTTCGGGCTCGAGCGAGCCGTCCTGACCTCGAGCATCCTGTCGTCGATCCCGGACAAGGTCATCTCCGCCTATGCCGGCCTCGCGATCACGGCTGCGCTGCCGGTTGCGGTCGCGGCCCGCGCGGTCCTGCCGTCCCAGCCGGGCACCAGGAGGCTGGTGGTGGCGCTGGTGGGCATCCTTGCCGGGGTCGCGATCGCCATCGGCGTGGTCCTCACACAGCCACCGGCCTGAGGCGGGCCGTGATCCTGTCCGGATTCGCGGGACGGCGGGCCCGGTGACCCAGCTCGTGCCCGTCGTCTCGGTCCGCGGCCTGCGCGTGCGGTATCCATTCGCTGCTCGTGAGGCGCTTGCCGACGTCTCGTTCGACCTCTGGGCGGGGGAGCTCGTCGGCCTCCTGGGGCTGAACGGCGCGGGCAAGTCGACGCTCTGCCGGTCCCTGAACGGCATCGTCCCCCAGCTGGTGGAGGCCGATGTCGCCGGGGACGTCGCGGTGGCGGGGAGCGACGCGCACGCCACTCCGGTCCGCCGGATGGCGGCGCTCGTGGGGATCGTGTTCGACGAGCCGGAGGCCCAGCTCAGCCAGGCGACGGCCGGCGAGGAGGTTGCCCTCGGCCTCGAGTCGATGGCCGTCCCGTACCCGGAGATGGTGGAGCGCGTGGCGGCGACCCTCGCTCGGGTGGGCCTGGACGGCGCGGCCGAGCGGTCGCCGCTGAGCTTGTCCGGCGGCGAACAGCAACGCCTGATGCTCGCCTGTGCGCTGGCCATGCGTCCGCCCGTGCTGGTGCTCGACGAGCCCACCTCGGGGCTCGACCCTCGCTCCCGCGGCGACGTCTTCGATCTCCTGGTAGACCTTGCCGCGACGGACGGGGCGACGATCATCGTGGTGGAGCACGACGTGGAGCTGCTGGCCGAGCGCGCCGGTCGCCTGCTGGTGCTCCATGAGGGCCGCCTCGTGGCCGACGGAACGCCACAGGCCGTCCTGGGTGGCGTGCCTGCCATGAAGGCCGCTGGCATCCGTGTCCCCGATGTGACAGAGGTCGCCTTCGCCGTTGACGGCGGCGACGCGGGGCCCCTGCCGGTGACCCTCGAGGCCGGGCTGCACTGGCTGGGGGCGGGCGCGACATGACGGACGGGAACGCGACGGAGTCGGCGCCGATCGTCTCGGTCCGGGACGTGGGGTTCCGGTACCCGAGCGGAATCCTCGCGCTCGACGGCGTGTCGCTGGACATCGCGACGGGCACTGTGGTGGGGATCGCCGGGAGCAACGGCGCGGGCAAGTCCACCCTGGCCCGACTGCTCAACGGCCTCCTGAAGCCCACCTCCGGGACCGTGGTGGTCGACGGTCGCGATACCCGGCGCCACGACGTCCGAGACCTGGCGGGCACCGTTGGCGTGGTCTTCCAGCACCCACGGAGTCAGCTGTTCGCGCGCACCGTGGCCGACGAGCTGGCATTCGGGCCGCGGAACCTGGGGCTCGCCCCCGAGGCGGTCGACGCTCGTGTGGCCGCCACCGCCCGGCGGTTCGGCCTGGACGGGACCCTCGCCACGTCGCCGTTCGCGCTGCCCGCGCCGCTGCGCCGCCTGGTGACCATCGCCGCCGTGGTCACGATGGAGCCACGCGTGCTCGTGCTCGACGAACCGACCACGGGCCAGGACCACCAAACCTCTGCGCTTGTCGTCGATCTCGTCGGGGGCCTGCGCGACGACGGTGTGGCGATCGTGTGCATCTCGCACGACATGCGGTTCCTGGCCGCCGTCTCGACCCGGCTCGTGACGATGGCAGCGGGCAGGGTCGTCGTGGACGGCACGCCGTCCGAGGTGTTCGCCCAGGCGTCGGCGCTGGCCGCCGCGGGACTGGTCGCGCCCCAGGTCACCCGTCTCGGGGCGGGGCTGCCCGCCCGCTTCGGCCTCCCCGTCGTCCTGACGGTCGACGGCCTCGTAGCGGCGCTCCGCGCTGGTTCCCCGGGCGGGACGGGGCCGGAGTGACGATGGCCGAGGCGCCGACCCTGCTGGCGTACGTGCCCGGCCGCTCCTGGCTGCACCGGGCGAGTCCGTTGCCAAAGCTGGCATGGCTGGCCGCGGCTGTCGTGGTGGTGCTGATGACCTACGAGCTGGCGGTGCTGGCGGTCATCGTCGTTCTCGGGGTCGCCATGGCCATCTCGGCCGGCGTGACGCGCACGGTCTGGCGAACCTTGGTCGCGCTTGCCCCGATCGGCGCGTCGATCGTCGTCCTCCAGACCCTGGCGCCCGTCGCCTGCGCGGCCGAGTGCACGACGGCGGCCACGATCGGACCTCTGGTGCTCTACCAGGAGGGCCTCATGCATGCGTTGGCCCTGGTGGCGAGGCTTCTCGCCATGGAGACGGTCGCGGTCCTGATGCTCGTCACGACGCACCCGTCGGACCTGTTCGCCACGCTGCGCACGATCCGGCTCCCGTACCAGCTGGCCCTGATGGCGATGCTGTCGATGCAGCTCGTGCCCCAGCTCCACCAGGAGCTGCGCGACGTGTTCCGCGCCCAGCGCTCGCGGGGCCTGCGGGCGAGCGGCCTCGCTGCGCTGGGACCAACGCTGGTGCCGGTCGTCGCGGGCGCCTTCGACCGCCTGACGACGCTGGTCCTGGGCCTGGAGGCCCGCGGGCTGGGTGCCGGAGTCCGGACGTCATACCGGCAGGTCTCACTGCGGCGCGTCGACCGTCTTGCGACCGCGCTGGCGCTCGTGGCCGGGACCCTGGGCGCTGCGGCCGCGGTGGCCTGGTGGGGCGCCGGCGGGGCCGGCGCCGTCCTCATCCCACCGGTGCTGGCGGTCGCCATCGTCGCGGCGGCCATTGTCGTCTTCGTCGTGGTGATGGCATCGGGGCTCCGCGCGCTCGTCCGAACCTGACAAACCCGCGGCGGGCCTGCGCGATGCGACCTGGCACGCCACCATGTGCCGTGCAGGCATCAAGCCCCAGACCGGAGGCGAACCCGTGCCCGAGCCCAGCATCCTCGTCGTGGGCAGCACCATGATCGACCTGATCGCCTACGCCGATCGCCTGCCGGAGGCGGGAGAGACGCTGGTCGGGACGGCCTTCCGCATGGGGTTCGGCGGCAAGGGGGCCAACCAGGCCGTGGCCGCAGCACGGTTCGGGGCGCGGGTGTCGATGGTGAACGCCGTGGGTGACGACTCGTACGGGGCCGAGTACCTGGCCAACTTCGGCGCCCAGGGCGTGGACACGACCTTCGTGCGGCGCGTCCCCGGATCGACCGGCGTGGCACCCATCTGGGTGGACGGGGACGGGATGAACCGGATCATCATCGTGCCCGGCGCAAACTTCCAGGTTCCTCGCGAGCTCGGTCCCGAGGCCGTGGCCGCGGTCCGTCCGGCGGTCGTGGTCGGCCAGTTCGAGATCCCCCAGGAGGTGACCGCCGAGGCATTCCGGGCCGCTCGCGCGATGGGCGCCGTCACGGTGCTCAATCCGGCCCCCGCCGCTGAACCGACCCCCGCGCTCCTCGCCGTGACGGACTGGCTGGTCCCCAACGAGCACGAGTTCGCGCAGATCGGGGGCGGCATCCTCGACGGCATCGAGGCCGCCGAGGATGCGCTCATCTCGTCGCTCGCCGGGCGGCTGGGAGCGTCGCTTGTCGTCACACTCGGCGAGCGGGGTGCGGTCGTCCTGCCCCAGGGCGGCAAGCCCGTCCGGGTGCCCGCGGTCCAGGCGGACGCCGTGGACACCACCGGCGCCGGCGACGCGTTCGTGGGAGCGTTCGCGGTCGGCCTGGCCGAGGGCTGGGGCGCCGTTGATGCCGCCCGCCTCGGGTGCGCGTTCGCCGCCGACAGCGTCGCCCGCCGGGGGACGCAGTCATCCTTCGCGGACCGCACCGCCGCCGCCGCCATTCGAGCCTCGATCCGCCCCTGACGGCCGCTGCCGCCACCTCGTGGCATGATCGGCCGCATGGAGCCCACGCCGACCACAACGGCAGCGCTGCCGGGTGAGGTCGCCCGGCGGGTCCGGGTCGTGAGCGGCGTTCCCTGGCGGCGCCTGTTTGGCTACCTGCGCCCGCACATGGTTCCGTTCTCGGTCGCGATCGGCGGGCTGCTGCTCGGTTCCGGGCTGGCGCTCCTCGTGCCCCTGGTGGTCGCGGGGCTGGTGACCGCCGTCGTCGCGGGCGGAGACTCCGCGGGCCTGGACCGGCTGATCGCCGGTCTCGTGGTGCTGTTCCTTGCCCAGGCCCTGGGTGGCTTCGTCCAGTCCTACCTGCTGGGCGTGGTGGGCGAGCGGATCGTCGCGCAGATGCGCGGCGAGCTGTTCGGGCGGCTGGTCACCCTCTCGCTCGACTTCCACTCGCGCAGTCGCGTCGGGGAGCTGGTGTCGCGCCTGTCGAGCGACGTGACGCTGATCCGGGTGATGCTGACGCAGACCACGACGTCACTGCTGTCGAACCTCATCGGGCTCATCGGGTCCGTGCTCATCCTGTTCACCCTGAGCCCCACCCTGCTGGCGGTCGCCCTGCTCCTCGCCCCGGCCCTGATCGTGATCGCGATCCTGTTCGGACGGCCCCTCCAGCGGGTCAGCACGGAGGTCCAGGACGCCATCGCGCACAGCACGGTCACCGCCGAGGAGGCACTGGGCGGGATCAGGGTGGTCAAGAGCTATGTCCGCGAGGACTTCGAGCAGGAGCGCTACGGAGCGGACCTCGCCGGGGTCGTGGGCTCGGGCTCGCGGCTCGCCCTGTGGCGGGCGACCTTTGGAGCGTTGATGGGATTCCTCGGCTTCGTGGCGATCGCCGGGCTCCTGTGGTACACGGGCCACCAGGTGATCGACGGCAACCTGGGGATCGGGACGTTGACCGGCTTCCTGCTCTACGGGGTGACGATCGGGGCGAGCCTGGCCACCATCGCCGGCCTGTACGGGCAGTTCCGCGAAGGCACGGGCGCCGTGACCCGGGTCTTCCAGATCCTGGATACCGAGCCGACCATCGAGGATGCGCCCGGAGCCACCGAGATCGGCAGGGTCAGGGGCGCCATCTCCATCGAGGGCGTGTCGTTCAGCTACGACGGAGCAACCGACGTCCTGAGGGACGTGACCCTGGAGATCCACGCCGGCGAGGTCCTCGCCCTCGTCGGACCGTCTGGGTCCGGCAAGACGACCCTCGTGGGCCTCATCCCGCGCCTGTGGGACGTGACGGGCGGCGCGATCCATGTGGACGGCCACGACGTGCGCGAGGTCACGACCCAGGGCCTGCGCGAGCAGATCGGCCTGGTGCCCCAGGAGGCGGTCCTGTTCGGCGGCAGCGTGTGGGACAACATCCGGTACGGACGCCTTGATGCGACCGGCGACGAGATCAGGGCCGCCGCCCGCTTTGCCAACGCCCACGACTTCATCACCGCGCTGCCTGACGGCTATGACACGCCGGTGGGCGATCGCGGGTCGCGGCTGTCGGGCGGACAGCGCCAGCGGATCGCGATCGCGCGTGCGATCCTCAAGGACCCGCCGATCCTGCTGCTCGACGAGGCCACGAGCTCGCTGGACAACGAGTCCGAGCGCCTGGTCCAGGATGCGCTCGAGCGGCTCCAGGTGGGGCGCACCACCATCATCGTCGCCCACCGCCTGTCCACGATCCGTTCGGCGGACCGGATCGCCGTGCTCGACGATGGCTGGCTGGTTGAGCTGGGTACCCACGATGACCTGCTGGCCCGTGACGGGCTCTACGCGCGCTTCTACCGCCTCCAGTTCGAGGCCGGAGATCCACCGGCAGCGATCCCGCTGGCGGCCGGAGCGTGACGATCGGATGGAGCCGGCCGCGCGCCGGCCGTGCGCAGGCCCGCAACCGGTTCCGCGGGACCGTTGCCGTCGTGCTGCTCCTCGCGCTGTCGGCCTGCGAGCCGGCCCCGGTGGTCAGTCCCGCGCCGGACCCGTCGCCTAACCCGTCGGAGGAGGTGGCTGCCTCCGGTTCGGTCGTGCCGGGTGGGGAGACCCCGGCACCTTCGGCGCCCGCGAGCGTGCCGGGCCATGAGCTCTACGGCTTCCTCCCGTACTGGGAGATGACGCCCGCAGGAACCTCCGACCATGTCGCGGCCACGCCGCTCACGACGCTGGCCATGTTCAGCGTCACCCATACGGCGAAGGGCATCGTGAACACGAGGCAGCGCGGGTACAAGACGATCACGGGCGACGTGGGACGCGGCCTGATCCGGGACGCGCAGGCGCGTGGCACGGCGGTCGACCTGGTGTATACGAGCTTTGGTGGCGCCCGGAACCGGAAGCTGTTCGAGAGCCCGGACCTCCAGGCAAAGGTCATCGCGTCGCTGGTGGCCCTCGTCGATGACCTCGGTGTCGACGGCATCAACGTGGACATCGAGGGCCTCGCTCCGGAGCTCGTGCCGGCATACGCCACCTTCGTGGCGGACCTGCGCGCGGCGCTCACCGGGGCGAATCCGAGGCATCAGGTCTCGGTCTCCACGGCGGCGCACTCCCTGGGGGCTGCGATGGCCGCCGCCGCGGCCTCGGCCGGGGCCGACCGCATCTTCCTGATGGGCTACGACTACCGGACCGGCCGGTCGCAGCCTGGAGCCTCGTCACCGCTCGACCGCAGCGACGGCGGCCGGCAGTCGCTGCGGACATCGCTCGACCTGTACCAGGCGTTGGGCGTCCCGCCCGAGCGCCTGCTGCTGGGCCTGCCGCTGTATGGCGTGGAGTGGCCGGTCGCCGGGCCGGTGATCGGGGCGCCGTCGACCGGCAGGGGCCAGGCCTGGTTCCCGCGTGCCCACGTCGACCTGCTCACGGACCTCTCGATCGTGCCCTTCCGGGACGAGATCGAGCAGGTAGAGGTCTACCCGCAGTCGTCGGACGGGACGGTCGGTGTGCCGTCGCCGGGGGCCGGCGCGACGCCGGGAGCCGCCGGGACGCCGGGGCCGTCCGGGACGCCGGGGCCGTCCGGGACGCCCGAACCGACCTGGCGGTCCGTGTACGTCGACTCGCCCGCGACCCTGGCCCCCAAGCTGGCGCTGGCGAATGAACGGGGCCTGGCCGGGGCGGGGTTCTGGGCGATCGGCTACGAGCGGGGGCTGCCGACCTACACGCGACTGATGGAGCGCTTCAGGGCCGGAGAGACTCTGCCGTAGGCGTGCCCCCACTGTGCCGCAGGCGGGACGCCCCATCGCACTGACGTCGCACATCGCCTGGGGTTGACACCCTGCGCCGGCTGCGGTTCAATGGCGGTCCACTACATAACCAGATGGTTATCAATGACGACCGACCAGCTCAGCGCCGTCTTCGGAGCTCTTGCCGATCCTACGCGGCGGGCCATCCTGGCCAGCCTGGCGCAGGGTGACCTCACGGTGGGGGAGCTCCGCGCGCCGTTGCCCATCTCCCAGCCGGCCGTCTCGAAGCACCTGCGGGTGCTCGAGGATGCGGGCCTGATCACCCGGAGCCGGCGGGCGACCGCGCGTCTCAGTCACCTCGAGGCGGACCCGCTGCGTGCGGCCACCGCGTGGCTGGCGGGCTACCGGGAGTTCTGGGAAGGGAGCTTCGAGCGGCTGGACGACCTGCTGGCAGCCATCCAGGCCGGTTCAACCGGGGATGAACCCGGGCCCGGCACAGAGGAGGAACGCGTCCCGTGATCACGTCGACCCTGCGGCTCACCGCCGAGCCCGGCACCCCGCTCATCACGCTCGAGCGCGAGGTGGCCGCCCCGCGCGAGCTCGTCTACCGCGCGTACACGGACCCAGCGCTCCTGGTCCAGTGGCTGGGACCCCGGCGCCTCTCGATGCGCGTCGAGCAGTACGACGTCCGCCATGGTGGGGCCTGGCGGTATGTCCACGTCGACACGGATGGCTCCGAGTACGGGTTCCGGGGCGTGTTCCACGGTGAGCCGTCTCCGGATGGGATCACGCAGACATTCGAGTTCGAGGGCGCACCCGGCCACGTCTCGCTCGACACCCTCGTGCTGGAGGACCTCGGCGGCCGGACGCTGATCCGGACGAGCTCGGTGCACCAGTCCGTCGAGGCGCGCGACGCAATGATCGAACACGGGATGGAGGGCGGGGTCAGGGAGGGCTTCGAGCGCCTTGACGAGGTGCTCTCCCGGCTCCAGGCCTGACCCGTTCGCAGTCGGAGGAGCACGTGATGCAGTTCAAGCTCGAGGTTGTCGTGGTGCCTGTGTCCGACGTGGACCGCGCCAAGGCCTTCTACACCGAGCGGCTGGGGTTCCCGGTCGACGTGGACCACGCCCCGAACGACCACTTCAGGGTTGTCCAGATGACGCCGGAGGGCTCCGGCTGCTCGGTCACCATCGGCACCGGCCTGGCCGACATGGCCCCGGGGTCGCTGCAGGGTCTCCAGCTCAGCGTCGCGGACATCGAGGCAGCCCATGCGCTGCTCGCCGGGCGGGGCGTCGAGGTCACGCCCATCCGCCACCACGACGGAGCCCGGTTCGTTGACGGCAAGGGAGCGGACTGGAACTCGTTCTTCTTCTTCAGCGATCCGGACGGCAACGGGTGGGCGGTCCAGGAGAGCCCCCGTATGCGGGACGCCGGCTGACGACGTGCGCGTCGCCGGTGGCGAGTGGGCTGGGGGCTCAGGCCGCCGCCCGCCGGTCCCACACGTAGACCTCGCCGCAGGCGCACGCATACGTCCAGCGCTCCACCCTGCGCCCGTCGTGATCCAGGGTTACCGATGGGGTCCGGTCGCGCTCGGCGCGCAACGTGCCGTTGACATGGCGATGGTGGACCACCGGGTGGCGCCGGGGGTCCGTCGAGATGTCCGCGATCCAGTCGGTCATTGCCCGTCTCCACTATGGAACGTGTGTTCGATAGTGTACAGCCCGGAGGCACCGCGGCTGGATCAGGCGCCCTGGGCGGGACCCACCGGCATGGTGACGCGGATCATCGTTGGCCCGCCGGCCGGGCTGACCAGCTCGAGCCGGCCGTCAAGGGCCTCCACCCGGTCGCGCAGACCGGCAAGCCCGCCCCCGGGGACCACCGTGGCGCCGCCCGAGCCATCGTCACGGATCTCCACCTGGAGCCACCCGGGCTGGCGGCGCAGGAAGATGTCGCAGCGCGTCGCGTGGGCATGCTTGGCGATGTTGGCCAGGGCCTCGGAGACCACGTAGTACGCGGCCCGCTCCACGCCATGGGGGAGCCGCTCGCCGGGAGCCAGGCCGCTGTCCAAGAACGTCGGGATCGGGCTCCGGCCTGCGACCGCACTGAGGGCCGCGGCCAGGCCACGGTCGACCAGGATGGCGGGGGCCGCCCCACGGACGACGTCGCGCAGCTCGCCCAGCGCCTGGCGGGCCTGGTCGCGGGCACCGGCGATCAAGGCCTTCGCCGCCGGGGGATCCGACTCCACCTTGTCCTCGGCGAGCGTCAGGTCGATGGCCAGCATGACCAGGCGCTGCTGGGCCCCATCGTGCAGGTCGCGCTCGATGCGCCGCAGTTCGCTGGCCTCGAGCTCGATGGCCGCGGACCGGCTGCCGCGCAGGCGCTCATTGTCGCGCCGGAGCGAGTCGGCCGGGCTGATGCACAGCAGCCCCTCCACGACGGCACGGTGGAGGACCGCCATGCCGCGGGTCACCGACGCCGCGACGGGGAGCAGCACGAGCCCAACGACGAAGGCGATGCCCAGGGCGGTCCCGGCCGACACGCCCACCCCGTCGAAGGTGGCGACGACTCGGTCCGGAGTAGGGAAGAGCAAGGCGAGCGGCGACAGCAGGAGGACGACCGACGTGGTCCAGAGCAGCACGGCCACGATGAACTCCAGCATGGCCAGCGGGAACGCGATCAGCACATAGGCGACGTCCAGCCAGCGGCTGGTGTCGAAGAACGCGGCCTCTGCCACGCCGCGGATCCACGGCCCGTAGGGCTCGGCCGGCCGGAGGTCTGCCGTCTTGTACGGATGGGGGATCAGGGGACTGTCGACCACGACCGTCATGCGCCATCGCTCCACCGCGGCCGCGATCCGCGCGGCCTCGATGCCCAGGGCGACGATCGGGAAGCCCACGAGGAGCAACAGCAGGGATCCGCCGGTCGAGAACAGGCCGACGACGACCGACATCGCCACCGTCGTCGTGAAGATCCCGATCCCGATGGCGAACACGGCTCGCCACGTTCCGGGATCGACGGGCGAGAGCACGAAGCGCGTGATCGGATGGCGTGTGCGACCGGCCGGGGTCGTCGGGTTGGGAACGGTGCCTGCGGTCATCGGCTCGACCCTACCATTCCAGCGATGGCGCGGCGCGCACGGCACCGGGCGTGGCGAGCGTGGTTCATGAGGGCTGTGATCCTTCCGGTCTCACGGGAACGCCGGAGGGGCGTCCTGAATTGGGGCATGACCGAAGGCTACGGGCCCCGGAGCCGGTCTCCCAGCCGGGCAGCGGGCATCTTCTAGGTGGGGGTAGCCCCACCCCTCGTCCCGGGCGGCGCCGTCCCGGTGATGTCGGCCGGCTCAGGTTGAGGCATCATCGGACCATGTCGATCGAGGGGCTTCGCGTGATCATCGCCGAGGACTCGGTGCTGCTCCGGGAGGGCCTGACCAGGCTCATCGAGGAGTCGGGTGCGTCGGTTGTCGCCAAGGTGGGTGACGGCCCGTCCTTCGTCCGGGCTGCGGTGGAGCATCGCCCCGACGTGTCCGTGGTCGATGTCCGCATGCCGCCCACGCAGCGTGACGAGGGGCTTCGAGCTGCCCTGGAGGCCCGTCGCCTGGTCCCCGGCACGCCCGTTCTCGTCCTCAGCCAGTACGTCGAGCGCCAGTACGCGAGCGAGCTGCTGGCAGACCGCGGCGGCGGCGTGGGCTACCTGCTCAAGGATCGTGTGGCCGACGTGCGGGACTTCCTGGACGCGCTGCGCAGGGTGGCCGGCGGCGGCACGGCCCTGGATCCGGAGGTCGTCGCCCAGCTCATGGTCCGGCGCCGCCAGGACGACCGGCTGTCGGCCCTCACGCCCCGGGAGCGCGAGGTCCTGGCGGTCATGGCCGAGGGGCGCACCAACGCCGGGATCGCGCAAGCGCTGTCGATCACCGAGGGCGCCGCCGAGAAGCACATCACCAGCATCATCGGCAAGCTGGACCTCCCGGACTCGCGCGTCGATCACCGGCGAGTGCTGGCGGTCCTGACCTACCTCGACACGGACGCCTGAGGCAGGCCGAGTCTCCCGGATTCGTGCGAGGATCCGGTACATGTCCGTCGTCCTCGTCCGCGAGCGCCCTGATTCGTCCGACGCGGTGGCGCTGATCGGCGAGCTGGAGACGCACCTTGCGTCGGCCTATCCGGACGAGAGCCGCCATGGCTTCAGCGCCCAGCGCCTCGTGTCGGACGGGGTGCACTTCTTCGTTCTCCGGTCGGCCGGCGTCGCGGCGGGGTGTGGAGGCATCCTGTTCGTGGACGGCGAGTACGGCGAGATCAAGCGGATGTACGTCAGGCCGGCCTACCGCGGCCTGGGCTTCGGGCGGCGAATCCTGGACCATCTCGCCGGCCATGCCCGCTCGCAGGGGATCACGCTCCTGCGCCTCGAGACCGGGATCGACCAGCAGGCGGCGATCAGCCTGTACGAGAAGATGGGCTTCCGCCGCTGCCCGCCGTTCGGGCCGTACCGGGACGATCCGCTCAGCCCCTGCTACGAGCTTCGGCTTCCCGATCCGCCGGACTGAGAGCATCGCGGACGGCGTATCGTCCACGTGACCGGCCGGCTGCCCGCCGGGATCACATCCGGGAGCGATGGAGGACGATCGATGGGCGCAGTATCGTTCGGGGCCCCAGGCTTCTCGTGGACCGGGCACCAGGGCCGCTGTCCCGAGCCGTTCGACGCGCTCAACGGGCCACGGCTCGCCGGGAACCAGGGCTCGCATCCGCTGCACGCCGTCCGCCCGGACGACCTGGTGCGGCCGGGGTCGGGCAAGGTGGACGGCTCGTTCGATCTCGACGGCCAGGTGAGGGTGGGGGAGGGCATCGAGGGCACGCTCCGCCTGGCGGCCCGCGAGGCCGTGACGGCGCGGAAGGCGGCGCTGCGCCTGGTCGGCCTGCGCCTGGTCGAGGAACGGAAGAGCCAGACCGATCAGGTCGACGAGCACACGACCCGGACCGAGAACTGGGTTGAGGCCAACGGCCGGCTGTTCGTCCAGGATGCCTTCGTGGCACCGGTGATCCCGGCGATGCTGGCCGCGGGCCAGGCGTTCGAGACACGCTTCTCGATCCCGGCTCCGCGCCTGGGTCCCCCCAGCGCCCACCTCGGTGAGGCGATCGTGGCCTGGGCACTGGAGGTGCGCTGGGACATCGCGATGGGTGATGACACCTTTGTTGCGGCGCTCATCCCGATCGCCCAGCACCCGGACCTGATCCGCGCGGGTGTCGGCGGACAGGGCGGGACGGCGATGCTGGCCGCGTTCGACATGGATGGCGCCACTATCTCGGTCACGACACCATTGCCGGCGGCTCCGGGATCGATGATCGGTGTCCGAGCCGCGTGGCCCGGGGCGCCTGGTGGGCCTGCCCGGATCGAGCTCCACCGCCGCACCAGCGCGCCGAACAGCGAGGAGGGGATCATCGCGGTGGCCACCACCGACTCCAGCCAGCTCCGCGCCGGGAACGCTGAGGCCCAGCTGGCACTACCCGCGGACGCCGCGCCATCGTTCGATGGGGCTGACCTCGAGATCACCTATGTCGTGCGCGTCCTCGTGGACCGCCGATTCATGCCCGACGCCGCCATCGAGCGACCGGTCGCCGTCGCCTGAGGGCCACGGCAGGTCCGGAGTCGCCTCGGCGCGGACGGCTCGGCGAGGAGCGATACGATCACCCGATGCGCTATCTGCCCAATGTGCTGCTCGTCCTGTCCCTGCCCGCCGGCTTCATCGGCTATGCGGTGGGCGTGCAGGTCATCTCCGCGATGTCGCTGCCCAAGCAGATCCAGGACGTGCTAACGGTCTTCGCCCCGCTGTTCCTCGCGGCCCTGTTCATGATGCCGTTCGTGATCCCGTTCTTCGATCGCAAGGCCAAACGGGACCTCGCCGCCTATCGGCTCAGCCAGGGCAGGAGCGAGGACGACGACGGTGACGACGAGGGCGGCACGGGTCGGCCCCCGACGCGGGACTAGCCGACGTCCCCAGGCGCTAGGCTGCCGACGCGCCGGACGGCAGGAACGACTCGACGATCTCGCACGGGATCGCGCGCTTGAGCAGCCGCTGGATCGAGCGAAGAGCCTGGACCTCTTCCGGGGCCACGAGCGAGATCGCCGTCCCTGACGCTCCTGCCCGACCCGTGCGGCCGATCCGGTGCACGTAGTCCTGGGCCTCGAACGGCAGGTCGAAGTTGACGACGTGGGGCAGCAATTCGATGTCGAGCCCGCGGGAGGCGACGTCCGTCGCCACGAGCGCGACCACCTCGCCGGCCTTGAAGGACGCGAGGGCCCGGGTGCGCTCGCCCTGGGTGCGGTCCGAGTGGATGGCGATCGCGGGGACGCCGCGCCGGTCGAGGTATGACGCCAGCCGGCTCGCACCGATCTTTGTCCGCGTGAACACCAGCACCTGCTCGATGCCATCGCGCTTGACGAGGTGGATGAGCAGGTCCGCCTTGCGCTCGACGTCGACCGGGTACAGGACCTGGGTCAGGTTGTCGGCGGTGGCGTTGCGCGGGGCAACCTGGACGATCTCCGGGTTGGTCTGGAACTCGCGGGCGAGCTTGCGGATCGCGTCCGAGAAGGTCGCGGAGAACAGCAGCGTCTGACGACCGCGCGGCACCAGCGCAACGGCCTTGCGCACGTCGTCGATGAAGCCCATGTCGAGCATCCGGTCAGCCTCGTCGAGGACGAGGATCTCGACCTGGCCGAGGTTGACGGCCTTCTGGCCGATGAGGTCGAACAGGCGGCCGGGCGTCGCCACGAGGATCTCGACGCCGCCCCAGAGCGCCTTCACCTGCGGGCCCTGGGGAACACCGCCGTAGACCACGGTCGAGCGCAGGTTGGTGCCCGCGCCAAGGGTGGTGATGCTCTCGTCGATCTGGACGGCGAGCTCGCGGGTGGGAGTGAGGACGAGGGCCCTGATCGGGTGGCGGGCGGGGCTCGGGCTGGAGCTGGCGTGGCGGGCCAGGCGCTCAAGGATTGGCAGGGTGAATGCGGCCGTCTTGCCGGTGCCCGTCTGGGCCGCGGCGAGCACGTCGCGGCCGGCGAGGATCAGGGGGATGGCCTGGGCCTGGACGGGGGTGGCCTCGGTGTAGCCCTGCCGGGCAACGGTGGCCAGCAGCTTGGGCGAGAGCTTGAGATCGGTGAAGGTCAAGATTGTCTCCTGGTGCGCCGCGGCGCACGGGTGTCGCAACCGGAGGCGGGGCCTGCGCGAGACGGGCATGGTCTCGAGCGGCATCGGCCCGGGTGATGGGCGAAGGGGCTCCGCGTCGCTGACGCGAACGAGAATGGGCGCCAGTGGCGGTCGACCGGCCGGTCCACGCATGCCGCGGACTGTCGTTCCGTGCCGCCCGGCAACGCTTCCTTACGCGTCCTCTGCCCGGCTGCGCCTACACCGATCATCGCACGGGCGGCCGTGCCCGGCAACCAGCTCCGCCCGCGCCGGGTCTAGGGGAGTGTCCGCTCCGAGGGGCCGGAGCCTTCAGCCGCCCCGGTCACGAGGTGCAGCCGGCATACCGCTCGAGGCACGGCGAAATGGCCGCGGTCGTACTCGCGGGTCACGAGGTCGATGCCGACGATGCCTCTTGTCGGGCACTCCGCGCAGCGGGCCACCACGGGCCCGAACTCGCGGGTCAGCGGAGACCGGCACCAGGGACACTGGGATCGTCTGATCATCCCGGCGCCGCTGGGGAGGGCGGAGCAGGTGCGGCAGAAGAGCTGCCCGGTTCGGGCATCGCTGCTGGGAGTCGGCACTCCCCGATCATGACAGGCGATGGGCCGGCCGTAAGGTCCATCCGGGGCGCGTTGCCCGGGACGTGCTGAGACCTCGCGGCAACGATCGCCGGTGAAGATGGCCCATGTGTCACCGCCCGGTACCATGGCCGGTGTCCCGGGCCCGGCGAGCCGCGAACGCCGTCACCACACTGGAGGATCCGTCCGTGCGCAAGGTCCTGGTGGCGCTCCTCATCCTGCTGGTGCTCGGGATCCTGGTAGCCGCCTGCTCGGGTGTCGCCCGGGTTCCCCTCGTCTCGTCCGCCTTCGCGATGGACAAGGTCGCGGACCTCGGTGGCGAGCCGGCCGATGCCGCCGCGTACGCGGCTCTCAAGCAGGACCTCGGGATCGAGACGCCGTCGGCGCAGGAGAACTACACGCTGGGCTCCCGGCACGACTTCTCGGGTTCGGTGGAGCTGGACCAGACCATCCCCGAGGGCGCCGTGATGGCGATCCCCGAGGTCAGCCAGTCCTCCCCTGCGGTCAGCGACGTCCAGATCCGCTTCCATGACGGCTATGTCCAGACCAGCGCCATGGTCGACCTGGCGGCATGGGGCTATCCGATCTCGGGGCCCATCGATGCGACCTGGCACCTCGACGTCACCGGCCCGCAGGCGGCGACCGTCCAGATCGACTCGCTGAAGTACGGGATGTTCGGCGTCCCGGACTTCCTCGTGACCCAGGCCGAGGATGCCATCAACGGCTATCTGGCCACCCGCCTTCCCCAGGTGACGGGGCTGGACATGCAGCAGGTCACGTTCGTGGAGGGCGGGATCGACTACGCTGGGTCCATCCCGCAGGTGTACGAGGCCGGCCCGCCCGCGGCCGGCCAGCTGCCCTGACGCGAGTCCGCGAGATGGCCAGGCTCAGCTACCCAGCGGCTCCCGCGTCGGACCAGGTCGACGACCACCACGGCACCCTCGTCGCCGATCCGTACCGGCCGCTGGAGGACACTGGTTCGCCGGAGTCTCGAGCGTGGATCGCGGCGCAGAACGAGCTGACCGAACGGGCCCTGGGCCGGATCGCGGCCCGGCAGGCGATCGGCGGTCGGCTCACCGAGCTGTGGAGCGTTCCGCGTGCCGGCGCCCCATGGCGCAGCGGACGACGCTGGTTCCAGCTCAGGAATTCGGGTCTGCAGGACCAGGACGTCCTGTGGGTGGGGGATGGGCCGGAGGAGGACGGGCGGGTGCTGTTCGATCCGAACGGGTTGAACGAGCAGGGGACCACGGCCCTGGCGGACGTCGTCGCGAGCGAGAGCGGCGAGCTGGCTGCCATCGCCACGAGCGACGCCGGCTCCGACTGGCGGACGTGGACCGTGCGGGACGTCCGAACTGGTGAGGATCTGCCCGACCGCATCGCTTGGAGCAAGTTCGCGACCGTGGCCTGGACCCACGACGACGCCGGCTTCTTCTACGGCTGCTATCCGGAGCCCGACGAAGCCGCCGTCCACGACGAGCCGACCCGGAACATGGAAGTCCGGTATCACCGCCTCGGGACCGGCCAGGGCGATGACCGCCTGGTGTTCGCCACGCCGCACGAGCCCGAGTGGGGGTTTGATCCGGAGGTGATGGACGAGGGCCGGCTGCTCGTGCTGGACGTGGGGCGCGGCACCGATCCCGAGAACCGGATCTACGTCGCCGACCTCGCCCACGGCGTGGACGAGGCGGTGGTGCGCCCGCTGCTTGATACGGCCGATGCCTCGTACCACCCGATCTCGGTGATCGACGGATGGCTCTACGTGCTTGCTGACAGGGACGCCCCGCTGGGTCGGGTGATTGCCGTCGATGTCAACGATCCCGATCGGGTCCGCGAGATCGTTCCCCAGGGCCAGGATGCGCTCGAGCGGGTCTGCCGGGTGGGCGATCGGCTCGCCGTCACCCGGCTCCACCACGCCCATCACCGGCTCTCGATTGTCGAGCTGGATGGTCGTCCTGTCGTCGACGTGGTCCTACCCGGGATCGGCACGATCGTGGACATGGCCGGACGCCGCGGTGACGCGGATCTGTTCATCACGTTCATGCGCTTCGGGGCGCCGGCGTCGGTGCTGGCCATCCGGATGGCGGACGGTGCAGTCCGGGAGGTTCGGCGTCAGGCGCTCGCGTGGGACCCGGATCTCTACCTGACCGAGCAGGTCTTTGTCCCGACCGCCGATGGCGTGACGATCCCGCTGTTCCTCACCCGCCGGCGGGACGTCGCTCCCAGCGGGGAGGTGCCCACGCTCCTCTATGGCTACGGCGGCTTCCAGATCGCTATTGGGCCCACCTTCAAGCCTGAGTGGCTGGCCTGGATGGAGCGGGGCGGGTTGCTTGCGGTCGCGTCGCTTCGGGGCGGGTCCGAGTACGGCCGGCCCTGGCACGATGCGGGGCGACTCGCCAACAAGCAGAACGTGTTCGACGACTTCGCCGCCTGCGCCCGCTGGCTGGTCGCGTCGGGTTGGACCCGGTCGGGCCGGATCGGCATCAGCGGTCGGTCCAACGGCGGCCTGCTGGTGGGTGCGTCCCTTACCCAGCACCCGGAGCTGTTCGGCGCGGCGGTCGCCGAGGTTGGCGTGATGGACATGCTGCGCTTCCACCGCTTCACCATCGGCTGGGCCTGGACCAGCGACTACGGCTGCGCCGACGATCCGGAGCAGTTCCGGTGGCTCCTGGCCTACTCGCCGCTGCACAACATCCGGCCGGGCGTGTCGTACCCGTCGACCCTTGTGACCACCGGCGATCACGATGACCGTGTGGTTCCAGGACATTCCTTCAAGTTCGCCGCGGCGCTCCAGGCCGCACAGGCCGGTGAGGCCCCGATCCTGATCCGCATCGATACGGACGCCGGCCATGGGGCCGGCAAGCCGGTGAGCAAGCAGGTCGCCGAGCGCGCCGACGTGCTGGCGTTCCTCGACATGGCGCTCGGCACGGCGACCTGATTCGGGTGCAACGGCGACCGCGCCCCGGAATGTCGCAGCCACGAGTCGGCCGGGGTTGCTAGTGGGCCGCGTCGGGACCGACGGTGGCTCCGGTCTCCCTGAGGATCCGGAGGACTTCTCCCGGCACGCGGAGATCCTCGCCGGTCTCAGCAATGACCTCGAGCTGGAACCGGATTGGCAGCGCGATCATCGCCTCGCCCACCGTCGTCTCGCGCTCCTTCGTGGCGGAGGCGAAGGCCACCAGCCTCGCGACCACGAGCTGGTTGAGGATCATGCCGATGGCCGCCGTGGAGAGGTCGTCGGAGGCGCTGAGCCCGGCACGGCTTACCCTCTGGAGGAGTGCATCCCGGTCGGCCGGGACGAGGTTCGCCCACGTCCGGGCGGCCTCGATCGAGTAGGCCCGGATCCGGAGCAGCTCGCGGACACGCTGGGCCTCGCGGAAGCTCGCGCGGGCCTCGTCGTCGCGGCTTCGATCGCTGGCGAGCGAGGCCACCAGGTCTTCGTGTGCCTCCACCCACGCCACGGCGGCCGCGACCTCGGCCTGGCTGCGCCCAACGAGATCCGCCCTCGCGGGATCCGGGATTGAGCCGCCGGGGCCACGCTCCAGGACGATATCCGACCACATGGCGCCGAGGATACCCGCAGCGCCGCCTGCGCCAGCCGGTCCTCTCGTGGCAGGATTGGCCGGACATGCGACGGGCCGCAGCGGTCCCGAGGAGGAGGATCACCCTGGCTGAGCTCGAGCGGACCTTCATCGTCCTGGCCGGCGCCGACGTCGCCTTCGCCGTCCTGGCGGACCCCACCCGGGTACCGGAATACGTCTCGACCGTGCGGCTCGAGAACACGACGGCCGTGGATGGCGACCTGGATGTCGACGCCGACGTCGCGACACGTGACGGCGCCCCTGATGCCGGCTTCAAGGCCGACCGGGGGACGCGCACCATCTCCTGGGGCCGGCCGGGCAGCGACTACGGTGGGTCGATGGTCGTCACGCCCGGCGGGACGACCTCGTGCAACGTGACGATCCGGCTGCGGGTGCGGGATGATGCGGACACGGAGGCGGTGACGCGGGTCCTGGAGCAGTCCGTGTCGAGCATCCGCAGGGTGGCGTCAGGACGCTGACCGCTACGCGGCGACGGTGCTGTCCACGCGGATGACGGGCGGGTGCTCGAAGTGCTTCTTGACTGTGCACTGCTCGGCGGAGCGAACCACGGCGTCCGCGTACTTTGCGGGGAAGCCCTTGGGCAGCTCGATCGTGACCTGCACGTCGCTGACGAGATGGGTTGCCGGGTCGGTCTGCATCCGCTGGACGAGGCGGATCCCCTCCGTCGGGATCCCACGCTGGCGGCAGAACCCCAGCACATAGATCCCGGCGCACGTCCCGATCGTCGACAGGAACGTCGCGAACGGCGTCGGCGCCGAGGAGCCGCCGCCACCCGAGGGCGGCTGATCGGTGGGCACGACGAAGTCGCCGAAGTGCGCATCCACGCGCGCCCCGCCAGGGAAGTCGATGGTCATCTCCACGGTTCGATCCTCGTCATGTCTGCGTCCGTCTGCCACCTGTGCCCGGACGGCTGATGGTCCTCGCTCACGGTGCCGATGAGCATAGCAACTACTTGCGTGGTTGCGCAATCAGACATGTAGGCGTCATGGCTGTTCCCGCCGGAGCCATCCGCCACGGTCTGGCATGATCCCCGCGACAAGAGAGCGTTCGACTAACGGAGCAGAGCGTCCATGACCACCCTGCCTGATCGACCCAACACCGCGCTCATGGTGATCGACGTCCAGAATGGCGTCGTGGGGGAGGCCTACGAGCGCGACGCCGTGGTCGCCAACATCGGCACCCTCGTCGACAAGGCTCGCGACGAGGACGTGCCGATCGTCTGGGTCCAGCACTCGGATAGGAACCTCGCACGGGGGAGCGAGGCTTGGCAGTACGTTCCCGAGCTGGCACGCCTCGAGTCCGAGCCGCTGGTGGCCAAGACCTACGGGGACTCGTTCGAGGACACCGATCTCGAGGCGGTGCTGGCCCGGGCCGGGATCGGGCACCTCGTGGTCGCCGGCGCGCAGACGGACGCCTGCATCCGGTCCACCATCCACGGTGCCTTCACGCGCGGCTACGACGTGACCCTCGTGGGTGACGCCCACACGACGGAGGACCTGAGCGCGTGGGGCGCGCCGACGCCGGACAAGGTCATCGCGCACACGAACCTGTACTGGGATGACCAGGATGGGCCGGGCAGGACTGCCCGGGTGGTGAAGACCGAGGACGTCACCTTCGGTGACTGACCGCGATCGCGGACCTGCCTCCATGACGGAGGCCGCTCCTGCCGGTTCCGAGGCTCCTCGCACAGCGGCACTGGACTGGCTGCTTGAATCAGACCCCTCCATCCGCTGGCAGGTGATGCGAGACCTGGCCCGTGAACCCGCGGATGTCGTAGCCGCCGAGCGGTCGAGGGTCGCCACCGAGGGTTGGGGCGCCCGGCTGCTTGCGCTCCAGGGCCCGGACGGACAGTGGGGCGGCCGACCTTGGTCGCACGACTGGACGGACACGTTCCACGTCCTGGAGCTGCTGCGGCGGCTGGGTCTGGATCCCGCGAGCGAGGACGCGCGACGGGCGGTCGGCCTCGTCCGCGAGCACATCACCTGGAGGGATCCCGAGTTCGAGACCCCCTGGGCCGACAATCCCTTCTTCGATGGCGAGGTCGAGCCCTGCATCAACGGGAACACCGTCGCGACCGGCGCCTACTTCGGGGTGGACATGACTCGGCTCGTCGAGCGCCTCCTCGGCGAGCAGCTCCCTGATGGCGGCTGGAACTGCGAGGTCGAGAACGGCGCAACCGTGTCGTCGTTCGAGACCACGATCAACGTCCTCGAGGGGCTGCTCGAATACCACCGGGCGAGCGGCGCCACGGCCGGGGTCGAGGAGGCCCGCCGCCGGGGCGAGGCGTACATGCTCGAGCGCCGGCTGTTCCGCCGCAAGTCGACCGGCGAGGTCATCGATCCTGCCTGGCTCGGGCTCTCGTTCCCGCACTGGTATCACTACGACGTCCTGCGCGCGCTGGACTACCTGCGCGACGCCGGGGCCGAGCCGGACGAGCGCATCGCCGAGGCGATTGCCGTCGTGGACGGCCACCGGGACATGGACGGCCGATGGCCGCTCCAGAACGTCCATGCGGGCGAGGCCCACCTCGTGATGGACGACGGCGAGGGCCTGCCCAGCCGCTGGAACACCCTGCGGGCGCTGCGGGTCCTGCGCTGGTCGGACGGCGACGTCGGGGGCGGCCGCGTTCCGTAGACTCAGGGCCGACCGCGGTCACGTCCCCCGCGGCACGAGCCCAACGAGGAGGCGCACGCGATGCTCACGGCCACCAAGGACCTGATGCTCCCGGCGACCGTCACCGGATCCTGGCCACGGCCGCGCTGGTTCGACGGCGGCCTGTGGGGCCGTCCCCTCGACACGGCGCTGCTCGACGTCCGCTTCCGGGAGCAGTTCCTCGACGCGCAGGCCACCGTGATCGCCGACCAGGAGCGTGCCGGCCTCGACATCCTCACCAACGGCGACTACCACCTCGACGAGGACTTCGCCGGTCGCTCCTGGCACCACTACCCGCTGCAGCGGTGGAAGGGGTTCGAGCACGAGGAGCTGCAGTACGCACGCTCGCGCGACTCGCTGCTCGCGTTCGCGCCCGGGACGCTGATGAACGAGATCGAGACCACCTGGCGCTGGCCGCGAGTGGTCGGCAAGGTGGAGCACGACCCGAAGAACCCGCTCGAGTACGCCAAGCTGTGGCGCATCGCCCAGGCCCGCTCGGGCTCCGGCAAGCCCGTCAAGTTCGGGACGTGCTCCTCGCAGGTGCTCTCGATCTTCCTGGACAGTCACACGCCCGGGTACGACCTGGACGACAAGAAGCAGCTGATCTGGGACATGGCGACGGCCATGAACGTCGAGCTGCGCCAGCTGGCGGCCGCCGGGGCGAAGGTCATCCAGATCGAGGAGCCCACGATCCACTTCACGGCGTGCTTCCACCCCGAGCAGACGGAGATGCTCGACTTCATGGTCGACGCGTTCAACCACGAGGTGGATGGCCTCGACGACGTCGAGCTCTGGATCCACACCTGCTGGGGCAACCCCAACATGCAGAAGGTCTACAGCGGCGAGTCCTACGCGAACTCGATCGACACCTACCTCAACCGCCTCAAGGGCGACGTCTGGACGGTCGAGATGACCGAGAACAACTTCGCCGAGATCGACCTGTTCCAGCCCTATGCCGGCAACCTCAGCAAGAAGGTCGCCGTCGGCGTGGTCAATCACCGCTCGCTCCAGGCCGACATGGCACCGGTCGTCGCCGGGCGTGTCCGACGGGCGCTGGAGGTGATCCCGGCTGACAAGCTGATCCTCTCGAGCGATTGCGGCTTCGGCCGGCAGGGCTTCAACCGGACGGTGGCGTTCTACAAGGCCACGGGGATCGCGCAGGGTCGCAACATCGTGCTCAAGGAGCTGGGGCTCGAGGAACGCTACGTGGCGGCGGCTGACCCGGCGCTCCAGGCCGACGTGCTGCCGGACCGGGAGCCTCTGACCCACCTGCCCTCGCCCTGGGGGTAGGGGCGTGGCCGGTGTCCAGGCGGCTCGCTGCCGCCGGCCTTGGACACCGGTCCTGCTCCCTGCACCTGCGCCAGACCCCGCTCTCAGGCGTCGGCCAACACCTCTCGAAGCTTCGCCGCAAAGGCGTCCGGTTCGCCCGACTGGCCGTATTCGCCGCCCAGGAAGCCGCCGTGGTCGCCGGGAAACAGCACCGGCTGCTGTCCGAGGCGCTCCGCGGCTGCAACGGCCGCTCGGTGGGCCAGCTGTCCTTCCGACTCAACGCCGGCCGCCAGCACGATCCGGGTCGGCGCGGCGCCCAGGGCAGCGAAGTCAGGCTCGAAGTGCGTGCTGGAGATGATGTTCTGGCCCAGGAGCGCGTCGGCGCGGCTGCCGTCGTCCTCGGTCGGCAGCCCGAACATCGCTGGATCGGGAGCCCGCTGGCTCGCATCGTCGGGGCCGAACATGCCCTGGTGGCTCACCACCCCGATGAATCGCGCCATCCCGACACCGAAGCCGCCCTTCTGGTAGGCCTCGTGCACCGCCCGGCTGGCAGCCAGCGCGCCCTCTCGATCGGGCAGGATGGCCGCCAGGGGCGGCTCGTGGGCCACGAGTGTCCGGACATCCTCTGGGTGTGTCGCAACGAGGGCGAGCGCGTTCACGGCGCCGCCGCTGCTGGCGAAGAGGTCGATGGGCGCCGCACCGAGCTCGGTGATGATCCGGTGGAGGTCATCGGCATGCTGCTCCGGCGTGGACTGGCTCTCCGGGTCGACCTTCGTGCTGCGCTCGACGCCGCGCGGGTCGCAGGTCACGACGGTGCGCTCCGTGAAGTGGCTCGCGAGCGTGGCAAACCCCCCGGCGCCCATCGGCGATCCGATGAGGAACAGCAGCGGGGCGGGGGAGGCGGCCCCGGCTGGCGAGCCCCCCTTGCGGACGTCATAGGTCAGCGTTGCCCCGTCCACCTCCAGCGTGCGGGTGGACGGCTCGGTCATCGTGGTCATCGGGACGCTCCTGTTGTTCGTGTTGTGCTACTTCGTGGGGACGGCGTCCTCGGCAAGGATCGCGTCAATCTGGCCTACAGCCAGGGTGAGCCCCTCCTCCATGCCCATTGCCAGCACCTGCTCAAGGCCCTCGGCGGTCGGGAACCGGCTCTCGATCGACATCCGCGTCCGGCCTGCCTCGACTTGCTCGATCGTGACCCGGGCTTCGCTGCGCGGAAACTCGTCGTTCGGCGTGCCGTCCTCATCGGCAAAGCCGTTGACGAAGACAAGCCGACTCGGTGGCTCCGCCTCGACGATGTCCCAGAACCCGTGCGGCTGGTCGCCGGTGGGCCCGGTCATGTGGTATTCGACGTGGCTGCCCGGCCGGAGGGCGTGGGCCGTGAAAGTGGCCGGGTACGTTGGCGGACCCCACCAGCGCTCGAGCTGTCGCGGGTCAGCCCAGAGCTGCCATACGCGCTCGGGCGACGCATCGAACTCGGCGGTGAGGGTCAGCGTCAGGGCGTCGGGGTCCTTGTGGACCGCGGTGACCGTCATCGGGGTGTCTCCTTGCCGGCGGCGATGAGGTCGGTCATCCGGTCGATGCGACCCCGCCACAACGCCTCGTACTGGTCGAGGAGGCCGCGTGCCAGGCGCAGCGCCTCGATATCGGTGTGCACGAGCTTCCGTCGTCCGAGCCGATGCTTGGTGACGAGGCCCGCACGCTCGAGGATCGCGACGTGCTTCTGCACGGCCGCGAAGCTCATGGGGTAGTGACCGGCCAGCTCGACGACGCCCTCGTTACCGCTCAGCGCCCGCAGCACGATGTCACGTCGCGTGGCGTCGGCAAGGGCGGCAAAGACGAGGTCGGGGTCGAACGTGCCTGGCATACATACAACCATACGGTTGTATGTCGACCAGTGTCAAGCGCCCGACGTCGAGCCCGTGGCGCGACCCGGCCGATTGCTACGCTTCCAGCGCCCGGACCAGGTCGGTGAGCCCCATCGCCGTGAGCCACGATGCGGCGCGCCCGCGGTCATGGGCGCCAACGCGCCCCGCCTCGGGGTCGAAGGTGGGGGAGAGGGGTGCATCCCGGCGCAGGGTTGCGAGGTCCAGGCAGCGGAACGCGTCGTCACGCCCGGCGAGCAACCGGTTCCGAACGCCCGTGGCCTCCACCTCGTCCAGCTGGTCGTAGAGCGCGGACAGGGAACCGAAGCGGCGCACGAGGGCCGGTCCTGCGGCAGGTCCGATGCCGCGCACGCCGCCGTAGCCGTCGGTCGAAATCTCCGATCAGGGCTTTGACGTCCGCAACCAGCGCTGGCGGCACGCGATAGGGGCTGCGCTCCTCGACCTCGACGGGGCCGTAGCGGTCCACGCCGCCACCGGCACGGGGCATGAGCACCGCCACCCGGTCGCTGACCACGCCGAGCAGATCGTGGTCCCCGGTGTGGAGCAGCACCTCGTCGAAGCCCGCGACCACGGCGGCGTCGGCGATCCCCGCCATCGCGTCGTCGGCCTCCCAGCCTTGTGCCCGGTAGCGGGCCCAGCCCAGCCTGCCCGCGGCGATGTTGGCATCGCGCAGCTGGGGCAGGAGGTCGTCGGGCTCCTGGGCCCTGCGCGGCTTGTACGCGGGGTCGCTCTCGCGGCGCCGCGACCCGGTCGTGCTCTCGAAGGCGAGGGCGACGTGCGTCGCCCCATCCTCGCGAATGCGCGCCAGCACGAAACGCAGGAAGGTGGCGACCAGGAACACCGGCCGCCCATCGGGCGCATGGGCAGGGCGTCCCCGTCCGGCGAAGTAGGCGCGGTGGGCGATGTTCGCGAAGTCGACGACGAGGAGGCGGCGCACGACACGATGGTCGCACTCCCTGCGGCCGGTGGTGCCCGCGTGCCACACGACTCGGTCGTCCCTGCCTGCAGCGCTGTGGTCCTGAGCACGGCAGCCCGGTCGCGCCGGTACGGATGGGCCGGTTGCTGGGGCCCGGTCACCCTGCTACGGTCGCCGCCCAGCCGCATCTCGGAGAGCCTTCGCCCGTGTCGATCAGCAGTCGCATCCGGCTTGCCCTGGTCGTTGTCGGCCTGCTCATCGCCGTGGCGTCCCCAGGGACTGCGGCGGCCGCCTCCGGGCGGTTCGTGGACGACAACGGCTCGCGGTACGAGGCCGCCATCGAGACCGTCGCGGCGGCAGGCATCATGAAGCCCTGCAACCCGCCGCGGAACAGCAGGTTCTGCCCCGGCGCCAGGGTCAGCCGGGGCGAGATGGCGGTGTTCCTCGTGCGGACCTTCCACCTCTCGGCCACCAGCGGCGTGCGTTTCAAGGACGGCCCGCGCACCGGTGCCCGCGCAACTGCGATCGACAAGGTCGTGACGGCCGGGATCGCGACCCCGTGCGGGAAGCACCGCTTCTGCCCCGATGCGGCCGTCAGCCGGGGACGCATGGCCCAGTACCTGGCCCGGGCGCTGAAGCTCTCGGCATCCGGTGCGATGCCGTACAAGGATGTCCGTGGGAGCACAACCTTCTCGAAGGCGATCAACCGGCTCGCGACCGCGGGCCTCGCGATCGGCTGTGGCGGCCACAAGTTCTGTCCGGGCCGCGCCGTCACCCGGGCCGAGCTGGCGGGTCACCTCTCCCGCGTGCTCGGCATCACGCGGGTCACCCCGGCCCAACCCGATCCCGGCAACCCCGATGGCACCGCAGCCGTCCCGCCCGGGGCCGGGCCGGCCGACGCATCTGATCCCGATCACGTCGTCGGCAAGGGAACCCCGGCGAGCTGCACCTCCAAGGCGGTCGTGGCCGCGGTGGCGGCCGGCGGTGTTGTCACGTTCGACTGCGGCCCCAAGCCGGTGACGATCAGGATGGCGGCCACAGCGAAGGTGTTCAACGATCGACCCGACGTTGTTCTCGATGGGGGAGGGCTCGTCACGCTCGACGGCCAGGCCGTCCGGCGGATCCTGTACATGAACACCTGCGATCCGGCCCTCGTGTGGACCACGGACCACTGCCAGAACCAGGCCCACCCGACGCTGACGGTCCAGAACCTGGCGTTCATGAACGGGCGCGCCCGGGGGACCGGCACGATGGACGGCGGCGGAGCGATCTTCGTGCGGGGCGGACGGTTCCGGGTGGTCAACGCCGGGTTCTATGGCAACCGGTGCGCCTCGACCGGCCCCGACGTGGGCGGCGCCTCACTCCAGGTCTTCTCGCAGTACAACGGCCTGCCCGTGTACGTGGTCGGCAGCACCTTTGGCGGCGCGGGCACGCGGCGCAACGAGTGCTCCAACGGCGGCGCGATCACGTCCATCGGCGTGTCCTGGAGCGTGCTCAACAGCGTGTTCACGGGCAACCGGGCGATCGGAACCGGGGCCAACCCGCCGAAGTCCGGCACGCCCGGCGGGGGCAACGGCGGCGCGATCTACAACGACGGCAACGAGATGACGCTCCACGTGGAGGGGACCCGGATCGAGGGCAACACCTCGAACCACGAGGGCGGAAGCGGGATCTTCTTCGTCAGCAACAACCGGACCGGCGACGTCGAGATCGTCGACTCGGTCCTGCGCAACAACACGGGAGACGGGTTCAAGACCCATCCCGGGATCTTCTTCCTCGGTCACTCGATCACCTTCACCAACTCGACCGTGGAGTAGGAGATCCGGGTTCGGAGGCGATCACCGCGGCTGCTGCGCGAGGCTTGAACTGTCAGGCCCATCGATCGCTCTGAACACCGATCGGCCCAGGATCGGCCCGCTGCCCGGTCTGGCCGCGCCCGCGTGATCGCGCTCGCCGCAAGGGGCCCAGGCCGGGGCAGGGCGCTCTTCGCGATGGTGGGCCATACTGCGCGGACCATGCGTCGTCACGTCCCCGCGACGGTCCTGGTGCTCGTGATCCTGGCGGGCTGCGCTCCCGCGGAGGGCGCCGGACTCGCTCCACCTGCGGCGCGCACCCGGGATGTCGCCAGCGCCCCGGCCGCCGGCCCGGTCACCACGCCGGCCGCCAGCCCCGTCACGACGCCGGCCGCCAGCCCGGCCCCCGCGACCGCGCCGTCCCTCGAGCCGGAACCAGGGCCAGCGGCCGAGCCGTCCCCCCGGCCGAAGAGCGCGGATCGTGACCGGCCCTACGCCATCAACCTCGCGAGCGCCGCGGACTTCGTGCCCCAGTACACCTTTGAATGGTGCGTCGGGGCGAGCATCCAGATGGCGCGTCAGATCATCACCGGCGATCGCAACGAGACGCGGGCCTCGCAGCGTCGGCTGTGGAGGCTCGCTCGCGAGCACACCATTGGCAGCCCGTACGGCGGAGCCAACCCAGCCGGCTGGACCGCCGCACTCAACGACCTGGACCTCGGGCCGTACCGCCTGGTCAGCCTGCCCACGTTCGACGAGGCCGTGAACCGGGCCGCGCGCGCGCTCGTCCAGACGCGCCGCCCGGTCGGGCTGGTCATGTGGGCCGGCCGCCATGCCTGGGTCATGACCGGCTTCATCGCGACCGCGAATCCGCGCCGTGACCCGGACGCTCGGGTCACCCGGGTCCGGGTCATGGACCCGCTCTACCCACGGGGCTCGCGGTGGGGGCGGAGCCCGGCGCCCAACCAGCTCATCCGGCTTCGGGCGCTGGAACGCCAGTTCGTGCGGCGCGACCGCCCGGACTATGACTTCGGCGTGGATCCCGGGTGGCTGTTGGTCCTGCCGGTCGGGTGAGCGAACGACCCATCGCCCATCGCGGCTGCTGCGCCTGGGGTCACGCGAGATGGCGGGGCGGGTCGGCCGGGACGGGGAGTCAGGCCGGGGCAGGGGAGTCGGGCAACTCGGCACCGTCGGGCCAGGCGGCGATGCACACCTTGTTGCCGGCGCGATCCGCGAGGATCCACCACGCGGGCGCGTCGGACTCGTCGACGATGCGGCCCCCCGCGTCGAGCGCTGCCGCCAGGCGCGACTCGACGTGCTCCCGGGCGACGGACACGTCGACGTGCATGGCGTGCCGGAGCGGCTTCGCGGGATCGAGATCCTGCATCCAGACGGTCGATCCATGGCCGAGCGGGTCGACCGCGTTGTCGTCGGACCGGGGCTGGTAGCCCAGCACCGCGCGCCAGAACCCCACGTCACCCGTGTCGGGCTTCGCGGCGATGGCGAGCTGGACCTCCTGAACCGCGCTGCGGTCCGCAACGACACCGGCGGACCGGGCCACGGCCGAAACGGCGCGCGCGAGCCCGGCGTGCTGCGGCTCGAGCTGCCAGACGTCGCGGGTCAGCCGCACGCCGAGAGCCGCGGACGAGATCGTCAGGAGGGCACCGGACGAGGCGAGTCCGGGCACCTCGGCGATCGCCCCGGCCAGCGCGGCCGCCTCGTTGAGCGACCCGACGGGAAAGACGGCCGTCGCACCCCCGTGGAGCACGACCCAATCCTCCACGCCCTCGGCTGCGAGGAACGCCTTCCAGCCCTGCTCACTCATCGCCAACTCCTGGAACCTGACGGCGAGCCCCGTCCCGTGCTGCTCAGGCTACCGGTCCAGCACGGAGATGGTGATGGCGTAACCGCCGAGCGCTCGACGAGCGATCCTGCCGCCCGACACGTCCGGCTTGCGCGATGATGAGCGCATGAAGCAGCGGACGACAGCATCGGATCGGCGGGAGTGGTGGCCCTGATGCGGTACGCGATCGACATCGCGCCGCTCGGCGGCCTCGCAGATCCCGTGGAGATCGTGCGGCTCGCCCGCGCGGCGGAGAGGGCCGGTTGGGACGGCGTCAGCATCTGGGACTCGACCGGCGTCGCGATGGGCACGGTGGCCCCTGACCCGTTCGTCGCGCTCGCCGGGGTCGCCTCGGCGACGGAGCGGCTCCGGCTCATCCTGTCGGTCATCGTCCTGCCGAGACGCCGCCCCCAGCTCGTCACACAGTCGGTGGGAACGCTGGACCGCCTGAGCGGTGGGCGCGTCACCCTCGGCGTGGGGCAGGCGGTGATTCCGAGGACTTCGACGCCTTCGATGAGAGGGCCACAGCGGCCGACCGCGTGGCGCGAATGGACGCCGACCTGGCGGTCATCGATCCCTGGCTCCGCGGCGAGCCGGCGAAGCTCCAGGGCGGGACCGAGGTGTCGCTGGGCCCGCGTCCTGTCCAGGTACCACGCCCACCCATCTGGATCGGGGGCATGCGGCCCGGCGCGCTCCGCCGTGCGGCACGATGGGACGGCTGGATTGCGATCGCCATGTCCGACGATGGGTCCGAGATGGCCCTGTCACCGGGGACGTTCGGTGACATGGTCCGAACGGTCCAGCGCGAGCGCGCGGCGTCGGGCATCCCCGGGTCGTTCGACGTGGCCGTCCTCGGGATCAGCAAACCGTCCGATCCCACGACCGTCGCCGCCTTTGCCGATGCCGGGGCGACCTGGTGGCTCGAGAGCCTGTCGCTCATGCGCGGGTCCCCTGAGCAGTTGCTGGCGATCGTCGAGGCGGGTCCTCCGCACCATCGATGATCAGCGCCGTTCCGATCCCCGGCCGGCGCGCCGACGTGGCGGAATGCCCCGGATCACACGAGGGACCACGAGGCTGCGACGATCTCGACGCGGGCCGAGCCGACCGTCGCATGCCGGCTCCGCCGACCGTCGCGTGACAGATTCGCGCGCAGGCGCGAGAATATCGCGGCCGCCAGGGACAAAACCCGGCGCCGGCCGACTGAGCATGAGCATCTGATGACCGACCTGCCCAACTCCGCAGCCGACCGGGTTGCCAGCGCCCCCACACCCGACGGCGAGACGCCCGCGGGCGACCCCGAGCTCGCGGCACTCGTCCGGCGCGACGCACCGCGCGCCGACGCCGACCCGTCGATGGCGTCGGACGCCGGCCCCGCGCCCGGCGACGCCACGCCCGAGACTGCCCGGGATGCTGCGCCCGGCACCGACGCGCCTGCGCCGGACGAGCTGGCCGGCAACGTCCCTGTGGACACCTTGCCGACGTCAGAACCCAGCGTCGATGCGGTGCCGGTCCTGCCCCTCGCGGCCGCGGTGACCGAAGGCGAGCCCTCGGCACGTCCGCGACATCGGCGGTCGCTCGCCCTCCGCTTCGGCGTCGCCTTCGTCCTGGGCATCCTGCTCGCCGTCGGTGTCGGCGCCGGTGCGTTGTACGCATGGGGCCAGCAGTACGACGGACGGGTCCTGCCCGGCGTCCGCGTCGGCAGCACGGAGCTCGGCGGACTCACCCGCGAGCAGGCGGAGGCGGAGATCGCGAACGCCTACGCATCGCTCGGCACCGGGCAGATCGCGCTGACCGGCCCGGACGGCCAGGTTACGACCATCAGCTACGCCGACGTCGGCCGCGGCCCCGACACCTCGGCGCTGCTCGACGCGGCACTCACTGCAGGGCGCAAGGGCGAGCCCCTCGCGAACCTCATCGGCGCACCCCAGGCAGCAATCCATGGCGTGACCCTCGAGTCCGCCGTTGCCTACGATCGCGACAGGCTGGCGGCCGCCGTCGACACCCTCGCCACCACGATCGACCAGACCCCCGTGGACGCCACCGTATCGGCCGGCCAGGGCGGGACGTTCAGCGTCTCCCCGGCACATGACGGCCGCGCCGTCGACAAGGCGGCCCTGCTGACCGCGCTCGACCAGCAGCTCGCGGCGCTCGGCACGCCGGCGTCGATCACGATGCCCGTGCCGGTCGTGTCGCTGGCACCCGACGTGGCCACCTCCTCGGCGGATGCGGCGAAGGCGGCCGCGGATCGAATGGTCGCCGACGTGGTCGTCGCCCGAGGCGAGGACAGCTGGACGATCGCCGGCACGAGCCTCGCGCCGCTGATCTCGATCTCGACCGCGGCCGACGGGAGCATCACCCCGGTCTTCGACGAGGCGGGTCTCGACCCGATCCTCGCGACACTCGCCAAGAAGGTCAACCAGACCGTGCGCGACGCCGGCCTCAAGCTCGTCAACGGACACGTCGTCGCCACCGGCACCAGCCGCGAGGGCCGCACGCTCAGGATTGACGGCATGAAGGCCGCGATCACCGGCGAGATCGACGCTCGCCAGGCGGGTGCTGTGGCAACGCCGGTCGAGGCCGTAGTCAAGGCCGTCACCCCGAAGCTGACCACGAAGGACGCCAAGGCGTTCGCTCCCAAGATGGGCGTCATCAGCAAGTACAGCGTCTACTACTGGGTGATCGTCAACAATCACTGGGGCGGGAACATCGAGGGTCCGGCCACGGTGCTCAACGGCACGGTCGTGCCGGCAGGCGCCAAGTTCGACTTCTGGAAAGAGGTCGGCGATCTGCACGATGCACCCGGCGTCGGGCCAGGCAACGCGATCGAGGGTGGCAAGATCACCGTCACGGGCGCGTTCGGCGGCGGCATCTGCACCACCTCAACAACGCTGTTCAACGCAGCGTTCCGGGCAGGCATGATCCCGCTCGCCAAGAAGAACCACAACGAGTTCATCGACCGGTATCCGCCGGGCCTCGATGCCACCGTGTGGATTGTTGGCAACGCCAAGCAGACCATGAGCTTCCGGAACGACACGGAGTACCCGATCCTGATCACGCGGACGGTAACCGGCAACAGCAGCAAGCGATGGCTCACGTTCAAGATCTGGAGCGTGCCGAACCACCGGACCGCCAAGGTCAGCAACACGGTCATCCAGCCGGGCGAGCGCGCGGTCCACAGGACCGTGTCGGATCCGAACAAGCCCGTCGGGTACCGCTTCTTCAACAACTCCGCGGTGAACGGCGCCAAGGTGTGGACCACCGTGTCGATCTACGACCACGGCAAGCTCCACTGGCGCAAGCGCTACTTCTCGAATTATCCGGCGGTCGACGGCGTCACCGTGGTGGGGACCAGGAAGTGATGCCGGCGTGGTCAGAGGGTCGGTGGGACAGGCCTGTCCGGGAACAGTAGCCTGAATCGCCTTGCGTACTGGCGCTTGCCCCCGAGGCGCCAGAGCACCCTTCACGGAGAATGGAGCGGAGCGCTCGACCGTAGACTTGTCGGGTGAAGAAGATCGGCTTCCTCTCGTTCGGGCACTGGTCGGCGACTCCGTACTCGCAGGTCCGATCGGCGTCCGACGCGCTCAGCCAGTCGATCGAGCTGGCGGAGGCCGTCGAGGACCTCGGCGCGGACGGCGCCTACTTCCGGGTCCACCACTTCGCTCAGCAGCTGGCATCGCCGTTCCCGCTGCTGGCGGCGATCGGGGCCCGGACCAAGCGCATCGAGATCGGGACGGCCGTCATCGACATGCGTTACGAGAACCCGCTGTACATGGTCGAGGACGCGGGTGCCGCGGACCTCATCGCCGGCGGTCGCCTCCAACTCGGAGTCAGCCGCGGCTCGCCCGAGCAGGTGATCGACGGGTTCCGCTACTTCGGCTACGAGCCGGCGGAGGGGAGGACCGACGCCGACATGGCGCGCGACCACGCCGAGGTCTTCCTTCAGGCGCTGTCCGGTGTCGGGTTCGCCCAACCCAATCCCTCGCCGATGTTCCCGAACCCGCCGGGGCTGCTCCGGCCGGAGCCGCATTCGCCCGGTCTGCGCGAGCGGATCTGGTGGGGCGCCGGATCACGCGCGACGGCGCAGTGGGCGGGGGAGCGGGGGATGAACCTCATGTCGTCGACGCTGCTCACCGAGGACGCCGGCGTGCCGTTCCACGAGCTGCAGGCCGAACAGATCCGCCTGTTCCGAGAGGCGTGGGCGGCGGCCGGGCACCTGCGCGAGCCGCGCGTATCGGTGAGCCGCAGCATCTTCGCCCTGGTGGACGACCGGGATCGCGCCTACTTCGGGCGCGGAGGGGAGGAGTCGGACAAGGTCGGGTACCTCGACGCGCAGACGAAGGCGATCTTCGGCCGCTCCTACGCCGCGGAGCCCGACGTCCTCGTCAAGCAGCTCGCCGGCGACACCGCGATCCAGGCCGCCGATACGCTGCTCCTGACCGTCCCGAACCAGCTCGGCGTCGAATACAACGCCCACGCGATCGAGAGCATCCTGCGCTACGTGGCCCCGGACCTCGGCTGGCGCTAGGTCGTGGACGACCGTCTCGCTTGCGACGGCCATGGCGACGACGACCAGGAGGTCGGTGAGTTTGACGTCTACGTCGATGGCACGCGCGTGAAGATCGTCCTCGCACGGCTTCCGACGGGTCGGTCCGGTTGCCTGGGGAGCGTGGGGGATTGCGGATAGCGGTCGTGGACCCTAGGCTTGAGGACCAGCCTTCCCGCTCCCAGGAGGTCCAGTCATGTCCATGGAGTACGTCTCCCTGCCCGGCGAGACCGCTCCGCCCGTGCCTGACGGGCCCAAGCTATGCAGCGGCGACGACATGCGCATCCTGCACAATGCGTTCCTGTGGGCATACGAAGAGGCGCCCGGACTCGTGCGCAGCGCTCCCGCCGGCGACACGGCGCGCAGCGAGTTCCTCGGCCAGTGGCTCGCCGATCTCGACGCGACGCTGCACACGCATCACGAGAGCGAAGACGAGTTCCTGTGGGACAAGCTCGAGCAGCGAGCTCCCGCCTGCGCGCTCCACGTCGGCCAGATGCGCGCGCACCACGTGCAGGTCGCGGAACTGCTCGAGGAGGCGAGTCCGCTCCTCGCCCGATGGCGCGGCACGGCCGACCCGGCGGTCGGCGAACAGCTGGTCGATGCCTACGAGCGGATGCTCGACGTGCTGAAGGTGCACCTGCGCCGTGAAGTGGTGGAGGTCGTCCCGGTCGCGGAGCGGGTCGTCACAACGAACGAGTGGACCGCGATGGGTGACCACAGTGTCGGGGCAATCCCGAAGAGTCGACTCCTGCCGCAACTCGGGATGCTGCTTGCGTGCTCGACACCGGCGGACCGCCAGGCCTTCTACGCGGGCATGCCGTTCTCCGTGAAAGTGCTCTGGCGCCTCGTGGGCAAGCGCCAGTACGCGACGCAGTTCAGGCTGATGTTCCCGGGGAGGCCCGTCCCACCGACCATCTGACGTGTGCGTGGCCAGTCTTCGCCTGCCACGTGACGGTCCTTCATGAACGCGGCTCCGAGGCGGTCACCCGAGACCGTCTCGTGACACCATCACGGCCGAGGTCCGCCAGCAACCTGAGACATCCAGGAGACAACCAGAGACATCCAGCAGACCCGCCAGCTCTTCCAGTCCGCATTGACACGACATAACTTACATTATCGGAAGTTGTTTCGGTGGCACTGCAGGCCCCCATGACGGCGCACATGCACGTGTGGGTCAGCCCTGGAGGGTTCGCTCGAGGCCCGCAACGGTTTCGCGCGCGAGCGCTGCGTCTCCGACGTCCGCGGCGTATGCGAGGAGCGCCGCGTTGAGGAACAGTGCGAGCACACGGGCCCGCAGCAGCCGCTCCGGGGTCAGCGCCTCCCGTCCGTAGGCGGTCCCGAATGCCCTGCGGGCCGGCGCGTCAAGGAGGCTCCAGTAGAGCGACAGGTCAACCGAGGGGTCGGCTGCGCACAGGTCGCCCCAGTCGATCACGCCCGATGCCGCTTCGCGGACGTCAACGAGGACATGCCGTACATGGAGGTCACCGTGGACGAGCGCTTCCCCGGACGCCGGGCCCATCGCCTCCGCGGCCCCCAGGATGACCTCCACCCGGTCCGGGACCGCCCACAACCCAGTGGCATCCAACGATGCCAGCCGTTCACGAGTACGCGGTACGCGCTGGGACATGTCCGCTCGGCCCATCGGGTCGCGCGGAAGACCCGCCCCGAACTGCGCCAGGACCCCTGGTGCGTGCAGCGCGCGAAGGAACGCACCCAGCGCCGTCCCGATGTCGCGACGATCGCCGAGCGACACGGACGCGATCTCTCGGCCCGGCACCAGGCAGGCACCGAAGAACGGCCACGGGAACGCATCCGACGGCGCCCCGATCCAGGCCGGCATCGGGATCGGCAGGGGCAGGTGTGGGGCAATCGCCGGGAGCAGCGCGATCTCCCGTTCGACACCGGCGCGCGCGATGGCGCGGCGCGGGAACCGGAACACGATGCCGCCGTCCGTGATCCACAGCGCGTTGTCCCAGCCCTCGGCGAACGGAGCCAGGCCGGCGAGGCTCAGCCCCGGGAATTGCGCTCCGACCAGCGATCGCACCTGCGCGTCGTCCAGGCGCACCTCGGCATCCCACTCGGCCACCGGCGGCTCCTCCCCTACTCCGGCGCGATCAGCTCGAGCGTCGGGAAGTAGGCGCGGGCGCGGCCTACGGGGCCGCCGACTTGCGGAGTACAAGGATCTGTCCGACCTGGCTGCGATACGGCATCGCCGCCTGGATTGCAGTCCAGGTGCTATCCGCGAATGCATCGATGGCAAGGGGCCGGATCAACGCGACGTCGCCCGAGGTGTAGTAGTCGATCGCGCCCCGCTGGTACTCGGCCTGCCTCGATCGAGGCAAGTTCTCGCCCTCGCTCGCGGCGTTGTTCACGTGTGAGACGCTTCGCGGGTTGGGCAGCAGCCGGCACCCGTTCTCCAGGCTCCGGACCAGCGTCTGGCTCCGGATGAGCAAGAGTGCCTCATTCGCGGTAACGCAGCGGGCAGCCGCGAGGTCCGGCGTGGTGGGGTTGATCGCGACCGTGCTGCCGACCGGTCGGAGGGTGACGGTCGCGAGCACCGTGAGCCCCAGCAGGTAGCCGGCCAGGAGCACTCGCCGCGGCGCAGGATTTGCCCGTTCGAGGCCATACGCCACGGCGGCGCCGATGCACAAGGCATTGAGCAGCGCGGGCCACGCCGCGTAGTGCCGGACGAAGGTCGGCGTGATGAGCACGAACCACATCTCGCCGAGCGCGAGGGCTACCCACAGGCGGATCGCCGGCCGCCGCCAGGCGACGTAGAGCACGAGCACTGCCACCACGACGGCGATCCCGGCCAGCGCCCAGGTCGGCGGGTGGAGGCCCAGCACGCGTTGGGGCACGCCGGCGAGATCCCGCAGCCGGGTCGTCACTGAGGTGAGGTAGACACCGGTCCGGGAAGCCTGAGCGAACACGATCATCTGGATCATCTTCGGAGCGGTCAGGACGAGGAACGGGGACAGGAGCACAAGGGCGGTCGCGGTCCCGGCGGCGACGAAGACGGCCGCCCTGCGGACCGCGACACGGATGCTCCCGCGGCACGTGATCAGGATCCAGGCGAGGATCAGAATTGCCGGAATCACGGCCCAAACCTGCAGGACGCCCGAGACCCCAATGAACACACCCGCGAGGGCGACACGACGGTTGCTCAGATCGTCGACCGTGCGGCCGGTGAGCTGGAGCAGGGCAAGCAGCATGACCGCCGCCTGCGGCGCGATCAGGTACGGGGAGCGCTCCCACTGCGCGGGCACGACCCAGACGGCATACAGGGCAGCTGCACAGAGCGCCGTCGCCCACCCAACCCGTCGCCCAACGAGCCCGATGAGGACGATGTTCACCCCGCCCAGTGCCATGATTCCGAGTCGTGCAATCATGAACGCCGGCGTCTCGCCGGTGAGGCGGGCGACGAACGCGAACGGGGACAGCAGGTACAGGATCCCCGGTGGATGGAGGATGTTGAAGTCGCGATACGGCAGACGCCCTTCGACGAGCGACGTCGCGCCGGCGAAGTACGTCGCATCGTCGAGGCCGATCCGGCCGTCGAGTCCACCGCCTATGGCCATGCCGATGAACCGCAGCAGCACGCCCAGCACGGCGAGCGCGATCAGGGCCTGCATCCCCCGCCGGTCGACGGGGTCCGCGGGCCAGCGAAGTCGGACGCCCGTGCCGGCGGGCCGCACGTCCGCATTCGTGACCGCGGCGCTCATTGCCGTATGCGGCCCTGGTCCGTAGGCGTCGCTCGGCCAGGGGCCGGGAGGGCGGCATCCGGGACGGATTCCGAGTCGCCTTCGGGCCCGTCGGCCGGCGCCAGGATGGGCGTGCGCTCGCGCAGGAGCGTCGGGATGAGGTCCGACCAGTTGTGACCTGTCACCCGCACGCGGACCCGCCACGCCGTCGACACGGCGGAGGTGAGCAATTCGCGCTCCCTTCGCCGCAGGCCGTCGTGGTCGTGGCCGTGGATCCGGATGAGAGGCGAGTACGACGAGAAGGGCGGGAACGTGTACGCGTCGTCGGTATTCGTCAGCAGCCGGTCAATGGTCGGCTCGAGCTCGGGGATCTCCGCGAACGGCTCCCCGCGCTCCATGAGGATGACGGCGTCGAGCCGCGACCGGTCCACGACGTCGCAGTCGATGAGCGAGGTCACGTGGTACTTGGGCGGTGGCACGAACGCCTGGACCCACGCGTTGATCGTGACGATCGGGAGCGGCATCCGGCCCATCGCGTGGCCGACGGCACGTCCCTCCCGCGAGTGCAGCTTCGAGCGGACCGAGAGCATCAGGCGGTCGGGCAGCGGCAGGGCCTGGTCGTTGACGGCGCTCATCGTGTGCGACGAGAGGGTCATCGGCTTGGGGTATCCGATGACGGCACCGTCGGGCGCGACGATCACCATGTCATCGGCGAGGAACCCCCACGAGCGGTTCATCAAGAGGCGCAGCACGGTGGTTGTCTTGCCGGTGTCGGTCAAGGCGGACATGAGCACTGCGCCGCCCTCGGCGTCGATGGCCGCGCTGTGGAGGAGTACGTAGCCCTTGTCGACCAGCGCGAACCGCAGGAGCGGTTCCACCATGTTCGTGTAGAGCACGTGGTGGGACCACACGAGCAGCCAGTTGGCGTCGAGCTCGATGGGTCCGTCGCCGGTCTCGGGGATTCGGACATCGAACGCCGCCCCCAGGGCGCCGGGCTGCTCGCGGTAATGGATGATCCCCATGACATCACGCCAGGTGCGGATGTGGAGGCGCGGCCAGCCGCCGATCGACCGGCGGCGGATGAGGATGTCGGGGTCGACCGTGTGGTCCACATTCATGGACGCGAGCTCGGGCAGTGCGACCGGCGACTGGATTCGCACCAGCCCGCCGATGTCGTATTGGTAGGCTCCGCCGACCGGCCGCTGGTTCCAGTGGTCGCGGCCAGCCCAGATCCAGTTGTCGGCGATGAGGAAGCGGACGCCGAACGTCGCGACGATGGCGACGAGGTTCGACCACAGGTAGTAGATCCCCATGACGTCGGTCAGGAGCCACAGCACGGGGATCCGGATGACGAGCGTGGCCATGTTGACGAGGTTGAAGGCGAGGTAGCGGAAGAGCGCGCGACCGCGCAGCTCGCGTCCACGGAAGACCCACACCTCGGTCAGGATGAAGTTGTTGAGCGTGGAGACCTGCGAAGCGAGGATCGCGGAGATTAGGTAGTTGATTCCGCCGAGCTCGGTGAACGCCCACAGGGCCACCTGGTTGACGAAGATCCCGGTGACGCCCACGATCGCGAAGCGCGACGGCGAGACGAGCGCCCTCAGCAGCTGTCGGACGCGGGTTCGCCGATGCCTTCGCGGAGCCCGAGGCGCAGCATCGGTCGCAACGGGGCTCACGCGTCCCTCCTCGCGCCCGGATCCCTCTGCCATGACGCCCGGCTTGCGATGGGTTCGGCAAGCCCTCAGCGCGGCGAGGCAGATGTCCGGACTGTTACCGCCCTGTTAGCGGCGATCGCATTGATACACCCGATCCCGGTCGGGCGCTTGACGGCGCTGCATCGGGGTTCGCCCGGATGCCGAGGGACAGCAAAATGCCCGAAGGAACTTCCTCCCCTGCGCCGGTTCCGCTGGTGCAAGCACCTGCGGTCCCGTTCGTCCCCGCCTGTGCAAGCACTTGCGGGTCCGTCGCCGGTTCGTCCGCCCCTTCGGGCAAGAGGAACCATACGGTCCCCGGCCTAGGTGCGGCAATGGGGTTATCCACGAGAATCGGGCCAGGGAGGCGCCAGCGGCCGGATTGTCCACAGCCCGTCCACGACGGGCACCGCGCGGTCGAGATGGCCGAACGCCGCCGGCACAGCCTCAGGCCGGTCGTTCGACCTCCAGCGGCCAGGTGGCCGCGTCGTCGGGCCCCGCGTGGATCCCGTCGGGATCAAGCGTGACCGTCACCGACGGGCCCCGATCCGCGGCGAGCAGGAGCCAGCGCCGCTCCCCCACCCTCGCGGCGCGCCAGGTCGCCCGCCGGATCGACAGGTCCTCGGCCACCTCGACGGCCGCAAAGGAGGCCCCCTCCCCCACCCCGATGCGGGGCCCGAGGATCCGGGCGGCCACGACTGCCGTGACCGGCGAGGCACCAACGAGGAGTGCGTCCCCCGGAGACCACGGCAGCGCGATGTGCTCGACGCCGGTGGAGCGGACGACGTTTCCGTGCAGCGACGCCCCATCCGCCCCTGGGTGGAGGGTGAGCAGACCCGCCGGTGCAGCGACCTCGAGCTTGGCGATCGTCCCGTCCGACGCCACCTCCAGGAGCAGGCTTGCGGCCAGTCGTCCGTCGGTTCCCGTGGTGATCGAACGCCAGCGGCGACCCTGCCGCCCGTCCGCGACGGTCCAGGTCAGATGCCGCCCGCCCGGGAGGCGTCCCGTGCCTGCGCGGCGAACATTGGGGCGGCGGTCCGTGCTCAGGGTGCCACGCCCTCCTCGGCGAGCGTCGCCCCCCACCGGTCCGCCGCGGCCCCCAGCTCGCCGGCCATCGCCGGCGCCATCCGGCCCCGTACGCGCACCGATCGACCTCCGTACTCGAGGTCCACGGTGCCGCGCTCGCGGACGCGGGCGAGCAGCTCGCCCGCGGTGTACGGGACCGCGACGTCGACCTCCACCCACAGCGAGGCGAGGAGCGCGGCGATCTCGGCCCGCAGCGTGTCCAGGCCGAAGCCCGTGACCGCCGAGACCAGCACCGAACCCGCGATCGCCGGCGCCGGGCGCTCACCGTCCGCGCCTGGGAACAGGAGGTCGGCCTTGTTGAACGTCGTCAGGCGTGGCTTGTCGCCCGCGCCCAGTTCGTCGAGCACGGTCTGAACCGTGGCGCGATGTTCCGTGGCATGGGGATCGGCCGCATCGACGACCTCGACCAGGACATCCGCGCGGTTGACCTCCTCGAGGGTTGCCCGGAAGGCATCGACGAGCTGGTGTGGCAGCTTGTGGATAAACCCGACGGTGTCCGTGACGATCGCCGTCTGGCCGTCGCCCAGCTTCACCTGGCGGGATGTGGGATCGAGGGTCGCGAACAGCCGGTCCTCGGCCTTTGCGACCACCGAGCCGACGAGAGCGTTGAGCAGCGTGGACTTGCCCGCGTTCGTGTAGCCGACGATCGCCACGGTCGGGTACAGGCGCCGGTCGCGCCCGCGGGCCGTGGTCTGGCGCTGCTGGCGGACGTCCTCGACCTTGACCTTCATCTTCTTGATGCGCTCGCGGATGATCCGCCGGTCGGTCTCCAGCTGCGACTCACCGGGACCGCGGGAGCCGATGCCGCCCTGCGTGCGCGAGAGGTGGGTCCACAGCCGGGTCAGGCGTGGCAGCTGGTACTCGAGCTGGGCCAGCTCCACCTGCAGCCGGCCCTCGTGGGTCTGGGCGTGCAAGGCGAAGATATCGAGGATCAGGCGACTGCGGTCGATGACCTTGACGTTGACCAGCGACTCGAGGCTCTTCTGCTGGACGGGCGAGAGCTCGTCGTCGGTGATGAGGATGTCGAAGCCGGTCTCCGACTTCGCCTGGAGCAGGTCCTCGGCCTTGCCCTTGCCGACGTACCAGTTGGGATCGATATGGCGGCGGTTCTGCCACTCGGCCCCAACGACCTCGGCGCCGGCAGTGTCGGCCAGCGCGGCGAGCTCGGTGAGGCTGTCCTCGGCGCTCCAGCCGGGGTCATCGCCGGTGTCGACGGCCAGCAGGAAGGCCTTCTCGACGTGCGGGGCGAGGTCGATGAATTCGCGGGGGCTCATGGTGGCGCCAGCATACCGGCTGCGTCGCGCCCGACCTCCGCCTCAACCCAGGGCGATGAGGAACGCCTCGAGGAGATCGACGGCGGACGTGGCAGGATCCCGGGTGGCGTCCAGGACGACCAGACCGGGTTCCCGACGGAACCACGTCCGCTGGCGCTTGGCGAAGGCAACGTTGCGGGTGGCGTCGAGCTCGATCGCCGTCGCGAGATCGATCTCCCCGTCGAGGAGCGACCAGCTCTCCCGATAGCCGATGGCCGAGAACGCGGGCAACGCGGGATCGAACCGCTCCCGGAGCCCGCGCGCCTCCTCCACGAGACCGGCCTCGAACTGTTCCCGAGCCCGGCCTTCGATGCGCCGCCGGTGCTCGACGGGGCCCAGGACAAGCTGGAAGCCCAGCACGGGCGCGGGGTATCCGACGGGCCGGGGCAAGGGCTTGTCACCCTGGAGCGTCGCAACCTCGAGGGCACGCACGACGCGCCGCGGGTTGTGCAGATCGGTGCGTGAGGCCAGCCCGGGCGCCAGCGCCGTCAGCCGGGCGGCGAGATCGGTCACTCCGTCGCGCTCCAGGTCGACCTCGAGCCCCGCGCGCAGGCCGGCGTCCCATGGCAGGGCGTCCGTGTCGATGCCGGCGGTCACCGAGCGGAGCCAGTACCCGGTGCCCCCGGCGAGGATCCCGATGCCGCCCCGCTCCCCGAGTGCCCCGAGGGCGGCCAGCGCATGGTTGCGGAAGTCCGCCACGGAGTACGCCTGGTCGGGATCGACGAGGTCCAGGCCGTGGTGGACGACCCTTGCGCGCTCCGCCGGGGTCGCCTTGGCGGTCCCGATATCGAGACCCCGGAAGACCTGGCGCGAGTCCGCCGACACGATCTCGGCCGCGATCCCCCGTTCGATCAGCTTCTCGGCGAGCGCGATGGACAGCGCGGTCTTGCCGGTGGCGGTAGGCCCGCCGATGGCGATCAGGGGAGCGAGCGGCACCGCGCCCTCAGACCAGGCGGCCGCGGAGGGCGTACGGGCCGGCATGTTCGACCATGACAGCCACCTCGCGGCCCAGCAGCCCGGCCGGGCCGGCGACGTGGACCAGCTTGTTCTCGCGGGAGCGGCCCGCGAGGTGGACGAGGCCGTGGGCGAGACCGCGGAACGCGTCGTGCGAGGAGGTCGCCACGCCCGCGGCCTCCTCCTCGTCGTGGTCGTGGGTCCGTGGTGGGACGATCGTGTCCACGAGAACGTGCGCGGTCCGTCCCAGCCAGGCCTCGTTGCGCTCCAGCCCGATTGCCTCCTGGACATCGAGCAGGGCGACCAGCCGGCGGCGCTTCTCGGCTACCGGAACGTCGTCGGCGAGGTGCGTGGCGGGTGTGCCGGGTCGTTCGCTGTACGCGGCGGCGAAGACCTGGTCGTAGCGGACCGTCTCCAGCAGGTGAACGGTTGCCTCGTATTCGGTGTCCGTCTCGCCGCAGAACCCGACGATGACGTCGGTCGAGAGCGCGATGCCGGGGACGGCCTCCCGGATTCGCGCCAGCCGCTCGAGGTAGTGCTCGATCGAGTATTGGCGGCCCATCCGGCGCAGCATGCTGTCCGATCCCGACTGGACCGGCAGGTGGAGCGATGGACACACGGACGGGCAATCCGCCAGGGCGTCGATCAGCCGGTCCGACAGGTCCCATGGATGGGAGGTCACGAACCGCAGGCGGCCGATCGCCGGGACGCCGTCTTCCCCAGCCAGGCCGTCCACGGCACGGATCAGCTCCGCCAGGTCGGGGCGCGCCTCCCGATCCTGGTGGCGACCGACGGACCGGGTCGTGCTCACGTGCGCGAAGCGGGGCTCGGGCGGCAGGTCGTGGCCATAGCTGTTGACGTTCTGCCCCAGCAGCGTGACCTCCCGGAACCCGGCCGCGGCGAGCTCGCGGGCCTCCGCCAGGATCTCGTCGAACGGCCGGCTGCGCTCGGGTCCGCGGCTGAACGGCACGATGCAGTAGGTGCACGTCTTGTCGCAACCGTAGATGATCGGGAGCCAGGCACTGATCGTAGACGAGCGGCTGACGGCTCCACCGGCGATGGCGTCGGCACGGGCCCTGACCAGGTGCGTGGCATCCGACACGGGTGCGCCCTTGACGGTCGTCGTGGCTGCCGTCGCCGCGATCACGCCAACCGGCGCCTGGGCAGAGGCCAGGCCGAGGCGGTCCACCAGCTCCGGTTCCTCGTCGGGTCGCAGGAACAGGTCCACGGCCGGGTATCGTTGCCGCAGCCCAGCCCGGTTGGACTCCCGGACGGAGCAGCCCGTGAGGACCACCCGCAGGCCCGGGCTGGCGGCCTTGAGTCGAGCCAGGTGGCCCTGGCGTCCGACGACCTTGGCCTCGGCCGCCTCCCGGATGGCGCAGGTGTTGATGACGATCACCTCTGCGGCATCCATGGACGGCGCCTCGGCGCACCCGGCGGTCAGGAGGCGGCCGGCCATCTCCTCCGAATCGCTCTTGTTCATCTGGCAGCCCAGCGTCCAGACGAAGAAGGCCGGCAGCGCGCGCACCTCGGGGCGGAACTCGGCCAGGCGCCCGTCGTCGGGCGTGACTGCGTCGCGCGGCCCACTGGGCGCGAGTGACGGCGGGGCAATGTCGAGGACGGGGAGGCTGCGGGACGGCATGTCGTCCGTGATGGTAGTGCCTGTGGAGGCGTCACCGGGCGGGGCCGGCCCACCGCCCGCTACTCTTGCGCCATGGAATGGCTGACGAGTCCCGAGGCGTGGATCGCCCTGCTGACCCTCACGGTCATGGAGATCGTGCTGGGCATCGACAACGTCGTGTTCATCTCGGTGCTGGTCCAGCGCCTGCCGGAGGAGCAGCGCGATCGCGGCCGGACCATCGGCCTCGTCCTCGCGATGGGGATGCGGATCCTGCTCCTGCTCTCGATCACCTGGATCGTCGGGCTCACGCAGCCCGTGGCCACGATCGCCGATCACCCCGTGTCGGTCCGAGACCTGATCCTTATCGGCGGCGGCCTGTTCCTGATCTGGAAGGCCACCACCGAGATCCACGAGGCGCTCGAGGGCGACGAAGGCCACGCAGTCTCGGGCGCCACCTCCACGATGCGATCGGTCCTGATCCAGATCGTGCTGCTCGACATCGTCTTCTCGCTCGACTCGGTGCTCACCGCGGTGGGCATGGCCGATGACGTCGCGATCATGATCATCGCGGTGGTGATCGCGGTAGGCGTGATGCTGTTCGCGTCGGGCCCGATCTCGCGCTTCGTCCACGCGCATCCAACGGTCAAGATGCTGGCCCTGTCGTTCCTGCTCCTGATCGGGATCACGCTGATCGCGGACGGCCTTGGCTTCCACGTCCCGAAGGGATACGTGTACGCGGCCATGGGCTTCTCGGTGTTCGTCGAGATGCTCAACCTCGTCGCGCGCAAGCGCCGCCGTGGCAGCGCGGTGGACCTCCACCCCACATTCGTCAAGGACGAGCCGGCTGACCCCTTGCCCTGAGGGCCGCCCGCAGCCGGTCGACGAGGTCGTCCGGCATGACCAGGGTCGCATGACTCGCGGCGTAGTCGCCGGTGTCCCCGTGGTAGTCGGTCCCGCCTGTCTCGACCAGGCCCAGCAGGGTGGCGACGGCCGACATGGACTCGCGCGTCTCCGCGTCGAATGAGCGGTGGTGCGTCTCCAGGCCATTGAGCCCGCGGGAAACCAGGTCGCGCAGCAGGGGCAGGTGCTGCGGGGCCTGCGCGAAGTGGGCCACCGACGCCAGCCCACCCGCGGCACGGATGGCGTCGATGGCCTCCACCGGGCCCATGCCGGTCCGCGGCACGTAGCCGGGCAGCCCGTGCCCGAGGATCCGGCAGAAGGCGTCCTCGACGCTGTGCGCAAACCCGGCTTTCACCAGGGCGCGGGCCAGGGTCGGCCGGCCCAGCGCGTCGTCGCTCTCGAGGATCGCCGGGTCGAGCTGGCCGTCCACCGGCAGGCCGATGCCGCGGAGCCGCGCCAGCGTGAGCGAGAACCGGCGGCGGCGGGCCTCACGCTGGGCGGCAATCGCAGCCTCGAAGCCATCGTTGTACGGGTCCACGCCGACGCCGAGGATGTGCAGCTCGCCCTCGGGCAGATCCAGCTCAAGCCCGCGCGTGACGGCGTTGATCTCCACGGCAGGCACGAGGCTCCAGGCCCTTCGGCAGCGCGCCTGCCCCTGGTGCCGTCAGCTCCCGGTAGGCCGCGAGGTTGTCGTGGTCGGCGATCGCGAACAGCCGGATCCCGGCGGCATGCGCCTGGCGGACCAGCTCGGCGGGCTCGAGGACCCCATCGGAGCGCCGCGTGTGGGCGTGGACGTCGGCGGTGGCGGTTCCCTGGAGGGCTGCCTCGGCCCGGACACCCTGGGCATGGCGCCCGGCCATCGTCAGACCTCGACGAGGCGCGAGATCCGCTCGATCTGCAGCGCGCGTCCCGTCGCGGGATCGACGTCGATCTGACACGCATTGAGGATCACCGGGCCATCGCCGACCTCGAACCGCGTGGGCAGCGCGTTGATGAACCGCGGCAGGACTGTCGCCGGGTTGAACCCGATGACGCTCCACAGCGGCCCGGTCATGCCCAGGTCGGACTGGTAGGCGGTGCCCTTGGGAAGGATCCGCTCGTCGCCGGTGACCACGTGGGTGTGGGTCCCGACGACGACGGACACGCGACCATCAAGATAGAGCCCGAGGGCGTTCTTCTCGGAGGTGATCTCGCAGTGGAAGTCGACCAGGCGGATCGGCGGCAGCGGTTCCGAGGCCTCGTCCAGCAGCCGGTCGGCTTCGGTGAACGGGTTGTCGATCGGCTGCATGAAGGTCCGGCCCTGCAGGTTCACGACCGCCAGCTCGGAGCCGTCGAGCGCCTCGTAGGTGCCCCAGCCCCGTCCCGGAACGCCGTGCGTGCCGTAGTTGAGCGGGCGCAGGACGCGCTCGCTCTGGTCGAGGAACGGGTAGATCTCGCGCTTGTCCCAGATATGGTTTCCCGACGTCACGACGTCCACGCCGGCGTGGAACAACGCCTCCGCCGTGCTCACGGTGAGGCCCATGCCGCCGGCGAGGTTCTCGCCGTTCGCGGTGACGAAGTCGGCGCCACGTTCATCGCGCAGGCCGGGCAGGACCTGCTCCACGGCGACGCGCCCGGGTTTGCCGATGACGTCACCGATCATCAGGATCCGGCAGGCGCCCGGCGGGCGCGGCGCGTTGCCGTTGGGCGGGTTGCCCAGCCCTGCCCGTTCGTTGCGACCGGTCACGATCGGCGGCCGACTACTTCGCGTAGTGCGCGGTCACGCACGAATGAGCCTCCGTGCATCACTTCTGCATCATTCCGCAACACTCTCCACCAGAGCCGCGACTGCCCGGACGATCAGGACGCACGGACCGCACTAGCGCGGCAGCAGAACCGTTGGAGGGTTCCGCCCGGTGAGTCTACCCGCAACGCCACCCAAGACCCGCTCACGCCGGACGCGCGGTTCCCAGCGGCCTGAGCCGCGACGGTGCAGGGGCACGCCGCCCTGGTCGATAGTCGCCGAGCTGCGCGAGCTGCACAGCGCCATTGACTCCGGCCCGATGGCCCATGCCGATGGGGGGCCGGCTCCGGTGCGGCCGGGCAGACTGCCCGACGGTCGAGCCCGACAGCGCTGGCAGCTGGTGCTGTCTCCGGTGCGGCGTTCGATCCCGGTTCGCCGGCCAGCTCACGACGGGGCGACCGGGGGCACCCGGCCGTTGCACCGCGGCTCTACGATGTCGCCATGGACGCCGAGCGCACCCGAGGCCGGTACTGGACGCGGATCGAGCTTGCGATCGGCATCTTCCTAGGCCTGGTGGCCTGCGCGGTTGCCTATGTTGTGCTGGCCTTCTACGTCGACCTTCCGCCCCGGAGGCTGGTCCGGGCATTGATCGGGCTGATGCCCTACGTCGGGTTGCTCATCGTGCTGGTCGCCTCGTTGCTCGCCATCTCTGCCAGACCAGCGTCCCCCCCGCGCGCCGCGCGGACCCGAGGCTGGTACTTGACGAGGATCGAGCTCGCGATTGGGATCGGCGCGATCCTGTTCGCCGCCCTGCATTACGTGGCCCAGCCTGGATTCATGGGCGCACCACCGCCGCAGTGGTGGGAGGCCCCGCTGTTCTGGGCGGGGTTCCTCATCCCGCTCGTCGGCCTCGTCTGGATGATCCGCATCTTCCGCGGCCCGCGCGACGAGCCGCCGCGCTGGCGTTACCGGGACCGCTGACCCCGCTTCTCGTTCCTGGTGGGTTGACCGGTTGCCCCGTAGACAGCAGAGGCATGGCATTGGCGCGCCGCCGGGAGCGGGCACGTACGAGGTGCTTGCGTCAGGCGGTCGGCTCGTGCTCGTGAGGCTGAATGCCGTGGAGCCGGGACACGAGGCCGTAGACCATCGGCACGGCCATCTCGGGATGCTGCTCGAGGAATCCCCGGAACTCCCACGCCCCGACGACAACCACCGTCAACTCGTCGCCGGCAACGACCGTCGCAGAGCGGGGGTGCTGCTTGATGAGTCCCAGCTCCCCGAAGAAGTCGCCCGGACCGAGGACTGCTCGCGGGCCCTCAGCAGCCGTGGACACCACGGCAGTTCCGCTCACGATGAAGTACAGGAACGTCGACGACTCGCCCTCCTGGATCAGCGTCGCGCCGGGTGCGTAGGTCCGCTGCATCGCGCTGTCGAGGGCCGCCGGGCGGTCCTTCCTGAGGGCCGCGAAGACGGGAATGCGTACCTCGGATAGGTTCATTGGTCCTCCCTGGTTCCGTGGTGGAGTGGCTACGGTACTCCGGCTCATGCGCGCCACTCCAGCGCTCGGCGCAGGGGGCAGCGTGAACTACCCGTTCCTTGCCAGCAGTCGATGCCAACCCGGGGGGCCTCATGACGACCAGCGTTGCCTGTTCGGCCGGAGCACCGCGCCTGACCGATCCGCAGGGCCTGCGGGCGACCGGGGGCGCTCCCCTACCGGCCAGGATCACAGAACCCGCCTGGATCGCCCACGGGCACGGTGGGGTCGGTCAGGAGGCCCGCAACGCTCCGAGGTGGTAGATGCCCCACCCCACCCCGTCGCGCCCGTCCTGAGGCTGCAGGAACGGGGACCGTGCACACTCCTGCGCACACACCACACTGACGCGGGATCATCGTCCGGGACCCCGTTCGCGCTCAGTGGGACGGGATGCGACACCCTGCTACGCCGGTTCGTGTCACTTCGCGTACTCGACGGCGCGGGTCTCTCGGATCACCGTGACCTTGATCTGGCCCGGGTAGGTCATGGAGTCCTCGATCTTCTTCACGATGTCACGAGCCAGGCGGGTCGCGGACAGGTCGTCGATCTCCTCGGGCCGCACGAGGATGCGCACTTCGCGGCCGGCCTGGACCGCGAACGAGCGCTCCACGCCGGTGAAGCTGTCGGCGATCGCCTGCAGGTCCTCGAGGCGCTTGACGTACGTATCCATCGCCTCGCCGCGCGCACCGGGACGCGAGGCCGAGATGGCATCGGCGATCTGGACGATCGGCGCCTCCACGCAGGCGTACTCGACCTCCTGGTGGTGTGCGGCGATGGCATTGACCACCTTGAACGAGAGGTTGTGCTTCTGGGCGACGGCCGCGCCGATCGCCGCGTGGGGCCCCTCGACCTCGTGGTCGATCCCCTTGCCCATGTCGTGGAGCAGGCCGCCCAGCTTTGCCGCCTGGACGTCGGCACCGACCTCGGCCGCGATGATCGCCGCGAGGTGGCTGGTCTCCACGCAGTGGACGAGCACGTTCTGGCCGTAGCTGGTGCGGTACTTGAGCCGGCCCAGCAGCTGGATGAGATCGGCGGGCAGCCCGGGGACCCCTGCGTCGTAGACCGCCTGCTCTCCCGCCTGTCGGATCACCAGGTCGACCTCAGCTCGCGCCTTGTTGACGACCTCCTCGATCCGCCCCGGGTGGATCCGGCCGTCCGCGATGAGCTTGGTGATGGCCACGCGAGCCACCTCGCGCCGGACCGGGTCGAAGCCGGACAGGACGACGGTCTCGGGGGTGTCGTCGATGATCAGGTCGATGCCGGTCGCCTGCTCGAGCGCGCGGATGTTGCGGCCCTCGCGTCCGATGATCCGGCCCTTCATCTCGTCGCTGGGCAGGTGGACCACCGTGACGGTGTGCTCGGCGGTGTGATCCGCGGCCACGCGCTGCATCGCGGTCACGATGACCTCGCGCGCCTTGTCCCCCGCCTCCTCGCGGGCGCGCCGCTCGATCGAACGGGCGAGCTTGACCGCGTCGTGCTCCGCCTCTTCGCGGACGGCCTCGAGCAGGATGCCCTTGGCCTCCTCGGCGGACAGGCCGGACACGCGCTCGAGAGCGGCAACGCGTTCCTGGCTCAGCTTGCCCAGCTCATCGCGCTGGCTCTCGACCTCGCGCTCGCGATCCGTGATCTTGCGGCTCTTCTCCTCGAGCAGGTCGGCGCGCTGGTCGAGCTGTTCGTCGCGGGCCAGCAGCCGGCGTTCCAGGTTCTGGAGCTCGGAGCGCTTGACGCGTGCGTCATCCTCGGCCTCACGCTGCAGCCGCAGCTTCTCGTCCTTGGCCTCGAGGATCATGTCCTTCTGCTGCGATCGGGCCTCAGCCACGATCCGCGCCGCCTTGTCCTGGGCGGATTTGAGGGTCTGGTTCGACAGCATCGCGCGGGCGGCAAACCCCACGGCGACGCCGGCGACGCCCGCGACCACGATGGCCACGATGGCGACGATCGGCTCCATCTTCAGTTCCTCCCGTCCGGCGGGATGAATGCGCCGGACGCGTTGTCGGGAATCGGCTTCGGGCTACGCAGCACCGGCATTCGCTTGGGCTCGGGAACGGCAGGGCCCGAGGGGGACTCCCGCCGCTCTCCACCGGTGTCGCGGCTCGCCCGGAGGCGGCCTTGAGGTCCGCATCCGGTTGACTGCGTAGCCTACTACGGCCAACGCGATCGGGCTGGCGGAACGGAGCCGGATCGAGGTGGGAACCTGGAGCAGGGAGCATTGCCCGGAGCCCAACTCCGGTCCCGGGATCCGGCAGCGGACCGCATGAAGGCTACGGTTCGGGATCCTCGTCCTCGCCCGCAAGCCAGGCGGCGACCGCGGCGGCGCAGACCTCGGGGGCGAACCCGTTGCGTGCCAGCAGCGCGTACGCCTTTGCACGACGCCGGCGGGGATCCGCCTCCCGCAGCAGCGACGACGACCGGCGGGCGAGGAGGCGCGCGGCCGCGGTGTCGTCGACGCCAGCGCTGGATTGATCATCGCGATCGGGTTGAGCGTCGGGGCTCGCCGCGTCCGCGGCCACGAAGCCGGCACGCGCCGCCAGCGTGGCGAGGATGACCTCTTGGGCGATGCCCTTGAGCTGGAGTTCCCGGCGGAGGGCGTACTCGCCGCGCGGCCGTGCCCGGTCGCGTGACTCCACCCACGCGCGGGCAAACGCCTCGTCGTCGAGGTAGCCCAGGGCCTCGAGCCGATCGATCACCTCATCCACGAGTGACGACCGGTAGCCGGTGCCGGTGAGCTTGCGCCTGACCTCGGCGACAGACCGCGGACGCGCCTCGAGGAAGCGTGCAGCGGCGTCCAGCACCTCCGCCACGTCCTCGACGGCGGCACGCCGCTCTCGCCGCTCCGCGAACGTGGGCTTCGGCCTCCGAGCGGGCCGATACGTCACCGTCCGGACCTACGTGGCCTCTTCGATCCCTTCGACCGGGAGCTCGACGTCGGCCATCTTGGCGCGGATGAGGCGATCGATCTCGCCGGCGACGTCCGCGTTCCCTTTGAGGAACTCCTTGGACGCCTCCCGGCCCTGGCCGAGGCGGGTGTCGGCGAACGTGAACCACGCGCCGGTCTTGGTGACGACGTCCATCGCCACACCGACGTCAAGGAGCCCGCCCTCCTTGGAGATGCCCTCGCCGTACATGACGTCGAATTCCGCGACCCGGAATGGCGGCGAGACCTTGTTCTTGACGACCTTGACCCGGACCCGGTTGCCCACTGACTCCGTGCCGGTCTTGATGGTCTCGATGCGCCGGATGTCGAGACGGACCGAGGCGTAGAACTTGAGCGCGCGGCCGCCCGGGGTGACCTCGGGATTGCCGAACATGACGCCGATCTTCTCGCGCAGCTGGTTGGTGAACACCAGCGCGGTGTTGGACCGGCTCACGGCACCGGTCAGCTTGCGCAGCGCCTGGCTCATCAGGCGGGCCTGGATCCCGACGAAGCTGTCGCCCATCTCGCCCTCGATCTCCGCCCGCGGCACGAGGGCCGCCACGGAATCCAGGACGACGATGTCGATGCCGCCGGAGCGGATCAGGGTCTCCGTGATCTCCAGCGCCTGCTCGCCCGTGTCCGGCTGGGACACGAGCAGCTCGTCCACGTTGACGCCGCAGGCTCGGGCGTAGGCCGGATCGAGCGCGTGCTCGACGTCGATGAAGGCAGCGATGCCGCCCCGGCGCTGCGCCTCGGCGATCACATGCTGGCAGAGCGTCGTCTTGCCCGAGGATTTCAGGGCCGAAGACCTCCGAGATCCGGCCGCGCGGGATACCCCCGACGCCGAGGGCCAGGTCAAGCGCGATCGATCCCGTCGGGATCGAGTCGACAGCCTGCCGCTCGGCCGAGCCGAGCTTCATGATCGAGCCGCGTCCGAACTGCTTCTCGATCGCGAGGATGGCGGCGTCGACGGCGCGTCCACGCTCGGCCACTGCCTTGTCGGCGCTACCGCCGTTGCGATCGGTTTCCCTGCCCGTGATCGTCATCTTGGTCCTCGCTCCTGGCGGCCTCGGCCGACCCGACGGAGCGGGACCCGGTCCCCGCCCGCCTGGCGCTTCAGCCTTCGCCGGACTCCCCGTCCCACCGAGGCTTGCGCGGCTTCTTGATCAGCTCCGCCTGCTGCGGGGCTTCCGAGAGCGGCGTCAGCTTCGTCTGGGTTGACTTGTCCTTGGGCTTCTTCTTGGTCTCTTTGGAGGGGCGATCCCGAGATCCCATGTGTTCCGCCTCCGCGTGCGACTGACGCTACCGACACGGACTTCACGCCGGCTTAGCGACGCCTTCGCTGCCGCTCATCCGTATGGCACGGGAGCGCAGCTCCGGCAGTTCGACAGGGAAGGTTCCGGCGCGCAATGCGGCTCGGATCCTGACCATGAAGTCTAGGGTGAAGGTGAGGTTGTGACAAGTCGCGAGCCGGTAGGCGAGCATCTCCTTGGTGCGGAACAGGTGGCTCAGATAGGCACGCGAGAAGCGCGTGCACAGGGGGCACGGACAGTCCTCCTGGACCGGCCGCGGATCTTCCCGGTACTGCTCGTTGCGCAGGTTCATCCGGCTGCCCGGCACCCACAGCTGGCCGTTGCGCGCGACGCGTGCCGGCAGCACCGAGTCGAACAGGTCCACGCCCCGGTGGACGGCTTCGAGCAGGTCCAGCGGCGAGCCCAGGCCCATCAGGTAGCGGGGTCGCGGGTCTCCCTCGAGAAACGGAACCGTTGCGTCGAGCGTCTCGTTCCGCTGGTCCGCCGTCTCGTCGCCGGCCAGCCCGCCGATGTTGATGCCATCGAACGGGAGTGCCGCGATGAAACGCGCCGACTCCTCCCGCAGCCCGGGATCCAGCCCGCCCTGCACGATGCCGAACAGCGCCTGGTCGGTGCGCGTGTGCGCCTCCAGTGATCGCACCGCCCAGCGATGGGTGCGATGCATCGCGTCTTCCACGACCGCGAGCGGTTCGCTGGGGAAGACGGGCTGGTCCAGGGCCACGGCCACGTCCGGGCCGAGGGCCTGCTGGACCGCGATCGAGTGCTCCGGCGTGAACCGGTGCGTGGACCCGTCAAGGTGGCTCTTGAAGGTCGCGCCGCCATCGTCGATGGAGCGAAGCTCACCCATCGACACCACCTGGAAGCCGCCCGAGTCGGTGAGGATCGGTCCCTCCCAGCCCATGAACCGGTGGAGGCCGCCGAGGCGCTCGATCCGCTCGTGCCCGGGGCGCAGGTACAGGTGATAGGTGTTCGCGAGGATGATGCTGGCGCCGGCCGCCGCGACCTCGTCGGGATGCAGGGCCTTCACGGTAGCGTTGGTGCCGACCGGCATGAACTGCGGCGTCTCGACGACGCCGTGGCGCAGGGTCAGGCGGCCCAGGCGGGCACGCGTGGAGCCGCCCGCCGGGGGCGGGACGAGCACCTCGAAGCGGGCGGCGCCGGGCACGGGGGGCGGGCCTCAGCCCTGCGCCGGGTCGTCCCACAGGGGCGACATGTCCGGTTCTGCGCGGCGCGGGGCCGGAATCTCGAAGCCCAGGGACGCCAGATGACTGCGCGCGGCCTCTGTCGCGATCCGCCCCTGGGGTGTGCGGTCGAGGAAGCCGAGGCGCAGCAGGAACGGCTCGTAGACATCCTCGATCGTGTCCGGCTCCTCTGCCAGCACGGCCGCGAGCGCCTGCACGCCCACGGGACCCGATCCGAACTTCTGGATGATCGCGGCGAGCAGCTTGCGATCCGTGGTGTCCAGCCCCAGCTCGTCGATGTCCAGGATCTCCATCGCTTCGACGACCGCCTGGACGTGGACCCGGCCGTCGCCGTGGACCTCCGCATGGTCCCGGACCCGGCGCAGGAGCCGGTTCACGATGCGGGGCGTCCCCCGGCCGCGCTTGGCGATCAGGCGTGCGGCGTCCGCGTCCACCTCCACGCCAAGGATTCCGGCGGACCTGCGCACGATGGCCGTGAGGTCGTCCTCACCGTAGAAGTCCAGCCGGTAGGTCATGCCGAACCGGTCGCGGAGCGGGCTGCTGATCCGTCCGGCGCGCGTGGTCGCCCCCACCACCGTGAACGGCTTGAGGCTCAGGCGCAGGCTCCTGGCGCTGGGACCCTTGCCGATCATCACGTCCAGGGCGTAGTCCTCCATCGCGGGATAGAGGATCTCCTCCACGGCCCGGTTGAGGCGGTGGATCTCGTCGATGAACAGCACATCCCGCTCATCGAGCGCCGTGAGGATGGCCGCGAGGTCCCCTGCCCGCTCCACGGCCGGGCCGCTCGTGTAGCGGACATTGACCCCGAGCTCGCGCGCGATGATCGTGGCCAGCGTGGTCTTGCCCAGGCCCGGCGGCCCGTACAGCAGCACATGGTCCGCGGCCTCACCGCGAGCCTTGGCCGCCTGCAGCAGCACCGAGAGGCTCGCCTTGACCTCGCGCTGGCCGATGTACTCGTCCAGCGTCCGCGGTCGCAGGGACCCTTCCGCCACCACCTCGTCGGGATCGCCGGCGCCGGCTGCGAGAAGGCTCATGGGGTCGTCCGTCATCGCGCGGAATATAGCAGGCTTGTGCGTTGATTGGTACAGATGTTCGATAGCGCGGGAATCGCCACGAGCTCACCCGCGCCCGGTGCGATGATGCGCCGATGAGCGAGAACTTCACGATCGACACCCTGCTCCGCCTCCCCCGCCTGTCCGCGCTGCGGCTGAGCCCCGACGGGACGCGGCTGGTCGTCTCCGTGGGCGGCGTGGCGCCCGATGCCAAGAAGATGACCAGCTCGCTGTGGCAGGTGGATCCAACCGGGGCAACACCGGCGCGCCGCCTCACCCGCTCGGTGGAGGGCGAGGGTGCGGCCAGCGCATTCCTGCCCGATGGGACCCTCCTGTTCGAATCTGCACGTCCCGACGCCGACGCGGCGCCGGATGCCGCGACCAGGCTCAACGCCCTGTGGGCGCTGCCGGCGGGCGGCGGCGAGGCACGCCTCCTGGCGGCGCCGGAAGGTGGTGTGTGCGGCATCGCGGCGGCACGGGGCATGGCTGCCGTGGTCTTTGGCGCGAACATCCAGCGAGGCGCTCGGGACTTCGCTGGAGATGCCGAGCGCACCAAGGCGCGCAAGGAGGCCGGCGTCGAAGCGCTGCTGTTCGAGGACTACCCGATCCGCCACTGGGACCACTACCTCGGACCGCGCCTCCGGCGCCTGTACGCTGTGACGATCCCGGTCGGCGAGGAGCGGATCACGGACCCGGTCGACCTGGAAGCGGACGTCACCGGATTCACCTTCGACGAATCGGATGCCGACATCAGTCCCGACGGGTCCTTCGTCGTGGCGGTTCGACGCGTGTACGCGACGTTCCCCGAGACGCTCGACGACCTCGTGCGCTACGACGCAGCCGGTGGTGGGAGCCGGCCCCTGACCGGCGGTGACGCTTCCTACGGCGCCCCCGCGATCTCGCCGGATGGGCGGTTCGTGGCCGCGATCCGAGCCACGTACGCCACCCCCGCCGAGCCGCTGCGCGTGTCGCTGGTCCTCATCGACGTCGAGACCGGCAGCCGGCAGAACCTTGCGGCCAGCGTGGACCGCTGGCCGGACCACATTGCGTGGGGGCCCGACGCCTCGGTGCTCTACTTCACGGCGGACGACGGTGGCATGCACGCCGCCTTCCGCGTGGATCTCCCGAGCGGGCACATCACCCGGCTCACGGCCGCCGGTGCGGTCAGCGACCTCTGCCCGTCGCCGGACGGCGCCACGATCTTCGCGCTCCAGTCCACCATCGGCAGCCCGCCACGGATCGTGCGCTTCGACGCCAGGACGGCGGACCAGGTGCCGGCCGAGCTGGACCATGGCCCCGACGAGCACGGCATCGCGGCCCCCGGCATCGTCGAGCACATCACCGCGACGGCCGAGGACGGGACGTCGATCGGCGCCTGGCTCGCGCGGCCGGTCACCGCCTCGGCTGAGGCGCCCGCGCCCCTCGTCGTGTTCGTCCATGGCGGTCCGCTGGGCTCGTGGAACTCCTGGCACTGGCGCTGGAACCCGCATGTCCTCGTGGACCGCGGCTTCGCCGTCCTCATGCCGGATCCGGCGCTCTCGACGGGCTACGGCCAGGCCATGGTGGACCGCGGCTGGGGCCAGTGGGGAGGCGCGCCCTACTCCGACGTCATGGCCACCGTGGACGCCGCCCTGGCCCGCCCGGACATCGACGACGGGCGGGTGGCGTTGATGGGCGGCTCCTACGGCGGCTACATGGCGAACTGGGTTGCCGGTCAGACGGACCGGTTCCGCTGCATCGTCACTCATGCCTCCCTGTGGGAGCTGCTGGGCTTTCATGGGACGACCGATCACGGGCCCGCCTGGGAGCACGAGATGGGCGATCCCTACGCGGATCCGTCCGGCTACCTCAGGCATTCCCCGCGGGAGCATCTCGAGGCAATGGCCCGCTTCAAGACGCCGATGCTCGTGATCCACGGCGAGAAGGACCACCGGGTCCCGATCTCCGAGGCGCTCATCCTGTGGACCGACATGCAGCGGATGGGCGTCCCGGGACGGTTCCTGTACTTCCCCGACGAGAACCACTGGATCCTGAAGCCGCAGAACGCGCGGCTGTGGTACAGGACGGTGATCGCGTTTCTGGACGAGCACCTCAACGGCCTCCCCTTCGAGCGCGACCCACTCCTCTAGGTCCCGTCCCGCTGCGCCCCAATTGCGGGCCAGGGCCGTCCGCGCGGCGATCGCCTCCAGGGCAGGACATGTCCGAGGACGGGGTGGTCGCAACGGCGATCCGCATCGCCGGATGGTAGGCGGGGTCAGTCTCTCAGCAAGGTCCGCAGCGCGGCCTTGACCCGCTCCTCGAGTCCCGCCCCGACCGACGGGTCGCCGACCGCGAGCCGAGAGGCCTCGCGTGCCTCGCCCAGCGAGTAGCCCAGGGCCTGGAGGGCGGCAACGACCTCTCCCTCGGAGGCGGTCGAGACGGCCGCGGAGGTCCCGGCGGCGATACCGGCGGCCGAGACCTTCTCCTTGAGCTCGAAGATGATCCGCTCGGCGAGCTTCTTGCCGATCCCGGGGATCGAGACCAGCACGGCCTGGTCCTGCTGGAGGATCGCGAGCTGCAGGTCCGCCGTAGGCCTCGAGCCGACGATCGCCAGGGCAACCTTGGGCCCCACGCCGGTCACGGTCAGCAGCAGGTTGAAGAATCCCAGCTCCTCGCTCGTCCGGAACCCGAACAGGGCCTGCTGGTCTTCGCGGACCAGGTGGTACGTGTGCAGCTTGAGGCGGCCTCCGCTGGTAGCGGTCGCGATGACGGACGGGGCCGTGAACACCCGGTAGCCGATCCCGCCGACCTCAATCACGAGCGAGTCGGCTGCAATGGCCCCGACGGTGCCGTCGACGGAGGCGATCACGGCCGCACCTCCCCGCTAGCCGGAGGTCCGGGCGCTGCCGCGACGCCCGGCCGAGGCCTTGACCTCGCTCGCCAGCGCCTCGCGCACGCTCCGCTCGTAGGGCGTCTCGCCGCGGACGATGGGCGCCACGGCGGACCGGTCCATGACGGTCGCCTTGCTGCCGGAACCGGTGTTGATGCGGTCGCCGGGCCGCTCGGCGTTCGCGATGCAGATGGCGGTCGCGAGGGCATCTGCGGCGTCGTCGGGCGTCGGTGTCTCGCGCAGCTGCAGGATGACCGCGACCATCCGGGCGACCTGCTCCTTGTCGGCAGCGCCGTAGCCCGTGACCCCGAGCTTGATCTCGTTGGGGGTGGCCTCGCGCACCAGGATGTCCGCCTGCGCGGCCGCCAGCAGCACCACGCCACGGGCCTGGCCGACGCCGAACGCGCTCTGCGCGTTACGGGAGAAGAAGAGCCGCTCGACCGCGACGATGTCGGGGTGATGGGTCTCGATCAGCTCGGTAACGAGCGAATGGATGTGGTGGAGCCGATCGGGCAGCGGCGAGTCCGGGCTCGTGGTCAGGCAGCCGTAGTCGACCGCGCGCAGGCTGCCACCCGTGCGCTCGACGATGCCGTAGCCCATGGAGGCCGTCCCGGGGTCGATGCCGAGGACGATCACCCGGCCATCTCGGCGAGCAGCTCCTCGGGGATGTCGACGTTGGTGGTGACCCGCTGCACGTCGTCCAGCTCCTCGAGCAGGTCCACGAGGCGCAGCGTCTTGCGGACGTGGTCAGCGTCCAGGACGACCGTCTGCTTGGCGATCATGGCCGACTCCGCGTCCTCGACCGTCACGCCCGCCTCCTCCAGGGCCTTGCGCACCGCCAGCAGCTCGGCGGGCTCCGTGTAGATCTCGATCGGGTCCGTCTCGACATCCACGTCGTCCGCACCCGCGTCGATGGCGGCCAGCGCCACCTCGTCCGGATCGGTCCCCTCAGTGCCCACCGTGATCAGCCCACGCGCCTCGAACTGCCAGGCGACGGCTCCGGAACCGGCCAGCTGGCCGCCGGACTTGGCGAAGATCGAGCGTACCTCCGCGGCCGTGCGGTTCCGGTTGTCGGTCGCCGCCTCGACGAGGATCGCGACGCCGCCCGAGCCGTAGCCCTCGTACACGATCTCCTCGTACTGGATCTCGTCCCCGCCACCGGTCGCCTTCTCGATCGCCCGCTTGATGTTCTCGGCGGGCATGTTGATCGAGCGCGCCTTGTCGATCGCGAGGCGGAGGCGGTAGTTCGCGTCCGGATCCCCGCCACCCGCACGGGCCGCGACCGCGATCTCGCGGGCGACCTTGGTGAACATGGCGCTGCGCTTGGCGTCATTGACGCCCTTCTGGCGCTTGATCGTGGACCACTTGGAATGTCCGGACATCGGGCGGGAGTATACCGACTATCATCGGGAGCACGGATCCGGTGGCCGGTACCCGAGCGTATCCGGCCGGCAACCCGGAGCCACGTTGCCAACTGCGCACCCTGCGCCACCGTCCCGTCGCGGCCGGCCCGCCGGTCTCACGGGGGAACCACCGAGAGGAACCGCGCGCGATGACGTTGAAGAGCCACGACCTCACCCACATCCGCAGCGTCGTGCTCGCCGGCCATGCCGGGAGCGGCAAGACGACTCTGGCGGAGCAGGTGCTCTTTCGAGCAGGCGCCATCTCGCGCCTGGGCCGGGTTGATGACGGCACCGCTCACCTGGACTTCGAGCCCGAGGAGCAGAGGCAGAACCGCTCCTTGAGCCTGGCGGTCGGGACGTTCGAGCACGGCGAGCACGAGATCACGGTCGTCGATACGCCGGGCTACCCGGACTTCGTGGGCGAGATGATCCAGGGCTTCCATGCGGCCGATGCGGCGCTGTTCGTGATGGACGCGTCCGGCGGCGTCGAGTCGGGGCTGGAGACGGCGGTGCTGACGGGGCGCGCGACAGGCACCGCCGCGTGTTTCGTGCTCAACAAGTGCGATCGGGAGAACGCGGATCCCGGCGCTGCCCTGGACGCCCTGCGGGAGACGTTCGGCACCAAGATCGCGCCGCTCCACCTTGCGATCGGGGCCGCGGACACCTTCACGGGCTACGTCGATCTCGTCCATCGCAAGGCGTTCCGGTTCGAGGACGGGACCGAGGTCGAGATCCCCATCCCCGGCGACATGGCCGGCGAGGTCGCCCGCCGGCGGGACCAGCTGCTCGAGGCAGCCGCGGAGGCGGACGATGCGGTGTTCGAGAAGTACCTCGGCGAGGAGGAGATCTCGGACGCCGAACTGGACGCGTGCCTCCACAAGGGCGTCCGCGAGGCCGTCCTGGCGCCGGTGCTGGTGACGTCCGCCGCCAGAGGGATCGGCCTGAACGCCCTCCTCGACGCGATCGTCCGTTACCTCCCCTCTCCCGAGGAGGAGGGTCCGTTCACGGCCGTCGACAAGGCGGGCAAGGATGTCACCGTCGGTGCCGACGACGCCAAGCTGCTGGTGCGCGTGTTCAAGACGGCCGCCGACCCCTTCGTCGGCCGCCTGACCTACCTGCGCGTCCTGTCGGGCACCCTCAAGAGCCAGGGCTCCGCCTTCAACTCCGCCAAGGGCGAGGACGAGCGCATCGGCCAGCTGCTGTACCTGCACGGCAAGGAACAGGAGCCGACGCCCGAGCTGAAGGCCGGCGAGATCGGGGCCGTGGCCAAGCTCGGCGTGACCGAGACGGGCGACACCCTCTCGTCGCGTGATGCCGGCCTGCGCCTGGGGGGGATGGTCTTTCCTGAGCCCACCCTCCAGGTCGCCATCGAACCGGTGTCCAAGGGTGACCTGGACAAGATGGGACCGGCGCTCCAGCGGATGCTGGAGGAGGAGCCCACCGCGCGGGTGGAGCGAAGCGACACCGGGGAACAGATCCTGCGCGCCATCGGCGAGGCCCACGTGGCGGTCATCTGCGAGCGCCTCAAGCGCAAGTTCGGGGCGGCGATCGCCACCAGGACGCCCACGGTCCCGTACCGGGAGACGATCCGCGGGACCACCAGGGCCCACGGCCGCTACAAGAAGCAGACCGGCGGCCACGGCATGTTCGGCGATGTGTGGATCGAGCTGGAGCCCAACCCGGGGGCAGGGCTCGAGTTCGCCGAGAAGGTCGTCGGCGGGTCGGTGCCGAGGGGCTTCTTCCCGGGTGTCGAGAAGGGGATCCGGGAGACGGCCGCCGACGGCGTGCTCGCGGGCTACCCGCTGGACGACTTCAAGGCCACGCTGGTCGATGGCTCGTTCCACCCGGTGGACAGCAACGAGCTCTCGTTCAAGATCGCGGCGTCGATGGCTCTCAAGGACGGCGTCCTGCAGGCAAAGCCGGCGCTCCTCGAGCCGATCATGACCGTGGACGTGCGGATCCCGGAGCAATACATGGGCGAGGTCAACCGGGACCTCAACGGCCGGCGCGGCCGGGTGCTGGGCATGGACATGGCGGACGGGATGCAGATCATCACGGCGCACGTGCCCCAGGCGGAGCTGTTCTCCTACGCGACGGAGCTGCGCTCCCTGACCGCCGGCCGTGGCACGTTCTCCTCGGTCCTTGACCACTACGAGGACGTGCCGGCGCACCTCGCCGAGAAGATCATCGAGTCCCACCGCAAGGTACAGGCCGAGGGCCACTGACCGGCGGCGCCGCGTTCGGCGCGGGCAATGCCGATGGGGGTCGGCGATGCGCAGACGGGTCCACATCTCCGGGCGTCGGCCCGAAGCCATTCTCCCCTTCCGGGGACGTGCCGCCGTGCTCGTGCTGCTGCTCGCCGCAGCCCTGGTGTCGACAGGCTGCTCGGGTTCGCCGTCGGTGCCTGCCCCGGCGGCTTCGTCCGGCCGAGTGCCCGCCCCCGGTGCGGCAGACGCGCCGGCACTTCCGCGCTGCCGGGCTGACGCCCTGATTGCCGCTCCGGCCGACTGGTATCGCCCCACGCCGGTCTACGTGGCCAACGAGATGCCGGCCGACGCGGTCCGCGCATGGGCCCAGTCCCGGCCGGACTTCCAGGACCTCTGGATCGACCGCGATCACCAGGGATGGCTGACCGTCGGCTTCACCGCCGACGCCGAAGCGCGCCAGGCGGAGCTCCTCGAGGCGTTCCCCGGCGTCGGGGTCGTGGCGGTGGTGGTCCCGCACACGGCCGCCGAGCTGGAGGATCTCCAGGGGCGGGTCATGGCGGCCGGCCGGGACCTCGGGGTGACAAGCAGTTCCTCTTTCGTCGGGCGTGGTGTCGTCGAGGCAGGGATCGGGGTACTGGACCCGGCGCGCGTGGCGGCGCTTGCCAAGCTGTTTCCTGGCGAGCCCATCTGCGTCGACGGTCTCGACCCGGATGACGCTCCGCGACCGGGACCGCAGGCATCGGCGGGCGAAGGATGGCGGCTCCTTGGCCACGAGGCCGGGGTGGGCCCCGGGTACCGGACCGGGATCGCCACGACACCCGAGCAGCTCGACGTCCTCTGGGGCGAGGCCGAGCTCGCCGGTGCACCGCCAGCGGTGGACTTCGTGTCGGAGGTCGTGATCTGGTTCTCGGCGGTCACCGGCTCGAGCTGCCCGGACCTGCGGTTCGACGGGATTGGCGTCGATCCAGGACGTGCGCTCGTCTGGGCCGATGTCGCGCGGCTGGACGTCGGGGCCTGCACGGCCGACATCTTCCCGCACTCGTTCGTGGTGGCGGTCCAGCGGGACCGGCTGCCAGCCGCCCCGCTGGGAATCCAGCTTGGGCCCGATGACCCTCCGGGCGGGGCACCCGAGGAACGGACGGTGGTCGACGCGCCGGTTCAGGTGCCGGGCGTGATCGCCCAGCCCGGGGACATCCACCCCGATCCGGCACTGTCCCACCCGGCGCCGGCCGTGGTGGAGCCGGGTGGCGTTGTGGAGCCGGGATTCGAGCCGCCCCTCCGCTTCCCGGTGGCCTGCGGCGTTGAATGGATCGGGCCGCTCAACGGCACGTGGTGGCGTACGGTGAATCCGTCAGCGACCGGTGGCGCGCTGCCGCCGGAGTGGACTGCGGCGGTCGACGGAGACGGGTGGCTGGTTGCCGCGATCTCGATGCGGACCGACCCTGCAGAACTCGACGTCATGGTGGGCGAGCGGTCGCTGTCGTACGCTGCCATTCCCGACGAGCCCGCGTCTCGTCCCTGCGCGACGCCGTCGCCGTGACCGCTGCGAGCGACGGTCAGAGTCGCTCGAGGCCGGACAACGTCTCGACGAGCTCGCGCAGGTCCACGCCGCCCTCGTAGAGCGCCCGACCGACGATCGCACCGGCGCAGCCGGCGGCCCTGGCGGCGAGGACGTCCCCGATGGACGCGACGCCACCCGACGCGATGATTCGGCCGAGGCCGAGGCCCACCAGCGACCGCAGGAGGTCCAGGTCGGGTCCCCCCAGCAGGCCGTCGCGGTCGATGGCGGTGACCTCGAACGTCTCGACGCCGGCGGCGGCGAGGGCGACGACCGCATCGGCCGCCGGCAGCCCCGGCGCGCCATCCCGCCACCCCTCCCCCAATGCGAGCCCGTTCCGGACGTCGATCGAGGCAACCACTCGCTCCGGGCCGTGCCGGGCGACGAGCCCTGCGGCGAACTGCGGGTCACGGATCGCGGCGGTTCCGACGGCGGCTCTCGCGACGCCCGTGGCCAGGAGGGCGTCCACCGCTGCCACCGTCCGCAATCCGCCCCCGGCTTCCACCCGGGCCCGGTCGCGGACCGCCGCGACCACCGTCGTGATCAGCTCCAGCTGACGGGGCTCCCCCACCCTGGCCCCGTCGAGATCGACAACATGGATCCACGTGGCACCCGCATCTGCAAACGCTCGCGCGACGGCCGGGCCATCATTGCCGTAGGCCGTCTCCTGGTCGAAGTCCCCCTGGCGGAGGCGCACGATCCGGCCGCCCCGAAGGTCGATTGCTGGAAGGAGCTCGAAGGCGGTCACGTCGACGTCGTCGTCCTTGCTGGCGTATTACTACACTACTACGGTAGCATGGTGGCATCGCAGCCGGGCCCGGCTCGGGCGGAGCGATGACGGAGGACGATCGAGACGTGACCAACGACTGGCGCACGCCGGACACCGAAGCGCTGATCGAGGCGATCCTGCGCCTCGACACGCGCGACGATGCCCAGCGGTTCCTGCGCGACCTGTGCACCCTTGGCGAGCTCCATGACCTGGCCCAGCGCTGGGCAGTCGTGCGCCTGCTGGACGGCGGCATGCACTACGCCGAGATCTCGAGGCTGACCGGCGCGAGCACCGCGACCATCACCCGGATCGCGTCCTGGCTGAACCACGGCGAGGGTGGCTACCGGGAGATGCTCGACCGGTTCAAGGGCGCTGACGGCTCCACCCCCTATCCCACGGGTCGCGAGGCATGAGGGAGCGCCTGCGGCTCGCGGTCCCCAACAAGGGCCGCCTGGTGGAGCCCACCCTGTCCCTGCTCCATGACGCAGGCCTCATGTTCGAGGAACACGACCGGAGCCTGGTCGCCCGTGTCCAGAACCACCCGCTGGACATCCTGTTCGTGCGCACGGGCGATGTGATCGAGTTCGTCAACGACGGTGTGGCGGACGCCGGCATCACGGGCGGCGACATCCTGGCCGAAAGCGGCATCGACCTTCCGGTCCTGCGGCCGCTCGGGTACGGACGCTGCCGGCTCGCGGCGGCGACGCCCGCGGACTCGCCGTACGAGGCGATCGCCGACCTCGCGGGCACCCGGATCGCGACGTCGCACCCGAACGTGACGCGCCGCTTCTTCGCGGACCAGGGCATCCCGGTGGAGGTGATCTCCCTGTCCGGCGCCGTGGAAGTGGCACCGCGGCTGGGGCTTGCCGACGGGATCGTTGACCTCGTGTCCACGGGCTCGACGCTGGCGATGAACGGCCTGCGCACGATCGGCGACATCCTGGCCTCGGAGGCCGTCCTTGTAACCAACGTCACGGCCACCAGACAACGGGAGCAGGAGCTCGACGGCATCGTCACGATGCTGGGCTCCGTGATCGCCGCGCGGGGTCGCAAGTACCTGATGATGAACGCGCCGGCCTCCAGGCTGGAAGAGCTCGAGGACATGCTGCCGGGCCTGGAATCACCGTCCGTCATCCCCCTCGCGCACGCGGGCATGATCGCGATCCACTCCGTCGTCGGGGCCGACGAGGTATGGGGCCTGCTTCCCAGGCTCAAGGCGGCCGGGGCCTCCGGGATCCTGATCCTGCCCATCGAGAAGATCCTGCCATGACCCTTCCGGATGCCGCCCTTACCTCCGCGCCTCCGACGTCCTCGCCGGAACTCCAGCTCCGACGCCTCGACCTGCGAGCGCCTGGTCCGGAGGAGTTCCGGACGAGGGACGCGCTGTTCCGCCGCGGTGCCGTTCCAGACCCCGAGGTCCGCGAGGGGGCGCGGCGCATCCTGGCCGATGTCCGCGAACGGGGCGCGGACGCCGTGCGGGATGCGTCGGCGCGGTTCGGTGGCGGACGTCCCGACGGCCGGCTGCTGATCGGCCGTGAAGAGCTGCGGGCGGCAGCGGACGCGCTGTCCGCGCCGGAACGGGCCGCACTGGCAACGGCCATCGCCAACGTCCGCCGTTTCGCGGAGGCACAGAGGCCCTCATCTACCCGCACCGTGGTCGTGCCCGGCGTCGATGTCGAGCGCCGGTGGCTGCCGGTGTCACGTGTGGGGGCATATGTCCCCGGTGGCTCCGCACCATACCCGTCGTCCCTCGTCATGACTGTCGTCCCGGCCCGCGTGGCGGGCGTGGACGCCGTGGTCGTCGCGTCGCCGGCCGACCGCGAGGGTCAGGTCCACCCGGTGCTCCTCGGAGCTGCCGGCCTGCTGGACGTCGATGGGCTCCTCGTCGCCGGTGGCGTCCAGGCGATCGGCGCGCTTGCCTACGGACTCCCCGGTGAGGGCCTGGAACCGGTCGACCTCATCGTCGGGCCGGGCAACGCCTGGGTGACCGCCGCCAAGTCAGAGCTGGTGGGCGAGGTCGGGATCGACCTTCCGGCCGGCCCGTCGGAGGGCCTGGTGCTCGCGGATGCTTCCGCCGACACCACCACGGTCGCCGCCGACCTGATCACCCAGGCCGAGCACGGCCCGGATTCGCCGGCCCTGCTCGTGACTCCGGATGTCGCCATCGCGGATGCCGTCGAGATCGAGGTGCGCCGCCGCCTCGCCACGGCGTCCCGTCGCGAGATCCTTGCCCGAGCCCTTGCCGACCACGGCCGCATCGTCCTCGTCCCGGACCTGGCTGCCGGCATCGACTTCGTCAACGGCTATGGCCCGGAGCACCTCTCGCTGGACGTCGCGGACCTCGAGACCGCCGTGGCGGGAATCCGGAACGCAGGCTCGATCTTCGTGGGACGCTGGTCCCCGGAGGCCGCCGGCGACTACGCTACGGGTGCCAATCACGTGCTGCCCACGGGGGGCCTGGCGCGGAGCTGCGGCCCGCTCGCCGTGGACACGTTTGGCAAGTACAACCAGGTTCAGCGCATCACCCGCGAAGGACTGGCCGGCCTGCGACCGGCGATCCGCACCCTTGCGGAGGCCGAGGGCCTGCTGGCGCACCGGGACGCTGTCGAGGTGCGGTTCCAGGCCGACGCCACCCGGGAGGCGGACCGGTGAGCCCCAGCCCCTTCGCGGTCACCTCGCCCACGGACCCGGCGTCGTACGGTTGGGAGGCGACGGACGAGGGGGTCGCCGAGCGTTTCGGGATCCCCATCTCGCAGGTCCTGCGGTTCGACCTCAACACGTCACCGAGCCCGCCCGCGATGCTTGCCGGGCTTCTGGCCGCCGGGCGTTTCCAGACGAGCCTGTCCGAGTACCCGCCCGGCGACTATCGGGCGCTGGTGGAGGCCGCGGCGGCCACCTATGGCGTGACACTCGCCGAGGTCGTCCCGGGCGCCGGCGCCGACGAGATCCTCGACATGTGCACCAAGGCCTTCCTCCCCGCGGGTGAGGCTGCCGTGATCTCGACCCCGACCTACGCCATGTACCGCGTGCACGCCGAGCAGCGCGGGGGCCGCGTGATCGCCGTCCCACGCCTGCCGGCGACCCGGGGCTGGGCCCTGGATGTGCCCGCCGTTCGGGCGGCAGCCCGCGAAGCTCGGCTCGTCTGGATCTGCAATCCGAACAATCCCACCGGGCGGCCCGAGCCCGATGGAGCCATCGAAGGGCTCCTCGACGGCCTCGAGGCAGATGCCGCCGCTGACGGCAGGCCGGCTCCAGCCGTCGTGGTGGACGAGGCCTACAGCGAGTTCACCGGTCGTTCGGTGATCCCGTTGCGGTCGCGGTACCCGAACGTGGTCGCCGTGCGTACCGCGTCCAAGGCCTACGCCATGGCGGGCCTCCGGGTTGGATTCGCGATCGCCGCGCCGGAGACCCTTCGCCGGATCGCCCTCTTCCGGCCACCCGGGTCGATCGGGACCATCTCGGCGACCGCCGTGACGGCGGCGCTGCTGGACCCCGCCGCCATGCGCGCCAACGTGGAACGCGTTCAGAACGAGCGCCCTCGCCTGGCCGCGGCCCTCGCGGCGATCGGGTTCCGGCCCCATCCGTCCGTTACCAACTTCCTGTTGCTCGACCTGGTCTCGGCCGAGCGTTCCGAGGCAGCCGCCCTGGCGCTCATGCAACGGGGGCTCGTGCCCCGCACCTTTGGTCACGGCCACCCGCTGGCGCACTGCATCCGGGTCACCGTCCGCGATCCGGACGAGGACGACAGGCTGGTCGCCGCGGCGACCGAGATCTCCCCCACCCTGCCCCCAATTCGCGTGGAGACGCCCTCATGACGACACCGCTCGGCACGCTTGAGGTCCAGGAACGTAACGGCCGCCGCGTCCGGGTGGCGCGTCGTACCCGCGAGACCGAGATCGAGATCGGCGTCCACCTCGATGGCACGGGCCGCACCCGCGTCGAGACCGGGATCGGCTTCTACGATCACCTGCTCGGGTCGCTCGCCCACCATGGGCTGTTCGACATCGACGTGCGGGCGGCCGGCGACCTCCACGTCGACGAGCACCACACGGTGGAGGATGTAGCCCTCGTGCTCGGGGCGGCCTTCGCAGAGGCGCTGGGCGACCGCTCCGGGATCCGCCGCTTCGGCGAGAGCTCCGTCCCGATGGATGAGTCGGTGGCCACGGCCATCCTCGACCTCGGAGGACGTCCGTACGCGGTCATCGACCTCCCGTTCCGCGCCGAACGCGCGGGAACGCTGCCCTTGCAGCTGGTGGACCACGCGCTCGAGTCGTTTGCGCGGACGGCGGGCGCCACCCTCCATCTTCGGGGCGCAGGGCGCAACGACCACCACCTGGCCGAGGCGGGATTCAAGGCCCTCGGCCGTGCGCTCCGCATCGCCTGCGAGCCCGATCCGCGCCGCACCGGGGTCGCGTCGACCAAGGGATCCCTGGGTTGACCACCGCCACGGGTGCGCCACGCGTCGCAGTCGTCGACTACGGCGCGGGCAACCTCGTCTCGATCGAGCAGGCGCTCGCGACCGCGGGCGCCCGGGTCCATCGCGCTGCCACGGCCGATGAGATCGGCAACCCGGACCTGCTCGTCGTGCCCGGTGTGGGCGCCGCCGCACCGGCGATGGACCGGCTCCGCGATGGCGGCTTCGTGCAGCCGATCCGGGACTGGGTCGCCGCCGATCGTCCCTTCCTGGGCATCTGTCTCGGTCTGCAGCTGCTGTTCGAGGGCAGCGACGAGGACGGCGCCGAGACGCTGGGCATCCTGCCCGGCCGGACCGTGCGCCTGGCCCACGCTCCGACGCTCCCGCACATCGGGTGGAACCAGGTCGAGCGCGTGCGGAGCCACCCGGCATTTGCCGGCATCCCGCCCGCTGGCGACTTCTACTTCGTCCACTCCTATGTCGGGTCCCCACCGCCGGCCTCGGCCGAGGTGGTTCTCGCCGAGACCGAGCACGGCTCGCGCTTCGTCTCGGCCATCGCCCGGGGTCGCCTGCTCGGGGTCCAGTTCCACCCGGAGCGTTCCGGCGGCAACGGCCTGCGCCTGGTGGCCAACGTCGTCGGTGGCCTGGCCGGAGGCGCGGCCTGATGCTGTGCCGCCGCGTCATTCCCTGTCTCGACGTCGCGAACGGGCGGGTCGTCAAGGGCACCAACTTCGTTGATCTCGTGGACGAGGGGGATCCGCCCGAGCTCGCGGAGCGCTACGCGCGCGAGGGCGCGGACGAGCTCGTGTTCCTCGACATCTCCGCGGCGCCCGAGGGACGCGGCACCCTGCTCGACATCGTGGAGCGCACCGCGCGCCGGGCGTTCGTGCCCCTGACCGTCGGGGGTGGTGTCCGGTCCGTGGATGACATGCGGGACGTCCTGCGGGCTGGTGCGGACAAGGTGGGCCTCAACACCCAGGCCGTCGCGCACCCGGACCTGGTGACGGCCTGCGCGGCGCGCTTCGGGAGCCAGGCCGTCGTGGTGGCGATCGACGCGCGACGGGTTGCCGGTGCCGATCCCAGGCTGCCGTCGGGCTACGAGGTCGTGGTCAAGGGCGGACGCGAGCCGGTCGGGATCGACGCGGTCGAGTGGAGCCTGCGGGCGGTCGAGCTCGGAGCCGGCGAGCTCCTCGTGACCTCGATCGACCGCGACGGCACCAAGGCGGGCTTCGACGTCGCGCTGCTCTGCGCGATCAGCTCGCGAGTCCGGGTCCCGGTGATCGCCTCCGGTGGCGCGGCCGGCCCCGACGACTTCGTCAAGGCCGTCCGCGAGGGGGGCGCCGACGCCGTCCTGGCCGCGAGCATCTTCCACCGTTCCGAGCATTCGATCGCGGACGTCAAGGCGGTGATGGCGGCCGCCGGGCTTCCGATCCGACGGCTCGATCAGGAGGGCGAAACATGACCCACACGACGCAGCCGGGCCCGGTCGACATCGCCTTGGGACTCGATCCGGGCTCCGTCGAGTGGGATGTGTCCGGCCTGGTGGTGGGCGTGGTCCAGGACGTGGCCGACGGGCGGGTGCTCATGGTGGGCTGGCTGGACATCGAGGCACTGGCGGCGATGCTGGGCACGGGCGAGGTGCACTTCCACTCGCGGTCTCGTGGCCGGCTGTGGCGCAAGGGCGAGTCGTCCGGGAACATCCTCCGGCTGCGATCACTCGCGCTGGACTGCGATGGCGATGCGCTCCTGATCGGCGCCGAGCCTGCCGGACCGACCTGCCATCGGGACACGCGCTCCTGCTTCGATCCCGACGCGATCTCTGCGGCCGTCGGGGGCGCGATGCCCGCGACCGCCGGGGCAGCCGTGCCCGGGCCGGGCGCCCAGGGGTTCGACTGGCTCGAATCGCTCTGGGGCACCATCGCGGCGCGGGCTTCGACGCGACCGGCAGGCTCCTACACGGTGACACTCCTCGAGGGCGGCGTGGATCTCGTGGGCCGCAAGGTCACCGAGGAAGCCACCGAGGTACTGCTCGCGGCGAAGAACGACGCGGCGGCGCAGCTCACCGGCGTGCCGCGCGAGGAGACGCGGTCGCTGCTGGCCGGCGAGGCTGGCGATCTCGTCTACCACGCCCTCGTGCTGCTCGCCGAGCGGGGCCTGGAGCCGCGGGCCGTGCTCGACGTCCTGCGCGACCGACATGGAGGCCGTGGACCGGGCTGACCGGTTCGAGGTCAGCCTCGGGCGATCCGGACGACGGCTCGGTTGCGCTTGCCCACGCGGACCTCGAGCCACTCACCGCCGACGGGGTCCGGCAGGGCGGCCGCGGGATCGGTGATGCGGACGCCGTTGATCGTGATCGCCCCACCCTGCACGAGACGTCGTGCCTCACCACGCGACGGAGCCAGGCCGGCCTCGGCCAGCAGCACCGCCGCGCCTGCAGCCACGAGCTCCGGTGACACGGAGGCGCCACCCGTGGCGGCGTGCACCGAGGCGAGCAGGGCGGGATCCGTGATGGGCTCGCGCTGGAACAGCGCGGCGGAGACGGCGACCGCCTCCTGGGCCGCCACCGCCCCGTGGACCCGGGTCGTGACGTCGAGCGCGAGTCTCCGCTGGGCCTCTCGGGCCTCGGGGTGGTCCGTGATGACGGTATCGAGGGCCAGGATCTCCTGTCGGCTCCAGGTCGTGAACCACCGCATGTAGGTGCCCGCGTCCCGGTCGTCCACGTTGACCCAGTACTGGTAGAACGCGTAGGGCGTGGTCCGGGCCGGATCCAGCCACACGGACTCACCACCCTCGCTCTTGCCGAACTTCGCACCGGACGGCGAGAGCAGCAGCTTGTACGCAATGCCGTGGGCCGGGCTCTCGTCCCCGGCGAGGCCCGAGGTCCGCCGGATCAGCTCCAGGCCCGCCGTGATGTTGCCCCACTGGTCCGCTCCGCCCATCTGCAGCTCGACGCCATGCTCGCGGTAGAGGGTCGCGAAATCGAAGGCCTGCAGGGTCATGTAGCTGAACTCCGTGAACGACAGGCCCCGGTCCAGGCGGGTCTGGACGGAATCCTTCGCGAGCATGTACGGCACCGTGAAGTGCTTGCCGACGTCGCGCAGGTAGTCGATAAGGGAGACCTGGCCGAGCCAGTCGTAGTTGTTGGCCAGCACCGCCTGGGCGGGACCCGGCTCGAAGTCGAGGAACCGCTCCAGCTGGGCACCAATCGCCGCGACGTTGTGGTCCAGCGTCTCGACATCCAGCAGGTTGCGCTCGGAGGAGCGGCCGGACGGGTCCCCGATCATCCCCGTGCCGCCACCAACCAGTGCCACCGGCTTCCCGCCGTGCTGCTGGAGCCGGATCAGGCCAAAGATGGGGATCAGGTGCCCGATGTGCAGGGAGTCGGCCGATGGATCGAACCCGTTGTAGGCGCTGATCTGGCGCCCCGACCTCAGCCGCTCCGCAAGGCCCGGCGTGGTCGCGTGCAGGATCTCGCGCCAGGCAAGCTCATCAAGCAGCGACGCCAGCCCCGGCGCAGGGTCCGCGGAGGCTTCGGGGATCATCGGCGCGTCACAGTAGGGTGCGCGGAACCGTCGTGGATCAGGTCCGGACAGCTCGTTCGGGCATTCATCCCCGGCATGGTATCGTTCCGACCGCAATGCAGACCAGCCTCGCCCGGAGGCAGCGCCGTCGCCGATTGGGTGACAAGCGCCGCCCGCGCGGAAGCGGCGCCGCCAAGTACGTTGCGGTCGCCATTCCCCTCTTCCTGTTCCTGACCCTGGCCCTGATCGGCCTGGCCGGGGCGACCACGGCCGTCGCCGGCTACTCCTACCTGTCCAAGGACCTCCCGGACCCCAAGAAGGCCCTCGAGGCAATCGAGTACGACCAGCAGACTGGCGTCTACGACCGCACCGGCAAGGTCCTCCTCGCCCGGCTGGGCTCGGACCGTCGCGAGCTCCGCACGTTCGAGAACATCCCCCCGGCGCTTGTCGATGCGACCACGGCCATCGAGGACAAGACCTTCTGGGACAACTCGGGGTTCGACCCGATCGGCTTTGCCTCCGCGGCCATCGACACGCTCCAGGGCAACGATCGAGGCGGGTCGACGATCACCCAGCAGCTTGTCCGCAACCGCCTGCTGCCGGCCGCGGACGTGGAGGAAGGCTCCGACAGGTACCAGCGCAAGCTGCGGGAGATCATCCAGTCGATCCGCCTGACCGAGGCCTATCCGGGGCTCGAGGGCAAGCAGTTGATCATGGAGTCATACCTCAACAACAACTACTACGGCAACCGCAGCTATGGCGTCGCGGCGGCGGCCCAGAGCTACTGGCGCAAGGACCTCAAGGACCTGACCCTGGCCCAGTACGCGCTCCTGGCCGGCATCCCCAAGTCGCCCAGCAACTACGACCTCGTCCAGAACGCCGTCGAGGAGGAGTACACCGACGCCAAGGGCGTCCAGCAGACCCGCTTCGTCGTGCCCCAGGACACGCCCGTGGTCGCCCGCCGCAATCAGATCCTCGAGCTCATGAAGACCCGCACCAACCTGACCCAGGGGGAGTTCACCGACGCCGACTTCGAGGCCGCCAAGGTCGAGCCCGTCATCCTGGCATCGCAGGGGGCCGACAAGTGGCGCGCCCCGCACTTCGTGTGGCAGGTCCGCGAGGAGCTGGGCCAGCTCCTGTGCGGCGAGGCACAGTGCGAGAAGATCGATACGGGTGGCTACAAGGTGATCAGCACCCTGGACTACCGCATGCAGCGGATCGTCGAAAAATGGGTCTACGCCGCGGCCATCATCCCCAACGCCAAGAGCCCGGATGCAATGCTCAAGGCGCGCGGCATCCCCCGCAGCGAGTGGTCGTGGATCAAGGGCCTGCGTGGCCACAACATCCACAACGCCGCCGGCGGCGTCATGGACTACCGGCGGGGTGAGGTCCTGGCCTACGCCGGCTCGGCCTCCTACACGGCCAAGGGCACCAAGAAGATGCAGCCCCAGTTCGACGTCCTCTCCAGCGGCTGGCGCCAGCCAGGGTCCTCGATCAAGCCGCTCGGCTACCTGATCGGGATCGACGACCGGGTGCTGACGGCCTCGACGATGTTCATGGACGTCGTGACCAACTTCGCCTCCGCCGGCTCGAAGCCCTTCCTGCCGACCTCGGCCGACGGACTGGAGCGGGGGCCGGTCAGGCTTCGCAACGCCCTCCAGTTCTCGCTCAACATCCCGGCCATCAAGGCCAGCTTCTACAACGGCCTGGAGCACCAGTTCGAGCGCACCCAGGACTTCGGAATCCGGTTCAAGTCGTCCGAGAGGCCCGTGGCGTCGGAGGGCATCGGCACGCTGGTGGTCCACCCGATCGACATGATCGGTGCCTTCGGAACGATCGGCAACGGCGGGGTGCTGATGCCGCGCCACACGATCCTCAAGGTGCTCGACGACAACGATGTCCAGGTCTGGCCGCCCAAGGATGCCGAGCAGTCAGGGACGCGAGTCGTGTCGCGCCAGGCCGCCTACATCATCACCGACATCCTGGCCGGCAACTCCATCAAGTCCGTCAACCCGTTCTGGGCGAAGTGGCGGATCACGGACGGGGTGACCGGATCGCGTTCCCGGCCGGCGGCCTACAAGACCGGCACCACCAACGACAACGTTGACGTCCACGCCTACGGCTTCCTGGCCTCACCGGTCAAGAAGGAAGCGGCGGGCCTGGTCGCCGGGGTCTGGATGGGCAACTCGGACAACACGCCCAACGACGGCAAGCTCTCGCTGGACACGTCCGCCCCGCTGTGGTCCGCCATCCTGTCCGACGTGTCCAAGGGCATGCCGATCGATGGCTTCGCGCGGACGAAGCCCAAGGGCCTCATCACGGCCACCGTGGACGCGTTCACGGGGATGCGTCCCGGATCCACCACCCGCAAGACGGTCCAGGAGCTGTTCATCCCCGGCACCGAACCGACGAAGTCGGCGAGCTACGCACGGGCCGTCGACGTGGACGCGGCCAGCGGTCTGCTGTGGCGGGAGGGTTGCGTCGGGCCCATGGTGACCAGGTCGTTCATCGATTACAGCTCGGCAGAGTCCGGGTTCAAGGCGTGGCAGAAGGCCGACGCCGGCTGGCAGGCCCGAGCCTCGCGTGGACCGGGGGTGTCGGGCGGACCCAAGGGCAACCGCACGGCCTACTTCTACGGCGGGGGCTTCTATCCCTTCGGGCAGTCCTGGGGCGGATCATTCGTCCCCGGCAAGAAGTGCCCCATCGGCCCGCCGCCACCGACCGTCTGCGTGTCCACGGACCCGGCGTCGCCGTGCCCGAGCCTGCCGCCGGAGCCGACCGCCTCGCCGAATCCGGGCAACGGCGGCGGCACTGGCGGAGGCAAGCCCAAGCCGACACCGAAGCCGTAGCGCAGCGGCGCGCCTCGCCAGGCCTGCCTGCGACGGGGCCTCAGAACCTGATGATCGTGGCTCCGTCGCCACCTTCACCGCGCGCGCCGGCCCGGAAGTCCTTGACGAGCTGGTGGGCACCCGCCTGCTCCCGCACCGCGTCGCGCAGCGCTCCGGTCCCAAGCCCGTGGATGATCATGACCTGTTCCAACCCCGCCAGCGACGCATCATCGAGGTAGCGATCCAGCGCCTCGAGTGCCTCGTCCACGCGCGCCCCGCGCAGGTCCAGCGACGAGGCGACCGACCGTGCGCGCTGGAGGCGGAGGTTGGAGATCCCGCCAACGGGCTCGCCGCCGGATGATCCAGCGCCCCGACCCGACGACCGCGCCGCCTCGGAACCCGGTTCCCCGACGGCCACCATGCCGAGCGCGGGCTCGAGGTCGGCTACCGCCACCGTGACCCGCATGCCGCCGGCCTCGAGTGTGGCCCGGGTGCCGCCCCGCTCGAGTGCGGCGATGCGCCCCTCCCAGCCCCCGCTGCGACTCCGCGCACGCTCGCCGAGGCTCCACGTCCTGGGATGCACCGGTTCTCGCGGTGCCGGAGCCGGCTGCGCCTCCGGCAGGCGCGTGAGCGTCTGCTCGGCCCGAGCGAGCGCGGCATCGATGGCCGGCGCCGTCACCGTCTCGCGCTCCAGCCGGCGGCGGACGCCCGCGACGTCGTCCTTGAGGCCCGTCACGAGACGCTGGGCCTCGTCGCGCGCCGCCTTGACGGCCTCGTCGCGCTCGCGCCTGGCGCGCCGTCGCTCCTCGTCGGCGGATCGTAGGGCGTCGGCCGCCTTCGCCTCGGCCAGCCGTGCCCGCTCGACCGCTTCGGCGATCTCCCCCTCCTGGCGCCGGATCGAGGCAAGCGTGGCCTCGAACGCGCGCTGGTTCTCGGACAGCCGGCTCCTGGCGTCGGCCACGATGGTGTCGGGCAGGCCGAGGCGCTCGGCGATGGCGAAGGCCTGGCTGCCACCGGGAAGCCCGATGGTGAGGCGGTAGGTGGGCGACAGCGTCTCAAGGTCGAACTCGACCGACGCGTTGCGGGCCGCCTCGGTCTCGTGGGCGTAGACCTTGATCTCGGCGTAGTGGGTGGTGGCAGCCACCAGGGCCCCGGACCGGATGAAGTGGTCGAGGAGCGCCTGGGCAAGGGCAGAACCCTCGGTCGGGTCCGTGCCGGCCCCCAGCTCGTCCAGGAGGACCAGGGTGTCCGGACCCGCGTGCTCCACGATCCGGGTGATCGAGCGCAGGTGGCCCGAGAATGTGGACAAGGACTGGGCGATGGATTGCTCGTCACCGATATCCGCGAACACGTCGCGGAACACCGGCAGGCGCGATCCGGCCTCGGCCGGGACGTGGAGGCCCGCCTGGTGCATCAGGGACAGGAGGCCGAGCGTGCGCAGCGCGACCGTCTTGCCCCCGGTGTTGGGGCCCGTGATGACGAGTGCCGTATAGCCGTCGCCGATGCGCAGGTCGATGGGGACGACGCGGCCGGTGAGCCCCGGGTGCCGGGCGGACAGGAGGATGATCTCGGATCGGTCGGCCTCCGCGGGCCGCATCCCGTCGAGCTCCGCAGCGAGCTGGGCCTTGGCGGCCCAGAAATCGAACTGGGCAAGGGCCTCCAGGGTCTCGCGCAGCAGGGCCGCATTGGCGGCTGTGAGTGCCGACAGCTCGTCGAGGATCCGGCCCTCTTCCTCGTCGACCGCCGACTGCGCCTCTCGCCACGCGTTCCCCAGCTCGACCACGACGAGCGGTTCGATGAACAGGGTCTGGCCGCTCCCCGACGCATCGTGGACGATGCCCTTGACCCTGGACCTGGCATCCGCCCGGACCGGGACCACGTAGCGCCCGTTGCGGAGCGTGATGATGGGCTCCTGGAGGGCGCCGCCCAGCTCGGAGCCAACCAGCGAGTCCAGGCGCCGGCGCAGCCTGTCGTAGGCGACCCTCACGGATCCGCGCAGGGCCCCGAGGCGGGGCGATGCGGTGTCCAGCAGCTCCCCGGTCGGGTCGAAGCTCCGGAGCAGCGTGCTGCGCAGAGCCGGGAGCGGATGCAGGCGCCGCCCGAGGTCCCGCAGCAGCGCCCGGCGCTCCTCGGCGAGCGAGGTGGCCAGGCGGGCGGCCGCGTCCAGCGTCTCGGCGATCTCGAGGAACTGTGAGGGGTCAAGGCGCCCACCCCGTGCGGCCCTGCCGACCGACGGCTCGATGTCGTGGGCGCCTCCGATGCCCACGCCCGGCCGCTCCTGCAACAGGGTCCGGGCCTGGTCCGTCTCGTCGAGGGAGCGCCGGACGATGACCGGGTCCGCGGATGGAAGCAGCGCCTCGGCCATGCGCCGGGACGGATCGAACGACGTCTTCTCCGCGAGACGCGCCCGGACGACGGGGAACTCGAGGAGCGTGATGGAACGGGCGTCCATCACGCGTTCCGGACGCTCAGCGAGGGGCTGGTGGGGTCAACGAACCGCCAGGGCACGGATGTCCAGGGCTCACCAGCGAACCCGATCCCGATCCGGGGCGTTGCAATCAGGTCAGGGGAAGCGTGGCCGGATCCCGTTGTCTCGAGGCGGAGGGCCGACGCCGGATCGCACAGGTCCCAACCCGTATGGCTGCGATCGACCGAGAAGGCTGCGGACACGAGGCCGGGTCCGGCGGCGAGGCGCTCGTCCGCCGTCCGGCGGGGCGTCGAGGCCCCGCTACGAGCCTGCCTGCGTGCCTGCGCGACAACCTCCCGGGCGACCCGCATGGTTTCCAGGCCCTCGAGAGGCTCGACCGCCCGAACGAGAATTGCCGCCGGAACGCCTTCGGGGCCGGTCACGACGTTCAGGCAGTGGTGCATACCGTAGACAAGGTACACGTAGGCGATGCCGGGCGGCCCGAACATGACCCGGTTGCGTGCCGTTGGGCCCATCCGGGCGTGCGAGGCCCGGTCGTCGGGCCCTGCATACGCCTCGACCTCCACGATCCTCCCGACGCGACGGGTTCCGTCGGCGGCACCTGGATCCGCGATCAGTAGGGCTCCGATCAGCGAGCGTGCAGCCTCGAGGGTGTCCCCGGCGAGCACCTGCCGGGGAAAGGGACCTGGGGGCCGGTCCTTCGCGTATTTGCTCACTGCAGGCCGTACGTGGCCTTCACATAGGCCGGCAGCACGAACGAGACGAGGTTCACGAAGTTCGGGATCAGGGTCGCATGCAGCGCCTGGCCGATCTCGGAGCCATCGATCGCCACCCAGACCTGGCGCAGGACCGGCAGCTCGTCCAGGTCCCCCGAGGCGGGATGGAAGACGAAGTACTGGTCCAGGATGATCGTCAGGAACAGCAGCAGCAGCAGGCCCTGGACGACCCCCAGGATGCCGCCCAGGATCTCGTCGATCACGGGGTGGTCCGCGAACAGGTGCGTCCGCTGGTAGGTGCCCTGGATGACCAGGGTGAAGGCGCCGACCGACGCAATGAAGATCACGAGGAACCCGAGGGTCACCGAGTACTCCCGCGGGTACTGCGTCCAGTGGTCCGCGAGGAAGCTCCCGAACGGGACGGACAGCTGGGCCGCCAGGAAGAACGAGAACACGATCGACAGGATGCCGACGATGCGCCGCACGGTCCCCTGGATGAACCCGAGGACGAACATGGCGAACAGGAACAGGAAGACCAGCAGGTCGAACAAGTTGAGCCCGGTGATGAACCCGACGATATCCACGCGTCCCACCCTCGTGACGGCGGCCGGAACACCAGCCGGCCAAGTTCCCGCCGAAGGGTATCAGCGCGCCGGAGCCGACCGCAACGGGACGAACGCCCTACACCCATTCTCCGGTCGGCCACGCCGCCGCCGCCGACCTCACGCCCTGAGGCGGCCCCCAACCTCCGGCAGCGCCGCCACGATGCGGCCGACGGCCGTTTCCACCTCCGCCTCCGTGAGCGTCCGGTCCGGCGCGCCGAAGCGGATTCGGAACGCCAGGCTTCGCTCGTCGCCGGTGAGCGGAACTCCCCGGTAGATGTCGAACAGCCGGACGTCACGCAGGAGGCCGCCGGCGTGGTCGCGGACGACGCCCTCGACGGCAGCGGCGGTTGTTGCCGCCGGCACGACGATCGCCAGGTCCCGGTCAACCTCGGGGAACCTTCCCACCGCCGGCGCCCGTTCGGCGGTGAGCCGGCCACCCGCGAGGCCGTCCACGGCGATCTCGGCCATGATGACGCGGTGCCGGGTCCTGAGCTCCCAGGCCTCGACGACGCGCGGGTGCAATTCGCCCACGATCGCCTGCAGCCGTCCGGCGGCGGCGGCGCGGGCCGTCCGCCCGGGGTGGAACAGCGGCTCCGCGGTCTCCGCCGTGTACCTCGGTCGGGAGAGGCCGAGCCTGTGGGCGAGCAGCTCGATGATGCCCTTGGCGTCATCGAGGTCATAGGCGCGCGACGTGCGGTTCCACGACTCGGCCTCGGCCGCGCCAACCAGGACGAGGCCCAGCCTCCACCACTCGCGTGGCTCCGTGCCGGTGCGCGCGTAGCCCTTCCCGATCTCGAAGGCGGCAACGTCGTCCGTCCCGTGCCGGAGGTTGACGGCGACCACGTCCAGCAGGCTGCCCAGGAGGTTCCGGCGCAACACGGAATGATCGTGGGACAGCGGGTTGGTCACGCCGATCACGTCACCGCCGGCCTCTGCTTCGCCGCCCACCGAGGGGACCTCGCGAACCAGCGCGAACGCCTCGACGTGCTTCGGTGACACGAGCGCCGTGGTGACGACCTCCGTGAGCCCGGCCCCAGCGAGGGTCTCGCGGACGAGCTGCCGTACCTCCAGCGGGGACGGGCGGTAGGCCGGCATCTCCGTGTCCGGCGTCACGGAAGGGACCAGCTCGTACCCGCGCACCCGGGCGACCTCCTCGGCGATGTCCGCCTCGATCGCGAGATCGCGACGCCAGCTCGGGATGAACGCCGTGATGGCAGCCTCGTCGGCATCGACAACGAAGGGCTGCGGCTCCAGGGCAACCGTGATCCGTGCGCCATGCGGGGAGGGCTCGGTCTCGACGCCGACACGGGCGAGCAGGTCCCGCTGCTCGGCGGCGGCCAGGTCCGTGCCGAGGAGCCGGTTGACGCGCCCGGGTCGGAACGCCACCCGCGACGGGCTCCCGCAGCACCGGTGCGACATCGACGACCCCGCGGACGATCTCGCCGCCCGCCCAATCCTGGATCAGTTGAGCGGTCCGGTCCGCGCCGAGACGAGCCATGCGCGGCTCCTGGCCCTTCTCGAACCGGCTGGATGCCTCGGAACGAAGGCCGAGGCGCTGGGCGGTGCGACGGATGCTGACCGGGTCGAAGATGGCCGACTCGATCGCGACGTCGCGAGTCCCCTCGGAGATCTCGGACGTCGCGCCACCCATCACCCCGGCGATGGCGAGCGGACCCTCGGGGTCCGCGATCAGAAGCGTCTCGGCGCTGAGCGTGCGCATGACGTGATCCAGCGTCTCCAGGCGCTCCCCTTCGACGGCCCGGCGCACGACGATCGTGGGGTGCCCGCCGGGTCCCGGGTGGATCGCCGCTGCATCGAAGGTGTGGATGGGCTTGCCCATCTCCAGCATCACGTAGTTGGAGGCGTCAACCACGTTGGAGATCGGACGCTGGCCGGCGGCCAGGAGCCGCATCTGGACCGCGTCCGGCGAGGGCCCGATCGACACGCCGCTCACCCAGCGCCCGGCGAAGCCGGTGCACAGGTCCGGGTCGCGGATCTCCACCGCCAGGCGGTCCGCGATGCCGGGACCGCTCCCCTCCTCCACCTTGATCGCCGGCAGGCGCATCTCCTGGCGGGTCGCGGCGGCGACCTCGCGGGCAAGCCCGAGGATCGACAGCGCGTCGCCACGGTTGGGCTTGACGTCAACGTCCAGCACGATGTCGCCGTAGAGGTCCCTGAGCGGAACGCCCAGAGGGGTGCTCGCGGGCAGGATCAGGATCCCGTCGCCGTCTCCAGTCAGTCGCAGCTCGTCCCCGGAGCAGAGCATGCCGTTGGATACGACGCCCATCTTCTCGGCGCGCTCGATCCGCCGGTCCCCGGGCAGGACCGCCCCCGGGAGCGCAACGGGGATGCGCTGGCCGGGCGCGATGTTGGTGGCCCCGCACACGATGGACATCGGCTCGCCACCGTCGCCCAGGGTCACCGTGGTCAGCGAGAGGCGATCCGCCCGTGGGTGCTTCTCGACCGTGAGGAGCTCACCGGTCACGACGTTCTCCCAGTCAGCGCCCCACTGCTCGAGGTGCTTGACCTCCATGCCCAGCAGGGTCAGCCGCTCCGCCAGCTGCTCTGGGGTGAGCTGGATGTCGACGAAGTCGCGCAGCCAGGACAGCGGGACTCTCATCGGAACGCTCCCAGGAACCGGAGGTCGTCCTCCATATACAGGCGGAGGTCGCCGACGGCGTGGCGCAGGTTGGCGATCCGCTCGACGCCCATGCCGAACGCGAACCCCTGGTAGCGCTCGGGGTCGATGCCGCCGTAGCGGAGCGTGACCGGATGGACCATCCCCGCACCAAGAATGGTCATCCAGCCCGTGCGCGAGCAGGCGGGGCACTTCTCGCCGTTGCAGATGACGCACAGGATGTCGAAGGCGACCGATGGCTCCGTGAACGGGTAGTAGCCCGGGCGGAAGCGGGTCGCGCGGTCGGCGCCGAACAGCGCGTGGGCGAACTGGTCGAGCAGGCCCTTGAGGTCGGCCATCGACGTGCCCTCGTCCACCATCAGCCCCTCCACCTGGAAGAACTCGGATGCGTGACTGGCGTCGACGGCCTCGTAGCGGAAGCAGCGGCCCGGCAGCAGCGCCCGAATGGGCGGGCGCTCCTGGTGCATGACCCGGATCTGCCCCGGGCTGGTGTGGGTGCGCAGCAGCCGCCCATCGAGGTCCAGGTACAGCGTGTCCCAGAGGTCGCGCGACGGGTGGTCCGGCGGGATGTTGAGCATCCGGAAGTTGGTGGCGTCGTCCTCGATCTCCGGGCCCTCGTAGACCACGAAGCCGAACTGCGCGAACACGTCCGCGATCTCGCGGGCGGTCTCCACGATCGGGTGCAGGCTGCCGCGGCGGATCGCCCTGCCCGGGGTCGTCACGTCCAGGGCCTCCGCGGCCAGCCGCGAGGCCAGCTCGGAGGACTCGAGCCTCGAGCGCGCGTCCGCCAGCGCCGCCTCCACGGCCGCCCGGACACCGTTGGCGATCGCACCGACCTTCGGGCGATCCTCGGGCGTCAGGCCGCCGATCCCGCGCAGGATGGCCGTCAGGTCGCCCTTCTTGCCCAGCACCCCGATCTCGAGCGCGTCCAGCGCCGCGGTGTCCGGCGCAACACCGGCTGCGCTGACGGCGCGCCCCCGGAGGGCTTCGAGGTCCGAGGTCAGCTGGGCGAGGTCCATGGGTTGGTGCCGGTCCGATCCTGCTTGCAGACCCGGGTCCCGGGCCCTTGAATCACGAACCCCCGAGCGTCGGTGACGTCGAGGGTCCGGGCTGCGCGACCGCTGGGTCAGGCGCCGCGGGCGACCTCGGCGATCCGGCCGAAGGTCGCGGCGTCGCGGACGGCAAGGTCGGCGAGGATCTTGCGATCCAGCCGCACGTCGGCCTTCTTGAGCCCGGCGATGAAGTTGCCGTAGGTGATGCCGTTGAGGCGCGCAGCGGCATTGATCCGGATGATCCACAGCTCCCGCATGTCGCGCTTGCGCTGCTTTCGATCACGGGTCGCATAGGCGAGCGCATGGAGCTGGGCCTCTCGGGCCCGCTTGACGAGCTTGCGGTTGGTGCCCGTGCGGCCCTCGGATGCATTCAGCAGCCGCTTGTGGCGCTTGTGGGACGTGACGCCCCGCTTGACGCGTGCCATCGATCGCTCCTAGAGATGCGGGAGCAGCCGGCGGAGCTGCTCCTGGTGCTCAGGACCGACGATCGCCTTGCCCGCATAGCGGCGCGTCCGGCGTGACGACTTGAGCTCGAGGTGATGTCCACGCCAGGACTTCACGCGGTAGAACTTCCCGCTCCCGGTGACCCCGACGCGCTTCTGGGTCCCCTTGTGGGTCTTCATCTTGGGCACGCTGGCCTCACTCTCCTGCTGGCGCCGCCTGATCCACCGGAACGGCGGAGGGCGTCGGTTCGGTCGTGACTTCTTCCGTCGGGACCTGTGCGGGCTGGTCGGCCCCGTCGGTCTTCGACCCCGTGATCTTGTGCTCGTGGACCCTCGGCTTGTGGACCGAGGCAAGCGTCATGAACATCGACTTGCCTTCGAGCATCGGCATCCGGTCCACGGTTCCGTGGTCCTTGACCGCCTCGCCGAACTTGGCGAGCAGGCTGCGGCCGATCTCCGGATGGGTGAGCTCCCGGCCGCGGAAGCGGACGGTCACCTTCAGCCGGTCCCCGTCCTCGAGGAACTCGATTGCCCGGTGGACCTTCGTCTCGAAGTCGCCGATGCCGATCTTCGGTGAGAGGCGGACTTCCTTGAACTCCACCGCGCGCTGCTTCCGCTTCGCCTCCTTCTCGCGCTTGGTCAGCTCGTACTTGTACTGACCATAGTCGAGAAACTTGACGACCGGGGGTGCTGCCGTGGGCGCGACCTCGACGAGGTCGAGCCCCCGCTCCTGCGCCATCGCCAGGGCCTGTTGCGTGGGCATCACGCCCAGCTGTGAGCCATCTTCGTCGAGGACCCGGACCTGGGGGACACGGATCATCTGGTTGATGCGCAGGTCTCGGCTGATGTCGTGGTTCCCTTTGTTGGAAGGCTGTTTCGTGCGGCGCGCAGGGTCATAACGACCCATTTGACCGCCGCGGGAGGATAGCACAGCGCCTCGAGCGGCCGCAATGAACCGCCCGGGACCGGACCGCCCCCAGGGCGGCCGTAGCGAACCCGCCGCCGGCCTACGCCAGGCGGCGCTCGCGGACCTCCTCGCGGAGGCGCGCCGCCAGGTCGCTCCACGCGACACCCTGCTCCTGGGACCCGTCACGGCGGCGGACGGACGCCGTGCGCGCCTCCACCTCGCGGTCGCCGAGGATGAGCATGTACGGGACCTTCTGGCCCTGCGCCAGGCGGATCTTGTTCTGCATCCTGTTGTCCGAGGCGTCCACCTCGACGAAGCGCAGGCCGGCCGCCCTGAGCTCGGCGGCCAGCTCCCCGGCCGGCTCGATGTGGCGGTCGGCGATCGGGATCACGACGGCCTGGACCGGTGCCATCCACAGCGGGAACGCTCCCGCGAAGTGCTCCACGAGGATCCCGATGAACCGCTCCAGCGAGCCGTAGATGGCGCGGTGGATGGCCATCGGCCGCTTGGGCTGGCCATCCTCGTCGATGTAGGCGAGATCGAAGCGCTCGGGCAGCATCGTCAGGTCGACCTGGATGGTGGCCGTCTGCCAGGAACGTCCGAGGGCGTCCTCGACGTGGATGTCGATCTTGGGCGCGTAGAAGGCGCCATCACCTGGCTTGAGGGTCCACTGGACACCGGACCGATCGAGCGCCTCGCGGATCAGGCCCTCCGCCTGCTCCCACAGCGCGGGATCGCCGAGCGCCTTGGCCGGCTTGGTGCCGAACTTGATGTCCGGCGTGAGGCCGAACCAGCCGTAGACCTCCTCCACCTCGCCCATGAGCGCGGCGATCTCGTCACCCAACTGGTCGGGACGGCAGTAGATGTGCCCGTCGTCCTGGATGAACTGGCGCACGCGGGTGAGGCCCGACAGGGTGCCCGAGCGCTCGTTGCGGTGCAGGCGGCCAAACTCGCTCAGGCGCAGAGGGAGGTCCCGGTAGGAGCGCAGGTGGCTGCGATAGATGATCGTGGACTCGGGGCAGTTCATCGGCTTGAGCGAGTAGGTCTGGCCCTCGCTCTCCACGATGAACATGTTCTCCTTGTAGAGCTCCCAGTGACCCGACGCCTCCCACAGCCGCTGGCTGACCACCATCGGCGTGGACACCTCGTCGTAGCCGCGCGCGTCCTGGACCTCGCGGATGGCGCCCTCCAGGGTGCGCCAGATCCGCTGCCCCTTGGGATGCCAGAAGGCCGCGCCCGGACTCACGTCATGGAACGAGAAGAGGTCCAGCTGGACGCCGAGCTTGCGGTGGTCGCGCTTCTTCGCCTCCTCGCGCCGCCACAGGTAGCGATCGAGGTCCTCCTGCGTCTCCCACACCGTGCCGTAGATGCGCTGGAGCATCGGCCGCTTCTCGTCCCCGCGCCAGTACGCGCCGGCCACGGCAAGCAGCTTGAACGGCCCGATGTGGCCCGTGGACTCGACGTGGGGGCCCTTGCACAGGTCCCGGAACGGGCCATGCTCGTAGAACGTGACCGGCGGCATCGGGTCGCCGGTCGCGATGGCCTTTGCCGCCAGGTCGTCGAGGATCTCCACCTTGAAGGCCTGGCCGTCCGCCGCCTCGATCGATCGTCCCTCGTCGAAGCCCACCTCGCGACGGACAAAGGCATGATCGGCGGCGACGGAGGCAGCCATCCGGGCCTCGATGGACGCCAGATCGTCGGGCGTCAGCGGCCGGGGCAGCTCGAAGTCGTAGTAGAACCCGTTGTCGATGGCCGGGCCGATGCCCAGGCGGGCACCCTGGAACAGCTCCAGCACCGCCTCCGCCATGACATGCGCCGTGCTGTGGCGCATCGCGTCGATCGGGGCATGAGCACCCGCGTCGAGGAGCTCATCGGCAGAGCCGCGCTCGGGGGCCTCGAAGGCCAGATCCTCCTCCGGCTCGTCTGCCTCCGGCGCCTGCTGTGGCTGCTTGTTGTCGGCCATGTCACCAGCTCCTGAGAATTCACAGAACCTCTCGTCCGACAGGACGAGAGGTCGACCTCCCGCGGTTCCACCCGCCTTCGCGCCGCCGGATTGGACCGGGGGTGCGCTCTCGTGCCGCGCTATCGGGCGGATCCCGGGCCGGTTCGCCGGCCGCTCACGGGTGGTGCCGGCACCGGTCGGGTCTGCGGGGCTTCCAGCCGATGGCCCTGCTCTCTGGCGACGTCCCGGTGGGGCGCGTCCCGCTCGACGCTCTGTGCCCAGCGGCCCGAGGGCCGGAGGTGGTGGGCGATACTGGACTCGAACCAGTGACCTCATGCATGTCAAGCATGCGCGCTAACCAACTGCGCCAATCGCCCTTCGGCCGCGGAGAATAGCACGAACCGCGAGGCCGGCTATCGCCGCCCAGCCGCCGAGGGTGTGCCCAGACAGGTCGCAAAGCGTGCGCCCGGACGTGATCCGCTCACTCGGCAGCCTGCCCCTTCCCTCCCCGTGCGGAACCCACCGCGTCGCCCTCGGCACCAGGCCCGGCCGCCGTGGAGTCGCCGTCAGTGGCCACCCCCGGAATAGTGCGCACGAGCTCGGTGAATACCTCGACGTCCACCACCTCCAGCGGTGCATGCTCGCTGACCGTGGCCGGTGCCGGCGGGCGGCGCATCGCCGACGCGACGTAGAGGGCGCAGCCGAGGTGCTCGCGGGTCAGGCAGATCGCTGCCTGGTAGGCAAGCCCCACGGCCTGCGGCTCGCGCGCGCGGGGACGGCCACGGACCAGCCTGCGCACGCCGCGATGGCTTAGGCTCCCGTCCCTCTCATCGGCGTGACAGAAGTTCGCCGGTCCTGAGGACTTCACGGGATCATGCCCCAGGCGCAGGTGCGGGCATACAGGCTGCGCGCCGGCTGCGACGCGAGCCGCAACGACGACTGGCGCCGGCGGGCGCTCCGTCGGGGGCGAGGCGGCAGGAGTGCCCATGGCCCGATCAGTTGAGGTCGCGACGACGACTCCGCCAACGGCCTTCGCTGAGGTGGGATGCCCTGCCGGCTCCGGACGGGAACCTGGCCCCGGCGGCGACGTCGCCCTTCGTGGCTGCGCGCTCGCTCTGGCGCTGGCATCCATGACCGGAACCATCGTCGTGGCGGGCGAGGGCGTCGGCCGCGCCGGTTGCGCCGGTTTCGACCTTTCGTGCTTCTGATTGCAGCCGTAACATCGCTTGGCTGCCGGGCGATTGATCGAGTGGCAGCCGTCGCACGCCCAGTACCCCCTGGAAGCGACGTACTCGCTCAGCTCGCCCGTGCTTGGCTGCGGCCGTGCCGACACGCGTTCCGTGCTGGCGGACTGCTCGGCTCCGGATCCGCCGGCAATCCCGGTCCTGCCGCGCGCCGTGCGGATCAGGAGCCATGCGACAACAAGGGCCATCAGCCCCAGGATCGCGACCAGGATCAGTTCAGGATTCATGTCGTGCAGGCCACCCGGCTGGCAGCATAGACGATTGGGGGCGCAGGTTGACCGCCCGCTGCTCGAGATGGTGCCTCCGCACACCACCGGATCCGCGAGATGGTCGGTCCGTGCGACGATGGGGTCATGGCGGACCTCGAACTCCTCGACTGTGGCGGAGGCCGGCGCCTTGAGCGCTTCGGCCGCGTGGTCGTCGACCGGCCGGCTCCGGCCGCGGACTGGATTCCGCGCCTTCCTCCCGTCGAGTGGAAGGGCGCGACCATCCGCTGGGGAAAGGGGGCCTGGATCGGCCCCTCGCTCGATCCGTGGCAGGTGCAGGCCGCCGGACTCACCCTCGAATGCCGCACGGCGGCCGGCGGCCAGCTTGGCGTGTTTTCGGAGCATGCGGGCACGTGGACGTGGCTGGACCGGGTCGTGCGGGCAGCCGGGGAGAAGCTGGAACGACCACCCGAGGTGCTGTCCCTGTTCGGGTACACCGGTGGCGCGACGCTGTCGTGCGCGCGCGCCGGAGCTCGTGTGGCTCACGTGGACGCCTCCCGGCCCGCCGTGGCCTGGGCCCGGACCAACGCCCGGCTATCGGGACTGGAGGACCTGCCCGTCCGCTGGCTCATCGACGACGCTCGGACCTTCGTCCAGCGCGAGCGCCGGAGGGGTCGGCGCTACGACGGCGTCGTCCTGGACCCGCCTACCTATGGTCATGGCACCGGGACGTGGCAGATCGACGACCACCTCCCGGAGCTGTTGGCCGACCTCGCGGCGCTCGTGGGGCCAAGGCCCTCGTTCGTCCTGCTAAGTGCCCACACGCCCGGCTACGACGGCGATCGACTGGCAGCCCTCGTCAGGGAGCATTTCGGGGTGGCCGCGGCAGGCGAGCCGCTCGCCCTCGAGAGTCGCGCCGGCTCCCACCTCCCGCTGGGGGCGTGGGCCCACAGCCCCGTCCGCTGACGGCCCGTGGATTCCACCGCCGGTCGTGCGTGGACCGAGCCCGTCATCACCAGCGGCAAGAACCCCAGGATCCGGGCGGCAGCCTCGCTGCGGACCCGCAGCGAGCGCGACGCGACCGGCCTGACGCTCGTCGACGGCGCGCGCGAGCTCCAGCGGGCCTGCACGGGTGGCGCGACCGTGGTCGAGATCTTCGTCGATCCCCCACGCCTCGGAGCGGAGGGTGAAGGTGCGGTCGAAGGGGCCCGGCGTCACGGCGCGGCGGTCATCCCGGTTTCCGGGCCGGTGCTGGATCGTCTCGCCTTTGGAGGTCGCAACGACGGGGTCGTCGCCGTCGTCCGGATCCCCTCGCTCCACCTGGGTTCGCTCCGCCTGCCCGCCGATCCGCTCGTGGTGGTGCTCGAGGCGGTCGAGAAGCCCGGCAACCTCGGGGCGGTCATGCGCAGCGCCGACGGGGCAGGTGCGGATGCGGTGATCGTGGCGGATCCGCGGACCGATCCGTTCAATCCGAACGCCATCCGGGCGTCGCTCGGCACGGTCTTCGCGGTCCCGCTGGCAGCGGGCCCGAGCGCAGAGGTCCGCACCTGTCTCGCGGAGGCAGGGCTGCGGCTGGTGATCGCGCGCGTGGGCGAGGGCGAGGCATACACCCACGCGGACCTGCGCGGGCCGGTCGCGCTCGTGCTCGGGAGCGAGGCCGAGGGCCTGAGCGACGCTTGGGGCGGCGACGGCACGACCGCCGTGCAGCTGCCGATGCGTGGCGTCGCCGACAGCCTGAATGTCTCGATCGCCGCGGCGGTCCTGCTCTACGAGGCCAGACGCCAGCGAGACCTCCCTTGACCGCTCGGGGACCATTGCCAGCATGAACGTTCTCGATTTCGTGGTGATCGGTGCCGGCCCGGCCGGCGAGGCGGCGGCTCACAAGGCACGGGCGCTTGACGCCTCCGTCGCCGTCGTGGACCGCGGCTGGTTCGGCGGCTCCTGCCCGCATATCGGGTGTGTCCCGTCCAAGAGCCTGTTGCACGCGGCGGACCGTCATGCGGCCGGGGCGGACTACCCTTGGTCGCGGGCTTCTGAGCGCCGGGACTACATGGTCAACCGGGCGCCGGGCGCCGCCGAGCCCGACGACACCTCCCATGTGCGTGCCCTCGCGTCGGATGGCGCCTCCACGTTGCGGGGCAACGGCCGGATCACGGGACCGGGCACCGTCACGGTGACCCGCGACGGAGAGTCCCACGAGCTCCGCGCCCGAAACGTCGTGGTTGCGGTTGGCTCCACCTCCAGGATGCCGCCGATCGACGGCCTGGCGGCCACGCAGCCCTGGACCAACCGGGACGCGACCCTTGCCCGGGAGTTGCCGTCCAGCCTGCTCGTGCTGGGCGGGGGGCCGACCGGCTGCGAGCTGGCCCAGGTGTACGCACGTTTCGGGGTGCCGGTGACGGTGGTCCAGTCCGGGCCACGCCTGACCCCGACCGAGCACCCTCGCAGCGCCGAGGCAATCCGCTTCGGGCTCGAGCGCGACGGGGTTGACGTGCGGACCGGCGTCCGTGCGGTGAAGGCTCGCGCGGGGGCCGGTGCCGGCGGTTCCCACCTCGTCGAGCTCGATGACGGGACGATCGCAGAGGGCCACGCCATCCTGCTCGCAGTCGGTCGAGAGTTCCCGCTGTCAAACCTGGGCCTGGAGCACTACGGCGTGGCGGTCTCGGGCCCGGACGCCTACCGGCGCGACGGCTCGCTGCGCCTGGCGGACGGCCTGTGGGTCGCGGGCGATCCGGCCGGGCCCGAGCTCCACACCCACCAGGCGCACTACCAGGGTGAGCTCGTGGTCCGGATGGCGCTCGGCGACGATGTCCGCCCGGACTACCGGGCGCTTCCCCGGTCAACGTACACGGATCCCGAGGCGGCGTCGGTCGGACTGACACTGGAGCAGGCGCAGGCCGCCGGGATCGATGCGTTCGAATGCGTCGCCCCCTTTCCGACGACGGCACGGGGCTATTCGGTTGAGGCCGAGACGGGCCATCTCACCATCGTGGTCGACCGGCGGACGCGGGAGCTTGCCGGGGCGGCGATGGCCTGCACGGACGCATCCTCCGCGATCCACGAGTGCGTGCTGGCGATCCGGGCCCGCGTTCCGGTGGACGTGCTGGCCGACACGATCCATGCCTTTCCGTCGACGGCGCGCGCCCTCGGCGGCCTGTTCGCGGAGGCACTTGCCGTCCTGGACCGCGATCCGGCCGCCTGAACGCCGAGGGACCCTCAGCGGTCGGCGGCGATCTCCCCATCGACGAGCACGAGACGCGGCCTCGCGTGCCACAGTGCCCCGTCGACCTCGACGGGCTCCGCCACGGCCGCAGCGGGCAGGACGACGAGGTCGGCACGCTGTCCGGGCACGAGTCGTCCCCGGTCCGTCTCGCCGGCGCTGACCGCCGGGTCCACGCACGCGGCGCGGATGGCCCGCCACAGGGCCAGCGCGTTGTGGGGGCCGAATGGAGGCGTGCCAGGCGGCCATTCGGGCGATGACCGCGTGACCGCGCAGGCGAGACCGGTCCAGGGATCCACGGGCTCGACCGGTGCGTCGGTGCCGAACGTGATCACGGCACCCGTCCGGTGCAGGGCGGCAAAGGCAAAGGCGCGGGCATCCGCGCGCGAGCCCCAAAGGCGGCGGGCCTTTGCCGTGTCGGAACGCACGTGCACGGGCTGCATCGAGGCGGCGATCCCCAGCTCGGCAAACCGCGGCACGTCTGCGTGCGAGACCAGCTGCACATGCTCCACGCGGGGCATCAGGCTGGTCGAGCCCACGGTGGACGCCAGCACGTCGAGCGCCGTGCGCACGGCAGCGTCGCCGATCCCGTGGATCTGGGTGGCGATGCCGAGGGACGCAGCGCGTATGGCCTGTTCGCGCAACTCGTCCGGCGGCGTGAGCCAGACCCCGTAGCCACGATTTGGAGCCTGTGGCTCGCCAAACTGGGGCTCGAGCGGATCCAGGAGCGCGGCCGTCCGCGAACCGAGCGACCCGTCCGCGAACGTCTTGAGCCAGCCGAGACGCAGCCGGTCCAGCGGATCGGGCCCCAGGGGCTCCCCACTCCGCAGCCCCTGCCCGGCCGCAACGTCGAGCTGCTCCGGCCGGACGCAGGCGTGGACCCGCATGCCGAGGCGGCCATCGGCGGCCAGGGCACGGTAGGCCTCGAACGGGCCGCCAAGATCGGCGCGCTCGCTGAGCCCACCGGGGTCGTGGACGGCCACCACGCCGAGGCCCACCAGCTCGCGGATCATGGGCCGGAGGGCCGCGGCCACGGCGGCGCCCGTCGGGGCCGGCACCAGGGAGGCGACGAGGCGGGCCGCGGACTCGTGAAGGACGCCCGTGGCGTGGCCCTCGCCATCACGACGGATCACGCCGCCGGCGGGGTCGGACCGGTCGTCGTCCACCCCGGCGATCCCAAGCGCCCGTCCGCTCGCGAGGAGTGCGTGGTGGTCGTGGGCCCACAGGGCGACGAGACGTCCGGGCGCGGCTCGCTCGAGGTCGCCCGCGGTCGGCCAGCGCCCCATGAGGTCCGCGTCCCAGCCGGCTCCCTCGATCCAGGCGTCCCTGCCCCGGTCCGTCTCCGCGGCGGCGTGGACGCGGTCCAGCAGCTCATCGACCGATCGGGCGTGGTCGAGATCGACGCGCCGGCGTGCAAGGGCCGCCTCGGCGAGATGGAGGTGGGCGTCGGTCAGCCCCGGGATCGCAACCTCGTCCGGGGCAAGGTCCAGGTGGCGGGTTGCGGCGGCGACGGATGCCTCGGCCTCGACCAGGGAGCCCGCAGCGGTGACCCGTCCACCGTCGATGACGATGGCTTCGACCCAGCCCGGCCCGTCACCTCCTGCAAGGGTGGCGATCCGCCCGGTCACGACGAGGCTCGTGCCGCCCATGCCTACTCGTCCCCGGCCGGGTCGCCTCGCCCGTCGTCGGGGGGTTCGGTGGTCGCCGTCGGCGCACCGTGGCGAGCGTGTCGTCGCTCGCCCGCCTCCATCTCCGTGGCAGTCACGACGGCCACCGGATCGAGTCCGGCGGGAGCGGACGGGCCCGTGGCGTGAGCGCGCGCTTCGGCCGGGTTGAGGGGTCCCCGGCGAATGATCGAGATGACGCCCGCCGCGGAGATCGCGATCGCCACCACGATCAGGATCGTGGGCGTGCCCACGAAGTCGGACATCGCCCCCAGGATGATGATCGGGAGGAAGCTGGCCACGGAGACCAGCATGTTCAGGACGCCGAACACCCGACCCCTGGCGTCCTCGGGGATGTCCTCCTGGAGCTGGGTCTGGGCCGGAATGGCGACGAACGCATAGGCGACGCCGGCAAGAAGGGCGATTAACACCACGACCGCAAGCAGCGACGTCACGCCGGCGAGCCCCTCGGTCAGCGCCGTGACCCGCTCGGCGTTCTGCAGGAACCGTGAGATCGGGCCCGCGAGCACGATCAGGAGGACGAAGGTGCCCAGCGCGATCAGGCCGCCCTCGATGATCCGGCGACGCGGGAAGAGGTGGCCGAACGAGTTGAGCAACAGGATGCCGGTCACGATACCGAAGCCGAGCGGCAGGACGACCACCGCGAAGTCCTTGTACTCGAGGCCCAGCGAATCGGTGGCGAACTTGGGTCCGAGCACGCCGAGGACGCCCACCAGCGACGCGGCGATCCCGAGGTAGATCAGGGACCAGCTGATGGAGCGGTGCTCGCGGATGAAGCTGATCCCTTCCCGCAGCTGGGCGAAGGTCGAGCCCATCGCCTGCCCCGTCTCCGGATCGATCAGGCCCTGGCCGTCGACCAAGCCGTCCTGGAGCGTGGGCGGAGCAGGCGGGAGCCACCAGCAGAACAGCGCCGCCACCAGGTAGAACACGGCGACCACGATGATCAGTCCGGTGGCGCCGACAAGCGTCACCACCAGCGAGCCCATCAGCGCATAGCCCACCGCGAACGCCGCATTGAGGGTGAGCGTGAACACGCCGTTCGCGGCCACCAGCTGGCGACGTGGCACGAGCTGCGGGATCATCGACGCCTCGGCCGGGGCGAAGAACACCGTCACGGTGGAGATCAGCGCGTTGAGCAGGAGGAGCACGAGCAGGAAGTCGCCGGCCAGCCACAGCAGGCCGAACAGGCCGGCCCGCAGGACGTTGGTCGCGATCAGCACGTGGCGCTTGTCCATCCGGTCGACATAGACGCCGGCGACGGCCGAGAACAGGACGGCGGGTCCGAGGAAGGTGAGGATGAGGAGGCTGACCGCCGTGTTCGACGACGTCGATTTGAGGACGATGACGGTCAGTCCGTAGAGGACCATGTTCCCGCCGATCTGCGTGAACAGCTGGCTGAGCCAGAGCAGCAGGAACGGGCGATTGCGGAAGACCTCGAGCGCACCCGCCGTCTCGAGCGGCTCGTCGAGACCGTCAGGCCCGTCGAGCCCGGGGAGCAGCTCGGCCTCCGGGAGCACGTCCATGGCCTCGTCCGTCACGGGCGCACGGGTCCCACAGCCGCGCTCAAGACGGGGTCACCGCGACGGACGAACGTGGTGATGCGGCGTTCGAGGCTCGGGCGCGCCACCAGCACATGCCGGCCACATGACTCGCAGCGGAGCCCGATATCGGCCCCCAGCCGGTCCACGAGCCAGGTGTCACCCCCGCAGGGATGGCGCCGCTGCAGGCGCAGGATGTCGCCCAGGTAGAGCTCGAGCACGGGTTTGCCGGACATCGGCCCGAGGGTAGCAGAGGAGGCGTGACCCGCGACCCGAACGGCCCGCGCCGATCTCCAGCCGGGCCTACAGGCGTGGGGTGCCCAGCTGCGGGTAGAGGTCGCGATCGGTGGGCGGCAGGCTCAGCACGTCCTCGGTCGTCACGGTGATCACGGCGTCGGGATAGCGTCCCGCGAGCTGGGCGATCTGGCCTCCGGCCCGGGTCAGGGAGCCGCTCAGGGCCTCCGGGGAGCCGATGGCGAGCAGCTCGAGGGGGTCCGCCAGGGGGATGCCCGTTACCACGAGATCCCCGGCGGGCCCGGTGACGACGACGCCCGGAACCACCCGGATCGTGCCGATCGAGATCGCCTCGGCGCCGGCGTTGCGCAACTCGTTGATGAGCAGCTCCACGGCATCGCCGGGCAGCGAGCCGTCGATGGTCACGCGGACGCCGGTCCCGCTCACTCCCAACGCGCCCGACCAGCCGAGGATACGACTGAGGTCCGAGCGGACCTGCCCTGCCGACGTGTCGCCGCGCTCCACCGTGGACGCAAGCGTCTCCCGCTGTCGTTCGAGCACCTGGATCTCGTCGCGCAGCTGGTTGTTCCGGGTTGTGAGGTTGCCCACGAGCTCGCCGAGCTCCTGGACGGACAGGCCGTTGAGGCCCTCCCCCGCCGCCTGGGACCGCAGCTGGACGACCACGAGGAAGCCGAGCAGCAGCAGGACCGCCCCCATCGCGATCAGCCCGGACGGATGGCGCATCAGGGCACGTCGGTTCCGGCGGGCAGCGACTCCTGCGGTCCGGGTGGCGGGCTGGCGTCGACCCGTCCGTGGCGGAAGTTCACGGATCCGGCGTACGCCGGCAGATCGATGGCGTCCTCGACGGCGTACTCGACACCGATGCCGAACGTCTCGGACCGCGCCCGGATGAAGTCGACGAAGCCCGGCGACCGGGTCAGGCGGTCGAACATGTCCTCGGGGCCGATCGCCGCCACCTGGTACGGCGCGGCGACATACGCGGAGTTGACCAGCACCGATCCGCCGATGTCCACGATCGCAGTTGCGACGGTCGCGCGCTCCCCGTTGACCGCGACGGCCTCCGCGCCCGCCAGCCAGAGCTCCTCCACCACCGCGAGCACGTCCTTGCCCGAGACCAGGTAGTCCCGGTCGTTGCCGTCGGGCGGGACCGGCACGCTGGAATCCGACAGCCGGATCAACAGTCCCGGCCCGGTCAGGGCCGCGAGGCCGGACGCGATCCGTGCTTCCTGCAGCTGGCGGTTGAGATCCTGCGTCACCGCGGCTCCACCCTGGCCCGTGGCCTCGAGTCCCTGGATGTCCGCCCGGAGCTCCAGGATCTGCTGCTTGAGGCCATCCTGCTGGGCCTGCAGGTCGAGCGCCGTCTGGACCAGGGGGGTGCGCTCCTGGCTCGTGTACCGCACCCGCGGTCCCTCCGACGCAAGCTGTGCGGCGACGAGGAACCCCAGCCCCAGCAGCGCCAGGCCCAGGGTGACCTGCCAGCTGGGGATCGATCGAATTCGCGCCGCGAACGCGCTCACGGCCCGGCAGTGCGCCGGCGCGCGACGACCATCCCGGCGATGACCACCAGCACGACGAGGGCGACCGCGCCGAGCACCAGGACCGTCTCCGACCCGCCCTGGGTCGGCGCCTCACCCGGCGCGGCGGGCGCTGCCGATGGGAGGGCCGATGCCGGGGATCCCGTCGGGACGGGCGCAGCAGCGGTGGCCGCCGGACCCGCCCCAGGGGCGGGCGCGTCCCAGCCGGGAGGTATCGCACCGGGCGGATTGGCCGCCGGCCCGTACTGCACCGGAGCGGGAGCGCCAAGCTCCGCCAGCCAACCGTCCTGGAACGCTCCAAGGTCCCGCCCGAGGGCCCGGGTGAACGCCTCGTCGTCGGTTGGCCCGTCGGCGTAGGCGGCGACCAGGTCCAGCAGGGCACGCTCGCCGTCCGTTCGCACGAGGTGATCGATCGCCGACACCGACTCCGCATAGGCCAGATAGGTCTTGTCAGGCTCCGTGGGGAACTGGCCCGCGAGCGCGGTCAGCGGCAGCAGGTCACCATTCAGGGCGGAAGCCTCGACCAGGGCCCTGTCCCCTCGTTTGTAGCCCTCGGAGAGATAGACCGCGAGCCCCTCGTTGAGCCAGCGGGGCGGGAAGCGGTACGGGTTCCGGACGGCCGTGTCGAGGACGAGGTGGACCAGCTCGTGCGGTATCACGACCCCGACCCACGGGTCGTCGATGGCGTCTGGCGTGATCAGCGCGAACAACGTCCTGATGTCCGACCGAGCCTGGCCGCCGACGTTCTCGCGGGTGCCGGGACCCAGCGCCTTGCGGAACGACGCCTCGTCGCCGTAGATGAAGAAGTCGACCGGCTCGGATTCGGTCACGCCCAGGAGCTTCGCGGTGTCCTTGACGGCCTTGTCGCCGATGTCGAGCGCCCGGCGCGCGAACGCCTCGCCGCCCTCGTACCAGTGGACGGCGACCAGATCGCCCTTCAGCGTCCGCCAGTCGTGGTCCGTGTCCGTGTAGCGGATGGTGTCGCTGGCGGACAGGACCGGTGCCTCGCCGGGTGCCGCGACGGCAGCCCACGTCGCCTCGATCTCCGTGTTCGGCGCGAGGTGCCCGGAGCCCGCGAGATCCAGTCGGTAGGTCAGGGTCTGCGATCCCGCCGGGCCGGCCGGAACCTCGGTGATGAACGGACCGAGGCTGTCCGGGAAGCGCAGGCGCAACTCGACCCGCTCCAGGGGCGCTGTGGACGTCATCGGGACAGTGAACGTGATGGCATCGCCATAGGCGACCGTGGCGGACGGAGCGCCGAAGGTGACATCCGCGGCGCGGGCGGGTTGGGCGGCCAGGGGCAGGACGAGCCCGGACGCGATGACCAGCGCCGCCAGGATCTTCGGCAGCTGGTCTCGGACCACGAGTCGTTTCAACTCCCGTCCCCCCACGAGAGCCCGGCCAGGCGCAGGATGCCCGTCCCTGTCTGGGCGGCTCCCTGGAGGCCGTCCCGCACCAGCGAGAAGGACGTTCCGTACGCCACGGGCACGGTCGGGACGTCATCGCGGACGATTTCCATGGCCCGCGCGTAGGCCGCCGTGGCGTCGGCCTGGCCCGCCGCTGATGTTGCGTCGGCGATGGCCTGATCGAACCCCGCCGAGGTCCAGCGACCCTGGTTGGCCGTCGATCCCGTGCCCAGGAGGACGCCCAGGAAGTCATTGGGGCCCGGGTAGTCGGCGACCCAGGACAGGCTCCAGAGCTGTGGCGGATCCGTCGCCAGGCGCTCCTGGTACAGCCCGAACTCCATCGTCGCGTAGTCGACCGTGACCCCAAGGTTGTCCTCGAGCATGGCGATGACCGCGTCATCGTAGCCGCCCCCGTTCGCGATGAACGAGACAGGTCCCAGCCCGCGACCCCCCGGATAGCCTGCGTCCGCCAGCAGCTGTCGCGCCCCCGCCGGGTCGTACGGGGGAAGGTAGTCACCCTCCGGCGTGCCGGGAATGCCAGCCGGGACCATGCCCGTCGCGGCCACGGACGAGCCGGGCTCGTCGAGCTCGGCCAGGCGACGCCAGTCGACCGCCCGCGCGAATGCCTGGCGCACCCTCACGTCGTCGAATGGAGCCTGCCGCGTGTCGAAGCCGTAATAGGTGACCGAGAGCGAGGGATCGCTGCGCAGGGAGGGTCCCAGCACCTTGTCATAGGCGATCCACCCGGCATCGAGGAAGCCGATCGGGGCGACGTCCAGGTCTCCGGCCGCGAAGGCATCGACGGGGCTCATGCCACCGATGGATGTGACCATCCGGACGGTCTCGATGGCGGGCTTGCCGGCCCAGTAGTTGGGGTTCGCACGAAGCTCGAAGACGTCAGGATCCACCCGCTCGAGCGTGTAGCCACCGCTCCCGATCATGTCTCCGGGTGAAGGCGCGATCTCCGCGTCCCCGACCGACGACGGGACGATGGCGAACGGTGCTCCAGACACGATCGCCGGCAGGTCTCCGCCACCGCGTTCCAGGTCCACGACGACGGTTCGGTCGTCGTCCGCTCTCACCCCGAGGGTGCTCGTGTCACGGCTGGCACCGGTGAGCAGCTCCCGCGCGCCGTCCACGTCGGCAATCAGCGACGCCAGCGGCGACACGGCTCCCGGCACGAACAGGCGGCGCCAGCTATGAACCACGTCGTCGGCCACGAGCGGCGAGCCGTCGCTGAACTTGAGGTCGGGGCGCAGCGTGAACGTGACCCGCCGGCCGCCGTCCTCCACGACCCAGGATTCCGCGAGTGCAGGGCGGATCGCCAGCGACTCATCGACGGCCGTCAGCGTCTCGTACAGCTGGCTCACGTACGCCGCGCTCCCGAGATCGCCGTGGCGCGCAGGATCGAGCGACGCCGGTGCGCCGGCGAGGATGGTCACCACAGACGGATCCGCGGCCGCGGCCGGGGTCGGCGCAACGGGGCTTCCGCCCAGCGGCCAGGAGGAAGCGAGAAGCGCGCCCGCGACGGCGACGGCGACGACCGCGATCGCCGCTCGCCTGCGCCTCGACGGCGGCGCCTCCGGCGCGACCTCGATCAGGCCCGGGTCCAAGAGGCACTCTCCGGCAGCCCGGAACAGCCGGGGAACCCGGCGGGGGCGGTCACGATCAAGGCCCAACGACGCACGGCCGGAGTATACGGGCGGTTGACCGGAAGCCCGGTCGAGCAGCATCCGGGCGGTGCGCGATCCCCTAACCCGCCGCGCCCGCCAGGAGGTCGCGGCGCGTCGCGAACTGCTTCAGCACCCGGTAGAAGTTCCGGCGGGACTGTCGCTCCCGCTCGTCGTCCGGGAGGCTGGTCCAGCCGCGGTGGATATGGCGCACGGTGGGAACGCCCTCGATGCGGACCGCCCGTCGCGGCGGCGCGCCCTCACTGGCATCGGCATCCTGGTCCCGGAGCACGAGGCTCCACCAGACGTCCAGGTTCCGGAAGAAGACGAAGTGCTCGTCGAGCGGACCTCGCGCTGCGTAGTCCGACCGGCGGAACGCCTGCGCATAGCCCTCGATGGCATCCACCTCGGTGATGCCCGCCGATGCGGTCTCGAAGCGGCGCAGATCCCCGGAGACGAGGCCGAACGGCCCCGTGACGGCGACGGTCGGATCATCGAGCGCCACGACCATCGCGGAGACCACGTCTGCCTCGGGCTCCACGCTGGTGTCGAGCAGGACGACCACCGGTCCTGCGGCCCTGCGGATCCCGGCGTTGATGGCGGCCGCCCAGCCCAGCCGCGCCGCGAGGCGGACGACCTCCAGGTCGCTCTCGGGCCCGGCGGCCGTTCGCAGGGCGGCGAGGGCCTCCTCCTGGTCCGGTGACGGTCCGTTGGCCACGACCACGAGCTGCGTGCCGGCCGGCGAGTAGGCCCCCAGCGCACGCACCGTCCGCGCGACGTCGTCGGGCCAGTCGGTCGCGACGATCACCACGGACGCGACTCCGACCGGTGGGTCCTGGAGCCGCGATGGGACAGACGCACTCGACCCGTGGAGCACGATCCCGTTGTCGACGACGTCGGGCGGCGTGGCCCGCTCGAGGTCGTACATCGTCCCGCTGTCGACGACACGCCACCCGGCGGCCTCGATCTGCCCGCGCAGCTCGTCGGCCGTGCCCCAGTCGCGTGCGCGCCGCGCCGCGGCCCTGGCCTCGGCGAGGGCGGTGACAGAGCTTGGGATTTCGTCGGGCGGCATGGCGCCGAGGATACGTGGCCGCGGCCGGCCGTGCGACTCAGCCGGCAGGCACAGGGCCGATCGCGGCGGCCGCGAGCACGGCCAGCGAGAGGATCCAGGTGTGGGCGAGGCCGCTCCACAGCACCGACCCGGTCCGCCAGTCCAGCCAGCCGTAGAGAAGCCCGCCGCCGAGCGTGCTCAGCGTCTCGTACTCCGGCTTGCCCAGGTGGACGAAGGCGAACGGCAGCGTGGCGATGACGACCGCGACGGGCCCAGCAACCCTCAGCAGCGCGAACAGCAGGAACCCCCTGAAGAAGAACTCCGCCGGGATGACCTCGAGCGCGGTGGTGAGGACCACCTCCCAGGCCGGAGCAGCCTGGGGGGCGTAGTACGCGGCGAAGTCCGGCCGCCGGGCGAGTGCCAGGACGACCGGTGTCATGACGGCGCAGCCCGCCAGCGCGATGCCGATCCCGGCGCGCCAGTCCCCCACCCGCAACCCGTATCGCCCGGGGCTGTCGCGGAAGCCGAGGACGATGATCGCCAGTGGCACCAGGCCCTCAAGCAGCAGCCTGCCGATCGCCTGGACCCGCTTGTCGTCGGCGGCACCCGGGCCGAACGGTCCCACGAGCGTCTCGACGATGCCGTCGATCCGCCCGTGGTAGTCCAGCAGCAGGATGAGGGCCACGCTTGCCACGGCCACCGTGGCCCGCACCGGCAGCCGAAGCCCGAGCAGGTCGACAGACCTGAGGTCACGGGTATTGGCCGGGTACGCCGGAGCGTCCGCGAGCCATGCCCGGAGTCGCTTCAACGCCGTGGCCGGGACATCGGGCGGGGTTTCCGTCGGGCTCTCGCGGGGCTCGTCCACGGCCCAAGCCTACGTCGGCCGGCCTGGTCCCGAGGGTCCACGCTGTCCTCCCAATGGCCTATGCTGGACGGGCCATTCGGCCCGCAACATGCCCTTTGGTCGTCGCGCAGGCTGAGGCCAGGTACAGACCCTGCACTGAGGGCCGCCGGTGAAGGTCACCGGACGGAGGGGTCGGAGGAACAGCATGGAAATCACTGGCAAGGTCCACCAGATGGGGGTCGCACTGCTGCGGGTCACCGTCGGGATCATCTTCTTGTGGGCAGGGCTGGAGAAGCTCCTGGCGCCCGCGCCGTTCGACGCGGGCGGCTTCCTCAAGTTCGCCACGGCGGGCACCTTGGGCTGGCCATTCGTCAGCGGTGAGATCGCCGAGGGCACGGTCTTCAACCCCACACAGGCGTTGTGGACCGGCCTGGCCGCCAACGCCACGGCCATGAGCATCATCAACGTCCTCGTCCCGCTGGGTCAGATCGGGATCGGGATCAGCCTGATCCTTGGCCTGTTCACACGGTTCGGGGCGGCGATGGGCGCCCTGATGATGACCTTCTTCTTCTTCGCGGCCTGGGACTTCGCATACGGCATCGTCAACCAGCACCTCGCCTACGCCCTGATCTGCGTGGCGCTCGTCGGGCTGGGCGCGGGCCGCTACTACGGCCTTGACGGGATGTTTGCCGCCGCCGCACCCCGTGGCCTCCGCCGTTACCTGATGTCGGGCGAGCCCGCCACCGCTACTGCCTGATCATCCAGCCGGGCACGACCCGGGCGCGAACCCTCCGGACCGGCGGACGTCCCTCCGCCGGTCCGCGCGTGTCCCGGGCTCCACGATGGGCGTCGGCCGACCGCGAACCCGCGCCGTATCGGGATTGCGCGGTACTATCCGCCTCGTCCAGAGGACGCCATCTCGCGGGGAGTCATGGCTGCAAACGTGCTCGTTGCCTACGCCAGCAAGCTTGGCTCCAACGCCGAGATCGCAGAGGTCGTTGCCGCGACGCTGCGCGAGTCCGGCCACCACGCATCGGCCCATCCCGTGCGTGAGGTGAGGGGCCTCGACGGCTGGGACGCCGTCGTCCTGGGCAGCGCCATCTATGCAGCGCACTGGCAGCGTGATGCGAATCGCTTCGTGGCCAAGTTCCGTGACGGGTTGCGCGTGAGGCCGCTGTGGCTGTTCAGCAGCGGACCTCTCGACGAGCGCCTCGCGCGAGAAGACCTGCCGCTGTCACCGAGCGCCACGGAGCTGACGGCCGGGCTCGGCGTCCGCGGCCATCGCACGTTCGGAGGGCGCCTCCTTGCGGACGCCCCCGTGGATCCCCAGGTCCTAAAGACGCACCCGATCGGGGACTTCCGCGACTGGGACATCATTCGCGCATGGGCTGCGGCGATCGCGCCCAGCTCCACCAGCTGGACGAGCTGCACCAGCTGTCCAGGCCCGAGGCGCCGGCTCAGTAGGGCGTTCGTCCCTCGAGCCGCCGCCATTCATCGAACAGCTCCACCGCCCTGGCACTGCCCGCCTGGCGCATCGGGAATCCTGCGCGCGTCGAGCGGCAGCCCGATCTCGTCGTAGATGAACGCGTCGTCGAACCCGGCTGCGGCCGCATCGGCCCGGGAGGCCCCGTACACGATGGCGTCGACGTGCGCCCAGTAGGCGGCAGCAAGGCACATCGGACACGGCTCGCAGCTCGTGTAGAGCGTGCAACCCGCGAGGGCGAAGGCGTCAAGATCACGGCAGGCCGCCCGGATCGCCTCGACCTCGGCGTGGGCTGTGGGGTCATTGGACGAGGTCACCCGGTTGCAGCCCTCGGCGATGATCGTCACCACCCGGGCCGGCCACGACGGCTCCGAAGGGACCACCCTGCCCCGCCTCCATCCCGGACCGCCCCACGCCGATGGCCCGGGTCATGTGAGCCTCCATGCCCATCGGACCCTGGACGTCGGTGCCCATCGCGCACCTCCTCGGTCTTCGCCGCGTCGGGACCCGATGACCCGGCGCACCGCCAAGTATGAGACCCGATCCCGAGCCCGCACAAAGGCGTCCGGAGCCTTCAGCAGGCCCCGACCCGACCCTCAGCCGGCCATCGCGAAGAACATGGGGCTGAAGTATGGGATCAGCCAGATCGCCCAGACCACCAGGCTGAAGCGGTGGAACCTCAGGATCCAGGCCTCGTCACGGCGCGCGAGGACCACCGTCGCCCAGGACGCGTGGACCAGCATCAGGACGATGGCGAGCAGCCCCGTGATCCCGTGGACGTCGGCCGTCATGCCCCCCGCGTAGTCGAACATCATCCCGGTGCCCACCGTGTCGCACACGAGGCCGAGCCAGAAGAACGCCAGGTGCCAGGGCTTGAGACGGCCCTGGATACGCTCGCTCCACACGCCGATCGTGTAGAAGACCAGCGCCGCCGTGATGACGATCGAGGCCGAGCCGTCCAACGTGCTCCTCGAGGTGCCGGATGAGCGACTACCCTATCGCGCCCCGGTGGGTGCGTGGCGTCGGGTATGGTTCGATCCGGCACGTGATCCGGGGACGGGTTCGATGGAGATGGTGGATCCTGTGACATTGGGGACAACGGGCGAGGGTCCCGCCGCCGAAGCCCCGCGCGCGGGCAAGTCCGAAGCGCTGCCCCAGGCGAATCCCGAAGCACCGTCCCACGCCGCGGCCGACTCGCCGCCCCGGGCTGTTCTCCCCGGCTCGATCGTGGCGGTCCTCGGGCTGGTGCTCGTCCTCATCGCGATGCTCGCCCTGCGCGAGGTGGCCTCGATCCTGGTTCCGGTGCTGTTCGGCCTGTTCCTGGCTCTCGTCGCCTGGCCGCTGGTCGGCGCACTCAAGCGGCGGGGAGTCCGCCATGGGCTGGCACTGACCGGAGCCATGATGGTCGTGCTCGCGGTCGTGCTGATGGCCGCCGGCCTCATCGCACTCTCCGTTGGTGAGCTGGTCGTCCAGATCCCGAGATACCAGGATCGCCTCAGCGCGCAGATCGCCGTGCTCCGCGACTTGCTCTCGCAGTTCGGCATCTCGGCCGACCCCGGCGCGATCACGTCGATCATCTCGCCCGAACAGATCGCCTCACTCGTGAGGCCGGTGGCGTCGGCTGTCTCCGGGGCCGGCGTCGGGATCTTCGTTCTGACCTTCACGATGATCTACGCGCTGGCCGGGGCCTCGTCGCTCCAGGCACGGGCCGAAGCCGCCTATGGCGAGCGGCACGCGCTCCTCTCGGGGATAGAGCAGTTCGGCATCGACCTGCGGCGCTACCTCCTCGTGCGGGCGCTGCTCGGCCTGTTCGCGGCCGTGCTGGTCCTGGTGCTCCTCGTGGTCGTCGGGGTGCCCCTGCCGCTGCTCTGGGCGTTCCTGGTGTTTGCGGCCAGCTTCATCCCCAACGTGGGCACGATCATCGCCCTCATCCCCCCGCTGGTCCTTGCGCTGCTTGATGGCGGGGTCGTGGCCGCAGGCGCGGTCGTGATCGGCTACACCCTGATCAACTTCGCCCAGGACCACTTCCTCCAGCCCGTGGTCATGGGCTCCGAGCTCAACCTCAGTCCGCTGGTCGTGTTCCTGGCCGTGATCATGTGGGCGTGGATCCTCGGCGCGGCCGGCGCCATCCTGGCCGTGCCCCTGACCGTGGGCCTCGTGGCGATCATGGAGCGGTTCCCCGAGTCGCGTGGCGTGGCCGCGCTGCTGCGCAACCGGACGCCGCGACCGCCGGGCCCGCCAGACGACGGACAGCCGGGCCCGCCAGACGACGGACAGCCGGCCACCGCCTGAGCTCTCGCGCCTCGTCCCGGTCATGGCACCCCACTCGGGGGTTTCCGGCGCCCGGAGCTAGAATGGGCACGTTACGGCAGATTGACATGGAGGACGCATGACCGAACGAACGCTCGACGAGCTGGGGCCCGTCGACTATCTGATCGTGGAGTTCCCGGCTGGTGCCCAGAACTTCACGGGCGAGGGCGTGGATGAGCTGGTCCGGCTGCACGATGCCGGGATCATCCGCGTCATGGACGTCCTGATCCTTGCCAAGGATGCCGACGGCTCCGTCGAGGCGATGGAGCTGTCCGACCTGGACGAGCTCGGCGACCTCCAGAGGATCGAGGCCCAGCTGGCCCAGACGCTGGCCGAGGACGATGTCATCCACCTCGCCGCCGCCATGGACCCGGGTACCGTCGCCGGCGTGCTCGTCTACGAGAACGTGTGGGCGGCCCCGTTCGGCGCGGCCATGCGCCGGGCGGGCGGTCAGTTGATCGCCAACGGCCGGATCCCGATCCAGGCCATCGCAGCCGCCATCGAGGCCGACGCGGCACTCGAAGCAGAAGGAGTCTGATATGCCGCTCGGTCCCGGTCGTCGCGGCGTCGGCGTTGTCGGCGCACCCGTCGCCAAGGCCGCGGTCGTCACCGCAGCCGTCAGGCCCGGCCCCTCGCCTGTCGCCAAGGCCGCCGTCGTGGGCGCCGCGGTGTCACCCGGCCCCTCGCCGATCGCCAAGGCCGCCGTCGTGGGCGCCGCGGTCACACCCGGCCGCCGCCGCTTCTAGCGTCCCACCTCTCGTCGCAGACAAGAGGCCCCGGTCCATTGTGGACCGGGGCCTCTTCGCGTCCGGTCACGGCGTGCCGCGTGCCCGTCAGCCGGCGAGCCGCTTGTAGCGGATCCGGTGCGGCTGATCGGCTGCCGAGCCGAGCTCCTTGTGGCGGAAGGCCTCGTAGTCGCTGACGTTGCCCTCGAACCAGCGCACCTGGCTGTCGCCCTCGAACGCCAGGATGTGGGTTGCGATCCGGTCCAGGAACCAGCGGTCGTGGCTGATGACCACGACGCAGCCCGGGAATGACTCCAAGCCCGCCTCAAGTGCGCGCAACGTGTCCACATCCAGGTCGTTGGTCGGCTCGTCCAGGAGCAGGACGTTGCCACCCGACTGGAGCAGCTTGGCCAGGTGCACCCGGTTCCGCTCCCCGCCCGAGAGAGTGCCCACCGGCTTCTGCTGGTCGGTTCCGCGGAAGTTGAAGCTCGACACGTAGGCACGTGCGGGGATCTCCCGGGTGCCGACCTTGACCACCTCGACGCCTTCGGTGATCTCCTCGAACACGGTCCGGTCCGCGCGCAGCTCGTCCCGCTCCTGGTCCACGTAGCTGAGTGCGACCGTCTCGCCGATCGTGATCCTCCCTCCATCTGGTGACTCCTGGCCGACCAGCATCCGGAACAGCGTCGTCTTGCCCGCGCCGTTGGGGCCGATGATCCCGACGATGCCCGACCGTGGCAGCGAGAAGGTCAGGTCCTCGATGAGCAGGCGATCTCCATACCCCTTGCGCAGTCCCTCGACCTCGATCACCTGGTCGCCGAGGCGGGGACCGGGCGGGATCGCGATCTCCAGCTCGCGGGCGACGGACTTCTCGTCCTGGGCCTGGGCGAGCAGCTGCTCGTAGGCCGAGAGCCGGGCCTTGCCCTTGGACTGGCGGGCCCTGGGCGACAGCCGGACCCAGTCCAGCTCGCGGGCCAGCGTCCGGGCCCGCGCGTCCGACGCCTTGTTCTCGAGCGCCATGCGGGCCAGCTTCTGCTCCAGCCAGCTGGTGTAGTTGCCCGAGAACGGGATGCCCCGGCCGCGGTCAAGCTCCAGGATCCACTTGGCGACGTTGTCGAGGAAGTAGCGATCGTGGGTGATGGCAACCACGGTGCCCTCGTACTCGCCCAGGAACCGCTCCAGCCAGTCCACCGACTCTGCATCGAGGTGATTGGTGGGCTCGTCGAGGAGCAGCAGGTCCGGGTGGCGCAGGAGGAGCCGGCAGAGGGCGACGCGGCGCTTCTCGCCACCGGAGAGCGTCGTGACACCCGCCTCGTCCGGCGGGCAGCGCAAGGCATCCATCGCGATGTCCACGTTGCGCTCGAGGTTCCATGCATCCGCGGCATTGATCCGGTCCTCGAGCGCGCTCTGCTGGGCGCCGATGGCCTCATAGTCGGCATCCGGCTCGGACCAACTGGCCATGACGGCGTTGTAGCGCTCGATCAGATCGTGCACCTCGCGGACCCCGTCGAGGACGTTGCCCTTGACGTCCTTGGCCGGGTCGAGCTGCGGCTCCTGGCTGAGGTAGCCCACCGTGAAGCCGGGCGTGAGACGGGCGTCACCGGTGAACCCGTCGTCAAGGCCGGCCATGATCTTGAGCAGGCTGGACTTGCCGGCGCCGTTGGGGCCGATGACGCCGATCTTGGCGCCCGGATAGAACGAGATCGAGATGTCCTCGAGCACTGTCCGGTCGGGCGGGTAGTGGCGGGCGAGCTTGTACGCGGTGTAGATGAATTCAGGCGGCATGGTCCCGCAAGGGTACCAATGCCGCCTGTGTCGTCAGCGAGGCTGGGTCAGAAGGGCTCGGGGATGTGCTTGAGGGGCAGATCCGGCTCCACGTACCTGCCCTTCGGCTGGCGCTTGGGGAACTTGACCTCCCGGGGCCCGAGCGGCGCGTAGGGCACCTGGCTCAGCAGGTGGCTGATCACGTTGAGCCGGCCCCGCTTCTTGTCGTCCGTGTGCGCGACGTGCCACGGCGCCCAGGCCGTGTCGGTGGCGGCGAACATGGCGTCCCGGGCGCGCGAGTAGTCGAACCAGCGGGCATAGGACTTGAGGTCCATGTCGGTCAGCTTCCAGACCTTCCGCGGGTCGATGACTCGGCCCTCGAGGCGGCGGGTCTGCTCGTCGGCGCTGACCTCGAGCCAGTACTTGATCAGGATGATCCCCGCATCGACCATCGCCTTCTCGACAGCCGGCGTCTGCTCCAGGAACTTCTCCGTCTGCTCGGGCGTGCAGAAGCCCATGACCCGCTCGACGCCGGCGCGGTTGTACCAGCTTCGGTCGAAGATCACGACCTCGCCTGCGGCCGGGAAGTGCGGCAGGTAGCGCTGGACGTACATCTGCGACTTCTCGCGGTCGGTCGGGGCCGAGAGAGCCACGACCTTGAACACCCGGGGGCTGACGCGCTCGGTGATGCGCTTGATCACGCCTCCCTTGCCCGCGGTGTCCCGGCCCTCGAACACGATGCAGACCTTGGCGCCGGACTCCTTCACCCATTCCTGCATCGCGACGAGCTCGCCCTGGAGGCGCTCCATCTCGCGCTCGTAGTCCTTGGTCTTCATCTTCGCGGGCGGGCCCGATGAGATCTTCGCGGCGGCTGGCTCGGCGGGCGAGGCGGGATCGGCGGGCGAGGCGGGATCGGCTGCCGGAGTCGCCTGGTCCACGTCGCGCGCGGCGCTCTTCTTGTGCTTCTTCTTGGCCATCGGTCGGTTCCTTTCTGGCGGCGCGGCTAGGCCGCTGCGGCGGCAGGTGCCGCCTGGGTGGCGGCCGGCTCGTCACCGGTCCGGACCTTGAGCAGCTTGCGCACTTCCTCGACGACGATCAGCGACAGCGACACGCCGATGCAGACCAGCCACTGCTCCCCGGTCAGGCTCGTCATGCCGAGGAACTTCTGCAGGAAGCCGAGCTCGGTCGCGAGCACGATCGTGAGCACCGACAGGCCGGTCGCGATGAGGAGCGGCCGGTTGGCGAGGATGGATCCGCTGAACAGTGATTCGTCCGCATCCGCGGTCTCGAGCGAGGAGAACAGGCGGAACAGGGCGAACGTGGTCACGCCCATCGTCTGGGCGATGATGCTGTTGTCGGACGGGAAGGCCGTCGTAGCCCAGGCCATGACGCCAAGGGTGCCTGCGGCCATCACGAGCCCGACGGACACGAGCCAGCGCATCAGCCGGCCGGGGATGATCTTGTGCTCCTTGGGCCGCGGCGGAACCTCCATGAGCCCGTCGCGCGGCTTGCCGTACCCGAGGCCGATGGCCTGGAACACGTTGACGGTGAAGTTCAGCCACATGGTCTGGAGCGGCAGGAACGGGATGCCGCCAAGGATGTCGAAGATCGACGAGCCCAGGAACGTGGCGATGAACCCGAACAGGCCCGCCATCTGGAAGCGGATGAACCGCAGCAGGTTGTCGTAGACGGAACGACCCAGGCCGACGGCCTTCACGATGGTCGCGTAGTTGTCGTCCGTGAGGATCATGACGGCCGCCTGCTTGGAGACCTCGGTGCCCGTGATCCCCATCGCGATCCCGATGTCGGCCTTCTTGAGGGCCGGGGCGTCGTTCACCCCGTCGCCCGTCATCCCGACGACGTGTCCCTTCTTGCGCAGGATGTCCACGAGGTGGACCTTGTCCTCGGGGGAGACGCGCGCGATGACGCCGATGCCGTCAATCTGGCGCATCGCCTCCTCGTCGCTCATGGCCCGGAACTCGGCGCCGGTGATGGCGCGCCCCTCGATCCCGAGCTGGTTGGCGATCGCGCCGGCCGTGATCGCGTGGTCGCCGGTGATCATCCGGACCTGGATCCCGGCCGCCTTCGCCCGTGCGATGGCGTCCTTGGCGGCGGGCCGCGGCGGATCCACGATGCCGACGATTGCCAGGAGCGTCAGCCCGTCGATGACGGGCAACAGGTCCGCGTTCGGATCGAACGACGCCGGATCGAAGTCCTTCTGACCCGTCGCCATCACGCGCAGGCCCATGGATCCCAGGCGGTCGTTCTCCGCCATGTAGGCATCGCGAATGTTCGCGACCGGCACCTCGGTCCCATCGGGACCGTGCGCGCTGACGGCGCGGGCAAGCAGCTGGTCAGGCGCACCCTTGACGTAGCCGCGGATGACGTCCTTGCCCGCAGCGTCCTTCATCGCGTGGAACGTGGCCATCATCTTGTAGGCCGCGTCGAACGGGAGGGTCGCCACGCGCGGGTACCGCTCACGGGTCAGCGACGGATCCACTCCACCCTTGGCGGCGAGCACCACGAGCGCGCCCTCGGTCGGATCGCCGACGAGGCCGCCGTCGCGGACCTCGGCGTCGGCGCACAGGGCCATTGGCAGCAGGTACTGCTCGAGCGGCACGTCGGGCTGGCCACCCGCGTGGGCGATCTGGCCGGTTGTCGAGTAGCCGTCACCGGAGATCGTGTAGCGGCGCCCCACGACCGCCATCTGGACGGCCGTCATCTGGTTGAGCGTGAGGGTGCCGGTCTTGTCCGAGTTGAGCGCGGACGTGGAGCCGAGCGTCTCGACGGAGCGCAGCCGCTTCATGATGGCGCCCGCGTCCGCGAGCATCTGGGAGCCCTTGGACAGGATGGCCGTCGTCACGGCCGGGAGCGCCGTGGGGATGGCCGCCACCGCGAAGGCGACCGCGCTGAGGAACAGGACCTGGAGCTCGAGCCCGCGCACGAGTCCGAGGGCGGTCGAGACGACCAGGGCGATGCCGGCAATGACGAGGATCTGGTTGGTGAGCCCGTCGAGCTGCTTCGTCAGCGGCGTCTTCTCGACGGTGGTCGACTGGAGCATGCCGCTGATGTGGCCGACCTCGGTTGCCATTCCCGTGGTGATCACCAGGATCGTGCCCGCCCCACGGGTGACCTGGGTGTTCATGAAGGCCAGGTCGATACGGTCCCCGAGGGCCGCGTCCGTGGCAACCGCGTCCACCTGCTTGGGGGTCGGGACACTCTCGCCGGTGAGCGCGGACTCGTCGATCTCCAGGGTCGCCGCCGTGAGGATGCGCGCGTCGGCGGGAACGAGGTCGCCCGCCTCGATGTTGACGATGTCGCCGGGGACCAGCTGGTCCATCGGAATCTCGACAAGGTCGCCGTTCCTGCGGACCTTGGCCTTGACGACCATCATTCCCTGGAGGGCCGAGGCGCTGGCTTCTGCCTTGCCCTCCTGGTTCATGGCCATCCACGCGTTGAACAGCGTGAGCAGGATCAGGAACACGCCGGTGGCGAACTGCCCGGGCAGGAACAGGCAGACGACACCCGCGATCAGGAGCACGATCTGCATGGGGTCGGCGTACTGGCGGCTGAACCGCTGCCACCCCGACGCCTTCTTGGCCTCGGCGAAGGTGTTGGGACCGACCTTCGCCCGGCGGGCATCCGCTTCGGCGGACGAGAGCCCGGCCTCGATGGTCACGCCCTGAGCGGCGAGTGCGTCGTCGGGGCTGAGCGCGTGCCACGCTTTGGAGATACTGGCGGCGGCGGCGCTTCCGCCCGGCTGTTCGAGCGCTGATGTCATCCCAAGCTCCTCCTCAGTCCGCCGCAACGTCGTTCGCGTCGTCATCCCGGATCAGCCCGAGCACGCGCTCCCTGGTCGCGGAACACCCCTTGAGCCGCGAAGCCGCGCGTGGGACTTGGTGCATCCTACCGCGCTTGGCTCACCAGCACGATCACGGGCCAGGCAGGTCCGCCGCGAGCCTCCCGGCGAACTCCGTTGACAGTTGGCACCGCACCGTCCCACGGGCTGACCCGGGCTTGGGACCGCCAGTTACCCTGTGCTCTTGCTGGGGCTCCCGCCCCCGAAGAGCAACCCAGCATGGAGACGGAGGAGATCGTGCCCTTGACCCCCGGCGCCCGCAGAATGCTCTCGGTCCTTGCCGCGCTCGCCATGACGGCAAGCCTGGCGGCCACGGCGGTCGGCAAGCAGCCCGACCACCACGACAAGCCCCGCCCACCGCATCATTCACCGCCCGCTCGGACCGTCCCGGTCCAGCTCCTCGCCTTCAACGACTACCACGGCCACATCGAGGCCACCACGCCCGGCACGATCGACGGCGTTGCTGCCGGCGGTGCCGAATACCTTGCCGCCGAGCTCGCCAAGCTGCGCAAGGGCAACAAGAACAGCCTGACCGTTGCCGCCGGCGACCTCATCGGCGGCTCGCCGGCGTTCTCCGGCCTGTTCCACGACGAACCGTCCGTCGAGTCGCTCAACGCGATGCACCTCGACGTCTCGAGCGTGGGCAACCACGAGTTCGATGAAGGTGTCACCGAGCTCATCCGGATGCAGTACGGCGGCTGCCATCCCGTCGACGGCTGCTATTTCAAGAAGAACCCGTACGGCGGAGCCGACTTCAAGTGGCTGGCCGCCAACGTGGTCAACGAGACCACGGGCAAGACACCCCTGCCGCCGTACTGGATCAAGTCGTTCGACGGCATCAAGATCGGGTTCATCGGCATGACGCTGGAAGCCACCGACACCCTTGTTGCCGCCGCCGGCATCCAGGGCTGGGACTTCCTCGACGAGGCTGAGACCGCCAACAAGCTCGTCCCGAAGCTCAAGAAGAAGGGCGTCGAGGCGATCGTCGTGCTCCTTCACGAGGGCGGCTCCCAGACGCCGCCTCCCGGCGACGTCGACGCCTGCGTGGGCATCTCCGGCCCGATCGTGGCCATCAACGATGCGCTCGATCCCGAGATCGACGCCATCATCACCGGCCACACGCACCTGCCCTACAACTGCCGGCTCTCCGACAGCCGTGGCAAGCCACGGATCGTGACCAGCGCCTACTCCTACGGGCGCGTGGTGTCCGAGGTCAACCTCGTGCTCGACAAGAAGAGCCACGACGTCGACCGCAGGGCGAGCACCGCCGTCAACCACGTCGTCGACCAGTCGCAGCTCACGCCCGACCCGGCACTCACGGCGGTCATCGCCAAGTGGCAGCCGCTGTACGGTGAGGCCGGCACGACGCCCGTCGGGAAGGTCACTGCAACGATCCTCCGTGGTGGGACGGGCGGATCCGATCGCGGCGTCGAGTCACCGATCGGCAACCTGGTCGCGGATGCCCAACTCTGGTCCACGTCGGCCAGCGGTGCGCAGGTCGCGTTCATGAACCCGGGTGGGCTCCGCGCCGACCTCACCTACCCGCAGTCGGCGAGTGAGGGCGACGGCGTCGTCACCTTCGCCGAGTCGTTCGCCGTCCAGCCGTTCGGCAACACCCTCATCACCTACCCCATGACCGGCGCCCAGATCATCTCCGTCCTCAAGGAGCAGTGCCAGCCGACCGGCTCCAGCCGCGCATTCCTGCACCTTGGGGTCTCCGAGGGCTTCACGTACGACCTCGCCAGGACGATTGCCGGTGGCAATTGCACGGCGGTCGCCGTCACGAACGTCAAGCTCAACGGCGTGGCGCTCGATCCGGCGGCCAGCTACATGGTGACGGTCAACAACTTCCTCGCCGACGGCGGGGACAACTTCACCACGTTCGGCTCCATCACGGCTCCGCGCCTGGATGGGGGGAACGACCTCACGGCGTTCAACAACTTCCTCGCGGCATTCAGCCCCGTTGCTCCCCCGAGCACCGACCGCGTGAACGAGCTGCCCTAGCCGGTCCCATCGGGATCGCTGGGCCCCCGGGCCGGACATCCGTCCGGTCCGGGGGCCTCTCGTTGTCCGTGACGTGCCGGGGTTTCGTGACCAGCCTCGGCGCGGGATCCGCCGGTCGCATCAACGCGTGGGCTTGCCCGCAGCCCCCGTGATCCGCAGGATCTGCTTCACGTGCGATCGCTCATGGGCGGCCAGTCCCAGCGCGTACCAGTTCATCGTCCGCTCGAGGATGGCACCCGCCCCGGTGACGATCGCCGTGCGAGCCCATGCCTCGGGCGGCAAACGCTCGAGGATCGCGAGCAGCTCTGCCCGCTGCGCGGAGAAGGCTCGGAACGAGGGCTCGAACTCGAGCTCCGGGTAGTCCGTGCCGTGGATGTAGGACCTGGGGCCAACGGCCCGGATCGTGGGCCGGTCCTCGCCGAGGATCACGGTGATGCACGAGCCCCAGACGTCGGCGCAGGCACGCAGATGGGCGAGGATCAGGGCCGGGGACCAGTCCCCCGCTGCCGGTGCCGCGCGCAGGAGCGCGCCATCGACCGTCGCCGTCGCGGTGGCGATCCGGTCCCGGTTCTCCCTGAGGACGGCCAAGATCTCGTAGCGGGAGAGCCGCGGGTCGTTCGCGCTCCGCCAGCGGGCGCCATCGGCAGACATCGGGCTCGCCTGTTCGGCTGTTCGATGGGCCGGCCTCTTCATCAAGGTCCATCCGTGCTTCGGTACGCTGCGTGATGGTCCGCATCCTATGACCTGAGGGGCGGCTCGTCCCGCCGACCGGGTGGCCCGGCAGGATCTGTAGGCCCCTCCAGGTCCTGAAGGCGCCAAGTAGGTCCTGCAGGCCCCGCATCCCCCGCCGAACCAGCCCTGCATCAGGATGGCCCGCCTCGAGCGCGGACCGCTCCCCGAAGCTCGACGTTCGGCTCGCGGTCACGCACGGCTCACCGCCGGGTGATCCACCGCTGCATGCGAGGCGGAGCCGGCGACAGCCTGCGAGTTGGAGCCGGCGACAGCATCGCTGCAGATGATGACCGGCCGCGACGAACCGCTCGACTTCCCCCACCCCCACAGGACGCAGAGGGGATGGCCGGGCCTCCGGGCCATCCGGACGCCCGGTCATGGGCCTCCAGGACGCGCAGAGGCTGTCTCGGGCGTCGCCGCCGTCCCGTCCTCTTCACACGATCCGGCTCCGGGCGGCAAGATGTGCAAGTCGCTCTCGATCGACGCGACGCGCCTGCCCTGGGATGCCGTGACTGCTCGAGTCCTCGTCGCCTACGCGACCAAGCTTGGTTCCACCGGTGAGATCGCCGCGGCGATGGCGCAGGTCCTGCGTGACGGCGGACATCGTGCCCTCGAGCAGCCTGCTCGGGACGTCCGGAGCCTCGATGAGTGGGATGCCGTGGTCCTGGGCAGCGCGGTGTACGCGGCGCACTGGCAGAAGGATGCCCGGCTGTTCATCGAGCGCTTCCGCGAGGAGCTGTCGGCCCGCCCGTTGTGGCTGTTCAGCGGGGGGCCCCTTGATCGTCGTCTTGCGCGGGCCGACCAGCCCATCACCCCGTATGGCGCGGAGATCACCACGGGGCTCGGTGCTCGTGCTCACCGGACGTTTGGCGGCCGGCTGGCGCCCGACGCCGCGGTCGATCCCCAGGTCATCCAGACCCATCACCTTGGCGACTTCCGGGACTGGCAGGCGATCGTCGAGTACGCCTACCGGATCGGCCGGGAGCTCGATCGCATGAAGTTTCCGCCCCCGGCCTGAACCGGCTCGGCCGGGCCCTGGTCGAGGGCGAGGCGCCGCGGACGCGCGCGGCCGCCGTAGGGCATGCTACTGCGGTCGCGCCACCGTCCGACCTGACGGTCCACGGGCCCTCGGAGGAACCGTGGTTACGGCAGGCGAACGCCGTCTGACGCGGCACCGAAGGCCGACCAGGTGGTCACCTGGCGCGTCGCCACTCCGCCATTCCCGACCCGGACAATGGAGCCCCATCATGACCGAGCCGTTGTACCCCGCACCAGTTGCGCTCGACCCGGCGTGGTCGGCGGAGACCGTGGCCGTGCAGGCCGGTCGGCCGGCGCGCACGCCCGGTGCTCCCATGAACGCGCCGGTGACCCTGAGCTCGACCTACGTTCACGACGCGAGCCTCGAGTACGGCCGCGACGGGAACACCTCCTGGGGCGCATTCGAGGCCGCCCTCGGGGCGTTGGACGGCGGGCGGGCGGTGGCGTTCGGGTCCGGCCTCGCCGCCACGACCGCGATTGCTGCACTCGTCCCGCCGGGAGGCGTCGTGGTCCTTCCATCCGTCGCGTACTTCGGCGTCCGCAACATCTTCGACCGCATGCAGTCCGACGGCCGCCTCACCGCCCGCATGGTCCCGGCCGATGACACCGCTGCCGTCCTCGAGGCTGCCGACGGCGCCGACATGGTCTGGGTGGAGTCGATCGCCAATCCACTGATCGTCGTCGCCGACATCCCCGCGATCGCGGCAGGAGCGCGCGACCGCGGGGCCATCACCGTCGTCGACGCGACGTTTGCCACGCCGCTACGCCAGCGTCCCATCGACCTCGGTGCGGACATCGTCCTGCACTCCGCGACCAAGCTGATCGCAGGCCACTCCGACGTGCTCCTCGGAGCGGCGGTCTGCCGCGACGAGGCCCACGCGGGCTTCCTGGCCACGTACCGTCACGACCATGGCTCGGTCCCCGGCGCCTTCGACGCCTTCCTCGCGTTGCGTGGTCTGCGCACGCTCGCTGTCCGGCTCGACCGGGCCGAGGCGTCGGCGGTTGAGCTCGCCCGCCGCCTGGCGTCACACCCGCACGTGGCGACCGTCAACTACCCCGGCCTGCCCGGCGACCCGCAGCACGAGCGGGCCTCGCGGGTGCTGCCGAACGGGTCGGGGTCGATGCTGTCCTTCGAGGTCGCCGGCACCGTCGGGCAGACCGAAGCGTTCCTGTCCCGGCTGCGGCTGGTGACCCACGCGACGAGCCTCGGTGGAGTGGAGTCGCTCATCGAGCGCCGCGCGCGCTACGCCGGTGACGCGTCGATCGTGGGCCCAGCCCTGTGTCGCCTGTCGGTGGGCATCGAGAACGTCGAGGACCTGTGGGCCGACCTCGACTGGGCGCTGCGAGCCGCGCTCGGCTGAATCCCACGGTGTCGGCCGCGCGCTCGAGCCCGCAAGTCCTCCGGCCAGGCCCCGATTGCGACGCAGAGAGGACCATCGCGCCGTGGTCGGCGCGATGGTCACTCGCCGAGCTCGCGGCTGAGAGCGGCTGGTGTCGTGATCAGGGAGTCGCTGGACGCACGTGAGCGACCGCGGCGATCTCGATCGGCGCATCCAGCCCGAGGTGCGAAACCTCGACGGTCGTGCGAGGAGGACGGCCAAACTCGGCAATCCGCTTCTGGTAGATGCTGTTGTAGGCCTCCCAGTTGTCCCAGTCGGTGAGATACACGTTCACCTTGAGGAGCGTGTCAAAGCCAGCGCCCGACCTGCCAAGCGTCGCCTCCAGCCGGTCCAGCGCGTCGTTCACGTCTGCATCGAAGTCGTCGCCGTCCGCGAGGCCGAGGAAGCCCGCGGTGAACACGAGATCGCCGTAGCGCGCGGCCCCCGCGAGGATGTCGTCGGGATCGATCAGCTTCCGGTCAACGGCCGCCATTGTGGGAGTGGCAGCGACGGAGGGCGTCGGACTCGCGCCGGCACACCCGGCGACGAGCATCGCCGCGACCGATAGGCCGGCAACGGTACCGGCAAGCCTGATCCGGTTCATTTTCTGGACTCCTTCGCACATTGATGCCTGCAGCCAGGACGCTGGATCGTCGGGTCACGGGGTATGAATCCGGCCCACGCAGATTCGTTCAACGGCGAATGCGGCCGTGATCCTTTCCCGGCCTGGGCACGGGGTCAGGACCCGCGACAAGGGCACGTTGAATGAATCGCCCGCCACGCGACTCATACTGGTCGAACGGTCCTGAGGCCGGCTCACCAGGGGTGATGGATGGAGCGGAGACTCGTCGAGCGAGCGATGCACGGCGATGAAGCGGCCTTCGACGCCTTGATCGAACGCGTGGGTGACCACCTCAATTCGGTCGCGCGCCGGATCCTGCGGGATCCGTACCTGGCGGAGGACGCCATGCAGCGGGCACTGCTCGACGCTTGGCGCTTTCTTCCGCGCCTCCGCGACCCTGACCGGTTCGAGGCCTGGGCCTACAAGCTCGTCGTCAACGCCTGCTACACCGAGGCGCGCCGCGAGCGACACCATCGTGGCAACCTGCGGCTGCTGGCGTTCGACACGCCAGGAGCGCCCGATCCGGCGGCGAACCTGTCGCTGGCGCACCAGCTGGACCAGGCGTTCGGGTCGCTTGGTGTCGAGCACCGGACGGTGGTCGTGCTCGTGCACTACGTCGGACTCACCCCCGGCGAGGCGGCCGTCGCCATGGGGACGCCAATCGGCACGGTCCGCTCCCGGCTCCACTACGCCTTGAAGCACCTGCGCGCCGCCATCGAGGCCGACGCGCGCGACGAGAGGCTGACAGGTACCGCATGAACCCCGACGACGACTTCATCGCCGGGCTCGAGGACTACCTCGACACGTATGACGGTGTCGTACCGCTGCCCGAGAGCGTCCGAACCACCGTGCGGGAGCGCCTGCCGGGAACGCCGCAGGTTCACAGCCCAGACCTTCCCGACAGGATGCGGGGTCTGCTCGCCGATCTCTCCGCTCCGGTCCGCTACGGCATCGGCGTCGCTGCCGTGCTGGTCATCGTGGCCGGTGCGGCCGTGTCGCTCACGGGCCGGGTCGGGCCCGGCGTCGGGGCCGACCCGGCGACGGCGACATCCTCCACGCCCGTTCCCTTGCGATCGCCCACGCCGGCGCCTGCGTCATCGCCGCGCGGGCTCGTCGGCGCCCCGGAGGCGTCATGTGGCGATGGACTGGGAACGCATTGCGTCGCCGCGGGAACCTATGCGGTGACTGGCCCGTTATGGCCCGGGACGATCACGCTCGACATCCCGACGGGCTGGTTCAACTGGGATCCTGCCGTCGACTTCCAGTCGCTCCTCGTGGAGATGGGAGCGGACAGCCCCGCAGGGTCTGGTTGGGGCATCGCAATCTCCCCGGTCGACACCGTCTCGAAGGACCCGTGCGACGCGACCGCCGGGACGTTTGCGTCCGACCAGACAGCGTCTGCCGCAGGAGTCGTCGATGCGATGCGCGCCTGGCCCGGGTTCGAGGTGTCAGCAGCGACGCCAATCGACGTCGACGGTCGTCCAGGCCAGCTCGTCCAGGTCACGTCGTCACGGACCGCGAAGGACTGCGAGGGATCTGTCGCGTGGACCACCCCCTCCGGGCTGTCCGTCGACGCCTATCCGATGGCCGGCGTGCCCGGCGTGCCGCGGGCCGGGACCTTCCGGGTCATCGACGTGGCCGGCGCCGTCCTCGTCATCCGCACCACCGAGTTCGGCGATCCATCCCCACACGAGCTCGACCAGGGCGTCAAGCCCGATCCCCTGCGCCACGCGGTAGACCAGGCCGAGCTGCGCTCGATCGTCGACTCGATCCGCATCGAGACCTGACCATCCCCGCCGACTCGCGGGCCGTCGCTCTGGGTCGCTGGACCGTCGCCAGTCAGGATCGCCCCGCTCGATCAGCTGTCGGGGTCGTCCATGAGGTCGCGGACCTCCTGAGCGCAGCGGCAGGCGCGCCGATCCTGGCCGCCGTCAGGTGCGCAGCACCTTCTCCAGGGCCCGGCCCTTCGCGAGCTCGTCCACTAGCTTGTCGAGGTAGCGGATCTGCTGCAGGAGCGGATCCTCGATCGTCTCGACGCGCACTCCGCAGATCGCACCTGTGATCAGCCCTGCGTTGGGGTTCAGCCTCGCCTCTGCGAAGAAGTCCGCGAAGGTCGTGCCGGCAGTGAGGTGACGCGCGAGCTCGGCATCGTCGTATCCCGTGAGCCAGCGGATCACCGCGTCGAGCTCGTCCTGCGTGCGGCCCTTCTTCTCAACCTTCGCGAGGTAGAGCGGGTAGACCGATGCCACGGTCATCGAGAAGAACCGGTGTCCGGTCGTCGTGCTCATTGCTTCACCGCGAACGAGCGGCCCATGCCGATCTGCGCGACGCAGAACCCGCGGCAGGCCCCCGCGTCATCGACGTACAGCAAGACGTATCCAACCTTCATGGACCGACTCCCGGAACGCAGCGCCATGCACCTCGCTGGCGCGCTGGGCTTCCAGCATACGCGGCCGGCGACGCGGCCCGCGATGCCCGAGGTCGGGCGGGAACATCTGCTCCATCGCCAGGCATGCGACCGGGTGACGGGCAGGGCTCTGGCCCAGTCATAGGCAGGGTCGTCCTCGCGATCCTCGACAACGCGGCCTGGTTCGCGTACCTCTTGCTGTCCGCCTACTGGATCGCGCTGGTGCCGGCGGTGTCGGCCGGGCTCGGCACGCTCCTCACCGTCGCCTTCCTGCTCCAGATGGCGCCCTCGCCTGGACCGCCTACCGGACGACGAACCCGACGCGAGTCGCCCGAGGCACCCGGCTGCTCGTCATCGGTGAGTTGTCGTGCTGGCTCCCCTACGGCCTCTACCTGGGCGACCAACGGCTGATCATCCTCGGCATCAGCGGCATCGTCTCCAGCATGCTGCGCGGGGCAGCTGCCCTCACACCTGGGGTCTTGACCCGGTCAACGCAAGACGTTGACCGGGCTATTCCTCCAGCACGGCATCATGAACGACAAAGATGCGCTCCGGGCAGGTGGGCGCTGGCGGCTGAACCCAGTCGCCGGATGGCTCGCCTGCACCTCCGATGCTGATCTGCGTGCCGTCCTCGAATTCGAGGGCTGGGCCACCGGCCCGCTGAAACAGGATCGTGCTGGTGAGCGCATCCCATCGAACGTCGGACGCTCGCCAGATGAGGGTCCACTGGCCCATGTCGCCGTTCAACACGACACAATCACGACTGATGATGAGTGGCCCGGTGCCACCCGGAGCCTCGATGCGGACATCCGGGTGCTCGACCACCACGGCCAGAGGGCCCCAATCGGTTGTCGATGAGCACGCGGAGGTGATCACGGCCATCACGAGGTAGCGCAGAAGCCACCGGCGCGTGGGTATCGGACTGCGACCTGCTACCCGCATCACCGGGCCCAGGTGTTCAGCAACAGCTTGATGGGAGAGGCCAGGACGGTATCCGCGTGCACCCGCTTGCTGAACCAGCCCTTGCCTCGGCAGTCGCCCGAGTAGCCGCCTGCCCCCTTGTTGTCGACAAGCCACGGCGCGCCACCTTCGCCAACATGCGTCACGCCACGATCCGTGCGCACCGGGTTGTTCAACTCGGTGCCACAGTAGTACGTCCTGTTCTGGACGATCGCTGCACTTCTACTGATTCGTCTTGCGGCTATCGGCGCACGGTGTGTCACCAGCGTCTGCGGCGAACTCGCCCATAACGGACGTCAGGTCCGGGCGTGTTGTGGGACTCACGTGGAAATGCCGCCGCGAGGAGTTGTGCAGTGCGCGGGACGCTTGTGGCGCCCCCGGACGGACGCCGGGGCCCACGAGGCAAAGCGGTCGATACGCTCGCCTGGTTCGCGAGAGCCTGATGGCGAAGATGCCCGGTCGGGTTGCGCGGGTTGTCAGGGCTCGCTCACGTCGGCCGGTTCGCGCGGCGTGCCGGCACGCTTGGTGCGGTGGTGCGGAACCCCGACGCACGTGAACAGCAGCGCTGCCAACGGCTCCCCGAGGAGCGCGGGAATCTCGGAGTCGAGGAACGTCATCCCGGATGCGCCGATGCCGAGCGCGTACGCGGCCAGATGCAGGCGGCCCTCCACGATGCCGGCATCGAGCTGAGCCTCGCGGTACCCGCGGTCGTCGAGCAGGTCCAGGTCGACGGCGCTGATGACGACGAACGAAGCGTCGCGCCCAAGGTCCTGCCCGTAGCACGCGACCCACAACTCGTCCCTGAGCGAGCCCCGCCGCAGTCGACGTTCGAGATCGGGCCACCGGTAGAGTCCGGCTTCAAGCCCATCGACGGCGTGGACGGCGATGAAGTGCGGAACCCGGGTTCCACGAAGCGATACGGCGAGCGATCGCTCGAAGGTGCGCCGAAGTCGACCGCGGCCGCCCCGTCGAGCGTCCGCGCCGAGCCGCGACGCAGGATGACCGTGTCGAGGTCGTCGGTCGGCGGCATGTCGCCCTCTACCGCCGGCGATGTTGGCCACGGTTCGCCAAGCCGCTCATCGTCCCCGGCGTGCTGGGCGAGCGATACGAGCGGGAACTCGACCGGCGCCACGTCGATCGAGCCGGCTGCTGCCTCGCCGCCGGGGCCGATCGCCGGCTCGCCGCGGCCGAGGGTCACGATGGCAAGCGGAAACTCCTGCGTCCCGTCGGAACCAACGAGCCGTGCGACGGCCGCATCGGGAAAGCGGGTCAGCAGCCGGGGCCGATAGCCGGCCGATTCAGCGAGCGCGAGCGTGTTCGCGAGCATCGTGCCGGCGTCCCAGTAGATGTGCCGGTACCCGCGCTCCGCGTACCGCCACCCCGTCCGCCACGGGATCCCGGTGACCACGATGGCCGTTGCGTCGCCGGCAGGCGCGGGGCCCACCAGGCGCAGCGAGTGGCCCGTCGGGTCGTACCAGTAGACGCCATCGCGCAGCCCAGCAACTGCATGTGCGGCGACGTACAGCTCGAGCGGGAACAGACCCCCGGCCGACCCAGCGGGGCGGAACAGGTACCGCCTGCCGCTCCGACGGACGGCGACGCGCACTACCCCGGCCGAGAGGTGGAGAAGACGGGCCAGCCCTTCCAGGTCGGGCTCATTGGCTCCCGACTCTTGGCGCCCCGCGAGGAGGTCGAGCGTCGGAGCGTGGACTGGCGGCCACGCCGCGGGAAGCTCGACCGTTGGAAGGCTGGCAGGATAGACCTTGTGATGGGCAGGGAACGTCGGGGGGTGGTTGGGGGCGAAGTCCTGCCGTACCAGCGGATGATCGATCGGAATCGGCCACTCGATCCCCGGATCGCCCGAATACGAGCTCAGGCGGTGGTAGAGCCGCGCGGTGTCGCCGAGAGCCATGCTGCGGAGTCTCTCATCCCCGCAGGCGAGCGACCCGCCCACGCGACATCCGCGGCTGGCTTGACAGGCGGTCCGGCTCGCCAACACTCATTGGTTGGGCAGGAACTGGCGCCCCCGGACGGACGCGGGGGCTCGGAAACCAAAGCGGTGGACACGCTCGCCTGGTACTCGTCTGCCTGATCGGAATGTTCGGGAGGATCGTCGCCGCGTCAATGGTCGACGTCGGCCACGGCAGGTGCTTGCACGGCCGTGATCGTGCCTACTTCTCGGAAGCCAGCCTGGCGATGAGGTCGGCCCGAACCGGTTCGGGCAGCGCCTCCCAGCCGACGTCGACCCTCGTGCCCGTCGCCGGAACGCGCTCAGCGAAGTGCGCTCGGCAGGCCGTTCGCACGCCTGGCAGTCCCGTACCCTGCTCCGCCCGCCGCTCGGGCCAAGCTGTCGCTCAGCCGCCGGACAGCGGCGCGAGGCCCGTCTCGTACAGCAGCTGCCCGATCAGGGCCTGACCCTTGGTGCTCGGGTAGCAGCAGTCCTTCTTGTTCATCAGCCCTGTCGCATAGGGGTCGCCCGTCCCGTCGGGCCCGTTGAATGCGGTCAGGAGGTCAACGCAGGCGCCGCCGTGCGCTTCGAGGATCTCGCACGTCGCCTTGTTGAAGCCGTGGGCCTGGTAGACGCCGACCTTGGTGGCGACCGAGTCGAGGAACGGCGGGATCACGTCCTCCGCGCCGGTCAGCCCGTTCATCATCGTGATCGCCCGGATCACGGTCGGCTTGCCCTCCCTGATCCTTGCGACTTCCGCGACGATCTCGTCGAGGTTCGTGTTCCATCTCTCCAGCGGGGCGTCGTAGCACTTGACGTCCTGGCACGACCCGCTCGCCAAGGCATCGTCGCCGGCGTTGAGCTCGGAGCCGCCGAGGCCGATCGCGACAATGTCCGCCTGCTCCAGCTTGGACCGAAGGCCCGGGTCACTCTTCACGGCCGCGACCCAGTCACCCGAACTCGACCCGTTCCGGGCGACGTTCGCCACGGTCACCTCGTGGCCGGTGCCGTCCTTGATGGCGTTCGCATACGCCCCGACCCAGCCAAGTCCGGTCGGGTCCCCCGAGCCGGTCGTGGAGGAGTCGCCGATCGCAACCAGCGACCACGCGGCCGGGCCAGAAGGGGTGGCGACTGCAGCGGCAGCGGACGGTGAGGGCGCAATCGGTGGCGACGGAGCAGGCGTCGCGGTCGACGGGGCGATGGAGGGCACCGGGTTCGTCGTCGCGCCTTGGCAGGCGGCGAGCAGAATCGCCGCGGCCATAATCGGCAGAAGTCGGATGGAGCGGGTCATCGTCGGTCTCCGTGCATACGTGACTACCAATGACTGCGTAGCGGCGTCGACCGCGGCTCGCTGGCGGTCGGGCCGGTCCGCCAGGGCCACCGCCAAGTCGAACCCGTCGCCGATGGGTGTGTCGACCTCTAGATCGGCGTCGACCAGAGCCTCGCGGCGCGGTCTCACTTCGTCTCACCGTGCTGCCGGACTCATCGCGGGGCCAAGGCGCACCAAGAGCCGGCTCCCGCCGCGGTCGCGAAAGCGCCCGCAGCATGAGGCCGCCGGCGCCAACGCTTACAGGACTTCAGCCGGCCAGTGCAGCGCAGATGTCGTCGCTCACGAGGTCGAGGTTCCCGTGGTCCGAGTCGGTCGGGCCGTGGGTGTAGTCGATCGCGGTGCCGACGCCGGGGTTGAAGCGCACGAAGCCCACGTCGTGGAACACGACTCCGAAGCCCGGCGCGGTGGCCTGCCAGTCGGTGCCTGTCCACGTCTCGATGCGCGAATCGCGATCGCCCGGCACCGGGTAGGTGTAGTGCTCGTTCTTGTGGGCGGTCACCTTGATCGCAAGGCCGCTGCCATCGGCGGCGAGCGTCCACGTCTCCACAACGGCGTCGTTGAAGAAGGTATGGATGGCGCGGCCGTCGGGCAGGTGCCAGCGGGCGCCTTTCGACGTGTACGAGCCGGTGCTGTAGATGGGCTGGCCGTCGCAGGCGAGGCCGATGTCCGCTCCTGCCCAGGTGTCGTCATTCTCGCCGCGGCACACCGAGCCCTGGCCCGTTGCGGTGCAGATCCAGGGATCGAAGCCCGGGTTGAGCGGCGGGATCATCTGGGCCGGGTCGAGCTGGTGCGGCGACGCGGCCGCCGCGGGCCCGGCGACTGCGCCGAGGAGCAGGATTGCGATCCCGAGTCGTGCGATGACGTGCAGCATGGGACGTCCCTTCTGCTGATTGGCACTGATGACCGAACCGACCGGGATGGGTCCTCGCGTCCCTCTCGGCGGTGAACGGGGCCCGGCCAAGGCCGCGTCTATCAGGTATGGGTCGATCGCCCGGCCCGGTGTTCCCCGAGATCAGGGAGCGATGCGCTGCCAGCTGACAGGGCCGGTTTCAGGCACGGGGATCCCTCGGATGGACCCCGCGCCGTCCGTGCTGATGACCAGGATCTGCGTGCCCAGCACGTCAACCGCGTAGATGTGCTGGCCGTCGGGCGACCACTCGGGCCGCTGGCATATGAAGCGTCCTGCGAGCGATGGCCAGTCCGTGCAGGTGTCCCCCGCATCCACACCCTCGGCCGGAGGAGCCGCGGTCAGGATCGAACGAATCCCTCCCACCGTCGGCCCCGGTCCGATATCAGCGACCCGGATCTCGTTCTCATCCGCGGTGGAGTAGTACCAGGCGACGTGGCGCCCGTCGGGCGACCAGGTCGGCCCGAACTCGCTCGCATCCTCCGCCGAGACGACCACCTCGCGCCCGGTCGTGACGTCCATCAGGGCGATGTTGCCGCCGACGCCATAGAGGAGCACGGGCGATCCGGGGTCAGGGGACCAGCGGAAGGCGTCTGCGTAGGTCCATAAGTCGATCGCGGAGGTGGGCAGGCGCCGCGCTCCACTGCCGTCCGGGTGAACGACGTGGTATCGGATCTCGAGAGTGTCTGTCTCGACCGCGTAGAAGGCGATCCACTGACCGTCGGGCGACCAGATCGGATTCCTCGCATCGAGGCCATCGAGCCGGAGCTCGCGGATCGTCGATGTCGGGAGGTCGGCGATCTCGAGTCGGCTGCCGTCGGGCGTCGAGGCGGCGAACGCCAAGGAACGGCTGTCGGGTGACCACTGCGGAGCCAGGCCGGTATTGGGCTCGATGGCCGGATCGACCGGGATGTCCAGGCTCGTGCCGGCGTCGCTCGTGAGCACGTTGAGCTGAACGCCGTCGTTTGGCGAGATCGACCAGTAGGCGATCTGCTTGCCGTTTGGCGACCAGTTCGGCTTGACGTGGTCGGCGCCGTCGCGCGGCACGCGTACCGAGACGGTGCCCGCGGCGTCCGTGGTGTAGATCGCCCCGCCGGAATTGAAGGCCATCAGGCCGTTGCCGGCCGGCCCGAAGGGCGGCGGCAGGCGCTGGTGCGAGCCGCCGGCCAGCGCGATCGCGAGAAGCACCAGGACCAGGAGCGCGATAGTTGCGAGGACGAACACGGCGCTGCCCGCGAACCGGAGTGCCTCCGCGCCACCGGTAGCCCTGACCCGCGCCGTGGCGAGCCAGCGGGGACGCTGGCGCGAGCCTCGGACGGCAGTCATCAGGTCGCCGTGCGCGTCGCCGGGTATCGACGTCGGCGCGCTGGCGGTCAGCCACTCGGCGACGAGGCGCTCGAGGTTGTCAGACGCGCTCATCGCACAACCTCCCCGCGGGCCAAGGCCACGTCATCGGCCTCGAGTGCCTCGCGCATCACCCGCATGGCGCGATGGATCCGCGACTGGACCGTGCCACGCGGGACGCCGACGATGTCGGCCGTCTCCTCGAGCGACATGCCCAGGTACAGGTGGAGCACGACGCAAGCCCGCTGATCGGTGTTGAGTGCGACGAACCCGCGCTCGAGCTGGTCCCGGATGGCCGTGGACTGCTGCGAGTCGCCCACCGCTGGTTCCGGGAGTGGATCCAGATGGAGCTCGACGACATCCCGTCTCCGCTGCCCCCTAGCTGCCCGGTAGCAGGACCGGACGAGGAGCCGGTGGACCCACGCCTCGAAGCGCTCAGGGTCGCGCAGCCCGGGCAGGTCGAGCCACGCTCGGAGCATCGCGTCCTGGACGACGTCGGCAGCGCGCTCGTCGCTGCGCACGATGAGGCGCGCCGTGGCGTACAGCCGCGTCATCAGGCCGGCCGCAAGCTTCGAGAACGCTTCCGCGTCTCCGTGCTGCGCCCGTTCGACCAGATCACGGTGCATGTCGACCACGTAGCCCGGCGACCCGGCGTCGCCGCTACCTAGTCTGGGTCGTTATGGGGTCGGCGTGTTCCCTGTGCCGCCGGGTTGACGTCTCCGACCTTCGCTCTTCCGGCATCGCGAGTCGACCGGCCAGGGAACAGATCGGCAGTCGGCAGCCCCAGAACAGGTAGGGCTTCGTGACCGTCGGCGCGATACGACGACCGGCAAGAGGATCGGAGGAACGATGAAGCGACGGGTCTCGATCTTGACGCTCGTGGCGTCGACGCTCGCTGCGGCTTGCGCAGGCTCGCCCGTGGTTCCGCCATCGCCGTCGGCGGTTCCGGGGATCGCGACGGCTTCGCCTCGCAGCGCAGTCGGGTCCGCGCCGCCGGTTCCTTCCAGCGCGGCCCAGTCACCGACGGCTCCCTCTAGCGCGACCGCGTCCCGCGAGACATCGCATCTGACGTACGTCGCGCTCGGCGATTCGCTCCTCTACGCCCTCGAGACAGACTGCAGCAACTGCACGTCCGCCGCAGTCACGTACGCGGCCCGAGCGAGCGCAGACCTCGGGATCCCGGTGGAGGTCCACAACCTCACGATGCACAACGGGCTGACGAGCCCGGGGCTCCTGGACGATCTCCGTCGGGGCGCTCGGCTCGGGCGAGCCGGGGAGGATGTCCGTGAGGCCGTCGCCGCCGCCGACATCGTCAGCGTGACGATCGGGTTCAACGACTCGACGATGCCAGACGCCACGCGCCTTGAAGCCTTCTCGAGTGAGTATGAGAGGACCCTCGACGGGATCCTGACGGAGATCGACGACCTTCGCGCCGGCAAGCCTACTGCCGTTCGCGTGACGCAGATCTACAACAACGGGATCGGTCCAACCCCAGACCTCGACCCGGATGGCCCGGGGACGGGGGTTGCCATCTGGAAGCCCATCACCGAAGCGCAGAACAAGGTTGTCTGCGCGGTCGCGAAGGCCCACGGGGCCGTCTGCGTGGACATCTACCATGCCTTCAACGGAGCGGATGGCCTGTCGAGTCCGGCCGAAGCCGGCTACCTCGCACCTGACCAGGTTCACCCGAGCCAGCGTGGCCAGGATGTCATCGCCGCGGCCTTGGTCGACGCAGGGTACGCGCCACTGCGCTGAGGCGCGTTGGTTGACGTCGAGTCGATCGACGGCAACCCCGTGCTCGAGCCCGACAAACCGCCGCGGGCGGCACATGGGTCTTCGGCCCAACGCACCAAGGCTGGAAGGACTGGACGACCGACGGCATGCCCGGCAACGGCCATAATCGCGACGGCGCCCCGGGTCAGAGGTGGAAGCGCGGCCAGCGATCCGCCTCCCAGCGCCGGATGTGGACGCCGTCACGCTTATTGAGCGCGCGGCGCAGGTCGTTGCAGGCCCGGGTCGTGTCGACCGGCGGCACCTTGCTCGAGCCATCGAACCTTGGATTTCCAGGTTGATCGACAGTTGTTGGCAGCCGCGGAGAACTTGCTTCTGGCGCCCCCGGACGGATTCGAACCGCCGACGCCAGCCTTAGGACGGCTGCGCTCTATCCACTGAGCTACGGGGGCGCGCCCCTGGATCGTACCGGAACGCGAGGCAGCGCGATCAGCCGACCCCAAGCAGGGCAGCGACCGACACCGAAACCAACAGGAAAAGGAACCGGACTGCCCATGCCATCCCACTCGCGCCCGGGTCGGCGATCGCACGGGGCGCCACGACCAGCAACACGTACACCATTGCCACCGCCGCCAGGATCAGCGGCCACAGCGCAACCACCTCCGACGGGGCGACGCCGCCCACGAAGTCCACGACCACGCCGCCGAGCTCACCCCCAATGATCCGGTCGAAGGCGCCTGCTGCCAGCAGGACCATGGGGAGCACCATCGTCCTCCGCCAGGCCGCGTCGACGACCGGCAATCGCTCGTGGAGGGCCGCCCCTGCGAACGTGGTCACGAACACGAGCGCCACGAGCAGCTGCGGATCGACGCCTAGCGCTGGGATCGTCTGGGCGGCCACGATGCCCACCCCTGCGGCAAGCGGGAACCGCGCCCAGCCCTGGAGGGTTAGCTGGCCGTCCGCGAGCGGCGGCGCATCATCGGGGCCGCGGGTCAGCACACAGGCGAGGACGCCCGCGATTGCCAGGAGCCCGGCCAGTCCGGCGAGGACGGTAGGCTCGCCTCCCGTGTCCGAACGAACGGTCCCCCCACTGAGCCACTTGTCAAACCCCGGCAGGATCACGGCGGCAGCCAGGGCGAGGAGCACATCCTCGATGCGCAGTACGCCAGCGAGCCTGGACAGGGTTCGCACGCCGAAGACTCCTCAGTGGCGGATCAGCCCTCGCTCGGGCCCTCGTCATGGTTGCGCATCGCGTCCGCCGCCATCGACATGTAGTCGTGCAGTCGAGTCCGGGCATCCTCGGGCGCATCGGAGGAATCGATCGCCGCTCGCATGTGCACGAGCCACCGGTCCCGTTCAAGGATGCCGATCGAGAACGGGAAGTGCCGGGCCCGCAGCCTCGGGTGACCGCGCTCCTCGAGGTAGGTCGTGGGGCCGCCCCAGTACTGGACCAGGAACAGGGTCAGCCTGCGGCGCGCCCCACTGAGATCTCCCGGCTCCGGGTAGAGCGGCAACAGGACCTCGTCGCCGGCGACGGCCTCGTAGAAGCGGTCAACCAGCCGTTCGAAGAACGGCATGCCGCCGACCTGGTCGTACAGCGTGGGGTCCCCCATGGCATCGGATTCTAGGGTCCGCGATTGAGCCGTGTTGCCTCCGGGCGCGTGCTGCAACCCTTTCGGCCTCGCCTCGTACAATGACCCACCGTGAGCGCTCCCCACCCCGACCTGATCCTCTACCGGCGCACCGGCTGCCACCTGTGCGAGGACACCCGCATGGCACTCGACGCGCTGCTCGCGGATCGCGGAGCGCGGGACCTGCCCGTGCCGGCCGTCGTGGAGCGTGACATCGACACGAACGAGGTCTGGCACCGCTGGTACGCCTTCACCATTCCGGTCGTGGTCCTGGGTGACCAGGAGCTCGAGCTGGCCACCAGCCCCGCGAAGCTGCGCCGGCTGCTCGAGGTCGTTCTTGACGGGGCGACTGCCCGATGACCGGCGACTACACGATCCTCGTCGCCGTGGCCGCGGGCCTGATCTCCTTCCTCTCGCCCTGCGTGCTGCCGCTGGTCCCTGCCTACCTTGGCCAGCTGACGGCGGTCGCCGTCGCCGCGCAGGGTGCCTCAGCCACGCCCTCCCGCTGGGCCGCCGTCCGCCATGCGGTTGCCTTCGTGGCGGGTTTCGGGATCGTGTTCACGCTGCTCGGGATCACGGCTGCGTTCGCCGGTGGCGCGATAGCCGCCTACATGGAGCCGCTGAGGGTCATCGGCGGCGGGATCCTCGTGATCATGGGCCTCAGCCTTGCAGGGATCATCAAGATCGGGTTCCTCGAGCGGACGTGGCGACCACTCGACGCGGGCGCCTCCGCCGGTCTGGCCACGACGACCGGCGGCATGGCACTCGCCCCTGCGGGTGGTGGCGGTCTCGGGGGCCGGATGGGCACCCGGCTCGTGGGTGGCCGGGTCGGCCTCGGTGCCGCGTTCACGCTCGGTTCGATCTTCGCCATCGGCTGGACGCCCTGCATCGGGGCGATCCTCGGCGGCATCCTGATGATGGCGGCGGCATCGGAGAGCAAGCTGCAGGGAGTGCTGCTGCTCGTCGCCTACACGCTGGGCCTGGGCATCCCGTTCGTCCTGATCGCGGCGTTCCTCGACCGCTTCCGGCCGCTCGCCCGATCGCTGGTCAAGCACGGCCGGGTCGTGTCGCTGGTCGGCGGGCTGATGGTGGTCGCCATCGGCCTCGCGATGATGTTCGACTGGCTCGTCCTCATGCCGCGCTACTTCCAGTTCCTGCAGGGGGTATGACCGGAGCCGGCCCGGAGGGCCTTCAGAGCGATGTGCCGGGCATCGCGTCGGAGCCGCCCCCCACGCGTCGCGGTCTCATCGGTCCGTTCACCGGACGCCAGCTCCTGGCCGTGCTGGTCGTGATCGTGGTCGGCGCGGTGGGCCTCGCCCTCGTCACGCGGCCCATCGCCCCGGGGCCCGGCTCCGGCGTCGCGACGGCGCTGCCAGTGTCCACGCCCTATGTCGTGGGCTCGCCGACGATCGGCCTGGAGCCGGGTCAGGTGGCGCCCGAGCTCACCTGGACCGGACCGGATGGCGCGCCCGCCGGCCTCCAGGACCTCGACGGCAACCCGGTCCGGCTCGCGGACCTGCGGGGCAAGGTGGTCTGGCTCAACTTCTGGGCGACGTGGTGCCCGCCATGCCAGGGCGAGACCCCGGTCCTGCGCACGATGGCCGAGCGCTACGGGGACCGGCTGGCGATCGTCGGGATCGCGGTCCAGGAGACGACGCCCGACGATGTCCGGGCGTACGCGGAGCGCTACGAGCTGCCCTTCACGATCGCCTTCGACGCATCGGCCGACGCGTTCGACCTCTATCGGGTCTTCGCGCTGCCGACACAGATCATCATCGGGCCGGATGGGCGGATCACGGACGTGGTCAACGGGCCGATGACCGTCGAGTCGGCGGAGCAGCTCTTGGGGCTCGCGCCGCCGTCGCCTGCCGCGAGCTGAGGCCCTGACCACTGCGTGACGACGCGCGTCGCCGGCCGGCCGAGGTCTGGCTGCGTGGCAGGCAGGATTTGCCCCCGCGAGTGTTGTCGGCGTGCGCGGGACGCAAGGAGACCGCGTCGAACCGGGCAGGTGGAGCCGCAAATCCGTCCTCGGCGTGCACCGGGGGCATGAACGCAGCACGCGTGGCGCAATCCTTTGCGTGCGACGCAGGCCGAGCGTGGCGCAACCCGACAACCGGACAGCGACATCTGCGCGCGGTTGCCAAACGCCCCGCGGGCGGTTCGGCAGCGAACCGCCCAGCGGTTCAACCATCGGGTGAGCCGCCAATCCACCCGCCCGGCGGCACGCCCGTCCGGCGGTGAGGATCGTTCCGGGTCCCGCTACCCGATAAACGTGCCGATGAGCGGGACACACTGGGCGGCGGCCGACCGTTCAACCGCCCAGCGGATAGGGAGCGCTGACTCGCTCGCGGGTGAGTCGCCCGCGAGCTGAGCGCTGGCCCCTACAGGCCCTCGAAGCGGAAACGGTCGCGGTCCGGGATCAGCTTCCCAACCGGCATCCGGGCCTCGTGCGAGAGCACGACCGTCCAGTCGTCCTCGACAGCGCGTCGGAACAGCTCGCCCTTGACCTCGACACTATCCAGCGGGAAGTCGTCGAACGCCGTAACCCAGCGGGGATTCGCGGACCATGGCCGCATGCACAGGTCACCGAAGAAGGCGAGTGACCGCGCGCGTGGCCCGGACCCCCGTACCACGATCGCCTGGTGGCCGGCCGAGTGCCCGCCTGTCCTCACCACGGATACGCCGGGCAGGAGCTCCCGGTCGCCGTCGGCCCAGCCCTCCGCGCCCCAATCCGCGACCAGCCGCAGCTCCGGCTGGTCGTAGGAGGCCACGAGACGGCTGTTGCCGCCCAGCGCGATCGCCCACTCGGAACGCTGGGCAACGATCCGCGCCCGCGGGAACGCCTTGGACCCGTCTGCCAGCAGCAGGCCGCCGGCGTGGTCGAAGTGAAGGTGGCTCATGGCAACGAGATCCACGCTGGCGGGGTCGAACCCGGCCTCCCGCAGCGCGGGCACGATCGGCGTGCCCAGGTACTCGCGCATCGCGGTGTTCTTCGAGTCCAGCCGCTCGCCGATCCCCGTCTCGATCAGGACGCGGCCGGCAGGCGTCTCCACCAGGAGGCAGTTGAGGGCCTGGAGCAGGCGGCGGTTGCTGTCCAGCTCGCCTTCGGCAAGGTTGCGCCACAGGATCCAGGGCACCGGACCAAGAATCGCCCCCGCGTCCGTCCGGAAGGTCCCAGCCTGGACCAGCGCCACGGTCGTGCCCCCACCGAGGTCGGCCCACCAGTGGACGGCATCGTTGATGGCCACCGGCTAGCCTGCGCCGGGGATCTTGCGCCCGCGCTCGAAGTCGGCGTGGAAGGCCGACGCGGTGGGCTCCGACTGGCCCTGGTACTTCGATCCGAGCTCCTTGCTCCCGTACGGCCGCTCCACCGGAGAGCTCATCCGGAAGAAGCTGATCTGCCCGATCCGCATCCCGTGGTAGAGCGCGATCGGCAGGTTGGCGACGTTCGACAGCTCGAGCGTGAGCGTGCCCTTCCAGCCAGGATCCACGTAGCCGGCGGTGGAGTGGATCAGGAGGCCCAGACGGCCCAGGCTCGACTTGCCCTCGAGCCGGGCGACCAGGTCGTCGGGGAGCTCCACCCATTCGACGGTCCGTCCGAGCACGAACTCACCAGGATGCAGGATGAACGGCTCATCATCCCCGATCGCGAGGAGCTCGGTGAGGTCCGGCTGGGGCGTCCGCGGGTCGATGAACGCGTAGCGGTTGTTGCGGAAGACGCGAAAGCTGCGGTCCAGGTGGAGGTCGACCGACGACGGCTGGAGATCGGCCGGGTCGTAGGGATCGATGCGGACACGACCTGACTCCAGCTCTGCCCGGATGTCGCGGTCGGCAAGGACGCTCATCGCGTGCGCTTCCCCTTCTTCGGCGTGCCTTCGGCAAACAGCTGGTCGACCTCACGCTTGAGATCGGCCAGGTCCTCGAAGCTCTGGTAGACGGACGCGAACCGGATGTAGGCGATGTGATCGAGCGCTCGCAGCTTGTCCATGGCCAGCACCCCCACCCTCGACGAGGGGATCTCGGACAGCCCCGACGAGCGGAGCTCGCTCTCGATCTCGTCTGCGGCCCGCTCCGCGGCGTCGTCGGAGACGGGCCGGCGGGTCAGGGCCTTGGCAAGGCCCGACGCCAGCTTGTCCCGGTCGAACTCCTGGCGGGTCCCGTCACGCTTGACGACGACAAGGCGAGCGGCCTCGACGCGCTCGTAGGTGGTGAACCGGGCGACGCACGACGGGCATTCGCGACGCCTCCGGACCATGGCCGCCTCGTCGAGGTCACGCGAGTCCACGACCCGCGTGTCGCGGGTGCCGCACTGCGGACAGCGCATCGACCCTCCGAGCTCCTCCGACCACTAGCCCTTGTGGTGTGGCGGGAGAATACCACTACATGCGGTGGTCGAAGCGTCCATCGGCGTCGTCCGCATCGGGCCCCGCATACGCGGCGAGCGACGCGGTGACAGCCGCCTCACCGGGCTTCCTTCCCGCAAGGTCGGCGGGCCGGAGGGCACGGGTGTCGCGCGCCAGTCCGCCGTAGGCGTCACGGGCGTGCCGGAGGTTGAGAGCGCCCCGCTTGAGCGATGTCTGTGCCTCGAGCTCGCGGCCGCGCCCTGTCGCCGTCAGGATCCCCAGTCCGTGTCCGGCCATGTCAGCTGCACGACCGGCGCGCTCGAGCTCGCCGATCATCGCCAGCGCAAGGGGCTCCACGCCGGGGGGTACGGGAAGTGTCCGGGATTCCGCGAGCAGGCCGTCCAGCGATGCATCAAGGGCGCCGAGATCCGCCGCCAGCACCTCCGGATCGCCGGCATTCCGGCGGATGAGGTCGAGGTCCCGGATGACCGGCTCGATCACGGTGGCGAACCGCAGGTCGATGGCATCCACCGCCTGCTGGAAGTGGTCGAGATCATGGGTCCTCGCCGAAAGCTTGGACATCCTCCTGAGCGTGAGGACAAACAGGGCGGCGAGGGCGGCGAGCAGCGCGAGCCACAGGAAGGTCTCGGGCGTCATCGTCCTGGTGCTCCCGGTACGGCCGCGACTCAGCCGCCGCGCCGTGCGCGAAGCTCGCCGGCCAGGGCGGCACCCACCTCGAACAGGTCCGCGATCGCGAACAGGTCCGCCACCTCGGCCATCGGCGCATCGGGATCCCGGTTGATGGCGACGATGACATCGGACCCCTGCATGCCGACGCGGTGCTGCATCGCACCTGATACGCCCAGTCCGAGGTACAGGGCAGGCTTGACGATGCGGCCCGTCTGGCCTATCTGGCGGGAGTACGGGATCCAGCCCGCGTCCACCGAGGCGCGAGTGGCGCCCGCGACGCCGCCCAGCAGCTCGGCAAGCTCGTCCACGATGGCGAAGCCCTCCGCGCTGCCGACCCCGCGGCCGCCGACGACCACCACCTTCGCGTCCTCGAGTGATGCCGCGGCGCCGGCCTCCTCCACGCGATCGAGCACCGCGGCCACCGCTGTCGCCGGAGGGGCTGGCTCGCGATGTTCGATGCTGCCTGCCACGTCCGCCGCCGCTGCGGTGACGCCGCCCGGCCGGAGGGTCAGCAGGCCGGACCCGGCCGTCAGCTCACTGCTGGTGATCGCCTTCCCGCCGAGGACGCTGGACCGGGTGACGGGTCCGCCATCGGACCAGGTCGCGTCGTCCGCGTTCGCCAAGAGGCCCAGGCCAGTGAGGGCCACAATCGCTCCGGCGATGTCGCGGCCGTCCGTCGTGGCGCAGAGGATGGCGTGCGTGACGCCCTCGCCCAGCAGGCGGACGACCTCGGCCGCGACATGAGGCGCGGGAACCTCGGCACCGAGCGCGGCGCTCGACACCGCCACGACGCGCGGCAGGTAGGTTGCGAGTTCCGCGGCGGCAGCATCCGGGGCGACGTCCACGACCAGTCCGACCGCCTCTCCGCCGGACGCACCGGCGAGGCTTCGGGCCAGGGTTGCCGTCTCGGTCGAGAGCTTGGTCAGCGAGCCGTCCGCGACCTCGGCCACGGCGAGGATCAGGACGGGCATCAGATCAGCCTCCGGTCGGCGAGGAAGTCGGCAATCTCGCGGGCAACGTCGGCGGGCGCGCCGCTGACGACCTTCCCCGCGGCGCGGGCCGGCGGCGGATCGGCGGCAACGACACGGGTGGCCCAGGCCCCGCTGGAGGGCACGAGGCCATCTCCGAGGTCCGCCAGGGATCGCCTGGCGATCTCCCGCGACCTCGCGGCCATGATCCCCTTGAGCGACGGGTAGCGGGGCGCACCAAGCGCCTGGGTGCAGGAGACGACGGCAGGCATCGGCGCCTCGACCAGGTCATAGCCCTTGGCGGTGAGGCGGCGGACCCGAACGCGACCCGACTCCGGGTCGGGCTCGATGGCGCCGGCTGCCGAGAGCAGTGGCAGCCCAAGGCGCGTCGCCACCCCCGCGGCCACTGCCCCACCCGCTCCATCCGAGGTGTCGAGGCCGGCCAGCAACAGGTCGAACGGCTCCTGGGCCGCGGCGGCGGCCAGCACCCGGATGGTCGTGGGCAGGTCCGCGCCTGCGAGCTCGTCATCGGTGACCAGCACCCCGCGTGCCGCTCCCATCGCCAGCGCCTTGCGCATGGTCTCAACGCCGTTGGCCGGGGCCATCGTCAGGATGACCACCTCACCGCCGTGGACCTCCACGAGCTGGAGGGCGGCCTCGAGCGCGTATTCGTCGTTGCCGTTGACCACGGTCGGCGAGGCGGCCCGGTCCAGCCGGAAGTCCGGACCGAGGCGCTCCGCGCCTGCGGCAGGATCCGGGACCGGCTTGGTGAGGACGACGATTCGCACGTGAGCTCGCTCCCTGCTGTCGCGCCGCCGCGGTCAGCTCCCCGCGAGGAGCGACCGGGCGACGATGAGCCTCTGGATCTGCTGCGTCCCCTCGTAGAGCTGCGTGATCTTCGCGTCGCGCATCATCCGCTCCACGGGGTACTCGTCGATGTAGCCATAGCCGCCCAGGACCTGCACCGCGTCGGTGGTGACGCGCATGGCGGCATCGCCGGCCACGAGTTTACAGAGGGCTGCCCACCGGGCGGCATCGGCGTTCCCTGAATCGATCTCCTGGCAGGCCGTGTACAGGAGCTGGCGTGCGGCCTCCGTCGCGGCGTCCATGTCCGCGAGCATCGCCTGGATCATCTGCAGCTCGGCGATCGGCTTGCCGAACTGGCGGCGCTCGCGAGCGTACCTGGTGGCCTCCTCCAGGGCACCCTGCGCGATGCCCACGGCCTGGGCCGCGATCCCCGGGCGGGACCGCTCGAACGTCTGCATCGCGATGGCGAAGCCCTGGCCATCCAAGCCGAGACGATTGGCGACCGGAACGCGCACGCCGTCGAAGGCGAGCTCGGCCGTCGGCGACCCCCGGATGCCCATCTTGTGCTCGAGCCTGGTCACGCCGAAGCCCGGGCGATCCGTCTCGACCAGGAGTGCGGACAGGCGCCGGCTGGGCTTGGGAGCCTCCGGATCCGTGACCGCAAACACGACCACGTAGTCCGCGACGCTCGCGTGGCTGATAAACCGCTTGCTCCCGTCGAGGACGTACTCGTCGCCGTCGAGGACGGCCCTGGTTCGGACACCGGACGGGTCCGAGCCCGCATCCGCCTCGGTCAGGGCGAAGGCGATCAGGCGTTCGCCCGACGCGAGGCCCGGCAGCCAGCGGTCCTGCTGCTCTGTCGTGCCGGCTGCCTGGATGGGGATGGCGCCGAGCGCCTGGACGGCGAGCATGAGCCCCGTCGTAGCGCAGGCCCGGCTCAGCTGCTCGATGGCGAGGCACAGCGTCATGAGGTCTGCTCCCAGACCGCCGTGGCGCTCCTCGAAGGGGATCGCGAAGATGTCCTGGCTCGCCAGGAGCTGCCGGACGTCCTCGGGCCACTCCGCGCTGCGATCGATCTCGGCCGCGCGCGGTGCGATCTGCTCGTCGGCGAGCACGCGGACGGCATCCCGCAAGAGCCGCTGCTCCTCGGTCAGGCGCGCGTCGCCATGAGAGAACTGGTGAGTGCTCACCTTGGGCATGCTAGCAGCGCGCCCTGTCGCCGGTATGGCCCGCCCGGGACCCGTTGGTCAGGGGTGACAGCCGCCGGCCGGCGGACTACGATCTGGGGACAGTTGGCGCGGGCCCCTCGTCCGGCGAGGGCTGGGAGGCGCCGGCTGGGGAGCCGTCGTCATGGACCTCATCTTCCTGCTCGGCCTCGTGATCGCCGCCATGATCGCGCTCGTGGCGGTCTGGCGCATCACCTCCCGCCCCGAGTCCGACGCCGACGTGGCCGCCGAAGAATCGCCGCTCTCCGTGTCCTCCGAGGGGATGAAGGTCTGTCCGCACTGCGGGATGGGCAACCTCTGGACGGAGCGGGCGTGCAGCAGCTGCGGCACGGCGCTCAAGGGCTAGCCCCTAGACCACCGGCAACGCTCGCCCCTCCGGGACCTGTCGATCGCCAAGCGGGGCGATCGCGGCGGCCAGCAGCTCGCTGATGTCCTGGGCCGAAACCGCGTCGTTGGAATCCGAACCGCGACCGGCATCCGTGAGGCCATCACGGAGCATCACCATACAGAAAGGGCATGCGGTCGCGACGGTTGTGGCGCCGGTCTCGAGCACCTGGAGGGTTCGGGCGGCATTGACCCGGGTGCCACGGGTCTCCTCCATCCACATCCGGCCGCCGCCGGCGCCGCAGCAGAAGGTCTGCCGCCCGCTCGCATCCATCTCCACGAGCTCCACACCGGCGATGGCTCCGAGGACGTCCCGGGGAGCGGCGATGACGCCGTTGTAGCGGGCGAGGTAGCAGGAATCGTGGTAGGTCACCGACCGCGGAAGCCCGTTGGCGCCGAGGACCAGGCGCCCGGACTTCACGAGGTCCGCGAAGAACTCGCTGTGGTGCCGGACGGAGAACGCGCCACCCAGCTGGCCGTACTCGTTGCCGATGGTGTTGAAACAGTGCGGGCACGCCGTGACGATGGTCCGCTCCCCCATCCCGTAGCGGTTGAGGGTCTCGATGTTCTGGCCGGCCAGGATCTGGAACACGTACTCGTTGCCCATGCGCCGCGCGGGGTCGCCCGTGCAGCTCTCCTCCTGGCCCAGCACCGCGAACGACACGCCGGCCGCGTCAAGGCACGTCGCCACCGCGCGCGCGACGCGCCGGTTGCGGTCGTCGAACGCGGCCGCACAGCCCACCCAGTACAGGGCCTCGAGCTGGTCCAGCTCGCCGGCACGCTGCACCTCCGCCACGGTCCGGACGGCGAACGGCAGACCCCTGGCCCAGTCGAGGCGGGCCGAGGGCGGCTGGCCCCATGGGTTGGCGACGCTCTCCATGCCCCGGAAGGCGGCCGTGAGCTCCTGCGGGAAACGGCTGTCCTCGAGCACCAGGTTCCGACGCAGGCCGACGATCTTGTCCACGTGCTCGATGGTCACCGGACACGCCTCCACGCATGCACCGCAGGTGAGGCAGTCCCAGACCGCGTCGTACGGGATCGCGGCATCCACCAGGGGGCGGGCCACGGCGTCGGGCTTGAGCGTGTCGTCGAGGCCGAAGGTGGCCCGTACGGACGGCGAGTTGGGGATCAGCGGGAGCCCGGCCTCGGCTTCGACGGCCTCGTGGCGGATTCCCATGATGAAGGTCTTGGGGTTGAGGGGCTTCCCGGTCGCATACGCCGGGCAGGCCTGCTGGCAGCGGCCGCATTCGGTACAGGTGAACCCGTCGAGCAGGTCCTTCCATGAGAGATCGGCAACCGTCCGGATCCCGAAGGTGGCGTCCTCCGCCTCGAGGTCCATCGCGGGCAGCTCGCCCCGCGGTCGCAGCTTGCGCAGCATGATGTTGGGCAGCGCGGTGGCGACGTGGAGGTGCTTCCCGAACGGCAGGTAGCACAGGAACGCTGCCACCAGGACGATGTGCGCCCACCAGAGGATGGCGAACAGGGCTCCGGCAGCGTCGGCCCCGATCCCGGCCAGGGCGCCGCCCAGCAGATTGGCGATGAACGCCCCCGGGATGGCCCCATACGCGGCCACCTCGAACACCTGGGCGAGGAGCTCGGTGGCGACGACCGCACCGATCAGCAGCAGGACATCGAGCGCGTGGCGATTGAGCGTGAGGCGCGCCGGTCGCAGCACGACGCGGCGATAGATGGCAAATCCGGTCGCCACCAGGACGACGACTGCGACCGCGTTCTGGAGCGCCATGACCAGGACCCACAGCTGCCCGTCCAGCGGGATCTCCAGGATCGCCTGGACCAGGCCGCCCGTCACGGCGTTGGCCGTCCCGATCGTGAGCAGGATGAAGCCCCAGAAGATCCCGAAGTGCATCAGGCCGGCGGAGCGGTCGCGGAACATCCGGGTCTGGAGCAGGCCATAGCGGGCGGCGCCCCACAGGCGGGGACCGATCCGATCGGTCGGTGATGCCGTCCTCGCTGCGGCGAACACGCGCAGGTGGCGGGCCATCGCGAGCGCGAAGAACGCTACCGCACCCCAGAAGACCGGGAACACCAGGGGATAGAGCGGGACGTTGGCAAACGTCGAGAGCATCGTCAGCCGTCCTGGCGGCCGTCCGACAGGAGCGTGGCCCGCGCGCCGCCCGCCGCACCGTGATCGAACGGCCCGGCGAGCGTCTCCAGCGCGTGTTCCAGGATCGGGACCAGCACCTCGAACGACTCCAGCGCCCCGGCGGGCGAGCCCGGAACGTTGGCGATCAGCGCGCCATCACGGACGCCCACGAGGCCCCGGGACAGGACGGCGAACGGCGTGGAGGTGCGTCCGTCGGCACGCATGGCCTCGGCGATGCCCGGCACCTCGTAGTCGAGGATCGTGGCCGTTGCCTGTGGGGTGACGTCGCGCGGCGTCAGGCCCGTGCCGCCCGTCGTCACGACCAGGCCGTGGCGGGTCGCGCCATCGACGAGTGCCGCCGCGATCACCGGGATGTCATCCGGAACCACGCGCCGCTCGACCACGAACCCCAGCCCGTCAAGCCGGGCCGCAAGGCGTTCGCCGGACACGTCGGGCCGTGTTCCCGCGAAGCTCCGATCACTGACCGTGAGGACCAGTGCCGACCGGCTCGATGACCGCTCCGCCGGGGTGCTCACCCGGCCGGCTTCCGCTTCCCGACGCGGCCCGCCATGCGCTCGCCGGGCTTGTGTCGGGGCCGGGGGGCCGCCTCATCGCCTGCCGGCCGGTGCCATTCGCCACTCTTGCCGCCCGTCTTGGAGACGAGGCGCAAGCCCCGGACCTCCACGCCGCGCTCCACGCCCTTGACCATGTCGTAGACGGTCAGCGCGGCGACGGACGCCGCCGTCATCGCCTCCATCTCCACGCCGGTCGGACCCGTGGTGGCGGCGTCCGCACGCACCCGGAGCACGCCCGCCGCCCGGTCCGGAGTGATGCTCACGACGAGGTCGGTGAGCGCGATCGGATGACACAGCGGGATGAGGTCGGAGGCCCGCTTGCCGCCCATGACACCCGCGAGCTCGGCGACCATGAGAACGTCGCCCTTGGCACTGCCTCCGTCGATCACCAGGCTCATCGTCTCGGCCGACACGGCGACCTCCGCCTCGGCGACAGCCCGGCGGGCGGTCGGCGGCTTGGCGCTCACGTCGACCATCCGCGGCCGGCCACGGCGGTCGACGTGGGTGAGGCGGCGGCGTTCGGAACGCGGGGCGTCGCTGCGATCCATGAGTCCTCCTGCTGGTCTCCGATCCTAGCGGTCCGAGCTCCGGTCCGTGAGGCGGTTGCCTCGCGCGTCACTCCCGGTCGAGCCAGCGCAGCTCTACCTCGCTCCCTGCCTCCGCCCGCTCCAGCCGCTCCGGGATCACGGCCAGCCCGTCGGCCGCCGCGAGCGCGGAGAGCACGTGGCTCCCCTGCCCTCCCGCCAGGCGCACGCGGACCCTGCCGGCCCGATCGCGGAGAGGCGAGCCATCCGCCCCCCGCACCGCGACCACGCGCTGGAAGCCACGACGCCCCGCGCTCTTGGTGACGGCCTCCTCGAGCACGGCGAGATCCGCTGGCCGGTGCAGGCGCTCGTGGCCCGCCAGCCGGCGGATCACCGGCCGCACGAACAGCTCGAACGTCACGAATGAGGACACCGGGTTGCCCGGAAGCCCGAACAGCAGGACGGGTGCGTCGCGGCCCGGCACTTCCGCGCGCCCGAAGGCGAACGGCTTGCCCGGCTGGATCGCGACACGCCACAGGTTCATGTGTCCGACCGCCTCGAAGGCGAGCCGGACGACGTCGTACGGGCCCACCGAGACGCCGCCCGAGACGACGACCAGGTCCGCAGCATCGAGACCACGGCGAACCCGGTCCTCCACGTCCTCCAGCCGGTCGGTGGCGATCCCGAGATCGACCGGGATCGCGCCGGCCTCGCGCACGAGGGCTCGCAGGCCCGGCCCGTTCGCATCGGGGATCCCCGCCGGCCCCAGCGCGTCCCCGGGGGCCCGGACCTCATCCCCGGTCGCAAGAACGGCGACGCGCGGCCGGGCGCGGACGGACACCAGCCCGCAGCCCGCACCCGCGGCGAGCGCGACCACGGCGGGCGTCACGAGCCGTCCAGCCTCCACCACCACCTCGCCCGCCGTGACATCGGAGGCCGACCTCCGGATGGCATTCCCTGGCTCTACCCCGACGTGCACCAGGCAGGCGGCCGGCAGCGGACCAGCGGCCTCGCGGCCACGTGGGCCCGGGTTGCCCGTCACGTCGAGCGGCGTCGTCAGCTCGACTGGGACGACAGCATCCGCACCGGGCGGCATCACCGCCCCGGTGGCGATGCGCACCGCGGTGCCGCCGAGCACCCGGACGTCCGGTGCCGCGCCGGCACGCACCTCGCCCACGACCGTCAGGCGAACCGGTGCCGACTCCAGCGCGCGCACCACATCCGCCGCCCGGATCGCGTACCCGTCCATGGCCGAGTTGTCCCAGGGCGGCAGCGACGTGGAGGCCATGACGTCTCCTGCGAGCACCCGGCCCAGCGCGGCTTCGGGTGCAAGCTCCTCGACCAGGCGGCTCGCCTCGATGCCGGCGAGGACCGTCGCGACGGCGGCCTCCACGCTGAGCAACTCCCCGCTCATCGCCCGTTCCCCGGCTTGGCGGCGGGCGTCGCCGTCGCCATCCGGTGACGAATCACCTCGCCGATCGACTCCCGAGTGACCATCCCCTGGAGCCGCCCGTCGACGACCACGGCCAGACCGTCAAGCGCGCGCTGGTTCATCAGGTCAACCGCCGACCACAGGTTGTCGGCCGGCACGAGGAATGGCGCCGTGGGTGGCGTCGCCATCACCTCCTCGGCCCGCGTCGCCGCAAAGCGGCGGCGGCCCAGGCGCTGGAGTCGCTTGGCCCCAATGACGCCCAGGACGATCTCGTCCTCCACCACGGGGAGGCTGGAAACCGCGTCCTCACCCTCGTAGCGCTCCGAGAAGGTGTCGATCGTGAGGTTGGGCGCAACCCGGGGCACGTCCGGGCGGGTGGCCTCGCCCACGGTGCTGCCGGCGAGCAGTGCCTCCAGGCCCAGGCGGCGATCGAGAGTGCGGGAGCCCGTGGCCAGCAGCCACCCGAAGAGGAGCACCAGGAGCCCCTCGGTCACGTGGTCCACGAACGCCAGGGCAAGCCCGACACCCACCGTGGTCCAGCCCAGGATCCGCCCGACCAGCGCGGTGATCCGGCCGGCCCGGTACCGGTCGCCCGTCTGCGCCCATGCCAGTGCCCGCACGACACGCCCGCCATCGAGTGGCATGCCCGGCAGGAGGCTCAGGCCGGCGAGCACGAGGTTCAGCCCGCCCACGACCAGCAGGCCCCCGCCGATGGCGGCAAGAGCTCCGCCTGCGGCACCGACGGCGACGCCGCTCGCCAGAGCCAGGCCCGCCACGGCCAGCGAGGTGGCCGGGCCAGCGATGGCGATCGCCAGCTCATCGCGGGCGCGGGACGCCTCGATGGACAGCGGTGCCAGGCCACCCACGAAACCAAGCTGGATGGTCGTGGTCTCCACGCCGCAGCCCCGGCCCACGAGGGCATGGCCGAGCTCATGGGCGATGACGGAGGCCAGGAACGCCAGCGCGACGACGGCACCGATGAGCCAGTGCACGGGCGCCGCCAGGCCCGGCGCCGTCGCCGCCGCCTGCTGCACGCCGATGAGGGACACGACGGCCAGGACGGCCGCCCACGCAAACGAGATGCGGATCTCGATCCCGAACAGCCGGACGATCGGCAGGCCGGTGATCATCGCGCCACCAGCAACGCCGCGCGGCGGCGGGCAACCCACGCGAGGCCCAGCGACAGCCCGATGATCACGGCACCCACCCCGATCGTGGACTCCACCCAGAACTGCTGCGGGAAGAGCTGGACGAGCCGTTCCGTGCGCGGATCGAACAGATAGCTGCCCGCCGGGAAGAACAGCTCATGGAACACCTCGAAGGCGGCATCGAAGAACAGCATCCCGAGCACCCCGCCGACGACGGTCACGGCGGCAACCAGGATCCCGGTCCGAGCAAGCCTGCGCCACAGCCGTGCCCGGGCCGCCACACCGCGGGCCAGCACGAACTGGACGGCCAGCACGACGGCCGCCGCGGCGGCCACCACGAAGAACGAGGCGAACACGTTGCGGACGTCCCTCATGTGGCCGCGTTCCCGGTCGTTGAGGACCGCGCTGCCGTCCACCATCACGTCGAAGTCCGGCGGCCCGACGACCAGGTCGGCGAGGATCGCACCGGTCACGGCCTGCAACTGATTCGGCGTGAAGCCGGTCCACGCGTCGGCCCGGGCACGTCCTTGCTCGAAGCCAACCCAGGCGGGGCTGAGGAACGGCAGGATCGCGAGGGCCACGAGCACGAGCGCGCCGGCGATACCGGTGACGAGGGCGGACAGGCCGCCGCGGATCGAGTCCATCAGGCGCCGATGGTACCGGGTGCGGCATCACCGGCCCCGGGCGGGCCCTGACGTCGCGTGCGCTACGCGTCCTCGAGCGTGCGGGCCTGCTCCCACCAGGTCTCGATCATGAGGTCCGGGGGCGGGTCGCTCGCGAGCTCCCCTGCGGCTGCGGCGACGCGCGCCCGGAACGGTGCGAGCTCCACGTCGAGCAGGCCCCGCAGGCCCTCGATCCCTGCCTGGATGAAGAGCTGGTGCTCGGACGGTCCGAAGCCCGCGAGGTTGAGCATCAGCGCTTCGTCACGCCAGGCCGCGACATCGTTGATCGTCGCTCCCACGTGGTCTGCGAGTGACTGGCGGCGGGTCGTGGTCTCGGAGACCTCGAGCAGGATCCCGGTGGTGAAGACCCCCTGCTTCTCGAGGCGGTCGAGGTAGACAGGCTCGATGCGGGTGAGCTCGGTGATGGGCGGCACGGGCGCGTCGGCCTCCGGTAGGCGGGCGGGACAGGCCGCCATTATCGCGGACCGGCCGCCCGCGCGCGCAACCTTCTCCGCGATCTGGCGCTGCGAGCCCGCCGCACTGACCGTCGAGCCGCCCGATCGGGCAACGGGTCGGCACCTCCGGGCATCCGCGGGGACCGCCCTGCCGCGTACGATCGGCTTGTCCAGCGCCGCACCAGGAGCGCTTGTATGACGGCATCGCACGACCACGCCGAGCTACCGGACACCCGCCTCCAGCCCGCCCGCCGCCAATCGGGTCCCGAGACCGGCCGGTCCGCCGATCCCGCCAACACGCCCCGGCTGGCCGGGCGGGTGAGTGGCATGGGCCTCCTCGCCCTCCAGCGGTCGGCAGGCAACGCGGCCGTGGCATCGCTCGTGGCGCCGGTCGTCCAGCGTGACGTCGAGATCGGCGAGGTCGGCATCGACGTGTCGCCGCCCACAACTGCTCCCGAGCCAGCCGGGCCTGCCGGCGACTCGAGCGGGGCTGTGACGTCATCCGGGGGCGCGACGTCGATCAACGGCGCAGTGATCTCGCTCAACGCACCGATGACCGAGTCCTCGGGCGTCATCCGCGCGGACACGATCATCGCGAACACCGTGGTCGGCGCGAGCTACACCCCGGGTGCCGGGAACGTGTGGTGAGCTCCGCGCCGGGCGCCGCTGCCCGAGGTTCCCCTAGCGCTCGAGAGCCTGAGGCTCCAGCACCACGTCCCAGTGCGCGTCGAGGAGCGTGAACCGGCGTCGCTCCTCCTCCGCGAACGCCGCCTGGTCCGGATACAGCCGCCGCACGATCTCGCCGTCGCTGTGCTCCTGGATTGCTGCCCAGTCGCGGTAGGTGATCGACACCAGGACGTCCCAGTCTGCGCCGCCACCTCCGTGGAAGCGGGACGTGAACAGCTCGACGTTGACGTAGCGCCCAGCAGCCCACTGCTCGCGAAGGATGGGCCAGTGGTTCTTGCGGAACAGGGCGACGAACTCGTCGTGCGCACCCCACCGGGTGCGGTAGAAGTAGAGGACCTCAACCGGCCTGGACATCGTTCGCCTCCCGTGTTGCCAGCCGGTCGGCCTCCCGGCGCAACAGCTCCCACGCCCGGTCGACGTGGCGGCCTTCCGTCCGCAGATTGCCGATGGCCAGCCGTATGGTGAACCGGCCGTCGAGCCGGGTGTGGGACAGGAATACTTCGCCGGTCGCATTGACCGCGTCCATCAGGCGCGTGTTGAGGTCGTCGAGGAGGGCCGGGACCTCAGGCTCGGACCCTCGACCTCTCAGCGCGGCCGGGCGGTACCTGAAGCAGACGGTCGAGAACGGCACGGGGGCAAGGCGCTCCCAGTCCCGCTCCGCATCCACCCGCTCTGCGAAGCCGGCAGCGAGTTCGAGGTGGGACCTGATCCGGCGCTGCAACCCCTCGACGCCGAACCACCGGATCAGCATCCACAGCTTGAGCGCCCGCATCCGGCGGCCGAGCTGCGGCTGGAACTCGTTGTAGTCGAGGACCGGTCCCGAGTGATCCAGGGTGCGCAGGTACTCGGGCACCAGGCTGAATGCCGCCCGCAGCTGGTCCATCCGGCGCGTGAGCAGCAGCGAGGCGTCGAGCGGCGAGAACAACCACTTGTGCGGGTTCACGACGATCGAATCCGCACGCTCCCAGCCACTGAACGGCGCCCGCCGCTGCGGCAGGAGGGCGACGGGTCCGGCATAGGCGGCATCGACGTGGAGCCAGAGGCGCTCGCGCGCCGCGATGTCGGCGACGGCGGCAACGGGGTCCACCGACGTTGACGACGTCGTCCCGATGGTCGCCACGATCGCGATCGGCCGGTAGCCCGCCGCACGGTCCTCGGCGATCGCCAGCGCGAGCGCCTCCGGGTCCATCTCGAAGCGATCATTGGTGGCGACCTTCACCAGCGCCGCACGCCCCAGGCCCAGGGTCATGCAGGCCTTGTCGATCGAGCTGTGCGCCTCCGCCGACGCGTACACGCGTACGCGGGCGACGTCGTCCCGGCCGGCCAGGCCCTTCGCGGCGGCCTCCAGCCCGGCCGCCTCCCGGGCAGCCGCCAGGGCGATCAGCGTCGACGTGCTCGCCGTGTCCGTGAGCAGTCCGTCGAACGCGTCGGGCAGGCCCAGCGCCCGGCGCAGCCAGCCCACCACCACCTGCTCCAGCTCGGTGCCGATCGGCGAGGTCCGCCACAGCATCGGGTTCTGGCCCAGGGCAGCGGTGAGCATCTCGCCCAGGATTCCTGGGCCCGAGGCGGACGTGGCGAAGTAGGCGAAGAAGCCCGGGTGCTGCCAGTGCGTGGCGTTGGGCACGACAAGACGGTCCACGTCGGCCAGGATGGCCGCCATGGACTCCGGCGAGGACGGGGGCATGGCCGGCAGCTGCGGGCCGATGGACCCGGGCTCGATCGCCGGCAGGACCGCGAACGACTCTACCTGCGCAAGGTAGTCCGCGATCCGGTCCACCATCGCGTACCCAGCCGCCCGGAAGCGCTCGGGATCCATATCCAGGACGCCGTCGATCTGCTGGGGATCCAGGGCGTGGGGTGGCGCGGCAAGGTCGCTATCGGTCACCGCCCCAGTCTACCGGCGGTACCGCCCGCTCAGATCGATGTGCCGACCGTGGACAGGATGGTGGAGACCTGCGCGCCCACGACGATCAGCATCACGATCGAGAAGATCGGGAGGATCACGAGGAGCAGGACGGCCAGGATCAGGCAGGCCACCACGGGCCCCTCGCGTCCCACCGGCTGGACGATCGCGGAGCCCGCCCAGCGGTCGTGCAGGCCCTGCTTGGTGGGGCTGAGGATCGTGGTCACCAGCAGCACCAGCTCCCACAGGGCGGCGATCGCCCCGATGCTCGAGATCGGTGGCGGGAGCAGGGCGAGCGCCTGGAGTGGGAGCCCGAGCGCCGCCCACCGGATGACCGCCTGGTTCCGGGTCAGGGTACGGCCGTCTGCGGCATTGCCGACCTGGAGGTTGAACAGGCGCATGCCGGGGGTCGCCCGGCCGGTGCCGGTCCAGAAGCCCACGAAGTAGAGCAGCTGCAGCCCCATGAACACGACGGTCGTGACGGCGGCCGCCATGGTCGCGTCGCCCGTCGCCGCTCCGGCAAAGCCACCGGTGATCCCGGCCACGATCCCTGCCCCGATGCCCACGATGATGGCGTCCAGCCACCAGGCCAGCACCCGCGGCAGCGTCCCCGCAAAGCGGATCGCGGGAGCACCGGGCACCCCGTAGCCGGCCCCGGGATCAGGCGGGGGCGCCCAGGCGCCACCCGGAGCCGGGTACCCACCGGTCGCTCCGTACCCACGAGGCGGCTCGTACGCGGTGGGCTGAGCGATCGTTTGACCGGGGATCGGTGCGCCCGGCGGTCCGGCGGGAGGCGGCGGCGGCACGGGCGCAGGACCGACACCTGGATCGGGACCCGGCCCGCCCCAGTCCGCGCGAGTCTCGTCGTCCGGCCGCCGGTCGGCGCCGTCGCCCTCGGATCGCTGCCAGGTCATTGCGGATCCTCCGCGCCTCGGACGAGTGGCCAACGGCCAACCTGACCCTTGTGCATGTCCCGTCAGGCCTTGATGCGCACCCTGTCCGGATCGTACATCGGCCGGACCGACGCCCGAGCCGGGTAGCGCACCCCGGCCACGTCCACCTCGAACCGCCCGTCATCGATGGCCTCGGCCGGGAGTCCGGCCTCGTCCTCGACCATCGCGAGCCCTACGGCCCCGCCCAGCGTGTGGCCATAGCCGCCCCAGCGGACGTGCCCAAACCAGCGTCCGTCGCGCAGCACTGGCTCCCCGTGGTAGAGGATCGGCTCCGGATCCTCCAGCAGCACCTGGACCAGGCGCCGCGCCGGCGGACCCACCCGGGCCTCCCTTGCCCGAAGCAGCGCCTCCCGGCCCACGAACCCGCCCGGCTTGTCCATGGCCACGGCAAACCCGAGGCCAACGTCGAACGGCGTGTCCGTGTTGTCGATGTCGAGCCCGAAGTCGCGGTAGGCCTTCTCGAGCCGCAGGCTGCCCATCGCGCCCAGGCCGACGTTCCGGAGCCCGACGGCCTCGCCGGCCTCGTGCAGCGCGTCGTACACCGTGAGGGCGAGGTCCGCCGGCACATGGAGCTCCCAGCCCAGCTCGCCAACATAGGTGACCCGCATCGCGAGGACGCGGGCGTAATGGAGGTCGATCTCCCGGGCCGTCATGTACGGGAAGGCGTCGTTGGACAGGTCGGCACTGGTCAGGCCCGCCAGCAGCTCCCGCGAGCGGGGCCCCTGGACGGTCAGCAGCGTCGTCCCCGCCGTGACGTCGGTGACGGTCACGAACTCGCCGTCACGGACGTGGCGCTCGACCCACGGCGCCATCCGGCGATGGATGAGGTCCGTGGTGACGACGAGGAACGTCGTGGCTGCGAGTCGGGTCACCGTGAGGTCCGCGATGATCCCGCCCGCCTCGTTGAGCCACTGCGTGTAGACGATCCGCCCGACGGGCACGGCCACGTCGTTCGCGCAGACTCGGTTGAGCACCGCCTCGGCGTCGCGACCCTGGACCATGAACTTGGCCATGATCGACATGTCGAGCACGCCGACCCCCTCGCGGACGGTGCGGTGCTCGGCTGCCTGCAGGTCGAAGCCGGCATTGCGGCCCCAGCCCTGCGGCAGGTCGCGGGCGACGCCGTCGGAATCGAACCACTCCGGGTACTCCCAGCCCGACGAGACCGCGAAGGACGCCCCGTCCGTCACCAGCCGGTCGTGGACGACGGACCGCCGGACATTGCGTGCAGACCACGGGTGCCAGGTGGGGAACGCGGCATCGCCGAACGCGGCGCCCAGCTGCTCGACCGCGCGGTCCTTGCGGAAGCGCCGGCTCGTCTCGTACAGCTGCGTGCGGTCCACCGTCAGCCCGCTGACGTCCACGGGCGGCACGCCATCGGCGATCCACGCCGCCGTCAGGCTTCCCACCCCACCCGCATACAGGATGCCCAGGCTGTTGAGACCCGCCGCCACGAAGAAGTTGCGCAGCTCCGGCGCCTCGCCAAGCTGGGGCGCCATGTCCGGCGTGAAGCTCTCGGGCCCGCAGAACATGGTCCTGACCCCGGCCTCGCGCAATGACGGGAAGCGCTCCATCGCGCCGTCGATGTAGGGTCCCACGCGGCCCCAGTCCGGCTGGAGGCTGGCGAATGCGACATCGGGGGGCACCTTGTCCAGCGACCACGCGGCCGCCTGCGGCTCGAACATGCCGACCAGGATGCCGCCACCCTCCTCGCGGTAGTACCCGTAGAGGTCGGGGTCCTCGACCACCGGCAGGTCGGGGTGTGCCCAGTCAACGGTGTCGGTGATCAGGTAGTAGTGCTCGGCGGCCTGGAGCGGCACCGACACGCCGGCGAGTGCCCCCACCTCCCGGCCCCACATGCCCGCCGCATTGACCACGAACTCGGCCTTGATGGGGCCCTGGTCCGTCTCGACACCGGTGACGTACCCGTTCGCCTGTGCAATCCCGGTGACCGTCACGCCCTCGATGATCCGGGCGCCGTTCATCCGTGCGCCCCGGGCAAAGGCCTGGGTGAGGTCCGCGGGGTTCGCGCGACCCTCGTCCGGGACGTAGAAGCCCGCCAGGACGTCGTCGGTCTTCGCGGCTGGCCAGAAGCCTGCGAACTCGGCAGCGGAGATCTCCTCGTTGACCACGCCAAACCCGCGGACGAACGCCGCCTCGCGGCGGAGCGTCTCGAGCCGCTGGGGTGTGGTCGCCAGGTGGATGTGCCCGATCGGCCGGAAGCCCGTTGCCTGTCCCGTCTCGGCCTCGAGCGAGACGCACAGGTCACGCGTGTAGCGGGCCATCCAGAGCAGCGTCTCCGAGGCCATGCCGGCGGATGTGATGAGGCCCGCCGCGTGCCACGTGGTTCCGGCGGTCAGCTCTCGCCGCTCGAGCAGGACCACGTCGCGCCAGCCCAGCTTGCCGAGGTGGTAGGCGATGCTCGCCCCGATCACCCCGCCGCCCACGATCACCACTCGGGCCTGGTCTGGGATAGCGGTCCTGGCGCGGATCTTTGGCTCGTCCATCGTGCGTGAACCCCTGGCGGGTGGCGCGCGAGCCGCCTGGCCGACAGAACGGTCCCGGGCGCCGGTCCCCGGATCGTAGTCGGCCGTCTGGTGGAGGATGCGGGTGTCTCGCGGGCCGGGCGGGGCATCACCGGCCTGCATGGGTGCCTCGGGATGCTTCCCTGGCCCACGGTCCGCCGCCCGGGGGCGTCAGGGCGGTGGCATCCCCACGACGATGTCGTGCGTCTCCGGATGGCGCTCGACGTACGCCTTCACGTACGGACACGACGCGATGACCGGCAGCCCGCGTCGCCGGGCGTCGTCGAGCGCAAACCGCACGAGCGCCGTGGCAATCCCCTGCCCCGCGTGCCCGGGCAGCACCTCCGTGTGGATCAGGGCGATCCGGCCACGCTTCACGATGTAGTCGATGAAGCCCGCGAGGTCACCGTCCACGGTGGCTTCGTAGCGACTGGCGGCTTCGGCATCGACGATCAGCGGCTGCATCGGGGGCGATGGTACGTGGTCTGCGCGCTTGGCCCTCGTAACGATCCCGGAACGGCACCCGGGGAGACTCGGTATGCGCGGCACCACCGCGTCCGAGGCGCCGGTCGAGCGGCCCGCCCACCAAAGCGTCCGATCGGAGGCCGCTGACCACGATGGATCGCACCGATCCTGCGTACCCCGGGCAGCGGGACTACGCGCGCCCCCTGCTGAAGCTGTACGACCCCCTGGTGCTCGGACCCATCGCGCGGTTCGTGTGGCGTTGCCCGACGTCCGCCCTCGTCGACCGGTACAGACGGCATATCCGGGACCGCCACCTGGACGTTGGCCCCGGCACGGGCTACTTCATCGAGCACTCCGGCCTTCCTGCTGGCAGCCGGGTCACGATCCTCGACCCCAATACGAACGTGCTGGCACACGTCTCGAACAGGCTCCAATCGCTCGACATCACCGCCGTTGAGGCCGACGTCCTCAAGCCGCTGCCGATCGAAGGAACGTTCAATTCGGCCGCCCTGCACCTGGTGATCCACTGCCTGCCGGGCCCACTCGAGCGAAAAGCGGTTGCAGTCGCCAACGTCGCCGCGGTCCTCGCACCCACGGGCGTCCTCTTTGGCGCCACGGTCCTGGGCAGATCCGGACGGCACAACTGGTCAGCGCGGAGGATGCTCGGCGCCTTCAATCGCCAGGGCGGCTTCGACAACCTCGACGACACCCAGGACGGGCTTCGCGAGATTCTCGCAGCATCATTCGAGCACGTCGATATCGAGACCATTGGATCAGCGGCGCTGTTCGCCGCCTCCAGCCCCCGACGGAAGCTGGACGTCGGGACGTGACCGCGGCGGGCTGACCCGTCCTGTCCACGTGTTCCGTGCAGTCCCGACCCCTGGGCGCACTCGATGGTGCGATCGTCGTCCTGACCCGGCGCCCGAGTCCGCATGCCCCACAATGAGGCCCTCGGAGTCGCCTCCGAGGGTCGTATCGTGCAGGAGAGTGGTCGGGGCGGAGCGATTCGAACGCTCGACCTCCTGAACCCCATTCAGGTGCGCTACCAGGCTGCGCCACGCCCCGAGGGCGACGAGTCTACCATCCGCCGTCCATCGGTCCCGGGACGTCGCGGGGCGCTGGGCACGGCAGGGGTCGGGCCGTGGCGCCGACGCTCCCCGAGCGGTTCGGCGGGCCGGGCCTTCCTTGCGGCTGCTGATGCGCGTGAGGTTCAGGGACGGCACCTCCACGAGGAAGTCACCCGCCGGAACGTGAGCATGGGGCGTGACCCACGCTCGCGAGTCATCGCCCTGAGTCAGAGCCGACTCGGGCCCACAACTCAGAACCACCGCCGGGGAGAGCCGACTCAGGCAGACCGGTCGGCAGTCGCGCCGCCGCCGACCCGGAGCGCCGGGAAGGTCAGCCGCGCTTGCCCTTGGAGGCCTTGCGGCCACGGGCCAGCTTGACCCGGATCTGCTCGCGGAACACGAGGCGGATCGGTGTCCCATCGAAGCCGTAGGCCTCGCGCAGCCGGTTCTCGAGGAAGCGCCGATACGAGAAGTGGATCGAGGCCGGGTCCGTGGTGAAGAACACGAACGTCGGCGGCGCCACCCCGGCCTGGGTCACGTACCGGATCTTCGCCCGGCGTCCGTGGACCACCGCCGGGGGCGTCCGCTCCACGGCCGTGGAGACGAGGCGGTTGAGCTCACCCGTGGAGATCCGCCGCCGGCGCTCTCCCCACACATCCACAGCGAGCTCGAGGATGCGTTCCACGCGTTGCCCGGTCTTGGCGCTGATGGACACGATGGGCGCGTAGTCGATGAAGGCGAGCTCGCGCCGCAGCCGGGCGGCGAACTCGTCGAAGGTCTTGTGCGTCTTGTCCTCGACGATGTCCCACTTGTTGACCGCGATGATCAGGCCCTTGCCCTCCTCGATCACGTACCCGGCGACGTGGGCGTCCTGTGCGGTGAGACCATCGTGGGCATCGAGCAGCAGGACCGCGACGTCGGCCCGGGAGATCGCCTTGAGCGCCCGCATGGTGGAGTACTTCTCGGCGGCCGGGCCGGAGGCCACCTTTCCACGGCGCTTGATCCCGGCCGTGTCGATCAGGACGATCTCGCTGCGGCCCCACGGGACGGTGGTGTCGATGGCGTCCCGCGTGGTGCCCGGAATGTCCGACACGATCATCCGGTTGTCGCCCAGCAGCGCGTTTAGCAGACTGGACTTGCCGACGTTCGGGCGCCCGACGAACGCGATCGCCGGCGGCTCATCGTCCTCGGCCGCCATTGCCGCGTCCCAGCGCGCAGAGACGTCCTCCATCGAGCCCGGCTCGTCGGTGGACGCGGGGTCGCCGACCGCGCCGGCATCCTCGTCCTCGTCATCCGCGGCATTTGCGGCATCTCCCACCACGTACGGCGTCGGACGGGCGCGAGCCATCTCCCTGGCCCAGGCCTCGGCCTCCTCCTCCCGGGCCTTGCGGGCGATCTCCCGCTCGCTCTCGGGCGGCATGGCCCAGACCACGGCGTCGAGCAGGTCGGCCACGCCGCGCCCGTGGCTGGCGGAGACGGCGAAGGTGTCCTCCCAGCCGAACGCGAAGAACTCGGTGGCATCCAGCTCGCGGCGCTCGTTGTCGGCCTTGTTCGCGGCGACCAGCACCGGCTTCGTCGTGCGGCGCAGCAGCTCGGCGGCGTCCTGGTCCGCCGGGGTGGGGCCCGTGATGGCATCCACCATGAACACGATGACGTCCGCCTCGTTGATCGCCAGGCGGGCCTGGACCTGGACCTGCTCCTCGATGGGGTCACCGGGGGCGATCTCGAGGCCACCGGTGTCCACCACGACGAACCGGCGGCCGTTCCACTCGGCGTCGCCGTAGAGTCGGTCGCGAGTCGTGCGGGCACGATCCTCGACGATGGCGGCCCGGGCATCGCCCACGACGCGGTTGAACAGGGTGCTCTTGCCCACGTTGGGCCGGCCCACGAACGCGACGACCGGGAGGCCGGCGGAGCGGGAGGCCACGATCAGGACGCCGTGCCGGCGGGAACGCTCAGCCTGGGCAGCGAGGTGGTCCGGCCGGCCGGGGTCGCCACGGCGCGCAGCGCCTCCGTCGCAAGCTCCGCCGCCCGGGCACGCTGCTCGTCGGAGCCGGCGATCGCGAAGATCTGTTCGGCCACGTCCCGCAGATCCTCCACGGGCGTGGACGTCCCACCGGTCACGCCCACGATCCGCGCGTTCTCGAAGGGTTCGGGGTCGTCAATGTCGCGCGCGTTCTCGACCTGGATGGCCGGCTTGCCGGCGATGTGGCACAGCCGGGTGAGCTCCTTGGTGTTCGCGGAGTGCCGCCCGCCGACCACCACCATCACGTCGACGCCACGGGCAGTCTCGAGCGTGTCCTCCTGGCGTCGGATGGTGACGGGGCAGACGGAGTTGATGATCTTGAGCTCGTGGGCGCGCCCGACCATGTACGCCGCGAGCTTCTCGAACTTCCAGGGCGGCTGGGTCGACTGGGTGATCAGGGCCATCCGCTTGCGGCGCGGGATGCGGACCCAGTCCTCCTCCTCGTCGACCACGATCGCGTCCGGGGCGAAGCCCAGCAAGCCCACCACCTCGGGGTGCCGGGGCGTGCCAAGCAGCACGATGGTGTAGCCCTCGTCCACGAGACCCTGGAGCTGGCGCTGCTCCTGGATCACCCAGGTGCAGGTGCCGTCGATGACGTCCAGGCCGCGCGACTCGGCGCGATCGAAGATCTCCGGCGTCGCCCCATGGGCCCGGATGACCACCGCCGCCCCGTGATCCACGTCATCGAGCGTGTCGACGCTGCGGACGCCGAAGCCGGCGAGATCGCGGATCACGCCCTCGTTGTGGACGACCTGGCCGAGGGTATGGGTGGACTTGCCCTCCGCCGCCGACTCCTTGGCCTTGTCGATGGCCTCGCGGACGCCGTAGCAGAAGCCGGTTCGATTGGCGATTCGGACTTCCTGGACCATACCCATAGCCGTCGGATGTTCGCACACGTCACGCGAATGCGCCGCCCGTCACGGACCCTGCTCAGGGTTCGGGAGAGCCGTCCCTGCGGATGACGCCGGCGTAGACGCCGCGATGGCGGGGATCGAGAAGCTCCGCGATCCGGCCCATGATGGCCGTCGTGGCGAGGGCCTTCGCCGTGCGGCGGTCCGCGTCGGCCGGCACCACGTCGGCCACCCGGAAGGGCTCCCCGACGCGCACGGTCACGGTCCGCCGAGGGAACGGCGACGGCAGCTTCTGGCCCTTCTTCCAGACCATGTCGGTGTTGTTGACGCCGATCGGCACGATCTGGGCGCCCGTCCGGATCGCCAGCATGGCCAGGCCGTCCTTCGCTTCCTGGAGCTCGCCCGTGGGGCTGCGGGTCCCCTCCGGGAACACCAGCAGGACGTAGCCCGCCTCGAGGATCCGCGTCGCCAGGCGGAAGGCTTCCACGTCCGCGGCGCCACGGTCCACGGGATGGACGCCGCCATGCGCCGCCATCCAGCCGAACAGGGGCCAGCCGAACAGCTCCTTCTTGCCCAGCCAGTGGATCCGGCGGCGACCGATGGCCTCGTTGACCCAGGCGCCCGCCATGATCGGATCGGCGTTCGAGATGTGGTTGACGGCCAGGATCACGGCACCCGTCCGGGGCACGTGCTCCAGGCCCTCCACGCGGACACGCGCCAGACAGCGGGCCAGGATGCGCGAGACCATGGCCACGCCGCGGGTCAGGACGGTCCGCTCGTTGTCCAGTCGCGCCGCGGCCTCGAGGACCGAGGTGCGGCTCACCGGATCACCGGGGCCGGCGCCGCGGCCGCGACAGCTGCGTCGGCGGCCCGAATGGCCGCGATCACCAGATCCACGGACTGCTCGAAGGTGGTGCCGTCGGTCACGATGTGGACGGCGTCCGCGGCAGCCTCGAGCGGAGCGACTGCGCGCGTCCGGTCCTGCGCGTCGCGGGTCTGCAGCTGCTCGCGCACCACGTCCGCCTTCGCGCCGGCGGGATCCAGCCCGCGCTCGGCGATCCGGCGCGCGGCGCGTTCCTCGACCGAGGCGTCGAGAAACAGCTTCAGGTCTGCGTCGGGGAGTACCACGGTCCCGATGTCGCGGCCGGCTACGACGATCCCACCATCGACGGCCAGCGCACGCTGGCGCGCGAGCAGCGCCGAGCGGACCTCGGGCACCCGGGACACAACGGAAACGGCGCCGTCGACCGCGTCGCTCCGGATCGAATCCGTCGCATCCACGCCGTCGAGCAGGACGCGTGTCAGGCGGCCGCTGCCGTCGTCGCGGAGGCTCACCCGAGCCGCGAGCGGGACGAGCGCCGCGGCGTCGTCGAGGGCAACGCCCTCGCGGAGCGCCATGGCCGTCATCGCGCGGTAGACAAGGCCGGTGTCCACGAAGCGGAGGCCGAGCCGTTCCGCGGCCGCCGCCCCGACCGAGCTCTTGCCGCTCGAGGCGGGGCCATCGAGGGCGACGATCACCCGGCGGCGATTCGGGGCGGCATCGGGCGTTGCGGTGTGGCTGGCTTTGGCGGCATCGGGCATCCCGCCGAGGATAGCCGCCCGCGGTCAGTCGCGCCCGGTCCGGGCAAGGCGCCTGACCTCGGTGGCCGAGAGTGACCGGACGTCACCTGTCGTCATCGTGTCCAGGCGAAGGGTGCCGATCCGGACGCGGACCAGGCGCCGCACCGGCGATCCGACCTCCGCGAACATGCGCCGCAGCTGCCGCTTCCAGCCCTGGTGGATGGTGACCCGGACCCATGTCAGGCGGGCCTCGGGGGGCGGCTCCAGGATGTCCGCGAGCCGGCGGTCCTCGGTGTGCGTCTGGCCCCGCAGCAGGGAGACGGTCGCGACACCCTCGGTCAGCTCCACGCCCCGCTCGAGGGTCGCCGCCTGGTCGCGTGTGAGCGGCCGGACCAGGCCGACCGCGTACTCCCGCTCCACGCCGTAGCGCGGGTGGAGCACGTGCTCCGCCCAGTCGCCGTCGTTGGTGAGCAGGATGAGGCCCTCCGAATCCTGGTCGAGCCTGCCCACCGGGTACAGGCGGACGCCCCGTGAGAGCTCGGCGGGGATCAGGTCGACCACGGTCCTCGCCGCGTGGCGGTCCTTCACCGTGGATGCCACTCCCGGGGGCTTGTGGAGCGCCAGGTACACGTGGGACGCGGGCGCGGCGCGCAGTGGCTGGCCGTCCACCTCGATCTGCTGCGCCCCGGGATCGACCCGCTCGCCCAGGGTCGCCGGGCGGCCATCAACCGTCACCCGACCGGCCGCCACGAGCTCGTCGGCGCCCCGCCTCGAGGCGACGCCAGCCGCGGCCAGCACCTTGGAGATTCGCTCGGCCACCACTTGATCAGGCGTCCGCGGTCGGCGAGGATCCAGGGACCGGATCGGGGGCCGCGGCGCCGTCGTCACTGCCCTCCCCGGCTCCGTCCACCAGCCGGGCCACAACGTCGAGGTCCAGGACGGGCAGCTCCTCGAGGCTCGTGAGGCCGAAGCGCTCGAGGAACTCGAACCCGGTGCCGTAGAGGATTGGACGGCCGGGAGCCCCCGAGCGCCCCTGCTCCGCAACCAGGCGCCGGTGGAGCAGCGCCCGGACCGTGTAGTCGGAGTCCACGCCCCGGATGCGCTCGATTGCAGCCTTCGTGACCGGCTGGCGGTAGGCGACGATCGCCAGCGTCTCCAGGGCCGCCGGGGAGAGACGGACCGCATCCGCCCCGACGTAGCGGGCGATCAGGGCGCCCGCGTCAGGCGCGGTCGTGAGCTCCACGCGGTCGCCGGACAGCACCAGGCGGATGCCCCGATCGGCGAGCGCGACCTCGAGATCGCCGAGCCGCTCGTCCACGGTCTCCCGGGTCACGCCGGCCAGGCGGGCGATCTCGCCACGTGCGAGCGGCCGCTCCGCCACGAACAGGAGCGCCTCCAGCCCTGCCTCGCTCAGCACGCCTGCCTCGGTCGGCTCGCCGGATTCGAGGACGTCCGCCGGCTCAGCTAAGGCGGCCGCCTCAGGTATGGACGGCCCGGGGTCGACCCCACCCGCCCCGGGATCTCCCACGTCCAGCTCAGTCATGCGAAGGACTCCAGTGACTCGTCCAGGGGTGCGCCCTCGTCAACGTCGGCGATCGAACCGGCAGCCGCCCGTTCTTCCAGCGTCGTCCGCCGCACCATGATCGGGCCCCACGGCTCGTCCTGCTGGACGACGATCTCGCGCCGTTTCATGAGCTCGAGGAGCGCCAGAAAGGTGATCGCCACGACGACCCGGTCCCGGACCCCCTTTAGCAACTCCTGGAGGACGACAACGTCGGCACCCATCAGCGCCCGACGGATGACGCCGGCACGCTGGCCGAGCGTGATCGAGCGCCGGATCGTCTCGGGCGGTGGCGGGGGCGGCGGGACCACGGTCACGAGGTTCTCGAGTGCGCCGGCGAGCAGTGCGGGAGGGAGCGGCTCGGTAGCCGGCGGGCGAGCCCCCGCCACGCCGGCGGCGTGCGCGGCCGCGGGCTCCCGGTGCCACAGGCCCATCCGTCCCCGGGCGTCGGCGAGAAGCCGGGATCCAGCGTCGCGGAACGCGCGGTACAGGATCAGGCGGGCGCGAAGCTCGGCCTCCGGGTCCGGGCCCTCGTCGGCAAGCGGCACCGCGCCCTCAACCCGGTGGCGTGGGAGCATGGCCCGCGACTTGATCAGGATCAGCTGGCTCGCGATGGCCACGAACGAGGACACGTTGCCCATCCGGTCGTCGTCCAGCGATGCCAGCGCATCCAGGTACGCATCCGCCAGTGCACCCAGCGGGACCGTGAGGACGTCCAGCTGGCGGGCCTCGATCAGGGAAAGGAGCATCGCCAGCGGGCCGTCGAAGGCCTCCATGCTCACGTGCGTGGCCGCCTCCGGGCGGCGGCCCTCACCGAACACGACGGCGGGTGCGACGACGGAGGTCATGTCAGCAGGCCTCGTCGGCGGCATGGAACACGCGGCCATATTCGGGGTCGCCGGGATCTGCCTGGTCGCGCACCAGCGCGACGACGCGTTCCGGCAGCCCCGCCGCGGCAACCAGCACGGCCGAGGCCTCGGCGTGGTTGCGAAGGCGGTCGATCGCGGCCGCCCAGCCGGGCACGAGGCGGAAGGGCGCGAGGATCCACTCCCCCGCCCGCTCGCCGAGCGACCACGCGATGCGCGGCCCCGCGCCAGTGTCGCCCTTGGCGCAGTCGTGGAGCAGGCCTCCGGCGAGCACGTCGCGGTCGGTCACGCCCGCTCTCCGCAGGTACGCGACAACGTCCAGTCCGTGCCGGCGGTCGGCGACGTGCTGGGCATCGAACAGGGCGAGCTCGGCTGGCGTGGCCCACGCCGACAGCACGCGGCGCTCCTCCCGGGTCACGCGAGCCCGCAAGTGCGTCGTCAGCTGGCGGGCCTTACCCGCCGGCCAGGAAGACCGCAATGTTCCAGATGAAGCCGGACAGCACCCGGCCGGCAAGGAGCACGAAGCCGAGGATCAGGAAGATCCCGTACTGGGCCAGGAACGGCCGGACCTGCCAGGCCCGCTCCGGGGGCAGGAACCGGAACAGCAGGGTGGAACCGTCGAGCGGCGGGATCGGGATCAGGTTGAACACGGCCAGCATGATGTTGAACACCAGGAAGTACGTCAGGCCCTGGGCAAACAGGACGGGGACGTCGACCTGGAGGGCCACCAGGATGCGGATTGCGAAGGCTCCCAGGAGGGCCATCACCATGTTGGACGCCGGCCCCGCGAGGGCGACGAGCATCTCGTCGTTCCTGCGATCGCGCAGGTTGCCCACGTTGACCGGCGTCGGCTTTGCCCAGCCGATCAGGAAGCCGCCCAGGAAGATCGAGATCACGACCATCATGCCGCCCACCGGGTCGAAGTGGACGATCGGGTTGAGCGTCATCCGCCCGAACAGCTTGGCCGTTGCGTCGCCACGCATGTAGGCGACGGCAGCGTGCGAGAACTCGTGCACGGGAAACGCGATCCCGAGGAAGATCGCGATCATTACGAGGTTGAGGATGATGTCGTTCACGCGGTCCTCGTGACGGGTCTGGGGGTCCCGCGTATCCTACCCGGCTTCCTCGCTAGAGCCGCCCGAGCAGCTCCGTCTTCTTCGTCTCGAACTCGGCCTGGGTGATGATCCCGCGGTCCCGGAGGTCTCCCAGGCCCTTGAGGGCGTCCGCGACCTCTTCGGCGGTGTCGATCTCAGGCGTGGGTGCCGCTGCCTCCGGTGGGGAGACGGCAGCCGGTGCGGCGGGCGGAGCGGCGGTCTCCGCGACCGGGGCCGCGGCTGCGGCACGGACGGGAGGCATGGTGGCCCGGTTCAGCTCCAGCTCCAGCTCGTGCTTGGCCTCGAGCATCGCCTTCTTGAACTCCTTGGCGTCGCGCAGCATCTGGAGGTGCTCGATGCCGGCCTCGGACGCGGTCAGGACCTCCAGGTTGCCGAAGCCGAAGATGCGCCCGAAGATCGACTCCACGAGCACGGCGTCGTTGATCTTCTCGAGCGACGAATCAGTCGCCTTCTTGTTGATGACGCCCTGGGTGTGGATGATCCGCCGGGTGGAGATCACGTACTCCTCGCTCCGATAGGTGAGTGCGCCCCAGGCGACGCCGACGATGCCGATGACGACGAGGATCAAGGCCGCCCAGCCGAGGAGGTCCCACAGCAGCCCGCTGGCGTCCGGATTGATGACCCGGAAGGCCGTGAGCAGCGCCGCAATGACCAGCCCGAGGGCAGCCCAGCGCGCCCGCCACACGAGAATGAACCAGTGCTGGTGCGCGATGCGCACGATGCGTTCGCCATTGGCGAGCAGCGACTCGGAGTAGCCCACGGTGCGCCTCGTCTTCCCTCAGGCCCGCGGATGCGCGCGGGTGTAGACCTCCCGGATCCGCTCTCCGGTGACATGGGTGTAGAGCTGGGTCGTGGCAATGCTGGCATGGCCGAGCAACTCCTGCACGACCCGCAGGTCCGCCCCGCCCTCGAGCAGGTGCGTCGCAAAGGAGTGGCGCAGGGTGTGGGGCGAGACGCGATCGCCGAGGTCCGCGGCGTCCGCTGCGCCCTTGACGGCCGCCCAGGCCGCCTGGCGGCCAAGCCGCCGGCCGCTGCGCGTCACGAACAGGGGCGTCCCCGGTCCGTCGCCCTCGCCCGCGGCGGACAGCCAGGCCGCCCGGGGCCATGCAAGGTACCGGTCCAGCCAGCCCAGGGCGACCTCGCCCACCGGCACGACGCGTTCCCGATCCCCCTTGCCGATGACTCGCACGTACGCCGACTCCGAGGTCACGTGCTCGCGATCGAGGCCGAGGGCCTCGGACACCCGCAGCCCGGCGGCATACAGCAGCTCCAGCAGCGCCCGGTTTCGGAGGGCCACCCCTTGGGCGTCGGTGGGCCGCCTGCGCCGTCCACGTCCGCCTGGCGGGCCCGGGATGCCACCGGCAGCCTCGAGGAGCCGGTCGACCTCGTCGATGGTCAGCGTCTCGGGCAACAGGCGTCCCTGGCGCGGCAGGTCAAGGTGCGGTGCCACGTCCACCTCGATCAGCCCGTCTCCGAACGCGAACCGGTAGAAGCCCCGGATCGCGGCCGTCCTCCGGCGCAGGCTGGTCGGGGCAAGGCCCGGGTCGTTGGGGCGACCACGGCGCGCCCGCGCGGCGAGATAGCGGTGCGCGACCTCCGGTCCGGCGGCCCAATCCCGCGCGGCCCCTCGGCTCATCGCAAAGTCGGTGAGGTCGGATCGATAGGCCCGCAGCGTGGCGTCTGCGAGACCGCGCTCGACCCGCAGGTAGGCCAGGAAGTCCTCGATGGCCCGCTCGAGGTCGGGGGTCAACGGCAGGCCCGCCGGGTCAGGCGCCGGCGGCGACGGGGCGTCCGGCGCGCCACGCCTCCGCGCGGTCCAGCAGCTCGCGGGCCGAGAGGACCGCGGACTCGCCGCCCGTTGGCCCGCCGATCATCTGCGCAAGCTCGACGACCCGTTCCTCGCGGGTGAGCCGCGTGATCTCGGTCACGGTGCGGCCGGCCCGTTCGCGCTTGACGATCCGGAAGTGGGCGTCGGCGTAGGCGGCGATCTGCGGCAGGTGGGTCACGCACAGGACCTGGTGGTCGCGGGCGAGCGTCCACAGGCTGCGGCCGACCGGGTCCGCGCTACGGCCCCCGATCCCGGTGTCGATCTCGTCGAACACGAGCGTCGGCGTCGCGTCCACGTCCGCCAGGACCTGCTTGACGGCGAGTGCGACCCGCGACAGCTCCCCTCCCGACGCGATCCGTGCCATGGGTCTCGCCGGCTCGCCCGGGTTCGGCCGGAAGGTGAACACCACGGTGTCGATCCCGCTGGCGTCGAAGGCGACCGCGTCGCCGTCCACCTCGACCGCCGGATCGTCGCGGGCGGCCGGCCGCCGGCCCATCGCGACGGAGAACGCCTCGGCCGGGAACCCGAGCTCCGCCAGGACCGCCGACACGGCGTGGCCGAGCGCTTCTGCCGTGCGCGTCCTCAGGATGGACAGCGATGCGGCAGCATCGGCGGTCTCGAGCAGCAGCCGCGCATCCTCCCGCGCCCGCTGCATCCGCTCGTCCTCGAGCCCCCGGAGGCGGTCGGCCTCCGCCTGTGCCCGTTCCCCGTGGGCGAGCACGAGCGCCTCGTCGTCACCGTAGCGCCGCAGGAGCCGGTGGATCTCGCCCAGGCGGTCTTCGAGGCCGGCCAGTCTCGCCGGGTCGTGATCCACGGTGCCGGCCAGGTCGCGGACCTCGGCGGCCACGTCCTCGAGCTCCGCCTCCAGCCCGGACAGACGGTCCGCCAGGGGCCCCCACCGATCGTCGAGGCGGGCCAGGGTCCGCAACTCCCGCTCGGCCTGGGCCACGCGCTCCCGGGCCCCGTCTCCCTCGCCCAGCAGGGTTTCGCGGACCGTGGCGGCTCCGGAGGCGATGGTCTCGCTGTGCTGGGCCGCCGCAAGCAGGCGCGTGATCTCGTCCGCCTCGCCCGCACGCAACCCCGCGGCGGCGACCTCGGCAGCCTCGTGCTCCACGATCTCCAGCCGACGGAGCACCTCGCGCGGATCCATCGAGAGCTCCGCGAGCGCCGAGCTGTTTGCCCGCCAGCGGTCCACGGCCGCGGCCACGACCGCCCTCGCCTCCCCGTGGCCACCGAAGGCGTCGAGCAGGTCTCGCTGCCAGTCCTCGTCCAGGAGTCGCTGCTGATCGTGCTGGCCGTGGATCTCGACCAGGCCGCCCGTTGCGGCCGCCAGCCGTCCGGCCGTCACGGTCTCATCGTCGAGGCGCGCCGTGGAGCGACCACCCGTGCTGATCTCCCGGACCGCGATCAGTGGCTCCGGCACCCGATCGAACAGCGCCTCCACCCGGGCGGTGTCTGCGCCGTGGCGCACCAGGCTCGTGTCCGCGCGGGCGCCAGTCGCCAGGCCCAGCGCGTCGATCAGCAGGCTCTTGCCGGCCCCGGTCTCCCCGGTGAGCGCGTTGAACCCTGCCTCGAGCTGCAGCCGCAGGCGGTCGATGAGCGCGAGGTCGCTGACCGCCAGCTCCAGGAGCCGGCCGGGGCGCCGGGGATCCGTCTCGCTCGCCGTCATCAGGAGGGCAGCAGCTCCACCTTCGTGCGCAGCAGGTCCCAGAAGGGCATGGCGCCGTCTGGCTCGACGAACCGGATCGGGCGCCCCAGGGCCCGGATCTCCACGACGTCCCCCACCTCGATCCGGTGGTCCTCGCGCCCGTCGATGGACACCAGGGCCTCGTGCGCGTCCAGCACGCGGCAGCGGACCACCTGGTTGGTGGAGACCACGATCGAACGGATCGCCGAGAGGTACCCGGCGATGGGGGTCACGACGAGGTTCCGGCTCTGCGGATCGAGGATCGGGCCGCCGGCCGAGAACGAGTAGCCCGTCGACCCGGTGGCGCTGGCGACCACGAGGCCGTCAGCCACGAACGTGGCGAGGTGCGACTCGTCGATCGTGACGTCGAGGCGGACGACGCGCGCCAGCGAGCCCCGGGCGATCACGATGTCGTTGAGCGCGGTGAAGGTCGCCGGCCCCGGCCGGCCCGCAGGGCTGATGGCGCCGGCGAGCCCCATGCGATCGCGGACGGTGAACGTGCCGGCCCGAAGCTGCTCCAGCACCGGCTCCAGTCCGTGGGCCTCCGCCTTGGACAGGAAGCCGACCTTGCCCAGGTTCACGCCCAGCAGCGGGACGTCCACCTCGGCCACGGCCTGGGCGGCCCGCAGGAATGTCCCGTCCCCGCCCAGCACGACGAGGACGTCGGTCCCCGGCAGCCCGGCGATGAGCTCCGCCGTCTCGCCGGCCGGCGCCGCCCAATGCTCCACGCCGCGCATGTGGCACCAGCCTGCGGCCCGCTCTCGGAGCTCGCCGGCCTCCTCGATCGTGGGGTTGTAGGCGAACCCGACCCGAGTGAGCGTCACGAGGCATCCTCCCAGGCGGCCGCGACCGCGGCCTCGATCCGCTGCTCCAGCTCCGCGCAGGACGGCCCCGACCCGAACCAGGCGAGGAACTCCCGGTTGCCCTCCGGGCCCAGGATCGGCGAGGCGATCACGTCCCGGGTTCCGAGATCCAGCCTTCGCGCGGTGGCCGTGGCGTCGCGCAGGACCCGCAGGTGGACCGATCGATCGCGCACCACGCCCCCCTTCGCGTCGGCCCTTCCCGCCTCGAACTGGGGCTTGACGAGCGCGATGATGGACGCGGGCCGTCCACGGAACACGGACTGCACCGGCCCGAGGATGAGCGAGATGGAGATGAAGGCGACGTCGATCACGGCGAGGTCCGCGGGCTCCGGCAGGGTGTCCGGCGTGAGCGAGCGTGCATTGAGCCGCTCCATGGACACGACCCGCGGGTCACGGCGCAGCTTTTCGGCGAGCTGTCCGTAGCCGACATCCACCGCGTAGACCCGCTCCGCGCGGCGCGCCAGCAGCACGTCGGTGAAGCCACCCGTCGAAGCCCCGACGTCGATCGCCACGAGGCCCGCCGGGTCGATCTCGAAGGCGTCGAGCGCGGCCAGCAGCTTGTGGGCACCCCGGCTGACCCAGTCCCGACCGCCGGCCACGGCGACGATCGCCAGCCGGTCCACCAGGTCGCCGGCCTTGAGGTCATGCCGAGCCGCGTCGCCCTCCCCGACCCGGACCCTCCCCGCGAGCAGGACGGCCTGTGCCCGGGAGCGTGTGGGTGCCAGGCCACGGTCCACGAGGAGCTGGTCGAGGCGGATGCGTTTCGCGGTGGCTGCCGGCATGGCCCCTATCGTGGCACAGCCGCCTCAACCGGGGCTTGCCGTTGGGTCGAACGCAAACCAGCACAGCTCGTTGCGCAGCCGCTGGTCGTCGAGCACCAGCTCCCGGATCTCGCGAGGGAGTCGGCCACGCTGCCACCGGCACTCCAGGCGGCCTGCCGACTCGCCCTCGCCCTCAGCTGCCGCCGCCCGCGCCGCCCTGATCCCATACGCCGCCGCCCCGAGCTCGTGGGCCGCCACGTGACCCACCGCCGCGGCCTGGCCGCCAGCGTATGCAGCATGCCGGGCCGCCCCATCCAGGTCCCTGGCAGCGGCATTCGCGTGGCCGCCCGCCGTGCGGGCCTCCCACCACGTGACCTCGCCCCGCGCCCATGCCCGCCCGAGGTCGATCGCCCGTCGTGGCCGGTCGTCGTCGGGCCGTGCCCGCTCGAAGTGATGGAGGGCGTGCTCCGCGCAGTCGGCCGCCCACATCGCGAGAAGGCGGTGATCGTCGTCCTGGAGGGTCCCACCACGGCGCTCGGTGATGAACCGCGGATCCCGGATCCTGGGGAGGATCATCAGTCTGCCCATCCAGCTCATGGTTGTGGCGCCATGCTCAAGCCGCGACAGGCTCTCACGCTGAGAACCCGGGCCCCTCCCCATCGTCCGCATCTTGCGGCAGCTCCGCGGCCAGGGCGTCCACGAACGCCCCGACGACCCAGCCCAGGTAGGCATACACGACGCGCCGCGTCGCCTCCGGGTCGTCGCGTCGGACAGGTGTCTCGGCATCGTCGTCGGTCGCGCCCAGGCTGGTCCCGAGAACAAGTCGGAGGTCGTTGCAGGCACCCAGCCACGCCGCCGCCTGCTCCCCGTCCAGATCGACGGCATCGACCGTCCCCTCGACGAGCTCGAGCCGACTCCGGCGTCCATCCTCGAGCCCGGCCCGCACGAGGTCCGCATACGCCGCCTCCCGCTCCGGATCGTCCGGGAAGGCCGCCGGGTAGAGGCGCTCGAGGCCATCGGCGGGCCCGCCCGTCGCCGGATCGTCCAGCGCCATCCGGAGCTCCCGGGCAAGCGACGCGATCACCTCGCGCTCCTGGGCGTCGAGGTGCAACCGGAACCGGTCGGGACCGCTCCGCGCGACAGGCGCCAGCGGATCGCTCACGGTGGATCAGTCCTGCTGGATCGTCGCCCACAGCCCGTGGGCGTGCAGGCGGGATGCGTCGTGCTCACACCGTTCCTGCGTGCCGCCCGAGACCACGGCGCGGCCCTCGTGGTGCACCTGCAGCATCAGGGTCGTGGCCCGGGCCTGGCTGTACCCGAACAGCTTGCGAAACACGTAGGTGACGTACGTCATGAGGTTGACGGGGTCGTTCCAGACCACCACCACCCAGCGCCGGGCAAGGACCGGATCGATCTCCGGGTGGTCAAGGAGGACCACCTCGCGCTGCCGGGTGACGGTTGGACCGCTCATCATTGCGGATCCTGCCACAGGCGGGCGTGGATCGGGTGCCCCGACCTCTTCAGCCAGCGGCGACTGGGGCGTGGAGCCCCAGCATCTCGAGCGTCTCCCCGACCTGGGCGGTGAGCCCCGGCACGTCGAGCCGGAGCCGCCGCCGGAGGTCCGTGACCGACCCGTGGTCCACGAACCGGTCGCCCGGGATCCCGAGAATGCGGACTGGGACGCTTCGAAGGGCGGGATCGACGATGCGGGCCTCCTCCAGCGCCTCGAGCACGCCCGCTCCGAAGCCGCCCGTCACGACGCTCTCCTCGAAGGTGGCCACCAGGTGCTTGCCACGCGCGCTGTCGAGGATCAGCTGGCGGTCGAGCGGTTTGGCGTACCGGGCGTTGACCACCCCAACCGACCAGCCGCGTGCCTCCAGCGCGTCGGCGACGTCGAGGGCCCTGGCCGTGATCGGGCCAAAGGTGACAAACAGCAGGTCCTGCCCCTCGCGCAGGGTCTCACCGCGGCCGACGGGCAGGACTTCTGGCTCACGCACCGGCACGCCGAACCCGGTATCGCGGGGGTAGTGCAGCGCGAACGGATGATCCTGGGCCAGGGCGGTCCGGACCATGGAGCGCAGCTCCTGCTCGTCGCGAGGGCTCGCGATCACCAGGTTGGGCAGCATGCGCTGGGCCGGAATCGTGAACATCCCCTGGTGACTGGTGCCATCCTCGCCAACGAGGCCCGCCCGGTCCACGGCGAGCAGCACGGGTGCGTCGTTCTGGCAGACGTCGTGGACGGTCTGGTCGAAGGCCCGCTGCAGGAACGTCGAGTACAGCGCGACCACGGGGCGCATGCCGGCGAGGGCCAGCCCGGTCGCAAGCGTGACCGCGTGCTGCTCCGCGATGCCGACATCGATGAACCGTTCCGGGAACGCCGCCTGGAGCTTCGACATGCCGGTCCCGGTAGGCATCCCCGCAGTGATTCCCACGATGCGCCTGTCCTGCGCCGCCAGGGCGACCAGCTCCTCGGCGAAGTACGCGGTGTAGTTGGGCTGCCGCCGGGAGTTCTGGGGATCGCCGCCCGAGGTGGACGGTGCCGGTGCCGCCGCCTCGCCCTCGGCCGCGCGCTCCGGCGTCTCGTGTGTCCGTCGGTCGGCCATGACAGAAGCCGACGGCGGGGCGCCCTCATCGGCCTCTCGGGACTGCGTGACCGACGAGCCGCCCGCCGCCGAGGATGCCATTCCCTCGCCGTTTGCCCTGGTGCCGGCGATGCGGTCGTGCGCGTCGGCCTTCGGCGCGAGCGTCATCGGCGGCAGTGCGGCACCGTGGAACGAGATCTGGTCTGCCTCCGCCGGCTGGTATCCCTTTCCCTTCTGGGTGCGGACGTGCACGATCACCGGCCCGTTGAGCGCCAGGGCCCGGCGGAATGTCTCCTCGAGGGCAGGCCGATCGTGGCCGGGCATGACGCCGATATAGGTGATCCCGAGGTCCTCGAAGAGCTGGCCGGGCTGCGCGAACGAGACGACCGACTGGCGGAACCGCCGGCTTATCTCGAGCAACCTTGGCCCGACCACCGGGACGTGCTCGGTCGCCGTGTCCCAGGCACCCTTGCCCTGCTGCCATGCCTGAGACAGCTTGATCTCGGACAGGTACTTGGAGATCGCCCCCACCGACGGGCTGATCGACATCTCGTTGTCGTTGAGCACGATCAGCAACTGCGTCTGGCGGTGGCCGATGTCGTTGAGCGCCTCGAGCGAGAGACCCGACAGCAGCGCCGCATCGCCCACGACGATCGCGATCCGCTCCATCGAGTGGCGCAGGTCTCGGGCGGTGGCGAGACCCTGGGCGATGGACAGCCCTGTGCCCGCGTGACCCCCGTCGAACACGTCGTGCGGGGACTCGGACCGGCGCGGGAAACCCCCGATGCCGTCGATCTGGCGCAGGGTGTCGAAGCGATCCAGGCGCCCCGTCAGCAGCTTGTGCGCGTAGGCCTGGTGGCCCGTGTCCCACACGATCCTGTCACGCGGCGACTCGAGCAGCCGGTGCAGGGCCAGCGTGACCTCGACGACACCCAGCGAGGAGCCGAGGTGGCCACCCGTGGCGGCCACGGTGCGGATGATCGTCTCCCGGATCTCCGCCGCAAGCTGGTCCAGCTCGGGCTCCGTGAGGCCGCGGAGCTCTGCGGGGTCCTGGAGACGGTCAAGGATCGGCACGGGCTCGGCTCCTGGTGCTCGGCATGGCGTGCCGGCTGGGACGGCCGGGCGTGCCCCTGGGTGATGCGTCGGCCCGCTGGCCACCGGTGAGCCGCCGGTGCCCCGGTCCGACCGGATGGTGGCCGGATAATGTGATATCGGATAGTAGCAGGATCGATGCTCCAGGGCGGCCGGACGTCATTCCTGGGCGTCCTCCGCGTCCTCCGGCCTGACGTCCACGGCGACTGCGGCGCCGCCCGGCCTGGCCATCAGCTGCTGTACCCGGAGCTCCGCCTCGGCCAGCAGGCGCTCGCACCGGCGCTGGAGGGCAACGGCCCGCTCGTAGAGCGCGATGGTGGCCTCGAGCGACTGGCCGCCGGTCTCGAGGGCGGCCACGACCAACTGGAGCTCCGCGAACGCATCGTCGTACGCGAGCGCCTCGACGTCGATGGTCGCCTCCGGTCCGGTGAGCTCGGTCACTGCTGCTGCTCCTGCTCGGGTGTGGGTTCCGGGATTGCCTGGGGCTTCACGGCCGGGAGATCGCCCGTCGCAGGCGGCCTCTGCGCCGGGGACATGATCCGGTCGATGCGGCCGGCCACGATCATACCCACCACGATCCCCACGACGACCACGAGGCCCGCGATCCCCACGAAGATGGCCAGGTCGGTCACGGGCCAGGCTCGGCGGCGGGCCCATCACTGGTCGCAGCCAGGGATCCGCCGGCCAGGGTGAGCCGCAGGCCGGTGCCGGCTGGCGCGCCCGCGGGATCCCGCAGGATCACCCCGTCCGTCCCCCGCCTGACAATCGCGTACCCACGCGAGAGCGTCGCCTGCGGGCCCAGCGCGACCAGCGATGCACCGGCCGCGGCCAGGCCGGCGGACGCACCACGCAGGCGAGCGTCGACCAGGCGCGGGAACCGTGCTCCCAGCGCATCCATCCGGGCCTGTTCCGAGGCCAGCCGTCGTGGCAGGACGGGCGCCAGTCGTGCCGCCGAGCGCTCTCCGGCCCGGGCTGCGCCGTCCAGCCGAGCGCCCACCGCCCGCGCTGCGCGGTCGAGCAGCAGCCCGGCGCGTTCCCGGGACGCGGCCAGCTGGGCACCGGGCTCCAGGCGGGCAAGGGCCCGGCGCTCGGCGTCCAGGTCTCGACGTGCTGTCACGAGGCCCCGGACGGCCGCACTCTCCCCTCTCCGGCCCAGCTGGCGCACCGTTCCGATGACCTCCAGCCGGTCCGGCACCACGAGCTCCGCGGCGGCGGACGGCGTGGGCGCGCGGACGTCGGCGGCGAAGTCGGCCAGCGTCACGTCCACCTCGTGGCCCACCCCGCAGACGACGGGGACCGGGTGCGCGACCACGGCCCGCACGACACGCTCGTCGTTGAACGACCACAGGTCCTCCAGCGACCCGCCGCCACGGGCGAGGATGGTGACCTGGGGCGTGTGGCCGGCGCGGCCAGCCTCGTGCTCATCGGCCATCCAGCGTTCAAGGCGCCGGAAGGCCCCGACGATGCTCGCCGGTGCGCCATCCCCCTGCACCTTGCACGCGACGAGGAGCACCCGCGCGGACGGCCACCGACGGGCCAGCACATTGCACACGTCACGCCAGACCGCGCCCGTCGGGGAGGTGATGACGGCGATGCTCCGGGGCCGCTCCGGCAGCGTTCGCTTGCGCGTCGCGTCGAAGAGCCCTTCCTCGGCCAGGCGTGCCTTCGTCTGCTCGAAACGCAGCGCCAGGTTGCCAAACCCGGACGGCTGGAGCGACTCCACGTACAGCTGGAGCGCTCCCTGGGGCTCGAACAGGTCGATGCGCCCGTGGGCGACCACCTGCAGCCCGGTCTGCGGCTGGAACGGCGAGCGGACACGTTCGTCGCGGAACCAGACGCACTGGAGCTGGGCGCGGGCGTCCTTGAGCGTGAAGTAGGCATGACCCGCGGTCGAGACGGTGACCCGGCCGACCTCGCCCTCGATCCACAGGTCCCGCAGGCCGTCGTCCGACCGGACGCGATCCCTGATGGCGCGGCTGACCTCCGATACCGTCCTCACCCGCAGGCCGAACGTCCCGCCGGGGACGGCGGGGCGCCGGGGTGCGAATTCGTCTGGATCATCCGGCAGCGCATCCCAGGACGGCAGCATCCAGTCGGGCTCGGACGGACGGGTCATGCCTTCACGGTACGACGAGCCCGGTGGCCCCGCTACTGCGCAAGCGCAGCGCCGAACGCATCGCGAGGCTCGGAGGCTCCCGGGATGCCCGGGGTCGATTGTGACCAAGCACTCGCTCCGTCTGCCGTGAGCCCGTCTCGATCCCCACGCAGCATGACGACCATGCCCGCCCCGGGTACGCCTCGAACCCGATCGCCCGGGATCCCGATGGCGAGCTCGGAGCGGCCGTCCCCGTCTGCGTCGATCGACGCAATCGCCGCTGCGAAACGGTCGCCGTTAGCAGCCGGCCCGGGCACGCCGGGTGTCTCCTGCGTCCAGCGCTGAGCGCCACCGTGTTCAAGCCCTGCCGGGCCGCCGTAGAGCACGGTCGCCGCACCGTGGCGGTACGAACCATCCCGAGCGGCAACGACGTCGAGGGTCTCGTCGGGTGTGCCAACGGCGAGATCCGCATACCCGTCGCCGTCGAAGTCGCCCGCGGCCAGCACCGAGCCGAACCTCCGGCCAGCCCCAGACCGGCCCGGGATGCCGGGCGAGTCCTGGCTCCAGATGCGGTTGCCGGTCGCGGTCAGCCCGGCAGCAGAGCCACCGAGTACCTGCACGATCCCCTGATCGCAGAAGCCCCAGGGGGCAAGCGCATCACCCCAGCTGTCGCGCCCGCAGCCACGGTTCGCGAGGTCCTCGGACGGAGCGCCCACAGCCACGTCGGCGTAATGGTCACCGTCGAAGTCGGCGATCGCGAGCGCGGTGCCCCACTCGTCTGCTTCACGACGGCCGTTCGCCGACCCGAGGACGCCGGGGCTGTCCTGGTTCCATGTCTCGACACGCGGCGCCGCCATCGTGGAACCCCCGTACACGAGCGTTACCGAGCCGCCCGGGTCCCGGCCGTCGAGTCCCATGGCGACGTCGGCAGCGCCGTCACCGTCCACGTCGCCGGCCGCGAGGGCCATGCTCTGGCCGTAGTAGGAACGGGTCGTCCACAAGGACCGGGCAGGCCCGAGGCCGCCATCGCCGCCGGGCAGGACCACGATCGATGCCGTCCGGGCGGGGCTGTCCGGGTATGGCCAGGGAATGGCACCGGCCAGCAGGTCCACGAAGCCGTCTCCGTCGACATCGCCCGTGGCCAGCGCGACGCCCAGCGACACGGACGCGACGGCGGGTTCGGAGCCTGTTTTGAGCTGGGCACGGGTGGTGGTCAGCCCGTCCGGCGACCCATACAGGACCCAGATCCCGCGCTGACCCCGACCCGCCCATCCGAACGTCCCCACGATCGCGAGGTCGGAATAGTCATCCAGGTCGAAGTCGCCGGTTGCGAGCTCGCTCCCGAACTCGACCACGGGCACGGTCGACGGGGCCGGCATCCCCGCCATCACCGCGTTGAACGCGCGTGCGCGTCGCGTATCGAGGCCGTGCCGGCCGCCGTCGAGCACGATCACGCGCCCGGAGCTGCCGGAATGGCCGGGCAGCGCATCTCCTGGAGCCGCGACGGCGAGGTCGGCGTAGCCATCGCCGTTGAAGTCGGACGGGACGCCGGGGGGATGGTGGTCTGCCCGGGCGGGCGCGGGCACCCAGGCGACCATGGCCGCCAGCACGAGCGTTACCGCAGTCGCCGCCATGCGATGCATCCCGGTCCTCCGGTCACCAGGCTCCTCGGGTTGTCGAGCAAGGGACCCGCGAGACCCAGCCGCTGTGACACGCTCAGAGGCGGGTCTGGTACTCGCCGGTCCGGGTGTCGATGCGGAGGGTGTCGCCCTCGTTCACGAACAGCGGCACCGTGACCACGAGGCCGGTCTCCAGCGTGGCGTTCTTCCGCGCGCCCTGGGCCGTGTCGCCGGCGAACCCGGGTTCCGCCTCCACCACCAGGAGATCGACGGTCACCGGCAGCTCGACGCCCAGCGTCTCGCCCTGGTAGCTGGTCCGGTCGAGGGTCATGCCCTCCTTGAGGAAGCCCACCACGTCGTCGAGCGTCTCCGCCCGCAGGCTGAACTGCTCGTAGGACTCCAGCTCCATGAAGTGGAGGTCGTCGCCATCGCGATACAGGAACTGCACCGGCCGGCTGTCGATCTGTGCGCGCGGCCATCGCTCGCCGGCCTGGAACGACTTCTCGACCGTGCTGCCCTTCTTGACGTTCCGGAACTTGATCCGGACCTGGGCAGAGCCACGGCCCATCTTGATGTGGTGGTAGTCGAGGATCTGCCACAGTTCGCCGTCAAGCTCGATGACGACGCCCTTGCGCAGCTCGCCGGTGCTGATCATGAAGTGGTGCTCCGGTGGCGCGTGGCGCGGTCGGACAGCATGCAGGCTCCCCGCGCTCGGACGATTGATGTGCCCGAGGATGCTACCAGAGGGGCTGTCACCAACCAGGACGGGGTCCCGTCAGGGCGACGCGGCTTCCCAGCCCTGGCTGCCCTGGAACTCGCTGCCGTCGCCGAACTGGATGCGTACGTCAACCTCGCCCCGGTCCTCCGTGCATGACGACGCCGTGCACGCAATGGCGATCACCCTGATCGCCTTCGAGGGCGGAAGGCCGTCCACCGTGGTGGTTGCGATGTTGCGGCAGACGTCGTTCGCGAGGCCAATGCACGCGGGAACCGGCAGGGGGTTCGGATCGCCGGTGTAGGTGAACGCCTCCTCGACCGTCGTCCCGTCTGCCATGGTGACCACGACCGAGCCGGCGCCGCCCTTGCGGTCACAGGTGGGCGCGGTGCACGCAACGTCAACGCTGGTGACACCGGGATGCCTGGCGGCGGCGCGGTCGATCTGCTCCTGGCACGCCCCCTCTTGCATGTTGGCGCACGTCCCGGGCCCCACGGGCGCCGTCATCGATCCCGACAGGATGCTGCAGCCGGCGAGGATGGCCGCCATGACCAGGAGGGCGACCGACCGCACAGCCATCACCTCACCCCGGCAGGACGATCACGTCGCGCGGGAAGCGGGTCAGCAGCTCCACCACGCCGCGCGATGCATCAAGGTGGACCAGGTCCTCGATCCGCACGCCGGTCTCGCCTTCGAGGTAGATGCCCGGCTCCACGGAGAATACCGTCGGGCTGGGGAGCGGCGTCTCCGGCGCACTGCGCGACAGGCGCGGCTCCTCGTGGGTGGCCAGGCCGATCCCGTGGCCGAGCCCATGGCCGTACGGGGGCCAGGGTCCGCCGCCCTCGATCGCCCCGCGGGCCAGCGCGTCCAGCGCGCGCCCATCCGGGACGGAGCCCTCGCGCACGCGGAGCTCGAGCTCGTCGATCGGGGCCTTCTGGGCGCGCCGGACGAGGTCGTACACGGCGAGATCCCGCGCCGCCGGCTCGCCGACGAACAGCGTTCGCGTCATGTCGCTGCGATAGCCCTCGACCTGGGCCCCGAAGTCGAACAGGAGCACCTCGCCTGCCACGACCGGCCGGTCACCGGGCGACCCGTGCGGCAGCGCGGCCTCGGAACCGGCGAGACAGGCCACGTCGAAGGCGAGCGCCTCGGCGCCACCGGTGCGCATCAGCCACTCCAGTCGGAGTGCCAGGTCGTGCTCGGTGACACCCGGGCGGATCACGGGCAGCAGGGCCGCCAGGGCCCGGTCCGCTACGGCACAGGCCGCGGCGATGCGCTCGATCTCGTCGGGGGTCTTGATGGCGCGCATCGCCTCGATCCAGCCCTCCACCGCCACGAGCTCCACGGCCGGCGCGGCGGCCTGCAGGCGATCCCACAGCGCGTGCGAGACGGCCGCGGCCTCCACGGCCACCCGGCGGGCACCGGCGCGCTCGCACAGCCGCAGCCAGGCAGCGGCGAGGTCGTAGCCGATCTCATCGACGACGACGCCCGGGGCCTGGCGCCGGGCCTGGATCGTGTACCGGGAGTCGGTGAGCAGGACCACGTCCTGCGGACCCACGAGCAGCTGACCCGAGTGCCCTGCCACCTTGTCCTCACCGGCCGCAAGCGTGAAACCCGTCAGCCAGCGCATGTGCTCGGGACTGGCCGCGAAGTAGGCCCCGACGTCATCGGCGGCCATGCGCGCGCGCAGCCGGTCGACGCGCCCCGCATGCTGGTCCCGCTCGGCGTCGCGCCATCGGTCGCGTGTCACGGCATCGGGCGGAGTCGCGAAGTCGCCGGGAACGGGCAGCATCAGGTCAGGGGCTCTTGCCGTACTTCGCGACGTTCTTGTCGTGCTGGGCCTTGGTCTTGGCGAACGCGCTCGAGTCGGTTCCGTCACCCTTGGCAATGAAGAACAGGTAGCCCGCCTTCGTGTTCGGGTTGAGCGCGGCGTCGATCGACGGGAGGGCCGGCGAGCTGATGGGGCCGGGCGGCAGGCCGCTGCTGGTGTAGGTGTTGTAGCCGGCGAGATCGTCCGGCAGCGTTGGCGGCAGCTGGTCCTTGAGCGCGTCCCAGAACACGTATTTCGTCCATGCCGGGAACTTGAGCTTGTCCAGTTGCATGGTGTCGTTGACATAGAAGATCGTGGGGTCGGACTGGAGGAGCCCGGTCGGCCACTTCTTGGGGTCCAGCCGGTTCTGGTACACGCCCGCGATCAGCGGCCGCTCCTCGTCCAGCACGGCCTCGCGCTCGACGATCGAGGCCAGTGTCAGCACCTGGTGGAAGGTGAGGCCCCGCTCCTTGGCGACGGCGAGGCGCTCCTCGCCGACACGATCGTGGAACGCGTCAAGCATCATCCGGATGAGGCCGTCGGCCGTCGTCGGCTTCTCGCCGTCGACGCGCAGCGTGTAGGTCGCCGGGTACAGGAAACCCTCGAGCGAGCTCCCCTTCGCACGGACGCTCTTGTCGAGGATCCACGGGTAATCGCCGAGCAGCGAGTCCGTGGGGTTCATGGCGAGGTCGTAGAACTCGCTGGCGTCCACGTAGGTCCCCGTCACGGTCTGGAGCTTGGCCGCCATCTGCTCGATCCGAAGTCCCTCGCGGAAGGTCACGTTGACCGTCTCCACGGTGATCCGGTTGTCGATGAGCCCCTGCGCCACCTCGGCGGGGGTCATGTTCGCGGCGAGGGCATACCGGCCGGCAGTCAGCTGCGATCCGAGATCGCTCATGCGCGCCTCGAACAGGAACGCGCGCTCGCTGGCGACGACACCCGCCTCGGCGAGCCTGGGCGCGAGCGTGGCGGGGGTGTCGCCCGCATCCACGACCACGACCACCTCGGACGGGTCCGTCCCGGCCGGGTCCGTCAGGGCCGCACCCAGGTCCTCGCGAACGAGGTCTGCCACGAAGTCGAACCGCAGGGCGCCCGGGTTGCTCTCTGCCAAGGGGACGATCGCGAGGCGGGCGATCGGCCGGGCGACCGTGAACAGCGCCACCAGCACCAGGAGTGCGAGCACCAGGAGGAACAGGACGAACCGGACGAGCCCGCCTAGGCCACCGCCCCGGTCGCCGTAGCGGTCGTACCGACGCTGGTCGCCCGGCCCGCGGCCGTACCTGCCAGTTCGCTTGTAGCCATTGGGGCGCTTGCCTGCGGCATCAGGCTCCCGCAGCGCCATGTCCTCGCGCGGGCCCTGGCCGCCCCTGATGCTCATCGTGGCTCCATCGGTTCGCCGTCCCTGGGTGCGGCCGCCGCGGGTCCCGGCGCACCCGGGCCGGTCGCAGCGCGTCGGGCGTCCAGCTCGTCCTGGAGGATGACGCACGCCGCCTCGCGATCGATTCGCGCCCTGAAGGCGTTGCGCTGTGTTCTCGACGGCGGCCCCCCGGATCGCCCACGCGGCATGCGGCCGAGGTGCCGCTCGGCTTCGAACGAGGAGAGGCGCTCATCGCGCATCGTCACCGGCAGTCCCAGGCGCTCGCCGAGCTCACCTGCCCACTCCCTGGCGGCCGCCGCCATGGTGCCCTCGGAGCCTCGCGCCTCGATCGGCAGGCCGACCACGATCTCGATCACGCCCTGCTCACGGCACACGCGGTCGATCGCATCGGCGTCGGCCTCGAGGAACCTGGCGCGGTTCAGGGTGACGAGGGGGCGGGCGATGTCGATACCTGAGTCCGCGACGGCGAGCCCGATCCGGCGCTCGCCGAGGTCCACGCCCAGCACGCGGCTCACCACGCGGCGGTCCTGGTCCGTGCGGTGGAGAGGGCGCCGACCGACCGGACGGTGCCCGCACCGACCCGACTGCGGGCGCCCGTCTTGGAGGGGTGCTGCATCAGCCGGATGGTAGCGGCTCGCCCGGATTCCCGTTCGCAGGTGGCATCGGAAGCGCATCCGCGGGCTCGCCGTCCACCGGATCCAGGACCACCAGGGTCACCCGCTGACCGATCGTGGGAACCGAGGTGGACCAGTCCGGCCACAGGATGATCTCCACGTCACCGTAGGGCGCCAGCAGGGCACGTGCGTCCTGTTCGGAGAGCCCCAGGACCTGCGGCAGGAGCGTCGCCCCATCAACCGGCCGGAGCTGTTTCGCACTTCCGGTGACGGGGAACGAGATGATGCCGTCGCTGACGCTCCCCTGCCCCACGCTGACCTCCGTCGAACCATCGACAAGCTCGTAGCCGGGCGTGACCGCTTCCGCCAGGGCCGCCGCCGCTATCGTCGACACCGGCGCCGCGTCCACCGCGAGCACGGTGCCGTCCGCGGTCAGGCCCAGCGTGAAGGTGTCCACCTCCTGACCCACGAGCGTGGCGACGTCCACGGTGGGCGTCGCATCGCCGAGCACCGCGGTCTCAGGGAAGGCCGTCATGCCGGGCGGCACCCGATCCGGGTTGGCTGCCTCCAGGGCGAACTGCGCGTCGAGGTCCGCCTCGAGCGCCGCCTGCGCGGTCTCGAGATCCTTGGTCGAGATCCTGGTGAACTCCTCCTTCGTGCCCCCCGTCGTGGGCGCCGGGTTCGTCACCGTGATGAGCGTCCGGTTGTAGCGCGCCGGCACGACCCGGATCGTCCCCGCGGCCACGTTGCCATCGGGGCCGGCCTTGACCGCCGTCACGCCAACCTCGCTGTTGGTGCACCGGAGATTGACGTTGGTGCCCGTCCCGGAGATGACCGCGACGGGCAGGAACACCGGCTCATCGATGGTGAACGACGTTCCGCTGCTGGTCCGGACGGTCGAGCCCTTGGGGACCGTGTAGGAGGCGGAGGGGTCGCAGTTGCGCCAGCGCACGCCGCCCGTTGCCGGGGTGACCTCGGTCCGCTTGCCGGTCGCCTCGAACTCGGACGAGACGTCGACCGGGATCGTGACCGCCTGGGCCGGGATCAGCATCCCCGCCTCGTCCACGGCCGTGACGGACGGATCGGCGCGCACGGTTAGGTCGATGGGGCCGACCGGCTCGATCCTCGGAGTCAGGTTGATCTGGGCGGACGGCAGGAAGACCACCGCGGCCGCGCCGGCCACCACCAGGGACAGGGCCAGGAGCAGCAGGCCGGCGATGAGGCCCACCCTGGGGCGACGTCGACGCGGCTTGGCCACTGGCAGGTCCCGGCCACGGCGGACGACGGCGTCGAGCTCCGCCTCGCGTTCAGCGGACTCCGCCGCGTCGAGGGGGGTGCCCTGGTGTCCGGCCGGCGGTGAGGCAAACCCCGCGACGGCCGCGACGCCGACGGCACCTGCCGCCCCGCCGGCGTTGGAGTCAGGCGGTGGTGGCGCGTGCTCCGGCATGTCCAGGGCGGCCTCGTACTCGCCGACTGAAGAATAGACGGCGATCCCGGCCGACAGCGCGAGGGCCCGGGCTGAGGCGTCCGGCGCCACGATGTCCAGCCGGCGACCGCTGGTCAGCGCCTCCCGGGCGAGGAGCCGGAAGTTGATCCGGGACGTCGCGACGCGCGATCCGAACGGCACCACCAGCGCGACGCGATCGTCATCCGCCTGGCGAATCCGGGTGGCGGCCGTGGTGATCTCGTCCTCGGCATCGAGGTAGACGATCGTGGCCATGCCGCTCCCGGCCTAGACCTTCATCGCCCGCAGGACCCGGCGCAGCGCGGCGTCGAGCGGGTCCTCCGTCGTCTGGATCTCGATCGCCTGCCATGCGAGACCGAGTGGGGTGACGTCCTGCTGGTCCACCAGCAGCTCGGTGGCATCGGAGATCGCCTCGACCTCATGGGGTGACATGATCGCCACCTCTGGCGGGCGAGCGAAGGACAGCCGCTTCCAGAAGCGTTCCGCGGCGAGGGCCTCGCGGATCTCGGGCAGCCGCGACCCGCCTCCGCACAGGTAGATCCGCGACGGGAGCATGTCGCCGGCCGCCAGCTCCTCCATCACGAGCTCCACGCCGGCAGCCCAGACCGCCACGTCGTCACGCACGATCTCGGCGACCGCGTCGTGCTCCGGCATGGCGAGGCCGCGGGCGTAGTCCACCTTGAGGTCCTCGGCCCGCGGGAACGGGAGGTCCAGCCGATCGGCAATCGACTTGGTGAAGGCGCGGCCGCCCAGCGCGAACATCCGCGTGCCTTCGATTCCCCCCTGGCGCACCAGGGCGACGTCCGTGGTCCCGCCGCCGACATCGACGAACAGGGCTCCCGCCTGGCGGACCTGCTCCGCTCCGAGCACCCGCGCCACGGCGTACGGCTCGGCGACGATCTCGAGGAGCTCGAGGTCCAGCTGGCTGGCCACGGACTGGAGGGCGCCAAGGTGCACGAGCGGAGCAAAGGCGTTGAAGATGCCGATCCGGATGTGCCTGCCCTGGAACCCCACCGGGTTGGTGAGGCCGTAGCCGTCGATGGAGGCCCCCACGATGGCGCTGTGGACCAGGCGCACGTCCACGTGGGGCAGTCCCGTCTCCCAGGTGATCGACCGCTCCGCTTCCTTGAGCGCCTCCCTCTGCACGCTGTCGATCAACCTGACCAGCTCGGCGTCATTGATGGCGACCTCGGGCTTCTTGCGCTCCTGGGTCAGGGTGGTCGTGAAGCCCTTGACGAGTTCGCCCGCGATCCCGATCACGACCTGGGTCGGCCGGAAGCCGGCCATCTCCTCGGCTTCCTGTAGCGCGACGGCGCAGTTGTCGACCACGGCGGCGATATCGGCGACGGTGCCCGACTGCATGTGGCTCAGGCCCTGGCGGCGGCGTCCGACGCCACGGACCGTGCCGTGCCCCTGGTCGTCGATCTCGAACACGAGCGCCTTTGCGTATTCCGTGCCGATGTCCAGCGCAGTGCAGGCGGCCGGAACCGATTCCCGGTCCCGATCCCAGAGGCGCCGCAGGAATGACATTCAGGCCACCTCGTCCAGTCGCGGTCCGCCGTTCACGATGAACGGGCGCCGGCGGCCACGGCCGTACGCACCGCCACGATGGCATCGCCGAGGCCCTCTGGCCGTGTCCCCTTGCCCTGGGCCATCGTCGGCCGTCCACCCCCACGTCCATCGATCGCGGGGACGGCTCCCTGGACCAGGGTTCCGGCGGCGACTCCGCGCGCAACGAGGTCATCGGAGACAGTCACGAACAGCTGCGGCGCGTCCCCGGCGAGCCCCAGCGCGATGACCCCGCTGGGCAGCGAGACGCGGATCTCCTTGGCGAGGCCCTTGAGAGCGTCAATGGACTCCAGGTCGAGGACGGCCCCGACGAACAGGGCCCCTGGGGCGATCTCCTCCGCGCGCGCAGCAAGATCCCTCGCGCTCGGTCGAGCGCCCGCGGCCGCGCCGGCCTTGAGCCTCCGCTTCGTCTCGCGCAGCTCGTCCTGAAGGGCGGCGATCCGATCCTCCACTGCGTCCGGAGCTCGGGCCCCAACTGCGGCGGCCGCGCGCTCGAGCACTGAGAACCGGTCCTCAATCAGCCGGTCGGCGGTGGCACCCGTGACGGCCTCGATCCTGCGCATCCCGGAACCGATGCTCCGCTCGCCGGTGATGATGAAGCTGCCGACCTGGCCGGACGCGCGGCAGTGCGTGCCTCCGCACAGCTCGTGGCTGAACCCCTCGACCCGGATGGTCCGCACGCGGTCGCCATACTTCTCGTCGAAGAATGCGTCCGCGCCGGCGTCCTGGGCGTCGGCCATGGTCATCCACTCGACGGTGACCTGCCGGTCATCGCGGATCACCCGGCGCACCTCGCGCTCTATGGCGATCCTCTCCTCGTCGGTGAGGCCTCGGTCGAACGGGAAGTCAAAGCGCAGGTAGCCGGGATCCACGAGAGAGCCTGCCTGGCGCGCCCGCTCCCCCACCACGTTGCGCAGCGCCCGATGGAGCAGGTGGGTACCGGTGTGGTTGCGCATGGTGTCGGCGCGGCGGACGGCATCGACCTCCGCGTGCAGCCGGTCGCCAACGCGGACGGCACCGTGCAGGACGCCGCGGTGCACGGTCAGCCCGGCGGCCTGCGTCCCCGCGACGCGCTGGACGTCGTCCACCTCGAACAGCAGCGCGCCGTCGGCCTGGCGGAGCGAGCCAGCGTCGGCGACCTGGCCGCCGCTCTCCGCGTAGAACGGCGTGCGGTCCAGCACGATCTCGGCGCGAGCGGCGGCCCCGACGCGCAGCTCCACCTCTGGCATGGCCTCGAGGGTGTCGTACTCGGTGCCGTCGCGCAGGATGGCGACGACCCGGCCCTCGGCGGTCGTTGTCTCGTAGCCAAGGAACTCGGTCGGGGCCGTACGAGCGAGGATGTCCGCGTAGTTCGACGCGGCGACGGCGGCCTCGGCCTGGCCGGACTTCGTGTGCGACCGGCTCCGCTCCCGCTGCTCGGCGAGCGCGTGCTCGAACCCGGCCAGGTCAGTTCGCACCCCGTACTCGGCCGCCAGCTCGACAGTCAGGTCGATCGGGAAGCCATAGGTGTCGTGGAGCTTGAAGGCGACCTCGCCTGGGAGCACGGGAGCGCCCGTCGGGAGGAGCTCCGGCGACCGGCCAACGACGCGCTCGGCGTCGGTCAGCGGGATGAGGGCTTCCTCGAGCAGCCCGACGCCCGCCGCGAGCGTCCGGTTGAACTGCCGTTCCTCGCGCTCGATGACGCCGAGGATCTCGGCGCGCCGCTCGGCGAGATGTGGGTACGCCGGCGCCATGGTCTCGATCACGACCTTGGCCGTCTCGCCCAGGAACGGCTCCATGCGCCCCAGCAGGCGGCCGTGGCGAATTGCGCGGCGCATGATCCGGCGCAGGACGTACCCGCGGCCCTCGTTGCCGGGAAGCACGTCGTCCGCGACCAGGAAGGTCACGGCCCGGCTGTGGTCCGCGATCACCTGGTAGCTGAAGCGCTCCTGCTCGAACGCATCCGGGTCGTGCCCGAGGAGCTCCCGCATGCGGGCGAGGATCGGCGCGAACAGGTCCGTGTCGTAGTTGTTGGACACCCCCTGGACAACGCTCGCGACTCGCTCCAGCCCGAGGCCCGTATCCACACCGGGCGCCGGCAGCGGCGTGAGGCTCCGGTCCAGGTGGAGCTCGAACTCCATGAACACCAGGTTCCAGACCTCGAGCCAGCGCGGGCAGTGCTCGCTGTGGTCGGGCACACACTCGGGTCCCTCGGACAGGTGGGAGCCGCGGTCGAAGTGGATCTCCGAGCACGGGCCGCTAGGGCCCACGTCGGCCATGCGCCACCAGTTCTTCTCGTCTCCAGCCGGGAAGTCGCCCCAGCGCACCAGCCGTTCCGGCGGCAGCCCGATCTCGTCCTTCCAGATCGCGTGGGCGACGTCGTCGGTCGTGTATACGGTCGCGGCCAGTCGGTCGGCCGGGATCCGGAGGTCCTGGGTCAGGAACTGCCAGGCCCAGTGGATCGCATCGCGCTTGAAGTAGTCGCCGAAGCTCCAGTTGCCAAGCATCTCGAACAGGGTGTGATGCCGCGGCGTGCGCCCGACCTCCTCGAAGTCGTTGTGCTTGCCCGCTACCCGGAGGCAGCGCTGGTAGTCGACGGCCCGCGTGTAGTCGCGTCGCTCCACGCCGCTGAGCGCGTCCTTGAACTGGACCATGCCGGAGTTGGTGAACAGCAGCGTCTGGTCACCCGCCGGCACGAGGCTTGCGCTGGGCACCACGGTGTGGCCTCGCTCCGCGAAGAACTCGACGAAGCGGCTCCGGATCTCCGCGCCGGACAGGTACGGGATGCGCTGGTCGGACGGCGTGGAGGTCGACATCGGCGCAATGGTACCGAACGGTGCGCTGTCGCTCGGTGCCGTCAGCCCTTCTTGCGGCGGCCCGGCGATCGCCGGCGCATCAGCGCGGCTCCTGCCATCGCGGCCCCGGCGAGCGCCCCGGCGGCGATTCCTCCCAGGAACCGCCGTGACCGATCGCTCTCGCCGCCCAGGAGCTGGGCCAACCCGCCGAGGGTCCCGAGCGGCGCCTCCTCGTCCGGCCGCTGCGCATCTGCACGCCGGCTGCTGCCGTTTCTCGGGATCCTCCTCATCGCGCCTCTCCTGACCGTGGTCCGAGCGTGGACAGGATGGCCACGATCCCGATGCCGACCCAGGCAAGGATCGTGGCGGGGATGAGCGCGAAGTCGCCGACCGCCAGCATGGTGATGCCGAGCCGGCCACCGATGGCCGCTCCCGCCCAGGCGCCCAGGATCGCAGCGGCGCAGGTGACCGGAAGGCGCCCTCCGGTCTGCCCTCGCAGGAGCACGTAGAGCGCCGTGTTGGCGATGCCGACGAGGAGTGCCAGAGGCAGCCCGGGACCGATCGTCATGCTCGTTCCGCCACCGCCACGAATGGTGCCGGAGACTGCCGGTCTGGAACGGCGATGCGTCCGCCGCCGACACAGGTGTCGCCGCTGTAGAGCACGCAGGCCTGGCCGGGTGCGAGCGCCCAGACGGGCGTGTCCGTCTCGACGGTCCAGCGACCGTTCCGGGCGGGCTCGTCAGGCATGACCGGCCGGACCCACGCGTCCACGAGCGGCGCGCGATGCCGGATCCGGACCCGCGCCCGGAACGGCCTCCAGCCGCCGTCCCGGTCCTTGCCCTGCGGCGGCAGGTCCGCGACGAAGGTCATGCTCTCAAGTGGGATCTCCCGCGTCTCCAGGTCCACCCGCCGGCCCAGTACGATCGCATTGGTTGCAGGGTCGATGCGCGACACGTAGCGCGGCTCGCCCAAGGCCACGCCCAGGCCCCTGCGCTGGCCGACCGTGAAGCCGGCCGCTCCTCCGTGCTCGCCGAGGCGGATGCCGTCGTCGTCGAGGACCGGCCCGGGCTCGGGCATCCACCCGCCGCGCTCGCGCAGCTCGGTGCGGTAGTCGCCACCTGGGACGAAGCAGATCTCCTGGCTCTCGGGCTTGTCCGCGGTCACGAGGCCCAACCCGCGGGCGACCTCGCGCACCTCGGGCTTGGTGAGCTCGCCCAGGGGAAACCTGCTGTGCCACAGCTGGTCCTGCCGCAGGCCGTACAGGAAGTAGGTCTGGTCCTTGGACTGGTCGGCGGCGAGCTCCAGCACGGCCCTCGGTCCGTCGGCGGTCTCGACGACCCGGCGGCGGGCGTAGTGCCCCGTTGCCACCGCCTCGCAGTCGTAGAGGTGGCGCGCGCGACCGAGCAGGGCGCCGAACTTCACCACGGTGTTGCAGTCGATGCACGGGCTGGGGGTGCGGCCGTCGAGGTACGCCGCCACAAACGGCTGGATCACGCCCGCCCCGAACTCGCGCTCCAGGTTCATCACGTAGAACGGGATGCCGAGGTGCGCCGCCACGCGTCGCGCGTCGTCTGCGGCATCAACGGAGCAGCAGCTCTTCTTGAACTCGGCGGTGCTGTCGGCGACGTCGTGGAGCCGCATCCAGACACCCACCACCTCGTGGCCCTGCTCGTGCAGCAGCGCGGCGGCCACGCTGCTGTCCACGCCGCCGGACATCGCGACGAGGATCCGGCTCATCCCGGCACGGCCCCGGCTGCCGGTGCCGCGTTGGTGGGCGACGCGGCGGGGGCGGATCCGGCCGCGACGAGATGGCGCAGCACCTCCGGGACGACCTTCGACGCCTCGTCGATCTCGGCGTCCGTAGTGGTGCGGCCGAGGCTCAGGCGGACGGCCCCCCGGGCCTCGTCGGCGGGGTAGCCCATCGCCGCCAGCACATGGCTCACCTCGCTGGACCCACTGGCGCAGGCGGACCCAGTGGAGACGGCGATCCCCCGGAGGTCCAGCGCCAGCACGGCCGATCCGCCATCGGTCCCTCGCGCGACCACTGAGAGGATGTGCGGCAGGCGCTCGACCGGGTGGCCGGTGAGCTCGACGCCGTCCACCGCAAGCACGGCCGACGCGAGCCGGTCGCGGAGTGCAGCGACCCGCTCGACGGTCGCTGGGCGCTCGGCCGCGACCAGCTCGAATGCCCTCGCCATGCCCACGACCCCGGCAACGTTCTCCGTCCCTGCCCGCCGGTGCCGCTCCTGCGATCCGCCGTGCTGCTGGGCGAGGAGGTGCGTGCCCTTGCGGATCCACAGGGCACCCGTTCCCTTCGGCCCCTCGGCCTTGTGCGCCCCCAGCGCGACCGAGTCGGCGCCCAGTGCGTTGACGTCGAGGGCCGTCCACGGCGCAGCCTGGACGGCGTCCACGTGGAGGAGGATGCCCCGGTGCGCCCGGACGACTCGCGCCACGTCCGCGACGGGCTGGATTGTCCCGACCTCGTTGTTGGCCAGCATCACCGTCACGAGGATCGTCCGGTCCGTGATCGCCCGCCCGACGTCGTCCGGGTCCACGCGCCCATAGCGGTCGACCGGGATCTCGACGACCTCGAACCCGAACTTCTCGAGGTGGGACAACGAGTGACCTACCGCGTGGTGCTCGATGGCAGACGTCACGATCCGTGCGCCACGGGCCCGGCCGGCCCAGGCGGCGCCCTTGAGCGCCATGTTGCTGGCCTCGGTGCCACCGCTGGTGAACACGATCTCCCGGACGTCGGCACCGATCGACCGAGCCAGGCGGTCCCGGGCCCCGTCGAGGCCCTCGCGCGCCGCTCTGCCCCAGGCGTGCGACGACGACGGGTTGCCGAACAGGCCACCCAGGTACGGCAGCATCGCCTCGAGCACCTCAGGGCGCAGCGGCGTCGTCGCGGCGTGGTCGAGATAGATCGCCATGGTCCGCGGATTGTACGTCCGCGGGCGGACGGCCCCCGGCAAGCGGGCAGCGGGCCCGGGTACACGCCGACCGGCAGGTGCCCTCAGGCGCCATCAGGCGGTGCCCCGCTAGACTCATGCGGGAACGAGACCAGCCGCGAACCCGTCCCGAGAGGTGCCTTCCGCATGCGCAGACTCGCCGCCCTGTTCCTTCCGATGCTGCTGCTCGTCGGCCTCGTGCCTTCCTCCGGGGCTGCTGCCGCAGGGCCCAGCGTGTCCGGCACGCTCGCCAGCAAGGACAAGATGGCGCTCGGACCCAATGCCGTTGCGCTCATCTCGATCGTGGACCAGCAGGCCAGCGGCGATGCCGGGTCGATCGTGGGGTCTCAACGCGTGGACGGGGCGACGCTTCCGCTGGCGTTCGTCGTCCCATACGACCAGGCCGACATCGACCCGGGGCACAGCTATGCCGTGTTCGCCAGCATCGTCGATGAGACGCGCACGCTCCAGAGTGTTGAGCCGGTCCCGGTCATCACCGGCGGCCCGACGTCTGGCCTGACCGTTCCCCTGTCCCCGGTCGGGTCCAGCGCGACGGCCACGGTGACCGGCACGATCGCCCGCACAGACCGGACGGCGCTGTCGCCCGCCGCCGCCGCATACGCAGCCCTGATCAACGAGGCCACGGGGACGATGGTTGCCCGCCAGGCGATCCCATCGCCAGCCCAGAACCCCCTTCCGTTCTCCATCCGCTTCGACCCCGGCGTCGTGGATCCTGCCGCCGTTTACGTGGTCAGGGCCGGGATCGTCGACGGCGGGATGCAGTGGTCGTCAATCGAGTCGGTCCCGGCAATCGTCGACGGCGGGATCGTCCCGGCGGTGACGGTGCCGGTCGTGGTGGTGGCGGGTGCTGCTCCGACGCCGATCCCGACGGCGACGCCCAAGCCCACGGCCAAGCCAACCGCGACGCCCAAGCCCACGGCCGAACCGACCCTGGAGCCCACGCCCAAGCCCACGGCCGAGCCAACCGCGACGCCCGAGCCTACGGCCGAGCCGACCCCGGAGCCGACCCCGGAGCCGACGGCCACCCCGTCGCCGAGCCCCGAGCCCACGTCATCAGCGACCCCGGAGGCCACGGCAATCGCCTCGCCATCGCCGACTCCCTCCCCCGACACCGGGGTCATCAAGGGAACCCTCACGTACAAGGAGGATCACGAGCTCTCGGCCGATGCGCGTGCCGTCGTCCTGCTGATCGAGGGGAGCGGCGGGCCCAACGAGGGCAACATCGTCACGTCCACCTCGATCAACGACCCCGGTCCGATCCCGGTGCCGTTCGAGCTCGCCTATCCCATGTCCTCCGTGTCCAGCGGAGCAAAGTACTACCTGTACGCCGGCATCCAGGACGGCGACCTGGCCTGGGTGACCCCAATCGGCGTATCGGTCAAGGTGCCGTGGCCCCTGACCGAGGACGTGGAGTTGCCGCTCGCCTTCCGGCCCGATCTGCTCAAGGGCGCCGTCTCCGGCACCATCACCGGCGTGGGACTCGACCCGGCCCGGTCTCCCGAGGCATACGGCACGGCACTGATCGTCCGCGTGGACACCGGCGAGACGGTCGGCTTCCAGCTCGTCACCCCGGTGGGGGCCGTCCCCATCCCCTTCTCGGTCCCCTATGATCCCGCGACGATCGACCCCAACGCGGACTATGTCGCCCGTGGATCCGTCTGGGATGGCACCACCCTGTGGACAACCTCCGATGGCGTGCCCGTGATCACGAGGGGCAACGCCATGGCCAACGTGGTGCTGACGGTTACGGCGGTACCGGCCCCGGAGCCGACCGCATCACCGACGCCCCGGCCGAGTCCGGCGATCGAGCCCCCGCCGCCGGCAGACGAGGGCGGCGGGGCTCTGCCGATCCTCCTGCTCCTGGCGCTGGTCGCCGTGGGAGGCGGCGTGGCCGCGCTGGTGCTCCGCAACAGGAAGCAGGCCGAGGCGGGAGACAACTCGGGCCCGCCCGCTCCGTAGCCGCTGAGCGGCCGAACGGCCGAACGGTCGGGCGCGAGTGCGTCCGCGCCGCTGGCCGGCACCTTCGGCGCCGGGAATTAAAGCACAGCCGACAGACGTGCCGCCAAGCGGCCGGATCGTAGTCTCACCCGACGTTTGATCCTGTGGGCGGCACAGCTGGGTGGCCAGCGGCTCACACGCCGCGAGCGCCTGGCGAGTCGGGACCGTCGCTGCTTCTAGACCTCCGCCTCGACGCGCGACAGGTCGTAGGCGCGGCCGCGCTCTCGCTCTCGCTCGTGCTTGAGCAGCAGGCGCTTGCGCAGGCGGATCGCGGACGGCGTCACCTCGACCAGCTCGTCCGAGCCGATAAACTCGATCGCGCTCTCCAGCGTCAGCGGGCGCGGCGGCGTCAGGCGCAGCGCCTCGTCGTGCGAGTGCGTCCGGATGTTGGTGAGCTTCTTCTCCTTCGTCGCGTTGACGTCCATGTCCCCCGACCGGGCGTTCTCACCGACGATCATCCCCTCGTACACGTCCACCCCTCCGCCGACGAACAGCTCCGAGCGGTCCTGGAGGTTGAACAGCCCGTAGGCGTTGGAGATCCCGGTACGGTCGCAGACCAGGACACCGTTCGTGCGGTGGGTGACCTCGCCGGCCCACGGCCCGTAGCCCTCGCCGATCTGGTGCAACAGGGCGGTGCCCCGCGTGTCGGTCAGCAGCTGGCCCCGGTACCCGATCAGGCCCCGGACCGGGAGCACGAACTCCATCCTGACGCGCCCGTCAGCGTCGGTGGTCATCTGCTCCAGGCGGCCCTTGCGCCCGGCCAGGGCCTGCTGCACCACCCCGATGTAGTCGGGCGGGATGTCGATGGTGACCCGCTCGTAGGGCTCGTGGACCTCGCCGTCGATGGTGCGCAGGATGACCTCGGGGCGGCTGACGGTCAGCTCGTAGCCCTCGCGGCGCATTTGCTCGATCAGGACCGCCAGCTGGAGCTCGCCCCGGCCGCGGACCTCGAACGTGTCGCCCGACTCGGTCGGATAGACCTCGATCGAGACGTTGCCCAGCACCTCGCGCTCGAGGCGGGCCTTGATCTGGCGCGACGTGACGTACTTGCCGTCGCGGCCCCCGAGCGGCGAGGTGTTGACGCCGAAGGTCATCCGCAGGGTCGGCGCGTCCACGTCGAGGCGGGGCAGGGGCCGCGGGTCCAGGGGGTCCGTGAGCGTGTCGCCGATCGTGACCTCGGGCAGGCCCGCCACGGACACGATCTCGCCCGGACCGGCCTCGCTGATGTCGACGCGATCCACGCCATGGGCGGTCTGGAGGCTGGTCACGCTGCCGGCAAGGGTGATTGTCCGGCCCGGTTCGACGGCGCCGGCCGTGTCATCCGCCTCCTCGCGGACCACGCTGATCCGCTGGCCGACCCGGATCGTGCCGTTCCGGATCCGCCCCACCGCCATGCGGCCCACGTACTCGTTTGCGGACAGGTTCGTCACCAGCAGTTGGAGCGGGTGATCAGGCTCGAACTCGGGGGGCGGCGTGACGTCCACCAGGAGCTGGAGGAGCGGCCCCAGGTCCGTGCCCGGCCGCTCGAGGTCGCGGGTCGCGGTACCCAGCTTGGCGTTGGTGTAGACCACCGGGAACTCGATCTGGTGCTCGTCCGCGCCGAGATCCATGAACAGCTCGTAGACGTCGTCGAGCACCTCTGCGGCCCGGGCGTCGGAGCGATCGATCTTGTTGAGGGCAACGACCACGGGCAGGTGACGGGCCATCGCCTTCTGCAGGACATAGCGCGTCTGCGGGAGTGGCCCCTCCGCGGCGTCGACCAGGAGCAGGACGGAGTCGACCATCAGGAGGCTGCGCTCGACCTCGCCGCCGAAGTCCGCGTGGCCGGGGGTATCGACGATGTTCAACCGGACATCGCCCACGTCGATGGTGGTCTGCTTGGCCAGGATCGTGATGCCCTTCTCGCGCTCGAGGTCACCCGAATCCGATCACCCGATCTACCACGGCCTGGTTCGCGCGGAACGCGCCGGTTTGACGGAGCATCGCGTCCACGAGCGTGGTCTTGCCGTGGTCGACGTGGGCCACGATGGCCACGTTGCGCAGGTCCGCGCGGACGGCGGACGGCGGACGGGTGGAGGGCACGGCGGAGCCGGGAATGTCGCTCATGGGCTGCGAGAGTGTCGCACATGCGCCCGGATCGGGCGCCCGCCGGGTACGACCCGTGCCGCCGCCGGCCTGCTCGTCGCGCGGCTTGTCGCTGGTCAGGCGACCAGGTGGCCGTCCAGCAGCTCGATCACCCGGTCGGCGACCTCGAGCATGATCGGATCGTGGGTCGCGACGACCGCGGTCACGCCCTCTGCCCGGACGAGGGTCCGGATCAGCAGCATGATCCGGCGGCCGGTCTCGGAGTCGAGCTGCCCCGTCGGCTCGTCGGCCAGCAGCAGCTTCGGGCGGTTGGCCAGCGCCCGCGCGATCGCGACCCGCTGCTGCTCGCCTCCGGAGAGCTCGTGCGGCCGGTGGCGCGCCCGGGCCTCAAGCCCGACGAGGTCGAGCAGCTCCGCGACCCGGCGATCCCGCTCTCCGGGCTCCGCCTCGGCCAGCCGGAGCGGGACCTCGACGTTCTCCGCGGCCGTCAGGATCGGGATCAGGCCGAACGTCTGGAAGACGAACGCGATCGTGTGCCGGCGGACGTCGGCAGCGCCGTTCTCGTCGAGGCCGGTCACCTCGATGCCGTCCACCGTGACCGTCCCCGCTGTCGGCGTGTCCAGGCCGCCGAGGATGTTGAGGAGCGTCGTCTTGCCGGACCCGGACCGGCCGCGGACGGCGAGCAGCTCGCCCCTGGCCACCCGGACGTCCACCCCGCGCAGGGCGTGGACCACGGTGAGCCCGGTCTCGTAGTCGCGGACCAGGCCGTCGGCCACGACCATCGCCTCCCGGTCGGGCCCTGGGCGGGCGTACCGCTCGGTCATCGATCCTCCTCGCGGTCTGCGGGATCCGGCGGGGCGGAATCCACGGACGGGGTCGGCGTTGCGGACGCGCTGTCGGGCCGGTCGGGCCACACGCCGACGTGATCGTCCTCCAGCCGGAGCCGGACACGACTCCTCAGCTCCAGCGCATCCACGTGCGTGCGCGGGAGCTGCAGCCGGCCGGCTCGATCAAGGACCGCGTACTCCTCGCTGATGACGCGGTGGTCGCCTTCGTCGGTCTGCTCGGTCCGGCGCAGCGTCTCGGTGCTGGTCCGTCCGTCCCGGATCGCCACGGTCCGGCCCACCTGTTCGGACACGAACGCGTCGTGGGTCACGATCACGATCGTGGTGCCCAGTTCGGCGTTGACCCGGCGCAGGAGGCCGAAGACCTCCGTGGAGGTCCGGCTGTCCAGCTCGCCGGTGGGCTCGTCGGCGAGCACGACGCTGGGATCGTTGGCCAGGGCTACGGCAATTGCCACGCGTTGCTGTTCGCCACCGGAGAGCCGATCCGGGCGATGGTCCGCGCGATCCGCGAGTCCCACCAGGTCCAGGAGCTCGAGGGCCCGGGTCCGCCGGGCACGGCGGCCGTCGAGCAGCATGGGCAGCTCCACATTCTCGACGGCCGACAGGTAGCCGAGGAGGTTGCGGCCCGTCTGCTGCCAGACGAACCCGACGACCCGGCGCCGGAAGCGGGTCCGCTCTGCGGCTCCCAGGCGGCCGAGGTCGTAGCCCGCGACCACGGCCCGCCCGGCCGACGGCACGTCCATGCCACCCAGGATCGCGAGCAGGGTGGATTTGCCGCTGCCCGATGCCCCGACGATGGCGACCATCTCGCCCCCGTCCACGAGCAGATCGAGCCCCTGGAGCGCGACCACCTCCAGGTCGGCAAGCTTGAAGATGCGGACCAGCCCATCGCAGACGATGACCGCACCGTCCCCGTAGCGCGGACGCCGGGGCGTGCCCAGCGTGGCGCCCGCCAGGGGGTCCGGCCTGTGGAGGCCGAGCGAGCGGGATGGCTGGTCCTCCAGCACCGGGCCGGAGTCGTCTGGGGAGCGCGGCGGATTGGACATCACTCGAATCTTCCTCGAAGTGCGGCTGTCGGCGCCACCCGGCGCTGGAGCGCGGACCCGAGCACGAGCCCGAGGCCCAGGACGGCGAGCATCATGATCAGGATCAGGGTCAGGGCCACAGGATCGAGGACGACGGGGACCTCCACGGGCGCCCCGACGAGGATCCCGAGGCCGATCGCGGGCCGGAGCAGCGCGAACAGGGCCACGCCAAGCAACCCGCCGGCAACAAAGGCCACCAGCGTCGTGGGCCCGTGCTCGGCGGCGAGCAGGTTGAACGACTGGCGACCAGTCATGCCCAGGGTGCGCAGATGGGCGACCTCCAGCACCCGGGCGATGCCAGCAAGGGCAAGCGCGGCCGAGACCCCGAGGGCGGCATAGGCCGCCGTCACCAGCAGGGCGGCGATGATCAGGGCCCGGACAGCACCGGTGACCGGCGCCGTGCGCCGCGCCGTCGCGTCCTCGGCCTGCGAGGCGACGCTCAACGTGGGCGAGATGGCGTCGACGGCGGCCCTGATCGATGCTGCCGCCCCGGGCGGCGCCCGCAGGAAGGCCGCCACCGGCACGATGCGCGCCTCCGGGGCCAGCGCCTTGAAGCGCTCGCGTGCGGCCACCATGAAGCCCCGATCGGCCGGCAGGCCTGGGAACGAATCGACGATGGCGTCCGCCCGGTACTCCAGCTCGTACCCCTCGATGCTCATCTTGAAGGTCTCGCCAAGCTCCACCCCGCGCGCGCTCTCCGCCAGGGCCCGCGAGATGATGACCGGGATCGGACCTGGACCAGGCTGGGCGAAGCCGTCGGGGTAGACGGGCTCGACCGGAGTTCCGGCGAGGACTTCACGGAGGGGGCCGGCCTCGATCACGGCGACCAGTGTCTGCGGTCCGTTGAGGCGGAGCGAGGCGGCGCCCTCGAACGACGTCGCCGCCGCCTCCACCCCAGGCAGGGCCGCCGGATCGAGCGCGTACGGCAACGCCCCGGCAAGTGGATCGACGCGGTAGCCAGCCCCGGTCTCCTGCCATGCCGCGAGCTCCGAGCCACGGTCCAGGCTGTCGAGCGACGCCGCGCCGAAGGCGCCCACGGTCGCCGTGGCCAGGAGCACCAGCATGACGGCCGACCCGGCTCCGCCCTCGGTCGACCTGCGGGCGGCCAGCATGGGCACCAGGCCCCTGCGACGACGCGCCTGGCGGGCCACGAAGCGCATCACGACGGGATAGGCCCGCATCGCAACGATCCCCGCCGCGACCCCGACCAGCGCCGGCACGGCCGCGATCAGCGGGTCGAACCCGCCCGTCCCGTCGGTCGCGCCGATGCCGCCGATGCCGCGTTCGCGGAGCAGGAACGCCGCCCCGACCGCCAGCACCACGACCATGCCCTCGAGCGCGAGCCTCCGGCCCCGAACGTCGCCTGCGACCCGGTCTCCTGGCCTGCGATCGGGACCGGTCGAGCGCGCGATCGGAGCCACGGTCGCCACGACCATGGCGACGGCGGCGGCGACCACCACCGCCACCGCGGCGACCATGGGCCCGGCCTGGTCGTCCGCGACGAGTGCGACCGCGGCGACCATCGCGGCGATGCCGGCGGGCAGGGCGATCAGCAGGCCCTCCACCGCGGCGGGGCCCGTCACCTGCAGCCCGGAGGCGCCTCTCCCGCGCGCGAGGGCCATCGTTGCTCGGCGACGCCGTGACGCCAGCACCGCGACCAGAGCCAGCGTGGCGATGGCCACCAGCGCGGGTCCGATGGCGGTGACGGCGAACATGGATTCCGCGGCGGCCCACGCCGCCTGGTGAGACTCCAGGATCGCGAGCAGGCCGGTGCGCAGCCCGGTGTCGGATCCCACGGTGATGTTCGCCGACGGGTACAGGACCTCCAGACGCCGGAGATCTGCGACCAGGGCCGGCGTGGACCGCGCCGTGATCCCGCCGCCGTCCAGGAACGAGCGCCACGTGTAGAGCAGCGGCCGGTTGACGGCCCGGACGGCTGCGGCCAGCGAGCCATGCGCGGAGTCGTCCAGCAGGAGAGCCGCGTCCAGCAGCTGCACCTCCGACGACAGAGCACGGATCACCGGGTGGATGGGCAGCGGATCGTCGAGCCAGAAGTCGGAGACCGGATCGAGCACGTCGTAGATGCCGGTGATCGTCGCGAACGCGTAGACCGCCTGCGGCGTCCGCCCGATGAGGGGGTCGCCCGGATCACCTTCGAGCGGCACCGTGTCCCCCAGCTCCAGCCCGAAGCGCCGGGCGGTCTCGGTGGACACCCCGGCCTCGTAGACGGGGACGCCGTCCTGCGCCTCCGGGCCGACGTCGTCGCGAGCGCCAACGGTCCCGGTGGGAGCCCGACCCTGGACGTAGCGGAGGTGATCGCCGATCCCCGGCTGGATGCGGAGCCGGACGAAGGCCGGGTCCGTGGTCGGTGTGAGGAGCCGGAAACGCCCGCTCTCGACGACCAGGTCCCGGTCCGCGATCAGCTCCCGGACCCGGTCCGGGAACGTCGTCTCTATCGACTCGCCTGCGGCACGAGCCACGGAGAGCGGATCACCCTCGGGGCCGGTCCCGATCCACTGCCGGCGCTGGACCACGATGTTCCGGGCAGCGGCAGGTGCCGCGAGGACGTCGGCCCGCACAGCCTCATCGGCGAGGCTCGCGAGCACCCGCGGGGCAAGGGCCGCGACGAGGGCCGTGACCAGGACCAGGACCAACAGGCCCACCGTGGGCGCGAGGTCCACGCGCAGCCGGCGCAGTGCCGTGATCGTCCAGGCCATGCCTACTCGTCCCTCGCCCGCAGGACCGCGCTCGTCCGGGCTGCCGGCACCAGGCGGCGCACGAGGATTGCGGTGGCGACGACCAGGAACACACCCAGTGCCAGCGTCGGCACGAACGCCCCCGGCGGCACCACCACGACCGGCGCCGGGACGGGCGCCTCGCCGGACGCTGTGAGGGTGGCGAACGGGAGCGCCAGCCAGGCGAGGACGAGGCCGAGCACGATCCCGGCAAGAAGTCCCACGGCCAGCAGCGAGGCACCCTCGAGGGTCAGCCAGCGGTGGAGCTGGCGCGGCGTCAGCCCGAGCGCCTTGAGCAGCGCGAACTCCCCTAGCCGCTCCTGGGTCGAGACGGTCGTGGTGACCAGGAACCCGATGGCGGCGAAGACCAGGGCCGCGACCGCCCCCAGGCCGAGGATCCCGATCACGCCCAGCGCGAGAGGGTCACCGACCAGACCCGCCTGTACGGCCGATCGATCCACCACGGCCGACGCCGCGTACGGCGGCCCGGTGACGAGCTCGGTGATGCCGCCCGACGCTCCGGGTTCGGCGGCCAGCCACCACTCGCCGGTCGGTGCAAGCGAGACACCGCCTGCGAACCGCGCGAGGTCGAGCGCCGGACCGTCCACGACGAGGAGCGGCTCGGACGGGGGTTGCGACGGGAACGAATCGATCATGGCGACCAGCCGCAGGTCCACCGGCAACCCGAACACCGAGCCCTTGATCACGTCGCCGGTGCGGGCACCGGCCTGTCCCAGGAAGGCCGGGTTCGCCAGCGCATCGACGATCGGCGTCGTGACCGTGCCGGTTGACAGCCGCCACACCAGGCGCTGGTACGGGCTGAGGCTGGCAACCGGCAGGACACCCGGCGACGGGGGCTCGAAGGGACGGGCGCCGCCGCCGTCGTCGAGCGTCCAGGCGACGGTCGGGAGGTCGGCAATCGGCGTCTCCACCCAGTCGTCGGCGGCATCGTCGCGGCTCGTGGCCAGCGACCGGACCGTGACATCGCCGACGGCCAGCGCGTCAGCGACGCCGGTCACGGTCAGCTCGAGGTCGAGACCGAGCAGGTGGACGGGATCCGTGGGGCCTGCCGCGGTGCCGGGAAGCGCGAGCGGAATGACCGCGCGTGATCCGTCGATCCCGATGGCGGCCGGCGCGCCCGTGATGCGCGACACGCGGCCGTCGCCGTCGACGACCACGGCCGACGCGACCAGGCCCTCGTAGCCGGCGGGGATCGGCGCGAAGCCATCGACCGGATCGAAGCGTGAGTCCAGGACCACCGACAGGCGGCGGGTTCCGTCCGGCAGGGCAAGACCCGGTGCCTGGCCCCGGTCGGCGCCAAGCGATCGCAGTGCGTCCAGCGTCGCGTCCCTCGACTCGTCGTCGCGCAGCCGGACCACGTCCGCCATCGCAGGCCCGTCCACGGCCAGCAGCGTCCCCTCCCGGAGCGCCGTGCCAAGGCTGACGGATGCCTCGACGACGGGCGTCGCGGTCACGACCCCAGGGATGGCCCGAAGCGCCTCGCCGAGTCCCCAGGTCGGCAGGTCCGCGCGGGCCCCGGGCTCCAGGCGGACGTCCGCACCGGAGGCAAAGGCCGCCTGATCGGCCTGGCTTTGGGTCCAGGTGGCCGCGTGGGCCGCGGAGAAGGTGCCGAGGGCCGCGGCGAGCACGAGGAGCAGGGCCGCCCGGGTGTAGCGCAGCGGGCGCCGGGCCAGCTGGCGTCCACCGAGCGCCGGAACGAGCCCCCGTCGCCGGCTCAGGACGCGCTCCGCAAGCTCCGCGGCCCGTGGCACGAGCCGGACCGCCAGGACCGCGCCGGCGAGCAGGCCAATGGCCGGCGCGGCCACCAGCAGCGGGTCCACGCCAAGCGTCCCCCGGGCGCTGCGCGTGATGGGAGCCCCGTACAGCCGCAACTGGAACAGGGCAAGGGCCGCCATCACCACGAGCACCAGGTCCAGGCCCAGACGCTGCGGCAGGGTCCTGCCAACCTGGCGGCCAACGGCGGCCCGAACCCCGGCGATGCTCACCCCGGTCGCCAGCGTGGGCAGGGTGAGCGCGAGCAATGCGAGCAGCCCCGCAAGCCCGGAGACCGCGAATGTGGCCGGACCCGGAAGCGGGGTTCCCAGCCCCACCCCCTCGAGAGCCGGATTGAGGCGCACGGCGGCGACCAGCAGGGCCGCGATCCACGGCGCTGCCACGACGGCGGGCACGACGATCAGCAGCGCCTCGGCGAGGGCCATCCGGACGAGATGCCCGAAGCCGGCCCCACGTGCCTGGAGCAGCGCCGTCTCCGTCCTGCGCCGGTCCACCAGGAGCGCCGACACCAGGATCACCGCGTATCCAGCAACCACCCCGAACTGGATCAGCAGCAGCAGGATCCCGGACTGCGTCACGAGCACCGAACGGTCGACGGACGCCAGGATCGTCGGCAGCCTGGTGGCGACCGTGGCCTGGTTTGACTGTGGCAGCGCCGCATTGATCGTGCCGCCGAGCCCGGCCACCTCGGCCGCAACCAGGTCGAGGGTCTCGGGCCGGAAGCCCTCGATGTCCGGGATGGCACGCCACTGGGCGTCCAGCGGTCGGGCACCCGCGATGGGGCCCAGGAGATCGGCCGCGTCCGCGACGAGCGGCCCGAGCAGGCTGAACGATCCCCCGCTGGCCGAGCCGGTCAGCGCCAGCGCCTCGCCCAGCCAGTAGGGATCGGCGGCGTCGGTCCGCCAGGTTCCGGTCACCACGGCCTCCATGGGACGGCCGTCGAGGCGACCCACGAGCGCGAGGCGGTCCCCGGTCCCCACGCCGAGCACGCCGGCCGCCGGCTCCGAGACCGTTACCTCGACCGGCGTCCTGCCGGACTCGGGCCAGCGTCCGTCGACCAGCTCCGCGTGATCGCGGATCCCTTCGAAGGACGAGAACAGGACGAGGTCCCTGGCCGCCGAGGGATCGATGGCCGCATCGGCGAACGGGCTCGATCGGATCACGCGCGCCAGCTCACCGCCAGACGCCTCGAGCACCCGCTCGAGCTCCGGGGTGATTCCCCTGTCCACCGTGGCCAGGCGGTCCGGCAGCACCTGCGTCCTGGCCACGATCGCCCGGTCCGCCGCGGGTGCATCGCGCAGCTCCCGGTGGAGACCGGCAAGGGTGACCGCGTCCGTATACAGCGTGCCGGCCGAGAGCAGCCCGAGGGCGCTCGCCAGCAGCAGCCACGACGCCAGGACGACCGGCCAGTCGGCACGGCTCCGGCGGAGCGCGATGGACCACAGGCCGGCGGAGGCGCGCAGCAGATGACTCCTTGGGCAGGACGACGACCAGGAGGCGGTCGAAGGCCATCCTCCTCACCCGACAATAACGCGCCCGCCACGGAAAGGTTCCGGGGGTCGCTACACTCCGGCGGTACACGAGGAGAATCCATGACCGTCGCCGCCGTGATCCTTGCCGCGACCCCTGCCTCCGCCCTTGCCGACGCCGGCGGGACTCCGGGCGTCCGCCGGCTGGCGGGCGTGGCCTGGTCGGGCGGCGCGACGCCGGTGGTCGTCTGCTCCTTCGATCCGGAGGGTGCCGTTGCCGCGGCGCTCGCCAACACGGAGGCGACGCTTGTCGATCCTGCAGCCCCGCAGGGGGGGCCCGTCGGGCAGATCGTCAACGGCATCGACGCCGCGGCGGGCCTCGTGTCGGGCACCGACGCGGCCATCGTCTGGCCTGCCCGACAAGCCTGGGTGGATGCCGAGACCGTGACGATGCTGATCGCGGCGCACGGAGAGGACCGCGTTGCGGTGGTGCGCCCCTCCTACCGGGGCGAGGCAGGGTTTCCCGTCCTGCTTCCGCTCAGCCACCTGGCGGCGTTCCGCGCGCTCGCGGCCGACCGGATGCCGGGCGAGCTGTTCGACGACCTCGAGGCGGCGGGCGTGTCCATCCGGCTGCTCGAGACCGGCGACCCGGGCGTGACCCACGATGTCTCGGTGTCGCGGGAGGACCTGCCTCCCTACGATGGACCACCCGAGCCCGCCGACGCCCACGCCCACGAGTGGGGGGCGGCCGCGGCGGACATGCCCGACGACGCCCCGTTCCCCAGCCCGCCGCGCGGGGCATGAGACGTCCCCGCCGGCGAACCGTCGGCATCGCCCTGCTGGTGGTGCTGGCCGCGCTCGTGGCGGTTGGGGCGTGGTACGTGCAACCCCAGCCGCTCCTGCCCGAGGCGACCGCCTCCCTGGCCTCCACACCCGAGGTCACGTTCGTGGAGAACGACGGCCGCCTTGAGTGGTCACCGGCCGACGGCGACTACTCGACCGGGCTGATCGTCTACCCCGGCGGCAAGGTGCCCCCCGAGGCCTACGGCCCCCTCGCCCAGCAGATCGCCGCCGCGGGCTACCTCGTCATCATCACGCCGATGCCGTTCAACCTCGCCGTGTTCGACATCGCCGCGGCAGACGCGGCCATCGAGGCGCATCCCGAGGTCGCCACCTGGGCCATGGCCGGCCATTCGCTGGGCGGGTCGATGGCGGCCCAGTACACAGGTGACCACCTCGACACGATCGACGGCCTGGCGCTGTGGGCCTCCTACCCGGCCAACGACCTCTCGGCCGCCGCCATCGCCGCGACGTCCATCTACGGGTCCTACGACCCCGGCGCGGACCGGATGAGCGGCTCCGAGACCCAGGCGAAGCTGCCCCCGGATACGGTGTTCGTCCTGATCCCGGGCGGCAACCACGAGCAGATGGGCTGGTACTCCGGGCAGCCCAACGATGGTGTCGCCAGCATCAGCCGAGAGGGGCAGCAGGCGCAGGTGGCCGCTGCGACCGTGGCGATGCTGGGCGGGATCGCGCCCCCGGCGCACTAAGCCCAGGTCGTCAGGCCTTCTCGGGAGTCCCCACGAAGCGCAGCCCGAGCTCCGCGTACTGGCCCTCGTCGGGGGCCGACGGTGCCTCGAGCATCAGGTCCGAGCCGGACTGGGTCTTGGGGAAAGCCATGACCTCGCGGATGTTCGTCTGGTAGCTGAGCAGGGCCGCCCAGCGGTCCACCCCCAGCGCGATCCCGCCGTGGGGCGGCGCGCCGTACTCGAAGGCCTCGAGCATTGCGCCGAAGCGCTCGCGCATCTGCTCGCGCGTGTAGCCCTGCAGGTTGAAGCTCCGGGCCAGCAGGTCGGGCTTCCAGATGCGGACGGAGCCTCCACCCAGCTCCCAGCCATTGAGCGCGACGTCGTACTGCATCGCCTTCGCGCGGCCGGCGGGATCCTCCGGGCTCCGGTCGTCGAGATCCCCGGAGGCCGTGGTCAGGAGCACCTCGTCCTCGGGGACCACGCCGCTGAACGGGTTGTGGGTCGCGTCCCAGCGCTTGAACGGCTCGTCCCACTGGTACATCGGGAAGTGGTGGACCCAGCAATAGGCAAGCTCGTCCGGGTCCGCGAGACCCAATCGCCCGCCAAGCTCTACCCGGAGCCGGCCCAGGACGTCGTTGGCGGCCTCGCCGGCGTCGGCGATCACGAGGACCAGGTCGCCCTCGGTCGCGCCGGCTGCGGCCACGACGGCCGCCTGCGTCCCGGCCGACAGGAACTTTGCCACCGGCCCGTGGAGCTCCCCGCCAGCCTGGACGGCGAGATGCACGAGACCCCGGGCACCGAAGCGCCTTGCCATCTCGGTGAGGTCGTCGAGCTCGCGCCGGGTCGCACCGCCCATGCCCGGGGCCGTGATTCCCTTGACGCGACCTCCGGACGCAAGCGTCTCGTCGAACACCCGGAAGCCGCTGGCCGGGATCCCGTCGGGCCCCGTGAACGCCGGCGCCAGGTCGAACAGCTCCATCGCGAACCGCAGGTCCGGCTTGTCGGAGCCGAAGCGCTCCATCGCGTCGTCATACTCGAAGACCGGGAACGGGGTTTCCCGGATGGGGCGGTCGGGAGCCGTTGCCCTCGTGACCTCGATGACCATGCGCTCGATGAAGGCCATGACCGTGGCCTCGTCGACGAAGCTCATCTCGAGGTCGAGCTGCGTGAACTCCGGCTGGCGGTCGCCTGCGCAGGTCCTCGTCGCGGAAGCAGCGCGCGATCTGGAAGTAGCGGTCGATGCCGCCGACCATCAGCAGCTGCTTGAGCTGCTGGGGGCTCTGTGGCAGGGCATAGACGGTGCCCGGCTGGAGGCGGCTGGGCACGATGAAATCCCGGGCGCCCTCGGGGGTGCTCTTGATCAGGTTGGGCGTCTCCACCTCCACGAAGCCGTTGGCATGGTGGACCTCGCGGATCGCCTGGACCAGCCGGCTGCGCAGCAGCAGGCGGCGCTGCATGGCCTCGCGCCGGATGTCGAGGTAGCGGTACTTGAGACGCAGGGTCTCGTCGATGGGCGCATCGGGATCGTTGACGTAGAACGGCGGGGTCTTCGCCTCGTTGAGGATCGCGATGCTGCGGACCTGGAGCTCCACGGCGCCGGTCTCGAGCCTCGTGTTCTCGCTGCCCGGCTGGCGCTTCTCCACCAGGCCCTCCACCGTCACCACGAACTCCGAGCGGCAGCGGCTTGCGATCTCGTGCGCCTCTGGAGCGTCGGCGGCGTCGATCACCACCTGGGTGATGCCGTGCCGGTCGCGCAGGTCGATGAAGATCAGCTTCCCGTAGTCACGCCAGCGGTGGACCCAGCCCGCCAGCTTCGCGGTCGAGCCGGCGTCATCCGCGCGCAGCTCCCCACAGGTATGGCTGCGATACGGGGTGACGAGGGCGGCGGGTTCGGGGGGCACGGATCGGGGTCTCCGGACTGCAGGGGGTTCGGCCTCCTATCGTACGGCACGACCCGTCCGCGCAGCCGCTGCGGGGTCGCGCCGTCAGCCGTGCTTGTGACCGGCCTCGGCGCGGGCCAGCTCGCGCGCCAGGTCGCCGATGGCAACCAGGCGTTGCGTACCCGCCAGCAGGTCCCGCAGGCTGACCTGTCCGGCGGCCAGCTCGTCCCCGAGGATGACGGCGAAGTGCGCGCCGTCCCTGCCGGCCGCCTCCAGCTGGCGGCCGAGCTTGCGCCGTCCCAGGTCCGCCCGGACGCGCAACCCGGCCGCTCGCAACTCCGTGGCGATCCGCAACCGGCCGATCGTGTCGTCCGGATCCGCACCGACCACGACCGCGAGCGGACCCTCGGCCGCCGCGGTGGAGCCACCCTGCTCCGCCAGGACCAGCGCCACGCGATCCAGCCCCAAACCGAACCCGATGCCGGGCGTGGGCTTGCCACCCAGCAGCGCCACCAGGCCGTCGTAGCGGCCGCCACCGCCCAGCGCCTGCTGCTGGCCCTCGCGTCCTGCGACGTAGTACTCGAACGCGGTGCGCGTGTAGTAGTCGAGGCCGCGGACCAGCCCGGGCTCGACACGGAACGGGACCCCGAGCGCTGCCAGGTGCGCCTTGACCGCGTCGAAATGCGCCGCGCACGCCTCGCACAGGTGATCCGTGATGCGCGGCGCGGCGCCGTTGAGCTCGGCCATGGCGGGGTCCTTGGAATCCAGCAGCCGCAGGGCGTTGCGGTCCAGGCGGTCACGCTCCGTGGGCGGCAGCACGTCCAGGTGCCCGCGGTAGTAGTCGACCAGCGCGGCCAGGTACGCCGGCCGGCAGGCCGGATCGCCGATCGAGTTGACCAGCACCTCCACGCCGGTGACGCCGGCCTCCGCGTAGAAGCGGGCGCCGAGCTCGATGATCTCCGCGTCGACCGCCGGGCCCGCATCCCCGATCGCCTCGACATCGAACTGCCAGAACTGGCGGTAGCGCCCGGCCTGCGGGCGGTCGTAGCGGAACATGGGTCCCGTGGTGGTGACCTTCACCGGCTGCGGCCAGGTCTGCATGCCGTGCTGGACGTAGGCGCGGACGATGCCGGCGGTGGGCTCCGGCCGCAGGGCCCAGGACTCGGCCTCCTCCGTCCGCGGCGCGATCCGGAACAGCTCCTTCTCGACGACGTCGGTCACGCTCCCGATCCCGCGCTCGAACACGGCCGCCTGCTCGAACAGGGGGGTCTCGATGCCCCGGTAGCCGTACCGGGCCGCCAGGTCGGCAGCGGTCCGGGTCAGGCGATCGAAGACGGCGCGCTCGTCGGGCAGCAAGTCACGGGTGCCCCGGGGGGCGCGGAAGGTCGGCATCGCCACGAAGTCTAGCCCTCCCCCACCCCTGCCGACGACGCGCTGGCGTCTCAGGCCGAATGGAGCAGCCAGACGAACGCGACGCCAAGGGCCGCCATCACCAGGGCGGCGACCACGGCGATCACGATCGACAGCCAGGCCGGGTGGAACACCTCCGCCTCGATCCGGCGCCGTCCCTCGCGGTAGCGGTACAGCCCGACGAGGACGAGGAACGCACCGGTCCCGATCATCACGGTCGACAGGCCGCGCACCAGCGGCACTCCTGGCGACACGTCGCGCGACAGGAACTGCGCGGCGGCGAGCCCCAGCGCCACGAACGTGATCCCGGTGCGGAACCATGCGAGGAACGTCCGCTCGTTCGCGAGATGGGTCCGGGCCCGGGAATCAGCGTCGACCGTCATGCCCGCAGGATACGCCGGTGACGCGGCGTCATTCGCAACCTTCACGTTTACGGCAAGGTTGGGTATTCTCAAGCTGTGACCGAGCACCCTGCAACCGATGAGACCGCGCGCCTGCTCCGCATCCAGGAGGTGGCGGCCGACACCGGCCTCACGCCGCGCGCCATCCGCTACTACGAGGAGCTGGGCCTGCTCGCCCCCGCTGCCCGGTCCGACGGCGCCTACCGCCTGTACGACGGCGAGGACCTCGACCGCCTGCGCTTCATCCGTGGGCTGCGGGACGACGCGGGGTTCTCGCTGGCGGAGATCCGCCAGCTGCTCGAGGACGAGGAGGCTCGCGCCCGCAACCGCGTCCGCTTCCACGCCTCGACCGATGCCGCCGAGCGCCGGCGGATCGTCACGGACGCCATCGCGTCGGTCGACCGCCAGGTGGCGACGCTGCGGACCAAGATCGACCGCCTCGCCGCCATGGTCTCGGCTGCCGAGGATCGGCGTGTCCACCTCACGGGTCACCTTTCCGACCTGGATGCCGGCCGGGAACCCACCCACTCCCATGGACCGGCGGAAGCGGTGCGCCGGGGGAGGGCGGACGGGTGATCCGCGACCATCGCCGGGGCCTTCCCCAGTTCGGATCGGGCTTCGCGCTGCGCAACGGGGGGCGCGCCTTCCGGCACCGCAACTACCGGCTGTTCTTCGCCGGCCAGCTCACCTCGCTGATCGGCACCTGGATGCAGCAGGTGGCCCTGGCCTGGCTCGTGCTGGAGCTGACACACGACCCGTTCATCCTGGGCCTCGTCACGGCGCTCGGCTTCCTGCCGGTCCTTGTCCTCGGCCTGTTCGGTGGCCTGATCGCCGACGCGCTGCCCAAGCGCCAGACGCTCGTCGCCACCCAGACCGTCCAGATGATCCTGGCATTCCTGCTGTTCGCGCTCGTGGCGACGGACGCGATCCAGGTCTGGCAGATCTGCGTGCTCGCGATGGTGCTCGGGGTCACGAACGCGGTGGACATGCCAACCCGCCAGGCGTTCACCGTTGAGATGGTGGGCCGCGAGGACGTGGCCAACGCGATCGCCCTCAATTCGGCCGTCTTCAACGGTGCCCGGATCCTCGGTCCGGCCATCGCTGGGCTTACGATCGGGTTCTTCGGCGGTGACGTCGCCATCGCATTCCTGCTCAACGGCATCAGCTTCCTGGCGGTGATCGCCGCCTACCTGGCGATGCGTGACGGGGAGCTGCAGCACCCGCCCATCCTGCCCCGGCCGCAGTCCGTCGCCGAGGTTCGATCCTCGCTGGCCGAGGGCTTGCGGTACGTTCGCCGCACCGACCTCGTCCTGCTGGCCACGGTCACGGTGGGCCTCGTGTCCACGTTCGGCATGAACTTCGGCGTCACCATCCCGGCGCTCGCCCAGGAGGTGCTGCACACGGACGCCACAGGGTTCGGGTTCCTCATGACCGCCTCCGGGATCGGATCCCTGATCGCGGCCCTCGCGATCGCCTTCTCGGGACGCTCACGGCCGGTGATCATCCCGCTCGGGACGCTGATGCTGGGCATCGCCCTGTCGGCCGCCGCCATCATCCAGGTCTACTCGCTCGCCCTGGTCGCGATGCTGTTCGTGGGCATGGGTGCCATCGCGATGGCGGCCACCGCCAACACGACGGTCCAGCTGGCCGTACCCAACGAGCTGCGCGGTCGGGTGATCAGCGTCTACACGACCGTGTTCGTCGGCTCCGCACCCGCTGGCGGCCTGTTGATGGGCTGGCTCGCATCGGCCTTCGGCGTGGAGTCGTCGCTCGCGGTCGGCGGCGTGGCGTGCATCGCGACAGGTGTCCTCGTGCTGACCTGGCTCAGGCGCATCCGGGGAGCGGCCCTGTTCGCCGCGACCGCGACCCCGACCCCTGAGGCGGTCGTGCCGGCCGCCGTGCGCTCGGGTGAGGCTCCGGCTAGCTGAGCTCGCGCTGGACGCTCAGGACGTCCTTGAGCTGCTCCACCCGGCTCATGACCTTGGCCAGCTGGGCCACCGACGCCACCTGGATCGTCATCGTCACGGCGGCCGTGTGATCCGGGTTCACGCCGACGTTCGCGGCCAGGATGTTGACCTTGTTCTCGGCCATCACCTGGGTGATGTCGGACAACAGGCCGGTACGGTCGTAGGCCTCGACCCGGATCGCAATCGGATACGTCTGGGCCGGCGCAGCCTCCCATTCGACGTCGATCAGCCGCGTGATCTCGCGCTCGTTGCGGACCGTGGGGCAGGACCGCAGGTGGACGGTGATCCCCTTGCCCCGCGTGATGAACCCCTGGATGGGGTCGCCGGGGATCGGGTGACAGCACTTGGCGAAGCGCACCAGGAGGTCCCCGACGCCCTTGACCCGCACGCCGCCCGTCCGTGCGGGCTGGACGGGCGCGACGGTCGGCAGGGCGCTGTGACCGTCGTCGAGGACGCCCAGCCGCATGACCACCTGCTGCGGCGAGATGGCGCCGTAGCCGATCGCCGCGAAGAAGTCGTCCACGCTGTCGTGCTGGTAGGTCTTCCCCACCTCCGCCACGTGGTCGAGACCGACCACCTGGATGCTGGTCCGGGCGAGACGGCGCAGCTCGCGCTCCAGGCTCTCCCGCCCGTGGGTGATGTTCTCCGCGCGGTCCTTCTTCTTGAACCACTGGCGGATCTTCTCCCGGGCGTGGGAGGTCCGGACGATGTTGATCCAGTCGCGGGACGGGCCGTGCTCGCCCTTGGTGGTCACGATCTCGACGATGTCGCCGTTCTTGAGCCGGTAGTCCAGCGGCACCAGGCGGTTGTTGACCTTGGCCCCGATGGTGCGGTGGCCGATGTCGGTGTGGATCCGGTAGGCGAAATCCAGCGGCGTGGCACCCGCCGGCAGGTCCTTGACGTCTCCCCGGGGCGTGAACACGAAGACCTGGTCCTGGAAGATGTCGAGCTTGATCCCCTCGACGAACTCCTCCGCATCCGACTCGCTGACGTCGCGCTGCCACTCCATGAGCTGGCGCAGCCAGGCGAGCTTGGCGTCGTAGTCCCGCTCCGCCTTGGAGCCCTCCTTGTAGCGCCAGTGCGCCGCGATGCCCACCTCCGAGACCTGGTGCATCGCATGGGTGCGGATCTGGATCTCGAGGGGCTTGCCGTCGAGCGCGATCACGGCCGTGTGGAGCGACTGGTAGAGGTTGTTCTTGGGAACCGCGATGTAGTCGTCGAACTGGCCCGGGATGGGCCGCCACAGCGCATGCACGATGCCCAGGGCCGCGTAGCAGTCCCGGATCTCGTCCACGAGCAGCCGGATGGCGTAGACGTCGTAGATCTCGCCGAACTCGGCGCTCTTGCGCTGCATCTTCCGCCAGATGCTGTAGATGTGCTTCGGGCGCCCCTGCAGCTCCGCCTCGATCCCCGCGATCTCGAGGCGCGGCCGGAGCTCGTCGATGGCCCGCTCGATGTAGCTCTCGCGGCCCCGCCGGCGGGTGTCGAGGAGCTTCGCCAGCTCCCGGTAGGCCACCGGCTCGAGGACCTTGAAGGACAGATCCTCAAGCTCCCACTTGATCTGCCAGATGCCCAGGCGCTCCGCAAGCGGCGCGTAGATCTCCATCGTCTGGCGCGCGATCCGCTCCTGCTTCTCCACCTTGAGCGCGCCCAGGGTGCGCATGTTGTGGAGCCGGTCCGCGAGCTTGATGAGGACGACCCGGATATCGTCCGCCATCGCCAGGAACATCTTCCGGATGTTCTCGGCCTGCTGCTGCTCGTGGCTGTGGGTGCTGAACTTGGACAGCTTGGTCACGCCGTCAACGAGGTGCGCGATCTCGGACCCGAACGCCTCCTCGACATCGGCGAGGCTGAACTCCGTGTCCTCCGGCACGTCGTGGAGCAGGGCTGCCGCCACCGCGACGGGGTCGATCCCCAGCTCTGCCAGGATCTGGGCCGAGGCAATCGGGTGGGTGACGTAGGGTTCGCCCGATGCGCGCACCTGGCTCTCGTGGGCCTCCACGGCGAGATCGAACGCCCGCTCCACGACGGACAGGTCTGCCTGCGGATGCTGCTTGCGCAGCTCGTCCAGGAGCTGCTTGCGCAGGGCCGGGCCATCGAAGGCAACGCGACGGGCGAGCGGGGCTCGGCGCCCCTCGGTCGGGACGGCCGGCGACCCGCCCCGCGTGCTGTTGCGCGAGACGGCCGCGCCCGGTCGCGGCCCTTCGAGAGGCACTTCCGGATCGCGAACGACGGGCTCGACCATGGGCGGAGTCTACCCGGTGCGTGTGGACTGGCTCATCCCTCAGTCGAGGATGCCGGCCGCCAGGGTGCCGGTCAGCCGCAGGCCTCCTGATCCCGTGACTCGCGCGGATCCGATCTCGATCGGCAGGTCCTGCCCGCCACGCAGGAGGGTCGCGTCGGTACCGGCGATGGCACCCTCGCCCAGCAGGACCAGGTCACCACCCCGAACCGCAAGGCGCCCGGGCGCCGCGATCCCGGCAACCTTCACCTCGACCCTGTCCGGTGCGGACAACACCACCGACGACGGGCGCGTCCCGGTCGCGGACTCCACAGTGTCGGCGACCAGACGCCGGAGAGCGGCGCGAGGGATGACGGTGGTCGTGGCGATCGAGTCGCCACCGCCTTCCAGGGTGATCGTCGGGATCACGATCCGCCCGCCGCCAGGCGCCGGGATCTCGACGTCGTTGAGGCGGCCGGCAATCGTTCCGGCCGTCCGCTCCAGGACCTGCACGTCACCGAGATCCAGCTCGAGCGAGCCGATCGCCATGCCGCGGAACGTCGCGTCGGTTGCGCGGATGCGCACCATGTCGGCGTGGAGCCCGAGGAGGTCCGTCGGCGGATCGCTCGTGACGGTCACGGTCGTGTCGTCGGCCGCGAGGCCGCCCGCACCCAGGCCTGCCGTGATCACCCCGGCCGCGATGACCGGCAGGAATACCGCGATCACGAACGCGGCGACGACCGCACCCAGCAGGGCGATGAACAGGCAGCCGCGCACGGCGTCAGCCGGCCGCCCAGCCCATGGCCGCGAGCGTCTCGCGCGCGACCGCCGCCTCGTCCCACGGGATCTCGTGGTCCTGGTAGAGGATCGTCGGCTCGTGGCCCTTGCCTGCGAGGAGCACGACGTCACCCGGTCGTGCCCGCCCGAGGGCGGCCGCCACGGCCTCGCGGCGATCGGCGATCGCCAGGACGTCCGCGCCTCGGGCGCGTCCTGCGGCCACCGCGCCGGCCACGATCTCGTCGATGATCGCGTGGCGGTCCTCGCCCCTCGGATCCTCGTCGGTGGCGACCACGAGACGGCACCGCTCCCCTGCGATCCGGCCCATCGCGGAGCGCTTCGCCCGGTCCCGCTCCCCACCTGAGCCGAAGACGGCGACGAGGTCGCCACCACCGGCAGCCGCGACGGGGGCCAGCAGGTCCAGCACCGCCCGCAGCGACGCCGGCGAGTGCGCATAGTCCACGATCACGCCGAAGGGCTGCCCGGCCTCGATCCGCTCCATCCGCCCGGGGACGCCGGACACCGCCTCGAGGCCGTCCCGGACAGCATTCGCGTCGAGACCCAGCCCCTCGCCCATCGCGACCACGGCGAGGGCGTTGTGGGCGTTGAACCGGCCCGCAAGACGCAGGTCCAGGGCCGCGGTCCCCGACGGGGCCGCGACTCCGACCCGCAATCGCCGGGCATCCTCCTCGACGCCGGTAGCCCGCACGTCCGCCGCGGCATCCGTGCCGTAGGTGACAACGGTGGCGCCTGCCGCGCGGGCGGCCGCCTGGAACAGGAGGGCCGCCGGGTCGTCCGCGTTGATCACCGCGAGCTTGGGCCATGGCCTCCCCTCCACGTTCTTGACCGGGTTTCCCGGACCGGCGGCGAGGGCCTCGAACAACCGCAGCTTGGCCGCGCTGTAGCGCTCGAACGTCCCGTGCAGGTCGAGGTGCTCGTGGGTGAGGTTCGTGAAGATCGCCACGTCGTAGGCGATGCCCAGCACCCGCTCCAGCTCGAGGGCATGGGACGTGGTCTCCAGCACGGCCGTGACATTCCCGCCCGATGCCATTGCCCGCAGGATCGCCTGAAGCTCAGGGGCGCCGGGCGTGGTGACGTGGGCCTCGTGGCGCTCGCGGAGGCCTCCGACACGGGTCTCCACCGTCCCGACGAGGCCCGTGCTCAGGCCGGCAGACTCGAGCGCCGCAGCGGCCAGGTAGGAGGTCGTCGTCTTGCCGTCTGTGCCGGTCACCCCAACGACGCCCAGGGCGAGCGACGGATCGCCGGACCACCAGCCCGCTGCACGGGCCAGGGCCTGCCTCGACGACCCCACGACGATCTGGGGCAGCACGGTGCCAGCGACCTCCCGCTCCACGATCGCGACGGAGGCGCCTGCCGCCGCCGCGCGGGCCACGAAGTCATGGCCGTCGACGTGGAAGCCGGGAACGGCGACGAACAGCGAGCCCTCAGCCACGGAGCGCGAGTCCTCGGCCACGCCGCGCACGTGCAGCCCGGCCAGGTCGTCCGGGCCCGCCGCGTGACCGGCACATCTGACGGTCCGGACGAGGCCGGCGTCTTCGAGCCGGGCAAGGAGGTCCGAGAGCGGCCTGGGCTCTCGCGGAGCGCTGTCGGCGACAAGCCGCTCCAGCGGAGTCGCGGGGCGCTCGCTCACCGGCTGCCTCTCCGGCGCCCCATGATGCGGGCGGCCTTCAAGGTGACCCTCCCCGCCGCGTAGCGCCAGGGCCGCTCCACTCGCTCCTGTGCGCCCGCCAGGGCGACCCATTGCGCCCCGAACGACCGCTTGTGCTCGTAGAGGCCGTGGGTGGGCTCACCGGGCTCCGGCGGTCGACGGGCGCCCGGCACGTCCACGCCGCCCAGGTCCATCTCCGCGCGCCGCTCGGCCAGCGCCAGCCCGATCGCACTCCAGCGCAGCAGGTGCATTGCGCCTGGGTGGTCCCGCCGCCGCTCCGCGCGATCGCCGGAGTGGGCCGTGGAGAGTCGCGTCCCGTGCCGGTACAGGACCAGGCCACCCAGCACGTCCCCGTCGGGCGCGCCCTCCCGGGCCTCGAGATACACGAGATGCCCTGCGGCGAGCGCCCGCCGCCACCAGGATGTGAACTCGGCGGGCCCGGCGAACCCGAACCCGCGACGGTCCCCGGTCGCGCGCAGCAGGCCGTAGAACCGGGTCAATGCCGCCGCGGCGTCCTCCGTTGGCCGGAGCAGCCCTTCCGCCTCGCCAGGTGCAGCGTCCCAGCGCAGGACCACGACGCCGTCGCGCTGCGCCCGACGGATCCGCTGGCGGGTGGCCTTGGCGACCCCGTCCATGATCGTCGCCGGGTCCCCGTCGGCGGGAAGGGCAAGCGACATCCGGTGACGCGACGGCTGGATCTCCGGGATGGCGTGGAAGCCGGCCGCGACGAGGCCGTCCCGATAGCCCGCGTCCGCGGCTGCGACCTCCGGATCGGCAGCCAGGACGTCCACGCCGGTCCGCCCGAGATACCCGGCGACGGCCGCCAGGGCGCCACCGATCGCCGCAGCGGCGGCGGGCGGTCCATCGGCCGCCCACGGGGTCAAGAGCCCGACCGGGCCACGCGGCACGTACGCCGATGCGCCCGGCACGAGGGGCCACGGGCGGACCAGGGCCAGCGCCCGGACATCACCGGCTGCGAGAAACCGCGGCCGCCACCCGGACGCGGCGCGGTGCGCCGCCCACGCACGCGACTGGAACACGTGGCCGCCGGGTGGATCGACCGCCCCGGCATCCCAGCCGTCAAGCTGCTCCTTGCCAAGCTCGCGGACGGTACCGGTCACCCGTCGCCCCCGGCCTCGCCCCCGTAGCCTGCCGCGGACGTCCCGCCCTGGGCGCGAAGCCCGTGGCGCATCCGCTCGACCCGGACCCGGGCACGCACGGCGACGGAGTAGGTCTTCCGCCCGAACGCGTCGAGGACAAGGTCCCAGGCGCCGATGTAGCGGATCTCGCGGCCACCGAACCCCGTCTTGAAGTGGTCGATGCCTGCGTGCGCCAGGCCCCACAGGTCGTAGCTCGTCGCGCCGGCATCCCGGGAGCTCCTGATGGCCTCCCACTTGAGCAGGTAGTTGGCGCGCGACTCCGCGCCGGCCTGGGTCATCCCGCCGTAGGGCTCCACGACGCGCGAGCCGGCGCGCACCAGGAACAGCGTCGCCACAGGGTCGCCGTCGGGCAGCTCGGCGAACAGGAGGCGCGCCCTGCCGCCCGGCGCATATGCCTCCCAGGCATCGCGGTACGCCGACTGGGCGCGGATCAGGAACCCCGCCCGGTCGGCCGTCTCGCGGTAGATCCGGTAGAACTCGTCCAGGCGCTCCGGACCCGCCTCCACGACCCGCACCCCGCCGGCGCGTGCCTTGTTCACGTACTGGCGCCACTTCTTGCGCAGGTCGCCCCAGAGGGCGGCCTCGTCGGCGGCCAGGTCGATCACCCGGGTGGAGACCGGCTGGATTGCCGGCGCCGGCTGCCAGCCCGCGCCTCGCAGAGCGGCGGCGACCGCGTCGGCCTCGTCGGGTCCGGCGCCCCGTTCGATCTCCGGGTCGATGCGCAGGTGGCTCGCGCGGACGCCACCCCTGAGCTCCGAGCGGGCGAGCTCGGTGAAGCGCTCCAGGGAGGCGCCCACCCACGCCTCGAGCACCGGGCCGCGCGGCGCATAGGCGAAGGCCCAGGGCAGCGGTCCTGGACGGCGCAGCAGGACCTGGGCGCCCACGCCGGCCTCCGGATCATGGAGGCGCCGCGACGTCCAGCCGTTGACAGCCTTGACCTGCGCCCAGGCGCTGAGCTGCAGGTAGGAGCTCCGAGCGTTCGCCTCAACGACGGCGTCCCACGCAGCCGCGTCCGGATCCGGGCGCGCGGACAGGCCAGCAGCGGTTTCGCGCGCCGTCATGCGCGCCCGCGCCGGCGAGCCAGGTCCACCATGACCCCGACGATAGACCGCAGCTCATCGATCCGCAACGCGAGCGAGCCCGCGATGATCACCAGGCCGCCGGCCGCGACGGCGAGCGTGGTCCGGACGAGGATCGCGACGAAGCCCGGGTCGACACCCCACGCCGTGACCAGGCCCGCCTGGATCCCGTAGGCGACCAGCCCGCCCGCCAGCGACACCACGACCGTCTTGGCCATGACCAGCCACACGTGACCCATGCCGGGCCCGATCGCGGGGACGCGGCGCAGCAGCAGGACCACCAGCACGAGCGTCTCCAGCCAGGCCGAGATCGCAATGGCCGCGGCCAACCCGTTGAGGCCCAGGGGGCCGATCAGCACGTTCGCGATCAGGATGTTGGTGACCACCGCCACGAGGGCCGCAGCGACGGGTGTCCCGGTGTCCTGGAGTGCGTAGAAGGAGCGTGCCAGCACCGTGATCAGCGAGTGCGCCGTCAGGCCCAGCAGGAAGATCGCGAGGGCCTCGGCCGTCGCCAGGGTCGCGCGCTCGCCGATGTCGGCGATCCCGAACAGGAGGCGGACCAGGTCCTGTGAGACCACGATCCCGAGAGCTGCGATCGGGACCATCACGTAGCCAAGCAGCGACAGGCCTCGGGTGACCAGCCGCGTGAAGCCCTCGCCGGCACCGAGGGCCGCCTCCCGGGACAGCGACGGCAGGAGCACGATGCCCAGCGGGACGCCGATCACCCCGATCGGGATCTGGAGCATGGCGAACGCGAAGTTGAACACGGGAAGCGCCTCCGGACCGAGGGTCGAGGCGAGGCTGGTCATCACCAGGAACACGACCTGGGTGGCGCCGAGGCCGATCGCCCGCGGCACCATCAGGAGCAGTGCAGTTCGAGCCTGGTCATCGCGAAGGTCCACGCGCGGCCTGATCCGCGCTCCCAGGCGGTGAAGCGAAGGCAGTTGGACCAGGATGTGGCCCAGCGCGCCGAGCACCACCCCGTAGGCCAGCCCCTGGATGCCGTAGACGGGCACGAGCACGATCGCGCCAAAGATCATCGCCGCGTTGTAGACGAGTGGCGCCAGCGCCGCGGCCCCGAACCGCTCCCGCGAGTTGAGGACGCTCGTGGCAATGGCACCGGCCGCCAGCAGCAGCGGCGAGAGGACCATCGTGCGGGTCAGCTCCGTGGTCTGGGCGAGCTGTGCCTCGTCGAACCCGGGCGTGATCACGGCCACCAGCTCCGGCGCGAACCACAGCACGAGGGAAGCCAGGACGAGCAGGACGGAGAGCATCAGCGTGGTGACCGTCGAGACCACGCGCCAGGCCCGAGCCTCCTCGTCCTTGGCGAACAGCCCCGCAATCACCGGGATCAGCGCAGACGAGAGCGCGCCCGCGGCGACCAGCTGGAACAGGAAGTCCGGGATCCGGAACGCCGCGTAGAAGGGAGCGAGCTGGCCGACCTCGGGGACCGCTGCGGCGAAGGCGATGGTCCGGACGTAGCCGAGCACGCGGGACGCCATGAACAGTGCCGTGACGATGAGGCCGGCGCGCGCGAGGGCCCGTGCCGAGGATGCGCCGACCCGGCCGGCCGCGGCGGCTGCGACGGGGTGCAGGGCCGGCTCCTCGTCGGCCACCACTCCGGTCAGGACATCCGGGTCGTCCATCAGGTCGACCGCGCCCTCGGGTGGGCCATGCGGTAGGCGTCCCGAAGCCGGGCCGGCGACACGTGCGTGTAGACCTGGGTGGTCGCGAGGCTCTCGTGACCCAGCAGCTCCTGCACGACGCGCAGATCGGCGCCGCCCTCCAGGAGGTGGGTCGCGAACGAATGGCGCAGGGTGTGCGGGCTGACGCCCTGCGGCAGGCCGGCCCGGCTGCGGAGGCGGTCCAGTCGCATCCGCAGCCCACGCACGCCGAGCGGGCCGCCGCGATGGTTGAGGAAGATCTCGACCGGATCCTCGGCCAGGGGGTCCCGGCGCGACCCGAGGACCGGCCGGGCTTCGTCGAGGTAGGCCACCAGCGCGTCGCAAGCCGGACGGCCCAGGAGTCCGATCCGCTCCTTGCGACCCTTGCCCAGGACGCGGATCTCGCCGCGCCGCAGGTCCAGGCTTCCGAGATCGGCGGCCGCCAGTTCGCTGATCCGCAGGCCTGCAGCGTAGGCGGTCTCGACCAGCGCGCGGTCACGCAGTGCGATGGCGCGCGCGAGCTCAGGTTCGCGCCTCCCGGGCCGCGACGAAGGATCGCTCGCGGTCGCCACATCGTCGTCCACGGCGGCGAGCAGAGCCTCCACCTGCTCCACCTCGAGGACCCTGGGCAGGCGGCGCGGGAGACGCGGCGTGGCGATGGCGCCCCACGGGTCACCGGGAGCGATCCCCGACCGCGCGCAGTAGCGGTGGAATGCCCGCAGTGCCGCGAGCCGCTGGGCGACCGAGGTTCTCGCGTGTCCCTCCGACAGCTCCGCCAGATACGCCCTCAGCGTGGTGCGTCCCGGGGCTCGCCAGTCGGCGTCGCGGGCGGCAAGCCAGTCCAGGTATGCGGCAGTCGTCGCCTCGTAGGAACGGCGCGTCTCGGGTGAGGTGTCGCGGGCCTCGAGCGAGCGCATGAACCGCCGGAGGGCCTCCGGGCCGGTCACGCGCCGGCCGCCGGGTGCACGCCCGTCGCCGGGAGGGTGCCGGCCGCCGGGTGCACGCCCGTCGCCGGCCGGGCGGTGCTCACGCGCCGCTTGGACGCGACCCGGATCCGGTGCGGGGCGTGCCGCCCGGGGAGCGGGTTGTGCGGCGCGACGCCGGGCCGCCGCGGGCCGCCGGCCGCTTGCTGCCGCGGGCCGGTCGCTCGAGCGCGGCCGGGTTCGCGGGCCCACCCGGAAGCCTGAGTCCCGCCAGGCTGCCAGGCGGGAGCGCTACCGGGGCACCGCAGGTCATGCACAACCCGGCCTCGCCCTTGCGGACCACCGCTCCCCGTCCGTCCACGTGGGCGGCATCGTCCACGTCGTGCAGCGCGCCCGTTGGCTCGTCGTTCGTGGTGAAGTCGCACTTCGGGTATCCGGAACACCCCCAGAAGACGTTCCCGGTGCGCCGCGCGCGACGTGCGATCAGTCGGCCGTCCGCGTTCTTGGGGCAGACCACGTCGAACGGCAGCTGGTCGGGCGGCGGTGGGCCGTCCTTCCTGATGTAGTTGCAGTCCGGATAGCGCGAGCAGCCCAGGAATGCGCCAAACCGGCCCCGCTTCGTGGTCAGAGCACCCTCGCCACACTGCGGGCAGGGGTCGCCTTCGCCGTCCAGGACGGGCGCCTCCTCACCGGGCAGCGGGCGGGTCTCCTTGTGATCTGGGTAGGTGGAGCAGGCGAGGAACTTCCCGTTCCGGCCCAGTCGGATGACCATGGGATGGCCCTCGGAACAGATCTCGTCCGTGGCCTCCGTGGTGAAGTCGCGGCGCTTGAGCTCCTTGCGCTTCTCTTCGACCCGCTCCTTGAGCGGCCCGAAGAACGCGCGCAGCAGCGGGACCCACTCGCGCTCGCCGCGGGCGACCTCATCGAGCTCTTCCTCCATGCGGGCCGTGAACTTCAGGTCCACGTACTCCCCGAAGTGGTCGACCAGCAGATCCGTGACGATCTCGCCGATCTCCTCGGGTCGCAGGCGGCGATCCTCCACCCGGACGTAGCCCCTGTCCATGATGGTCGAGATCGTGGCGGCGAAGGTCGAGGGACGGCCAATGCCGTGCTCCTCGAGCGCCTTTATCAGCGTCGCCTCGGTGTAGCGCGGCGGGGGCTCCGTGAAATGCTGCTCGGGCGTGACGGTCTGGACGGTCGTCGCCTCGCCCTCTCGAAGGGCGGGCAGCTTCCGCTCGGCCTCCTCGGCGCCGTCGTCCTGGCCCTCCGTGTAGACCCTGGAGAAGCCGTCGAACAGGGTCCGGGTTGCCGATGCGCGCAGGCGGTAGGCGCCTGCGGTCAGCTCGGCCGTGGTGGTCTCCAGCTCCTTGGATGCCATCTGGGACGCGACGGCCCGCTGCCAGATGAGGCGGTACAGCCGGGCCTCGTCGCCCTTGATGTAGCTCGCAAGCGAATCCGGGTCCCGGAGGAACGAGGTCGGCCTGATCGACTCGTGGGCCTCCTGGGCACCCTTGGCCTTCGTCTTGTAGACGCGGCCCTTGCCCGTGCCGTACCGCTCACCAAAGCGCCCGACGATGACGCCCTGCGCCTCAGTCATGGCGACGGCTGCGATCGCGGTCGAGTCGGTCCGCATGTAGGTGATGAGGCCGACGTGGCCGTCCGCGGTCTCCGCGCCCTCGTAGAGGCGCTGGGCGACGGACATCGTCCGCTTGGGGCTGAAGCCGAGCTTGCGGCTGGCCTCCTGCTGCAGCGTGCTGGTCGTGAACGGCGGGGCTGGATTTCGCTTTGAGGTCCGGACCGCCACCGAGTCCACGACCGGCGAGAGGCCGCGAAGGCGGGCTGCGTGGCCCTCGGCCGACTCCGCGTCGGCGATCTCGGGTGCCTTGCCATCGATGCGAACTACGTCTGCCGGAAACGTTGATCCGTCGGCCGTCGCAAGGATCGCCTCGAGCGTCCAGTACTCGCGAGCCGTGAAGGCGCGAATCTCCCGCTCGCGCTCGACCACCATGCGCACCGCCACGGACTGGACGCGGCCTGCGGAGAGGCCACCGCGAACCTTTCGGGACAGCAGCGGGCTCAGCGTGTAGCCGACCAGGCGGTCGACGATCCGGCGCGTCTGCTGGGCGTCCACGAGATTGCGATCGATGTCGCGCGGTTCCGCGAAGGCGGCCTGGATCGCACCCTCGGTGATCTCGCTGAAGGTCACCCGGCTCGTCTTGGATGCCGGGATGTGCGCGGCCTCGGCGACGTGCCACGCGATCGCCTCACCCTCCCGGTCGAGGTCCGTGGCCAGCCAGACCCGCGAGGCGCCCCGTGCGGCCTTCTCGATCGCCGTGACCTGTTTGCGCCGATCCTCCGAGATCACGTACTCGGGCTCGAAATCGTGGTCCACGTCCACGCCGAACTTGCCCTTGCCGGGGTTCTCCGGCAGGTCTCGGACGTGGCCATAGGAAGCGAGGACCTGGTAGTCGGCGCCGAGATAGCGCTCGATGGTCCGCGCCTTGGCGGGCGATTCCACGATCACAAGGTTCTTGGGCATGGCGGCCGGGAGTGTAGCACCGGCCCCTTTGCCGCCGATCATGCCGGCGGCGGGCGTCTCGCGCTAGATGTCGCGGACGCGCTGCAGGAAGTCCTCGTCGATCTCCGCGTCGAGGTCGAGGTCGTCGCCCCCTTCAGCATCGTCGGGCGCCTCCATGACGGCCGGCATGCGGGCGCTGCTGTCCCCGTCGAAGGGAGCGGTCTGGGCGATCACCCGCGAGCCATCCCCGGCCTCCGCGAGATGCCGCTGCAGCTCGACTGGAGGGATCTCGAGGAAGCGGATGTGGAGGTACGGGAAGAAGAAGGTGGACGCGATCTGGTCGATGAACACCGGCCGCTTTCCGTCCAGCAGGCGCAGGTTGACACACAGGAGGCCGACATCGGCCGGGTTGGGCACGCCATACAGGTCGGCGGCGAGTGGCTGCTCGTTGTTGAGGTGGATGACGACATTCCGGATCACGCCCGCATGCTCGCCCGCGGGCGCGCCGCCGTCACCGACCCGATGGTCCCACCGGACCGGCCGGGCGTCAGGGCGTGTAGAAGTCCACCACCAGGCGAACCCGTCCGCCCGCCACCCAGACCCCGATCCCGACCTGCCGGAAGCGCGCATCCATCAGGTTGCGGTAATGGCCACCGTTGTAGGGCTTCTCGCTCTGGAAGTAGCGGTGCGAGCCCAGCACCGCGGAGTACGGGTTGCCGGAGCGGCAGCCCAGGTTCTCGCCCCAGCGGTAGCTCCGGTAGCCGGCGCTGCGCAGTCGGTCTCCGGGATTTCCGCCAACAAAGTGGTCGCAGAGGTTGCGGGTTGCAAGCAGCTTCGCGTACGGGCGCGAGACCTGGGCGCTGATGCCCGAGTTGAGCGCCAGCGCCGCGACATCGCGGCCGCCCGGCGATGAGCAGCTGCCAGTGGCGGTCACCCAGCCACCGGTGCGCGTGCAGTTCATCAGCCGCAGGTAGTAGGTCTCTACCCCGGACCAGCTGCCCGACACCGCACCGCCGCCGCCCGAGTGGCCGATGGGCTTGGACTTGGGCTTGGACTTGGGCTTGGACTGGGTTGCAGGCGCAGCCTTCGGCTTCGGAGCCGGCTTCGCCGCGACCTTGAACGAGCCGGTCGAAGCGGCGGCGAGGCTCGCGCCGGCGCGCGACACCGCTGAGGCGTCCACCCGCATCCGGACCGTGGCCGAGTACGGGAGCGCGGCGGCGGGCACGAAGACCAGGACCGTGCCCTGCTCGGCCCACGAGATGGCACCCTTGACCGCGGTCCCGCCCGCGGATACGTGGAACGCCGCCGCGGTCCGGGCGCGGTTCATCGGCTCGGTGAATCGGACCGAGATCGCGCTTGTGCGCTCGACATCGGCTGCGCCCGTTCGGGGACGGAACCGGACGACCCCGGGCGCTGCCACGGAACGGATCACGAGCGGGGACGGATCCTCGAAGGCGACGCCGTCAGCCCCCATCAGACCGTCGAGCGAGATGCGGTACTGGACACCGGCGGCGAGTGGTGCAGCCGGCGTGAACAGGAACTCGCCGCTCGCGGCTCCGGCGCTGACCTCGCCCCGGATCTCGGGCTCTGAGCGCAGGGCCGCTCGAACGACGGCGATCGAGGCCGGACGGTCGAGCGTGATGCGGAAGGCGGAGTCGCTGCGCACTCGACTGCCGGCGACACGGGTCGCTGCGATGGCCCCATGACCCGCGCGGGCGGTGAGGATGACGGTCCGCAACGGCTGCGCCAGGTTGCCGCCGTCGGCTGCACGGGCAGACTCGGCGACCGTGACCGCATACAGCGTGTGCGCCTCCCAGCTGCGCAGGGGCGCGACGGTCAGCACGCGCCCGCCGGCGTCCCATCCGAAGGTGACGGCGGTATCCGGCTGGAGGCGGAACGCAGCGGCCACCGACGAGGGGTCCATCGGCGCGTCGAAGGCGATGGTGATCGGCTGCTTGAGGCCGTGGCCGGTGGTGACGGCGTCGAGCACCCGGGCATCGACGGCCTGCGGCACGGCCGACGCGGGGACGGCGACGCTGGGGGCGGGCGGCAGGCTTGCGATGACCACGAGGGCGATCACGGCCGCAGCTGCGAAACCGGTGCCGAGGCGGACCATCCCGCGTCGGCCGACGAGCGCGACGTAGACGAGCACGAGCACGGGCAGCGCGGCCAAGGGGGCCCCGAGCTTCCGCAATACGTGATCCTCCATTCGGCCCGCCGGGACCTCCGTCGTCGCGGAGCCCGGCACCCGGGGACGTTGCCGGCAGATCTGCCAGCCGGGGTCGTCCGCGAGCGTAGCACTCGACATGAACCGGCGGCAACCGCCATGGGTCACCGGATCAGGCGGCACGTCGCCCGCCCGGCCCGCGGACCACCGGGATGGTGACTCGCGGGCGCGGGCTCCGGCCGGCAAGTGGCCCGGCCGGACGGTATCGGCCGTACGCCTCCAGCACCATGCCACGGACCTCGAGGGCGGTCAGCGCCCCGAGCACGGTGGCACTGCCGGCTCCGATCGCCGAGACCAGCTCGTCAACGGTGCCGCGACCGGCCAGGATGTGGGGCACGAGGTCGCGCTCCACGGCCGTGAGGCCTGCGGTAACCGGGTCCCTCGCACTGACCCGGGCGTTGACCGGATCGGACAAGCCGAGGTCCTCGAGGAGCTCAGGGACACCGGCCACGATTCTCGCCTCCGGACCGGCTTCACGCAGGAAGGCGAGGCAACCCGCAACCGCCGGGTCGTCCAGGCGGCCGGGCACGATATACAGGCCCCGCCCCTGCTCCAGCGCCCAGGCGGCCGTCGTCAAGGCCCCGCTTCGCGCCCCCGCCTCGACCACGATCGTGGCGTCGGCGAGGCCGCTGATGATCCGGTTCCGTCTTGGGAACGTGCCGCGGGTCGGCTGTGTCCCGGGCGCGAACTCGCTCAGCACCGCCCCACCACCGGCCACGATCGACCGCGCAAGGGCACGATGCGCGGCCGGGTAGAGGCGCTCGTGCCCACCGCCGATCACCGCGACGGTGGGTGAACCGGTCCGCACCGCCGCCGCGTGGGCAACGCCGTCGATGCCGAGCGCGAGCCCCGACACCACCGTCGCTCCGAGCATCGCGACCCCGTCCGCGATCCGTCCCGCCGTGGCCCGGCCGTTCTCCGTGGGCCGACGGGTCCCGACGATCGCGATGGCCCGCGGCCGATCGAGGGTTTCTGCCTCGCCGCGCAGGAACAGGACGGGCGGCGGAAGCTCGATCGCCCGCAGCCTCCGTGGGTACCTTTCCTCGGCCAGCGTCAGGACCGTGAGCCCGGCCCGTCGGATCGGATCGAGGATCTGTCCCGGGTCCCGTGCCGCCAAGCCGATGGCCTTTGCGGCCTGCGACGTGAGCGTCGGGGGTCCGCCGTCCGGTCCAGCCGTGGCGTCCACCAGGCCCGCCGACGCCGCCCTCGCGTGCGCCGCGTCCAACACGGCCGTCGCGCTCCCGAACCTGCCCAGGAGGCGGGCAAACGAAACTGGCCCGACGCCGTCGGTCCCCGCGAGCACGACCCACGCCTCGCGCTCCGCATCCATGCCCGGGTCCGGCTCCGGCGCCGTCCGTCCGCCGGCCTCGAGGTCGTCGCGTCCGAGGGGCCCGTGCCGTCCGATGCCGAGCATCACGCGGCCTCCGCCGGCGACGCGGCCTCGGACCACGCCCGGAACCGTGCGGACTCGTCGAGGTGCCGGGTCCCGACCGCCTCCGCACCCTCGAGATCCGCGATCGTGCGGGCCACCCGGAGGAGCCGTTCCGTACCCCGCCCCGAGAGCTGCTCGCGCTCGGCGAGAAGCACTGCCCGCGCAACCTCCGCCGGGCCCAGACCGCAGAGGGAGCGCAGGAGGCGGCCCCGCACACGGCCGTTGGGAACGTCCCCGGTGCGCGCCCGCTGCCGATCCCGCGCCGCGGCGATCCGCCCGGCCACGGCCTGCGAGGTCTCCGGTGGCCTGCCGTCGACCAGCACCGATGGCGGCACTCGGCCGACCCGGACCCACAGGTCGATCCGGTCCCGCAGCGGGCCCGAGACGCGTCGGCGGTACCGCTCGGGCACGCCCGGCGGACAGGCGCACGAGCGATCCTCCACGCCGCTCATGCCGCACGGGCAGGGGTTCATCGCCGCCACGAGCGTGAACCGGGCCGGAAAGGTCACGGCCCGCCCCACGCGGACCACGGAGACGCTTCCGTCCTCGAGGGGCTGGCGCAGCGCCTCGAGGACGTCCCGGGCGAACTCCGGGAGCTCGTCGCAGACGAGGACTCCCTGGTCCGCCTTCGTCACCTCGCCCGGCGACATGCGCGGCCCGCCGCCGACCATGCCGGCGTAGGAGATGGTGTGGTGCGGCAGGCGCACCGGCGGGCGGCGCACCAGCGCCCGCAGGGGCGTGCCACCCGTTGCTGAGGCGACCGCGGTGGCGACCAGCGCGGCCCCGTCATCCAGGTCTGGCAGGAGCCCCGGGATCGTTCGCGCAATCATCGTCTTGCCCGCCCCGGGCGGCCCGATCATCAGCATCGCGTGACCCCCGGCGAGGGCGATCTCAAGCGCCCGGCGAGCGACCAGCTGCCCGCGCACGTCGCCGAGATCGAGCGCCGCATCGCCGGAAGCCCCTCCGGGCCGCGGCCCATCCGGCGGTGGTCCGGCGAGCGGTCCGGCGAGCCCGTCAGCACGGGGCAGAGGCCGGGTTCCGACCCGACGGGACCGTGGTGCCCGGATCGCCTCCGCGGCCTCGGCAACGGTGGCTACGGCGATCACGTCGAGGCCCGGGACGAGCGATGCCTCCTCGGCCGCATCGGCAGGGACGACGACCCGCCGCACACCACCGTGGGTCAGGGCGAGTCCCATCGGGAGGATGCCCGGCACACGGCGGACCTCGCCGCCCAGGCCCAGCTCACCGATGAGGGCCACGCGTCCGGTCGCCGCCCTGACCTGCTCAGAGCCAAGCAGGATCCCAATTGCGATCGCGAGGTCCAGGGAAGCCCCGGCCTTGCGCACCTCCGCCGGGGCGAGGTTGACGGTGATCCGTCGCGGCGGGTGGTGGTACCCGGCGTTGCGCAACGCTCCGCGAACCCGCTCCCGCGCCTCCGACAACGCGGCATCCGGAAGGCCCACGATGGTGAAGCCCGGGAGACCCGGGGCCACGTCGACCTCCACCCGGACGAGCCGGCCGGAGATGCCGTCAAGGGTTGCCGAGAGCAGCGTTGCGAGCACGAGCGGCACGGTAGGCCGCCCCACTCACGCCCGGCTTATCCGGGTGCCGCCGGCAATTCCCTCGGGTGCCGCCGCTACCTGCCGGTCGTCGGTGCCAGGAGCCCGACGCCCTGGGCGCTGCCCTTGTCGACGAGGCGGGCGAAATCGGCCACCGAGCGCCCCAGCACCGAGTCACCCTTCGAGATCATGAACGGCGCCCCGGTGTTGAGCGCGGAGATGGCGCCCCGGTACTCGTTCACCACCTGGAACTCGATGGGCCGGCGCAGCGCACCCTCCGCGCTCTTGATGCTGATCCCGGTGAAGGCGTTCGAGCGGTTCAGGACCAGCTTGAGCTTGTTGGACTCGTAGCCCAGGTGGCCGATGGTCTCCAGGAGCAGCCGCACGTTCTTGAGACAGGAGAGGTCCGCCGTCATGACCGCGAAGATCGTGTCGGCAACGTCGAGCACCATGAGGTTCCGGTCCTCGAGCCGCTTGTCGATGTCGACGACCACGTAGTCGTACATCCCGGACAGGAGCTCCAGGATCTGGTGGAGGTGAGCGGCCGTCACCAGGTCGGCGGCCTCGGGGGAAGGCGGCGCCAGGAGCAGGTCGACGCCCGAGTCGTGGGCGACCAGGCTGCTCCTGACGAGGTCCGCGTCCATGGCCGGTGCGTTGACCAGGTCCACGATGCTCTTGCGGTCGAGCCCGAGGTCCAGGAAGACCCGGTGGTCACCGAACTGCAGGTTGCCGTCCACCAGGCAGACCGTTCGGCCCAGGGCGTGCAGAGCGATTGCGGCGTTGATTGCAATAGTTGTCGTGCCGACGCCGCCCTTGGCGCCGTAGTAGGCGTGGATGCGGCCCATCGGCGGCCTGCCCACCAGAGCCTCGCTCGGCGCGAACCGGGCGATCAGGCTCTTCATCCGGGCCAGCAGCTCCGCCGGATGGAACGGCTTGACCAGGTAGTCGTCCGCGCCTGCCCGCAGGGCACGGACCTTGCCCTGGACGTCCTTGTCGGCGGTGAGCATGATGATGGGGACGTGGCGGCTGCCGCCCTCCTCGGCCCGGATGTGCGTCGCGACCTCGTACCCGTCGAGCTCGGGGACGTTGGCGCCCAGCAGGATCAGCGTGGGCGACTCCTGCTGCCAGCGCCGGAGCCCGTCCTGGCCGTCTGATGCCTGGACGACCTCGTACCCCTCCTGCTGGAGGGAGATGTGGAGCTGCCGCTGAACGCTCGCGTCGTCGTCGACGACCAGGACCTTGCCAGCCATCGGGCCTCCCGTCACGGAACGCCGCGCCATCCCGGAAATGGACCCGGTCCCCACGGCGCGTGGCGACCAGTATAGGGTCGACCCGGCAAGCGTCCCACGCGCTGCGTCCGCTAGTCCCGAACGGCGAGGAAACCGGCGCGCATGACGCCGGTCACCGCGCCCTCGTAGGCCGCCGGATCCACGGCGTGGCCCTGGGCGTGATCGGCGCCATCGACCACCAGGTGGCGGGTACCGGGCGGCGCGGCGGCTGCAAGCCGTCGGCCGTCCTCGATCCGCACCGTCCGGTCGTTGCCCCCATGGATCAGCAGCAGCGGGACGTCCTCCATCAGGCCGATCACGGCAATCGGCTGCGTGGCCCGCGGATCACCCCCAACGTTGCGCGCCAGCCGGCCGAAGGCCTGGCCCGCGATCCGGCGCCCGAAGGGAACCCGCAACCTGTTGGCGACGACGAGGGCCAGCTCGGGCGTGACCGAATCTGCCACCACGGCCACGATCCGCGGGCGCGGCGGCTCGACCGTCGCAGCGGGCGAGTCCGGGTCCCGGTCCGCCGAGACGAGCCGCCCATCGCCCAGGACGGCGACCGCGGCGATGGCCGTGATCCCGCCCATGGACGAGCCGACGATCGCCACGCTCCGGATCCCGCGCTCCCCGAGCCAGGCCAGGGCGCCGGCAACGTCCTCCACCTCGTTCATGCCGAAGGTCGTCGGCGCGTCGTCGGACCCGCCATGGCCCCGGAAGTCCAGCCCGAGCACGCCAGCCGTGCGGCGGAGGAACGGTCCGAGCTCGACCAGGTCCGGGGTGACCGATCCGCTATAGCCATGCAGGAGGAGGATCGCCTCGCGGGGATCCGGCGACCACTCCCCGTCACCGCCTGGATCTGCGGCCAGCCAGCGGCCGGTGAGACGCAGGCCATCGCGTGACCGCAGCCTGACCACCTCACCCCCCAGCCGGTCGAGCGCGGGAGCCATCCCGGACTCCTCCGGCAGCCGCCTCGGGGCGTCGGCCAGACGTCGGGCCAGGCCATCCACCACCGGGCCGACTGCCAGGACGGCGACAACCGGTGCCGTCGCGACCAGCACGGCACGCCGCATCAGGCGGCATCTCCCGACTCATCGCTCGGACGCGCAGTCATGCCGCGGTCCACGTAGCCACCGATCTGCTCGGCCAGACGCGTGAACTCGGTCGGAATGAGGAACTTGGTCGACGGGCTCGCACCCAGCTGCTTGAGCGCATCGAGGTACTGCAGCGCCATGGTCTTCTCATCGATCTGGTGGGCCGCGGCGTAGATCCTCTCGAGTGCCTCGCTGAAGCCCTCCGCCCGGAGGATCGCCGCCTGGCGCTCGCCCTCGGCCTTCAGGATCTCCGACTGCTTCTGGCCTTCGGCGACATTGATCGCGGACTGCCGCGCGCCCTCGGACTCGGTGATCACGGCGCGCCGGGTCCGCTCGGCGGAGAGCTGCCGGTTCATCGCGTCCTGCACGTCGCGGGGCGGCGTGATCTCGCGGATCTCGACCGTCGTGATCTTGCCGCCCCAGCGCTCCGTGACCTCGTCCAGCTTCGTCCGCAGGACCTCGTTGATCTGCTCGCGCTTGGACAGGACGTCGTCGAGGAGGATGTCGCCGATCACCGCGCGCAACGTCGTGGTCGCCACGCCCTGGAGAGCGCCGGGGAAGTTCGCGACGTTGACCACGCTCTTGAGCGCGTCCGCGATCCGCCAGTAGATCAGGAAGTCCACGTTGATCGGCGCGTTGTCCTTGGTGATGGTCGTCTGGCTCGGGACCTCGATGAACTGCTCGCGCATGTCCACCTTCACTGGCCGGTCCACCACCGGGACGAGGAACCGCAGCCCGGGCTCCCGCACCATCTTCTCGTTCGTCTTGCCCAGGCGGAACACGACCATCCGCTCGTATTGCTGCACGACCCGTACGGAGAGGTACAGGATCACGAGCACCACCGAGGCGATGACCGCGAGGGTGACGAGGGCGACTACGAGCTCCATGGGATCCTCCTGGGCTGTGCCCGGTGCCTGATCATCGGGGCGGGGCGGGGGCGGTTGGGCCGGGTTCAGCGGGCTCGACGAGGGCGACAAGCCCGTCGAAGGCGATCAATCGGACGCTCGCTCCGCGCGGCAGGTCCTGGTCATCCGTTGTGCGAGCGCTCCAGGTCTCGCCGCCGAGATAGACGGTACCCGCGGGAACCAGCGGTGCCTGGACCACGCCCGGGGTCCCGGTCGGGACCGGCATGCCGACGGTACCTGCCGTGGGCTGCATCCGGCGGGTCCGAACCGCCGCGACGGCGATCACCACCATCAGCCCTCCGATCGCCAGAGTGACAGCCACGATCACGGGTGGCGCAACCGCGACGAGCGGGGCTGTTGGCGTCAGGGGAGTCGCGTACAGGGCCGCAGCACCCAGCGCAAGGCACACGATGCCGCCGAGCGTGAGCAGGCCATGGCTCACGATCTGGGTCTCGAGGACGAACAGGACGAAGCCGAAGACCAGGAGCAGCAGCCCGGCCACGTTGAGCGGAAGGCTCCCGAAGCCGACGAAGGCCAGCAGCAGCGCGAAAGCACCCACAAGCCCGGTGACGAGATTGGGGTTGATGAGCTCCGTCGCCAGGCCCAGCGCACCGGCGACGAACAGGAGGAAGGCGATGTTCGGATCGGCCAGCAGGTGGAGGAAGCCGAGCAGGGGGCCCATAGGGGCGTCCACGACGGTGGCGTCCGCCAGGTCCAGGGTCTCGGTCGACCCGCCGCCCACGGTCACCTGCTCCCCGTCGGCCGCGGCCAGCACCTGGTCAATGGTCTCGGCGATCCCGTCCACGGCACCGGCGGCGACGGCCTGGGTCGCGGTGTAGGAGCGGGCGTCGGCAACGGTGGAGACCGCCCAGTCCACCGGCCGGCCTCGAGCCTCTGCCGTGGCCGCGATCGCCGCGATGGCGTCGTTGCGGACCTTCTCGCCGATGGTCCCCGGGATGTCCTGGCCGCTGCTGTCGACGGGGGTCGCTGCCCCGATGTTGGTGCCGGGCGCCATGTAGGCCAGGTTCGCGGCAAGGGTGATGAAGGTTCCGGCGCTGGCCGCCCGGGCACCGGACGGCGCCACCCACACGATGACCGGGACCGATGCAGCCAGGAACGCCTTGCGGATCCGGTTCGTCGCGTCGAGGCTGCCACCGGGCGTGTCGAGCTGCACGACGACCGCCTCGGCGCCTTCAGTGGCCGCCGCGGCAATGCCCTCCTCGAGGTACCCCGCGAGCGCGTCGTCCACGATGCCGCTGGCGGAAAGAAGCACAACGTCCCCGCCGGCGGCCCGTGCGATACCGGTGGCGCCCAGCAGGACCACGCCCAGCAGCAGGATGGTGCGGGCGACCCGGTGACGGACGTGTGTTCGATCGGCCATGGGATCTCGCCGAGTATCGCACCGGGCAGGTCGGGCGTCGCGTGCCGCAGCGCCCGTCCGTGGGATCAACCGGCCAGCGTCTCGAACACCAGCCGGCTCCAGCTCTCCAGTCGCTCGCGCACCGCCGCCACCTCGGCCGTGGTGACGAAGCTCCCCTCGAGCTTGTCGGTCTCGCGGATGGCGACGGCCCGCCCGGTCGCGTCCGCGAGATACACGAAGCCCACGTGGACTGAGCCGACGGCCGTGGTGTCGTCGTTGAGCACGCCGACCGGCTCGAACGACGGTTCGAACGGCGCGACCAGCTCCTCGGCCCATTCGCGCCGCAGGCCGCCGATCACGTCGCCGTCGCCGGGGTTGAGGTGGCCGCCGACGCCGATCGACCATCGATCGTGAAGGCGCGCGTCGCCACCGGCCCGGGTGCGGCGCATCAGGAACCAACGCTCGCCATCACGGAGCACGAGATACGGGATGACCTGCTTGTGGCCCGGATCCTCCTCGGCGTCGCCACGACGCATGAAGGACCCCTGGGCGGCGACCACGGCCAGCGCGGCATCAATCCCGTCGCGCCGCACGCCGAGCCATCCCTCGCGGTCCATCAGGGCGGCGCGCGGCACCACGAGCACGAGTTCGTCGGGATTGCCCATCAAGACTGTCCATCCAGGCGTGCCCGCGCGGCGGCAAGCCGGACCGCGACAGCGTCGAGGTCGGGTCCGTCGGGCGCCTCGAGGAGCGCCAGCCACTCGTCGATCCGGTCCCGGTAGCGGCGGAGCCACACCGCAAGCGCGGCGGCGTTCGAGGCGGCGATCTGCGCGCCCATGGTCGCGTCGCCCCGGGCCAGCCTCGTCGTGTCGCGCCACCCACTGGCGGCCAGGGCGGCCGCGGCCATCCAGTCCGGGTCGGGTGCGGGACCGGTTCCGGCCACCGCCTCCACGAGCGCGACCGACGTCAGCAGGGGGAGGTGGCTGATCGACGCCACGAGGCGATCGTGGACAACGGAATCGAGCGCGACCGGGTGCGCGCCGCAGGCAATCGCCAGGGACCGCACGGCCCCCGTGTCGCCGCCACCGACGGCCTCGGTGACCACCCACGGCCGACCGGCGAACAGCCCCGGGTCGGCCGCCCCGAAGCCACTGAGCTCGAGGCCGGCCATCGGGTGACCACCGACCCACGGGATCCGGGCCTCCCTGGCCGCGGTGGTCAGGGCTGCCTTGGTGGAGGCGACGTCGGTCACGGTCACCCCGTCGGCGAGCGCCGGACGCAGCTCGTCGCCCAGACGGGTGACGAGCGCGACGCAGGCAAGCGGTGGCGCCGCCAGGATGACGAGGGTGGCATCCGCGATCGCGGCTGCTGCGCTGTCGGCGACCTCGTCGAGGGCGCCGGCCGCCAGCGCCAGCCGCGGGCCGTCGCCGCTCGGGGTCCAACCGACAAGCCACGCACCCTCGTAGTGCGCCGCGGCACGCAGGGCGTGCGCGATCGAGCCGCCGATCAGTCCAAGGCCCAGAAACGCGATGCGCATGCTGCGATTATCGGGGACGTGTCGGCTCGGTGATGCCGCGCGGCACCACGACACCTCGGCCCGGCCCGGGTGGACCGGCGGGAGGCCGCATCAGCGGCGCTACCTCTGCCGCAGCCCCCGTCAGTGCCCCGGCCATGCCCCGGTCTCGCCCGTCCGGCGCCGACCCTTGCGCCGGTCCTCCGCACGCCGCTCACCCGTCGCGGCGGGTGGTCCGGGGTCGTCCGGCGGATTGACCCGCCGGACATGGTGGCGTCGGTCCGTGTCGCGCCGTTCCGGGTCCAGGAGCGCACCGCAACGCGGGCAGCGCCGCTCCTCGGCAAACAGCGAGTCCAGGGTAGCCGCGGTGTAGACCTGGCGGCCACAGGCACGACAGGCGAGCTTGGGCACGATTCGATCCTCGCCGCCGGTCAGCCGACCTGCGGGAGAGCGGCCAGCGCCTGGGCGACCTTCTCGGCGGGGTACTCGTAGTCCTCCAGTGAGCCCTGCAGGAAGCGCTCGTAGCTGGCGAGGTCGAAATGGCCATGACCGGAGAGGTTGAACAGGATCACCCTGGGCTCGCCGGCCGCCTTCGCCTCGAGCGCCTCGTCCACGACGACCTTGATCGCGTGAGTGCTCTCGGGAGCGGGCAGGATCCCTTCGGCACGCGCGAACTGGACGCCAACCTCGAAGCAGGCCCGCTGGTGCACGCTCCGGGCCTCGATGAGGCCCTGCTCCTTGAGCAGCGACACCAACGGCGACATGCCGTGGTAGCGCAGCCCGCCCGCGTGGATCGGCTCCGGCATGAACTCGGATCCGAGCGTGTGCATCTTCACGATCGGCGCCATCTTCCCGGTGTCGCCGAAGTCGTAGGCGTAGATCCCGCGGGTCATCGAGGGGGCCGCCTCGGGCTCCGCCGCGATCACCCGGTACGAGCCCTCGCCACGGAGCTTGCGCCCGACGAACGGGAACGTCAGCCCGGCGAAGTTGGACCCGCCACCGGCGCAGGCGACGATCACGTCCGGGTCCTCGCCGGCCATGGCCATCTGCTCCTGTGCCTCGAGGCCGATGACGGTCTGGTGGAGCATCACGTGGTTGAGCACGGAGCCCAGCGAGTACTTCGTGTCGTCGCGGGTCGCCGCGTCCTCGACCGCCTCGCTGATCGCGATCCCCAGCGAGCCGTTCGAGTCGGGCGTCTCCGCCAGCACCCGGCGGCCGTAGCTCGTGGTGGGGCTGGGACTCGCGACGACCGACGCGCCGTACGTCTCCATCAGGATCCGGCGGTATGGCTTCTGGTCGTAGCTGGCACGGACCATGTAGACCTTGACCTCGAGACCGAAGACGGCGCCCGCGAAGGCGAGCGCGCTCCCCCATTGTCCGGCGCCGGTCTCGGTCGCCAGGCGCTTGACGCCCTCCTCCTTGTTGAAGAATGCCTGCGCCAGGGCGGTGTTGGGCTTGTGGCTGCCGGCCGGGCTCACGCCCTCGTACTTGTAGTAGATGTGGGCCGGCGTACCGAGCGCGGCCTCAAGCCGGTGGGCGCGGTGGAGGGGCGACGGGCGGTACAGCCGGTAGGCATCGCGAACCGGACCCGGGATCTCGACCTCGCGCTCCGAGCTGACCTCCTGGAGGATCAGTGCCATCGGGAACAGCGGCGCAAGATCCGCCGGCCCGATCGGCTGGCCCGTACCCGGGTGGAGGGGCGGCGGCGGCGGGACGGGCAGGTCGGCGGCGATGTTGTACCAGGCCCGCGGGATCCGGTCCTCGTCAAGGACGAACTTGGTCCGGCGAGGGGAGACGTTGGCCATCGGATGCGACCTCCGGAGTGGGCGGGCGTGGGGAGCCCCCGGAGCCTAGCGCGTCGGGCTGCGCCGGGGCAACAGGCAGGCGTACCTCAGGACGCCAGCGTCACCGCCACCAGGGGCTCGTAGCGAGGTTGTCCGCCACCCAGGTGGCTGCGGAACAGCACCACCCGGTCCGCGCGAAATGACGAGCTCCAGCCCGCCGCTGCGGCCTGCAGCTCGTCCGCGACGGCCCCGGACGAGGCGATGGACGAGCGATCCAGCCTCGCCACCGTCAGGTGCGGGCGGTAGGGTCGGTCGTCGGGCGGCCAGCCAAGGGGCTCCAGCGCGGGATCCAGCGCCCTCGCCAGGGCGCCCAGCTCCGCCGCGCCCTGCTCGATCCCCAACCACAGCGCACGCGGCTTGCGCGCGGCCGGGAAGGCGCCGGCGCCCGCAAGGACGACCTCGAACGCCGTCGGATCCGGGAATGCATCGCGGACCGCGAGCGCGACGTCGGGCGTGAGGTCCGGCGGCGTCTCGCCAAGGAAGCGGATCGTCAGGTGCAGGTTGTCGACGTCCACCCAGCGCGGAACGCCGCCCAGGGGGCCGGCACGGACGCCGTCGATCAACGCCCGGCAGGCGGCGAGGGGTTCGGGCGGCAGTGGGACCGCCACGAACAGCCGGTCCGGGCGCTCAGCCACCCACTTCGCGCCGGTAGAGAGCGCGGTCTGCGGTGAGCACCTCGAGGGCGAACTCGCGATCCCGCCAGCCCGCGATGTCGACTGCCTTGTTCTCGAGGAGCTTGTACGTGTTGAAGAAGTGCTCGATCTCCACCAGGCGGTGCGGGCGCATCTGGTCGAGGCTCTCGATGTGCTGCTGGTGCGGGTCCCCGATCGCGACGCACAGGGTCTTGAAGTCGAACCCGTGCTCGTCGTGCATCTCCAGGCCGCCGATCGGGCGGCCCCAGACGTGGCAGCCCGTGAACGTGGGCTCGTCGATGATCAACAGTGCGTCGGTATGGTCGCCGTCGTCCGCCCGCGTCCCCTCGATGAACCCGTAATCGAAGTTGTAGAACACGGCCGATGACAGGACGCGGTCCAGGCGGTAGACGCCCGCGACCTCGTCGAACTCGTACTTGTTGCGGCTGCCGCGAGGGATTTCGACAACGATCTCGACGACCTTGGGAAACGCGTCGGCGTGCTCAGTGTTCATGGACGCACTCTACCGCGCCCGATGCGCCCGACGGTGGCCTCGACCGGGGTGCCCATTGCTGCCGATTGGGACGTCCCCGGCCAGGGGGTCGAACGTGGCGCCCGGGTGCCCGTCCGCCAACGCCAGCCGGCCCGCGCTTGCAGGCACGGGATGCGCCAGCGACAACCAGCCCGCCCGACCTAGTCGTTGTAGAGGCGTTCCTCGATCAACTTCTCCTGGACTGTCCGCCCGTTGGGGTCGAAGCAGGAGAACTCGAAGTGCTTCTCGAATTCCAGGTCAACCTGGTCCTGGCCGCCCCGGTTCTTCTCCACCGAGACGATCACCCAGTCCCGGAAGCGCTGCGCCTGGTACGGGTTGAACTCGATGTTGACCTTGGCGACGATCTGGTACTTCTCGTTGAGGATCAGGATGATGTCGGCCTCGTAGTTGATCGCCGACGAACCGCGCAGGTGGTAGTTGCGGAGACGCGAGGCCTTGAGGCCTTCCTTGTCCGCGGCGACGATCGCGATCATCGGGACGTCCTCGGACAGGGCGATGTCCTTGAGGCCGTTGACCACGAAGGTCACCTTCTCGGACTCGGTGGGGGGCTCCGGGATGACCGGCACCTTCTGGAGGTAGTCCACCACCACCAGCAGGCGACGCTCACCTGACAGCTCCCGGTGCTGTCGGATGAGCTGCCGCATCCCGTCGATGGTGCTCGCGGTCTGCGAGCCGCGGAGCAGGAACAGGTTCTGGCCGTAGCGGGCGATCCGGTCCAGTGACGGGCGCAGGCGCGGGTTGGCGGCCAGCTGGGCGACGCCGCCGCCTTCGGCCATCCACGTGCCCAGGATCTCCTTGCGGACGTCCTGGATCTTGATCGCACCCGTCTTGTGGGGCAGGTGGGCAAGCGCGGACTCAGCGGCGATCAGCCGGTTGAGCAGGTACAGCTCGTCATGCTCGAAGCAGATGTAGAGCACGTTTGCCTGGCCGCCCGAGGCGACGTTGCGTGCCATCTGGAGCGCCATCGTGGTCTTGCCCGTTCCCTGCGCCCCGCCGATCAGCAGCAGCTCACCCGCGCGCATGCCGGTTCCGATGGTCTTGTCCAGGGGGGTGAAGCCGAGCGGTACCGGCTGGTACTCCCCGACCTGGCCACCTGCCACCTTCTCGTTGAGATCGACCAGCACCTCGATGGCAGATCGGGGCGCCATGCTCCCGTTTGGTCCGTCAAAGCGCCAGGACGCCTGCTGCGTCCCTTCCGCCCCCGTCTCGGTTGTCACGTGCGCCGGTCCTCCCGCGATCGATAGCCGTGGGTGCATCCTAGCACCGGGTGTGGAGCCCGCCGCCACCCCCCGGGACTACCGGGATCCGGCGAAGGTACCGCCCCGAAGCACGACGTCAATCCCAGATCCTGGCCAGCTCGTCCCAGAAGCGCACGATCACCCGCGTGCCCAGCTCGAAGTTCTCGACCAGGAAGTACTCGTTCGGCGCATGCGCATTGCAGGCCGGCTGGGTGAACCCGAGGAGCACGACGGGCAGGCCCAGGGTGTGGTCGAACGCCGCTGTCACCGGGATGGAGCCGCCTTCGCGAATGTAGACGGGCCCCCTGCCGTGGACGGCCTCGAGGGCGCGGGCGGCCGCACGCGTCGCGGGGTGGTCGGCGGGCGTCAGTGACGGCTCACCGCCATGGATGTACACGGTTTGGACCGTGACGCCAGGGGGCGCGATCTCCGCCACGTAGTCCCGCAGGGCCGCGAACACCTTCGCCGGGTCCTGGTCGGCCACCAGGCGCGTCGAGATCTTGGCGTGGGCATGGGCCGGGATGATCGTCTTGGCGCCCTCACCCTGGAAGCCACTCCACATCCCGTTGACGTCAAGGGTGGGCCTGGCACCCTTGCGCTCCAGGGTGGTCCAGCCGGCCTCCCCCACCAGCTCCGTCACGGGAATGCCCGTCCGGTACTCCTCCTCGTCGAACGGCAGGGCGGCGAGCGCCTGGCGCTCCTCGTCGGTGAGGGCGACGACGTCGGCGTAGAAGCCGGGGATCCGGACCCGGCCGTCCGGGCCCTTGAGCGCGGCGATGATGACGGCCAGGGCGTTGGCCGGGTTCGCCACCGTGCCGCCGTACATGCCCGAGTGGAGGTCCACCGGCGACAGCGCCACGTCGATCTGGGCATACATGATGCCGCGCAGACCCACGGTGATCGCCGGGATGTTGCCTTCGAAGTAGCCGGTGTCGCTGATGATCGCGACGTCCGCCGCGAGGCGGTCGCGGTTGGCCTCGATCCAGGCGTAGAGGCTGTCCGACCCGTACTCCTCCTCGCCCTCGAAGACGAAGGTCAGGTTCACCGCCGGCGCCTTGCCGGCGGCTCTCAGCGCCTCGAGGGCAGAGAGGTGCATCACCAGCTGACCCTTGTCGTCGGCGACGCCGCGGCCCACGAACCGGCCGTCGCGAACGAACGGCTCCCACGGCGCCGTCTCCCAGAGCTCGATCGGGTCCACCGGCTGCACGTCGTAGTGGCAGTAGACCAGCGCCGTCGGCGCACCGGGCGCCTCGTGGATGCGGCCGTAGACGATCGGGTGGAGCTGTGTCGGCGAGACCTCCACGTCGGTCGCCCCGACGCGGCGGAGACGTTCCGCGACCCACTCCGCCGCGCGGACCATATCGCCCGCGTGCTCGGGCAGCGCGGAGACGCTCGGGATGCGGGCGAACTCGAGCAGGGCCTCGTTCCTCGCCTCTCGTGACGCCTGCAGGGCGGCCTCCACGGCCATGTCGATGGGGGTGGCGCCGGGCGCGGAGGGCGGCTGGGACATGGGATCTCCTGGGCTGCGGAGCGACGTCGCCGATCGTAGCGCGAGCTGGCCCGTGCGGGCCTGCCGTCCTGCCGGCCGCTGTCGTGCGGGCCGGCTGTGCTGCGTCGCCGGACGTGCAGAAGGGCGGACCCGCCGGGATCCGCCCTTCGCTCGTGGTCCGCTCGTCGACGCCTCAGGCCGGCTGCGGCGCCGGGTTGGGGGCGGGGGTCCCGGATCCGGTCGACGTGCCGCCTTCCGTGCCCGGCGCGACGATGTGCGGGATGCCCGCGAAGCGGCCCTCCTTGGGCGGCAGGTCGTCGAACAGCTTCTCGAACTCGGGGGCGTCGACGGTCTCCTCGGCGATGAGCTTCTCGGCCAGGAGGTCGAGCCGATCGCGATGCTGCGTCAGCACCTCGGTGGCCCGCTCGTAGGCCCGGTCGATGATCGCCCGGACCTCCTCGTCGATCATCATGGCGACGTTGTCGGAGTAGTCGCGCTGCTCGCCCATCGACCGGCCCAGGAAGATCATCTCGTCCCGCTTGCCGAACGAGAGCGGCCCCAGGCGGTCGCTCATGCCGAACTCGGTGACCATCCGGCGGGCAAGGTCGGTCGCCTTCTCGATGTCGTTGCTGGCGCCCGTGGTCGTGTCGCCGAAGACAAGCCGCTCCGCCACGTTGCCGCCCAGCAGCCCAGCGATCTTGTCCTCAAACTCGGTCTTGCTCTGCAGGTACCGGTCCTCGGTGGGCAGGGCCATCGTGTAGCCCAGGGCCATGCCGCGGCTGATGACCGTGACCTTCGCGACGGGGTCGCATTTGGGCAGGATCCGCTGCACGACGGCGTGACCGCCCTCGTGGAACGCGATGATCCGCTTCTCGTCGTCGCTGATGACCCGGCTCTTGCGCTCGGGGCCGGCGACGATCCGCTCGAGGGCCTCGGAGAACTCGCTCATCCCGACGACCTTCTTGTTGCGCCGGGCGGCCAGGATGGCGGCCTCGTTCACGAGGTTCGCCAGGTCCGCCCCGGAGAAGCCCGGAGACTGGCGCGCGACCTCCTCCACCACGACCGTCTTGTCGAGCGGCTTGCCCTTGGTGTGGACCTTGAGGATCGCCGTCCGACCCTTCATGTCGGGCCGGTCCAGGATGACCTGGCGGTCGAAGCGGCCGGGCCGCAGGAGGGCCGGGTCCAGGACGTCGGGGCGGTTGGTGGCGGCCACCACGATCACGTTGGTGCTGGTGTCAAAGCCGTCCATCTCGACCAGGATCTGGTTGAGGGTCTGCTCGCGCTCGTCGTGCGAGCCACCCAGCCCGGCGCCACGCTGGCGGCCGACCGCGTCGATCTCGTCCACGAACACGATGCACGGGCTGTTGCGCTTGGCCTGGTCGAACAGGTCTCGCACGCGGCTGGCGCCAACGCCGACGAACATCTCGACGAACTCGGAACCGGAGATGCTGAAGAACGGCACCCCGGCCTCGCCGGCCACGGCCCGCGCCATCAGCGTCTTGCCCGTCCCGGGAGGACCCACCAGGAGCACGCCGCGCGGGATGCGAGCGCCGAGGGAGTTGAACTTCTCGGGATACTTGAGGAACTCCACGACCTCCTGGAGCTCCATCTTGGCCTCGTCGACGCCCGCGACATCGGCGAACGTCACCACGGTCTTGTTGCCCAGGAACATGCGGGCTCGGCTCTTGCCGAAGGACATCGCCTGGTTGTTGGTGCCCTGGGCCTGGCGCATCATGAAGAAGATGAAGCCGCCGATCACCAGCAGCGGCAGCAGGCCGGTCAGGAGCAGGCCGATCCAGGACGTGTCGGCGGTGGGCTCCTTGGAATAGTCGGGCACTGACGTCTGGCCACCGGCCGCGGACGCCTTCTGCATGTCGGAGTAGACATCACCGGTGATGGAGTTCGGCACCACCACCGTGTAGCTGGTCGCTCCCTTGGTCACCTGGAGGGTCTCGCCGTCCTGGACGACCTTGCTGACGGTGCCGGCCTTGACGTCGTCGTAGAACTCCGAGTAGCCAACCTGCGCCTGCGGGGTGGACGACTGGACCCACGTGTAGAGCAGCGCGACCGTCCCCGCCACGAGGACGAGCATCACGATCCCGTTGCGCAGGAACTTTGCGTTCAAACGGAGCGCCTCCGAGTCCGATGGGCCGACGGGGACGCCGGCGTGCGAGCGAGTATACGTCGGGGTCGGCCGGAGCCCCGGGGGGGCCGGTCCTCCATGCTCGCTCCCGACGTCCAGCATGGCCCATGGATGTGTTCGCCGGGGGTTGGGCAAGGTTCAGGTTTCGCCACAACCCGGGTCCGGCGCGGGACGCGCAAACGCCCGGGCTGAGGGCCCGGGCGTCGGGTGGCGCGGGATTGGTAGCGGAGGGCGGATTTGAACCACCGACCAAGGGCTTATGAGTCCCCTGCTCTACCACTGAGCTACTCCGCCGTGGTCCAGGGATTCTAGCGGCACCGTCACGCCCGGTCCAGCGTGCCGCCCGGAAGCCGGACGCAGTGGGGGGTGACAGGCGCAGTCTGGAACGGGGAGAATGGCTGCTCCACGTTCTGCCGTCACCGGAGGGGTTCGATGTCCAGCGACGCAACCGGGTCCGTCCCGCCGGGCTCGGGCCCGCCACCGCAGCCCGATCAGCCTGCGCCGGACGGGTGGCCGGCGGAGCTCGTCCCCCCGGCGGTCGCGGCCGAGGCCGAGACCACCGCCCTGCCTGAGACGCCTTCCTCCGTGCCTGCGGCGTCCCCGGCCGCGGCCTCTCCGGCAACCCAGTGGGGTGCCGGTTCGGCCCCGCCTCCCGCCAGCCCGCCTTCCTCTTCCGGCACTTGGGGCGCGCAGGGGCAGCCACCTTCCCAGGCCCAGCCGCCTGCCCAGCCCCCCGGAGGCGGGTGGGCATCGCCGCCACCGGCCGGCGGGTGGGGTCCCCCGCCTGGTGGTCCTGGGGCTCCTCCCGCGGGCGCCTGGAACCCCCAGCCCGCGAGCTCGGGCAACGGGTGCCTCAAGGGCTGCCTCATCATCGGTGGGCTCCTCGTGGTGCTCGGGATCCTTGGCGTCATCGGGATCAGCATCCTCGGGGCACAGTTCGCGGACGGCATGGGCATGAACCTCGACGGCACCACCAAGTCCTGCGACCTCATCAGCGACGCTGCGCTGGCACAGGTGCTGGGCTCGGACGCGGAGGCCCTGCCCATGGGCGGGATCGCGGACGCCACGATCGGACAGGTCGTCCTCGACAAGCGGGTGATCCCGGATGCGGCAGACTGCTGGATCCTTGGCTCCAGCGAGACCTCGACCACGGGCCGCCTTGCGCGGCAGGACGGCGGGGACGCGTCGGGCGACTACCGCAATGCCCGGCAGACCGCCCAGGACGAGGGCTACTTCGACGGTGAGGTGGACGGCCTGGGCGACGAGGCCTTCTGCACCAGCATGTCAGAGTTCGCCTCCGCGGGCGTCGTGGTTCGCTCGGGCGGCCGCCTTGTCTACGTGAGCTTGATCGACCCGACGGGGTACGCCTGCGATATCGCGGGCGAGATCGCGGCCCAGATGATCCGCTGAACCCTCGCCGCAGCCGATGACCAGAAGGGCGGCCTCGCGGCCGCCCTTCACATTGCCCACGGGGATGGCTACCGGGGCGGGCCGCCCTGGCCCTGCTCCTGACCGTAGGTGTCGAGCAGCATCCCGATCGTGACGTCCCCGTAGCGGCTCGAGAGCTCCTCACGGGCGGCACCCCACAGGGTTCGCAGGGATCGGGGCCCGCTCCGGTCCAGGTCGCGCAGGCGCGTGCCGCCAAACCGGTCGATGCCGGGGATCCGGATCAGCTCCTCGGCCAGCCGCTGGGCGGACTCGCTCAGCGTCGTCGACTCGTCGATCCCGATTGCCCCTGCTGCGGCCATCGCGGCCTTCCGCTTGTCGCCCGGCCGCACGTCGTTCACCGGGGGCAGGGGCGGCATCGGCGAGGTGAGCCCGCCAAGGGGCGACGCGGACGGTGCCGTCGCACGCGACCGGGAGGTCTCCATCGCCTTGGCGGCGGCCTCGAAGCGCTCGGCCGGCGTGGGCTCCTCGGCTGGCACGCGCGTGACGGGCGGAGCCTTCCGGGCCACGGGTGCAGCAGGTTCCGCGGACGGCGCGGCGGGCTCGGTGCTTGCGGACTGGCCGCCGCCAGGGGCATCGGGTGCCGGACCGGGCCCCGCCGGGGGCGGCGTGCCGCCGCTGCCGGACGTGCCCCCGCCGGACCCCTCGTCGTCATCGGACTTGCGCCGCGCCTTGGCGACGGCGGGGGCCTTGGCGGGCGCGTTGTTGCCCAGCGCGCTGTTGAGCAGCTCCGGGATGTCGATCCCGGTGAGGCCCTTGACCGAGGCCGAGGCCTCCGCGAGCGTCCGGGTTGTCGTCTTGACGACGTCGGAGGCGCCCTCCGAGGACAGGACGGTGAGACTGTCGATGTGCGAGAGCGGTTCGGCCGCGGCCCGCACGATCTCCGGCAGCATCGAGAGCACGGTCGAGATGATTGCCGCCTCGTTGAACTGGCGGTACGCATCGGCGCGGAGCGCCAGGGCCTTCGCCTCGGCCTCGCCCTTGGTGAAGGTGATGCCGGCCTCGGCATTGCCTTCGAGCGTCGTCTGCTTGGCGATCGCCTCGGCATTGACCAGGGTCACCCGCGCCTGTGCCTCGCCCTTGGTGACGTTGACCGATGCCTCGGCCTGGCCGGCAAGCTTGACCCGCTCGGCCTCTGCCTGGGCCTGGGCGATCCGGGCCCCCTTGTCGCCCTCGGCACGGCGGATCTGGGCCTCCGCCTCCGCCTCGGCGGGCCGGATGGTGCTCGCGATCAGCTCCTTCTGGGTGCGATCAGCCTGGAGCTGGGCGAGCTCGGTCTGGCGGCGGGTGACCTCCTGCTGGGCCTCGGCGTCGGCCAGCGGCCCGGCCTGCGCCGCTTTGGCCTCCGCTGCCGCCGTGAGGGCGATGACCTCTGCCTGGCGGAGCGAGACGTCCCGCTGGGCATTGAGCTTGACCTGCTGGGCCTCGGCCTCGCGGACGGCAGCCTCCTGGTCCGCGGTCGCCTTGGCCATCCGGGCGTCCCGTTCGCGCCGGGCCGTCTCCTGCTGGCCGATGAGGTCCATGTAGCCGACCTCATCGCGGATCGCCTGGATCGTGAAGTTGTCGATCGTCAGGCCGGACGTGGCGAGGTCGCCCTTGGCCGCGCTCTGGACCTCCTGCTGGAACTTCTGGCGGTCGTAGTTGAGCTCCTCGACGGTCAGCGTGCCCACGATCGAGCGCAGCGAGCCTTCGAGCACGTTCTTGACGATCGATTCGATCTGGTCCTCGCGGTCCACGAACCGCTCGGCCGCGTTGCGAATCGACTCGTCGTCGCCCCCGATCTTGACCGTCGCGACGCCCTGCACCGCCACCTTGATGCCCTGCTTGGTCACGGCGTCGGACAGCGAGACGGCGATGAGCCGCGCCGAAAGGTGGAGCCGGCCCAGCTTGTGGACCAGTGGCAGGACGACGACGCGTCCCGCGCGGACGACCTTGAGCTGTGCCGGCGCCCTGACCAGGCCACCGGTCCGCACCAGGGCCTCGTTCGCGCCCGCGACCTTGAACCGGCCGGTGATGTAGGCCACCAGCAGGACGATGACCACGATGACGAACAGGAGCGCGAGCGTCCCGCTGCCAACGATGTCGAACAATCCATCCACGATCAAGACCCCTCCTGTTGCCGGGCGCTAGCTGGCTCCGTCGGTGGGTGCGGCGGGCTCGGTCGTGCCGGCCGGCTCGACCTGCAGGCCCGTCCCTGCGGTACCCGTGATCCGAACGGTCGTTCCAGCTGCCACCTCGACGCTGGAGGTGGCAGCGAACTCGTGCGCCTGGCCCTCGGCGTGGACCATGACGCTGCCGTAGCGTCCGGCCGGGATCCCGACGCTGACATAGGCGCTGTCTCCGACGAGATCCCCCAGCGAGAACGGCTCCTCGCTCTCGGACCTGCGCAGCCACGCGAACAGGCCACCGGCGAGCGCCGCGCCCGCGACGCCGGAGATGGCCGCGAAGATGGCCGCCTGGCCGCCGTGTACGTCGAACACCTGCGTGGCCACGAGCCCGCCGGCCCCGAACATGGCGATGAACCCGAGCAGCAGCGGGGTCACCGAGGTGCCCCCGAACTCGAGCCCGAAGGAGTCGAGGATGCCGCCCAGGATGTCGTCGAAGACCACGGTCAGGAGCAGCAGCACGCCGCCCACCAGGGCCGCAATGGCGAAGACGTAATCCTCGACAGGGATCTCGATCATCGGACGCCGACCATCCTCCCCTTCCGACCGCCTCTCCATGCGCGGCCCGCCAACGCCTGGCGCACCGTCAGCATAGGGCCCCGGTTCGTCGCCGGAAAGGCCAATCGGACAGGTGCTGGAGGGATGCACCACCGTTGTGAGGCTGGTCGCCTCGAGCGCGGCCGGCCTGCATCTCGACCGGCGTCAGTTGCCGGCGGGCGCTCCCACGGATCCGCCCGGATCGCCGAACAGGAGCTTGGCCCACGAGTCGAGCGGCGTGGGCGGGGTCTCCTCCGTGCCCAGGCGGGCGGCCGCGGATCCGGGCGCATCGGACGCGAGCGGCGGGGCCCCCTCCTCGAGCGCGAACGGGATCTCCCGGGTGGGGCCGAGGCGGTACTCGCGGGCCGCCAGCGCGATGTAGTCCTGCTTCTGGATCAGGGCCAGCTCCGACTTGAGGGCGGCCACCTCGCTATCGAGCTGGACGTTCGCACCGCGCATGGCGTCGGCGCGTGCGGTGGCCTCACTGGCCTCGCCCACCTGGCGTGCGAACAGGACGATCACCCAGGCGGCCACGAGAGCGGCCAGCAGGAGCGCGATCCTCCGCCGGGTGAGCCCGGCAACCGGCAGGTCGGACAGGCTCGCGAGGGCCCCTGCCCCGCCTGAGGTGGCAGCCGTCGCGGACGGCTCCGGCTCCGGCTCCGGCGCAGCGACAGGGTCAGGCCCGGAGGCTGTGGCCGCGGAGCGCCGGACGGGACGAACCATGGACCGAGGGTAGCTGCGCCCGAATCGGCTGTCAAATCGATCGCTCCAGGCCGATTCGCGGACCGGGACGGCATTCCCTCGGGCGTCGTGACAGCCAAGGTGACACGCCGCGTCCCCAGGCTGTCGTAGACTCTCACCAAATTGGACCATCCGTTCGATATTGAGACCGGAGATGGCATGCGCACCTACGCCCCGGCCAGCACCAGCGCCGTGCTGGAGCACCTGCTCGAGGAGCCATCGCTCGCCCGCGGCGTCGTCCATCACGAGGTCCGGGCTGCACGCGACGCCGTGCACGCCGAGTGGCCATCATGGCTTGATCCCCGGATCCGTGGTGGGCTGGCCAGACGCGGCATCGAGCGCCCGTACACGCACCAGGCCGACGCCATCGAGGCCGTCCACGACGGTCAGGACGTGGTCGTGGTCACGCCCACGGCGTCCGGCAAGTCGCTGTGCTACACGGTCCCGGTCCTCCAGGCACTGGCCGAAGACCCGTCGGCGCGAGCGCTGTTGCTGTTCCCGACCAAGGCCCTCGGCCACGACCAGGTCGCCGAGTTTGGAGAGCTGGTCCAGGACGCCGGCCTGCAGGTCTCGTCGGCCTGCTACGACGGGGACACACCGGCACCCATCCGCTCGGCAATCCGCAAGGCCGGCCAGGTCGTGGTGACCAACCCGGACATGCTCCACTCCGCCATCCTCCCCCACCACACGAAATGGTTCCAGCTGTTCGAGCAGCTGCGCGTGATCGTGATCGACGAGCTCCACACCTACCGAGGCGTGTTCGGCTCGCATGTCGCCAACGTCCTGCGTCGCCTGCTCCGGCTGTGCGCCCACTACGGCTCGCACCCGGTCATCGTGTGCTGCTCGGCCACGATCGGCAATCCCGCCGAGCTGGCCGAGACCCTCACCGGCCGACCAGCCCGCCTGGTCGACCGCAACGGAGCCCCCTCGGGGGAGAAGCACCTGCTGCTGGTCGATCCCCCGGTCATCGACGCGGCGACCGGCGCCCGCGGATCGGCGCTGACGCTTGCCCAGCGGTGGGCCATGCCATTCCTGCGGGCCGGGCGACAGACCGTGGTCTTCGGCAGGTCACGGGTGGCCGTGGAGATCATGCTCTCCAACCTCCGCGAGAACCTCCGCCAGGATCTCGGGCCCCGGAGCCGCATCCGCGGCTACCGCGGCGGCTACCTGCCAACGGAGCGTCGCTCGATCGAGCGTGGACTCCGCGATGGCGAGGTCCTTGGCGTGGTCAGCACCAATGCCCTAGAGCTCGGCGTGGACATCGGCCGACTGGACGTCGCGGTGCTCGCCGGCTATCCCGGCTCCATCGCCGCCACGTGGCAGCAGATGGGCCGGGCGGGTCGGCGTGGTGATGTCAGCGTCGCCGTCCTGGTCGCGTCGCCGGCCCCGGTGGACCAGTACGTCATCCACCACCCCGAGTTCGTCCTCGGCGGGCGGCCGGAGGAAGCCCGCCTGGACCCGGACAACCTCCACGTCCTGCTCGCCCACATCCGCGCCGCGACGTTCGAGCTCCCCTTCGAGCCCGGCGAATGGTTCGGCCCAGGGCCGGCGGACGACCTTCTCGCTTTCCTGGGCGAAGGCGGCCACGTGCGCCAGGCGGACGACGGTCGCTGGTACTGGAGCTCCGAGAACTTCCCTGCCTCGGAGGTCTCCCTGCGCTCCGCCGCCCCCGAGAACGTCGTGATCATCGACACCACGCCGGACCGGCCACGCGTGCTGGGCGAGGTGGATCTCTTCTCCGCACAGGTCCTTGTCCACCAGCACGCGATCTACATGCATGAGTCGGCGCAGTACCACGTGGACCGGCTCGAGTGGGGTGAGCGCAAGGCATACGTCCACCGGATCGACGCGGACCATTACACGTACGCAAACCGCGCCGTGACCCTCAAGCCGCTCGACGTGTTCGCGACGGCCCCCGCCACAGGCGGTTCGCGCGTCCACGGCGAGGTCATGGTGGCGAGCCTGGTGACGCTCTACAAGAAGCTCAAGTTCGTCACGGACGAGAACGTTGGCTGGGGCCCCGTGGACCTCCCCGAGATCGAGCTTCAGACCACGGCCTACTGGCTGACCGCCGAGGAGGTCGCACCCGGATGGCGGCGCGATGAGCTCGATGTCGCCCTGATCGGGGCCGGGCGGGCCATCCAGGCGGTCGCGGCCGTCCTGCTCATGGTGGATCCGAGGGACCTCGGTCTCGTCGCCCAGGTCCGGTCGCCTCACCACGAGGCGCCCACGATCTACCTCTACGAGGCCATGCCGGGTGGCGTCGGCCTCTCGGAGCGCCTGTTCGCCCGACACGACGAGCTGGTGGGCGGCGCCGTAGACCTGATCACCGCTTGTGCGTGCGAAGCCGGGTGCCCTGCGTGCACCGGGCCGCGCCTCGAGCCGGACGTGGACGGGAAGGACCTGGCGCTGCGCCTCCTCGCCGCACTCGGCGCCGGGGTGGGCGGGCGCGCCGATGCCGAACCCTCGCGCCGGGCCGCGGTCGCGTGAGCGGCATCAGCGTCCCCGTCACGCGCCAGCGCCGGCTCGCAAACCTGCGGGCAATGCTCGCCAGGTCGGGTGGCGGAACCGGCGGCGCGGATGTCGAGCCGGCGCGCGCGCCGTTCGCGGGCCGGCGGAGCCCCGTTCTCGCCGCGCGGCTCGCAGCAGCCCTCGGGGCGGATGTCGTCGCGGACGAGCGAGCGCTGCTGGTCCGGCGGGTGGTACCGCCCGTGGAGATCCCGGTCGACCGGGAACGGCTGGCCATGCTGCCCGGACACCCGCCCGCGGGGGCGCCGCTGGTATGTCTCGACACCGAGACGACCGGGCTCGCGACAGCCGCCGGGACGCTCGCATTCCTGGTGGGCCTGGCCCGCTGGGACGGGTCCACGTTCCATCAGACCCAGCTCCTCCTCCCCGACCATGCCGACGAACCGGCCCTGCTGGCGGAGATCGCCCGCTGGGTCACGCCGGACGCGTGGCTCGTCAGCTACAACGGGCGAGGGTTCGACTGGCCCCTCATCGAGGCGCGGTTCCGCCTTGCCGGTCGGCCGGCACCCGCCCACGCCGGCCATCTCGACTTGCTGCCTTTCGTGCGCCGCGTGTTCCGGCATCGCATGGAGAACGCCCGCCTGCGCACGGTGGAGGAGGATCTCCTGGGCGTGTCCCGCGTGGGCGATGTCGAGGGATGGGAGATCCCTTCCATCTACCTCGACGTGCTCCGCGGCGGCCCGATCGCGCCCCTGGCCGGCGTAGTCCTCCACAACGAGAAGGACGTCCGGTCGCTGGGCCTCCTGCTGGCGCACGTCGAGCACCGGTACGCGGACCGGACCACACGCCACGAGGCGCCTCGGGGGGACCTTGCCGGCCTGGCCCGCGCGTACGCCCGGGACCGCCGTCACGACGAGGCGCTCGAATGCCTCGACGACGCCCTCGCCGCGGCCCCGCCGATCCGGGATCCATTCGGTCGCACCGCGGTGGGTCCTGCGATCGCCCGCGAGGCCGTGCGTGAGATGCGGGAGGAGTGGTGGATGCCACGCGTCCGGCCGAACTTCGGCGGCGTTGCCCCCAGCTCCGGATGGCGCGGCGAGCTGGCCAACGGACGCGGTGGACCCCTGGGCCCGTCGCCGTCGGCCTCCGCCTGGGAGACCGCCACGGACCGGTGGACCGACGAGCGCCTCGCGGCCGAGCGGGCACGGACGCTCAAGCGCCTCGGCCGCTGGGCCGAGGCATCGGAGGCCTGGCAGGCGGCAGCGGCGGGAGGAGGCGGCCTCGGCGCGATCGCGTGGATCGAGGTTGCGAAACTGCGGGAGCACCGGCTCGCCGACCCGGGAGGCGCCCTCGCCGCCACCCGCGCGGCATGGCGCCTCCTCGAACGCCTGCGCATCGCCGGTCGCCCTCATCCGCGCCTCGAGGCCGACCTCGAGCGCCGTGGGGCGCGGCTCGCCGCCAGGATCCGTCGTCGCGAGGCCCGTGCCGGCGCCTGACGCTCCTTCAGTCCGGGTTGTCGCCGCCGCGCATCCGCTTCAGGGCATCCGCGAGGTACGGCACGCCGAACACGCCGGGGCCCTCGAGGATGAGCGACCCGCACGCCGCGCCGAGACGGAGATCGGCGTCTGGGCCGTCCCATCCAGACGTGATGTGCGGGTCGACCCAGGCCGCGAATACAGCGGCCAGGAAGGTGTCACCTGCACCGACCGGGTCGACGTAGCTCTCGATCGGGATGCTGTGCCAGTGACGTGCCTCGAGATCGTCCGGCCGCTCCCCCACTCGGTAGGCCGTGCCGCCGTGGACGCCGTCCGTGAACAGGAGGCTGGACCCGGGGCGCATGAACCCGGCGAGATCGGCCGGCGTCGTCATGTCATCCACGTCGTCGCTGCCCACGCCGACCAGGTCGGCACGCCGGACGACCGGGGATGGGCCGGGCGCGAGGTGATGGACCGGGGCGCCGTCGCGCAGCACGCGGAGCAGGCCCTGCCAGCCAAGGCCGACAAGCGCGTCGGGACGCGGCACGTCCGCCCACGCGTCGTGGATCTCGGCCGCCACGGGCGCGAACATCCACGCTCGAGCGTCCCGCCACGAGGTCGGCAGGGCGTTCGGGTCCACGAGGTCCGAGACCTGTGGCGTCTGCTGGATGCGGCCCGTCGGGGTCTCGATGTTGATGAAGATCGGGCCGCGGCCACCGGGGACCACGCGGACATCCACGCCGGCATCCCGGATCGTGTCCAGCTCCCGCGAGCCGGTGGCGAGATCGTCGGCAACGACGAGGGCACCCACGCGCAGGCCCAGCCTGGCAAGGGCCAGGGCCGAGTAGGAGGCGCCGCCACCCAGCCGCCAGCCGCGCTCGTCGTCCTCCACGAGGTCACGGCACGCCGCGCCGACGACCACGACCTGCGGTGCTTCGCTCATCGATCCTCCGTTCTCGGGGTGCGGGGCACCCACCTATACTGGCTCTCCCCCGCACGCGAGTGCGCCGGCGGCCACGCCCGGCCGCCGCCCGACCGAGGACTGCAATCATGCACTTCTACGAGCTTCACGAGGGCGATGATGACGTCTTCGCCGATCTCCTTCTCGCCCGCGAGGACGAGATGGAGCCCGAGGACTTCTTCGACGTCGTCCAGTCCATCCGGCGGCGCATCGTGGACTCCTTCGAGCAGGACTCACTCGTGGCGGCCATCGCCGACGAGCTCGAACGGGACTACGGCTTCATCACGATCTCGGATGACCGGCTGACGGCCGCGGTGAACGTGTCCCGCGACGAGGACGAGAACTTCCTCGCCGACCTCGACGACGAGGCTGAGGGGGTCGACTACGCCGGTATCCTGGCCGACCTCGAGATCGACGAGAACCGGCCCAACTGACGCGGCAGGCGTGTGATCCCTAGCGGCTGAACAGGATCTCGATCACGTCGCCGTCCCGGACCCGGTACGTCTTGCCCTCGGAGCGCAGCTTGCCGTGCTTGCGGGCCTCGGCCATGGAGCCCATCGCGAGCAGGTCCTCGTAGGCGATCGTCTCAGCCCGGATGAAGCCCCGGGCCAGGTCCGTGTGGATGGCTCCCGCGGCGTCCACGGCACTGGAGCCGTCCGGAATTGGCCACGCGCGCACCTCGTCCGGACCCGCGGTCAGGAACGAGATGAGGCCCACCAGCCGGTACGAGAGCCCGATCACTCGATCCAGCGCTGACTCGGCGAGTCCGAGCTCGTCCATGAACACGGCCGCCTCGTCCGGCTCGAGCTCTCCAGCTCCATTTCGATCCTGGCCGAGAGGGCATCCACCATGGCGTGTCGATGGTCGTAGCCCTGGCGGATCCGCTCGATGAGCGCCGGGGCCGCGGCCAGCTCGTCCTCGCCCACGTTGAGCAGCACGAGCACGGGCTTCTGGGTGAGGAAGCGGAAGCCGCGGAGAGCCTTCTCCTCGTCGGGATCGAGTGCCTCGTCCCGGATGGGGCGACCCGCCTCGAGTGCGGGCTTGAGGCGGGCGAGGATGACGCCCTCGCGCTCGTTGGCCTCGCGTTCGGCGGGCGTGCCGTGCCGGCCGCTGCCCTGGAGCCGATCGAGCCGTCGTTCGATCATCGCGAGATCCGCGAGGATGAACTCCAGATCAGAGATTCTCCAGGTCCCGCATCGGGTCCACGGAGCCCGACGGGTGGGGATGGGCGGCGTTGTCCCACGCCCGGACGACGTGGATCATCGCCTCGGCATCGCGCAATCGGGCGAGGTGCTCGGCGGGCAGCTCGTCCGTGCCCACGTGACCCTCGCGGGAGGCCGGCGGGGCCGGGAGGTCGATATAGGTGACGTCCGCGTGGACGATCTTCCTGGGCGCGAAGACGGCAGCCAGCTTTTCCAGGCGGTCGTCGGGCACCTTGACGACGCCAACGTTGAGCTGGAGGCCGCCGTACCCCCCGGTCTCGGCATGGCCCCGGGTGAGGGTGTTGAACACGGTTGTCTTGCCGCACCCGGCAAGCCCGACGATTGCGATCTGCATGGGGTGATGCTACCGGGCGTGCGGCGGTGCGCCGGTCCGGAGGTCAGTACCCTGCGTCCGGGTCCACCACGTTGAGCAGCGGCCGGCCCTCGGCATAGCGCCGGAGGTTGTCGCAGAACAGGTCCACGGACCTGTCCAGCACCCGCGTGGACGACCACGACGTGTGCGGCGTCAGGATCACGTTCGGCAGGTCGTACAGCGGCGACGTCGGTGACAGCGGCTCCTCGCGGAAGGTGTCGAGCACGGCGCCACCCAGGCGCCCGTCCTCGATGGCGCGCGCCAGCGCACGCTCGTCGACCAGCTCTCCGCGCGCGACGTTGATCACCCAGGCCCCGGGCTTCAACTGGGCGAGCGCCTCCTCGCCGATCAACCCGTGAGTGTCCTCGGTCAGAGGGGCCGCCAGGACGACAAAATCGCTCTCGGCCAGGAGCTCCGGCAATTGCTCCGGGGCGAGCACCCGGTCCAGCATGAGGGACCCCAGGTATGGCTCGTCGTCGGCACCGTCCGCGGCATGGGAGCCGGCCTCCGGGCGCCGGCGGGTGGCCATCACGCGACACCCGAACGCCGTCGCCAGGGCACCGACCGCGCGGCCCATCGACCCCAGGCCAACGATCCCCACGGTGAGGTCGCGCAGCTCGCGCGACTCCAGCGGCTGCCAGGTCCGCTCGGCCTGCAGCTCCAGGAGCGATGGAAGCCGGCGCGACACCGCCAGCATCATGAGCATGACGTACTCGGCGATGGGCCGGGAGAACACACCGCGCGCGTTGGTGATGACGAGGCCCCGGGCACGGCTCGACGGGGTCAGGACCCGCTCGACGCCGGCCGTGGCCGAATGGACCCAGCGCAGGTCGGGGGCTCGGGCAAGGATCCGGTCGAACAGCTCTGCCGGGAAGCGGCCGCGGAGCATGACCTCCACGCCCTCGAGCGGACCGTCGGGGTGCCCATCGAAGCCGATGGTCACGATCCGGGCGCCTGGAGCCGCCGCGCGGATCGCCTCGAGATCACGTGACCGGTACCGCGCGGCCAGGATCGGCGTCAGCGCGATCGCGGCGGGCACGCCGCCGGGGCCGGCTCCGGGTCCGGGTGTGCGCGCGGGGCCATCGGTCACGCGGTTCCTCCTTCGGGCTGGTCAGAGCCCCATGCGCCGGACCCATGCGTCCGGCTTTCCGATCTCGTCTGCCGTCGGGAGCGTCTCCGGGCCGTCCCACAGGCGGCGTAGCGCGGCTGCTCCGGCCAGCCGTTCGATGCCCGCGACGAACGCCTCCCCCTTACGGTACTGGTCCATCTTGAGGTCCATGCCGGTGATCCGCATCATGGCCCGCTCGAACGGCGTGCGCTGCTCGCGCCGGCCATGGAACCGGGCGGAGATGCGTTCCACGCCTGGAACCAGATCCTTGCCGACCTCGTCCATGACATGGTCGCAGAACCCCTCCAGCAGGCTCATGACGGCCTGCGTCTCCCGGAACAGCCGCCGCTGCTCGTCGGACATGAGGCGCTCGAGCCAGTGCTGGTCGTCCCGGCGGCCCTCGCCGCGCAGGGATGCCCCGAGGGACTTCACTGCCTCCCGCCCGAGCGAGGACGCGTCGTCGCTGAACAGCGAAACCTGGCGCTCGAGGCGGCTCGCGAGATAGGGCCGCAGCCACGGGTGCGCCTCGAACTCGAAGGCATGCGTGGTCTCGTGAAGGGCGATCCAGGTCCGGAACGGCGTCAGCGGCACGTCCATCACGCGAGCCGTGTTCCGGATGTTCTCCTCGACGAACAGGAGCCGCCCCGGCGTCGTCTCGGCCGACAGCAGGGCGAGGTCGTACTGGCCGAGCACCCGCTGGCCCATGAACCCCAGCAGCAATCCCAGCTGGCGCGTGGTGATCCAGCGGTTGGCGAGGGTCATGGTGGCCTTGGCGACGCCCCCGCCCGGCGGCAGCACCTGGTCGAGGAGGTTGCGCTCCAGGCGCCCGATGAGCGCGGCAAACGCGGACGTGTTGGCCCGCACCCACGCGGCCCGGTCCACGACGTCCACGCGGTCCACGACGCCGGGGAGCTCGGTGCCCAGGTGGCTCGACAGGGCCGGTACCACGCGGGCCATCGCAGCGGCATAGTCGGCCCCCGCGGCCCGCAGGTCCTCCTGGCCGAGCGATCCCGGAGCATTGCGCAGCCGTCCGATCGCGATGCCCTCGACTCGTTGCCAGTCGACCAGGCCCGCCGCGCGCGCGCTGCGCTCGATCCGGCGACCGGCGACGGTTGCGGCAGCGCCCAGCACGGAACCGACAACAAAGCCGACCTGCCACAGGCGCTCGTCGGAGATCCGCCCTGGTCCCTGACTTCCGGGGCCCTTCGCGGAGGGCATCAGCGCGGGACCCCGAGCTCCACCAATTCCACGTCCGCGAACGTCTCGCCGAACATGCGTGACGCGATGGAGGTGAACCGTTCGACATCACCCGTGGTGAGCTGGGCGTGGACCGGAGGTGACCCGTACCGCTCGGACGGCCGGGAGTGGCCGGCGGCACCGGGGTCGGCCGCCGTGCCACGCGTCGTGCCCGGCGCCTCAAGGCCGTTGACCGAGAGCAGCTCCGCCAGCGTCGCAGCCGTGGCCGTGGCCGAGTCCACGATCGCGACCCGGTCCCCAACGGCCCGGGCGAGGATCGGCCGCAACAGCGGGTAATGGGTGCAGCCGAGCAGCAGCGTGTCGATCTTGGCGGACGGCGGCCGCGGGAACACGAACTCGCCTGCCCCGTCGCGCTCGCCGAGGAGCGGTGCGAGGCCTTCCGCGACGACGGCCTCCAGCTCGTCGCCGGAGAGGATGCCCGCCTCCACCAGCGGCACGAACCGCGGGGTCGCATGCTCGTACACCTCGACCGCGGGGTTCTCGTCCTTGATGGCGTTGAAGTAGGCGTGGGAGCGGACCGTCGCGGGTGTCGCGATCACCCCGACGCGCCGGTTGCGGGTCGCCAGGGCGGCAGCGGCGGCACCCGGCCGCACCACGCCCAGGACGGGCAGGTCGTAGCGGGCTCGCAGGTCGCGCAGGGCCACGGCCGTCGAGGTGTTGCAGGCCACGACGAGCGCCTTCACATCGCGCCCGGCCAGTGCGTCGAGCGCCTCCATCGAGAACCGACGGACCTCGTCGTCGGACCGGACGCCGTATGGGGCACGTGCGTTGTCGCCGAGGTAGATCGTCGCCTCGTGAGGCGACCGGCGCAGGATCTCACGCAGGACGGTGAGGCCGCCGACGCCGGAATCGAAGACGCCGATGGGGCGAGGGTCGGACACGCCCTGCGTTACCGCCCGGCCGCCACCGGGGCGGGCCGGCCGACGAGCTCGCCGGCGGTCCGGACGATGTCCTGGCTGATCTCGGCACTCGGATCCGCCAGCACGAAGGGGATCCCCTCGTTGTTCGCACGAACCACGAGCGCGCCACCGGAGCTCACGTGGTGCTCCGGCACGCGGCCGAGAGCACGGTGCAGCACACCTGGGTCGAGGCCGCCGGTGGAGTCTGCACGGTTGACCAGGTACCTGACCTTCGTCGGCGGGTAGCCGATCATCCGGAACGCGTCGGCCATGACCATGGTGCTGTGAATGGCCGTGGAATCGTAGGTCACGATCTCGAGAATGACGTCGGACGCATCCAGGAAGGCAAGGTTCGTGTCGTTGACGACGGCGGGGGTATCGACGATCACGACCTCGTAGACCCTACGCAGCAGGGACACGGTCTTCTCGATGTCCCTGACCGTGACCATCTCCGCCATCTCCACCCGCGGCGGAGCGAGGAGGATGTCGATCCCGGACGGGTCGCGCCACAGGACGTCGGCGAGATCGGATTCCGCGATCCGGTCCGTAGGCAGGTCGAGCAGCGAGGGCGCCTCGAGCGGCACCTTGAGCAGCGCCCGCATGTCGCCGAACTGGATGGAGCCGTCGATCAGGACCGTCCGGATGCCGGCCTGGCCAACGGCGACGGCAAGGTTGAAGGCCATCGTGGTCTTGCCGACCCCGCCCTTGGGGGCAAAGACGGTGATCATCTTCGCGAGGTGGCCGGTGTCGGCAGCCTGGGCGGACTGGTTGACCTGCTGGAGGCGCGTGATCAGCTCGTACCCCGTGAAGGGCATCGCCAGCACGCCGTGCACACCACGCTCCGGATCCACGGCCACCGGCTGCTGGGGAACGGTGAGCACGATCACGGGCACGGCCTGGTCCGACTGGTGGATCTTCTCGACGACGGACCTGCCCTTGACCCGGCCCTGCAGGAGGGCATCCACCAGCACGACGTCCGGGCGCAGCTCGGCGATCAACCCCAGCACCTTGTTGCCGTCGCTGACGACGTCCAGCAGCTTGATCGCGGACTGCGTGTTGAGCAGCCCGCGGATGTACTGCGCGACCTGGGGGACGTCCTCGACGACGAGGAGGCGGATCTGGTCTGCCATCAAGCCGACTCTACCACGCAGCGTGCACGCTCAATCCCTGCTCCGATGGTCCCGTCCATGCCCCCCACAGGGGGTAGCCGCAGCCCGGGCATCATGCCTTGCGCGCGATCATCACGACCCGCCCCGCGCCCGGCCCCAACGCACCCAGGTCGTAGTCCCCGGCCAGCGTCTCGACGGCGAGCCCGGCCGCCCCGGCGAAGGCCACGAGCTCGTCCGGGCTCACGAGCCGGAGGCGGTCTGAGCGCACCCAGCGGACCGGTGACTGGCCGGGATGCCCCTCTTCGAAGATGGTCGTCAGTCGGACGGACACGGTGGTCGCGTCGTAGTGCGCGCTGCAGGTCTTGGTCACCAGACGGCCACTCGCCGGATCGGCTCGGAGCCACTCCAGACCGAGGCGGCCGTCGTAGTGGGCAAGGTCCGCCGCGTCGGGCAACCACGCGTCGACCACCGCCAGACCGCCCGGTGCAAGGTGGACTGCCAGCGTGGCCACGGCAGCCGCCTGATCCGCGCGCGATCCCATGAGGAAGATGGAGTTGAGCGGGATGCACGCGAGCCGGTAGCTGCCTGCGCCGGCAAGGCGGGCGGTGCGCGCGTCGGCCTCGACCAGCCTGACCCGGCGAGCGACGGCCGGGCCTGCGGAGTCCGCAAGCACGCGAGCCCGGGCGAGCATGGCGGGGTCCAGATCCACGCCGGTCACCTCGTAGCCGGCATCGGCGATCGGCACGGTGAGCCGGCCCGAGCCCGCGGCGAGCTCCAGGACGGGGCCACCGACCCGTGCCGCGAGCGCCAGGAGCAGGTCAAGGTCACCCGGATCCTCGGCGAGGTCGAGGTCGTACAGGCGCGCGAGTGCCGCCGCGGCCGACTCGGTCACCGCGGAACCGACCGCTCGAACCGGACAGGATGCCCGGCGAGGCGCTTGGCCGCCAGCGCCGAGATGGCTTCCAGGGCCACGCGGTTGGCGGCCATCGCCGTGACCTCGGCGTGATCGTAGGGCGGCGACACCTCCACGATGTCCATGCCCGCGACCTCGACGGCACCTGCGATCCGGCGAACGGCTCGCAGCAGCTCGCGCGGCAGGAACCCGCCCGGTTCCGGCGTGCCGGTACCCGGTGCCATGCCCGGGTCGATGACGTCGATGTCCACGGAGATGTAGATCGCATCGGGCCCGTCGAGCGCCTCGGCGATCGCATCGTCGATGACGGCCTCCGCACCGCGCTCCTCGACCTCGCGCATCAGGTGCCAGCGGAGCTCGTGCTCGCGCATCCACTCGAACGTCTCGACCGGTGGCCAGTAGCCCCGCAGGCCGACCTGGACGAAGTTGCGACCCTTCACCGCGCCCGACTCGATCAGCCGCCGCATCGGCGTCCCGTGGCCCGCGAGGACGCCCCAGTCCTCGTTGGCCGTGTCGGCATGGGCGTCGAAATGGACGATGCCGATGCTGCCCGGACGGCGTACGTCCGCGACGGCCGTGGCCGATGGCCAGGTGATCGAGTGATCGCCGCCGAGGACGATCGGGATGGCGCCAGTGGACGCCACCTCGTGGACCTTGCGGTAGATGAACGCGTGGGCCCTCTCGATCCACGCCGGGATGATGTTGGCATCGCCCGCGTCGACGACGTTGAGCACCTCGAACGGCTCGACGCCCAGCTGGAGCGAGTGGATGGAGCCCGTCGTGTACTGCGCCTCGCGGATGGCGCGCGGCCCGAAGCGGGCCCCGGGACGGTGGCTCACGGCATCGTCGAACGGTGCGCCGACGATCGCGATGTCCACGTTGCGGGCCCGGATCTCGGCCGCGTCGGGCACCCACGGGAGCTTCATGAAGGTTGGCAGGCCGACATAGGTCGGCAGGTCGAATTCGCTGAACGCCTCGAAGGGCTGATCCCAGCCGTTGCGTGCCGCGAAGTCGAGGCCGCCCGGGTCGTGGGGACGCTCGGCCACTCTTGTCCTCCGTGGCAGGTCGTCGGGCCCGGCCGGGTCCTGGTCGACGATCCGCCCTGAACATGGGCGCCGCCGGTTCGGGCTCGCCGTCCAGCGGGGCGCGCAGGGCGGCATGGTAACCCGTCCGCAAGCAGGGCCGGCTGCTATCCCTCCCCGCGGAACTCCTTCCATGCCTGCTCGACCAGCCCCGGATCCAGGAGGAGGTCGAGGGCGGTCTGGGCGACCAGCGTCGCCGCGAGCAGGACTGTCCTGTCGGCAAGGGGTCGCGCCGCGGCATCGCGGAACTCCGTCGTGTGCCCGGCGGTATGGACCTCGGTGATCGACAGCTCGGGATGGATCGCCGGAACGGCCCACGAGACATTGGCCATGTCCGTGGACCCCGCGTTCGTGTCCCGGCCCTCGTCCACGACACCGTACGGCTCTGCGTTGGCGAGCCAGCGAGCCGCGAGGACCCGGTTGTGCTTCATGGTGCTGGCGTAGCCCGAGAACTCGACCTCGACCTCAACGCCGGAGGCCAGCGCAGCCGCCTTGCACAGCTCGACGAAGCGCGGCTTCATGACGTCGTCGTAGAAGGCCTGGTCCGCGCTGCGGATCATGAACCACGCTCGCGTGCGGTCCGGGATGATGTTGGCGGCGGTCCCACCCTCGGCGATGATCCCGTGGACCCGGCAGTGTGGCGGCAGCTGCTGGCGCCAGAGGCCCACCGACACGAACAGGGCGATCATCGCGTCGAGGGCATTCCGGCCGGCCCACGGCTCCGAGGCCGCGTGGGACTGGAGTCCCCGGAAGACCACCGTGACGTCCTCGGACGCGAGGGGGGCGATCTCGACGTGGTTGCTGTGGCTGGGGTGGTACAGCAGCGCCGCATCGAGGCCCTCAAACAGGCCGTCCCGGAGCATGATCTCCTTGCCGCTCCCCCGCTCCTCTGCGGGTGTGCCGAGGAACACGACCTCCCCGGCCCACTCGTCCCGCACCGCCGCAAGCGCGATGGCGGCGCCGACCCCGGATGAGGCCATCGTGTTGTGGCCGCACCCGTGGCCCAGCCCCGGCAGCGCGTCGTACTCGGCCAGGATCCCAATCCGGGGTCCGTCCGGTCCCCTGCCGCCGGTCAGGCGGCCCCGTACTGCGGTCGCCAGGGTGCCCGCCGGATGCTCCACCGCGAACCCGTGGCGGGCGACGGCATCTGCCACCCAGCCCGCGGCCTGGTGCTCCTCGAAGGCCGGCTCCGGGTTCGCGTGGATCCGATGACTTAGGCCGAGGATCTCCGCTCGGGCGGCCTCCACCGCCGTGGCCGCGCGGGCCTTGGCATCGGCGAACGGCTCGGCGGGACGCGCGGTGAGCGGTGACTCGAGCATGGGACCTCCTAGCGCTCGGCCGAGAGGGTGATCTCGGCCACGACGAAGATGGCGGCGAGGAAGAGGACGATGGGCAGCTGGAACGCGTCCACGAGCCGCAGGATGACGAGGACCGTGACGAACAGCCCGACCCAGGCGCCCCGGCGGGCCGCCCGGGCCCAATCGCCTGTGTAGGCGATGCGGCGGTGCCTCGCGAACACCGTCAGCCAGGCCAGGGGGACCGCGGTCAGGCCCGCGGCCAGCCCGATCAGCAGTGCCCCTGTATAGCCGGCCATGGCATCCTGGTATGGGTCGCGTGTCGTGATCAGGATGGCGACGAGGACCCACGTCACGCTGGCCGCCACGAGCAGGCCGACGTTGGCGATCCGGTCGCGTACCTCCATGGACCCGAGTCTACCGAGGCGGGGCCGGTCAGGGCGCCAGCGCCAGCAATCCCGCCTCTAGCTGCCCGATCCCGTCGATGATCAGGTCCGCTTGCACTGTGTCGTCGCGCAGAGAGCCGGGCAGCGGTGAATCATCGGGCCGGTTGCGCACCCAGGCAGCGACCCAGCCGGCCCGCTTGGCGCCAACGACATCGGCCGCCCAATCGTCACCCACGTGGAGGATCTCGCCGGGCCCGGGGCTGCCGAGCGCCGCGCGCGCTGCAGCGAAGATCGCCGGGTGGGGCTTGATGGTGCCGACCCGCTGCGAGACGACCACCGCGTCCAGGTGCGGCGCCCAGCCGGCCGCCTCGACGTAGCGGTCGATGGTGGCCGCCAGCGGCCAGTTGGACAGGATCGCGACGCGGTACCTGGTCGCGAGCCGGCCCAGCAGCGGACCGGCCGCCGGGTCCGGGGCCAGGGACGTCACGAAGGCCTGGGAGTAGACATCGACCATCCGCCCCACCTCGTCGGGGGAGGCCAGGAGGGCCGCCGCGTCATCATCCCAGCGCTGGTCCTCCGTCGGGGGCTCCATGCCCCGGAGGCGGGCGAGGATCCTCACGACCCGCTGGGCCAGGTCCACCTCGCGGAACTGCGGCACCTCCTCCCGGAACTGGCGCGAGCGTTCCTCGGCCCAGGCGTGCCGGACGTCGGCGACCTCGAACGGCCCGAGCTGCGCGGCCATCGCCTTGGCCGTCACCTCGACGACCGATCGCAACCCGGCGGCCGACACGGGCACGAGCGTGTTCCCGAAGTCCAGCGTGACGGCACGGATCACGCCACGTCCCCCGGCTCGGGCACCGGATCCGGCGGCGCGTCCGGCGGCGCAAGGCGCGCACGCGCGATCGCGACCGCCTCCGGGTTGCGGTCCACCAGCAGCCAGCGGCGACCCAGCCGGCTGGCCGCGACCCCGGTCGTCCCGGAACCCGCGAACGGATCGAGCACCAGATCGCCCGGCCGGCTCGATGCCGCCACGATCCGCTCCAGCAGACGGACCGGCTTCTGGGTCGGGTACCCCGTGCGCTCGGCGGAGGCCGGCGGCACGATCGTCATCCACCACACGTCCGTGGGCAGCTTGCCGCGGGCCGCCTTCTCGGGCCCCACGAGGCCCGGTGCGAGGTACGGGATCCTGTCGATCGCATCGCGGTCGAACAGCCAGTGCTCGCCCTTCGCGTACCACAGGATCGTGTCGTGCTTGCGTGGCCAGCGATCGCGGGCCCGGCCGCCATAGTCGTAGGCCCACACGATCTCGTTGAGGAACCGCTCCGGCCCGAACACCCCGTCCAGCAACAGACGTACGTGGTGCGCCGTCCGCCAGTCGACGTGCAGGTACAGCGATCCGTGCGGCGCGAGCACGCGGTGGACCTCCCGGACGCGGTCCGCCAGCATCTCCAGGTGCTGGCCCAGCGGCAGGTCGTCCCCGAAGGCCATGTCGCTGACCGGCTCCCAGCTCACCGGCTGCCCGTGGAAGCCGGGCCTCATGCGGTCACCGGTTCCGGTACGGATCGAGACCAGGCGCCGGCGTCGGCCCGTCGCGAACGGCGGATCCGCATACGCGAGATCCACGGCGCCGTCCGGGATCTCGCGGAGCACGTCGAGGTTGTCAGCCTCAAGCACGGCGCCGCGTTCGGACCCGGCCAGGACGGCGCCCAGCGCCGCAAGAGCCTCCGACCGCAGGGGTGGCACGACTCAGCGGACCACGCTGGCCGGGCAGATCTCCCGGAAGGCACAGTAGGTGCAGGCCATGTGGTTGGGCTTCGCCTCGAACTCGCGAGCCCGGATCCCGGCTGCCGCCGTCCGGATGGAGTCGCGCGCCTTGTCGATGCGCTTGCGGTCCACGGGCGCCGTGCCCACCAGGCCCGACTCGAGGAAGCTGAGCGCGACGGCATCGGGCAATCGTCCGGTCATCGCCTCGTAGCCCATCGCGTAGATGGAGAGTTGCAGCGACTCTTTCGCCCGCTGGCGGGCCTTGGCCGGATCCCGCACGTCGGACGACTTGTAGTCCGTGATCACGACCCGCTCCGGGTAGCTGAACAGGGTGGGCTCCACCACGTCCGCGATCGCGCCGTCGTCAACCGGGTGGGCTGCCTGAGCTGCGGTGGCGCCCGTCTCCCCGGCCGTTGCGTCGCGCGGGATGATGTCCACACGGTCGTATCGTCCTCGCACCCGGTCGCCGTCCAGGAGGAAGCTGAACTCGCGCTCCACGTAGGCGGGGATCACGGCACCGGGCACCAGCTGCTCCTCGCGAAAGCGACGCAAGGACGCCCGCCCCGCCTCCAGGCGGGCCTCCTCGTGGTCACGGGAGAGAAAGCCCTCGGACCGCCAGGCGGCGATGAACGCGGCCCACAGCTCGTCCTCGGACATGACCTCGCCGCGGGCGTGGCGCTTGTGGAACTCCGAGACGGCCGCGTGGAGGGCCGATCCATAGATGATCGAATGGTGCGGCGCGAGCGGGACCCGCAACAAGTGCGCGTACTTGTACTTCAGCGGGCAGGTCAAATAGTCGTCGATGGCGTAGAACGAGAGGCTCAGCGGCTCGTCGCCCTTCGACCGCGGTGCGGCCGGCGACGCCTCGGGGCGCTGCTGCGAGGTGATCCGCTCGAGCGGCGACGTCGCCTTCGCCCCGACACCCGACGCCCCTGCCGCCACGGGCAGGTCCAGTGCCTCGAGCACGAACGGCGACACCCGACGTGCTCGCTGACCGCCGTAGTCCGCGGCATGGGACAGCACCAGCTCATCCCGGGCCCGAGTCATGCCGACGTAGAACAGGCGGCGCTCCTCCTGGAGCTGGTAGTCGCCCTCAGGGAGCGTCTCGTTGACCAGCTCCAGGGGCAGGGCCAGCGGCTCGCGGCGGCCTGTTGCGGGGAAGCGGCCGGTCACGAGGCCCGGCAGGTACACCACCGGGAACTCCAGGCCCTTTGCCTTGTGGACGGTCATCACGGCAACCGCATCCGCATCCGGGTCGATGTCGGCCGTCGGCGGATCGTCACCCGCCTGGATCAACGTCTGGAGATGACGCGCGAAGAACACCGCCCGGTCGTCCGCCAGGAGCGCGGACTGGGAACGCACGATGTCGAAGAAGCGGGCGATGTTGGACAGCTCCTCCTCGGCGGCCACGGTCTCCGTCGCCGCGAGGCGCTTGAGCCAGCCCGAGCCCCGCAGGAACGCGTAGAGCACCTCGCCCGCGGGTCGCTCGTGGGCGAGGGCGATGTACGCCCTGAGGTCCTCCACCAGCTTCGCCGCGCTCGCCCGCGTCTCCGCCGAGAGGCGGAGGATCCCGGGCTGGCGGCCCAGCTCCTCGAGGATCTCGAACACGCTCCTGTTGCGTCGGCGGGCCATGTTCACGATGCCCGTGAGGTCCTCGCCGCCGAGGCCGTAGAGGTCTGACGCGGCGAGGCCGTAGACGTCGACGGAGGCGTTGGGGTCCGCGACCGCCCGCAGGAATGACAGCAGCAACCTGACCTCGGGTCGGGCGTAGAGGCCGCTGGTGCCGGAGAACCGCCATGGGATCCCCTCGAGGTTGAGCGACCGCAGGACCGGATCCGCGGCGGCGTTGGCACGCACCAGGATCGCGACGTCCCGCGGGGACGCGCCATCCCGGATGCGGCGCGCGATGTCGGCCGTGATCCAGTCGGCCTCCTCGGCGCCGGTGGCGAACGCCTCGTGGCGGACAGCCGGGGCACCGACGGTCGTCCGCTCCGCGACCAGCTTCTTGACGATGCCCGCCCGGACCTCGAGCCGGTCCGGGTCGTTGTGGCGGACGAGTCGGTAGGCGGCATCGAGGATCGGGGCACGGGACCGGTAGTTGCGGCGCAGCACGACCACCTTCGCGTTCCGGTACCGCTCCCGGAACTCGAGGATGTTGCTGATTGCCGCCCCGCGGAACTTGTAGATGGACTGATCGTCGTCCCCCACCACGGTCACGTTGCGATGTCGTTGGGCGACCAGCGCAACGAGCTCCGCCTGTGCCCGGTTGGTGTCCTGGAACTCGTCCACGAGCACGTGCCGGAAACGGGCCTGGACATGCTCGCGGGCCGACGGGGACTCCCGCAGCAGGCGCAGCGCCAGGGAGACCTGGTCGCCGAAATCGATGGCGCCGTGCTCCGCCAGCAGGCGCTGGTAGACGGCGTACGCGCCGGCCAGCTCGCCGCGACGCGCCGCCTCCTCGACCGCGGCGGCCGCGACATCGGGATCGGCATCGGCTGCCCCGGCGGCCGACTCCGCCTCGGATCGCAGGCGGGCGGCATGGGCGAGGAAGGCTTCCGGCGAGACGTCCTCGTCCTTCGCCCGCGAGAACAGGGTCGCCAGAGCGTCCAGGAACTTGGTCGGGTCCCCCAGCGGCCGGTACTCGTCGAGCCCGAGCTCGAACAGGTGCTCGCGAAGGAAGACGACTGTCTCTGGCCTCGAGAAGACGCGCACGTCGGTCGGCAGGCCCAGCTCCAGCGCGAACTCGCGGACCAGGCGGTCCCCGAAGGCATGGAACGTGGAGATCGCACTGTCCGTGTAGCCGTAGGGAACGAGCTGGTCCACGCGGACCTGCATCTCGTCGGCCGCCTGGTCCGTGAACGTCAGCGCCAGGATCTCGGACGGCCTGGCCCGCTTCGTGGCGATGAGCCACGCGATCCGGCGGGTGATGACCTGCGTCTTGCCGGTCCCAGCCCCGGCGACCACCAGCAGCGGGCCATCAGGGTGCATCACGGCCCGGCGCTGCTCGGGGTTCAGTCCCTCGAGGAGCTGGTCCGTGCCCTCGGGGACCGGCCCGGAGTCCGCCGGCGCGTCGACGGCACCCCACACGGGAATCTGGACGAGGGGGGCGGGTCCGCTGCGGGCGGCGCTGCGGCGCCTCACGTGAGGCTTGCCGGGCGGCACGGTGCCGGGTTGGGCGTTGGGACCGGGAGCTTGTCGTGATGCAGGCACGACACCAGGATGCGGCGGACCCGTGCCAGCTCCGGTGTCACGGGTCGCACGGGATCAGCCGCCCTTTGCGGTTCCCGCTCCGGAGGCGAGCGCGAGGCGCAGGGCCTCCGCCTCCTCGTCCGAGAGCGCCGACTCGGACTTGCCGCCGGCGATCGCCTTGCCGTACACGCGTGTCGCCGTACGCGTGTGCAGGCTGCTGATCACGAACCCGTCCCCGTGCTGGTCCAGCAGCGCCAGCGCGAAGCTCTGGTTGCCGCCCGTGTCCTCGAATGGGTTGTACCTGACCAGGCCGTGGCGCTGGAACGCGAATGTCTGCGTGCGCTCCATGGCCGAGGCGCGGGCCGTCAGCTCGTCCACGTCCCGCGCGACGGCGTAGACCTTGTCGAGGTGCGCCTCCAGGGTGGACTCAAGGCTCTTGCCGTCGCCGCCCCTGGTCATCCCGGCGAGCCGGCGATCCAGGTGTGCCGTCCGTCGCAGCAGGATGATGACGGCAACCAGCAGACCGAGGCTGACGATTCCCAGCACAAGCACGATGGTGCCGGCGGATTCGTTCGCGAGCTGGGTCAGGTCTTCCAAGGGATCCTCTGAAAGGGCGGGCCGGGCGAGCATAGCAGTCGGCACTTCTCCGCCACGTCTCCCCGGCCCAGGGGTACCGCGCGACCCCGGGAGCGTCGACCGGTGTATCCTCCGGCCGACGGTGCCGCAGCCGCGGTGACCGCCCATCAGGAGGCCTCAACCAGCCATGGCGAAGCGCGCCCGCGGCAGTGTCCGCCCCGGCCAGCGCCGGCGTATCGACCGGCGCACCGCGCCGTCGGCACCCGCAGCTCCTGTGCCTGCCACCCCGACGGCCGCGACGCCCAAGCCCGCCGGGCTCTCGGATGCCGAGTTGGAGCGCGCCGCGCAGCTCGAGGCCGACCTCCTCGCCCAGGAGAAGGCCGCGGAGCAGGCCCGCAGCCGGCCCCGCGACCGCGCGACACGCGAGGTGACGGCCGGGCGTGGCGGGTCCCTCTCGGCCAACGAGGCCGCTGAATACGCCTACGTGGCTCGTGACGTCAAGGACATCGTCAAGATCGCCAGCCTGCTGATCGGCATTCTGTTCATCCTCTGGATCCTGATTGACGTCACCAAGGTGATCCCGATCGGCGCCTGACGCCGCCGGGGCCTACCATCGCCCCATGCCGTCCAGGCGCGCCGTGCCCGGCGCCCGTCCCGAAGCCCTGTTCCAGCCCCCGCCCGAGCGACAGCCGCTGGCGGCGCGCATGCGCCCGCGCACGCTCGAGGAGTTCACAGGCCAGGCACATCTCGTGGGCGAGCGCGGTCCGTTGCGGCGCTCCGTCAGCCGCGGCCACCTCGCGTCGATGCTGCTGTGGGGACCGCCGGGAACCGGCAAGACATCGCTTGCCCGCCTGCTCGCGGACGCCGTGGGCGCCGAGTTCCGCACCGTATCGGCGGTCATGTCCGGCGTGGCGGAGGTCCGCGCGACCGTCGCCGAGGCCCAGGACCGGCTGGCGCTCCACGGCGGTCGCTCGGTCCTGTTCATCGACGAGATCCACCGCTTCAACAAAGCCCAGCAGGACGCACTGCTCCCGCACGTCGAGGACGGCACCGTCACCCTCATCGGGGCCACGACGGAGAACCCGTACTTCGAGGTCAACTCCGCGCTCCTGTCCCGGATGCGGGTGTGGCGTCTCGAACCCCTGACCGACGACGACGTTGCCGCGATCTGCCGGCGCGCGCTCGAGGACCCGGAGCGCGGTCTTGCTGGACCCTTCGGACCCCGCGGCGGCGTGGCCATCGCCGAAGAGCCCTTCGAGCACCTCGTCGAGGTGGCCGGCGGCGACGCGCGCCAGGCCCTGAACATCCTCGAAGGCTCGGTGGCACTGGCCGAGGACGACGAGGCCGTCGATGCCACCGGCCGGGTCTCCCCCACCCTCGCCCATGTCGAGGGTGCCGCCCAGCAGCGCGTGCTGGGCTACGACCGTGCGGGTGACGGCCACTTCGACACCGTGTCCGCGTTCATCAAGAGCCTGCGCGGCAACGATCCGGACGCCGCGCTCTACTGGCTGGCGGCGATGATCGCGGCCGGCGAGGATCCCCGGTTCATCGCACGGCGGCTGATCATCGCGGCCTCCGAGGATGTCGGAAACGCGGATCCCCGAGCACTGCAGGTCGCGGTCGCCGCAGCCCAGGCACTGGACTACATCGGCCTCCCCGAGGCGTCGTATGCCCTTGCCCAAGCAGCCACGTACATCGCCACGGCACCCAAGTCGAACCGCGCCGGCGGCGGCTACTGGACGGCCGCGGGGGATGTCGTCGAGCGCGGTTCGCTCCCGGTTCCGAACCACCTGCGCAATGCCGCCGACCGGCGGATGAAGCACCACGGGATCGGCGTGGGCTACCGCTACCCACACGACTTCGCCGGGCACGACGTGGACCAGCAGTACCTGCCCGACGAGCTCTCGGACCGCCGCTACTACCTGCCGTCGGACCAGGGATATGAGCGGACGATTGGCGAGCGCATGGCCTTCCGGGCCGCCGAGCGGGCGGAGGCGCGGGCCGCGGGCCGGACCCCGCGCGACCTGTTTCCGGGGCCCGCCGGGGACGGCATGGGTGCATCGGGGAAGATCTCCCGCCTCCGCGAGGAGAGCCGGCGCAAGCTCGCTGAGACCGAGAAGCGCGACGCCGACGGGTAGCTGCCGGCCGCAGCCCGGCCAGCCAGCCACCCCCGTGACCGGGTACCGTCCCATCGGGGACGCGTGCCGCGTCTGAGAGACCGGTGCCGCGCCTGCGGCGGAGCGGAGGACGACGGGACCGATGCTGGCGATCCGGGCGCTGTCGGCGCGCTTCCTGCCCCAGGGCGCCGTCCTGCTGGGGATCCTGACCTTCGCCAGCTATGCCGCCGGCCTGATGCGGGACCGCATCTTCGCGAGGACCTACGGCGCCGGCGCAGAGCTCGACGCCTACAACGCCGCCTTCGTCCTGCCCGAGCTGGCCCTCGACGTCCTGGTGGCGGCGGGCCTGACAGCCCCGTTCGTACCCGTCTTCACGTCGCTCGGCCGGGACCACCCGGAGGATGCGCCGCGGTTCGCCCAGACCGTCCTCACCCTCTCGGTGCTGGTCATGTCCGCCGTCTGCCTGGTGCTGCTGCTGGTCGCACCCGAGACGGTGAACGTGATCGCCCCCGGGTTCGATGCCGTCAATAGGGCGCGATACCTCGACCTGTTCCGGCTGATGCTCGTGACGCCGGTCCTGTTCGCGGCCTCGATCGCCCTGGGCGAGGTGCTGGTCGCGGAGCGGCGATTCCTGTACTACGCCCTCGCCCCGATCCTGTACAACGTGGGCATCGTCGCGGGCACCCTGCTGTTCCACGACTCGATGGGGATCAGGGCGGCCGCGATCGGGGCCGTCATGGGGGCGGTCCTCCACCTGGGGATCCGCGTGGTCGGCATCATCCGCCAGTCGTCGGTGCGACTCCGTCCGCGGCTCGATCTCCACATGCCCGCGCTCCACGAGTTCCTGCGCCTGATGGTGCCCAAGATGCTCAGCCACCCCATCGAGCCGCTGACCTTCCTGTTCTTCACCGCCGTGGCCACGACCCTCGCCGCGGGCAGCGTGTCTTCGGTGAGCTTTGCCCGCAACTTCCAGAGCGTGCCGGTGGCCCTGTTCGGCGTCTCGATCGCGCTGGCCGCGTTCCCGGGCCTGTCCGCTGCGTGGGCGACCGGCGACCGGGCGGGCTTCGGGCAGGAGGTCAGGCGCAACGCGCTCACGATCGGCGTGCTGGCGGTCGCTGCGGCGGTCGGTCTCGTGATCGTCGGTCGCCTTGCCATCGAGGTCCTCCTGGGCGGCGGCGCCTTCGACGAGGAGGACGTCAGGACCACGTCGGCGGTGCTGGCCGTTTTCGCCCTGGCCGTTCCCTTCGATGCGCTCGGCCACCTGACGGCGCGCGGCCTGTACGCGACGCACAACACGGTCCTTCCCGTGCTCGCTTCGCTGGCCGGGTTCGCGGTCACCGTGGTCACGACCCTCGCCCTCGTGACCCCGCTGGGTGTGCTCGCGATCCCGGTGGGGTTCACGACGGGGACCGCCGTTCGGGTCGTGCTCCAGGGCATCGCGCTCGGCCGGCGGATCCGGCTCTGGCCGACGACCACAAGGTGACCTACGGCGCCAGCGGCTCCGTCGGGACCACGGCGATGAACAGGCCGTCCCGCGACGGGTAGCGGCCCTCGGGCCGCTCCCAGGGCAGGTAGTTGCGGCGCATCTCCGCCATGTCCTGGAACGTGCCCGGCGGATCTGATGGACCCCAGATCGTGGAGATCCTGGGGTACCAGGGGTCGAGGATGTACGCGCCGGAAATCCTGGCGTCGTCGAACGCCAGCGGGTCCGCGTCGGCGCGGTAGCCCGTCATGACCCACGTGTGGGCGCCACGCCAGGTCAGCAGCAGGACGGGAGCGTGGAGCGAGCCGATGGCCCGGGCGGCGTCGGTCAGCGCGTCCTGGCGGGTCGCGTAGCCGCGGACCTCGTAGCCGGGGACACCGTACGCCTCGAGGGCGGCGACGATGGCGGCCGGACCCCACCCGCCGTTCTTGCTGTCGCGACGGCTCTCCCACTCCCCGATGCGGCCGGCAAGCTCACGCTGGAAGGCATCGCTGGCCGGCGCCTTGCCGTTGATGGCGAGAACGATCTGGGTGCCAGCGACCGCGCACCACTCGTTCTCGATCTCGGATGCGAATGGCTTCGCAGGCTTCGCGAGAAGGTCGACATCGACCTTGACCCGCCGCGGTGTTGCGGTCGGGCTGGGGGTGGGGGCGGCAGTCTGTCCGGGAGCGAGGGGCTCCCCGGGGGTGGGCTCGACCGAAGGGATCGGCTCGACGGTCCGGACGGGCCTGGGCGTCACCAGGATCGCCTCGTCGATCGGCCGGTCCGGAGGCGGGTCGATGATCAGCTCCACCCGGCGGGCGACGTTGACCAGCTTGTCGCCGGCGCCCCACGCGTTGGTCCCGATCGCCACCACGCCCAGGATGGCGAAGGCGAGCAGCACGACCGCAACCCTGGCCCACGGCACGCGACGGCGGGAACGAGAGGACATCGAGAGCGCACTCCTCCGGGTTCAGGCCGGAGAGACGCCCGACGCGGGGCGGATGCGACGTCCCGACCGCGTGGTCAGGCCTTGGGCTTGCGCCCGCGGCCACCGGGCAGCCGGCCGCTGGACACGTAGATCGTCCGGCCACGAACAGCCATGAACGTCCCGGGCCGGTGGGCGGCGATCGCCTTCTTCACCGCCGCTCGCATGGTCGGAATCTTCTCGGCCGGGTCGAGCTCGATCGCGATGATGTCGTCGTCGGTCTTGAGGCGCGCAAGCGCCTTGCGGATCTCGTCGTCGCGCTGCAGTGCCGCGAGCTGCCGGGGCGACAGGGCGCGCTCGCGCTTGACGGGAACCAGCTCCTCGATCTTGGCGCTTCTGATCCGCATCTCGATGCCCATCTCCTGCAGCGTTGTCGCAAACTCTGACCGTCACGATGATGACATGACCCGGCGCAGATTCAACTGGCTCTGCTCCATCCGCGGAAGCCAGGCCGATTCACCGATGCGATTCACCTTGAGGGCACCGGCCGACAGCCAGATCACGCCCTCCGCCGCAGGTCATCGCGAACAATGCACACCGAGTCGCGATTGCACATGTTTTGTGGGGTACCCACGCGGCCCACAGCGCACTATGCTGGCACGATCCCGGCCCACGGGGAGCCGGTCAGGGAGGTAGACCATGACAGATCCCGTCGAGGGTGCTCCGACTCCGCAAGCGCCGCCCCCGCAGGCGCCCGCGCAGCCGAGTCCGCCTCCGCAGGCCCCGCCCCAGCAGGGCGGCGGCGACTGGCAGACCCCACCGCCGCCCGCCCAGGCGCCGGGTGGGTTCCAGGTCGCCCAGGCCGAGGCCGGTCCCGCTCCGGGTGTCATGTACGCGGACCTGACCACCCGCGTGATCGCGTACATCATCGACGGCTTCGTGATCGGCATCGTGTGGTCGGTCATCTGGTCGGTGGTCCTCGGCTCCCTGCTCCTCACCGCGGGCTTTGGCATGATTCTCGTTGCCGGAGTCGCCCTCGGCATCCTGTGGGCCGGTGGCAGCGCGGTCTACTTCGTCTACACGTGGACCAAGATGCGCGCGTCGCTCGGACAACGCGTCATGAAGCTGGAGACCGTCAACGCCGCCGACGGCGCGACGCTCACCCAGAACCAGGCGGTCAAGCGCTGGGCGTACCTGTACGGCGTGGTTGCGGCGGGCATCGTGCTGGGCAACGTGCTCGGCCTTCTCGGCTCGCTGCTCACCCTGCTGTCCGTCGGGTATGCGATCTACCTGCTCTACACCGTCACCCAGAACCCGAAGCGCCAGGGGTTCCACGACGTCCAGGCTGGCACCGTGGTCGTCAAGCACGGTTAGCCGCTCACCAGCCCACAAGGGCAACGAACGGGGCCGGTCCGCCGGCCCCGTTCTCGATTCCTAGGGCTCGAACTCGAGGCTCCTGACGTGGCGGGGCCGGAACACCGCGAGGGGCCGCCGGTCGAAGCAGGCGACCCGCCTGACACCCAGCCGTTCCGCGTTGGCCACGAGCAGCGCGTCCGCGAGGCGGGGCCGGTGCTCCGCTGCCTCGCGCATCAGCACGACGGCGCGGGACAGGTCCTCGGCCGTGGGTGGGACCAGCCGGATCGCGTCCGCGACAAGGGTGCTGAGCAGGGCCTCCGTGGCTGCAAGCCCCAGCTCCCGCTGGAGCACCAGGTCCAGCTCGGCAAGGCCCAGGGCACCCAGCAGCAGCGGCTCGTCGACACGCGAGAACCAGGCGACCGCCGCCCGGTGGTTGAGATCCGAGACGTCGGTCGCCGCCACGACAGCGGAGGGATCGAGCAGGATTGCCACCTAGCGGTCCCCGGCCCGCCGGCCCGCCTCCCGCCTCGAGATCGATCGGCCATCCAGCGACAGCCGCCCGTGCGAGCTGCGCCCGATGCCCAGGAACGGAAATTCGGGGGTTGCCTCGTGGGAGTCCAGCCAGGCCTCGATCGCGGCGCCGATCACCGACGTCTTGGTGCTGGACTGGCGGCGCACGTGACGCTCGAGACGGTCCATGAGGTCGGCGTCGAGCAGGATGGTCGTCCGCAGTGTCGTCATATGACGTCATATATACCAAGGTAGACGTCGCGTGTCACCTCGGGCACCATGCCTGACACCCCGTGCGATCCCAGGAGTACCGACGTGACCCGTTTCGAACCCAACCTGCGCATTCCCGGCCCGACAGCCCTGCCACCCACCGTCCGAGAGGCGGGCGGCCGCCAGATGGTCAATCACCGCGGCGAGGAGTTCAAGGCGCTCCTGGGGCGGGTCGAGGCCGGCATGAAGCCATTCTTCGGCACCCAGCACGAGGTGATCCTGCTCACCTGTGCAGGCACGGGTGCCCTCGAGGCCGCCGTCGTCAACGTCCTGTCCCCGGGCGATGCCGTCCTGGCCGTGACCATGGGCGCCTTCGGCGACCGCTTCGCCAAGGTGGCCGAGGTCTACGGCGCAGCCGTGACGAAGCTCGAGGTCGATTGGGGCCAGGCTCCCGATCCGCTCGCCGTGCGCCATGCCGCGGCGCGGATCCCGGATCTCAAGGCCGTCATGCTGACCCACAACGAGACGTCCACGGGCGTCACCGGGAACATCGCGGCCCAGGCCGGGGCGATCCGGGAGGTCGCACCGGACGCCCTGATCCTCGTGGACGCGATCTCGGCCCTGGGCGCCGTACCGTTCGCGATGGACGACTGGGGCCTGGACCTGGTCGTGACCGGGTCGCAGAAGGCCTGGATGAGCGCTCCGGGGATGGCCATGGCGGCGGTTGGACCGCGGGCGTGGGCGGCCGGCGAGACCGCGCGGATGCCCCGGTTCTACCTCGATCTCAAGCGTCACCGCGACACCGCCGCGAATGGCGAGACACCCTGGACGCCGGCAGTGGCGGTCCTCTACCAGGTCGACGAGGGGCTGCGGCTGATGCAGGCCGAGGGTGATGGGGTCTTCGCACGACACGCTGCCTGCCAGGCCATGACGAGGGCCGGCCTGCGTGCCCTCGGGTTCGAGCTGCTGGCGGCGGACGACATAGCCAGCAGGACCGTGACCGCGGCCTGGATCCCGGAGGGGCTCGACTGGAAGGCCTTCAACGCCGGCCTCAAGCGGCGCGGACTGGTCCTGGCCGGCGGCCAGGGCAAGCTCAAGGGCCGGATCTTCCGGCTGGGGCACCTGGGCTCGGTCACAACGGACGACATCCTGGCCGCGATCGGGGCCATGGAGGCGTCGGCGATCGAGCTCGGCCGCGACGTCCGGCCGGGAGCCGGCGTCGCGGCCGCCCAGCAGGCGCTCCTGGCCCGCGAGGGGGCCGCCCGATGAAGATCCTGATCGTCGAGGCCCTCGCCACCGAGGGCGTCGAGCTGCTCCGCCGTCACCACGAGGTCGACGAGAAGCTGGGCCTGCCCCACGACGAGATCGCCGCGATCCTGCCCGAGTACGACGCGCTCGTCGTGCGCAGCCAGGTCAAGGTGGACGCCGGGCTGATCGCGGCGGGCACCCGCCTGGTCGTCATCGGCCGCGCCGGGGTGGGCGTTGACAACGTCGACCTCGAGGCCGCCACCCGCGCCGGCATCGTCGTCGTCAATGCCCCGACGGGCAACACCATCGCCGCGGCGGAGCTGACGCTCGCGCTCCTGTTCGGACTCGCCCGCAAGACGGCCGCCGCCGACGCGTCGATGCGCCGTGGCGAGTGGAAACGCTCGCAGTTCACAGGCATGGAGGTGCGTGGCAAGACCCTCGGCATCGTGGGCCTCGGCAAGATCGGCCAGGCGATCGCCGTCCGGGCACGGGCCATGCAGATGACCGTGCTGGGATCCGACCCGTTCGTGACCCCGGAGCAGGCCGCCAACCTGGGCGTGGAGCTGGTCTCATTCGACGATCTCGTCGCCCGCTCCGACGCGATCACCGTCCACGTTCCCAAGACGAAGTCCACGACCGGCCTCATCAACGCGGCCGTCATCGAGCGGATGAAGCCCGGCGTGCTCCTGCTCAACGTCGCGCGCGGCGGCGTGATCGACGAGGCGGACCTGGCCGCGGCGTTGCAGTCCGGTCGCGTTGGCGGTGCCGGGATCGACGTCTACATCACGGAGCCGCCCACCGGATCACCGCTCCTTGACGCGCCAAACACGCTGCTCACACCGCACCTTGGCGCTTCGACCGCCGAGGCCCAGGTGGCGGTGGCGGAAGAGGTGGCCGAGCAGATCCTCGACGTGCTTGACGGCCGGTCGGCGCGGTACGCGGTCAACGCACCCCTGCTCACGCCGGAGACGGCCCAGGCGATCGCACCCTACCTGCCGCTGGCCGAGACGCTCGGCCGGTTCGCGGCCCAGCTCGCCAGGCACGCACCCCACACGCTCACCCTCGAGATCGCGGGCGAGCCGGCGGCCCACGACGCATCGTCGCTCGTCGCGGCCGTGCTGCGCGGCCTGCTGGAGCAGGACACGGAGGAGCGGGTCAACCTGGTGAATGCGGCCACGCTCGCCAAGGCCCGTGGAATCACCGTGGTCGAGCGCAAGACCTCCAACACGGACGTCTTCGCCTCGCTGCTGACCGTCACCGCCGAGGCTGAGGGCCAGACCGTCATCCTCGCGGGGACGGTCGCCAACGGCGAGGCGCGCCTGGTGCGCCTCCAGGAGCACGCGATGGACCTTGCGCCGGCCGGCGTGATGCTCATCTCCCACCACATGGACCGGCCCGGAACCGTTGGCCGCGTGGGCGCGTTGCTCGGGGCGGCCGACGTCAATATCAGCTCCATGACCCTGGCGCGATCCGCTCCGAGGGCAGAGGCATACATGGTGCTTGCCCTCGACGAGGACGTCCCGGACTCCGTTGTCGAGGCCATCCAGGCCGACGATGCGACGATCGACACATGGGTCATCCGCCTGGACGGCGGCCGATGAGTGACGGCGAGGCGGTGGGACGTCCCATGCCTGCCCCCGAGCCGCTGATCCCAGAAGGCCTGGACGCCACGCTCGTCCTGCTTCGCCACGGCGAGTCGGAGTGGATCGTCGAGAACCGCTTCCAGGGCCAGAGCGAGACGCCCCTCTCGGCCCTCGGCCATCGTCAGGCCGCCCTCGCGGCGGGCCGCCTGGCCCGGCCGTACGCCCCACCGTCCCTGCCCGTCCCGAACGGCCGGCCGATCGAGATCGTCCATTCCCCACTGGGCCGGACGCGGCAGACCGCCGTGGCCGTCGCTGACGCGATCGCCCGCGAGGTTGCCGGAGATGTGGCAGGAGGGCCCGCACCGGCGCTGCGCGCGGACCCTGGCATGCTCGAGATCAACCAGGGGGAGTGGGAGGGTGTCACCCACGACGAGATCGCCCGTCGCTGGCCCGACATCCTCGCCGGCTGGCGCCGCCGGCCCTGGGATGTCTGGGCCCCTGGCGGCGAGTCCCCGGCCCGCGTGCAGGAACGGGTCCGGCCGGCGCTGGCCAGCGTGCTGGGGCGCCTGGGCCGCGACTACCCCCGCGGCACGCTCGACCGTCCCCAGGTAGGCGGCTACAGGGGTGTCGATCCACAGGCCGGCCAGCCGTGGTCGATCCTCGTGGGCCACGACGGCGTGTTCAAGATCGTGATGCTGACCCTGTTCGGCCTGCCGCTCACCCACTTCTGGATGTTCACGATGGCGCTGACCGGTATCACGGTGATCGAGCTCCGCGGCGGACGGCCCGTTGTCCGGGCGGCAAACCTCACCGAGCACCTCGCCCCGCTGCTTGACGAGGAGGCCCGGGCCGCTGCCGACCGCCGGGCCAGGTCCGGGGCGCTCTAGGAGGAACCTGGGCCGTGGATCACCCCCGGCGCCTGCGCCTCGGGCGCCGGAGCGCCAGCCGCAGCAGCGACACGCGCAGGCGGCGGTTCGCGGCGCGAACCGCGTCCAGGCGCGACGGACCGAGGCGGACGCGGGCATAGGCAGTCTCGACCTTCGCCTCCGCGACGACCTGCAGGTCGTCGCCGGCCACCGGTACCAGATCGCCCAGGGCAGCCGCGTACTCGTACACGGTCTGCGTCGGCCGTGGCCCGAAGCCAAGACGCGACGCCGTCCGTGACAGGGTCGCCCAGGCCGCCTCGGGGCTGACTTCGCCGCGGGGGCCGCGGACCCACGCCGCGAGCGCCGCGGCGAGCACTCCCAGGGCAAGGATCACCGAGAGCACGATGAGCAATGTCCGATCGCCGGGCTGCGAACCTCCGGGCCCGGGCGGCACGATCCCACCCTCGGCGCCGTCGAGACGGCGGGTCGGGTCGGGGACGTCCCGCGGCGCGGCGCTTCCGGAGGGGATCGGTGCGGCGGACACCTCGGGCCCCAGGGGGATCTCGGATGGTACGCCGACTCCGCCGCCGGTCGGGTCGAACGGGATCCAGCCGTAGCCCGGGAAGTACACCTCGACCCAGGCATGCGCGCCCTTGTTGGTGACGGTCTCCGTCGTGCCTGCGCGCTCCCCGGGCAGGAACCCCTGCACGAGCCGGGTCGGGATCGGGTTGTCGGGATCGGCGGCGCGGAGAAGAATCGCCATCGTCGAGGCGTAGTGGAGGCAGTACCCCTGCCTGGTCTGGGCGAAGCACTCGACGGCACTGGACGCGTCGCACCGGACCCCGGTCAGGTTCGTGTTGTAGCGGAAGTAGTCCGAACGCAGGAGGTCCTGCATCGCGACCGCGAGGTCGTAGGGCTCCGTGGTTCGCGCCGCCTCGATGATTCTGACCAGCAGTGCCCGGGCAGCAGGCCCCATGGCGTCATCCGGAACCGCCGTGTAGCTCGCAGAGATGTCGGGAGGGTAGTCCTCGGTGGCTGCCCGTAGCTTGTTCCCGGTGATGCCCTCATCGTCCTCGATGCGCAGGACGGAGCTCGTGACCGTGTACGCGTCACGGCCGCCTGTCAGGTCCACCCCTGCGAACCACCCGTCGGTGCCGAAGAGCAGGAGGTTCGCGTCCCGGCTCACGGCCGTGGGCGCCCCGGGGGCAAGCAGGAGCGTGTCATGGTATTCGTCCGCGACCACGGTCGTCGTGATCTCCGAGGTCAGGTCCGGCGACGGGTTCTCGGGCGTGTCGAGGAGCAGCGGCTGGCCGGCAACAACCGGGACGGTGGTCACCGTGCCCTGCACCCACGCATTGAGCGCGAAGGTGTCATAGGTGGCCGCGCGCCACTTCCGTGGGTCGGAATCCTTGGGAACCGTGGCCGTGAAGGCCACGCCGTCGTCGCTGTACCAGCGGGGCTGGATTACCGCGGTGGAGGGGAAGCTGACGCCGCCGCCACCCCGGAAGTCGCCACCGGCAGGCAGCAGCCGGCTGACCTCCTGCCCGATCCTGACCAGCTGGTCGTCCATCCCCGCCCACGCGCCGGCCAGGGGCGCCGACGCCGCCCTGTTGGTGAGCAGCACCGCGGCGGCGAGGGCCCCGACGATGAACACCGTGCCGCCACGCAGGTACATCGCCGAGATCGCCGACGGGTCGCCGATCCGGCGGCGGAGCCAGGTGGAGCGCTCGTCGAACGCATGCATCTCGATCAGCAGGAACAGCGATGCGGCCGTGAACGCGATGAGGTAGGTGAGCTGGTCTCCGGTGAGCGCCATGTTCGCCAGGAGCACGGCTCCCACGGCCACGATGCCGGCGAGTGGCCTGCGGTGCCCGAAGACCGCGTACGAGGCGAACTGCATCGTGCCCCACATGATCGCGCCGAGCACGACGATGTAGTGCACCAGCTGCTGGGTCAGGGGCAGACCGCGCCACGCGAGGTCCAGGTACGCCTCAGCCGAGCCCTCGGCCGTGACGCGGAACGCCTCCGGGATCGACGAGCCGGGCCGGATCGCCTGCCCGGCCACGATCGAGATGATGAGTGCCGCGAACACGGCCCCGACCAGGTGTGTCGTCCAGCGCCCCCAGCCCACCTTGGGGCCCACGAACCCGATCGCGACCCCGAGCATCGCGAAGATCGCGAGGCCGTCGGTCAGGGAGCCCCGGCCAAGGACCCAGGCCGGCGCGTCCACGGCCCAGGCGACGATGAGCCCGAGCGAGATCACCAGGCCGAGGGTGATCCAGCCCTCCGCGGGCCGGCGCAAGGGCGACCCGCTCATCGGGCGAGGGCCTCGGCGAGCGGCTGCCGGGGAGTGATCGAGTACGCCGCCAGCTCGTACTCGGCAAGTGTGTGACGGAGCGCCCGGGCCTGCTGGCGCTGGTGGTCTGCCTCGTCTGGATCGTCCGCCGGCTCGAACGCGGCCGCATCCAGCGCGACCACGACGGTGCTGATCCCGCGTGCTCGCAGCGCCGCGAGCGGCCGCACGAACGACGGGTCGTGGGTGGCGGTGATCACGATCGCCGTCATCCCCCGGCGGAGTCGGCCGAGGCCCGTCAGCAATGCCTCGTCGAGCGGCGTCTTCCCGTCGGCCTCCACCGCCGCGAGGAGCTGCAGGATCTTGAGTCGCTGTCGGGCGCCCCGGTCCGCTGGCAGGACGGTGAGACGGTGCCCGTTGGCCGTCAGGCCCACCGCCCGGTTCTCGCCCAGCGCCTTGTCCGCGATCGACGCCGCGGCCCTGACCGCAACCTCCGTCGTCGAGTCGTCGCCGATGCCCGCCTCGCAGGCCGCGTCGAGGTCGAGAAAGATCCATGCGTCGGCGGTCTGCTCGAGGTCGAACTCCTTGACCTGGATCTCGCCGAGATGCGCCGTCTTGCGCCAGTGGATCCGGTTCATGGAGTCGCCGGGCTCGTAGGGACGCACGGTCGTCGCCAGTGGCGTTGTCTGGAGCGTCCGCTCGGGAGACGCCCGGGCGCCCTCGATGCTCGCCGGCGGCAGGCGCCACAGCGGCAGCGGCTCCACACGCGGGTACACCACGAGCGTCACCCCCTGCCCCACCCCGGCCGATGCCTCGAAGAACCCGAATGGGTCGCCGGTGCGGATCTGGAGGGGCTCGATCCGGAAGTGGCCGCGGCGATCCAGACCGGTGCGCACCAGCCACGAACGCTCCTGGCGCCCACCGAGCGACAACGCCCGCCCCGGCAGGCCGCCGGGCAGGGTGGTGGGGTTGTGGATCTCCAGCCACGGCTTCGGAATCCGGCCGGTGTTGCGCAGCGTGTAGGTCACGCGGAGCCGGTCACCCACGTGGGCGCTGAGCTGGCTGACGGCATACCCGGCCTCGAGGTCCGCGAGGCCCAGGCGGGTAAGGATGTAGCTGCCGCCACCGATGAGCAGGCCGACGTAGACAAGGAAGAACAGGAATGGCTCGCCCGTCGAGAACGCGGCCACCAAGAGCACGACCGCGATGACGAGCACCTGGAGTCGGCGAAGCATGGCGGTCGGTCCTCCGGCCGGTTGGTGCTGCCCGCTTCGCCTCAGCCGACGCGGCTGGGGCTGACCTCGCGGGGGCCGCCGGACTGGCGCGCGGCCTCGATCGGCGTGGACCCCACGAGCTCGCGCACGACGTGCGAGGACGAGACATCGTGGATGGACGAGCTGGTCTTGATGATCACGCGATGCGCCAGCGCCGGCTCCGCCAGGACCTTCACGTCGTCGGGGATGACGTAATCGCGACCCAGCAGGCCCGCGAGCGCCTGCGAGGCGCGGTAGAGAGCGATCGAGCCGCGGGGGCTGGCGCCCAGGTAGACGTCCGGGTGCGACCGCGTCGAGGACACCAGGCGGACGATGTAGTCGCTCACGGCCGGGTCCACGTAGATCTCGCGCACGGCGGCCTGCAGGTCGCGCAGCTCCTCGACGGAGCAGACCTCGGTGATGGCGTCGATGGGGTGGGTCCGCTTCTGCTCGTCGAGGATGAGGACCTCGTCGAGGAGCGCCGGATAGCCGAGGCGGATCCGGAGCATGAAGCGGTCCAGTTGCGCCTCGGGCAGGGCGAACGTGCCCTCGTACTCGATCGGATTCTGGGTGGCGATGACCAGGAACGGGTCCGGCATCGGATGCGTCACGCCGTCGATGGTGGCCTGCCGCTCCTCCATGCACTCGAGGAGGCTGGACTGCGTCTTCGGGGTCGCCCGGTTGATCTCGTCCGCGAGGACCACCTGGCTCATGATCGGGCCCGGCCGGAACTCGAACTCCTGCGTCTTCTGGTTGTAGATCGACAGGCCCGTCACATCGGACGGCAGGAGGTCCGGCGTGAACTGGATACGCCGGAAGGTGCAGCCCAGGCTGCGGGCGATCGCCTTGGCCAGGACGGTCTTGCCGGTGCCTGGGACGTCCTCGATCAGCAGGTGACCGCGGCACATGAGCGCGACGAGGGCCAGGCGGACCTCGTGGTGCTTGCCCACGATCACCCGCTCAACGTTTGCGAGAACCTTGTCGCCGACCTGCTGGATGCTGCTCATCGGTCTCCCGTCGTGCGTTGTGGGCCGAGCCGCCCGCTCCGACGTGACGCCGGGTGCGGGCCTCGGGTGACGTCGCGAACGGGACTCGGGACGCGGCGACGTCGTGCCTCTTCGAGAGAGTGTACGGCCGGATCGGCAAAGTGGTTCTCGCGGGGGCCCGTGCCAGCGGCAATCAGGGGCTACCTGCCCTTGAACAGGGTGAGGCCACCGACCCACAGCACCATCAGGCCGCCCATGGCACCCATCACGCCCAGGAACGGCTCGCCGCCGGCGAATGCCGCGATGGCGACCACGGCGAACAGCGCCGCCACGACGAGCGCTATGGCCGCCATCCCGATGCGCTCGATCATCGGTCGGGGGCGGCGATCCGGCGCAGGCGGAGGAATCGCGGGTTCGGTCATGGGGGGTGAGCGTACCCCGCCCGTCCCGTGCTCACGGGGCTCCGTACAGCTCGAAGTAGCGCGTCATCAGGTCGCCGGCAAGGGGTGCGGCACGCTCGCCGCCTCGACCACCGCGCTCGACCAGGACCGCGATCGCCACCTTGGGATTCTCGACCGGAGCGAAGCCGATGAACCACGAGTGGGGCTCTCCGCTGCCGCCCAGCTCGGCGGTGCCGGACTTGCCGGCGGTGGGAACACCGGCCACCTTGGCTCCGGGCGTGAACTGGCGACCAAGCTCGCCCTCCACGGCCTGCTGCATCGCAGCCTGGAGCGTCCGGGCATCGTCCGCGCTCATGACGCGTCGCCAGACCTCGGGCGCGATGCCCCGTGCCCCAAGGCCGTCTCCGGTCAGCTGCGTGACCACGTGGGGCTTCATCAACACGCCGTCGTTCGCGACCGTGGAGGCCACCAGTCCCATCTGGAGCGGTGTCACGAACGTCTCACCCTGTCCGAAGGAGGCCGACGCGAGCTCGACGTCGTCGGTGAACCCACCCGGCGCCGGCCCGTTGCCCGATGTGACCCGGCTGATCGCGGTCGGCAGGTCGAACGGGATGGAGGCACCGAACCCCATGCGGGCGGCCTCGTCAACCAGGCGGTCGCCGCCCGTCGCGAGCCCGGCCAGCGCGTACCAGATGTTGCAGCTGACCTCCGTCGCGCCCGCCAGGTCCAGGGCAGTGTCGCCGGTCTGCGGATGGTGGCCGTCCCGGACCCGGAAGCCCTCGACGCGCAGGCCCCGCTTCTCCGCCGGCGGCTGCTCCTCGTACGTCGTCGTGCCACTCACCGCGCCGGTGTCCAGGCCGGCGACGCCGGTCACGATCTTGAACACCGAACCGGGCACGTAGCGGCCAAGCGTGGCGCGTGGCAGCAGCGGCCGGGTCTCGTCGCCCTGGAGGTGCTCGAAGGTCGCCGTCGCCGTGGCCGGGTCGGCGATCGCCGAAGCGTCATAGACGGGCGTCGACGCGAGCGCCAGGATCTCGCCGGTCGACGGGTCGAGCATCACGACCGCGCCCCTGTCCGAACCCAGGCCGCGAACCGCGGCCCGCTGCAGGCGAAGGTCCAGCGACAGGCGGAGGCCCAGCGGGTCGTCCGACGTGGCGCCGAACTTGCCCAGCAGGTCGCCGAACGTCCCGGCGCCCGGCAGCCCGAGCAGCTCCGTGTTGTAGGTGCGCTCTAGACCGGCCGTGCCGTACCGGCGCGATGCGTAGCCGACGACGTGGCTGACGGCGTCGTCGCGGTACTCGCGGGTCGCCTCGCCGTTGGCGTCGCGGCCGCTGCGAGCGAGCCACTGCCCGTTGCGGTCTTCGATCGGGCCCCGGACGGCCCGCCGCGCGACGGCGACGACGGCCGGGTTGTCCGGCGCGGTGGCCAGCCGCTGTGCCTCCGCGACCTGCCACCATCCGGCGCCGGCTGCGAGGATTGAGAACGCACAGACGACCGCGACCCCGGTCCTGAAGACGTTGGCCCCGATGGACCGGGACCGTCGCGCCCTGACGGGCGTCACCTTCCTCACCGGGGTGGCCGCAGGCGGGGATCCCGTGGCAGGTCCCACGTCCCGTGCGTTCCCGTCGTCCCCGCCAGGCAGGTCGCTCATGCCGTGCGCCTCCGCAGGCGGAAGCCTCGCCGCCGCTCTCGGGGGGCGGCGAGGGGCCCGGTGCCGCGGTCGGAGAGGCCGAGCAGCAGCCCGACCACGACCGCGTTGGCCAGCAGCGACGAGCCGCCGTAGCTGATGAACGGGAGCGTGACCCGGTCAGCGGCATCAGCTTGAGATTGCCCGCCGCGATGATGAACGCCTGGACGCCGATGACCAGTGCCAGCCCGGCAGCCAGGAGGACGCGGAAGTCGTCGTGCGGCCGCAGCCGCGATCCGCAGCCCGCGCGACACGACCACGAGGTACAGCCCCAGGATCGCGAGGACGCCGATGAGTCCCAGCTCCTCGCCCGAGCGCCGCGAGGGGGTAGTCCGTGTGGACCGCGGGGATGGGCAGGCGCCCGCCGATCGTCGGCAGCCCGGCGCCAAGGCCAACGCCCATCACGCCACCACGCGCGAACGCATGCAGCGCCTGCACGACCTGGAAGCCCGGCCCCGAGCGGGTCGCGCGAGGGATCCAGCCAGTTGTCGACCCGCGCCTGGACGTGATCGAACAGGTTGTACAGGACCCACTGATCCGGCCAGGAACAGCACGCAGCCCGACGACGACGTAGGCTCGGACGCCCCGTGGCCACGTAGAGCAGGGCCAGGAACACGGCGAAGAACAGCAGGGCCGCACCGAGGTCACGCTGGACCACGACGATCCCCAGCGCGATCGCCCACATCGCGACCATCGGCGCGAGGTAGGGCAGCGGCGGGAGGCGCAACGGCCCGATCCGCGTGCTCTGCTCCGCCAGGAGCAGCGGCCGGTTCTCCGAGAGATAGCCGGCGAGGAACACGACGAGGATCACCTTCAGCAGCTCCGATGGCTGCCGCCGACAGCGGGCCGATCCGACAGCGTCAGGCGTGCGCCGTTCGACGTCCGAACCGAACACGAATGTCAGCAGCAGGAGGACGATGCCGACCGCCGCCCAGGTGTACTTGTAGCGTCCGCAGCCAGGCGTCCGAGCGAACGCCGAGCGCCGAGCACCGTGATGACCGCCATGCGACACCAGCAGCCAGGCCAGCTGGAGCTGGCCGAGACCGAGCTCGGACGAGCCGAAGGTCTGGCGTCACCAGGTCCTGCGGCAGCCGCTGCATGAGCAGGAGCCCGATGCCCGCCCAGCATGGCGACCGCCGGCAGCAGGACCTGGTCCGTCCGTCTGCCCGCGAGGACGAAGGCGACATGGACGAGGAGCAGCGCCAGCAGGTAGACCAGGAGGCCCTGCGCATCCGGCAACGTGAAGTCGAGCGAAGCCGGGGTCCGACCCGCCTCGGTCGCGACGCGCAGCTGGCGGGTGGCCCCCAGCGATGCAGCCCCGACGACGAGCGCGACCGCGACGACTGCGAGGAGCATCAGCTCCGTCTGGCGGGCGCGAGGTCGCAGGCGGAAGCGGGACGCCGCGCGCGCCTGGGCTACGACGCTCACGCCCGCCCCCGATCCAGCCGGAACCGGATCTCGCCGACCTGGACCTCGTCGCCGAATCCAAGGGGCGCGAGGCCGTCGACCGGGACGCCGTTCACAAAGGTGCCATTGGTGCTGGCGAGGTCCTCGAGATACCAGTTGCGCCCGCGGAAGGTCAGCACGGCGTGCTCCGCCGAGGCGAACGGATCGTCCAGAACGATCCCGTTGTTGACATCGCGGCCAAGGCTCGTCACCGCGTCGAGCGGATACGATGCGCCCGGCTGCGGCTCGCCGCGTGGCGATGCGAGCACGACGAGGCGGCCCAGCTCGGCCGGTCCCCTCGACGCGGCCCGCAGGTCGCGCAGCAGCACCCGCACGACGGCGAACAGGAACAGGTAGAGCAGGGCAAGGAACAGGATCCTGACGATCCAGAGGGTGACTGCAAAGCCGTCCATTCGTCAGCCGGGCAACTGCTCGACCAGGAGGACGGTGTCGCCCACCACGACCCGGTCGCCGGCCCCCAGCGCGCACTCGTCGACGCGGACACCGTTGACCCGGCTTCCATTGGTGCTGCCCAGGTCCGTAAACACGAGGGTGCCGTGGCGCGCCTGCACGCGCGCATGGTGGCGCGACACCCTGGAGTCGGCGATCACGAGGGCGTTGTCCGTCGCGCGCCCCAGGGTCAACGGCGTGCCGTCGACCTCCACCACCCACTCCCTGCCGTCACGTCCGACGACGCGCAGTACGGCACGGGTGGGCCGCGGTGCTGGCCGCCGGAACACCATGGTCTGGGTACCGTCGCCGCGGATACCACCAGCTGGAGTCGCGGTCGCGGGCTCGCCGTCCATGACGGACCCTGGAGCCGGCAGCGCCGCTGGAGGCATCGCGGTTGACCCTGGGGGCAGCGCGGCGTCCGAAGCCGACGTGTACCCGGCGTCGACCGGGTCCATCGGCGTCACTCCGCCCCCGCCGGAGGCCCCGGGCGCCGGGGGATCGGCCCTGGCCACCGCCGGCATGTCCGGGACCGGCAGGCTGCCGGCCATCGACGCTGCCTCGGCCTCCACTTCGACGACTCCGCGCTGGAGCGACGGGTCATCCACGATGGCCACCCTCGGCCGCGACGGCAGGTGGTAGTCATGACCGCGGGCAAAGGTCAGCGCCGCGTCCGCAAGGTGCCGGGCAAGGGCCTCGGGTCCACCAGCCTGTGCCGCGACGGCCGCCAGGTCGACCGGATTCAGACGAACCCGGTACCGGGCTGGCACCACCGTGCGGCCGCCTTGGGAGCTCCGGGCGCGCTCCATTGCGCGCTCGACGCGATGCTCGATCTGCACGGGCTGGAGGCGGGCCCGGAACAGCCGAGCGGTCGAGCGCTCGAAGAAGCGTTCGAGGAGCCGCTCAACGTCGGCAAGCACAGCCATGGCTCGGCGAACCGTACCAGAGGCGGCCCGACCGGCCCTCCGGCGGGACCAACGGCGATTTGGCGCGGTACCTCGGTGTGAACCCCTCCCGCAGCCGGGACCTATACTCTGGTCCGGCCCGGCTCGCGCCGGGCGTGGTGTGCTGTCCATCGGGGGCCGAATGACGGAAATCCTCACCGAGTCGTTCTGCGAACGGTGCGGTACTCGGTACACATTCGAATCGGCCGCGCCAAAGCGGTCGAGGATCGGCCGCGTCCGCGTGGTGTCGAAGGGCCTGCGCAACTTCGTCATGACCGACGAGAGCAGCCTCTCGGAGGCGATGGCCGACGCTCGCGGCGAGGACGAGCGGACCGCTACCTCCCATCAGCTTGATGCATTCCACAAGACCTTCAACTTCTGCCTGACCTGTCGCCAGTACACCTGCGGGAACTGCTGGAACGCGGGCGAGGGCCGCTGTCTGACGTGCGCGCCTCAGCCGGAGATGGAGGCGGTGGAGGCGGCGATGCCGGAGGCACTCGAGGTCGCTGCCGCGGCCCCGTCGGCTGACCCGGTCGCCGCGACGGCCGAGGTCGACGCCTGGCCCGAGGCCGACCTCGGACCGGATCGGCTCGCCCGTGCCCTGGGCATGGCGGCGGTCGTGGAAACCGCGCCCGAGCCGCCCACCGAGGTACGTGGCGTGGCGCCCGGACAGTCCATCGAGGATGCGCTTGCCGCCTACGAGGCCCAGGTCGCCGCCCAGGAAGTTTCTGATCCCGAGCCGCAGCCCGCGGCCGTGGTCGAGCCCGTGGTCGAGCCGGAGCCCGTGGCCGTGGTCGAGCCGGAGCCCGTGGCCGTGGTCGAGCCCGTGGTCGAGCCCGAGCCCGAGCCGGAGCCCGTGGTCGAGCCCGTGGTCGAGCCGGAGCCCGTGGCCGTGGTCGAGCCGCAGCCCGCGGCCGTGGTCGAGCCGGAGCCCGTGGCCGTGGTCGAGCCCGAGCCGGAGCCGGAGCCCGTGGCCGTGGTCGAGCCGGAGCCCGTGGCCGTGGTCGAGCCGGAGCCCGCGGCCGTGGTCGAGCCCGAGCCGGGAGCCGGAGCCCGTGGCCGTGGTCGAGCCGGAGCCCGTGGCCGTGGTCGAGCCGGAGCCGAGCCGTGGCCGTGGTCGAGCCGGAGCCCGTGGCCGTGGTCGAGCCGGAGCCCGTGGCCGTGGTCGAGCCGGAGCCCGTGGCCGTGGTCGAGCCCGAGCCCGAGCCCGCCCGCCAGGACGTAATTCCTCAGCCCGCCTGGCCGGTTCCGCCGGCGCCGCCCATCGCGCCCCCGGCGCCCCCGGCTCCCTCCGCGCCCGCGCAGGAACCGGGGTCGGGCCCCGACGCGCCACCAGGCGCGAGTCCGTGGCTGACCGTCGCGCCCGACGAGGGAGCTGCACCCCAATGGCCGGCCGCACCGCTCTGGGGCCGCGCGTCTGGGCGACAGGACGGCCCGACAACCCTCGCCGGGCGCCAGCTGGCGCCACGGGACGACGCCGCCTCGCTGTGGGCCGCCTCAGCCCGTGAGGTCCTGAGCGGGGACGGCCAGCGCCCGCAGGCTGCCGCCGCGCCGGCGCTGACGCCTCAGCCCTGCGTCGCGTGCGGCCTGTCCCTGTCGGCCAACGCCAGATTCTGCCGCCGCTGCGGCACCCGGCAGGGCTGACCCCTCAATCGACGTCTGCGGACGCCTCGACGCTCACCGAGGGCCACCCGCTGAATCCAGCAGATCAACCGGGCTCCCCGCGTCCCCGGGCGATGCCGCCCGCCCGCGAACTCGGGTCCAGCAGGCGCCGAACAGCAGGACGTTGAAGCTGATCGAGAGCCAGGCCAGGATCGCGAAGAACGCTACGAACGTGCCATAGACGGCGGCCATCTTGGTCAGGAGCGGCGCGAACAGCGCGTACAGCTGGGCGAACCCGGCCAGGGCCACGCCAGCGACGATGGCCGGTAGGAGCAGGGCCCGCCAGGGGACGTGCTGGGCCGGCACGTACCGGTAGACGAGGACCGTTCCGGTGACGAACAGCAGGAACGATCCTACGGGCGACACCGCCTTCAGGAGCAACCCGGAGAGGCCGGCCGGAGCCACGGTCGCGAGCCAGCTCGTGATCACGCTCAGCACCAGGGCCCCAAGCGGCACGGCCACCAGCAGGAACGTCACGATGACGCCGCGGACCGTCCGCTCGATCTCGTTCCGCTTGCGGCCCTCGTTGAAGATCCGCGTGAAGGCATAGTCGAGCGCCGCGTAGAAGCGGCTGGAACCCCACAGGAGGCCCACCACCGCGATGATGCTGATGGGAACGGCGCCGGCCGAGACGGTGTCAAGGGCGGCCCTGGCGAATTCCTCGATGGGCGGCACCGCCTCAGCGATCGCGGCCACCAGCTGCGCACGGACCGCCGGATCGTCGATCAGCAGGCCGAAAACCGAGACCATCAGCAGGAGCCCGGGCAGCAGGGCGATCAACGACGTGTAGGCGAGCCCAGCCGCCGTCAGCCCGCCGCCTGCCCCGTCGTACGCCTCGAGGACGCCCAGCAGCGTCCTGGTCGCGTGCAGACCCCCCACGCGTGCGACCAGTCGCTCGACAAGCAGCCGCAATCGATCGGCGTTGCGGTCCTCGTCTCCGGCGGGGATCATGTGGTCAGCCGTTCAGGTCCTCGAAGAGCCCGGGCTGGATGTCCTCGACACGGATCCGGCGTGGGGCTGCGACCAGTGCCTTGACCTCGCCGCGGCGGACGTAGCGACGGCCACCCAGCTTGATGCTGGACAGCCTGCCGGACCGGGCCCAGGCGCCGACGGTCTGTGGTCTGAAGTGGATGTTGGCAGCGGCCAGGATCTCGGCGGCCTCCCCGAGAGTGATCCAATCGGCGCTGGAGGGCATGGGCGGCCTCAGTCGTTCGTGCCGGAGGACTTGGAGGAGTCGGGCTTCGCGGCATCGGGCTTGGCCGCGCTTTCCGTGGACGACGAACCTTCGCCCGCGGACTTGGTGCCGGGCTCCGGGTCCCTGGAGTCCTTGGGGCCGCGACCCTCGTCCCCGGACGACGAACCGGACGCCGTCCTGGTCCCGCGCGAGGAGCCACCCCGGTCCTTCTTTGCCCAGCCGGTGCCCTTGAAGTGGATCGCTGGGGCGCCGAACTGCTTGCGCATCGAGCCCTCCGCCCCACACGAGGGGCAGAAGTTGGGTCCCGGGTCGTTGATCCCGTGGAGGATGTCGGCACGGTGATCGCAGGCGGTGCAGAGGTAGTCGTAGACAGGCATAGATGCTCAGCAGGGGATGGGGCGGGTCAGCCGCGGAGCAGCCGCATCCCGCATTTCGGGCAGTAGAAGGCGCGCTCGTGGCCCGACGCGAAGCCGCAGTGCGCGCACACGAGACCACCGCGGCCGGCCGCCGGGACCGGACGGTCCACCTCGGCAACGCCCATGGCGTACTGGCTGGCGAGGACGTTCGTCAGGATCGTCGACAGCAGGCGCTGCGCGATCCGATCCGTGTCGCCACGGACCCCGCGCCCACCCCAGCCCACGACGGCGCGGACGATCATGTCACCGGTGGCCTCATCCCAGTGCGATGCGAGGCCCCCAACCACCGAGTTGTACTCGGGATACCCGGACGTGTCCGTCTCACCCTCCAGCAGCGTGCAAGCGAAGGTGTCGAACGCGAGGTCCACGGCATCGATCGACTCGAGCACCACCAGGGCGTGGCGGGTGACCGGGCTCAGCTCGTGGTGGGCGTTCAGCCACTGCATCGCCTCTGACGGGCGGGCGATGACCGGGACGGCCTGCGCGAACTCCAGGGGTAGCGGCTCCACGACCTCGACCGGGTTGCGGGTCAGACCCTCGAGCATCCTGGGGAGCTCCGCCAGAGCCTTCGGCCCGGCGCGCATCCGAACCCCCTCGCTGCTCTTGCCCGCGTAGTACAGCTTGAGCTGGAACTCCTGGGCGACGACCTCCTCGGGCAGCCCCGCCGGAGCGGCCGGCTGTGTCGACGGGGCCTGTTTGTCGCCATCGCTGCCGCGACGCTTCAGGAACTCGAGGGGCACGGCGTCCTCCCGGTGACGGCCTGCTGGTGGTCAGGCGCCATCCTACCAGCGTGATGGATCACCGGCCGACCCGCTCCCTCAGGCGCTCCACCTGGTCGGCCAGCTCCGCCTCCCGGACACGGGCCCCCTCCACGATCGCTGGTGGCGCCTTCGCGGTGAACGACTCGTTGGACAGGCGTGCCCGCGCGGATTCCAGCAGTCGTTCGGCGTCGGCCAGCTCCTTCTCGAGGCGGGTCCTGTCGGCCTCCGCCGCGACAGGGTCCGCGGCGCCGGTGCCAAGAATGGCCTCCGCCGGACCGGCGATGATGGCAAGCCCTCCGGCCGCGCCGTCGACCCCGTGGAGCGCTTCGCGGGTGAGCTGCCGGCGCAGAGGCCGGGTGTGGGCGAGCCGCTCGACGGCCGGCCGGAGCGCCTCCAGCGCGGAACCGAGCTCCGGTTCCACGTACACGTCCAGGGGCAGCCATGACGCCGCCTCCAGCTTCGCTTCGGCGCGGGCGTTGCGCACGCCGCGGACCAGTTCCACGAGCGCTCCAACCTGGGCCTCGGCCTCGGGGTCGCGCTCCCCCACCCCGGGCCAGCGGGCGACGATCAGCAGCTCCGGGTCCCCCGCGCGGTGTGGCAGCGCCTGCCACAGGCGCTCAGTGATGAACGGCATGACCGGATGGAGGAGGCGAAGGTACGTGTCGAGCGCTTCGACCAGCGCCCACCAGGTGGCCTCTCGTTCCGCATCGGACAGACGGTCATCGACAAGGCGGACCTTGGCCAGCTCCAGGCCCCAGTCGCAGAACTCGTTCCAGATGGCGTCGTACAGGAGCCGGGTGACCTCGCCGAAGGCGTAGTCCACCATCGCCTGATCCACCGCGGCGGTCGTGGCGGAGGCACGCGACAGCACCCACCTGTCCGCAGGCCCCAGATGGCTGGCGTCGGGCAGGCATCGCGGCGCGTCAGGTGGGATGGAGGCCGGCCGCGACCCCAGGACGAACCGTGTGGCGTTCCACAGCTTGTTGGCGAAGTTGCGGGCGTTCTCGACCTTGGCCGGACCGAATCGCTGATCGTTGCCGGGCGTGGTGCCGTGGACCACGGCGAAGCGCAGCGCATCGGCGCCAACCTCGTCGATGGTCGCGAGCGGGTCGACGGTGTTGCCCTTGGTCTTGGACATCTTCGCGCCATACGGGTCCCGGATCAGGCCCGACAGGTAGACCGTGTGGAATGGCGCGTCGCCGGCGAGCTCGATGCCCAGCATCATCATCCTGGCAACCCAGAAGAAGATGATGTCGTAGCCCGTCTCCATCACGGAGCCCGGATAGAAGCGGGCGAGGTCGTCCGTCGCATCGGGCCAGCCGAGCGTGGAGAACGGCCACAGCCCGGAGCTGAACCAGGTGTCGAAGATGTCCGGGTCCTGGGTCAGCTCGGCCGCCGGTCGGCCGCAGGCCTCGCACGCCCGCGGGCCGTCGATCTCCGCGGAGACCGTGGCATGGCCGTCCGGACAGTACCAGGCGGGGATGCGGTGGCCCCACCACAGCTGGCGCGACACGTTCCAGTCCCGGATCCCGGTCATCCAGTGCTCCCACACCTTCTCGAAGCGCTCGGGGAGAATCTGCGTCCGGCCGCTGCGCGTGGCCTCGAGGGCCGCAGCGGCCAGCGGGGCCGTCTTCACGAACCACTGGGTCTTGAGCCGCGGCTCCACCACGTCCCCGCTGCGCTGGCACTTGCCGATGACCATCTCGTGGGCAAGCTCGCTCTCGAGATCGCCACGGGTCGCGAGATCCGCGAGCATCCGTGCACGGGCCTCATAGCGGTCGAGCCCGTCGTATGGCGTGCCGGTGCCCGTCACGTGGGCGGTGTCGTCGAGGATCGTGGGCATCGCCAGGGCATGACGTACGCCGGTGGCGTGGTCGCCGTGATCGTGCGCGGGCGTGATCTTCACGGCGCCGGTGCCGAAGACGGGATCGACCACGGCGTCGGCGATCACGGGCACGTCGCGCTCCACGAACGGTATCCGCACCCGTCGGTCGACAAGGGCGGCATACCGGGGATCGTCGGGGTGCACCGCGACGGCGGTGTCGCCGAGGATCGTCTCAGGTCGCGTCGTTGCGACCGTGACCGTCGCGTCCGGATCCGGGAGGCCGGTGATCTCGTCCACCAGGTGATAGCGGACCCGCCACAACGTTCCCGTCTCGGGCGTCGGCAGCACCTCGAGGTCGCTGACACTCGTGCGGCATCCCGGGCACCAGTTGACCAGCGCCTCGGCGCGGTAGGCAAGTCCCTTGCGATGCAGTCGCAGGAATGCCTCGCGGACCGCCCTCCCGCTGACCTCGTCCATCGTGAACCGGAGGCGGCCCCAGTCGCAGGAGCCGCCGACGCGACGCTGCTGGGTGAGGATGACGGTCTTCGTCGCCTCGATGAACGCCTGCATCCGCTCCAGGTAAGCCTCTCGGCCGAGGGATGCGCGCGTCTCGCCCTCGCGCGCGATGATCCCGTCCAGCACGAATTGGGCGGCGATGCTGGCGTGGTCGAGGCCGGGCAGGAACAGGGACGGGCGGCCCAGCATCCGCGCGTGGCGGATCATCAAGTCCTCGACCGTGGTCCGCTGCGCATGGCCGAGGTGCAGGCTGCCGGTCACATTGGGCGGTGGCTGGATGATGACGAACGGTTCCAGCGACCAGTCCGCGGTGGAACCGGCACCGTCGGGCGCGAAGACGTCGGCCGCCAGCCAGCGCTCGTAGATGTCGTGCTCGAACTCTGCCGGCACGTAGGCCTTGGCCAGCTGTGCGCCCGTTGCTTCCGACATGCCCTGCTCCCGAAACGCAGCGACCCGCTCGTCCAGCGGACGAACGGGGTCGTGGTACCACCTGCTGGTTGCGTGGCCGGGGCCGCGTCGCTCATCGCGATCGGCCGGATCCGGTCACCCTCTCGGCGCTGTATCGGACGCCAGGCGCACGGCTCGCGAGCGACCTTCGGTGCCGGGTCACCCGCGCGGCTCGCACCGTCTCGCGCTCGCTTGAGGGTCGTCCCGGACCTACTCCTCTCGGTCACCGCCGTGAGGCCGGGAGTCTACCACGCGGTTGTCCCCGCGCTCGCGGCGACCGCCCCGCCGATGACACACCGGGTAGCCGGCTCGCTCGCCTGCGCCCCTACGGGATGGTGTCGTCGTCCAGTCGCAGGTCGTCGCCGAGGTCAGGAGCGGCCGACTCCGAGTCCCCGCCACCGTCCGAGCAGTCGAGCGTGACGGTGAACGGGTCGAGACTGTCCTGGTCCCGCTGGTGATCGGCGATCCACTCCGTCCACTGGCGGCTGAGCTCCGCCTCACCGGCGGCACGGGACCGGACGGGCTCGCTGAACGAGGTCAGGCGCGACTCGAGCTCGGTCCGCCATTCGTCCCCCTTGCGCTCGTGCTCGGCCTCGTGCGCCCGCAACTCCGTGGACGCGCGCGACCATGCCGATGGCATGGGGGGACGCGTCGGTGACCAGGTCGGCATGTCCACGCGCTTGGTGTGGGTCACGGCAGGGCCACTGACCGTGGCCGTCAGGTCCGTGCCCGTGCCACTGGTGGTCACGGTTCCGGCCCGCGCGAACGCCACGAACGTCCTGGCCCACGCGCCGCGGGGATGCGGCGTGTGAGCGGTGATCCAGTTGGCGGCAGCCACGCAATCCTCGGAGGCGGCGTTGTACCCAACGGCCCAGCGCTGGATCGTCGGCCGCTGGCCGATCATGCCAGCCACGGCACGGTTGCCGGCGAGCCGCTGGAGGTGGAGGAGCGACGCCGCTCCAGGCGCCAGCACGGACGCACCCGGCGCGCCATAGGCCACGGGCTGGCGGGCCGGGACCGCCAAGCCGGGTGCTTGATCGGGCGGCGAGGCCCGAACCCGCTGGTCCATCGCCCGAGTCTACGGGGCGCCCCACGCCGGCCCAAGCGTCCGGGAGCCCGGAACAGCTGCCCGATCGGGCAGAATGCCCCGGCCGCCCGCGGCCCTGCCCATCGCCGTAGAGCCGCCCCCTCCGGTCGAGCTACGCGGTCTCGCCCTGCTCGGCGAGCCACTCGCGGTAGTTCGTCTCGTCCACGCCCTTGTCGACGTCCGACTTGGTCAGGAGCAGCGGCAGGCGGCCGCCCCGGATCGTCTCCTCGGTGATGATGCACTTGCGGACGTCGGTGCGTTCCGGGATGTCGAACATCACCTCGAGCAACGCCTCCTCCACGATGGAGCGCAGGGCTCGGGCACCGGTCTTGCGGTCCAGCGCGACCTCGGCGGCTGCCTGCAGGGCGCCCGGCGTGAACACGAGCTCCACCTTGTCCAGCATCAGGAACTTCTGGAACTGGCGGGTGACGGCGTTCTTGGGCTCCACCAGGACTCGGACCAGGTCGTCCACGGTGAGCGGCGACAGGGTGACGATGACCGGCAGGCGTCCGATGAACTCCGGGATCAGGCCGAACTTGAGCAGGTCCTCGGGCATCAGCTTCTCGATGATCCTCGCCTTGTCCGCCTTGGACATCGCGCCGTCGGACCCGAAGCCGATCGATCGCTTGCCAACCCGCTCCTCCACGATCTTCTCCAGGCCGTCGAACGCCCCGCCGCAGATGAACAGGACGTTGGTGGTGTCGATCTGGATGAAGTCCTGGTGGGGGTGCTTGCGGCCGCCCTGGGGCGGCACGTTGGCCACGGTGCCCTCGAGGATCTTGAGCAGCGCCTGCTGGACACCTTCGCCGGACACGTCGCGCGTGATCGACGGGTTGTCGGCCTTGCGGGCGATCTTGTCGATCTCGTCGATGTAGATGATCCCGCGCTGTGCCCGCGTGACGTCGAAGTCCGCGGCCTGGATCAACCGCAGCAGGATGTTCTCGACGTCCTCGCCGACGTAGCCGGCCTCCGTGAGCGATGTCGCATCCGCGATGCAGAACGGGACGTCCAGAATGCGGGCGAGTGTCTGGGCCAGGAGGGTCTTGCCAGAGCCGGTGGGGCCAACCAGCAGGACGTTCGACTTCTGGAGCTCCACGTCGTCCACGGTCGTGCCGGCGTTGACCCGCTTGTAGTGGTTGTAGACCGCGACGGAGAGGACCTTCTTCGCCTTCTCCTGCGCGATGACGTACTGGTCGAGGCTGGCCGTGATCTCGCGCGGGTTGGGGAGCTTCTGCTTGGCCGGGCGCGCCTTGGGCGCCTCCAGCAGCTCCTCCTCGATGATCTCCTGGCACAGGTTGATGCACTCGTCGCAGATGTACACCCCCTGGCCCGCGATGAGCTTTCGAACCTGCTCCTGGCTCTTTCCGCAGAAGGAGCAGCGATAGGGAACCTTGGTCCCCTTGGAACCTGTCGTGGACGCCGGCATCGGTCCCTGCCTTTACTTGTCCGCCACCGGCCCGGTGTCGTCCGGGCGCGGCTCCGTCAACACGGATCCCTCGCCGCCGACGAGGCCCGCGTCGTGCGCCTGCGCGATCAGGGAGTCGCCGGTGAGGGTGTAGACAGCGTCGATGATGCCATATGCCTTGGCGTCCTCGGGGCCCATGAAGTAGTCCCGGTCCGTGTCGTGCACCACCTTGTCCACGGGCTGGCCGGTGTGCTTGGCCAGGATCTCGTGGTTGACCTGGACCAGGTACTCCCATTCCTTCATCTGGATCACCGCGTCGGCGGCATTGCCGCGGAAGCCGCCAGAGCCCTGGTGGATCATCACCCGGCTGTGCGGCAGCGCATAGCGCTTGCCCCGGGCGCCGGCGGCGAGCAGCACCGCCGCCATTGACGCCGCCATCCCGATGCAGATGGTGCTCACCGGCGCACGCAGGTACTGCATCGTGTCGTAGATGGCCAGGCCGCTGGTCACGACGCCACCGGGCGAGTTGATGTAGAGGCTGATGTCCTTCTCGGGGTCCTCGGACTCGAGGAACAGGAGCTGGGCGATCACCAGGTTGGCCAGGTGATCGTCGATGGCGTCACCGAGGAAGATGATCCGCTCGCGCAGCAGCCGCGAGTAGATGTCGTACGCGCGTTCCCCACGACTGGTGGATTCGATGACCATCGGGACGAGCATCGTGGGTCTCCCCTGTGTTCGATCGGGCACGGGTGGCATCGTGACCGCGGTGGCGGTGCGCTACTTGCCGGCGGGCGCGTTCGCCGCGTCGCCGTGGTCGTGGTCGTGGTCGTGATGGTGACTGTGATCGTCGCCGGCGGCGCCCGGGATGGCGCCCGGATCGGTCGCTCCGATGCCGGCATTCGCCTCCGCCTGCGACCCGTCGACAGCCGACGGCGCGTCGTCCTCCACGTGTGGCAGGGCGGGGTGCTCGGGATGGGCTGCCAGCCAGCGATCCACGAGGACCTCGACGACTCTCGTGCGGCGCAGGGTGCTGCGGATGAAGTTGCGGCCGCGCTCGGACTCGAAGTACTTGACGGTCCCCTGGTCCTTGTAGCGGGCCCGGGCCATGTCCACCTGCGCCTCGATCTCGGCGTCGTCGACCTCGATCGCCTCGTTGTCGGCGATCTTCGAGAGCACGAGCAGCACCTTGGTCCGGTGCTCGGCCCGCGGCCTGAACTCCGCGTGCAGCTCGGCATCGGTCTGGTTGGTGGCCTTGAGGTACGCCTCCTCGCCGATCCCCTGGCGCGCGAGCGTGGAGCGGAATTCGTCGTGCATCACCTCGACCTCCTGGTCCACCAGGACGTCGGGCAGGTCGATGGTGGCGTTGGCCACCGCGTACTCGATGATCTTGTCGGCGAACTCGTGCCGCGCCCGGTCGAGGGCGTTGCGGCGCAGCCGGTCGTCGACGTCGGTCTTGAGGGCGGCGAGATCCGCGTATTCGCCCATGTTCTGGGCAAATGCGTCGTCGGCCGCCGGGAGGACCTTCTCGCGCAGCTCCTTGAGGTCCACCGCGAAGTGGGCCTGGGCTCCGGCGAGCGACTCCTCCGGGTAGTCGTCGGGGAAGGTGATGTCGAACTCGGTCGACGCGCCGGGCTCCAGGCCCACGAGGTTGGCCTCGAAGCCCGGGATCAGGCGATCCTCCCCGATCACGAGGGGCATCCGCTCCGACGTCCCGCCATCGAACGGGACGCCGTCCTTCGACCCCACGAAGCCGATGACGGCCCAGTCGCCGTCCTGCGCCGGCCGGTCCTCGACCGCCGTGAGGGTCGCGTTCTGGTCTCGGAGCTCGTCGACGACCTTGTCCACCTTCGCGGCGTCGATGGTCTCGATCTCGGGAGCGAAGTTGAAGTCCGAGTAGTCGCCCAGCGTGACCTCGGGACGGACCTGGACGGTTGCCTTGAAGCGGAGGGGCTTGCCCTCCTCGGCCTCGACCACCTCGACGTCCGCGTTGGCCAGCGGCACGATGGCCTGCTCCACGATGGCGTTGCGGTACGCCTCCTGGACGACCTGCTCGACGGCCTCGTCGAGCACGGCTGTGGGTCCGAGGACCCGCTCCAGGATGGGCCTGGGCGCCTTGCCCGGACGGAATCCGGCGACGCGCGTCCGCCGTGACAGGCGCGGCACGGCCTCCCGGATGGCACGGTCGAGCCGTTCGGGGGGGACCTCGATCTCGAGGAGGATGGAGCTCTTGGGGGCAGGGGTAGCCGTCACATTCATCGCCCGGCGAGTATAGGGTGGGTCGGCGGTCCGGGCGGCGAGGCTGCGGCGTGGCCCCGCTGCGGGAGGGGCCGATGGGCGGGTGCCGGGCACGCGGTAGACTCGGCGGCACGGGCGAGTGGCGAAATGGCAGACGCGCCGGCCTTAGGAGCCGGTGCCCCGTGAGGGGCGTGTCGGTTCGACCCCGACCTCGCCTACCAGGCCCGGCCGTCAGGGGTGCGGGCCGTCAGGACGTCTCGTCGTCACCGGCGGCGCCGAGCCGGGTGCGGACCTTGCGCAGCTGCTCGCCGAAGGACGTGCCGTCGGTCGCGATGATCTCGTTGGCCAGGCGCTTCGAGAAGCGCAGGACGAGCGGGCGCACGAACGCCACCGTGAGCAACGTGACGGCACCCCTGAAGTTGCGACCCCTGCGGGCCGGCTCCGTCGCCTTGAGGTAGCTCGCGAACTCGTGCTCGAGCAGGCCGCGGACCCGCTCGCCGTCCGTGCCCAGCTTGCGAAGTGTCTCGTCGATCTCCTTGGGCAGCATCGACGCCGGCAGCGGCTCCTCCGGCCCCCGGACCGCCCGCTTGGCTCGCCCGAAGAGCTTCCTGGGCCCGCCCAGGACCACGAAGCCCGCCCCGGCGGCCAGCCCTGCCGTCTTGACCGGGTTGCGCTTGATCTTCGCGGGAATGTCGACGGCCGCGCGGGCGGACGCCTCGAGCCTGACGAGCTCCTCGTCCAGGGCCTCGCGGGCCGCTAGGACCTGGGCTCGCGCGACACTCGTGCCTTCGCCCACTCGATGCTCTCCTTCGTGGTCTCGATGGTCGTCTGCGGATAGAACCGTGCCTTGAGCTCGTCGGGGTCGATGCCCTGGCGTTGGGTGCGGAGACCCATGAGGATCGGCCACAGGACGAGGTATGTCGCCACGCCGAGCGCCACACCAACCCGCAGGCCGAAGGTGATGGACAGGAACGCCCCTGCCAGCGCGCCCGCGACGGCCCCCGCAAGGAGGCTCCCGATGATCGCCCCAGCTCCGCTGCCGCTCCTGGCACCGAGCACGAGGCCCACGATGGCTCCGATGACGCCCATGACGACCATGCCGACGACAAGCGGCATGATCGCCGGATCGACGGCCAGGCCCGCGGCCTCTCCGATCCGCCGCCACAGCTCGTTGGGCCAGTTGAGACCCAGGGCGATCGCCACGACGATCGCGGGCAGCAGCGCGATGAGCGCGTCACGGCCAAGTCCGGGGATGCGCAGTGCGAAGAGCACAGCCGCAATCGCGACCGCGATCAGCAGCTCCGTGCCGAGCAACAGCCCCCAGCCGATCGACCCGAAGATCCACTCGCCGGCGAACAGCAGCCCGCCGATCGGAATCAGGAAGGCGAGGAGGATCAGGCACGCGATGGCCGCGGCTGCCAGGCCGGACGCCCGGGCGACCTCGCCCTTGATCTCGTCGACCTCGGCCCTGGCCAGGTCGATGTGGGCGCGCGCAAAAGCCAGCGCCGCGGACTTGGTCGCCGCGAACTGGCGGCGGAGGCCGGGTGGGCGATCGTCGTGGTGCGGTCCTGCCCCGGATCGCCCGCGCGGGGGCGTGCCGGCCTGCTCGTCGGAGGAAGCGGCGGTCCGCGCGGGTTCGGCGGTGGGCTGTTCGGGATCCAGCGGTCGTCCTCCGGGGAGGGGCTGAGCGGGCACGGGGACCGGCGCCATGATACCAGCGCCGATCCCGGCCGCTCGCCGGCTCCCGCGACGCCGGCATCGCGCGGCCGGTGGCACCGGGGTACGCTGCCGGCATGACCGATGTCCCCCACCCAACGCCGCGCCGGGTCCTGACCGCGGAGCTCCTCGCCGTTGGCTCAGAGCTCACGGTGGGCGAGACAACCGACACCAACAGCGGCGACCTGGCCCGCTCGCTCGTCGCCAGTGGCGTCTCGGTGACGCGCATCGCCAACCTCCCCGACGATCTTCCCGTCGTGGTCGACGCCATCCGGACTGCCCTGGATCGAGCCGATCTCGTGATCACGACCGGCGGCCTCGGCCCCACACCGGACGACCTTACCCGCGAGGCCGTTGCCCAGGTGTGCGGGGAGTCCGTGACGGTTGATGCGGCGACCCTCAAGTGGCTCGAGGGCCTGTGGGCACGCCGTGGCCACCCGTTTCCGGCGGTCAACGTGAAGCAGGCCTGGACCATTCCGTCGGCCGTCACGCTGCCCAACCCCAACGGCACCGCTCCCGGCTGGTGGGTCGACCGACCCGACGGGCGCGTCATCGTCACCCTGCCCGGACCGCCGCGCGAGATGCGCCCGATGTGGACCGAGCAGGTCCTGCCCCGCCTCGCCGACAGAGGTGTCGGCGGCGACCTCGTCGTGCGGACCCTGCGGCTTCATGGCATCGGTGAGTCGCAGGTGGCAGAGGAGCTCGGCGAGGGGCTCCTGCGGGCGGCCAACCCCGTCGTCGCCACGTACGCGCGGCACGAGGCGGTCGACGTGAGGATCAGCGCCCGCCCGGAGAGTGGGCGGCCTGCGGCGGACCTCGCGGACGAGGCCGAACGCGCGGTGGCGGCGATCCTCGGCCGCTTCGTCTGGTCGCGCGGCAGCACGACCTGGGCATCGGCCATCGGCGACGCCCTCGCGGTCCGTGACTGGACGCTGGCCACGAGCGAGCGCGGCACGTCCGGGGCCCTGGTCGCGCTCCTGCGGGATCTCCCGGCCGTCCGGCTGGCCGAGGCCCACAACGACGCGGAGGTCGTCGACATCGCCGTCGAGGCCGGGCGGGTCCGGGCGGCCGGCGGCGCGGACGTCGGCTTTGCGATCCACGCGGTCCCCCGCGAGGTGGACACGCGGGTGATCATCGGCGTGGCGACCCCCGACCGCACCCACGTCGACGAGCGGTTCTCGTTCCAGCGCGGCGCCCAGGGGGCGGATCGCGCGGCAATCGCCGGGGCAGCGGTGCTGCTGGAGCTGGTCCGGGATCCGGGCAGGCGCTGACCCACCGGCGGCCAGGGGATGACCTACCGGCGGGCTGCCGCCTGGAGGCCGGCCAGGTCGAGCACCACGATCGCGTCCCGCTCGACCCGGATGAGACCGTCATCGGCCAGGTAGCCCAGCAGCTTGTTGACGCTCTGGCGGGTGCTGCCCACCATCGCCGCAAGCTCGCCCTGGGTGATCGGGCCCTCGAGGCGGATCTCTCCGTCCCCGTTGCCGGCAGCATCGGTGCCGCCGGTCTTGCCCACCTGCCCCTCGGCCAGCCGCGCAAGGCGCGCGGCCAGGCGGCCGGCGATGTCCAGGAAGTGCAGCTCCTCGACGTGGTTGGTCAGCCGTCGGAGCTCGCCGGCCAGCTCAGCGAACACGTGGTCGCGGATCTCCGGGCGATCGTTGAGCAGCTGACGGAACCTGTCCCGCGGCAGGATCAGCGTCTCGGTGGATTCGATCGCCGTGGCCGATGCGGACCGCGGCGCCCCGTCGAGCAGCGCCAGCGACCCGAAGAACTCGCCTGGGCGCAGGGTGGCCAGGATCGCCTCGACACCGGACTCGGACGGGCTGGAGATCTTCACCCTGCCGGTCAGGATGATGTGGAGGGCTTCGCCGGGGTCGCCCTGGTGGAAGATCACCTCGCCCCGGCGGTGCCGGCGGGTTCGCAGCCCGGCCGCCAGGACGGCCAGGTCTGACTCCGGGAGCTCCCTGAACAGCGGGACGCTCTCCAGGGCGGCACGCAAGGCGCTGGGCTCAACGGGAGGGCGACCCTGGCTCATGGCCGGGATCGTACCCGAGCCGGATCCCACCCACGGGTCCGGCAGGAGCGGTGCCTCAGGCGCTAGGTGATAGAGAGGACCGGCGTCTGGGCCGACTCGGCCCGCACGCTCATGCTCGCGGCCACCAGGCCGGCCATCGCCTCGAGCGCGACGGCGGCTGGTCCCGGTTCGCGCTGGGCCACGGCCGGGATCCCGGCGTCGCCGCCCTGACGCACGGTGACATCGAGCGGGATCTTGCCCAGGAATTCGATCCCGTTCTGGGCGGCGAACCGCTCGCCGCCCCCACGGCCGAAGATCTCGGTCGCCTCGCCGCAGTGCGGACAGACAAAGGCGCTCATGTTCTCGACGATGCCGATCACCGGCACGTTGAGCCGGCGCAGCATTGACAGCGCCCTGCCGACGTCGGAGAGCGCCACGTCCTGGGGCGTGGTCACGAGCACCGTGCCACTGATCGGAACCGCCTGGGCGAGCGTCAGCTGGGCGTCCGAGGTACCGGGCGGCAGGTCCACCACGAGGTAGTCGAGCTCGCCCCACTCCACGTCGCGCAGGAACTGCGAGATCGCGCCACCGATGAGGGGACCGCGCCACACGATCGGCTGGCCCTCGGGCACGAAGAACTGGATCGAGATCGCCTTCACGCCGTGCCGCTCGAGCGGGACGATCTTGTTGTTCTCGCTGGAAGTGGGCTGGCCCTCGAGGCCCATCATCATGGGGATGTTGGGACCCGTGATGTCCGCATCGAGCAGCCCGACCGTGGCCCCCGCCCTCGCCAGCGCGACCGCGAGGTTGACGGAGACCGTGCTCTTGCCGACACCACCCTTGCCCGAGGCGACCGCGATCACGTTCTTCACGCCGGGCACGAGCTGTTCGGCCGAGCGCGGCGTCGCGCGGCGCACCGCGGCACCCCAGGTGATCACCGGCTCCGCGACGCCGATCGGCGCCAGGGCCTGGCGGACCTCACCCTCGATCTGGTCCTTGAGCGGACAGGCGGGCGTCGTCAACTCGATCGTGAAGGACACCGCGGACCCGTCGATGGCGATATCCCGGATCATGTTCCGGGTCACGAGATCGCCGCCCAGCTCGGGCTCCTGGACGGTTCGGAGGGCGGCGAGGACGGCCGCCTCGGTGATGACGCTCATGGGCTCAGACTCGCTGCTGCGGGACGGACGACCCGGGGATGACGACGCGCGGGCCATCGCTATCCTACCCGCGATCGCCGGGGATGCCCGGCGGTGAGCCCTCGAGCCGCGAGGGCAGCCGACCGGGCCTGCGTCACGCCGCGACGGGTCGCCGTGCGAGCCGCGAATCGCATCCGGCAGCTGGCGACCAAGTGCGAATCTCGCACTCGTTGGCGTCGCGTCGGCATGGGATCGTGGATTTGACACCCCTGTCGCGCGACCCTATCGTTCGCGACCGGAGGGGCTCGGCGTGCAGCGTCCGCACGGCCCGGTTTGTCGTGAATGCCAGCCCGTCAATCACCGTGCGGCCACTGTCTCAGCCGAGGAGCGTGCTCCACCCGATGTCGAACGTCGACGTTCGCCTTGTCCAGGTCACCAAGGCGTTTGGTGACATGATCGCGGTCGACCATATCGACCTCGAGGTCGAGGATGGGGAGTTCTTCAGCCTGCTGGGTCCGTCGGGCTGCGGCAAGACCACCACCCTGCGCATGATCGGTGGTTTCGAGCAGCCGACCAGCGGCCTGATCGAGCTGCAGGGCCAGGACGTCACCTGGCTCCCTCCCTACCAGCGCAACGTGAACACGGTGTTCCAGAACTACGCCCTGTTCCCCCACCTCACCATCTACGAGAACGTGGCGTTCGGGCTGCGCCGCAAGAAGGTCAAGGACTCGGAGGTCAAGTCGCGCGTCCACGACATGCTGGAGCTCGTGGAGCTCCCCGGCTTCGAGGGACGCAAGCCCAACCAGATCTCCGGCGGGCAGGCCCAGCGCGTGGCGCTTGCGCGCGCCCTGATCAACCGCCCGGGCGTCCTTCTGCTCGACGAGCCCCTGGGCGCGCTGGACCTCAAGCTGCGCAAGCAGATGCAGGTCGAGCTCAAGCGCATCCAGCAGGAGGTGGGGATCACCTTCATCTACGTGACCCATGACCAGGAAGAGGCGATGACGATGTCGGATCGCATCGCGGTCATGAACAAGGGTCACTACGAGCAGCTTGGAGATCCCGCCACGCTCTACGAACACCCCACCACCCGGTTCGTCGCGGGCTTCCTGGGCGTCAGCAACCTGCTCGGCGGCACCTGCGAGGGCGCGGATGGCGAGTGGGGCCAGATCCGGCTCGCGGACGACACCGTGGTCCGGGCGCCGGCGGCCGCCGTGTACGACCGGATCCTGGTGGACGTCGGGGTCCGGCCCGAGAAGATCCAGATGCACGGCGATGCCACCGAGATGCCGGAGGGATACAACCACCTCGAGGGCACGGTGGTCGACACCTCGTACATGGGTGTCAGCACCCAGTACATCGTGCGCACCACGGGAGGCACCCGGGTCATGGTGTACGAGCAGAACATGAAGCACGCGTCGAGCGCCGACCTGTGGGCGCGCGGCGACAAGGTCCACCTGGCGTGGGCACCCGACCACACCTTCGTGGTCGAACCTTCGGGTGCAGCCGAAGACGAGACCGCCGCGTAGCCGAACACGAGGAGGAGCCAGCCGTGGATCGCGAAACCTTGGCCACTACGCCCGTCAGCCGCCGCCAGGTCCTCGCCGGCGGCGCCATGGCCGGCGTCGCCACGTTCCTCGCTGCGTGCGGCACGGGCGGCACGGCGACGTCGGCCGCCCCGACTACCGCGGCCTCGGCGGACGCCGGGGCAACGGTAGCGCCCGGGACGACGGCAGCAGCGCAGACGCCGTCTGCCGAGCTCAACTTCGCCAACTGGCCGCTGTACATCGATACCGACGACAGCGACACGACCAAGCACGCGACCCTCGAGGCGTTCACGGCCGAGTTCGGCACCAAGGTGAACTACTCCGAGGTCATCAACGACAACGAGGAGTTCTTCGGCACGATCAAGGCGGTCCTCCAGGCAGGCCAGGACACGGGCTGGGACCTCATCACCCTGACCCAGTGGATGGCGGCCCGTCTCGTGCGCCTCGGCTGGCTCGAGGAGTTCGACCTTTCGGTGATGCCCAACTACGTCGCCAACCTCGAGGACGCATACGTCGCCCCCGACTTCGACCCGGACAACAAGTTCCACGCCCCGTGGCAGGGCGGCATGACCGGCCTTGGCTACGACAAGGCCCAGACCGGCGCGCTGACCTCAGTGGCGGCCCTGTGGGACGAGAAGCTGGCCGGCAAGATCACGTACCTGACCGAGATGCGCGATGCCGTCGGGCTGACGCTGCTGAAGCTCGGCTACAAGCCCGAAGAATTCACGGACGCCCAGTTCGAGGAGACGATCGCCGAGATGCAGAAGGCGGTCGACGCGGGGATCGTGCGGCGGTTCACCGGGAACGACTACGCGGATGACCTGGTGAGCGGCGACGTGATCCTGGCGATGGCCTGGTCGGGTGACATCATCCAGAAGCAGCTCGAGAAGGACACGCTCGAGTTCACGGTGCCGGACGAGGGCGCGATGCTGTGGTATGACAACCTGCTGATCCCGAAGGGCGCGGCGCACAAGTACACCGCCGAGCTGTACATCAACTACTACTACGACCCTGCCGTGGCAGCGCAGGTCGCGGCCTGGGTCAACTACATCTGTCCCGTGAAGGGCGCCAAGGACGAGATGCTCAAGATCGATCCCGATCTTGCCAATAACCCGCTGATCTTCCCGACGGCGGACATGACGGCCAAGCTCCGGAGCTTCATGTCGCTGACCGAGGCCCAAGAAGCGCTCTACAACGACCAATTCTCCAAGCTGATCGGCGTCTGACGGCAAACAGCGCTCGAGGCGGATGGCCATGGGTGTCCTGATCCGGCGCTACCGGTGGGCGGTGCCCTATCTGCTGCTGGCCCCGGGCATCCTGTGGCTGGTCGTCTTCTACGCCTACCCGGCGGTCCAGATCTTCGTCGCCTCCTTCTGGTCGGGCAGCCTCGAGACCGGATACACGTTCTCGCTGTCGAACTGGACCAATTACACCGACGCGCTCACCCGCTACTCGGATCAGTTCCTGCGCTCGATCGTCTACGCGGGATCGGCCACGATCCTGACCCTGCTGATCGCGTATCCGCTCGCGTATGTGATCGCGTTCCGGGGCGGCCGGTACAGGAACCTGCTGCTGTTCCTGGTCATCGCGCCATTCTTCACGAGCTTCCTGCTGCGCACGATCAGCTGGAAGATCATCCTGGGCGACACGGGCATCCTCCTCGGCCCGCTCAAGGACCTCGGCATCCTGGATCCAAGCTTCCGGCTGCTGGCCACCCCGGTCGCGGTCATCTCCGGGATCACGTACGCCTTCCTGCCGTTCATGACGCTGCCGATCTACATCTCCCTGGAGAAGACCGACCGGCGGCTGATCGAGGCCGCCCAGGACCTGTACGCCGGCCCGTGGCGGCCGGGCGGCACGATCGCAGGGGCACTGGTCGGAGGCGGATTGTTCGCTGTCCTGGGCTACGCGTTCCTGTGGGACATCCTGCCGATGATGGCGGTGGGCGCCATATCCGGGGCGATCGCCGGCACCGCGCTCCTGTCGCAGTCGTTCATCCGGATCACGCTCCCTCTCTCGCTGCCAGGGGTGTTCGCAGGCTCCCTGCTGGTGATGATCCCGGCCATGGGCGACTACGTGAACGCAACCCTGCTCGGCAACCCCACCACGAACATGATCGGCAACGTCATCCAGAGCCGGTTCCTGACCAACAACGACTACCCCACCGCGTCGGCTCTCAGCTTCATGCTGATGGCGATGATCCTGGTGGCTGTCACGATCTACGCCCGCCTCCTGGGGACCGAGAACCTGACCGCGGGTCGGGGGATCTAGGGCATGACCACCGGTTCCCCCAGCGAGCCCGTCGTCCGGCAGTCCTCGCTCACCGGGCGGATGGGCCGCGCCGCCGGCAAGTACGGGCCGTTCGCCTACGTGTTCGCGGCCATCGCCTACCTGATGCTGCCGGTCGCGATCATCGCCCTGTTCAGCTTCAACGATCCGATCGGCAAGAGCAACCTCTCCTGGCGTGGTTTCACGCTCAAGTACTGGCTCGACCCGTTCGGTGTGCCGGGTCTGGGCGACGCCGTCCTTACCAGCCTTCAGATCGCCTTCCTGTCCACGATCATCGCCACCACCCTGGGCACGCTCATCGCCCTGGCCGTCGTCCGCCACCGGTTCCGCGGGCGGGGGCCCATCGACGCGCTCATCTTCCTCCCCATGGCGACCCCGGAGATCGTGATGGGCGCCTCGCTGTTGACCATGTTCGTCGCCATTGCCCGTCCGCCATTCTTCCCGCTCAACACGCTGACCATCCTGATCGCGCACATCATGTTCAACATCAGCTTCGTGGTCGTCGTGGTGCGGGCCCGACTTGCCGGCCTGGACAAGAACCTCGAAGAAGCCGCCATGGACCTCGGCGCCAACGAGTGGACGACCTTCTGGAAGGTCACCTTCCCGCTGATCCTGCCCGGGATCGTGGCCGCGGGACTGCTCGCCTTCAGCCTGTCGATCGACGACTTCGTGATCACCAACTTCACCGCCGGCCGCACCGTCACGTTCCCGATGTTCATCTGGGGCTCGGCCCGCATCGGCGTCCCGCCCCAGGTCAACGTCATCGGCACAATGATCTTCGTGATCGGGGTTGGGGCCGTCGTCATCAGCACCCTGTCCGGGCGGCGAAAGCAGGCAGGCTGACCGCCTGCGCTCGGCGCCACCCCGCCCACCATCGCCCAAGGAGTCCAGGCCATGGTCGACGCGACGCACGGCGCCGCCCCCCTGCCCGACCGCTCGGTCGTGCCGCCGGTCTGGGGCCGGATCACCAATCTCGTCGTGGACCATGGCGAGGGCAGCTGGCTCGTGACCCAGGACGGCGAGCGGTACCTCGACTACACGTCGGGAATCGGCGTGACCAACACTGGCCACGCCCATCCGCACGTCGTGGCGGCTGTGCAGGAGCAGGCGGCGAAGCTGCTCCACGGACAGCAGAACATCGTCTTCCACGAAGCCGGGCTGCGCCTCTATGAGCGTCTCGCCCATCTCCTGCCAGGCGGCCCATGGTCGGCCTTCCTGGCCAACTCCGGCGCGGAGGCCGTCGAGGCCGCCGTCAAGCTTGCTCGCGTCGCCACAGGCCGGCCGGCGATCATCGCCTTCCGGTACGGCTTCCACGGGCGCACGGCGCAGGCGATGGCCCTGACCTCGGCCAAGGACGTCTACCGCGGTGCCTTCGAGCCCCTGCCCGGGTCCGTCTACCACGCCGCGTACCCGTACTGCTACCGCGCCCCGGGCGGCCCCCACGATCCGGGAGCGTGCACCTGCGACTGGGAGGCGCAGCTGGATCTGCTCTTCCACCAGCTCGTCTTCCCGGATCAGGTGGCGGGCATCATCGTGGAGCCGGTCATCGGTGAGGGCGGGTACATCGTGCCTCCGCCCGGGTTCCTGCCGCGCCTTCGCCAGATCACGAGACAGCACGGGATCCTGCTCATCGCCGACGAGGTCCAGACGGGCTTCGGACGCACCGGCGAGATGTTCGCGGTTCGCCACTGGGACGTGGAGCCCGACATCCTGGTGATGGCCAAGGGCATCGCGTCCGGCCTGCCCCTGTCCGGGATCCTCGCCCAGAAGGCGGTGATGGACCGGTTTCCGCCCGGATCCCACGGCGGCACGTACGGCGGGAATGTGGTCTCCTGCGCGGCCGCCCTGGCCACGCTGGATGTCATCCAGGACGAAGGGCTGGCGGCGAATGCGCGGGAGCGCGGCGCGCAGCTGCTGGACGGGCTGCAGTCGATGGCGGCCGGCCGGCCGGCGATGGGCGACGTCCGGGGCCTGGGACTGATGGTCGCGGTGGAGTTCGTCACGCGCGGCGAGGGCGACGGCCGCGTTCCGGACGCCGGGCTCACCAAACGGGTCCAGCAGGCGTGCTTCGACCGGGGGCTGCTGCTCCTCACCGCCGGCACCTACGTCAACGTGATCCGGATCATCCCGCCGCTGGTGACCACCGCCGAGGAGGTGGATCGGGCGCTCGCCATCATCGGGGACGCCCTGGACGAGGCCGGGGCGTAGGCATGTGATCCCACGATGAGCGAGGAGGATGCCCGCGCTCGCGTGGAGGCGCTGTTTGCCGGCTTCGACAGGCTGACACCCGACGAGCTGGCTCGCATCGGGCTGCGCCGGGCGCCTGACAGGGAGCTGGAGACGCTCCTGCAGGCCATCGACGACGCAGCGGCAGCCACGGGACGGCAGGCCCTCGTGGACGAGGCGAGAGACGGCGCCCGGGAGGCGGTTCTCCGGCGGTATGCGGCCGGAACCCTCCACCCGACATGGGTGGCGCTGAACTGGGGCATCTCTCAGGGCACCGTCGAGGACCGCGTCGCGATCGTAGAAGCCCTCGCTGACGCCGCTGCCGCGGCGGTTGTCGCGGACGCGCTGCAACCTGACGTCGCCGAAGCGTTGGAACTTGACGCGGGTCAGGTCGTGGGATTGGCGGCGGGGTCGGCGTCCGAGGGCGCATTGGGCCGGGCGCTCGACGCACCCGCCGACCCGGAGCTCGGACGTTCCGGGGCCTGGGCCTGGCTGGCAGCGATCACTGTCGGGGCCTTTGCCGGATTGACCGCGGCCGCGTTCGTGGGCGCCGCCCTCGGGATTCTGGCGGGCGTTCTCGTGGGCGTGGCCGTCGGGATCGCGGCCCGTCGCGCGCGGTCGACGGATCTCCAGGACGACCGCACCTGACCCGACGCCGGTCCGATGGCCCGGCTTGATGCGCCACCGGTTCAGGGGCGCGTCGCGGCGGCGCGATGAGACCTCGAAACCGGACTCCCACGGTCCGGTCACGAGGGCAACAGGGCGTGGTGATGGGGACAGGCATCAGGACCGGGGCAGCAGGCGGACGCGCATCAGGACCGGGGGTATCGGCGCCCGGGGGGTATCGGCGCCCGGGGGGTATCGGCGCCCGGGGGGTATCGGCGCCGGCGATCCGCTGTCCGTGGCGCTCAGGTCCCGGCGCGCAGTCCGCGCAGGATCTCCTCGTGCAGGGTTCCGTTGGTGGCCACGAAGGACGGCGCGTCGATCCGCCTGTCGCCATCGACATCCGTGACGCGGCCGCCCGCCTCCTCGACCAGGACCATCGTGGCCGCCAGGTCCCACGGGTGGGCGCCGGTCTCGAACATCGCCTCGGCGGCTCCCTCGGCAAGCAGCGCGTACGCCCAGAAGTCCCCGAAGCCGCGCTCGCGCCAGGCGCCCGCGATCAGCGCGTCGAAGCCGGGCATGAGGCCCGACGCCACCGTCTCGGTCCGGCTCCCGTACAGCAGTTGCGCATCCTCGAGCCCGGCCACTCTCGACACGCGGATCTGCCGCTCCCCGCCCGTGTCACGGCTCCACGCGCCCCCACCACGGCAGGCGAACCAGCGCTGGCGCATCGCGGGCGCAGAGATCATCCCCAGCTGCAACTCCCCATCATGCTCCACGGCGAGGAGTGTTGCGAACACCGGCACACCCCGGATGAAGTTGTGGGTCCCGTCGATGGGGTCGATGTACCAGCGGGTGCCACCCGCACCGGCCTCGTCGCCGTACTCCTCGCCCACGAGCCCGTGGTCCGGGTAGCGCGAGCGGATCCGCGACCGGATCTCGCGCTCGATGCCCTGGTCCGCGACCGTCACGAACGTCCGGTCCGGCTTGCGTTCCAGGTCCAGATCCTGGCGGAAGTGGTGGAGGGCGATCTCGTCGGCGGCGTCACACGCCTCGTGGGCGAATGCCAGCCACTGCCGCAAGACGGCCTGTGGGGCGGTGGCGAGGGTGGAGGACCAGGCGGGTCCGAAATCAGGGTGGGTCATGACCACATCATGCCCCGTCAATGGCAGGTGCCGTCGCCCTGGTCAAGGACGCTTCCGTCCGTTGCCAGGAACTGGTACGACCAGCTGCTCGTCCGCAACGTCAACTCCACCACGCCGTACGTGTCGGCAATTCGGACCAGGCTGTTGGGCGCCGTCCGCTCAAAGGGCTTGAGGTCACCGCCGCCAGTCCCCGCGATGATCTCAGTGATGCCACTCGCCGGATCGGCCGTGCCCTTCGGGTCCTGGGGGTCGAACCGCTCGTAGTCGTGTTCGTGGCCGTTGAGGACAAGGTCCGCGCCAGCCTCGTGCAGCGAATCCCAGAACGCACCGACGCTGCCGCTGTTCCCGTGGTACCCGCTGCTGAAGCGGGGGTGGTGCCACAGCGCCAGCGTGCACCGGGCATCGCTCGCGGCGAGGTCCTCGCGCAGCCAGCGGACCTGGTCCGAGTCGCGGCCACAGTCCATCGCCGCGAACCCGCAGTTGGAGTCCAGCACAACCACGTGCCACGCCCCCAGGTCATCGCTGAACCAGGTCTGCCCATCGCGCGTCACGGCTTCGCCGAGGTAGGCCTTCAAGGGCGCCCCGTCGTCGGTCTTGATGTCGTGGTTGCCCATCGCGGCGTAGCGGATCCGGTCCTTCACGGCGCCCCACGAAGCGTCGAAGCACTGCTCAAGCTGGGTCGCCGATCCGCGCTCGTACGCCGTATCGCCGAGGATGGCCACCGCCCCGGGCAGCGACGCGGCGAGCGCGCCGGTCGCCTCGTCGCCGGTCGAATCGCAGCGCGCGATGTCGCCCACGGCGACCAGGACCGCGTCACCGATATCACCGGGAGCGAGTGGCGAGCCCGAGGGCGCTGCACCCGGACTGCCGGCGGGGCCGGGCGACCCGGCTGGCCCGGTCGACAACGGCGCTGAGGACGGGGCCGCCAACTGCGATGGGCGGTCTGACGCGGGTACGGCCGATGCCGGGGGGGACGCAGGGACGCTCGAGCCGCACCCGACCAGGGTGACCGCCACGACGACGGGCAAGAGAAGAGGCCGGATGATCACGACGAGGGGCGGGCGGCGCATCAACGGGCCCGGGCTGGACTCTGCATCCCGTCAGCGTAGCCCGGCACCGTCGGGAATGGCGACGGGCCCCGCCGTAGGCGGGGCCCGTCGTGCTTGCGGATCAGGAGTGGAAGGTCCGACTACTCCTCGATGTCATCGGGGAGCATGCCATCCCGGCGCGCCCGGATCCCGAGCATCACCAGGAGGGTGCCCAGGACGCCCACGGCCAGGAGGCCGAGGAACAGGGCGGGCGGGATCGGGCCCGAGCCGGACGCGGCAGCGATGAGCGCGTTGGAGCTCGTCTCCGGGGTCGAGGCGTCTGCCGCCCGGACCTCGAAGCTCTGCAGGACCGAACCTGCGGGTGCGAAGTTCTCATCGCCGGCCTGGGAGGCCTCGATGGTGCATGTGCCCACGCCCACGATGGTCACCGTCGAGCCCTGCACGGTGCAGACGTCCGGAGTCAGGGAGCGGTAGGTGATCGGCAGGCCCGAGTTCGTGGTCGCCGCAAGCTCGAAGCTCGTGGCGCCCTCGTTGACGTTGGGCAGATCCGGGAAGTCGATCACCTGCGCGGTCTTGCCGATGCTGATGTCGACCGAGCCCTCGTCATCGATGTAGTTGCCGGTGGAGTCGGTGAACGTCCAGTCGGCGGTGCCGCCCGGGGCATCCGTGAAGGAGGCGCCCAGGTCGAGACCCGGGAGGACCTCGTTCTCGACGCCGCGGCAGGTGCCGGTGGCGCCGTGCGCGTAGCCGTCATACGGGCCGTCGTAGCCGTTGATGGTGCAGACGGGGGCAGCCTTGCCGATGATGATGTCGACCGAGCCCGAGTCGTCGTTGTAGTTGCCGGTGACGTCGGTGAAGGCCCAGTTGGCGGTGCCGCCCGGGACGTCGGTGAACGATGCACCGCGAACCAGGCCGGCGAGGATCTCGTCCTCGACGCCGCGGCAGTTGCCGGTGGCGCCGTGGGCGGACCCGTCATAGGTGCCGTCGAAACCGTTCAGCGCGCAGACCGGGTCTGCCTTGGCGATGACGATGTCGACCGAGCCCGAGTCGTCGTTGTAGTTGCCGCTGGAGTCCGTGAACGTCCAGTTGGCAGTGCCGCCCGGGACGTCGGTGAACGACGCGCCGAGGTCAAGGGTCGCGAGGACCTCGTCGTTGACGCCGAGGCACGAGCCGCTGGCGCCATGCGCGGAGCCGTCGTAGGTGCCGTCGAAGCCCGTGATCGTGCAGACCGGATCGGCCTTCGTGATCTCCAGGTTGCCGTCGACGTAGGTGATGTCGTAATCGGCCGAGCTGAACCCGCTGACGCTGACCGGGTAGTTGCCCACTGGGCTCGAGTCGTCCGCGGTGGTGGTCACGACCGGGCTGCCGGTGAGATCGAGGGCGGTGTCGCCGTTGACCAGGCCGGTGACCTGGGGGGTGAAGGCGGGGTTGGGGTCGCCGTAGGTCTTGCTGGTGTCGATGACCGTGATCGTCAGCGGCGCCTTGCCGACCGTGATGCTGTACGGGGCCGACGTGGCGGCGTTGTAGGTGCTGTCACCTGCCTTGGTTGCGGTGACCGTGCACGTGCCCGCGCCGACGATCGTCACGCTGGCGTCGCCGCTCGCCGTGCACACCGAAGGGGTGCTCGAGGTGAAGGTCACGGCGCCGCTGCCGGAGCCACCCGAGGTGGCCGGGGCGAACGGGCCGTCACCGTAGGTCTTGGTGGCCGGACCCGTGATCGACAGCGCTGCCTGAGCGATGCCGACGACCGTCAGCACCGGCTGCGAGGCGATGCCGGTCAGCGTGCCGCCCGGACCCGCCGTGCTGGTCGTGAACTCGTAGTCGCCCTTGGCGTTGGGGGCCACGACGTAGACGCCGGCCGCGTTGCCGTAGCGGAGGTTGAACTGGTCGCCGGCTGCGCAGTTGGGGGCGGTGAACGTGATCATCCAGGGGCCGGAGCCGGAGATCGTGAAGTCACTGGTCCCGGTGTCCGGCTCTGAGCAGTCGCTGCTGGTGATCGACACGGCGCCGGCGGTGCCGGCTGTCTTGGTGGGAGCCGACCATCCGGCCGGGATGACGAGGGTGAGCTGCGAGCCGGCGGCAAGCCCGCCGCCGCCCGCGGTGAACGTGAAGTCGATCAGCTCCAGGGACTTGCCCGGGGTGATCGGAATGGCGCTCGGGGTGGTGGAGCCCACCTCGGCATAGGTGATCGCCATCGTGCCGTTGCCATCGACCGAGTTGACCGTGTGGCCAGCGGTCCCGGCGCTCCCGCTGAGGGTCGCGTTCCCCGGGTAGGTTGCCGTCAGGGTCTTGAGACCCGAGGTGGTCGAGGTCAGGTTGCAGGAATAGGTGACGGTGGCCGCGCCCCCGCCGCTGGCGGTCGTATCGGTGCACGAATCCGTGCCGTCGGAGACGGTGACCGTCCCGTTGATCGTCGCGCTGCCCGAGGCACGGGTCACGCTGACGCTGACCGCGTAGGCCGCACCCACGTACGAGGGATCCGGTGTGTCGGAGGTGATCGTCGTGGTCGTGGCGATCCCGTTGACCGTGTGGGCCGCGGTTCCAGCACTCCCATTGAGGGCCGCATTGCCGGCATACGTTGCCGTGAGGGTCTTCGCGCCCGTCGTGGTCGAGGTCAGGTTGCAGGAATAGGTGACGGTGGCCGCGCCGCCGCCGGTTGCGGTCGTGTCCGTGCAGGAGTCGGTCCCGTCGGAGATGACGACGTTGCCCGTGATGGCAGCGCTGCCCGATGCGCGGGTCACGCTGACGTCGACCGCATAGGCCGACCCGACGTTGGACGGATCAGGCGTGTCCGCGGTGATCGTCGTGGTGGTGTCGACCTTGGTGACGGCGACGACCAGGGACCCGGTGCCGGTCCTCGTGTCCGAGACACCGCCGCTGCACGGAGCGGCCGTGTTGTTCCAGCGGGTAGCGGTCATCGTGATAGCCGACGTCCCCGCCGGCGTCGCGCCGGTCGTCGAGACCGTGACCGCCACGGTGTGGGAGGCGCCGTCATTGGGGACGACCACACATGCCGAGCTGGCGAGTGCCGCTCCGGTGGGAAGGCCGCTGATCGAGGTGATCGAGACGACTCGAGCGGTGCCGCTCCCGTTGGTGACCTGGACGTTGTAGGTGGCCGTCCCGCCGGGCGCGACGGGGTTCGGCGACTGGGTACCCGGCACGACGGCACTCAATGACGCGAGCGCCGCGGCCGGCAGACCGAGGGCCATCACGAGGAGGGCCGCCTGGAACACGGTCAGGGCGCGCAGGCGGCGCAGGGATCTGGATGAAGTCGTGGGCACGTTGCTCCCTCTCGCGTTGCTTGACGTGGCAGGCGCGCCATGGGCAGGCCGAACCGCAGATATGCCGCGAGCATCCCGGAACGCGGGTGGCGCATCCATGCACCGCTGGTCCCCACGGACTGGCCAGATGGTACTGCCGCGGGCCCCCCGCGTTCGGGCTACTGCGACCGCGGCGCGCGCCTACGCGAGGGGCTCGAACGCCTCCGGGTACCGGACCGTTCCGCTCATCGCGTCCGTCCACGCGGGCAGCAGGCGGGCCATCCACGCCTCGTCCGGCCAGGCCGCCGCGGGTGGCTCAAGGCCCTCGCCGCGGGCCGACCTGAACCCGAACCGCTCGTAGTACGCGGGGTAGCCCAGCAGGACGAGGGCCGGCACGACCCGCGCGATCGCGAGGCCCATGGCCGCAGACATCATCGCAGAACCGATGCCCCGGGACTGCAGCTCGGGCAGGACTGCCACCGGACCGATCGCCAGGACGGTCGCCACCACTCCCCCGTCGTCGTCCTCGACACGACAGGGCGAGAGCAGCAGGTGCCCGACGACGACGCCGTCCCCCGCGCTGCCGTCCGCCCCCAGGGCAACCAGGGAGTGCCAGCCCTCCGGTGCCTCACGCCGGATGCGGTCCACGATGTCCGCCTCCTCGGGGCCCGGGAATGCCGCGAGGTTGACACGGCGGACCCCCGGCTCGTCACCAGGGGCCTCGAGGCGAACATGGACCGGGAAGGGCGCCGGCCCCGGGACCGCGAAGGGTGCGCCGGGGTCGGGCGTCACGGGATCAGCCGGCCGCGGCCTTGAGTGCCGCCGGGATCGGGCGAGAGAGCCCGACCGGCTTGACATACTTGTTGACCATCTCGAGCGAGCCGTCCACGCGGAGCTGCGTGAACAGGTAGCCGATCTTGGCGCCCTGCGAGGCCAGGATCTCGTCCTTGGTCTCGAGGTCCCAGAGCTGCTGCTTGAATGGCCCGATGGCCTTCTTGCGGGTGGTATAGAGGAACTGGTCCTCGGTCTGGCCGTCCTTGCGCTCGTCCGCCGCATTCACCTTGCACCAGGCGTAGATCTCGTCCATCAGCGCGGCCGGGAAGGCCGGGTGCTCATAGAGCGCGTTCTGGAAGCCGGTCGCGAGGTGGACCTCGGCCGTCTCGGCCTCCGGGAAGCGGTGGAACAGCTCGTCCGGCAGCGTGGAGGCGCCGTGCTGGACCGCGCCGGCAAGGCCACGCGAACGGGCCAGCTCGCCGAGCCTGGCCAGGACGTCGAAGTCGAGCTTGACCTCGGCCACGCCGCCGCCGGGCAGCGGCACGCCACCGTGGCTGGTACCCGTCTGGACGGAAACCTTGGACAGGCCCTTGGCGCCGGGGGCGAGCTTGCCCAGGACAGCCTCGTACCCGTCGAGATACGCCTTGAGCTCTTCGACCGTCGAGTTGACCTTGCCGACCTCGCCGATCTCGCCGCCGACGCTGACGGCCACGCCGTCCACCTCGAGTGATCGGATCAGCGCCGTGAGCTCCGCCGCGCGGGTGTAGTTCTCCTTCTGCTCCTCGTCGAGGTTTGGCTTGGAGAGATCCACCAGCGTGGAGCTGTCGATGTCGATGTTGCGGTAGCCGGCGTCGATGGCCAGCCGGCAGGCCCGGCGGATCTCCTCGGTCATGGCCTCGGGGTCCGCCGCGTACTTCTTGGCGTTGAACTGGTAGTGGTCGCCCTGGACAAAGATCGGGCCCTGCCAGCCGGCCGCGATCGCGCCCGCGTACACGGACGTGGCGAAGTCCATCGGCCGCTGGAACGTGTACGTCTGCTCGCTGCGGGCGATCTCGAGGATCAGGGCGCCGACGTCCTGCCGGGCAGCGGTCTCGTAGATCGTGCGCGCCATGTCGAACGTCTGGGCACGCAGATTCATGGCGGGGACCGAGAAGCCGCTGACCTCGCCGCGGCCGCGGGCCATGTACAGCTCCTGGATTGACGCGGAGCGCGCGCCCAGGGACTGGCCCGCCTCCCAGATGATCCAGCGGACGGCCTCTGCCGTGGGATCGTCCGTCGTGAACGCGGCGGTCCAGGCGAGGTCGGCGGCGGCTTGCGATCGGAAGCGGGCTTCGTCGTCGATCACGAGGCGGTCGCCGTCGATGTGGGCGATCCCGGCGAGGCTGCCGAGCAGGTCGGTGATCGAAGAGGCGACGTGGGGCATCTGGCGGATCTCCTGCGGATGTCGCTGGCAATGGTATCCGGGGGTGGCGGCAACGAGGCCGTCCCCGATCGGGATCAGGTGGCAGCGGGAGCATGCCTACCGCTGGCGTCGGCGCGTAGGGGCGAAGGGCGCGCCTGCCGTGGTCAGCAGGTCCGCCCAAGGGGGCCGCTTGGCCCGCCCCGGCGTGCCCCCTGGACCGGCTGGCTCATGGCGGCGCGCCTGGCGCGACCGCGCCGGCACCGTTCTAGAAGGGCTTGGCCACCATCAGGAACACGATCGCCAGGGTCAGGACGGACAGCGCCATGCCGCCGACCCGGAGGCGCCCGGCGGTCTTCACGATCTCGGGCGACGGCCCGGAGCCGGGGGCGGGGGGCTGCGATGTGAGCTCCACGAGCTTGCGGCCGGCCGGAGCCTGGACCGCCATGGCCACGACGACCGCAACCACGTACAGCAGGATCCCAGCCTCCAGCCAGTGCTTGTCGCCCACGATGTTTCCCCACCCGCGCACGAGAATCATGGCGATGCCGGTCACGGCCATGCTGATGGCGACGGGCGTGATCAGGTTGCGTCCAGAAGCGACCTGGGTGCGGGCGTAGAAGTTCGCATGCTGCGGCTCCTTGGCCACCATCGGACCCACGATCATCGCGGCAAACCCGGGCCCGAACGCGACGATCGCACCCATCGCGTGCAGGTACAGCAGGATCAGGAACAAGTCCACGCTCAGGCTCCCCATGTGACGGGCGTAGCGATTGGACGCCCCTCCCGATGCTAGCAGCCCGCCCGTCCGCCCCGCCGCTCGCAGACCATCACCAACCGTCCACCGCGGCCGGCTCGGCCAGGGATGTCGCCCGCCGGGCCAGCTCGGTCTCGAGCTCGACCGGACGCAGCCCCGCCCGCCCGGCGAGGTCGGCAGCCAGGCCCCAGGCGAAGTGGTCGTACTGCTGTGCCCGGTCATTCCACGTCGCGAGGACGGCCGGCGCTTGGCGCTGAATGTGCCCGTGCGTGTCGAGCGCGACGGGACGGATGTAGTGGGCGGCCAGGATCCGGTCGATGCCGCCCTCCGCCCCGACGACGAGGACGACACCCAACCGGGAACGCTCGTCGGCGTCCGTCCCGACATCCGGGGCATTCAGCGTATTGAGCGCGTCCTCCAGGCTCGCACCCTCCATGGTCGCCAGCAGCCCGTAACCCAAGGCGACCGCCCGCACCACGACCCTGGCCTGCGTTCCTGCGACCCCGTCCGCCGCGCCGAGTCCGCGGGCGATGAGGACGCCATCGGCCGAGGTGACCCCACGACGGGCCGTCGGATCGGGCGATAGCTGTTCACTGCGCCAGCCCAGCTCGGGCGCCTCGGGCAGCCACGCGAAGTCGTCGCCGTCCGCGACGACAGCCAGGCGGGCTCCCTCGGGCAGCAGACTCCTCAGTGCGTCGATCAGGCGGTCGCACGCCACGGTCGACTCCCCCACCGCGACCACGGGGGTCCGTGCTTCGACCATGAGCCACAGCAGCGCCGCCAGCTCCGCGTCGAGCACGGTGCCGCGCAGGAGGTCCCGGATCGGGCTCGTATCGCTCACGGACCAGAGGCTACCGGTTCGGGGCGCGGGCGTCCCCGGCCGTGCAACCATGGACCAACCCAGCAGGAGGACTCCGTGACCGTCACCCGTATCGATCCCGGCCGCCGCTTCGCCGAGGTGGTCGTCCACGGCGACACCGTCTACCTCGCCGGCCACGTCGGCTCCGACCCGAAGGCCGGCGTCTACGACCAGACCCGCGACATCCTCACGCAGATCGATGCCCACCTGGCGGCCGCGGGGTCCGACAAGGCGAGACTGCTGATGGTCAACGTCTGGCTGGCCGACATCGACACCTTCGACGAGATGAACGCCGCCTGGGACGAGTGGGTGGACATGGCCAACCTGCCTGCCCGCGCCACCGTCGAAGCACGGCTGGCGTCGCCGGACTACAGGGTGGAGATCGCCGCGATCGCCGCGCGCTGAGGACTGACGCCCGCTACGGGGGGCCGGCCGAGGGAGAACGCGGCCCTACTGGAAGAAGCCGGCCGCCGCGTAGCCGAACTTCTGGCCGTAGAGCGACTTCACGGACTTCCCGTTGATGCGATCGATCTTGATCCAGCCATCGCCGCTGTCGCCGCAGGCGCCAGCCGTATAAGCGTCGCCGGTGACCGTCTCCGCGACTCGCACCTTCGTGCCCGCCTTGACCCGCACCAGGAGCTCGCCGTCCGCCGCCGGAGTCATGCGCACGCCTACGCCTCCACACTGGGCGATCATCGTCGCCGACGTCGTGATCGCCACCGTCTCCTCGGGAGCCAGGGTCGGGGCGGTCGTCGGAGCCACCGGAGCCTGCGTGGCCGGCGCGACGGAGGCCGGCGGGTCGATCGAGGGGGACGCGTCGGATCCGCCACAGCCCGCCAGGACCAGCACGATCATCGTCGCGAATACGGTGCCGATGCCCAGGCGACGCTTCATTTTGCGGATCCCTCCTGCAGGTGATGGTGTCCTGCCCCAGCATAGGCGACGCGGACATCCCGTGGAGGTAGTGACGCCGCGCCGCGCCGGTCGGTGACGGGGGCGAGGTCATGCTGTAGCGTTCCTCGACACCCACCCGCCGGAGGACCACCATGACCCGGTTCGTCGTCGACGCCGGTGCCGCTCTCCACCTGGCCGCCGCGGGCGTCGAGGTCGCGGCCGAGCACCAGCTCCTCGCACCGACGCTGCTTCGATCGCAGACGCTGTCGGCCCTGCACGAGGCCGTCGCCCGGGGCGAGATCCCGGCCGACGTCGCGCAGGGACCGGCTCGCCTGGATCGGACGGCTGCCGATCAGGCTCCTGGGCGACGGCGTGCTCCGCCGACGGGCATGGGACCTGGCGGAGCAGCTGGGGTGGGCCTCGACCTACAACGCCGAGTACGTGGCGCTCACGCAGCTCCAGGCAGACGCCCTCGTGACCCTGGACGCGGACCTGGCCCGGAGTGTCGATGGGATCGTCGAGACCGTCTCGATCGACGCGCTGCGTTAGGACTTCCGGAGCCCCGAAACTCGCCTTGATGGACGAGCTCGCCCCAGGGCAACGCACCTGTCGCGCCAGGTTTACGATGCCGCCATGGACGAGCAGCGAGCGCCCGCCTACTGGCCGACTCGCATCCTGCTGGTCGTAGGCTTCGTCGCGGCCGTCATCGAGGTCGCGCTGGCGCTCACGCTGATGCTGGCAGAGTCGCCGGTGTTCGGCCCGGAGTCCTCGGTCCTCGGGTTCCCAGATCGCGTCGTGGCAAGCCTCGCCGGCGTTGTCGCCGCGATCGTCGGCCTCGCCTGGATGATCAGCATCTTCCGCGGTCCACGCGACGAGCAGCCGCGCTGGCGCGCTACCGGGATCGCTGAGCCAGCGTCTTGCCGATCGGCAGGGCCAGCGGGCAACCGGTGGCGCTACTGTTCAGCCGATGGAGATCGTGCCCGCCTCTCCTGCCCTCTGGCCCGCCCTCGTCGAGCTCTTCTCCGCGGGCGGCGATCCGAAGTGGTGCTGGTGCCAGTACTGGCGCAAACCGGGCGCCAACTGGACGAACACCACGCCAGCCGACAACCGGGCGGATCTCGAGTCACTGATCGGGACCGAGCCGGCTCCTGGACTGGTCGCGATGCACGAGGGCGTGGCCATCGGCTGGGTGGGCCTGGGCCCTCGCGAGGACTTCCCGCGGCTCGCCCGCTCTCGGACCCTCCCCCAGCTACCGGGTGACGCGGTCTGGTCGATCAACTGCTTCGTCGTGGCCCGCACGGACCGTGGTCGCGGCGTGGGTGACGCACTCCTCCGGGCCGCGGTCGAGTATGCGCGAGCGCACGGAGCGCAGACCCTCGAGGGGTTCCCGGTCGAGACGGGCGGCGAGCGGATGCCGTCGGCCGGCGCCTACACGGGGACGAGCGGGATGTTCGAGCGAGCCGGGTTCGAGCTGGTGGCCCCTACGACGTCGAAGGCGGGTGGCGGGCGACCTCGAGTGGTGATGCGGCGCGCCCCCTGAGGCCCCGGATCAGCCGGGTCCGAAGATCTCCCGGCACGGGTTCTCACCGGCCACGATCGGCCGGACCGTGAGGCCGAAGGTAGCGCTGGTCTCCGGGTCCTGCACCCACTGCGTCAGCTGGTTCGCCTGGAGGAGGGCCGGCTGCAGGATCGCGGCTTCCTCGCCTTCCACCAGGCCGCAGCGCGCGGTGCCGTTGGCAACGGGACCGCCGAACGTCGCCATGGGCGTGTCGAGAGGCCAGTCGGCAATGGGCTGGGGCAGTCCGGCCTGGGGTTCGGGTGGGGCCCCCACGAGGATCGCGTAGGCCGTCGGTCCGTACGGTACCTCCGGTCCGAGCGCGGCTGGAAGGGTCTGGGGAAGGTCTGCGATCCGCCGCCACAGCTCGCCGAATGCCTGTGCAGAGCCCGGCTCTGGATCTGGGGCCGCCGCATCGGGCGGGCCGGTCAGCGTGATGATGCGCCCGTCGACCGTCAGCTCGATCTGGCCGGTGATCCCGCCCGCAAGCCCGTCGGACCCAGTGTAGTCAGCCTGGCCCGAGAGCAGGCCGAGATCATCGGCCCAGGCGAGGATCTGGGCGCGGCCCACCTCGCTCAGCTGGCGACCGAACAGCGGCACGATCAGCGGCCCGGGGAAGATCGCCGGGACGGCGCCCTGCACGAGGTACTGCCCGTCGCCGGTGATGACCGCCGTCGGCTGGACCGCGAACAGGTTGACCGGCGGGATCGCCTGGGAGGTCCTCATGCGGAGCCAGTACCCACCGGCCGTGTCCGGGGACGGTTGGGCGATGACGGGTGTCGGCTCGACGGGCGGACGGGTGCTCGAGGCCGGGCCAGCCCCGCAGGCGGCGACCAGCACAGCCAGGAGGATGGGGGCGGTACGGCGAGGTGCGGGCGTCAGCGATGACAGCAGGCGGGTTGTGATCACGGGGCCCCTCACTCGTTGGACATCGGGCAGACGCCATGGGTCGGCGACCGGTTCCCCATCGGTCCCGTGTCAGCCGCCGCCGATGGTCTCGCCACAGGGGTCCTCTCCGGACACGATCGGGCGGACCACCAGGCTGAAGAAATCGTTGGTGGACGCCCCCTCGACCCACTGGGTCTGCCGGGTCGCGGTCTCGAGCGCGGGGCGCAGGGTGTCCGCGTCCGCGCCGGCGACGATCCCGCACCGGAGCGCGCCATTGCCCACGGGGTCGCCAAATGTCGCGAGCGTGGTGTCGAGCGGCCACTCCTGCACGCCCTCAGCCTGGTCCGCGGCGCCGGCCGGCCCCACGAGGACCGCGTACGACTCCGCCACGAAGGGCGCCTCGGGCCCGAGGTCCGCGCCCAGCCACGCCGCAGGGTCGGCGAGCATCCGCCACAACTCGCCGAATGCTTCTGGGGTTCCGGGAAGCGGGTCGCACGGAGCGGCGATGCAGAGCAGCTGGGCGTCCGGCTCTCCGATGAACGTGACTCGGGCTCCATCGACGGTGAGCTGGAGGCGTCCGATGGCGCTGCCGGGCATCGCACCCACGCCCCGGAAGTCGGTCTTGCCGCCGAGGAGGCCCAGGCGCCCCGCCTCCCCGACGATGGCGTCGCGCCCGGCGTCCGAGATGGAGCGCGCGACGAGGTCCGGGAGGAGCGACCCCGTTCCGGAGGCATCGGTCCGCGCGGCGGTCACATAGGTGCCGTCGGCGGTGATCACGGCTGTCGGGCCGATCGCAAAGCGGTTCGCAGGCGGGACTGCCCGCGAGGTGACTGCCCGGAGCCACGTTCCGGCCGGGTCGACGGTCGGCCGGGGGGATTGGGTTGCCGCCGATCCGGCGCAGGCAGCGACGCCGAACAGAAGGACGACGAGTACCAGCACTCGGGCACCAAGCCGCACCGCGAGACCAGGAGTCCGGGGCGCACCGGTCGAGATCGACGGGCTCGCCATCGATGGCTTCATGGGCACACGGTACGTCGGAACCGTCCCGTCAAGATTGGGGTTGACGTCGCCGCCGGGGCGGGCGTAGTATCCGCGCCGGTCGAGCAGGTCGCCCGACACGTCCTACAACCGGAGGCGGTACGCCACATGGTGCAGAACGCAGCTTTCCACCCGCGCAAGGCGGTTGCCCTCGGCGCCGTCAGCGGGAGAGGTGTGCCCACCAGCAGGTAGGACGCGGGGCGTAGCGCCCCAGGAGCGACCACCGAGCCGTGGGCCACCGGGCCCCGGCTCTTTTCTTTGTGCAGACGCATCGCGTCGCACGACCCCGAGCCGCAGGCCCCCCGGAACACCGGGCCCGCGGCTCGTCCCATGCCTGGGATCCCGCGGACCGGCTCACAACCCGAAGCCATCCATCCACGCAGGAGGGTCCCGTGACCACCACCCTCGCACCCGAACCGAAGACGACCACTCCGACGTCGAGCCCGCTGCCGGCCCGCGAGGCAGGCCTCGAGCCCGTCGCGCGGATCCCGGCCGGTCCGGACGGCGAGGGCACGACCCTCGAGCCCAGGACCCCGGCCGGACCGCCGGCCTTGCTCGTCGAGCACGTCACCAAGCGCTTCAACATCGACCGGCGCAAGCCCCCGGTCCTCGCGATCGACGACGTCTCGCTCCGCCTGGAGCGAGGCACGATCCACGGGATCCTGGGCGCCAACGGCTCCGGCAAGTCGACCCTCATCCGCCTCGTGTCGGGTCTGCTGACCCTGGACGAGGGACGGGTGGAGGTGTTCGGCCTCGACATCGAGCGTGACGAGCTCGCGGTCAAGCGGCTCATCAACCGCGTGTCGGTCGATGCGGCCTTCTTCAAGAAGCTGAGCCCCATGGAGAACCTGCTGTTCGCCGCCCGCCTCTACGGCCTCGACGCCGGCAAGGCGAAGCGGCAGGCGACGGAGATCCTTGCCCGGCTCGGCATCGCGGAGAGCCGCCTCGGCCGGCCCGTGGAGCAGATGAGCCGGGGGATGCAGCAGAAGGTCGCGATCGCGCGAGCGCTGCTGACGAGCCCGACCCTCCTGCTCCTCGACGAGCCGACCACGGGCCTCGACCCGCGCAGCAAGCTCGATGTCCAGGCCTACGTGGAAGAGGTCAACGCGGCGCACGGCGCCACGATCGTCCTCACCACGCACGACCTGGCGGAGGCGGAGCGCCTCTGTGACCGGATCACGATCCTCGACGGGGGTCGCGTGGTCGCAGAGGACACGCCCGAGGGGCTCAAGCGCCTGGTCGCCGAGCGTCACGGACAGCCCGCGACGCTCGAGGCCGTCTTCATGACCTACACCGGCAGATCCCTCGACGAGGACGTCGAGGAGGACGCCGACACACCCGACTGACATCTCGAAAGGAGGTGCCGCGATGACCACCCGGTCAACCACGACCAACAGGCTTCACTCCACCTTCCGAAAGGACACTCACTTGCATCACATCGAGCTCCGGCTCGCGGACGTCCAGGAGCGCCAGTCGTTCCAGCGGGTGCTCCGCGAGGCCGACCGCTCGGCCATCAGGGTCGAGCGGTCGATCCGCCGCCGGGTCGGCGAGTCGCTCGTGCGGCTCGGCCGGCGCGTCGGCGGCGACACCACGACCACCCCCGCGTGGCAGGGATGACCCCCACCCACGCACCCCGGGTCCGGACAACCGGACCCGGGGGTGACACCTCGAAAGGAGCCCTCCGGTGGCTCTCGTCGCGCACGAGCTGAAGGCGTCGTACGCCTTCGTCGAACGCAACTTCTTCCTCACCCGCCGCTACTGGGGGTGGGAGCTCGCCTTCCTCGTCTACTCCGTCGCGGGCGCCCTCTCGATCAGCCTGATCGGCGCTGCGGAGGGCAACGAGCGGCTGCTGCTCACCCTCATCATCGGCGCGGTCTTCTGGAACTACCTGTCCGTCGTCTTCTCCTGGATCGCCGAGACGATCGCGGTGGAGCGGTGGGAGGGCACGCTCGAGTACACGTTCATGGCGCCGGTCCGGCGCTGGACCCAGCTCCTGGGCTCCTGCGTCTACGCGATGGGCTATGGCCTGGTGCACACCGCCGCCATGCTCGTGGTCCTCATGCTGTTCTACCGCCAGCTCGACCTGGACGTGACGAACCTGTCGACCGCGGCCGTCTTCGTGCTGCTCGGCTCGTTCAGCTTCGTGGGCATCGGGATGATGGCCGCCATCCTGCCCCTCCTCTACGTGGAGCGTGGGGCGCAGATGACCTTCGTCCTGCAGTCGTGCCTGCTCCTCGTATCCGGGGTCTACTACCCGGTCGAGGTGCTGCCCGAATGGATGCAGGCGCTGTCCAGGCTGTCGCCGGCAACCTACGTGCTCGACGGCGTGCGGGCGGGAATCCTTGACGGGATGCCGCTGAGCGCCCTCGTCGGGGACATCGTGCCGCTCCTCGTCCTGGGCATCGTGCTCATCCCCACGGGCCTGTGGGCGTTCGGCCGCGCGGAACGCTACGCGAAGCGCACCGGCAAGCTCAAGCGGGTGGGCTGACGATGGACAACCCGATCAGGGTCGCGGCTCCCGCGGCCCTCGACGATCTTGGCTGGGACCCCGGCTGGGCCGCCGCCTTCGCGCCATTCGACGCGGCAGGGAGGCGACCCGCCCGGGTCGTCGCCGCCCACCGCGATTCCTGGGTGCTGGCCACGCCCGATGGCGACCAGGACGCGGTGGTCTCAGGCCGCCTCCGCCACGAAGCGCTGGGTCCGCGTGACCTGCCCGCCGTCGGCGACTGGGTCGCGGCGACCCGGTCGGACGGCGCGAGCGCCACGGTGATCCATGCCGTCCTGCCCCGTCGCAGCGCCTTCCGCCGCAGCACGGGCGAGGACCACCGTGGCCCGACGCTCGCGGGCGACCAGGTCCTGGCCGCCAACGTGGACGTGGCCCTCGTGGTGGCGGGCCTTGACGGCGACTTCAACCTGCGCCGTATCGAGCGTTACCTGGCGGTGGCCTGGAGCGGCGGCACCACCCCCGTCATCCTGCTCAACAAGGCCGACGTGGCGGCGGACCTGGTCGGGCTGCGGCTTGCCGCGGAGGCGGTGGCGCCCGGCGTTGACGTGCGGGTGCTCTCCGCCCTCACCGGCGAGGGGGTGGCCGGCATCGCGACGGACCATCTCCGGCAGGGCAGCACCGCGGTCGTGTTGGGCTCGTCGGGCGTGGGCAAGTCCACACTCGTGAACGCGCTGCTGGGCTACGAGCGGCAGCGGACGAGCGCGGTGCGCGAGGACGACTCGCGTGGCCGCCACACCACCACGCACCGGGAGCTGCTGCGGATGCCGGGCGGCGCACTCCTGATCGACACCCCGGGGATCCGCTCCCTGGGCGTCGCCGGCGCATCCGAAGGCATCGAGTCCGCGTTTGCTGACGTCGCCGAGCTCGCGGCGGCCTGCCGCTTCGGAGACTGCCGTCACGCGACCGAGCCGGGCTGCGAGGTCCGGGCGGCCCTGCTGGACGGCCGCCTGTCGGGCGAGCGGTTCGCCAGCCATCGCAAGCTGGAGAAGGAAGCGGCCCACGTCGCCCGCCAGGGCGATCCCCTCCTCCGGGCCGCAGAACGCCGGCGATGGAAGGCCATCACGGCATCCGCCAACATGGCCATGAAGCAGAAGTACGGGAGCGACCGATGACCGGTCTCGAGAGCGCGCCGCTGGGGAGCGCACCGGCGCCAGTCGCGCCGCCCCCGATCGCACCGGCCGGGACCGGCGCGGCCTTCCGCCGCTGGCGTGGCCACGGGGACATTCCGGGCATGGCCGTGGCAAACGCGCGGCTCCGCAGCCACATCGGGCTTCCGGAACCCGTTGACGTCGACGGCCTGCTCCACGCCTACACGCATCTCGTCAACTCGGACCCTTCGACGGACTGCATCGTGGCCGAGCGATCCGGGACCGTCTGCGGCTTCGCCCGGGTGGAGTGGCACGACCTGGCCGATGGCGACCGGACCTACGACCTGACCGCCGTCGTCGAGCCGTCCGCCTGGGGACTCGGGCTCACGGAGGCGATGATCGGCTGGGGCGAGGTCCGTTCGCAAGAGATCGCGCTCGAGCACCCCACGGGCCGGCGTTCGCACCTCTCGTGCTACGTCATCGGTGGCGACGTGGTGCTCGGGGCGGCCCTCGAGTCCCTCGGCTTCGATGCGGTGCGCTGGGACGCGGAGATGCTGCGCCCGGACATGGAGGACCTGCCGGCCGTGGTCGTCCCGGAGGGCTATGAGCTCCGGGCGCCCGAGCCCTGGGAGCTCCGGGCGGTCCACGAGATGACCGTCGACGCGTCGAGGGAGCACTGGGGCGAATGGGAAGGCGCCGCCAACGGCCTGGAGGAGTGGATCGAGGATCCCCTCTTCCGCCGCGATCTCGTCGTGGTCGCATTCCATGGCGTCCAGCCCGCAGCCGTCCTCTCGACCACGGTTGAGAACCTTCCGGACGGCTCCGTCCGCGGGATCCTGGAAGGCCTCGCCACGCACCCGGACCACCGGCGCCGGGGCCTCGCGAGGGCCGCGATGGCCCGGGGACTCGCACTCCTGCGCGCGGAGGGCGCCACGACCGCGTACCTCGGCGTGGATACCGACAACAGCCACCGGGCGCTCGCCCTCTACGAGGCGTGCGGCTTCGTCGTGGTCTCGACCAGCATCTCGTACCGCAAGCCCCTGTCCGGCACGGAGGACCACGCATGATCACGCCCACAACAGAGACGCCCCTCCCCCAGCCGGGCCCCGATCTCGGCTTCCGGCGCTGGGACGGCCTGGAGGACCTGGCCGGCATGGCGGTGGCGAACGCCGCCCTGCGCACCCGCGTTGGCGTGCTCGAGCCGATCGACGTGGAGGCGATGCGCCACCACTACACCCACCTCGTCAACTCCGACCCGGCGATGGACTGCATCCTGGCCGAGCGCGATGGCGTGACGGTGGGCTACGCCCGTGCGGAGTGGCACGACCTTGCCGCCGGTGATCGAATTCTACGACCTCGCGGCGGTGGTCGATCCCGCCGCCTGGGGACTTGGCATCGCGGCCGCGTTCATCCGCTGGGGCGAAGCGCGATCACGTGACTTGGCCCGGGAGCACCCGAGCGACCGGGTTGCGCACTTCGCCAACTACGCGTTCCATGGCGACAGGGAGCTCGTGGATGCCCTCGAGAGCCTGGGCTACACCGCGGTCCGCTGGGACGCAGAGATGCTGCGGCCGGACATGGACGACCTCCCGGCCGCCGTGCTCGGGGAGGGCTATGAACTGCGCCTCCCCGACGAGGCGGAGCTTCCTGCCGTCCACCAGATGCTGGTCGAGGGGTTCGCCGAGCACTGGGGCGAGTACGAGGCCGACGATCACCGGATCGAGGAGTGGATCGAGGATCCGAGGTTCCGTCGCGACCTCGTGGTTGTCGCCTGGGCCGGCGAACGTCCGGCCGCCGTCGTGTGCAACATCCTCGAGACCAGGCCCGACGGTACGCTGCGGGGATTGCTCGACGGCGTCGCGACGCACCCGGATCACCGCCGCCGTGGGCTCGCGAGGGCCGCGATCGCCCGCAGCCTGGAGCTCCTGCGCGACGAGGGTGCGTCCTCCGCCTACCTCGGCGTCGACACCGACAATCACAACCGGGCGCTCGCCCTGTACGAGTCGTGCGGGTTCCGCAAGGTGTCCGGGAGCACTGCCTATCGCAAGCCCTTCGGGGTCGAGGACACACGATCATGACGACCACGGACGCCGGCGCGGCCGCCAGCCTCATGCCAGGCGCTCCACCCGTCGAGGGCCTGACGCTACGCCACGCGACAACGGCCGACTGGCAGGTCATCGCCGAGGTCCAGAATGCCGCGAGGCGGACGGACGGCCTCGACGAGGTCCAGACGGGGGAGACGCTGGCTGCCGAACACCCGGATTCGGACAGCTTCCGGCTCACCCGGGACGTCCTCCTCGCCGAGTTCGAAGGGAAGGTCGTCGCGTTCGCGTTCGGATACCGCGTGGTGCGCGACGGCCTGCTGGTCGGCGAGGGCTGGGGTGACGTCCACCCGGACCACCGGCGCCGCGGGATCGGCACGGTGCTGGCCCGGACGAACCGGGATCGCCTGGCCGCCGAGCTCGCCGGCGATCCCCGACCCGGTCGGCGGGAGCTGCGGTCGTACGCGATGGAGCAGGAGCCGGGAGCCATCGCCCTGCTGCGGGCGGAGGGATTCGTTCCGATCCGGTACGGGTTCGAGATGCGCCGCTTCCTGACGGGGGAGCTGCCGGCGCGCCCGCTGCCCGACGGCATCGAACTGCGTCCCGTCGTCGCCGACCAGCACCACGCGATCTTCGATGCCGACAACGAGGCCTTCGAGGACCACTGGGGCCATCGTCCACCGGAGGAAGCCGATTTCGCCGTGCGCTTCGAGGGACCCGAGGTGGACACCTCGCTGTGGTGCGTCGCATGGGACGGCGATCGGGTCGCGGGGGTCGTGATGAACGCCATCTATCGGGCCGAGAACGAGCAGCTCGGCATCCGCCGCGCATGGCTCGAGCACGTCTCGGTCCGCAGGCCGTGGCGTGGCCGCGGGCTGGCCAAAGCCCTGTGCGCCGCCTCGTTCCGCGTCCTCCGCGAGCGAGGCATGGACGAGGCGTGGCTGGGCGTGGATGGAGCGAACCCCACCGGTGCGGTCCAGCTCTACGACGGCCTGGGGTTCACGGTCGTGCGGCGCTGGGAGGCGTATGGCCGACCGTTGGACGGTCCAGCCCACGGCGGCTGGCGATCGGCCGGCCCGGAGGGGTGACGCGTTCGAGCCGTCCGGACTCGCTGTACCGCGCGCCCGCGCAGGCAGGCGGCCGTCAGAACGGCAGCCGGCCCCGGTCCCGGACGAGGTCCATCCAGGCCCGTTCAGACCCGATCGTGGTCGCCGCGCCGTGGCCGGGCAGCACCCTGAAACGATCGTCGAGGCCGCTCAGGCGCGAGATCGAGGCGGCCATTGCCTCCGCCGATCCGCCCGGGAAGTCCACCCGTCCCCATCCGCCAGGAAACAGCGTGTCGCCGCTGAACAGCAGGCCCTCCTCGTCATCACGCAGACACACCGAGCCCTCCGTGTGGCCAGGCGTGTGCAGCACCCGGAGACGGATCTCCCCGAACCGGATCTCGCCGCCCTCCGCGAGCTCCACGGCCGGAACGGACGGCACAATCTCGAACGGGGCGTAGAGCGGCTCCGGCTTGATGAGCCGGTAGGCATCGTCGGGGTGGACGGCGATGTCGGCGCCCGTGTGTGCCGCGACCGCGGCGTTGTCCCCCACGTGGTCCCAGTGGCCGTGGGTGCTGACGATCAGCTTGAGGGTCCAGGACCGGTCCTCGAGCTGGCCTGCGATCCAGGCCAGGCTGGGGGTGGCCGTGTCGATCGCGATCGCCTCCCGCGTCCGTGGATCGGCGAGGATATACACGTTGGTCGCGAGCGGCCCGATGACGGCGTGGATGTGCTCCATGACCCCGAGTGTCGCACGCCTGGCCCGCTGCACGGCGTTCGGGGACGTCCGGCTCTGGCACCACCGGCCGGAGGGGGGCACACTCAGGACTGGAGGTGACCGCCCATGTCGACCGCGATGAACATCAAGGCCCGGATCACCCCGTGGGACGACCCGGTGTTCGTGAAGGCATTCGAGCACGCCAGGGATGAAGTCCACGCGAGCGACATCGCTGATGGCGACGCGGCAGGCGCACAGGTCCAGCACCTGCTGCGTGAGGCGGGCTATCCAGAAGCCCGCGTGGAGGTGGGGCGCACGGTTCAGGAGGCGCTCGAGCACACCTCCCACTGGATCGTCACCCGTGACGGCTGATCGTCCGTCCGACTGCCGCTGACCTCGACCGGGGGTGTCCGGCCGGCCGAACTGGGCTTCAGCCGGCCTCGAGCTTGGCGCGGACGCAGTCGAAGGTCTGGCCGATCATCTTGTTGGCCGTGCCCTCGATCATGCGCGCACCCACCGAGGCGAGCGTTCCCGAGATCGTCACGTCGGCCGACCAGTCCATGGTGGTCGGTCCCTCGGGCGGCCCCGCGAGCCGCATGCTGGCCGTCGCGTCCACCGCGGACCCCGGAGCCTGGCCATGGGCCTTGAGCACCGCGAGGTCCGGCTCGCTGCGCTCGGCGACGGTCATCTCGACCACGAACCTCGCCGAGATGAACCCGACCCCGACCTTCGCCTTCGCCTTGAAGTGATCGCCGTCGATCACCTCGATGGATTCCACGCCCGGGCCGCATCCGCCGACCTGTTCGGGATCCATGAGGAAGGTCCACACCCGCTCACGCGGCGCTTCGATCTGGACGGTGCCCTGGAACTGCATCGGGGTCTCCGCTGGGGTTGATCAGGCGTCGACGGGAGTGGCGGCACCGAGATATGCGCCCGGCTCCCGGATGAAGGCCGTCCGGCAGCCCATGCGGCAGAAGGCGTAGATGACACCCTCGTGCTCGGCGAGGTGGCGGGCGTTCGCCCGATCCACGGTCATCCCGCAGACCGGATCCACCAGGACGATCTCGTCGCGAGCGGGCTCCGACTCGGCCGCGGCATCCGCGAGCCCGGCAAGGGTTGCCGGGCCTGGCATGGCCACGAACGGGGCGCGGCCCCGCCGCACCTGGACCAGCTCGGCGAGGATCGAGATGGCGACCTCCTCGGCCGTCTCGGCCCCGATGTCCAGGCCCGCCGGCGCCCGGAGGGCCGCGACGCGCTCCTCGGCCATGTCCCTCGTCCCGGAGCCAGGCGCGGACCACGGCCGCCCTGGTCGGCGAGGCGATCAGGCCCACGTACGACACCCGGTCCCGCTGGAGGGCCCGCTGGACCGCCTCCTCGTCCCAGATCCCCTGCGTCGCGACGATCACATACGGGCTCGTGTCGGGATCGATGATCCGGAGACCGGCCTCGCGGAGGACGCGCTCCGAGCCCGGGAAGGCGTCCGGATCGGCCACCGGGTCGAACACGGTGACGCGCCAGCCCGTCGCAGAGGCGAGCGCCGCCAGCGCCGTGGCGATCGGCGTGGTTCCGGCAACCCACAGGGCCGGAGCCGGGAGATGGGGTTCCACGTAGATCTCCAGCGTTCCCCCGGAGTGACAGGTCATGACCAGCTCGACGATCCCGTCGCCACGCCGGCCCTCGGCGGGGGCGTCCTTCGAGAGCCGAAGCAGTCGCGGCTGCCCGTCCTGGAGGGAACGCAGCGCCTCGCGGACCACCACGGGCTGGGCGCAGGATCCCCCGACCCAGCCCTCGATCGTTCCGTCCGGGTGGATGATCCCGCGCGATCCCGGCTTCGCCGACGTCGGGCGGTGCACGGCGACGACCGTGGCCGTCGCGAACACCGCCCCGGCCGTCTCGAGCTCCGCCTGCCGGCGGAGCAGGCTGCGCCCCGGCACCGCGCTACACCACGCCCTTCTCGTGAGGATGCGCCAGACCTTCTGGGGCGTGATCGGGATGTCGATGTTGGTCACGCCGAGGTGGGCAAGCGCGTCCACGACGGCGTTGGCGATGGCCGGCGGGGCGCCGACGGTGGCCGACTCGCCCACCCCCTTGGCGCCGAGCGGGTGGTGCGGCGATGGCGTGATCGTCTTGCCGGTCTCCCAGGCCGGCGTCTCCATCGCCGTCGGCAGCAGGTAGTCCATGAACGTGCCGGCCAGGTTGTTGCCGTTCTCGTCGTACGTGATCTCCTCGTACAGCGACGGCGCGAGCCCCATCGTCAGCCCGCCGTGGATCTGCCCGTCCACGATCATCGGGTTGATGATGTTGCCGCAGTCGTCGATCGCCACGAAGCGGCGGATCTTGACCTGGCCCGTGCCCTTGTCGATGTCGACGACGCAGATGTAGGTGCCGAACGGGAAGGTCAGGTTGGGCGGGTCGTAGTAGTCGATCGCCTCGAGGCCGGCCTCCATGCCCTGGGGATGGTTGGTGTAGGCCGCGAAGGCGATCTCCTCGATGGTCTTGACCCGGTCCGGCGAGCCCTTGACGCTGAACTTGCCGGGCGTCCACTCGAGGTCGTCGGGCGAGCACTCGAGCAGGTGGGCGGCGAGGAGGCGCGTCTTCTCCCGGATCTTGCGGGCCGCGATCGCCGTCGCCGCGCCGGCGGTCGGCGTGGAGCGCGACGCGTACGTCCCGAGGCCGTAGGGCGCGGTGTCCGTGTCGCCCTCCTCGACCTTGACCTTGGACATCGGGATGCCCAGCTCCTCGGCGACGATCTGGGCGAACGTCGTCTCGTGGCCCTGGCCCTGGCTCTGGACGCCGAGCCGCAGGATCGCCGTGCCGGTCGGGTGGACGCGGATCTCGGCCGAGTCGAACATCTTGATGCCGATGATGTCGAAGTCGTGCGAGGGCCCGGCGCCGACGATCTCGGTGAACGACGAGATGCCGATGCCCATGAGCTCGCCGCGGGCGCGCTTCTCCGCCTGCTCCTTGCGCAGGTCGTCGTAGCCGATCGTGTCCAGCGCCTTCTGGAGCGCGGCGTGGTAGTCGCCCGAGTCGTACTCCCAGCCGGTGGGCGTCTTGTACGGGAACTGGTCCTTGCGGATGAAGTTCTTCATCCGGAACGCGGCCGGGTCCATGCCGATCTGGCGCGCGGCCTCGTCGACCATGCGCTCGATCGTGTGGACCGCCTCGGTCACCCGGAACGAGCAGCGGTAGGCGACGCCGCCGGGCGGCTTGTTGGTGTAGACGCCGTCGACCTCGACGAACGCCTGCGGGCATGTCGTAGGAGCCGGTGATCACGTTGAACAGGCCGGCCGGGAACTTGGACGGGTCCGCGGCGGCGTCCGTGTAGCCGTGGTCGGCGAGGGTCTTGACCCGCAGGCCGGTGATCTTGCCGTCTCCTGGCGGCCGAGCTCGGCGTGGATGTGGTAGTCCCGGGCGAACGAGTCGGCCTGGAGGTTCTCGGAGCGGTCCTCGATCCACTTGACCGGGCTGCCGAGCGTCAGCGAGGCCACGACCGCGATGACGTAGCCCGGGTAGACCGGCACCTTGCCGCCGAAGCCGCCGCCGATGTCGTGGGTCTTGACCCGGATCGTCGACTCCGGGATGCCCGACACGAGGCGATGACCGTGCGGTAGACGTGCGGCGCCTGGCTCGTCACGTGGAAGTCGAGGTGGGCGCGGACGGGGTCCCAGTCCGCGACGCAGCCGCAGGTCTCGATCGAGGCGACGTGGATGCGCGGGATGTAGACATCGATGGGGACGATCCGGTCGGACGCCGCCAGGGCGGCATCGGTCGCGCTGCGGTCGCCGGACTCCCAGTGCCAGATGTGGTTGTTCTGCTTGTCCGGGCCGCGGTCGGGACGGAGCACCGGCGCATCGGCCTCGAGCGCCTTGAACGGGTCCACGACCACCGGCAGCGGCTCGTAGTCCACGTAGACCGCCGCGATGCCGTCGGCGGCCTGGTAGCGGGTCTCGGCGATGACCGCCGCGACCTCCTGCGCCTGGTACATGACCTTGTCGACCGGCAGCACCATCTGCTTGTCGCCGGCGAGGGTCGGCATCCAGTGCAGGCCGGCCTTCTCGAGGTCCTTGCCGGTGATCACCGCGAGGACGCCCGGGATCGCCAGGGCCTCGGTGGCGTCGATGGACTTGATCTTCGCGTGGGCGTACGGGCTGCGGACGATGTCCATCCAGACCATCTCGGGCAGGTTGACGTCGTCGATGTACTCGCCCTGGCCGCGGATGAAGCGCGGGTCCTCCTTGCGCTTCATGGAGTGGCCCATCCCGCCGACTTCCTCGGTGGTGGTGGGCTTCTGCGCTTCCAGCGTCATCGTCGTCTCCTCGCCGTCAGGCGGATGCCGCGCCGGTGCCCGCGGCCGTCTCCGACCGGAGCTCGGCGGCGGCCTGCTGGATGGCCTTGACGATGTTCACGTAGCCAGTGCAGCGGCACAGGTTGCCGGAGATCCCCTCGCGGATCTCCTGGTCCGAGGGATCCGGGTTCTGCTCCAGCAGCCACGCCGACTGCATGATCATCCCCGGAGTGCAGAAGCCGCACTGGAGGCCGTGCTGGTCCCAGAACGCCTGCTGGAGCGGGTGGAGCTTGCCGCCCTGCTCCATGCCCTCGATCGTGGTGATCTCCGCGCCGTCCGCCTGGACGGCGAGCATCGTGCACGACTTGGCACTCTCGCCGTTCACGTGGACCGTGCAGGCGCCGCAGTTGCTCGTGTCGCAGCCGATGTGGGTGCCCGTCAGGCCGAACACGTCGCGCAGCAGGTGGACGAGCAGCAGGCGGGGCTCGACGTCCGCCTCGCGGACCTCGCCGTTGACGGTGACCTGGATGTGGGTGGTCATCGATGGGACCCTCCGGCGCGGTTCGCGCGGGTTGCGGCAAGGCGAAGCGCGCGGACCGTGATCTCGCGGACCATCGCCAGCTTGTAGTCGACCGGGCCATGGCTGTCGGCGACCGGTCTTGCCTGACCGGCGGCAGCCGCCGCCGCCGCGGCGAAGGCTGCCTCGTCCGGCACGTGCCCGACGAGCACCGCCTCGGCGTCGGTTGCGGCGAAGGGCGCATCACCGACCGCCGTGAGCGCGATGCCCGCGCCCGAGACGAGTCCGTCCGCGCCGAGCGTGAGGGTCGCCGCGACCGCCACCGTGGCGAAGTCGCCCGCCCGCCGCTCGAGCTTGACGTAGGCGGAGCCCTGTCCCGGGACTGCCCGCGGGAGCCGGACCTCGGTCAGGACCTCGGTGGCTCGATCGCCGTCTGGAATGCGTCGAGGAAGAAGCCGCGGGCCGGGAGCACCCGCTCGTCGCCGGCGCTGCGACAGACGAAGGACCCGCGCAGGGCGAGCACAACGGCCGGCCAGTCCGCCGAGGGGTCCGCGTGGGCACAGGATCCGCCGATGGTGCCCCAGTTGCGGACCTGGGGGTCGCCGATGCCGGCTGCTGCGTCACCGATGACCGGGTGCGCCGCGACCAGCGCGGCGTGCTCCAGGATCTGCTGGTGGGTCGCTCGGCCGCCGATTCGCCACTCGTCATCGGTCTCCGAGATCCCGTCCAGGCCGTCGATTGCCTGGATGTCCACGAGCAGGGCGGGCTGGGCGAGGCGGAGCTTGATCATCGGCAACAGGCTGTACCCGCCCGACAGGACCTTCGCCTCCCCGTCGCGGTCCCGCAGGATCCGCAGCGCTTCGTCCAGGGACCCCGGACGGACGTACTCGAGCTGGGCGGGAATCATGCGGCGCCTTCCCTCCTCCCGCTGGGGCGCGGGACCGTGGCGGGCCCGACAGGCTGGCCGGGCTCGACGTGTGCCTGGACGTGCGGCGGGGCGCCGGGAGCCGGCAGGTGACGGTTCGGGGCGACGCCGGGGATGTGCGAGGGGCGGAGTATCTCCGCGCGAGAGCGCCGTCGTCAATGGGGTGACGTGCCAGACGGCACCATTTCGCAGTGCCAGGCGGCCGTGGTGCTGCGCGTGCTGCCGTGTCAGGTCTGCCGGACGTTCCAGGTGACGATGCCGAGTGATCCCGCCGGACCATCGGCCAGGCGCCAGCCGCCGTCGCGGTTGGTGATGTGCTCGGGGAGGATCGCGCGGAAGTGGATGTCCTTCTCGCCATCGGGCGCGATGAACAGCTGGCGGCGCAGGAACGCGGTGAGGGCCTCAACGGAGTCGAAGGTCCGCGGCGAGCGGTCGACGTGCTCCACTCGGGGGCGCCGGCCGCGAGCCCGAAGCAGGGCGACCAGCTCCGGGAGCGCCGGCAGCGGGAACCTCGCCTCGCCGTGCACGAGCGGCCAGAACGGATCGGCGACCGATGCCGGGCTGTGGGCCGTCATCACCGCCACGCATCGGTGGCGGACCGCGGCCTCCATCGCGTCGAGGAACGGGCCCATGGCCTCGATGTCGTAGCCCACGTGCGCGATGAGCGCCACGTCCACGATCGGCGGCGGCCCCAACTCGTCGAGGGCCTCGGGCCAGGTGCCGGGCACGATGCGGACATTGCCGATGCCGTGCTCGTCGATCCCGGCCCGCAGCGCTCGACGCATGCCCCCCGAGGGTTCGACCGCCACGACCTCCCGCACCCGCAGGGCCAGCGGCAGCGCGTATCGACCGGCCCCGGCGCCGATGTCCAGCCACGAGTCGTCGGGCCGGGTCATGGCGACCAGGGCGTCGAGCGCGGGCTCGCCGGTCCGGCGCGGGTCTGCGACGAACAGGTTGGACACCGGTGCGTAGTGGTCGCCGGTCTCCGTCTCGCGGACCCGCTCCGCCTGCACCCGGTTCGCGCGGACACGCTCGGCCCAGGAGGCCTCAAGGTCAGCGACCGGCGTTCGGGGGGTCATCGCTGGGCCGCCGGAGAGGAGAGGGCCGCCAGGTCGGCGGGGGTGTCGACATCCGGGTTCGCGCCCCCGACGTCGACGGCGAAGACGAGCTCCGGGTTCGCCGCGAGGAGCGGGCCGAGGCCCCGATCGCCCTCGAGGCCAGCCGCCAGGGCCCAGCCCGGGCGGCGGACCAGGACCGGGTTCGGGGCCGCGTCGTCCGCGTACCGGGCGCGCACGAACGGCACGCCGGTGTCGCCGGCGGCCGCGATCACGGCTGCGATCACGTCCGGCCGGAGCGACGGCTGGTCGCCCAGAAGGATGAGGACGGCCTGGACCCGGTCGTCCTGGGCGGCAGCGTCGAGGCCGACGCGCAGTGAGCTGGCCAGGCCATCCTCGGGTCTCGGGTTGATGACCCGGCGCTCCCCGCGCCAGCGGATCGTGGCCTCGATCGCCTCGTGCCCGTGGCCGAGCACGCACACCACGTCGCCCAGACCCGCCGCCGCCACCGCGTCAAGCACGTGCTGGAGGACCGACCGCCCGTCCAGGTCCGCGAGCAGCTTGTTCGACCCGAAGCGCGTGGAGGCGCCGGCCGCCAGCACGATCCCTGTCGCCCTCACGACGAGGCCTGCTCCCGCTCCCGCTCCCGCTCCCGCTCCCGCGCCAGGTCGCTCATCGGGCGCCCGAGCCCACCCCTCCGCTCCGCCACGACCTCGGCCATGATGGCCAGCGCCGTCTCGCCCGGCAGCCGTCCGCCGAGGTCGAGCCCGATCGGGCCGCGCAGCCGCTCAACATCACCCGGGGCCGCCCCGGCTGCCAGCAGGCGCGCGCGCCGGTCCGCCTGGGTCTTGCGCGATCCGACCGCACCGACGTAGCGGCAGCCGCGGGCCAGCGCCGCGATGATCGCGGGCTCGTCGAACTTCACGTCGTGGGTCAACACCGCCACGGCATCGCCCTGCCCGAGGCCGATCTCGTCAGCCACCTCGTCCGCCCAGCCCACCACCAGGCGGTCCACGTCCGGGAACCGTGCCTCCGTGGCGAATGCGGCCCGTCCGTCGATCACCACGGTCTCGTAGCCCAGCTCCGCCGCGAGACGGACGAGCGTTCGCGCGACCTCCACCGCACCGACGACGACCAGCCGCGGCCGGACCGGGAAGGCCTCGACGAATACCTGGGCGTCACCGATCTCCACGGTCCGCGAGATCCCGGTCTGCAGACAGGTGCGGGCGGCCTGGACCAGCGCGGCGTCGGCATCGGGGCTGCCCAGCGTGCCCTCGAGGCGCCCATCGTCGTGCACGACCAGTGGTTCCGCGGGCGGCGCACCAGGCCCGGGTGCATGCGGCCCGAACGCGGCCGGGGGTGAGTCCCCTGGAAGCGGCGTCACGACGGCCAGTCCCCCACCCCGGCCCGCACGGGTCTCGCGGGCCGCATCCTCCGCGACCTCCGGAACCGTTGGGGAGATCAGGACGTCGATGGTTCCCCCGCAGGCGAGGCCCACGTCCCATGCCTCCTCGTCGCTGATCCCGTACCGGATCACCCGCTGGCGGCCATCGCCGCGCGCCCGGCGGATCTCCTCCGCGGCCGCGCCTTCCACGCAGCCCCCGGACACCGATCCCGCGAGTCGCCCGTCGTCGGTCACGAGCAGGACCGCGCCCTCGGGGCGCGGTGCGCTGCCGAACACCCGCACAACCACGGCGCGCCCGATCCCGGCTCCCTCGGCCCGCCATCCGGCAAGCGTCTCGACCAGCTCCTGCATGGTGTCCTCCGGTGGTGCGACCTAGGTGAGGGGGCGTGCCCGATCGGCAGTGACTCCGTCGCCGCCCAGGGATCTCGGCGGCGCCGCGTCCGGCGCGGCCAGGCCCAGCGACGGCGCGATCGTGGACGCGTGCGTGACGGCTGCCCCACGCCGGGCCGTCCCCTGCGTCGCGCCCGCGAGCACCTCACCCAGCCGCTCGAGGCTGGCCAGGGTGCCGGCGGGCAGGAAGTCGTCGATGAACGGGTAGGCCGCCTTCATGCCCGCGGCCAGCGGCTGGTAGCCCGGCGCGGAGGCGAGCGGATTGAGCCAGACCAGCCGGTGGCAGTTGCGGCGCAGCCTCGCCGTCTCCGCGGCCACGAGCGCCGGGTCGCCGCGATCCCACCCGTCGGAGACGACGATCACCACGCCCGATGAGCGGAGCGTCCTCCGGGCCCACTTGTGGTTGAACTCCCGCAACGACTCACCGATGCGGGTACCACCGGCCCAGTCCGTAACGCTGTCGGCCACCCGGGCCAGGGCCCGATCGCGATCACGATCCTTCATCAGCCGGGTGACTCGCGTGAGCCGTGTCCCGAACACGAAGGATTCCGTCCGGACCTCGTTCGTCCGCGCGAGCGCCTGGGCGAAGCGCAGGAGGAGCCGGGAGTGGCGCTCCATGGACCCGGAGATATCGCAGATGATCACGAGCTGCCGGGGCTCCTTGACCTGGCGCCGCCAGACCCACTCCGTGAGCTCGCCGGTGGCCAGGTTGCGGCGGAACATCGCCCGCGGGGCCAGGCGGCGGCCGTGCGGATGGAGCTCGTGGCGTCGCGTCCGGCGGCGCTCGAGCCGCGGCCGCAACAGGTCCACGAACCGCTCGGCGTCCCGCAGCTCCGAGCCCGTCATCCGGTCGAAGTCCCGGTGGCGCAGGACCTCACCGCGCGACCAGGCATCCGGCGAGATCGTCTCGCCCTCGATCTCGCCGCCCTCGTCGGCATCGGATGCCAGCTGGATCCCGAGCGTGGCGAGCTCGGACAGCGTGGCATCGGTGCCTTCGGAGACGTCGTCGGACGCTCCCGGCTCGCCATCCTCGCGGTCGGCGTCAGGAGTAGCGCCTTCCGGACGCGGGTTCGGCAGTGACCGCCCGCGGCGGCGCCAGAAGCGGGCGAAGGTCCGGTCGTAGACCTCGATGTCATCCCGCCGTCGCACGAACACCGCCGCACCGGCGTCGCGAACGAGATCGCGCCTCCCAACGTCGACCAGCGCCAGGGCCCGTGCGAAGTCGATCGCGGCACCCATGTCCACGGACAGCCCCGCCGAGCGCAGGGCCCGCCCGAAGCCCACGGCCTCGGCCAGCAGGCGGCGGCCGTCGACGGTCTCACCGGTGGGCGCAACGAGGACTGGCGGCCCGGAGCCGGTCATCGGATCAGGTCCCGGCGCCGGCCTCGGCGAGGTACTGGCGCGTCGCGGCGCCGCGGACCTGCCGGATGTCCTCCTCGTACTTGAGGACCACGCCGAGCGTCTCGTCCACGACGTCCGGGGCCAGCTCCGTGGCGCCCAGCGAGAGGAGGGCCGCCGCCCAGTCGAGCGTCTCCGCGACCCCGGGGACCTTGGTGAGGTCCGCGGTGCGCAGGCGATGGACGAATGCCACGACGTCGCGGGCGAGGGTCGCGGACGCCTCGGGAACCCGGGTCGAGACGATCTCGAACTCCTTGGCGGCCGTCGGGTAGTCGATCCAGTGGTAGAGGCAGCGCCGCTTGAGCGCGTCGTGGACCTCGCGGGTCCGGTTCGACGTGAGGACCACGCTCGGGGCCTTCGATGCCCTGATCGTCCCGATCTCCGGAACCGTGACCTGGAAGTCGGACAGGATCTCCAGCAGGTAGGCCTCGAACTCCTCGTCCGCGCGGTCGATCTCGTCGATCAGCAGGACCGGCGCGGCGCCGTCGGTGTCCTCTAGGGCCTGGAGGAGCGGGCGCTTGAGCAGGAACTCCGGGCCGAAGATGTCGTGGGCCGACGCCCGGGCAATCTCGCCCCGTGCCTCCAGCAGGCGGATCTCCAGCATCTGGCGCGGATAGTTCCACTCGTAGACGGCGGTGTTGACGTCCAGGCCCTCGTAGCACTGGAGACGGATGAGGCGCGTGCCCAGCGATGCTGCGAGCACCTTCGCGAGCTCCGTCTTGCCCACGCCCGCCTCGCCCTCGAGCAGGAGCGGGCGGCCAAGCTCCAGCGCAAGAAACACGGTCGTCGCAAGCGACCGCTCCGCAATGTAGCCGCGGTCGCGGAAGGCACCGATGATGCCGTCGATCGAGCGGGTCGCCTCGGGGCGCTCGTTGCGGGCGACGGTCCGGGTGGCGGCGGCGGCCGCAGCGCTGGAAGGCTGGTCTGATCCCATGGGGGGCGATCCTACACCGAGCCGGGTGCCAGGCGTCAGGTGACGGTTCTGGCCCGACGACGCTCGTCATCTGCCGGTCAGCCGCGCGATCAGCCGCCGACCGCCACCCGCACCACGCGGCTGCGTGCGAGCTCACTGCCGTCCTTCGCCAGCGCGACAACGAGCAGCCGAACCTCCACGACCCCGTCGGGCACGCGGTACCTGAGGGGCGACGCGGGCGGGCGGGCGAACTCGCCGAGGACGCGCGAGCCCGGGTAGGACGGGCGCCGCGCATGAAGGGTGCGTGAGACGGTGGCCAGCAGCACGTACGTCCGCGCACCTCGGGTGCGGGTCCAGGTGATGGCAACCCCGGCCGGCTCCACGGCTCGAGCCCGAAGCCGAGGCCGGACGAGCTCTGCCACGGGCGACGGGGTGGGCTCACCAGCGGAGCGGGACGGCTTGGGCGTCGGCGTCGGGCGTGGCGGCTCGGTCGTCGGGGGAGCCTTCGTCGGCCTCGCGGTCGGCGCCTCCGTGGGCGCCGTCGTCGGCGCAGCGGTCGGGGCGTCCGATGGCCCAGTCGTCGGCGACGGGCTGCCGGGCGACCTGGCCGGCTTCCGGGTCACCGTCGGCCGGGGGGTCTCCCTCGGTTTGGGGGACAGGACGCCCAACGGCTGGTCGTGGACGACACGGACCCGACCCTGCTCGACCGTTGCCACGTCGCCGGGCTCGAGGACCGTGTCCCCGACGCGTGCGAAGCCGCCGACCCCGACCGTGACCACGGCGCCTTCGGGCAGGCGGAGTCCGTCCGGGTCACCGAGGATCGTCCCGTCCACCAGGGCCACCTCGACATTCACCGGCTCCGTCAGCTCGGGTGCCGACACCGGCCCGCCAAGGACCAGGATGCCGGCGACTGCGACCGCGGCGAGCACGGTGCCGGCCAGCACCAGCCGCAGGCCCGCGAAGCGCGGCCGACGTGGCGGCTCAGGTGCCGCCTGCGCGCTTTGGGCAACGGCCAGCAGCCGCGTCTCGAGCGCGTCCGCGAACCCGGGCTCCGGTTCTGGAACCACCCGCCGGCCGGCGTCCTCGAGGCGGTGGCGGAGGTCGTCGTTCATGACGCCTCCCCGTTCGCCATGGCCCGACGGAGGGCCCGCGATGCCCGGTGGACGATGACGGCCATCGTTGCCCTGGACGTGCCCATGGCCGTGGCTGCTTCCTCGGGCGTCAGGCCCGAGAGGTATCGCAGGGCGAGCGCGCGCTGGTAGCGCGGACTGAGCCGGCTCATCGCGGCCAGCAGCTCCTGGACCTCGTCGCGGGCATCCACCTCGTCGGCGGGGTCGGATGGCGCAGGCGGGTGCAGGCGGCGAGCGGCATCCAGTGATCGCGCCGAAGCGGCGCGGTCGGTCCGGCGGTAGTGGTCGACCAGCTCGTTGGCGACGATCCGGAACAGCCACGGGCCAAACCCTCCTGGCTGCCAGGCGAAGGTCGCGAGGTTGCGCAGGGCGCGCTCGAAGGCCGCCGAGGTGACATCCTCGGCGACCTCGATGACACCCGTCCGCCTGTAGGCGAACGCATACACCCTGGGCAGGTAGCGCCGGTAGAGCTCGGCGAATGCCGCCGGGTCGGCACGGGCCCGCTCCACCAGCGCTCGCTCATCGGGTTCCGCATCCAGGCGACCGTTCACCTGGACTAGTGTGCCGGTGTTGGCCGTTCCGATTGCGGCTAGCTCGCGGTCGTGCCAAGGCCACGGACGCGCACGACGACGGGGCCACCGAGCCCCACGACACGACCGCTCTCGGCAACGGCGAGGACGGCGTACCTGACCTTCTGTCCCGCCTTCACGTCGAGATCGACGAACACCCGCGGGCCATGGATGCCCGTGCGGTAGATCCGCTCCCTGGCGCCGCCGTCGACCGATCGCAGCAGCACATAGCCAACGGCAGCGGGCCGGCTCGTCCTGGACCAGCGGCAGGCGACGCCGCGCTGATCGCCGGTCGAGGCAATCGTGCACCCCATCCGGAGGGTCTGGGCGGGACGTCCCACATGCACGGTCACCCGGTTGCTCACCGCGACCCGCGAACCATCGGAGCCAACGGCGACGACGAGGTACGTGTAGTCATGGCCGCGGCTGATCCGCCGGTCGGCGTGGCGCAGGGGATCGGTGGCGGGGACGGTCGCGATCAGCCGACGACGGGCGGGGTTCGGAGCGTCGACGATACGCCGGAGCCGGTAGGCGCGCACCCCAACACCATCGGGGGCGGTCCACCGGCACACGATGGCTCGGTACGGGGCCGCAGGCCCCAGCGGGTTCCTGACGACAAGCGCGCAGCCGAGCTTGATCGAGGGGGCGCTGACCGTCGCCGGCAGGGCACCCGTGGCGACTCCCGCCGTGGGCGGATTGCCATTCGAGGCCATGGCCGTCGAGGGCATCAGGAGCGAGGCCGCGATGGCAGCGCCACCGACGAGCTGGACCAGGCGTGAACGACGCATCGGGTTCCTCCAATGGTTGGGGCCGTTACCAGAGACAACGCCGAGCGTCGCGATCGATTACACCCGCCCGCCCATGGAGCGGGATCGTGGTTGCGCCTTCAGCCGTCCGGTGCCTCCAGGTCCCGGGCGTAGGCCGGGAACCGGAACCGCTGCGTCCTGGTGAGGATCCCGCCGTGCGCCAGGCGTGCGACGGTCGCCGCGGTCGGAGGCTGCCCGGCCACGAGCCGCGGCAGGAGCAGGTCGGCTGCGGTGGCCATCGAGTAGGCGCCGCAGCTGGGGAGACCCACGATCGCCACGCGACCCACGACGGCGAGCCAGAGCATGGATCCAGGGTGGGCAGGCACGCCGTGGCGCACGACGCGGCCCCCGAGCCGCTCGATGGCGACGAACAACGGGTCCACCGGATCCGTGCTTGCCCCACCCGCGGTGAGGACGATGTCCGATCTCGCCGCTCGGGCCGCGCCCGGGTCCACGGCAACCGCGAGAGCGGCAGCGATCGAGACCGGATCGTCCGGGGCGTAGAGGACTGGGCCGAGACGGGCGCCAAGGCCCTCCACCTTCGCCCGGACCGCGGACTCGAACCGGACCCGTACGCCCTCGCCGACCTCCCCCTTGACGACCACCGCGACCTGGACGGGTCGGAACTCGCGGACCCGGACCAGCGGGCCGCCGCGCCGGGCCACGCCCTCGCCGGCAGCGAGGACGGACTCCGGGACAAGGTGCGGCGCTATCTTGACGCTCGCCACGAGGTCACCGGGCGCCACGACCTGGCCGTCGAAGACCGTGAACACCTCGAGCGGATCGATGCGGTTCAGGCGCTCCAGGGCAGCGAGACGGACCTCGACCACGCCCGCCGCGGCTGCGACCAGGTCGACCCGCGACTGGGTGGGCCCCCGCAGCGCCAGGGTGGTTCCGTCGCCCCTCGCGGCCTCCGCGAGGCGCGCGGCGGCGTCGTCCTCGTGGACGTCATCGGCGTCCGGGACCAGGACCGTTGCCGCCGTGCCGGCGGGCGCGGCAGCGACGAGCGCGAGGTCCGCCAGCGAGAGCGCGGTCCCCTTCCTCAGGCGGACGCCCACGATCACCAGGTCCCTGGTCAGGATCGCCCCGACCAGGCCGTCGAGCGGCGTGCGACCCGGAATGATCCTCTCGAGCCGCACCCCGTCGCTTCCGTCGCCGCCGGCGTCAGCCGAGACGGCCGAGCGCCGCCTCGATGGCACGCCGCGTGTACACGACGGCCATGGCCGCCCGGTACTCGCTGCCGGCGTGGATGTCAGCGTTGACCTCGACCTCGACCGTGGCGTGCTGGGCGGCGGCGGCGATGGCATCCGCGGATCCGTCGGTGCCCACGAGTGCCGATTCGACCTCCGGCGCCCGGTAGGCGTGCTCGTGCACGCCGGTGATCCCCACGGCCGCCCGTTCGATCCGGCCGTCCGCTCCCATGACCACGACTGCGGCCACGCCGACCATGGCGTACCCCGACGCCGGCTGCTCGAGCGAGGCATAGGCGGAGCCCGCATTGTCGAGAGGTGCCGGCAGGATGAGCTGGGTGAGGAGCTCGTCGCGGGACATCGCATTCACGAACGGGCCGTCGCAGAAGCCGTCCGCCGTGACCGTTCGCGTGCCGCGAGCGGACTGAAGCACGAGCTCTGCGTCCAGCGCCAGGAGCGCCGCGGGCAGGTCCGAGGTGGGATCGGAGTGAGCGATGGCCCCGCCGACGGTCCCGCGGTTGCGCACCTGGACGTCGCCGATCGTCGGCAGCATGTCGGCGAGGACTCCGTACTGGGCGGCTGCCGAGTCCATCAGGTCCGCGTACGTGGTCAAGGCGCCGACGGCAAGCCGGCCGTCGTCCATCTCGCACACGCCGCGCAGCTCGGCCAGCCGTCCGATGTCCACGAGCGTGGCCGGGTGCGCCAGCCGCAGCTTCATCAGCGGCAGCAGGCTCATGCCACCGGCGAGGACCTTGGCCCCGTCGTCCGACGCGAGGATCTGCAGCGCCTCGTCCACGCTGCCGGCGCGGGTGTAGCTGAAGGCCGCCGGGATCATGCCTGGCCTCCTTTCGCGGAGCCGCCATTGGACGCCGCCTGGATGGCGCCCCAGACCTTCTGCGGCGTGTACGGCATGTCGAGGTGGCGGATGCCGAGCGGGCTCAGCGCATCGATGACGGCGTTGGCCACGGCGGCCGTGCTCGCGATGCATCCCGCCTCGCCGACGCCCTTGACGCCGAGCGGGTTGACCGGCGACGGCGTGACCGTCTCGTCCAGCTCGAAAGCCGGCAGCCACGATGCCCTCGGCAGCGCGTAGTCCAGCATCGAGCCCGTCAGCAGCTGGCCGTCGTCGCTGTAGATGGCACCCTCCCACAGGGCCTGGCCGACGCCCTGGGCGATGCCGCCGTGCAGCTGGCCGTCCACGATCATCGGGTTGATCTTCTTGCCGACGTCATCGACCGCGACGTAGCGGACGAGGTCCACCTCGCCGGTCTCCTCGTCGATCTCGACGATCGCGATGTGCGTCCCGAACGGCAAGGTGCAGTTCGGGGTGTCGTAGTAGGCCGTCTCGTCGAGGTACGGCTCCATGCCCTCCGGCGCGTCGAACGCGAGGTCGAGGGCGAACGCGATCTCCTGGATCGTCTTGACCTTGTCGGGCGAACCCTTGACGCGATAGTTCGGCGCCGTCGATCTCGATGTCGTCCGGTGCCGCCTCGAGCATGTGGGCGGCGTACCGACGCGCCTTCTCGCGGATCTTCGCGGCCGCCTTGAGCGCCGCGCCGGTGCCCACGTTGGAGGTCCGGCTGCCGTACGAGCCGTAGCCGAACGGCGTGCCCTGGGTGTCCGAGTGCTGGACGACGATGTCCTCCATCGGGATGCCCAGCTCGTGGCTGATGATCTGGGCATAGGTCGTCTCGTGGCCCTGGCCCTGCGGCTGGGTGCCCATCGTGACCACGACCTTGCCGGTCAGGTGGACCTTGATGTTGGACGACTCCCACATCGCGGCGCCCCAGCCCTCGCCGACGGCGCCGATCCACTTGCACGGCGCGACGCCGCAGACCTCGATGTAGGTGGAGAGGCCCACCCCCAGCAGCTTGCCCCGGGCCTTCGCCTCCGCCTTCCTGGCCGCACGGTCGTCGTAGCCGGCCATCGCGAGCGCCTTGTCCAGGGCCGGCTCGTAGTTGCCCGAGTCGATGTAGATCTTGCTGCCGTTGACGGCGGTCAAGAGGCCTGACGGGTTCTCGTACGGGAACTGTCGGGCGGGATGAAGTTCCGGCGCCGGATCTCGACGCGGTCGATTCCCAGCTCGTCGGCCACGAGGTCCATCGCCCGCTCGATGACGTAGGTCGCCTCGGGGCGGCCGGCACCGCGGTACGCGTCCACGAACGTCGTGTTGGTGTAGACGCCGGTGACCTCCACGTAGACGTTCGGGATCTTGTAGCGGCCCGACAGGACGCGGGCGTAGAGCGTGGTGGGGATGCCGGGGCCGATGGTCGAGAGGCGCCCGCCCAGGTTGGCGAGCGTCTTGACGCGGAGACCCGTGACCTCGCCCGCGCTTCGTCGCGGCGATCTCGAGGTACGTGATGTGGTCGCGACCGTGGATCGTGCTCTGGTAGTTCTCGCGACGGCCCTCGACCCACTTGACCGGCCGGCCGCCGATCACCTTGCTGGCGAACAGGCTGAGCGCCATGTCGGCGTAGCAGAAGATCTTGGTCCCGAACGCGCCGCCGACATCGGGGCTGATGCACCGGATCTTGTGCTCCGGGATGCCCATCATGAAGATCCCGACGAGCAGCCGCTGGATGTGCGGCGTCTGGCTGGACATCCAGATCGTGTACTCGTCGGTGCCCGGGTTGTACCAGCCGATGTCGCCGCGGACCTCCATCGGGTTGGGGATCAGGCGCTGGTTGACGATCCGCTGGCGGACGACGACCTCGGCGCCGTCGAAGGCGGCGTCCGTGCCGGCCTTGTCGCCGACGTTCCACTCGAACACGACGTTGTTGGGCGCGTTCTCGTGGAGCTGCGGGGCGCCCGGCTTGGTCGCCTTCTCGGCGTCCACGACGGCCGGCAGCGGCTCCCAGTCGACGACGATCAGTTCGAGGGCGTCGAAGGCCTGCTCGGGGGTCTCCGCGACGACCGCCGCGACGCCCTCGCCGGTCCACTTGACGCTGTCCGTGGCCAGGACCCGCGGGGTGTTGACGTTGTTCTGGATCCCGCTGCCCCGCCCGCCGGCCAGGCCATCGGCAGCGGGTTGTACGGGATGTCGGCGCCCACGATCACCGCGAGGACGCCCGGTGCCGCCTTCGCGGCCGAGATGTCGATGGACCGGATGTTCGCGTGGGCATACGGGCTGCGCAGGATCGCCATGTGGACCATGCCGGGCAGCTTGATGTCGTCGAGGTAGCGGCCGTCGCCGGTGATGAAGCGTGGATCTTCGACCCGCTTGACGGGTGCGCCGAGGACGTCGGTGGTCACGTCGCTCCTCCTCAGGCCATCGCCGCCGGGGCGGCGCCCTCGCGCATCGCCCGGGCCGCCTCGCGGACCGCGATCACGATGTTCTGGTACCCGGTGCAGCGGCAGATGTTGCCCTCGATGGCGTGGCGGATCTCCGTGTCGGTGGGATCCGCGTTGCGGGCCAGCAGGTCGGCCGCGGTCATGATCATGCCCGGGGTGCAGAACCCGCACTGCAGGCCGTGCTTCTCCCAGAACGCGTTCTGGAGCGGGTGGAGGCTGTCGATGTCCCCCATCCCCTCGATCGTCGTGATGCTCGTCCCGTCCGCCTGGACCGCCAGCATCGTGCAGCTCTTCACGGCCCGGCCGTCCACGTGGACGGTGCAGGCGCCGCACTGGCTCGTGTCGCAGCCGACGTGGGTCCCGGTCGAGGTCGAGGTCCTCGCGGAGGACCTGGACCAGGAGCCGTCGCGGCTCGACGTCCACCTCCCTGTGCTCGCCGTTCACCTCCAGCGCCACGTGCAGCTCGGTCACCGGGACGACCTCCTCGCCGACATCGGCGGTATGTGCGCCGGATCGTGGGCCCGGCGGGTGCGCAGGACATGTGGCCCGCACCGACCGGGCCAATCGGCCCTCGGCGCGAAGTTCCCGGATGGTGGCAGGGTCGCGACACCAGCGCAACCCTGTTCCACTCCGCGGCGACCCCGTCGGCGTCGACGACACGGTTGACCACGCGACCTTGACGCATTGGCGCATCCTTTCGTCAATTCCGCGGCGGACAGGCGGGCGTCCCGCGTCCTTCTACGCCGCCCGGGCAGGCCGGTACGCACCGGGCAGATGCGGACCGAGCAGGAGGGTTTGACCGATGGCCATCGATCCCGCCGCACAGCGATCCCGCCGTGCACTGCTCGCCGCCGCGGTCGGCGCTGCCGGCCTGACCGCGGCCCGCGCCATCGGCGCGCCAGCCGAGGTCCGCGCCGGCAGTGATGGCGACGTCGTCCTGGGGGGATTGAACATTTCAGGAGTCAGCACAACGCTCGCGAACCACTCGACGGACGACACCGTGCTTGGGATCGACAGTTGGGGGTCAGGCCGGGGACTCTACGCCGCGAGCTCGGGCGGCCAAGGCGTCCACGGCACGAGCAATGCGGTGGAGGGCGTGTACGGATCCGGCGTCACGAGCGGCGTCACCGGTTCCTGCAACGACCCCGACGGCTACGGCGTCATCGGTGTCAATGGCGCCTTCTCCGGTGGCGCGGGCGTCGCAGGCTTCGCGCAGGCAACCGATGCCGAAACAGCGGGCGTGCTGGGCCAGGCCTCGAGCCCGGATGGTTTCGGCGTGCTCGGCGACTCCCTTGCAACGGCGACCACAGCGCGGGCGATCGTCGGTCACGCCGCGGCCGGAACCGGGGTCCTGGGCTGGGCTGGCTCGGGATCGCATCCGGCCGGCGTCGCCCGGACCGGCGTGCTCGGGTACGGCGCCGTCGACTCGAGCTCAGTGGGTGTGCGGGGTGAGTCTCCGTCCGGCACCGGCGTGAAGGCGGTCTCGGCCTCGGGGAATGCCCTCCGGGTGTCGGGCAGGGCGCGTTTCAATCGCAGCGGCAGAGTCTCGGTCCCGAAGAGCAGGAACTATGCGACGGTCACCGTGCCCGGCGGCATCAGCAGCAACACCATCGTCATCGCCACGCTCCAGCTGTATCGGAGCGGGGTCGCCGTGTCAGGCGTCCGGCTCAACTATCCATCGTCCGGAAAGGCCCGGATCTACCTGACCAAGGTCGCCTCGAAGACCTCCTCCACCCCGGTCGCCTGGATCGCGATGGAGTACGGCTCCTAGGCTGGACCGCCCGGTCCGGGCCGCGTGTTGATGGCCCGCGGATCGAGGCCCGCGTCAATGGCCTCGGCCGTTGGCATCACTGCGAGCGCGGCTGCACGCGCGAGTGCCTCGATCGCGCGACGGGCGACATTCGGGTTCACGTCCCCGAGCGACGTCGCGTTCGCGAGACCCACGCGTTCCATTCCCCGCGACCCGGCCGACGCCGCGTAGCGGGCCGCCCACACCAGTTGGGGGACCTGGTCCCAGTCCTCGGCGCCGCCACCGGCCGTCAGCGCGGCACACACGATGCCGCGGTCCGCGGGCGCGGCGCGCACCAGGTACCAGTTGTCAGGCCCGGCGATGAGATCGAACAAATACGAGCGGTACGGGGCATCGAAGATCGTCCCGGGGCCCGCGAGGTTGGCGGACCCACCGGCAACCACCAGCATGGTGTGGAGATCCGGCACCTGTTCAAGCAGCCGCCGCTGGGCCGCCACGAAGCCGGCGCGAGCCGCGGCGTCCTCGCCGATCGCCACAGCGTCGGGCTCCATCACCTGGACGACACGACACCCCGCGGCCGCCAGCGCCGCCAGCTCCCAGGACAGGGCATCGGCCAGGTCCACGGCCCGCGCCGCCAGCCGGCCGGGCTCGCGTGGCACGTCCTGGTCTCGCACGGCGAGCGTCCACGGCCCGGGGATCGATTGGGCGACCGGTACGTCCACGAGCTGCGCCGTGGCCCGCCATGCCCGGGACAGCATGCCGCTGGCGCCCGTATCGCCATCACGCAGTGCGTTCCGCACGGCCACGGCCGGGTCCGTCCAGCGCACGCCACCGTCGGTGACGAGGCCCAGCCCGCTCTCGACCTGCGCCGCAACCGCCTCGGCGACGACACGGTCAACACCGTTCGCGAGGTCGCCGGCCGAGGCGTGACCGGCTGCCATGGCAGTCTCGAGGTCGGCCAATCGGAGCCCGTTCGAGGTCGTTCGGGGCCATGCGCCGTTGAGCATCGCGAACATGCCCCTGATCGTAGCCGCACCGCCGGTCCCGGAGTTGGCGGGTGCCGGGTGATGCGGTGTCCGGACATGGCCGGGCGGCGCAGGGGACCCCGGGTCGACGATCAGGTGGCCGCGGCCCTCAGGACCAGGCTGCCACGCCCAGCGTCCAGAGCACGGCGAACACCGCGAGCAGTGCGACGACGCCCGCGATCCGGGCGACCCTGTTGCCCGCGGCACCGAATGCCGGCACCGTGGACCCGGGTGTCGGTCCCGGGCGCAGCCACATGGACCGGATCGTCGGCACCCCGGTCGGCGCGATCAGCGTCCCCAGCCACAGGCCGGTCACCAGGCCCCCGATGTGCGCCCAGTTGTCGATGGTGTCACTCATCGACAGGCCCAGGATCATGTTGAGGATGACGAGGGCTGCGATCTGGCCCAGGAAGGCTCGGGATCCCCGGTCCAGCAGCGGCCTGTGGATGAACTGGACCGCGATCAGCAGCCCGAACAGGCCGAAGATCGCGCCCGAGGCGCCGACGCTGAACTGGGCAGCACCGAACGCGAACGTCGCCAGCGAGCCGCCGGCCGCGGTCACGAGGTAGATCACCAGGAACCAGCGGCGGCCGTACAGGCGCTCCGTGAAGGGGCCCGCAAGGTACAGCGCGTACATGTTCATGATGAGGTGCAGCGGCATCTCCGTCAGCTTGGCGTGCACCAGCGTGACCGTCCACAGCCGCCAGATCTCGCCGTCGGCGAGGGCCACCTTGTTCATCATCAGCAGCGCGCCGAGCTCCTTGCCCGGGGCACCACCGAACTCGACGAACAGCGACACGACCACGGTCAGCGCGAGCAGTGCCAGCGTGTACGAGACGCCGGTGTCGCCGCGCGCCCGGGCGAAGTAGCGGCCGGCGGCGCCCTTGTCCCCGATCTCCTTGGACAGCCAGCCCATCCGCGAGGCGATCTCCGCCTTGTCGGCCTGAGGCGCCCGCCGGTCGGCCTGGCGGTAGGCGGCCAGGGCGCCCTGGAGGTCCCCCGCCCGCACCCTCGCGGCCGCGACGTTGCGCCAGGCCGCGTACGTGTAGGCGTTCTCGGGCAGCTCGGTCGCGGCCTCCCAGTTGCGCAATGCCTGGCCGTCGTCGTCCAGCCGGTGGAGCGCCTCGCCCAGCCCCACCATCGCGCGGGCGGTGACCGCTGGATCGTTGAAGCCGATCACCCGCTGGTACAGCCGGGCGGCATCGACGAAGTCCGCCGAGATCATCAGCTGTGCGGCCTGCGCCAGGGCGCCCTCGGCGGCCTCGCGGGTGAGTGGCCCTGATTGCGCCAGGAGCGCCCGGGCGTCGGCGGCGGATGGATCGGTCACGCAGGCGACTGTACCTGAGGTCGCCATCCCGGCCGGCGCGGGTAGACTCCCGCCTATGTGCGGCCGGTTCACCCAGCAACGCCCGACCTCGGAGATCGCGGCCATCTTCGATGCCGAGGACCTCGCGGAGGACCCTGGCGGCCGGTACAACGTGGCGCCTACGGACGAGGCGGCGGTCGTCGTGCAGCGGGAGGAGCGGCGTGCCGTGGTCCGCTACCGCTGGGGCCTCGTCCCGTCCTGGTCGGACCCCCGCAAGGCATCCCGTGCGTTCAATGCCCGGGCGGAGACCCTCGCCACGAGCGGCTTGTTCCGGGATGCGTATCGACGACGTCGGTGCCTGGTTCCCGTGGACGGCTTCTACGAGTGGCGGAAGACGGGCACGAATCGGCAGCCGCTGCTGATCCACGACCCGGAGGAGGGGCTGCTGGTCCTGGCCGGGCTCTGGACCGGGCGTCGGGACGGGGAAAGCGGCGAGTGGCTGCGGACGTTCACCATCGTCACGACCCGGCCCAACGGGTTCATGGCCAGCATCCACGACCGGATGCCGGTCGTCGTGCCGCCTGACGCCTGGGCGACCTGGCTGGACCCGACGCCGAAGGACCATGGTGAGCTTCGGGCGCTGCTCGAGCCCCGGGATGACCTGATGCTGGCGGCCTATCCCGTTGCCACCCTCGTCAACAACGTCCGGAACGACGGGCCGGACCTGATCCTGCCGCTGGCCGGTGTCGGTGAGGACACACCCGACGCGCACGCGGGCTCCTGAACCGTCAGGCTGTCCCGACGGGCTCCGCCGGCTCCCAGCCCGCGCTGCCAGTGGCGGACCGGAACGCCTCGGCGGGGTCCGCGCCCGCGTCGAGCGCCGACGCGTAGGCCCCCACGAGCGCGCCGAAGGCCCCGTCGTCTCCATCGTCCGGCACGGCCAGGATCGTGGCATCGGCTGGCGTCGCCGCTGGCGGCGACCAACCCGGTCGCACCAGGAGCACCAGCCGGGCGCCTGCGAATGCCGCCCCGTCGATGGCGGCCGGGAGAGCCTCCGCGGGGACGTCGTCCACGACCACCAGCACCCGGAACTCGGTCAGATAACCGAGGCCCAGGGTCACGTCCGCGGGGTCCAGGCGCGGCCCCGCCGCGGGACCTGCTGGCGCCGGGGATGCCGGCGGGGCCTCCGGCGCCAGGCCATCGCCGTCGAGCGGTGAGATCACCACACGAGTCGGCCAGGCCGGATCCCGCAGCATCGCGGCGTGACCGACGCCAGCCCGGCCGAGGGCGATCATCAGCGCATCCCCGAGACGATCATCGCCCGCCCGGCCGACCAGCTCGACACTGGCGCCGCGTGCCGCGGCGGCGAGGGCGATCTCACAGGCTCGACCGGCGGGACCCGCAGGCTCGGCGTCGCGCCAGGCTGGGTTCCCGACGATGGCGATCATGGTCCCAAGCCTACCGCGGGCGGGGGCCTGGGCGCGGGACGTGCCGGCCCCGTCGCGGTCGGGCTCCCTAGTCGCCATCCGTGGGTGACGGGGTTGGCTTTGGCGTGTCCTTGGGCTCGGGCGTCTCCGTTGGGTGCGGCGCGTGCGTCCCGTCCTCCTCGTCGTCATCATGCGACGGGGTGGGCCTGGGTGTCGCCTGCGGTCTCTTCGTCGGGTCGGGAGTCCGGCTCGAGACGCCGGCTCCACCGTCGTCACCGGGCTCCTTCGTCTCGCCCGGGCGCTCCGATTCGCTCTCGCCGGTCGCCGCCGGCTCCAGCGAGCCATCCGGCGTCGGGAGCGGCGGAGCCTGCGTCGCCTCTGGGTTGTCCGACTCGACCGGCGACGGACTCGGCTCGGGCGACGGCGTGAGGGACACGACCGACGGTCCCGGCGTCGGGCCAGGTCGACTGTCAAACAGGCCGAGCGCACCCGCCGTCGCAACACCGCCACCACCCGCGAGGACGACGACCGCAAGAACCAGGGTCATCGCCTGGGCGCGGACCATGACCGGGAAGCCGCCCCCGAATGCCACGCGGAACGCGTCACGGATCGAGACCACGAAGCCCATGGCGGCCCCGCGCCGCAGCGCACTGCCCGCCGCGACCATAGGGGCCGGGAGCGGCTCGGTGTCCACGGCCGCCATCACCCTGTCCGCGAAGCCGGCAGACGGCGTGACACTTCCGCGCGCGGCCACGCTCTCGATGTCACGCGCGAGACGTGCCTCCGCGGCGAGCTCGTCCGGGGAGATCCCGGACACGCCGTCCAACTCGTCGGCTCGGAAGGGCCGGGCCCGCTCGTCCGGGCGGCCGGCGGTCATGAGTCGGCCTCCTCGAGGGCGCCGCGAAGTCGCGCGAGCCCACGATGCAGATGCGTCTTGACCGTCCCGAGGGGACGGTTGGTCACCGCTGCGATCTCCGCCAGCGACCGCTCCGCGAAGAAGCGCAGCGCCACGACCTCCCGGTACGGCTCATCCAGGGAGGCTACGGCCGCGCGGATGCGGGAGTCTCGCTCCGATCGCAGCAGCGTGTTCGCCGGATCGAGCGTATCCACCGAGACGCTCGTCCGATACCGGTCGTGCCCGGGCTGATCGGACTCGGCCGCCAGCGGATCCAGCCACGTCACCTGCTTGCGCTGGCCGGCGCGACGGATGGCCAGGCGCACCGCGATCCGCGACAGCCAGGCGCCGAACGCGCCGTCGCCGCGCCACGTCCCGAGCGAGCGGAACGCGATCACGAAGGCCTCCTGCGCGACGTCCTCGGCCTCGGAGCGATCACCAAGGATCCGTGCGCAGGCCGCGACGACCGAGGCACCCTCCCGCTCGACAAGATGACGGAAGGCGTCGCGGTCGCCGGCAAGCACGGCATCGACGATCGTGCGGTCATCGCTCGTGGCTCCGGTGTCCGTGGTTCTGGTCTGGGGCCGGTCGACCAGGGCGCCCTCCATCCTGCGATGCGTCGAGTCTGCCCGATGGGGCGGATCGCCGGGAACCGGACTGGTTCCCGAGACGATCCTCGCAGCACGAGCCGGTTCCCATCGGAGGACGGAGGTCATCGAGCCCCTGGCCCGAACGGTCTAGTCGTCGCTGCCGTCGTGGCCGCCGTCGTGGCCGCCGTCGTGCGACTCGTTGTCACCTTCATCGTGGTTGGAGTGGTCGTCAGTCTCGCCCGCGTTGGCGTGATCGCCGTCGTCGTCGTCCTGGCCCTGGTCGTCGTCACCATCGTCGCGGCCGGCCTGCTGGGAATCGTGGCCGGCCGTGGGGTCCTTGGTGGAGGACTTGCTGTCGTGCGTGTCGTCGGTTGCGTCCTGCGCCTCGGGCGACACGGTCGGCTCGGCGGTCCCGGTCGGCTCCAGGGTCTGAGCAGGCTCCGCGGTCTCGGCAGCCTCGGCTGCCTCGGGCGACTCGGTCGGCTCGGCGGTCTCGGTGGGCTCCGGCGACTCGGTCGGCTCGGCGGTTTCGGCCGCGACGGGGGCGCTGTCGGCCTGGCGTCCACCGGAGACGAAGCTGCTGGTCGCGAACGCCGCGCCCGTGACCAGGAACAGGGCGACGATCGCGCCTCCGACCGAGCGGACCATCGTGGTGTTTGAACGCATGCTGGGCACTCCGCTTGCTTGCGGCCTCCCTCGCTGGCGCCGCTCACCTCTCCCGAGTCAACCGCCCGGGCAAAGGTTTCAGGCGGACGGCCCGATCAGGCACCGCGCTCGCGCGGCGGCCGGCGAATTCCGGTCAGCCCTGTGAACCACGGTCAGCCCGGCGAAACCAGGTCCGGCCTGCGGCTCCATGTCGGGCCCGCGGATCAAGGTCAGCCCTGGGGCGGGCCCGCGTCACGCCTCCGCGGCAGGCGCGACGGGCTCGGCGTCCCGGACGACCTCCACAGGACCGATGGCCGCGGCCTCGAGGGCCTCCCCGAACTGGTCGTGATCGCCAACCAGCACCACCGCGGCCTCCTCAGGTCGGACGTGAAGGCGGGCGACCCGCTGCACGTCGGCAGCCGTCACGGCTTCGATCGATGGCCGGTAGCGGTCGAGCTCGTCGTCGCCCAGACGGTGGATGAACAGCCCGGCCAGGGAGCCCGCCACGGGACCTGGCGTCTCGAACCGCAGTGGGAAGACTCCGACCAGGTAGTCGCGCGCGGCACGCAGCTCGGCGTCCGTCACCGGGATATCGCGGATGCGGTCGAGCTCGACCAGGAACTCCTGGAGCGCCGGGACGGTGACCTCCGTGTTGACGGCCGCCCGGGCGGAGAAGGGGCCGCGACCCCGTCGCAGGTCGAAGCCGGCCCCTGCGCCGTAGGTGTAGCCCTTCTCCTCGCGCAGGTTCATGTTCAACCGGGAGTTGAACAGCCCGCCCAGGATGGCACTCATCACGGCGACCGGGTAGTAGTCGGGATGCAGCCGCGGCAGGCCGGGATGACCGATCCTGATCTCGCTCTGCACGGCACCGGGCCGGTGCACAACACGCACGCTGCGCTCCGTGGAGGCGGCCGCGTCGTCGATCTGGGCAGGTTCATCCCAGACCGAGCCGGACCAGTCTCCGAACAACTCCTCGGCGGCCTGGACGACCTCGTCCGGGCTGACGTCACCAGCGACGACGAGCGCCGCGCGCGACGGGACGTAGGCCCGCAGGTGGACCTCGCGCAGCTCCAACGACGTCAGCAGCTCGACCGTCCCGGCCGCACCGCCGGCGGGCCGGTGGTACGGGCTCGACGGCGCATAGATGGACGAGACGAACGCTTCGTCGGCGCGCCGGCGCGGGTCCGCCTTGGCCTGGAGCAAGTCGGTCAGGCGCTCGTCGCGCAAGCGCTCGATCTCGCTCGCGGGGAACGCCGGGCGGCGGACCACCTCGGCCAGGAGATCCAGTGCCGGTGCGAGCCGGCTGGCCGGGACGTCCAGGCCCGCCGAGATCGCGTCCCAGCCCGCTTCCGCGTGGATCGATGCGCCAAGGCGCTCGGCTGCCTCGGTCAAGGCGATCGCGTCGCGGACCTCGGTGCCTTCGGTGAGGCCGCGAGCGGTGAGGACGGTCGCGCCGGCGACTGCGTGGGGCTCATCGGCCGCGCCTGCGCGCAGGGCCAGGGATGCGGCCACGAGCTCGCGGCCGGGCATCGGGGTGACGATGACCTGCAGCCCATTGGCGAGCGTCGTCCGAACCGTGTCGGGGAACTCGTACGGGCGCGGCTGACCCGGGACGGGCCGCTGCGTGATCATCTCGCGACTGGCGCTCATGCCGCCGCCTCGCCGACCGGCTCGCTGCTGGACCTGGGGACGTAGGTGAGGACGATCCGGTTGTCAGCGCGGAAGATCGCCCGGGCCGCATCCCGGATCTGCTCCGCGGTCACGGACAGGTATCGCGGCAGCAGCGTGTTCACTAGACCCGGATCGTCGAACAACGTCGCGAACATGGACAGCCGGTCAGCCCGCTCCTCCACGCGTGCCAGCGAGCCCAGCTCGTCGGCCTCCGTGAGCGCCTTGGCCCGATCGAGCTCGTCCTCGCTCGGCAGCTCGGACGCCAGCCGCTCCAGCTCCTCGAGGTAGGCGGACTCGACGGCAGCGGCATCAACACCCGGCCGGACGGTCGCCCAGCCGACGACGGCACCGGCACCGCCCACGAACGGCAGGGTGAACAGCGCCACATCCTGAGCGAGGCGGTCCTGGCGGACCAGCCGCCGGTGCAGACGGCTGCCCTTGCCGCCGGTGAGGATCTGGCCGGCGATGTCGATCGCGTCGAGACGGCGGTCCCCGAAGGCGGGGGCGCGGAAGGCGAGGTACACCCGGGCCAGGGGAACCTGGTCCTCGACGATCTCCCGGCGCTCCTCCCCGAGCGTCGGCGGCAGGGACATGTCCGGCAGCGGCGGGATCGACGGGTTCGCCGCGATCGGGCCGAAGTACTGCTCGGCCCATGCCCGGACCTGGGCCGTCTCGCAGTCACCGACGATCGACAGGACTGCGTTGTTGGGCACGTAGTAGGTGGCGAAGAAGGCCTTGATGTCGTCGAGCGACGCGGCGTCGAGGTCGTCCATCGAGCCGATCGTCGGGTGATGGTACGGATGCCCCTCCGGGTACAGCAGTGCCAGCGTCCTCTCCATCCAGGAGCCGTAGGGCCGGTTGTCGTAGCTCCAGCGCTTCTCGTTCTTGACGACCTCGCGCTGGTTGTCCAGGTTCTCCTGGCTGAGCGCCTGGAGGAGCGTTCCCATGCGATCCGCCTCGAGCCACAGGGCCAGCTCCAGCTGGTGCGACGGCACGGTTTCGAAGTAGTTCGTGCGGTCGACCCAGGTCGTGCCGTTGAGCGTCCCGCCGGCCGCCTGCACGAGGGCCATGTGCTCTGCCTTGCCAACGTTTGCGGAGCCCTGGAACATCACGTGCTCGAACAGGTGCGCGAAGCCCGTCTTGCCCGGGACCTCGTGCTTGGACCCCACGTCGTACCAGACGTTCACGGCGACGACGGGCGCCAGGTGATCCTCGGCGACGATCACGCGCAGGCCGTTGGCCAGGCGCTCGTCGCTGTACTCGACGACGGGAACGGGCATGCGGAACGGATCCTCTGGCGGAGGGGTGGGTTGGGGGCGATTGTAGGGTGGGATCGTCAGCAAGGCATCGCGAGTGCCGAGGTGGGCCGGCGAGGAGCGATCCCCGGTCCGTCCCGGCCGGTCCGTCCCCACCGGTCGAGCGTCCCGGCGAGTGTCCGCCTTGAGGACGGTATCCGGGGCCCGGCCGTCTCGACCGGGTACCGGACGGATGACTCGAGCACGGCAGGCCGCTGCGCATCTGGCAGCGGTCCATGCAGCGGACCGTTGGCAGGCTCGCCCTGACCAACGTCCTCCGGGCGGACACTTGACCGCGACACGCTCCACGGAGACGGATACGGTCCACCAGGCGGGCTGTTGGCAGGAAGCCCGGACACGCCGACCTGGCTGCGCCCTCCGGGCGGACATCTGACGTGGGATTGACCCGGGCACGAGCCGATGCGGCTCAGCTCCGACCCGCTCTTCGGTCCAGCGAGGTTCCGGAGCCGCCCTGCCGCGGAGGGGCGCTCCACCTTCGCCCACACCAGGAGTCGACCGGCTTCTCATCCGTGGGCGGGCCGCGGCCGCGGCCCGACGGCCGTCCCCACCGGTTGCTGGGACGTCGCCTACGCCTCCAGCTCCTCGTGCAGTCGGTCGACCGCCCAGTCGAGCTCCTCGCGCTCGATGACCAGCGGCGGTGCCAGCCGGATCGTCGAGCCGTGGGTGTCCTTGGCCAGGACCCCTCGGCGCATCAGCCCCTCGCACACGTCGCGCCCGGACCGCCCGACCACGTCGATGCCGGCCCACAGGCCGCGGGAGCGAGTGGCGGAGACGTGGTCCCGGGGCAGCCCGTCAAGGCGGCGCCGGAGGTGCTCGCCAAGGTCGCGGGCCCGTGCCTGGAACTCTCCGGACGCCAGCATCCGGACCACCTCGATCCCGACGGCGCAGGCCAGCGGGTTGCCGCCGAAGGTGCTGCCGTGCTCACCCGGGCGGAACACGGCCATGATCCCGGCGCTCGACACGACGGCCGACACCGGCAGGATCCCGCCGCCGAGCGCCTTGCCCAGGATGTACGCATCGGGCCGGACGCCCTCGTGGTCGCAGGCGAACGTCGTGCCGGCCCGGCCCAGCCCCGACTGGATCTCGTCGGCCAGCATCAGCACGTTGGACGCGGTGCACAGCCGGCGGACCTCGGCCAGGTAGCCGTCGGGCGGGATGATCACACCGGCCTCGCCCTGGATCGGCTCCAGCAGCACGGCGGCGGTGTCGTCGTCGATCGCCGCCGCCAGGGCGCCCGCGTCCCCGTAGGGCACGGTCACGAAGCCGGGTGTCGCGGGCCCGAAGCCGGCGCGTGCCGCCGGATCGCTGGAGAAGCTGACGATGGTGATGGTCCGGCCGTGGAAGTTGCCCTCGAACGTGATGATCTTCGCGCGACCCTCGGGTACCCCCTTGTTCTCGTAGCCCCACTTGCGGGCCATCTTCAGCGCGGTTTCGACCGCCTCCGCGCCCGTGTTCATGGGCAGGACCGTGTCCATGCCACACAGCGCCGCGAGCTCGCGGGTGAAGGTGCCCAGGAGGTCGTTGTGGAAGGCCCGGCTGGTGAGCGTCAGGCGACCCAGCTGGCGCTCGGCGGCCTCGATCAGCCTCGGATGGCGATGCCCGAAGTTGAGCGCGCTGTACCCGGCGAGCATGTCCAGGTAGCGACGGCCGGCGGTGTCCTCGACCCAGGCGCCCTCGCCCGTCGCCAGCACCACGGGCAGCGGGTGGTAGTTGTGCGCCGTGTGGGCCTCGGCATCCAGGATCTGCGCCGCGTCGTCGGGCTGGCCCGCACCAGCGGGAGGCTGCGCAGCGGCGCCTTCCGACGGCGACGCGAATCCGGTCCGGGTGGTCACCGTGTTCCTCATGGCGCCGATTGTCGCTCGCGAGCGCCATCCCTGTTCCCCAATCGTGTCTGGCGCGGCCGTGTGCGCACCCCGGCTTGCCCAGGCGCAGACCAGGCGCGTCCCGGACACGTGAACGGGTTCACGACGGGGTCGCGATGCCCGACAGTCCCATCGGCATCGTCGCGGACCATGGGGCCCGGTCAGGACGAGGAGGTGACGACGGGCCACTCGATCTCCACCATTGCTCGGTGGTGACCCACTTGACAATTCCACCACATGTTAGATACTCATCTAACACACGTTCGATGCAAAGGACACTGAATGTCAACAGCCAGCCGCAGCGCAGCCCGCGTCGCCCCCACCCGCGCACCCGTGCGCAGCGTGGGCTCGGGCGCCTCGCTGCCGTCAACGTTCGACGTGCGGACCGCGTACGATTTCGCGCTGAGCCTCGCGGCAGAGGTCGGCGGGCAGGACGAGCTCCTGCCTGAGGATCGGGTGTGGCTGGAACGCTCCCGCGCGAGCCTCGCGAACACTGGCGTGACCAGCGTTGACGACGACCTGTGCATCTTCGGCGCCGGACTCCTGGTGGACCGCCCCGACGTGACCGATGCCGCCGCGTACGTGTCGCTGCTGCGCTCCACCACGGGCGCGGCATTTGCCGACATCGTCCTGTCCGATGCCATGCACGACCCGGAGCTCCGCCCGGACATCCCGGCCGCCCTCGATGGGGACCCGGAGGCCAGGACGCGGATCCTCGCAGGCTGGCCGGAACACAAGCACGAGTGGCTGGGCAGCCTGCTCGACGACGGCGAGGCGTTCATCGGGGCCATCGCGGACCGGATGGCGGCGTGGCTGCCGCTCTACCAGGAGATCGAGCCGCGCGTCCGGCAGATCATCGAGCGCGATGTGGCGCTCCGCGCCGATGACCGTGCGACCCTCGGCCACACTGAGCTCATCGAGCGCACAACCAACGGTGTCCGATGGCTCTCCGAGCCGGGTGTCCGCCGCCTGATCCTTGCCCCGTCCTACCTCGCCCGGCCGTACAACTTCACCTTCACCAGTGGCGACTGGCGCACGTTCGTCTACCCGGTCGCCGACGCCGCCCTCGAGCCCCACGATCCCCTCGCCCCGCCCCCGGACCTCCTGCGCCTGCACCGGGCCCTGGGCGACGACAGCCGGCTCCGGATCCTGCGGCTGCTTCGGGAGCGGGACTGCTATCTGACCGAGATCGCCGAGCGGCTGGAACTGTCCAAGCCGACGATCAAGCACCACCTCGCGCAGCTCCGGGCCGCCGGCCTGGTGACGCTGACCGAGGAAGGCGGGCTGTCCTACTACAGCCTCCGGCGCGAGCGCCTGGACGACGCCTCGTCCGAGCTCAAGCGCTACCTCGTCTAGCCCCCCGCAGCATCCATGCCCGCGTCCCCCGCGGCGCCGAGTTAGATGAAGGACTAACAACCGTGAGATCACAACCGACCATCAACCCCGACAGCGCAGCCAACCGTCACCTGGGAGACCGTTCCATGTATGAGCCAATTCACCTATCGGGCGTGGACAACCAGGCGTACGACCGGATCGCGGAGCTCCACTCCACCGCAGCGGAGACCCGCGCACCCCGCCGCACCGGCTCGGAACAACCCGGCCTGGTCAGCCGCACCCGCTCAACCCTCGGGCGCCGCCTGATCTCCATCGGCAGCACCGTCGCCGGCAATCACGCCTGAGACGCCGCCGGCGCCTAGACCGGGAGGAGGACGGCGACGAGCGTAGGGCCGATCGCGATGAGGAACGAGTCGCGCAACATGCGCCTGACGGCGAGCATGTCCAGCCGGTGCGCCCCGGGATCCTGGACCGGCCTGCGCGTGCCCTCACCCTCTCCGAAGTTGGCGATGCCGGCCATCGCGAACGCGGCGCAGAACCTTCGCCGGGCCTGGAGCCACGAGAACGCACCGCCCCAGAGCGGCAGGAGCAGCAACAGGCGTGTCCAGGTCGGGGCACCCACGGCCACGAGCACGATGAACATGACCGCGGCGATCGCGAAGCCGGTGATCGCGAACGCCCGCCGGCGCCGGATCTCCCAGGGGCCGATGTTGCAGGCGCCGGCGACGTAGGGGTCGCCGTCATCCGGTGCGATGGGCACGATGGGTGTGATCGCCGATTGCGACAGGCCGGGCATGAAACCTCCAGACGGGCTCCAGCGCCCTTGTTCACCATCATCTTCACCCGGATGGCGATTGCGGGACAGATCTGCGCCCTGGGACGCATCGGGCGGGCACCCCGCGGACCGGTTGGGCCGGCCGGCAACCGGTGCGCCCGCGGGCGCACCGGGCGGTCCACGGGTAGACTCCCGCTCCGTGAGCACCTCGACCTACCAGCGGCGGAACACCGCCCGGATGATCTCCCCACTGCTTGCCGCGCTCGTACTCGCCGGGCTGGCCGCAACGCCGGTGGTCGCCCACGTGGACCTGGTCTCGTCAGATCCAGCGGATGGCGCCATCCTGGCCACCCCTCCCAGCGTGGTCTCCCTGCGCTTCAGCGACGGCCTCGTCGCCGCGAAGAGCTCGTTCCGCCTCGCCGGCCCGAGTGGCGCGGCCGGCACCGGGAGGCCGGCGCGCGACGGCGGCAGGGTCATGGTCCTCGACGGCCTGGTCCTCGAGCCCGGCGAGTACACGATCAGGTGGACGGCCGGGTCATTGGACGGCCACGTGGAGCGCGGAACCCTGGCGTTTCTCGTGGACGAGCCGGCCGCGACCTCCCCACCCCCGAGCCCTGGTCCCAGCGTCGAACCGTCCGTCGCACCCACCGAAACCCCGGTGGCGACGGAGGCACCGGCGACAGAGGCCCCTTCGGAACCCCCGACCGCGACCGACGTGCCGGCCTCGACACCGGAGCCGGATGCCACCACGGCGGACCCGACCACGGGCGACGTGATCGCCCCGATCGTGCTGGGTCTGCTACTGGTCGCAGGGATCGGCGCGCTGGTCCTGCGTCGCAGTCGCGGGGCCTGATCCGTTGCCGAGCCGGCGGAGCCGCGCCTTCGCCCGTCCCGCCGGAGCCGCCACTGTCGTCGCGGTGACGCTCGGGCTCCCGGCGGCGGCAGCGGCCCACGGGATCTCGCCCGTCTACCAGAGCCCGCTGCCCCTTGCGGTCTACCTGGCGGGAGCGGCGGTGACCGTGGCGCTGTCCTTCCTGTTCGTGCTGGCGCGCGACATGCGCGCTGCCCCAACGGATCCGGGAAGGGTCGCGCCGGTACCGGCGCCGGTCCGGCTGAGCCTCAGGGTCATCGGCCTCGGGGGCTGGGCCTGGATCATGGCCCAGGGGATCGTCGGCGGCTCGTCTGCTGCCGCCGTCGCCGGCCTGTTCCTGTGGGTCTACGGCTGGGTCGGGGTCGCGATCATCTCGGCCGTCGTGTTCCCGGTCTGGGAGTGGCTCGACCCGTTCGCGACCCTGCACGACATCGGCGCGCGGGTGCTCCGACGGGCGGGCGTGCGGGGCTGGACCACGTCCGAGCTGCCGGACGGGCTCCGGCTGTGGCCGGCCACGGCAGGATTCGCCTTCTTCGTCTGGCTGGAGCTGGTGGCGGTCCCGGGCAACGCCACGCTGACCGTGGTCCTGGCGGGGTACACGCTGTTCACGCTCCTCCTCATGGCGCAGTTCGGGCGCGATCCGTGGCGGGCCAACGGCGAGACGTTCACGGTGTGGTTCCGCACGCTCAGCCGGCTGTCCGCCAACGGCGTGGCGCAGGGTCCCGCCCCCGACGCGACTGACCCCCGATCGGTCATCCGCCGGCCGTTCGCCTCGGAGCTCCTGGCGGCCCCCTGGGAGGGAGCCCGCATCGTCCTCGTGGCGCTGGGAGCCGGTTCGATCATCTTCGACGGGCTGTCCCAGACCGTGGCCTTCGCGAGCCTGTTCGGGGCGCCGGGGCTCGTTCCCCGGACGGTCCTGCTGGTGCTCTTCCTGGGCGCGATCGTTGCGGCCGCGCTACTCGTGGCGCGGACCGTCAGCCCGGGGGCGATCGGTGCGGGCCTGCTCCCGATCGCCGTCGGCTATCTCGTCGCCCACTACCTCACGTACCTGCTGGTCGACGGGCAGCGCATCGTGGTGGCGGTCTCCGACCCACTCCAGCAGGGCAGCGACCTGTTCGGCACGGCGTTCTTCGAGCCGCAGGCGGGATGGCTGCCGCCGGGTCTCGTATGGACGCTGCAGCTTGCGGCCGTCGTGGGCGGTCACATGCTTGGTGCCTGGGCCGGCCACGTCCGTGCCCAGCGGGACATGGAAGCCCTCAACGGCAACGGGCGCCAGGCGCGTGACATGCGCCATCGCAAGATCCACCAGACTGAGCCTGCGACGAGCCGCAACGTGCGGGTGAGGGAGATCCCGCTCGCCATCGTGATGGTCGTCCTGACCACGCTGACGCTGTGGTCACTGGGCCAGGCGATCGTGGTGGAACCCGAAGCCGAGGGCGTCACGCCCGCGATCGCCCTCCCGGGCTGAGGGGCCTGCTGCCTGGCAGCTGCGGTGGGACGGGCCCACCGCCTGGCAGCGGCGCCAGGAGGGCCCGCCGTTTCGCAGCGGGCGGGCCGGGTCCGCCCGCGCGGGTCAGGTCGCTGGCACCCACTCCGTGATCGGCCTCACCACGGCGATCGCGTCGACGATCGAGGGGTCCAATGCCTCCGCCGCGGCGATCCCGGTCTCGATCGAGGTGAAGCACAGGATTCCTTCCGCGATCGTCGCGTGCCGGATGTCGGCCGCGTCCCGGACGGCGCCCGACCGTGGAGTCGGCGTGTTGACGACGAGCCGCACGTCGCCCGATGCGATGAGCTCGAGGATCCCGGCTTCACCGTCCACCGGATCCTGGCCCAGCTTCGCGACCGGGGCGACCCCGTCGATCCCCACAGCCTCGAGCGCGGCCCGCGTGCCGTCCGTCGCGGCCAGCCGGTAGCCGGCCCGGACGAGTGCCCGGCCGAGATCGGGCACGCCCCACTTGTCACGATCCGCGATCGAGAGCAGGACCAGCGGCGGCTCGTCCTCCCCGGCCCGCGGCGGGATCAGCGACGCGCCGGTGAGTGCCTTGGCCATGGCGACTCGGCGATCCACGGCGATCCCGATAACCTCGCCCGTTGACTGCATGAACGGACCGACGGACGGGTCCACGCCCTTGAGCTTGGCCGTGGAGAACGCGGGCGACTTCACCGCCACGAACGGCGGCTCGGGGCGCAGCCCGCCCTGCCAGCCGAGCTGCGCCAGGGTCTTCCCGAGCGAGATCCGGACGGCCAGCTCGACCATCGGCACGCCGGTCACCTTGGACATGAACGGCACGGTCCGCGAGGCGCGCGGGTTGACCTCGATCAGGTAGACGCCGTCGTCGCGGACGATGAACTGGGCATTGACCAGCCCCCTCGCACCCAGCGCCAGACAGATGCGCTCCATGGTGGAGACGATCAGGGCCTGGTCGCCCTCGGCCACGTGCTGCGGCGGGAACACACCGATTGAATCGCCGGAATGGACGCCGGCCTTCTCCACGTGCTCGAGCAGGCCCGGGATCAGGACGTCCGTCCCGTCGGAGATCGCGTCGACGTCCACCTCGATCCCCTCGAGGAAGCGGTCGATGCGCACCGGCCGGTCCGGGTCCACCACGGCAGCCGCGACCAGGTGGCGGGCGAGGTCCTCGGGCGAGTAGGCGAAGTCGATGGCCAGCCCGCCGATCACGAACGACGGCCGCACGATGACCGGGTAGCCGATCCGCTCGGCCAGCGTCAGCGCCTCCTCGACGGACTCCGCCATGCCGCCCTCTGGCTGCGGGATGCCCAGGCGGTCCAGCAGCGCGGAGAACCGGGTGCGCTCCTCGGCCTGGTCGATCGCCTCCAGGTCCGAGCCCAGCAGCGGCACCCCGGCCGCCACCAGCGGCGCCGCGAGGTTGAGCGGGGTCTGGCCGCCGAACGCGACCACGGCCGGCAGCATGTCCGCCGCTGCGGCCACCTGCGTCCCGCTCGCCCCGCTCTCGAACTCGATGATGTTGCGCACGCTCTCCGGGTCGAGGGGCTCGAAGTAGAGGCGAGTGGAGGCGTCGAAGTCCGTGGACACCGTCTCCGGGTTGGAGTTGACCATGACGGCGCTCCAGCCCTCGCGGCGGAGGACGTCGGCCGCCTGGACGGCGCAATAGTCGAACTCGATCCCCTGCCCGATCCGGACCGGGCCGCTGCCGATGACCAGCGCCGCGGGTCGGGTCACCGGCGGCGCCTCGGGCGGCGATCCCGCCGACGCGTAGGTCGAGTAGAAGTAGGGCGTCTCGGCGGCGAACTCCGCGGCGCAGGTGTCCACCATCGCGAACCCGGGCACGAGCGCCAGCGCCGTTCGGGCGCCGCGCACCGCCGCCTCCTGGACGCCGGCGAGCCTCGCCAGGTCGTGGTCGGCGAAGGCCGCCCGCTTGGCTGTGGCAAGCAGCGCAGGCCCGTCCGCGTCCTCCGGGTCCACGAGGCGCGAGCCCAGCGCCCGCACGTCCGCCTCCAGGGCAACGTTGCGGCCCATCTCCGCGAGGAACCAGGGGGAGATTCCGGTCGCCCGGCGGACCACCTCCTGGGGCACGGCGCGCCGCAACAGGCCGAGGACCCGCCACAGCCGCGAGTCGGACGGCTCCAGGAACTGGCGCAGCACGATCGGGGCGGCAGAGCGCTGCGCGAGGCGCGAGCTCTCGCATGCCTCGCCGCGCTCGTCGACCCAGCGGATGGCCGTGTCCTCCAGCGGCAGGCCGTCGAGGCCCCCCTCCCCTCCCTCACCGGCGTCGACGCCGGCGTAGACGGCGGCCAGGTAGTCGAAGGTCGGCCGCCACGAGGGATCCTCGCCCAGCGCCCCTGCCCCTGCCTGCTCCAGGCCCCGGAGCGCCTTGTTGAGCGCCGCACCGAACGTCCGGTCGATCGCCATGACCTCGCCGGTCGCCTTCATCTGCGACCCCAGCCGGCGATCCGCAGTCGGGAACTTGTCGAACGGGAAGCGCGGCAGCTTGACGACCACGTAGTCGAGCGCAGGCTCGAAGGCCGCGACGGTCGTGCCCGTCACGACGTTCGGGATCTCGGCCAGCGTCCGGCCCGCTGCGATCTGGGCCGCCACGCGGGCGATCGGATAGCCGGTGGCCTTCGATGCCAGCGCCGAGGAGCGCGAGACGCGCGGGTTGACCTCGATGACCGCGTACTCGGTGGAGTCCGGGGAGAGCGCGAACTGGACGTTGCACCCGCCCTCGACGCCCAGCGCCCTGATGATCGCGAGCGAGGCGCTCCGCAGGCGCTGGTGCACGGTATCGGTCAGCGTCTGGACGGGCGCAACCACGATGGAGTCGCCGGTGTGGACGCCGAGCGGGTCCACGTTCTCCATCGAGCACACGGCGATGCACGTGTCCTCGGCGTCGCGCATCACCTCGTACTCGACCTCCTGCCAGCCCACCAGGCAGCGCTCGATCATGACCTGCTTGATGGGGCTCGCCCGGAGGCCGGCCCGGACACGCTCCCAGTACGCATCGGCGGTCTCGACGATGCCACCGCCCGTCCCACCCAGCGTGAACGCCGGCCGGATGATGGCGGGCAGCCCGATGGTTTCGAGTGCCACGCCCGCGGACACCAGCCTTGCCGCGTCGTCGGCGCCCTCGACGATGCAGGACGGGGCGTACGGCTGGTCGATCCGGTCGAGCAGGTCCCGGAACGCCTCCCGGTCCTCCGCCATCCGGATCGCCTCCAGCGGGGTCCCCAGGAGGCGGACGCCATGGCGCTCCAGCACCCCTGCCTCGGCCAGGGCCATCGCCAGGTTGAGCGCCGTCTGGCCCCCGAGGCCGGCCAGCAGCCCGTCGGGCTTCTCGCGGGCGATGACGGCCTCGATCGCTGGCACCGTGAGCGGCTCGAGATAGACGGCATCGGCCACCGTGGGGTCCGTCATGATCGTCGCAGGGTTGGAGTTGACGAGGATCGTCCGGACGCCCTCGGCGCGCAGCGCGCGACAGGCCTGGGTGCCGGCGTAGTCGAACTCTGCCGCCTGCCCGATCACCACCGGGCCGCTGCCCAGAATCAGGACGGAGGCTGGCTTCGGGCGATGGGCACGCACAGGCGGCACCGGGAGCGGCGCGGCGCCGGAGGGCGGCACCGCCCCCGGACGCTGGCCGGTCATGAGCCGCGCCGGCAGGCGGCGACGAATCGGTCGAACACGGCGAGCGCGTCGAGCGGGCCGGGCGCACCCTCGGGATGGTACTGGACCGTCTCGATCGGCTTCTCGGCGTGCCGCAGGCCCTCGACCGAGCGGTCGTTGAGGTTGAGCTGGCTGACCCTGAAGCCCGAGCTCGCCGGGAGGCTGTCGCCCACCACCTGGACCTCGTGGTTCTGCGCGGTCACCTGCACGTAGCCGGTGTCCAGGTCCTGGACCGGGTGGTTGGCGCCGTGGTGCCCAAAGTCCAGGCGGCCTGTCTCGGCGCCCGCGGCCCGGCCGATGACCTGGTGCCCCAGGCAGATCCCGAGCAGCGGCCGGCCGTCGTCGATGAGCGCGCGGGCCAGCGCCACTGGACCCGCGAGGCGGGCGGGATCCCCCGGACCCGGCGACAGGACGACACCGGCCACGTCTGCCGCGAGCACCTCGTCGGCCGCCGCGGTGTGCGGCAGGATCCGCACCCGGGCCCCGCGACGCCGCAGCGAGCGGACGATGTTGGCCTTGAGCCCGAAGTCCACGATCGCGACGAGCGGCGCGCCGGGCTCGCCGGCGGCGTCCCCCACCTCGCGGACCGCAGCGGGCGACACCTGGGCGACGAAGTCCTGGTCCTCCCAGCGCGGCACCTCCAGGGCGAGCGCGACGGCCGCGGCAGGGTCCGTCATGCCCGGCTCGGTGATCACTCCGCGCAGGCAGCCGCTGGTCCGCAAGTGGCGGGCAAGTGCTCGCGTGTCCACCCCGGCGATGGCCGGGATCCGGTTCGACCGAAGCAGCGTGGCCAGCTGCCGGGCGTCATCGAGGACGGCCGCCGTCGCGTTGGCGACAACCAGACCCCGGAGCCACGGCCGCTCGGACTGGTCGTCCGCCTCGAGCCGGCCGTAGTTGCCGATGAGGGGGTACGTCATCACCACCACCTGGCCCGCGTACGAGGGGTCCGTGGCGATCTCCTGGTAGCCGGTCTGCGAGGTGTTGACCACGAGGTCGCCACCGGAGGCCCCTGGAGCCCCGAAGGCGATTCCGGCAAAGACGGTGCCGTCCTCGAGCGCCAGCAGCGCCGGGCCGGCGTCACCCACGCGAGGGTCGACGATCGCGTCGGCACGCGGCAGCGGCGGCTGTCCGATGGACGGTGGAACGGTCACTCAGGCCCCGGCGAGCCGCGGCGGGCGGGCGCCGCGGGCGGGCATGCGCATGCGCACTGGATGCTCCTCCTAGTCGGCCTCTCCGGACCGCGACGCCGGCCTCACGGGACCGGCCCTCAGGATGGCCAGAGGGTAGCACGCGGCCGCCGGACGGGACCGCCGGGACCCGGCCGGCGGCGACAGGGTCGGACGGCCGGCGGCGGCGGGCTCAGCCGGCCGGTGCGTCCGATCCGCGCGCGGCCACCGGACCCACCCCGGCGCCCTCGGCGGGCAGCTCGACACGGAACACCGCACCGCCACCGGGGCGGTTCGCCACCCCGACCCGGCCCCCGTGGCGTTCCACGATCCAGCGGGCGATCGCCAGGCCCAGACCGGTGCCGCCGGACGGTGCGCCGGGGGCGCGGTAGAAGCGGTCGAAGACATACGCCATGTCCTCGGGCTGCACGCCGCCTCCCTGGTCCGCGACCTCGACCGAGGCGATCGGCCCGGTACTCCGGACGGTGACCTCCACCGTCCCGCCACGGGGGCTGTGGCGGACCGCGTTGTCCACCAGGATCATGACCAGCTGGCGTAGGCGGGCGGGATCGCCGACGAGCATGACGGGCTCCGGATCCACGAGCACGAGCACGCCCCTCCCCTCCGCGGTGCGACCCACCGCGGCGGCCGCGTCGAGCGCCACGTCGCCGAGATCCAGGGGCATCCTGTCCAGGGGCACGGCACCCGAGTCAGAACGCGCCAGCAGGAGCAGGTCGTCCACCAGCAGCACCAGGTGCGAGACCTCGGCGTCGATGTCGTCGAGGGCCTCCGACGAGGCGCCCAGCGGCTCGTCGCGGTGGCGGGCAAGGTGCTCCACCGACGCACGGATGACGGTCAACGGCGTCCGCAGCTCGTGGCTGGCGTCCGCGGCAAACTCGCGCTGGCGCCGGAGGGCGGCACGCTGGGCGCCGAGCGACTCCCGGATGGGCACGAGCGCGCGCCGGGCGTAGATGGTGCCCAGGCCGAGCGAGACGAGCACCGCGGCCAGTCCCCCGGCGAGCAGGGCGAACAGGAGCGAGTTGAGGGTGTCCACCTCGGTCGATCGGTCCTGGAGCGCCTGGAGAAAGTACGTCTGGCCGTCGACCGCGTAGACCACCCGCTGGGTCAGCAGCCGGGCGGGAACCTGTCCCGGGCCCATCTCCACGTCCACCGTGCGCACGTCGCGGCCGTCGGCCGCGCCACGGGCGGCGGCGAGGCTGGCTGGCTCCGGCATGCCGGCCAGGACGGGCGTCCGATCCCGGCCGAGCTGGACGACCTGGCCCGCGTCGTCGAACGCGAACAGGAAAGTGTTGCCACGGCCGGGCAGGAACCCGAAGCCAGGCGACTGGTCGGGGTTGGCGTCGGTACCCTCGAGCAGCGCCACCCACGGGTCCACGCGGCTGGCGAGCTGCTCGACGCTGGCCGCGGCCAGCGTGTTGGCCACCGCTGCATAGAGCGCGATGCCGAGCACCAGCAGCACGATCAGTGTCGAGATCCCGCTCCAGGCGACCAGACGCAGGCGGACACGCCGCAACAGGCGCGCCTCGTCGGCAAGGACTGACTGCTCTGCGCCGTCGTCGAGCGGGTCGGTACGGGTCCCGTCAGCCATCGGACAGGCGGTACCCAACCCCACGAACCGTCTCCAGCTGGGAGCCGGCCGCGCCCAGCTTGGTGCGCAGGTAGTGGACATAGGCGTCCACCGCGTTGGGCGTGACGGCGACGCTGAATGGCCAGGCCTGGTCGAGGAGCTGGTCGCGCGTGAGCGTCTGCCCGGCGTGACGGAGGAACGTCTCGAGCAGCGAGAACTCGCGCGGGCTGAGGTCGACGCTCGCACCCTCGACCGTTACCCGGCGAGCCGCCTCGTCGAGGACGATCGATCCGGCCTCGAGCCTCGGCTCCGCGCGCCGGGGGCCTGGCTCGGCACGCCGCGCGAGCGCCCGCAGGCGCGCGGCGACCTCCTGGTACGCGAACGGCTTGACGACGTAGTCGTCCGCGCCGGCGTCCAGGCCGATCACCCGGTCATTCACCGTGTCCCGTGCGGTGAGCATCAGGATGCTCGTCGCGATGCCGGTCGCGCGAATCCGGCGCGCGACCTCCAGCCCGGACATGTCGGGAAGGCCGATGTCGAGGATGACGGCGTCCAGGCCATCGATGGCCTCCGCGAGGTCGATCCCCGTCCGGCCGTCCGGGGCGTGCTCCACCACGTGGCGGTCCCCCACGAGGAGGCGCGTCAGGGCTCGGGCGAGGCGCTCGTCGTCCTCGACCAGGAGCAGGTGCATGGAGCGTTGCCTCCGGATCCCCGGGTCAGGGGACGATGGTGATGTCGCCGGCGGTACCGAGCGTGACCGAGTCGCTGGATCCGGTCCCGCCGCCGTTGCCGCCGGGCCGGAGCCCGCCGCTGATCTGCAGCTTGACCGTCTCGCCGGCCGTGACGTCCGACGCCGCGGCCTCCGTGGCCGAATGGTACGTCGTGCTCGAGTCGAGTCCCACGGTGACGGTGGTGCCCTCGGTCGTCTTGATCGTGACCGAGTCGGTCCCGACCGAGTCCACGGTGCCCTCGATCACGAGGCCGCCGCCGAGGCCGCCGAAGACGCCGCGGCCGCCGGTGCCATTCCCCGTGAACCCGCCGGGTCGACCGCTGGCATCCGGGAAGCCGTTGCCGTTGGGATCGAAGCTGGCGCCTGGGTTGAAGGCACCTCGATTGCCGCCGACCAAGGCGGTCGACACCGTCGTCGCGGGTGCCGTCGCCCGGCCCGCGGCGAACGCGATCCCGGCCGTGGCCACGAGGACCGCCACGCCGAGGGCCAGATTGAGCACGCGCGACGCTCCGGACGAGCCACGCTTGGCGGGCGCCGCCGGGCCGGGCACCGGTGCGGGCGCGGGCTCCGGAGCCACCGGCTGGAAGGCCGGCTGGAAGGCCGGGACGGGCTCGGTTGCATCCCCGGTCGGGACGGGCTCAGGGCTCCCCGGATTGAACGGCGGCGTGGTCATGGGCGTTGTCTCCTACTCGTAGCGAAGCGCATTGATGGGGTCGAGGCGGGCGGCCAGGCGGGCCGGCCAGACGCCGAATACCACGCCCACGGCGAGGCTGAACAGCAGGGCGATGGCGAGCGTGGCGGGACTAAAGGCGAACGAGATGTTGCCGACCCGGGCGATCATCGCGGAGACGGCGAGCCCGACCGTGATCCCGATCACACCGCCGAGGGCGGACAGCGTGAGCGCCTCGATCAGGAACTGGGCCAGGATGTCCCGGCCACGGGCCCCGACGGCCTTGCGGATGCCGATCTCACGGGTCCGCTCGCGGACGGAGACAAGCATGATGTTCATGATCCCGATACCGCCCACGATCAGCGAGATCGACGCGATCCCGCCCAGCAGCAGGGTCAGCGTGCCGCTGATGGACGAGGCCGTCGCCAGCAGCTGGGCCTGGTCGGAGATGTTGAAGTCGTCATCGTCCGTGGCCGCCAGCTCGTGGCGTGTCCGGAGCAGGGACGTGATCTCGGCCTGGACCGCGGTCATCTGCGACTCGTCGGCGACGCTGACGCCGATCGTCCGGACGCCATCCCCCGCCACGAAGTGCTTGTCCACGATGCCGACGGGCACCATGACCTGGTCGTCGGGGTCCTGGAAGCCGGTTCCCCCCTTGGGCTGGAGGATGCCGATCACCCGGAACGGAAGCCCGGCGATGGTGATGTCCGTCCCGACCGCCGAGGCGTCGAGACCCAGCGTGTCCGCCGTCGTGGCACCCAGGACGGCAACCCGGAGGCCGCTCTCCACGGTCGAATCGGTGAGGAATGTCCCCTGCCAGACGTCGTAGGCGCGGACGCCGGCGTAGTCGGCGGTCGTCCCGATGATGGAGGTCGTGGTCGTGGTGGTGCCCGCCGCCACGGTCGCCTGGGTCTCGGTCTCGGGGGCGACGCCGGCCACCCCGTCCAACGCCCGGATCGCATCCGCGTCGCCCAGGGTGAGCGTGGAGCTCGCACCGCCGTTCGCGCCGGCGGTGTTGATCGTGAGCAGGTTCGTGCCCAGGCTCGACAGGCGCTCTGTGATGCTGGAGGACGTGCCCTGGCCGACGCCCACGAGGGCGACCACGGACGCGACCCCGATGATCACACCCAGCATCGTCAGGGCGGCGCGCAGGCGCCCCGTGCGCAACCGCGAGAAGGCGAGCCGGATCAGCTCGAGCAGGCTCATGCGACCAGCCGTCCGTCCCGGATGTGGACCTGGCGGCCCGCCGCCTCCGCGACCTCCGCGTCATGGGTGATCAGCACGATCGTGCTGCCGGCCGCATTGAGCTCGCGCAGTAGGCCGAGGACCTCGTGGCCGGAAGCCTGGTCGAGGTTGCCGGTCGGCTCGTCCGCGAGGATCAGCGCCGGGTCCGTCACGATGGCGCGCGCGACGGCCACGCGCTGCTGCTGCCCGCCGGACAGCTCGCTCGGCTCGTGGTCGAGCCGGTCCGCCAGCCCAAGACGGTCCAGGGCGGCCGTCGCGCGTCGCAGACGCTCGGACCGCCCGACGCCCTGGTAGAGCAGCGGGGTGGCCACGTTGTCCAGGGCGCTGGTGCGCGGGAGCAGGTTGTACGACTGGAACACGAACCCGATCGTGCGGCTCCGGACGCCCGCGAGCCCGTCGTCGTCGAGATCCTCGACAGGATCACCGGCGAGCCGGTAGGTCCCGGTCGTCGGCCGGTCGAGGCAGCCGATGATGTGCATCATCGTGCTCTTGCCGGACCCCGAGGGGCCCACGATGGCCAGGAACTCGCCGCGGTGGACGTCGAGGTCCACCTCCCGAAGCGCGGGCACGGTCACCCGGCCCATGTCGTAGGTGCGGCCGATCCCGCGCAGGCTGACGATCGGGGTTGCTGTGGACAGGGAGGCTTCGCCCATCACGGCTGGAAGCGCCCGCCGCCGCCGACTCCCGGGATGGCCACACCGCCGCCCAGCCCGCCGCGGCCGGAAACCGTCGTGGACGTCGATGCGATGCGATCCGTGTTGATGCCGGTGACCACCACGTCGCCGGCCGCGAGGCCCGACGTGATCTCGGCCTGGGAGCTCGTCACGAGGCCCACGGTCACCGGGGTCGTGCTGATCGTCCCGTCCGCGCCCATCACCTGGACGCGGTAGTCGCCGCTCGTCCCGCGCAGGGCCGTGCTCGGGATCGCCAGCACGTTCGGGGCGGACGCGGTCACAATCGTGATATCCGCGGTCATGCCGGAGCGGAGCGCCGACGGGCCGCCGGTGAGCGCGACGGTGACCGGGAACGAGACCACGCTGCTGCTGCCGCTCGCGCCGGCTGTCGGCGCGATGGTGTCGACCTTGCCGCCGATCGCAGCGTCGATCGCACTCACGGTGATCGTCGCGTCCTGGCCCAGGGTCATCGAGCTGATGTCACTCTCGACCACGTCGGCCGTAACCTCGAAGTCGCCCGAGTCGATCGCCATCGCGGTGCCGGTCGCATCCAGGCCGGGTGCGATCGCCACGGTGGTGACGGTGCCGTCGATGGGCGCCACCAGCCTTGCGAGCGCGATCTGGTCCTTGAGGCTCCTGACGTCCGTCTCGGCCTGGCGGCGGCCGTTGACCGCGCTGTAGACGCCGATCTTGGCCTGCCGGATCGCATCGGTGCCCGAGGCATCGGTGCGGACCTTCCTGGCCTGCTTCTCGCCGAGGCGGGCGGCGGCCAGCGACGACTGGGCGACGACGAGCTGCCGCCGCAGGTCGGTCGTCGATGCGGTCGCGAGGACGTCACCGGCCTTCACGACGTCGCCGACCGAGACGTTCACGTCCTCCACCACCCATGTCCCGGAGCCCACGGCGGGGGTGGTGTCGCCGACCAGCTGCGCGGCCGTCCCGAACCCGAGCACGTAGCTCGCCGCGGGGGCGATGGTCCCGGTGGCCGCCACCTGGTCGGTCACGTCACCGGTGGCCGCCGTGGCGGTGAGGTAGCTTGTCGCGCTCGCGGAATCACCTGACGGCAGGCCGCCCAGGGACGCGAACACGGCCACCCCGCCAGCAACCAGCAGGGCGACGATGACGAAGACTTTGAGCTTCACGGGCGGCCTCGGGAGTGGCGGGATGGATCTGTTCCAGATGGTCGCCCCGGCCCATGAGAACGCCCTGAGAGTCCCGGTTCCCGCCCGGGGCTGATCGTCGTCCCCCTCGAAGGTCAGGCGCCGCCGCCTCCGGTGGCGCGCGCGATCAGCGACGCAGCCTCGGTGATGGGGATGGCGAAACCCAGGCCCTGGGCGCTGGTCGACACCGCGGTGTTGACGCCGATCACCGCCCCGCTGGCGTCGAGGAGGGGTCCGCCGCTGTTGCCGGGATTGATGGCTGCGTCGGTCTGGATGAGCCCTGTAAGGGTCGTGGGGCGGCCCGTCCGCTCATCCCTGACGGTGATCTCCCGCTCGAGGCCGGACACGATGCCACGGGTGACCGTCTCGGTGTAGGTGCCCAGCGGGCTGCCGATGGCGACTGCCGTCTGGCCGACCGCGATCTCGCCAGCTTCACCGATCCGGGCGGTGACGAGCCCCCGGGCATCGATCTTGACCAGCGCGAGGTCCCGGTCGGTTGCCTGCTCGACGAGCGTTGCAGGGTAGGTCGCGCCGCTTTCGAGCTCGATGCTCAGGCTTGAGCTGCCCTCCACAACGTGGCGATTGGTGAGGATGTAGCCGTCAGAGGTGAGGATGATCCCCGACCCGATGCCGCTCACGGGCTGCCCGAACGGCGAGAGCTGGTCCGCGGTCAGGCCGTCCGCGGTGATGGTGACCACGGACTGGCGTGCCTGGGCGACGACGTCGGTGAGGTCCTTGGCCTGGACCGTCGTGGTACCGGTGCTGGTGGCGACCCCAAGGGCCCGGACCGGGCCGGCTGTCGCCTGCGGCACGAGCTGCTGGACGGCCAGGGCCGTGCCACCCGAGGCGAGGACGGCGCTGAGGACGGCCGCCGCGAGCACCTGCCCTGCTCCTGGCCCGTGGCGGGTCCGTTCCGCGGTGGCGGTGCTGGCCGGCGGTCCGGGCGGAGCCAGGGCGGGCGCAGCCGATGACTCGGGCTCGACGGGGATGAACGGGTAGGTCATCGGTGGCTCCTCGCGGGACCGCGGTGGTTCACGTGGTGGACTGAACCTCACGACCCTGAGATCAGCGTGAGAGTGACACGTCAGCCGGCATCCACCACGTCTGCGGATCCCGTGCGCAGCAGGTCTTCCACGACCGGCGTCCAGACCAACCGGTCGTCGTCCGTGACGGCCAGGGCACCGAACCCCTCCTGGCGGGCAACCCATCCGGCGCCAGGCTCCCCCATCGCGAAGGCCGCCGTCGCGAAGGCGTCGGCGGCGGCCAGGGTCGGCCCGACGACGGTCATGCTCCGCAGGCCGCCGGGAACGAGGCCCGTGAACGGATCGCGGATATGGCCGTCCCGCTCGTAGAGCCCCGAGGTCGCCACGGCAAGGTCCGAGACGTCCAGGACGGCCGCGACGCGATCGGCGTGGTCCGGGTGCCGGATCCCGATCCGCCATGGGCGTCCGGGAACTGACTGCCCGACCGCGACCAGGTCGCCGCCTGCGGCGACCTGGAGGTTCCGGGCGCCGGCAAGGCGCAGCATCGCCAGCGCCTGGTCCACCGCCCAGCCCTTGGTGACGCCAGTCGGATCGCGGCGACCGTCCGGCCGATGGCCCGCCGGATCGAAGTAGCCATCCGTCCGCAGGCGCATCACGTCGGCCAGCGTGAACACCGCCCGGACATCCGGGCTGGCGTCCTCGAACGCGAGCTCTCCGGTCCCGACGCGGGTCACCTCGCTGTCGGCGCGGTACGGGCTGAACCGGCGGTCAACGTCGTGGAACCAGGAGATCACCGCGTCCAGGGCCGCCTCGGGAACGAACGGCGCCCGGACATCGATGGAGACCGTCGTGCCCATGACGGGCTCCGCCCGCAGCTGGCGCGGACCCGGGCGCTCGTCGGGCGCGCTCAGTGCGGCGTGCGGCGCATCGATTCCTGCGGCGCTCGACACGGGAGCCGGCTCAGATCCCTGCGTTGTCGAGGGCCGACTGGAGCGACCGCGCGTACGCCTCGCTCGTGTAGGTCGCCCCGGAGATGCCGTCGATGCTGGCCGCCTGGACCTGGAGCACCTGGGTACGCAGGATCGGCTCCGCGTAGGACGAGATCTGGTTGGTCCGGCGATCGCCGTTCGGCAGCTGGAGTGCCTCCACGTCCACGATCGTCGTGCCGTCGAGCGTAACCTCGACCTGCACGGTCCCGAACCGCGTGCTCACCACGGCACCGTCCACGGTTCGCTGCCCGGTCGAGGTGTCGATCGTGCCATCCGTGGCCGACGGACCTCCGTCTCCCGTGGCCCCGGTCGCGGTACCCGACGAGCCCGTCGCCTCGCCCGTTCGGGCCAAATCCGGCTCGGTTGCCGTGGCCGGTGCGACGGACGGCGTCTGGAAGTTGAGCAGCAGGACGAGCGCCGCTGCCGTGAGTCCGAGAGCGAATGCGCCCCGCTTCGGCATACCTTGAGACTCCTGGATGGCACTGGGTGGGCTGCGGTGAAGGATCGACCGGGTCGCTGAGAACGGCCTGAGAGCCGGCGCGGCGGTCAGTAGGCGAAGCGCTCGGCGTGGATGTGCCGCCCCGGCACACCCAGCCGGTGGAGCGACTCCTCGGTGGCCCGCATCATCTCCGCGGGCCCGCAGACGTAGACCTCGTGACCGGCGATGTCCGGCACAAGGCGGGCGATCGCAGCGCTCCCCAGCGGGTTCTCGGCTCTGCCGGCCCCGCGCCGGCCGAGCAGAAAGTGGACCGTGGCACCGCGGTGCGCGGCGAGCAGGCGCAGCTCCTCCCGGAACACGATGTCCGACTCGTGGCGCGCCCGGTAGAGCAGGGTGAGGTCGCCGCGGGCGGCGGGCAGCGACTCCAGCAGCGCCCGCAGTGGCGCGATGCCGATGCCACCTGCGATGAGGGTCACCCTCGGCCGCGACCGCCGGGCACCGGTGAGGACCCCGTATGGCCCTTCGACGAACACCGGCGTGCCCACCGGCACGTGCTGCAGGCGCGTGCTGTCATCGCCCAGGGCCTTGACGGTGATCCGCAGCCAGTTGCCGTTGGGCGCCGACGAGAGCGAGTACGGGTGGCCGCGCCACCAGCCGTCCCGGGTGAGGAACCGCACGACGAAGTACTGCCCGGACCGTACGGGCAGCCGGTCGAGGTCGCGTCCTGCGAGGTACAGCGACGTCACGCCGGCTGCCTCGGGCACCACGGCCGAGACCCGCAGGCGGTGGCGGAGCGAGGTGGCCACGGGCTGGCCGACGCGGAAGACGAGGACCAGGAGCGCCGTCAGCACGTACAGCGAGATCCAGTAGATCGCCGCCAGCTGGTCGTGGATGAAGTCCGCACCGGCATACAGCTGGTGCAGGAACGCCAGGGCGATCGCCAGGTAGGCGTACAGGTGGAGGAAGAACCAGGTCTCATACGAGACGCGCTGGCGGGCGGCCCGCACGGAGGTCACCCCCAGCATGACGAACAGGGCGAAACCCACCAGTCCCCAGAGCACGAACGGGTAGGTCATGACCAGCGTGACCAGCTCCGCGACCACGTCCTGCCCGTCGGCCATCGCATATCCGGTGAGCGTCAGCACCAGGTGGGCGCCGATGAGCCACACGGCCGCGAACCCGAGCCAGCGGTGCGCCCAGGCGAGCCGGTCCATGCCGAACGCCTCGTCCAGCCACGGGCTGCGGCCCATCAGGACGATCCCCACCAGCGCGACGTAGGTGCCATGGAGCGCCGCCAGCTGGCCGAGTGCGGTGAAGGCGGCGCCGGGCGAGCCGAACTCGTCGAGGGCGCCGTGACGGATCCACATCAGGGCGATGAAGACCCCGTTTGCCACGAGCAGCGCCGTCACGTCCCGTCCGAGCACCCCCCAGATCCGGGGCAGCGGGACCGGGCGCGGGCGGATCGAGGTCGTGGCGCTCACGAGAGGATCTTGGGAACGGCCGATGAGAGCACGCTGAGAGGGGCGCCACCTGGAACCCGCGGCGTGGCCACGGACTTGCGGCCGCCTCGGCCGCCTCAGCCGGCTCCGGCGCAGTCGTACAGCGTCACGGACAGACCCTCCACAGGCGTGCAGGCCGTCACAACCCAGTCGGAGCGCTCGCCGGCGACACTCCCCCGGCCGTCCCCGCCGAAGAACCCGCCGGGCCCGCCGTCCCGGCCGCCGAGGAGGACGAACCGGAGGCTGCCGTCGCGGACGTAGCCCTGCAGCTGCTCGAGCGTGGGCGCCGGGTCGGAACCCATGAACCCGCCCATCGCCATGACCGGGACGCCCGACGCCAGCTGGAGCGGTCCCGCCTGGTTGGCCGATCCGGCCGCGACCAGCCACGTCTCGGTGCCCCGGTGGTCGAGCAGCCACGAGACGAGCTGGTCGTCGGTGCCGGCCGCGTCGCCAGGGAAGCCGCCGGGGCCGCCCCGAGGCCCGCCGAAGCGGCTCGTGGTCGGGCCGGCCGCCGGGTCGCCGCCCGAGATCGCCTGGCCCATGGTCTCGCCGCTGTAGAGCATCGGTCCGACCAGCATCGCCGCCACACCCACGATCATCGACAGCCGCCCGATCCGGGGCGAGCGCGGGTCATCGACCATGGAGCTGACCGCGACCAGGACGCCGGCCGAGACCGCGACGAAGAAGGCTGCCTGGCCGGTGCCGGGCCAGAACTGCGGCGTCCGCTCCAGCACCTGCCAGCCCCATCCCGCCGTCACGACGATCAGCCCGCCCAGCAGGACGCCCGCCAAAGAACCGCGAGTCCGGGCCCTCCACAGCTCAATGACGCCGCCTCCGGTCAGCGCAGCGGCCGCCGGTGCGATCGCCACCGCGTAGTACGGGTGCACGATGCCGCCCATCAGCGAGAACACGAGAAGATGGACAACGGCCCAGGTGCCCCAAAGGAGGAACGCTGCCCGTCGCGCGTCCGTTCGAGGCGCACGAAGGCGTGCCGCAAGGCCCGCCACCAGCCCGATCGCCGCCGATGGCAGCAGCCAGCTGACCTGACCCGCCCACTCCGTGTTGAACATCCGCAGCAGGCCGGCGGCACCGCCGAATATCGCGCCCCCTCGCCCCGGTCCCCCGACAGCACCGGGTCCAGTGCCGCCCCCGTCCCCGAAGATCCGGCCCAGCCCGTCGTAGCCCAGCACGAGATCGAGGGCGGTGTTGTCGCTCGAGCCGCCGATGTAGGGGCGCGACGCCGCGGGCAGCAGGTCCACGAGCGCCACCCACCACAGCGACGCCACCAGCACGGCGACACCGGACGCCGTCAGCACCCCGATCCGCCGGCCGATCCCGCCCGGCGCAGCCACGAGGTAGGTCAGGAAGAACGCGGGCAGCACCAGGTAGGCCTGGAGGTACTTCGTCAGGAATGCCAGCCCGACCAGCAGCGCGGCGACCAGCGGCCAGCGCAGCCGGCCGTCCTCCAGGCCCCGGACCAGCGCCCACGCCGCAGCCACCAGCAGCAGCACCAGCACGGCGTCCGGGTTGTTGTAGCGGAAGATCAGGACGGCCACGGGGGTCAGCGCGAACGCGACGCCCGCGATGAGCGCCGCTTCGCGGCCGAGCTGGCGCCGGACGGCGTCGTACAGGATGACCACCGCGGCGATCCCCGCGAGGGCTTGCGGCAGGAGCACCGCCCACGGACCAGGACCCAGGAGCCGTGCCGACAGGCCCTGGAACCACAGGGCGACCGGGGGCTTGTCGACGGTGATGAACCCGGCCGCGTCGAGGGCCCCGAACAGCATCGCTGACCAGCTCTGCGATCCGGCCTGTGCCGCCGCCGAGTAGTAGGTGTTCGCGTACCCGCTGACGGTCAGGTTGCCCAGATAGACGAAGCCCGCCAGGAGCGCGAGTGCGAGGGGCGCCAGGCGCCATGCCAGGGCCGTTCGGGCATCCCGGCCGAGGTCCGGGACAGGCTCGCCGTGGGTTGTCATGCGGTGACGGGTCCCCCGCTTGTCAGCAGAGCGCGGCGCTCTCGGTGGGGAGGAGTTGCCACCGGGAACGCCGCGACTGGAGTCCATTCAAGCGGTACTCCGTGAGAGCCGCCTGAGAGCCCTCAGCCTCGGGTGAGCTGGAGCTGGACCTCCATCACGCCATGATCCTCGACCGACAGCACCACCATTGCCTCCGGCTTGGCGATGCCGTAGTCGGCGAAGACGATCGGGATGGAACCGGCGATCGTCACCACGCCGCCCTGCAGACGCGCCTCGAGCGGGACCTGGACCTGCTGCGTGACCCCATGGAGGGTGAGATCGCCAACGGCGGTGACCTCGACGGTCGAACCCTCGGCCGGCACGGAGCCGAGGTCAACGGGCTCCGTGAGCGTGAAGGAAGCGGTCGGGAACTGGCCGGTCTCGAGGGCCTGGCGGCGCAGCTGCCCGTCGCGGAACCGCTCGTCGCTCTGGAGGGTGGTGAGATCGGCGCTGAGGTCGACGGCGGTGACGGTGGTGCCATCGACCGTGATCGAACCCGACACATCGGGGGTCCGCCCGACGGCCTCGGTCGCACCGATGTTGGCGAGCGTCTCCTGGACCCGATACCCGACGAACGAGCCCGAGAAGTCCTCGAACGACCCGACCGACGGATCCACGGTCCAGGTGCCCGAGATCCCTTCCGGCGCCGGGCCCGAAGGTCCCTGGGAGCCCTCCGCGACCGCGGTCTGGGCCGGCGCGGAGGGACTGGCCGTCCCCAGCGAGACCGGAGCGGGACCCCCGGGGCGGAAGAAGAGATACCAGCCACCGGCCGCGGCGACGACGACCACGGCGAGGACGACGACACCGATGATCGGTCCGCGACGGGACGGGGGACGCGTGGAGGTCATGGGCACTCCTGCTGCGGGGACGGGGTCGCGCGGGTGACTGGCGGCGCGAGCGGTTGGCACAGTGAACCATGCGCCGATGAGATGGTGCTGAGAACGGGGCCTTCAGCCGCCGGCCTTGTACGGGTAGGTCACCCAGCCATCGACCTGCGCGGCGTAGTGGTCCGGCTTGCCGCCCACGCGAGAGCGTCCGGGCTTGTGGTGGATCACGGCCGACACGGCCTGGCCACCGGCGGCCCGGACCCGTGCCATGACCTCGGTCATCGTCTCGCCGGTCTCCCAGACCTCGTCCACCACCAGCACGCGCTGGCCCTCCAGGAGCGCCGCGGCCGGGAAGTGGCCGATGACCGGGGCCGGGTGCGTGCCGCCCTCGGGCAGGTAGAAGACGGCTCCGGCCACGAGGATCTCACGCAGGTCGAGGCGGTACGCGAGCATCCCCGCCGGCACGAGGCCCCCGCGAGTGATGGCGAGGACAAGGTCGTGGTCGCGGCCGACCCGCTCGGCCAAGCGTGCGACCAGGCCGTCGAGGTCCTCCCAGGTGACGATCAGCTGGTCTGTCATGGCGCCATCATCGCGGATGCGCCACGGCCCGGGAGCCGTCAGCCACCGTCCGGGCTCGCGGAGGGCAGCTCGTCGCCGTCCGGCTCCGCGGGCGTGGTGCTCGGCTTTGGCGAGGCGCCGATGTCGTGGCACAGCGTGCAGGTGGAGTCCTCGCGCAGCGCGTGGTCGATGGGCAGCGCGCCCGCCTGTGCGGACTGGTGGCACGACCGGCAGGTGAGGTTCTGCGGGTCGGGATGGGGCTTGGCAGGCGGCGGCTGCGGGTTGGGCTTGTGGCACAGCCAGCACTCATCCTGGTTGCGGCCGACCATGCTCGACGGGAGATGCGCGACGCTGCCGTGGCAGTCGAGACAGGCCTCGTGGAGGTCGGCGTGAGCCTGGGTGATCGCCGGCCCGTCCTGGGCGATCTTGTGGCAGTTGAGGCACTCGGTCTCGGCGATGCCGACGTGCCCCGGCGCCTTGCGGCCCAGTGATTCGTCGGTGTGGCAGGTCAGGCACGCCGTCCAGCCCTCCAGCTGATGCCCGATGGCCGGGATGGGCTTGAGCTCGGCGGCGCCTCCCTTCTCGTGGCACAGCAGGCAGCTGTTCGAGGTCGGGATGTGGGCGAGCCCCATCTGCATGGTCTCGGGGGTGGCCGACACGGAGGGAATGGCCGTGGCCTCAGCCGTGCCGCGGGCCGGGATCACGTGCAGCCAGTCCAGGACCATGGTTCCGGCCAGCACGGCCACCACGAGGATGTTCGCGAGGATCAGCAGCCGCAGTGTGCGGTCGAACCGGGATCTCATGCGCTCGCCTCTGCCATGCGTGCGGTGGCGGCGCCACCATCCGTGATCGAAGGCGTCAGCCCGCCCATGCGCCGGAGCTCGTCGCGGACGGCGCTGACAGCGACCGGCAACGCCCGGCGGACCGGGCCGGACAGATCCAGTCCGAGGTCGACGTCTGCCGGCTCGATACCCACCAGGGACACGGGGCCGGTCTGCAGGCCGAGGAAGCGGGTCGTCGCGAGGAGCTCGCCGACCACTCCGGGTGCACCGCTACCTCCGGGACCGCCCGCGGCCTCGATCGCCTCGCCCCGCAACACCGTCACCGTGCCCGCCGTCCCGCCCAGCCGCGCGGCGTCCACCATGACCAGGCCGGCCGCACCGTGGATGGCCGGCAGCACGTCCAGGCCCAGGGTTCCGCCATCCACGAGCCGCGTCCCTGCCGGGAGCACCTGCGGGTTGCGCTCAACGCTGTCGCGGAGGCAGTCGATCACCCGGATGCCGGCGCCGTCGTCGCCGAGCAGGATGTTGCCCAGGCCGAGCACGACGAGGGGTCGCTGCACGCCGGTCACGGATCCACCCGGTCCAGCAGCTCCGGACCGCCGTCGCGGGACTCGACGACCTCTTCGCGGGTCGGGAACTTGAAGCCGCTGACGATGCTCGAGATGAGGCCGTTGTGCTCGATGTGGTCAACCAGGATGCAGCTGTACACGTGGAACAGCGCGATGGCCAGGATCAGCCACATCGCCAGGTGGTGGATGAGGCGCAGCTGCTGGGCGCCCACCAGCTCTCGCAGCCAGCCGAACAGCGTGGCGCCGGGCTCGGCACCCATGAGGCCGTCCAGGGCGAAGCCCGTGACGGTCTCGACCAGCAACAGCCCGAACAACACCAGGTACGCGGTGGCGGCCAGCTGGTTGTGGCCCAGGACCTTGGGGATCTCGGGCCGCACGAAGCCGTAGAACCCGGCCTGGCGGAAGAGCTCCGTGGCCTGGTAGCGGGACGTCGGGATGAACGCGGTCCAGCGCGAGAAGCGGTTCCCGGCGAGCAGCCAGTAGGTCCGCACGAGGCCCGACAGCAGGAACGTGAGCGCGGCGATGATGTGGATGAGGCGGACGGTGGACATCACCCCGCCACCGGCCGGGATGAGGAACGGGTCCGCGATGTAGCCACCGGTCAGGCTGAGCACGACAATGCAGCCGGCCGTGACCCAGTGGGTGACCCGCACCGGGATCTGCCACACGAGGAGGCGGACCCGCTGGTCCGGGTTCTCGATCTCGTGGGCCGCATGGCCGGTCGGCCCGGTGTCGGCCGCGACGGGTGCCGGGCTGGTATCGAGGCCGGGAGCGGTCGTCGTCGCCGGCGCGGTGATCGTCATCGGGGCGCCGGGCTCCCGGGTGGCGGTCGTCATCGGATCCCCTCCGCGGCACAGGTGTGGAAGCGGCATGGGCCGCCCGGCCGCGGCTCGAAGATGTGCGCGGCACAGGCGGCGCATGGAGCGAAGGAGTGGACGACGCGGAGCAGCTCAACGGGCATTGCTGGATCAGCCACGTCGAGACCGGCGAGCGCGAACTCCATCGGCCCGGTCAGGCCGAGGCCGTCGCGGGGCGACGCATTCCAGGTCGAGCCATCCAGCAGCTGGTAGTGGTCGATGACCTTGTCCTTGATGCGGATCCAGTGTCCGACCGATCCGCGCGGACCCTCGCCCAGCGACGAGCCCTCGGCCTCGGACGGCCACGAGACGGGGTCCCAGAGCTCGACGCTGGTCACGGAGACGTCACCGGTCGCCAGGTTTGAGCGGAGCTCCCACAGCCAGCCGTCCAGCTTGCGGACGACGACCTCGGCCTCGATGGCCCGGGCGAGCATCCGGGCGAGCGCACCCGTGAGCGCATCGCTCTCGAGCCCCAGGTCCGTGAGCCCCGCGCCGAGCGCCAGCCGGATGTCGGCCTGGCCATTGGCGGCGGCCACGAGCACACGGGCCAGGGGGCCAGTCTCCATGACGCGCCCGTCGTAGCGGGCAGCCTTGGTCCAGGTGTACTTGCCGCGCCCGTCGAGCTCCTTGAGGGGCAATTCCTGAACCGTGAAGTCGGGTTCGGTCTCACCTTCCGCCGGGCGACGAAGCGAGGCGTCGCCGTTGCTGTAGGTGTACCAGGCGTGCAGCGCGCTCTCGGCGATCGCGGTCTCGACGACGGGCTCGGCGCGCTCGAGGTTGCCGTCCATGAGCCGGCCCCCCGGGAGGAGCCTGGTCGCGCGATCGCCGTCATCGAGCGGGTACTCGCCGAACGAGAGAAAGCTGCCGGGCCCGGCTCCCGTCGAGATCCACTCGGGGTAGGCGCCGAGCAGCAGCCGGACGTCGGGAACGTAGACCTGCTCCACGAATGCGCGGGCACCGGCGACCAGGCGGCGCATCAGGTCGATCCCCTCCTCGCTCAGCGCGGGCGGGGCGTTGTGGTCCGGGACCTGCGGGTGCTGGCGCGTCCTCGAGGCAGCCGGGCCGCCCCACGGCGGTACCAGCGCCATGCCGCCGACGAGGTACGTCTGCGGGTGCGGGTCCTTGCCGCCCAGGAGCGCGTGAATCCGCATGAAATCGCTCTGCCAGTCGAAGGCTTCCAGCATGTGGGCCACGAGCACCAGGCTCTGCTCGGGACTGAGGCGGTAGGCAGGGTGGCCCGCCCAGGCGCTCGCGAGCGGCCCCGGCTGGCCAGCCGCCACCGCCGCCTCGAGGCGCGCCAGGACGCCCCGGAAGCGGTCCGCGTCGTCGTTGGGACCCGACCCGGCCGCACGCGCCAGGCGGGAGGTCGCGATCGGATCTGCCGTGATGGCCGCCGCCGTGTCGACCCAGTCCGGCAGGCCTTCCTGGTACAGGCGCATGACGTGGTCGCGCACCAGCAAGGTCCCGGCGAGCACGTTTCGGATCAGGCGAGCGTTGGTTGGGATGGCGATCCCCAGCGCCTGCTCCACCGCGCGGACTGACGCCAGGGCATGAACACCGGTGCAGGTACCGCAAACCCGCTGGGCCAGGAGCCATGCGTCGCGCGGGTCCCGCCCGCGCAGGACGGTCTCCAGGCCCCGGAACATGGTGACCGACGACCAGGCCTCGGTCACGCGGCCGCCCGCCACGTCGGCCTCGACACGCAGCTGACCGCCGGCGCGGGTGACCGGGTCGATGATGATCCGGGCCATGTCAGCGGTCCTCGGCCGGATCGGTGGCGGCGTCAGCGGTGCCGTCGCCGTCTCCGGTGGCGTCCGGGACATCCGGCGCGTCGGCCCCGACGATCGCGGACGCGCCGGCATCCGGGGCGACCGTGACCCCGGTGTTGGCGACGATCTCGACCGTCTCTGCGACTGCGGCGCCCCCGGCACCCGCCAGGGCGTCCCGCCGCTCCAGGCGTGCCCGCCGCTTGTAGCGGGCACTCATGCCCACCGCGTGCACGCCGGCGACGACGGCCACAGCGCCGACGGCCGCGGCACCAACCAGGTCAACGGTCATGTTCGGGAAGAACGGCACGGGCGACGGAAGCCGGAGGTAGGCAGGGCCCATCGCGTCCCAGAAGTCGGGCGTCACGCACCCTGCGCAGCCGTGGCCCGCACGGACGTTCCAGCTCACCCCGTCGCCGTAGCGAACCGTGGGACAGTTGGCCATCGCCTCGGGGCCCTTGCAGCCGAGCTTGTAGAGGCACCAGCCCCGCTGGGCCCCCTCGTCGCCCCAGGACAGGGCGAACTCCCCGAACTCGAAGTGTGGCCGCCGCTCGCACTGGTTGTGGATCAGGTTCCCGTATGCCGCCAGCGGCCGGCCCATCGGGTCCAGCGCGGGCCATTCGCGGAACGTCAGGTAGTGGACGATCACTGCAGTCAGGTTCACGACGTTCATCGGGCAGCCCGGCAGCGTGATCAGCGTGGAGTCGCCCGCCACCCGGCGGACTCCACCCGCGTCCGTGAGACCGCCGTTGGCCGCGGGCACCCCCCCATCGAAGGCACAGGCGCCGACCGCGATCGTGGCCAGGGCGCCGTCACAGACCTCGCGTGCCACGTCCGCCACGGGACGGCCGCCAACCAGGCAGTAGCCGCCGCCCGCGCCGTTCGGGATCGCGCCCTCGATCACGGCGATGTAGCCGTCCGGGTAGGCCCCCATCGCCGACGTCCGGGCCAGCTCCGTACCCGCCCCGGCGGTCGCGAGCAAGGACTCGTGATACTCCATCGAGAGCGTGTCGAGCAGGAGCGCCGAGACCGTGGGGTCCGAGGTCCGCAGGAGCGCCTCGGTGTTGCCTCCGCATGTCTGTCCGCGCACCCAGATCACGGGCAGCCGCGGGGCTGCCGTCACCGCCTCCGCGATCCGCGGCGCGTAGCCGGCCGGGAGGGCCAGTGCCGCTGCCATGGCGGTCGAGAACTTGAGGAACGACCTGCGGGTCATCCCACGCTCCGTGAGCGCGGCGTAGAGACCGTGGTCGCGCATCGTGGCTCACTCGACTGCGGGCGCGACGGGCAGGTTCCGGAGGGCCCTGCGGCGGCCGCGCCGATAGATCCGGGGGACGCCGGTGCCCATGATGCGGTACGGGGGTGGGGCCCTCCACGTACCAGAGGTCGCGGTCGGACATGGCGAAGGGCACACCGTTGGGGCCCGAGTGGAAGGGGGGCAGGCCTGCCTCCCGGCACGGCCGCCGGGGGCCGGTCCTGAGCCGGGTGCCGGTCCTAGGCCGCGGGCTCGGATCCCACCGGCTCTGTCCCCGCCGCCTGATCGTCCCGGCGGTACGGCACGTCCACCACCACGGTGTGCGGCCGTCCCAGCAGGACCGTGCGCAGGCGGCGCGCCGACTGGTTGTAGAGGATCCGCTCCCACCAGTGGCGGGCCACGTACTCGGGCACCACCACGAACGTGATCGGCTCCGCCTTGTCGGGCGGCCAGGCCCGGTCCAGGACGTCCAGGTAGGCCATGAGCGGGCCCGAGAGCGCGCGGTACGGGCTCTCGACGATGACCAGCGGCACATCGGGGACCTGCCGCTCCCAGCGCGCCCGCATCCGCGCCGAGGCTGCCGGGTCCTCGCTGATGTACACCGCGCTCACGTCGGCGGTGATCGAACGGGCGACGTTGAGCGCACGGACGACCGCCCGGTTGAGCGTCGGGACCGGCACGATCGCGCGCTGCTCGCGGTTGGGGGGCGGCAGCACGTACCCGGGCTCGATGGCCAGCTGGCGCCGCGAGGCCGCGTACTGGCGGTTGATGAACAGCATTCCGGCGACCATCACCGGGATGAGGATGGCGACGACAAACGCTCCGTGCTCGAACTTCTCCGTGAGCACGATCAGCAGCACCACGAAGGTCATGATCGCGCCACCGGCGTTGATCGCGAGCCGCCACCGCCAGCCCGCGGGCCGCCCGCGGTACCAGTGGAAGACCATCCCCGTCTGGCTGAGCGTGAAGCACACGAACACCCCGACCGAGTACAGCGGGATCAGGTGCGAGGTGTTGCCCTTGAAGGCGACGTAGATCCCGGCCGCGATGAGGGCGAGGAGGATGATCCCCCAGCTGTAGGCGAGCCGGTCCCCACGGAACGAGAACTGGCGCGGGAAGTATCCGTCGCCGGCCAGGATGGCAGCCAGGCGCGGGAACGCATTGAAGCTCGTGTTCGCGGCAAGGAACAGGATCAGCGCGGTTGCGATCTGGAAGACGTAGAACATCGGGCTGGCGGACCCGAAGGCCGTCTGCGCGACGAGGGCGATGACCGTCGGGCCGCCGGACAGCGCCTCGGACGGGACGATGTCATAGGCGCGGGCGATGACGGTGATGCCGATGAAGATGATCGTCAGCAGGATGGCCATCGCCAGCAGCGTGTTGCCCGCGTTCTTGGCCTCCGGGGGCTTGAAGGCCGGGACACCGTTGGCGATCGCCTCCACGCCGGTCAGCGCCACGGAGCCGCTGGCAAAGGCCCGCAGGATGAGCACGAGGCCCAGGGTCTGCGTGCCGTACGCCACGGCCTCAGGCTGGGGCACCATCGGCACCACCGTGCCGGTGAGGATGTGGGCCATGCCGGACGCGATGATGATCAGGGCCATGCCGACGAACAGGTAGGTCGGGACCGCGAAGATGTTCCCGGACTCCCGCAGGCCGCGCAGGTTGGCGATCGTGATCAGGGCGATGACGGCAACGGCCACCTCGAGCCGGACCAGGTCCAGGCCGGGCACGATCGTGATCAGCTGGTCCATCGCCGATGACGTGGAGACGGCGACGGTCATCACGTAATCGATGAGCAGTGCGGATGCCGCGACCAAGCCCAGGATCGGCCGCAGCTCCTGGCGCGAGACGGCATAAGCGCCGCCGCCGCCCGGGAATGCGTTGCAGACCTGGCGATACGAGATCGCGACGACCACGAGGAGGATCGAGATCGCGACCGCGATCTCCACCGAGACCAGGAGGGCGCCGGCGCCTGCGAGCACCAGCACGCGCAGGATCTCCTCGGTCGCGTAGGCCGAGGACGAGATCGCGTCGGAGCTGAAGATCGGCAGGGCCAGGCGCTTGGAGAGCCGCTCGCCGATCTCCTCCTCGGACGCCAGCGGGCGGCCGATCAGCCAGGCCTTCCAGCGGAGCGCCGTGCGGCCCAGGGCCGAGCGCGGTAGCGATGCAGCCGGCTTGGCCACCAGCTGGTTGGGACCCGTATATCGGAAGTACGGCGCGTGGGGTCGCTCGACACGCACCCGCCGATCGCCCGGCTTGCGGCCGGTGATGGGGCGGCGCCCACCGATCACGAGGCGGTCCGATGTGGCTGACTGGGCTCGGAGTCAGGCTCCCCGAGCGAGGCTGTTGGGCAGGCGGGCATCAGCGAATGGCCTCGACGACGATGTCGAGCCGATCCTCCCTTGCGGTGGTGCGTGGGATCACGCGGACGCCGGCCTCAAGGGCGGCGCGCTTGCAGGTGTCCAGGATGAGCTCCCCGAAGACGAGGCCGGCGACGAGGACGCGTGGGGCTGCCTGCGATGCGACCATCAGGATGGCCTCGCGGACGAGGCGTTCCTCGCCGGCCCACTCGGGTGCGGACGCGGGCGCAGCCTGCGCCACGGGCGCGGGCGTGGGCGCGGGCAGGGCATCGTTCGCAGGGCGGACGGTGGCCTCGACGGCGGCTTCCATATCCGCAGCATCGACCCGGCCGCCAAGAGGGAACGGTTGCGGTTCGGATCCGGGACCCTTTGGTTTCCCTAAAGGACCTCGTCCGGAATGGCTCCCGGCGGCGGGATGTCACGGATGCGGTAGCCCACCCCGGGCTCGGTGAGGATCAGCGACCCCAGGTCGCCCTCGGGGTCGGCGGCAGCCAGCTTGCGCCGGAGCTGGCTGACGTGGACGTAGATGTAGCCGGCCTCGCCCTGATAGGCCTCGCCCCAGACGGCGCGCAGGAGCCTGCCCTTGGTCACCACGCGGCCGCGGTGCGTGAGCAGCACCCGGAGCAGCTCGAACTCCCGCGGCGTCAGGTCGAGGGAGCGTCCGGCGACCCTGACCTCGTGGCTCGCCGCGTCGAGGACCAGCGAGCCCACCGCGATCCTCCCCGCCGTGTCCCCGCCCGGGCCGGCCGCTCGCCGCAGCGCAACCCGCAACCGCGCCCGGAGCTCGTCCACGCCGAACGGCTTGGTCACGTAATCGTCGGCGCCCCGGTCGAGTGCCTCCACCTTCTCGCGCTCCTCGTAGCGGCCGGACAGGATCACGATCGGCGTGGCCGCCTCGCGCCGGATCGCGGTCACCACCCGCAGTCCGTCCATGTCCGGGAGGCCGAGGTCGAGGAGCACGAGGTCGGGCCGCCGTGCCGTCCATCGCTCCAGCGCCGTGCGCCCGTCCGGTGCCTCCACCACGGTGTAGCCGCCGGCGACCAGCTCGCGCACGAGGGCAGACCGGGTCTCCGTGTCGTCCTCGACCACCAGGATCGTAGGCCCCGTGCCCGGGCGGTGCGTCATGCCGGCACGTCGCGGGCCGGGAGCTCGACGTCGACGGCGAGTCCGCCAAGCTCGCTCCGGCGGGCCGTCACCGCGCCGCCCATCGCCTCCACCAGGCCCCGTGCGACCGCGAGCCCGATCCCCGTTCCCTCCCGGGACCGACGGCGGTTCGCCGGGACCCGGTAGAACTTCTCGAACAGCCGTCCCAGCAGCTCATCGGGCACACCCGGGCCGTCGTCCTCGACGGTAAGCCTGACCCGCTGGAGCGAGATGTCCTTCGCCGTCACCAGGATCCTCGCCCCGTCCGGGGTGTACTTGACCGCGTTGTCGAGCAGGTTGGTCACGGCCTCGTCCGCAAAGACCGCGTCCACTTCGACGGGCGAAGCCCTCAGGTCCGTCTCCAGCGTCCGCCCGCCCAGGCGCGCCCGCGCGCTGTCCAGCGATCGGGCCAGGAGGTCGTCGAGGTCGAACAGCTCGCGCTGGGCCCGGAGGGCGCCGGCCTCGATCCGCGACAAGTCGAGCAGGTTCGTCACCAGGCGGTTGAGGTACTCCACCTCCCGCTCGATCGCGTCGGCGCCGGCCCTGCGGTCCTCATCCGACAGGGCGCTGCCCGGGCGCAGGCCCCCGGCCGCGGCCCGGATCGTGGCCAGCGGCGTGCGTAGGTCGTGCGAGACGGATTGCAGCAGCGCGGTCTTGAGCGTGTCGCTCTGGCGTGCGACCTCGGCCGCCCGCGACTGATCGGCCGCCCGGTCATGCGTGATGGCCTGACCGACCTGGTCGGCAGCGGCGGCCAGGAGCCGGCTCCCGATGATGTCCGGTTCGCCGGGCTCTCGGGCGCGGGTCGCCCAGATGGAGCCCTGCGGCTCGCCACTCGCCTCGATGCGCACCCGGTACGTGTCCACGGAGGCCGACGCCCGGGTCGCCACGCCGGGGCGCTGGACGAGAACCCAGCGGGCCGGCTCGTCGCCCGGGGTCCGCTGCAGCACCCGGAGCCGGCCGGGCGCGGCCGGCGGTCGACCATCGCCGGTATCGGCCGCCACCGTCTCCACCGCCGGATCCGGCCCGATGCCCACCCATGCGCGCTCGAGGCCGGCCTCGGTGACAAGCACGTCCAGGATGTCCCTGAGAGCGTCGGCCATCGTGTCCCTGGTCGCCAGCGAGCGGCTGACCCCGAACAGGGCGCGGGCCTCGTGCTCGCGCGCCGTGGCCGCCTCGGCGCGCTGGCGCTGCAGTGCGGCGAGCTGCCCCACCACCACGCCCACGAACAGCAGCAACACGACGCTGAGCAGCACGCCGGGCTCGTGGATCGCAAACGTGTAGCGCGGCTCCGTGAACAGCAGGTTGTACAGGGCGGCGGCGCCGACGGCTGTGACGATCGCCCCCGCCGTCCCGACCAGCAGCGCGACCACCACCACGGCGACGAGATAGGTGGAAGACGCGTTGTCGAGACCGAGGGTGGTCTCCAGGAGGGCCACGGCGGCCGTCGCGACCGCGAGCGACACTCCAACGACGAGCGCGAGGCGCAGGAGGTGCCGGACCCGGCTGTTCATCGGGGCGATCCTATCGGCTCACGAGCTGTGCGGGCGCGTGGCGGTCCGGCAGAGGGCGCGCCGCCGCCCTATCTGACGGCGAGGCGAGTGGTCGATCGCCCGGCTGCTACTCGGTGACGTGGCCGCGGTGCGTGATGACCTCGATCAGGATCAGCCCGAGGCAGGCGCCGCACAGGATCACGAAGAACGTGGCGCCGGTGACCACGCCGACCACGGTGAACAGCGCCGCGGTCACCAGCATGAGCATGAGATCGAGCGAGATCGAGAACTTCGCCACGGCGGCCTCCGGTCGGGATGGAGTGGCCTTCGATGGATGCGCCTGCGGAGTTGGTGAGCCGGCAGGGACTCGAACCCTGAACCTAGTGATTAAGAGTCACTTGCTCTACCGTTGAGCTACCGGCCCGGACCGGCGGAAGGATAGCGCAAGTCGGCATGCGCGCGCCCGTTCGTGCGCCGCGCTCGTCGGGGATCGCCTTCCGCGTCTACGACGGCTGGTTGTCGATCTGGGCCCGCTGCAGCCGGCCGCTGTAGTCGACGTAGATCGACTTCCACTCGGTGAACGTGTCGAGCGCGACGTGGCCCGCCTCGCGGTGGCCGTTGCCGGTGTCCTTCCAGCCGCCGAACGGCAGATGCGTCTCGGCGCCGGTCGTGCCGGCGTTGACGTAGACGATGCCGGTCTCGAGGTCGCGCATCGCCCGGAACGCCGTGTTCACGTCCCGCGTGAAGATCGACGACCGACAGGCCGTACCGTGACGTGGTTGAGCGCCGCCATCGCCTCGTCGTAGCCGTCCACGGGGATCACCGACAGCACCGGCCCGAAGATCTCCTCCTGCGCGATCCGGCTCATCGGACCGCACGCCGGCGAAGATCGTCGGCTCGAAGAAGTGCCCGTGGTCGCAGGTCGCCGCCCGTGGCTCGTTCTGCCGCCCAGCACCAGCTCGCCCTTCCCCGCGGCCGATCTCCACGTACCGCTCCACCTTGTCACGCGCCGGTGCGTTGACGAGCGGCCCGATCTCGACCGTCTCGTCCAGGCCGGAGCCCAGCCGGAGCTTGCGCGCGCCCGCGACCGGCAGGCGCCGCGAGCTCCTCGGCGATCGGGTGCGTCCACGATCACCCGCGAGCAGGCCGTGCAGCGCTGGCCGGTGGTCCCGAAGGCGGACCACAGGATCCCGTCCACGGCGAGGTCGAGGTCCGCGTCGCGCAGCACGACCACGGCGTTCTTGCCGCCCAGCTCCAGGCTCAGCCGCTTGAGCCGGCGCCCGCGCGCGCTCGGCGATCGACCGCCCCGTCGCCGACGAGCCGGTGAACGAGATCACGCGGACGTCCGGGCTGTCCACGATGGCGTCGCCCACCTCGGCACCCGCTGCCGGTCACGAGGTTGACGACGCCCGGGCGGGAACGCCGGCCTCGTCCATCAGCTCGACGAGCAGCGTCGCGCAGTGCGGGCGTGTCGCTCGACGGCTTGAACACGACCGTGTTGCCGGCAACCAGCGCCGGGCATCATCTTCCAGCACGGGATCGCCATCGGGAAGTTCCAGGGCGTGACGATGCCGCGCGACGCCGATCGGCTGGCGGATGCTCATCGCCCACTTGTCGGGCAGCTCGCGACGGCACGGTGTCGCCGAACATCCGCCGTCCCTCGCCGGCCATCAGGAACGCGATGTCGATGCCCTCCTGGACGTCGCCGCGCGCCTCGGCCAGCACCTTGCCCATCTCGCGGGTCATCGCCCGGGCGAGCCGCTCCTTGTGCTCGGCCATCAGGGCGCCGAAACGGTAGAGGATCTCGCCGCGCTTGGGCGCCGGGGTCGCGCGCCACGCGTCGAAGGCCTCGCCGGCGGCGCGCATCGCCATCGCCACGTCCGCCCGCGTGCCCGGCCTGGAAGCGGCCGACCACGTCGCGGGTGTCGGCCGGGTTCACGCTCTCGAACGTCTGGCCCGTCGTGGACTCGACCCAGCGGCCGGCGATGAACAGGCGGAAGGTCTCGGGCTCGGGGCTCGGACATCGGGATCCTCGGCATGTGGTGGGTGGCGCGGAACTGGACCGATAGTCCGGGTGCCGGGCGGAAGCGTCAAACCGGATCGGTCGGGCCGGTCCTTCTCGTGCCGGCGATGCGCCGGCAGGCGGTTGAACCTCGATGCGCCGGCAGGCGGTTGAACGGTCGGCTCCCTCCCGGCTTGAGCCGTCGAGCGGCACATCCGTAGTGGGGCGGGCTTCGTAGAACCGACATCCGTGCCGCTGAGCGGGTGGACGACGGTCCAACCCGACGGTTGAGCCGGTGGGCGGCGCGGCGGCGCGGCGGCCGGCGGTGCGGCGATGCGCCGGCAGGCGGTGCGGCGGCGCGGCGGCGCGGCCGACGCAGGGCAGTTGAGCTGCGCGGCCGCCGCAGAGCCGGCCGGCGCACAGCCGGCGCGGCGCGCCGGCCGGCTCGCCTCAGACCCGCTCGACCGCCATCGCCACGGAGCCGCCGCCGCCCAGACACAGGGTCGCCAGGCCGTACCGGCCGCCCCGTCGCCGGAGCTCGTGGACCAGCGTCGCGACGATGCGAGCCCCCGACGCCCCGATCGGGTGGCCGAGCGCGATGGCGCCACCGTTGACGTTCACTCGTGACCAGTCCAGTCCCAGCTCGCGCCCGTCCGCCAGCACCTGCGCAGCGAACGCCTCGTTGAGCTCGACCAGGTCGAAGTCCTCGGGCGCCAGGCCGGTGCGCCGCTCCAGGGCCCGGACGCCCGCCACGGGTGCCAGGAACAGCCACTTCGGCGTCACCTCCGCCTGCGCGTACCCGACCACGCGCGCCATGGGTGCGAGCCCGTGCCGCTCGACCGCCCGCTCGGAGGCCACCACGACCGCGGCTGCGCCGTCCGTGATCCCGGGTGCGTTGCCCGCTGTTACGGTCCCCACCGTCGCGACGCCGCGGTCCTCGCCGTCGGGCAGGTCGAACACGGGCTTCAGTCGCCCGAGCGCCTCCAGCGTGGAATCGCGGCGCGGGCCCTCGTCCACGGAGACCACGGTCTCGCGGCCCTTCGCGTCCCGGACGGTCACCGGCGCCATCTCGGCGTCGAACCGCCCGCCGTCCTGTGCGGCCACCGCCCGCAGGTGGCTCTCGAGCGCGAACGCGTCCTGGTCCTCGCGCGAGACACCGTTGCTGATGGCCACGCGCTCGGCATGCGTGCCCATGTGGCAGTCTTCGACCGCGCACCACAGCCCGTCGGCGACGGCGGCATCGTCCAGGGTGCCGGCACCCAGCCGGTAGCCGAAGCGCGCCTTCCGCAGCAGGAACGGCGCCTGGTTCATCGACTCCATGCCGCCCGCCACGTACAGGTCACCGTCGCCCGCGCGGATCCCGGCGGCAGCCAGCATGATCGACTTGAGGCCCGAGCCGCAGACGCGGTTGATGGTGGTCGCGGGCGTAGTGTCGGCGAGGCCCGCCCCCAGCAGCGCCTGGCGCGCCGGTGCCTGACCGGCGCCCGCCTGGAGCACCTGGCCCATCAGGACCTCGTCGACGGCTGCGTCGGGCCTGAGGCCTGCACGGTCGACGGCTGCCCGGATCGCGGCCGCACCCAGCTCCACCGCGGGCAGGCCGGCGAGGGAGCCGCCGAACCTCCCGATCGGCGTCCGCGCCGCGCTGACGAGGTAGACGTGGCCGTTGGGTCCTGCCTGCTGGTCCATAGCGGCGTTGCTCCTCCAGCTCTCAGCGCGGGTAGGCGTGGAACCCGCGGCCGGTCTTCTGGCCGAGGTTGCCCTCCGCCACGAGCCGCTCGAGAACGGCCGGTGGCGCGAAGTGCGGCTGGCCGAACCCCTCGTGGAGCACCCGCATGATCCCCAGGACGACGTCGAGGCCGATGAAGTCCGCGAGCTCGAGCGGCCCCATCGGGTGGTTGAGCCCCACCTTCGCGCCCGTGTCGATGTCCTCGGCCGTGCCCAGGCCCTCCTCGAACGCCCGCATCGCCTCGCCCAGGAACGGCATCAGGATCCGGTTGACGATGAACCCCGGCCGGTCCGCGGACACGATGACCTGCTTGCCCAGCTCGGCTGCCAGGTCCCGGATGGCGGCCTCAGTGGCATCGTCTGTTGCCGTGCCCCGGATCAGCTCGATCAGCGGCATCACCGGGACCGGCGAGAAGAAGTGCATGCCCGCGAACCGGGCTCGTCTCGCCTCCGCCACCGCGGCCGCCAGGCGGTCGATGGCGATGGACGAGGTGTTGGACGCGAAGATAGCCCCGGCGGGGGCTACCGCATCGAGCGCGGCCCACAGCGCCGTCTTGACGTCCACGTCCTCGAACACCGCCTCGATGACCAGGTCCGCGTCCGCGGCGACCGCGAGGTTGTCGGTCGCGACAAGCCGGGCGAGGACGGCGTCCTGCTCGTCCGCCGTGATCCGGCCCTTCGCGAACGCGCGGTCCAGGTTGCCCGCGATGCGCGCAATGCCCGCCTCGGCCCGGGCGAGGTCCGGCTCGTAGAGGACGACCTGCTTGCCGATGGCCGCGTGCACCTGCGCGATGCCGTGGCCCATCAGCCCGGCCCCGGCCACGAATACAAAATCCACGCTCATTGCTGCTCCTCGTCCACAGTGTCGAGGGCGGCCAGGAGGCGATCTGCCGCCGCATAGGGGTCCATCTCGTGTCCGGCGACCGCGTCGATCGCCGCGTCCGTCGCGTCGGCCAGGCCCGGAGCGGCGAGCCGGGCCCAGATCCGCTCGACCATCACGGCCCGAACCTGCGCCGCAGCCCTCGATCTGCGCGCGGCCATCGTCGCGCCGCCCACGCCCGCCGCCCGGTGCCGGTCCAGCGCCTCGAGCAGCTCCGGGACACCCTCACCCGTCGACGCGGTCGTTACGAGCACCTCGGGGTGCTTCGGCGCCGGTCGGGCGTGACCAGCGTCGTCGCGAGCAACCGACGTGACCAGCATCGCCCGGAGCTGGGCGGCCGTCCGCTGCGCGCCCGGGCGGTCGCCCTTGTTGACGACCACCAGGTCCGCGACCTCGAGCAGGCCCGCCTTGATCGCCTGGACCTCGTCGCCCATCTCGGGCGCCTCGAGCACGACCGTCGTGTCGGCGGCCGCGGCCACCTCGACCTCGCTCTGGCCCGTGCCGACCGTCTCGAGGAGCACGACGTCGAAGCCGGCGGCATCGAGGACCGCAGCCGCGGCGGTGGATGTCGCCGCCAGGCCACCGGCGTGCCCGCGGGATGCCATCGAACGGATGAACACCGCGTTGTCGGCGGCGTAGGACTGCATCCGCACCCGGTCACCCAGGAGCGCCCCGCCGGTGATCGGCGATGACGGGTCAACGGCCACGACGGCCACGGATCGCCCGGCCTTGCGCAGCTCGGCAATGAGCGACGCGACCAGGGTGGACTTGCCGGCTCCCGGCGGGCCCGTGATCCCCACGAGGTGCGCCGTGCCGGCGAGCGGGTAGAGGCGCCGCAGGGCGTGCTCGGCCACAGCCGTGTGGTTCTCGACCGCGGTCAGCAGCCGGGCAAGCGACCGCCGGTCGCCGGCGCGGGCCGCGTCGGCGAGAGCCGCAGCCCGCTCCACCGGGTCCGGCGTCACTCGGATCGCGGGGTGGCGTTGGCGCGGATGAAGTCGGCGACCTCGCGAATCGTGGTCCCGGGCCCGAAGACAGCGGCGACGCCAGCCGCGCGCAAGGGCTCGACGTCATCGTCCGGGATGATCCCGCCCACCGTCACCAGGACATCGTCCAGGCCGCGCTCACGCAGCTGGGTGCAGACCCTGGGCACCAGCGTCATGTGGGCGCCCGACAGGATCGAGAGACCCACGACGTCGACGTCCTCCTGGAGGGCGGCCGTGACGATCATCTCGGGAGTCTGGCGAAGCCCGGTGTAGACGACCTCGAAGCCCTCGTCGCGAAGGCCACGGGCGAGCACCTTGGCGCCCCGGTCGTGGCCGTCGAGACCGGGTTTCGCGATCAGCACCTTGAGCGGTCGGTCGGTCATGGCGGTGATTGTAGGGCGCTGCGACGGCAGCGACACCGCCGCCATCTCGTGGATCGCCGCGGTTGGACCCAGTTCCCGGGCCGTCAGGCGCCCGGCGCCGGGCGCTCGATGTGGGCAAAGAACTCGGAGCGGGTCTTGTCATTGCGGCGGAACAGGCCCAGGACCGCGGCCGTGGTCATCACCGTGCCGGGCTTGCGGACGCCGCGCATCGCCGCGCACAGGTGCGTCGCCTCGAGCACGACACCGACGCCCTTGGGCGCCAGGCGCTCCATCAGGAAGTCGCCGACCTGCTGGGTCATCCGCTCCTGGACCTGCAGCCGGCGTGCGTACATCTCGACGATGCGCGGGATCTTGGACAGGCCGATGACCCGTCCGTCGCGGCATGTAGGCGACGTGGGCGGAGCCGAAGAACGGCAGCATGTGGTGCTCGCACAGCGAGTAGAACGGGATGTCCTTGACCACCACCATCTCGCAGTAGCCGACCTCGAAGATCGCGTCGTTGATGAGCCGGTCCGGGTCCACGTGGTAGCCGGCGGTCAGCTCGTGGTACATCCGGTGCATGCGGTCGGGCGTGGCGCGGAGGCCCTCGGCGAGTCGGGGTCCTCGCCGATCTCCAGCAGGATCTGGCGCACGGCGGCCTCGACCCGCCGTTCGCCGCCGGGTGCCGAACCGGCCTCGCCCACCGAGCCGGCATCCGGGGACGCGTCGTCGTCGCCGATCTCGTTCTCGATCTCGTCGACGATGCGGCGGACGTTCTCGGGCAGGCCTCGGGGGTCGATGCGATCGGTCATGGTCCGTCGATGGTAGCGCGACGTCAGCCGACGCCGGCGGCGTCTGACCACTGCGCCACGGTCGTCCGGTGCGGCGCCCACGAGCGCCAGACGCCGCGCACATAGGCCTCGATCGCATCGGTGGCCCGGCCGGCCCCGATGCTGGCCTCCAGGTCCACGATGGTCGCGGATCCATTGGGTACCGGCGGCTCGAGCCAGCGCCACGTGGGCGGTCGCTCGAGGGCACGCTGGAGTGTCGTGGACAGGCGGTCAGGCGGTAGCCCTTGCTCGAGCACGAGATACAGGGCAACCAGGTGCAGGCCGACCGACTGGATCGCCCGCCGCTCGGGCACACCCGGGTGCTGGACCATGTAGGCGTCGGTCACGAGCCGCCGCAATGGCGTCCCGCCGGCAGGCAGCGTGACACCAAGCTCCGCGAACCGCGTCCAGCACGCGGACGACGCGCCCACGTACGGGTGCATCGCCCCGTCAATGACCGGCAGCTCCGCGCCACAGCCGGGACAGCGACCGACATCCATGGCTGCTAGTCTCCGGCGTCCACGATCGGATCGCGGATCGCCGCAGCGAGGATCGCCGCAGCCACCTCCGCGGGGCGGTACCGCATCAGGTTGTGGCCCGTGCTCGTGAACCCCTCCACGCGCAACGCGTCGTGTCCACCGGCCAGACGCGCGTCGGCCGTCCGCCGAAGCTCGTCGAGCCGCACGGTGACGGACGCCGGAGCCCCCGATCCCAGCGCCACGAGCGCCGTCACCGGTGCCGTGACCGACGCCAGCACCTCGGCCGGGTCGAATTCGAACATCGACCGCACCATCGCGACCACCACGTGCGGGCGCACGGACCGGACCACGCGGCCCGCGGCCGTCTCCACCACGCCGTCCCTCGCCGCACGCTCCTGGTCCGAGTCCCACGTCGCCGGGTCGAACCCGCGCCGGTCGGCGAGGAACGCGTCCATCGTCCGCAGGACCTCCGGCGGCTCGTCCAGCCCGCGCAGGAACTCCTCGACGTCGACGCCCGTCGTCTCCTCGAGACGCTCGAACCCGCCATCGACCAGGACGAGGCCGGCGCATCGGGACCCGAGCAGTTCGGCCGCCTCCGCCGCGACGATCGCGCCGAACCCGTGCCCGGCCAGGACGACGGCGCCCCCGGCGAGCGCCCCGGACCCCTCCGCGACCATGGCCACGTCGGCCGCCAGCGTCGCCAGGTCATAGCCATCCTGCGGCGCATCGGAGAGCCCGTGCCCGCGCAGATCGGTCACCACCGTGCGCGCCACCACGGCCAGCCGCCGCGCGACGGGCGCCCAGGACCAGGCGGGCTGGTGCAGCCCCGGCATCAGCACGACCCCAGGGGCACGTGCTTCCCCGAGACCGGCCATTGCCCCTGTGGCGGGGCGCGCCGGACCGCCCCAGTCGTGGAAGTGAATGCGAGTGCCATCGTCCGCCGCGACCAGGAACCCCTCCGGCTCGAGCCCGAGGATGGGTGCGGGCGCCGCGGACCCATCGAGCGCGATCGGCACCAGCGACAACGGCGAGGGATCGGGGATCATGGCCGCTAGGATACGGGCGCCATGACGAAGCGCCGCCGCGGGTCCCGCACCTCCCCATCGCGGCCGCGCGCGCGCCACGAGCCCTTTGACCGCCTGGTGGACCGGGCGGTGGCGGCCATTCCCCAGCCCTTCCGGGCGGCCCTGGACGAGATCGCGCTCGTGATCGCGGACGAGCCGTCGCCGGAGCAGCTCCGGGAGAACGACTTGGACCCGGACGAGACACTCTACGGCCTCTACGAAGGCGTGCCGCTCGACGAGTGGGGCGGTGACTGGGTCCCGGTGCCCACCCGCATCATCCTGTTCCGGCTGCCGCTCGAGGCCGACTACCCGGACCCGGAGGATCTCGCCGACGAAGTCCGGATCACGATCCTCCACGAACTCGCCCACCACCTGGGCATCGAGGACGAGGACCGCCTGGCGGAGCTGGGGATCGACTAGCGCGACCGGCACACGTCATTGCCCAGCCGCCGAAGCGGCCGCCCGCGACCGCCTCGTCAGCTCGGCGGTGCGCTCAACCTGGTCGCCTTGGAGGCCGTTCATGGAGCGCAGCGGGCTGGGTCGCGCCCCATGAGATGGATGAACTCGTCATCGCCGAGCACCGGCCCCGGGATCCCGTAGCCGCCGCCCCACGCTTCATCGCTGCCGGCCGGCATCGAGCCCCGCACGGCATAGGCGAACTTCGTGTCCGTGTAGGGTGGCCGGTGCTCCTCGAAGATCACCGCGACGGAGCCGTCGGCAGCGCACCTCGCCTCCATGTACGTGAGGTGAAGCGGGAGGCGCAGCCCGTCACTGCCCTCGGTCCAGAGGATCTGCCTTGCAGCCGGCATGGACGCCGCGAGCGACGACGGCACCGGCGCATCCGGCCAGATCACAGCCGGCAGGTAGGTGCCCGACAGGGCAGCCCCGACGACGATCGCCACCGCCAGCGCGGCCGCTCCAAGGACTCGCTTCATCTGATCCCCTTGCGTGCGCTGAGCAGGCGGCCGACCGGCCCGACGAGCCAGCAGCCGGCCCTGTCAACGAGCCAGACGTCTTCGCCCCTGCTCCAGTTGCGCCGACGGCACACGATGGCGGTCGACCGCCAGACACGAGCGTCCGCAGCACGCCCGTCTACCCGGGGAGCGCCAGCACCCCGCCGACGAACGCGACGAGCCCGATCAGGGTGCAGATCGCCAGGCCGGGCGTCATCCACGGGTTCCAGAAGTGGCGGTCGGCCACCGGCTCCCGGCGGCCCACCTCGAGCCCGTGCGTGTAATGCGTGAGGGCCTCGAAGGCGTGCACGGCCGGCGCCGCCGCGATCGCCTCAACGAGGAACACCAGGGTGCCCATGGCAAACACCATCGCCGCGGCGATCGGGACCACCAGCGGGCGCGGGAAGTCCTCGGTCAGGCCGGTCCCGATCAGCAGCCGCGCCACCGCATCGATGCCCGCCGACAGCCCGAACACGACGATGAACTGGCTGAACACCCCGAACATGGTGACCACGACCGCGAGCCGCTTGCGCAACCTGACCAGTCGGATGGAGCGGACGATGGCCTCCCAGACGCCGACCTCCCCGAGGACGATCCCTGCGGGCACGTAGACGAACGGGGCCCCCAGCACCACGGCAATCAGCAGCGACGCACCAAAGGTGAGTGCCTCGACGGGCCCCCAGACGATGGTGACGACGAGCTGGCCGATGAGGCTTGCGAAGCCCGCGATGAACCCGATCATGACCTGGGCCCCGAGGATGGGCCAGAAGCGGCGCCGGGCCACGGCGATCGACTGGCGCAGGCGCAGGGGCCGCCCCTCGACGCGTCCCCCGATCACGGCGGTGGCCAGGGCACGGGCCTCCGTGGACGCGGCGACGTAGCCGAGGCCCGCGGGGATTGCCGCCAGCAGCATCCAGCCCTGCCACGCGTGTGCCTCGGGGTACGGGTCTGCGATCCAGAGATCGGGATCCGTGATCGCGAGGCCCAGGATCACCAACATCGGCGTGACCGTCACAAGAAGGATGAAGCCGATGTAGAAGGACGCCCCGCGCAGGCCGGCGTCACGCCGGGTGAGCAGGTCGAGGGCCTGCCGGACGAGATCCCGGGTACCCAGCGGGATCGCCAGCACGGCAGCCGTGACCGGTGCGGCGACCGGCAGCCGGGGACCCGGTGGCGGGGGTGGTTGCGGCGCGGGAGGTGGAGGCGGCAATGGCGGCTGGGGCCGGGCGCCGCCGGCCGGACTCTCCCCCAGCGGGCACATCAGCGCGGTGCGGTGAGCGGGGTCGCGTCGGCGAGCAGCGTGCCCAGGCGGTCGGTCGCGACGTTGCCGCCGGAGAGGATCACCGCGACGCGATCACCGTCCCGGATCGGGATCGCGCCCGTCAGGACCGCCGCGAGCGCAGCTGCGCCGGCCGGCTCGAGGACCTGCTTGAGGCGCTCGATCGCAAACCGGAGCCCACCGAGGATCGTCGCGTCCTCGACCACCACGACATCCTCGAGGTAGCGCTGCGCCACCCCGAGCGCGAGGCGCCCGGCCATTGGGGCGTTGAGGCCATCGGCCACGCTGGTCGGGTGGATCCGCACGGGCTCGCCCGAGGCCATGGCCTGGTACAGCGCGTCGGACCCGGCCGGCTCGACGCCGTAGACCCGAATGCCCGGACGGCTCTCGCGCACGGCGACCGTCACGCCGCCCAGGAGGCCTCCGCCACCCACGGCGACCACCAGCACGTCTGCCTCCGGAAGATCCTCCAGGATCTCCAGGCCACAGGAGCCGTTGCCCAGCAGGACCTCAGGGTCATCGTACGGGTGGACGAGAACGAGGTTGCGCTCCCTGCGCAGCTCCTCCAGGCGCTCGAGCGATTGGCCAACGTGCGCCCCGTGGAGCACGACCTCGGCGCCGTACCCGATACAGGCCGCCACCTTGGACTCCACGGCGGCCTCCGGCATCACGACCGTCATCGGCACCCCGGCCTCCCGGGCCGCCCAGGCGTAGGCCTGGCCGGCGTTGCCGGCGGAGATCGTGATCGCGCCGCGGCGTCGCTCGTCCGCCGTGAGCGCCGAGATCCGGGCGAGGGCGGCCCTTGCCTTGAACGAACCCGTCTTCTGGAGGTGCTCCGCCTTGAGATACAGGCGGCCGTCGGCAAGCCGCGTGCCCGTCGCGTCGCCGGCCATGCGCCCGGCCGTGGCGGACGAGAGCATCGGCGTGTGGTGGATGCGATCCCCCAGCAAGGATCGTGTCTCGTGGATCGCGGCCAGGGTCACGTTCGAAGCGCTCACGGAACGAGTATGCCTCCCGATGGCCGCCGTGCGGCGCCCACCGGCGAACGCCACCGCCATGCGCCCCGGCAGACCACCGGGGCCGGCTGTTCGAGTCTGGCATCCCGTCGAAAGCAGACTTGCGTTCTTGCGCAAACAGTGAGACACTGCCGTGGTGATCGACACCCTTGCCAGCACCGACGAGGACCGCAGCCGCTTCGCGGCCGTGGCCCGTGCGCTCGGTGACCCCAAACGCCTGTGCGTCCTCGAGTCCCTCGCCGGCGGCGAGGCATCCGTGGGCGACCTTGCGACGCGGGTCAGCTGTCAGGTGCCGAACATGAGCCAGCACCTCGCGGTGCTGCGCTCGGCCGGGCTCGTCACGGCACGCCGGGACGGAAGCACGGTCTACTACCGCCTCGCGGACCCCAAAGTTCTCGAGGCGTACAAGGTTCTTCAAGCGATCGCCCGCTAACCGGGTCGAGACACAGATCCGCCGGCCTGGCGGGAGAAAGGAGCCGCCCCGTGGCGGAAATCAAGGCAGCGACGGACGACACGTTCGAGGCGCTGGTGCTCAACAACGACAAGCCCGTCGTGGTCGACTTCTGGGCCGCCTGGTGCGGGCCCTGCAAGATGGTCGCTCCCGAGATGGAGAAGCTTGCGGCCAAGTACGACGGCGTCGTGGACGTGGTCAAGGTCGACGTCGATGCCAATCCCCGCCTGTCGCAGGCGTTCGGGATCATGAGCATCCCGACCATTGCCTACTTCAAGCCGGGCGAGCAGCCGCAGGGCGTGGTGGGCTTCCGCCCGCTGGACCAGCTGGAGCAGGCGTTCGGCCTCACCGCGCTGGCCGTCCCCAAGGCCTGACCCGACGGCCCGCCCGGCGCGGGCATCAACACACACCGAGACACGACCCCGGCCACGCGCCGGGGTCGTTCCATGCCGGGGTCTGCCGCGGGCGATCGCGCGTGTGTCCCACGCACACTTCCGAGGCCCGGTTGTCGCGAACATGCGTCGCGAGCACACCGGCGACGTGTTCTGGCCCATCCGACGGTGCGCTCACGCCTCCGCCGTGCGGGCCACACACGGCGACGACATGCTGTGCCGAAGTCCATGCGCCCGACGCACGGCGGGTGCGCGGGCACGGCGGACGGCCGGTGCGCTTACGCCTCCGCCGGTGCGCGGGCACGGCGGACGGCCGGTGCGCGGGCACGGCCGGCCGGGCCGTACCCCGAGGCTGCGGGATCAGCCTCCGGCGACGCGCCGGTAGGCGGACCGCAGCCAGGCCTCCGCACGATCCAGCGCGAACCGGTCGATGACCTCGGGCGTGAACGCGATCCAGCCCGCTCCCCTCAGCGACGCGAGGGTGTTCGGCGTCCTGAGCGCCGCCTTGGCCACGGCCGGGTCCAGGGCCACCTCCAGGAGATCCGGCATCAGGACCGCGAACGTGCTCCCGGCGTGCAGATAGGTGACCGACTGGTCCTCGCGCCTGCGGTCGATCCGCTCGAGGTCCTCCATCACCGCCTCGACCCGCTCGTCGAGCGTCTCGTCAGCCTCGGCCAGCGCCTCCGCAGTAGCCTCGGCCTCCTCCTCGATCCCCAGCGGCGCGTCATCGTCCAGATCCTCGTCGTCCGCGGGGTCGTAGGTCCCGTTGCCGTGCTGGCCGCTCATCGGACGGCCTCGAGGATCGCCTGGAGCGCCGGCGCGTGCTCCTCGTAGTGCTCGGTCGTCTCGCCGAAGAAGTACTCCTGGTTGGTCCCGTGCTTGATCCAGCGGGACTCGGGCACCACGGTGAGGTACCCGCGCAGCTCGCCGGCGACCTCGCGGAACCGGGCGCGCACGTCGGCGATCGGCATCGCGCGGAACCGCGCGAGGCCCTCCTCGTTCATGGCATCGCCGGCCTCGGGCGCGGACGCCCATTGGGCCTCGAGGCGCTCCATGGTGGGGCTCTGCTCCCCGATGGCCAGCTCCTTGGCCGTGGCAAGGGCGGCCTCCTGCCACAGGATGATGTGGCCCATGAGGTCCCGGCCGGACCAGCCGCCCGCGGCCTCGACGGGAATGTCCAGCTGCTCGTCCGAGAGCGTGTCCAGCGCCTCGTACGCCCGGTACGTCTCGCGTTCGTCTTCCAGGAAGGAGAGGGCGTCGGAATACATGGCGGCATCGTAGACCCGTCGCGCCATCCGCGATGCTAGAGTCCGGCCGTGAGCGACGACGTCCCGCTCGGTCTCCCCGCATCGGGCTCCCATCACCAGCGACGACCCGGCGGGCCCGCGTTCACGGGCGCTCCCGACTCGACTGCCAGCAACAGACGTGACCGTCGACGGCAGCCGTGAGCCAACCGGCCGTCGATGACCGACTCCCAGTTCGCCCACCTTGCCGAGCTCCACACCATGCGCGGCCTCGAGGTTCCGCTGATCGCACGGGTTCTCGCGGGCGAGCGCGAACCGGAGCTGGTGTGGCGCAACGACCTCGGGGGCCTCACCTTCCGGATCGGCGAGCGGTATCTCAAGTGGAACCCGCGCTCGACCGGCATCGACCTAGAGCGCGAGCGCGTGCGGCTGGACTGGATCTCGCCGCGCCATCCGGCGCCGCGGGTGATCGACTTCGGCGACGATGGTGCCGCCCAGTGGCTGCTGACCGGGGCGCTTCCGGGCGGGACGGCGGTCGGCGACGCCTGGCGGGCACGACGGCCCGAGGCGATCCGCGCCATCGCCGCGGGCCTGAGGGCCATCCATGCCATCCCGATCGACGACTTCCCTGCGGGGTGGACGGAGGAGGTCTGGGTGGGCCGTCGGCCCGCCACCCTGGGCGTGCGGCCGCGGGTCGACGCTCCGGTCCTGGTCCACGGCGACGCCTGTGCCCCGAACACGCTGATCTCTTCCGCCGGTGAATGGACCGGCAATGTCGATCTCGGGGACCTGGCCGTGGGCGACCGCTGGGCCGACCTCGCCGTCGCCTCGCTGAGCCTCGACTGGAACTTCGGCGAGGGACACCAGCAGGAACTGTTCGATGCGTATGGGATCGACCCCGACGAGGAGCGGATCCGGTACTACCGCGCGCTTTGGGAACTCGAGTCATGAGTGCGATGAGGGGCGGAGGGAGCTGGGCGGAGGGCGCCGCTCACCGGCTCAACCGTCGGATGAGGCGAGGCTGTAACCGCTGAGCGCCATGTCTGCGGGCTGCATGGCCTCCCCCACCCGACAAACGTGGCGGCAGGAGAGGCGAACGTGACCACACCCGGCCGTTCAACCTCTGAGCGGCTCGCTTGGCGGCAGGGCTGCGCTCCGCTCGGGCCGGCCGTGCGATGAGCCAGGCCGCACGTCTAGACCGACACCGGCTCCCGGTACTCCCCGAAGACCTCGCGCAGCACCTGGCACTGCTCCCCCAGCGTCGCGTATCGCTCCGCACACCGGATGAGGTGCGGCATCAGGTTCGTCTCGCTGGTGCCCGGCCTTGACGCTGCCTCGCGGAGGCCCTCGAGGGCCGCTCCGACGGCGGCCGCATCACGCTCAGCCCGCGTCCGCTCGAGCCGGGCGAGGTGGCGCTCCTGCGAGCCCTCCGGGACCTGCAGGACCGGAACCCGGATCGGCTCGGCGTTGACGTACCGGTTGACGCCCACGATCGCCCGCTCGTCGGCGTCGAACTCGCGCTGGAAGCGGTAGGCGCTGTCGGCGATCTCGCGCTGTGGATAGCCCTCCGCGATCGCCTTGACCATGCCGCCCCGGTGGTCGATCTCGTCCAGGTAGCGCCAGACCTCGCGTTCGACGCGGTTGGTGAGGGCCTCCACGAACCACGACCCACCGAGCGGGTCGACCGTGGAGGCGACGCCGGTCTCCTCGAACAGGACCTGCTGCTGGCGGAGCGCGAGGAGCGCCGCCTCGGCCGTGGGCACGGCGAGTGCCTCGTCGTAGGCATCGGTGTGGAGCGACTGCGTACCGCCCAGGATGGCCGCCAGTGCCTGAGTCGCCACGCGGGTCAGGTTGTTGAGAGGCTGCTGAGGCGTCAACGACACGCCTGCCGTCTGGGTATGGAAGCGCATCCATGTCGAGCGCTCGTTCTCCGCCCGATAGCGCTCGCTCATCAGCTTCCACCAGATCCGGCGTGACGCCCGGAACTTGGCGATCTCCTCGAAGAAGTCGCTGTGGCTGTTGAAGAAGAACGACAGGCGGGGTGCGAAGTCGTCGACCCGCAGGCCGCGCTCGATCGCGGCCTCCACGTAGGCCATGCCGTCCGCGATCGTGAACGCCAGCTCCTGCACGGCCGTCGAGCCGGCCTCGCGGATGTGATACCCGCTGATCGAGACGGTGTTCCAGCGGGGCAGCTCGCGCGTCCCGAACTCGATCGTGTCCACGACCAGGCGCATGGACGGATCGGGCGGGTACAGGAACTCCTTCTGGGCGACGTACTCCTTGAGGATGTCGTTCTGGATCGTTCCCTCGAGCCGCGCGCGGGGCACGCCCGCCTTCTCGGCGGCCACGATATACATCGCCCACACCGGGGCGGCCGGAGCGTTGATCGTCATCGAGGTGCTGACACGGTCCAGCGGCAGGCCCGAGAGCAGCAGCTCCATGTCCGCGAGGCTGCTGACCGCCACGCCGCAGGTCCCGAACTCTCCCTCCGCCTCCGGGTCGTCGGTGTCGTAGCCGTAGAGCGTTGGCATGTCGTAGGCGACGGAGAGACCGGTCTGCCCCGCGTCGAGCAGTTGGCGGAACCGCGCGTTGGTGTCCTCCGCGCTCCCGAAGCCAGCGAACATGCGCATCGTCCAGGGCCGTGATCGGTAGCCGGTGGGGTGGACGCCGCGCGTGAACGGTGGCTCGCCGGGCAAGCCCAGGTCCCGTGCCTGGTTCGCGTCCGCGTACCTGCCCTGTCCCGCGCGCAGTGGCTCGCCGTGGTGGTCTACGGCGGTCGGGCCACCGGGGCCGGGATGATCGAACGGGTCGCGACCGGCGGGAGCCTCGATGGCACCGGCGTCGACGCCCTCCAGGTCCCAGGGTCCGTACAGGCCTTCCACCGGCAGGTCGCCGAGCGTGGTGAACTGCTCGCGGCGCTCCGGAAGCCGGTCCAGCGAGGGTGCGAGGCGCTCGATGCGCCAGGCCCGGCGTCGCGGGCCCCATGCGTCGGGACGGTCGGTCATGGTCCGGCGACTCTAGCACCGGGCCGTGACGTCAGCGCGATCCGAACGCCTCGAGGACCTGGGCCACTTTGCCGTCGCCCAGGTCCGCGGCAAGCAGGACCCACACGCGCCCGTCCTGGGGAGCCGGCCAGGCGACGACGGTCTGGCCGAGCCCGTCGGAGCCCAGGACATCCAGTCGCTTGGCCGGGACGCCGGCGACGGTGGTGTCCGACAGGACGGACTTCTCGGTGCGACGCGCCGCGTTGGCGCCTGTGGCGTAGAACTCGCGCATCATCGTCGCGTCCAGGCCATCTGCCTCGAACACAGCCATGGTCATGCCAGATGTGCCGCCCATCTTCCAGGTCGCGCCCGCGAACCGGAGCTCCTCCACGCCGGCGGCCGCCAGCGTGCCGAGCGACGTGGCCGTGCACGTTCGCCCGGAATCCACATTGGCCGGGGCCTCACCATCGTGCACTTCTGGCAGCAGGACCTCCAGGTCCGGATACGCGCCCGGCTGCTGGCCATCCGAGGTGCAGGGGCTGGCCGGGTCGAAGCTCACGACGGGCGTATCGAACCCGGTACAACCGGCCAGGCTCAGAGCGAGCGCGAGCGCTGCCAGCGCGGCGGGGACGAGGGCCCCGCGGCGACCGGATGGGAGGCGTCTGGTCACGTCCAGAGCGTACCCGGAGGCCGCGCTTCACGCCGGGAACACGCCCAATGAGGAGAACTCCCTACTCCGGCGATGGTCCCACGTGACCCCTCGCCTGATGGTCCGGGCGGTGCCGGAGCGCGCCTGACCATCGCCCCGGCGCGCCCCTGACGCGAGGCCCATTGAGCCTCGCGACTGGCGAGCGTACGGTGGTGCTGCGTTCGAAACGCGCCGTCCCGCGACAATCCGGGAGCTACCTGGGGCGTCGGTCACGGGCCGGAGGGCCGGACGACCCGGCCGTCGGGGACGCTCGACGGAACGGGGGTACCGCGCCACCGGTCACGAGCCGAATAACTGGGCACCTCGGCCATCAGGCCCGGAAGCCGGCGGGCGGCTGCACTGATCAGGCGTCATCCGCACCCCCGGCCGTTTCGCCGGGGGTGCAACCGTATCCCGCACCCCGTCAGCGGAAGGGGTTGGACTGCCAGCCCGGACGCTGCGGCCGGTGCGCCCGCCGGATCCCCCGCCGGTCGAGATCGCCCACGATCACCCGCGCCGCCATCGAGATCTCCGGCTCGCGCGTGACCGTCCCCGCCAGCCAGTCGATGTACGAGGGCTCGAAGCCCGCGATCTGGCCCAGGGTGTGGCCGTGGAACTTGCCGAACGTGACCTCGACGTCGAATGCGTCCTCGAGGCTGGGCGGCACCGGGACGACGTGGTCGCGTCGGCGGTCTCGCTCCATGGGCCCGGACGGCTGCGAGGCCCGCAGGTCCGGCACAGAGCGGTCGTGACGGAGCGGAGGCTGACCGGTCAACGGCAGGCGCACCCCCGGCGGAGTCGTGGTCTGGTTGCGTGGCCGGACCGTGCCGCTGGTATCCACCCGCGCGGTGACCGGGCGAGTTGCGCGAGGTGGTGGCGGCCCGCCGCTCCTGCTCGATCCGGAAGGCGCCGACCCCGGCGCCCGCGGTCCCTGGCCGGTCGCGCCCGGCCGGCGGGTGCGCTGTGCCTCAAGGGTTTCGCCGGCGCGGGTCAGGCCGGCGTAGGCGGCGTTGATCTCGGCCATGCGCCGCGTCGCCCGGCCGGCGAGCTCCGGATCGTCGCCGGTCAGGTCGGGGTGATGCCGGCGCGCGAGCGCGCGCCAGGCGGCCTTGATCTCGTCAGGAGTGGCGCCAGGCTCGACGCCGAGCACCGCATGCGGGTCCTTGTGGGGCACGACTCGAGTGTATCGCCCGACGGACGCGGTGCCCGGCGCTTGACAGACCGCCCTGTCAGGCGTCCGATACCGGCATGCCCCCCATGCGCCGCGCCCGCAGAGCCGGCCTCGCCGCCGCCCTCGCGACCATTCCCGTCGCGCTCGCCTACCGGTTCGCGCTGATCTACCGTGTGCGGGCGGGCTATCCCCAACGCCACCCCCCCGGGTGGACTCCGGACGCGGCCGGCCTCGCCTGGGAGGATGTCGAGATCCCCACGCCCGACGGCCTGCGGCTTCCCGGCTGGTACATCCCCGCGGGTGCCGCCACCGCACCGGGCGTGGTGCTGATCCACGGCTGGGAGTCCGCCCGGGACCGCACGCTGGGGCATGTCCAGGTGCTCCACGCGGTGGGCTTCCACGTGCTCACGATCGACGTGCGCGGTCACGGCGCCAACGGTCCCGAGCCGCTGCCACTCTCCGTGGGCGAGTTCGCCGCCGATGCCCGGGCGGCGGTCGCGTGGCTTGCCGGACACCCGGACGTGTCGCGCGTGGGGCTGCTCGGTCATTCGATGGGCGCGGCGGGCTCGCTGGTCGCAACGGCGGGCAACCCGGACGTGGCGGCCGTGATTGCGGTGTCGACGCCGGCCGATCCCTGGCGGCTCACCCGCCAGACGTTCCGTCTCGCGCGCCTGCCGATCCCGGGGTTCATCGCCTGGCCACTCGCCTGGCTGACCGTGCGCGTCTACCTGCGCCCGAGGGGCCACACGGTCGCATCGATCAGCGCGACGTGCGCGGTTCGCGACATCGCCGTCGCCGTCCTGCTCGCCCACGGCGCGGACGACGGGGTGGTGCCCGCGAGCGACCTGGACCGGCTGGCGGCCGCCCGCAGGGTCGCTCGTCCCGAGGCCGTGACCGAGACGATCGTCGTCCCCGACGGACACCACTCGTGGCTGTACGAGTTCCCGGCATACCGGGCCGCCATCTCGCGCTTCCTGGCGGCGGAGCTGGGCGGGTCGCTGTCCCCTGACGAGGCCGCCGCCATCGGCGAGGCCGTCCCGGCCCGCCGCCTCCCCGATCCCGAGCGGCTCACGACCCTGGACGAGGAGCCCGGCGGCCTTCGTTCGCTCCTCCGTCTCGTCAGCCGCCACGAGACGCGGTCCCCCGAGCCGGCACGGGACCAGGCCGCCCGCCAGGTCCCGTGAGGACGCACCGGTGAACGTCTGGGACGCCGTCCGCACCAAGCGTGCCGTCCGTGAATTCCTCGCCCGCCCGATCGAGGCGGAGGCCCTCGAGCGGATCGTGCGTGCCGGCAGCAGGGCGCACAGCTCCAAGAACCAGCAGCGATGGGCGTTCATCGTGATCGAGGACCGCGTCCGGCTGCAGGCCCTCTCCAGCGTCGGGCCCCACGCCGGGCACATCGCAGGAGCGGCAGCGGCCGTGGCGCTCGTCACCCCCGACCCGCTGGGTCCGGGCCAGCCCCTCAGCGTGATCTGGGACGTGGGCGGCGCCGCGGCCCAGATGATGCTGGTCGCCTGGGAGATGGGCATCGGCAGCTGCCCCGCGACGGTGTACGAGCATGCCCTCGCGCGGCGGCTCCTCGCCTACCCGGACCAGATGGCCTGCGAGTACATCCTCTCCTTCGGCTATCCCGCCGACCCGGCCAGGCTCACCGCACCCAATCGGCCCGGCGGGCGCCGCGCGCTCGAAGAGATCGTGCACCGCGAGCACTGGCAGGCTGACCGGTAGGCTCGGGATCCCGGCAGGCTCGCGCGCCACCCGGCCGCCGCGACCCGGAGCCGCGAACGACCCCTCGACCGGCCCGCCATCATCAGGCTGTGTCCCCGTCATCGTCGGGGTCGCCGGACCCCGCATCCGAGGTCTCGGTGCCGGCATCCGATCCGGCCCCTGCGGCGTGCAGCGAGGGCTGCTCCGGCGCCGGGGCGCCCTCGGCCACGTAAGAAATGACCGCCGCGTCGAGACCAACGTCCGTGCCCGCCCTCTCGGACAGCAGCCACTTGTGCTCCAGCACGTCGCAGTAGGCCTGGACGAGATCCCGCTCCGGGCCCACCAGGGCGGCGATCCGCGCCTGCGTGGGCCGGTACACCTCGCGCAGCCAGCGGTCCGCGGCCTCCTCCGCGGGCACGGGCCGCCGGTCGAACCACTCCAGCCACGCGTGATACTCGGCAAGATCGTTGAGCAGGATCCTGGCCTGTCCCTCGAGGGCCCGCAGCCTCGTCCGGCGCTCGAGCTCGTTGGCGTGGAAGCGGCGTGTGGTCACGGAGGTGCGGAGCCTGACCGTGCCCGTCTGCCCCACGGGGTCAACCTCGAGGTCCACCGAGAAGCCGAGGTCGTTCAGGCGGCGCAGGCGGGCCCGGATCGCCCGACGATCGCCCGGGATCAGGTCCGGCTGGTCGTGCAGCTCGCGCCACACGGCGTCGTATCGGGCACGCACGGACTCCGCCGCCTCGATCGCGTCGTCCGCGTCCGCCGGGCGGCCCTGGTACGCCGCGAGGTCGGCGAGGCCGAACGCGACGTTCTCGACGAGGATCTCGAGATCGAAACGCCGCTGGCCGTCCGAGAGTCCCGGGTGGACCTCGCTCGTCTCCGCGTCCACGAGGTACGCCTGGATGCGGTCACCGTCCCTGCGGAACAGGGTATTGGCCAGTGAGCAGTCACCCCAGTAGACGCCGCCCCGGTGGAGATCGACGAGCAGCAGGGCCATCGCGTCGAGCAGCTGGTCGCGGTAGCCGGAGCTGACCGCGCGCAGCCGCATCAGCAGGCGCCGGTACTGCATCGAGTGGCGCAGGAATTCCGTGACAAGGATCGCGTCGCCCCGGTCCGGTCGCTCGGCGAGACCCAGGGCACGGACCGCCGGCAGACCCGCGTCCTCGAGGTGACGCAGCACGCTGAACTCGCGCTCCGCGACGATCGCCGGGAGCTCCTTGAGCGCATGGACAGTCCCGCCCGAGACCACGAACCGGACGAGGTGGCGCGAGGGACCGACCGGGAGCTCGCGGAAATCGAGGCCGGGTCCCGGCTCCCATCGCTCGAGCGGCTGCTCCCACGGCAGGTCGAGCAGTGCGGCGGCTTCGTCGCGCAGGCGCAGCCGCGGGAAGGTCGCTCCGGGGCCGGTCATCGCGGGATCAACGGCCAGCGCGGAGCCGGGAGGACCGGACCGGGCTCAGGGCCGCTTGCGCAGGTACGCTGCGAGGCCGGCGTCGTAGCCCAAGGACTCGAACAGTTGGCGGGCCTCCGGTCGATGGTGGCCGGCCGTGACCTCCATGAAGGCAGCGCCGTCCTCGCCCGCCGCTCGCTCGGCCTCGGTCATCAGCTGCCGCCCGATGCCGCGCTCCCGGACGCCGGGATCCACCACCAGGGCGACGATCCGCGCAAAACGCTCGTCCGTCTCGAAGCGAGGAACGAGGTGGAAGGCCACGAAGCCGATCACCTCACCGGACGCCTCGGCCGCGAGGACCCGCGAGTCCGGCGTGGAGAACCGCGCGATGCGCGCGGCGAGGTCGGACGGCCCCGCGGGGTAGCCCTCGTCCGTGAGAAGCGCCGCGAAACGCTCGGCATCGTCGGCCGTGGCGGCCCTGACCGTGACAGCTGCAGCGTCGTTCATGGCGCGATGGTACCCGCAGAACGGAGAGCCGCCACCGGCGACCGGCCCTCAACAACGATGACGTGCGGCCCGGCCGGAGCACCGGCGAGCAGGGCCTGAAGACCGAACGGGCCGTCGCGCCTGGCGCTTGCCGTAAGGCCGCGTTCGCTGGCGACGTCGAGCCACTCGTCCAGGCCCGCAGCGGGGTAGAGGTACAGCGCGCAGGGGCCTTCGCCGTCGCGCGCGAGCGACGCTGCCACGCGTCCCTCCGAGCTGGGCTCCAGGAGGATCGTCCACGACCCCGGCAGGCCGGCACCGGCACGCGGGCGGGTCCTGGCGCCGAGGTGGTCGTCTGGCCGCCCGGCGCCGGCCGCAGCACTGTTCTCGGGCCGTGGGCCCAGCCACGGATCGAGCTCCGCCTCGGCGCGGTCCAGGTCCACGGTCGCCCAGCCCAGGCCCACGAGCAGCACGGGGGACGCGTCTTCCGTGCCGAAGTCCCCGGGAGCATCCTCGCCGTTGGGGACCGGCTCCAGCAACAGGCGGCCGGCCGTGCGCGGGACATCGTCCACGCCCTCGCGGATCCACGGCCGCACCTCGAGCAGGGCTGTCCCGAGGTCCAGCAGGCGGGCGCCGGCAACGAGTCCGCCGGGTCTTGCCGGTGCCTGGAGGCGGCGCGCCAGCTCCGCCGCCGTCGCGGACGGCTCTCGCGTCTGCCACGTCAGGCGCGCCCAGAGCGTCATTGGAGCAGCATGTCGGGCGATTCACCGACGGACGCGAACCCCAGCCGGCCGTACAGGCGCAGGGCGGGCTCGTTGCCCGAGAACACGCCGAGATACGTGCTGCCCGCCTGCCGCGCACCGGCCGAGGCGATGACATGCCGCGTCGCCAATGCGGCGAGGCCACGTCCCCGGAACGCATCGCGCGTCCCGATCGACGACAGGTACGTCAGGCCGTCGAAGCTCGTCGCCTTCGCCACCGCCGCCGGCTCGCCGTCCACGCGGACGAGGACGAACGCGATCCTTGGGTCGTCCAGGGTCTGGCGGATATCGGCGGCCAGTTCGTGCGCCCGGGTGTCGGGGAACCCGAATGACTCCGCCAGCACGACGCCGAGATCATCGGGGTCCTCGTCAGTCGCGTCGGCGACGGTCCGGATCGCGTGCAGCGTCACACCTCGCCCGATGGCGGAGGGACCCACCGGGAGGCATGCAGCCGGGTCGGTAAGGATCATCACGTGGCCGCCTCCCACATCCTCGAAACCAATGGCGGCGAGGCGCTCCGCCAGGTCGGCCGGCGAGGAATGCGCGGGTGACGGCCACAGGTGCGGCCGACGGTCGAGGGACGCAAACAGCGCCAGTGCCTGCGAGAGGTGCCGGTCGAAGCCCGCCTCGTCGGTCGGCCATCGGATGCTCGCCATCCGGTTCCAGAACGGCTCGGGATCACGGGGGTCGTACAGGACCACGGCGTGACCGAGTTCGCGGACATCACGCGCCGGGATCGAGTGCGCTCGGGTCTCGTGGCGCTCGAGGGCGCACAGCGTGACGTCATCGATGTCGACATGGCGGATCACGCAGCCACGATAGCCCGATGCAAACCCGGGCGCCGTGGCGGGGTGCCGCCCGCAGCATGCCAGCCGGAGACCGACCGGGCATCGGGCTCAGATTGGACACTGTCCAATGAGTGCGATACCGTGTCGAGGCGTACCACCCACCCCACGCACGCAGAACGGGAGTCGCGAGATGACATTGACAGTCGATGTGAGCGGGCGCACGGCAGCCCTCCAGGAGAGCCTCGTCGAGCTGATCGACCTGTCACTCCAGGCCAAGCACTACCACTGGAACGTCACGGGGCAGGACTTCCGCGGCGTCCACCTCCAGCTCGACGAGATCACGGACCAGGTCCGCCTCTGGTACGACGACGTGGCGGAGCGCCTCGCGACCCTCGACGTGTCACCCGATGGTCGCCTGTCCACGATCGCCGCCGACTCGCCGCTCCCGGCGGCGACCGAGGGCTGGCAGCGCGACGTCGACGCCGTGACCGCGATGCGTGACCGCCTGGCCGAGGTGGCCTCCCGAATCGAGCGCCGGGCCGCGGCCCTCGGGGATTCGGACCTTGTGACCCAGGGCCTGCTGCTCGAGATCGCCGGCGGCCTCGAGAAGCACGGCTGGATGCTCCGCGTCCAGGCCCGATGATCGACGCCGCCGTCCGGCTGCGCGATGCCGGGCTGCGGGTGACCCGCCAGCGCGTCGCGATCCTCGACGCGCTGGCATCGATCGGCGGGCACCCGACCGCCGATGAGATCGCGGCAGCGCTTCGCCAGGGGAGCGCGCCGCTGCACGGGCCAGCCTCTACCACGCGCTCGGTGCGCTCGCCGGCAGTGGCGTGCTCCTGGTCGCCGACGCGGGCCCGGGCGTCTCGCGCTACGAGATCGCCGGCAGCTGGCACCACCACCTCGTCTGCCGCGGATGTGGCGACATCGTCGATGTCCCGTGCGTCACCGGAAGCAGGCCGTGCCTTGAGGCCGGGCTGGCGGGCGCCACGATCGACGAGGCCCAGGTCGTGTTCCGGGGCCTGTGCCCTGCCTGTACAGCACGTCTGCGCCCGTCCTGACCAGCGCTCGCGGGGGAGCCGGCGTGTGTCGCGGCGGCGAGGAACGGACGGACCGACCGGCGCCGAGGCGTCGCGAAGGCCGGGGGTAACGGTCCTAGCGGCGGACGACGATCGCCGTCGCGCCCGAGGGCAGGTCTACGATCCCGGGGGTCGGGACGTCGGCCGACGCGAACCAGCCCAGGGCCTCGGAGCTCGTGACGAGTCGCGTCCCGCCCAGCAGCTCGTCCAGCTGGATGCCCGCAAGCAGCTCGCTCTGGTGCGTGCGCAGCTCGTCCGGGTCGGATGGCAGGTACCAGTCCAGCGCAACCAGCCAGCCGCCGGGTGCCAGCGCCGCCCAGGCAGATCGCAGCGCCGCGATGGGGTCGGGCAGCTGGTGCAGCGCGTGCTGGAAGTAGGCGAGCGTGGCCTCGGCGTCATGACCGATGGCGTTGACGTCGCCCTGCTCGATCGTCACGCGGTCCGCCAGCCCGGCCTCCAGGACGGCGGCTCGTGCGCGCGCGACGGAGTCCGGCTCGAACTCAACGCCGGTCAGCCTGGTCCCGGGAAACCGTCGCGCCATCGCGATCAGCCAGCGCCCGCCGCCGCAGTGCACGTCCAGGATCCGGGTCCCGGGCTGCAGATCGAGCACCAGCTGCGGCAGTGCAGGCAGCACCTCCTGGAAGAAGACAGCGATGTCCTGCGCGGTCAGGCGCTCGATCGCCTCGCGGTAGCGGCCGGGGCGGGTATCCAGCGGCACCCCCGTCCGGAACACACCGGGCAGCGCCGCGAAGTCCAGGCTGCCGATCGCCGCGTGCAGGAACTGCCCGCCCAGGTACTCGGGCCTGTCCGCCGCCAGCAGGATGGCGGCCACGTCATCGGCGACGTGCAGGCGGCCGTCCGAAACGTCGATCAAGTCGTGTGCGTCCGCACCCCAGGCCCATCGTCCCACCAGGGCCGCCTCGGTGCCGGTCTGGCGCGCCAGCTCCTCGACCGTCAGGCCCGCCCGGCCCGCGTCCCGCACCCGCGCCAGCAGGCCGAGCTCCAGGCCCGCGTACACGTACCACGCCCGGTAGAAGCCGCCGAGGCTGGCGACCAGATCATCAAACCGATCGTCGAGGTGCATGGCGGCATTGTGGCACGCGACAGGAGGCGGCCGACGCCGCGAACCGTGGGTCGCTATCGTTGCCGCCGGGGACCGCGACCGCCCGTGCAACCGATCTGAGGCAGGACGGGTTCTGGAGGGTGATGGACGACCACGAGCTCGCTCAACGCCTCGCCCTGGACCTCGACGGCACGTTCGAGGCACTGGTCCGCCATCACGTGGACCGATGCCACGCGATCGCCCTGCGGTTCACCGGCAGCCCGCACGACGCCGAGGAGCTGACGCAGGACGCCCTGATCCGCGCCTACCGGGCGCTCGCGACGTACGACGCGGACAGGATCCGCGATCTGCGGTTGCGCCCGTGGCTGGCGACGATCGTTCTCAACCTGTGCCGCAACCGGGCGCGGACGAGGGCCGTGTCCTCGATGCCGCTGGACCCGCTCATCGAGGCAGGCCTGGAGCCGGCGGCGGACCGGGCATCCGACCCGGCCGGAATCGCGATCCGGGGTGCGCAGCGCGAGCGGCTCGCCCAGCACCTCGCCGCACTCCCGGAGCGGTATCGCGTCCCCGTCGTCCTGCGCCACGTGGACGATCTCTCCTACGCCGAGCTCGCCGAGGTCCTCGGCCGGTCCGAGGGAACCCTCAAGTCCCAGGTCCACCGCGGCCTCGCGCTCCTGCGCGCGTCGATGGCCGGCACCGAGCTCGAGGAGCTGACAGCATGACCCGCTCTCGCCCCACCACCACTGCCGGACCGGTCGACGCCCCCGCCGGCAGCCTCGCGTTCCTGGCCGTGCCTGCGCCGCCGGATCTCGCCGACGACGTCCTCGTCGAGGTCGGGCTGGTCGACCGCATGGCACCGTTCCCCTCCCCCATCGGCACGCTCTGGATCGCGTGGAACGGACGCGGCGTGGCGGAGGTCGAGCTCGCCGCCGACGGCACCGAGGCCCTTGGGCGCCACGAGGCCCGCTCGGGGCGACGGACGCTTTCCGCGGGTGCTCTTCCCGCCGCGCTTGCCGATGCAGTCGCCCGCCGGCTGGCCGGCGAGCGCCGGGTCCGGATCCCGCTGGACCTCCGTGGTCGGACCGCGTTCGAGGTGGCGGTCTGGAGCAAGGCGCTCGAGATCCCGCCCGGCGAGGTCCGGCCATACGGCTGGATCGCGGCGGAGATCGGGCGGCCGAAGGCTGTCCGGGCCGTCGGCACGGCGCTCGGCCACAACCCTGTGCCGCTCATCGTGCCCTGCCATCGCGTGGTACGGACAGACGGAACCATCGGCCAGTACAGCCTGGGCGGCCCCGCCAACAAGCGCGCGATCCTCGAGGCCGAGGGCGTTGACCCCGAGGCCCTCGAGGGGGCGGCGCGGCGCGGCGAGCGCCTGTCCGGATCCAGGACGACGAGGATTGTCTGCTGGCCGACCTGTCGCCACGCCCGACGAACCCAGCAGCGCTACCGGGTGACGTTCCGGTCGATGCGGGCCGCCGCGGACGCGGGCTACAGGCCGTGCAGGATCTGCCGGCCGACCGGGGTCGAGGCTGCGGCCTGAGACCTGCTCGGCTCGATCGCAACCTTCCCGCAACTTGGCCTACTCGGCTAGCGCAAGTGGGCGCCCGCCGCTACACTCGATGTCCCCCCCCGGAAAGAGGAGTAGCAGCCAGCGATGCAGTCCAAGGCCAGCCCTCTCGCCGTCTGGTCCGGGCTGCTCGTGCTCTACGTGGTGTGGGGATCCACGTACCTCGGCATGAAGCTGGCGATCGACACCATCCCGCCGTTCGTCATGGGCTTCATCAGGTTCGTGCCCGCGGGCCTCCTGCTCGCGGGTGGCGTCGCCCTGCACTCCCGCGGCACCATCGCACGACCAACGCCAGTTCAGCTCCGCGACGCCGGAATCGTGGGGGCGATGCTCCTCTTGGGTGGTACGGGGCTCGTCGCCTGGGGACAGCAGACAATCCCGACCGGCATTGCCGCACTCCTCATTGGTCTCGTGCCGATGTGGCTGGCGATCTTCAGCCGGCTGGTGTTCGGCGACCGCCTGCCTGCACTGGCGGCCGTCGGGATCGCCGTTGGCCTCATGGGCGTCGCGATCCTCGCATGGCCCGTTGGAGGCGTGGGCGACCTGGATCCGGCCGGCCTGCTGGCCCTCATCGTGTCGCCCCTGTTCTGGTCGCTGGGCACGCTGTACGCCGCGAAGCGGGCGGTGCTCCCCAGGCCGGCACTGTTCTCGACTGGCATCCAGATGGTCGCGGGCGGCGTGGCCTTCCTCGTCGTCGCTGTTGCCACGGGCGAGACGACCGGGTTCGAACTCTCGGCCGTCTCGGCCACGAGCTGGTTCGGCATCGTCTACCTGGTGGTCGTGGGCAGCCTGATCGGGTTCACGACGTTCGCCTGGCTGTTGACGGTTGCTCCGCTGAGCCGGGTCTCGACCTACGCCTACGTGAACCCGGTGGTCGCGGTCATCCTGGGCTCGATCATTCTGGGCGAGGCCCTGACCGTGCGAACCCTCGTCGCGTCGGTCGTGATCGTTCTCGCGGTCGCATTGATCGTCACCGCCCGTGGCAGGGCCAGCACCACCGTGGAAGTGGCGGTGCCCGCCCACGACGTCGTGCCGTCCGGGCCCGCCGGCCAGCGGATTGACACGGGCGGCCCCGTCCCGGAGTCCGCCAGCCTGCGCTGACCCGGCCACGAGGGGACGAGAAAGCCCCCGCCGCGGGTGGAGCCGTGGTGGCTCCGGCCCGCGACGGGGGCTCGTCGTGCGGCGGCGGAGCCGCCCTTGAGGCTAGCGGCGGCGAGCGGTCGCCGGCAGGAGGACCAGCGACGATCCCGCGAGCAGGATGAGCACCAGGGCGAGACCCGCTCCGGGGCCGCTGCCGGTGTCGCTCGGCGTCACGCCGTCCGTGGAGGGCGGGGTCACGTTCGGGGTGCCTGTCGGCTCGGGCGTCCCCGTCTCGGCCTCAACCGTTCCCGACGGGGTCGGGGTTGGCGTGACCACCGGCGTCTCGGTGGGGGTCTCGGTCGGCGTCTCCGTGGGAGTCGGGGTCGGCTCGACCGTCGGCGTCGGGGTCGGCTCGACCGTCGGCGTCGGGGTCGGCTCCTGGCAGACCTTCAGCTCCAGCTCGTACGTCCTGGTCCAGCCTCTGGACCCGTTGGCGTCGTCCCAGGCGTAGATCGACACCTTTGCCGTGTGGGCCGCGGTGGGCGGCGGGACGGGCCACGTCTTGTTGAAGGAGCCGCCGAAGGAGAATGGCGAACCCGTCACCTCCGCGCCATCGATCCAGACACGGACGCTGTTCGAGTGGCTGGCGTTGTATGCCGTCAGGTTGACGACAAGACCGGTCTCGCAGGTCAGCGAGACCTTGGGTGTGTGCGCCATCGCGCTCCCGGCGAACACCAGGAGCAGGGCACTCGCCATCACGACGGCGAACATGGAGCGCAGTCCCCCGCGCCTCGTATTCCTGTTGAGAACGGATCCCCGAGCCATCTGCATACCTCCCAGAAACTGCATCCGGCGGTCGGTCCCTGAGCCCCGCTGCCGGCGCCGGCCACGAGCGGGCCGGACGAATGAGTACATCGCAAATGGTACTGCCGACCAGGTACGAGTAGTACTGCGCAGGACCGGACCCGACCCCACCGGACCGCCCTTCCCGTGCGCCAGAACGGCCCTCCGGACGTTCCTCGGTGCCCCTCGGCACCGCCGATGGTCATGCCCGGCGCTGGAACCCCTGGGCGGGCCATGGCTCGCAGCGAATGGGGCGGTCCTCGCGATAGCCGAGGGCATAGTCGGCCTGGATGAGGGTGTGCAACTGGCTGGTGCCCTCGTAGATCACCGCGGCCTTGGAGTTGCGCAGGTAGCGCTCCACCGGGAACTCGTTGGAGTAGCCGTTGGCGCCGTGGATCTGGATGGCGTCGAGCGCTGCCTGCACCGAGTGGTCGGTCGCGTGCCACTTCGCGAGCGACGTCTCGCGCGTGTTCCGCAGACCCTGGTTCTTGAGCCACCCCGCCTGCCAGACGAGGAGCCGGCCGATCTCGGTGCCCTTGGCCATATTCGCGATCATCTGCTTCACGAGCTGGTGCCGGCCGATCTCCTGGCCGAACGTCTCGCGCTGGTGGGCGTATTTGAGCGACGCATCCAGACAGGCCTGCGCGAGGCCCACGGCACCGGCGGCAACTGTGTACCTGCCCTGATCGATGGCGCTCATCGCCACCAGGAAGCCCTCGCCCTCCTCCCCGATCCGGTTCTCCACCGGCACCCGCAGGTCCTCGAAGTCAAGCAAGCCGGTGTTGCCGGCATGAATCCCGAGCTTGCCATGGAGCGTCCCGGTCGCCAGGCCCGGCATTCCGCGTTCCACCATGAACGCGGTGATGCCCTTGTGGCGCCTCGCCCGGTCGACGCTTGCGAAGACGAGGAAGTGGTCCGCGATATCGGCGAGCGAGATCCAGATCTTGTGGCCGTTGAGGACGTAGCTGTCGCCGTCCCGGCGCGCCATGGTCGTGAGGCTGCCGGCGTCCGTGCCCACGCCGGGCTCGGTGAGGGCGAACGTCGCCAGCTTCTCGCCCTTTGCCTGCGGCACCAGCCAGCGCTGGCGCTGCTCCTCGGTGCCCCACTGCAGCAGCGTGAGGCTGTTGAGGCCCACGTGGACGCTCTGGACCACGCGGAACGCTGTGTCCGCACGCTCCAGTTCCTCGCACAGCAGGGCGAAGCTGATGTAGTCCATCCCCAGGCCGCCGTACTGCTCGGGGATGGGCGCGCCGAGGAAGCCCAGGTCGCCCATCTTCGCGAAGACTTCCGGGTGGACCTCCCCACCGGCGTCCCAGTCCCGGATGTGAGGCAGGATCTCGGCCTCGACGAAGGCCCGGGCGGCGTCGCGGACGAGGCGGTTCTCGTCGCTGAGCGTGAAGTCGATCACGGGTGGATTGCCTCTGCTGGCGGGTGGCACAACCGGCCCCCTGGCATGCTACCGCCGGGCGTCGCGGTGCGGCACGGGTGTGTGCGCGTCCGGCATCGGGACCGGCCGCCATCGCTCCTCCCTATACTCGGGCGGTGGACACCATCGACGACGCTCCCGACGCGCTCGACCTCGCCGCCCTTGCCGGCCCCAACATGTCGCCGGTCCTGGGCCGGTACATGGACCGCAGCTGGTCCCACGGGATCGGCCACCGGCTGTACGACACGGCGGGTCGCGGCTATCTCGACTTCGCCAACGGCATCGCCGTCACCGCTCTTGGACATGCGCATCCGCGCGTCACGGCCGCGATCCATGCCCAGGTGGACCGGCTGATCGGACCCGTCCACGCCATCGGGTTCGCGGAGTCCACCGTCACGTTGGCCCGCATGCTCGCCGAGACCTTCCCGGCCCCGCTGGACGCGGTGCTGTTCCTCAACTCGGGCTCGGAGACGATCGACGGGGCCATCAAGCTCGCCCGCAGGGTCACTGGCCGACCTGGGATCATCGCCTTCCGAGGCGCGTTCCACGGGCGCACGATCGGCGCGACGAGCGTGACCACGTCCAGCCTCAATTACCGGTCCGGCTACGAGCCGCTGCTGCCGGGCGTCTACTTCGCGCCCTACCCGGCGGTGTACCCGGAGTTCGACGGCGACCAGGACCGCGCCACCGAAGCGAGCCTGGCGATCCTCGAGTCCCTGCTGCGGACGGTCATCTCGCCATCGCAGGTCGCCGCAATCCTGATCGAGCCCGTCCAGGGCGAGGGCGGTTACAACCCCGCCCCTGCCGCGTTCCTCCGGGCGCTGCGCGCGATCTGCGATGAGCACGGAATCCTGCTGATCGCCGACGAGGTCCAGTCGGGTTTCGGGCGGACCGGTGAGATGTGGGCCTTCGAGCACGCGGGCATCGTCCCGGACGTGGCGTGCGTGGCCAAGGCCATCGCCAACGGCCTGCCGCTGTCCGCCATCGTCACCAGCCGGGAGCTCCAGGAGCGCTGGGGCCGCGGCGCCCACGGGACGACGTACGGTGGCAATCCGGTCGCCTGCGCGGCAGGGGTGGCCGTCCTGGAGACGATCCGGGACGAGGACCTGGTGGCCAACGCCCGCCTCCGCGGCGCGGAGCTGGCGGGCGGTCTGCGTGAGCTGATGGCGGAGCACCCGGGCATCGGCGACGTGCGGGGCCCGGGCCTCATGATCGGTGTGGAATTTGTCACGGACCGGGCGACAGGCGAGCCCGACGGGGCGACATCTGAAGCGGTAGCGGCGCGCTGCGCCGAGGCGGGCCTCCTCATCCTCAACTGCGGCGCCCAGCACCAGGTCGTCCGCTGGATTCCGCCGCTCGACGTCACGGTGCCCGAGGTGGAAGAGGCGCTGCGGATCTTCGAGGGTGCCCTCAAGGACTGATCCGGCGGTGCCCTCAAGGACTGATCCGGCCGCAGTTCATGCCGGGCGCCGGGCGCCAGTCAGCGATGACCTGACGTGACACCTGCGGTGGGTCGCTCAAGGAAGGCCGTCGCCGGCAGCAGGGCGACGGTCACGGGATCGATCAGGGCCTGCCGGCCCTGGGGGCAACGCTCTGCCGAGACCCGGCGTCAGCGGTTGCGCGCGAGGAATGCCATGACGTCTTCCAGGCGGAACCGGCGGTCGCCCCGCTTGCAGACGCGATAGAACGGAAGCTCTCCGCGGTCGCCGAGACGCTTCACGGTGTTCACGTGGAGATGGAGCATCTCGGCCACTTCGCTCGCCGTGAGCATGGGTCCAAGATCGTTGATTGCCATTGACGCCATGGTGGTCTGCCTCTGTCAGTTCGTGGAACCGGGCGCCCGGGAGGGCACTGCGGTGCGGTCCGGCTCGCTGCTGATGGGAGTGTCCCGGTGCGGGGCAGAATCGCCAAGCCGTACTCTCGTCTACCCGGTGGTACCAATCAGGCGACGTCAGCACCGGGACACGTGGGCTGGGGCAGCCGGCAGGACCGCACATGGGGGCCCCGTCGAGGCCGGGACCGCGCGAGCGGCGCTTGGGGGCACATCCATGCGTCGATCGATCGCGATCGCCGGCCTCCGGGCAGGCGCCCCGCTCGGGCGGGCCAGAGCGGGACGGCTGTGCGCATTGTTCCTTGGCCGTGGAGTGGTTGCACGCCGGTCGAGCAGGAACCGGTGCGGGCCCGCACCACCTCGCCCCGTCAGACCGCGATTCGGACCTCCACGAGCTCCAGCTCCGCCGTTGGCGGGGTCCCACGCAGCTCGCCGCAGCCGGGGCAGACGGCCTGCGATGGGCCGATCACGTCGTCATGCTCCAGGGCCCCGTCGAAGCCGCAACTGCACGCCAGGCGGACGTCAAAGGTCTCGACCTCCAGCACGGCGTTCTCGAGCGGGCCCCCGGGCACCAGCATGTCGAAAGCCTGGCGCAGGACGTCATCCGGGATCGTCGTGGCGCGACGCACTCGGACCAGCGAGACAGGAGCGCCGCCGGACCGGTCCACGGCCGCGTCGACCAGCTCCGCGACCAGTCCGACCTCATGCACGACGGTGCTCCTCCACGATGGCGACGACCGCGTCTACTGCTCGCGGCACGGCGGCGGCAACGGTATCCGACAGCGCCTCCCCCACCTCCAGGGACGCCGGGCCCACGCTCACGAGCATCACGGACGGTGCGACACCCCACAGCTCGCGTGCCAGGCCCACCAGCCCCGAAGGGTCGAGGTGATGGGTCCAGGCAGTACCAGGGTCGCGATCGAGCTCGAGCGCGCGCACCGAGACAGCCCCGGGTGCCTCGTCCACCCCTGCGTCGACAAGGACCAGCAGCGACGCGGTGCTGGCGTCGAAGGCGAGCTCCGGCGTCAGCTGGTGTTCTGCGCGGACCAGCACCCCGCTGAGGCGCGGGTCGGCGGCCAGCCGCGCCGCCACCGCCGGCCCGACTCCGTCGTCCGATCGCAGCGGGTTGCCGTAGCCCACGACCAGCACCGTGCCGGCCGGGTTCGTCACCCGGCTGGCGGCGGGAGCAGAGCCGGGCGGTTTTCCGGCCATCGTCAGCGGGCGATCTCGCCCAGCACCTCTCCGCCCGGCGCCAGGAGCTGGATCCGGAGGGCCATCTGCCCGAGGGCATGCGTGGAGCACGACAGGCACGGGTCGTAGCAGCGGATGACCGCCTCCACCCGGTTGAGCATCGGCTCCTCGAGCCGGTCGCCCTTCACGTGCTTGCGGGCAACCTGGAGGACGGCCCGGTTCATCGCCGCGTTGTTGTGACCGGTGGCGATCACGAGGTTCGCCCATTCCACGAGCCCGTTGTCGTCCACCTTGTAGTGGTGCATCAGGGTCCCGCGCGGGGCCTCGGACACGCCGATCCCCTCGTTCCGGTTGATGCCGGCCACGGACCGGGTGTGCTTGCCCAGGATCTCGGGGCCGCGGAGCAGCTCGTCCACCTTCTCGATCGCGTGAAGAGTGTCGATCAGCCGTGCGTAGTGGTAGTGGAAGGACGACAGCGCCACCCTCCCCACGCGCCAGCGGAACTTCTCCAGCTCCTCGTCGGCGCGCGGCGTACCGCAGCGCTCGGCCACGTTGAGGCGCGCGAGCGGTCCCACGCGGTACAGGCCGTCCGGATAGCCCATGGGCTTCCAGTAGGTCGTCTTCAGGTACGACCACGGCTCCACGGCCTCGCCCACGTAGTCGTTGAACAGCTTGGGGTCAACCTTGTCGGCCAGGAAGTTGCCGTCCGCATCGACGACCCGCATCCATCCGCCGTAGTGGTCCACGTTGCCGTGGCGGTCGACGAGGCCCATGAACGCAGACCGGAAGTTGCCGAATGTCGCGGCCTCCTCCTCCCAGCGGATCATGTCGGTCTTGTACCAGGCGATCGCCCGTTCGACGGCCGCGATGGCCTCGGGCACGCCGGCCAGGATCCGGTCGCGGATCTCCTCCGTGAGCTGGAACGCGACCCCGCCCGGGACGATGCCCTCGGGGTGGATGCGCTTGCCACCCAGCCACTCGATGATCTGCTGCCCCCACCGGCGGAGGCCGATGCCGTCCTTGGCCAGCTGTGGGTTCTTGCGGGCCACGCCCACGATGTTGCGCACGGCGGGGTCCGCGTCGAACCCGAACAGCAGGTCCGGCGAGGAGAGGTGGAAGAAGGACAGCGCATTCGACTGGACGATCTGGCCCAGGTTGATCACGCGTCGCAGGTCGGCACCGGTGGGCGTCGGCTCGACGGCCATGATGTCGTCCACGGCCTTGGCCGAGGCCACGAGGTGGCTGACCGGGCAGATACCGCAGATGCGGGCCATGATCGCCGGCATCTCGTGGACCGGGCGACCCTGGACGATCCGCTCGAAACCCCGGAACTGCGTCACGTGGAAGTGCGCGTCGACGACCTCGCCGCGGTCGTCGAGCTGGATGGTGATCTTGGAATGGCCTTCGATCCGGGTGACGGGATCGATGACGATGGTCTGGCTCATCTCGGGCTCCTCAGCGCCCGAACCGGGCGCCCGCGACCTCGGGGGTCCTGCCGGAGAGCAGGTCATCGAGCAGCGTGTAGATCAGGTCCGCGTGCGGGGGGCACCCGGGCAGGAAGATGTCCACGGGGACGAAGCGGTTCACGGGCTGCGACGTGGGCAGCAGCTTGGGCACGACGAGGTCGGGCACCATCAGGTTCAGCGTTGCGTTCTCGAGGTACGCCCGGTCGAGCAGCGGCTGCACCCCGATCGGGTTGCGCATGCCGGGCACGTTGGAGGTCACGGCGCAGTCGCCAAAGGCGATCAGCGTCTTCGTCCGCTCGCGCACGACGTGGATCCGCTCGAGATCGTCCTCGCTGGAGACAGCACCCTCGACCAGGCACACGTCCACGTCCTCGGGGAACTCCTTGACGTCCACCAGGGGACCGTAGACGAGGTCCGCGCGCTCGAAGATGTCGAGCAGGCGCTCGTCGAGGTCCACCAGGGACATGTGGCAGCCCGAGCAGCCGTCGAGCCAGACCGTTGCGACTCGCGGCTTGCTCACAGCCCGCTCTCCTCGGTGCGAACCCTCAGCCACGGCAGGAACGGGCGCGTCGTCCGGGTGCCAGCGGCGACCGGCCGGCCCTTCTCGAACAGGGCGCCCGTCGGGCAGACCTGGACGCACTTGCCGCAACTGGTGCAGGTCGGGGACTCGCCCCATGGGATGCCCATGTCGGTCTGGACCCTGGTCTCGAGGCCGCGCTGCATCACGTCCCACGTGTGCGCGCCCTCGATCTCGTCGCACACCCGGACGCAGCGCAGGCACAGGATGCACCGGTTGTGGTCGATCGCGAACAGCCGGTGGCTGGCGTCGATGTCGACCTTGGGACTGATCCGCGGCAGCTCGAAGTGGGTGATCCCGAGCCCTTCGGCCATGCCCTGCAGCTCGCAATGGTTGTTGGCCACGCATACAGCACAGACGTGGTTGCGCTCCAGGAACATCATCTCCGTCGCGACGCGCCGGTACTCGTGGAGGGTCTCCGAGTGGGCCGTGACCTGCATGCCCTCGGCGATCTGGGTAACGCAGGCCGCGGCGAGCTTGGGCGAGCCCGCGATCTCCACGACGCACAGGCGGCAGGCGCCGCGATCGTGGATGCCCGGCAGATGGCACAGGCCCGGGATGTCGATCCCGTTCTCCTCGGCCACGTCCATGATCGACTGGCCGTCGTTCCCGGCGACGTCCTTGCCGTCGATGGTCAGGGTGTAGACGGTGGTCATGCCATCACCTCCGCGGGCTGCTCGATGACGCAGACCCCGGCGGGACACACCTTGTCCACGATGTGGGCGTGGTATTCGTCCCGGAAGTAGCGCAGGGTGCTGAAGATCGGGTTGGGAGCGCCCTGTCCCAGTCCGCACAGCGACATGCGCTGCACGACGCCGGCCAGGCGCTCCAGCTGTTCCAGGTCCGCCATCGTGGCGCGGCCCCGCGTGATCGAGTCCAGGAGCATGTACATCTGGGTCGTGCCCACCCGGCACGGCACGCACTTGCCGCATGACTCGTCGCGACAGAAGTCCATGAAGTACTTGGCGACATCAACCATGCACGACGTGTCGTCCATCACGATCATGCCGCCCGAGCCCATGAACGAGCCAAGCTCGATCAGGTTCTCGTAGCTGACCGGCTTGTCCAGGTGCTCCGCGGGAATGCAGCCGCCGGAAGGACCCCCCGTCTGGACGGCCTTGAACGGCCGGCCGTCGATGATCCCGCCGCCGATGTCGTAGATGATCTCGCGCAACGGCATCCCCATCGGCACCTCGACGAGGCCCGTGTTGACGACCCGTCCCGCGAGCGCGAACACCTTGGTGCCGCGGCTCTTGCCGATCCCGATCTCTGCATACCAGTCCGCGCCCTTGCGCATGATGGCCGGCACGTTGGCGAATGTCTCGACGTTGTTGATGAGCGTCGGACAGTCGAACAGGCCCTGCACGGCCGGGTACGGCGGCCGCGGTCTCGGGGTACCCCGCTTGCCCTCCACCGACTGGATGAGGGCCGTCTCCTCGCCGCAGACGAAGGCGCCTGCGCCGAGCCGGATCTGGATGTCGAAGGAGAACGACGTGTCGGCGATGTTCGAGCCCAGGAGCCCGGCCCGCTGGGCGGACCGGATGGCGGAGCGCAGGCGGGCGACCGCGAGCGGGTACTCCGCCCGGCAGTAGATGTAGCCCTCGCTGGCGTGAACGGCGAAGGCCGCGATCGCCATGCCCTCCAGGACCCTGAATGGGTCGCTCTCGAGCACGCTGCGATCCATGAACGCCCCGGGGTCACCCTCGTCGGCATTGCAGATCACGTATTTCTGCGTGCCCTCGGCCTTGGCCACGGTGGTCCACTTGAGGGCCGTCGGGTAGCCGGCGCCGCCGCGCCCGCGCAGCCCGCTCTTGCTGAGCTCCTCGCGGACCTCGGTGGACGTCTTCTCGGACAGGATCTGCCTCAGGGCCTCGTAGCCGCCCCGCTCGACATAGTCCTCGAGGCTCTCCGGATCGATCCGGCCCATGTTCTCGGTGGCGACGCGGAGCTGCCGCTCGAAGAACGGTCCCTGCGGCTGCGGCGTGTCCTCGGGCGTGACCGCCCTCAGCGCCTCCACGATGTGGCTCACGCCGTCCGGCGTGACCGCACTGAACAGGCGGCCGGTCTCTGGGATCTCGACCAGCGGCCCGGCCGCGCACAGGCCCAGGCAGCCGACCCGCTTGATGATGACGTCGGTCAGGCCAGCCTCGGCGGCGGCCTCGCCCAGGCGCAGCGTCACGTCGTGGGACTGGGCCGACATGCAGCTGGCGGCCTCGCACACGAACGCTCGCGCGCGCACGGGTCCTTCTTGAATTTCCTCGGTGATGACGCGGCGGCGGATGGGCCGCGCCGCGGCAGGCTGCTCGCTCACAACGCCTCCAGCTGGGCCACCAGGTCGCCGGCGGCGACCTTGCCCTTCACGTCACCGTCCACGATCACCGCCGGCGCCAGGCTGCAGGCCCCGACGCAGCGGGCGGTCAGGACCGACACCTTGCCGTCCGCGGTCGTCTGCTTCGGCTTAACGCCGATCCTGGTCTCGAGTGCGGCCAGGATGTCCTTCGCTCCGTTGATGTAGCAGGCCGTGCCCGTGCAGACCACGCACGTGTGCTCGCCCTGCGGCTTGAGCGTGAAGAAGGAGTAGAAGGTTGCGACCCCGTAGACTCGCGAGTGCGGCACCCGCAGGGTGTCGCCAACGTAGTGGAGGGCGTCCTCGTCCAGGTAGCCGAAGGCCTCCTGGGCCGCATGGAGGGCCTCGATCAGGGCCGCCGGTCGGTCGCCCATGCGGCGCATCCGCGTCTCGACGATCTTCCAGCGCTTGTCGTCGTTCGGCGCAGCTGGCTTGGCGAACAGAGCGGGCATGTGGCCTCCCTCCGGGCAGGACCCGGAGCAGGGACGGGACGCGGGCGCACAAGATGTTTCGCGACCGAGTGTGTCTGATCCGTCGGCACAATGCTAGGCGAGTGCGACGGCTGCGCGGCGTGCCGCACGTCCCGACTGGACGGTCCCGAGTGCAGTCGCCCGGGTGCCTGGCGGTCTGCGCCCGCGGGACCAATGGCCGGGGGAGTGACCCAGCGGTCCCCTTCAGGTGGAAGCCCACAGCCGGGCATCGGATCGCCCGTGATGGCCAGCCGCACGGAGACCCTGGCCACGCCTACTGGCCATCGCCCCATCGCCACGTCATGCCGCGTCTACATCCCCGAGCCCGATCGGGCGGATCGAAATCGGGGACCACCGGATGAGAGACATGGGCCACATCACCATTGGTCGCCTCTGGCGATCGACCCTCCTGGCCATCATCGCGCTCACGGTGCCCGCCGCCGCGGCGCCGGTGGCGGCCGAATGCGACGGACCCTACCCATCCTTCCGGACGGCCCTTGGCACGGCGCAGCGAGTGGTGATCGGTGACGTGGTCGCCGTGAGGAAAGGTGGAGGGTGGGATCCTGCGAAGGGGCGCGGCGAGGCGAGCCGGTTCACGCTCGAGGTGCGCTTCGTGCCGCGCGGGACCGCTCCGGCGCAGATGGAGATCACAGATCTGCCGACGCAGCCCTGTGCCTCGATGGTCCTTGTCCACGAAGGCGACAGGATCGCGCTCCTCTTCGGCGGGACGGACTTCACGCCGCCCGTCACGGTCAATGTCGCCGCATGGATCCAGGGAACGCCGCAGGACTATCCCGGCGTGGAGACGATCACGGTCGCCGAGATCTACCGGCTGCTTGGCCTTGACCCGCCCGACACGTCCACTGCTCCCGCGGACCCGGCGGACCGCTCCGACGCCGGATTCCTGCTGCGGATCGCCGCGCTGGCCGCAGGACTGCTCGCCGGCTGGCAACGCTTCGCTCGACGCGACCGGGGACGGCCTGCATAGCTTCGCCGTTCCCGCGCAGGCGGGACTCTGGCCCGGATCTCCAATCGGCGTCCGCGGGGCCATGGAACCGGGCCGGACGCGCGGGAGCGCCGCGGAACGCATGGCGCCCCCGGCAGGAATCGAACCTGCGACCAACCGCTTAGAAGGCGGCTGCTCTATCCGCTGAGCTACGGGGGCGCGGCACAACCCGGAGTCTAGCGCGGGGGCTCCCGGCCTCGGCCAGTCCGGTGCCAGCCCGCGTGCAGTCTCCAGCGCGGGCCTAGTGCACGTCTCAGACGCCGGCCGCATACACGGGTGCGTCACCCAAGGGTGGATCGTGCGTGACCGCGGGTCGAAACTCGACGTTCGGGGTGCAGCCCACGCTCGGTGCAGGCCATCCTGACGCAGGGCTGGATCGGCGGGCGCCTGCTGGAGCGGGCACCTCGACGCTCCCGCGCGGGGGCTCATGCACGCGGCACAGCCAGTGCCAGGAGCCACGCTCGCCTCACACCACCCGGTGACGCGCCTCATTCCCCTCCCGATGGGTAGATCGTCCCAGTTGCGCCCGCGCAACGCGGTGCTACGCTGACCGCCCTTCGCGCCGGAGCCCAATCCCGCGCGATCCCTGTTCGAGCCCGGGAATGCCCGACCAGACCGTCCGAATGCGACCGATCGCCGCCGGCCAGCTCGCCCTCGAGCTGCCGAGCGCACTGCCCGCCCTGGCCATCGAGCCCGAGTGGAAGGCGCAGACGCGCCTGTGGGGCCACAGCCTGCACCCCATGTGCTCCTACCTCGCCAGCTTCCCAGCGTCCCTCGCGCATGCCTTCATCGCCCGCTACTCGCGCCCTGGCGATGTCGTGCTGGACCCGTTCAGCGGTCGCGGCACGGCTCCGCTCCAGGCCGCGGCCGAAGGCCGGATCGGCGTGGGCAACGACCTCAACCCGCTGGCCCACATCCTGACGGCAGCAAAGCTCGAGCCCGCAACCCCGGCCGAGTCCCGGACCCGCCTCGCGGCCCTGCGTCTCGCATGGGCCGCCGACGCGCCCGAATGGCTGGCCCTGGCCGAGCGCGTGAAGTTGCGGCCCGGTCACCCGTCCGCCTTCGTCCCGGCCTCGGGATCCGGCGCCGATCCCTCGGCCCGCACGGAGACGGTGCCGGACGAGGTCGCCCTCGCGTTTCACCCGCGCACCCTCGCCCAGCTGCTGCTGGTCCGCTCCAGCCTCCGACTCGACGACCGCACCGACCGCTTCCTGGCCGGTGCCCTGGCCGGGATGCTGCACGGCAAGACCCCGTCCTATCTGTCCACCGTGATGCCCAACACCTTCAGCATGGCTCCCCGCTATGTCCGCGATTTCGTCGCGAGCACCGGCTACGAGCCGCCCGAGCGGGACGTCTTCGACCTGGTTGCGGCGAAGCTGGACCGCCTCTACCGCCAGCCGCTGCCCACGACGGCCGGGATCGCGCTGTACGGCGACGCCAGGTCTGCCGGCCGCCGCGCACGGGCGGCGCTCCGGGCCCACGGCCTGCCGGACCGGGCCAGGCTCGCCGTCACGTCGCCGCCTTACCTGCGCGTGCTCAAGTACGGCTACTACAACTGGCTTCGCACCTGGCTGCTCGGCTTCGACGCGGCGCGGATCGACGCGGAGCTGGACGACGCCCACAAGCGTGCGCCCTACCTCGCCTTCCTGCGCGAGGTGCTCACCGACCTCCGTCCGGCACTGACCGACGACGGGATCGCCGTCGTCGTGATCGGAGACGTGGAGATGGACCGGGGGAAGCCGTCGGCGGATGGCATCGGGCTGGCGGAACGTGCCTGGGAGGAGGCGGCGCTGCCCGCCGGCTTCCGGCTGGCCGGGCTGGTCCGGGACGAGGTTGCCGCGAACCGCAAGATGACCCGTCTGTGGGGCGGTGAGGCCGGCAGGGCCACCAAGACGGACCGGATCCTGGTCCTGGGGGCCAGCGAGGCGGGACGGCGACGTGCCCTGGCGACGGCCGACCTCCCCATCGACTGGACCTGGCCACCGACAAGATTGCGCTCCCTCTGACGGAACTCCGGCGGTCAGCGCACCGCGCGGGGTAGCATCTTGGTCACCGTCATGACTCGCCGAACGAGCCGCATCCACACCGCGCTCCGGTCCGCCGTGGCCGTGCTGGTCCTGCTCGCCATGGCCGCCGCGCCGACGCTCGCCCTCGACGAGCCACCGCGCCTGGCGGACCAGGTCACCGACCAGGCCGGCGTCCTGACCGCCGCCGAGGAGGCCGAGGTCGGCGCCGCCCTCGAGCAGCTGCGCAGCGATGCCAGCGTCCAGCTGTTCGCGGCCTACATCGACACGACCGGCGGCCAGGATGTCAACGCCTTCACCGAGGCCACGGCGGTCGCCAGCTCGCTGGGCGGCAACGACGCCCTCATCGTGGTCGCCATCGAGGACCGCAGCTACTCGATGTGGGTCGGACCGTCGCTCGACGAGATCACCGACGACGAGATCGACGCGATCCTGACCGACGCCCTCGAGCCCGGACTCGCCGATGGTGAGTTCGCGGCGGCGATGGTGTCGGCGGCCGCTGCCACGGGTCTGGCGGCCGGGACCGATGTCGCAGGCACGCCCGCACCCGCCACCCCCGCCGTGCCGGCGGCGACATCTGGCTCCGGCACCGGCGGATCAGGCACCGGGGACGCCTCGGGCGGTGGCCTCGACCTCACGCCGATCTTCGCGGTCCTCCTGGTGGGCGGAGGGATCCTGCTCGTCGGTCGGGCGGTCTGGCGGCGCCGCGCCGCGGACAAGGCCCAGGCCGCGACGCTGGATGCGCTCAACCGCGAGGCGAACAAGTCCCTGCTCGAGACCGATGAGGCCCTCAAGGACGCTGCCGATGACGTCGAGTTCGCCGCCGCCCAGTGGGGCGACCAGGAGGTGGCGCCCTACCGCGACGCGATCGGGCAGGCCGGCGCGGAGCTCCGCGCCGCCTTCTCGCTCCGCCAGCGTCTGGACGACGCCGAGCCGGAGACGCCGCCCGAGCGAGACGCGATGCTGCATGAGATCGTCGCGCGTTGCACGCGGGCGAAGGGCCTGCTCGACGCCCAGGAGGAACGCTTCGACCAGCTGCGGGACCTCCAGGTGGCGGCGCCGGCACAGCTTGCCGCTCTACCGGAGGCCATCGACACCCTGCGTGCCCGGCGGGCCGCTGGGGAGGCCACGGCCACACGGCTGCGCGCAGCCTACGCAATGTCATCCACGGCATCCATCGATGGCAACCTCGAGGAAGCAGGCAAGGCGCTCGACACCGCCACCGCGGAGGCCGGCCGGGGTGCGGCCGTCGTGGCCACCAGGCCTGCGGATGGCGTGCTCGCGCTGCGGCGGGCGCAGGACGCGATGGCGGGGGCAACTCGCCTTGTCGAGGGCGTGGAGCGCCTCGCCGCAAGCCTCGACGACGCCGCCGCCCGGCTCCCGGGCGAGCTCGAGGCAGCGGCCCGGGACGTCGCGGCGGCCCGTGACGCGGTCCGACAGATGCCGCCCGCGCCACCCGGAGGCGCCGGGCCCGCCACGGATCCTGCGGCTGCGCTGCGTGCGGCCGAGGCCACGCTGAGCGATGCGCGGCACGCCGCGGAGGCACGCCCGCTTGACCCGCTCGCGGCCTTCGAGCGCGCATCGGCGGCCAACCAGGCGGCCGATGCGATCGTCGCCGGCGTCGCGGATGCCCAGGCCCAGCTGGTCCGACGCCAGCAGGTCGCCGCAACCGCTGTCGCCAGCGCCCAGGGCCGCGTGACACGCGCCGTGGACTTCATCACGACCCGCCGGCACGGGGTCGGCGAGACGGCACGTACGCGCGCGGCGGAGGCGGAGGTGCGGCTCGACGAGGCGCGGGGCATGGTGACCACCAGTCCCGAGACCGCGACCACGAACGCCAACCGTGCCTCACAGCTCGCCGACGAGGCCTACCGGCTGGCGGCGGGTGAGTTCGAGCAGTGGAACCAGGGATCGGGCCCGGTAGCCGGGCCGTACCACGGCGGCCCGAGCCAGGGCTCCCAGGTGGGCACGGCGATCCTGGGCGGGGTCATCGGCGCGGTGCTGTCGGGAGCTGCCGGCTCGAACCGGGGGACCGGCAGCGGCTGGGGCGGCAGCCCCTGGGGGGGAGCGCCCGGCGGCCGACCGTCGACGGGCGGCTTCGGGTTGCCGTCCGGGCGAGGTCGGACCGGCGGCGGCGGATTCAGCCTCCCGTCGGGTGGAGGCGGAGGCGGCGGAAGAGTCCGCGGCGGCCGCTGGTAGGGACGTCACACGCTTGGGCTCGACGGAAGGTCCGCCAGGGGCGAGAATCATCGATCTGCATGTAGACGGGAGGAACCGATGGCACAGAGTTCGATCCTTGGACGCATCGGCCAGCTGGTCCGCGCGAACGTCAACTCCCTCCTCGACGAGGCCGAGGACCCCGAGAAGATGCTCGACCAGCTGATCCGCGACTTCACGAACAACATCGCGGAGACCGAGGAGGCCGTCGCGCAGACGGTCGGCAACCTGCGGCTGATGGAGGACGACGAGCGCGAGGCCCGGGAGGCGTCTGCCGAGTGGCTCGGCAAGGCGAAGGCGGCGTCCGACCGCGCCGAGGCGCTACGAGCGCAGGGCAACACGGCCGAAGCGGACCGGTTCGACGACCTCGCCCGGCTGGCGCTCCGCCGCCAGCTCTCCCTCGAGGAACAGGTCGCAACCTTCGATCGCCAGATCGCCCAGCAAACCGAGCTCACGAACAAGCTCAAGGACGGCCTCAACAAGCTCCGTGTCAAGCGCGAGGAGCTGGTCCAGAAGCGCGATGAGCTGGTCAGCCGGGCGAAGATGGCCCAGGCTCAGATGCAGGTCCAGCAGTCCCTCAAGGAGGTGTCGGTTCTCGATCCCACCTCGGAGATCAACCGCTTCGAGGAGCAGATCCGGCGCCAGGAGGCCCAGGCGCGCGGCATGGAAGAGGTCGCCGTGTCCTCGCTCGAGGACCAGTTTGCCGAGCTGCAGAGCGGCGAGGAGGAGATGGAGATCGACGTCCGCCTGGCCGAGCTCAAGGCGAAGTCGCTTCCGTCCGGCGCGCCGGCCCTGGATTCGGGCGGGACCGGGGGCTGATCCGTCGCCGTCCACGAGCGGACACTGGCGAAGGGGCCGCGAGGGCGGCCCCTTCGGCGTCCTCACGTGCCCTGGCCGTGGCCGCGGCCGATGCCCTTCCCGGTCTGCGCAGCACCGGCCTCCCGGGCAGGCAAGGTTGGGCTAGGATGACGACTCGATGAACCAGATGTACCCCCCGTCCGACCTCGCCTCCATGGATCCCCTGGTCCTGATGAAGAACCTGGACCACGTCCGGATGACAAGCCGTCGCCTGTCGTACATCCTTCAGCAGCAGGTCCACCTCTACACGCCCGAGGCGAACCAGCTCCGCGAGCAGATCGACCGCTACGTCGAGGCCGAGCGACAGATCGAGGGCGAGATGGCCCGGCGCCGCATCCGCGCCTGACCTGCTGCGCGACGCGCCGGGACGCTCCCTCCTCTGGGGTCTCCCCCGGGGCCCGCGACGCCGGTTCGCGCCGGGGCGGCGCCTGTTCCCGCCCGGGCGACCCTCAGGCCACGCCCGTGGCGACGACCACCGGGCGGACAGGCTCCTCCGGAACATGCGCCGCATCCATAGCCGCGGTCCTGGCCGCACGTCGGGCCGCGTGCTCGTCCGCCGCGACCCTCCGTACCAGCTCCGCCAGGCGCGGCGTCTCGAACAGGCTGAACCCGATTCCGATCTCCGCCAGCGCCTCGTGACCCATGCCGCGGAACAGGCCGCGCGTCGCCACGGCGCACATCTCGTCGTACAGCTCCGGCCAGCCCACCCGGCGACGCTGGTGGCAGAACCGCACGAAGGCCTCGGCCTCGGCCGTCGACTGGCAGGCGGGTTCGGCGGACAGCATCAATAGGGGTCTCCTCTCCCTGGGGCGCTCAGGCTGTGGCCGACGACCGGGCGGATTCGGGCCCGGCCTGCGGCAGCGGGGGTGTCGGTATTTGTGCGGGCCCGCTCCCTCGCCAACCATGGGCCCCTTGCGTTGCCCGAATGCTACGCCCCGCGACGGGAGGCCGGTAGGGGCTTCTCCACCAACTCGTCCACCGACTTGTCCACACGGACAGAAGCTCCGTGGACAGGTCGGGGAAGCCGCCTGAAACCTGTGGATGGGGCCGGCCGCCGACGCGCTAGGGGCGCGCGTCCGGCCTGATGCTGAGTCCCAGTCCTGGTCGATCGGCGGGCTGCCACCGCTTGTCGTGTCCGAGCGCCAGTCCCTCGACCGGGTCGTCCGCGAGGAGCAGGCAGCCGTCGAGATCCACCCACTCGGCCAGCGGTGCGACGGCCGCGGACGCCGCAATGCCGATCGACGTCTCCTCCATGCAGCCAAGGAACGCCCGGAAGCCCAGCTCCCTCGCGCGCTCCAGCATGCGCAGCGCGGGGCCCACGCCACCGCATTTGGCGAGCTTCACGTTGATCCCCGCGGCCACGCCCACGAGCGCGTCCAGGTCCTCGATGGTGACCGCGCTCTCGTCCGCGACGATCGGCAGCTCCGAACGCTCCTGCAGCCAGCTCATCTGGTCCAGGCGGCGCGCCGGGAACGGTTGCTCGATCAGCTCGACGCCGAGGCGCACGAGCTCCGGCAGCAGGGCCAGCGCACCCTCGGGCGTCCAGGCCGTGTTGGCGTCCACCCGGATCGGCCCCGCATAGACCGCCCGGACAGCAGCCAGCGTCTCGATGTCGGATGGGCCACCCATCTTGATCTTGAGCGCCGGGAACGCGGAAGCACGACGGGCCCGCTCCGCGACGACGCTGGGGTCGTCGATCCCGAGCGTGAAGTCCGTGGGCGGCACGTCGCCGGTGACCCCGAGCAGGTCGCGGACGGGCAGGCCGAGCCGCTTGCCCGCCAGGTCGTGAAGCGCGATGTCGATCGCGCACTTGATGGCGCCGTGGTGGCGGATCGCCGCCGTCATCAGGCCCTCGGCGTCCTCGAGCGCCATCCGGACGTCGGCCAGGCCTCCGCGCAGATCGGCCTCGATCGGTGTGATCGAGTCGAGCAGCAGTGGCGCCACGGCCCGCATCGTTGCCGGGGTATCGCCGTAGTAGGCGTCCGGGCATCCCTCGCCGATGCCCGCGGGCCCGTCCGGACCGTCCGCCTCGTCGCGCAGCTCCACGACGACCGTTGAGACACCGTAGCCCTCATCGGGAGCCCGGGCAATCACGAAGGGATCCCGGAATTGCAGATCCAGCGTGCGCATGCGGAGCGAGAGCGTCATTCGGGGTCCTCCGGGCGAGCCAGCTCCACCCATGGCAGCGCATCGACCGACGCCTCGATCTGCCGCCACATGTCCTCTCCGCCAAAGCGGACCGGGTCGGCCGTCGGGAGGCCCGTCTCGGCCGCGCTGGCCTCGATCACGCGACGGGCCTCGTCCTCGTCCTCGATCAGCGACGTGTTCAGGGCGACGGCGACGACCTTGCTGGGGGCGACCAGTGCGGCGACCTCCTCGTGGATCCGGATGAAGCCCGGCAGGGCCGCAATCGGGAAGCTGCGGTCCGGGAGGTGCTCGAAGTCGTGCTCCACCGTCCCCGGCTGGTGGACCAGGATCATCGCGTGCGGCGTGGTCCCGTGGATCAGGCCGAGCGTGACGCTGCTGTAGGCCGGGTGGTCGAGCGACCCCTGGCCCTCGACGATGACCCAGTCACCGCGCCGCTCGCCCTCCTCCGCGAGCCACTCCCCCGTCCCCTGCACAAAGTCGGCGATCACGCGATCAATCGCGACACCCCAGCCCTCGATCATCATCCCGGTCTGGCCCGTGGGCACGAACGAGACCGAGCGGCCGGCCAACACGGCCGCCCGCCGCAGCTCGAGCGCAACGGACATCTTGCCGATGGCGCAGTCGGTGCCGACCGTGAGGATGACCCGCTTGCCCGGCAGGTGGCGACGCCCCACGGGAGTCTCCATCCGCTCCGGGGGTCGCCGGAAGTCCACCAGACGCACGCCCGACGTCCTCGCCAGCTCCACGAGCTCCGGATCGTCGCCCAGGAAGGTGTGCAGCCCCGAGAGGACGTCGAGGCCGGAGCGGATCGCCGCCATGACCACCGACCGCCACTCGTCCGGCAGCCGGCCGCCGGTCGGCGCGATGCCGATCAGCAGGGCGTCCGCACGAGGCACGAATCCGAGGGCCTCGTTGAGCGTGCCCACGATCGGGATGTCGAACCGGCCGGAGTCGCCCAGCCACTCCCGGACGTTGCGGCCCGCCTGGGCGGAATCGATGACCGCGACCACCTTGTCCGTCCCGAACCGGATCACACCCATCGCGGTCTTGCCGTGATGGAAGCCGAAGTTGCCCTCGGCGAGGATCACGAGGCGGCGGTCGGGCGCGGTGGACATCAAGCATCCAGCGGTACGGCAGGGAACGGTCCGAGTCTAGGTCATCGCCGCCCCGAGCACGGTCGTGTTCCGCGTCCGCGACACAACCGGCCGTCACCACCGGGAACGAACCACGCCCCCGGCAGGCCGGAGGCGTGTGGCAGATCGTGCTTGGTACCGCATACCGGATTCGAACCGGTGGTCTCCGCCTTGAGAGGGCGGTGTCCTAGGCCTCTAGACGAATGCGGCACAGGGCTGAACGCGAACGTCCGACCGGCCACGGAGGATACCAGCAGCCCCGCCGGAGTCGCAACCGTTGGCCACCGCCCCAGGCTGCCGGGTGCCCTAGAGGCGGTTCGTCTCCAGGAATGCGCGCATCGTCTCCGCGACCTGGAGGTAGCTGTGCTCGCCGAGCACCAGGCCAAAGTGCGAGTGGGCACCGAACGGCTCGTAGGGCGCGTCGAGCCATTCGGCCAGCCGTTCCACGTCGGGCTCGGGCACGTACTGGTCGAGGCCGCCGCCGATCAGGAGCCGGGGCACGTCCGGCATGGCCGAGCGGTCCACCGGCACACCGGAGAGAACCTGGCGCTTGGCCCGCCCGGACTCGAACGGCTTCTGGCCCAGCAGGTGCTGGATTCTGAGCACGTCGTTGAGCGTGAGGTCGCGATGTTCCCGGATCAGCTTCTCGGGCAGGGTCTCCCAGCCCAGCTCTGCGCGCCCATATGCCTCCGGGATGTCCCTGACGAGGTGCGCCCTCGCCGGCGGGCGAAGCTCCTTGGGTGCCTCCGGCGCGATCAGCACGTACGACGACACGGGCGCCCGCTCGATGGCCTTGAGGACCAGCAGGCCGCCCATCCCGTGTCCGACCGCGATGGCCTGGGGACCCAGGCGGTCCATTGCGGCGATCACGTCCTCCGTGTAGGACTCGATGTCGAGCGTGGCCGGGTCCGCCGTCTGGGACCAGAAGTGGTTGCGCAGGTTGAGGGCGTGGCCCTCCCAGCCGCGTCCCGCGAAGTGGTGGAGGAAGCGCTCCCAGACCCATGACCCGCCCAGCTCGCCGTGGACGAACAGGATCGGCTTGCGCCGGGAACGGCGCTCCGGGAGCCACGACTCCACGTACAGGCCTCGGTCGGCGAGCTCGATCTCGTCCTTCCGGACGGGGCGGCCGCCGGTGGCGGTGCGGGTCACGAGGCGGTCGGAAGACGTGAGTTCGGTCATCGTGTCGGCCCCTACCACTCGTGTGGATTGAGCACGAGCCCGGTCAGGGCCTTGGGGTAGAAGTAGGTGGACTTCTGCGGCATCACGTCGCCGTCACGGGCGACTGCGAGGATCGACGCGACCGGCGTCGGCTCCAGGAGGAACGCGGCATCGGCCCCACCCGTGCCGCTTGCCACCAGCCCGGCAGCCTCCCCGGCGGACTTGCAGTAGGTGATCCGCTCGCCCCCCGCAACCGCAGCCGCGTCGATCCCCGCGATGGACTCCAGGGCGGCGGCGAGCATCGACACGTCAAGATCCCGGGCCGACGTTCCGCCTCGGCCACCCAGGCCTGCGAACACCTCGCGCCTGGCTTCCAGCAGCCAGGCACCGTCCCGGGCCAGGAGCGCGAAACGGCCCCCGCCACCAGACAGTTGCCCGGCGGCCTCGAACCGCGCGACGACCGTGTCGACCGTGGAGGCGGAGACCGCGAACAGCTCCGGCAGCCGGGCCGCGAGGCGTGTGACACCTTCGTCACCCATGCCGCGCACGACCCGATGCGTCGGCAGCACGGTGAGCTGGTCCGCAGCGTCGAGGAACAGCATCAGGACGAAGTCGAAGGCCGGATCCTGTTCGGTCGACGCGGTCCGGCGCTCGTCGCGATAGCGGACGGCGGTCTCGTAGCGGTGGTGGCCATCGGCGATGTAGAGCGGGCCCGCCGAAGCGGCGGCCAGGAGCACCGCGGCCGCGGAGCCATCTCCCTCCTCGGCGACGACCCACAGGCGGTGCCGGACGCGATCATCGTCCGTCACGTCCGCCGCGGGGACCTCCGCCGCGATGGACGCCATCGCCCTCGCGGCAGCCCGGGACGCGTCCTCGTACAGGCCGACCACCGGCGATGTGTTCACCCCGGTCGCGCGCAGGAGGCGATAGCGATCCTCCTTCGGGCCGGACAGCGTTCGCTCGTGCGGCAGGACGGAGCTCCCAGGCCCGAACGGCTCGAGGCGCAGGCGTGCGAAGAAGCCGCGCTGCGTCCGCTCCATGCCCGTGCCGGGCACGAGGTACGTCTGCTCATAGACATAGACGGACGGGCGCGGATCCTTGAGCAGGGTTCCGTCGGAGCGCCACGCGCCGAGCGTCCTGGCGGCCCGCCGGTAGAGCTCGTCCGGCTCCTCGCGAGGCTCCTCCTGCGGCAGGTCCAGGCGGACGGCATTGCGCGGGTGGCGCGCGAGCAACTCCCGGTGGAGGTCGGGGCCGATCACGTCATACGGCGGGGCGACAACCTTGCCCACGTCCCCCACGGTCTCGGGATCGTAACGGAGGGCACGGAAGGCTCTTACGTCGGGCACGGGTTCCTCTGGGCGCGGTTACGGTGCGGTGGGACGCGGCACACGGGCTCACGCCGGCGAACCTGGGGTCGGTGCATCGTACGATAGGCGCGCCCGAACGGCCACCGGAGGGCTGGTTCCGGGCTCTCCGGGGACCACGTGCAACTTTTCGCGGACCATGGGCGTCATGGGTCCGACCTTCCCGCTGCCGGAGCCCGAGGAGCACGAGTGCCGCTGCCCCGCATCCCCCGCATGGCGCGTGGCGTGCTCGCATTGATCATGGCCGGGCTGCTCCTCGCGGGGGCCGTCACGCCTGGCATCGTGGCGGCCGCGGACGACGGCCCGGTCATGGCAGCTCGAGCGCTGCTGCAGGGCCACGTGCGCCAGGGATCATGGTTCGCCATCGCCGTGGACCTCGAGAACGCCGGGCCCGCCGTGACCGGTGAGCTTCGCGTGGGCGGCGGCGTGGATTCCAAGACGCACTTCGGTACGCCGGTCGAGCTGGCCACCGGGTCGCGCAAGCAGTACCTGCTCTATGCCCAGCCGCCGACGTTCGGGGGCAACATGAAGGTCCAGCTGGTGAGCGGCGACCGGGTGATCTCCGAGGCGCTGGTCGCAACGGCACTTCACGACCAGTCGCAACTCGTCGTGGGGGTGCTCTCCGAGAACCCGGCCAGGATCGTCAGCCAGCTCAAGCTGCTCCCCGGCCAGTCGGGTTCGGCGCCCACGGTGAGCACGCTCACCCCGGCGGATCTGCCGGAGCGGATCCAGGCATGGGCCGCCCTCGACCGCATCGTGTGGCAGGATGTGGACGCGGCCTCGCTCAGCGCGGCCCAGATCGCCGCCTTGCGCGTCTGGCTCGCCGGGGGCGGGCGCCTGGTGATCGTCGGCGGCACGGCCGGTGCCGACATGCTCTCGGGGTTCCCCGACGACCTCCTTCCCTTCCGCCCAACCGCGACCGTCGACATCGATCCGTCCGTCCTGCGTCCGATTCTCGGCGGCCTCCCTGGGGGCGCGACGACCCTCACGGCATTCGCCGGCGACCCCGGCGCCGGGCGAACGCTGGCCACCTCGGGCGATCGCGTGATCGCGGCGGACCTCAAGGTCGGCAATGGATCCGTGACGCTGCTCGGATTTGATCCGACCGCCACCTGGATGGCCGAGGGCGAGGCCTGGGACACCCCGCTCTGGCGCCGTCTGCTGCCTCCGCGGGCGGCGGGCGCGGTCGCGCTCGCCGACGATTCGTCGATCGTCTCCGCGGTGACCAACCTGCCGAGCCTCGCCCTGCCGCCGATCGGCAGCCTGATCGTGCTCCTGTTCGGCTACATCCTCCTGGTGGGGCCCGTCAACTACGTCGTGCTCAAACGGCTCGACCGGCGCGAGTGGGCATGGGTGACCGTGCCGGCGCTGATCGTCGTGTTCACGGCCGGCTCGTTCGGCATCGGGAGCCTCCTCCGCGGGTCGGACGTGATCGTCCACGAGGTTGCGATCGTCCGCGGCGCCCCCGGCACCGAGGCCGCGACCGTCCAGTCCTACCTGGGCGTGTTCAGCCCTTCGCGAGCCACCTACCAGGTCAGGGTCCCCGGCGACGCACTGCTCTCGGCACCGATGAACGGGGACGTCTTCGGGACGGGGACCACATCCGACCTGGACGTGCTCCAGGGTGATCCGTCGCGTATCCGGGACCTGGCCGTGGGGTTCGGCTCCATCCGGATGGTCCGCGCCGACGCGACCGCGACCGGCCCGGATGTCGTCGCCGACCTGCGGGTCGTGGACGGCCGGCTGACCGGAACCGTGACCAATCGCTCGGCCCAGCCGCTGCACGCCGCCGCGATCGTCGTGGGCTCCTCGGCCGTCGCGCTCAGGGACATCGCGGCCGGGGCGACCACGAAGGTCAACCTCGCCCTGGCCAACAACCCGTTCAACGGCATGTCCCTGTCAGAGCGCATCTTCGGGCAGATGAGCTGGGATGGCTCGGCACTCGACGAGGACGGCCAGCGGACGCTCGTCCGGCGCGCCGTCGTGGACCAGGTCTCCATGGACCCGATGACCGGCTTTCCCAACGCGATCCCGTCCGACACGGCGACCTTGCTCGCCTGGGGCACGGACCCGGTCGTTCCACTCGAGATCGAGGGCCAGACCACCCAGCGCGTTGCCAACGTCCTGTACCAGGTGCAGCTCCCGTTCTCCATCGGCGGCAAGACGGCATTCACCTACGACCTGATCAGGACATCAATCCTCGAGGTTGGCGCCAACTTCTTCTCGAAGGACCCGTGGTCGATCAACCTCGGGCCGGGAACGGCTCGTGTCTCCTACCGGCCCATCCCGTTCGAAGGCACCTTCTCCCCGTCGAGCGTGCGCGTCGCCCTCACCTTCGGCGGTGACATGGCCATGCCGGCCGGCTCGTCCAGGGACCTCCAGGAGACGACGCGCTGCGAGCCCGGCACGGAGGGCTGCCTGGTCCCCCAGGACGGCCTGCCCGACATCGAGGTCCTGGATGTGCGCGGTGGCGAATGGGTCCAGTTCGCCCACCTCGGCCAGGGCATCCCCTACGAGCTCGCCGACCCCGGTCGTTGGGTAGATCCCGCCAGCGGTGAGGTCCAGGTCCGGTTCGTGAACGAGCGCCAGGAGCAGGTCAACTTCCAGTTCCCGATCAGCATCGAGGGGACGGTGCGGTGACCGGGATCGTGCAGGCCACGGGCCTCGTGAAACGCTACGACCGGACCGTCGCGGTCGGCGGTCTCGACCTCGACGTCGCGGAGGGCGAGATCTTCGGCCTCGTCGGGCCCAACGGCGCGGGCAAGACGACGACCCTCCGGATTCTTGCCACGCTCCTTGTCCCGGATCAGGGAGATGCCGAGATTGCCGGTGCCTCGGTGCGCAGGAACCCCAACGACGTGCGTCGCGTCCTCGGGTTCATGCCGGACTCGTTCGGGGTGTACGACGACATGAAGGTCTGGGAATACCTGGACTTCTTCGCCCGCTGCTACGGCA
>CAWBGT010000001.1:847500-1191617 GCA_963788375.1 uncultured Chloroflexia bacterium
ACTCGCTGGGCGACGACCTGCGCCAGCTGGACTGGAACGTCTACGCCCGCCTGGAGAAGCTGTTCGTGAAGCTGTTCGTCGAGGAGGAGGACGTCACGATCACGTTCCTCGTCGACGCCAGTCCGTCGATGGCGTTCGGGCGGCCGCAGAAGCTGCTGTTCGCCAAGCGCGCGGCCGCGGCCCTCGGCTACATCGCCCTGGCGGGCGAGGACCGGGTCGTGACCACGGCGCTGACCGGTCGGGTGGCCCGCCGCCATGGAGGCCTGCGTGGATCCGGCCGCATCTTCCGCCTCCTCGGCAACCTGTCCGCGATTCAGCCGGCCGAGGGCCCGACGGACCTGCTCGCGGCGGCCCGCCACGCGGCCGCGATGCTCACCGGGCGCGGCGTCGTCGTGCTCCTGTCAGACCTGCTTGATCCGTCCGCTGATCGCGTGATCCGCGAGCTCGCGGCGACCGGCTCGGAGCTGATCGTCCTGCACACGCTCTCGCCGGAGGAGCTGGACCCGCCGCTCGAAGGCGACCTCAGGCTGGTGGACAGCGAGACCGGCGAGCGAATCGACGTGACCGTGGACCTGGCGTCGCTCGACGACTACAAGGCCCGCCTCCTGGCCTGGCAGGAGAGCCTGGAGGACCTGGCCCGCAAGCGGCGTGCGTCGTACGTGCCCGTCGCCACGGACACCGCCCTGGCGGATCTCGTGTTCGCCGAGCTGCGCCGGCGCCGGGTCGTGGGCTGAGATGGGGTTCCTGACGCCGCTCGCCGTCGCGGGCCTCGCGTTGCTGCCGGTCGTGGTGGCGATGTACCTGCTCAAGCTGCGACGGGACGAGGCGATCGTCCCGTCGACCCTGCTGTGGCAGCGGCTCGTCGCCGACGTGGAGGCCAACGCGCCGTGGCAGCGCCTTCGGCGCAGCCTCCTGCTGCTGCTCCAGCTGCTGCTTGTCGTGATCCTGGCCGTGCTGGCGGCACGCCCGTTCATCGAGCGGCCGGCGGGACTCGCAGGCGACCTGGTTCTGGTCATCGACACCTCCGCCTCGATGCAGGCGACCGACGTCTCCCCAACCCGCCTCGACGCCGCCAAGGCCGCGGCGATCGACGCGCTCAACGACCTGCCGGCGGGCGGCAAGGTCAGCGTGATCGCGGCAGGACGCACGGCGCGGGTGGTCGCCAACGGGACGGGCGACGTGAGCAACGTCAAGCAGGCCATCGAGGCCATCGAGCCGACCTCGGATGTGGGGGACCTGGGCGACGCCCTGCGCCTGGCATCCGCGCTCGCCGCCCGATCGGGTGACGCCGAGATCCTGGTGGCGACGGACGCCGCCCTCGCGACGCCGCCGTCGGGCACGCTCGACGCGCCGGTACGCGTGCTCCAGGTGGGACGCGAGGCCAAGAACGAGGCGATCGTCGCCCTGGCCGTCCGGACGTCGCCCAGCGGCCTGTCCCACTCCGCGTTCATCTCCGTCGCAAACCTGGGGCTGGGCATGGCCGAGCGCCGGGTCCAGCTCTACGCGGATGGAGTGCTTCGTGACTCCCGAGTCCTCGTCCTCGACCCCCAGCGCAAGACCGACATCTCCATCGACGACATCGACGACCCCGACCACCCCGCGTCCGTGATCGAGGTCCGACTGCTGGCCAGGGACGAGACGACGACCGCCGCCGACCCGCTTGCCGAGGACGACCGGGCATGGGCGATCGTGCCCCCGGCGCGGCTGCGGACCATCCTGCTGGTCAGCGACGGCGACCCGTACCTCGAGACCGCGCTGGCCTACCTGCCGGATACCGAGCTGTACGGCGTGACGCCCGCCCAGTACGGAACCGGGACCAAGCCGGAGCTGTTCGACCTGATCATCTTCGAGGGGTACCTGCCCGCGGACCTGCCGGCGAAGCCGATCCTGGCGATCGCCCCGCCGGCTTCCTCTCCGCTGGCGACGGTCACCGGAACCCTGACCAACCCGGGCATCGGCTCGATCGATGCATCCGACCCGATCCTGCGCTACGTGGACCTGTCCACGGTCCACGTGGGCGAGGCGCAGAAGCTGGAGCTGCCGGCATGGGCACGCCCGGTGATCCCGGGGCCGGGCACCTCGCCACTGCTGTACGCGGGTTCGCTCGCCGGGCAGCCCACCGCCGTGCTGGCGTTCGAACCGCGCCGCTCCGACCTGCCGCTCCAGGTGGCCTTTCCGGTCCTCCTCGCCAACCTCGCCGGAGAGCTGCTGGGTGGATCCGAGACACCCGTCGACGCCATCGCGCCCGGCGCCCCCGTCACCCTGGACATCCCTGCCGGCGCGACAGGCGTGCGCGTCGAGCGCCCGGACGGCAGTGTGGACGAGCTCGTTGCGCCTGCCGGCGGGGCCCGAGTCGTGACCTTCGCGCGCACGGACCTGATTGGCGTCTACACGGTGACGCCGGTCACGGATCCCGGCCCGGACGCCTCGCGCACCCCCGATGCCTCTGCGCCGCCCTCATCTCCCGCATCGGGGGCCGCGGGTGCCTCGCCCGGTGCCTCGCCAACGTTCCGCCCCGCCGACCCCGATGCCCCGGCGCGCTTCGCCGTGGGCCTGCTGGACGTGGACGAGTCGAGGATCGCGCCCGGCGACGCCGCGCGGCTCCAGGCCATGGGTAGCTCAGCCGCGAGCCCGGGCGATGGCACCGGCGCTGTTCCAGGTGCGGGCGCCGGGCGACCCAGCGCGCGCGACGAGCTGTGGATCCCGATCGTGGTGGTTGCGCTGCTCGTCCTCACGCTCGAATGGCTCGTGTACGAGCGCGACACGCTCGCCCGGCTGCGCCGTGCCGTCGCGATCCGGCTGCGCGGTGGGGCCCGACCGGCGGGCGGGGGCACCTGATGGGCATCCACTTCGACGTCCCCGTCGCGCTGCTGCTGCTGCCGCCGCTGCTCGCGGTCGTCATCGCGCTGCACGTCTGGTCGCGGCGCCGGCTGGGCGCGGGACGACGGCGCGCGGCACTGGCAGTCCGTGCGCTGCTCCTGTCCGCGCTCGTGTTCGCCCTTGCCGGACTCCAGCTGGTGCTGCCGGTCGATCGCCTGGCCGTCGTCTACGTCGTCGACCTCTCGGATTCGGTGGGGACGGCCGGCCGCGAGGAGTCCCTCGCGTTCCTCCGGGAGAGCCTCGCGGCCAAGGGGGACGAGGACGTCGCGGGGATCGTCGCGTTCGGTGGGGATGCGCTGGTGGAGCGGCTGCCATCGGACCTCGCGGAAATCGACCGCATCGCGTCCACGCCGGTCCGGGGCGCCACCGACATCGGGGCCGCGCTGCGGCTGGCCGGCGCCCTGTTCCCCGACGATGCCCAGAAGCGGATCGTGCTCCTCTCCGACGGCAACGACACCACGGGCTCCGGCCAGACGGAGGCGGCCCTGGCGGCCGCGCGGGGAATCCAGGTTGAGACGCACCTCACCGGGCTGGCGGGCGCTGAGGAGGTCCTGGTGGAGCGACTCACGTCGCCCTCCACCGCGCGTCTCGGCGAGCAGGTCGAGGTGACCGGCGACGTCACGTCCACGGTCGCCCAGCCGGCGACGGCGCGCCTGTTCGTCAACGGCGACCTGGCCGCGACCAAGCCGCTGGACCTCGCCGTCGGCGCGAACCGCATCGACTTCCTGTTCACTGCCCGGGAAGCGGGCTTCCTGCGCTTCCGGATCGTGGTGGAGGCCGCTCGCGACACCTTCAACCAGAACGACCGGGCGGACGCGAACACGATCGTCAAGGGCGAGCCGCGGGTGCTGGTCGTCAAGGGCGACGAGGAGGTGGCCCAGCAGCTGGTGGCCGCGCTCGAGACGGAGCGGCAGACAGTCGATGCGGTGATCCCCGAGGCGCTGCCATCCGACCTGGCCGGGCTCGCGAACTACGATTCCGTGGTGCTGGTGGACGTTCCCCGCCTGCGGCTCACGGACGCGGCACTCGCCGCGCTCCAGGTGTACGTCCGCGACCTCGGGCGTGGCCTGGTCACGATCGGCGGACCGCGGGCCTACGGCGCCGGCGGGTACACGGACACGCCGCTGGAGGAGGCGCTCCCGGTCGACATGGGGGTCCGCGACCGCCAGAAGCAGCCGGACGTTGCGCTCGTGGTCGTGATCGACGAGTCGGGCTCGATGGATGCCTGCCACTGCAACACCTTCAACGGCGGCATGGGCGGCGGCTCGGGCATCGCCGGGGTCAAGAAGACCGACATCGGCAAGGAGGCCATCCTGCGGGCCGCGTCCGCGCTCACCGCCCAGGACGAGCTGGGCGTCGTGGCCTTCAACGAGGCCGCCCACTGGGTGGTCAAGACCGCACCGCTGGGAGGGCTCGCGGACCTCCAGGGGGCGATCGGCGCGATCAAGCCGCTCGGCCAGACCAACATCTACGCCGGCCTGGACCAGGCCGTCTCGTCGCTCGAGACGGCGACGGCGACCCGCCGGCACGTCATCCTGCTCACGGACGGCTGGTCCAGCAGCGGCCAGTACGACGAGATCATCAAGCGGATGCAGGCGGCCGGGATCACGCTGTCGACGGTCGGGGCGGGCGGCGGCGCCAACCCGTTCCTCGAGCAGCTGGCGAAGGCCGGTGGCGGGCGGTTCTACTCGGCCGCCAACCCGGCGTCCATCCCGGACATCTTCCTCAAGGAGACCCAGCAGGTCTCCGGCCAGCAGATCGTCGAGGAGGCCTTCTTCCCGATCCTCACCTCGAGCTCGCCGATCCTGCGCGGCATCGACAAGGGGCTGCCCCAGCTGCTGGGCTACAACGGAACCACGGCGAAGCCGGCTGCGCAGACGGTGCTGGTGACGGCACGCGACGACCCGCTCCTGGCCCAGTGGCAGTACGGCCTCGGCCGGTCGGTCGCCTGGACGTCCGACTCCACGGGTCGCTGGGCGAAGAGCTGGGTCGGCTGGGAGGGTTTCAGCAGGTTCTTCAGCCAGATGGTGGGCTGGACCTTCCCCGGTGAGGAGAGTGGCGGCATCGAGGCCGCATTCGTCGATCGTGGCGGACGAACCTACCTGCGCGTGGAGAGCGTCAACGCCGACGGCTCGCCACGCGACTTCTACGCGACGCGCGTGGCGCTGGTGGGACCGGATCTCGAGCCGGTCTCGGTCGACCTCAGCCAGGTGGCACCGGGTGTCTACGAATCGCCGGTCGCCTCGCTGGAGAGCGGCGCTTATGCCGTGCGCGTCACGCAGACCAAGCCGGGCTCCGCCGCCCTGGGCCGCACGCTGGGCCTCGTGGCACCAACGGCGGCGGAGTACCGGCTGCTGGGCGCCAATGAACCGCTCCTTGGAGCCATCCGCGCCGCCACGGGCGGCTCCGAGACCACGCTTCCGGCCGACGCCTGGATCCACGACTTGCGGACCACGAGCCGCTACACCGACCTCTGGCCGTGGCTGCTCGTGCTGGCCCTCATCCTGTGGCCGCTGGACATCGCACTGCGGCGAGTCGCGCTGGGGCGGCGCGAGCTGGCGGACGGTCGACGCTGGATGTCGGAACGGGTGCGCGGCCACCGGGTGGCGACCCGGACCGCGACCTCCGAGGGCATGCTGGCCGCGCGGGAGCGGGCTGGCGCGGCGGGCGCACGGTCGGCAATGCGGCGCGAGACTGCGGACCGGGCAGCCATGACCGACCCTGGAACGAGTGCCGCGGGCCCCGGCACCGCGGGCCCCGGCACCGCAGGCCCCGGCACCGCGGGCCCCGGCACCGCGATCGCCGCCGCCGGCGAGGCAGGGCCCAACCAGGTTCCGGCCGGACCACCTGCCCCTCCTGCACCGCCATCGGTACCGTCGAGCCCGGCCGACCCCGGCGACACGCTGGCGCGGCTGCGGGAGGCCAAGCGGCGCACCCGCGGGTAGCGGACACGCCCGGGCGCAGGGCGCGACGGGCGTGCACGAGATCTGCGGTGGGCGGGAATCCATCGCGTGGCACCTTCAATCGTCGTCCCGGTCGAGCGATCCACTGGGCGCCTGGGGGACTGGCGCATGTCGTCAGCCACGCCTGGCACGGGAACGCCCACCATCAAGCGTGGTCGTGTCCAAGGGCCGCGAGCACATCGACGCCTTCGTGGCCCTCAAGTAGCCGGTCGGCGGCCGTCGGGGACCGGTGCTAGCCTCCGGTCCATGGCATCGTTCCTTGCCGGCCGGCCGGTCAACCAGCGCCGCTCCGCCGTGCCGGGCGGGGCCCTCCTTGTAGCGGCCGCGGCGCTACTGGCCGCCTGCGGCACCATCTCGACGAGCGCCCCGCCCGCGACGCCGACGGACTTCCCGGGTCTCGCAGGTCGCCTCAACGCGGCGCACATCAAGGTGGCCGACTGGGTCTCCGGCGAAGCGGGTTGCACCGACCCCGAGCTCGCCAAGACGGCGATCCAGTTCGATGCCCGGGGCCTGGACCAGGAGATGCCCGTCACCCTGTACCTGTACGTCTTCCGGAACCGGGATGCGTTCGAGCGCAACCGCGAGCTGATCGCAGCCTGTGCGGCGTCGTACGTGACGGACCCCGGGACGTTCGAGCAGATCGAGCAGTCGCCATACGTCCTCGCAAGCCAGGGGCCCTGGGCGCCCGAGTTCGAGACCGCGCTGCGGGCGACGCTGGAGGAAGCGGCGGGCACCGGCGGCTGAGGATCAGGGTCCCGGGACGTACTGCAACGGACCGCACACCCCCGCACCTGATCACACCCGTACTGGGAAGACCCGCCTAGACGTCCCCTGACCTCCGGGGCGTCGCCACGCGCTGGGCATCGGGCGATGCTCCGGAGATGGAGCACCCGACCCGCGCGCGACGCGCCCTGACCACGGTCCTCGCAGTCTTCCTGGCCGTTGAATCCGTGTCCGCCGTCGCAGCGGCCGCGGTCACCACCAGCACGGCAGTCCACCACATTCCACCCGAGCCGCCCGCGGGCCGGGTCCTCGCCGTCGAGGCCGCCGCGGTCGAGCCGGTTGAGATCACCAGGGCGGCCACCGCGCCCGCGTTTGCGCCACGCGTGCTCGAGCCGGCCGAGAGCCCGGCCGCGGCCGCACCGGCGGTCCCGGACGGCGTCGCCGACAAGCCCGCGAAGGCGGGGAAGACCGACAGGGCGACGAAGGCCGACCAGACCGCGCGCTCCCAGAAGGGCGAGCGGTCCGGGAAGCGCACGAAGTCCGCGCCGAGGCCATCGCCGGCCAAGCCGGCAGCCCGGTCCTACTCGGGCACGAACCACGTCTGGATCCCATCCTTGGGCATCTCGAGGTCGGTCCGCTGGTTCCCGTGTGAGCGTAGCCGCCCGCCCGACAACTTCATGTACCGGTGGGGATGCTCGGGCTCGAACAACGTCTACGTCATGGGCCACGCCTACAGCGTGATGAAGCCCCTCCACGACGCCTACGTCCGCGGGCGCCTGAGGATCGGGATGAAGGCGTACTACGCCGACGGCGCGGGCAAGGTCCGCACCTACTCGGTCAAGTGGTGGAGGGTGACCCGCCCCACGACCTCCGCCTCCTGGGCCTGGGCCGCGCAATCGGTCCCCTCGATGACGCTCCAGACCTGCGTCGGCAAGGACGGCCAGTACAGGCTGATGGTCCGCCTCACGATCGTCCGCGGCTAGCACCATCACGTCCTGGAGGGGCCGGGGCCCGTCCAGCGAGCGCTCTCGTGCGGTTCTTGCTAGCCTCTGCCGCGCATGTCCGAGCGCCCCGTGCCCACCAACTCCCCGCAGGTGTCCGTCGCCGATCCCGGCCCGGTCAACGGCCATGGAAACGGCAACGGGGCCACGGCGTCCGCGCTGCGCCGGGCGATCCTGGTCCACCTGCGCCGTTCAGGGCCGTCCGCGCCCGACGCGATCGCCGGTGCGATCGGCGCCAGCCGGAGCGGGGTGGCACAGCAGCTCCGGGCCCTGGACACGGCCGGGCTTGTCTCGCGAGCGACCGAGCGCCACGGCGTCGGGCGGCCCCGGCACCTCTACGACGTGACTCCCGATGCCCAGGACCTGTTCCCGTCCAACTACGACGGCCTCGCGATCGGGCTGCTGGCCGCAATCCTCGAGGTCGGTGGCGATGATCTTGTCGAGGACGTGTTTGCGGCCCGCCGCCGCCAGGCCGAGGCGCGACTCCGGCAGCGCATGAACGCCTCCCTGCCGGACGACGCGCCGCTTGCCGACCGCGTCCGGGTGCTCGCCGGGCTGCAGGACGAGCTCGGGTACATCGCCGAGGTCTCCGTGGACGACGGCGCGATCCGGCTCCTTGAGCACAACTGCGCCGTCCTGGATGTGGCCCGGAGCATGCCGGCGGCCTGCCAGGCGGAGTTGGACCTCTTTCGTCGAGTGCTGGGTGCCGAGGTGGTGCGCGAGCGGCACATCGCCACCGGCGACCGCTGCTGCTCGTACCGCGTGACGGACTCGGCCAAGGCGTAGCGAGCGGGTCAGGCGGTCGCCCGGTTGAAGGTCCTCGAGGCCAGGGCGATCGAGAGCATCGCGCAGACGCCCATGATCGCGATCCCGCCTGGCACGTCCGGGCTTCCCCACTGGGCGTTGAACAGCGCGCGGATCGCCAGCACCGAGTGGTACAGGGGATTGAGCGACGCGATCGTGCGCAGCCAGTCGGGTGCGAACGACATGGGCAGCATGATCCCCGACAGGAGCAGCAGGGGCAGGGCGATCGCCTGCGTGAGCGGTGCCAGGGCGTCCTCGCTGCCGATGGCCAGCGCCATCGCATACGAGATCGGCCCGAGCACGAGTCCGATGAGCGCCAGCAGGACAAACGCGACCAGCAGCCCCGCCGGATCGATCTTCAGCCCGAACGGGATCGACAGCAGGATCAGGATCGATCCCTGAACCATGAACACGACGACGTCCCGGACGGTGCGGCCGAGGACGGCGGCGGTCCGGCTCATGGGCGTGACGCGCATGCGCTCGACGACCCCAGAGCGCATCTCGCTGATGAACCCGAAGCCAACGAACGTCGAGCCGAACAGCGCGGTCATGACGAGCAGGCCAGGAACGAACGTGTTGAACGCACCGCCCTGGGGAAACCCCGTGACGGAGGTCAGGCTGTTGAGCAGCGGGCCGAACAGGAGGAGGTAGATCAATGGCTGCATGACGCCGGCGATCAGCCAGGCTGGCTGGCGGACGGTGAGGCCGATCGAGCGACGGAAGACGAGCCAGGTGTCGTGGAAGACGCGCACGGGAAAGAATCCTCTCTGTGTCGGGGACGCGGCCGACGTCAGGCGGCGTCGCGCAGGGATCGCCCGGTCTGGCGCAGGAAGACGTCGTCGAGGCTTGGCCGGTGGAGTGACAGCGTCTGCGGCGCCAGGCCCTGGGCATCGAGCAGCCGGAGCACCGCTGGGAGGCTCGCCTCGCCGTCGGTGACATACAGCCGGACGAGGCCGTCGACGACGCTCGCCTCCCGGACGAACGGCTGGGTCGCCAGCAACTGGCGGACGAGTCCGGCCGACGAGTCGACGCCGATGGTGATCACGTCGCCCGCGATCTCGCGCTTGAGCTCGGCGCCCGTGCCGCGAGCCACGATCCGGCCCTGGTCGATGATCGCGAGCCGATCGCACAGGGCGTCAGCCTCGTCGAGATAGTGGGTCGTCAGGAACACGGTGGTCCCGACGTCGCGCAGGCGCCGGATCTCGTCCCACATCCGGGCGCGTGCCTGTGGGTCGAGCCCCGTCGTCGGCTCGTCCAGGAACAGGACGATAGGCCGGTGGACCATCCCGAGGCCGACGTCGAGCCGGCGGCGCATGCCTCCCGAGTACGTCTCGATGGGCCGGTCGGCGGCTTCGGCGAGCTCGAGTGCCTCGAGGAGCTGGGCGGCCCGGTCATGGGCGTCGGCGCCCGACAGGCCGAACAGGCGACCCTGCATGACCAGCTCGCCGCGACCGCTCATGCGCGGATCCGTGCCGCCCGTCTGCGCGACGTACCCGATCCTCCGCCGGACGTCCGCGGCGTCGCGAGCCAAGTCGAGACCTGCGACCCGCGCGACTCCCGAGGTCGGCGCGAGGAGCGTCGCGAGGATCCGGAGCGTGGTGGTCTTGCCCGCGCCGTTGGGCCCCAGGAAGCCGAAGATCGTGCCCGCCTCCACGCGCAGGTCTACGCCGGCGACCGCCTCGACAACGTCCTCCTTCTTGCCGAAGGTCCGGCGGAGGCCCTCGGTCTCGATGACGAGCTCACTCATGGCCGGCGGCGTCCCGGGCCGCGTAGTAGAGCCCGAGCAAGAGCGTGCTGATCACGGCGCCGCCGACGAGCGCCGGCCTTGCGAAGAAGGCGAGGGCGACGAGGAGCGTCAGCCACACGCCCGGGGCGATGATGTCGGCCTGCTGCCGGGTGAGTCTCATGGTCATGTACCTCCTGCCGTCCGGCGCCTGCCCACTTGCCCGGGGGCCCGGGCGGAGGTAGGCTTGCGGCGGCTCTGCTACTGCGCTAGCATTTCTCTGCGCAGTGCAGATATTAGCCGAACAGGGAGCAACCGTGTCAACCCCTGAATTCGACCGCGATCGGATGGTCGCCGCGATCCTCCGGTCGAGCGCCGAGATGAGCGCGGGTCGGGCTGGCTTCACCCAGGTCGTCGCCGAGCGGTTCGGCCTCGCGACGACCGACGTCGAATGCCTGGGCCTCCTGGCGGCCGAGGGCGCCATGCCGGTGGGTCGCCTCGGCGAGCTCACTGCCCTCACCACGGGTGCGACCACCCGGATGGTCGACCGCCTCGAGCAGGCGGGCTACGTCCGGCGGGTCCCCGACCCGGCGGACCGTCGGCGGGTCATCGTCGAGCCGGTCGCCGCGCGGACCGCGTCCATCGCCGCGGCGTTCGATCCGCTCGATGGCGTGATGCGGGACGCGCTCGCTGACACGCCCGACGGGGACGTCCGTGCGGTCCACGCCTACCTCGGCGAGGTCGTGGCAGCGTCACTCTCGATCGTCGCCGGGATGCGTGCCCCCGGGGCGGCCGCGGTGGCTGCCTCCTCCCCCACCGGCGGTGCCGCCTCCGGGTCAACCGCTCCGGTCGCCGCCGCGACCCAGGGGCGACTCGTCTTCGTGACGGGTGCCCCAAGCGTCGTCATCGCGACGGATCCCCATGTCGGGGCCGACCTCTACCGCGCGCGGTTCCACGGCGCGGTCCCGAGCGCCCGTGTGCGCGACGGCGTCGTGACGATCCGCTATCCCCGGTTTGCCTGGTTCGACTTCCGGACGCGCATCGGCGACCAGCGCGTCGACGCGACCGCGCACTGGCGGCGTGACCAGACGGACCTCGTGCTGAACGATCGCCTCCCGTGGGCGATCGAGTTCCGTGGCGGCGCAACGGACATCAAGGCGGACCTGCGCGCGCTGCAGCTCCAGTCGTTCGTCGTCGCCGGCGGTGCCGGCGGGGTCCGGCTGTCCATGGGAGCACCGTCGGGGATCGTCCAAGTCCGCCTCAAGGGTGGCGCCCGCGAGGTGATCGTCGAGAGGCCACCTGGCGTGGCGGTCAGGCTGCGGGTCAGCGGCGGCTATCGCAAGGCAACGCTCGATGGCATGGCCACATGGAGCGACGGCCGGGTCGAGACCGACGGCGCGGAGGCAGTTCCCGACCGATACGAGATCGAGCTGATGGGCGGGGCAGACCGGGTGACGGTCTGCTCAGCGGCGCCCGAGGCGTAGGCCGGTCAGCCTTCCTCGCGCTCGACGACAAGGCGCGTGGCCGGCTCACGACGCAGCCGGGGCACGTCCGACACGTTGGGCACGAACGATGCGGCCAGCGACGTAGCCGCGATCTGCTGCTGCTGCTCGACGGCCAGGATCCCGAGTCGCCCGAGCGTGGCCAGCTCGTCCCGGATGTAGGTCTTGAGCATCTCCGGGCCGTCCGTGCTGATGGCGTAGCGCACGCCGTTGCGGTGGAACTGGTCGAAGATCCAGCGGAACTCTTCCCAGCTCGACACCACGCCGGTGTTCAGGTTGGACGTGGGACAGATCTCCAGTACGATGCCTCGCTCGCGGAGCATGGCCATGGTGCGGGGGTCGTAGGCGGCCTTCACCCCGTGGCCGATCCGGTCCGGCTCGAGCTGCTCGATGACCCGGGCGATCTCCTCGACCGGTCCCGACTCGCCGGTGTGGACGGTGATGCCCAAGCCGTGCTGGCGCGCCTTGCGGAAGATCCGCCGGTAGTCGGCGACACGGAAGGTGGCCGACTCTGGCCCGGCGATGTCCACGCCGACCACGCCCCGGTCGCGCCACGCGATCGCCTTCTCCACGATGATCTCGTTGAGCTCGTACGGGAACGCACGGTCCAGGCAGAAGAGGAGCCCGGGCTTGACCGGGTACTCGAGGGTTGCCTTGTCCATGCCCCGGACCGCGGCCGCGATGATGTGGTCCAGGTCCTGCTCGCCGCCACGGTTCCGCTTCATCGGGTTGAAGCGCAACTCCGTGGTGGTCACGTTGTTCTTGCGGTAGGCCCCGCCGATGACCTCGTAGACCGCGCGCTCGACGGCGATGGGGCTCGACTGGATGAGCTCGGTCCAGTGGAACAGCTGCAGGTAGCCGTCGAAGCTCTTGGGGCGCCGCGGATGGACCGTGATGAGGTCGCGGAAGTCCCAGTAGTCGCGGGTCGGGAGCTTGATCCCCTGGGCGTGGGCGATGGACCACATGATCGAGGGCGTGACGGCCGCGCCGAGGTGGCAGTGGAGCTCGGCGAGGGGGACCTTGCGGCTGAGGGTGGACGCCATGGCCGAAGCATATCCGGCCCGGCCTCCATCGGCCCCGGGCGGGGCGCGAGAGGTCGCGCTCAGCCGGCGGCGGCGCCCGGGACGACCCGGCCCTCGGCATCGAGGGTCGCGCGACGGCGGAGGGCCTTCTCCGCGGCCCCGGGCACCTGGTCCCGGGCGTGGTAGCTGGAGCGGACCAGCGGGCCCGACTCGACGTGCTTGAAGCCCATCGCGAGCCCCTCGTCCCGCATCTCGGCGAACTCGTCGGGGTGGTAGTAGCGCTCAAGCGGCAGGTGGTCCAGCGTCGGTCGCAGGTACTGCCCGATCGTGAGGATGTCGCAATCCACCGCCCGGAGAGCTTCGAACGCCTCGGTCAGCTCCTCGCGGGTCTCACCCAGGCCGACCATCAGGCTGCTCTTGGTGTGCGCCTCGCGCCCGTACTCATCGGCGTAGGCCTTGGCCCGCTCCAGCACGCCCAGCGTCCGATCCCATCGGGCTCGCTTGCGGACGGGACCCTGGAGCCGCTTCACCGTCTCGAGGTTGTGGTTGAGGATGTCGGGGCCGGCCTCCATCACCGTCCGGAGAGGGGCCTCCTCACCGTTGAAGTCCGGGATCAGGACCTCGACGCCCATCAGGGGGCTTCGGCTACGGATCTCGCGGATGGTGGCTGCGAACGCCCCGGCGCCACCGTCGGGGAGGTCGTCGCGGGCGACGCTGGTGACCACCACGTGGTCCAGGTGCATCGCGCTGACGGCCTCCGCGACCCGGCGGGGCTCGTCGTCGTCGAACCAGGTTGGCCGGCCGGTCTTTATGGCGCAGAAGCCGCAAGCCCGGGTGCACACGTCGCCCAGGATCATCACCGTGGCCGTCCGCTGGTCCCAGCACTCGCCCACGTTGGGGCACACGGCCTCCTCGCAGACCGTGTTGAGGTTCAGTCCGCGCAACAGCCCCTTGAGATCCGTGTAGTTCTCGCCCGACGGCATCCGCGACCGGATCCAGTCCGGGTGCCGTCGCAGCGGACGTATCCCGGTCTGGACCGGTGCCTCCACGCCCAGCGACTGCCCGCCGCCGATGGCGATGGACAACCCGGACGCCGGGGTATGGGCGTGGGCGGGGTTCGGATCGAAGACCGGGAGCTCGCGGGCCATGGCTGGGGTCTGCCGCCGGACGCTAGTAGACCGAGGTCTCGGGGCCAACGGCCTCGAGCCAGGCCTTGATGTCACGCAGGAGGGCCGCACCACCGGCCCCGTCGTTGGCCCGGTGGTCGAGGCCCAGGACCATGTTCATGATCGGGCGGATCGCGATCACGTCGCCGTCCTCGCCGCTGACCACCACGGCCCGCTTGGTGATGGCTTCCATCGTGACGATGCCCACCTCGGGCACGTTGATGATCGGCATCACGAGGTTGGTGCCGAGATAGCCCGTGTTGTCCACGGTGAATGTGCCGCCGCCGAAGTCGTCGAGCCGCAGCTTGTTCGCTCGCGCGCGGTTTGCGACGTCGGCGATCGCCATGTTGAGGCCGTGGATGGACAGTGTGTCCGCGTCCCGGATGACGGGCACGATCAACCCGTCGTCGACCGCGACCGCCACGCCGATGTTGACCCGACGCTTGGCCAGCAGCCCCTGGTCGGTCCAGACCGCATTGAAGGTGGGGTTGCGCTTGAGGGCCTCGGCAGCCGCCTTGACCACGAACGGGACGAACGAGAGCCCGACCCCTTCCTTCGCCCTGTAGGACGTCTTCATGGAGTCGCGGAGGCGGACGAGACGGCTGGCGTCGATCTCCATCTGCACGTAGGCGTGAGGGGCGGCCAGGGAGCGCGTCATCTGGGCCGCGATGCCCTTGCGCATCTGGGTCATCGGGACGAGAACCTCGTCCGCGCCGCTCGGGAACTCGATGGGCCCGCTGGCGGCAGCGGCTGCAGGGGCCGACGGGGCGGTTGCGACCCGCGCGCTCGCGGCAGGTGCGTTCGATGCGGGCGCCGCCGGGACGGCGCCGGTCCGGACGGCCTCGACGTGGGCGATGACGTCCTCGCGGGTGATCCGGCCGCCGCCACCGGTGCCCGCGACCTGTGCGGCTTCCAGGCCGTGCTCACGGAGCAGGCGGCGGACCGCCGGGGTCATGCGTGCGTTCGGGTCGTGGACGGCCGGAGCGGCTGCAGGTGCCGGAGCGGCAGTCGGCGCAGTCGTCGGTGGTGCGACGGACGTGGCTGCGGGGGCCATCGGCGCTGGGGCGGTTGCGGAGGCTGGTACGTCGGCCGGCGCCGGGGTCGCTGGCGCATCGGCGGTGCCCGTGTCGTCCGCGGTCTCGATGATCGCGATCTCGGCGTTGTTGGGGACAACGGCCCCTTCTTCCGCGAGGATCTCGCGCAGGATGCCCGCAAACGGCGACGGCACCTCAGCGTTCACCTTGTCGGTGATCACCTCGACGAGCGGCTCGTACTTCGCGACCGTGTCACCAGGCTGCTTGAGCCAGCGTCCGATCGTCCCCTCCGCGACACTCTCGCCGAGCTGGGGCATCGTCACCTTGGCCACTGGTTCTGTTCCTCCGAAGGGGCGGGTTCGCGGGGGACGCGAGGATACGTGGCCCCTAGTGTTGCGCATCCCGCGACGGCGCGCCTCACCCGGGCCCCGCGCGACTCCACGGAGCGCGGCGCCTGACGGGCGTGGGCGATCCTCCCGGCGGGCGAGGCAACGGGCGCGGCGCGTGACGAATTGTCCGCCCGGCGGGCCGCTCGTTGCGCGGTCCCGGCCTCTGGTGCAATGGGTGGCCGACCGGGCGTCAGGATCGTCTCGTCATGCGCACGTTGCTCCGCTGAGCGATGCGCCGGCACCTGCGGCAGGCCTTGCACCCAGACTGCCTCCGGAATCCTGGGGCACGACATGCGCGAGCTGCGGGTAGTCGACGATGAGCCCGTCTGCGTCAAACAGCAGGTCGGAGGCGAAGTCGCTGTCGAGCGACCGGTACTGGATGCGTCGAAGGCCCCGCCGATCGTGTCCCCGGGTCGTGTAGCGCTGGCTGGAGGCCCGGACGGCGAGGTCCGGAACTGAAACCCATGCCGTGACCAGGTCCACCGCACCATCGTGGCGCAGGAGGTCGTGACGGAGCACGGGCATCGTGTTCGTCATGGGACTGAACCCGAGATCGCAGTCCAACGCCGTAACGAGCGTCAAGGCGTCACCTCCGGGGGCACCGAGCGGGGCCCGTCCTCTCGTCGTCGTGGAGATTGTCCATTCGCCAGACGAAGATCGCCGCAGGTCAAGCGTCCGCGTCCAGCCATCGCCCGTGACCGCGAGGAGGAGGCTGGCGGTGACCCACCCGGCCGCCGTTTCGAGGGCTGCGTCGAGTCGGTACGGCACCGGATCCCAGCCGATCGCGACACCCTGGCCCGTCAATCGATCGGGCTCCAGCGTCAGGATGGCGAGCTCCGCACCAAGACGGGCCTCCTTGTCCCAGGCGATCAGACGGTGCCGGACCTCATTCATTGCGGATCCCGCGGGTGCTGGTACGTGACGCGCTTGCTGAGGATCCACTGGACCGGGAGGATGAGCAGCCAGGTCAGTTCGACAAGATAGGTGCTTGCGACCGGCAGGAGGAGCAGGGAGCCCAGCAGGACGATGGGCGCCGCGAGTCCGCGGGCGGCACCCGACCGCACGGCATCCCCCGGGGCGTCAGGTGCAACGAGTTGCGCCCTGAGCGCATAGACCCAGCACAGGAAGCCCGCGATTCCAGCGGCGGACAGTGTCCCTGCGTAGATCACCACCACGACCGGCAGGTCGCCATGCTCCCCGATGAGTGAGGTAGGAAACGGGATCAGTGCGATGAAGGCCAGGAGCAGCAGGTTGAGGTAGGCGAGGCCCGTGTCCGCTCGCCCGATCAGCTTGAAGCGCCGCAGGTGCGCGACCCAGTAGAGCGAGATGATCGCGAAGCTGAGGGCATACGCGAACACCTTCGGGGCAAGTTCGCCGATCGCGCTCGAGAGCTCGCTCGTGCCGGCGGACACGGGGAGATCCGGGAGGCGGAGGTCGATGACAAGGATGGTCAAGGCGATCGCGAACAGGCCGTCGGAGAGGAAGACGACGCGTTCGATCCCGAGATCCACCTGAGCTCCGCCACCGTCCGCTTCCTGGTGGTCGGGCTGCGCTTCCAACATGCGCGTCATGGAAGGAGTTCACGCCTCCTCGCTTGCAGGATCGCCCAGCGCGGGCGGCGAAGCGGTCAGTAGCGGTCACGCTGGCGGCGGCGAGACCCGTGGCCGGTCCAGCCGCGCACAAGCGCCACGACCCCCATCACGATGACGAGGACGGGCCAGGATTCATCCCAGGAAATGTCGGGGAGGGTCAGGCCGAACGTGTTGCGGAGGAGGAAGTAGCCACCGACGACGATCAACACGACCGCGAGCAGCAGGCCACCCCAGTCGCGGAACTGTCGATCGCGGCCCGGCTCAGCTCCAGTGTGATCAGCAGGCATCATCTCGGGTCCTCGGGCGATCTCGCCAACGTGCTTGCGCCTATACCAAGGTACATCTCTTGGCAAGGGCCTCAAGGCTCCTTATCATAGGCCGACCGGCCCGTTTTGTAGGAATGGCCGGTCGAATTGGAACGGAGGGAGCCTCATGAGCTCGGCGCAGGCCGCGGTGGCCCTGGAACGCCACCCGGTCAGGTCTGCTATCGCTTTGGCGTTGACCTGGATCGTCGTCTCCTTGGCCGTGTTCCTGCTGGTAGGCCGCGTGGCGCCCGACACCGATTCGCAGGCGGCGGCCCTGGTGGCCCTCGTCATCATGACCATCCTCGTGCTCGGGGGCATCGGCTGGCTCGGCTGGTGGCACGAGGTCGGATTCACCCCGATCTCCGAATGGCGGAACCTGCGCCTACTGGTGCTGCCGGCACTGATCGTCGTCGTGCCGCTGCTCGCCGGGGTCGACCCAATAGCCGCCTCGACCCTGATCTTCCTGATCGTGGGCTACGCCCTGACCGGTCTGACCGAGGAAGCATTCGCCCGAGGGCTCCTGATCCGAATCCTGGAGCCATCCGGGGTGCTTCGCGCGGTCTTCATTTCGTCGCTGCTGTTTGCGCTGCTTCACCTCGGCAACCTCGTCATTCGGGGCGGCAACCCGGCCATCAGCTTCGCGCAGGCCGTTGGCGCGTTCTCGTTTGGCGTCGGGTTCGCGGCACTGCGGATCCGTACCTGGACGATCTGGCCGCTCATCGCATTGCACATGGTTGGCGACCTCGTGCTCAACACCATGTCATTGCCATTGATCCCAGTGGCCGTCGCGCAGGATGTCGCCTTGCTCGTCATCGGCCTGTATCTGATCCGCGAGCCGTTGCTCCATCGTGGGGCCACGGATGCGGTCGCGGGCAACCCGGAGATTGCGGGATATCCGTCCGACATCGGCGGGCGATAGCGGGATTGCCCGAGTTTCCCTGCTCGACGCGGGCTTCCAAGTCGCGAATCTGCTGATCGTGTCGGACCACGAGTTCGAGGCGCGGCGTGCGGGTCCGGCATCCGCTGCCCTGGCCTATCGCTGAGATGGCCCAGGCGAACCTGGCTCTTCGCTTCTTCCTTGAGCTCGCCGGCGTCGTCGGCGTCGGCTATTGGGGCTTTCACGCGGCGACGGGTCCGGAGAGGTGGCTGATCGCCATCGGCACCCCGGCGATCCTGATCGTGTTCTGGTCGCTCGTCATCGCTCCTGGCGCGAACGTCCCGATCCCGCTACAGGTCCGCGAGGTTGCCGGAAGCGTCGTCCTGCTCGCTGCTGCCGGAGCGGTCTATGTCGCCGGTGCCCAGACGGCAGCGCTGGCCTATGCAGGTCTCGTCGTCCTGAACACCTTGCTGACGGTGGTCCTGAAGGACTGAGGGGCCACCCCACCGGAGGTCGATCGCACGGACCGGCTGATCGGCCTACACAGCCTCCATGTACTGGTCGAACGCGCGGGCCACCAGTGCCTCCAGCTCGGCCAGCTGCGCCTCGTCGATCGACCTGAAGGTGAAGGTGGACTTGCCGGTGAGCCGCTTCCGGAGGGCGGGCGAGACCGCCTCAACCAGGTCCGGCCAGGTGTGAACGGGGAGCAGGTAGAAGCCCACGTGCTTCGTAGCCGGCTTGACGAACGCGAACCACTGGTGGGCATTCGCACCACGACGACGCAAGGTTGGAATGCCGTAGATGGTGGCATGCTCCAGCCGGTCCTCGTACGGGACCAGGATGGCCCGCAGGCGGGCCTCGACCGCCAGGAGGTCTGTGCCGGCCGCGGCGCCGGCCATCAGTGGGCCATCAGTACGCAGCGAGCCTGCGGATCGCGTCCGCGATCTTGGCCGGGCTGAGCATGAACCAGTCTTCCAGCAGGTGGTTGTACGGCACGCCCGGCACATCCGGCCCGGCGATCCGTGCGACCGGCCCGTCGAGGTAGTCGAACGCCTCCTCGGCGACGATCGCGGCGATCTCCGCACCGTACCCGCCAAACCGGTTGTCCTCGTACGCGATGACGCACTTGCCGGTCTTGCGAACCGACGAGAGCAGTGTGTCCCGGTCCAGTGGCCGCAGGGTGCGCAGGTCCACTACCTCGACGTCGATCCCTTCGCCGGCCACGCGCTCGGCCGCCTCCAGCGCGTAGACGACCATCAGCCCGTAGGCCACGACCGTGACCTGGCGCCCGGGACGGCGGATGGAGGCGCGCCCCAGGGGCACGGTGTACTCCCCGTCCGGCACGTCGCCGCGCACGGAGCGGTACATCTTCTTGTGCTCGAAGAAGAGGACGGGATCCTCGTCGCGGATCGCCGACCGGAGGAGCCCCTTCGCGTCGTAGGGCGTCGACGGGATGACGACCTTGAGGCCCGGCACGTGGGTGAAGAACGCCTCCACGGACTGCGAGTGGTAGAGCGCGCCGTGCACGCCGCCCCCGTACGGCGCCCGGATCACCATCGGCACGCTGAAGCCGCCGATGGAGCGGTAGCGCATCCGGGCCGCCTCGGACACGATCTGGTTGAACGCCGGGTGGATGAAGTCCGCGAACTGGATCTCGGCGATGGGGCGCAGGCCGTTGAGCGCCGCGCCGATCGAGGCGCCCACGATCATCGACTCGGTGAGCGGGGTGTCGATGACCCGGTCGTCGCCGAACTCCGACCACAGGCCGTCCGTGGCCAGGAACACGCCGCCCTTCTTGCCGACATCCTCGCCCAGCACCACCACCGAGCCGTCGCGCCGCATCTCGTCGGCCATGCCGTCCCGGATCGCCTCGATGAAGGTACGGATGGTCATCGTGCGTGATCCGTGCCGGAACCCGGCGCCGGGTGCCAGGGCGGCGGCGGCTCTCCGGCTCCGGGATCGCCGTAGACGTGGTCCATCGCGGTCGCGGGATCAGGGTCCGGCTCGGCCTCTGCGAAGTCGGTCGCGTCCTCGACGAGCGCAGCGATCTCGGCGGCCAGCGCGTCCTCTGTAACGTCCGTCAGCACGCCCGCATCGCGGAGCTGCGCCCTGAAGATCGGGAGCGGGTCCTGGGCCCTGCCCTCCGCCAGGTCGTCCTCGGAGCGGTACTTCGTCTGCTGGTCGTCGGAGCTGTGGGCGGTCAGCCGTGTCACCTTGGCTTCGACCAAAGTGGGTCCACCGCCCGAGCGGGCGCGGTCCACGGCCTCGCGCCCCGCCGCATAGCAGGCCAGGACGTCCGTGCCGTCGACCACCACGCCCGGCATCCCGTAGCCAGACGCACGCGACGCCACGTCCGGCACTGAGAGCTCCTTCTCGGCAGGCACGCTGATCGCGTAGCCGTTGTTCTCCACCATGAGCACGAACGGGAGGTCGTGGATGGCCGCGAAGTTGAGCGCTTCGTGGACGTCGCCCTGGTTGGAGCTCCCCTCGCCCATGATCGCCACGGCGACCTGGTCCGTCCCGCGGATCTTCGCCGCCAGCGCGATCCCCACGGCGTGCAGGATCTGCGTGGCCACCGGCGAGGAGACGCTGACGAGGTTGTGCTCCGGGCTGCCGTAGTGACCGGGCATCTGGCGCCCGGCAGAGCCGGGATCGGAAGCCTTCGCGTACTGGGCCAGCATCAGGTCCCGTGCCGTCATCCCGAACGCCAGGCAGGTGGCGATCGAGCGGTAGAAGGGCGCTATCCAGTCATGTCCGCGACGGAGCGGCCACGCCAGTCCGACCTGGGCACCCTCATGACCCTGGCCGCTGATCACGAACGGGATCCGGCCCGCGCGGTTGAGGATCCACATCCGCTCGTCCACGGCTCGGGAGAGCGCAACGGTGCGGTACATGGCGATGAGGTCCGCGTCGGCCAGCCCGTACGAGGCAGCGAGGAGGCCCGCCACGCTGCCGGGGTCCACCCCGCTGCCGCCGCTGCCCGTGACCGTCATCGCGTCCTCCGTGGGCCGATGGCTGGACCGGTCGAACCGGCCCGGCGAGCCGGCCTAGAAGTTGATCGAGCGCCCGTCCACCGCCATCGCGGTCTCGCCCAGGATCTCCGAGAAGGTCGGGTGGGCATGCGTGGTGGCACCGATCTCCCACGGCGTCGCCTCGAGGGCGAGCGCGAGGGAAGCCTCGGCGATGAGGTCCGTGGCGTGCGGCCCGATGATGTGGATCCCGAGCGTCTCGTCGGTCTCCGCATTGCCGATGATCTTGGTGAAGCCCTCGTACTCACCGCCGATGATGGCCTTGGCCACGGCCTGGAACGGCACCTTGGCCGTCTTGACCGGCAGGCCGCGAGCCTCGCACTCCTGCTCGGTCAGGCCGACGGACGCGATCTCGGGGCGGCAGTACGTGGCCCGGGGCTGCTTGACGTAGTCCATGGCGTGCACGTCCGGGTCGCCGGCGATGGTATGGACGGCCGTGATCCCCTCGTGCGCCGCGGTGTGGGCGAGCATGAGCCCGCCGACGATGTCGCCGATCGCGTAGAGGTGGGGCTCCTTCGTCCGCATGTGGCCGTCCACCTTGACGATCCCGCGATCCACCTCGGCGGACGTGGTCTCGAGGCCCACGTCCTCGAGGTTCGTGGCACGGCCGGCAGCGACCAGCAGCATCTCGGCCGAGATCTCGACGGCCTCCTTGCCCTCGGGCCCCACGGTGAGGCGGACGTCACTGTCACCCGCGATCACGCTCGCGGCATCGAAGCGGGCACTGGTCACGACCTTGATCCCGCGCCGGTTGAAGGTCCGCTCCAGCTCCTTGCTGACCTCGCGGTCCTCGAGCGGGACGATCGCCGGCAGGTATTCGAGCAGCGTCACCGTGGCGCCCAGGTCGTGGTACATCGAGGCGAACTCCACGCCCACCGCGCCCGCACCGATGACGATCACGCTGGCAGGCATCGAATCCGAGCGCAGGACGTCGTCGGAGGTCACGATGCGCTCGCCGTCCGGGACGATCCCGGGCAGGGACTTCACGCGCGACCCGGTGGCCAGGATGACATCGGTGCCGTTGAGGACACGCTCACCACCCCCGCCCGGCGTGCCGTCCTCGCCCGCCAGGCTCACGCGGACCCTGGTGGCTCCGTCGAGACGGCCGCGGCCCGCGATCCAGGTCACGTCGTTCTTCCTGACCAGCGACTGGACGCCCTTCCACATCCGCGTCACGACCTGGTCGCGCCGCTTGGCGATCTGGGCGAAGTCCACCTCGGCGGTGCCGGGCAGGCGCAGGCCGAAGTCGGCCGCGTGGCGGATCCGTTCGGCCAGCGAGGCGCTCTCGAGCATGGCCTTGGTTGGAATGCATCCCCGGTGGAGGCAGGTGCCCCCGAGCTTGTCCTCGTCGACGAGGGCGACGCGCAGGCCCAGCTGGGCACCGCGGAACGCGGCGGCATAGCCACCGGTGCCCGCGCCGAGGACGATGAGGTCGAAGTCGTTGGAAGAGCCGACGGCCATCGGTCAGGAATTCTCCGCTGTGGTCACGGTCGGACGAGCGCGCCTGGGGCCGCGGGGCCGCGTGAGGGGATCGATCATCCTCTCGATGCTACACCGCGAGAGCCCGCGGGCATGGCGCCAGGCATGGCGATCGGCGCACCGGCCCGGAAAACGAGAACCGGGCCGCGGAGACCGCGACCCGGCTGACGAGGCGCTGGGACTCAGCCGCCGCGCTGGGTGCGGAAGCAGTCCGAGCAGTAGACCGGCTTGCCATTGGTCGGGCGGAACGGGACCTTGGCCTCCTTGCCGCAGCTGGAGCACGTTGCCGCGAACATCTCGCGGGGTGCGCTGCTGCGGTTGCCATAGCCACCGCCACCGCCACTGCTGTAGCCGCCTGCGGAATATCCGCCGCCGCCACCGTAGCCGGAGTCATAGCCGCCGCCCGAATACGAGCCGCCGCCATAGCCGCTGTCACCACCCGACCGCGCTGCCTTGCGGCTGGCGCGGCACGAGGGACAGCGGCGGGGCTCCGTGAACCCCTTCTCCGCATAGAACTCCTGTTCGCGCTCCGTGAAAGCGAACTCCATGTTGCAGTCCGAACAGGAAAGTGTCTTGTCGGCCACGTGCCGATCTCCTCCAGTTTTCGCCGCCTCTTGCCCGGGTCCTCGAGTGTTGTGCCGGAGGAGACCAAGTGTCGAACGTGCGATCCAAATGAGCATGCGCGGCGTCCGCGCAGCGAGAGTCTACGGTCAAATCGCAACCGTGGCGATACCTATTTTCGCAACCTTGGGTGGGGGTGCCAGCGCGACCCGGTCAACCTGCCACCGGGACGCCAAACTCCCGGCGGGCACTCTCGAGGTAGGAGGCGACCTCGGCGGTCTGGTGGTCGGGACTCCAGCCCAGGCCCAGTCCCGCGATCTCGGCCACGCGCGGGGCGATCGCGGCGCCACGGTCACGCAGCACCTGCGCCAGGCGGAGGCGCCTCGCCAGCAGATCGTCCACGGAGAGTGCCATCTCGTGCTCCACGGCCCAGGCGATCTCCGCCTCGAGGAACGGGTGGCCGGCCAGCAGTGGGCGGACCAGGTCATGGTCCCGGCCGAGCGCCAGGACGTCGCGTGCCGCGGTCCCGTGTCGCCCCACCAGGCTGGTGGCCGTGGAAACGTCGAGGCCGGGCTCGCGACCGAGGCGGGCGGCGAGCGCGTCGAGCTCGGCACGGGTGGCGGCGCCCAGGATCGGCAGCTCACCGGTGACGCTCGGGCGGGTCCGCGCGGCGAGTCCAAGGGCAGCGTCCACGGCGTCGCGGGCCATGACGCGGTACGTCGTGTACTTGCCGCCGCTGACCCGGACCAGGCCCGGCGCCTCGACGGCCACGCGGTGCTCGCGGGAGATCGTGACGGACCTGTCCGCGTTCGTCGGCGCAACCAGCGGGCGCAATCCGGCATAGGTGCCCGTGATGTCCGCGCGGGTCAGTGAGAGGTCCAGCGCTCCGTTGAGCGTGCCGAGGATCTCGTCCACCTCCTCGGCGCTCGCGGCAACGTGGTCCAGCGGCCCCCGGTAGGGCTTGTCCGTGGTGCCGACGATCCAGTGCCCGGGCCACGGGACCATGAACGCGACACGCCCCGGGATTCGCAGCGTCATGCCACCCCGCGCGGGGATGCGTCCGCGCTCGATCACGAGGTGGCTGCCGCGGGCCGGCAGGACGGAGAAGGAGCCGGAGCCCAACGGCCGATCCGGCGAGGAGGCCCACGCGCCCGTCGCATCCAGCACCGCCGACGCGCGGACGTCGAGCTCGACGTCCGCGACCAGGTCCCGGACGGCGGCGCCCCCGATCCGGTCGCCATCACGGATCGGCGCGAGAGCTCGCACCCGCGTCACCGCCACTGCGGCGCCCTGGCCGTGGGCGATGGCCGTGCGCGCGACCGCCAGCGTGAACCGCGCATCGTCCTCCATGGCGTCGTGGTACAGCAGCGCTCCACGGAGGTCCTTGCGGACCAGGTTCGGGGCGTAGGCCAGGGTGTCGGCCAGCCCCAGGTGCTGATGGCGGCCCGCCGATGCCGTGGACCCCAGGAGGTCGTATGCCGTGAGGCCGATCTCGTAGAACGCGCGCTTGAGGGCCCGCGGACCGTAGATCGGAAACAGGAACGCCTCCATGCGGACCAGGTGAGGGGCCAGCGTCATGAGCCGCGCGCGCTCGGCCAGCGCCTCCCGAACCAGGCCAACATGGCCCTGCTGCAGGTAGCGCAGTCCGCCGTGGATCAGCCGGCTCGAACGGGAGCTGGTGCCGGCGGCGATGTCGTCCTGCTCGACCAGGGCGACCTTGAGGCCGCGCGATGCAGCATCGAGCAGCGCTCCCGCCCCGACGATCCCGCCGCCGACGATGAGCAGGTCCCAGCGCTCGTCGGCCAGGCGCGCGAGGTCGGCAGCCCGCCGTGCGATCGGACCCGCCATCGCCGGACCTCTCAGGCGCTCGGGCGGCGGAGGATGCGCCACAGGACGAGCCCCGTGCCGCCGATCAGAACCAGGATCAGCAGCGGGGTGTGGAACACGACCCCCTGGGCATCGGCCGGCAGCATGGCCGTGACGCCGGCCGCCAGCATCACGACGATGACGACAGCGGCGGCCAGCAGAAGGACCGCGCGCAGGCCGGGCTGGCGGGCCTCGGTCATCGGTCGGTGCCTAGGTCCGGTCCGCTTCCGGCGGGATCCCGATGGGCGCCACGAGGACGCGCCCCGCCAGGGCGCGACCCATCCGCGTGCGCAGCCCGGTCTTGGGCCGGTGGAACGTGACGGTCAGGTCCGCGCGGACAACCGGATCGGACGGGTCGCCCGAGGTCAGGTCGACGGCCGTGGGCGTGTCCACGGCGAGGACCGGGATGCCGGCGGCGCGCGCCTTCCCGATGACCTCGACGGCGGTACGGACGGGCTCTCGCAGCTGGCCCCGCACGCCTGTCCCGAGGAGGGCGTCGACCACGATCGAGGCCTTGTCGATGCCCTGGCCCAGGATGGCCACGTCGCGGGCGACCGGAGCGTGGATCCTCGTGACCGCGTCGTGATCATCGAGCCGCTTCCAGTTGCGCAGCGCGTCCGGGGTGCCCGGGCGCTCCCTGGCCGCCACGAGCACCGCGATGACGGGAATACCCCACTCGGCGAGGCGTCGCGCCGCGACGAAGCCGTCGCCACCGTTGTTGCCGGGCCCGGCGAGGACCAGGACGGGCTTGCCCTCGCGACCGTTGAACTCCACCAGTGCCCGGGCGGCAGCGGCGACCGCGGTCCCGGCCTGCTCCATCAACGCCTCGCCGGTGATGCCCAGGGCCTGTGCCTTGAGGTCCGCACCGGTCATTGCCTCCCCGGTGATCGCCGTGCGCGCGGCGGCCACCGACCACCGCAGCTCGAGCTCGTCGAGGCTCATCGTGCGCAGCTCGGGATCGTCGGCGGGCAGGGGCGGGGTTCGAGGGGGCATCGCCCGAAGGGTACCGCGCGTCGCGCGCGGGATGGGTGGTGCGGGATCAGGCGGGTGGCGTGGTGCCGGGCAGATCGTTCGTGCAACCCAGCAGCTCCTCCGTGCGGGGATCCGGCCGCCCGTCGTAGTAGTGCTCGAGGACCTCCCGGAACGGAGACTCGTCCGGCGCTGCGGTCGCGAACAGCGTCATGCTGGAGCGGACCTTCAGCGCATCGATCGGCCCGAGGATCTGCTCCGCGCTGCGGGCCTGGATCGCCAGCAGCGCCCGCGCGCACTCGCGCAGCCGCGGGCCGAGGACCGGGTGTGCCAGATAGGCCGTTGCCTCGTCGAGCGAGGAGATGGCGTAGTGGCGGGACATGTCGCTGTGCCCCAGGCCGGCGATCTGGGGGAACACGTACCAGATCCAGTGACCCGTCTTGCGCCCGGCACGGAGCTCCCGGAGCGCCGCGTCGTACGCGGCGGACTTGTCCTGGGCCGCGGTGAACCGCTCGAGGTCGAACCCCATGGCCACATTCTGCGCCAGGCCCGTCCTGCCCCGCCGGCCCCAGATCACGGCCAGCTGGCCGGCCACAAATCCCGGCCAGCAAACGAGGGGGTGCGTACTACCCGCCAGCCAAGGAGCGGCGCCCGGCCAACAAACGAGGGGGTGGGTCCTGCGCCCACGGGAGCCGGCTTCGGGAGGCCGCTCACCGGCAACGTGCGTGCTGGGCCAGATCCAACTGGCCGAAGACCTGCCGTGCCGTTGGCTGGCCACATCTGCCGCAGGCGCCCGACCGGGAGGCGGCATCGTCATGACCCCGGGTCCGCCACACGGCGTCGACCTCGCCGCCAGTACGCAAGGCATCTGTCTGCGGCCAGCAAGATGCCGCGCACCGGCCGGTGGTTCAGCCCGGCAGGCGTGCCTCCGGCCCCTCTGGGCCCTCGCGCGCATCGAGCAGGCCCTCGGCGGCGAGCGCCAGGACCGCCTCGCGGACCGCATCGTGCGAGTGCGAACCGATCGTCACGGGGTACGACACCCACGCGCCGTCGTCGGCCTCACGAGCGCGCTCGAGGATGCGGCCCCGAAGCCAGCGGTTGGTCGCCGGGAACGGCTGGACCGGCCGGCGGGCGCGCAAGCGAGCGCGCACGTCCGCGGGTGAGACCGAAGCAGCCCGCTCGCCGGCGGCGTACCGGCACCAGGCGCGAGCGGGACAGTCCTCGCATCGCGGTCGGGTGGGCCTGCACAGCGCTGCCCCCACGTCCATCAGCGCGTGCGTCCAGGCATCGGGCCTGTCGGCCGGCACAACCGCGTCCGCCAGTGCCTGCAGCGCCGGCGCCGTGAACGCCTCCTCGCCGCCAGCGGCGATGCGCCCCAGCACGCGCCGGACGTTGGTGTCCACGGCGCCCACCGGGACCCGGAAGGCGATCGCCGCGACCGCTCGGGCCGTGTAGGGCCCGACACCCGGCAGCGTCTCGAGACCCGCCACGGTCGCCGGCACCCGGCCGGCGTGCCGATCGACGATGACCCGGGCGGCCCGGTGCAATGCCACCGCCCGCCGGTTGTAGCCGAGGCCGGCCCACGCCCGCAGCACGTCGGCAAGTGGCGCCGCGGCGAGGTCCTCGACGCTCGGCCAGCGGGCAATCCAGGCCGTCCAAGCCACGCCAGCGCGGGCCGCCTGCGTCTGCTGGGCCATCAGCTCCGAGACGAGGACGGCGTATGGCTCGTTCGTGGACCGGAACACCAGATCCCGACCGGTCGCGTCGTACCAGGCGAGGATCGCCTCTCGCGCCGCGGGCGGGACGAGGTCGGGATGGGCGCACGTGGGTCCGTCGGGCACGTCCCTACGATACGGCCGCAGCGTCGAACCGTACGGCGAGATAGCCCACGGTCTCGTCCGCGGGGCCGCCCGCATCGGCTGAGGTCGCCATCCCCAGGAGCGTGCCGGCCGTGGCGCCCATGGCCCGCAGCGCCGCGAGACCGAGCACCGCCGGCTGGATGCCGCACATCCCGCAGGCGAGGCCCCGGATCCCGGCCTTCAGGAGATCGCGCTCGACCTCCGCGAGCCCAGCCGGATCGCAATCGAGAATGGCCGGCAGGAGCGCCTGGGTCGCCTGTGCGCACGCCTCGGCCGGCGGGTAGTGGGCCATGTCCGTGCTGATCGCGAGCATGACCTGCCCACCCGACGCACGACGCGCTGCGAGGAGCCGTCCCAGCCGCGTCCCCGCGTCGATCGCACGGCTGCCGGTCCCGGCCGAGACGGCGAGCGGCACGATCCGTGCCCCGGGACGGACCGCCCCGAGCAACGGCAGCTGGACCTCGATCGAGTGCTCGCCCCGGTGGGCGTCCCGGTCCGCCAGGAACGGTGGGCCGAGCGCGACGACAGCCCCGGCCAGCGCCGCATCCACGGCGACCTCACCACCGGGCGTTGCCCACACGCCGGCATCCCAGGTGCCAACCCCGTCAAGCCAGCCGGCCCGGTGGTTGGTTCCCAGGAGCACGACAACGGGTCCAGTCTTCCGATCGACCGCTGGCCCCGGTTCCAGGCACGCCCAGGCCGCAGCGGCCAGGACCCCCGAGTAGACCAGCCCCGCATGAGGCACGAGGATGCCCGCGGGCGGGTCAGCCTGGTCCTGGGCGACGGCCGCCGACGACAGAGGCAGGTGCGCGGCGGCCACGAGCAGCCCGTCGACCAGGCGACGCAACTCGCCGGGATCCCTGGGGTAGAAGGACCCCGCCACGGCGGCGGCGCGGACCGGCCCGGTCACGGGACCCTCGCGGTTGCCGGCGCCCATCGCCCCTCGAGCGGTCGGCCGCAGTCGGGGCACACCCCGCGCGCGCCGAGGACGGACCGGCAGCGGTAGCCGGCCCGCTCGATCAGCAACCGGCCGCAACCAGCGCACAGGGTGTTCTCCTGGCCAAGCTCGGGTGCGTTCCCGACATACACGTGGCGAAGACCCGTCTCCCGTCCCAGCTCCGCGGCGCGGCGCAGGGTGGCGGCTGGCGTCGAGGGCACGTCCATCATGCGGAACGCGGGGTGGAACCGGCTGATGTGCCACGGGGTATCAGGGCCCAGCGCCTCCACGATCCAGCCAGCCAGCGCCCGCAGCTCGACGTCGCCGTCGTTGTGACCCGGGATGACCAGGGTCGTGATCTCCAGCCAGACCCCCGCCCGATGCAGCGCGACGATGGCGTCGAGCACGGGTGCCAGCCGGGCCCCGCACTGTCGACGATAGAACGCGTCGTCGAAGCTCTTGAGATCCACGTTGGCGGCATCGAGGACGTCGGCCAGGAGCGCCACCGCTTCGGGCGTGGCGTAGCCGTCCGTGATGAACAGGTTGCGGAGGCCAGCCGCGCGCGCCAGCCGGCCGGTGTCCAGCGCGTACTCCAGGAACACGGTGGGCTCGACGTACGTGCAGGCGATCGACCGCGCCCCAGCGCGCACGGCCTCCTCGACGACGCGGGCGGGCGACATCCGGCGCTGCGGGACGTCGAGGCCAAGCCGGGGACCCTGGGCGATCTCCCAGTTCTGGCAGAACACGCAATGGAACGGGCACCCGGTCGTCGAGATCGAGTACGCGAGCGATCCCGGTTCGACGTGGAACAGGGGCTTCTTCTCGATCGGGTCCAGGCCCATTGCCGCCACAGCCCCATACGCCAGGCACCACAGCGTGCCGTCGCGGTTCTCGCGGACGCCACAGATCCCGGTGCGACCGGGCCGGACGAGGCAGCGGTGGGCGCAGACTCCACAGCGGACGCTCCCGTCGGGCAGCGTCTCGGCCAGGACGGAGGGGACGGCGTCGGCGGAAGGGCGGACAGGGAACGACATGTCAGTTCGCCCCAGTGTCTCGCCGGTCCGCCCCGGACTCCAGTGCCGGCGGCATCGGATTGGGGGCGGTTGCGCCCTGTGTGGGCGGGCCGTCCGCGCGCCAGGATCCGGGCATCGCCAGAGGCGCGGCCGTGGCCCTACCAGTCCTCAACCCTCCCGTCGACGTACCCGCCCAAGAGCAGGAGCGCCTGCTCGACCTCGCACGGGTCGCCGTCGCTGTGGGAATTGGGGCGCGTCCGGAGCTGGCGCTGCAGTCCGCGCTCGCGGCCGGACCGCTTCCCGAGCGGCGAGCGGCGGCCTTCGTGACCCTCACCAAGGGCGGCGCCCTCCGGGGCTGCATGGGCAACCTCGACGCCGGCGAACACGCCTGGGCGAACGTCGTCGAAGCCGCTGGCTGGGCCGCGAGGCGCGATCCCCGGTTTCCCGGCGTGAAGCCCCAGGAGCTCGAGAGCATCGAGATCGACGTATCCATCCTGGGTCCGCTGGTGCCGCTGGACGACCCGCGGGCCTTCAGGCCGGGCATCGATGGGATCGTTGTCGCCCGGGACGGACGCCGGGGCCTCCTCCTGCCCGAGGTGGCCGATGCCGTCGGACGCGGGCCCACGCAGATGCTGGAGGCCTGCTGCCAGAAGGCGGGCCTGCAGCCAGGCGCATGGCTCGAGCCGGGGACGGTGCTCCAGGTCTTCCGCACTCACCGGTTTGGAGGTCCCGCCGAACCCTGATCGCGCCCGACCCGTCCCCTCCGCGCGACGGCCCGGACGGTCACGGCACCCTACGATAGAGGCGAGGAGGCGATCCGATGGCGATGCGGTTTGGCGCAGCGTACTGGGTGCAGCGGACCGGCTGGCCGGAGCTGCGCGAGGCGGTCCTGCGCGCCGAAGCGGCCGGCTTCGACGACCTCTGGATCGACGACCACCTCCTCTCCGACGAGGGCGACTGGCGCGATGCGAAGCTCGAGGGATGGACCACCCTCGCCGCCGTTGCCGCCGTCACGGAGCGGGCCCGCATCGGCCACATGGTGGTGGCCAACACGCTCCGCAACCCCGGCCTCACGGCGAAGATGACCGCAACCATCGACCACCTGTCCGGCGGCCGCGTGATCCTGGGCATCGGTGCGGGATGGTTCGAGCGCGAGCACGCGGCATTCGGGTTCGATTTCGGCTCGGGCTTCGGGGAGCGCCTGGACCGGCTGGCCGAGGCCGTTCCGCTGATCCGCCGGCTCCTTGATGGCGAGACGGTCACACACTCCGGCCGCTTCTACGACTTTGACGACGCAGTCTGCGCCCCGCGGCCTGTCCAGCCCCGCGTGCCCATCCTGATCGGCGGCTCGGGTCCCAGGAAGACCCTGCCGCTCATCGCCCGCTACGGGGACATGTGGAACGCCTACGGCTCACCCGAGGAGCTGGTGGCGTCCGACGCGACGCTGCGCGCGGCCTGCGAGGCGGTGGGTCGCGACGAGCGCGAGATCGAGCGCACCGTGAACCTCAACGTCGTGATCCGGCGCGACCGCGCCGGGGCGGCCAGCGCCTGGGAGTCGGTCGTGACTCGGCACATCCCCCAGCCGGGCGAGGACCGGCTGGACGTGGCCGGATCCGTGGAGGAGGTCGCGGAGGTGCTCACCGGCTATGCCCGGGTGGGCTTCCGGCACGCCGTGTTCATCTTCAGGACGCCCTTCGACCATGAGACGATGGAGCGCCTGCCCGAGGTCCGCGCGGTGCTGGCCGGGACCTGACCGACCAGGCGAGGGCTCAGCCCGGAACGGCCGCCGGCTCGCCCGGTTCGATCTCTGACGCCGCGCTCGAGGTCCCGAGCCACTCCCCCATCCGGGCCGCCGCGGCGTTGCCCTGGGTCACGCAGTCCGGCAATCCAACACCGCGATACGAGGCGCCCGCGACGGTGACCGCCGGCCACGTGGCGACCGCATCCTCGATCGCAGCAACGCGGGTCAGGTGGCCCACGGTGTAGCGCGGCATGGCGCCGTCCCAGCGCGAGACGCGGACCAGGAGCGGCTCCCCTCCGATGTGCAGCGTGGACTCGGCCTCGGCTCGGGCCGCCGCCACCAGCTCCGCCTCAGCGAGCGCTGTCCATGCCCCTTCGTCGCGCACGAACATCCGCACCACGACGCGGTCACCGGGCGCCCTCCCGGGCCACTTCTCCGACGACCAGGTGCAGGCGGAGATCGCACCGCCGAGGGACGCCGGCACGAGGTAGCCGTGCCCGACCAGCTCCCGGCCCACGTGCCGCCGTTCGTACACGAGCGTGACCAGGATGCTCGTGCCGTGCGGGACCTGGCCCAGCGCGTGGGCGGCCCCCGGCACCTCGGCCTCCAGCAGGCGCGCGGAGACCGGTGCTGGCGTGGCCAGGACGACGCCGTCGAAGCGGGCGAGGGTGCCGTCGCCGAATTGGGCCGCCACCCCGGACCCTGCGCGGCTCAGCGAGCGCACCTTGCATCCCGTCCTGAGGTCCGCGCCGGCCTCCGCCAGCGATGCCGCCATGGCATCGGTGAGGGTGTCCATCCCGCCCAGCAGGGACACGAACACCCCCGGGCTCTTCGTGCCGGGCGGCCGTTTCGCGATCGCGGCACGCATCGCCCGTCCGTCCGCCAGGCCCGCGAACAGGAGGCTGCGGTGCTCCCGCTCCGCCGTTCGAAGCTGGGGCACGACCGCGTCCAGCGAGAGCTCGTCGATCGGGGTGCCGTAGACGCCGCCCACCAGCGGGCCGGCGAGGCGGTCCACCAGCGGTGATCCCAGGCGCCGGCGGAGGAAGGTGCCCACGGCAACGTCCTCGTCACGGAGCATCCGCGGCCAGACGACATCCTTCGCCATGCGCAGCTTCTCGGGCCACGAGAACAGCCGCGTCCTGGCAAACGGCATCACCTTCGTGGGCAGGACCAGGCCAAGGCCGTCGGGCATGGGCACGAGATCGCCGGCGTGCCGGATGTAGACGGCGCGAGGGTCCCGGGTCCCGGTCAGGTCGTCTCCCAGCCCCAGCTCCCGGGCCAGGCTGATCGCCGCCGGACGCGTGGCCAGGAACGAGTCGGGGCCCTGCTCCAGCACCAGCCCGTCCACGCGCTCCGTGGCGACCTTGCCACCCAGGCGATGGCCGGCCTCGGCCAGGGTGACCGGCACGCCGTCGAGGGCGAGGGCCCTGGCCGCTGCGAGACCGGTGATCCCGCCGCCGACCACGAGGACGCTCATCGGGCGACGCCTACGCCATCCCGTACTGCGGGAGGTTGCCGGCCGGGACGTACGGGCACAGCGGATCGGACTCGAGCGGGTCTCCGGTCCAGGCGTAGGCACGGGCCCGAGACCCGCCGCAGACCCGCGAGAACTCGCACGCGCCGCAGCGGCCCTTGAACCCCTCGGGGTTGCGCAGGCCGCGCATCACCGGGTGATCGCGGTACAGGTCCACGATCGATGCCTCGCGCACGTTGCCCAGCGGGATCGGCAGGAAGCCGGACGGGTTGACGGTGCCGTCGTGGTTGATGAACACGATGCCGTTGCCGTCGCGGATGCCGAATCCGCGCCCGACGGACGTCTTGAGGATGTCCTCGAGCGACTTCCCGGCCGCCTCCATGTCCCGGATCGCCAGCCGCCGGTAGTGGGTGGCCTCCGTGGTCTTGACCTGGAATGGCGCCGTCTTGCTGAGCTCGTAGAGCCAGGCATTGAGCCGCTCGGACTCGCCCGGTGTGACTTCCTTGAGGTCGCTGCCACGGCCCGTGGTGATCAGCATGAACAGGCTCCAGCGCATGATGTCCATGCCCAGCAGGAGCTCGTAGACAGCAGGCAGGTCGGCCAGGGTCTCGTCGGTCACCAGCGTGTTGACCTGGATCGGGAGACCGGCGGCGCGGGCCCACCTCGCCGCCTGGAGCGTCTTGTCAAACGTTCCCTCGACCATCCGGAAGCCGTCGTGGCGGGCGGCATCCGACCCGTCGAGCGACAGGGAGATGTTCTGGACGCCGGCATCGCGCAGGCTCTCCATCACCTCCTGGGTCAGGAGCGGCGTGGCGGCCGGTGCCAGCGAGGCCCCGATCCCGCGCTCCGTGGCCGCGCGCACCAGCTCGTGGAGGTCGGGACGGTTGAGCGGATCCCCGCCGGTGAACACGACGTGCGGGTACGGACGGCCGAACTTCGTGACCTCGTCGAGGAGCCGGTAGCCCTCCTCGGTGGTCAGCTCGAGCGGGTTGCGCTCGGCCTGGGCAGTGGCCCGGCAGTGGCGGCAGGCCAGCCCACAGGCGAGGGTCGTCTCCCAGTACACGAGCATCGGGGCCCGGTCGTAGACGTAGCCCTCGGCGCGCACGGCACCGACACCGGTGATGCCACCCGGGTGGCCGCCCGCGTGACCCCCGGGATGGCCGCCGGGATGGCCGCCGGGGTGGCCCGACGGGCGGGCGGGCGGAACGGGATCGATCTGCGTGGTCATCGGGACGTCTCCGGGGCCTGGGCGGCCGCTGTGGCCAGGATGCCGGCGGCCGCGATGTCGGCCAATCCGGCGATGAACGTGGGGTCGGTGTTCATGGACCGGGCGCGCTCGAGGCGGATTCCCACCTCGCGGGCGACACCCTGGGCCTCGATGTCGATGTCGTAGAGCACTTCGAGGTGGTCCGCGACGAAGCCCACGGGCCGGATGACCAGGCCCGTTACGCCCTCCGTGGCGAGACGCCGGATCTCATCGAGGATGTCGGGTCCGAGCCACGGCTCCCCCGTCCGGCCGGCGCTCTGGAAGCTGAACTCGTAGCGCTCGAGGCCGAGGGCTTCGGCCACGAGGCCGGCCGTCGCCGCCAGCTCGGCCGGGTACGGATCGCCGTCCGCGAGGACTCTCGCGGGCAGGCTGTGCGCGGTGAACATGACGCGGACGCCGGACGGATCCGGGAAGCGGTCGAGCGCCTCCCGGGTGCTCTCCGCCAGCGCCTCGATGAACCGCGGCTGGTCGTGCCAGGACGCCACGTACTCCACGGTCGGGGCGCCGTCGCCCAGCTCGGCGAGCGCCGTGTCCACGGCCCTGCGGTAGCCGGCGGCGTTCGAGGAGGCCTGCGGGGCCAGGGCGATCGCGACGAACCGGTCGACGCCATCGGCCGCCATGCCCTTCACGATGTCCCCGATCCGCGGCGCGATGTGGCGCATGCCGGCGTAGACGCGGACCGGGAGCCCGCGCGCGGCGAGCTCGGCCTCCACGGCCGCCCGCTGCTGCTCCACGATCCCCGACAGCGGCGACCCGCCGCCGATGGCGCGGTAGCGGTCGAGCAGCTCCTCCAGCAGGTGCGGCGGGGGCGGCGAGCCGCGTCGGATATCCGTGTAGTAGGCCTCAACCTGGTCGAGCGAGTCGGGGGAGCCATAGGCCATGAGCAGGACGGCGGTGGTCATCGGGACGCTCCAGTGCTGTGGACGAGGTCGACGAGTCGGGCGAGGTGATCGGGGTCGGTGCCGGGCAGGACGCCGTGGCCCAGGTTGAACACGTGGCCCGGGCGGCCGTCGTTCTGGTCCAGGATCCAGCGGGCCGCCTCCTCCACGCCCTCCCAGGGACCGAGCAGCAGCACCGGATCAAGGTTCCCCTGGACGGCCCGGTCACCCACGAGCCGCCGGCCCTCGGAGAGCGCGATCCGCCAGTCGAGGCCGATCACGTCACCGCCGGCCGAGGCCTGGAGGCCCAGGATCCCGCCGGTCCCGACGCCGAAATGCGTGGCCGGGACGCCGAGCGGCGCGATGCCCTCGAACAGCCGGCGCATCCAGGGCCAGAGCCGGCGCTCGTAATCCAGCGGGCTCAGGCCGCCAACCCAGGAATCGAACACCTGGACCGCCTGGGCGCCCGCCGCCACCTGGGCCCCGAGGTAGGTGATGGTGGCGTCCACGAGTCGGTCGAGCAGTGCGGCCCAGGTCGCGGGCTCGGCGTGCATCAGGCGCTTGGTGTTCTGGAAGTCCCGTGACGGCCCGCCCTCGACCAGGTAGCAGGCCAGCGTGAACGGCGCGCCCGCGAAGCCGATCAGCGGCACCGGCGACTCGGCTCGGATGAGCCTGATGGCCTCCAGCAGCGGCGCGACGGCAGCCTCGGGGTTGAAGGGCAGCAGCGCCTGCACGTCGGCCATGGTCCTGACCGGGTGCTCGATGACGGGCCCGATCCCCTCCTTGATGTCGAAGGCGACACCCAGGCCTGAGAACGGGGTCGTGATGTCGGCGAACAGGATCGCGGCATCCACGCCCAGGCGGCGGACCGGCTGGAGGGTGACCTCGGCGCACAAGGCGGGGTCCCTCGTGATCTCGAGCAGGGTCGCCCGCTCGCGGATCCTGCGGTACTCGGGCAGCGCTCGGCCGGCCTGGCGCATGAACCAGACCGGGGTGGCGTCCACCGGCAGGCCGCGAACGGCGCGCAGGTACCGGGCGCCGGGGACCGGCGCGAGGGGATCCGTGGTCATGCCGCGAATGCCTTCCGCGCCGCGGCCAGCGTCTGGGCCACCTCCGCCTCACCGTGAGCGACCGAGATGAACCAGGCCTCGAACGGGGACGGCGCCAGCAGCACCCCCTCGTCCAGCATCGACCCGAAGAAGCGGGTGTAGGCGTCGCGGTCCGAGGCCATCGCCTCCGCCGAGTTGCGCGGAACGCCGGCGCGGAAGAAGACCGTGAGCAGGGAGCCAACCCGGGCGATCGCCACCTCGCGGCCCGCCTCCGCGGCGAACTCGCGCAGCCCCGCCTCGAGCGTCGCGCCGGTCTCCTCGAGGACCTCGTAGGCGAGCGGCGTCAGCAGGTCAAGGGTGGCGATCCCGGCCGCCATCGCCAGCGGGTGACCCGATAGCGTGCCCGCCTGGTAGACCGGGCCGTCGGGGGCGATGTGGGCCATCAGGTCCGCCCGCCCGCCGTAGGCGCCCACGGGCATCCCGCCGCCGACGATCTTGCCCAGCGTCGTGAGGTCCGGGACGATCCCGTAGCGCTCCTGCGCTCCACCGCGGGCGACGCGGAACCCGGTGATCACCTCGTCGAAGATCAGCAGGGCTCCGTTCGCCGCGGTCAGCTCGCGGAGCGCCTCGAGGAACCCGGGCTCGGGCGCGATCACGCCCACGTTGGCCCCGACCGGCTCGACGATCAAGGCCGCGATGCGGTCCGGATGGGCTGCGAACGCGGCCGCCACGGCCTCCGGGTCGTTGTACGGGAGGACCACCGTGTCCGACGCGGCGCCCGCGGTCACACCGGCCGAACCCGGCATCGCCAGGGTCGCAAGCCCGGAGCCCGCATCCACCAGCAGGCTGTCGCCGTGACCATGGTAGCCACCCGCGAACTTCACGATCAGGTCCCGGCCGGTGGCTCCGCGAGCCAGGCGGATGGCGCTCATCACGGCCTCGGTGCCCGACGACACGAACCGCATCCGCTCCATGGACGGCATGGCGGTGCGCACTCGCTCGCCCAGCTCCACCTCGCGGGGGCCGGTTGAGCCCAGGGCGAACCCGTCGAGCGCGGCCCCGCGGACCGCCTCAACCACCGCGGGGGCCGCGTGACCCAGGATGGCCGGCCCCCACGAGCCGATGTAGTCGAGGTACCAGCGGCCATCGGCGTCGCGCACGCCGGGTCCCTCGCCGCGGTCCAGGACGAGCGGCGGGCGCCCCACGGACCGGAAGGCCCGGACGGGGCTGTTGACGCCGCCCGGGAACAGGCCGAGTGCGCGCTCGCGCAGGTCGGCCTGGCGGCCACCGGCGGGCTCGAGGTTCGGCTCGACGGTCATCAGCTGGCCTCCCGCGACCAGGCCGCGAGGTCCGCGGCGGCGTACGTGACCACGAAGCCCGCGCCAGCGCGCAGGATGGCGGTCGTGCTCTCGGTCAGCGCCCGGCGGCGGTCGAGCCAGCCCCGCTGCGCAGCAGCCTCGATGGACGCGTACTCGCCGCTCACCTGGTAGGCACCGATGGGGACGTCGTAGCGATCCCGGGCCGCCGCCAGGATGTCCAGCGACGGCAGTGCCGGCTTGATGAGCAGCATGTCCGCACCCTCGGCCATGTCCACGGCGATCTCGCGCATGGCCTCGCGGGCGTTGGCCGGGTCCATCTGGTATCCCCGCCGGTCCCCGAACGACGGGGTGGAGCCCGCGGCATCCCGGAACGGTCCATAGAAGGCCGAGGCGGTCTTGGCGGCGTAGGCCAGGATCGCGGTCTCGTGGTGCCCGGCCGCATCGAGGCCACGGCGGATCGCTGCGACCTGGCCGTCCATCATCCCGCTCGGGGCGACGATGTCCGCGCCCGCATCTGCCTGCGAGGCGGCCGTCCTGGCGAACAGCTCGATGCTCGCGTCGTTGTCGACGCTGCCGTCCGAGAGCAACGGGCCGCAGTGCCCGTGGTCCGTGTACTCGCACAGGCAGGTGTCCGCGATGAGCACGAGCCCGAGGTCGGCGTCCCGAAGCCGTCGGAGTGTCTCCTGGATGATGCCGTCCTCCACCCAGCCGCCGCTGCCGTGGGCATCCTTGGTCTCCGGCAGGCCGAACAGGATCAGCCCTCCGACACCCAGGGCCCGCAGCGCCCGGGCGTCCTTGAGAGCCTCGTCCGGAGTCACGCGCATCACGCCCGGCATGGAGCCAACGGGCTCGCGGCCTTCACGGCCGGGGGTCACGAACATCGGCGCCACCAGCTTGCGCGGGTGGATCCGCGTCTCGCGGACGAACTCCCGCAGCGCCTCGCTGCGGCGTGTCCGGCGCAGGCGATGAGCGGGGTCCGGAACGGGCCGGGCTGACGGACGGTGCAGGTCGGGGCTCATCGTGCTCCTCCGGGGGCTGGCATGGGATCGAAGGTGGGGTCGTCGAGGTCGGGCGATGCGGCCGAGGCACCCAGGGCGGCCGCGGTGAACGCGCCGAGAGCGGCCGCGTCCGGAGCCGGCGCCACAAGGACGAGGCCGAAGCCGGCATCCCGGGCGACGTTGGCGGTCCTGGCGCCCACGGCCACCACCGGGGTCGCGAGCAGCCCCGGCCGGGCGCCCGGCGAGGCAAGCTCGAGGAGGCCGCGCGCCGTGGAACCGCTGGTCAGCACGAGCACGTCAACCGGACCGTCGTCGAGGGCCGCGACGAGCAGCGGTCGCGAGGCATCGGGCGCCTCGACGGTCGTGTACGCCACGACCTCGCGCACCTCCGCACCCCGGCCGCGCAGCGCGGCCGGCAGGGCCGGGTCGGCGATGTCCCCGTGCGGGACCAGCACCCGGGCACCCGGGTCGAGCGGCAGCTCAGCTGCAAGGGTCGCGGCGTCGGCGGTCCCAGGGACGAACACCCCGGCGATGCCGACGGCGCGCAGGACGACCGCGGTCGAGTGGCCCACAGCTGCCCAGTTGAAGGCCGTGGGTTCGACGGCGGCGCGCGCCATCGCCTCCAGGGTGGTCGAGGCCGCATTCGCGCTCGCGACCACCACGAGGTCCCCTGCCGACAGCGCCCGCACGGCCTGGTCCAGGGCTCCGCCAGTGGCCGGCCGGATCTCGATCGCGGGCACATGGACGGTGTCGACGCCACCGGCCGTCAGGGCGGCGATCAGCGGTCCCGCCTGATCTGCCGGGCGGACGACCAGCGCGCGCGGCCGACTGCGCAGGGTCACGACCCGGGCCGCAAGCCGCAGCGCGAGCTCCCGGCGCCGTGACGCCCCGGCGGTGCCACGGACCCAGCCCACCCGGTGGCTTTCGATCAGGGCTCCAGCCGCCGGGTGCCATGCCCGCTCGGCGGCCGCGACCAGCTCCAGGGACTCACCGGTCACCCGCCCGATCGCGCCGATCGGTGACCGGCACCCGCCGCCGGTCGCGTTGAGCAGGCCCCGCTCCGCCTCGACGGCAATCCGCGTCGGCAGGTGATCGAGCCGGCCGACGGCATCGATGGCCTCCGCGTCGTCGGCCCGCACCTGGAGGGCAAGGGAACCCTGGCCGGGCGCCGAGGCCACGAGGTCCAGTGGCAGGATGTCGTCGATGCGGTCCGCGCGACCCAGCCGGGTGAGCCCGGCGACGGCCAGGACGAGCGCGTCCGAATCGCCCTTGTCGAGCTTCGCGAGGCGGGTGTCCACGTTGCCGTGCAGCGGATGCAGCTCGAGGTCGGGCCGTACCGCGCGCAGGAAGGCGACCCGGCGCGGACTGTCCGTGCCGACCCGTGACCCGATCGGCAGTGTCGCCAGCGTCGTCCCGCGCCTGCGGCACACGAGGGCGTCGCGCGGATCCTCGCGGGGCGGATAGGCCGCGATGGCAAGGGCCGGATGCTCGTCCGTGGGCACGTCCTTTGCGGAGTGCACGGCCAGGTCCACGGTCCGGTCGAGCAGCGCGGCCACGATCCTGCCCACGAACGCGCCCTCACCCCAGGCGGTGTCCACGGGGCGGTCGTCGCCCTCCGTGCGGATGATCACGATGTCGGTGGGAACGTCGAGGTCGGCGAGGCGGGCGGCCACCCAGTTGGCCTGGACGAGGGCGAGCGCGCTCCCGCGGGTACCGATACGGATGGTTCGGGTCATGGGACGCATCTCCGCCTACAGCCCGAACAGCGAGCGCGCAGCCCGCTCGGCATCGCCGGTGGCGTCCTCGCGAAGCGTGACCAGGGGGGCGTGGAGGAGACCAGCGACCAGGCGGTGGCTCATCTGGACAACGAGATCCCGCTCGTGGTCCGGGAGGTCCAGGCGCCGCAGGAGACGGCCCACCTCCTCCGCGCGACGCTCCTCGGCGAGCTCGCTCAGGGCCCTGATGGCAGGCACGGAGGAGCGGGCGCGCACCCAGTGGGTGAACCCGGTCACCGCGGCGTCGACGGCGCGCCCGTAGCGGCGTTCGGCGCGGGCACCAAGGCTGCCGTGGGCGCCGCGGGCCAGGTCGTCCACGGACGTGTAGCGTCCACCGAGCGCGTCCCGGAGCCCGGCATCCACGGCCGGGGGCGATGACAGGTCCATCACCGGAACCTGGGAGGCGAGCAGGCTGGCCATTGCGGTTGCCGAGAGCGGCCACGGTGCAGAGATGGCGAGGATCACCGCGTCCGCCTCGGGCAGCGGAGCGGACGGACCGAACGGGACGACCTCGCCGCTCGTCTCGTGCGCAAGGGCGGCGGCGCGGTCCGCACCACGATTGGACACGATCACGCGGGCGCCGTGCCGGGAGGCCGCGAGTGCCGCGAGACGGGCCATCCGGCCGGCTCCGACGACGAGGACGCGGCGGCCGATCAGCGGGCCGGTCGCGGGCAGGATCCGGTCGAGCGCGACGTCGCCCAGGGAGCGCGGCGGGCCTTCGCGCCACGATCGCGTCTCACGACCAAGGTGGAGCGCGACCTGGAACAGGCGCTCCAGCAGCGGCTCCAGCGTGAGCGCCTGCGGGCTTGCCGAGCCGACGTCCACGGGACACATGGCCGCGGCGGGCAGGCGCCGGTCGGCGATGCACTCGCGCAGCTGGTGCAGGACCTGGTCCTCGCCAACGACCACGCTGTCGAGGCCGGCTGCCACCCGGAACGCGTGTCGCGCCGCGTCGGTGCCGTCGAGACGTCGGCCGCCTTCGGGCAGCGGTGGCAGCGGCAGCGCCCCCGGTCCCTCGGCGGCATCCCCGGTCAGGTACAGCTCCACGCGGTGGCAGGTCCGGAGGAGGATCGCACGCTGGTCGTGGCCGATCGCTGCGGCCGCGTCCCCGAATGCCTCGCGCGCCTCGCTCGGGACATCGCGGGCATGCACGACAAGGGCGACCAGCCGGAGGTCGGGAGGCAGGTCGGCGGGCAGGAGCCCCGCATGCTCGTGGATGAAGTCGAACGCCGGATCCGAGGGGTGGGTCGGGCCGGCGAGCCCGGAACCGGGCTCGGGAACACGGACGGCGAGGCGGTCTGTCACGTAGGGCTCCGGGGTTGGGTCAGGACGCGGGGGACGCCTGGGACGCTTGGGACACGGGAGGGGCGGCGCCGCGGCCGGCGCCCGAGCCCACCGACTCCCACCCGCGCAGGGTGGCGAGGAGCAGGCCATCGAGGGCGGCGTTGGCATCGTTCATGAGGTCGGACGTGGCGGCGGCGTCGAACTCGCGCCGGCGGGCGAGGGCGCCGAGCTCCGCGAGAAAGGGGCGGCGGAAGCGCAGGAACAGGTCTGCGGTCATGGCGGCACCCAGGCCCTGATGGCCGGCGATGCGCCCGTATTCAGCGCAAGAATCCTCCGCCTCGCGCAGCCGGTCGGCCCGGCGGTGCTGGTCGTCGGTGTCCAGGGCTGCCACGAGCGAGGTGACGATGCCGCGCCCGTAGGAACGGAAACGCTCGCGCTGGCTGTCGTCCAGCTCGGCCACCCAGGGGATCCGCCCCGCACCTTCACCGGACGCACGGCGGTAGCCACGAGCCATGCGACCGGGCGTCTCACCGAGATCCGACAGGGACGGGCGGACGGTGGGCCGGTCGGGCAGCAGCGAATCGAGGCCGACACGGGAGAAGCGGCGGTGGCCGCCGGGGGTGACGAACGTCCGGACCATCCCGCTGTCGGCCCAGCGCCGGACCGTGGAGGGAGACACGCCGAGCAGACGGCAGGCCTCGGTGAGCGACACCCAGTCGGGATCCTTGCTGCTCACCCGCGTGGTCATCGGGACGCGAAACCTCCCAAATCCCCCAAACCTTCTCGAAACTGTGCCCATCCTAAGGGAGAGTCCCGGAGGCTCCGGCAGGGCCGTCCGTCATTCCGCTGGCTCCATCCGGCATGGTCCTGCCGGTGACGGGATGCACCGGCCCGCGTCCGAATCTCGGTATTCCGCCACCGGATCACCCAGATTCGGGACGGGGCGGACTGGACCTGCGGGTGCCATCCGGGCCCCCCGGGTCCCACGTATCAGGGGCCCTTGGTCCCTGTCATCAAGGGGCCTTGATCGCGCCTACTGGCATCCATGACGCAGCCGTCCCGCTTCGCCGCATCGTCAGGCCCCGTGGTTCCCTCCTCCGAGGCGGACGACCCCATCCCTCTGTCCAGGGTCGCCATTGGCTGGCGACGCGTGGTCGTGACCGTGGACGGACCCGATCGCGAGGAGCTCGGCCGGGAAGGCGTGCTCCCAGGCTGCGTGGTCGTGGTCGCGGCGCGCACCCCGCTCGGTGGACCGGTCGTCGTGGAGCTCGGTCGAGCACGTGTCGCCCTCTCGGCGGCGGTTGCCGCGCAGGTCATGACCCGCGCCTTCGTCGACGACGGGCCCGGTTGATGCCCGAGGCGGCCTGCCATCCCGCGCTCTCCGGACCCGCGTCGGGTGACACGGGCGTCGGGCGGCCGGTGGTCGCCATGGTCGGCCGTCCGAACGTCGGCAAGTCCACATTCCTGGCCCGCGCCAGCCGCCGTTTCGCGGAGACGGCGAACGCGCCCGGAACCACCGTCACGCTGGAGCGCCGCCTGATCACGGCCGGTGGACGCGATGCCTGGCTGGTGGACCTGCCCGGCACGCGCTCGCTCGATGATGCGCCCGCGGGTGACGAACCGTTCTGGGGGTACCTGGTCCAGACCGAACCGGACGCCATCCTGGTGGTTGCCGATGCCGGGGACCTGGCCCGGCACCTCCCCCTCGCGCTCGCCTGTCGTGACCTCGGGCTGCCGGTCGTGCTGGCGGCGAACCTGACCGATGAGGCCGCCCGACGGGGCGTCACGGTGGACGCCGGCCGGATGGGCCAGCTGCTCAATGCCCCGGCCCACGCCACGTGTGGTCGCACTGGCGAGGGTGTCGATGAGGCCCTCGCCGACGTCGTCGGCCTGGCCGCCATCCGGCGCGTGTTCCGGGCCGGCGGGGCATCGTCGCGAGCCACGATCCCCGCGCCGCTGTATCCGTACGCGGCGGATCAGCAGCTTGCCCGGGAGGCTGCGGCGCTGTCGGTCGAGCCTCGCTCCCTGGGGGCCGCCGCCGCGCTTGATCCGCTGCACGCCGCGGTGCTGGCGGGCGTCATCTCGCCGAGGGGCGGGGCGTCCATCCGCCTGGCGGCCGCCCTGGAGCCCACGCGGTGGGCCATCGCGGCCGGCTGGGCCGGCCAGGTGGAGCGGCGTCGCGACGTCCCCGAACCGCTGGCGGACCGCCTCGCCCGCTGGGCGACGAGCCCATGGCCCGGGATCCCGGCGTTCATCGCGGTCAGCCTTGCCATGTTCGCCACGGTCATCCTGGTGGGCGGCTGGATGGCGGCCGTCCTGAGCGCTGCCTGGGGTGCCGTCGTCTCGCCATTCCTCGCGTCCGCGGTACCTGCGATCATCCCCGTGCCCGTCCTGGCGGGCTCGGCGCTGTGGGCCCTCGACGGCGGCATCCTCGGGATGCTGGCCGTGGGCATCCCGTACGTCCTGACCTTCTACCTGATGCTCGCCTTCCTCGAGGATTCCGGGTACCTGACCAGTGCCGCGGTGCTCATGGACCGCGTCTTCGGAGCGCTGGGGCTCCCCGGCCGGGCCGCGATCCCCCTCCTGGCGGCGGCAGGCTGCAACGTCCCGGCCATCTACGGGACGCGCGTGCTGCGCACGCGTCGCGAGCGGGTCCTCGCCGCGTTCCTGGTCACGCTGACCCCGTGCTCGGCGCGATCCGCCGTCGTGATCGCCGCCCTTGCGCCATTCGTGGGAATCTGGGCGGCCATCGGCGCCTTCGTCCTCGTGGCCGTCGCCACGATCGCCGCCGGCCTGGGGGCGAACGCGATGATCCCGGGTCGCCAGCCATCACTGGTCCTGGAGCTTGCGCCCCTCCGCGTACCGATTCCCGCCCACGTCGCCCGCAAGGCCTGGTGGCGGTTCCGAGGGTTCGTCGTGACCGCCACTCCGATCATGCTCGTCGGATCGCTCATCCTGGGGTTGATCTACGAGGCCGGGGCCTGGCAGGACATGGCGCGCGTGATCGGGCCGACCTTCGAGGCGACGCTCGGCCTGCCGGCTATCGCCGGGGTCGCGCTCGTGTTCGCCTTCCTGCGCAAGGAGCTGGCGCTCCAGCTGCTGATCGTGTTCGCGGCTGTCCAGCTCGGACACCAGGCCGCGCTGGGCGAGCTGATGACGCCGGCGCAGCTGTTCGTCTTCGCCGTCGTCGCCAGCATCTCCATCCCGTGCCTCGCCACGCTGGCCGCGCTCCGCGCCGAGCTCGGGACCAGGGCCGCCGCCGGGATCTCGATCGGATCGCTGCTCCTCGCGCTGGCCGTGGGGATGGTCCTCGCCCGGCTGCTCGGGATCGCATAGGCGGGCGCTCCAGATCCGGACCGGCTCCGTTGCCGTCCCCGGTCAGTGGTTCCATGGGGCGTTACCCGGTCGCCCCGCCCACAACCGCGCTGGCGTTTGTCCGACACCACAGTCCCGCGGCGAGGAGGTCGGCCACGGCCGGCTCCACGATCGCCCGCACCACCGCGTCCCGCGCCGGCGCGGGCAGCGTCACGTTAACGTCCGCGCTACCACGCTCCGGCGCCACCATGACAACCCGGCCGCCACGCGCGTGGACCGTGGCGATGACCTCCTCGTCGAACGGCGAGCCGGCAAGCAGGAGGACCGGGTCGCCGGGGAAGAGCGAGTACAGCCCCACGTGCAGCCAGTCCCCGGTCTCGAACGCGGATGCGGCAATCCGCGGCGCCTCGCGAAGCACCAGGGCAGCCTGCTCGCATGCGCCCATGCGCAGGCCGTCACCGAGCACGTGGATCGGGCGGCCGCCGTCCAGCACCGCCGTCGCGTCGCCCAGCCAGGTGTCGCGTCCATCCAGGAGCTCCTTGAGAGCCGGGCCCGACGCGGTGAGGCTGCGGCGCACGGCATCAGGATCAAGGTCCCCGGTCAGGCCCGCGAGGGCGGCGAGCGCCGCCACAGTCGCGCGATAGGTCAGCGTCGCGATCCCCGCCGTCTCGAGGTAGGTGGCGGCCAGCGGCAGCACCGCGTCGGCGGACGCTGCCAGCGGGGAATCGCCTCGGGCCGTCAGCCCCAGCACGAACGAGGAGCCGTGGTGGTGCTCCGCCCTCATGAGCACCTCGGGGGTCCGCCCCGAGGCCGAGATCGCCACGACCGTCGTGTCCTGCCCGCCGGGCGATGCACCCGACGCCGATGCGTACTCCGCGTGAGCATCCCGGCCCGCGGCCCGCAGGCGCGCCGCGGCGTCCATGGCCGCGAACCTCGAGCTGCCCATCCCCACCAGGCGCCAGGTCGGCCGGGCGAGCGCGCCGAGCGGCAGGTCCGGCAGGACCCTGCCCTGCGCCTGGAGCACGGCGGCCAGCTCCGCGGGGCCGGCCAGGATGTCCTCGAGAAGGGCATCAGAGCGGTCCCCGGTTGTCATCCGGGATCCCCGTGCCGCAGCAGCCACCGCATCCCCTCTCGCGGGGCCCAGAGCCATGACGGCAGCACCGTTGCGGCGTACACGAACTCGTAGGCCTCCTTGGCCACCTCGAACGCGTCGAGCAGGTCCAGGTCAAGTGTGATCGGTGTGCCGGCGTGCCGCAGGCCCTCCGCGTAGGCGGCGAGGAAGCGGGCCCTGGCGCGATCGATCCAGGCCTCGATGTCCAGACCGGGCTCCGTGATGGGTCCGCCGGATCGGTCCTCGGCCCGGCGCCTCGCACTGCGCGCCACGTGATCCAGCGACCTGAGCAGCGAGGCCACGTCCCGGAGCGGCGAGTCCGGGCGGCGCCGTTCCCCGACGGGCCGGAGCGGTTCACCCTCGAAGTCGATGACGCGATAGCCATCGTCGGCGACCAGGATCTGGCCCAGGTGCAGGTCTGCGTGAATGCGCATCACGCGCGGCGGGGTGACCACGGCCTCGAATCGCGAGAAGCGGGCGGCAATCGCCGCGGCCTCGTCGCGGAGCTCGGCGCCGGTCGCTGCATCCAACGCGGCCACGGTGGCGACGGCCTGGCTGAGCTGGCGATGGGCCTCGGTGCGCCAGGCCTTGAGCTCGTCGTGCGTGGCGTCGCGGGGGGCGAGATCCGGTGCGTCTGCGGGGGGCGAGGCAAGGGCGGCGTGCAGCCCCGCGATCAGGATCCCGAGGTCTGCGGCCACCTCCGTCGCCCACTCCAGCGACACCGAACCCGGTGCCGCCACCAGGTCGGCCAGCTGCTCCGCCGTCCGCTCGTAGAGGTCGCCCGCGTCCGCGATGAATGCCTGGAGCATCGCAACTGTCGTCGCCCCCTCGTCACGGGTCACGACCTCGGCCCAGCCCGCGAGGCGCGGGATGCCCGGAAACTGGGCCTCCTCAGACAGGAAGGCGGTCAGCTCCAGGTCCGGGTTGAGCCCTGGCTGGAGCCGGCGGTAGGCCTTGAGGAGGAGACGGCCGCCGATCACCGTCGACGTGTTCGACTGGTCCCGACCGAGCGGGGCCTCCTCGGCCACCGCGAGTGCCCCGATCGCCACCGCATCCATTGCGTCCGTGCCCCATGCGGCTGCGAGCCCGGGAGCCGGGCGGCAGACCAGGGCTGCATCGGGCGCAGCCGTCTCCCCGCCCCGGCCCAGGGCGGCGATCGTTCGACCTTCGGCCATCGCCAGCCCGAGCGCGCGCCAGGCTCCGTCGCCCTCTACCGCCTCCCTGGCGACCCCGTCGCGGAGCACGAACGGGATCGCGTACCGGTCGCGTCCGGGCTCCCTGTCGGCTGCCTCCCCCACCCCCAGGTCGACGAGCGCCAGTGCCGCATCGGGGGCGAGCTCGAACACGTGCGCGAGGAGCGCGGACGCGGGAGGATCGCCCTTCGCCGCGTACCACCGGCGCGCGGCCAGGTCCTCGAGATCGAGGGCGCCGACCGCCCTGGCAATGGCCGCGCGATCGAACAGCGTCAGACGCCCGTGTTGATCGTGATGTGCTTCACCGTCGTGTAGTCCTCGAGGGCGTACTTGCTGCCGTCCTTGCCGTAGCCGGACTCCTTGACCCCACCGTGCGGCGTCTCGCTGGCCAGGGTGAAGTGCTCGTTGATCCAGACGGTGCCGAACTGGAGCCGTCGGGCGACGCGCATCGCCTTGCCGATGGAGCCCGTGAACAGCGAGGACGAGAGGCCGAACTTGACGTCGTTCGCCCACTGCACCGCCTGCTCCTCGTCGCCGAAGCGCTGGACGGTGACGACCGGGCCGAAGACCTCGTCCTGGACGATCTCGCTCCCCTGGTCCGGGTTGGCGAGGATGGTCGGCTCGAAGTAGGCGCCGGGGCGGTCCGGCCGGTGGCCACCGAGCACCAGCTCGGCCTTGGCCTCGAGCGCGCGATTGACCATGCCCTCCACCTTGTCCGCTTGCGCCTGCGCGATCAGCGAGCCCATGTCGAGGTCGTCCGCGTCGGCAGGGTTGCCCCACTTGATGGTCCTGACCTGGTCCGAGAGTGCTGCGAGCAGCTTGTCGTAGACCGCCGGGCCGGCGATCACGCGGCAGGCCGCCGTGCAGTCCTGGCCCGCGTTCCAGTAGCCGGCCGACTTGAGGATCTCGGCCGCGAGCTCCACGTCTGCGTCATCGAACACGATGACCGGGGCCTTGCCGCCCAGCTCCAGGTGAAGCCGCTTCACGGTGCCGGCCGCGATGGTCGCGATGTGCTTGCCGGTCGAGGTGTCGCCCGTGATGGACACCATGCGGACCTTGGGGTGCGCCGACGAGCAGGTCGCCCATCTCGCCGCCGGAGCCGGTCAGGACATTGAGGACGCCCGCGGGCAGGGCATCGGACACCAGCTCGGCGAAGCGGAGGGCCGAGAGCGGCGTGCGGGCCGCGGGCTTGAGGACGACCGTGTTGCCGGTCGCGAGGGCCGGGCCCAGCTTCCAGGCCGCCATGTAGAGCGGGTAGTTCCAGGGCGCGATGCGATGCGACGACGCCGACCGGGTCCCGGCGGACCATCGACGTGTGGCCCTCGAGGTACTCGGTGACCGCGAGGCCCTCCATCACGCGGCAGGCGCCGGCGAAGAACCGGAACAGGTCGCTGGAGGTGGCCATCTCGTCGATGGCGGCGGCCGATCGGCTTGCCGGTCTGGCTCGACTCCGAGGCGGCCGAGCTCGTCGGCGTTGGCGTCGATCAGGTCCGCGATCCTGAGCAGCGCGAGGCTGCGCGCCTGGGGCGTGGTCAGCGACCAGGTCTCGAAGGCGTCCGCGGCCGCGTCCACGGCGCGATCGACGTCCTCCTGGCCCGATGCGGGAACAGTGGCCACCTGGACCCCGGACGCGGGGTTCTCGACGGCCAGCGTCTCGCCGGACGCGGCATCGACCCACTGGCCACCGATGAACTGCTGGTAGGACTTGACGGGATCGGTCACGAGGCCCTCCATGCGCGCCAGGCGAGGCGCGGCTGCCGCTGTTCCGTTGCTGTGGTGCGGATTGTCGCGCACCGCGGGGCGGCGTTCCAGCCGAAAGCGCACGCCACGCGACGAGGAAGGTGGGCGCGTGCACGCCGATTCGCCCGTGCCTCGGCGGCGCTGCCCGACGCGGGACCGTCCGGCCCGGCCGCTATCGCCTGACGGGCGCGCCCGTGATCGCGACGCGCTCGATCAAGCCGGCCGCGCGAGTCGTCCCGTCGGTGGCCTTCATCCTTCCGGAGATCCCTGCCAGGCGGTCGCGCAGCGCCCCATCGGCGAGCAGGGCGTCGATCGCGCCAACCAGCTCCGAGTCGGCGAAGTCGTAGGTCGCCAGGCGCCGGCCGAACCCCGTCTCGTCCACGCGCTGGGCGTTGTCCACCTGGTCCCAGAACAGGGGCAGCACGACCATCGGCTTCCCGTGGTGGAACGACTCGACCACGGTGTTGTTGCCGCCGTGCGTGATGACCAGGTCCACCAGCGGCAGGATCGCGGGCTGGGGCAGGAAGCCCTCGCCGGTCATGTTGCCGGCGAGCGAGATCTCGTCCGCCAGCGGGCCCTTGGACACGATCACGCGGTGCTCCGTCCCGCCGAGGATGTCCACCAGGCGCTGCATCAGGCCCACGTCCGCGGACCCCAGGCTGCCCAGGCTGAGGTAGATCAGGGCCCCCTCCCGGCTCGCCAGGCGCTCCGGCAGTGACCACTCGGCATCCGCCGGGCGGACCGTCGAGTCCAGCTGGTGCCAGGTCGGACCGAGCGGGACCGAGCGTCCGTAGTCGGCCTCGGCGGGATACGAGTAGAGGTTGAGGTAGGGCGACTCATGCATGAAGTCGGGCCCGTCCGGCCCCCAGGCGAGACCGCCGGCGCCCTTGTCACGACAGAAGGCATCGAAGTCGGCCCACATCTCGCCATGGGTCCGGCGGACCTCGTCCAGGAACGCCGGCCATGCGGCCCGATCCGCAACCGGATAGCCGGAGGAGAACGGTGCGACCAGCGGGTCCTTGACCTCCGCCGGGTTGCAGGACAGCAGACGGATCCAGGGATGGCGCGTCGCCATGATCGCGGGAAAGCTGACGACGTTGTCCTCGACGATCGCGTCCGGCCGCAGCTCCTCGATGATCTCCTCGAGCCTGGGGTGGACGTACTTCGCGCCGTCGATGAGTGCCTGGAACGTGGGCGCGATGAACTCGCCCAGCTGATCGATGGTGGGCTTGCGGAAGACGGGCGCAGTTTCCCGGATGAAGTCGATCCAGAACTGGCCGGGCACCTCGGGCTCCGCGGGCGGCGGACCCAGGCGCATCAGGCGCTCCTCGAAGCCCTTGGCCTCGAGACTGCCGGCGAACGACTCCTCGACGATGAACACGACGCGGTGACCACGGTCGCGCAGGACGCTGCCGATGCCCACGCAGTTGTTGGTCGGCCCGTAGGCGCCCTCGGGGAAGAACACGATCGTGCGGCCGTCGTCCACCACTGGCACCTCGTCGAGACGCTGCTGCGAGGCGCGGATGATCTCACGAGGGTCGACGCCCCGGCGGCGCGTCCCGGTCCGCGGGTTCCGCAGCAGGGGCGCGCTAGGTGAACGGCCGGTCCTCGATACCCGGCTCGCGGCGCACGCCGGGCGCCCACGGGATCGCGATCCGCCGCGCGACGCCGACCAGGGCGTACAGCGTGAGCGAGAGCGCGGATGTGACCACGATCGCGGCAAACACTAGGTCCGTCCGGAACGCGTTCTGGCTGATCTGCATCCAGATGCCCAGCCCCTCGCGCGCCCCCACGTACTCCCCGAACACGGCCCCGATCACCGCGTACACCACGGAGATCCGGAGGCCCGTGAAGAAGAACGGCAGGGCGGCCGGCCAGCGCAGCTTGCGGAACACCTGGCCGTCCGTGGCGCCGTACGAGCGCATCAGGTCCTCCGCGTCGGGCGGCGTGCTCCGGAACCCGTCGAGCAGGGACACGACGATCGGGAAGAACGTGACCAGGATCACGATCAGGACCTTGGGCAGCAGCCCGAACCCGAACCACAGCAGGAACAGTGGAGCCAGGGCCACGATGGGAATGGTCTGGGAGGTCACGAAGACCGGCTCGACCGCCCGTCGGACGGCGGCCACCCGGTCCATCGCCGCGGCCGCCGCGATCGCCAGGACCACGGCGAGGGCGAACCCAAGCACGGTCTCGAGGAACGTGGGCAGAGCGTGGCGAACCGCGTCGTCGCGGAAGGTCCAGAGGGCATCGACGATCCGCAGCGGGCCCGGGAGGACGATGGGCTCCACTCCGGCAATGCGGACGTAGGCCTCCCACAGCACGAGGATCGCCCCGACCAGCACGATCGTGGGCAGGCGCGCCCGGAGCGCGCTCATCGCGGGCCTTGCCGGGTCATCGCGGGCCTTGCCGGGTCATCGCGGGCCTTGCCGGGTCATCGCGGGCCTTGCCGGGTCATCGCGGGCCTGTCCCGGAACCGTCACGGCAGGAGGTCGTTCGTGAACAGCGAGCCGTAGTCCGGCGGGGCGGTGAGCGGCTTGCCGGCGGCGTCGGCCAGCAGGCCCTGCTCGTACAGGAAGCCAGAGTAGCCGGCCCAGGTGTCCAGCTCCTGGGTCCCGACCCTGCCCGACGCGTCCACCAGCAGGCCCTTCTCGACCATGAAGCGGGCCGATGCCTCCGGCAGGTCCGGGTTGGCATCGAACACGCCAGGGTTCTGCGCCACCAGGATGGCGGCCGCCTCGTCCGGGTTGGCGGCGGCGAACTCGAGTCCGCGGACCGTCGCGCCCACGAACGCCCGGGCGGCCGCCGGATCGCGGGCGATCCAGTCCGCGTCACAGGCCAGCACCACCTGGTAGAAGTCCGGGAAGCCATAGTCGGTGAACTCGAACGTCCGCAGGGCGATGCCCCGCTGGGCCGCCTCGACCCCCTCCCAGGCGCTGAAGGTGATCACGAAGTCGGCGCGCTTGTTGTACAGCGCCTCGTAGGCGGCGGTGTCCAGCGTGACCGTGTCGAAGTCACCACTGCCGCCATCGTCCTGGATAACCGCTCTGAGTGTTGGCACCTCGTTCGGGTAGCCGAATCCGGCATACACCCTGCCGTCGAGCTCCGCCGGCCGGGTGATCGGCGACGAGTCCAGCACGGCAATGTCCTGCGCGGTGTGCTGGAGGATCGCCATCGTGCTCACGATGGGAGCACCGGCGGCGGCGGCGAACGTGAGCGCGTCCTGGAAGCTGATCCCGCACTCGGCCTGGTGGGCGGCGAGGACGGCCTCGGGCGCGGTACCGCCGTAGGGCAGGACGTCCAGCTCGATCCCCGCCTCCCCGTACCAGCCCTTGTCCTGGGCCACGAAGAAGGCGAGGTGGTTGGTGTTGGGTGTCCAGTCCAGGGCCAGGCGAACCGTGGCGGGGGCGATGGCGGCCGCGGTGGGCTCGGTGGCCGGGGGCCCCGATGCCGGACCGGCCGATGCCGGTGCGCGGCCGATGCCGGCGGCGCGGTCGGGGCACCACCGCCGCATCCGGCGAGCACGGTGACGATCATGGCCGCCAGGACGGCACGAAGACGGCGGGAAGAGTGCATCACGGCGGCGCGGTTCCTTCCGAGGACGATTTCACCGCCCCCGGGTGCCGGGGACGGCGTGGAACCGAGCGGGCCTGCTTCCTACACCGGTACGAACCGGATCAGGTTCCGCGGGTCTGTGGCTCGAGGGCCACACTCTCAGCGCGTCGCGCGCTCCCCGGAGGCGGATATGTGGTTGTGCGCGGAGTCTACACCCCGGCCGGGACGGGCTCCGGGTCTGGAGCCGCCTGGGGTTCAGCGCCAGGCTCAGGATCCCCGACCGGGTCGACTGGCGTGGCCGATGGGTCGGACACGGCCGGCGGAGCCATGGCACGCACCCACTCCACCACCTCGGCCAGGACCTCGGCGTGCTCGGGCTCGTGATGGCACTCGTGACGGAGCCCGCCGTGGATCCGCCGCGTCGCATTGCCCATGTCGTCGAAGACGTCGGTCGCCCGGAGCGGGACGATCGGATCGGAGGAGCCGTGCAGGACGTAGGTCGGGACCGGCATCTCGGCGAGACCGCGGAGGACACGGCGCAGACGATCCTGCTCCTTGAAGCCCTCGGCGCCAAGGCGGACCGTCGACTTGTCGGCGCACAGCGGGTCGCCGGCCACGTCGGCATCGACCGTCCGGTCGCGCGATCGGCCCCCGTCTGGCAGGTCGTTCGCGATCTTCAGCTTCGGGACGACGCCGGTCAGGATCCTCGCCATGCGCCGCTTCCATGCCGGCAGGTCGGCATCGAGCGCGGGGGCGGAGAGCACCAGCAGGTCCGGCAGCGGTCGGTCTCGTCCCGAGAAGACGTAGCCAAGGGCGATGAGACCGCCCAGCGAATGGCCGTACAGGACGAGCGGCCTGCCGGAGTGCGCCTCGCGAAGACTCGTGAGCCTGGCCTGGAGGTCGTCATGGAGGATCGACCAGCGCTCCACGTACGCGCGGGATCCTTCCGAGTCGCCGTTGCCACGCTGGTCGTAGGCCCAGGTGTCGATGCCGGCGTCGGTAAATGCATCGGCGACGGTCCAGTAGCGACCCCCGTGCTCACCCAGCCCGTGGACGGTCTGCGTCACGGCCCATGGCTCGCCGTCGGACTGCCAGTGCAGCGTGCGCAGGTTCGTCCCGTCCGCCATGCGCGCAGTGCCGATCGTCGGACCCCAAGGATCGACCGGTGCGTCCATCGCGTCAGGGTAGCCCGTCGGAGCAGCGCCCGGATAGGATCCGCGCATGACGACCCGCTGGACAGAGATCGGCGACCGTGTCTTCGTCCGTCGCTACCGCTTCTACGACCAGAACATCGTCGCCGTCCTGGGCGACGGCGGACAGGCCCTGGTCGTGGACACCAGAACGACCCACGCCCAGGCGCGCGAGATCCTGGACGACCTCCGCGCACTCGGCTCGCCACGGGTCGGGATCGTCGTCAACACCCACGGCCACTACGACCATGCCTTTGGGAACCACGTATTCCGGCCGGCCGTCATCTGGGGCCATGAGCGGGCCGTGGCCATGATCGAGCGGGACGGTGAGGCGCGCCGGAGCTCGCTGGCGGACGAGATCCCGGCGATGGCCCAGGAGCTGGCCGAGGTGGTGCTCGACCCGCCCGACCGGACCTTCACCGGATCGGCCGTGCTGGACCTGGGCGGCCGCGAGATCCGGCTCGACTACCTCGGGCGCGGGCACACCGACAATGACATCGTGCTCGTGATCCCGGACGCAGGCGTGCTGTGCGCGGGTGACCTGCTCGAGAACGGCGCGACGCCCTACTTCGGCGACGGCTTCCCGATGGACTGGCCGGCGACGGCCGACGGGATCCTGGCGATGACCGGCGAGGCCACGGTGGTCGTACCAGGGCACGGCGACCACGCCGGACGGGCATTCGTGGAGACGTCGCTGGAGGGCTTCCGGTCCGTTGCGGCCCTCGCGAGGCGCTTGTACACGGGGGAGATCGACATCGAGGCGGCGATCGAGGCCGCGCCGTACCCGGCTGCGGCGGCACGCGAACCGCTGGAACGGGCGTTGACGCAGCTCCGGGGCGAGCTGCCCGGGTGAGCGGGATCGATCGCTAGTCCTGTGCGGGCGGGCACGGCCCGCGTGCGGGCAGCGCATGGGGTCCCCCCGGCGACCCGCTTCACGGGATCCAGCTCTAGCCCGAGACGCTGACCACCCACCGGCCCCGCGCCTTGCCCGCGACGATCGCATCCAGTGCTGGCTCGACCGTGTCCAGGTCCACCTCCGTGATGCCGTCGGCGATGCCCCTGGGCAGCAGGTCCGTGGCGAGCCGGTTCCAGAGGGCGCGGCGGGGCTCGATCGCCATGTTCGCCGAGTCCATGCCCAGCAGGGCCACGCCACGCAGGATGAACGGGAACACGGTCGTCTGGAGGTCGGCGCCGGAAGCATTTCCCGATGACGCGACCGCGCCTCCGGGCTTGAGCGTCCGGAGCACGTAGGGCAGCGTGGCGGCCCCGACCGTGTCCACGGCCCCCGCCCAGCGCGCCGAGTCCAGCGGCCGGCCGGGCGCGGTGACCTCATCGCGGGTCAGGATCCCGGTTGCGCCCAGGTCCATGAGCCGGCCGGCCTCGTCCGCCTTGCCGGTCGCCGCCCACACCTCGTGGCCGCGGGACGCCAGGATCGCGACCGCCGTGGAGCCCACGCCGCCAGATGCTCCGGTCACCAGCACGGGCCCGTCTCCGGGACGCAAGCCCCGTTCCTCGAGCGCCTGGACGCTCATCGCGGCAGTGAACCCGGCGGTGCCGATCGCCATCGCGTCCCGCGCCGCCATTCCGTCCGGCAGCGGCACCACCCACCCCGACGGGATCCGGGCCAACTCGCCGTACCCGCCGTGGCGCCCGGTCCCGATCTCGTAACCGTTGGCGAGGACCCTTGAGCCTGCAGGGAACGCGGCGTCGTCCGAGGCAACCACGGTTCCGGCCAGGTCGATCCCGGGAATCAACGGGTAGGAGCGGGCCACGCGGCCGTCCTCGCGGGCGGCAAGACCGTCCTTGAAGTTGACGCCGGACCATTCCACGCGGACCGTGACCTCGCCCGGGGGCAGGTCCGCCGGGATCATGTCGCGGGGGCCGCGGGAGAAGGTGCCGCCCTCGGGGCGGTCGACGACGTAGGCGCGGAACGAGGCGGGCAGGTCTGACATGCGCGGATGATGCACGTCGGGCGCGGCCGCGTCACCCGCGTTCCGCTTCGCGCGGTCCGGGTTCCGCGTGGCGCGCCTGGCCGCGTCACCCGCGTTCCGCTTCGCGCGGTCCGGGTTCCGCATGGCGCAGCCTGGGTTCCGCGTCGCGCGGTCCGGGTTCCGCGCAGTGCCAAGCAGCAAGCGCCGGCCCGGTGTCCGCCGGCCACGGTGCCGATGGCCCCGGTGTCCATGGCCCCAGTGCCCGTCCAGTGGCGCCCGTGACCCCGGTGCCCGTCCAGCGGTGCAACGGGCGCACCGCGAAACGAATTCGTCGCCGGGCAGGCTACCTGTCCCGCGAACTGCCCGAGTCGTGCAACGGGCGCACCGCCGGGCGGGGGATCTGGCGCATGACGCGCCGGTTGCGCCGCCGGGCGAGGAGATCGCCCCACACGCGCCGCCGGGCGAGGAGATCGCCCCACACGCGCCGCCGTGCGAGAGGATCGCGCCGAGCCCCAGCCCCGCCCGTGTCTGAGCCTCGCTGGGATCGCGTGCCCGAGCCCCGCATCGCACGTGCCCGAGCGCCCGCATCGCACGTGCCCGAGCCCGGTCGCACGTGCCCGAGCCCCGCACGCCCGCAGCCTGGAAGCCCGCCAGGTTCCCGGCGACCTCACAGGAACCTCTCAGGAGCCGGGCATCAAATCGGGTACATGCACGTCACCCCTGCCCACATCCTCGTGGTGGACGACGAATCGGCGATCAGGGAGCTCCTCGCGACCGCGCTCCGGTACATGGGCTACCAGGTCACCGTCGCGTCGTCGGGGTTCGGGGCCCTCGACGCGGCAGCCACGGCCGCCCCGGACCTGGTCGTGCTGGACGTGATGCTGCCTGACATCGATGGCTTCGAGGTCTGCCGCAGGCTGCGCGACGCGCGCGACTTCGTCCCGGTGATCTTCCTCTCCGCGCGCGACTCGGAGGACGACCGTGTCACCGGTTTCGTCCGCGGCGGGGACGACTACGTCACCAAGCCGTTCTCGCTCGAGGAGCTCACGCTGCGCATCGGCGCCCTCCTCCGTCGTGTCATCGGCGGCGACACGGACGCGACGCCCCGCCTCCGCTACCGCGACCTGGAGATGGACGAGGATCGTCACCAGGTCTGGCGCGCGGGCCGCGAAGCGCTCCTCTCCCCCACCGAGTTCCGCCTCCTGCGCTACTTCCTGCTCAACCCGGAGCGCGTGCTGTCCAAGCAGCAGATCCTGGATCACGTCTGGCAGTACGACTTCAACGGCGAGGACAACGTCGTGGAGACCTACGTGAGCTACCTGCGCCGGAAGGTGGACGACGCCGGGCCACGAATCCTCCGGACCGTGCGCGGCTTCGGCTACGTCCTGCGCGCCGACGACGCGGCCTGACGGGATCGTGGACCGGCCATGACCCGCACGAACCCGGTAAGCCCGATGAGCCTGCGCACCCGCCTGCTCGCCTCGCTTGCCCTGATGCTGGCCGTCGCACTTGTCGTCGCCGGCGTCCTCCTCGTGGGCCTGACCCGCGTGGCCCTCGTCGACCGCATCGACCGCGAGCTCGTCTCCCTTGCCGCCCAGGCCGGGCCCATCGAGCGTCTCGCCGAGCTCACCGACTCCGATACCGAGGCCGGCCGCCGCCTGGCCGTGATGCGCCTCGACCGGCATGGCAACGTGAGCCGCGCGGTCCCCTCGGGCTTCTCGACCGATCCCGATCCCCTGCCCGCGCTCCCCGTCTACGAGTCAGGCATCCCGGACTCGGCATTCGGGCGCATCGAGGAGCGACCGGCCGTGGACGGCTCAACGTCCTATCGCGTGCTCACGACTCGCGGTCGGGCGGACCAGATCGTCGCGATCGCCGCGCCGATGACAAGCGTCGAAGCCGCCGAGGCCGCCCTCCTGCGCACCATGCTGGTCGTCGGCGCCCTTGCGACGGGCGGGCTCGTGGCGGTCGCCTGGCTGGTCATCCGGCGCGACCTGCTGCCCCTGGAGCGGATCGCCGCGACCGCCGACCAGATCGCGGCCGGGGACCTGTCGCATCGCGCCGGAGTCCCCCACGATGCGACCGAGGTCGGGCGATTGGGAACGGCCTTCGACAGCATGCTGGACCAGATCGAGACGGCCTTCGCCGAGCAGCGCGGCGCCCTCGCCGCCAGGGAATGGAGCGAGGACCGGCTCCGGCGGTTCGTCGCGGACGCGTCTCACGAGCTGCGCACGCCATTGACCACGGTGCGCGGCTACGCCGACCTGTACCGGGCGGGCGGCCTGGCCGACCGCGAGGCCCTGGACACGGCCATGGATCGGATCGGGGCCGAGAGCCGGCGCATGGCCGCCCTGGTCGAAGACCTGCTGCTGCTCGCCCGCCTGGACCAGGGGCGACCCATCCGCCGCGATCCGGTGGACCTGGCCCGCATCGCGGACGATGCCGTCGCGGACATGCGCGCGATCGAGCCCGGCCGGCCGGTAACGGGCCACATCGACCACCCGATCACGGTCCTCGGCGACGAAGATCGCCTGCGCCAGGTGGTGGCAAATCTGCTCGCCAACGTCCGGGTTCATACGGGCCCGGCAACGCCGGTGGAGATCGTCCTCGGCAGCGTGGATCGCCAGGCCGAGATGCGCGTCGTGGATCATGGTCCGGGCGTGGACCCCGTCGACGCGCCACACGTGTTCGACCGCTTCTATCGCGCTGACCCGGGACGGTCCCGCGACCGGGGTGGAGTCGGCCTCGGCCTGGCCATCGTCGCCGCGATCGTCGCGGCCCACGACGGCCGCATGTGGCACGAACCCACGCCGGGCGGTGGGGCGACATTGGTGGTGCGCCTGCGCGCCAACGGGGTTCCCAACAGCCGGGCAACGGGCGTAGAGTCACCATGCCCAATCAGTGACCGTGGGCCGTCGCCCGTCGACACGCCGCTCACCGGAGGCATCGAATGAAGCTCAACACCACCACCGTGGGCATCCCGCTCGCGATCGTCCTGCTCGTCGGCGCGGCCGGTGCCGTCATGGCAACGTCAGGCGACTCGCCCGCCCCGGCGGCCCAGGCTCCCGCTGCCCCCACCGCCACCCCCACATCGTCCCCGGACGCGACCAAGAGGCCCGTCAAGGTCGACACCGCCCTGACGGACGCGCTCGACGCACTCGTCGCCAAGGGCACGATCACCGCTGCCCAGAAGACGGCCGTCCTCGATGCCGTGGCTGCCGAGCAGACCGCCCGCCTGGAAGCCCGCAAGGCCGCGATGGAGAAGGCGAAGGCCGATTGGCAGCAGGTGAAGGACTTCCTCGCGGATGGCGTGATCACCAAGGCGGAGTTCGACAAGCTGCCCGCGGACAGCTACCTGCGCAAGCTGGCAGGCGTGATGGACGACGGCAAGATCACCACCGACGAGCTCAAGGCGCTCGGGCGTGGCGGATTCTTCTTCGGTGGTGACAAGGGCCGTGGCCACGGCTTCGGCGGCGGCTGGCCCGGCAAGGACAAGACCCCCGACGCCATTCCCACGCCGTCGGCCGGCACCAGCGGCTGACCCTCCCCAGTCATCCAGCCTCGAGGCCCGCCGGCAACGGCGGGCCTTCCCATTCCTGCCGCGTGCGCGGCGGCGAAGCGTCCCCATGGCAGCCGCCGTTCACAGCCACTTCACAGCCGCTCCCCGGCGGGGCTTCAGCCGGCAGACGGAGGCTGGAGTCATTCCAGGCGCGTCGGACGACGCGCGTCCCCACCCCGGAGGCACTCGTGAAGCTCACCAGGAACGCCATCGGCATCCCGCTCGCCGGCCTGCTCCTCGTTGGCGCGGCCGGCGCGGTCATGGCCACATCGGGCGACGGCTCGACGCTGACAACCGTCGCCGACCCCGCCGCCCCGTCGGCAACCCCGGATCCGTCGGCCGGCACCACCGTCAAGCCCGACTTCGAGGACTCCCTGCTGTCCGGAGTCCTCGACGACCTCGTCGCCAAGGGCACCATCACCGCCGCCCAGCAGACGGCCATCCGGGACGCGCTCGTGGCCGAGCGCACGGCCCAGCGCGCGGCTCGAGATGCCGAGCGCACCCAGCTCCAGGGCTTCCTCGCCGACGGCGTGATCACCCAGGACGAGTTCAACCAGCTGCCCGCCGACAGCCAGCTCCGGCAGATGACCAGCCTCATGGCCGACGGCCAGATCACGACCGATGAGCTCCAGGCCCTCGGGCGCGGCCTCATGGGCGGCGGCCGCGGTCACGGCGGCGGCTTCCACGGCGGCCCGGGCGGCGACTGGGACGGCGCGGCCCCCGACGGCACCGCCCCGAGCGCCACGCCGACTCCGTCGGCCGGCACCAGCGGCTGACCCTCCCGCCGCTCTCGCAGCTCGAAGGCCCGCCGGCGACGGCGGGCCTTCTCACACGCCGGAGGGGCCCGGGGCGGTCAGGCGGCCGGCCGCTGTCCGCGCACCATGACCGCGAACAGGATCACCAGGCCCGCCAGGAACACGCTCAATCCACCCACGAACACCCACGCCATCGGCGACCCGAAGTCGATGCTCCCACGGTCTCGCATGGCGCCGCCGAGGATCAGGGCGATGGAGACGACCTGCGCCTCCAGGACGATCCGCGCGACCGACCAGCGGGGATCGATCGCGATGCCGAGCCCCACGATCCCGGGCAGCGCGAACATGGCGCTCATCACCCTCGCGGTGAGCGGCGTGAGCGGCCAGGGCCAGGAGGGGATGAACGCCTCCGGGGCGAGGAACAGCGCCACCGCCACCACGACCATGAACCCGCCGATGAGCCCGAAGGCGATCCTGGCTGCAGTCGGCAGGACCGGCTCCGCCACATGTGGATCGGCGTCAACGCGCAATTGGCGGTACAGCGTCCCGAACACGAGGAACGGGGTCGTCCAGTAGAGGATCACCCACAGCCAGAAGGCCAGGGCGTCGTGGATGAACCGGTCCCAGTGCAGGATGGTGGCAATGCCCAGCAGCGTTGCGAACGTGCCGACCGCCGGGAACCCCACCTTGACCTCGCGCCAGGCCCGAGCGCGGTACACGCGCCAGAAGAACCAGACGCCGCCCGCGTAGGCCGAGCCGAGCATCATCGCCGTCATTGGCGGCTTGATGTTCCAGGCGAACAGAAGCTCGGTGTCGGCGGGAAACCCGTACAGGATCACGAAGGCGATCGCCAGGAACGGGATGATGACGATCGCCAGCCAGCGCGTCTCGCGCAGGATGTCCGAACCACCGATGACCGTGGACACGTCCGCCTCCATCGTCCCCGGCCGGACGCAGGGGCCGACCGTCCGCTGGGGAGCGAACGCTAACAGGAGGGTCAACGTGTCGGTTGCGACGTGTCGCTGCCGCACCCGCCCTCCCTCGCGTGCCCTGGCTCGGGTGGCCCAGGACAGGACTCTGGGCCGGGGTCAGTGGACAGGACTCTGGCCGGGGTCAGTGGACAGGTCTGGGCCGGGGACAGGACCCAGGGCCGGGGACAGCAACCCCAGCCCAGGGTCAGTGGACAGCGGGCTCCGGGCCCCCGAAGATGCCGATCTCCCTCGCGTGGAGCGCCACCTGGAGCCTCGAGTCGAGCCCGAGCTTGCCCTTGATGTTGGCCACGTGGACCGACGCGGTCTTCGGGCTGATGAACAACTCGGCCGCGATCTCACCATCAGATCGACCATCGGCGACGAGGGCCAGGACCTCGACCTCCCGCGGCGTGAGGCGCTCGACCATGCTCGCCCCGTAGACGATCAGGGGGCGCTCGGGTGACCGGAACGTGTCGGCCATGACGTCCTCGATCGTCCTCGTTGCGGCGTCGCCTGCTGCGAGGCTCACCTGCATCGACCCGAGCGACCGGACGGCCCGCTGACGCCAGCGATCGAGCAGGAATGCGATGTGCGGGTCGCGCTGCCAGCCAGTCGCCGGGCGATCCCGGTCGGCGACGGCAAGCGCGGTGATCGCAGCCGCAAGTCGACCTTCGGCCGCGATCATTGCCACGGCCGCCTCGAGCACCTCGATGCGGTCGATGCGAGCCTCCTGTTCCACCTCGTGCCAGGCGGCCGCCAATGACTCCCGGGCGGATCCGATGTCACCCAGCTCGGCGAGCGCGAACACGTGGATGGACCCCGCGAAGGCGCGCCCGTTCCCGGGCGGCGAGAGACCGACGGCCTCGCGCGCAGCGGAAGCTGCAGACGCCGGCCGTCCCGCGCGAAGCTCGGCGAGGGCCGCCTTGAACAGCTCGATCGCCCGATTGGTGACCCTCCCTGCCCGGGCATCTGCGGCAGCCGCGAGCCTGTAGAGCGATGCGCTTTGCTCCGCATCCTGGTCCACGACCCATGCCAGTTGCGCCTCGCCGTCCAGGCGCAGCGCGGCGGCGTCGTCCGGATCGTCTGCGGCAGCGCTCGCAAGCTTGCTGAAGCGTGCCGTTGCACGCGCATCGCCCAGGGCGTAGTAGGCATGGGCAAGACGCAGGTAGATCCCGCGCCGGACAGGACGCGGCTGCGAGTCGATCTCTGCCAGCACCTCGCTTTCGAGCGTCAGGGCCTCCCGCGGCCCCGCGTAGCGCGTCAGGAGTCGAAGCAGCGAGCTGGTGACGATGAGCCGGAGCGGATCATCCGGTCGGGCCGCGGCCAGCAACGTCCTGTGCCAACGCACGGACCGTTCGAGCTGGACGCCTCCCTGGGCTCGACGATCGAAGGCCGCGAGCAGACGGAGTCCGAGGGCGGCATCGTGCTCGGTCGCCCACTCGACCGCCGCCGCGATGTTGTCGTCCTCCGCGACAAACCGGGCCACCGCGCGTCGCTCGTCGGAGATCCACTCGGGCACGGCGCGCTCAGCCATCGAGAGCACGGCACCCGCGTGGCGCTCGGCGGTGACGGCACGATCGGCCGGCGTGAGCTCGCGCGCCATCCTGGTGCGGACCGTCTCGAGCAGGCCGAATCGGGTCTCGCCGGCGATGTCCCCGTCCCGCCGCGCGAGCCCGGCAGCAAGAAGCAGGTCCATCGCGGGGACGATCGGCATGTCCGGCGCGAGCGCCCCGGCGACCTCCATGTCGAACGAGCCGGGGCACACGGACAGGGCAGCCAGGAGCCGGCGCTGGGGACCGGGCAGGAGGTCCAGGGTCATCGCCAGCACACGGTCAAGGGATGCATGGCGGGCGTCCCCGTCGTGGGTCGAGCCGGCGGCGACGACGGTGGGGTCGTCGAGACGGCGAAGGAGTCCCGATGGCGTCAGGACGCGGCTCCGTCCCGCCGCGAGCTCGATCGCAAGCGGCATCCCATCGAGCCGGCGGAGCAGGACGGCGAGGTCGCCGGCCGTCGCGGCGTCCACGACCTCGAGGGCACCTAGGCGACGGGCCGTATCCAGAAACAGGCGGCCGGCCGGAGATGCCTCGACCTCGTCTGGCGTGTCTCCGCGCGGGAGCGCGATCCCGGAGACCGGGAACTCCTGTTCGCCCGGGACGCCGAGGGGCATTCGGCCGGTGGCGAGAATCCGCAGGTCCGCCGCTTCGGCGAGCCATTCGTGAACACGCCGGCCGAGGCCCGGCAGATGCTCGACGTTGTCCAGCACGAGGAGTGCCGGCCGCGCCCGGAGGTACGCCAGCATGGCGGTCTCGGCGTCCTCCGCCTCGGTGACGACCAGCACGAGGCCCGCCGCGACGGCATGGGGCACCTCGGGCTCTCGCTCGACCGGCCACAGGTCGATGAACCATGTGTCCGCCCCGCCCGACTGGGCAAGGACCGACCGGGCAAGCGTCGTCTTGCCGATGCCACCCGGCCCCGTCAGCGTGACGAGCCGGTGCTCCTCGAGCAGCGCCACGACACGGTCTCGATCCCTATCGCGGCCAAGGATGGCCGAACGATCGTGACGCGCGGGTGACGACAACGTGGCCCCCTCTGTGAGGGCGCCATTCTCCTCTTGCCATCGGCATCGAACAAGGGGGCAATCGCGGCCACGCCCGGACGCAGGCGGAGCCCACGTCCGGGTGCCGGTCAGATGCGGAGCTGCCCTCCGCGGGGGCGAATTTCAGGAGCTGCCAAGCCTGGCGCAGAGGTCCACGGCATGACCGTGGAACGCATTGCGCAGGTATTCTCCGTCGGCCGAGTACCACTCCGTGAGGTGTCCAACCGTGCGGAAGAACCCATCGCCGATCACGCTTTGGTCACCCGGCAGGTACCAGCTCACGATGTCATTGCCAACCGCGTCGACCCTGACGGAGCCATCCGCGGCCGTCACGTAGGTGATCAGGAATGCACCCTTGAAGTCGTACGTGTGCCCGTTCGTCACGTCGGTCACGCGCGACCTTCCCACGCCGCTCATCACCGTCACCTGGGTCCCGCGCCGGTCCGGCGGGAACACGGTCTGGCTCCCCTTGAGCGCGAGGTTCACGAACTGCATCTCGTCGGCGCACACGGTTCCCGCATCGAGAACGAGCGGCGGATCGATCTCGAGCGGCGTTGTCACCGGGGATGCAGCCGTGGCCACGGGCACCGCGATCATCGACAACGCCAGGACGGTCGCGAAGACGGCTCCTGTACGCCGGATCCGCCGGGCCACGCTGGATGTCACCATGTGTCTTCCTCCACTCCTGCTACGCCGGGATCTCGTCATCGACCGGGCGAGGCCATCGTCGGGACTCGACCGCCTCCGCGCATTGGGGAACTCCTTAGACGTGCGCCCGAATTGCAGCCGGCTCACCGTTGCGTTTCGGTTGCGGCCTGCGCGGGACCTTGACGGGCGCCCTGCCGGTCCTGCATGCTCCGCGGCCTGATGAGCCACACCACCGTCTCCTGGCTGATGTGCATGCGTGGGCGGCCCCGTCGTTCGGAGGACGGGCGCCGAGTTTCTCCGCGCTGAGCTTCAGCCAGTGACAGCGGGGATCTCGGAGCCGAGGTCCCGGGGCCGCGAACCAGCGAGGTTCGCGGCTTTGTTGTTCTCCGGTCCATACGACGGGTAGCCGCCGAGCCAGACCCTCAGGGCCCCTCGACGACACCACCACCCGACGACGACATCACCGGAGAGCGATCGACATGAGCTTCAACCCCAATGACCTGGGCGCGCTGCGCCCCGAGACCCAGGCCCTCCACGCCGGCCAGACCCCCGACCCCACGACCAACGCCCGCGCGGTCCCGATCTACGCCACGACCTCCTACGTGTTCGACGATGCCGCCCACGCGGCACGCCTGTTCGGGCTCCAGGAGTTCGGGAACATCTACACCCGGATCATGAACCCCACCACGGGCGTGTTCGAGGAGCGGGTTGCCGCGCTCGAGGGCGGCGTCGCAGCCCTCGGCCTGGCTTCGGGACAGGCCGCCGAGACCCTGGCGATCCTCAACATCGCCCGGTCCGGCCAGAACATCGTCAGCAGCTCCAGCCTCTACGGCGGCACCTACAACCTGTTCCACTACACCCTGCCCAAGCTGGGCATCGAGGTCCGCTTCGTGGACGGGTCCGATCCCGCGAACTACGCGGCGGTCATCGACGACAACACCCGCGCCCTGTACCTCGAGACCATCGGCAACCCGCGCCTCGACGTTGCGGACATCAGCGGCGTGGCCGACGTCGCGCATGCCCACGGCCTCCCGCTCCTCGTGGACAACACATGCGCACCCCTCCTGTGCCGCCCGCTCGAGCTGGGTGCGGACATCGTCATCCACTCCGCCACCAAATGGATCGGCGGGCACGGGACGGTGATCGGCGGCGTGGTCGTCGACGGCGGCAAGTTCGACTGGGCGAATGCCCCGCGCTTCAAGGAGGACTTCGTCGATCCGGACCCGTCCTACCACGGCGTGTCCTACGCCGCGGCGTTCGGTCCCCTCGCGTTCATCCTCAAGCTCCGCGTCCAGGGCCTGCGGGACCTGGGGGCGGCGCTCAGCCCGTTCAACGCGTGGCAGCTGATCCAGGGGCTGGAGACGCTCCCGCTGCGGATCGAGCGCCACAGCACGAACGCCCTCGCGGTGTCCCAGTGGCTCCAGGACCGCCCCGAGGTCGAGTGGGTCAGCTACCCGGGCCTGGCCTCGAGCCCCACCCACGTCATCGCGCAGCGCGCGCTCAAGGGCGGATACGGCGGGCTCGTCACCTTTGGCATCAAGGGCGGTGCCGAGGCCGGCCAGCGGCTGATCGACAGCGTCAAGCTGTTCAGCCTCCTCGCCAACGTGGGCGACGCGAAGAGCCTCATCATCCACCCGGCTTCGACCACGCACCAGCAGCTTGGGACCGAGGAGCAGCTCAGCACGGGCGTCACGCCGGACCTCATCCGGCTCTCGGTCGGCATCGAGCACGTCGATGACATCCTGGCCGACCTCGACCAGGCCCTCCGCGCTGCGACCGCGTCCCCGGCCGAGCCGGTCGCGATCGGGTAGGCCCCGCCATGGCGCCAGACGAGAAGAGCGTCCCGGGAGGCAGCGCCCTCCCGGGACTCGGGACCGGGCGGCTCGAATCCGTCGACCTCGGGGTCATCGACCTCGAGAGCGGAGCGAGCCTCCCCGTCACCATCGCCTACCGGCACGACGGCCCCGGGCCCGATGCGCCGCAGGTGCTGGTGATCCACGCGCTCACCGGGTCGGCCGACGCGGCCGGCGACTGGTGGGCGCCCGTCATCGGGCCCGGGCGGGCCCTCGACACCAACCGGGTTGGCGTGTTGTGCGCCAACCTGCTCGGCGGCCGGTACGGGTCCACGGGGCCCACGACCCTCGACCCGGAGACCGGCGAACCTTTCGGCGCCGCGTTCCCCCAGCCCACCGCGCGCGACGAGGCACGGGTCCTGTGGGCGCTGGCGGACCGGCTGGGCATCGACCGCTTCGCCCTCGTCTCCGGCGGATCGCTGGGCGGCATGATCGCGCTGGAGGTTGCCCTCGAGCGGCCCGATCGCGTCAACCACGTGCTGCCCGTCGCGGCGCCCGCCGCCACGGGTGGTCTGGCCATCGCCTGGAACCACATCCAGCTCGAGATCCTCGACCGCCTGGGCGAGGACGGCCTCACGATCGCCCGCCAGCTGGCGATGACCACCTATCGCTCCGAGGCCGACTTCGGTGCACGCTTCGGCCGCTCTCTGCAGGCGGACGGGCGGTTCGCGGTGAATTCGTATCTCGACCACCAGGGCGACAAGCTCGCAGACCGCTTCGACGCCGAGACCTACCGGGTCCTCGTGCGGGTCATGGACGGCCACGACGTGGGCCGCGGCCGGGGCGGGATCGTGGAGGCGTTCCGCGCGCTCGCGACGGCGGACGCGGGCCTCACCGGCCTGGGCATCGAGGGCGACATCCTGTACGGCCCGGTGCAGGTCCAGGCACTGGTGGGTGATGCGACCGAGGCCGGCGTCGACGCCACGTACCGCGAGCTGGAGTCGGTGAAGGGGCACGACGCCTTCCTGACCGAGTGGGTCCAGCTCGGGGCGGCGCTGGCCGATGCGCTCTCAGACGGTGTCGCGCGGGCGGCGCGGCGCGGGATCCACGCCGTTCCGGCAAGGAGCGGGGCCGGAGCAGCCTGACCGGGGCAGCCTGACCGGGGCAGCCTGAGGGAGCCTGACCGGGGCGGCCTGAGGTAGCTTGCCGCGGCAGCCTGAGGGAGCTTGCCGGGGCACGCAACGGCGCCCGGCGGTGCAACGGGCGCACGGCGGAACAGATTCCCCGCCCGGCGGGCAAGCTGTTGCACAGACTCGCCCTTGGTGCATCCGGTGCGCCGCCGGGCGGGAGTTCCGTTGCGGGGCGCGCCGGTTGCCCCGCCCAGCGAGAGAGCGATGCTCCAGAAGCGCGAGCTCGCCGCCGTCAGGGCCCGCCGCAGCGCGAGGCTCGCCGCCGTCAGGGCCGCCGCAGCGCGGGCTCGGACATCGCGCTGGTAGGCCACCTCGATCTGGCCATTCTGGCCATCATGACGAGGGCCACGATCACCGAGGTCAAGAACGGTCTCAGCTCCTACATCGACCGGGTCAGGGCGGGCGAGTCCATCGTCATCACGGACCGCGGCATCCCGGTGGCCGTGCTCGAGCCGATGAGCGCGCGCGTGGACCTGGATGACAGGATGGCCCGCCTGGAGCGCGCCGGGATCATCAGGCGCGGGACGGGCGAAGCTCCCGCTCGACCTGATCCGGAAGCCTGGCCCGACGGTACGTGGCGAGGGTCTCAGCGCGGTGGACATCATCATCGAAGAGCGGCGCGAAGGACGATGAGGTTCTGGGACACCTCGGCCATCGTGCCGCTGCTCGTCACCGAGCCGGCCAGCGCCGCCGCAACGGCGGAGTTCGGACGTGACCCGGAGCTGTTGCTGTGGTGGGGCACCGGGGTCGAGTGCACGTTGGCCTTTGCACGGCTCGAGCGCGAAGGGCGCATCGCTCCGCAGGACGTTGCGGCCGCCGCGGATCGTCTGGCCATCCTCGCCGGGGCGTCAGGGGAGGTTCGCCCGTCGGAGCGGGTCCGGGTCCTGGCCTTGCGGCTGCTCCGGACGCACGTGCTCCAGGCAGGCGATGCCTTCCAGCTTGCGGCGGCGATCGTCGGCGCCGGCGAGAGCCCCAACGGACTGCCGTTCGTGACCCTCGACCCCCGGCTTGCCCGAGCGGCGGAACGCGAGGGCTTCCCGGTCGTCGAGCCCGCCTGACCCTCGGACGCCCGCGGCCCCCGGTTCACGCGGTGCCAGGGCCGGGTCCTGGGATGGCCCCCTCTCGCGCCGATGCGGTACCATTCCGGGCGGTCGCTGGCGCGTGGCCTAACGGTATGGCACCTGACTCTGGATCAGGGGGTTCCAGGTTCGAATCCTGGCGCGCCAGCCAACTCCCTCGGGGAGTGTGGTGCAGCCGCCGCGCGAGACGCGTGTCCTGCCAGCCCATGAGCCAGGAGCGCCGCCCCGGTGAGCAACGAGACCCCCTCCCCCACCCCGGATCGAACCGACTTCATCCGTGACATCGTGGCCGCCGACCTGCGCGCCGGGCGCCACGGGACAATCGTCACCCGGTTCCCGCCGGAGCCCAACGGCTACCTTCACATCGGGCATGCCAAGTCCATCTGCCTCAACTTCGGCATCGCGGCCGACTTCGGGGGCCGCTGCCACCTGCGCTTCGACGACACCAACCCGGTCAAGGAAGAGCAGGAGTACATCGACGCCATCGAGGCCGACGTGCGCTGGCTGGGCTTCGACTGGGGCGAGCACCTCTACCACGCGTCGGACTACTTCGAGCAGCTCTACGCCTGGGCCGTCCACCTGATCCAGACCGGCAACGCCTACGTCGACGACCTCAGCGCCGACGAGATCCGCGAGCACCGCGGCACGCTCACCGAGCCTGGCCGCAACTCGCCCTGGCGTGAGCGGCCCGTCGAGGAGAGCCTGGACCTGTTCGAGCGCATGCGCGCCGGCGAGTTCGCGAACGGGGCGCGCGTCCTGCGTGCCCGGATCGACATGGCCGCGCCCAACATCATCCTGCGCGATCCCGTGCTGTACCGGATCGTGCACGCCGAGCATCCGCGCACGGGTGATGCCTGGTGCATCTACCCCACCTACGACTTCGCGCACGGCCAGTCCGACGCGATCGAGGGCGTCACGCACTCCATCTGCACCCTGGAGTTCGAGAACCACCGTCCCCTCTACGACTGGTGCATCGACAACCTCCCCGTCCCGTCACGCCCTCGCCAGTACGAGTTCGCCCGGCTCAACCTGACGCACACGGTCCTGTCCAAGCGCGTCCTGCTCAAGCTCGTCAACGAGGGGCACGTAAGGGGCTGGGACGACCCGCGCATGCCCACGATCGCGGGCATCCGCCGCCGGGGATTCCCGGCCGAGGGCATCCGCGACTTCGCGGCGATGATCGGCGTCGCCAAGGCGGACTCCGTGGTGGAGTTCGGCCAGCTGGAGTACGCCGTGCGTGGAGTGCTCAATCGCACATCCCCGCGGCGCTTCGGGGTGCTCAACCCGCTCAGGGTCGTGATCGAGAACTACCCCGAGAGCACGTCCGAGCTGATGGACGTCGTCAACAACCCCGAGGATGCGTCCGCCGGGACCCGCAAGGTCGAGTTCGGGCGCGAGCTGTGGATCGAGCGCGACGACTTCATGGAGGAGCCGCCGCCCAAGTTCTTCCGGCTGGCACCTGGCCGCGAGGTGCGGCTGCGGAGCGCCTACTTCGTCACCTGCACCTCGGTGGTCAAGGACGATGCCGGCAACGTGGTCGAGCTCCGCTGCACCTACGACCCGGCCACGCGTGGCGGCGACTCGCCGGACGGCCGGCGGCCCAAGGCAACCCTGCACTGGGTGTCTGCCGCGCACGCCGTGCCCGCCGAGGTGAGGCTCTATGACCACCTCTTCAGCCGACCCGATCCCGGGGCGGATGGCGACCTGTTCGCGGACCTGAATCCCGAGTCCGAGACCGTGGTCCGTGGCGCGCTCGTGGAGCCGTCGCTGGCCGAGGTGCCGGTCGGCGCAACCGTGCAGTTCGAGCGCCTGGGCTACTTCTGCGCAGACCCGGATTCGGCGGCCGGGGCCCTGGTCTTCAACCGCACCCTGACGCTCAAGGACACCTGGGCGAAGGTGCAGGCACGGGGGTAACGGGCCGGGCCGCGCCGCGACCCCGCGGGCATGCGGCGGGGCATCGAAGGCGCTGGCTCCTGGGCGCTGAGGCTGCTAGGCGCTCTGGCTACTCGGCGCAGTGCGCCGCGACCTTCTTCTTCTTGGCGACCCAGGTGTAACCGGCAGCCCGGCAGGCCTTCCTCGTGGTGTAATCCGAGGGCGGCGTCGTCGCCTCCACCTCGGTTCCGGAGATCGTCTCGATCTGGCCCCCGGCATCGGACAAGGTGTCCGAGGTCTGGGCGCCCAGGAAGATCGCCCCGGTGATGGTGATCATCGCGACGAGGGCCAGGATCAGGACGTACTCGACGACCCCCTGCCCTGACGCTGAGGCACCGCGGGGCGTGGCCCCGGCGAGCTTGTGGCTGAGCGTGGCAGGCATTGGACACCTCCAGATGTCTCTGGTGTGCCCTGACCCTAGCCCAGCGGCGCGGGCCCGGTCCACGGTACGGAAGTCCCGGGGGGCCAGCTGGTCCCGGGCCCGGATCCGCCGGCTGGTCCGCTAGCGGAGGTCGCCGGTGAGGTCCGCGATCGAGTCGACGATCTGCGACGGTCGGAAGGGATACCGGCCGACCTCGGCGGCAGCCGTCGAGCCCGTCAGCACCAGGACCGTGTGCATCCCCGCCTCGAGGCCCGACTTGACGTCCGTGTCCATCCGGTCCCCGATGACGGCCGCCGTCTCCGAGTGGCCGTCCATGGCGTTGAGCGCGCTGCGGATCATCAGCGGGTTGGGCTTGCCCACGAAGTAGGGCTCCACGCCGGTCGCCCGGCTGATGAGCGCGGCCACGGCACCGGTCGCGGGCACGGGCCCGTCCGGCGTGGGCCCCGTGGGATCCGGGTTGGTGGCAAGGAAGCGGGCTCCGCCTGCCACCAGGCGGATCGCGCGGGTCACACGCTCGAAGCTGTAGGTGCGGGTCTCGCCCAGGACCACGTAGTCAGGATCGCGCTCGGCCAGCGTGTACCCGGCGTCGTGCAGGGCCGTGGTCAGGCCGGCCTCACCGATGACGAATGCCGAGCCGCCCGGCCGCTGCTTGCGCAGGAACCTCGCGGTCGCCAGCGCGGACGTCCAGATGCTCTCCGCGGGGACGTCCAGCCCGCTGGCCCGCAGCCGCGCGGCGAGGTCACGCGGCGTGTAGATGGAGTTGTTGGTCATGACCATGTAGCGCATGCCCAGCTCGGTCAGGCGAGCCAGGAACGCGCCCGCCCCCGGGATCGCGGTCTCCTCATGGACGAGCACGCCGTCCATGTCGATGAGCCAGGAACGGATCTCGGGCGGGGTCATTGCTCCTCCAGCATCTGGGCCGGCCGCCATCATGCAGGGATCTGCTGCGTGATGCAGTGCGGCCCGCCGCCACCCGCGTCGAACACACCACCGGGGACCCCCACGACCTCGCGGTCAGGGTAGACCGACGCCAGGAATGCCAGCGCGCGTTCGTCAGCCTCCGCCGCGGCCCTTGCCGCCACCTGATCAGTCGCCGTGGCCGGCCCGCCCGCACCGAGGGGCACGATGACGCCGCCGTTGACGACGTAGTGGTTGGCATACGGAACGAGCACCCCCGGACCCGGGTCGAACCGGGCGATGTCGATCGCGCGACCACGGGCGTCGCGCGCCGCACGCAGCGCGGCAAGGTTTGCCCGCCCGCTCGCGTGCTCGGGTGAGGCGGGATCCTCGCGCACGTCCAGGAGGACGCGACCCGGGGCCAGGAAGGCAGCAATACCATCGACGTGGCCGTCGGTGCCCTCGGGGCCACTGTCGGTCTCGTGTCCGAACGGCAGCCAGATCACCCTGGTCACGCCCAGGTAGTCGCGCAGGTGCCGCTCCACCGTCTCGCGCGACATCCCGGGGTTGCGGTTGGGATTGAGCAGGCACTGCTCCGTGGTGAGCACGGTCCCGTCCCCGTCCACCGTGATCGAGCCGCCCTCGAGGATCAGCGGGGCCTCGAACAGATGAACGCCGAGGCGGGCCGCGATGCGCTCCGGCAGGCGGGAGTCGTCGTCGTGGGGATGCCAGCGGTCGCCCCATGCGTTGAACCCGAACTTGACCGCGGCCACCTCTCCGGCCGCGCTGCGCACGAAGACCGGGCCGTTGTCACGGGTCCAGCTGTCGTCGATGGGGAGCTCGATGACCTCGACCCGGGACGCGGGGCCGCCACAGGTGTCGCGGACCTCGGCCGCGTGGCCGGGCGGGCAGACCACGAGGACGGGCTCGAAGGCTGCGACGGCGCGGATCATGGCCGCGTAGTCGCGCTTCGCATCGCCGAGGAGGCCTCCCCAAAGCTCCGTGCGGCAGGGCCAGGCCATGAGCGTTGCGGCGTGGGGTGCCCACTCTGGTGGCATCGAGAAGCCCGCGGCGGCGGGGGTTACGGGATGGGCGGCCGGCGGTGGCAGATGGCTCATGCGCGAACTCTAGGCCCTGGAGGGTGGAGGGCGGCAACCCGACCCGGCCCGCGCGCCCGCCTCACCGGGCGGGCCCCTCAGGCGTCCTTCGGCAGCTTCCCGAACAGGCCCAGCATCGAGCGCATGAACCGGTGACCGCCGTCCGAGGTGGGCCCGTACATGAGCGGACAGCCACCGGCGATCGAGGCGATGCCGTTCTCCCGGCAGTAGGCGTGGGCCTCCTTGGACACGCTGCCGCCGCCAAACCCGCGGTGCATCCAGACCCGCGTGATGCCGAGCTCCTTGCACTCACTGGCGACCGACGGCGTGACATCCGGCGCGGTCGCGATGACCACCGCATCCACGCCGCCGGGGATCGACGCGAGGTCGTGGAAGCAGGGGTCGCCCATCACGGTCTCCGCGTTGGGGTTCACCGCGAAGACCTCGTAGCCGCGGTCCTTCAGGCGCTGGTAGACGACGTTGCCGCCGTGCTTTCCCCCGGGCTCGCGCGAGACGCCGACGACGGCGATGCGGCGCTGGGCCAGGAAGTCATCGGTGGCCTGGCTGATGGTGGGCACGATTCCTCCCGACTGGACGTGGCTTGGCGGGCTGTTGGGGGCCATGGTCCTGCCCTCCCCGGCTGCCGGGGGAGTGCCGTTGCTCCCGCGTGGCGCCGAAGTTGTCACGGGGCGGCCGGGCGAAGTGTCCCGGGCCCGCGTCGTACTGCCGCGGCGCGCGTCCTACCGGAGCGCGGCGGCGATCGCCACCACGTGGTCCGCGGTGGTCCCGCAGCAGCCACCGATGATCGTCGCCCCGGCATCGGCCGCCCTGAGCGCATAGCCCGCCGCCTCGTCGGGGGTTCCCGGATAGGTGGTCGTCCCGTCCGGCTGGCGGACCGGCACTCCGGCATTGGCCTTCGCGATCACGTGGAGGCCGGGGGCCGCGGCAACCAGGGCGGGGAGAACCTCCTCCACCGAGCCGAACCCGTCCCCGCAGTTGGCACCGACGCCGGCCGCCCCGTGCTCGGCGAGCGTGATGGCGGCGGCGGACGGCGTGTCACCGAACATCGTGCGGCCGCGCTTGAACACCAGGGTCGCGATGACCGGGACACCCGGCGCGGCCTCGCGGGCGCCATCGACGGCCGCAACGGCCTCGCGCAGGTCCATCATCGTCTCCACCCACAGGATCTCGACGCCCGCCGCGACCAGCGAGGCGGCCTCCTGCGCGTAGGCCGCCCGCACGACGCCCTCATCGAGGTCCCCGTAGGGCGCCAGCACCCCACCCGTGGGTCCCAGGCTGCCGGCGAGGATCACGCCCGGCGCCACGGCCGCCCGCGCGGCCGCGACCGCTGCCCGGCAGACCTCGTCGCTGCGCCCCTCGAGGGCCGACCCGGCCAGGCGAAGCGGGTTCGCTCCAAAGCTGGAGGTGAGGACGATCCGGGCACCGGCCTCGACATGGCTCCGGTGCACCCCGGTGATCGCCTCGGCGCCGGCCGTGGTGAGCAGCCAGGACTCGGGCGCCTCGCCCGCGGGCATGCCCGCGTCGAACAGCGCGGTTCCCATCGCGCCGTCGGCGACGATGGGCCGGGAGAGCGCCGCGGGAGCGTCGAGTGCGGGCACGGGACCAGCATCAGGGCCGTCCCGCAGTGCGTCAAACGCAGACTGCCGCCCGGCTTGGCAGAACGGCCCTTGACCTTGACGGCGGGATCACCTGGACTTGGCGTCGCCCGTCGGCCCACCGACGGCAGCAGATGGAGGTCGAGGCGCCGTGAACGCGCTGGTGGTCTACGAGTCGTTCTGGGGCAACACGGCGGCGATCGCCCATGCCATCGCGGAGGGCATCGGTGGGGCCAGGGTCCTCACCACCGACGAGGCGGCCGCGGACGTCGTCGCTGCTGCGGACCTGGTCGTCGCCGGCGCGCCGGTCTTGGGCTTCCGGCTGCCCACGGAGGGCATGCGCAACGGGCTCCCGCGCACCGAGAGGAAGGCGCCCACGCCGCCCGACGTCAGCCATCCATCGATGCGGACCTGGCTCGAGGCACTGCCCCGCGGTCACGGAGCAGGAGCGGCGTTCGAGACCCGGGTCAGCTGGTCGCCGGGCGGATCGATCAAGGCGATCGAGAAGGGCCTGGCGGCCGCTGGCTTCGCGACACTCGCGCCCGGCGGCAAGTTCGTGGTGACGGGGCGGTACGGGCCACTGCGCGAGGGCGAGCTGGAGCGAGCCCGGCAATGGGGCCAGGGGCTCGCGAGCCGGGTGCCGGTGCCGGCCGGCCGCTGACGGCCGCGCCGACTGCGACCGCTGACCGGCCGCTGACGGCCGCCTCGCGCTGACTGGCGCGCTGACCGGCCGCTGACGGCCGCCTCGCGCTGACCCACAGCGTCGGGCCACGCAGGCCCGAGACGGCCCGCCCTAGATGTCGGTGTGGATGAAGGTCGTGAACCGCGCGCCAAGGGCGTGCAGCCGGGTGATCCGGATCCCCTGGCGCGGGTTGAGCGCGCTGATCACGCGGCCGTTGCCGATGTAGATCGCCGCGTGCGTCCCGTTCCCGTAGATCGCGACATCCCCGATGTGCGGGTGGTGCCGGCTCGTGCGGCCGTGAAGGCGGCCCCAGCGGAGCATGCTGCGGGCCGAATGCCCGCCTCCGAGGTGCCCGCCGACACCTGCGCGCTTGTACGAGAAGCGGACGAGGCCGGAGCAGTCGAACCGGTTTGGGCCGGTGGCGCCCCGGACGTAGCGGTCATGACGCTGCGCGACGGCGATCCGGACAACGCGGGCGGAGTAGTCGGGCCGGATGACCAGCGGCGGCACGACGTCGGTCGGCGGTGACGGATCGGTCGCGGGGTCCGGGTCCGGCGTCGGCTCGGGCTCCTCGGTCGAGGGCGCCGGGTCCGGGTCCGGCGTCGGCTCGGGCACCGCGTCCGCAGACGGCTCAGGCGCCGGATCGGTCGAGGGCGCCGGCGAGGGCTCCTCGGTCACGGGCGTCGGCACGGGCGTCGGTGAGGGCTCCCCGGTCACGGGAGCCGGCGGCGGGTCCGCCGCCACGACAGTCGCGGGCTGGACGTGGACGGAAGCGAGTGTGATCAAGGTCGCGAGCGCGATGACCCGAAGGTCCCTGGTGAACCGCAATGGGCTCCTCTCTGCCTGGACATGGCGGTCCGGCCGCCATGGCGAAGGAACGGCGCCGCCCGGCGCACAAGAGAAGAGGGCTCACCCGTGATCTTGAACAGGGGGAGCGCGCGAACGGCGATCGACGCGGTGTCGACCGCTCGGCAGGAAACCCGCCGGGACGGCGCTATGAAGCTGTCAAACCCCTGTCGATGACGTTGCGGGCGGCACCCTACCAGCGATCTGCGAAACGCGCCGCCGCCGGCTAGAGCGGGAGATGGGCCTTCAGATGCACAAGGCGGAGGCCAGGCAGCAGCGCGATCGCCTTCCGCCACCGGTCATCGGCGGACACGACGGTCGGGATCCCATCGACAACCGCCGTCGCGATCACCATGGCATCGGGCGTCCGGAGCCCGGTTAGCGCCCGCACGCGGGCCGCCTGGACGGCCAGGTCGGCATCGATAGTCCGGACGTGCAGGTTCGCGAAGTGGGTGAGGAACGTCCCCACCGTCGCCGCGGCGGCGGGTCCCGCCCTGAACGGGTGGACGAGACACTCCGTGACGGTCACGGCGGACAGCGTCGCCGGGTGCGACCCGTCCGCCACGAGGTCGTCGAACACGATCGCCGCCGCATCCGAGAACGCGTCGCCGCCATTGAGGTAGGAGATGACGACGGAGGTATCTATGACCACCGGGCCCGACGCCGATAGCGCTGCCAGGAGCGTGGCGCGGCTCATGCGAGTCTAGCCCCAGGAGCCGCGTTCGCGGTCGAGGTACGCAACCGGATCGCCGTAGAGCCCGCGAGCGGCCCCCGCGTAGCTTCGCCGGACGAGCCGCAGGACCAGCGTCTCCGGATCCGCGAGCGACGTCTCCACGACGAAGATCGCTCCGGGCTCGAACCCGGCCGCCTGGACGATGGCATCCGGGATGGTCAGCTGGTTCCGCTCCCGGAGGCGGGCCTCCGCGGTGATCGTCTCCGCCATGTGCGACAGAATGCCTGAGATTCGGATCGCTGTCAAGCATTCGCACGGGATGCCAGTCGCTACGAACGATGTGTCTTGCGCGCGGGCGCCCACCCGGAGCACCCTGTCCGCATGATCCCGTTTGAGTCCCCCACCACGGCCGCCGTGGACCTCGCGGGCATCCGCGCCATCATCGACGGCGCACGAGCGGCCGGCAGGACGAGCCTCCTGGAGCCGGAGGGGCTTGCTCTCCTCGCCGCCGCCGGCATCGCTGTGCCGCGCTGGCGCCTCGTGGCGGACGAAGTGGACGTGGACGAGGATCTGCTGGCCGGCCTGCCCGGGGACCGCGTCGTCGTGAAGGTCGTAGCGGAGAGCGTTCGCCACAAGACCGAGGTCGGGGGCGTCGCCGTGGTCCGGCGCGACCCGGCGGCGGTCCGTGACGGCCATGAGAACCATGCGGGCCCGGCTGGACGATCCTCCCGAGGGCTTCATCGTGGCGGAGTTCGTCGGGCACGATGCGGGCCCCGCCGGCGAGCTCCTCCTCGCCCTGCGCTGGACCGACGACATGGGACCGGTGGTCGCCGTTGGTGCGGGCGGCGTCCTCACGGAGGCCCTGGCGGCCGACCTCAAGCCAGGGCGCGAGATCGCGATCCTCTCCCCTTTCCTGACGCCACCCGGGGACATTGCGGGCGCGTTGGCAGGCTCGACGGCCGTCCGGCTGGCGACGACCTCCGTCCGCGGCCAGCCGCCCCGCCTCGCCATCGGGAGGCTCGTCGATGTGGTGGCGCGGCTGATGTCCCTCGCCGCGATGACGCCGGACGACCTGCAGGAGGTCGAGATCAACCCGGCCGCGGTCACGCCGGGCGGGCTCGTGGCGCTCGACATCCTGGTCACGCTTGGTGACGGCCCTCGACCGGTCCGCGCGCCCCGGCCGCTGCACAAGGTGGCCCGGCTGCTGGCACCGCGCTCGATCGCGATCGTCGGCGTGTCCTCGGGTTCCAATCCGGGCCGCGTGATCCTGGGCAACATCCTGCGCGACGGCTTCGCGCCTGGCAACGTGCTCGTCGTCAAGCCCGGCATCGCTGAGATCGATGGCGTCCGGTGCGTGCCGGATCTCGCCTCGCTGCCGGCGAAGGTCGACCTGTTCGTGGTCGTGCTGCCCGCGGCCGCCACGCCGGCGTTCGTCGCCGAGGTCATCGAGCGGGACCTCGCCGAGTCGATGATCGTGATCCCGGGCGGACTCGAGGAGACGGAGGGTGGTGGCGTCCTCGCCGCGAGGATGCGCTCCGCGCTCGCCGATGCCCGCAGCCGCGGATCCGGCGGTCCCGTGATCAACGGCGGCAACTGCCTGGGGATCAGGTCCCGCCCCGGCCACTACGACACCCTGTTCATCCCACGCCCCAAGCTGCCGCCGGGATCGCGGCCGGCCCCCGTCGCGCTCATCACCGGCAGCGGCGCGTTCGCGATCACCAGGCTGGCGCGGATGGCCCCGCTCGACCCGCGCTACGTGATCACCATCGGCAACCAGATGGACCTGACCGCGGGCGACTTCCTGGCCCACCTTGCCGACGATCCGGCGATCCGGGTGTTCGGCGTGTACGTCGAGGGGTTCGCCCGGCTGGACGGCCTGCGGTTCCTGGAGGCCGCGACGCGGATCGCCGCCTCGGGCCGGCGCGTGATCCTCTACCGGGCCGGGCGGACGCCGGCGGGGACGAGCGCGTCGGCCAGCCACACGGCGGCGATCGCGGGCGACGCGACGGTGACCCGGGAGCTGGCCCGGGCTGCCGGGGTGACGATCGCCGACACACCGGCCGACTTCGACGACCTGGTGCGGGTGTTCACGCTGCTCGATGGACGGCCCGCTCGTGGCCGCCGGCTCGGCGCGACGAGCAACGCGGGCTCCGAATGCGTGACAATCGCCGACCACGCGGGGTCGCTGGAGCTGGTCCGGTTCGCGCCCGAGACCGACGCCCGCCTCCTCACGATCCTGGAGCCGGCCGGCATCGTGTCCGTGGTGGACGTGCACAACCCGCTGGACCTCACCCCGATCGCGAATGCCGACATCACCGCCGATGTCGGGCGCGTGATCCTCGAAGCCGACGAAACCGACGTCGGGATCGTGGGCGTCGTCCCCATGACCGACACGATCGAGACGCTCGAGCCCGGGATCGGGCACCAGGAGGACCTGGACCGGCCGGGCGCGATCGCATCGACCATGGCGCAGCTGTGGCAGGAGACGAGCAAGCCCTGGGTCTGCGTGGTGGACGCGGGCACGCTCTACGACCCCTTCCGTGACCGGCTCGCGGCGGCCGGAATCCCGGTCCTGGCGACCGCGGACGCGGCGACGAGGGCACTCGACGCGTGGTGCGAGGCCATCGGGCGCGGATAGGGTTCCGGCCCGGGTCGGGTCCCGGTCCCAGTCCCGGTCCCGCCTGGGCCGGGTCCCGGTCCCGGCCCAGTCCCGGTGGCCGGCCGTGGCCGGGGAGCGGACGATCCGGCGGCCCGGCCGCCCGCTCCGCCCGGTCTCGCGCTTCGGAGCGCCCGCCGCCCCGGTCCCGTCCGGTCCCGTCAGGTCCCGCGCTTCGGAGCGCCCTGCCCGGTCCCGCCTGGGCCGGTCCCGTCAGGTCCCGCGCTTCGGAGCGCTCGCCGTCCGGTCCCGTCCGGTCCCGTCAGGTCCCGCGCTTCGGAGCGCCCTGCCCGGTCCCGCCTGGGCCGGTCCCGTCAGGTCCCGCGCTTCGGAGCGCTCGCCGCCCGGTCCCAGCGCTTCTGCGCGGCCCGCCCGGTCCCGCTCTTGTGCGCCGCCCGGCGGTTCAACCGCGCTTCTGCGCCGCCCGCCGGTTCAACCATCGGGTGCGGCCGCGATCCACCCGCTGGGCGGCGCATTCGTCGCCCACGGGAGTCTGCCACCCGACGAACGTGCCGCCAGGCGGCGCAAACAGGCGGAGACCCAACCGTTCAGCCGCTGGGCGGCACGCGGGTGCCAGCACATTGCCGCGGCGCCCAGAGACGGAACCTGGCCGCGGCATCAGTCCCCGAGTGGCTCCAGCAGCCGGCGAGCCACGCCGGTCCAGCTCCAGCGCTCCACCACGGCGCCCCTCGCCGCGGCCCGGATCGCCTCTCGATCGGCCGGAACCAGCGCCAGCAGCTCGGCCAGCTTCGCCCGGAGATCCTCCACGTCACCGGTGGCGAAGGCCGCCAGGTGGCGCAGCGCCGGCGGGTATGCCGCCTCCAGGCCCGCGGCGATCTCCGCCAGCCCCGAGTGACGGGCGACGAGGGGCGGGCAGCCTGCCGCGGCGGCCTCGGCGGCGACCATCCCGAACGCCTCGGGGAAGATGGACGGGACGACGCAGGCGTCGGCGAGCGCGAGCAGGTGCACGAGATGGCGGTGCTCCAGCGGACCCGTGAACAGCACGTCGGGACCGGCCGGCGGCCCCGTGACCACATCGGCGCCGGCCAGCGGCCCCGTGACCACATCGGGGCCGGCCATCGCCTCCAGCTCCGCCCGATCCTCCCCGAACCCAACGATGACCGCACGCGCGTCGATGCCCCGCATCGCCTCGAGGAGCAGGTGCACGCCCTTGTTGCGCATCAGCTTGCCGAAGTAGACGACGGTGGGCCGGTCACCGGCCAGGAACGCCGCGAGCCGGTCGGTGTTTCCAGAGTCGGGCAGCCGCTCCTCGGCATTGCCCGGGTTCGGGGGGTCCGCTGACGCCTCGGCGAGCAGGGCGTCCAGGGCCACGCCACGTGCCTCCGGCCGCCAGACATCGACGTCGACGCCGGGCGGGACCTCGTGGACGTCGTCGACATGGCCGCACACGTCCTCGAGCACGGCGCGGATGTGCGCCGAACCCACGAAGGTCGCGGCCGCGCTCCGCAGGCACTCCCCTCCCCATGCGGCCAGCCGCGCGTTGCCGCGCATTGCGTATTCGAGCTCGGAGCCGTGCGCCTTGACCGCGAAACGCGCGCCGCTCGCCACGCCCACCGGCCCGCCCAGCAGGACGTGGTTGCAGAACACGACGTCGGCCGGGAGATGCTCGCGGACGGCGGCAGCGTTGGCCTCCACCCAGCGGTCGAGCTCAACGGGGCTGCAATCCCCGATCAGCCTGACCTCGTAGCCATCGTAGCGATCGAGCACGAACACCGGCAGCAGCCCGCCGACATCGGGGCGGAGGGCACGCGCTCCGCCCAGGTCGTACGCCTCGGGATGCGGGTCCTGCGAGAAGACCGTCACGTCGTGGCCCGCCTGCATCCACGCCCGGGCCAGCTGCCGCGTGTAGACGTTGGAGCCGGTGCCGCCCAGCAGGTAGCCGTGCCACAACAGGATGCGCATGCCCCCATCCTGCCCCAGTTGCGGCCCGGCCGCGACATCCGCACGCCCGGCATACTCTGGCCCTGCCTGCCACGACCCTGCCGGTCGAGGCGACCGTTCGCCGTGGCCAATGGCCGCGTGCGGCATGCCAGCTACCTGATCGTCGCCGAGACGCGCGGGAGTGGACGGACCTGCCAGCGCAGGATCGCCCCGGCGACTTGGGCGGGCTCCTTCGATCGCGCAACCCACGTCGACACCTGATCCAATCACGATCTGGCGGGGCCCGTGGGTCAAGAAGCCACCTTCGCCGGTGCGGTTCCGTGGTGCCGCGGGTCACCGTGATCCGGCGCCCCCTGACCCGGCCGTCGGGAGCCGGAGGGCTCTGGCCGCCGGTCTTGCACGCGGCGATGCTCCGGTCATCGCCCGCCGGTTTGCCGGGGGCCTGCGAGAGAGGTGCAGCATGGGTCACGAGGTCAAGGTCCAGGAGCGCGGGCCGGCGCTGGTCCTGGCGAAGCGCATGCCCGTGACGCTGCCCGAGATCGGGAGTGTGCTGGGGGCAGCGTTCGGCGAGGTGTATGGGAGCGTCGAGCGCAGCGGCGGCAGGACGAACGGCCCGCCGTTCGTGATCTACCACGGCATGCCCGACGGAGAGACGCCGTTCGACATGGAGGTCTGTGCGCCCATCCAGGGCGCCATCGACCCGCCGGCGGGCTGGGAGGCGAAGACGCTGCCGGGCGGGACGTTTGCGTCGCTGCTCCACGTCGGGCCGTACGACTCGGTCGGCGAGGGCTACGAGGTCCTCTCGTCTTGGATCAGCAGCAATGAGCTGGCGTTCGCCGGACCGCCGCGAGAGGTGTACCTGAGCGACCCCACGACGCCGCCGGAGCAGATCCGGACGGTGATCGAGTTCCCTGTCTTCCGGGTGGCGGAAGCGATCCGCTGATCCGCGGGCGGACGCGGGCGCGGGCCGTCGGGGCCGCGGGGCCGGGGGCCGCGGGGCCGGGCCGCGGGGCTCGACGCCGTCGGCGCCGCGCGATCTGGGCCCACCGGGCAAGATTGGGGGCATCGGAGGTTGTCGCATGGTTCGCCTGATGCTCGTCGCCCTCGTCTCGCTCGTCATGGCCGCCTGCGCCTCGGGTTCAGGCACGCAGCCACCTGAGGAGGCGTCGCCGAGCCCGGCCACCCCGTCGGGCGATGGCGGTTCCGGCGGGCCAGACGGCGGCGATCCCGCTGCCATCGGGCGTGCCTTCATCGAGTCCCTCGCCCGCGGTGATGTTGCTGCCGCCGAGGCGATGGAGGACGACACCATGCGTTCGGCCGCACCGGCAGCGGCGCTCGCCCAGCTGTGGGCCCAGCTCGTGAGCCAGTTCGGTGACTTCGGCGGCGTGGGCGACGTGACCACCGCGGACCAGGCGCCCTACACGAACGTGACCGTACACGGGTTGTTCGCAGGGGCCACCGTCCCGCTGATCGTCACGATCGCCGGCGATGGACGGGTCTCCGGGCTCCACCTCGGCGAGCCAGGGCCAGCCGGTTCGACGGGTTCCGGGGGTTCCGGGGCGCCGTCCGGGGGTTCCGGGGCGCCGTCCGGGTCGGGAGGGACCCCCTCCCCCGCGGCCTACGTCAAGCCGGATTCGTTCACCGAGACCGAGGTGACCGTCGGGTCCGCACCGTGGGCGGTGCCCGGCACGCTGTCGATGCCCAAGGGCGACGGTCCCTTCCCGGCCATCGTGCTGCTCGCGGGCTCGGGGCCGCAGGACCGGGACGAGACGATCGGGCCGAACGCGCCGCTGAGGGACCTGGCGGGAGGCCTGGCGTCGTCCGGGATCGCCGTCCTGCGCTACGACAAGCGGACGAAGGTCCACGGAGCGGAGATGGCCGGATCCGGCGCGGACATCACCGTCAAGGAGGAGACGATGGACGACGCACTCCTTGCCGTCGACCTCCTCCGGCAGACGCCCGGCATCGATCCCGACCGAGTGTTCCTCGCCGGGCACAGCCTGGGCGGGTACCTGGCCCCGAGGATCGCGGCGCAGGCGCCGGACCGGATCGCGGGCATCGCGCTGCTCGAGGCGAACAGTTCGTCGCTGGTCCGCCTGATCCTGGACCAGGTCACGTACCTCTCGTCACCGGAGGGTGGCGCCGACCCGCAGGCGGCCGCGATGCTCGACGGCCTGGCGGCGAAGGTGGCGCTCGCGGAGTCGCCCGACCTGTCGCGCACGACGCCGGCGACCGAGCTTCCCCTGGGCATCCCGGCGCCCTACCTCCTGGATCTCCGCTCGTACGATCCAGCCGCGACCATCCACGACCTGCCGATGCCGGTCTTCATCTCCCAGGGCGGCCGGGACTACCAGGTGCCCCCGACCGAGCTCGCCGCGTGGCGCACCGCGCTCGCGGGCCGCGACGACGTGACCATCCGCGAGTACCCGGCCCTTAGCCATCTGCTCATCGCGGGCAGTGGCCCGAGCCGCCCGGCGGAGTACGCGACGCCCGGGCACGTGGCGCCGGAGCTGGTCGCCGACCTGGCCGCCTGGATCAACGCGTCGGGGCGCTGAGCGGGGCTCGGGCTCGGGCCCGCGGCGGCGCGGGCTCGGGCGCGCGGTGCCCGGGGCGCGGTGCGCGGGCTCGGCGTTCGGTGCGCGGTGCCCGGGGCGGGGTGCGCGGGGCGGGGCGCGGTGCCCGGGGCGGGGTGCGCGGGCTCGGCGCCCGGGGCGCGGTGCCCGGGGCGGGGTGCGCGGGGCGCGGTGCCCGGGGCGCGGTGCCGGCCGCAAGCCGCCCAGCGGCGCAACCGTCGGCTGCCCAGGGGCGCGGTGCCCGGCCGCCAGCCGCCCAGGGCCGCGGTGCCCGCCGCCAGCCGCCCAGCGGCGCAACCGTCGGCTGCCCAGGGGCGCGGTGCCCGGCCGCCAGCCGCCCAGGGCCGCGGTGCCGGCCGCCAGCCGCCCAGCGGCGCAACCGTCGGCTATCCGCAGGACTCAACCGCTCAGCGGCTCAGGTGTCGCCGGTACGACCTCTCCGCACTGCAGGCGTGCCGCTCAGCGGCGCAAATGGCTCTGCACCCGACCGTTCAGCCGCCCGGCGGCTGGGCGCCCGGCGGCTCGGCGCCCGGCGGAACGCCGCCTCGGCGCCGCGGAACGCCGGCTCGGCGCCCGGCGGCTCAGCCGCCCGCCGGCTCGACGCCGCGGAACGCCGGCTCGGCGCCCGACCGTTCAGCCGCCCGCCGGCTCGACGCCGCGGAACGCAGGCTCGGCGCCCGCCGGCACATCGCTCGGCGGCGCTGCGCCCGACCGTTCAGCCGCCCGGCGGCTCGGCGCCCTGGGGAGACGGCTCGGCGCCCGCCGGCGGCTGATCCGCCGGCGGCGGACATCGCCGGCCGCCAGCCGCCCAACGAGAGACGCCGCGGAACGCGGGCTCGACGCCGCGGAACGCCGGCTCGGCGCCCCGCACGGCACCGTGCGCTGATAGCGTGACCGCATGACTGCCGTCCCGCGCCCAGAGACCCGCCCGATCGCGGCCCACCGCCTGTGGATCCCGCGCCAGCACGGCGCCTGGGCGATGCTCCTGGTCCCGGTCCTGCTCGGCGTCGCGGCCAGCACGCCCAGCCCATGGCAGCTGGTGGTGGCGGGCCTCGCCCTGTCGGCGTATCTCGCCTCCGCGACCCTCCAGGCGTGGTCCCGCGCCCGACGGCCGCCGGCCTACCTCCTCCCGATCGGCGTCTACGGGACGGTCGCGGCCGTGCTCGGGATCCTGCTGCTCGTCGGCCTTCCCGGCCCTGGCCCTGGCGGCGGTCGTGGTGGTGCCGTTGGGCGTGATCGTGTTCCGGGGCGCGCAACCGGGGACGCGACGCGACCTCGCCAACAGCCTGGCCCAGGTCGCCCAGGCGCTGGTGCTGGTCCCGGCGACGGCCTACGTGTCGGGCGTGTTCGAGCTCGATCGCGTCATCCCCTACACGCTGGTCCTGGCGGCCTACCAGGTTGGAACGGTGCTGGTCGTCCGCTCCGTGCTGCGCGAGCGCGGCAACCAGTCCTTCGCGAGGCTGTCGGCAGGGTTCCATATCGGCATGATCGCGGCCGCGGCCATCTGGCTGCCGCCTGCCTACGCGGTCCTCGCCGCTGCGCTCGCGGCGCGCGCCATCGCCCTGCCCATCGCCCAGCGCCGCATGGCCGTGGGACCAAGGCCGATGCGGCCGGTGCATGTCGGGATCGTGGAGATCTTCGCCTCGATCGCCGTCGTCCTGGTGGCCTTCGTGTTCCCGATCTGAACGAGTCGGGCAGCGCCCGGGCGCGGCCCCGCTTTTCGGGTGCAGCCCCCTGGTCAGTGAAGCCGGTCCGCCAGGTCCACGATGCACCCGTTGGCGCACGCGATGGCCGCCACGTCCGGATCCACGATGTCCGTCACGATCGGCCGGATGCCGGCTTCGCTGATCCGGTCGTAGGCGCCGCGGCCCATTCCCCGGGCGACCAGGCAGGTGCAGTCCGCGATGGGGGCGATCATCTGGTCGTGGCGGGCGTGCGCGGCCGGACCGTCGTGGGACGAGTCCGAGTCGTCGTGGCCGGGCCCGCGATCGAGGTGCGGCGCCGACTTGGGCCGCAGCTCCCGCTCCACCACGTCACCGTCGAGAACGGTGAGCACCGCGTAGGCGCGGGCCCGGCCGAAATGGGCGCTGATGGTCTGTCCGTCGTCGGTGACGATCGCGATCTTCATTGGCTGCGAACTCCTGGCTGGCGTGGGGGCGGCTGGCATGAGATGGACGGGTGCGACGGTCACGCAGCGCCCGCCGCGACGAGCTCCTGGGCGGCCACGTGGTCGAGCGCGAGCACGAGCGCCGCGGCCTGGGCAGTGGTCATGGTGTCCTGGAGGATCGGCACGTAGAGCTCCTCCTCCGCGAGGTGAGCCTTGAGGATGGCGTAGAGCCGCAACAGGGTCCGGCGCATCAGCAGGACGGCGCCACGGTGGACCTCTGCCTCCGGGTGCACCACGAAGGACCCGATGACGGCCGAGAGCCGGCGGATCTCGTCGTGCTCGTGCCGCATGACCACGGTTGCAACGCGGTCGGACAGCAGCCGCTCCAGCGTCGGGTAGACGGCCGCCTCGACGGCATCCATGTGGGGAATGAGCAGCGTCCGGAGGCCCTCGTGGATCTCCTCGATGGCGGGGCGGGCGATGATCAGCCTGGTGGTGTCAAGGCAGTCGCCGTCCGAGCAGTCGCCCAGGGAGTTGAGCCGGTCCACGATCGAGCGCAACCGGTCGTGGTGCGCGTGGGATACCGCGGGAAACGTGGACATCACGCCGCTCCTCCAGGGTCCTCCGGACCGCGGCCCGACACATCGGCGCCCGACGCACCGGTGCCCGACCCGCGCATGTCCGCGAGCATGGCCCCGATCCGACCGAGCTCCGCCTGGAGTTGGTCCAGCCTCGCCTCGAGGGTCGCGGGGCCCTGGTCCACCGTCGCGCGTTCCTCGTCCGCCTGCGTCCAGCGCCAAGCCCGCCGGCCACGGGCCTGCGACTCCACTGCCTGGTACCAGTCCCGATCGTCGATCCCGGAGTTGCAGTGGTCGTTCCATCCGTAGCTGGGTTCACAACCGTGCCGGCAACCCATGTCAGCCTCCTTCGCGCTCTGCGAAGCGCGCGTAGCGCGGCTGGAACTCGGCGATCAGCCGCGCTCGTTCGTCCATGACCGCGGCCCACTCCCGGAGTGAGACTCCCCCCTGCGTCGTGATGCGGTAGTCCCGCCGCGGCGCGCCGCTCTCGGCTGCCCACGCCGACTCGACCAGACCCTCGGCCTCCAGCTCGCGGAGCGCCCGGTAGACCATCCCCACGTCGACCTCGCCGGGCGCGACACCGAGCTCGTTGAGCTGGCGGATCAGCGAATACCCGTGGGCCGCGTCCTCGGCGACGAGGAGGAGCAGGAACGGCTCCAGCCATCGGCCGCGCCGGCCCCCGGGGCGAACCCAGCCCTGGTGCTCGTGGTGGAGGTGCCCGGCGTGGTGCCCATTCGGCTCGCGGTGCTGGTGGTCGTGGCCTTGGTGTTCGGTTTCGGCATCCATATGCCAATAGCATGCATATGCCATCCGCCCCGGACGAGGGCCGGATGGCACGGTGATCGCAGGCCGGGAATAGGTTCGAGTGCTATGTCTCCAGGCCAGCAACCGCCTCAACGGCGCCGCGTGCGTCGCCCGAGACCCCGAGCTTCGCGACGATCCGCATCTTGCCCAGCATCTGGACCATCGGCGGCCCCATGTGCCCGGCCACGACGACCTCCACGCCGTGGTCGGTGAGGAACCGGGCGACCCGGGCGTGGTGGCCGCCCTCCGTCCCGACATCGTGGAGGGCGTCCCAGGCCACGTCGTGCTCCGCCCAGGCGACGATGCCGCCCCCGGCAACCCGGGCGATCGCGACCCTTGGCGCCCTGCCCCATCGCGGGTCCACCTGGCCGTCCGGCGTCACCGGGACGCAAACGATCACCTCTGCCTCCTTGGCCGTTCGATGCGGCGCCCGGTGGTCGACAAACGACCCTCGCACCCGGGTGCCGATCCGCGATACTGGACCCCCCGCGCTCGCGGGGATGAGGTGGAGGATGTCATGCATCGAGTGATCGGGATCGTCCTGGGGGCGATCGTCACGTACCTGCTGCTCGCCGTCATGCTCGGGCTGAACAGCGACACCACGATCAACTTCGGCCTGGCCGTCGTGATCGGCGCCATCGTCGCGCTGCTGTGGCCGTGGGTCATCGGGCTGTTCCTGGCGCGGCGGGTCAAGGCCAGGCGCGACGACCAGATCCAGAAGGAAGTCGACAAGCAGATGTCGCAGAAGGGGTAGTCCCCTCCGGCCCGGCGGCCCTGTCCGGCCGGGCGTCGAGACCCGGCTCGCACCCTCGCTCACCGCGGCGTCGCCCAACGTCGCTCACCGCGGCGTCGCCCAACGTCGTCAGGGTTCGGGTGTGGGCTCCGGGGTCGGCTCGGGCGTGGGCGCCTCGGTCGGCGTGGCGGTCGCCTTCGGCGTTGCCTTCGGCGTGGGCCTGGGAGTCGGCTTCGGCGTGGGTCGCGGCGTGGCCACCGGCCGCGGGACGCTGATGCGGCGCGGTTCCGGGAGACCGGGGAGGAGCGCGGCCACGTCGTGCCGCACCTGGTTGACCCAGGCGGCAGTCATCCAGGAGGGGTAGCGCGGCGGGACGATCCGCAGCTGCTTGACCTTGGCGTCTGCTGCCTTGCCGAACAGCTCCACCAGCGCGGGCAGGCTCTCGCGCGGCAGATCGGTCCAGGCAGCCCCCCTGGCCGCCGCGAACAGCGCCGGGGCGTTGAGGATCACCGCCGGCCCCAGCTGCTCGCGCATCGCCAGGAGCAGCGTCTGCTGGCGCTCCATGCGGCCGTAGTCGCTGTCCTGGTGTCGGCTTCGCGCGTAGGCGAGCGCCTCGTGCCCGTCGAAGTGCTGCCTGCCGGCCTTGATCCGGAGCTTGACCTTGCCCTGACCGGGGTCCGGGTAGGCGTCGTCGGAGACCGCCTCGGGGACCTTGATGTCGATCCCGCCCATCGCGTCCACGACGCGGATGACGCCGATGAGGTCCACGATCAGCACGGCGTCGATCGGGCGGCCAGTGAGGGTGCTCACCACGGACCGGATCGCACCGATCCCCTTCACGGCGCCCCTGCCCGGCCACAGGCCTGGGTTGCGTCCGGTCGCCTCGACGTACATCTCGTTGAGCAACCCGCGCTGGCAGCCGCAGGCGGACGCGTCGCGGGCTGGGCCGGGCGGGTACGGCGCGTTCTGGAGGTTGCGGGGCAGGCCCACCATGGCGGTCTTGCCGGTGGCCACGTCAACCTCGACCAGGAGCATCACGTCGTTGCGCCGGCTCCAGCGTCCGGCCCCGGCATCGGACCCGATCAGGAGCAGGTCGAATCGCCCGTCGTTGCCCCACGGCTCGACGCCTGCGCGCTGCCAGGGCACGGACGCGCCGAACCCGGGGAGCGTCCCGTTGCCACCGTCCTTGGGGTACGGCGGGATCACGGGGGTCGGCGACGGCGTGGGCACGGGTGAGCCCGACGGCGATGGCGCGGGCGTCATCCCTGCCGGCGACTCGGTCTCCTCGGGGGGCTCGGTGAACTCGGGCACCGGGGTATCCAGTGCCGCCGTGTCCGGTCCGGGCGTGGCGTCCATGCCGGCAAAGGTGTCATCCAGGAACGTCTCGGCGGCGATCAGGGTGTTGGCGGCGATCAGGTGCGGCACGCCGACCAGGATCACCATGGCCAGGATCGACGCCGCCAGCGCCGGCCGGCCGGGGGACGTCCGGCCAACCGCGTCCACGGCCGCTGATGTGCGCCAGCCAGCGACCAGGATGTTGGCCGCGAACAGGAGCGTCAGCGCACCCGGGGTCACGAGCGCCGCGGCCACGCCGAAGGTGCCCTGGGATGCGGCCCAGGCCGCCACGGCGAGCGTGACGATGATCGTGGGGACGAGGAAGAAGAGCGCGATCCGGCGCTTGCCGAGGGCCAGGTGGCCGGACCCCGGCAGGATCAGGCTGGCGATGGTCACGAGCACGGGTCGCGCCCGATCGATCACGGTCGCGCCCGATCGATCACGGGTCGCGCCCGATCTGTCACCCTCAGACCCTCCTGTCCGCACCGCTCGATGCGATGCATGCCCGCGCGATCCTTGCACGAATAGGCCGAACCTGCGTGCCACCGGCGACGCGGACCGCTACAGCACCGGGACGGGCTCCGGTTCTTGCGGCATCTCGTGCGCGGCGACGGCCCCCTGCACGACAAGGCCGAGGAGCACCAGCAGCACGCCGGCCCAGGCGACCGGCGCAAGGGCCTCTCCCAGCACCAGGACGCCGAGCAGGGTGGCGACGACCGGATCGGTCAGCATCAGGGTCGCCACCGGACCGGGGGTGAGGCCGCGGATTCCGCGAGTGAGCAGCACGTTGGCAACGGCCATGGTGGCGATCCCGAGGTAGAGGACGAGGGCGAGTCCGGAGGGCTGCGCAATCCACTCGAGCGGCTGGGTGAAGAGGATCGGCAGGAGCAGCAAGCCGCCGAGAACGAAGCTCCCCGTGGGCACCTCGAGGGGCGTGACGCCGCGGTCAAGCTGGATCTTGGCCGCCACGTTGTAGCCCGCGATGCACAGGCCGGCTCCGAGCGCCAGGAGGAGCCCAACGGCGTCGCCGCCGGTGACATCCGGGAGCGACAGCAGCACGAGTCCCGCCACGCAGACCAGCGTCGCTGCGAACCAGCCCCGGGTGGGCCGATTGCGCAGCACGACCCAGCCCACCGCCGCCGAGAAGATCGGCCCGCTGCCGACCGCGACCAGGGTACCGAGCGCGACGCCGACCTGGCTCACGCCTGCGAAGAAGCAGAGCTGGTACGCGGCCGCCGTGGTTGCCGTCACCAGCATCGCCGGCGTCCGCCACAGGGTGAGCAGCCGGCTCGGTGCCAGGCCCAGCACCGGCATGGCCAGCAGGAGCGCGGCCGCCCCGGCGACGATGCGCAGGATCCCCACGCCCATCGGGGTCGTGCCCGCAGGACCAAGGGCCTGGGCGGTACCCGCCGTGCCGAACAGGATGCCGGCCGCCACGACGAAGAGGGTGGACAGGCGGGCGACCGTCATGGTGACCGAGCCTACCGCCGGATCGCCTCCAGCACGGGGCCGAACCGCTCGAGGGTCTGGGGGGTCAGCGCCGGCAGGCGGCTCGGGTCGTCGGGCGTACCCACGTAGAAGGTCATGTGGCGCAGTCCCGCGGCCACGAACCCGCGAACCATGGCCGCCACCTCCGCCGGGGACCCGGTGAGGCACCCCTCACGGTCGAGGGCGGTCCCCTGCTCGTCCAGCACGAGCCTCCCCCACCCGGTCAGCTGGAGCGTCGCCGGGTCGCGGCCCACCGCAGCGCAGGCACGGGCGGCGATGTCGACGACCCGGTCCATGTCCGCGGGCGTGCTGAGCGGCAGGTTGACGTTGATCGCATCGCCGAACGACGCCGCCACGCGGCTGGTCCGATCGCCGAGGCCTGCCACCCACACCGGGGGGCCGGCGGCGGGGTCGGCGCGGCCCATCGCCGCGGCCCCGGCCCGCCGCGGGATGACCTGCGCGTCCTCGGTCCGGAAGAACGCTCCCTCGAACGTCAGGGCGGGCTCGCGCAGCAGGCGCACGATCACCTCGACGGCCTCCGCATAGCGGGCCACCGGGCGCCCGGCGTCGAAGCCATAGGCACGCCAGCTGGTGTCGCGCTCCGGGACCCCGCTGCCGAGGCCCAGGACCAGCCTTCCCGCGCTCACCTCGTCCAGCGTGGCCGCCATCTTTGCCAGCAGCGCCGGATTGCGGAACCCGGTGCAGGCCACGTACGGCCCGATCCCGATCCTGGAGGTGGCCTCGGCCAGCGCCGTGACGATGGTCCAGCACTCCCAGAACCCGATCCGCTCGCCGGACGCGAGGTCGCGCTGGAGGTGGTCCGGAACCCAGAGCGTGTCCACGCCCATCGCCTCGGCCTCGAGCGCAAGCGAGCGCAGCTCCGGCCACGAGGCGTAGCTGCGGTCCGCGCGCGGCCACGTGGGCAGCGCGAGGCCGATCGCGAGCGGTGCAGACGGCGCGGTCATGGCCCCCATGATGGCGTCTCAGGCCTTCGGAGCGCCCCGCGGCGTTTGCCGGGCCGCGGCCACGCCTCGGCCGCTCCCCGGGGCACCCGCCGACGACGGCCTGTTCCGGTGCAGATCACCGGCAGTGCTATCTGGTCGCCAGGATCGACGGTGAGGCGGTCGATCGCGGGCGGAGGGCCCAGATAGCCGCACACGCAGTACGGACCGTGATGCGCAGGTCGATTCATGCCCATCCCGGGCCGCGGGACGCGAAGATTGCCCGCTGATAGCACCGCGGGTGATTCGGGCGGGGCCAGGGCGACGCTGCCAGGGCGACGCTGCCAGGGCGACGCTGCCAGGGCGACGCTGCCAGGGCGACGCTGCCCGGACCAGCGCGTGGGCTCAGGTCGGCGCGGCGAGATCCCTGCGGGGGAAGTGCCACAGGCCCCAGGCGGTCGCCGCCACCGTGATCCCGGCCAGGACGGCGAGATCGGATAGCTCTGCCCGCCCGCTGAGGATCTCCAGGGGGCGCAGGTAGTGGAACGGCGAGTACGGCTGGAGAAACGCGGCGTCCGGCCAGAGCGTTCCCAGGATCTCAAGTACATAGCCCAGGAGGAGGACGACGAGCCCGACTCCGAGCGCCGGTGCCAGCCGGTCGAACGACGCCGACGCCGCCAGCGCGATGGCCGCAAAGGCGGCCAGCTGCAGGACGGTGTTGACGGCGAGGAATGCGAGGGCGCCGGCGTCGAGCTCCCCCGCAACGCCGTAGGCCGCGGCGCCTGCCACCGTGCCGGCCACGGTGGCGAGCGTCGTGAGGGTGGCGAACGCGACCAGGGCGGCGAGGTCGGTCGCGAACAAGCGCCGTCGCGACAGGGGCCGCGAGAGCAGCACCTCCAGCGAGCCCCGCTGGCGCTCGCCGGCGATCGCCGCCGCTCCGAGGCCGATCGGGAAGATGACCTGCAGTCCGATCGTGATGGGATGCACCCAGCCCAGCGCCACGGCGCCGACAAGGCTGAACGGGTCCGCACCCATGAGCCGCAGGAAGGCGTCGGGGATGATCCCCGTGTCGAGGATGGCCGCCAGCTGCCGCCCGAATGTGGCGTAGATGACGGGCATCAGGAACGCCCAGACCCCGAGCGCCACCGCGACGAGCGCCAGGCGCGAGCGCTGGGCACGCCAGGTCCGGCGCAGGAGGGGGAGGCTGAGCGGGCCGGTCATTGACGCGTTTCCGAGGTCAGCGGGATCCGCGTCCCCCGCGTCCCCCGCGTCCCCCCGGGCTCCATGGGCCCCCGTGGACTCGTCGGCCTCTCTGTCGGCGGCGATCTCGGCTGCCTCCTCGCCCGCGTACAGCTCGAGGAATGCGTCCTCCAGGCGGGACGGCTCGATGGCCAGATCGGTCACCGCGGCGCCGGCGATAGCCGCCAGGAACGGCCGCGGATCACCGGCCAGGGAACAGGTCAGGCGGCCATGCTCGACCGACAGGCCGGACACGCCTTCGATCCCGGCCAGCGCGGGTGCCGCGCCATCGAACTGCAGCTCCACCCGGCGCTTGCGCTGCGCGAGGAGCATGCCGACGTCCTCGGTGGCGACCAGGCGCCCGCCCCGGACGATCGCCACGCGGTCGCAGACCCGCTCGACCTCGGACAGGATGTGCGACGAGAAGAACACCGTTCGGCCGGCGGCCCGCAGATCGTCGAGCACCTCATAGAAGGCACGCTGCATCAGCGGGTCCAGGCCCTCGGACGGCTCGTCGAGGATGGCGAGCTCCGGGTCATGCTGAAGCGCCTGCACGATGCCGACCTTCTGCCGCATGCCGCGCGAGTAGCCACGGATCGGGCGGCGCAGGACGCGGTCGGTCAGCTCCAGGCGCTCGCAGATCTCCTCCCGACGGACCGGCGCGAGACCCGAGAGCGCCGCGAGATCGTCCAGGTAGCGCTCCCCGGTCAGGCCATCGTCCAGGGCGATGCCGCCGGGCAGGTAGCCCGTCCGCGCCCGGATGGCGACCGACTCCCGGACGATGTCCAGGCCCAGGACCCTCGCCCGCCCCGCCGTCGGGTGGAGATAGCCCAGGAGCAGGCGGATGAGCGTGGACTTGCCGGCGCCGTTGGGGCCCAGGAAGCCGAAGATCTCGCCCGGACGTACCTCGAGGGTCACGTCCTCGAGGGCGTGGATGGGGTGGCGGGCTCCCCTGCCCCACCGTGCCGTCGGGTAGTGCTTGGTCAGGCCGTCGACGGTGATCGCGCTCATCGTGGGCAAGGCTACTCCGCCCCGCTGGAGGTCCGCGCATGCCCCGATGCGCGACCGGCTTCCAGGGGTCGCCGTGATGCCCGATGCGGGACCACCCCCGCCCGACGGCCGCGAAGCCGGTAAATTCGGACCGTGCTCTACCGCGCCGATCCCTGGCTCCACGTCATCGCCGGCTGCATGTCGTCCGGCAAGACCGACGAGCTGCTGCGCCTGCTTCGCCGCGCCGAGATCGCGAAGCGCCGGATCCTCCTGGTGCGCCCCGACGTGGACAACCGCACGCCCGGCGAGTACGCCGAGAGCCGCAGCCACGCGCGCTATCCGTCCGTGCTCGTGCCCAAGGACAAGCCGGTGGGGATCCTCTCGCTCGCGCGCGACCGCGACGTGGACCTCGTGGGCATCGAGGAGGCCCAGTTCTTCGACGCCAGCCTGTCGCAGACCGCGGAGACGCTGCGCCAGAGCGGGCGCCACGTCATCGCGAGCGGCCTCAACACGGACTTCGCGGGACGCCCGTTCGGCCCGATGCCCATGCTCCTGGCCCTCGCCGACGAGATCTCGATGCTGTCGGCGATCTGCGTGGTGTGCGGCGAGACCGCCACCCGGACCCAGCGCCTGGTCGGCGGCCGACCGGCAGCCATCGACGATCCGCTCATCGTCATTGGCGGCTTTGACGCTCCGGCGGTCGAGACCTACGAGGCCCGCTGCCTGCGGCACCACGAGGTCGCGCCCGCCCGCTCCGCACGGGGCGTCGTCGCCAACGACGACTGACGGGGCCGCAGTCCAGGCTGCCGGGCGCGTCCGGCGCCGCGGCGAGTCCTGCGCGGCGTGTCCGGCGCGTCCGGCGAGTCCGCCGCGTGCCGCGAGTCCGGCGCGTGCGCGGCGGCGCGGCCGCGTGTCCGGCGAGTCCGGCGAGTCCGCCGCGCGCCGCGAGTCCCGCGCCGCGGCGCGGCGAGTCCGGCGAGTCCGCCGCGCGGCGCGTGTCCTGCGCCGCGGCGCGGCGAGTCCGGCGAGTCCGGCGAGTCCGCCGCGCGGCGCGTGTCCTGCGCCGCGGCGCGGCGAGTCCGGCGAGTCCGGCGAGTCCGCCGCGCGGCGCGTGTCCTGCGCCGCGGCGCGGCGAGTCCGGCGAGTCCGGCGAGTCCGCCGCGCGGCGCGTGTCCTGCGCCGCGGCGCGGCCAGCCGCTGGGCGGAGCAACCATCGGGTGTCGCCCAGGTTGCACCGCTGCGCGGCACGTCTGAAGGGCGCTGGCGCCCCTTCTCCCTTGTGGGCCCGTGAATGTGCCGCCGGGAGGGTGGATCTGCCGCGCAGCCGACGGTTGAACCGGCCGGCGGCGCAAGCTCAGCCCTGGCGCCGCGACCCCAGCGCCGCAAGCTCAGCCCTGGCGCCGCGACCTCGGCGGCGCGAAGCTCAGCCCTGGCGCCGCGCAGCCGGCGCCGCGACCTCGGCGGCGCAAGCTCAGCCCTGGCGCCGCGACCCCAGCGCCGCGAGCCGGCGCCGCGACCTCGGCGGCGCAAGCTCAGCCCTGGCGCCGCGACCTCGGCGCCGCCGGGAGGGTGGATCTGCCGCGCAGCCGACGGTTGAACCGGCCGGCGGCGCAAGCTCAGCCCTGGCGCCGCGACCCCAGCGCCGCGAGCCGGCGCCGCGAGCCCGGCGCCGCGACCCGGCGGCGCAAGCTCAGCCCTGGCGCCGCGACCCCGGCGCCGCAAGCTCAGCCCTGGCGCCGCGACCTCGGCGGCGCAAGCTCAGCCCTGGCGCCGCGACCTCGGCGGCGCAAGCTCAGCCCTGGCGCCGCGACCCCAGCGCCGCGAACCGGCCGGCGGCGCAAGCTCAGCCCTGGCGCCGCGACCCCAGCGCCGCGAGTCCGCCGCGTGCCGTGCCTCGCGCTGCCTGTCCACAGGTTGTCCACGAGCGGCCCGCGAACCGTGGACAAGTTCGCAGGAAATGTCGCGAAGTTCGTGGACAACCCGGTTGGCACTCCAGGGCCTGGCCGATAACGTTGTTTTTGCCCGAAGGGGCCGGTGGCACCGACACCGGACCGGTCAGCAATGATCGGACCGGGTCCCCGGACCGCCGCCACGGAGGCCGCAAGGCCGAAGGGGTGGCTGGAGACGGAGCCGCTGCGACAAGGCCGAGCTTGCTCGGCAGGGTCGTGGGCGAGGCGGTGCGGTACGGTTCCTTCGGGCGCTTTCGTGTGCGCCGCGAGCTCTCGAGAGACCCTTGCCCAAGCTGTCCGCCGGCCTGCTCCTCTACCGCCGCACCGACGACGAAGTCGAGGTGCTGGTCGCCCATCCGGGCGGTCCCATCTGGTCGCGTCGCGACGCCGGTGCCTGGTCACTGCCCAAGGGCGCTGCCAACGACCATGAAGAGCTCCTCGACGCCGCCCGGCGCGAGTTCGAGGAGGAGACCGGGCACCAGCCACCGGACACCAGCCCCATCGACCTCGGCGAGGTGCGGATGCGTTCGGGGAAGGTGGTCCATGCGTGGGGGGTCGAGGGCGACCTTGACCCGCGGCAGATCCGCAGCATGACGGTGGAGGTCGAGTGGCCCCCGAAGACCGGTCGCCGGATCACCGTTCCCGAGATCGACCGGGTGCTGTGGGCGGACCCGACGGAGGCCCGCCGGCGGCTGAACCCCGCCCAGTCCGTCTTCGTCGACCGGCTGCTCCAGGCGCTCGCGAAGACGTAGCGCCGGCCGGGCGAGGCGGCTCATCCCAGGACGCCACTGGCCCCGCTGGCACGATCCGCCGTTCCGCCGCACACTTCTGCGCGATGCACGAAGACCCTGTCAGTCGACCCGTCGAGGGTCATCGCCGCGCCACCCGCCGTCGCGGCATGGGCCCCGCCGCGGCCATGGGTCTCGTGCTGTTCGCGGCCCTCGCCCTGCTTGGCGCCACGGGCGCCGCCGTCGCCGTGACCACCTACATCAGCATGAGCTCGGGGCTTCCCGCCCCGACCGTCCTCGAGCAGATCGAGCTGCCCGAGCAGTCCGTGGTGTATGACCGGACCGGCACGGTCCAGCTTGCCCGCTTCGGCGAGTTCAACCGCGCGGTCGTGACCTTCGACCAGCTCCCGCCCGTCCTGGTGGATGCCACGACGGCCGTCGAGGACCGGACCTTCTGGGAGAACTCGGGCTTCGACCCGGTAGGCATCATGGCCGCCGGCCTGGACGCCGTGCGCGGCCGCGCCCGTGGCGCCTCCACGATCACCCAGCAGCTGGTCCGCCAGCGCCTGCTCACCGACGACAGCTCCGCCCAGACCGAGGTCACCGCGTCGCGCAAGATCAAGGAGATCATCCAGTCGATCCGCGTGACCCAGGCCTACCCGGGCGAAGAGGGCAAGCAGCGGATCATGGCTGCGTACCTCAACCAGAACTACTACGGCAACGAGTCGTACGGGGTGGCGGCCGCGGCGCGCGAGTACTTCGGCGTGGAGCTCAAGGACCTGACGCTGGCCCAGGCGGCCATCCTCGCCGCCCTGCCCAAGGCCCCGTCGTCCTACGACCTGGTCCAGAACGCCGTCCTCGAGTGCGTGGATCCCACCCAGACCGAGGAGACCTGCACCGAGACCCAGCTGGTGGTGCCCCCGGACGCCCCGATCGTCGTGCGCCGCAACTTCGCCTTGGACCAGATGGCCGCGGCCGGTGGGACGCCGCTCACCGGCGACACGCTGACGGCCGCGGACTTCGAAGGCGCCAAGGCCGAGAAGGTCGTCCTCGCGCCCCAGCGGTCCGCGGCATGGGTGGTCCCGCAGTTCGTCCGCCAGGTGCGCGATGAGCTCACCGCCCGGCTGTGCAGCGGCGCCGAGACCTGCCCCATCATCGAGCGCGGCGGACTCAAGGTGACGAGCACGCTCGACATGCGGCTGCAGCGCCTTGCGGAGAAATGGGTCCAGGCGGCCACGATCGTCCCGCACGCGAAGAGCCCCCGGGCGGCGGCCAAGGCCCGTGGCCTGACCTACGAGAGCTGGATCGCCAACCTGCGGGACAAGCGGCTGTACAACGGTTCGCTGATCGCGATGGACTACCAGACGGGCGAGATCGTGGCCTACCAGGGTTCGGCCGATCCCTCGGCCACCAAGGCCACCAGGAAGATGCAGCCGCGGTTCGACGTGCTCGCCGACGGCTGGCGCCAGCCCGGCTCGGCCTTCAAGCCCATCGTGTACGCGACCGGTATCGACGCCCGCACGATCACCGCCTCCACGATGTTCATGGACGTGGTCACGGACTTCGGCGGGGGCTATACCCCGACCGACGCCGACAACCTGGAGCGCGGGCCCGTCAGGGTCACAGACGCCCTGCGCTTCTCGCTCAACATCCCGGCCGTCAAGGCGATGGAGGTCATCGGGAACAACAACGTCAAGGCCAAGGCCGAGGACATGGGCGTCAAGTTCAAGGACGGACAGATCAACGCCGGCCTCGCGTTCGCCCTGGGAACCGAGGAAGTGGTGCCCAAGGACCTGGTGCGGGCGTACGGCACGCTGGCCAATGGCGGCTCGCTGGTCGCCCAGACGACGATCATCACGGCCATCGACGGATTCGGCACCGAGAAGATCGGCGCATCCAACAAGCCCGATGCGCAGCAGGCGCTCGATCCCGCGAGTGCCGGGGTCATGACCGAGATCCTCGCCGGCAACACGGACCCCAACGTCAATCCGTACTGGGGCCAGTTCAAGCTGACGGAGGGCAACCGGCGCCGGCCGGCGACCCTCAAGACGGGTACCAACAACGACGCCAAGGACCTCAACGCCTACGGCTACATCGGGGCCCCCAGCGCCAAGGAGCGGGCGGCCGGGGAATATGCGCTCGCGGTCGGCGCCTGGAACGGCAACTCCGACAACACTCGGGTCAGCTCGCCCAGCGACCCGCTGTTCTCGATCGATGTCACGACGTACGTCTGGCAGGGCTTCCTCCAGGAGGCCACCAAAGGCTGGAACATCAACGGCTTCAAGAAGCCGGGCGGCCTGGTCGAGGCGGCGGTCGACCCGTGGACCGGCCTGCTGCCCGGCGGCGGTCCCAGCGTGGCCTCGGTGTTCATCGCAGGCACGGCACCGACCGAGCGCCTGGCCGCCGATGCCTGCGGCGAGCAGGTGCTGTTCGTGGCGGGATTCGAGGACCAGCATGCCAACTGGATGGCGGCGAACAACGGCTGGCTCGCCCGCGCCGAGAAGGGCCCCGGCCGCAGGGGTGGCCCAATGGGCACCCGCACCAGCTACTTCTACAACGGCTCGTTCGTGCCCTATGGACGATCCTGGGGAGCGCTCGTGGGCGGGGCCGGATGCGCGACGCCGTCGCCGACGCCTACCCTGGACCCGTGCGCATCCGTCGACCCGTCCGCCTCCGTGGACCCGCTGGCGACCGTCGACCCGTTGGCCTCGCCGATCGTCTGCCCGTCGCCGTCCGAGTCGGCATCGATTCCGCCGTCCGAGGAGCCGACCCTCACGCCCGAACCACCGACGCCCACTCCGGTGCCACCAACACCGACGCCGGCGCCGACGCCGACGCCGGCACCCGCAACGCCCACGCCGGTGCCGCCGACCCCCTCCCCCGCTCCGACGCCGACGCCCGCGGCCACGCCCGCACCAACCTGAGCCCTCGGGCGATCGCGGCTGCGCAGGTCGCCGGCCGCCGAGCCGGTTGAGGAGATCAGCCGGCCGGGCGAGGCGATCAGCCGGTTGGGGCGAACTCCGCGCGCAGGGCCGGCAGGATCTCGGCCGCGATCCGGCGCAGGCGTGCCTCCGGTACACCGCGCGGGACCACGGACACGTCCGTGAACCCGAGCGCCAGGTGGCGTCTCGCGAACGCCTCGAAAGCCGGCTCGTCCGCGACGACCTCCGGGGGTCCCCACACGGAACGGCGGATCGTGGCCGGGTCGCGGCCCACCGTCGCGCAGGCCGCATCCAGGAGCGCCATCCGCTCCCCCACCGAGGTCGTCACCCCCTCCGTCGCGCTGCCGGGGATCTCGGGGAACGTGTCCCACTGGTCCGCGTAGCGCGCCGCCAGGCGGATCATCCGCGGCCGATGGGCGGCGATCAGCAGCGGGATCCGCGGCTGCTGGACCGGCCGTGGCTCGAACACCGCGTCATCGAGCCGGTAGTGCGTTCCGTGGAACGTCACGATGGGCTCTTCCTGCAGCCGGACGAGGACCTGGACCGCCTCCTCAAGCCGGTCCACGCGCTCCGGCGGTTCCGGGAGGTCGAGCCCGTAGCGGCGGTGCTCGTCCGCCTGCCAGCCCGTCCCGATGCCCAGGATCAGGCGTCCCCCGCTGACGTGGTCGACCGTGACAGCCTCCTTGGCCAGCAGCGACGGGTGGCGGAACGTGTTGGACGAGACCAGGACGCCGAGGCGGATCCGACGGGTCCCGGCGGCCAGGGCCGCCAGCAGGGTCCACGCCTCCAGGCACCCGTTCTCGGGCGGACCGTCGGTATCGAGCAGGTGGTCCACCAGCCAGGCGTGGTCGAAGCCCAGCTCGTCCGCCATCGCGAACTCGTCGCGGACCTGGTTCCAGGGCTTGTCCGCCTGGCTCATGAACAGGCCGAACCGGGGCTCGAGCGGCACGCTGCACCTCATGCGATCGCGCCACGCGGCACGCGGCACTCACCCTGATCGTAGCCCGTCGGGCATGATGGGGGCCCGATCGGCCCGGATGCGCCGGCGAGACGCCGCGGCCGGCGGCCCGTCTCCCGACCTCCGTCACGAACGCGTCACGGGTGCCGTGCAGATTCCCCGGTACGCGCCGCGATCCGGCGCGCCGCTCCCCGCGAACAACCTGGTGACCCATGACCGAAGTAGACCCGCCCGCGACACCTGACACGGCCGAAACCGCCGCCCCGGGCCCGCTGCCCGAGGGCGCTGAGCGCCGGCCGGCCCGCTGGGCCGCCGCGCTGTCCGGCATCGTGGCCGCGGGCGCCTCGCTGGCGACGGGCGAGCTGGTGGCGGGCCTGGTCGCCGGGGCGCCTGCACCGCTGGTCGCGGTCGGTACCGCCGTCATCGACTTCGCGCCGCCGGGCTCCAAGGACGTGATCGTCTCGCTGTTCGGGACCAACGACAAGCCGGCCCTGCTGGTCCTGGTCGCGACGACCGTGCTCCTCGTGGGAGCCGGCATCGGCCTGCTGGCGCGCCGGAGCCTGCCCGCCGCCGGCGCGGCGATCGTCGCGCTCGTTGCCGTGGGATCCCTGGCGGCCCTCCGCGACCCGACCGCATCGCTGCCCCTGATCGTGCTCTCGGCGGCCCTGCAGATCGGCGTGGGGCTCATGGTCCTGGTGTTCCTGCTGGAGGCCGCCCGTCCGAGTCCTGCCGGGCTGCCGGACGCCGCGGGTCGTACCGGCGCATCGGACGCCGATGCCACGCGCCGCCGGTTCCTCGTCCGCGCCGGGGGTCTCGGTGCCCTGGCGCTCGTGGGGCAGTTCGCGGGTCGCGCGATGCTGGACTCGCGATCGGTCAACGAGCGTGCCGCATCGATTGGGGTCCCGGACGCCGTCGATCCTGCCCCGTCGATCACCCCCGACACGTCCTTCGCCCTCGAGGGCCTCACCCCGCTCGTGGTCCCCAACGACGAGTTCTACCGGATCGACACCGCGCTCGTGACCCCTTCGGTGGACGTCGACACGTGGACGCTGCGGGTCTTCGGCATGGTGGACCAGGAGGTCACGCTGACCTACGAGGAGCTGGTCCAGCTCCCCCTCGTGGAGCAGTACGTCACCATCGCCTGCGTCAGCAACGAGGTCGGCGGGAAGCTCGTGGGCAACGCGAAGTGGACGGGCGTCCGGCTCACGGACGTCCTGGAGATGGCGGGCATCAAGGCCGGCGCCACCCAGATCGTGCCCCGCTCCGTGGACGGCTGGACGGCCGGCTTCCCGACCACCTGGGTCACCGATCCCGAGCGGCCGCGTGACGCCCTGATCGCCGTGAAGATGAACGGCGTGCCGCTGCCCCCGGATCACGGCTTCCCGGCCCGGCTGATCGTCCCCGGGCTGTACGGCTACGTCTCGGCTACCAAGTGGCTGACCGAGCTGGAGCTGACCACCCTCGAGGCATTCGACGCCTACTGGGTGCCGCGCGGCTGGGCAAAGGAGGCCCCGATCCTGACCCAGGCCCGGATCGACCTGCCGCGCGAGAACACCCAGCACCGCGAGGGCGACGTCATCGCCGTGGCGGGCGTGGCATGGGCACCGGACCGGGGCATCTCGAAGGTGGAGATCCAGGTCGACGACGGCGACTGGCAGCCCGCGACGCTGGCGACGGCCCTGGGCCCCCAGACCTGGGTCCAGTGGAAGCTCGCCTGGCCGGCCACCGTCGGGCGGCACACGTTCACCGTCCGCGCCACCGATGGCACGGGCGAGGTCCAGACCGCGGACGTCACGCGGCCGGATCCCGACGGGGCGCGTGGTCGAGACCAGGTGTCGGTACAGGTCGACTGACGGCGCTTCCGGTACCCTTTCGGCCCCGGCACCCGGCCGGATCCCCCTGCAACTGGTCTGCTGCCCGATGCCTCGACGCCGATACCTCTTCGATACGCCCGACCGCTTCGTCACCGGCACGGTGGGCGCCCCAGGCAACCGCACCTTCTTCCTCCAGGCGCGCGACGGGACGCGGATCGTGTCCGTGTCAATCGAGAAGGTGCAGGTCGCCGTCCTCGCCGATCGTCTGGGTGACCTGCTCGAGGAGCTCGAGCGGCGGGACGTGGAGGGCGCCGGGGAACAGCCCGGGATCGTCGGCGACACCGCCGCCCTCGACGAGCCGATCAACGAGGCGTTCCGCGTCGGCACCCTGTCGCTGGGCTGGGACACCGCGGACGACCTGATCCTGCTCGAGGCGCTCGAGCTGACGGACGAGGACGTGGAAGCCGAGGGCGAGGACGAGGGCGTCGAGGTCGATGACGACGACGAGGAGGGCCCGGACCTGCTCCGCGTCCGGCTCACCCCGGCCTACGCGCGCGAGTTCATCGCCCGGGCGCTCCGGGTGGTCGCCGCGGGCCGCCCGCCGTGCCCGCTGTGCGGCCAGCCGCTGGACCCCCAGGGCCACCTGTGCCCGCGCCGCAACGGCCACCGCCTGAACTGACCGGACGGCCGCGTTAAGTGCCCGATCCCGACGCGCTCGAGGCAGAGATCCTGGCCGAGATGGAGGCCGAGCTCGACGAGGGCGAGGAGATCCTCCCGACCGACGCCGATGGCGAGGACGACGACGGCGAGGAGGCCACCTCCGTCGACGACCTCGGCCTGCCGATGCCCGTCCTGCCCGTGGTCGTCGCGCTGGCCCTGCTGCGCGAGGGCGAGCTGCAGGTGGTCGGGCGGCTGTGGGCCAGCTCCAACAACGCGATGCTGTGCCTGGTCTCCTTGCCCGGCGATGGCGCCGGGGGTGACGACCTGGTCGCCGCATGCATCTACAAGCCGGTCATGGGCGAGCGGCCGCTGGGCGACTTCCCCGACTACACCCTGGCCCGGCGCGAGGTCGCAGCGTTCGCCGTGTCTCGGGCGTCGGGGCTGGACATCGTGCCGCCGACGATCCTCCGCGACGGGCCGTTCGGCGAGGGGATGCTCCAGCTGTGGATCAAGTCCGATCCCGCCGTCGATCCGGTGGCGATGGTCGTCGAGGAGGATGTGCGGCTGCGGTCGGTCGCGGTCTTCGACGCCGTGGTCAACAACACCGATCGCAAGGCCGGGCACCTCATCCCCGTGCCCGGCGGCCACGTGTACGGCGTGGACCACGGCGTGACCTTCTCGCCGGTGCCCAAGCTCCGGACAGTTCTGTGGGCCTGGCGCGGGCAGCCGTTCGTGCCGGGCGAGACGTCCGTGCTGCGGACGGTGCGCGGCGGCCTGGACGGCCCGCTGGGCGACGAGCTGCGGACGCTGCTTGACCCGATCGAGGTCGCGGCGACCATCCGCCGCATCGACCGCCTGCTCGACGCGGGCGCGTTTCCCCAGCCCGACCCGCGGTGGCCGGCGCTCCCCTGGCCCCCCGTCTGACGCAGGGTCTGCGCGACCGTCCGTACCCCCCGCGGCCGCCCGAACCCCGCGGGGCCGCCCGAACTCCCGCGGGGCCGCCCGACGGCCATCTCGTCGGGGCCGCCCGAACCCCCCGCGGCCGCCCGAACCCCCCGCGGGGCCGCCCGACGGCCATCTCGCCGGCTGCTTTCGCCGGATGGGCCGCCCGGCGGCCATGAGGCGCGAGATGGTCAGCTCTGGAGGCTCGGTGGCCTGTGAATGCGGACGATCCGACGGTTCTGGCCGTCGGATGGGCCGCCGGGCGGCCAGTCGGCTGTCGTCCAGTCGGGCACGGCTCCGGGACGCCAGGGCGGCGGACCCGCGCGGGATCGCGACCCACGCGGCCGGCCGTTGGGGCAGGATGGGCGCATGCGGCGCTGGAACGGCTGGGGCGACGAGGCGGACGACACCCGCGTTGGCGCCACGCCACGCCGGTTCCTCGAGAACCGTCTCGGCCCCGCGACCGGGCCGCTCGACGCGACCCTCGCCGAGGTGGTGGCCGCCGTCCCCCCGGCCCGCCTCGAGCCGGTCGACGGCCTGCTCGACACCGATCCCGAGCTCCGCGTCCGACGCGCCCGCGGTCAGAGCTTCCGGGACCTGGTCGCCCTGCGCTCCGGCCGCCTCGAGGCCGTCCCGGATGCCGTCGCACGGCCCGCGTCCAGCGAGGACGTCCGCCGCCTCATCGACCATGCGCGAGCCGCCGGCGCCCGGCTGATCCCGTACGGCGGCGGCACCAGCGTCGTGGGTGGCGTCTCGGCGAGGGCGTCCGAGGACCCGCTGATCACCGTGGACCTGGGCGGGCTCTCCGGCGTGCGCGCCCTTGACGAGCGGAGCGGACTCGTGACGGCAGGTTCCGGGACCACCGGCCCGGCGCTGGCCGCACACCTCGAGACCCACGGGCTCACCATCGGCCACGAGCCCCAGTCCTTCGAGCTGGCCACGGTCGGCGGCTGGGTGGCGGCCCGCGGATCCGGCCTGCGCAGCTTTGGCAGCGGCCGCATCGAGCAGCTCTTTGCCGGCGGCATCCTCGAGGCTCCCGCCGGAACGCTGGAGATGCCGCCGTTCCCGGCCTCCGCTGCCGGCCCGGACCTGCGCCAGCTGGTCCTGGGCTCGGAGGGACGGCTGGGCATCCTCACGGACGTGATCCTGCGGACGGCGCCCGTTCCGGAGGTGGACCGGCTCGAGGCGTGGGCCCTCCCGGGCTGGCAGGCCGGGCACGAAGTGGTGCGCGCCCTCGCCCAGGCGAGGGTCGGCCTGTCCATCCTGCGCCTGTCCACCCCGGCCGAGAGCCGGACCCTGCTCGCGTTCGCGGACCGTCCGGCGCAGATCCGCGCCCTCACGGCCTACCTGCGCGTGCGGCGCCAGCCGCGCAACTGGGCGCTGCTCCTCATCGGCGTGGCAGGCCGCAAGCGCCTGGCGAACGCCGCCAGCGACGAGGCCCGATCGATCATCCGCGGCCACGGCGGCACCGCCATTCCGGCCCTGGCCGGCACATGGTCGAAGACGCGCTTCCGCTCGCCGTACCTGCGCAATGCCTTGTGGACGCTGGGCTACGGGTCGGACACGCTCGAGACGGCAACCGACTGGTCCCGCGTGCCCACGCTGCTGGCCCGGCTCGAGGCCGCGGTGGCCGGCGCCCTCGTCCCGTGGGGCGAGCGGGTCCACGTCTTCACCCACCTCTCGCACGTGTACCCGTCCGGGTCGAGTCTCTACCTGACCTTCCTGTTCCGGCTGGCGACTGACCCGGACGAGACCCTCGAGCGCTGGCAGGCGATCAAGCGGGCGGCGTCGGCCACGATCGAGGCCCATGGGGGGACGATCACGCACCACCACGGCGTCGGGCTGGATCACGTCCAATACCTCGCCGCCGAGAAGGGACCGCTGGGCATGGCGGCGCTCGATGCCGTGGCCCGCACGTTTGACCCGGATGGGATGATGAACCCCGGCGTCCTGCTCGCCGAGCGTGGCGCGTGACCTCGGAGGGGCGCTCGTGACCGCGGACCGGCTGCTGGCCATCGACGTCGGGACGCAGAGCGTCCGGGCGATGGTCTTCGACCCGGCCGGCAACCTCCTGGCCCGCACCAAGGTCCCAATTGAGCCCTACGTGCCGGGCCCACCCGGCTGCTGCGAGCAGGACGCGGAGCTCTACTGGCGGGCGATCGGCGAGGCGTGCGGGGCGCTCTGGGGCCTGCCCGAGGGCCGCCGCGATGCGCTCGCCGGCGTGGCGCTCACCACCCAGCGCGGCACCGTCGTGGTAACAGATGAGCATGGTGACGTGCTAAGACGGGCGATGGTGTGGCTCGACCGCTGCCGCGCCGAGGGACTGCCGCGCATCGGCGGCAGGTGGGGCCTGGCGTTCAAGGCGGCCGGTGCCAGCGAGACCGTCGCCACCTTCATGGCGGAGGCCGAGGCGAACGTCATCCGGCGGCGCGAGCCGGACACATGGACGGCGATCCGCCACTACCTGTTCCTCTCCGGGTTCCTGGTCCATCGCCTCATCGGCGAGTACCGGGACTCCGTCGCGGCGCAGGTGGGCTACGTCCCGTTCGACTACAAGGGGCTGGCCTGGGCCAAACCCGCCGACTGGAAGTGGCAGGCCATCCCCGTCGACCGCGCGTGGCTCCCGGAGCTGGTGCCGCCCGCCGGGCGTCTGGGCGAGATCAGCGCGGCGGCCGCGGAGGCGACAGGGATCCCGGCAGGCCTGCCGCTGATCGCCGCGGCCGGTGACAAGGCGTGCGAGGTGCTGGGGTCGGGCGCCCTCGATCCCAACGTCGGCGCCATCTCGCTGGGCACGACGGCCACGTTCAACACGACCCACCGCCGGTACGTGGAGGTGGTCCGGATCGTGCCGCCCTACCCCGCCGCGGTTCCCGGCGCCTACAGCCTCGAGGTCCAGATCTACCGCGGCTACTGGATGATCGAATGGTTCAAGCGGGAGTTCGGGGCGGCCGAGGTCGGTCGGGCGGCAGCGCTGGGCGTGGACACGGAGTCCCTGTTCGACGAGCTCGTGGCCTCGACGCCCCCCGGATCCATGGGCCTCATGCTCCAGCCCTACTGGTCGCCGGGCGTGCGCATCCCGGGCCCCGAGGCGAAGGGTGCGGTCATCGGCTGGGGCGACGTCCACACTCGTGCGCACCTCTATCGCGCGATCCTGGAGGGGCTCGCCTATGCGCTCCGGGAGGGCATGGAGCGGACCGTCGCCCGGACCAAGGTGCCGGTGACGGAGGTGCGCGTGTCGGGAGGTGGATCGCAGAGCCCCGCGGCCATCCAGCTCACGGCCGACATCTTCGGGCTGCCGGCGTCGCGCCCGCACACGCACGAGACGTCGGGCCTGGGTGCGGCGATCGACGCGGCGGTCGGCCTGGGCCTCCACCCCACCTTCGAGGCGGCGGTCGGGGCGATGACGCGCGTGGCCGAGACGCGGGAACCGGACCCGGCCAGCCGCGCCCTGTACGAGGATCTCTACCGCAGCGTGTACCTGCGCCTGTACGAGCGCTTGCAGCCGCTGTACGAGGAGATCCGGCGGATCACGGGGTACCCGCCGGAGGTCTAGGTGGTCGGCGGCGCAGCGGGACGCCGCTCCGGAATCAGGGCTGGGCGCGCAACGTGAGCCCGACGCCGCCGTTGCTGAGCCGGAGAGTGTCGGCGTCGATCTCGTAGGCGACCTCGCCGCTCAACACCTGGGTAACCAGGGCCTCGACCTCCATCTGCGGGTCCGGGCAGGCCATCCTGGTCGTCGCGATCGGCCCGAAGGTGATGGTCGTGTCCGTGATCGCAGCGGTCCCGCTGCCCGTGTTGCAGCCGGTCTCGACGGCGACGCTCCCATCGGCGAACACGAGCGAGGCCGTGACGCCCGTCGGCACGCTGGATACCGCGTCGTGGCTCACGAGCCCGTCCACGACCCATCTTGTGCCCTCGAGCGGCCGGTCGGGCATTGCAACCTCCTTGTCGGTAAGGGCGAGCGTCACCCCGTCCCTGGCGAGCGTCAGGATGTCGCCGTCGAGCGTGACCGCCGCGCCGGCGAGGAACCCCGAGAGCCAGGTGTCCTGGGCCATGAGTGGTTCCGCGCAACCCATCTCCGTGGTCATCATCGGGCCCGTCGTGAGCACGCCATCCACGATCTCATAGCTGCCGCTCATCGAGTTGCAGCCGGCGGACGCCCCGATCGAGCCACCGTCGAAGCGAATGGTGACCCGGGAGCCCGGCACGAGGTCATGGCCGGTGATCGACGTGGACAGGAAGGTGCGCCCGTCAAGGCCGGCACTGGTCGGCACGGCTGTCGTCGGGCCGGCTGTCGTCGGGCCGGCTGGTGTCGGCGACGAGGCCGCGCCCGAGCTGCAGGCCGCCAGCCCCATCAGGGCGGACAGCGACAGGACAACGAGCGTGAGCGAGCGCATGTGATCACCTTGCAGATTGTGATGGCTGGGATTGGGCGGTACCCCGACCGCGGCCCCCCTGACGCCCGGGCCGCTACCGGGGTTCCGCGGCCTGCCGCTTCGCCATCGCCCGAGTTGGTGCGGACCGGTGCAGTTGACAAGAACGCCCGTTCACCCGATCATCTGCAGATCGCCCGATTGCACGCGGCCGCGAGGTCGACGCCAACAACGCGCCACCGTCGCCGCGCCGGGCCCAACACTCAGGTCGCTCCGGTCTCCGAATTTCCGGCCGTTGGAGCGACAAGGCTACCGTCCCGATACGGCGGAGCCCGGAAAGGAACCACTCCTCACATGCTCACCCGCGCCACCACCAATGCCGTGGCGTATCGCGCCAGCTCGATGCGCAGGATGCGCCGTCGATCCTCCAATGCGGTCCGCCCCTATTGCGCCACCAATGGCTGCACCTCCTACCTCGTCATCGACGAGATCGGCGGCGTTGCCCACTGCGAGATCTGCGGCTACACCCGCAGGCTCAGCTGAGCGCCCGCCCACCACACAAGGCTCCGCGGCAGGAGCAACTGCCTCTCGCCCGAGCCATCCCGGCCGGCCCGCCAGGGCCGGCCGTTCGATTTCCGGCGCCGCACCCTCGGATGGGTCCGTGACCATTTCCACGCCACGCGACGGATCACCGGACGGAGGTTCGAAGCGGCATCATCGTCTGCACGAGCTGCGCGGCCGGTCCACCCGGCTGGCAAGGGAGGCCAACGATGACCAGCGCCAGGACGATGGACCGGTCCCGCCTGGAGCGGCTGATGGCGGTCGAGATGGCCGCCTTCGCAGCCGCCAACCCGCGCTCCCTCGAGCTGTTCGAGCGGGCACAGGGCTCGCTCCTCGACGGCGTCCCCATGAACTGGATGGTCAAGTGGGCGGGTCCCTACCCGCTCTACGTGGACCAGGCCTCCGGGGCCCACTTCACCGACGTCGATGGCCACGAGTACGTGGACTTCTGCCTGGGCGACACGGGCGCCATGGCCGGGCACGGACCCGAGGCCACCATCCGGGCGGTCGAGCGCCAGATGCGCCGCGGGATCACCCACATGCTGCCCACGGAGGACGCCGCCATCGCGGGCGACGAGCTCCGGCGCCGGTTCGGGCTGCGGTACTGGCAGTTCACCCTCACCGCCACCGACGCGAACCGGTTCGTCATCCGGCTTGCCCGCCACATCACCGGGCGCTCGAAGGTGCTGGTCCACAACCACTGCTACCACGGGTCGGTGGACGAGACGTTCGCCGTCATCGGGCCCGATGGCGAGGCGCGTCGAGCGGCGCGGCAACATCGGCAAGCCGGTGGCGCTGTCCGAGACGACGCGCGTGGTCGAGATCAACGACCTCGATGGCCTCGAGCGCGAGCTGGCCACGGGCGACGTGGCGGCCGCGCTGTTCGAGCCGGCCCTGACCAACGTCGGCATCGTCCTGCCCGAGCCCGGCTACCACGAGGCGGTCCGCGAGCTGACCCGGCGCTACGGCACCCTGCTGATCAACGACGAGACCCACACCATCTGCGCCGGACCCGGCGGGTACACGGGACTCCACGGCCTGCAGCCGGACTTCCTGACCATCGGCAAGACGATCGGCGGCGGGATCCCGGCGGCCGCCTACGGGTTCACCGAGGCCGTCGCGGAACTCGTCCACGAGAGCATCGAGCGCGAGGACTCCGACGTGGGCGGGATCGGCGGCACGCTGGCAGGCAACGCCCTGTCCCTGGCCGCGATCCGGGCGACCTTGAGCGAGGTCCTCACCGACGAGGCATTCGCCCGGATGATCCCGCTCGCCGAACGCTTCGAGGCGGGCGTCAACGGGGTGCTCGAGCGGTGGGACGTCCCGTGGCACGTGACCCGGCTGGGTGCCCGGGCGGAGTACCACTTCCTGCCGCGGCCACCACGGACGGGTTCCGAGCAGGCCGCCGCGAGCGACCCGGAGCTGGAGCGCTTCCTCCACCTGTGGGCGATGAACCGGGGCGTGCTCATGACGCCGTTCCACAACATGGCGCTGATGTCGCCCGCCACCACGGCCGCCGACGTGGACCGCCACACCGAGGTGTTCAGGGAGGCGGTCGGGGCGCTGTTCGGGGCGTGAGCCAGCAGGCCGACGCGGACCGTCCCCCGGCGGTCTTCGCGGTCTGGCGGTAGGTGCGGGCCTTCCCCGGGTGCCACGGCCCCGACCTAGGTGACGGCCTTGTGGGCCCCGTCAGCAGGATCGAGCCGCGCCCAGGCGGCGTCGGGGCCGCCCGTCTCCTCCACGGGCGCGATCAGTCCGTCCGCGCGCATCGGGCGCAACACCAGGCGAATGGTCTGGTCGCTGATGCCCGGGAGGGCCGCCCGGATGTCGCGCATGCGAAAGACCCTCGGCGCGTGGTGGAGCACGTACTCGCGGACGCGATCCTGCTTGGACAGCGCGCCGAGGTTGCGGCGCGACGCGACCCGACGCTCGAAGTCGTCGTAGGCGTCGCCGAGGGTGATGGCGAGGTAGTCGATCCACGGCCAGATCGAGTGCTCGCCCTCGTGCCAGCTGGCGCTGGCTCGCGTAGAGCGCGGCGTAGTAGCTCTCCTTGGTGTCGAACATCCGCTGCTCCACGCTTGCGTAGCGGGGCACGCCGTAGCCCGCCCGGAGCAGGAGGTGCGACGTGAGCAGGCGTGCCAGCCGGCCGTTCCCGTCAAGGACCGGGTGGATGGCGAGGAAGTCCAGGACGAACGCGCCGACCAGCAGGACCGGGTGGGCGATCTGGTTGCCCGACGCCTCGGCAAAGGCGCCGCACAGGCCGACGAGCAGCGCCTCCGCCTCCTTGGGCGGCGGCGGCGTGAACAGGATTGCTCGTTCGCCCTGCTCGTAGGAGACGATCAGGTTCTCCTCCGCCTTGAGCCGGCCGCCACCGCCTTCGGTGTAGCGGAACAGCAGCCGATGGAGATGGAGGATGTAGGGCACCCCCACGGCCTCGAGGTCGGTGGCCCGCATGATCTCGTCGATGGCATCGCGATAGCCCGCGAACTCGCGCTCGTTACGGTTGCGGAAGCGACGATCGGCACCCGGCTCGGCCAGGCCGTTCATCCGGCCTGGGGCGACCGTCACGCCTTCCATCGCGCTCGACGCCTTGATCGATGCGACCCGGGTCTCGGTGGCGAGGGCGCTCAACAGCTCGGGCAGCTGGTCCCGGTACAGGGCCTCCCGGCCGCGCCCCACGTCCAGCCGGGCGAGTGACACGCCCATCCGCGGGGGCTGTCCGCCGAAGATCCGGTCCGGGTCGGTGAAGGAGCGCATCTACCTAACCCCGCATCAATCTAGCTAATGGTGGCGCCAGACTAGCAGGATTGGTGCGAATTGTGGGATAGAATTGGGACTCCAGGTGGGTCTCACCGGTCCGCCGGACGACCGCCCGCCGACAATCGCGTGACGTTCTTTGTCGCTCCAACCAGGTGGGGCGACGAGGCCCGCCGGCGCGAAGTCGAGCTGGCCCTGGTAGCGCCAGGGCGTCTCCCCCGTGGGATCGATCATCGTGGCCGGGTTGGCGTGGGCATAGAGGTAGCGGTTGAGGGACAAGGGCTCGAGCGCAGACCCTGTGAGCGTGTCGGCCTGGGTGAAGGCGCCGAGACCCGGGGCGTAGAAGCGGGCGCTGAACTCGTACAGCGGGACGTCGAGCCCGGGCGGCGCGATGTCGAGCCTGCCCTGGTACTTGAAGCGTTCGGTGCCCGCGGGCAGCGAGGTCGGGCTGGTGGCGATCGTCCGGCCATACCCGTCGTAGCGGCAGGGCGGCGGCGAGCCCCGTGCCCTGTGCGCGGGCCGGCGGTGTTGCCGTGGGGGTCGGGCACGAGATAGCGGGTGGTGGTCCCGGTGCGGGTGGCGAGCCTCGCTGCCGTCGGCCCGGGAGGCGGCGGACGCCAACGGCGCGATGTTCATCTGGCAGATGCTGCTCTCGTTCTGATCCACGGCCGGACCGAGCCCCGATCAGCCGCCCGGCCGAAGCCACCAGCGGCGCTCGCGGATGTGCTCCCCGCCCAGCTCCTCGTCCACGTCCTCCTCGGGCGCGAAAGCGCGCGCCACGTAGAAGGCCTCGCCCAGCGAGTTCCCCACCAGGACATCGGCAGCGACGGGGAGCCCGGGGTGCGTGCCCGTGATCGCCGCCAGCAGGGCCGTCCCGAGTCCCAGGCCCCGCCGGGCCGGGTCCGCGTAGATGGCGACCAGGGTCACCCGGTCGGGCTCGATCGCACTCTCCGCGAACGCGGCCACGGCGGTCGTCCAGCTCGGCGACCCACGTCTCGTGGCGCTCGATCCGGAGCGCCACCCGCTCCTCGGAGTAGGCCCGCTCGAGGAACCAGTCGATCGTCTCGGGCAGGAGCAGGGCGCGGTAGGTGTCGCGCCAGGCCGCGTCGGCGATCGCCCGGATGGCCGGGGCGTGGGACGGGGTGGCCCGGCGCACCGTGACGACGCGGCGGGCGGCGGTGCCGGTCACGGGACGCGTGCCCCGTCGAGCCGCGCAAGCTCGTCCGCGAGCACCAGGGGTCGCCGGTGCTGCCGGTCCGTCGGCGCCTCGGCGTTGAGCCGGGCGATGGCGGCGTTGATCTCGACGACGGTGCGCTCCATCTCGGCGCGGAGGCGGCGCAGGCCCGCCGGCGAGGATCGACACGGCCCGGGCGAGGATCGAGTCGCGACGCTCCAGGAGCACGCGGACCTCCTTGTCGGCCTCGATCCACGGCGGCGCGACGCCCGCGTTCCTGAGCATCCGGTAGGCCATCGCCCAGTCGCCGGCCAACGCGTCGTCCGCGGCCGGCAGGGGCTGCCCCTGGTAAGGCAGGTCGTCGAAGCGGCCGTCCTCCATCGCCTCGCGGATCTGGCGGTCGACCAGGCTCTCCCAGGTTGGCGCGACCTGGCGCACACCCTGTTCGTCGATGCGGTTCGGCGGCTTCCGTGCTGGGTCCACGCGCGGAGTCTACGGAAACGGCACGCGGTCCGTCGTGACAGGCGAGATGGCACGCGGTCCCCGTACGATGGCCTGCAATGCAGCTGATCGACGGACGCCCCGTCTTCGCCGCCACCGATCTCGTGGGCTTCCTCGCCTGCCGGCACCGGCTCGCCCTCGAGCGGGCCGCGCTGCACGGCCTGGTTGCCAAGCCGGTCCGGAACGATCCCTCCATCGAGTTGATCGCGAAACGCGGCATTGAGCACGAGGCGCGCTACCTCGCGGACCTGCGGGCCGAGGGCCGGACGGTGGTGGAGATCGAGAAGGACGGATCGGCGGTCTCCCCGATCGCCGAGTCCACCGGAGCCGCCCAGGCGGCGACCACGCCCTGGGACCCCGGTGGAGAGCTCAGGGCAGCGGCCGCCCAGACGCTGGACGCGATGCGCGGCGGTGCGGACGTCGTCTACCAGGCCACGTTCTTCGACGGCACCTGGCGTGGCCACGCGGACTTCCTGCTCCGTCGGGACCACGAGCCGGGCGAGCCCGACAGCGCCTTCGGGCCATGGCACTACGAGGTTGCGGACACCAAGCTCGCCCGCCACGTGAAGGCGTCGGCCATCCTCCAGGTCTGCTCGTATGTCGAGCAGCTGACCGCCATCCAGGGCCGCCAGCCGGAGTACCTGTACGTCGTGCTGGGCGGCAGCGCGCGACCCACCGATCGCCGCCGCGTCGACGACTTCATGGCCTACTACCGCCGCGTGAAGCGGGAGTTCGAGGAGGCGGTTGGCATCCGGGGGACCGGTGCCCCGGAGCCCGCCTACCCGCCCGTCGGGACGTACCCCGAACCCGTCGAGCACTGCGCGGTCTGCCGCTGGAGCCCGCAGTGCCGTGCGCGCCGCAGGGCGGACGACGACCTGAGCCTCGTCGCGGGTGCGGCCGCCCGCCAGCGCTCGGCCCTCAAGGCGCGCGGCGTGGGAACCCGCCGGGGCCTCGCCGGCCTCGAGCTGCCGATGGCACCCCCGCTCGAGAATGTCGGCCGGGAGGCGCTCGCGCGGGTCCACGAGCAGGCGCGCATCCAGGTCGAGTCCGAGGACGCGGGCGAGGTCCTGTGGGAGCTCCTGCCGCTCGACCGCGGCGAGGACGGGGAACCGCTGCCACTCCGCGGGTTCCTGGGCCTCCCCACGCCCAGCGAGGGCGACCTGTTCCTCGACCTCGAGGGCGATCCGTTCGCACTCGACGACGGCGTGGACTACCTGTTCGGGATCCTCGAGCCCAGGCTGCCCGAGGACGACGAGCGGTGGATGGCGCCCGAGGGCGAGCCGACCCCGAAGTTCCACGCGATCTGGAGCCTGGACGACGAGGGCCGGGTGACCTGGGCGTCGGAGAAGGCGGCGTTCGAGGCGACGGTCGACCTGATCATGGACCGCTGGGAGCGCGATCCCGACCTCCACGTCTACCACTACGCCGCCTACGAGCGGACCGCCCTGGGCCGCCTCGCCCAGCGCCACGGCACTCGCGAGGAGGAGGTGGACCGCATCCTCCGAGGCGAGGTCCTGGTCGACCTCTACCGCGTCGTGCGCCAGGGGCTGCGGGCCGGCGTGGAGAGCTACTCCATCAAGAGGATCGAGCCGCTCTACGCGCTCACCCGGGAGCAGGACCTCAAGGACGCCGGGAGCAGTATCGTCGCCTTCGAGACCTGGCTGGAGCTGGGCGCCGACAGTCCCGTCGAGGACGGCGAGCAGATCCTGGACGGGATTGCCGCCTACAACCGGGACGACGTCGTGAGCAACTGGCGCCTGCGGGACTGGCTGGAGGGACGGCGGCAGGACCTCGAGGCGCGCGAGGGCCGGACGCTCCCCCGCCCGACCATCGACGATGGGGCGGCCTCGAATGAGCTCACGGACCGGGAGCGGCACGTCGCGGAGCTGATGGGGCGCCTGACCGAAGGCGTGCCGGCGGACCCCGCCGTCCGGGCAGGGGACCCGGATGCCGCAGGCCGGTGGCTGCTGGCGCAGCTGCTCGCCTGGCACCGGCGCGAGGACAAGTCCGCCTGGTGGCGCTACTACGACCTGCTGCGCATGACCGATGCCGAGCTGATCGAGGAGCGCGAGCCGCTGGCCGGGCTGGTGCCCGTGGGCGAGCCGGTCGCGGACAAGAAGTCGCTCGTCTGGACGCTGGAGTTCCCCGCCCAGGACCACAGGATCGACCTGGACAGCGACGTCTCGGACCCGGTCACCCGCAAGGGCGCCGGTTCCATCGTGGCTGTCCGCGAGGCCGACCGGACCATCCGGCTCAAGCGGGGCCCGAAGCTCGCGGGCACGCCGCTGCCCACGGCGCTGGTCCCCAACGGAGTCATCCCAACCACGGAGCTTGCGGAGAGCCTGCTGCGCACGGGCGAGCAGATCGCTGCCAACGGCCTGGCGTCGCCCTCGGACGAGGATGGCCAGCCCGACCTGGCCGCCGCGCGCGCGCTGCTGCTCCGCACGCCGCCGGGCCTCGTCACAGGCGTTCCCCTGGTCCGGGCTGGCGAGACCCCGCTGGCGGCGGCCATCCGTCTCGCGCTCGACCTTGCCGGCCGGGTCCTGCCCGTGCAGGGCCCCCCGGGCTCCGGCAAGACCTACACGGGCGCCCACATGATCGTGCGGCTCGCCATGGCCGGGCAGAGGGTGGGGGTGGTCGCGAACAGCCACAAGGTGATCGGCAACCTGCTCGCGACCGTCGACCGGGAGGCGCGAGAGCTGCTCGAGCAGGGCGAGATCGCGAGGCCGGTCGCCATCGGGCAGAAGCCCAAGACGGACCACGAGCCGACGTTCGGGGAGCGACCCCGCTGCCCGACAACGCCGCCGTCGCCGAGGCGCTGCGGACGCGGGACCGTGGACGTCGTCGGCGCCGTCGCGTGGACCTGGTGTCGCCCCGAGATGGCCCTGCCGGACCCGGTGCTCGACGTCCTGTTCGTGGACGAGGCGGGCCAGATGAGCCTCGCCAACGTCCTGGCCTGCGCGCCCGCCGCGCGCGCCATCGTCCTGCTCGGCGACCCGCAGCAGCTCGACCAGCCGACGCAGGGCAGCCACCCGCCCGGCGCGGAGCGGAGCGCGCTCGGCCACGTCCTGGGCGACCGGGCCACGATCGAGCCGCACGAGGGCCTGTTCCTCGGCGAGACGTGGCGGCTGCACCCGGAGATCTGCGACTACACCTCTGCCGCGTTCTACGAGGACCGGCTGCGGCCGATCCCTGGACTCGAACGGCAGCGCGTCGATCGCGCCCGGCCCGGCGCCGTTCTGGCCGGGACGGGGATCCGCCACGTCCCCGTCACCCACGAGGGCAACGCCACGGACTCGGACGAGGAGGCGGCGGAGGTCGTCGCGCTCGTCCGCGAGCTCCTCGAGGGTGGCGCCACGTGGAGGGATCGCCACGGTGTCGATCGTCTCCTGACGGTGAACGACATCGTGATCGTGGCGCCGTACAACGCCCATGTGGCGGCCATCGAACGGGCGTTTGCCGCAGCCGGAATGGCTGACCCGTTCGTGGGGACCGTGGACAGGTTCCAGGGCCAGGAGCGCCCGGTGAGCATCTATGCCATGGGTACGTCCTCGCCGGAGGACGCACCGCGGGGCATGGAGTTCCTGTACTCGCTCAACCGCCTCAACGTGGCGACGTCGCGTGCGAGGTGCGTGACGGCCGTGGTGTGCTCCCCCGCCCTGCTTCGCGTCGGCTGCCGCACCCCCCGCCAGATGCAGCTCGCAAACGGCCTGTGCCTGGCTGTGGAGGCGGCCGAGGCATGAGCGCCACCACCCTCTCCCCCGCCGCCCTGGACCGCGCCCGCCGCCGCTCCCGCAACACGCTGATCGCCGGCGTCGCGCTGGGCAGCACCGGGCACATCGCGGCGGTCACGGTGGCCACGATCGTGGCCAAGGACCTGCTCGGGTCCCAGACGTGGGCCGGCGCCCCCGGGGCCACCGTGGTCCTCGGGGCGGCATTGGGGGCGGTGCTGCTGTCCGCGCTGATGGCCCGCCGGGGCCGGCGGTCCGGCCTGGTGACGGGCTACTCGGTCGGCGTCATCGGGGCACTGGTCGCCACGGCCGCGGTGATCCTCCGCTCGTTCCCGCTCCTGCTGCTCGGCACGGTGCTGATCGGCTTCGGCAACGCCGCCAACCAGCTCTCGCGCTACACGGCCGCCGACATGGTCCCGCCGGAGCGGCGGGCGTCCGCGATCGGGCTCGTGGTCTGGGCGGCGACGATCGGCTCGGTCGCGGGACCATGGCTCGTCCCGATCGCCTCGGAGATGGCTGCGGCGGCCGGACTGCCCCCACTCGCCGGCCCCTACCTCGTGCCGGTCGTGTTCGTCGGCCTGGCGGCCCTGCTCTCCTTCGTCCGCCTGCGGCCGGACCCGTACGAGCTCGCCGACGAATCGACCCGAGCCGACCCCGAGGCCGAGCCCGCGGTCATCCTCCCGGTGCACGAGATCCTCCGCAGGCCAGCGGTGGCGGCGGCGATCGTCGCGCTCGTCGTCGGCCAGTTCGTGATGGTCCTGATCATGACGATGACACCGCTCCACATGACAGAGCACGGCTCGACGCTGGGCGCGGTGGGCATGGTGCTGTCCGGGCACACGCTCGGCATGTTCGCCTTCTCGCCGCTCTCCGGCTGGCTCTCGGACCGGTTCGGGCGCGTGCCCACGATCTTCCTCGGGACCGCGATCCTGGGGATCTCCTCGGTGATGGCGGCGGTTGCCCCGCCGGACGGCGGTCTGATGCTGATGCTGGCCCTGTTCCTGCTGGGGCTCGGCTGGAGCTTCGGGTTCGTCGCGGGCAGCGCGATGCTCTCGGAGAACCTCGAGATCCACGAGCGGACCCGGGTCCAGGGAGTGGCGGACGCGCTGATCTGGAGCTCCGCGGCTGCGGCGAGCCTGGGCTCGGGGCTGATCATGGCCGCCGTGGGCTACACGGCGCTCGGGATCCTCGGGGCGGCCGCGGTGATCATCCCGGTGATCGTGCTGCGCTCCCACCGCAGGTCCACGGCGCGAGCGGCCGACGCGGCGGCCGAGGCATCCGCCGCCGATGTCGCAGCCGAGGTTCCGCTCCCCTGACGGGGGGCGAGGGCTGGACCACGATGGCCGATCGCAGGCACGGGTCGCCGACCCCGCCAACAACGTCCACGGTGGACGCGACGTGGGATCCGGGCGCCGTCTCCGGATCCCGGTACGACGCGGTGCTGTTCGATGGCGTCGACCTGTCGGACCTCGAGGAGCACGGGGCGTCCTTCAGCAGATGCACGTTCCGGGGCGTGCGGTTCAACGCCTCCATCCACGTCGACGCCGCGTTCACGAACTGCACCTTCATCGGCTGCAACTTCTTCGACGCCCGGTTCGCCGCGTGCAAGCTCGTGGGCAGCGTGTTCGACCGGTGCACCTTCGACCTCCTCGTGGTCGAGGGCGGCGACTGGTCGCTGGTGGCGCTGCCGGGCGCCGACCTACGGAAGGCGTCCTTCCATGGCGTTCGCCTGCGGGAGGCCGATCTCAACGGCACGCGCTTCGACGGGTCCACGGTCCGCGACACGGACCTCGCCGGCACCTGGCTGCGCGGCGCGTCGTTCCGGGCCGCGGATCTCCGCGGCAGCGACCTGTCGGCCCTGGACCCGCTGCAGAACGACCTCGCGGACGCGCTGATCGATCCGGAACAGGCGATGGTGATCGCGACGACGCTGGGGCTGCGGTTCGGCTAGGCGGGGTCTGGCTCGCACCCGGGTCCCGCGCCGGACCCCTGCTGGGAGCCGTCGCGCGCCCAGACCCGCTCGCCATCAGCGATCTCGCCGGTGAGCGCCATGCCGGCTCGCGCGGCGACCCGCTCCGAGGCGACGTGATCGGCACGGACGTGCGCCTTGATCCGGTTCACGCCTTGGGCCTCGAGCCAGGCCACCATTGCCGTAGCGGCTTCCACCGCGAACCCGCGTCCCTGCCATGGCACCCCGATCAACCACGCCACCTCCGCGACGCGGCCGGCGTCGGTGATCGTCGCCTGGACGAACCCGACGGCCTCGTCCGGGTCGCGGGTACGCACGATCCAGTTGCACCACGTCTCCGCGCCGTCCGGCGACCGGCCCGCCACCTGGACTCGGTACCGGGCGCCAAGCTCCCGTGCCGTGGGAGGGTTGCCCCCGGTAAAGGAGTAGAGCGGGATGTCCGACAGGACGCCGGCCATCTCGGTGGCATCCTCGATCCGCAGCGGGACCAGGGTCAGGCGGCGGGTGGCGAGGATCTCGCTGCCCAGGGGCGGCCGACCCACACTTGCCTCAGGCGGGATCAACGGGCGTCAGCCGCACCATCGGGATGGTGCGACCTGCCTGCCCGGGGTAGTCGGCGAACATGGGATACGCGGCGACGAGCGTGCTCCAGAGTGCGGCCCGGTCGGGATCGTCTGTCACGCGGGCGGTCGCCCCGAAGATGCGGCCCCCCGCCTCGACCGTCACTCCTGGCTCGGCCGCGATGTTGCCCAGCCAGGCTGGGTCCGTGGCCCGGCCGCTGTTGGATGCGGTGATCACGTAGTCATCGCCATCACGGAGATGGAGCAGGATTGCCCGGCGCGGCTCGCCAGAGCGCACCCCCGTGGTGCCCAGGATCAGCAAGGGCCTGCCGGCCATCGGGCCCTGGGTCACCGCGCCGTCGTTGGCACGCATGTCGGCGATGAGCGCGCTCTCGAAGGCGGCTCGGTCGAACTCGGGCATGGGTCTGCTCCTGCTGAGACTCGGCGCCGGCCCAGGGTTGGAGCAGGCTGTTGCTGACGCAACTATCTCACACTCATGCAGACGACGCGGACGACGGGTCAGGCGGCACCCGCCCCGAGCTCCTCCGCGACCCACGCAGCGAGCACCCGGGCGCACGCCTCGACGTCCGCGAGGGGCACACGCTCATCGGCGCCGTGAGCCAGGCGGACGTCCCCGGGCCCGAAGATCACGCACGGTGTGTCACCCGCGTCGATGAACAGCCGCATGTCCGCGCCGTACGGGACGCCGAGCATGGCCGGCATCCTGCCGGTCACCGCCGTGGCAGCCGCGGCGAGGCTCACCGGGAGCGGGTGGTCTGCCGGAACGCGGGCCGAGGCGAACCGTGCGCCGGTGATCTCGACCGACACGGGATGGTCGCGCAGGAAGGCGTGGTCCGCGCACGCGGCGGCGATGCAGGCGCGCAGCTCGTCGGCTGCGTCGTCCGGGTCCTGGCCCAGCCGCACGCCGTAGCGTCCATCGGCGACAACGCGGTCCATGACGGTGGACGCCCACTCCCCGCCTGCCACCGTCCCGATGATCGTCGGGTACGGGAGCCCGAGGGCCGTCATCAGCGGGTCGGTCTCGTCGGCGTTGCGGCGGGCCTCGTCGGCGGCCAGCGCCGCGATGAGGTCCCCCAGGTTGTCGAGCGCGGAGACGCCCTCGGTCCGCCGGCTCGCGTGCGCAGCCCTGCCCGGGACGGTCAGGCGGAAGGTGATGGCGCCCGCGTGAGCGACGACCACGTCCAGGTTCGACGGCTCGGGGATCACGCACAGGTCACCGGTGGCGCCGGCACGGATCGCCGCCAGCGTGCCCTGCCCGCCGTCCTCCTCGGACGGCACGAGGACCACCAGGAGCTCGCCCCGCAGCCGGTCGAGGGCGCCCGTCTCGCCCAGCGCCCGGACGGCCCCCAGGATCGATACCACGCCGCCCTTCATGTCACAGGCGCCGCGACCGTGGAGCTCCCCATCCCGGAGCTCGCCGGACCACGGGTCACCGGACCACGTGCGGGGGTCTCCGGTGGGCACGACGTCCACGTGCCCCGAGAGGATCAGCCGGATTCCGCCCGGCATGCCGACCCGCCCGATGACCACGGGCAGCGACGTCCGCGCCACCTCCTCACCCGGCCAGGCCGGATCCGCGCGGATCGCGGCGGGGTCGGGGTGGAAGACCTCGACAGTGAGCCCCAGCGCCTCGAGACGGTCCGCCAGCTGCGCCTGGACGGCATCCTCATCGCCGGTGACGCTCGGGACACGGACCAGCGCCGCCAGGTCTTCGGCGAGGATCGCCGGATCCACGGCCTCCGCCGCTGCCCGGGCCGCCGCGGACAGGCCAGCCGCCCTCACGAGCGCAGCACCGGACGCGTGAGGCAGGTGACGCCGCCGGACCCATTCTCCCCGACCTCTCGCAGCGGGATCGTGTGGACCTCGCAGCCGGCCGCCTCCATGCGACGCCGGGTCACGTCATTGCCCTCCGCGACGACCGCCACACCGGGCCGGACCGCGAGCACATTGCAGCCAAGGCTCGGGTACTCCTCGTCCGGCACCTCGACGAGCCGCACACCCAGGTCGCCCAGCAGCTCGAACAGCCCAACGGGCAGCAGCGGCCGGTACACGACGGCCACGTCGTCGGCCACGGGGGAGATCACGGAGAGCAGGTGGACGAGCTCGGCCGGTCCCTTCCAGTACGGGAGGTCGAAGATGCGCACGTCGCCACCCACGATCTCCGCCAGCTGGCGGGCACCGGCATCGTTCGTGCGCAGCGATCGCCCGATGCACAGCAGGTCCGGCCGGAGCCAGAACGTGTCGCCGCCCTCGAGGGTGCCGGGCGCCTCGATGCGCCCCAGCGTCGGGATGCCGCGGGCCCGCGTCCACGCCTCCAGCACGTCCGGCTCGCCGCCGCGGTTGGGCTTGCCCGGGCGGAGCGGAATGGCGCCGCCGTCCGCGACGAGGAGCGGATCGAACACGTAGACGAGGTCAGGGTCGTCCGTCTCGGTGTCCAGCACGTGGACGGCGGCGCCCAGGCGGACCAGCATCTCGATGAGGCCGTCGTGCTCGCGCCGGGCACGGTCCAGGTCAACGGGACGCAGGAAGCCGGCCGCCGGGATCTCGAAGGCCCGCCCGAACGCCGGGCCCGGGGCCTTGACCAGCACCTCGCGGAGCGGCTCGGTCATGCTCTGGGCGCCCCAGGCGCGATCGCGTGTCGGCGTCATGGAGCGAGGATACGACCGCCGGACCGCCCGGGGTCGACAGGATCGGCGATCGAGGGCAGGATGGCGTCCTACCGGGGGCCCTGGGTCCGTTGCCGCCCGTCGCGCTCGGACCGCGCCCGACCCGCCGACCCCAGCAAGCAGGCAGGCCGATGAACCGTCCCACCGCTCTCCGCCACCTCCCCACCGCACGCGTCGCGATCCTCGGGGGGATCCTGCTCGCCGGGATCCTGCCCGGCCAGGCGGGCGCCGCCGCGTCACCGACGCGCCTCGTGGACGGATCGACGGCCCCGGCCGCCCCCACGTCGTCCACCGTTCGCCTCGTCAAGGTTGCCGACGTTGCCAGCCCGGTCCAGGTCACCAGCCCGCGAGACGGAACCGGCCGTTTGTTCATCGTCTCGAAGAACGGCCGGATCCGGATCGTCAAGAACGGCTCGCTGCTTGCCGCATCGTTCCTCAACCTCTCGAGCTCCGTCTCGAAGGGTGGCGAGCAGGGCCTGCTCGGGCTCGCGTTCCACCCGTCGTTCAAGACCAATCGGAAGTTCTACGTCAACTACACGAACACGAGCGGCAATACGGTCATCCGCGAGTACAAGGCTTCGGCGTCCAACCCGAACGTGGTGGCCGCGGGGTCCGGTCGCACGCTGATGAACATCAAGCAGCCGTACTCCAATCACAACGGTGGGATGCTCGCCTTCGGGAAGGACGGCTACCTGTACATCGGGACCGGCGACGGTGGCAGCGGCGGCGACCCCGGCAACCGCGCCCAGAGCACCAGGAGCCTGCTGGGCAAGATGCTGCGGATCAACGTCAACGGCCGGACGGCGAAGAAGGCCTACAAGATCCCGTCGTCCAACCCGTACGTGGGGCGGCCCGGCCGCAACGAGATCTGGCAGCGTGGCCTGCGGAACCCGTGGCGCTTCTCGTTCGATCGCGCCAACGGCAACCTGTGGATCGGCGACGTCGGGCAGAACAAGTTCGAGGAGGTCGACCGGGCCGCCCGCACGCGCTCCGGTCCCGGGCGCGCCGTCAACTGGGGCTGGCGCGTGATGGAGGGCCGCCACTGCTATCGCCCGGCCAGCGGGTGCAGCACGAGCGGCAAGCGCACGCCGCTGGTCGAGTACTCGCATGCGTCCAACGGGCGATGCGCGGTCACCGGCGGCAACGTCTACCGGGGTTCCGACATCCCCGCGCTCCGCGGCTGGTACGTGTACGGCGACTACTGCAGCGGCGAGGTGTGGGCCGTGTCGTCAACGGCGTCCAAGCCCGCCAAGCCGGTGCGGCTCCTGGGATCCGGGTCCGGGCGCCTCGTCAGCGGGTTTGGCGAGAACGACGCCGGCGAGCTGTTCCTGGCCGACCTCAACGGGTCCGTGTACCGCTTCGCGTCAAACTAGTGCAACCTGGGTAGGGGCGCCGGCAACCGGCTATGCGCCCCTCGTGATGTCCCGCAGCTCGACCAGCAGGCGGTCCACCTCGGCCGCCGTGTTGTAGTGGCTGAGGCCGATCCGGAGCACGCCGCGCGGCTCCAGGCCCAGCCGCTCCACGACACCGGCGGCATAGAAGTTGCCCCACCAGGTGGCGATGCCCCGCTCACCGAGGGCGACCGAGACCTGCTCGGGGCTGATCCCGGTGAACGTGACGGCGGCGGTGGGCGTGCGCTCAGCAAACCGGGAGCGGTCCGTGATGCCCCAGACCCTCGCGCCGGCGATCCCCTCGAGCCCGTCGAGCAGCCGGCCGAACAGCGGCGTCTCGTAGGCGCGGATGGCCGCCATGCCGGTATGGGCATCAAGGCGGCGGCCCGTCATGCCCGGGAAGTCGTTCGCGAAGTCGCCGCCGTACGCGCGGCCCACCTCCGCGACGTACTCCACCGCGGCGCGTGATCCCGCGATCCCCTCGAAGTTGAGGGTCCCGGTCTCGAAGTGGTCGTGGGCCACGCGGAGCCGGTACGTCGGCAGGGCATCAAGCGCGTCCGCGCGCCCGTACAGCACGCCAACGTGCGGCCCAAAGAACTTGTAGACCGAGCAGGCGAGGAAGTCCGTGCCGATGGCCTGGACGTCGATCGGCAGGTGCGGTGCGGCGTGGACTGCGTCCACGAAGGTCAGCGCACCTGCCTCGTGGGCCCGGCGGACCAGCTCCGCGACCGGGTTGATCGTCCCGACCGCGTTGGACGCCCAGCCGAAGGCCACAAGCTTGGGGCGCCCGTGGAGGATGGCGTCGAACGCCTCGATGTCGAGGGTGACGTCGTCCGGGCGCACGTCCACCGTCCGGACGACCAGGCCGCGGTCCGCCGCCGCGCTGCGCCACGGGCCCACGTTCCCCTCGTGGTCCAGCGAGGTGACCACGATCTCGTCCCCCGGCTGCAGCGAGGCCGCGATCGAGCGCGAGAAGTGCATCGTGAGCGTGGTCATGTTCGCGCCGAGCTTGATCTCGGAGGGATCCGCGGCGTTGAGCAGGTCGGCAAGGGCGGCGTGGGCATCGGCGACGATCGCGTCGCTGCGGCGCGAGGTGAGGAACGTCCCGTCGTGGTTCGCGTTCGAGGTCCGGTAGTAGGCGGCGACCGCCTCGATCACGGAGTCCGGGACCTGGGTGCCGCCGGGTCCGTCGAACAGGGCCACAGGGACGCCGTCCTGCTCGATGGCCAGGGCCGGGAAGCGGGCGCGGAGCGCCTCGACGTCGAACTGCGGCATGGGAACCTCGTGTTGGGTCGGGCTTTCGATCGTATCGCGTCGCAGAGCCCCGGCGTGCCCGTCCGGGTCGGGCTAGTTGCGGTGTCAACGATCTCCGGGATACGCTAGGATGGAGACCATGACGTCCGAGCTTGCGACGGGCACCGGGATGGCGGTTGAAACGGCAGCGAGTCCGGTGGGCGTCGCGCCCTCCCCCGACGACCCTCGCCTTGGCGCCTGGCGATCGTTCATCCATGCGAATGCCCGCCTGCTCCGCCGGCTGGACGAGGAGTTGCAGGCGGCCCATCACCTGTCCCTCGCCGAGTACGACGCCCTCCTCCAGCTCGCCAACGCCCCGGGCCGGAGCCTGCGGATGAGCGTCCTCGCGGAGCGCGTGCTGCTGTCCCGCAGCGGGATCACCCGTCTCGTGGACCGGCTCGAGGCAGGTGGGATCGTGGCGCGTTCGGCGTGCGTGACCGACGCGCGCGGCGCTGAGGCATGCCTGACATCTGCGGGCCTGGATCGACTGCGCGAGGCGTCGCGCACCCACCTGGCCGGCGTCGAGCGCTACTTCCTGGCTCCCGTCGGCGACGAGGACCGCGGGGTGATCGAACGCGGCTGCAACGAGATCCTCGACGAGCTCGGCCACGACGCGCTCAACGATTCCGTGTGCGTGACGGACAGGACCTGACGTCGGCCCCGGCACGCTCCGCGGGCCTCGTCTACGCCGGGACCAGCGGCTTCGCCTACCCGGGCTGGTCGCCCGCCTTCTACCCGGCCGGCCTGCGCTCGCGGGACTTGCTGCCCCATTACGCAGGCCGCCTGCCGGCCCTGGAGCTCAACAACACCTTCTACGCGCGGCCGACGGCCCAGAAGATCGCGGCCTGGTGTGGGGCGACCCCAGCGGGGTTCCGCTTCGTCGTCAAGGCCCAACGCGGGGCGAGCGTGCGCGCCCTCTACGGCGACCCGACCGAGTCCGTGCCGTGGCTGACGGAGGCCCTGCCCGGGTTCGGGGAACGGCTGGGTGCGGTCCTGTTCAGGATCGCCAGCCCGGCGGCCCGGGACGACGGGCGCCTGGCCGGGCTCCTGGCTGCCTGGCCGACGTCGATCCCGCTCGTCGTGGAGGCCCAGCACCCGACCTGGCACGTGGACGAGACGTTCGCGGCGCTGCGGGCGGCCGGCGCAGTGCTGTGCACCACGGATCTCGACGACCAGGAGGAGACACCCGATATCCGGCGCACGGGCCCGTTCCTCTACCTGCGACTCCGGCGGTCCAGCTACGACGAGGCGGCACTGGATGCCTGGGCCGCCCGGCTGGTCCCCTTTCTCGATGACGGCATGGATGCGTACGTGGTGCTGCGCCACGACGAAGGCGGCACGAACGCGCTTGTCGCGGAGTCGTTCGCGGCGCGCGTCGAGCGCCTCCGTGGTACAGGTTGACCATGCACCGCCCGATGCCGCTGGCCCGGCTCGCGACCCTGGCGCTCGCCGCCGTCCTGGTGGCAGCGTGCGGCAATGCCACGCCGGCGTCAACGGCGTCCGCCACCGTGCCGCCTTCGGTCGCACCCGATCCGACCGGCGCACCGGCCACGACCGCCGCCCCGTCCGGAGGTTCGAGCGCACCTCACGTGAGTCCGTCCGGGACCCTGGCGGACCGCCCCGACCTCGGCGCCGTCAGGGTGTCGGTCGACCCATTCGTCGACGGCCTCGAGGGCCCGATCTGGGTCACGAACGCCGGGGACGGCTCGGACCGCCTGTTCGTCGCCGAGCAGGCCGGCAGGATCCGGATCGTATCCGGGGGACGGCTCCAGGCGACGCCGTTCCTGGACATCACGGACCGGGTGACCTCCGGCGGCGAGCGTGGCCTCCTGGGCGTCGCGTTCCCACCCGGGTTCGGGCCCGAGCGGCCTCAGGCCTATGTCCACTACTCCGGCCAGGACGGCGCCACCGTGATCAGCGAGTTCCGCCTGTCGACCAGCGATGCGAACGTCCTCGACCCGGCCTCGGAACGGGTCATTCTCACCGAGCCCCAGCCCTACTCCAACCACAACGGCGGTTGGATCGGCTTCGACAGCACGGGCATGCTGCTGGTGGCCCTCGGCGACGGTGGCGCAGGCGGCGACCCCGAGAACCGGGCATCCGACCCCGCCAGCCTCCTCGGCAAGATGCTGCGGCTTGACGTGCTCGGCGTCACGAGCGGCGCGCCGTACGCCATCCCGGCAGACAACCCGTATGCCGGGCGGACTGACGGCCGGCCGGAGATCCTCCACCTAGGGTTGCGCAACCCGTTCCGCGCGAGCGTCGATCAGGCCACCGGCGACCTCTGGATCGGGGATGTCGGCCAGAACGCGTGGGAGGAGGTCGACACGGCCCCGGCCGGCGCGCGGGGCCTCGACTTCGGCTGGCGACGCTGGGAGGGCCGCCACTGCTACGACCCGGCGACCGACTGCGATCCGGCGGGCGTCGCCATGCCCGTGACCGAATACGGGCATGGGTCCGGGTGCTCGGTGATCGGCGGCGTCGTCTACCGCGGCAGCGCGCTTCCGGCCCTCCGGGGTGCGTACCTGTTCTCCGACTACTGCACGGGGACGCTGTGGGGCCTCGATGCGGGGCTGGCTGCCGCACAGGCACCGATCACGCTGCTGGAGACAGGGGCATCGATCAGCTCGATCGGGACCGGCGAGGACGGCGAGGTCTACCTGACCGACCTGGGTGGCGGTCGCGTGCTGCGCCTCGGCGGGGGCGGCTGAACGGGTCCAGGGGCGGCTGAACGGGCGCTTCGGCCGGGCCTCAGCCTTCCGTGGCGGTCGCGGAGCTGGGTGCCCCGGCCGGGGCGGGACGGGGTGTCAGCGGCCGGAGGTACAGGATGAGCACGATGACCACGTACGCGGCCCAGACCAGGAACGTGATCAGCTCCGGCTGCGACGAGTAGCCGAACAGCGCTCGCAGGAACTGGCCTGCGAGCAGGACCATGCCGCCGGGTGCACCGTCGATCGCCGAGTGGGGCAGCGCGGTCGAAAGGTCGAACGCCTGCGACGTGCCGATCGTGATCCAGCCGATCTCCACGAACTCGTGGACGGCGCGCGAGAGCAGGCCCGCCGCGATAAAGATCAGGGCGATGCCCGTCCACTTGAAGAACGTGCGCAGGTTGACGAGCCGTGCCCCACGGTAGAAGCCGACACCGAGCAGGACGGCGATCCCAAGCCCCACGAGGGCACCCAGCAGCACGCCGGACGCCGCCGTGTCGGCGGACGTCGCCTGGCCCACGAGGAACAGGGCCGTCTCCAGGCCCTCGCGGATCACGGCCGTGAAGGCCAGGATCGCCAGGCCAACGGCGCTGCCCTGGGACAGCGCCCGGTCAACGGACGACTGGAGCTCGTTGCGGGCCGACCCGGACTGGCGCCGCATCCAGAACAGCATCCAGGTCACCACGGCCGCGGCGAGGAGCATCGTCAGGCCCTCGAAGATCTGCTCGTAGGGCGACTCGAGCCCACCGATCGTCGCGAACAGGCCAATGCCGGCCAGGAGCGAGAGGCCCACGGCCGCCGCGGTACCGGCCCAGATCATGGGGAAGTGCCGCCGATTCCCGGTGCGCACCAGGTACGTGAGGATGATGCTCACGATCAGGGCCGCCTCGACCCCCTCGCGAAGGCCGGTGAGCAGGCCGCTGGTAAAGGACCCGACGTCCACGTGAAGCTCCAGGTAGCGCAGGATGGATGGGACGCAGGGACGCCCTGCTGGAACGGGAGCGCGATGTCGGCGCCATGGTACGTGCGCCTGCAACCATCGTCAAGCGCCCTTGATATCCAGATGCAGGGTGGCCTGCAGTCAGGTCGCAGGGAGAGGCACCGTGCGTGGCAGCGCGTGGCCGGGCACGGTCCACACCGGATCGGCCCGGGGTACCTTGGGATCCATGGAAGCCCTCGGATCGGCGCTCGTCGCCCCGCACGTCTGGGCGGCGACTGCCGCCGTGGTGGTCGCCGCGCTGCTGGTGCTGCTCGGAACCCTGGACGGCCTCGGCATCGTGCACGGGCGGGCCTGGCTGGACCGCCTGGCCGTCGTTCTGGGCGTGGCAACGGTCACCGCCCTGCTGCTCGGTCCCGGGATCCTGATCGGCGTCGGGCCGCCGGCGAGCCCGCTCCACTACCTGTTCGCCGCGACCGCGGTGCTGGCGGTGCCCGGCCTGAGACTGGAGGCGTCCCGGCGACACGCGGTCCGCACGGGCTGGTGGATGGCCGCAGGCGGCGTCGTCACCCTGGGCGCGTTGCTGGGCCTGTGGAGCACCGGCGTCTCGAGCGCCTGAGGCGGCGACCGCCCCGCGGCTCGGGAGTCAGCCCGCCACGAGCCCGGCCAGTGCCATCGCGACCGCACTGAGGGCCACGACGACGATCGGCGCAACGCGCCCGCTGATCAGGCCGCCGGCGCCGAGCCCGGCCACGACCCAAGCCGCCGGCGAGGTCAGGCCGCCGGTTGCCACCGGGGTGACCAGGGCCGCGGCGAGCAGCCCCACGACCGCGGCGTTCGTTCCGGCGAGGGCCGCAGCCACCGCGGGCCGGTCGCGCAGCCGCCGGAGCACCGGGAGTGCCGCGAGCACGAGGAGCGAGCCCGGGAGGAAGATCGCGACCGTCGCCGTCACGGCTCCCGGGACGCCTCCAGGTCCCGAGGCCGTGATCACGCCGAGGTACGCGGCGAAGGCGAACAGCGGCCCTGGCAGAGCCTGGGCCGCGCCGTAGCCTGCGAGGAACGCGTTCTGCGTGATCCACCCGGGCTCCACGACACCGGCATCGAGCAGGGGCAGGACCACGTGTCCGCCCCCGAACACGAGCGCCCCGGCCCGCACGAGGGCCGCCAGGAAGCCCAGATCCGGACGTCCCGTTACCGACGCCAGCACCTGGCTGCCGGCCAGCAGGACGATCCAGGCCGCAAGCAGGACGATCACCGTCCGGTGCCCGCCGGCGTGCAGGGCACCCTCCTGCCCGATCCCGGGCCCGACGCCGCTCTCCGGCAGCACCCGTCCGCCGGGTTCCGTCACCCGGCGCAGGCCGGCCCAGCCCGCGACGGCACCGACCACGATCAGGACGGGCTGGGTCGCTGGCGACGGGAGGGCCAGCGCCACGAACCCGGCCGCGACGGCAAGCGCGATGCGTGGAGCGTCCGGCGTCAGCCGCAGGCCCATCGCCAGCACCGCCTGGGCAACGACGGCCACCGCCGCGGCCTTGAGTCCCGCGATCGAGCCTGCCACCGGCCCCGTCTCCGGGATCGTCGCGCCCACGACCACGAGGCCGAGGAGCGTCATGATCGCGGCGCTGGGCAGCGTGAATCCCAGCCATGCGGCGATGGCGCCCGACCAGCCGGCCCGCAGCCGCCCGACGGCAAGCGTGAGCTGGCTGCTTGCGGGTCCAGGCAGGGCCTGGCACAGCGCGACCAGCTCCCCGAAGGCGCGTTCGTCGAGCCATCCGAGGCGGAGGACGAACGCGGCCCGCTGGTAGCCGACGTGCGCCACGGGCCCGCCGAACGAGGTGAGACCCAGGCGTAGCGTGACGGCAAGGACCTCGAACCAGGAGCCGCGGCGGCTCACGCTCTCCGGCCCCTTCGGCACCTGGTCCCGGTCAGGCCGTCAGGGCGTCGGGTGACTCCGGATCCAGGCCCAGCTCCCGGATCGCCGCGGCGGCGTCGGCCGCGTCGTAGGCACCGGATCGGGCGAGTCCGGACAGCGCCGCCGCGGCGATGCTCGGCGCGTCGATCTCGAAGTGGGCGCGCAGGGCCTCGCGGGTGTCACTCCGGCCGAAGCCGTCGGTTCCCAGCACGATGTACGGGCTGGGAGCCCACGGGGCGACCAGGTCCGGCAGCGTCTTGACCCAGTCCGTGGCCACGATCACCGGGCCGCCGTCGGGACCCAGCACCTGGGCGACGTACGGCACCCGGGGCCGCTTCTCCGGGTTGAGGCGGTTCCAGCGCTCGACCCCGAGCGCCTCATGGCGCAGCTGCTGGAACGAGGTCGCCGAGTACACCTCGGCAGCAATCCTGAACCGGTCGGCGAGCAGGTCCCGGGCCGCGAGGACCTGCTGCATGATCGATCCCGAGCCCACCAGGCGGACGTGGCCCTTCGACTTCTTGATCGGGGGGGCCTCCGCGAACCGGTACAGGCCGCGCACGATGCCCTCGTCCACACCGACGGGCTTGGCCGGCTGCGGGTAGTTCTCGTTGTAGACCGTGACGTAGTAGAAGACGTCCTCGCCGTCGACGTACATCCGCCCGATGCCGTCGCGGATCACCGCCGCCAGCTCGTAGGCGAAGGCCGGGTCGTAGGCACGGACCACGGGCACGGTCGAGGCCAGGACATGGGTGTGGCCGTCGTCGTGCTGGAGGCCCTCACCCGCAAGCGTGGTCCGTCCCGCGGTGGCTCCGATCATGAACCCGCGGCCGCGCTGGTCGCCGAACGCCCAGACCTGGTCGCCGGTCCGCTGGAAGCCGAACATCGAGTAGAACATGTAGAAGGGGATCATCGGCTCGCCGTGCGTCGCGTACGACGTCCCGGCCGCCTGGAAGGAGGCCATCGAGCCTGCCTCGTTGATCCCCTCCTCCAGGACCTGGCCGTCGGTCGCCTCGCGGTAGGACAGCAGCAGGTCGGAGTCCACCGGGTCGTAGCGCTGGCCCAGGGCGGCGTAGATGCCGACCTCCTTGAACAGCGGGTCCAGACCAAAGGTGCGCGCCTCGTCGGGGACGATGGGGACGATGCGCCGGCCGATCTCGGGCTCCCGGATCAGGTTGCGGAGCAGGCGGGCGAACACCATGGTCGTGGACACGGCCGTCGGGCTGCCGCCCGTGAACTCGCCGTCGACCGCGGGCGAGGGGGCCGGGAGCGGGGCCGAACGCACGACGCGCCGCGGCACGGGCCCACCCAGGGCCGCCCGCCGCTCCTGCATGTAGCGCACCTCCTCCGAGTCGGGGCCCGGGTGGAAGTAGGGCGCCTCGTCGGTGATCTGGGCGTCCGGGATCGGCAGCTCGAGGCGGTCACGGAAGACACGAAGCTCGTCCTCGCGCAGCTTCTTCGCCTGGTGGGTGATGTTGCGGGCCTCCACGCCACGGCCCAGGGTCCAGCCCTTGACGGTCTTGGCGAGGATCACCGTCGGGGCGCCACGGAACTCCGTGGCCGCCTTGTAGGCCGCGAACACCTTGCGGTAGTCGTGCCCGCCGCGTCGCAGATGCAGGAGCTCGTCGTCGGACAGGTGCTCCACGAGCCGGCGCAGGCGCGGGTCGGGACCGAAGAACTTCTCGCGCACGAATGCACCCGTGGAGACCGAGTACTTCTGGAACTCGCCGTCCACCGTGGTGTTCATCTTCTCGACCAGCGTGCCGTCCACGTCGCGCGCCAGGAGATCGTCCCACTCGCGGCCCCAGACCACCTTGATCACGTTCCAGCCGGCGCCCCGGAAGTGACCCTCCAGCTCCTGGATGATCTTGCCGTTCCCGCGCACGGGACCGTCCAGCCGCTGCAGGTTGCAGTTGACGACGAAGACCAGGTTGTCGAGCCCGTCACGTGCCGCCAGCGAGATGCCCGACATGGACTCGGGCTCGTCCATCTCGCCATCGCCGAGGTAGGCCCAGACCCGCTGCTCCGACGTGTCCCGGATCCCGCGGTTGTGCAGGTACCGGTTGAACCTCGCCTGGTAGACGGCGGCGAGAGGGCCCAGGCCCATCGAGACCGTGGGGAACTCCCAGAAGTGGGGCATCAGCCGCGGGTGTGGGTAGGAGCTCAGGCCCTGCCCTCCCGTCTCGCGCCGGTAGTGGTCGAGGTCCGTCTCTGACAGCCGGCCTTCGAGGAACGCCCGGGCGTAGATGCCGGGCGCGGCATGGCCCTGGAAGAACACCTGGTCCCCGCCACCCGGATGCTCCTTGCCGCGGAAGAAGTGGTTGAAGCCGACCTCGTACAGCGTCGCGGCGGAGGCATAGGTGGACATGTGGCCGCCGATGCCCGGGAAACGAACGTTGGCGCGCAGGACCATCGCCACGGCATTCCAGCGGATCAGCCGGCGGATGCGGCGCTCCAGCTGCTCGTCGCCCGGGAAGTACGGCTCCTGCTCGGGGCTGATGGTGTTGATGTACCGGGTCTGGGTGAGGCTGGGGACGCCGATCTGGCGCTGACGGGCCCGCTTGAGCAGCTTGAACATGAGGAACCGGGCGCGGTTCTCGCCCGCCTGGTCGAGGACCTGGTCGAGCGAGTCGAGCCATTCGCGGGTCTCGGCCTCGTCGATGTCGGGGAGGTGCTGCTTGAAGTCGTCGATGTACATCGGGGCTCCGTGGGCGGGACGGCGACCATTCTCCGGTTGGCGGCGTACAGGGTAGCCCCGATGCCCACGGGGCGCGGCATCCGGGCGGCCGCCGGCAAGGACGCCGGCGTCCGCAAAGGCGCGCTCGCGTCCGCACGGCGGCCAACTTGACGGCCGACGTCGCGGGGCTGGCCGCTGGGCGGCGATCCGAAGGCAAACGATGCCGCCCGATGGCGCGCTGGCCTGTGAATCCGGTCGATCCGTCGGCTCGGGCTGCCGGATGGGCCGCTCCCCGGACGGTCCCGGGGCGATCGCGCGGGGCCGAGCCACGCGGGCTACAGGAGGAGAATCCCGCTCGCGCCGGGCAGCTCGCCGCGCCGGAAGGCAGCCAGAACCTGGGCTGAGTCAAGTGGCAGCAAGGCGCGGATGACCTCGCGGTGCCCGGCAAGGATCGCCCGGTTGGCCCGAGTGTCCGCGAGGACGAGAACCACGATGTCGACCGCACCATCCCGCAGCTTGAGCGCGACCTTGCGTTCGGTCGCCTGGATGTCACGAAGTCTGGCCTCCAGCTCGCAGCCGGCGCGTCGGCCCCGCAGGTCGATCGTCGCGTCCCAGGCCCGGCGGTCCCCGGGGATGGGCAGAGGGACCTCGGTCCGGACATGTCCGCCGACCGGGATCACCGGCCGTAGACGGGACAACAACCGCAGCTGGCCGGCGTCATGGACGGCGTCGCCGTCCGGATACGCGGCCATCGTGAGCTTCAGGCCGAGCGCCACGAAAGCCCGAACCGCCTGGTCGACGCGCAGGTGAACGAGGTTCACACGCTCGATGCGCCCGTATTGGGACCGCGACATCCCCGCTGCCGCCGCGACCGCCGCCTGGCTGATGCCGGACGTCCTCCGCGCGGTGCGAAGCTCGCGACCGACCCATCCTCGCAACTCGACGGCGAGTTCGGCGGCATGGCGCGCTTGTTCGGGCTGTCGCGGCATGGAGGCACGATTGCCGATCGCGCTTATCGCGGACTAGCGGACGGCTGGTGGAGCCTGGGGCCGCGGGCTGCCCTCCCTGCGGGTGGTGCCCGCCCTGAGGCCAACCCGGCGTCGAAAGTCGTCAGATTGCCCGCTGGGCGGCCATCTGGCCGGGAATCCACGCGATGAAGGGCGCGTTGGCGTGCGAATCCGGACAAGCCGTCGGTTTCGACCGCCCCAATGGTTCGGCGGGCGGCCATCCACCGGTCGGCCAGCCGGCATGGAGGCCATTGTCCGGGCAACGCCGTTCGGGCCCGAGCGGACCACGCGGGCCCGAACGGGCCGAACGGGCCGAATGCCCCCACCGATGCGCGAACTTGGACCGCGACGAACGGTGCCGGGCACGATAGCGTAGGGCCATGCTCCGCTACGGTCCCGGTGTCGCGCTCATCATCGTGGACGTCCAGAACGACTTCGCCGATCCTAGAGGAAGCCTGAGCGTGCGTGGCGCGCAGGACATCATCCCGGCCGTCAACCGCGAGGCCGCGACGGCGCGATCGAGCGGCGCCTTCCTGGTCCTGAGCCAGGACTGGCACCCAAGCCGGACGCCGCACTTCGCCCGGGACGGCGGCCCGTGGCCGGCCCACTGCGTGGCCGAGACCTGGGGCGCCGAGCTCCACCCGGCACTCGACGTCCCGGAGGGCACGCCGATCGTCCGCAAGGGCAGCAACGGCGAGGACGGCTACTCCGCGTTCACCATGCGCGATCCGGCATCGGGGCACGACGTCCCGACCATGCTGCAGCCGCTCCTCCAGACCGCCGGCGTCGGCGAGGTGGTGATCACCGGCCTGGCCACGGACTACTGCGTCAAGGCGACCGCCCTGGATGCCGCGCGGCTCGGCTTCGAGGTCACCGTCCTCACGGACGCCATCGCCGCGGTGAACGTTCGCGAGGGTGATGGCGACGCGGCACTCGATGAGATGCGCGAGGCGGGCGTGATCCTGGCCGCGAGCACGGGAGCGTGAAGGTGATGGTCCGTCGCCTCCTCGTCTTCGGGGCCATCGTCCTCGTCAAGCTCGTCACCTGGGACCGGATCCTCGCCTTCCGGCGCCGAGGGGCGCCGCCGAGGCCCCTGCGGATGCTGGTGGTCATCGACGCGCCAGTCGAGCGTGTCTGGTCCGTCCTTGCCGACATCCCACTCCAGCCCGAGTGGATGCACGAGATGAAGGCGGTCCGGCTGACCACGCCGGGGCCAACCCGCGTCGGCACCCGCGGAGAGGCCACCGTGCGCATCTTCGGGATCAGGGTGACGGACCCCGTGGAGGTGGTGGCATTCGATCCGCCGACGCGCTTCGCGATCCGCCACGAGGGCCTGTTCACGGGCGGCGGCGTGATCACGCTGGAGCCCGGCGCGGACGGCACCACGACGATCATGCGCTGGGACGAGACGCTGGTCCCGCCGATCCTCCCGGATCTCGTGGCCGTGCTGCAGGCCCCCGTGCTGCGCGAGATCTTCCAGGCCGACCTCAGCCGCTTCCGGCGCCTGGTCGAGAGCGGCTCGGCCGACTGAAAGCGGATGCGCCTCCACCTGGTCGATGCCACCTACGAGCTGTTCCGGGCGCACTTCTCTCCCCGCCCGCCGGTGCTGGGCCACAACGGCGTGATCCTCAGTGGGGTCAGCGGCCTCGTGGAGCAGCTGTGCTTCCTGTTGCGCGAGCAGGGTGCCACCCACGTGGGCTGCGCGACGGATCGCGTGATCCGCTCCTTCCGGAACGACCTGTACCCGGGCTACAAGACCGAGGAGGGCATGGCGCCCGAGCTGCTCGCCCAGTTCCCGGTTGCCGAGGCCGCCATCGAGGCACTGGGCCTGGTCCTGTGGCCGATGGTGGACTTCGAGGCGGACGACGCCATCGCCGCAGCGGCCGAACGGTTCGCTGCCGACCCACGGGTGGACAGGATCCTGATCTGCACGCCGGACAAGGACATGGCCCAGTGCGTGCGCGGCGAACGCGTGGTGCTCTGGGACCGGCGCCGGGACGTGGTCTACGACGACGCGGGCGTGCGCGCGAAGTGGGGTGTGCCGCCCGAGAGCGTTGCGGACCGCCTGGCGCTGGTGGGCGATGCGGCGGACGGCTTTCCGGGACTGCCCGGCTGGGGCGACAAGTCCGCGTCGGCAGTGCTGGCGCGATATGGCTCACTGGAGGCGATCCCGCACAGCGCCGGGGACTGGGACGTGCCCGGGGTGCGCAGCGCGCCGGCCCTGGCCGCGACCCTGCGTGACCACATGGCGGATGCACTCCTCTTCCGCGACCTGGCCCGACTGCGCACGGTGGCCGACGGGGTGTCGATCCCGCAGCGAGACGCCGAGGAGCTCCGCTGGGCGGGCACGGACCGGGCCCGCTGGACGGCCTTCTGCGAGGAATGGGGGCTGGGCAGGCTCAGGAACCGGCCGCATCGCTGGCTGGGCGAGGGCTGACGAGGCCTCGGGGGCCGGGCGCGGGGCGGCCGGGGCACGGGGGGCCGGGGCACGGGGGGCCGGGCGCGCCGCTCAGCGGTTCTACGGTTGGGTGTGGGTCTGGTTGCGCCGCCTGGCGGCACATCTGTCAGGCGGCAGGGCCAGCACAGCCGACAATCGTGCCGCTGATCGGGTGGAGCGTCGGCCTACCCGATGGTTCAACCGGCGGGCGGCTGGGGACTGACAAGGCGCCCGCGCCCGGGCGTGCTCGCGCCCGGGCCTGCTCGAGACCAGTTGGCTCGGTGCGTCTCGCGGCAGCCATTCGCCGAATCGCGTGCGTTCATCCGGGGGAGGAGCCCGCCAGGCTTACGAGGCAGGTAGATTCGGCGCGTGAACGACCCGGGCGCCATCCTCATCACCGGGGTCTACGGCACAGGAAAGTCCTCCGTCGCCGAGGAGATTGCCGACCTGCTCGAGGCCGGCGGCCCGTCCTATGCGGCGATCGACCTTGACTGGCTCTGCTGGTCGAACGCGGGCGGCGCGGACCACGACGAACACGTGATCCTGGCGCGGAACCTCGCCGCCGTCGCCGGGATCTACCGCGAGGCCGGCGTGGAACGCTTCGTGCTCGCGGGTTCGGTGGCGGATGCCGTCACGCTCGATGCCATCCGTGCCGCGATGGCCGTGCCCGTGCTCGTGGTCAGGCTGACGGCTCCGCTGGCGATCATCGAGGGGCGACTCGCCGCCTCGCCGACGCGCGGGCGCTCCGACGACCTGGCCCGAGCGCGCGAGTGGCTGGCGGCGGGCACCGGAGCCGGCCTCGAGGACGAGGTCATCGAGAACGTCGGGGGCATCCGCGAGACCGCCATCCGCATCCTCGCGCTCGCACGGTGGTCACCGGGTTGACGCTCGACCAACCCGAGCCGCGCGTCAGCCCGCTGCGGCCTCCCGGGAGAGCCCGAGCAGCACGGGGTGATGCGTCACCGAGGCCGCGACGATCCCGAACATCCGGGTGGCCTTGTCCACGTCGAACCACGGGCCGCCATTCGCATCCGTGACCATCGCCCCACCCCGCTCCGCGATCAGCCCGGCCGCGGCGACGTCCCAGGCCGACATCCCGCCCGTCTGGAGGAATGCGTCGAACCGGCCGTTGGCCACGTAGGCGAGGGCGAGCGCCGCCGAACCCGTGTTGCGCGATGCCCGCACGGCTCTCCGGACGGCGCGCGCCCGCGTGGAGACCGCCCGCCCGCCGAGCGCCATCGAGACCACCCCGTCGCTCAGGCGCTCCTTGCGCGAAGCGTGCACGATCACGTCGCCCAGCATCGCCGGCCCATCCGCGGCGGCCCAGAAGGTCTCCATCCGCATCGGGTCGTGGACCGCGCCCGCGGCCGGACGGCCGTCCACCACGAGGCCCACGGAGACGCAGAAGTACGGGATCCCGTTGGCGTAGTTCACGGTCCCGTCGAGCGGGTCCACGATCCACGTCCTACCGGACACCAGAGCCCGCGACATCGCGTCCACGGCCGGCGCGTCACCTGCCCCTGCGGCCCTGCCACCGCCCTTGCCGCCTGCAGCGCCCCTGCCGCCTGCAGCGCCCTTGCCGTGGTGGGCCCCGGACTCCTCGGCGAGGATCCCGTCGGTCGGGTAGCGCTCGCGGATGGCGGCCATGATCAGCGCCTCCGAGAGATGGTCCACCTCGGTGACCACGTCGCGGGCGGATTTGTAGTCGATCTCCTCGACCCGCTCGTAGCGCTCGAGGAGGATCAGCCCGGCCCGCTCCGCGAGCTCCCGGGCGAAGGCCGCGTCGGCGGCGAAGCGCGTTTCCAGGTCCGGACTCGCGGCCACCGCGGCGGACCCCGCATCCTCCGTCACGACCCGCAGTCCGCGATCAGCAGCTTGGGCGTCGTCCCGAAGGCACCCACCACCACGTCGAACGTGATCGACCCGCCACCAGGGACCTCCGGACTCTCAATGAACGTCGCCTCGGGACCGATGCCGCCCAGGGATGGGTCGTCGATCCGGCAGGTCGTGGTCCCGGCGCTGGAGCCTGCGTTGGCGAGCGTGACCGAGACCCGAAGGCCGTCCGGATCGGCGACGACACCCGCCACGGACGACGTGAACGGGCCCACGTCGGCGATGAGCATCCGGGCGACCACGGCCATGATCACGACCGCAACGCCGATCCCCAGGAACACGGTCGCGTGCGCCTGCGATGCGGCGGGCGCCTTGAGTCCCAGCGGATTGCACCGCTCGCACATGGACTCGTCGATGGGGATGCGGGCGCCGCAGCGCACGCAGCCATGCATCAGCGCCGGGGCGGCGGGCTCGGTGGCCGGCGTCGTCAAGCGCTGCGCCCTACAGACCCGTCTCGAAGATGCGGATGTCCGCAGGCCCGGCGACGTGCCCGTCACCACGGGTGGGCCCCAGGGCCTCCTTTGCGCCGAGCGCATCGAGGTCCGCCGGGAACCGCGCGATCATGTCCAGGACCACCTTGCGGATCCGCTCGGCGTTCTGCTCGAACACCGCCAGGACATCGTGGGCCGTGACGGCGTTGGTTCCCTCGAGCACGCCGGCATCGTAGTCGGTGATCAGGGCGATGTTGACGACGGCCATAGCCAGCTCCCGGCACAGGTACGCCTCCGGGTACTGGGTCATGTTGATGACCTCCCAGCCGGCGTCGCTGAACCACTTGGACTCAGCCTTGGTGGAGAAGCGCGGCCCCTGGATCACCACCACGGTCCCACCGTCGTGGACGGTGATGCCGTGCTCCCGGATCACGTCCAGGGCGATGCCCCGCAGGACGGGATCGTAGATCTCGGCCGAGGAGACGTGGGACACCACCGGACCGTCGAAGAAGGTGTCAGCCCGTCCGCTGGTGCGGTCCACGAACTGGTCGCTGACCACGAAGTGCCCTGGCTCCACGCTGAGCTGGAGCGACCCGGCGGCACAGGGGCTGATCACGGCCTTGACGCCCAGCGAACGCATCGCCCACACGTTGGCCCGGTAGTTCACCCTGTGCGGCGGGATCGAGTGGCTGCGCCCGTGGCGGGGCAGGAACGCGACCTTGCGTCCGGCCACCGTGGCCAGGAAGAAGCTGTCCGAGGGCGGGCCGTACGGGGTGTCGATCTTCGCCTCCTGGACATCCTCCAGCAGGGAGTAGAACCCCGATCCCCCGAAGACACCGATCTCCGCCTGGTCCGCCACGCGCTCCTCCTTCGTCGAACTGCCGCGGGCATTCTCGCACGGGCCCTCGTTGCGGGCCCTAGGATGCCGGGATGGACGACGCGACGGAGCGGCTGTGGCTCGCGGACTGGAAGCGACGGATCGCGGAGCTGTACGCGGCAGTCCGGTCGACGGCGGCAGCGGACCCCGCCACGGCGTGGGACGCGTGGCGGGCGGAACGGGAGGCGCTGTACCGCGGACACCCGCAGTCTCCGGTTCGCGCGACCGACCGCGCGGCCTTCCGGGGGCGCCATTGGCCCTACGACGATCGCCTGCGGTTCGAGGTCCGGCTCGAGGCCCAGAGCTCGGCGCCGGCCACACCCGCCCGATGGCCTGCGACCCTGCCCGTCGCGCTGCCCAGCAGCGGTGGGGACGATCTCGCCTTCGATCGCGTCGGCGTGGTGCGCCTCGCGCTCAAGGATGCCGATGGCAGCCTCACCCTGTTCTGGATGCACGGCTACGCGGGCGGCCTGTTCCTGCCCCTCGGGGATGCGACCAACGGTGCCGAGACCTACGGGGCCGGCCGATACCTGCTGGACACGGCCAAGGGCGCGGATCTGGGTGGCAACGCCGCGGCGGGCACGCTGGTGGTGGACCTCAACTTCGCGTTCCAGCCGTCATGCGCGTTCGACCCGCACTGGACCTGCCCGCTTTCGCCGCCCGAGAACCGGCTGACCCAACGCGTGGAGGCCGGTGAGCGGCTTCGCTGAGCGCGGATGGCCCGCGGACGTGCGCGACAGGTGTCGTGCAGGTAGGCTCCTTGCGCGTCCTCCACCACCTTCGCCATGCACCAGGGAGGCCCGTCCCATGTCCGACCTGTTCGCCGGCTGGAGCCCTGCCGGCATCGCCGCCCTGATCGCCATCGCGGTGGGCCTGGTCCTGCTTGTCGTGTACGCCGCCCAGCGAGGGCTGGTGCACCGCGAGCTCGAGGGCATCGAGACTGCCGACGGGCCTGGCGCAGAGCCTCCCGTCGAGCCCGTGGCGACCGTGAAGCCGCGCCGCTCGAGGACGTTGGGCACCCTGGGCGCCGCACTGCTGATCGTGGGTCTGGCCCTCGGGACGATCGCCGCCGTGGGCTCCTGGGGCACCGGCGACGCCACAACGGGCGGGCCGGGAACCGCACCGGACGATTGCGCCCGCTCGTGGGACGGCTGCCCGCAGGCGACGCCCAACCCGTAGCCGCGACGCGGGCCAGGGACCGGACCGCAGCCCCGGGGCGGGGACCAGCCCGTTCCTCGATACCATGGGCTCATGCCCACCACCGGTCTCGTGCTGTCCGCGTCCGTCCGCGCCTTCCTCGAGGAACCCCTGTTCGCTTCCGTCGCCTCCGTCGACCCGGCCGGAACCCCGCACCAGGCGGTGGCCTGGTATCGCCTTGAGCCCGACGGGCGGATCCTGCTCAACAGCCGGACTCCTCGACGCTGGTGCGTCAACCTCATGACGGACCCGCGCGTCGCGCTGTCGGTCATCGACGGCGCAGACGGCTACCGCTGGGTCGGGCTGTCGGGGGTCGTGAACGAGGTGATCGAGGACGTGGAGCGCGCCCGCGACGACATCGTCGCGCTCGCCCACCGCTACCACCCGGAGGGGCCCAGCGAGTCGCTGATCGCCACCTTCCGGAGCCAGCCCCGCGTCTCCTTCCTCGTCCGGATCACGGGCATCCACGACCACCTGGAGGACTGACGGATGTCGGACGTCAAGATCGGCTTCCTGCTCTGGCCCCAGACGGAGTCGTGGCCCGCCATCCGCGACGCCGCGGTCCGCGCCGAACGGGCCGGGGCCGCCAGCCTGTGGACCTGGGACCACCTCAACTCGATCGTCGGGCCGTGGGAGGGCCCCATCCTCGAGGGCTGGTCGATCCTGTCGGGCTGGGCCCAGGTCACGGAGCGGGCGTCGCTCGGTCTGATGGTGGCGGCGAACACGTTCCGCAACCCGGGGCTCACGGCCAAGCTCGCCACCACGCTGGACCACCTGTCCGGCGGCCGAGCCGTCCTGGGCATCGGTGGGGCCTGGTTCGAGCGCGAACACGAGGCGTTCGGGATCGACTTCGGCTCCGGCTTCGGCGAACGCCTCGACCGTCTCGACGAGTCGGTGATGCTGCTGCGGCGTCTCCTGGACGGCGAGCGCGTGACACATGACGGACCCGTCTACCCGGTGAAGGACGCCCTGGTCGCCCCGCTCCCGGTCCAGGCCCGCCTGCCGATCATGATCGGCGGCTCGGGACCCAGGAAGACACTGCGAACGCTGGCGCGCTACGGCGACCAGTGGAACTCGATGGGCCGCCCGGAGAAGCTGGCCGCCAACGACGCCATCCTGCGCGAGCACTGCGCGGCGGTCGGCCGGGACCAGACGGAGATCGAGCGCACCACCACCGTGGACATCCTGATCCGCAAGGACCGTGCCACAGGCCTGGCAGCCTACAAGGCGATCCTCGCGGCCACGCACCAGGAGTACGACGAGACCTGGAACCACTACGTCGGGACACCGGCCGAGATCGCGGAGGGCCTCCAGCCAATCATCGAACTGGGCTTCCGGCACATTTTCATCGACACCCCGGCTCCCTACGATGTCGAGACGATCGACCGGATCGGCGAGGTCCTGGAGCAGCTGAACGGGCGATGAGCAACGTCGTGGCGCTCGCCGGCGGGGTCGGTGGGGCAAAGCTCGCCGACGGACTGCAGGCGGTGGTCGGTGACGGGCTGACGATCGTCGTCAACACGGGCGACGACTGCTGGCGTCATGGGCTGCTCGTGATGCCCGATCACGACACGGTGCTGTACAACCTCGCCGGGATCGAGCAGGTCGAGTGGGGCTGGGGCATCGAGGGCGACACCCATGCCGTGATGGACCAATTTGGCGCCTACGGCGAGGAGACGTGGTTCAGCCTCGGCGACCGGGACCTCGCCCTGCACGTGGCACGGACGGCCCGGGTGCGGGCCGGCGGACGGCTGACGGACGTCTGCCTCGGGCTCCAGCGGTCCCTGGGCATCGCGGCGCGGATCCTGCCCATGACGGACGCGCCGGTGGCGACCGAGGTCCGCACGGCCGGGGGCTGGCTCGAGTTCCAGGAGTACTTCGTCCACCAGCGCCAGGTGCCTGAGGTGATGGAGCTCCGGTTCGTGGGCATCGATGCGGCGGCGCCGACGCCAGAGGTGATCGCGGCCATCGAGACGGCCCAGGCGATCGTGATCGCCCCGTCGAACCCGCTGGTCTCGGTGGGCCCGATCCTGGGTGTGCCGGGAATGCGCGAGATCCTGCTCTCCGCCCGTGACCGCGGCGTGCCCCTGGCGGCCGTGAGCCCGATCATCGGCGGCAGGGCGATCAAGGGGCCTGCGGACCGGATGCTCGCCTCTCTCGGCTTCGAGTCTTCCGCCGCCGGCGTGGCGCGGCTCTACGCCGACCTTGTCGATGTCTTCGTGCTGGACGGGGTGGATCGAGCCCTTGCCCCGGCCATCGAGGCCCTGGGGCTCCAGCCGGTCGTCGCCGACACCGTGATGACCGACGACGCGTCGCGGGCCCGTCTCGCGTCGCGGGTGCTGTTGGCCGTCGGGCTGGACTGACGGCCTGACCGGCCGTGCCAGATCCGTGAGCCGGCGCGCCCGCCCACTCAGGCGGCCTTCGCTGTCAACCCCGCGGCCATCTCTCCGCGCCACCAATCGAGCGTCGCCGTGATGGCGTCATCGAGCGGCGTCCGCAGGAACGGCCCGAACGTGGCCTCGAATGCCGCCCAGTCGCTGATCCACGGCTCCTGCCACTGGTACAGCACTACGGCGATCTCGCGGAGCGGGGGCACGAACAGGCCGAGTACCCGCAGCGTGATGGGGCCGGCGACCTGGGTCTTCACAGGTGTCCCGGCCGCGGTGAAGATCCGGTCCAGGAAGTCGCGCACCGTGAGGGGGTCCATGACCGGCAGGTGCCAGGCACGCCCCACGGCCTCGTCACGGTCGCCCAGCATCACCATCGCCCGGGCCATGTCCGGGAGGTAGCTGAACGACCGCGGCGCATCGAGGCTGCCGACGACGCTCGCCGCCTTGCCCTGGAGCGCCGCCCCGAAGACCCGCTCCCCGGGTCCGGTGTTGACGCCATAGGGGCCGAAGTAGTCGCTCGAGCGCGCGATCACGACGTCGAGCTCGCCGCGCTCGCCACGCGCCAGTAGGTCGGCCGCGAGGCGGATGCGAAGCGTCCCCTTGCGGTCCGTCGCACGCTGCGGCGTCGCCTCGGTCATGGGCGAGCCCCCAGGGCCGTACATGTACAGGTTGTCCGCGAAGACGAGCCGCGCCCTGGCGGCCGCTGTCGCGTCGGCGATCGAGTTGTTGAGCCGCTCGAAGTTGCCGTCCCACTTCTCGTACGCGGGCTGTGCGGCGTGGTAGACGACCGCGGCCCCCGCGACGGCCCGGGCCGCCCCGGCCCGGTCGTACAGGTCGGCCATGACGTGCTCAACGCCTGCAGGCAGGCCGGCAATGGCTCTCCGCGACACCGCCCGCACCTGCCGGCCCTGGCGGACGAGCTCGTCCACGATCGCGCGGCCGGTCCCGCCCGATGCTCCCAGCACAACCTGCAACCCCGTGGCTCGATCCATCTTCGGCGTCTCCATCCGTCTCTCTTGCTGAATGACTGTTCATTCACTATGCTTGGGACATGCAGGCCTGTCAAGGGCTAAAATGAATGTCCATTCAATCCGGATCGGAGATGCGATGCCCAGGCGCCCGGCGGCCCACGCGGAGGCGAAGCGCGAGCAGATCCTGGAGGGCGGACGTCGCGCGTTCATCGCCGGCGGCTTCCGCGGCACCAGCGTCCCCTCGATCGCCGCCGAGGCCGGCGTCTCCGTGGGCCTGATCTACCGCTACTTCCCCAGCAAGGAGGAGCTGTTTCTCGAGCTGTGCCTCTCGGGTACGCCCGCAGAGCTGGCGGAGCTCGCGAACCACCTCGCCCCCGTCGACGACCCGGTCGTGCGCCTGACCGTCGCCATCGACAGCTATTTCGACGCCATGCTCCACGCGATCGGCGCGCCGCTGGTGCTCCAGGCCCTGGCCGCCGCCCCTGCCGACGAGCGCATCCGGGCTGCGCTGCGCCGGCGCGGTGACGACCTGCGTGGCTTCTCGGCCAGCTTCGTGCGGGACGCCATCGACCGTGGCGAGCTGGCACCCGACACGGCTGTCGATGAGGTCGCCGCCGCAACGACCATGCTGCTCGACGGCGCGCTGGTGGCGGTCGCCGAACAGGGCGACGGGCTGAACCGCGACGAGGTCCGCGATCGCATCGTCCGGACGGTGATCGCGATGTCCGGGCTGCACGCTGCCGCGCGCTAGCATCAGCCCGTGCACAAGCCCGAACCCAGCCCGCCCCCGTCGAGCGCGACCGTCGTCGTGATCCCCGTGCGAGCCTTCGAGGGTGCCAAGTCCCGCCTGGGCGCCGTGCTCGACGCGGAGGAACGGCGCGACCTCGTGGAGGGACTCTTGCGCCGGGTCGTGGGGGCGGCCCTCGCCACGCCGGGCGTTTCGCAGGTCATCGTTGTGTCGCCGGACCCGGAGGTCCTCGCCGTTGCCGAGACCGCGGGCGCCCGTCCCCTCCACCAGCGATCCCGTGGCCTGAACCCCGCCCTCCAGGAGGCTCGCGCGGCCTCGGCCGGCGCCGACCGGCTGCTCATCCTGCCCGGCGACCTGCCCACGGTGACCGCCGCCGACATCGCCGCCCTGCTGTCCGCGGGGGACGAGGCGGGGAGCCCCAGCGTGGTCCTGGCGCCGGATCGCCACGGCCGCGGGACCAACGCGCTCCTGCTGGACCCGCCCGACGCGATGGATCCGGCGTTCGGCGGCGACAGCCGGGCGGGCCATGCCTGGCTCGCGTCATCCGCGGACATCCCGTATGTGGAGGTCCCGGGGCTCCTGGACCTGGACCTGGATACGCCGGAGGACCTCCTGCTCGCCGAGGCGCTGCACCGGGAGGGCGCTCGTGCCGACTGACGACGGCCGCGTGGAGATCCTCGCCCTGGCCGGCCTTCCCGAGGTGGTCGAGGGTGATGACCTCGGGTCGATCATCGGCAACGCGCTCGAGGCGTCGTCTGGCGTCCTGCCCCTCCAGCCTGGCGACGTCCTGGTCGTGACCCAGAAGGTGGTCTCGAAGGCCGAGGGAGCCGTCGTGGACCTGCGCACCATCACGCCGGGCGCGCAGGCGGTCGAGTGGGGGCGAACATGGGACCGCGACCCTCGACAGATCCAGGTGGTCCTCGACGAGGCCCGGCGCATCGTCCGCATGGAGCGAGGCGTGCTGATCACCGAGACCCACCACGGGTTCGTGTGCGCCAACGGCGGCGTGGATGCATCGAACGTGGGCCCCGGATCGGGCGACATCGTCACGCTGCTGCCGCGCGACCCGGATGCCTCCGCGGCGCGGATCCGGGATGCCATCCGGAACCGCTTCGGTACGGACATCGCGGTCGTGGTCTCGGACAGCTTCGGCCGGCCCTGGCGCTGGGGCATCGTGGACGTGGCCCTCGGGGTGTCCGGGCTCATGCCGCTCGAGGACCTGCGCGGCACGGCGGACGCGGATGGCCGCGTGATGCAGTCCACCGTCCGGGCCGTCGCGGACGAGATCGCCTCCGCCGCCGAGCTTGCCCTGGGCAAGACCGCCGGCCGGCCGGTTGCGCTGGTCAGGGGTGCCCGCCCGCCGCTCGGCGACGGCGCCATCGACGCCCTCCTGATCCCGGAGGCCAACGACCTGTTCCGATAGGCACCGGTTACATCACGATAACCGAGTGGTATCATCGCTGCCATGGAACGGACGCAGATCTCACTCGAGCCCGGACAGGCGGACCTGCTCCGGCGGCTGGCCCGGGAGCGCGGCGTCTCGATGGCCCACCTCATCCGGGACGCCGTTGACCAGGCCTACGGGACCGCGCTTGCTCCGCCGACGCGCGAGGAGCTGTGGGAGCGGGCCTGGTCCGCGATCGGAAGCGCAGCGTCCGGACTCGGCGATGTCGCCCGGAACCACGACGACTACCTGGACGAGATCTACGGCTCTTGATCTTTGTCGACACGTCGGCCCTGCTGGCGTTGCTGGACCGGGATGACGAGTTTCATGCGCGCGCCGCCGCCGCGATCCAGCGCCTGGGCGCCGACGACGCCCTCCTCACGCACGAGTACGTCCTCGTCGAGACGACGTCACTGGCCCAGCGTCGACTCGGTCTCCGGGCGGTGCGCAGCCTCGCCGACGACCTCCTGCCCCTGCTCGAGGTCGCGTGGGTGGACCAGCCACTGCATGCCGAGGCGCGCCAGGCCATGCTGGCCGCGGGACGCCGAACCGTCTCGCTCGTGGACTGGGTGAGCTTCCTCGTCATGCGGCGGCACGGGGTCCGGCGCGCCTTCACCTTCGACCAGGACTTCGCCGTCGAGGGGTTCGAGGTGCTTCCCGCACCCTGACGAAGCGGCCGGCGCGCTACCCTGCCGCCATGAAGGTCGGCCTCCAGATCTCCTCGTTCACCTGGCCGGACGGGCCGGCAGCCATCGGGCCCACCCTGGCGCGCGTCTGCCACGATGCCGACGAGGCCGGGTTCGACTCCATCTGGGTCATGGACCACTTCTTCCAGATCCGGGGCGTCGGCCGCCCCGAGGAGCCGATGCTTGAGGGCTGGACCGCGCTTGGCTTCATGGCCGCCCACACGCGTCGCGCCCGCCTGGGCCTGATGGTCGGTGGCGTCCACTACCGGCTCCCGGGCCTGTGGGCGAAGGCCGCCACGACGCTCGACGTGCTCTCCGGGGGCCGCGCCTGGCTGGGGATCGGTGCCGCCTGGAACGAGCAGGAGTCGGCGGCGCTGGGCTTCCCGTTCCCGCCCCTCGGCGACCGGTTCGAGATGCTCGAGGAGACGCTCCAGATCGTGCACGGGATGTGGCAGGGCGAGCGCGGGTCCGAGGAGGCCTTCAGCGGCCGCCACTACCAGGCTGAACGGCTTCTGAATTCGCCGCAGGCAATCTCCCGTCCCCACCCGCCGATCATGATCGGCGGTGGCGGCGAGAAGAAGACCTTGCGCCTCGTAGCCCAGTACGCGGACGCGACCAACGTCTTCGGTGGCCCGGAGACGATCCACCACAAGTACGAGGTCATCCGCGAACACTGCGCGGCGATCGGCCGGGATCCAGACGAGATCGAGCGATCCACGCTCCAGTCGGTGAGGCTGGCGGTCGGCGACACCCCGGGCGAGAGCCCGCAGCAGGTCGTGGACCGCTTCGGCGAGCTTTCGGACGCCGGGGCCCAGCACGTGATCTTCGGGGTTCGCGACGCCTGGGACCCGCGGGTGATGGAGGTCCTTGCCCGGGACGTGCTCCCGGCGCTGCGGACGCTGTAGCGCTGCTCCGCTACCCCGCTACCCCGCTGGCCCGCTACCCGCTGGCCCGCTACCCGCCGCGCCGTCGGGCACCGTCGTCGTTCACGGCCGTTACGCTGCCCTACCCGGTGAGCCGTGCCCCGCGGACGTCGCGCAGCAGCGCGAACCCCAGGCCGGCGGCAATCAGCAAGGAGCCCATGACCAGGAGGGTCGTGCCGCCTCCGAAGACGTCGAGCGCGACGCCGGCCGCGAGAGAGCCGATGGGCATCAGGCCCACCGACAGCGTCCGCGCGGTGGCCCCCACGCGCCCCAGCAGCGCGTCCGGCGACAGCATCGTGCGCAGGGAGATGTAGGCCACGAGGACGTTCGCGTTGAGGACCCCGGCGAGCAGTGCCGCCACGACCATCACCGGGACCGGGCTCCCGACCGTCAGGATCAGGGTCGCTCCCATGCCGACCGCTCCGGCCAGCATGACGAGGCCGACGGGTCTTGGGGCAAGACGGGCGGCGAGGATTGATCCGCCCAGCGACCCGACGGCGAAGGCCGACAGCACGAAGCCCACCACCTCTGTGCCGAGGTCGCGGTTGACGGTGACGTAGTAGATCAAGCCCGTCGTCAGGCCGGCCGTGATGACCGATGTCGTTGCCCAGAACGCGATCACCGCCCGCAGGGTCGGCTGGCGGACGACGAAGCCAACGCCCTCCCGGACATCGGCGACGATGCGCGTCCGCTCGGTGCGCCGTTCCGGCTTGAGGGAGCGCTTGACCAGCAGCAGCGTGGCCGCCGAGATGGCGAACGTGGCGGCATCGATCGCGATGGTGGGCCCCGGGCCGATTGCCACCGCGAGCAGGCCCGCCAGAGCCGGTCCCACGATCCAGCCGACGGTGAACGCGGCCTCGATCACCCCATTCGCCCGGGGCACCTGGTCACGACCCACGAGACCCGGCACCGCAGCCGTGAAGGCGGCCAGCCACAGGACCCGGAGCACGTTGAGCGGGAACGCGACGCCGATGACGACCCACATCGTCGGACCGCCGAGCCAGACCGACAGCGGGACCAGGGCCGTCAGCACCGCCCGGCCCAGGTCCGCCCCGAGCATCATTCGGCGCCGGTCCCAGCGGTCCGCGTATGCCCCGGCTGGGAGGCCGACCACGAGGTCGGGCAGCGTGGACAGCACGCCCACGATCCCCATCGCGAACCCGGAGCCGGTGAGGGCGAGGACGAGGATGGGCATGGCGGTGTTCGTGATCGCATCTCCGAACGAGCTCACGCCCTGACCGAACAGCACGACCAGGAAATCCCGGTTCCGGCGCAGGGAAGCGGGGGCGGGCGGCTGCCCGGCCGTCGGACCCTGGGCGGCTGGAGCGATGTGGACCGGCGTCTCCTCCACACCCGGCGGACCGGGCGAGGTGTCGGGCGAGAGGACGGCGGTCTCCGTGGTCATGGGATGGAGGGTACGTGGCGTCACCACACCGGGCCGGGCGTGGCCGCAGGGGCCGCCCGGCCGCGGCCGCAGGGTCCGCCCGGCCGTGGCCGCAGAGTCCGTCCGGCCGTGGCCGCAGGGTCCGCCAAGCCAGCAGGCCTCGATACTCCCTGGGGGTATGCTCACCTCGTGCTACAGTGACGACAGGACAAGCACGACGAGCAGGAACGACAATCCCACGATGACCGACCCAAAGGACGGCAAGAGCCCCGTCACCAACGCCTTCGGCTCACTCGGCATCAACTTCGGCGGCGCCCCGGACGTGGGTGCGGGCGGGAGCACCGGGCCTGCACCGTTCGGCGCTATCGCCATCGCCCCGGATGCCACCGGCGACGCAGCCGCCGCCCCCGGAGCGCCCTCGGGCACGGCGGCCGGTGATGGCCGCACCCGGGCCAGGGTCCTGATCATCGGGTCCGGCCCGGCTGGGCTCACGGCGGCCATCTACGCCGCTCGCGCCAATCTCGAGCCTATTGTCCTGGCAGGCTCTGCGCCCGGCGGCCAGCTGATGCTGACCAGCGAGATCGAGAACTATCCGGGTTTCCCGGACGGCATCGACGGCCCCGAGCTCATGGGCCGTTTCCGGGCCCAGGCGGCACGCTTCGGGACCCACTTCGTGGATGTCGACATCGACCGGGTGGACCTCTCCGCTCGCCCGTTCCGTGTCTGGGCACGCGGTGTCGAGTACACGGGCGAGACGCTGATCCTCGCGACCGGCGCTTCCGCGCTGTGGCTCAACATCGAGAGCGAGCAGCGGCTGCGGGGCAAGGGCGTGTCCGCCTGCGCGACGTGCGATGGGTTCTTCTTCCGCGGTCGCGAGATCGCCGTCGTGGGCGGCGGGGACTCCGCGATGGAGGAGGCCAACTACCTGACCCGCTTTGCGAGCAAGGTGCACCTCCTCCACCGCCGGGACGGGTTCCGGGCATCGAAGATCATGATCGACCGCACGTACGGCAACCCGAAGATCGAGGTCCACACCAACACCACCATCGCGGAGGTCCTGGGCGAGTCAAAGGTCGAGGGGCTGCGCCTGCGCGACACGCGCGACGACACCGAGCGGGATGTTCCGATGGAGGGCCTGTTCATCGCCATCGGCCACAAGCCCAACACGGAGGTGTTCCGCGACTGGCTGGAGACCGACGAGAAGGGATACCTCGTCGCACACGAGCACACCTACAGCCGGATCCCTGGAGTGTTCATCGCCGGCGACGTGCAGGACCACCGCTACCGCCAGGCCGTGACGGCCGCCGGCGACGGCGCGCGTGCCGCCATCGACGCCGAACGCTGGCTGGAGACCGAGAGCATCGCGGAGCAGCAGACCGCCGCCGCCTCGTGACGGCCGGCGGCCGCGGACGCGGTGGTCCCGGGCGCATGACCCCGCCGTCGTCGGACTTCGAGCGCGTGCCCCGGGAACGCCGGGGACGGACCGTGCGCCGGATCGTGGCCTTCTTCCGGCCCTACCGGTTCCAGGTCGTCGTGGTGCTCGTGGCGATCATCGTCACGAGCCTCCTGGGGATCATCAACCCGTACCTGCTCAAGCTGCTCATCGACGATGTCATCGTCGGTGGCGACTACGACAGGCTCAACCTCTACGTCGGGCTGATGATCGTGGTCCCGATCGTGTCCGGCCTGATCGGCGTCGGCCAGAGCTACCTCAACAACATCATCGGCCAGAGCGTGATGCAGGACCTGCGCAACGCGCTCTATGCCCACCTCCAGCGGATGCCGCTGCGGTTCTTCACCGCCACCCGGACCGGCGAGATCCAGTCGCGCCTCGCGAACGACGTCGGGGGCGTGCAGGCGGTGGTGACCGACACCGCCGCATCGATCACCTCGAACCTGGCCATCGCCATCTCCACGATGGTCGCGATGGTCCTGCTCGACCCGGCGCTGACGGTGCTGTCGCTGGGGATCCTCCCCTTCTTCCTGTACCTGACCTACCGGGTGGGCAAGGTCCGCAGGGAGGTCAGCGGCGAGACGCAGAAGCGGCTGGCCGAGATGAGCGCCGTGACCGAGGAGACGCTGTCGGTCTCGGGGATCCTGCTGGGCAAGACGTTCGGGGCGCAGGACCGCTCGGTGACGAAGTTCATGGGCCTCAACCGGGAGCTCGCCCGGCTGCAGATCCGCCAGGCGATGGTCGGCCGCTGGTTCTTCATGATCATCGGGACGATCTTCTCGATCATGCCCGCGTTCGTGTACTGGCTGGCGGGCACGATGGCCGCGGGCGGCAATCCGGACGCCCCGACGGCCGGCGACATCGTCGCCTTCACGACGCTCCAGAGCCGCCTCTTCTTCCCGATGGGCCAGTTGCTCAACGTACAGGTCGAGATCCAGGGGTCGCTCGCCCTGTTCGACCGGATCTTCGAGTACCTGGACCTGGACCCGGAGATCACGGACGCGCCAGATGCCGTCGCGATGGAGCCGGCCGATGTCCGAGGGGCGGTCGCGTTCGAGGGGGTCTCGTTCCACTACCCTGCCGAGCCCGCGGCCGCGGCGGCACTTGCGGCGGCTGCCGATGCCGAGGCGGGCGCAGACGAGATCGACGGAGAGGGGGCCGGCGGGCACCCGGCCGAGCGGGTGTTCGACGACAGGGGCGGGGGGGTGGAGCCGGCCGCGGCAGGCGTGGCGGCTGCGATGCTCGACGGGCCCGATCAGCCCGATGGTGACGAGACGGCCGACGCGACATCTGATTCGACGGCGACCCGCACCTCGTTCGGGCTGGACGACGTCTCGTTCGAGGCACGTCCGGGCGAGCTTGTCGCGATCGTCGGTCCCTCAGGCGCGGGCAAGACCACGACCACCTACCTGATCCCGCGCCTCTACGACGTCGAGGACGGCCGGGTCACCATCGACGGGGTTGACGTGCGTGCCATCCGTCTCGCCTCGCTCGGGCGCCTGGTGGGCTTCGTCACCCAGGAGACGTACCTGTTCCACGCGTCGATCCGGGAGAACCTGCTCTATGCGCGGCCGGACGCCACCGATGCCGACCTCGAGGCGGCCGCCAGGGCCGCGGCGATGCACGAGCGGATCGCGGAGCTTCCCGACGGCTACGACACGATGGTCGGCGAGCGCGGCTACAAGCTCTCGGGCGGCGAGAAGCAGCGCATCGCGATCGCCAGGGTGCTGCTCAAGGACCCGCGGATCCTCATCCTCGACGAGGCGACATCCTCGCTGGACACCGTCAGCGAGCGGCTGATCCAGGCCGCGCTCGCCCGGCTGACCGAAGGGCGGACGACGATCGCGATCGCGCACCGGCTGTCGACGATCCTGCGCGCCGACCGGATCCTGGTGTTCGACAAGGGGAGGATCGCCGAGCGCGGCACGCACCGGGAGCTGCTGGCGGCGGACGGCCTGTACGCGCGGCTCTATCACGAGCAGTTCGAAGCCGAGGCGGCGTCACTCGCGGAGCTGGACAGCTGACCGCGCTCGGGGCCGCCGGCGTGTCGGCCCGCCAGCCTGTGGGCCCGCCAGCCTGACCTCGCCAAGCTGGCCACGCAACGATGCCCCGCGTCCCACCGGCACGTCCCGCGGGCGATCTGGCCACCGACCGATGCGGCGCGTGCCCGATGGCCCGGACGGTCGCCGCCCTGACCAAGCACGACGGGGCCGGTGTTCGGCCACGTGCATCTGGCCTTGGCCGCAGAGTAGCGGTGGCTGGCCACGCACGATGGCAGGGTCGCGCTGGCACGCGCTCGATACCGCTCGCGCGCTGTGTGCCCGAGCCCCCGGACATGGCCGGCACCGTCGAAAGCACGCACTCTGTCGGTTATCGGCCACCTCTCCGTCACGCCCGATGATCGCTGCCTCGTTTGCATGACTATGCAGCCCCAATGTATAGTCATTCGGTGACCACGTGCCGCCCGATCTCCGACCCCTCGAGCCTGCCGCCCGCGAGCGGCCAGGCGCGCCAGTGAGCGCGGACTCGGCGGACGCGGCGATCGCGGCGGACCGTGCGTCATCCACCGGGGCGACCACCGCCGCCGAACGCGGTGCGCGCGCTCTCATCGGGGACCCGGTCCGCGTGGCCATCGTCGGCGCCACCGGCTACGTGGGCGCGGAGCTGATCCGCCTGCTCGCCCTGCACCCGTACGTGCGGATCACGGGCCTCGTTGGCCGCGAGCGCAAGGGCGACCCGATCGCGCACATCCATCCGCACCTGGCCACGCGCGACCTGCACGTGTACGACCACGTGCCCGATGACGCCGAGGCCGTGTTCCTGGCCCTCCCCCACGGCGTGGTCGCCGCCCGGATCGACGAGTTCCTCGAGCGCGGGCAGACCGTCATCGACCTGGGACCCGACTTCCGGTTCCGCGACGCGGCGGACTACCCGGCCTGGTACCACTTCGACCACCCACGGCCCGACCTGCTGCCGGCCGCCGTCTACGGCCTGCCCGAGCTCCACCGCGCCGAGCTGGCCGACCTGGGCACCCGGCCGGTCGCCATCGTCGGCTCGCCGGGCTGCTACGCCACGACCACGATCCTCGCGCTGGCACCCCTCGCGCGCGCCGGGCTGATCGCGGACGTCGTCGTGGACGCCAAGAGCGGCGTCTCGGGTGCGGGCCGGGATCCCAAGGCGGACCTCCACTTCGGCGAGGTGAACGAGAGCGTCAAGGCCTATGCGATGTTCAACCACCGCCACATCGGCGAGATCGAACAGGAGCTGGCTGGCCAGTCCCCCACCCCGAACGCCAACCCCGGCGCCCGGGGCGTCGACTTCCTGCCCCACCTGGTCCCGATGACCCGCGGGATCCTCTCGGCCTGCCACGTCAGGCCCACCCGGCCGGTGACCCAGGCCGAGATCGACGACCTGTACGGGCGGGCCTACGGTGACGAGGCGTTCGCATCGACCGTGAACCACGCACCGGCCACGAAGCACGTCCTGGGCAGCAACGAGTTCCGGGTCTGGTGCCGCGTGGATGAGCGGACGGGACGGATCCTCGCCATCGGCGTCCTCGACAACCTGGTCAAGGGCGCCGCCGGCCAGGCGATCCAGGCGTTCAACGTCGTCCACGGCCTGCCGGAGCCAGCCGGCCTCCTGCAGCTTCCGCTCGCGCCCTAGCGCGCCGCCACGCCCCCGAGGGTCCGCCATGCCCCACGCCACCGACCCGCTGCTCGCGCCGCTGCCAACCGATCTGCCCGCCGTCGAGCGTGCGGCGCGGATCCCGGCGGGATTCCTCGCGGCGGGGATCGCGGCCGGGATCAAGGGTTCGGGCCGCCGCGACCTCGCGCTCGTCGCCGCCGAGAACGGACCAGTGCCGGCGGCAGCGGTCGTCACGCGCAACCGGTTCGCGGCCGCGCCGGTGCGCCTGTCGACGGCAAACCTGCAGGCGACCGGGGGGACCGGCGCCGCGGCAGGTCATGCCAGGGCCGTGATCGCGACCTCGGGCGGTGCCAATGCCGCCACGGGCGCGGCCGGCGACGCGGACCAGGCGGCCATCGGCGAGGCAGTCGCCAACGCCCTGGGCGCCACCCCGGAGCAGGTCCTCCACATGTCGACCGGCGTCATCGGGACAAGGCTGCCACTGGACAAGGTGACCGCAGCCGTGGCGCTGGTGACGGCCGGGGGCCTGGCCGCCAGCGACGAGGCCCTGGAGGCCGCCGCCGAGGCCCTGCGCACCACGGACTCGACGACCAAGATGGCCTCGGTGGCGCTCGCCGTTCCTGCCCGCGACGGCGACGGGGCGGTGGAGATCAAGGTGACGGGAATCGCCAAGGGCGTGGGCATGATCCACCCGCGGATGGCGACGATGCTCTCGATCATCCTCACTGACGCGACCGCCTCGCCGTCCACGCTGCACGAGCTGCTCCGCGCCACCGCCGCGACCACCTGGGACCAGCTGTCGGTGGACGGCGACACCAGCACCAACGACACGGTGCTCCTGCTCGCGTCCGGGGCCGCCGGGCCGGCATCCGCCGATGACGACCCGGCCGTGCACGAGGCGCTGCGGACGGCAATCGCGGCCGTCGCCCGGGACCTGGCCCGCCAGCAGGCCCGCGACGGCGAGGGCGCCTCGTCGCTGATCACCTGCCAGGTCGCCGGCGCCGCGGACGATGCCGATGCGCGCGCCGTCGCCCGCGCCGTGATCTCGTCCTCGCTGGTCAAGGCGGCGATCCATGGCCGGGACCCCAATTGGGGGCGCATCGCCGGCGCTGCGGGCAACGCGGTCGTGGCCGAAGCCTTCATCCTCGAGGCCGCGGGCCTGTCCCCGGCCGTGGCCGCCGGGCGCGCGGGCCGGCCTGCCGCCGTGGACCCGGACACGATGCGGATCGCGATCGCCGGACACCTCGCCTACGACGGCCAGCAGGGCGGCCCGGCCGCCATCGACAGGACGGCGGCGAGCCTCGCCATGGCCGCCGAGGACGTCCTGATCCGCCTGGACCTGGGTCTCGGCGACGGCACCGGAGAGGCGTTCGGCTGCCCGCTCACGGAGGGCTACGTGAAGGAGAACTCGGAGTACACGACGTGAGCGAGATCGTCGTCGTCAAGCTCGGGGGCACCACGCTCGCCGAGCAGCGCCAGGTCCTCGTTGAGGTCGCGGCCGTGGCCCGCCGGCGGCCGATCGTGCTCGTCCACGGCGGAGGCAAGCGGATCACCGAGTGGCTGGACCGCCTGGGCGTCCAGACGCGGTTCGAGAACGGGATCCGGGTCACGGACGCGGAGGCGCTCGAGGTGGCCGCCGCAGTGCTGCGCGGGGTCGTCAACAGCGAGCTCGTCGCGGCCCTGCGCGATGCGGGCTGCGACGCGGTAGGCCTCTCCGGCGTCGATGGCGGCCTGCTCATCGGGCACCGGCTCCCGGACGTGGGCCTCGTGGCGACCGTCACGGGCGTCCGGCGTGACCTGCTGGACCAGCTCCTGGTGGGCGGCCAGGTCCCGGTCGTGGCGCCCCTGGCGCGCGACGAGGACGGCGTCGTGTGCAATGTCAACGCCGACGACGCGGCGTCGGGCATCGCCGCGGGCACGGGTGCCCGCCAGCTGGTGCTCATGACGGACGTCGACGGCGTGCGCGACGCCGCCGGCCACAAGCTGGACTCGATCACGCCTGACGAGGCCGAGGCGCTCATTGCCGACGGCACGATCCGCGGGGGCATGGTCCCCAAGGTCAGGGCCGCCCTCACGGCGCTCGCCTGGGACGGGGCCGAGGCGATCATCGCCGACGGCTCCGCCCCCGATGCGCTCGCCCGCTCGCTCAACGATCCGACGTTCGGCACCCGTGTCAGCGTCCGGGCCCACGCCGGGAGGGGCTGACGCGATGGCGGTCAGGCGAGAACGTCACGCCGCGATCCGGCGGCTGGTGGCGGCCGGTTCCATCGCCAGCCAGGGCGAGCTGGTGAGCGAGCTCTCCGGCCTCGGCTTCGACGTCACGCAGGCCACCGTGAGCCGCGACATCGCTGAGCTGGGGCTGGCCAAGGTCATGCGCGGCGACCACTCGGTCTACGTCGTACCGGAGGACATCGGCGCGAGACGGCCCCCGTCGGACGAGCGCCTGCGGCGGATCCTCGCCGACGTCCCCGTGGAGGTCGGCCGGAGCGGCCTGATCCTGGTCCTGTCCGGACAGCCCGGCACGGCCAGCGTCATCGCCCAGGCGATCGACGAGTCCACCCTGGACGACCAGGTCGGCACGGTGGCCGGCGACAACACCCTCCTCGTCCTGTTCCCGGACGAGGCGGCGCTCCAGCACTGGCTCACCCGCTTCGAGGCCATCAACGCGCCGGTCGAGATGGCGCAGCACACGGAGGCCCTGTCCCGATGAAGAAGGTCGTGCTCGCCTATTCCGGCGGCCTCGATACGTCCGTCGCCGTCGCGTGGCTCAAGGAGCAGTACGGCGCCGAGGTGGTGACCCTCACCGTCGACCTCGGCGGCGGCTCCATCAGGGATGGCGTCGAGCGCCGCGCGATGTCGGCAGGAGCCTCCCGGGCATACGTCGTCGACGCGAAGGAGACGTTCGTCAGCCAGTACGTCTGGCGCGCGCTGCAGGCGAACGCCGTGTACCAGGGTGCCTATCCGCTGGCAACGGCCCTGGCCCGGCCGCTCCTCGCCCAGCTCCTGGTCGAGGTCGCCCAGAAGGAGGGCGCGGACGCCGTCGCCCACGGCTGCACCGGCAAGGGCAACGACCAGGTCCGCTTCGACATCGCCGTCCACGCGCTCGATCCCGGCCTCGAGGTCGTGGCTCCCATGCGGGTGGGGATGGGACTGTCGCGCGACCAGTCGATCGACTACGCGAACGAGCGCGGCATCGAGATCCCGATCACGAGGTCGTCCCCCTACTCCATCGACGTCAACCTGTGGGGCCGCTCGTGCGAGACGGGCGTGCTCGAGGATCCGTGGGTCACCCCACCCGACGATGCCTACGCCTGGACCGTTGCACCCAAGGATGCTCCGGACCCGGTCGACGTCGTCATCGGCTTCGAGGGCGGCATCCCGGTCTCCGTCGATGGCGAGTCGCTCGGCGGCGTGGCCCTCGTCGAGCGGCTCCATGACCTGGGCGCCGCACACGGCGTCGGCCGGATCGATCACGTGGAAGACCGCCTGGTCGGCATCAAGAGCCGCGAGATCTACGAGGCCCCGGCCGCCGTGATCCTGCACTCGGCGCACCACGCCCTCGAGGGTCTTGTGCTGTCGAAGGAGCAGCTACGGTTCAACCGCCTCGTGGCGGACGAGCTGGCACAGATCATCTACGACGGCCTGTGGTTCAGTGCCCTCTCGCGTGACCTGCGCTCCTACGCCCTATCGTCGCAGCGCGTGGTCTCGGGCGACGTGCGGGTCCGCCTCGACCACGGGCGGGCCGCGGTCGTCGGGCGGCGGTCGCCCTTGAGCCTCTACGACAGGAACCTCGCGACCTATGACGAGGGCGACGCCTTCGACCACGCCGCCGCCGTGGGCTTCATCGAGATCTTCGGGCTACCACTCCGGGTGGAGGCCGCGCGCCACGGCGCCGTGGGCAGCCACCACGGGGCCGCCTGGACCTGGACGGATCCGCTCCTGGGGCAGCTGCCGGTCAGCGTCGCCGGGGGCGAACCCGTCACGGGCTGACGGCACGGCGCCGGGGCAGCGTCGCACGCTGCCGCCGGCCGGCGCGCGGCGGGCATCGAATGCCGTAGGGTGATGGCGTGACCCACCGCGACGCCCCCGAGGATCCCGGCCCGGAGCCTGTTGGTGCCGAGCCCGTGGCCGGTCCGCCCACGAGGCGCCGTCGCGCCTCCCGGGCGGAGTCCGATCACGACGCCCACCTGGAGCAGATCGACCGCCTGGCGTTCCTGTACGAGTTCGCGCAACTGGCGACGCAGGCTCGCGACTGGGACCAGCTCATGCGCACCGTCGTGGATCGCACGACCATCGCGATGAGCGTCGAGGTGTGCTCGTTCTACCTGCTCGACCGCGATGGCCGGACCCTGACGCTCGCGGCGACCAATGGCCTTGATACCGATCAGGTGGGCGTCGTCAGCCTGCGCCTGGGCGAGGGCCTGACCGGGCGCGCCGCCGCCGAGCGCATCCCCACGTTCTCCCGGGATGTCACCAGCGACCCGCGGTTCTCCTGGGTGCGCGGCTTCGACATCGCGGGGCTGCACGCGATGCTGTCCGTGCCGCTCGTCTGGGACGAGCAGGTCGTGGGCGTCATCAACGTCCAGACCGAGGCGGAACGTGACTTCAAGGCAGCCGAGATCGAGTTCCTGGCCACGATCGCCGCACTGCTCGCGGGCATCGTGGAGAAGGGGCGCGTGCAGGCCGAAGCCGAGGCACAGCTGGACCGGCTCTCGCAGCTCGACGCGGCCCGGGCGGAGCTGCTGGCCGTGGTCACCCACGAGCTCCGGACTCCGCTGGCCGTGGTGCGGGCCTACGTGGACCTGCTGGCGGACGCGGCGGCGGCACATGCCGACGAGGCGTCCGCGCTGGTGGTGCAGAGCTGGCACGCCGGGGCGACCGACCAGGTCACGCGTCTCGACCGGCTGGTGGACTCCATCCTCGCGTCCGTCCGGGGCGAGGGGCTGACCGGCCTCCGGCGCGACCCGTTCGACGTGGTGGCCGCCATCGACCGGACGGTCGGGAACCTCGCGCTCCTCCTCCGGACCCGTGCCGTGCGCTGGGCGCCGCCCGGGCAGCCGCTCGTGGCGCGCGGGGACGAGGTGCGCTTCCGCCAGGTCCTGGAGCAGATTCTGGACAACGAGGCCAAGTACGCGCCGCCCGAGCGGGCCGTTTCGCTCGGGGTCTGGGTGACGGCCGAGGAGATCCAGGTCTACATCACGGACGACGGCCCGGGCGTCCCCATCGAGGACTGGGGTGCCGTGTTCGAGCCCTACGTCCGGGTGGACCGCGCGCGCTCTCGCGGGTCGGGGATCGGCCTGTTCGCCGCGCGCCGCCTCATGGAGGCGATGGGCGGGCGGGTCTGGATCGAGAAGAACGGGTACGGCGGCTCCCGCTTCATGGTGGCGCTGCCGGTCGTCTGAGGGCGACCGGTCCGCGGAGTCCGGTGAGGGATCAGCCGGCCGTGGCCACGGCGTGCACGTCGCGCGCCCGCAGATGCGCGTAGCCGGGCTTGATCACCTCGTTGATCAGGTACAGGCGCTCGTCGAAGGGAATGAACGCGGACTTGAGGGCGTTGATCGTCAGCCACTCCATCTCGCCCAGGCCCAGGCCAAAGGTCTCGTCGAGCGTCTTCATCTCGGAGGTCATCGACACCCCGCTCATCAGCCGGTTGTCCGTGTTGACGGTCACCCGGAAGCGCAGCCGACGGAGGAGATCGAAGGGATGCTCGGCGATGGATGCCACGCCGCCCGTGTGGACGTTGGACGTTGGACACAGCTCGAGCGGGATGCGCGCGTCGCGCACGAACGCGGCGAGGCGCCCCAGGTGCACCGTGCCGTCGGCGTCGACGGTGATGTCGTCGATGATGCGGTTCCCATGTCCCAGGCGCTCGGCGCCGCAGTCGGAGATCGCCTCCCGGATTGAGGGGAGGCCGAACGATTCGCCGGCGTGGATCGTGATGTGGGCGCTCTCCCGGCGGAGGTACTCGAAGGCGTCGAGGTGCCGGGTGGGCCGGTACCCGGCCTCGGGACCGGCGATGTCGAAGCCCACGACTCCGTCGTCGCGGAACCTGACCGCCAACTCGGCAATCTCCATCGAGCGAGCAGCCTGGCGCATGGCGGTCACGAGGGCGCGCACGACGATGGGATGGCCCGCGGCCGCCGCGCGCGTCATGCCGTCGCGATACCCCTCGAGCACGGCCTCCACGACCTCGCCGGGGGTCAGCCCTTTCTGCGTGGACAGCTCGGGCGCGAAACGGACCTCCGCGTAGACAACGCCATCCGCGGCGAGGTCCTCCGCGCACTCCGAGGCGACCCGGGCAATGGCGTCGCGATCCTGCATGACGCCCACGGTGTGGGCGAACGTCTCGAGGTAGAGCTCGAGGCTCTTGCGGTCCGCTCCGCGACGGAACCACGCGGCGAGCCCTGCGACGTCCTCAGTGGGCACGTCGCGGTACCCGTGCTCGCGCGCCAGATCCACGATCGTCGCGGGGCGGACGCCGCCGTCGAGGTGATCATGGAGCAGCGCTTTGGGGGCCTGTCGGATGGTGTCGAGCGATAGCACGGGGGCACCTCAGGGTCGGTGGTCCGATCCTAGCGCGCCCGGCGACCCGCGGCGAGTGCCGGCAGGCTGGCACCCAATGGGGCATCAGTCGTTTGACGGATGCTATTCGCCGGACTCAGGCCTACACTCCGCTCGATGAGCCGCGTCCCCGGCCGATGAGCACCATCGGCCCGCTCCTGAGCCCGCTCCTCGTCGGCCGTGACGATCTCCTCGATCTCGCGGACCGGCGGATCGCCGAGGCCGTGGCCGGCCGGGGCCATCTGCTCATGCTCGCCGGTGAGGCCGGGGTCGGGAAGACCCGGATGCTGAGCGCGATCCTGCGCAAGGCCGGCGCGGCCGGGTTCCGGATCGCCAAGGGGGATCTTGCTCCGCAGGACCGCCAGGTGCCGCTGGCATCAATGCTCGACCTCGCGCACACGATGCGGCAGCTGCCGGCCTTCGGCGCCCTGGGCGGAGATCTCCTCGAGACCCGCGGTGGTCAGGGCGGGGACTCCCTGGGCTCGCGGCGCCTGCTGGTGCGGGCCCTCGCGGATCGGATCACCGGCGACCTCGACGTCCCCACCCTGCTCGCCTTCGAGGACGTGCAATGGGCCGATGAGCTCAGCCTGGAGCTGATCGCCGAACTTGCCCGGGCCGGGCGCGAGCGACCGCTGCTCCTCGTCGCGGTGTATCGCGTCGACGAGCTTCCGATGGGCTCCAACCACCGGGAGTGGCGCGCACGACTGCTCAGCCAGCGCCTGGCAGAAGAGGCCCGCCTTGCGCCCCTGACCTATGAGCAGACGGCGCTCGTGACCACGCTCATCCTCGCCACCGGGCTGCCCGCGCCGCGCGAAGTCGTCGATGCCGTCTACCAGCGCACGGACGGCATTCCGCTCCACATCGAGGAGCTCCTGGGAGCGCTCGGGCCGGCCGCGCGCCAGGACGGCCGGGCCATCCGCGATGCCGTGGTGCCGGACACCATCGAGGACGCGATCCTCGCCCGGGCGGGGCGGCTCAGCGAAGACGCCCGGGAGGTGGCCCGGGCAGGTGCCGTGATCGGCCGCTGCTTCGTCCCGGAGGTCCTCGCAGGCATCCTCGATCGCCCGGTCGCCGCGCTCGATGCCGCGCTCGAGGAGCTGGTAGCGAACGCGTTCCTGTATCCGTTCGACTACCTGGACCGGGGCTTCTACGACTTCCGGCACCAGCTCCTCCGGGACGCGCTGTACGACAGCGTGCCAGCGGTCGAGCTGCGTCGCCTGCACGCTCGTGCCGGCGAGTTCGGCGCCCAGCTCGCCGGCGCCTCGGAGATCCATGCCTCCGTGCACTTCGAGCGGGCGGGCCTCCGGGCAGAGGCGTACCGGACGGCACGCTCCGGAGCCGAGGCTGCGGGCGCGCTATCAAGCCGCCGGGAGTCGTTCGAGCTGTACGCCCGTGCGGTCGCCAACATCCCCGACGGGCTCCCGGCCGTCGAACGCGCGGAGCTGTACGACGCGTACTGCGAGGCGGCCTTCGCCGTCGACGCGGTGGCCGCAGGGATCGAGTCCGCCCAGCTGGCCCGGCGCTGGCACCTGGACGCCGGTCGCCCGATCGACGCCGCTGCCGCCCTCGTGAGCCAGGCGGGGATGGCCCGTCGCGACGTGCGACCGACCGACGAGCGCGAGCGCCTGCTCGCCCAGGCGGATGCCGAGCTCAGGGAGCTGCCGGACAGTGCTGCCGGCGCGGGCATGCTGGCAGAGGTCCGGTGGTTCCAGGCCGTTGGCAAGCTCGACTCCGTCCGGCTCGACGAGGCGCGCGCGCTCCTGGCCGAGGCGCGAGCGCTCCGCGCGCTCGCGGGGGACCCCGAAATGGGTGACATCGACTTCGTCGATGCGGAGGCCGACGTCCTGGCCGGTCAGGTGGAGGCAGGGCTGGCGACGATGGTGCGGACCGCGCGGACGGCGCGTGACGCCAATCGCGAGTCCACAGGGGTGACCGCCTATCGCGTGGCTGCCGCGTTCGCGATGCGGGTCATGGACTACGCGACGGCCGATCAATGCCTTCGCGAGGGGCTTCGCTACGCCGACGAGATCGAGCAGTCGTACTGCCGCCACGTGATGGCTGCAACATCGGCCCATGTCGCCTGGGCGGCCGGACGCTGGGGAGAGGCGGTCCCGATCGCCGAGATCGAGATCGTCGAGAGGGGCAGCCGGAGAGGCACGCTCGGCTCGCGCGACGCCCTCGGGTTCGTCGCCTTCGGGCGGGGTGACGTCGAGCGTGCCCGCGCCCTGCTCGACGACTCGCTGGCGATCGGCCGCGCCAGTGGTGAGGTGGAGCTGGTCCTGCCGGCCCTGTGGGGCCTCGCGGAGACCGCGCTCGTGGCGGGCGAGCCGCGTGTCGCGATCGAGCACTGCGAGGCGGCCCTCTCGCTCGCCACCACCACGGGTGAGCGCCCATTCCTCGTCCCGTTCGTCGTGACCGGGGTCCGTGCCTGCCAGGCCGCCCATCGCCCGGATGCCGCGGAGGCGTGGCTGGAACGCGTCCGAGACTACCTGGCAGGGTGGGAGCGCGCTCGGACCGCCATCGACCATGCCGAAGGGCTGACGCGGACCGCCGCGGGCTCCACCGTGTCCGCCCGCGCGAGCCTCGAAGCCGCGACAGTGGGATGGGACTCGCTGGGACGGATCTGGGAGGCGACGTGGGCCCGGCTGGACCTCGCCGCTTGCCTGGTGCGCGGGAACCGGCACTCGGAGGCGATGCCGCTGCTGGCCGCGGTCAGGGAGACGGCCGGGCGACTCGGCAGCCCCCCGATCCTCGAGCGCGCGCGCGAGCTTGGCTTGCTGGCCCGTGCACGCGGCCGCCAGGACGAGCCCTGGCGGCCGCTGACGGTCCGTGAATTCGAGATCGCGCGCCTCGTCGCCGAGGGCATGACGAACGGCGAGATCGCCGACCAGCTGGGCCTCTCGCCGCGCACCGTGGGCGCGCACGTGGAGCACATCCTGGCCAAGCTGGGCGCCGCCCGGAGGGCGGAGATCGCCGCCTGGGCCACCGCCGTCGTGCGGTAGCGCCGGCAACGATCCCGCGCGAGGAAACCTCGTGCATACATGGTCCGGCCCCGGCCTGCCCGAGGGCGGGCGGCCGGGGCCGGCGAGCTCACACCTCGACGGTGAGCTCGTAGACCTCGCTGGTCGGGTGACCGGCGCGCTCGTGGATCCGCATCACGGCTTCCTTTGAGGGGCCGGTCGCGAGACAGAAGACCTTGCCTGCCTCCGGATCCAGCCAGGCACGGGTGAAGTGCACACCTTCGTCGCCCTCGATCGCGAGGTCGCGGTCGTGTGCCTCGCGGAGCTGATCGCCTGTCACGCCAACGAACCCGTCGTGGACATCCATGAACTGGGCCATCCAAGCCTCCGAATGCATGGCGCCTCGTGGCGCCGGGAGGCCAATGTCGTCCGTCGGAGGTCGTCCGTCATCCGTCGTTCGACGGATACCCCGCCGTCCGATGACCTATGGGCGCAACCGTCCCGACCCTGGGCGTTGGCGCGACCCCATCGGGCTCGGAGCCGTCAGGCGCCGAGGCGCTCCTTGGCGGCGGCCAGCGCGTCGGCGACCCGATCGGGCGCCGTACCACCGGTCACGTCCGCCGACGCGAGGGCACCTTCGAGCGTGGCCGTGGATCGAAGCGCTGCCGCAATCCCCCGCTGCTTCGCCAGCCCGCGGGCCGTGGGGTCGTCGGAGCCGTCGAGGGCCGCCCGGAATGCCTCGTCCGGGAGACCGGCCAGGGTGGGGATGCCCTCCGCCTCGGCCCCGCCGACGAGCCCGCCCACGATGTGGTGGGCTGCACGGAACGGGACGCCCTGCAGGACGAGCGCGTCGGCCAGGGCCGTGGCCGTGGTGTAGCCCTCCTCGGCAGCAGCGCGCATCCGGGCGCGGTCGACGACAAGCGTCTCGACGAGACCCGCCATGACGTCCGAGGACGCCTCCAGCGTCGCCACCGCGGCGAAGAAGGCGGGCTTGTCCTCCTGGAGGTCGCGCTGATAGGCGAGTGGCAGGCCCTTGATGAGCGTGAGCATCCCGGCAACCGCGCCGATGACCCCGGCCGTGCGTCCACGGACCAGCTCCGCCGGGTCCGGGTTCTTCTTGTTGGGCATCATCGAGGAGCCCGTGGAGAACGCGTCCGCCACGCGGACGAAGCCGAACCGCGGATTCGACCACCAGGTGATCTCCTCGGCCAGCCGACTGAGGTGGACCATGGCCAGCGCAGTGGCCGCCATCACCTCGACCACGAAGTCACGGTCCGACACGGCATCCAGGGAGTTCGCCGTGACGCCGTCGAAACCCAGCTCGGCCGCCGTCGTCTCGCGGTCCAGCGGGTAGCCGGAGCCCGCCAGCGCGCCGGCACCCAGCGGCGACACGTTGAGGCGGCGGCGGGCGTCGGCGAGACGGCCGCGGTCCCGCTCGAGCATCTCGACGTACGCCAGGAGGTGGTGCGCGAGGAGCACGGGCTGGGCGGGCTGGATGTGGGTCGTGCCCGGCAGCACCGCGTCGCCCTCGCGGTCCGCGAGATCCACCAGGGCACGCTCGAGGCCCACCAGCGCCGCGTCAAGGCGCCCGATGGCGCGGCGCGTCCAGAGCCGCAGGTCCGTGACCACCTGGTCGTTGCGCGAGCGCCCGGTGTGCAGCTTGCCGCCGACGGCCCCGACCCGCTCGGTCAGCATGGTCTCGAGGTTCATGTGGACGTCTTCCAGGGCGGGATCCCAGGCGACGTTGCCGGCGACGACATCGTCGCGGAGCGACACGAGGCCGCGCTCCAGTGCCTGGGCCTCATCCTCGGTCAGCAGGCCGGCGCGCCCGAGACCGCGCACGTGGGCGATCGAGCCAGCGATGTCGTCGAGCGCCAGCTCGGCGTCCACCTCGATGGACCGCGTGAAATCCGCCATCCGCGCGTCCGGCCCATCGCCGAACCGACCGCCCCAGAGCCGCATGGTGCCTCCTGTCGGGTGCGGGTCCATCGTACCCGGCCTGGTGGGTCAGCCCCGAGCGTCCCTCAGGCGTCCGGCGGCCCCCTCGGGGGTCAGGTCCCGCTGTGGTTCCGCGAGCAGCTCGTAGCCGACCATGAACTTGCGGACGCTGGCCCGCAGGAGCGGCGGCAGGAAGTGGGCGTGGAGCTGCCACGAATCGGCAGCGCCCGTGTCGTCGGCGCCGAACGGCGCCTGGTGCCAGCCCATCGAGAACGGGAACGGCCTCCGGAACAGCGCGTCGTAGCGGCGGTTCAGGTCGGACAGGGCGGCGGCGAGCCCGTCGCGAGCGTGGCCATCGAGATCGGCCAGGCGGGGAGACGGCTCGAGGGGGATGAGCATCGTCTCGAACGGCCAGGCCGCCCAGAACGGGACGAGCGTCAGCCAGCCGTCGGCGTCGCGGACGACGCGCGGTCCCCCACGCTCCGCGGCGGCGTAGTCCGCCAGGAGCGGGCGGCCGGTCGTGGCCCGGTGGCGGGCCTGCCCGGCAGCCTCGCGCTCCGCCTCCACGGGGAGTGCGTCCCCGGCCCAGATCTGGCCGTGGGGATGGGGGTTGCTGGCACCCATCGCCGCGCCCCGGTTCTCGAACACCTGCACCCAGCGGAAGCGCTCGCCGAGCTCGGTCGTCTGGTCGGCCCAGACGTCGATCACGTTCCGGATGGAGGCCGCGTCCATGCCCGCGAGGGTCACGTCGTGGCGGGGCGAGAAGCAGACCACCCGACACGTGCCGCGGGTCCCCTCGGCCCGGTACAGCCCCTCCCCGACCCGCGTGCCGGAGGTGTCCGGGCGAAGCGCCGCGAAGTCGTTGGTGAACACGAACGTGGTCGCGTAGTCAGGGTTCACATCCCCGGTCACGCGCGTGTTCCGCGGACACAGGTAGCAGTCGGGATCGTGGATCGGGCGCTCCTCGGGGGGCTCCGGCTCCTCGGCGCCCAGCCACGGCCGCTTCGTCCGGCCCGCGGAGACCAGCACCCATTCCCCCGTCAGCGCGTTGTACCGGCGGTGCGGCTGTGCCTCGAGGGCCGCGATGGCCTCGTCGTCGGGGCGCTCGGGAGCCTGGTTGGACACGGGAGAGGCCTCCTTCAGGCGATTCGACGCACGTCAGCCGATGCGGCGGGCACCGGGCGAGGCGGTGACCTCGAACACCCGCGGTGTCAGGCCCGTGCGCTCCGGGTACTCCCGCATGACGGCCTCACGCAGGGCGGGCACCGTCTCGCGGCGGACCAGGTTGATGGTGCAGCCCCCGAACCCCCCACCGGTGAGCCGCGCGCCGATGACCCCGTCGACGGCCGCCGCGATCTCGACCAGCGCGTCCAGCTCCGGGCTGCTGATCCCGAACAGGTCGCGCATCGACGCATGGCTCGCGTAGAACAACCGTCCCACGGCGGCCAGGTCGCCCGCCTCGAAGGCGGTGACGGCCGCGAGCACCCGGTCGTTCTCGTTGACGATGTGCTCCGCCCGATTGGCGACGACCGGGTCCAATCCGGGTCGGGCTGCCTCGAGCATCGCCGGTGTCACGTCCCGGAGCGCGGTCACACCGGGCACCGTCCGCGCGATGACCGCCACGGCCGCCTCGCACTGGGATCGACGCTCGTTGTAGGCGGAGGACTCCAGCTTGCGTGGCGAGCCCGAGTGGCAGGCGACCAGGGCGAGATCGGGATCGGCCATCGGGATCGATCGATGGTCCAGAGACCGGCAGTCGAGCAGGAGCGCGCGCCCCGCTTCCCCGAACGCGGACGCGAACTGGTCCATCAGGCCGCAGTTGACGCCGACGTACCAGTTCTCTGCACGCTGCGCCGTCCGGGCCAGCGTCATCCGGTCCAGCGGCGGGAGCTCACCGCCGCACAGCGCCAGGGACGACGCCAGCTCGAGTGCGGCGGAGCTCGAGAGCCCGGAGCCCTGGGGGAGGTCCGAGGCGAGGATCCCGCGAAAACCACCCGTCACCACACCGGCCTCGGCCAGCGCCAAGGCCGGTCCGGCGACGTAGTCGATCCACTCGCCGCGTCGCGGTCCGATGGCGTCGAGGTCGAAGCCGAGCGTCTCGCCGGTCGCCGCGAGCGTCACCTCCACCTGCCGGTCCCCGGTCGGCAGGACGGCGATCGCGATCCCGAGGTCGATCGCCACCGGCAGCACGAACCCCTCGTTGTAGTCGGTGTGCTCGCCGATGAGGTTGACGCGGCCGGGAGCGTGGACGACGCGGATGTCGCCGGGCCTAGTCGCGGCTTCGGGATCCACGGCCGCGAGTCGGGCGGCGAGCCCGGCCGGGTCCCGGGCGAGGGATGCGGCGTCGGGGTCCGGCGGGGCTTGGGTCATGTCCGCAAGCGTACCCGCCCCGGGTGGCGGTCGCGGGGCGCCGCCACAGGGAGTGCGGAACCGGCCGCGGCACGGCCCGTCCAGCTCACCCGGGCCCGGGAGGGTCAAGCGGGACGGCCGACCGGGCCGAGGTCGCCGGTCAGGTAGCGGTCGATCGTCGGGCCGATGGCCGCCGCCAGCTCGGCGGAGCTCATCGACGCCACCGGAGGCACCTCGATCACGTAGCGGGCCATCACGAGGCCCATCAGCTGGGTCCCGGCGAGCGTCGCCCGCAACCTGGCGTCCGGCAGGTCGATGGCGCGAGCCAGGGCGAGGAACGGACCTTCCGCCAGCATCTGGCGCATCATCGCCGCCGCAGTCCGATCCGTCGCCGCGGACCGCACGATGCCCATCAGCATCGGCCTCACCTCCGGCCGGTCCCACACCTCCACCACGTACTGGACGAACCGCTCCCCGAGACCCTCCCGCGGGCCGGCCACGACCCGGGCCACGGCCTCGGGGACATCCACCGGGAACTCGCTGGCCGCGACGAATAGCTGCTGCTTGGTCCCGAAATAGTGGTGCACGAGCGCGGCGTCCACCTCGGCGCGCACCGCGATCCCGCGCACGGACGCGCCCTCGTAGCCCCGCTCGGCGAACGTCTCGCGTGCCGCCCGGAGGATGCGCCCCCGCGTGTCCGCGGATCCCGGGCGACGACCCGTCCGACGCCCCGTCCGACGCCCTGGGACGTCCCCCACCCCACGTCCCGTGGCTTCCCTCACACCACGTCCCGGCGGATGGTCCGCGTGGCCACGAACGCGAACAGGACGGCCACCAGCGACAGCACCAGGATGTCGAACCGGAGCGCGGCCGAGGCCAGGTCGGCGCCGGCGATGAAGACCAGGCGAAGCGCGTCCACCGCGTACCCCAGCGGCATGATCACGACGAGGGGCTGCAGGATCTCGGGCAGGCTGTTGACCGGGAACAGCACGCCGGAGAGGAGGAACTGGGGCACGAGGACAATGGGGATGAACTGGATCACCTGGAGCTCGGTTCGGGCGAACGTGGACAGGAAGATCCCGAGGCTCACGGCACCCAGGGCCAGCACCACCACGACCAGGTAGGCGATGACCGGACTGCCCACGACCGGGATCCCCAGGCCGATGGCGAACTCGGGCAGCGGCCCGATGGCCGGCACGTGGATCGTCCCCAGCGCCCAGGCAAGGAGCACGGCGACCTGGATCATGGCGAACAGGCCGAAGCCCAGCGTGTACCCGCCCACCACCTCGCCGCGCGTGACCGGTGTCGCCATCAGGCGCTCGAGGGTGCCGCCGGTGCGTTCCCGGAGAAAGCTGACCCCGGTCAGCAGGTACACGAAGAAGTAGATGAAGAACGCGACGATGGCCGGGGCGAAGGCCACCATCGGGTCGTCGCTGCCCGTCCCGTAGATCGTCTCGCGCACGACCACCGGGACGTGCCCTCCGTTCACGCCGGCGACCGCGGTTGTCAGCGCCTCACGGACGACGCCGAGCTGCGCCGCCTCACCCCCGGGGTCCAGGCCGAGGGTGATCATCGTGATCTGCCCGCCGGTCACGAGGTTGGCCGGGATCACGATCGCCAGCGACGCGGACTCGTCCTCGACCAGGGTCCGGGCCGTCGCCTCGTCGGCCGCCACGTCCACGTCGATGCCGGCGCCCAGGAGCGCCGACTCCACCGCGCTGCCGACGGCTGCCGCGGGACCACTCGCCTCGTTGACGAGGACCGCGCTGACCTGCGGGGTGTCGCCCTCACGGAGGATGAACGTGAGCAGGCCGGTGATCACGATCGGGGCGATGAACAGGAGCGCCAGGCTGGGGTGATCGCGGCGGATCTCCGCGACCACTCGGGTGATGATGGCTCGCAGCCGGCGCGGGCTCATGCGGCCACCGCGCCTTCCCCGGCGAAGGCCAGGAACGCTGCCTCGAGGTCCTCCGTGCCGGCTTGCGCCCGCAGGTCCTCCCCGCTGCCGCGCGCGATGATCTTCCCGGCGCGGACGAAGAGGAGGTCGTCGCAGCGGTCGGCCTCGTCCATCACGTGACTCGACACGACGATCGTGACCCCCTCCTCGGCGAGGGACCGGAAGTGACCCCAGAACTGGACCCGGAGCAGCGGGTCCACGCCGACGGTCGGCTCGTCCAGGAACAGGACCGACGGACGGTGGACGAGCGCGCAGGCGAGGGACAGGCGGCGGCGCTGGCCGCCCGACAGCGTCCCGGCGATGGCCCTCCGGCGGTCCGCGAGCCCGACCAGCTCCAGGGCCTGGTTGACGGCGTCACCGGTGCTCGCCCCGTAGGCCGCGGCGAAGAACCTCGCGTTCTCGCCCACCGTGAGGGCCGGGTAGATGCCGTCGCTCTGCGTCATGTACCCGATACGCGCCAGCGTCGGCCGCGACGGCATGCGTGCACCCAGGACCTCGGCCTCCCCCCTTGTCGCGAGCGTCATGCCGGTCAGGAGGCGGATCAGCGTCGTCTTGCCGGACCCGTTGGGACCAAGCAGGCCGTAGATCCTCCCCGGCGCCAGCTCGAAGGTCATTCCGTCGACAGCGGTGACCGGCCCGAACGCCTTCACGAGGTCCGTGGCCCGGATTGCAGGCGCAGGCGAGCCGCCTGCCTCGTCCAGTGCGCCTGTCGCCATCGATCGCCTCCCTGAGCAGGAATTCATCGGTCGTTGAATTATAGCGGCCGGCACAAGCGCTCGAGTGCGGATTGAGGAGGGCGGGCTTCCGAGCTCCTCTTGGCCCATCGGGTTGGGCCAAGTCCCGATATCATCCCGCGATGCAGCGCAGCGCATCCTGGTACTGGGCAGTCTTCCTCGCCCTGGGGTTCTTCTGGGGCTCGTCGTACCTGTGGATCAAGATCGGTCTCGAGAGCCTGCCGCCGCTGACGCTGATCGCGGGGCGGCTCGTGCTCGGCGGCTTGTTCCTGGCGGTGGTCGTCGCGCTCGCCCGGCAGGAGCTGCCACGCAGCCGGCGCATGTACGGGCACCTGTTCGTGATGGCCGTGGTCAACATCGTGATGCCGTTCATCCTGATCACCGTCGGCGAGCAGTCGATCAATTCTGCGCTGGCGGCCATCCTCAACGCGACCGTCCCCCTGACGGTCATCGTGCTGGCGCCGATGTTCCTCCCGGACGAGCGCATCACGCTGCCGAGGATCGTCGGCCTGGCCGTGGGGTTCGCGGGCGTGATCCTGCTGGTGGCCCCGGACCTGGTCAACCTCGGCGACTCGGACCTGACCGGCGAGCTGATGATGCTGGGCTCGTCGCTGTGCTACGGCATCGGCAATGTCTACTCGCGCCGCCACGTCCAGGGCCTGCGCCCCATGATCCCGGCGCTGTTCCAGGTCACCTTCGCCGCGTTGATCGTGGTGCCCCTGGCGATGCTGATCGACCGGCCGTTCGAGACGGTGGTGCTCACGCCGCAGGCGGTCGTCGCCGTGGCCTGGCTGGGCATCCTTGGCTCGGGCGTTGCCTACCTCTGCTACTTCACGCTCCTGCAGCACTGGGGTGCGACCCGGACCTCGATGGTCGCGTACCTGCTGCCGGTGGTGGGCATCCTGCTGGGTGCGATCGTGCTGGACGAGGCGATCACGCTCGATCGCCTGGCGGGGACCGCGCTCGTCATCGCCGGCATCGCGCTGGTGAACAGCGGACCGGCGATGCGCCAGATCCGGGATCGTCGCGGGGCTGCCGTCACGATCCCGGCTCCGGTCCCGGATCCGGATGTCGCGACCGCCCCCGAGGGCGGCCAGGCTCGCTAGGCCCGCGGCGTCAGGCGCGCCGGTCCGCCAGGAACGCCTCGAGGGTCTCCACGATCAGGGCGTGGTCCTGCTCCTGCGGCAGCCCCGACACGAGCGCCACGCCGACGGGCCCCGTGCCCGCGACGATCAGCGGGAAGCCGCCGCCGTGCGGCGCATACTCCGGGAACTGCAGCGACGTCGCCTCCGCAAAGGTCGTGCCGGCGGCCACGTGGCGCTGTCGCTCATGGAAGCTCGAGTGGCCGAAGTGCTCCACGACCCGCCGTTTGCCGGCGAGGTAGAGGTCGTTGTGGGCGTTGGTCCCGGGCCGTGCCGCGCGGAACACGAGACGGGCACCGCGCCAGACCTCGATCGCAACCGGCAGCGAGCGCTCGTCCGCACGGCGAAGGAGCGCAAGCCCGATGGCAATGGCGTCCGCCTCGGACAACGAGGGGAGCTCCAGCCGGGCCTCCTGCGCAAGCAGCTCTGCCGGCGTCGGAAAGCGGGTGGTGTCGGTCATCGGCGGTCTCCTCTCGGCGGGGCGGCTGGAACGGGTGAGCGCGCCGGATCGATCAGGCGAACCTCGCCCGCAGCCGGGGCAGGATGACCTCGCCATAGCGCGCGATTGCGGCCTCCTGGTCGGGCCCCGGGAAGTGGAACACCAGGTGCGTGAACCCGTACTCCAGGTATGGCGCGATCTGCTCGACGTGCTCGTCCGGATCGGAAGAGACCAGCCAGCGCTTGTGCGCGTACGGCTCGGCCTCCCGGGCCGCGATCTCGAGGTCGCGAGGATCGTGAATGCCCATCTTCTGCTCGCCGCTGAGCGCGAGGGCGGCCCAGACCCTGGTGTCCTCCATCGCCCGCTCGATGTCGGGATCGAAGCTGACCTTCATCTCGATCATCCGGTCCATCGCCGACGCGTCGCGGCCCGCCTTCTGCGCGCCCTCGGCCAGCGCGGGGAGGAGGGTCTCGGTGTACAGCTCCGCCCCCTTGCCACTGGTGCAGATGAACCCGTCGCCGATGCGGCCGGCCAGCCGGGCCGCGGCGGGTCCCGAGGCCGCGATGTAGACCGGCACCGGACGGTCGGGCTTGTCGTAGATCGTCGCCTCGTGCGTCCGGTAGAACTGGCCCTCGAAGTCCACGAACTCGGCGCCCGGTGCCGTGAGCGCCTGGATCAGCGTCACGGACTCGCGGAGGCGCGCGAACCGCTCGCTCTGCTCGGGCCAGTCCACGCCGACCGGGACCTCGTTCATGGACTCCCCGGTGCCCACGCCCAGCACCACCCGGCCGGGCGCGAGGCAGCCCAGGGTCGCGAAAGCCTGGGCCACGATCGCCGGGTTGTACCGGAACGAGGGAGTCAGGACGCTGGTGCCCAGCACCACGCGCCGGGTGGCCTGCGTGGCCGCACCCAGCCAGGCGAGCGCGCTCGGGGCGTGGCCGTCGGTGTGGCGCCACGGCTGGAAGTGGTCGCTCGTCCAGACCAATTCGAAGCCCGCGGCCTCCGCAGCGACGGCGAGATCGAGCAGGCGCTGCGGCGGGAACTGCTCGGCGGAGGCCTTGTAGCCGAGGGTCAGGGCGGGCATCGGGTCCTCAGGGTTGGGCTCGGACAGGTGGATATCGCCTATGGTGCCCCGAATCGGCTGGGGCGGCTACCGGCTCGCGGCAAGCGCGACCGCACCGGCGAGCACGAGCAGCGACCCCGCGATGCGAATCGCGGCCTCGCGGCGCCCGGCGGCCTCGCCCAGGCGGACCACGCCCCACGCTGACGTCAGCAGCACCGCCGACTCGCGGAGCGGGGCCACGATGACCAGCGGCGCCCGGACGAGGGCCGCCAGCACGAACCCGTATGCCGTGAAGGTGAGCAGCCCGCCCGCGACCGCCCGCGGGATGTTGACGGGGATGCCGGCCGGCGCGCCGGCGGCGCAGGCGATCCGCGACTGCCACCATGCCACGAACGCCAGGCCCAGCGCGCACGTCGACCACAGGATCGCGGCGTAGAGCCACACCGGCGCCTGCCGGACGCCGACGCGATCGATGGCGGAGTAGGTGGCGATCATCGCGCCAGTGAGCAGCGCGAACCCCGCACCTGCCCGGTCGCGCCCCGCCATCCCCAGCAGCCGCGACGGCCGCTGGACGAGCAGCAGGCCGGCGAGGAGCAGGCCGACGCCAAGCCAGGCTGGCGGCCGCAGACGCTCCCCCAGGATCACGACTCCGACGGCAACAGCGATCAGGGGAGCGCTGCCGCGGGCCAGGGGATAGACGACGGACAGGTCACTGCGGCGGTATGCCGCGGCCAGGAACACGAAGTACGCCGTCTCCACGCCGCCCGACGCGATCCCCAGCTGCCACGCGGACGACGGCACGCCCGGGAGGCCGGTCGCGATCCAGGCCACCACCGCGATCGGGACCAGGAGGAGCGAGGCGGCGGCGACCCCGACCGTGGCCGTCTGCAGCGGATCCCCGGCCGTCTTGAGCAGGATGTTCCATGCCGCGTGCAGCACCGCGGCCAACGCGATGAAGCCCAGGGCGAGCGGATCCACCTCCCGAGCCTGGCCTGCGACCCGGCCCTCAGGCCGCGGGCCAGCCGCCCAGCTCGGCGAGGGTCGGCGGGTTCGCCCCGGGCCGCCCGCACACGGCGGCGGACGCGCGGACGGCGAACCTCGCGGCGCGCAGCACCGGCGCGGGATCCACGAGGCCGGCGCGGCCGATCCCCTCGTGGACCAGGCAGGCAAGGAACGCACCACCGAACGTGTCCCCTGCCCCAACCGTGTCCACGACGTCGACGCGCGGCGCGGGCACGTGCTCGACGGTGTCGCCGGCGCGGACGGTCACGGGCCGGCTGCCGTCGGTCACGAGCACGACGGCCGGGCCGTGTGTCCCCACCCAGGCGATCGCCTGGTTCAGCGTCTCGCCGGGTCGGAGGAACTCCAGGTCCTCTGCACTGGCCTTGACGATGTCCGCGCGGGCGATCACCCGTGACACGCGCGCACGCCAGGCCGCCGCATCGCTGATCAGCGAGGGGCGCGCATTGGGGTCGATCATCACCAGGACGTCGCGCGGGAGGCCCGCGACCCAGGCCTCGAGCGTCGTCGCCATGGGCTCCAGCACCAGACCCAACGTGCCGGTCAGGACCGCCACGGTGGACGGCGGGAGGCCGGCGGCGAGCGGCCCGGGGAGGACGGCCGGTGCGGACGTCTGCTCGGTGTAGAAGCGGTAGGCCGCGCTGCCGTCCACCCCGAGCTCCGCCAGGGCCAGGGTAGTCGGCAGGTCCGTCCGCTGGACCATGGCGAGCCCCACGCCATCTGCGGCCAGGCCGGCCTCGAGCAGGTGCCCGAACCGGTCCGACGAGAGGCCGCCGATCCAGGCAGTCGGCACGTCCAGGCGCGCGATCGCCCGCGCCGAGTTGTAGGGTCCGCCTCCGCCAACGGGGACGATCCCGCCGTCGGGCCTGACGATGAGGTCCACGAGCGCGTCGCCGGCCACGACGATGAGCGGCGACACACCGATCGGGCTCGATCCGGGTCCGGGGGTCATGGCCCGATTATCGCAGCGGCCGGGAGCGTGCGCGGCCCGGTCCGGTCGAGATCCACGCGGACCCGGGACATCGCCGTTGCCCGGCTCCGCTACCCTCGGTCGTGATGAACCAGCCCGCCGATTCGAGCGTGTGACCAGCGACGCCGGGGTCCCGCCCCTCCTGCCGCTGCCGCGTCACTTCCTGGGTCCGGACGGCGTGATCCAGCGGGTACGGCTGGGTGCCTACGCGTGGTGCGAGGAGGACGGGCGGGTCCTGCTGTGCCGGATCATCCCGACGGGGCCGGGCGCCGGGATGTGGACCCCGCCCGGCGGTGGCCTGGACTTCGCCGAGGACCCGGAGGATGGGGTCGTCCGAGAGGTGCTCGAGGAGACCGGCCTGACGATCCGGCTCGGCGACCTGGTCGCGGTGAGGTCCGCCGTGCTGGAGCCGGCCGAGACCGTGAGCGGGCACCGGGTCCAGACGGTGGGCATCCTCTACCGTGGCACCGTCACGGGAGGCGAGCTGCGCCACGAGCACGACGGGTCCACCGACATGGCGGCCTGGATCCCGCTGGCCGGCCTCGACGCGCTGCCGGCGGTGGACCTGCTGGCCTGGGCGCGGCGCGCCGCCGGCCGCTGAGGTTCGCGGCGGCCCGTGGGCCGCTGACGGCGCACGGCGCGGCTCGCTGCACGGCGCGGCATCGTTCTGGCGGAAGCCGACCGGCGCGTCGAGGTCCATGCGTGGGTGGCTGACCGCGCGCATCGTGCGCCGTCGACCTGCCGCATGGACAGGCTCTCCGGCGCGTGCCGGCGGGGCTCATCCGCCCCCCCGCACGTCGTCGCGCCTGTCGGAGCCACGAATGCTCCACACCCCGGGCACGCTACGCTGCTCGGCATGTCTGACCATCCCGCCTGGGAGCAGCGATTCCGCGCTCCGATCCTGTCCTTCCCCGCCTGGGCTGCGGACGATCCCGACCGGCTCGTGATCGCATCCACCGAGAGCGGGTCCTACCAGCTCCATGCCTGGGACCGCCGCAGCGGCAGGCGCCGCCAGGTGACGTTCGACGCGGTCGGCGTGCTCGAGGGCCGGCCGACGCGCGACGGGACCGGCGTCGTGTGGTTCCGCGACGAGACTGGGGCGGAGACGGGCACCTACGTGATCGCGCCGTTCGACCAGGATGCTGCGCCGGAACCGCTGTTCAGCGGCCTGCCCAAAGGCTGGAGCGAGGGCCTGGCCATCGGAAAGCGGCGGGCGGTCGCTGGCGTGAGCACCGAAGAGGACTTCTCGGTCTGGGTGTCCGACGACGGCGACGACGTGCGGCTCCTGTACCGGCACCCACAACCCGTCCGGCTCGCCGGCGGCTGGGGCCTTTCCGGCGCCGTCGACCGGGGCGCGCTCTCGGCGGACGATGCCGTCCTGGTGCTCGAGGTGATGGAGGACGGGGACGTCCTCCATCCATCCCTGCGGGCGATCGACCCGGGCACCGGCGACACGCTCGCCGAGCTCAAGGACGCCGGCCTCGAGCTTGCCGGGTTCGGGTTCTCGCCCATCGCCGGCGACAGCCGGATGGCCATCACCCACGAGCGCACCGGGGAGCGCCGGCCTGCCCTGTGGAACACGCGCACGGGCGAGCTGACGGACCTGGTCCTGGACCTTGCCGGCAGCATCGAGCCCGTGGGCTGGTGGCCCGACGGCTCGGCCCTGCTGCTGCTGGCGCTCGAGGCGGGCCGGCACCTCCTGTACCGCTACGACCTCGCCGACGGCGCGGTGACGCGCCTCGAGACAGAGGAGGGGTCGATCACCGCGGCCGCCGTCCGCCCGGACGGCAGGGTGTGGTACCGCGGTCACCGCGGCGAGCACCCAGCCCGGCTGCTGGCCGTGGACTCGGCGGAGCCGCTGCTTGCCCCAGACGGCCCGCCCGCACCGGCCGGCCGGCCATTCGAGGCCTGGTGGTTCGACAACCCGCACGGGCAACGTGTCCACGGCTTCCTCGTCCATCCCGAGGGGGACGGCCCGCACCCGGTGATGATGCGCGTCCACGGTGGACCCCACTCCGTGGACATGGACCGCTGGGCGCCGGACGTCCAGGCCCACGTGGACGCGGGCTTCCTGGTGGCGATGGTCAACTACCGGGGCTCGGAGGGCTTCGGCCAGGCATGGCGTGATGCGCTGACCGGCAACATCGGCTTCCTCGAGCTCGAGGACGTGCTGGCGGGGCTGGACGACCTTGTCGCGCGGGGGCTCGCGGATCCTGCGCAGGCCGTCCTCGCCGGCTGGTCCTGGGGCGGCTACGTGTCGCTGCTGGGGGCCGGGCGTCACCCCGAACGCTGGGTATCGCTGATCGCGGGCGTGCCGGTTGCGGATTACGTCGCGGCCTACGAGGACGAGGCCCCCATGCTCCAGGCCCTGGACCGGGCGCTGTTCGGCGGATCACCGGCGGAGGTCCCGGACCTGTTCCTCGAGCGCAACCCACTCACCTATGTCGATGCCGTGGCGGCCCCGCTGCTGATCCTGGCCGGCCTCAACGACTCGCGCTGTCCCATCCGCCAGGTGTGGAACTACGTGGGACGCCTGCGCGCGCGGGGCGTGGAACCGCAGGTCTACACGTACGCCACGGGCCACGCCTCGTTCGACGTCGACGAGCGGATCCGGCAGACGGCGATCGTGCTGGACTTCCTGGCCGCGACGGTCCCGGGTGCGACACGCCTCGACGGGCTGGAGCGGCACCTGCCGACGGCGGGCGTCGCGGGCTGAACCGCCGGGCGATGGCGCGTCCGGCCGGGCACCGCGCTCAGGCAAACCGGTAGCGGGTCTCCTCGCCGCGGCAGCGCGGGCCGCGGCCATACCGGATCTCGCCGGCGGTGACGTCGGCCAGGCACCAGAACACGGTGACCGAGACCTCCGTGCCGTCGTCGTGGCGGCAGATGGACGGGCTGGTTGCGTGGTCCGCGAGGTAGGCCGCCAACTGGTCGGGGCCGACCGAGCCTGGCGCGGGTCCTTCCCCCGCCGGGCCGTCGAGCAGCGCCAGCGCCCGCCCCAGCCGGACCGCCGACCGCCGCGCGTAGGCCGGGTCGCCCTCGTAGCGGCGCATCCGGTCGCAGGCGTAGTGGTTGGTGTGGGCAAGCGTGCCGGACGGCGCGGGCCCGGACACCTCGGCGTCGGTCGCGGATCCCTCAACGTTGACCACTCGCCCGTCGCGATGGGCGAAGACCGTGTTGTACGAGGAGGCGCGGTCGGGTCGGAGGGCCCTCGCCACGGCCTGTTCCAGCGTCCTGGCGGTCAGCTGTTCGCGGACCATGAGCAGCCGTGGCACGCCGATCCGCTCGTCGTTGGGGCAGAGCTCGTTGCCGGTGAGGGAGAGCCCGGCGTCGTTCCAGCCAACGCTGATCCACGGCCCGATGCCCAGCGAGAGCACGACCGGCTCGTCCGGCACCCGCCACTCCACGGCAATGACGGATCCCTCGGACGCGGGCGAGAGGTCGTTGTTGTGGGCCACCCAGACGTGGCCGTCGGGCGTGGCGGGCGGCACCGCGACGAGGTCCGAGCATCGCCCGTCGACCGGCGCGCCTGCCGTCGCCTGCGACGGCCGGACTGACCAGATCTCCTCGATCGAGGCAGCGAACAGCGCGAGCGGGTCCACGCCTGCGCCCTCGGCCGCTCCGTCGATCTCGTCCACCAGCCACGGCGTGGCAAGGAGCGTGGCCTCGCGGTACCGCGTGGCCAGGGCCAGCTGCTCGTCACGCGAGCGGCCCGCGGGGAGCGCGGCATCGAACGCCACGGCCTCCCGGCACGCGTCGGCGGTAGCCATGCCGACCTGGCGGCCGACCTCCCGGTGCGATCCCTCCACCACCAGGAACGGGAGGCCGCCCCGGATCTCCGTCATCGGATTCCGGTCATCGGCGGCCAGCGGCCGGGTCATTGCCGGGCCGTCCGCTAGCGACCGGCGCGGTTGCGGGGTGGCCGCGGCAGCCGCTGCTCGCCCTTGACCAGGAAGTGGACGAACCAGTCGCGGACCTGGACCAGGTTCTCGGCGCGCCGGAACGGACTCCCGCCGCGGGTCAGCTCGTGGCTCTCCGAGGGCACGCGCATGAACCGCACCGGCCGGCGGAGCGAGCGCAGGACGGTGAACAGCGCCTCGGCCTGGCCGACGGTGGTCCGCAGGTCCCGCTCGCTGTGCTGGATCAGGAGCGGCGTGCGCACGTTGGCAGCCAGGGAGAGCGGCGAGATGGCGTCGAAGTAGGCCGGATCCTCCCACGGGTGCCGCCCGAACTCCATCGCGGCCCACTCGCCACCCGAGATGTCCCCGGTCAGGAACAGCATCCGCATGTCTACGACGGATCGACAGGTGACGGCGGCCTTGAAACGGTCGGTGCGTCCCACGATCCAGTTCGTCAGGTAGCCGCCGTAGGAGCCGCCGGTGACACCGAGGCGCTCCGGATCGGCCAGGCCATCGGCGATCGCCTGGTCCACGCCGGCGATCACGTCGGCCATGGGCCCATCGCCCCAGTCACCGAGGTTCGCCCGGTTGAAGGCTTCCCCGTATCCCTCGGAACCGCGCGGGTTGGAGGCCAGGACGGACACACCCGCACCTGCCAGCACCTGCCACTCCAGCATCGGGGACCAGCCGTACAGAGTGTGTGGCCCCCCGTGGATCTCCAGGGCAAGCGGCCGCCTGCCTGGGCCACCGGGGATGAGCCAGCCCTGGATCTCGCGGCCATCGCTCTGCCAGCGACGCTCGACGGGCTCGACAAGCGACAGCTCGGCAGCCAGGACGTCGTGCAGGTGGGTGATCGGGCGGGGCGCCGAGGCCGTCCCCCTGGCCGGGACCTCGAGGACGACCACCTCGGGCATCAGGGCACCGGCCGAGCGGACGGCGACGACCAGGTCGCCCTTGCCGCGGGGCGCGGACGAGGCATCCCAGCCCGCCAGGTAGTGGCGATCGAAGGTCAGGCGCTCCGGCGTGCCGTCACCGGCGATCGGGACCCGCCACAGCTCCATGGAGCCATCGACGGGCGCCGTGAACAGGACGTGCCTGCCGTCCGCCGTGGCGGCGAGGCGCGGGTCACCGCCCAAAGTGACGTCGCTGTTCATCGCGGAATCCGGCTTGAGCTCGCTCGACGCAAGCAGGTCCGTGCCCCCACTGGGGCCCGCATCAGCGCCATCGGCGGCGAAGCGCCAGATCCCGGTCCGGTACCCGGCGCGCGGGTGCCGGTCACCAAGGGCAAGGATGGAGGACCCATCGCGCGTCCAGGTGGGGGTCGTGAACTGGGCGTCCGCACCACCCGCGATCGTGGCGACGGCACCCGATGCCACATCCACCACGAACAGGCCGGATCGCCAGGCGAGATCCGGGTCCCGGTGCCGGTTGGCCGCGAAGGCGATCCGCGTCCCGTCCGGGGACCAGGCCGGGCCGAACTCGGCGGACGCGCCGGTCACGAGCGGCCGGGCCGCGCCGGTCGCCGCGTCCACCAGCCACAGGTGGGTCTCGCGGTCGTCCACGAACCCGGCGCCATTGAACTGGTAGCCCAGGCGATCGATGTAGCGGTAATCGGACAGCGGCGGCTCGCCGGGCTTGGGCTTCGCCGGCCGGCCACGCCGACGCCGCTCCTCGTCCGCGGTCGCACCCAGGGAGCTCGTGAGGACGGCCAGTGTCGCGCCGTCCGGCGACCACACGAAGTCCTCCACGCCCCGCGGCAGGTCCGTCAGGCGCCGTGCCTCGCCGCCATTGAGCGGCAGCAGGTGGACCTGGACACAGTCGTCACGATCCTTGGCCTCGGACGGCCGGTCCGGCTCCTCCTCCACGAGCAGCCGCCGGTCCGAGAGGAACGCCAGCGTCCGACCGTCCGGCGAGAACCGCGCGTGGCTGTCGCTGCGGGCGCCGATCGTCAGCTGCCGGGCACCGCCGCCACCATCGGCCGGGGCGAGCCACACCGAGAGGCGGTAGCCATCCCGGCCGACGCTGCTGCGCTTGACCGTGAAGGCCACGGAGCGCCCGTCGGGCGACAGCCGCGGATCGAACGGGACGGCAAGCCGGTAAAGGTCGTCGGGGCGTGCGGGTCGAGGCAACGGTATCCTCCGGATGGCGCAGCGAGCCCTTGGTGGGGCCGGACGGCGGGGTTGCCGCCAGTCTATCCCGGCGCGACGGGCTACCATCGGCTTGCGATGGCCGAGCAGCTCTCCTTCCGCCTCGAGCCGGCGCTCCCGCACCCCGGTGACGTGGAGCCCATGTGGCCCGCGCCGCTCGCCGACCCCTTCGACTCGTCCGACTGGCTGTTCGAGCCGACCTGGGGCGGGCACCGGGTGCTGGCGTTTGTCGAGCCGGGCGCGTCGCCGGGCGGCGGCGCGGCGCGGATCGTGGATGCGCGGGGTGCGGATCTTGGCGTGCACCTCCCGGAGCTGACCGGTATCGCGGTGCGGGTCGCGGCGCGCTCCGCCGTGCTGGACGGCGAGCTGGTGGTCGTCGACGGGCGGGGCTGCGCCGACGACACCGCCCTGCGCGAACGCCTCTCCGGACGGCCGGGCCGGCCCGTCGCCTTCCTGGTGTTCGACCTGCTCCACCTCGATGGGCGCTGGTTGCTCGACCAGGCCCTGGACAAGCGGCGGGCGCTCCTGCGGAAGGTGCTCCGGCCGGGCGACGAGGTGGTGATGGTCCCCGCGATCACCGGGGAAGGCCTGGCCCTGCACGCCGCCGTCTCCGCCCAGGGCATCGCCGGCGTGCTGGCACGACGGCGTGCGAGCCCCTACCTGCCGGGCGTCCGCAGCACCCTCTGGCGGTCGATCCTGGCCGCGGGGCCCGGCACTGAACAGGCACCGGCATCTTCAATGCCGGACGGGGAGACCGAGCCGGCGGCGGGCACGGCACCGGTGCTGGCGCTGTTCCGGCGGCTTCCCTTCGACGAGGAGTCGGCTGACTAGCGGGCGCTCGATCTCCCACCGCGGCCCGGTCGGTCGGGCGCCACGGATGGCCGCGGCTACGTGCCGCGGAGCGCCCGCAGGAATGTGCGTGCTGTCGGGGGTTGCCCGTACATGACGACCCCTGCACGGTAGACGCGGATGGCAAGCAGCGTGACCAGGGGGACGGTCACGAGCAGCAGCCCCAGCGACAGCGCGATCTCCCAGGGTGCAACGTAGCCAACCGACAGGCGGGCCAGCATGACGAACGGGCTCCAGAACGGGATGTAGGACGCGAGCCGGATGAACCACGAGGTGCTGCCAGACAGCGCGAGCACCGCGGGCAGGTAGCCGGCGATGGCGGGGATCGAGAGCGGCAGGGCCACAACCTGCAGGTCCTCCGCGCGACTCAGCAGGGAGCCGGCTCCCGCATACAGCGCCGCATAGAGCCCGAACCCCAGGACGAAGTACACGAGGAACGCTCCGATGAGTCCCGGCGAGAGCGCTCCCAGCGAGGCCCCAACCCCCGCGTCGTCACCGAGGATCGCAGTGCCGACCTGGCCGGAGACTAGCAGCATGGCCATCGCTGGCAACAGGATCAGCGTCACCTGTGTGAGCCCGGCGAGGCCGATCCCCAGGATCTTGCCGACCACGAGCTGGCGCACCGTCGCCGCGGAGATGAGCAGCTCCATGACGCGGCTCGCCTTCTCGGCCACCACCCCGGAGGCGACCCACAGGCCGTAGAACACGAGCGTGAGAAACGCCAGCATCACGAACACGATGCCGACGATGCGACGGCTCGCGTACTCGGCCGTATCGATGACCTCGTGCGTGCCGCCGCCCGCAGCGGCACCCGCATCGACGACGGCGAATGTCGGCGGCACGAACGGCGCCTGGCCGGCTGGTTGCGCGGCGGTCCAGTCCAGGATCCCGACCGCGAACGCACCGATCTGCAGCAGTTGCGCCCGGTCCTGGCTGAGCGCTCCGACCGTCACGACCCGGAAATCCAGTCCGCCACCCGTCGGCCGCTCGATGAGGACCGTGCCCGCGACGCTCCCGTCGCTGACATCCTCGACCGCGACCTGTGCGTCGTCCATCCGCAAGAACACGAACGTCTTCGCCTCCGCCCCGCCACCGTCCAGCTGCGCGTTGAGGAACCCGTCCATCACTGCCACCGCCCGGTCTCCCAGCTCCTGGTCTGGCGCGACCACGGCGATCCTCGTCACCGTCGCCCGGTCCACCACGCGCACCACGAGCGGGATCAGCGCGACGACCACGGCGAGGCCGGCCATCAGCAGCGTCGAGAGCACGAAGGCCCGGGACTTCACTCGCTCGGCGTACTCGCGCCGGGCAACCAGGCCGACATTGCGAGGCGTGGCACCCCGGGTGACGGTCACGCGGCGTCCTCGCCGGCTGCCGGCGCGAGGTGGAGCGCCTCCTCGGCGGGACGGCCCACGAAGTCGATGAAGATCTGCTCCAGTGACGGGTCAGCGACCTCGAAGTGCCGGACCCTGGCGCCCGCACCAACCGCGGCCGCCAGCACGGCATCGGGCTCGACGCCGGCCTCGAGTTCCACGGTGGAGCGGTCGAGCCCGGCCTGGATGATGCGCGTGCCGGGAACCCCGTCCAGCCATGGCAGACGGTAGTCGCCCTCGACGGAGATACGGACCATCCGCCGGCCGGTGGCCCGCCGGACCTCGCGCAGCGGCCCGCCAACCACGATGCGCCCTCGGTCCACGATGGCAACCGACTCGCACAGGGCCTCCGCCACCTCCATCTGGTGGGTGGAGAACACCACCGTCCGGCCACGGTCCCGCAGCTCGAGGAACGCTTCCCGCAGGAGCATGACGTTGACGGGGTCGAGCCCGGTGAACGGCTCGTCCATGAGCAGCACCTGCGGGTCGTGCAGGATCGCCGCGATGAACTGGACCTTCTGCTGGTTGCCCTTCGAGAGCTGCTCGGCCCTGCGAGTCGCCAGGTCCTCAGCGCGGAACCGGCGCAGCCAGGCCCGGGCCTCGCGCTCCGCCTGCGCGGACGGGACGCCCTGGAGCCCGGCGAAGAACACAAGCTGGTCGAGCACGCGCATCCGCGGGTAGAGGCCCCGCTCCTCCGGCAGGTAGCCCCACGTGGATCTGGGGAGGCGGTGGCTCTCGATGCCGCCCCAGGTCACCTGCCCGGCGTCGGGCTCCAGGACCCCCATCACCACGCGCATCGTCGTCGTCTTGCCGGCGCCGTTGGCGCCAAGGAATCCGAAGACCTGGCCCGGGTGGACCTCGAATGCGAGGTCGTCGAGCGCGACGACGGACCCGAACCGCTTGAACAGGTGGTCGACGACGAGGCTCATCAGTCGCGAGCATAGCGGCCCGCACCGCGTGGCGGCCCTGCGGGGATAGTCCCGGAGCCGCTGTCGATGATGGTCCCGCTCCCGGGCGCGTCCCGGAGTAGCATCTTCGGGTGAGCGACATGACCTCCACGCCCGTCTCCCCCACCCGGATCGACGCCGATCGCGCCGCTGGCACGCTGCGCCTCGAGTGGGCGGATGGCCACGTCACGCGGTACGACACCGTGACCCTGCGCTGGCTGTGCCCGTGTGCCTACTGTCGCGGTGAGGCCGGCATGCCCGGCTGGCTGGACAGCAATCCAACGCTGACGCCCGAGCAGACGCGTCTGGTCGACGTGGCGCTCGTGGGCTCCTACGCCATCCAGCCAACCTGGGGCGACGGCCACGCGACCGGCTACTACACGTTCACGCTGCTGCGCGAGATGTGCCCCTGCGACCTGTGCGCCAGGGCCCGCGAGCGGCGCCACGCAGAACACGCGGACGAGGCGGGCGATCCCGCCCGACGCCAAGAAGATGGCAGGGACCGATGATCATCACGACCGCTCCGTTCGTCGCCGGCCACCGGGTGGTCGAGACCAAGGGCCAGGTGTTCGGGCTCGTCGTCCGCAGCCGTGGCTTCGCCGGCAATGTGGTCGCGAGCCTGCGGTCGGTCGTGGGCGGTGAGATCCACGAGTACACCAGCCTGCTCGAGGACACCCGCCGTCAGGCGATCGACCGCATGGTGCAGAACGCCGTCCTGGTCGGCGGCAACGCCGTCATCTCGATGCGCTTCGACTCGTCCGAGATGGCAACCACCATGACCGAGATCGTGGCCTACGGAACGGCGGTTGTGCTGGAGGCCGACTCGAACGCACCTCAGGCCATCGAGTAGGCCGGTGGGGGTGACCATCACCCGAGGCCTGGTCGGGGGCCTCGGGCTCCTGCTGTTGCTCGGCGGCATCGCGGTGGCGGCCGTGACCGGTCCCGGCGGGAGCCTCATGGCGGCCCTGGTGCTGTTCGTGCCCGGTGCGATCCTGATCACGGTGATGCTGCTCGAGAGGACCCGCTACCGGTCCCTCCGGGCGGAGCGCAGCGGGGACCCACATGGGCCCGGAGGCGGCGAGCCCACGGCGCCGGAGCCGCGGTTCCGGCCGACCGACGAGCGCTTCGTGGACCCGACGACGGCCGTCCCGATGCGCGTCTGGGTGGATCCGGCCACCGGCGAGCGACGGTACGTCCCGGAGGGCTGAGCACAGCCACGCAGGACAGCCCGCGGCGCCCGCCGCGCCGATCGCCGGCGGTTCCGGACGGAGCGGCCGAGGGAACGGCGCGGGCCGGGTGATATCCTGAAGTGCCCGACGGGGACCGGGTTGCGGCCATCGGGACGAGCCGCGCGCCGGGCCGCAGCGCACTCACAGAGGATCGATGGCGACCGTTCGACGAGCACCCGGACCCCGTGTCGCCGGCCGTAGCCGCCGGCGGCCGGTGCGCGACCAGAAGGGTCCGATCCTCAACCGCGAGCTGTCGTGGATCGAGTTCAACGCCCGCGTCCTCCACGAGGCGCGTGACGCCCGCAACCCCCTCCTGGAGCGGGCGAAGTTCCTGGCGATCTTCGCGTCCAACCTGGACGAGTTCTTCCAGGTCCGCGTCTCGGGCCTCCGCCGCCAGGACCTGTCCAACAGCCAGCACCACAGCGTCGACGGCCTGACTCCAGCCCAGCAGCTCGACGCCATCAGGGATCGGGTGCGGGAGCTGGTCGCGGAGCAGTCCAGCATCTGGATGCAGATCCGGGAGGAGCTGTCCACGGAAGGCGTGGAGATCCTCGAATACGAGCAGGTCCCGGAGCACCACGACACCCTGCGGCGCCGGTTCCACGACGAGATCTTCCCGGTGCTCACGCCACTCGCCGTGGATCCCGGGCACCCCTTCCCGTACATCAGCACGCTCAGCCTGTCGATCGCGGTCGGCCTGCGTGATCCGGAGACTGGCGAGCGGCGCTTCGCGCGCGTCAAGATCCCGCCGATCCTGCCCCGGCTGTTTGCAGTGGAGCGCGACAAGTTCGTCCTCCTGGACCAGGTCATCGAGGCCAACCTCGACGAGCTGTTCCGTGGCATGGAGATCCTCGAGACGCACCTGTTCCGGGTGACCCGGGACGCCGACATCGCGATCGAGGAGGACGAGGCGGACGACCTGCTGCTCGCAATCGAGGAAGAGGTCCGGCGACGGCGGTTCGGCGAGGCCGTCCGGCTCGAGGTGGAGCGCTCGATGCCGGAGCTCACGCGCCGGATCCTGATCAACGGCACCGGCGTGCGCGAGGAGGACGCCTTCGAGGTCGCCGGGATGGTGGACCTCACAGCCCTCTGGCAGCTGGTGAGCCTGGACCGCCCGGAGCTCAAGGCCCCGGGCCATACGCCGGTCATCCCGCAGCGCCTGCTGCCCCCGGACGAGGACGAGCAGACGGACGTCTTCGCGCAGATCCGCGCCGGCGACATCTTCGTGCACCACCCGTACGAGTCGTTCACCGCATCCGTCGAGCGGTTCATCGAGCAGGCCGCGGACGATCCCGAGGTGCTGACGATCAAGCAGACCCTCTACCGCACCTCGGGCGACTCCCCGATCGTCCAGGCCCTGATGCGGGCGGCCGAAGGCGGCAAGCAGGTCGTGGTGCTGGTCGAGATCAAGGCCCGCTTCGACGAGGAGAACAACATCGTGTGGGCCCGCCGCCTGGAGCAGGCGGGAGCGCATGTCGTCTACGGCCTCGTGGGCCTCAAGACGCACTCGAAGGTGCTGCTGGTCGTGCGGCGCGAGGGCAGCGGGCTGCGGCGATACGTCCACATCGGGACCGGCAACTACAACTCGAAGACGGCGCGCCTGTACGTCGACTTGGGCATCCTCTCCTGTCGCGAGGAGCTGGGCGCGGACGTGACCGACCTGTTCAACGTCCTCACCGGACTCTCGCGGCAGCGCGTGTTCCGCCAGCTGCTCGTGGCGCCCATGACGATGCGCACCCGGTTCATCGAGATGGTAGAGCGCGAGACTGCGGCCGCCCGCGCGGGCCATCCGGCACGAATCATCCTCAAGGTGAACTCCCTGGTGGACAACCAGGTCATCGAGACCCTCTACGAGGCGTCGCGGGCCGGTGTCGAGATCGACCTCATCGTGCGCGGCGCCTGCTGCCTCGTGCCCGGGGTCGATGGCGTTTCCGAGAACATCCGCGTCCGCTCGATCATCGGCGAATTCCTCGAGCACTCGCGGATCTGGATGTTCGCCAACGCCGGGCGGCCCGAGTGGTACATCGGCTCCGCGGACCTCATGGAGCGCAACCTCGACCGCCGCGTCGAGGTCGTCACTCCGGTCGACGACCATGAATCGCGCTCGCGCCTGGCCAGGATCATCGAGGTCATGCTCGCGGATGACCGCCGGTCCTGGCGGCTGGGGTCCGACGGCCGCTGGCAACGCCTCGAGGTCCTCGACTCCCGGGAGGGCACGGTCGATACCTTTGCCGTGCTCAAGGAGGACGCGGCGATCGCATCGGCCCAGGCCGACGAACCGCGTCGCCCGCACGCGCATGCCGGCTCGATGGATCCACGCGCGTGACCCAGACGCCTGATGCTGGGGCGCGGGCCATCGAGGTCGAGCTCAAGTACCGGATGACGGACACGAAGGCCGGTGCCCGGCTGATCGGGGCAGACGACCTGGCCGGGTTCGCGGCCCTGGCCGCGGCCGAGACAGTGGTGCACGAGGACCGCTACGTTGACACCAGTGGGGGGGCACTCGCCGACGCGGGCTATGCGGGCCGGTTCAGGTTCCAGGACGGTGGCACGACGATCACCCTCAAGGGCCTCCGACGCCAGGACGCGGGCGGCGCGACCCACCGGCGCGTGGAACTCGAGGGCCCGGCCGACGCCGGCACGAGCGCATCCTCCTGGCCGGAGTCTGTCGCTCGCGACGCAGTCATCGAGATCGCTGGTGACGAGGTGCTGGAGGACCTGGTGCGGATCCGCCAGGTGCGACGCAAGCGCGAGTACGGGATCAGTGGCACGGTCGTCGAGCTCTCCGTGGACGACGTGGAGGTCGTGGTGGCGGATCGCGTGATCGAGCGGTTCGCGGAGCTCGAGGTGGAGCTCCGCGAGGGCGACGAGACCGCGCTGGAGCCGCTGGTGGAACTGCTGTCCGAGGTGGAGGAGCTCCTGCCTGCGGACACGTCAAAGTTGGAGCGAGCCCTGGAGGCCGTTCGTCGCGAGTCCCTGACGGAGGTCACCGGGGACGTTGTCGGCGTGCCCGTGATGGATCACGGCAACGGGACCGAGACCGAGCCCCCCGCCACCGCCGGCCCGGTTGTCGAAGCTGAGGCTGACGCCCGGGCGCCGGTCGCCGACGTCCCTGAGCCCGAGGTGGAGCCGGCACCCCAGATCCCGAGACTCGTGGTCCCCAAGACGCCCGGCGTGCTCGGCGACGACCACCTCGCCGAGGCGGGCCGCAAGGTCCTCCGGTTCCACCTGGCCCGCATGATCACGCGTGAGGCGGGCACCCGGGCCGGGTCCGATCCCGAGGAGCTGCATGGGATGCGAGTCGCCACGCGGCGCCAACGGGCGGCCTGGCGCGTGTTCGGGGACGCCTTCGACCCGGCCCGCACCGAGCGCCACCGCAAGCGCCTCAAGGCCGTCGCCGCCGACCTCGGTGGTGTCCGCGATCTGGACGTCCTCATCGAGGCAGGCGAGGCGTACCAGCGTCGCCTCACCGCCGCCGAGGGGAGAGCATTCGAGCCGCTGTTGCGCGGCTGGAGGTCGAACCGCGACGAAGCCCGGGTCGTCCTGCTCAAGGAGCTGGACAGCAACCGGTACGGGAAGTGGATGGACGAATACGTCGAGTTCCTGCAGTCGGAGGGCGCGGGCGTCCGGGCTGTCGGCCCGACGGAGCCCCACCGGGTGCGAGACACGATGCCGTCCCGAATCTGGGCCGCCTACGAGGTCGTTCGCGCCTACGAGCCGGTCATGCGCTGGGCCGATGTGACGACACTCCACGACCTCCGCATCGCGGCCAAGTGGCTCCGGTACACGCTGGAGTTCGTCCGTGAGGCGCTCGGTCGTGAAGTCGGGCCCGTGATCGAGAAGGTTGTGGCGCTCCAGGATCACCTGGGCTGGCTGCATGACGCCGATGTGGCCGCGAACCTGGCCCGCTCCTTCCTCGTCGAGCATGCCGGCCGGCTGTCGGAAGCCGAGAGTGCCGCGATCGGACGCTACCTCGTGGACCGGGAGCGCGAGCTGGCGCGGCTGCGCCGGACCGTCGGCCCCGCCTGGCGCGGTGTATCGAGCGTTGCGTTCCGGCGCGCCCTGGGCCGGGTGGTCGCCGGACTCTGACGGCGGGATCGGCCCAGCCCGTCCGCGGCTGACGCCTGGTGCAGACGGGCGGGAGCCACGGCCCGATCAGGTGGCGTCGCCGCCCCAGCCACGAACGAGGGTCGGCAGGCGGTCACGCCAGGCGGGACCCGCGACCGAAACAGCGAGGGCAAGACCCTCTCGCATGCCCTCCTCCGAGACTCCCAGGCGATCCAGACCGTACCGCTCCAGGATCGCGTCCACGATGATCGAGCCTGCGGGCAGGATCCGGGCACGCTCGGGGCGGATGAGGTGACGCATCGCGGCCTCGGTGCTCCGCTCCACGCTCAGCATCGCCAGACCGACGGTGAGTCGTCGTCGGGTCAGCACGCGATCGAGGGCTGTCGCCGGCAGCAGCTTCAGCAGGTTCCCGGCCGTGCCACCCACCGCCGTGATCTCGACAGGATGGACGTCCGGGGCGGCCGCCAGGATCTCTCGGACGCGCGCCCGTAGTGCCTCGAGGTCGGCCGTCGAGGGCGGATCGCCCAACATGAGATCACGGGTGAGGCGAGCGGCTCCCAGCGGCAGGCCCTTGGCCGCCACCGATCCGTCTGCCGCCACGTCGACGAACTCGGTGCTTCCTCCACCGACATCGACGACCAGGATCTCGGACCGGACGGACCGCCCCATCGTCACCCCGAGCAGCGTGAGCAGGCCCTCCTCGTCGTGATCGAGGACGTGGAACGGCACGCCAGCCCGTTCCTCGACAGCGCGAACCACGGTGGCGGCGTCGGCGGCGCGGCGCATCGGCTCGGTGCCGGCGATCGTGATCCTGCCAGCACCGAATTCTCGTGCCGTATGCACGTAGGACACCAGCGCGGCGACCAGCTCCTCCCGGGCAGCCTCACCCAGGCGCCCGTCCGCGACGACCCGGTCGCCAAGGCCCAGGAACACCGACTCGTCGAGCAGGGGCTCGACCTGGTGGTCACCGACCGCGGCGACGAGGAGGTGCACGCTCGTGGCACCGACGTCGATTGCGGCATGGATGGTGGTGCCGTGCGGGATGTCGATCCGGGGAGTCGGCTCGGGTTCGGGCACCGGCTCGGGCTCGGGTTGGGGTTCCGGCTCAGGGGCGGGCTCGGGCACCGGTTCCGGTTCCGGCGCCGGCTCAGGTTCAGGTTCTGCTGTGGGTTCCGGCACCGGCTCGGGCACCGGTTCCGGTTCCGGCGCCGGCTCAGGTTCTGGCGCCGGCTCAGGCTCGGGCACTGCTGTGGGTTCCGGCGCCGGCTCAAGTTCGGGTTCAGGTTCAGGTTCTGCTGTGGGTTCCGGCACCGGCTCGGGCACCGGTTCCGGTTGGGCCGGCTCAGGTTCAGGTTCTGCTGCGGTTCGGGCAGGCTGGCTCGGGCTCGGCGCAGGTTCTGCTGTGGGTTCCGGCGCCGGCTCAGGTTCGGCGTCGGCTCAGGTTCAGGTTCTGCTGTGGGTTCCGGCACCGGCTCGGGCACCGGTTCCGGTTCCGGCGCCGCGGCCTCACCCGAGCGCCGCGTGACCCGGTCCACGATCCGGGAGGCCGCCGGCTCGGCCGCCTGGCGGACCATGCCTGCCACCTGCTGGAGCGTGGTGCCTGCGGCCGCCGCCGCTAGCCCAACACGATCGGCGGCACCCACGGGAGCGTTCGGTCCTCGCGCCCGCAGCGGACTTGCCAGACGGCATCCTTGCCGGTCCGAACGCTGCCGCCACCGCGGCCCGCCTCTTGGCCCTCGACTTGGATGCTCGGCCGGCCTCCCGGCCTCGTTGGACGCTCCGCGGCTGCCCTGGCTGTCTTCGCAGCCTCTCTGCCGACCTGCTTCGCGGCCTGCGCCGCGGCCGCTTCGCCCCGGCCTCGCTTTCGCCGCCTTGCGAGCCTTGCGCTCCGCCCGCGCCTCCCGCCTCGCGGTCTTGCCGGCCTTCCGCTCGGCCTTCCCTCCCGCCTCGCGAAATTGCGAGCCTTCTTCTCCTGCTTCGCGGCCTTGACGGCCGCCTTGCGCTCCTGCCGGAGCCTCGGGCCTCGCGCTTGGCCGCCTTCGCCTCGGCCTTGACCGCCTTCGCCTCGACCTTCCGCGCTTTGCGCCCGCCCCGCGACTGCGCCTCCGGCGACCGGCGCGATCAGCGCCGGACCCCCGTTCCTCCGTGGGGTCGCCGTCGGGCGCGGTCGCCGGGCCGCCCGTCGTGGCTCCGTCCTTCCCGGCTTTGGCCATCGTCTGATGTCTCCTCGGGCGAGCGGGCGCAGTCGCGGGCGCTGTCACCCGACAGTCTGCCGCAGCGCGCTCCGGCGCGCTGCCGTCTGGCGCGGGACTCCGGGCACGTCCCCCGGCCGGTCCGATCGATTACCGGGTGTTAACCATCGCCCAACCGGCCGTTGACACCACGGGCAGAGGCTCTCGGGGTGATCGCCCCGACGCCACCGAATCCGCTCCCGTCGTCCAGCGGGCTGAGCCCGCTCCAAGAGGCAGATCGGCCGAGCTGGCTGATCCTGGCGTCGGATGGTCCGGTCCTGGATCTCCCGCGGCTGGTCCCGGGCACGGCGATCCACATCACCGGCGACCCTCGAAGCTTCCGGGACATGCTGCTCTCGGAACGACCGAGGATCGTCGTCTGCTGCCAGCCGCCGGCCGGCGACGACGACCTGGAGCTCATCGCCCGCGAGCGGATGCGCAGGTCGCGCCTCCGCGCGGTCCACATCTCGCCGCCCGATGCCGCCACCGCCCGGCTCGCCGCCCTCGCGCGCGGCTTCGACGATGCGCTGACGACGACGACGACCGGGCAGGAGCTGGCAGGGCGCCTGGGCTGGCTCGAGGAGCGGGCACGCTTTCGTCCCGGGCCGGGGGCATCGGTGCCCGTCGGGGATGACCTCGAGCTCGACCTGGGGGCCCACAAGCTCGCGAGACGGATCGACCGTCGATCCACCTGCGCCCCAAGGAGTTCGGCATGCTCGCGCTCCTCGCGACGCACCCCGGTCGCGTCTACACGCGCCGGGAGCTGATGGAGCGGGTCTGGGGCACCGGTCGCTGGGACGGATCCCGAACCGTGGATGTCCACGTCCGATGGCTGCGCTCCAAGATCGAGCCCGATCCGGAGCACCCAATCCACCTGGTCACCGTTCGCGGGGTCGGGTACCGCCTGGATCCCGTCCAGCGTTAACCGACCCTTAACGCCGCGGACACGACCCGTTGACAACCCGGCCCGAACATCGGAACGGTAGAAGTAGGACGACGCCCATGGCGAAGACGCCCGTCGTCAACTGGAGGAACACCTCAGTGACGCTCAGCACTCCCAAGCGCGTGGGAGCCCTCGCGCTCGCCGCGACGATCTTCGTCGCGGCGTGTGGCGGCAGCTCCGCCACCACGGCCCCGGCCGAGAGCATGGCCGGGAGAGCGGCGGGCGAGACCATGGCCCCGGACGGCGCGTCCGGCGCCATCAACGTGTCCGGCTCGTCCACGGTGGAGCCGATCACCACCGGCGTGGCCGAGGCGTTCGCCGAGCCAACCCCGACTTCACCTACACGGTCGAGGGTCCGGGCACGGGCGATGGCTTCAAGAAGTTCTGCGCGGGCGAGACTGACATCTCGGACGCCTCACGCACGATCAAGGACGAGGAGGCCACGGCCTGCGCGGAGGCCGGCATCGAGTACATCGAGCTGAAGGTGGCGATCGACGGCATGTCCGTCCTCACCTCCGTCAACAACACCGCCGTCTCGTGCCTCAGCTTCGCCGACCTGTACGCCCTGGTCGGCCCTGAGTCTACGGGGTTCGCGAAGTGGAGCGATGCCGCCGCGATCGCCGCGGAGCTCGGATCAACGACCAGCTTCCCGGATGCAGACCTGTCCATCACGGGCCCCGGTGAGGAATCCGGCACGTTCGACAGCTTCGTCGAGCTGGCCCTGGCCAAGATCGCCGAGTCGCGCAGCCAGGAGGCCAACACGCGGCCCGACTACACCGCGTCCGCCAACGACAACGCGATCATCGACGGCATCTCCGGCAGCGACACGTCGCTCGGCTGGGTCGGCTTCGCCTTCGCCGAGGAGAACAAGGACCAGGTCAACGAGATCCAGATCGCCAAGGATGTGAACGGGACCTGCGTCGCCCCGACCGCCGAGACCATCGCGGACGGCTCCTACCCGCTGTCCCGCAGCCTCTACATCTACGTGAACAAGGCCAAGGCCGCAGCCAATCCGGCGGTGACCGCCTTCGTCGACTACTACCTGGCCGAGGGCACCATCTCGTCGGTCCTCGAGACCGTGCCCGTACGTGAACCTGGCTCCCGAGACGCTCGCCGAGACCCAGGCCGCCTGGGAAGCCGCGAAGTAGCGCTCGCTCCTCCGGGCGAACGGGTCGGGCCCGACTGGGGTCCGGCCCGTTCGCCTATCCTCTGACTCCACGGGGATCACCATCACAGGAGCTCGGATCGCCGATGGCGCAAGCAACTCCAGCCCTACCTGACGGGATGTCACTGCGAGGCAGCGCCCGCAGGCGGAACCGTGAGACCGTCGTGCGCGGCCTCTTCCTCGGCGCATCCATGGTCACGATCCTGATCAGCCTGTTCATCATCGCGACCGTGCTGTTTCAGGCGATCGAGTTCCTCGCCCAGATCGACCTGTCCCAGCTCGTTGGCATCGGCTGGTTCCCGCGTCGCGGCGTCTTCGACGTCGCGACCATCGTTCTCGGGACGCTGATCGTGACGGTGATCGCCATGGCGATCGCGACGCCGATCGGCCTGTTCTCCGCGATCTACCTCGCCGAGTACGCCACGCCCCGGTTCCGCAAGGCGATCAAGCCCGTGCTCGAGGTCCTGGCGGGCATCCCGAGCGTCGTGCTGGGGTTCTTCGCCCTCACGCTGCTGACGCCGGCCGTCATCAAACCCCTGTTCACCGAGGCCAACTCCTTCAACCTCGCCGCCGCCGGGATCGGCGTAGGCATCCTTTCCATCCCGCTGGTCGCTTCCGTGGCGGAGGACGCCATGCGGGCCGTGCCCCAGAACCTGCGCGAGGCCTCGTACGGCCTTGGCGCCCGCAGGATCACCACGTCCGTCCGAGTCGTGTTTCCTGCCGCGATCTCGGGCATCGTCGCCGCCCTCATCCTGGCAACCAGCCGTGCGATCGGCGAGACCATGATCGTCGCCGTTGCGGCCGGGGCGCCCCAGGCACGGACCATCGACCCACTGGATCCAGGCGGCACGATGACCTCGGCGATGGTCACGCTCGCCACCGGCTCGGACCAGGTGACCGGCAATTCCGCCGCGTTCCAGAGCCTGTTCTTCGTGGGGCTACTCCTGTTCCTGATCACGTTCGTGCTGAACGTCGTGGGCGACACGTTCGTGCGCCGTGCGCGGCAGCGGTACTAGGAGCGCGATGATGACGTCCATCGGCTCGTCCGCCGCCGTCACGACCGCCAGCGTGCGCGCCGGGCTCACCGGCGTGGGTCGCCGTGACATCTGGGGCCTGGTGTTCCAGGTTCTGCTGCTTGGCAGCCTCCTGTTCTCGCTCGCGATCCTGTTCGTGCTCATCGTCGGACGTCCTGGGCCGGGCATTGCCCGGTCTTCGCGGATCGCGGCACGGACTTCCTCACGTCGCCACTCTCGTCCAACCCTGCCAAGGCCGGGATCGTCCAGGGGCTCGTCGGGACGGCCATCCTTGCCGCGCTCGTGGCGATCTTCGCCTTCCCGTTCGGCCTGGCGACCGCGATCTACCTCGAGGAGTACGCGGCGGATACGAGGCCACGCCGCTTCGTCCAGATCAACATCCGCAATCTGGCGGGCGTGCCGTCGGTCGTGTACGGCCTGCTGGGCCTGTCGGTCTTCGTCGCGTTCATGAACAGCGTGGACGGCGACGGTTCGGGTCGCAACATCCTGGCCGGCGGGATCACCCTCGCCGTCCTCGTCCTCCCGATCGTGATCATCACCTCGATCGAGGCGCTGCGGGCCGTGCCCAACGCGATCCGGGAGGCGGGCTACGGCGTCGGGCGCGTCGCGCTGGGAGGTGACTCGGCAGCTCGTGCTGCCGTCGGCGGCACCCGGCGTCCTGACGGGGACCGTGCTGGCCCTGTCCCGGGCGCTGGGCGAGACCGCGCCGCTGATCCTCGCGGGCGCCGTCCTGGGATCCTTCTCGGGGCTGTCCATCTCGTCGCTGTTCACCGGCAGCTACACGGCCCTGCCCGTCATCGTCTACGACTGGTCCCGCAAGCCCCAGGAGGCCTTCCGGGCGGACGCGGCCGCGGCGATCGTCGTGCTCCTCGTGATCACGCTTGCCGCGAACGTGATCGCCATCGTCCTTCGCGCACGCTACGAGCGGGCATGGTGATGCCCGAGACCACCGGAGACCCCATGGTTGAGATCGCCTGCACACTCCTCCCGATGCCGCCTCCGGGCCGGGCCGGCACCCCGAATCGCCGGCGGGCAGACGTCGCGCGGTGCCGATCCACGTGCCGCTCTCCGAGGGCGATGGCGATCCGGTCGAGGACACGGCTCGCGAAGCCAGTCATCCGGATCGAGAACCTGGACTTCTACTACTCGGCGTTCCGGGCCGTCAAGGACGTGACCATCGAGTTCGAGAGGAACAAGATCACCGCCCTCATCGGGCCATCGGGCTGCGGCAAGTCCACGCTGCTGCGCACCATCAACCGGATGAACGACCTGATCACCGGGACCCGGGTCGAGGGCAAGGTCCTCTACCACGATGTCGACCTGTACGGCAAGGACGTGGACGCGGTCGAGGTCCGCCGGCGGATCGGCATGGTGTTCCAGAAGGCGAACCCGCTTCCCGAAGTCGATCTACGACAACGTCGCCTTCGGGCCGAGGATCAACGGCTTCAAGGGCAGCATGGACGAGCTCGTCGAGTCCAGTCTCCGGCGGGCTGCGCTCTGGGACGACGTCAAGGACAAGCTCAAGCAGTCCGGCCTCGCGCTCTCCGGCGGCCAGCAGCAGCGGTTGTGCATCGCGCGGGCGATCGCCACAAGCCCGGACGTCATCCTGATGGACGAGCCGTGCTCGGCCCTGGATCCGCGCTCCACCCTCCAGATCGAGGAGCTCATGTTCGAGCTCAAGGAGGACTACACGATCGTCATCGTGACCCACAACATGCAGCAGGCAGCCCGCGCCTCCGACTACACGATCTTCATGAACATGGCGGAGGACCGGGCGGGCTACGTGGTGGAGGAGGGCCAGACCCTCGACATCTTCACCAATCCCAAGGACAAGCTGACCGAGGATTACGTCTCGGGCCGGTTCGGCTGAGCGGCGGAGGAGCACCCATGGACGACAGGCAGACCTCCGGCCCGCACGTGGCGGACGCGTTCGGCGGCAGCTTCGACGATCTCTCGCCGTCGCAACCCATCGAGCCGCCGGGGGCCACCTTCCCGCCGACGCACGGCGTTCGCAGCAGCCTACGACCGCGAGACTCGCGGATATCAAGGACAACGTCCTGCGCATGGGCTCGCTCGTCGAGGCGCAGATCCACGCGGCTATCGACGCCCTCGTTGCCCACGATCCGGAGGCTGCCCTGCAGGTGATCATCGACGACGGGCAGATCAACGCGTCTCCAGCGCACCGCCACCGAGATGATCGCGGCCGTGATCGCCACCCAGAACCCGGTCGCCCGCGACCTGCGCTTCCTGCTCACCCTGGATCACGTGAGCTACGAGCTCGAGCGCATGGGCGACCACGCGGGATCCGTCGCCAAGCAGGCGCGCAAGCTGGCGCCCGTACCCGCCCCTCAAGGACTATGCGCTGCTGCCCCAGCTGGGCGGGCGCGTCGCCGAGCTGGTCGCCGGGATCATCCGGGCGCTGGTGGACGTGGACCAGGAGCAGGCTCGCGCCGTCGCGAAGCTGGACGACGCAGTTGACGACCTGTACCACCGGATCTTCGCCGAGGTGCTGGAGCTCATGCGCGACGACCCGGCCAACGTGGATCCGGGAACCCGGATCCTGTTCGCCTCGCACTACCTGGAGCGGATCGGCGACCGGGTGACCAACATCGCCGAGGACATCGTCTTCCTCGCCTCGGGCGAGGTCGAGGATCTGAACCCGTGACCGATCCGGGTCGCGATCACGGCGCCCTCGCGGAGGAGCCCGGCAGTGCCCCGATCCGGGTCCTCGTCGTGTGCTGGGGCAACAGCGCCCGGTCGATCATGGCCGAGGCGGTCCTCCGGCACCTCGGCGCCGGGCGCATCGAGGCAGCATTCGGCCGGTATCGAGCCTGCGGGCGTGAACCCGCTCACGTTGCGCGTCCTCGAGGAGGCGGGCATCCCCTCGGACGGCCTGCGCTCGAAATCGGTGAATGAATACCTCGGCCAGCAGTTCGACTACGTGATCACCGTGTGCGATGACGCCCGCAGTGCGTGCCCCGTCTTTCCCGGCGTGCACGAGTCGATGCACTGGGGTTACCCGGACCCGGGCAAGGCGGAAGGCAGCGAGGCGGAGCGATTGGCCACCTTCCGCTCGGTCCTGACCGGTCTGGGCCAGCGGATCCACCAGTTCCTGCCGCTCGCCGAGCGGTATGCCGCGCAGCGGCACCCCGTGGAGCTGGCGTGACCTCGCTCTACCTCCTCCGCCACGCCCACGCCGGCAATCCGGATCGCTGGACCGGGAACGACGACGATCGCCCTTTGTCGGAGAAGGGTCGCCACCAGGCCGAGCGCGTCGGCCGCCTGCTCACTGCGGCGGGCGGCGCCACCGCGCCCGACCTGCTGATCACGTCGCCCAGGGTCCGCGCGGCCCAGACGGCCGGGATCGTTGGCGACGCGCTGGGCGTCGCCGTCGTCGTGGACCCCCGACTGGCAGGTCCGCTCTACCCGGAGGTCCTGGAGGAGATCCTCGCCGCGGCAGGCCCGTCAGAGCGACCGTGCCTCGTGGGTCACGACCCCGACTTCTCATCCCTCCTGGGCGAGCTGGTCGGCGTGGACATCATCCCCATGCGCAAGGGTGCGATCGCGCGCGTGGACTTCGACGGCACGGTCCGAGGCAGGCAGGGCGTGCTGGCGCTGCTGCTTCCGCCGGAGCTGCTCGGCGGCAAGTAAGGCCGCGACCGCTACGCGGCGAACGCCAGGGCCGATTCCGGCACGGCTGCTACGGCCGTGTCCACTCCCAGCGCATGACGTGGGTCATCGGCAGCCCGGGCCGCACCACCTCGGGGGCGATGTTCGCCGCATCGGGCGGTCCCGACTGTGGCTCCACGCAGATCGCGTGCTCGGGATCCGAGTAGACCACCCACCAGTCGCAGGTCGACGTGAGCGAGAGCCGGAGCATGCCCGGCCACTCGAGGACTGGGGGAGCCACGATATCGGTGAACGCGTCGTCCCAGGGACCCGGCGTCGGCGGGACGCGCTCGCCGTTCGGCATCCCCTCCTCATCCCGCACGAGCATCGATCCGGCCTCGAACGTCAGGCGGACGGGCGGTGCACCCGCCTCCAGCACCCGGCTGAACCAGGGGTGCCAGCCCATGGCGACGGGCATCGGCTCCGCTGCGTCCAGGGTCATCGTGACCGCGAGGCCGTGGGCATCAAGCTCGAACCTCTGGCTCACCCGACCGCGGAACGGCCAGCGCTCGTCGAGCTCGATGGCGATCTCGTCAGCGGCGACCGTGGTCCATGGCCGGTCATAGACCACGCCGTGGATCGCGTGCGGCGGCATCGTGACGGGGAGACGTCGCTCCACTCCCTCGAACGTGAAGTGGCCGCGGCGGATCCGGCCGGCCCACGGGGCCATCGGGTAACTGCCCCAGTGGATCGGGCCGTCACGGCTGTCCGTGACGAGCAGCTCACGGCCGTCCACCACGAGTGAGCCCAGCCGGCCGCCCCGCTCCGGCAGGATGACCGCCCGGACATCGCCAGCCGCGAGGACCACTTGTGAGCGCTCCACGGACGTCATCTCCCGGCCTCCAACGACATGCACCGCCTGCCCTTCGTCGCCGGCCGGAACGGCGCCCCGGTGACAGCGGAGGCCGGACGCAAGCCTCGCCGCCCGCGGAGGCGGGCGGCGAGGCCAGGAGGAGGAACGTCGCTCACGACCCGGTCTGGTGGCACCCGGCGGTGGTCAGTCCTTGTTCTTGCTCGAGACGTCGAAGTAGACGGCGATCAGCAGCACCAGGGCCTTGATCACGAACTGGTAGTCGATCGGGATGGACATGACGCCCATGCCGATGTTCAGGAGACCGAAGAAGAGGGCGCCGATGACCGTGCCGGCCACCGTGCCGACGCCACCGTAGGCGGACGCGCCACCCACGAAGGTTGCTGCGATCACGTCCAGCTCGAAGCCGTACCCGGCCTTGGGAGTTGCCGAGTTGAATCTCGCGGCGATGATCATGCCGCCGAGGGCCGCCAGAACGCCCATGTTGATGAACGTGAGGAACACCATCCGCTTGCTGTTGACACCCGACAGCATCGCGGCCTTGGCGTTGCCACCCACGGCGTAGATCCGACGTCCGACCACCGTCCGCAACGTCAGGAACATGTAGATGCCGATGAGGATGAATGCGATCAGCGCCACGATCGGCAGGCCCTTGTATCCCGCCAAGCGGTAGGCGATGAACATCACACCGGCCACGATCAGCATGCTCCGGAAGACGAAGCTGCTCGCCGATGACGTCGTGAAGCCGTACTTCCGCTCCTCGCGCCGCGATCGGTAGAGCATGAAAACGACCCCGGCAGACAGGAGGATGCCGGCCAGAAGCGTCGTCAGATTGATGTCGCCGCCGCCGAGCGGGATAACGAGCTTGATATCGCCGATGGTGAACAGCACGATGTCGGACGCGCCGAAGGGGTCCTTGATCGTGCCGATGATCTCGGGGATGAACCCGGACGAGATTGCCCGGAAGCTCTCGTCGAACGGGCCGACGGGCTGACCGCCGAGCATCCACAGCGTCGTGCCGCGGAACAGGAGCATGCCGGCCAGGGTGACGATGAACGAAGGGACGCGAAGGTAGGCGACCCACCAGCCCTGCCAGACGCCGATCAGGCCACCGGCAATCAGCGTGAGCGCCACGGCAAGGATCGGGTCGAGCTTGTACGTCGCCATCAGCACGGCAGCGATTGCGCCGAGGAAGCCGGCGACGGAGCCCACCGACAGGTCGATGTGGCCGATGACGATGATCAGGAGCATCCCCAGGGCCATGACGAGGATGTAGCCGTTCTGGAGGAAGACGTTCGTGACATTGAGGGACCGCAGCATCACGCCGCCGGTCGTCAGCTGGAAGAAGACGACGCCGATGCAGCAGGGCGACCATCATCCCCGACGAACGAACGTTGAGCCCGATCGCCTTGATCACCCCATTGCGCTCCCCAGGGGCCGGGCCATCGGGCATGGTGGCGGGGGTGACACTCTCGGTAGGGCTGCTCACAGCACGACTCCCTCAGCTCCGTCGCGGGCGAGCCGCATGATGGCCTTCATGATCGACTCCTGGGTCGCCTCGGATGCCGGCATCTCGGCGGCAATGCGCCCCGATGCCATGACATAGATCCGGTCCGAGATCCCAAGAACCTCCGGGAGCTCGGACGAGATCATGATGATTGCCTTGCCCTCGGCGGCGAGGCGGTTGATGATCGTGTAGATCTCGTACTTGGCACCGACGTCGATGCCTCGCGTGGGCTCATCGAGGATCAGCACGTCCGGGTTGGCGAACAGCCACTTGGACAGGACAACCTTCTGCTGGTTCCCGCCCGAGAGGTTCACAGCAAGCTGCTTCACGCTGGGTGTCTTGATGCTCAGCGTGTCCCGGAACTCGTTGGCGACCGTGACCTCCTTGGGCGGGATCAGGACACCCTTGTTGGACACGCCCTCGAGGTTCGCAAGCGTGATGTTCGTCTTGACGTCGTTCATCAGGATCAGGCCATACGTCTTGCGATCCTCCGTCGCGTAGGCGAGCCCGTTGTTCACGGCCTTGGGGATCGTGCTGACGTCGACCTCCTTGCCGCGCATCAACACCTGGCCGCTCACGAAGTGGCCCCACGAGCGGCCGAAGACGCTCATCGCGAACTCCGTCCGGCCCGCGCCCATCAGGCCCGCGATGCCGACGACCTCGCCGGCCCGCACGCTCATGCTGACGTCGTTGATCGCCATCTGGTCGGAGTAGACCGGGTGGGCCACCTTCCAGTTCCTGACCTCGAGGAGGACCTCCCCGACCTGGGCCTCGCGCGGCGGGAACCGGTTGGTCATGTCGCGGCCGACCATGCCGCGGATGATCCGGTCCTCGGTGACCTCGCCACCGCGGGCGTCGAGCGTCTCGATCACGGCGCCGTCACGCAGGACGGTGATCTGGTCCGCGACCGCCTCGACCTCCTTGAGCTTGTGGGAGATCAGGACGCACGCGATCCCCTGGTCGCGGAAGTCGCGAAGCAGCTGGAGCAGCGCCTGGGAGTCGTTCTCGTTGAGCGACGACGTGGGCTCGTCCAGGATGAGCAGCTCCACGTCCTTGGACAGAGCCTTCGCGATCTCGACCAGCTGCTGCTTGCCGACGCCGAGGTGGCTGATCTTGGTCGCCGGTGGTTCGTCCAGGCCAACCTTCTTGAGCAGCCCGATCGCCTTGGAGTGGGACAGGCCCCAATTGATGACACCGCGCCGTGCCTGCTCGTTCGCGAGAAAGATGTTCTCCGTGATCGAGAGGTGCGGGACCAGGGCGAGCTCCTGGTGGATGATGACGATGCCCTTGTGCTCGCTCTGACGGATGGTGTGGAAGCGGCACTCCTCGCCCTTGAAGAAGAACTGGCCGCTGTACGTGCCGTAGGGGTAGACGCCGGAGACGACCTTCATCAGCGTCGACTTGCCGGCCCCGTTCTCCCCGACCAGGGCGTGGATCTCGCCCGGGCGGACCGAGAAGCTGACGTCGCTCAACGCCTTGACGCCCGGGAATTCCTTCGTGATGCCGCGCATCTCGAGCAGAACGTCGCTCACCGCACCGCCGCCCTCTCGCTCTCAGCTGGTGGATATGGAAACGCGGGTGTGCAGGACCGGAGGCCGCCGCACACCCGCGAGGATACGCGATTGACTAGGGCTGGACTTCCTCGGCCGTGTAATAGCCGGTGTCGACCAGGGCCTGGGTGACGTTGTCCTTGGTCACGGAGGTGACCGGCAGGAGGTACGAGGGGACGGTCTTGACGCCGTTCTCGTAGGTGGTGGTGTCGTTCACCTCAACGGTCTGGCCGGAGAGGAGCTGGTTGACCATGTCGGCGACCTTGGCGGCGAGGGTGCGGGTGTCCTTGAACACCGTGCTGGTCTGCTCGCCGGCGAGGATCGACTTCACGGACGGGAGCTCGGCGTCCTGGCCGGTGACGACCGGACCGGGCTTGTCGGCCGAGTAGTAGCCGACCTGCTTCAGCGCGGCGATGATGCCGCGGCTGATGCCGTCGTAGGGGGACAGGACCGCGTCAACGCGGGCGTCCGAGTACTTGGAGGCGAGGATGTTGTCCATGCGGGCCTGGGCGGCGTCGCCCGACCAGCGGAGGGTGCCGACCTGGCCCGGGAACTCGGTCTCACCGGACTGGACGACGAGCTTGCCGCTGTCGATGAAGGGCTGCAGGATGGACATGGCGCCGTTGAAGAAGAACCCGGCGTTGTTGTCGTCCGGCGAGCCGGCGAAGAGCTCGATGTTGAACGGGCCAGCGGCGTTGTTGAGGTCGAGCGAGTCGACGATCGAGCCGGCCTGGGCCACGCCCACGGCGAAGTTGTCGAACGCGGCGTAGTAGTCGACGTTCGGGCTGTTGCGGATCAGGCGGTCGTACGAGAAGACCTTGATGCCGGCGTCCGCAGCCTTCTGCAGGGTGTCGGTGAGGGTGGTGCCGTCGATGGCGGCGATCACGAGGGCCTTGGCGCCCTTGGTGATCATGTTCTCGACCTGGGACACCTGGGTCGGGATGTCGTCCTCGGCGTACTGGAGGTCGGTCGTGTAGCCGGCGGCCTCAAGCGACTTGACGAGGTTGTCGCCGTCGGCAATCCAGCGGGCGGACGACTTGGTCGGCATCGCGATGCCGACGAGGCCACCGGCCTCGGGGGCCATGGACTCGGGGGCCATGGACTCGGCGGGAGCCTCGGTGGCCGTGGCGTCGGTGGCGGCGGGGGCCGTGGTGGCCGTGCTGCCGCCGCACGCGGCGACGACCAGCGCGCCGGCCGCGAGGGCCATGAACAAGGTCTTCTTCATCGGTAGCTGCTCTCCTCCTGGTGCGGGGCTCATGCCCCGCCTGGCGCGCCCTGGCTCGCCTGCAGCGGCCGACGGCTGCGCCGCACGGTTCGCTGTGGGGCACTCCCGGGCCCCTCGGTCGATCTCCTGGACGCTTGCCGTTATCGTTCCCGTGAACGATAACGGTCGAATGCTAATCGCCCGACGCCCGTTGCGTCAAGCCGGTCCGTCAAGCCTGTTTCCAGGTTCAGGATCGGACCACTTTGGTGACGATCGCCCGGGCTAGAGCCCCTTGGCCAGCAGCCAGTAGAGATCGTTCCACCGGAGCTGGTCGCGGAAGCCGTCGAGCGCGGTCCTCTCGTCGATGACCAGGAACTCGACCCCGGACATCGCCGCGAAGTCTCGCAGGTGTTGCTGCGTCACGCCGAAACCGAGGCTCGTGTGGTGGGAACCACCGGCGTGGATCCACGCGGCGGCGGCGGTCCGAAGGTCGGGCCGTGGGCGCCAGACGGCGCGGGCGACCGGGAGCTTCGGGAGGGGCTGCTCCGCCGGCACGACGTCGACGACGGTCGCCAGCATGCGGAAGCGCTGCCCCATGTCGGTGATGCAGGCAGCCACGGCCGGTCCCGGATGCGCGTCGAAGACGAGCCGGACGGGATCCTCCTTGCCGCCGATGGACAGGGGATGGATCTCGAGACGGGGACGCTCGCCAGCAATGGACGGGCAGACTTCGAGCATGTGGGCGCCGAGGATCAGGTCGTCGGCGCCGGTGAGGTGGTAGGTGTAGTCCTCCATGAAGGACACGCCGCCCGGGAGCCCCGCCGACATCACCTTCATCGCCCGGACCATGGCGGCCGTCTTCCAGTCCCCTTCCCCGCCGAAGCCGTAGCCGTCGGCCATGAGGCGCTGGACCGCCAGCCCCGGCAGCTGCTTGAGGCCGTGGAGATCCTCGAAGGTGTCGGTGAAGGCCGTGAAGCCGCCCTCCGCCAGGAAGCGCCGCAGCCCCAGCTCGATGCGGGCTCCGTCCCGAAGGCTCTCCGCACGGGCCCCGCCGGGCCGGAGCTCGGGGGCCACGTCGTACTCGTCGAGGTACTGCACCACGAGGGCGTCTGCGTCGGCGTCGGAAGCCTCGTTGACGACCTTGACCAGGTCGCCCACGCCCCAGGTGTTGATCGTGAAGCCGAGGCGGCGCTGGGCCTCGACCTTGTCGCCGTCCGTGACGGCCACCTCGCGCATGTTGTCGCCAAAGCGGGCGATCCGGCCGGTCCGCCAGTCGGACCGGGCGCAGGCGGCCCGCGCCCAGGTCGCCGATCTCCTCCTGCACGGCGGCGTCGCCCCAGTGGCCCACGACCACCTTGCGCTCGAGGCGCAGCCGGGCGGCGATGAACCCGAACTCCCGGTCGCCGTGGGCGGCCTGGTTCAGGTTCATGAAGTCCATGTCGATGTCGGACCAGGGAATCTCGCGGTTGTACTGCGTGTGCAGGTGGAGGAACGGCTTGTCGAGCGCCTCGAGCCCCGCGATCCACATCTTGGCCGGGCTGAACGTGTGCATCCAGGTGACCAGGCCGACGCAGGCGGGGTGGGCGTTGGCCTCGCGGACCAGCGCCAGGATGCCGTCCGAGCCGGTGAGGACGGGCTTGACCACGACGCGCACCGGGATCGCCGCCGCTGCGTCGAGGTCGGCGGCGATCGCTGCGGAGTGCTCGGCCACCGTGGCCAGGGTTTGCGGGCCGTAGAGGTGCTGGCTGCCGGTGACGAACCAGACCTCGAATGCCGCCAGATTCAGCACGTGTGTTCTCCCGGGAGTCGTGGACGGACGCGCCTAGCGCTGGCCGTAGACGTTGGTGTAGCGGTCGTGGAGCTTGGCGACGACGTCGGCCGGGATCTCGTCCGGGACCCCCAGCTGGAGCGCCATGAACACCGTGGCCGCCACGTCCTCGGTCATCACGGCGGCCTTGACCGCGGCCTTGGCCGTGGGGCCGATCGTGAACACGCCGTGGTTCTTGAGCAGGATCGCGGGTGAGGTGCCGATCCCCTCCACCACCAGCCGCCCGATCCCGTCGTCGCCGATGAGCGTGAAGCCGGCGCACGGGATCTCGCCGCCGAACTCGTCGGCCTGGGCGGTGAGGTAGACCGGGATGGACCGGCCCACGGCCGCGAACGCGGTCGCGTAGCGCGAGTGCGTGTGCACCACACCGTTGACGTCAGGACGGTGACGGTAGACGTAGAGGTGGCTCAGCGTGTCGGAGCTGGGCGAGAATGCGCCCTCGACCACGTTGCCGTCCGGATCGACGACGACCATCGTCTCCGCGGTCAGGTCCTCGTAGCGCACGCCCGAGGGCTTGATCGCCACGAGGCCCGTCTCGGGGTCCCGGGCCGACACGTTGCCACCCGTCCAGCGCACGAGGTCGTTCGCCGGCAGCTCCGCGTGGAGCGCCACCAGCTGTTCGCGCAGCGCCGCGAGGCGCATCAGCCCACCTCCGCCTTCGCCCGGGCCCGCAAACCGCGCAGCGTCTTCATCACGTTGTTCTCGCCCCGCCCGAAGTAGTCGTGCAGCCGGACGTACTCGCGGTACAGGACGTCGTAGACCGCCGTCGCCGCGGGATCCGGCTGGTAGGTAAGGTCCTTGAGGCGCGCCATCGCGCGGGCCGCGTCCTCGATCGTCGCGTAGCCTCCGGCGTCCGGGCCCGCGGCGACCGCGCCGAACATCGCGGAACCAAGCGCCGGCGTCTGGTCCGAGGCGGACAGCCTGAACGGCCGGCCCGTGACATCCGCGTAGATCTGCATGATCAGCGGGCTCTTCTCGGCGAGGCCGCCGGCCGCGATCACCTCGTTGACCGGAACTCCGTTGGCCTCGAGCGCCTCGATGATCACGCGCGTGCCGTAGGCCGTCGCCTCGACCAGCGCCCGGTAGATCTCGGGTGCCGTGGTGGCGAGCGTGGCGCCGACGAGCAGCCCGCCCAGCTCGGCGTCGACCAGGACCGAGCGGTTGCCGTTCCACCAGTCGAGGGCGAGCAGGCCGGACTCCCCGGGCGCGAGGAGCCCGGCCTGTTCCTGGAGGAGCGCGTGGATGTCGAGGCCGCGCTCGCGCGCCTCGACCTGGTAGGACTCCGGGACGGCGTGCTCGGTGAACCACGCGAAGTGGTCGCCGACGCAGCTCTGTCCGGCCTCATATCCGAAGTAGCCGGGGATGATCCCGTCCTCGACGTAGCCGCAGATGCCCGGGACGAGGTGCTCGTCCTCGCCCAGGACCATGTGGCAGGTGCTGGTGCCCATGATCATGACCATGCGCCCGGGCTCCGTGACGGTGGCCGCCGGGACGGCGACGTGGGCGTCCACGTTGGCGACGGCGACGGCCGTACCCTCGGGCAGCCCGGTCCAGCCCGCGGCCTCGGCGGTGAGCCCGCCCGCCCGGTCGCCGGTGCGGGCGATGTCGCGCGACATCTTCGTGTCGACGATGTCCGCCAGGCGCGGGTCCAGGGCCTCGAAGTAGCTGCGATCAGGAAAGCCCTCGCGCTTGGACCACAGCGCCTTGTATCCGGCCGTGGTGGGGTTGCGCGTTTCGACGCCGGTGAGGCGCCAGACCACCCAGTCGGCGGCCTCGATCAGGCGGTCCGCACGCTCGTAGACGTCGGGTGCCTCGTCCAGGATCTGGAGCGCCTTGGCGAAGAACCACTCGGAGCTGATCTTGCCGCCGTACTTGGGCAGCCAGGCCTGGCCGGTCCGCTCGGCGGCCTCGTTGATCCGGTCGGCCTCGGGCTGGGCGGCGTGGTGCTTCCACAGCTTGACCCAGGCGTGCGGGTCTGCCCGCAGCTCCGGCAGCAGCGCGAGCGGAGTGCCGTCCGCGAGGGTCGGCATCATGGTGCAGGCCGTGAAGTCGATGCCCAGGCCGATGACGTCCCGGCCGTCAACGCCGGCATCGCGCAGGACGGCGGGCACCGTGTTCGCGAAGACCCGCAGGTAGTCCTCGGGGTCCTGGAGCGCCCAGTCCGGCGGCAGCTGGACGGTTCGGTCCGGGAGCGGCAACCGTTCGTCGATGACGCCGTTGCTGTAGGGCCACACCGCCGTCGCGAGCTGATGCCCGTTGGTGACATCAACCAGGACGGCGCGACCCGATTCCGAGCCGAAGTCCACGCCGATCGCGTACTTGCTCAAGGTGCATCTCCTGCCGCGTACAACACCCGGTGCGCACCCGCCACCGCACCTGCGGCGGCGCGAAGATCGCGGGACGGGACGGCCCCGGTGCGTCACCATGATGACAGCATCCACGCGGGCCGTTATCGTTCCCGTTACCGTTCACGCTACCATACCGCCGCAATCCCGAACCCCTCCGCAACGCGTACGGCCAGCCGCCAGGAGCCCACAGAGTTGCAGCGCCAGCACAGGGTGACGATCAAGGAGATCGCCCGCATGACGGGCGTCTCCACGCAGACCGTCTCGCGCGTCATCAACAAGCGGCCGGACGTCTCGCCGGAGACCCGCCGGGCGATCGAGGCCGCGATCCGGGAGCACGGGTTCCAGCCCAGCGCCGTCGCGCGCAGCCTCGTGCAGCGGCGCAGCCAGATGCTGGGCGTGATCGTGGCCGGCCTCAAGTACTTCGGCGTCGCCCAGACCGTCAACGGCATGGCCGAGGACGCCGAGGCCGAGGGCTACTCCGTCATCCTCAAGGAGCTCGCCAGCTTCGACGTGCCGGACATCGTGCCGGTGGTCGAGTTCTTCGTAGCGCACCGGGTGGAGGGCATCATCTTCGCTCCACCGCAGATGGGCGCCAACATCCGCCACCTCCAGGACATGCTTCCGCAGTCGACGCCACCGGTCGTCTTCCTCAAGGCCGAGCCGTCACCGCGCTTCGCGTCCATCGGCATCGACAACGAGGCCGCGGCGCGGACCGCGGTCCGGCACCTGCTGGCGCTGGGCCGGCAGCGGGTCGCGCACCTGGCCGGCCCGCTCGAGTGGCGCGAGGCGCGGGACCGGCGGGACGGCTGGCTGGCCGCCCTCGCCGAGGCGGGGCTGGAACCCGGACCCATGGTCGCCGGCGACTGGACTGCGGCCAGCGGCGCCGCGGCCTTCGCGGAGATCCTGGACGCCGATCCCACGGTGGATGCCCTGTTCGCGGCCAGCGACCAGATGGCCCTGGGCGCCCTTCATGTGGCCAACGAGCGCGGGATTGCGGTCCCTGACCGGCTCGCGATGGTCGGGTTCGACGGCCTCCCGGAGGCCTGCCAGTTCACGCCGTCGCTGACCACGATCCGCCAGCCGCTCCAGGAGATCGGGAGGCTTGCCGTCCACGAGCTGGTCGCGTCCCTCACTGGCGACGCTGCGGCCATCGCCAGCACCGTGGTCGTGCCGACGGAGCTGGTGCTCGGCGACAGCGCCCCGATGCCTGCGACGGGCGGCCAGCCCGCACCGGACGGGCAGGGCTCCAGGGGCATGGGCGTCGCTCCCGTCTGAGCGTGGCCCGGGATCCACGGTCATCGCCCTCGCCCGGCCGGTCGCGAGCCTGCTCCTGACCTGGCCCATGCCCGTGACCTGCCCAGGACAGCGGGCGCGGGTTTGCATCTACCATGACCGCCATGGACACCGCCGGCCGGCCGCCCGGGCTGCACCCTGCCGACAGCCACGGCCTGATCCGCGTGCACGGGGCGCGCGTCAACAACCTCCGGAACGTCAGCGTCGAGATCCCGAAGCGCCGGCTGACCGTGTTCACCGGCGTCTCCGGCTCGGGCAAGAGCTCGCTGGTGTTCGACACGATCGCCGCGGAGTCGCAGCGGATGATCAACGAGACCTACAGCGCCTTCGTCCAGGGCTTCATGCCGACGCTGGACCGGCCGGACGTCGACGTCCTCGATGGCCTGACGACGGCGATCATCGTGGACCAGGAGCGGATGGGCGCCAACGTCCGCTCGACCGTCGGCACCGCGACCGACGTGAACGCGATGCTGCGGATCCTGTTCAGCCGGCTCGGGCAACCCCACGTGGGCTCGCCCCAGGCGTACTCGTTCAACGTCGCCTCGGCCAGCGGGGTCGGTCACATCAAGGTCCAGAAGGGCAAGGCGAAGGCGGAGAAGCGCTCGTTCACGATCACGGGCGGCATGTGCCCCCGCTGCGAGGGCATGGGCTCGGTGACCGATATCGACCTGGCGCAGCTGTACGACGACACGAAGTCGCTGGCTGAGGGCGCGCTCACCATCCCGGGCTACACCACGGGTGGCTGGAACTACCGCCTCTACGCGTCCTCGGGCTTCGTCGATCCCGACAAGCCGATCCGCGACTACACCCCGCAGGAGCGCCAGGACCTCCTCTATCACGACCCGGCCAGGATGAAGATCGAAGGCATCAACATGACCTACGAGGGGTTGGTGCCGCGGATCCAGTCGTCGTTCCTGGCCAAGGACGTGGAGTCGATGCAGCCGCACATCCGGGCGTTCGTGGAGCGGGCGGTGACCTTCACCGCCTGTCCCGACTGCGGCGGCACAAGGCTCAGCGAGGGTGCGCGGTCCTCCAGGATCGGGGGGGTCAGCATCGCGGACGCCTGTGCGATGCAGATCAGCGACCTCGCCGACTGGGTGCGGGGCCTCGACGAACCGTCCGCCGCTCCGCTGCTGGCGACGCTCCTGCACAGCCTCGACTCGTTCGTCGAGATCGGGCTCGGCTACCTCAGCCTCGACCGCCCGTCGGGGACGCTCTCGGGTGGCGAGTCGCAGCGCACCAAGATGGTCCGCCACCTGGGGTCCTCGCTGACCGACGTCACGTACGTGTTCGACGAGCCGACGATCGGGCTGCATCCCCACGACATCGCGCGGATGAACGACCTCCTGCTGCGGCTCCGGGACAAGGGCAGCACGGTCCTCGTGGTCGAGCACAAACCGCAGACGATCTCCATTGCGGACCACGTCGTCGACCTCGGCCCGGGCGCCGGCACCGCGGGCGGCACGATCTGTTTCGAGGGCACGGTCGATGGACTGCGGGCCAGCGGCACCGTCACCGGCCGCCACCTCAGCGACCGCGCCGCCCTCAAGACGGCCGTGCGGACGCCCACCGGCACGCTGGAGATCCGCGGCGCGACGGCGCACAACCTGCGCGGCGTCGACGTGGACATCCCGCTCGGGGTGCTGGTCGTGGTCACGGGTGTCGCCGGTTCCGGCAAGAGCTCGCTCGTGCACGGGTCCATTCCCGCCGGCGCGGGCGTGGTGTCGATCGACCAGGGGGCGATCAAGGGCTCTCGACGCAGCAACCCGGCGACCTACACCGGGCTGCTCGATCCGATCCGGACGGCGTTCGCGAAGGCCAACGGTGTCAAGCCGGCGCTGTTCAGCGCCAACTCCGAGGGCGCCTGTCCCAGCTGCAACGGCGCCGGCATGATCTACACCGAGCTGGGATTCATGAACACCGTCGCCACCACCTGCGAGGAATGCGAGGGGAAGCGATTCGGGCATCGGTGCTGGAGTACCGCCTCGGCGGTCGCGACATCAGCGAGGTGCTCGCGATGCCGGTGACCGAGGCCGAGGCGTTCTTCGGCGCGGGCGATGCGAGCACACCTGCCGCCCATGCCATCCTGGGGCGACTCGCCGACGTCGGTCTCGGCTACCTCGTCCTCGGCCAGCCGCTCCCGACGCTGTCCGGCGGCGAGCAGCAGCGCCTCAAGCTGGCCACCCACATGGCCGAGAAGGGCGGCGTCTACGTCCTCGACGAGCCGACCACCGGCCTCCACCTTGCCGACGTCGAGCGGTTGCTCGGCCTCCTCGACCGGCTGGTCGATTCCGGGAAGTCGGTCATCGTCATCGCGCACCATCAGGCCGTCATGGCACAGGCCGACTGGATCATCGATCTCGGACCGGGCGCCGGTCACGACGGCGGCCGGATCGTGTTCGAGGGGACGCCCGCCGACCTGGTGGCCGCCCGCTCGACCCTCACCGGCGAGCATCTCGCGGCCTACGTGGGCTGCTGAGCGGCCCTCGCAGGAACCGTGGCGCACGGCACCCGCCAGCGCGGCGACTCGTCCATCGACCCACCAGGCGGCATCTCAGCCGTCCAGGGCCGCCGCCTCGACGCAGCAGGCCACGACGCCAAGACGGCCGAGCCGCTCGAAGGTTGCCAGCCGCCGGACGGTCCAGGCGGCGACCTCGAGACCCACCTCGTGGGCCAGTCGCATCGACGCGGGGGTGATCGCGCCCCACAGGACGGCGACGCCACGACAGCCGAGGCCGACCGCGAGTGACAGCGTGGCGGGAGCCAGGTCGACGGTGTTCAACCAGCGTCCCCAGCCCGGGAGCAGGTCCCCCATCGCGGCTAGCGCGGGCGCATCGAACGAGGAGAGGACCGCATTCCGGGGTTCTCCTCCGCGGGCTGCACGCAGGACGGCGGCGGTCGCCTGTCCGTGGTCGTCACCCTTGAGCTCGACGTCCAGCCACGCCCCGGGGAGCGCCGCGAGGACCGTCGCCAGGCGCGGCACGCCGAGAGCCTCCAGGTGGCCGGACTCGAGCTCCGCCACCCCGTCGCGGTGATGCTGCACCCGGGTCAGCGTGGCATCGTGGATGACGACCGGAACACCATCGAGGGGCAGCCGGACGTCGAGCTCGACGCCGTCACAGCCGGGGATTCGCATCGCGGCCCGGAAGGCGTCGACGGTGTTCTCGGGCGCTGCGCGCCAGTCACCACGGTGCGCGAGCCGCAGTGGCCGCCCGGTGGTCATCCGATGACCACGTCGGCGGCGATGCCGAAGTGGTCCGAGGGGTACAGCGTGGGATCGCCAACCGCCGGCCGGTCGAAGACCAGCCGGCCGGATTCGGCCCGCGCCGCACCGCGCAGCCAGATGTAGTCCAGGCAGCCCGGAGCGCCGTCGGTATCCATCGCTGGGGCCACGAGCCCAGACGGCCAGGTGACGGCCGGCTCCGCGCCATTGACAGCGGCGTACGCCGACTCGAAGCCCGCTGCGCGCATCCGGCCGTAGCCGGCCTCGACGGGCTCCGCATTGAAGTCACCGGTGACGATCAGCGCGTCGTGTGGCGGGGAGGCATCGAGCCACGCGATCAGGCGGTCCACCTGGGCGGCGCGCAGCGCCTCGTCGTCAGGAACGTGGTGCAGGTGGGTCACCGCAATCACGAGCCGGGCACCGCCCGGGAGCACGACCAGCACCTGGTGGGCGGACCGGGTGGCACCCAGATCAAGGCGGTCTGCCTGCGAGCCGACCAGCGGCTCCCGGACCAGGAGGCTGTTGCCGTACTCGGGTCGGCCCGCCCAGCCGCGGCTCGCCTCGTACCGCCCCTCGCCGGCGGCGCCCAGGAGACGGTCCTGCTGCAGCGGGTAGACGACCTCGTTCAACCCCATCAGGTCCGGCTGGAGGGCGGCCATGTCCGCGAGCAGCAGCGGCAGCCGCTCGTCCCAGCGGTCGGCGAGGTTGCGGATGTTGAGGGTTGCGACGAGCAGGCGATCCACGGGCCCTGGATCCTCCGGTCAGGCAGGTGCCGGCGACGGCGTCAGCACCGCCGACGGGTCGATGGGAATGGCGAATGTGAAGGTCGAACCGGCCCCCTCCTGTGATTCGACCCGGATCCAGCCGCCGTGGCCCTCGACCACCTGGCGCGCGATCGCGAGGCCGAGGCCGGTGCCGCCCCCACGCACCCGGGCCCGGTCTGCCTTGTAGAACCGCTCGAAGATCCGGCCCTGGTCCGCCCGGCTGATGCCGATGCCGTGGTCGACAACCGAGACCGCCACCGCCTCACCGTCGCGGCGTGCCTCCACCCGGACCTCGCCGCCGTCGGGGCTGAACTTGACCGCGTTGTGGACCAGGTTGACCACGACCTGGCCCAGGCGGGACTCGTCACCACGGACGGTGGGCAGGTCCGGCGCGGCGTCCGCGGCGAGGTGCACGCCGTTCCGGTCCGCGAACAACCGCAGCCGCTCGGCCGCGGCCGTTGACAGCCGACCGAGATCCACGTCCTCGTCACGCTGGAGGGTGGTGCCGCCCTCGATCCGGGCGAGGTCCAGCATCTCGTTGACCATCTGGGCGAGGTGGCCGGTCTCGACCTCGATCAGGGCGATGCGCTCGCGCATCCTCTGCGGGACGTCGGCCGTCTCGGCCTCGCGGGCGAGGGTCTCCGCGAGCAGGGTGACAGTGGACAGGGGCGTACGCAGCTCGTGCCCCAGGTTGTCGATGAACTCCGTCCGGATCTGCTGCAGGCGTCGAAGCTCGGTGAGGTCCTCGAGGACCACGACGAGGTCGCCCGGTGCCTGGCGGCTGGCGCGCACGTTGAGGAGCACCTGGTCGACGCGGCCTGCCCGCGCCTCGGTCGTTGCCGTGCCGCCAGTCGGGACGCCGTCGAGGAACGCCTCCAGGCGCGCGTCCAGGAACGCTTCCATCACGCTCCGCCCCGCCAGGTGACCGGGGGCAACCCCCAGCAGCTCGTGGGCGCGGGCGTTGGCCGTGAGGATCCGCCGGCCGGCATCGATGCGCAGGACGCCGACGGGCAGCAGGTCGCCGATCTGATCACCCTGGACACCCGGCGGTGGCCCGTCGGCGGGTCCCTCGGCGATGGGTCCCTCGGCGATGGGCCCGCCGTCCACGAGGCGATCCAGCTCGTCCGCTCGGCGGCGCATGACCAGCAGGGCGGCCGCAAGGGCGGCCGCCAGCCCGAGAACCGCGATGACCAGCAGGCCTTCCATGCCGCCGAGCATCGCACAGGCCGTGCTCAGCGCGCGCGGCGGATGCCCGGGCCGGGCGTGGCACCGCGAGCACGCGGATCCATGCCAGTTGCGGCCGACCATGGAGCGAGCAGGGCGGTGAAGATCGCGGGGGCGAAGGCGTGCCGCAGGGCGGTCACGTGCCCGGCCCGTGCGGCCAGGCGCCGGACCCGGGTCGCCACCGCCGGTGCGAGGCCGTCCACGGGCACGGCGGCCGCGACGTCCCGCGCCGCGAGCAGCGCGGAGATCCGCAGCGCCTCGTCCTCGTCACGATCGAGAGACTCCGGCCACGGCCGGTCGTCACCGACGATCCCGTGCGACGCCCGGATCAGGGCCGCCAGCTCCTCCCGCGTCATCAGTGCGGCGCGGTCCCGCACGTCGGCAACCTGGTCGCCGTTGGGCCCGTACCTGGGCTGGTCGACGGACGCGTCCCAGGCCCGCAGCAGGCGCTCCCTGGCGCGCCCCCGGAACGGCTCAGCCAGGAGGTCGTCCAGGAAGGAGGACAGGACCAGCTCGGCGGCGACGCCCAGCAGGCCCTCGCGAACCCCTGCCTCGGCCCACCGGTCCGGCGGCAGACGGCGCACCAGGTCCCCCTCGACGGCAGCGTACGAGGCGCGGCCATCGGCTGGCAGGAAGCGGCGAACCGTGGCCAGGAACGCGATCGGCGGCGGCTCCGAGGCGGCCAGGCGGTCCAGCTCGTCGGGCGTGAGGTGATCGACGTGGGCGAGGAACCGCGCAAGGCGCACGGCCGGCTCGCCCCGGACCAGGTCCGGCCGCGTGGAGCGGCGGTCGCCGGGACGTGCGGTTGCCCGCGACCCGGGCTGGCGGGCCCACGGCGTCCGCGACACCCGGGGCCGGTACCCGGGACGGCGGGCGCGACCGGACGGCAGGGGCGCGAGCCCCAGCCGATCTCCGTCGTAGCGGGCGCGCAGCTCCGGGTCGCTCAGCCAGTCGTGGGCGATATTGATCCGCTTGGCTCGGTCGAGGGCGGCGTCACCATCGCCGGCCACGTCCGGGTGGTGGCGCTTGAGCAGCGCTCGCCAGGCGAGCTCGATGGCCTCGGGCGAGGCGTCGGCGGTCACCTCGAGACGCGCGTACAGGTCGTCGTCGGGGACCAGCGGGGCGGGCACGGCCGGTTGCCGTCCGGGCTCAGGCCGGCGTGGCGGCGCGACCGGCCAGGAACTCCTCGACCTCGGCCAGCGGCCGGACCGACCGCTCGCCGCTGGCGCGGTGCGTCACCTCGACCCCGCCGGCCGCGAGCGAGCGCGGGCTGACGGTGATGATCCACGGCATGCCGAGCAGCTCCGCGTCGGTGAACTTGACGCCGGGTGACTCATCGCGGTCGTCGTAGAGGATCTCGAAGTCCGGTCCGGCCGCCGCGGCGAGGTCGTGGAGCCGTTCGGCCGTCTCGGCCACCTGCGGGTCCTTGTTGGCACCGATGGCGACCAGGTGCGCCCGGTAGGGGGCCACCTCGGCCGGCCAGGCGATGCCCTTCGCGTCGTGGTGCGCCTCCACGATGCAGGCCACGTTGCGCCCGAGGCCGATGCCGTAGGAGCCCATGACGATCGGGTGCCGCTCGCCGTCCTCGCCCAGGTACTCGGCACCCAGCGCCGCCGTGTACCTGGTCCCGAGCTTGAAGATGTTGCCGACCTCGATGCCGTTGCGCAGGATCACGGGGCTGCCGCACTCCGGGCAGGCGTCGCCCTCGCGCACGCTGGCGAGGTCCGCGATCGACGTCCGGGCGTGTAGTCGCGGGGCACGTTCACGTTGCGCAGGTGGTAGCCGGGCCGGTTGGCGCCGGCCACCAGGTTGGGGCTGCGCGCCGCGAGCGCGTCGACCACGACCAGCGCGTCCGTGGCCCCGATCGGCGACCCGTAGCCGGGCTCCATGCCCCGGGCCTTGATCTCCTCGACCTGGGCCGGGCGCAGCCCGCCCGTGGCCTTGATCGCGTTGACCAGCTTGGTCTCGTTGACGTCGTGGTCGCCGCGCACGATGGCCACGACGAACCGGCCGTCGCCGGTGACGAAGAAGGTCGCCTTGGCGGTCCGGCTCGTGGGCACGCCCAGGAACGCGGCGAGGCTGTCGATCGTGGTGGTGTCCGGGGTCTCGACCTCCTCCACGGGGAGGAGTTCCTCCGCGACCGGGTCCGGAGCGGTGGTCGGGGCGACCTGGCGGTTGGCCGCATAGCCGCACGACTCGCACAGGACCAGCACGTCCTCGCCGGCCGGGTTGAGGAACATGAACTCGTGCGCCTGCGAGCCGCCCATCATCCCCGGGTCGGACGAGACGGCGACGGTCTCGAGGCCCAGGCGCTCGAAGATCCGGGTGTAGGCCCGATGATGCGCCCAGTAGGCGATGTCCAGGCCCGGCCTCGTCGCGATCGCAGGTGTAGCTGTCCTTCATGACGAACTCGCGCACGCGGATCAGGCCGCCGCGCGACCGGGGCTCGTCGCGGAACTTGGTCTGGAAGTGGTAGATGATGAACGGCAGCTGGCGGTAGCTGCGGACGATGTCGCGCAGCAGGTCGGCGACGACCTCCTCGTGCGTCATCGCCAGGACCATGTCCCGGTCCGCGCGGTCCTTGAAGCGCGCCATCTCCGGCCCGATGGCGTCGTAGCGGCCGGTCTCGCGCCACAGGTCCGCCGGGTGGACGACCGGCATCTCCATCTCCTGGCCGCCGATCGCGTTGAGCTCCTCGCGGATGACCTGCTCCACCCGCTTGTTGACGCGGAAGCCCGAGCGGCAGCAGCGAGTAGATGCCCGGCACCCAGCTGGCGCACGTAGCCGGCCCGCAGCAGCAGGCGGTGGGACGGCATCTCGGCCTCGGAGGGATCGTCGCGCAGCGTGGTGAAGAACAGGTGGGACAAACGCATGGCGCGAAGGATACCGGGCGCGGCGGTTGGGCTGGGATCCTCAGGGTCGGCTGGGCGTGACCCCGAGCACCACGCACAATGCGACGATCACCGCCGCCACGAGGACGAGCATGACGACGAGGTCCAGTCCCGCTGGCCCAGGGAGCGCCCAACGGCCGCGGGCACGCCAGCCGGCGTCTCGTACGGTCGTCATCACCCGAGCCAGGAGGCCCTGTCAAGGTCGCTCGGCTGGACCGGCAGACCGCGCCGCACGAGGTTCGGCCACGGAGCAAGGGCCCGCTGCCGGCTGAGCTCCAGGCGTCGAATGGCCACGGCGACATCGCCGGGGTTCCTGGCGAGGCGTGCGACCGCCTCGTGGAAGCCGAGAACGTGGTCGTCGTCGAGCTCGGGCCGGGGCGGCGAACCAGCGGCGGCCCCCAACCGAAGGTCCGCGCGGGCTGCCTCGACCAACTCGCCGAAGGAGGCTGCGCGCCAGCGTGCCGGGCGTGCCTCGTCACGGCTGAGCAGGTGGGCCAGCGCGGCCGCGAGAAGATGGGCGAACGGGCGACCCAGGGCCGCAGAGGCAGCGGGACTGGCGCACTCGGACAGCGTCATGGATCGAGCGTGCTTCCACCCTGTTTCCGGGGTTTGAACGCGTCGTGAACATGACCGCGGCTGCCGAATTTCGACGCCCGCAGCGCCGGGTCAGCCCGGTTGGCCACCAGGCGTCGGCGCCGCCCAGGTGCCCCAATCCGGGATCACCACGTCCGCCACGAGCTCAAGCCATCGGATCGCATAAGCGACCCGGATGGGCGTTGGCTCAGCGGCGATCGGGTGGGCATGCAAGGACTCGCGCGCGAACGAGTCCGACAGGCTGCGCCAGCTGTGCAGGCAGGCGAGCTGGCGCTGCGCCACCCTCACCCGGGCGGCGAACCCGGGTCGGCTCCAGGCAACCGGGACCATGCCGCTGCGCGCGGTGTCGAGCAGCAGTCGGACGTCCTCGGCCAGCATGCGTGCGGCCGCACGGTTGCGCGGGCGGTGTGCACGGGGGCTGTCGCCCCCACTCGAGCGGAGGAGCTGCTCGAGCGAGAGCGACATCGGTCCCGCAGACGCCGTGGCCAACCCAGGCCCGCGTTGGGTGGGTCCCGAGTGGATCCGGGTGCCGGTCGGCATGACCCGATCTTCACGAGCCCGTGTCAACGGAGCGGTACTGCGAGGTTAACTTGTGTGCGCTTCACCGGACGTTTAACGTTCGCTAGACTTGCCCCGCTCGTCCCCCGGCCTGACCGATACCTCTCGCCACTGAAGGACTCCTCCCATCCACCTCGAGCAGATCACCATCGGCCTGGTCGTCGTCGTCGCCCTGGCCGTGTTTTTCGACTACGTCAACGGCTTCCACGACACGGCGAACGCGATCGCCACCTCGGTCGCCACGAAGGCGCTGCGCCCGCAGTACGCCATCCTCATGGCGGCATCGTTCAACTTCATCGGCGCATTCGCCGGGACGGCGGTCGCCAAGACTATCGGTGCCGGGCTCGTCAACGACGCCAGCACCACCCAGGCCATCGTTGCCGCGGCGCTGATCGGAGCGATCGCCTGGAACCTCATCACCTGGAGGCTGGGCCTTCCGAGCTCCAGCAGTCACGCGCTCATCGGTGGCCTGCTCGGCGCGACGATCGTGGGTGCGGGATTCGACCAGCTCAACCTGCCCGGCATCTGGAACAAGGTCATTGTCCCGCTGGTCACGTCGCCGATCATCGGCTTCACCCTCGCGTTCGGGCTGGTGATCCTGCTGTTCTGGATCTTCCGGCGCGTCCGGCGTCGACCGCTGGCCGCGGGGTTCCGGCGGGCGCAGGTCTTCTCAGCGGGCTTCATGGCCTTCGCGCACGGCTCCAACGACGCCCAGAAGACGATGGGCATCATCACCCTGGCGCTGGTCGCCGCCGGCGTCCTCCCCAACGCCGACACCATCCCCTGGGAGGTGATCGTGATCTCAGCGACCGCGCTCAGCCTGGGCACGGCAGTCGGCGGCTGGCGGATCATGAAGACGATGGGGCACAAGGTCGTGGAGCTCGAGCCCATCCACGGATTTGCCGCAGAGACCACCGCGGCGGCCGTGATCTACGGCGCTGCCCACTTCGGCATGCCCGTCTCGACGACCCACGTCATCTCGAGCGCGATCATGGGTGTCGGCTCGAGCAAGGGTGTCAAGGGCGTCCGCTGGGGCGTCGCCCGCAACATCATGGGCGCCTGGGTGCTCACCTTCCCGGCGACGATGTCCATCGGGGCACTCGCCTGGTACATCCTCAACGCCCTCGGCATCAAGTGACCTACATCGGCGGCGACCGGCCGGCGACCGACCTCCACAACCTGCACGAACCAGCGAAGGGGACCCCGATGGTGCGACTGATGCCCAAGGACCAGAAGTTCCAGGAGCTGTTCGTCGACTACGCGAAGACGACGCTCGACGCGGCCCGCAAGCTCGAGGACATGATCGTCACGTACGACCGGCTGGACGAGCGCGTCGCCGAGATCCGGGCGCTCGAGCACCACGGCGACGAGATCGACACCGAGGTCGAGATCCGCCTCGATCGCTCGTTCATCACCCCGTTCGACCGCGAGGACATCCACGAGCTCGTGTCGAGAATGGACGATGTGCTCGATCGGATTCAAGAGGTCGCCGAGACATTCGTCATCTACGACGTCAAGGAGCCGACCGACGATGCGCGCCGCATGGCAGGCATCCTGTCCGCCCAGGCGGGCCAGCTGAACGAGGCCATCAGCAAGCTTGAGGGGCTCAAGAACCTGGAGCCCAACCTCAAGGCCGTCCACGACCTGGAGAACGAGGCGGACGGCCTGTCCCGCGCCGCCGTGGCGCGCCTGTTCCGTGAAGGACACGATGCGATCGAGGTCATCAAGTGGCGTGACATCTACACCGCCATGGAGAACATGATCGACGCCGCCGAGGACGCGGGCGAGGTCCTGGAGCGCATCGTCGCCAAGAACGCCTGACGCCCGACAGCACCCGACCGCCGGCAGGTCGGCCCGCGCCCGTCACCCGCCGTTGCGCGGGTCGTCCTCCGTCCGGGGCCCCATCGAGGCTGCGGTCGCCCGTCCGCGTCGCGCGTCCGAGGAGGGCTGCGGGTGCATGCCGGACAACGGGTGGCGAGCTTCGGCGTCGATGACGTGCATCACGGCGTTGATCAGTGCGAGGTGCGTGAAGGCCTGTGGGAAGTTGCCCAGCTGGCGGCCAGTCTGCGCATCGATCTCCTCGCCGTACAGGTCCAACGGGCTCGAGAGCGACAGCAGTCGCTCGCACAGGCGACGGCCACGGTCAAGCTCGCCGATCTGGACGAGTGCCGACACGAGCCAGAACGAGCAGATCGTGAAGCTGCCCTCGGCTCCGGACAGGCCGTCGTCGGTGTGCTCGGTCCGGTAGCGGAGGACCAGGCCATCGTCGGTCAGCTCATCCGCGATCGCAAGGACCGTCTTCCGGATCCGCTCGTCGCCTGCCGGCAGGAAGCGCACAAGTGGCAGGAGGAGCAGCGACGCGTCCAGTGCGGTCGTGTCGTAATGCTGCGTGAACACGCCGCGGGCATCAACACCGTTGGCCAGCACGTCGGCCTTGATCTCGTCGGCCGCAGCCTGCCATCGCTCGGCGATCTGGTGCTCGCCCCGGAGGAGGGCAAGGCGGACGCCGCGGTCCGCCGCGACCCAGCACATGACCTTGGACGACGTGAAGTGCCTGGGCCCGCCACGGACCTCCCAGATGCCGCGGTCCGGCTCACGCCACTCCCCGATGGCCGTCTCCACGAGGCCGCGGAGGATGGACCACATGCGATCGTCCAGGCGGTCCCGGGACGAGGTGTGCAGGTAGAAGGAGTCGAGGATGGCGCCCCAGACGTCGTGCTGGCGCTGCCCGAAGGCCGCGTTCCCAACGCGCACCGGCCGGGCGCCGTCGTAACCCGAGAGATGGTCCAGGGTCCGCTCCGGCAGGTCGCGCTCGCCGCCGATGCCGTACATCACCTGGACGCCGCCATCCGCGGCGGCCATATCCGCGAGGAAGTAGAAGAAGTCGTTTGCCTCCCAGTCGAAACCCAGCGTGTACAGGCCCCACAGCGCGAACGTGGAATCGCGGACCCAGCTGTAGCGGTAGTCCCAATTGCGCTCGCCACCCGGGGTCTCCGGCAGCGATGTCGTTGCGGCCGCGACGATGGCGCCGGTCGGCGCATACGCCAGGCCCTTGAGCGTGAGCGCGGAGCGCTGCAGGTGCGAGCGCCATGGGTGATCCGGGAACCGGCCCCTCGCGAGCCAGTGCTGCCAGTGGTGGGCGGTCCACACGAGTCGCTCCCGGCCCTCGGCAAACGACATCGGGGGACGGCCCGAGCCCCAGGACATCGCGACAAAGCGCGTCTCGCCCTCCTTGATCATCGACCTGGCGATGGCGCGCGGACCCTCGAAGCCCATGCGGAGATCGCTCGTGAGCGTGATCTCCACCCCGTCCGCGCCGCGGCACACACCCTGCAGGTAGTCCTCCCCCGGGTATGACCACTCCCCCACCGATTGCCCGTAGTCGAAGACCGGCTCGCAGTCCATCGTCAGCTGCATCTCGCCGTTGACGCAGCGGACGGTGCGCAGCAGCACGTGCTCCGCGTCGTAGTCCGTGGGCGCCCGCAGGTGGGTCCGCGATCGACTCTTGGTGTGGTGCCAGGGACCGATCAGCAGGACATCGCGCACGATGGCCCAGCCGCCGCCCGCCGTCTCCCAGCTCGTCTCGAGGACCATGGTGCCGGGCAGGTAGCGCCGTGCGGCCGGGACCATCACGTCCGCTGGACCCAGGCGGAACCCGCCCGCGTCCCGATCCAGGATCGAGCCGAACACGCTGGGCGAGTCGAACCGCGGCAGGCACATCCACTCGACCGTTCCGCTGGGTGCCACGAGCGCCGTCACCTCGCCGTCCGACAGGAACGCGTAGTCGCCGATAGGCGGGAACGCGGATGCCTGGGGAGCTGTCCGGGCGCCAGTGACCGACGGTGCGCCGCCGGCAAGCGGCGGGCCGGGGCTGCCTCCCGGGTCGGTGACCGGGGGGCCGTCCTGCACTCCGGGCGCCTCGTGATCGACCTGCATGGTTCCTCCACGGAGCCCAAGTGTCCCACGTGACACAACCACGGGCCCTGGGCTGGAGGTGCCACGGGCCGCAGGTGATGGTCCTCGTGGCGCAGGGGCGGAGGATCCCGGCGCCGGTCTGTCAGGCGGGCCGGCGGAACACGTAGCCCACGCCGCGGACCGTGTGGAGGAGCTTGGGCGTCGCCGGGTCCTCCTCCAGCTCGGCCCGGAGCCAGTGGACGTGCACGTCCACGGTGCGGGTCTCACCCGCGTAGTCGTAGCCCCAGACCCGCTCCAGGAGCTGCTCGCGGGTGAAGACCTGGCCGGGGTTCCGGACCAGGAACGCGAGCAGCTCGAAGGCCTTGGGCTTGAGCGGGACAGCCTGGCCATCGCGCATCATCCGGTGGCCGGCCAGGTCAATCTCGACGCGCCCGAGGTCGATCACCGGCTGCGCCTGGGTCGCGGCGGCCTGCTCGGCCCGCCGGAAGATCGCCCGGATGCGGGCGGTCAGCTCGCGCAGGCTGAACGGCTTGGTGACGTAGTCGTCCGCGCCGAGCTCGAGTCCCACCACCTTGTCCACCTCGCCATCGCGCGCGGTCAGCATGATGATCGGCACGGCGGACTCGGCTCGCAAGATCCGGCATACCTCGACACCGGACAGCTCGGGCAGCATCACATCCAGCAGGACCAGGTCCGGCGGGTCCGCCCGAAACCGGATCAGGGCCTCGCGGCCGTCGGCGGCAGGGATCGCGCGGTATCCCTCGAGCTCGAGCGCTTCGACGAGGGTCTCGCGGAGGGTCGTCTCGTCGTCCACGACGAGGATGGTGCGGGCCATGTGCCGGTCATCGTCCGGCTCGCTCGTTAACACCGTGTTCACGGCGTGTTCACTTCCTGTTCCGGAGCTGCTCAGTCCGACGCCCCGAGCCGCTCGGCCGCGGCAGCCAGGCGGGCAAGCGTCCGGTCCCGGCCCAGCGCCGCCAGCGTGTCGAACAGGGGCGGTGTGGCGGTCCTCCCTGTCGCGGCGACACGGATGGCCATGAACAGGTCGCCGGCTTTCCAGCCGCGTGTCTCGGCCAGCGTCCTCAACGGCGGCTCAAGCTCGTCCGCCACCCAGGTGACCTCGTCGTGGGCGGCGAGCACCTCTCGCACGGCAATGAGTCCGTCCCGTGTCGTCGCGCGGTCCCAGCGCTTGGGGATCATCGTTTCGGCCTCGATCGCCGGGTCGTCCACCCACAGGAAGCCGACGACGTCGACGATCGCGGCCAGCGTGGCCAGGCGATCCCGCACGATCGGGAGCAGCGTGCGGACCTCGTCGCCGGACGGCGTGCGGTCGATCTGGCCGGCCGCCTCCGCAGCCTCCAGGAACGGCAGCAGCCGCTCGACCAGGTCGTCGTCGTCCAGGCGCCGGATCCACTGGCCGTTGAGCCACTCCAGGCGATCGCGATCGAAGCGCGCGCCGCCCTTCTGGACCTTGTCCAGCTGGAAGCGGTCCACGATCTCGCCGATCGTGAGCACGTCCTCCTCGGTACCCGGCGACCAGCCCAGGTACGCGAAGTAGTTGACGAGCGCCTCGCGGATGAAGCCCTGGGCCACGTAGTCGGAGACCGCGGTCTGGCTCTTGCGCTTGCTCATCTTGGTCCCGTCGGGGTTGAGGATGAGCGGCAGGTGGGCGAAGACCGGCAGCGGGTAGCCGAGCGCCTCGAACAGCAGGATGTGCTTGGGCGTGTTGCTGACGTGGTCCTCGCCGCGGATCACGTGGCTGATGCGCATTGCCATGTCGTCCACGACCACGGTGAAGTGGTAGAGCGGGTTGCCGTCCGCCCGCACGATGACGAAGTCGCCGCCCAGGTTGGCCGTGTCGATCTCGACCCGATCGCGGACCAGGTCGTTCCAGCCGACGATGCCGGGCCTGACCCGGAAGCGCAGGGCCCCGCGGCGACCCTCTGCAACCCTGGCCTCCCGGTCCGTGACGGTCAGCGGCGCGCAGCGTCCCAGGTAGCGCGCCGGCAGCTTCGCCGCCTCCTGCGCCTTGCGGTCCGCGTCCAGCTCCTCCAGCGTGCAGTAGCAGGGGTAGGCGGCGTCCTTCGCAAGGAGGTCCTGCGCCGCCGCGGCGTAGTCCGGCAGGCGCGCCATCTGGTGGTACGGGGCGTACGGGCCGGTCTCCGGCTGGCCGTCCACACCGGGGCCCTCGTCCCACGTGATGCCCAGCCAGTGGAGGCCCTCCAGGATGTCCTTCTCGAATGCCACGGTGCTCCGCGCGACATCGGTGTCCTCGAGGCGGAGGACGAACGTGCCTCCGGTGTGCCTCGCGAACAGGTAGTTGAACAGCGCCGTCCGCGCCGTCCCGATGTGGAGTGGGCCGGTGGGGCTGGGCGCGATGCGGACCCGAATGTCAGAGGGCATGGCCCGATTGTAGGGCGCGTCATTGCGGACGCCCGACCTGGGCCAGCACGAACGCGGGCTCGGTACCTTCGGCACTGCCGGGATCGGGTCCAAGGCTCCACAGTGCGCCGGTGGACGAGCCCTCCGCCGCGACGACGATCCCGGCAGCGCCAGCGCCCTCCCCCGCGACGCCGATCCCAACTGCTCCTGTCCCCCTCCAGTCGCCGGGGCCACTCGAACCAATGGCCGCCGAGCACCCCGACTGGCGGACTTCGGTGCGTTTCGAGCGGGTCGTCTTCTTCTCGGATGCTGTCATGGCGATCGCCATCACGCTGATGCTCGTGGACGTCCGCCCGCCCGAGACCAGCGAGGCGGCCTACGAGGCGGCCCTTCGCGAGATGCTGCGACAGCCGAGCCAGCTCATCGCGGTCGCCATCGGCTTCTACGTCCTTGGCTCCTACTGGATGAGCCACAGGTCGGTGTTCGCGCTCCTGCTCCGGACCAGTCGTGGCGTCCTGTGGGCCAACCTGCTGTTCCTGTTCGGCATCGCGATGCAGCCGTTCTTCACGGCGGCCCTCGCCGCGCACACGCCCAACGTCACCAGCGTCGTCGCCTATGCGGCATGCCAGGTGTTCACCGGGCTCGCCATGTGGCTGATCTGGCTGATGGCCCTGCGACGGCCGGACTACCTCGCTAGCTCGGTCACGCCGAGGCGCCGGCGGTTCCTCCACCTCCAGCTGGTCCGCGGTCCGATCGTGATGGCGTTCTCCATCCCCGTCGCCGTCCTGGTCTCCCCCACCGCGGGCATGGTGTCCTGGGCGCTGCTCCTTCCGTTCGCGATCGTGACCGGGCGCATGTTCCCCGACCTTTCCAAGGACCCCGACTCGACGCCGCGGCGGCCTGCCACCGGGATCGCGCCGGACGGCTGAGGCCGTGAGGGGCCGCAGACGGCCGACACCCGGCGGCGGCGCGGGTCGATTGCATGGCTCGCCGGTCGCGCTCCCGACGCCAGCACCTTGACCTTCTCATCGGCGCGGAGCACCCGCGAATGTCTCCCGGGCGGGCACCTGGCAGGACGCCACGCCACGCAGACGGATACGGTCCACTGGGCGGGCAACGGGCACAGAGAGCGCGGCGGCGAGCGCATGCGGTCCGGCGGGTGGACATCTGACGGCGTGATCGACGAGCGGCGTGGGGCCAGAGCGGCGGGGGCCACAGCGGCGGCAGAGCCCCGGGCAGGCGATCGGACACCCGGCCGACGGCAGCGTCGGCGCCCAAAGCCGGCCGGTCAGGCTCCGAGCGGTGCCGGGACCTGGTGGAACAGTGCGGCGTCCGCCTCGCCCGGCAGGACGCGGATCAGGGCTGCGGGCCTGAGCCCGAGCGTCGCGCGCCCGCGGGGTCCGTCCAGCGTGAGCGAATCCAGCGACTCCGAGCGAGCCAGCACGGTGATGAGGGCGCCAGGGGTGAGGGCGCGCGCCTCCAGGTAGGACAACAGGCCAGGATCCTCCTCGGCCTCCTCGGTGATCCGCAGGACGGTGGCCCTGGCCCCGGACTCCAGCTCCGAGAGCGGGATCCCGGCTGGGCGGCGTCGCGCGGTCTCGAGGTCGATGGGATTGCCGTGCGGGCACGTCTCCGGGTGTCCCAGAAGCTCGTCCAGCTTGGACTCCACGCGTGGCGAGAGCGCCCCCTGCAGGCGCATCGCCTCGACGTCACTCTCCGCCCAGGACAGCCCGACGACCGACGTGAGCAGCCACTCGAGCAGCGCATGACGGCGGAAGATGGCATCGGCGGCAGTCCGGCCCGCGGTCGTGAGCGCCAGGCCGCGGCCCGTGGCCGGCTCGAGGAGCCCGTCCGAGGCGAGGCGCCGGCACATCTCGCTGGCCGCCTGGGTCGACACACCCACGTGCCGCCCCAGTTGCGCCGATGTCGCCACCCGTCCCTCCGAGCCCATCACCCGCAGGGCGAGCAGGTATTCCTGGGCTGCTGCAGAGATGTCGGCGCTGTCGGTTCGGCGCATGGGGCCAGTCTACGGCTCGGGGTCGGCCGACCGGGGTCGATTCCACAGCCGTATCGCGGCCCCGATGAGACCCACCACGTAGGCGACGAGCACCAGCACGGCAAGCACGGCGGCTTCGACCTCCGCACGGGGCAGGGATCCAACGGACAGGACAGCGGCCACCGGGATGGCGACGGTGATCGCGACCAGGGCGGCGAACGCCACGATGGCGGCGAGGACGGGGGCCGCGTACAGGCCCGCGATCACAAGCGGCTGGGCCAGCAGGAGCACCGCGGGGAGGGGCTCGGGGCAGGATGCGGAGAAGCTCGCACAGCCCGTGACATCCGAGAGCAGGGCTCCAAGGGCGTAGCCGAGTGGCGGCCAGCCGATCAGCGCGATCAGCAGCCGCCAGCGGCGGCCGGGCCGCCGGGCGAGCGCGAGCAGGCTGGCCGGGGCGAGACGGCGGGCGAGCGACTCGAGGTCGGGCAGCGGCGCCGTATCCGGGTCCGCGCCCCCGCCTGTGGGCCTGTCCAGCCCTGCGTGCCGGGCACGGGCATCGGCCCCCGGGGCCCAGGCTGGACCCGCGTCGCCGCGATCGTCGAAGGTCCAGGCACGGGTCCCCCACTCTGCCGCCCCGCCATCCGTGGCGGTGGCGTGGGGGTCCTGCCAGCGCCAGCGTCCGGCCCCAGATCCGCCCCCCGTCGCCGGGGCGGGACCCCGGGCGGCATCGTCGGGCGCTGGCCCGTCCCCAGGCCCGGGCCCAGCGGGGTCGCCCGGGTGGGGCCACCCGGGGGTGTCGGGCCCGCCCGGTTCGCCGGGCCCGTCCGGCTCCCCTCGTTCGCCGTTGGGTGCCCGCCGGGCGCGGGCAAGGTACTCGGGGCCGTGCTTGCGGGGATCCGCGTACTCACGCGGGTTGATGGTCCAGTACGTCCCCGACGACGGGCCGTACCAGGCACCGCCATCCCACTCGGGGTCGAGCGGGGTTGCGGCCGCCTCGTCGTACGTGGTGGAGCCCGGCGTTGCCTTCCGCGGACCCCGCCGGTGATGCTGCCGCTCGCCGCCACCCGGGCGCGACCTTCCCGGCTCCGTCCCCCGGCCCTGGTGGGTCGACGGGTCCGGTCCGTCCGACCCGGCGGTGCCCGTTCCAGCACTCCCGGCGGTGCCCGTTCCAGCACTCCCGGCCGGTCCGTGGGTGCCAGATCCGCCAGGCGCCGATCCGCCGGCGGCCCGGCGAGCCCGCCAGGCATCCCTGGATGCGCGAGCCCTCGCGGGGTCGGCGCGCCACGGCTCCCGGGCCGCCGTCGGGAACGCACCCGCACCCCAGGCCGTCCGGGGTCGCAGCCGCCCTTCCGCGTCCACCAGCTGCTCGTACGCAAGGCGGATCGAGAGGAACCGCGGCAGGGCTCGTTCGCCCGCCGTGTCGGGGTGATACGTCTTCGCAAGCCGGCGGTAGGCGGAGCGGATCTCGTTCAGGGAGGCATCGGGCGCCACGCCGAGCGTCCGGTACGGATCTCCCTGGAACGTCATCGTGGCGCCTCCGCGGGACGGGGAGGTGGGTGGCCGCACCCGGGGTGTCAGAGCCCTCGAGACGGCCGCGCCCAGGAGACTAACGCTCAGCCGGTGAGCTCGCCCACCGGCGCGAGATCGAACGAGGCGACGGCCTCGCCCGCGACCCGGCCGTGCGGATCGAGGTCGGGCGGACGGTGGTAGCGCGCGAGCACCCGGAGCGCCTGGCCCTCCAGCACCCCGACCTGCCGAAGCGCCTCAACGCTCGCGGCCCAGGTGCCGCGCTCGTACCCGTCGCCGTCCTCGATCTTGAGGGCCAGCCCGGATGCCGGAGACCCGGCACCACGGGCACCGGGCAGGATCCCGACGCCGCGCAGGGCCTCCATGCCGCTCTTGGACACCAGGCGGCCGGGCGCCGCCTTCATCAGCGACGTGTCCAGCCGGTCCCGGTTGCCCCCGACGAGCTCGGGGTGGGCCGTCATCGCATCCCGGACCGCGAGGAGATGGTGGGCCAGCGGGGCGCGCGCGTCGGCCGAGGGGATCGACTCGGGATCGGCCAGGGTCGCATAGGCGCGCGCCACCTCGCGCAGCGGGAAGGCGTAGGTCAGGAGCCCGCACCCGTCGATGCCCGTCACCAGCCGGTCGGAGGCAATCCCGAACAGGGCACCCACCGTCTCTCGGTAGGCGGCCTGCGCGGGATGCTCGGCCTGCCAGTAGGTCTCCGGCTCCCAGTCACCCAGCTTGGCGAGCAGGATGAACACCGAGTGCTGCCCCGAGCACATGTGGCGGAGCGGTCCCGGACGCTCGCCGTCCCTCGCCAGGCGCGCGGCCGTGACGGCGTCGAGCGGCATTCCCTCGGTCCCGCAGGTCAGCATCGCCTGCGAGATGCCGATCCGGCGGTACATCGCCTGGATCGTGCGCACGTGGAGGTCCTCGCCCGAATGGCTCGACGCCATGACGGCGAGCTCCTCGGTCGTCAGGTCGAACTCCGTGCGCCCGCCGGCCCGCAGCAGCGCCACCAGGCCCAGCGGCTTGACCGTCGAGCGCAGGTACACCACGCGGTCCGGATCGCCCAGGAGGTGGAGCATCCGGCCGGTCGCGTCCACCTCGACGATGTCACCGCGGTGGACCGACTCGACCACGCCGTTGCGCACCTGGCGCACGAGCACCGGCGGGACGGCCCACCGGGCGTTGCGGGTTGTGCCGGACGGGCGGGCGGCGGACGGGCGGGCGGCGGACTTGGGCGTCGTGGTGGCCATCCGCCGAGCATAGCGCTATGGGCGCCGTACCACCCGGCGTGGCGCGATCTCCTGCCGCGGCGGCCGCTATCGCGCTAGGATTTCAACCTCGACCGGCAGGCCGTGCCGCCCGGGCGGTTTCGCCGCCCGACCCGATCAGCGTGAGGGATCCCCGTGGCGAACTGGCCAAACCTCCATGTGTCCCAGCATCCCGCCGTGCGCCACAAGCTGGGCATCCTGCGGGACGAGGACACCGAGCCCAAGAAGTTCCGCGAGGTCGTGCGGGAGCTCTCCTGGCTGCTGGGCTACGAGGCGCTCGCGGATTCGCACACCCAGCCGCTCCAGATCCGGACGCCCATCGAGCTGATGGACGCCGAGGAGCTTGCCGACCGGATCGGCCTCATCCCCATCCTGCGCGCCGGCCTGGGCATGGTCGACGCATTCCTGGAGCTCATGCCCACCTCGCAGGTCTGGCACCTTGGCCTGTTCCGCGACGAGCGGACGCTGCGCCCGGTCGAGTACTACAACAAGCTCCCGGACAGCGCCAACGTGGACCTGTGCCTGATCCTGGACCCGATGCTCGCGACCGGCGGCTCCGCCACGGCGGCGATCGAGGTTCTCAAGAAGTGGGGCGCCGTCCGGATCAAGCTCGTCAACCTGATCGCCGCCCCTGAAGGCGTCGAAGCGGTGCTCAAGGCGCACCCGGAGGTCGACATCTACACGGCCGCCCTGGACCGCCAGCTCAACGACAAGGGCTACATCATGCCCGGGCTGGGCGACGCGGGTGATCGCCAGTTCGGGACGGGCGGCGTCGGCTGACGTTCAGGCCGGGGACCCGCCCCAGTACGGGTCTCGACACCGCCGGGGGCTCAGCCCCCGCCGACGACGTGAATGTCCACGTCGGGCAGCTGCTCGGCGATCCGGTCCGAGAGAGAGCGACGCCGGAACCCATCCAGCCTCCCCGGCAACGTGTGCGGCAGGAACAGGTGGGTTCCGCCCAGATCTCGCGCGACGGTGCCCACCTCCTCAGCGGCGTCGCCCGCGCCGAGCTGCACCAGTCGCGCACCGAGGTCGACTGCTACGGCGATCGCCTCGCGAAGGTCCCGGGCCTGGTCGAACGGCATGGCGTCGACAGTCACGGCGGGAGGGACCAGCGCCACGAGCCCGGCGTGGAGGGCGCCCGCCAGTGACGCGGCACGCCGGACCGCTCGCCCCGACCTCGGGCTGCCATCGACAAGCACCATGACCCGCTCGCGGACGAGTGGCAGCGTCGCGTGGCTCGCGTCCTCGAGCTGATCCTCGACGCGCTGGGCAACCGCGCGGAGTGACAGCTCGCGGAGGGCCGTGAGGTTGGTCTCCGTGAAGAAGTGCTCGAGCGCCACCTGTGCACGATCGGGCGGGTAGACGTTGCCGTGTCGCATCCGCTGGCGAAGTGCGTGCGGGCTCATGTCCACCAGCTCGATCTCGTCGGCGTGGAGCAGCGCGTCGTCGGGCAGGCGCTCGTTGACCGGCGCCCCCGTGATCGTCGCGACCGCGTCGCTCAGCGACTCGAGATGCTGGATGTTCATCGTCGAGACCACGTGAATGCCGGCGTCGCGAATGACCTCGACGTCCTGCCATCGCTTCTCGCGCGACGATCCAGGCACGTTGGTGTGCGCGAGCTCGTCCACGAGGACGACGGTGGGCCGGCGCACGAGCACCGCGTCGGTGTCCATCTCCTCGACCGTGATGCCGCGGTGCGTGATGCTCCGGCGGGGCACGACCTCGAGACCGGCAACGAGCGCCGAGGTCAGAGGTCGCCCGTGTGCCTCCACGTACCCCACGACGACGTCCGTGCCGCGGCCCGCCCGTCGGTGCCCTTCCTCGAGCATCCGGTAGGTCTTGCCGACGCCGGGTGCCATTCCGAGGTACAGCCGTAGCCGCCCATGCCCGGTGACCGCCTCGGAACGGTACCGCTCGAGGAGCTCGTCGGGCGATGGACGGACGTCGAATGCGTCGCGCTCCATGTCCCTCATCGCAGCATCCCGTCCAGGTCGAGGTTGAGCTCGAGGACATGCACCCGCGGCTGGCCCAGGAAACCGAGCAGCGGGCCCTCGGTGTGCCGGGCGACGGCGGCGCTCACGGCCGCAGGGTCGAGCCCTCTGGCCGCGGCCACGCGCGCGACCTGGTACGCGGCAGCCTCTGGACTGATGTCGGGGTCGAGGCCCGACGCCGAGGCCGTCACGAGGTCCACCGGGATCGGCGCGCCGCCGTTCGCGGCGCGGAGCCGGTCGATGTCGGCCTGCACGCGCTCGATCAGCGCACGACTGGTCGGCGCCGAGGTTCGAGCCGCCCGACGCCATGCCGTCATAGCCCGATCCCGCCGCGGATGGGCGACCCCAGAAGTAGCGCTCGCCGGAGAAGGTCTGGCCGATCAACGTGGAGCCCACCGTGCGTCCATCGGCCACGATCATCGACCCGTTCGCCTGCGAGGGGAAGACCACCTGGGCCACCGCGGTCACGGCCGCCGGATAGGCGAGGCCGGTGATCGCCGTGAGAGCGACGAGGACGGCCAGCGCGGGCCGGAGGTAGAGGCGCCACCAGCGCAGACATCGGTGACCTCACGCGAGACCGACCGCCGTCACGAGGACGTCGATCAGCTTGATGCCCACGAACGGCACGACGATCCCGCCGAGGCCGTAGACGAGCAGGTTGCGGCGAAGGAGGACGCTCGCCGGTGCAGCCCGGAAGGCCACGCCGCGGAGCGCCAGCGGGATGAGCGCCACGATCACGAGCGCGTTGAAGATGACCGCCGAGAGGATCGCGGATTCGGGCGTCGACAGCCGCATCACGTTGAGCGCATCGAGCGGCGGGTAGACCCCGGCGAAGAGCGCCGGCAGGATGGCGAAGTACTTGGCGACGTCGTTCGCGATGGAGAAGGTGGTGATCGATCCGCGGGTGATCAGGAGCTGCTTGCCGATCGCGATGACCTCGAGCAGCTTCGTGGGATCCGAGTCGAGGTCGACCATGTTGGCCGCCTCCTTGCTCGCGGACGTGCCGCTGTTCATGGCGATCCCGACGTCCGCCTGGGCCAGGGCCGGTGCGTCGTTCGTGCCGTCCCCGGTCATCGCCACGAGGTGGCCCTCGCCCTGCTCCCGGCGGATGAGGGCGATCTTGTCCTCGGGCCGGGCCTCCGCGACGTAGTCGTCCACGCCGGCCTCACGGGCGATCGTGGCGGCCGTCAACCGGTTGTCGCCGGTGATCATCACGGTGCGCACGCCCATCCGCCGGAACTCGTCGAACCGCGCCGCGAGTCCCGGCTTCACGGTGTCCTTCAGCTCGATGAGGCCGATCGGCCGCGCGTCGAGACGGAGCGCCAGCGGCGTGGCGCCTCGGCCGGCGATGGCATCCGACTCCCCGATGAGCGCCGGCGGAAGACCGTCCGGGAGGTCGCGCGCGACGGCGTCGACGGCGCCCTTGAGCACGACTCCACCGTCCGTGAGCACGACCCCGCTGCTGCGCGTCTCGGCCGAGAAGTCGCGCTGTTCCGCGATGCGGTCACCCAGGCGCCGCATCGTCTCGTCGTCGCCGTCGCCGCCGGGAAGGCCGAGCTCGGCCAGGCGCCGACGCGCGAGCGCCACGATCGACCGGCCCTCGGGCGTCTCGTCGCGGATCGACGACAGCAGCGCGAGCTCGAGGGCCTCGGGCTCGGCGACGCCGGGCGCCGGCACGATCTGCGAGGCGAGCCGGTTGCCGAACGTGATCGTGCCGGTCTTGTCGAGCAGGATCACGTCGACGTCGCCCGCGGCCTCCACGGCCCGGCCGCTCATCGCGAGCACGTTGAAGCGCGCGACGCGGTCCATCCCGGCGATGCCGATGGCGGACAGGAGGCCGCCGATGGTGGTCGGGATGAGGCACACGAGCAGCGCCACCAGCGCCACGACGCCCACCTCGGCACCGGCGTACGCGGCGTAGGGCCGGAGCGTCACGGTCGCCAGCAGGAACACGAGGCTCAGGCCGGCGAGCAGGATCGAGAGGGCGAGCTCGTTGGGCGTCTTCTGGCGCTGCGCGCCCTCGACGAGCCTGATCATCCGGTCCAGGAAGGTCTCGCCGGGATTGGCCGAGACGCGGACGACGAGCTGGTCGGACACCACCGTGGTGCCGCCGGTCACGCTCGAGCGGATGTCGGTGCCGGGCTCCTTGAGGACCGGCGCGGACTCGCCGGTGATGGCGGCCTCGTTGACGTAGGCCACGCCCTCGATCACGTCCCCGTCCGACGGGATCGTCTCGCCCTCGCGGACGACGACCACGTCGCCCACGCGGAGCTCCGCGCTGCCGACCTCGGCCAGCGTGCCGTCGGCGGCCCGGCGATGGGCGATCGTGACGCTCCGGGTCCGCCGGAGGGTTGCCGCCTGTGCGCGGCCGCGCGCCTCGGCGACGGCCTCCGCGTACGTGGCGAACAGGACCGTGAACCAGAGCCAGGCGGCGATCTGGACGTCGAACCGCAGGTCCGACTCCGGCGCCGCCTCGACCACGCCGGCGGCGGCGAGCACCGCGATCGCGGTCACGAGGATGGCCGTGAGCTCGACGACGAACATCACGGGGTTGTGGGCGAGCGAGCGCGGGTCGAGCTTGCGGACCGCCTGGGGCAGCGCCGCGCGGAGCAGCGCCGGGTCCATGATGCCCCGCGAGCGCGGCGGCTGGGCCTCCGGCTTGCGCCCGCCCGAAGACGACGAAGCGCTGGAAGCGCCGGGTTCCACGGGTGGTGTCGAGCGTCACGGGAACACCGTCCCGGCCTGCTGGAGGAGCTGCTCGGCGATGGGACCGAGGGCGAGCGCCGGGAGGAAGTTGAGGGCGCCGACGATCACGACCACCCCGACGAGCAGCACCACGAACATGCCGCCCGTCGTCGGGAACGTGCCGGCCGATGGCGCGAGCCGCCGCTTGGCCGCGAGCGAGCCGGCGATCGCGAGGATCGGGATGATCATCGCGAAGCGGCCGATCAGCATCGCGAGCGCACCGGTGACGTTGTAGAAGACCGTGTTGCCGGACAGGCCCGCGAAGGCGGAGCCGTTGTTGCCGACCTGGCTCGCGAAGGCGTAGAGGATCTCCGTGAAGCCGTGCGGGCCGGCGTTCAGCGGCCCGGCCCGGCCGGCGTCCGTCACGGTCGCAAGCGCCGTGAAGCCGAGGACGCCCACCGAGAGCACGAGCACCACGAGCATGCTCATCTTCATCTCGTAGCTCTCGACCTTCTTGCCGAGGTACTCGGGGGTCCGCCCGACCATGAGCCCGGCGATGAAGACCGTGAGCAGGGCGAACACGAGCATCCCGTACAGGCCCGGCCCCGACGCCGCCCGGCGTGATCTCGCCGAGCAGGATCAGGAACAGGGGCACGAGGCCGCCCAGCGGCGTCAGGCTGTCGTGCATCGCGTTCACCGCGCCCGTGCTCGTCCCGGTGGTGACGGCGGCCCAGAGTCCGCCGCCCGAGGCGCCGAACCTGAGCTCCTTGCCCTCCATGTTGCCGAGCCCCTGGTCGAGGCCCGCCGGCAGGAGCGGGTTGGCTGCGTGCTCGGCGAGGATGCCCGCCGCGGCGGCGACGGCGAAGATGGCCGCCATGCCGGCGAAGATCGCCCAGCCCTGCCGCCGGTCCCCGGCCATGACCCCGAACGTCGCGGTGAGCGAGAACGGGATGACCAGGATCAGGAGCAGCTCGAGCAGGTTCGTGAGCGGGGTGGGGTTCTCGAACGGGTGCGCCGAGTTCGCGTTGACGATCCCTCCCCCGTTCGTGCCGAGCTCCTTGATCGCCTCCTGCGAGGCGATCGGGCCGAGGTAGATCGACTGCGCATGCCCTTCGAGCCCCGTCACGGTGGCCGCCCCCGACCACGTCTGCGGCACGCCCTGCCACACCAGGACGATCGCGGCGACGAACGCGATCGGCAGCAGCACGTACAGCGTGAACCGGGTGACGTCGACCCAGAAGTTGCCGATGGTCGGCGACATCCGCCGCGTGATCCCCCGGACGAGCGCGATCGCGATCGCGAGCCCGACCGCCGCCGACAGGAAGTTCTGGACCGCGAGCCCGACGGCCTGCGTGAGGTGCGCCATCGCGCTCTCGCCCGCGTAGTTCTGCCAGTTCGTGTTGGTGGTGAAGCTGACGGCCGTGTTGAGCGCGAGGTCCGGGGGGACGGCCGGCGCGCCGGTCGGGTTGAGGGGCAGCGACGCCTGGAGCCGCTGCTGGAGGTAGAGCACGAGGATCGACAGCAGGCTGAACACGAGCAGCGGATCCGGCGTAGGCTCGCCAGCCCTGCTCACGGGCCGGGTCGGTCCCGGCGATGCGGTAGATCACGCGCTCCACGGGCCCGAGCACGCGCACGAGGGGATGCGGCCGGCCCTCGAGGACGGCCGCGATGTAGCGGCCCAGGAAGGGCGTGACCAGCGCGACGAGGGCCAGCAGCAGGGCGAGGGTGAGCAGGTCGGTGACGGGCATCGGTCAGAACTTCTCCGGCCGGAGGAGCGCAACGAGGAGGTAGATCGCCGACGAGGAGCGCTGGCGAGCGCCGGCGACGAGCTCGATCGGGATCACGAGCGCACCGCCTGGCAGAGCCACACGAGGCCGCCGAGGATGGCGAAGGCGAGGACGAGGAGGAGCAGCACGACGACGTCGGTCACGGCCGCGCTCCCACGAACCGCTCGACCGTCGCGACGAGGGTCTCCATCGCGAACGGCTTGGGCAGGTAGCCGGCGACGTCGAACTCGCGCAGCCGTCGCGGCTGGACCGTGGTCGCCGTCGTCACCACGACGGGCGGGTTGCCGGCCTCGGCGAGGGACGAGCTGCGCAGGAACTCCCACCCCGTCCGGCCGGGCAGGTTGAGATCGAGGAGGACGAGCGCCGGGACGAGGCCGTCGGCGAGCTGGTCGGTCGCCGCCTCGGCTGATGCCGCCTCCGCCACCCGGAAGCCCTTCGAGCGCGAGGTGGCGGGCGAGGATCGAGCGAAGGCTCTCGTCGTCCTCGACGAGCAGGACGTGCACCCGTCGCTCGGTCATGGCTGCGCCGCCTCGACCCGGATGTCGAGTCGCTCCTCGTCGGCGGTCCACAGGGGAACGAGGCGGACACCGGAGGCGTCGGCCAGGCGCCGACGCCGGGTCCAGGACCTGGGCGCCCGAGGCGTGAGACCGGCGACCACGACCCGCGATGGCGCCCTTTGCGGCCACCATGAGGATCGCCTCGTGGACGAGCCGCAGCTCGCCGTCGAGCTGTCGCGTCAGGGCACCATCGCCCGAGATCCCTGTCTCCATGCCCCCACGATCGTCCCCACCTCCAAGAGGCGAGGCGGGGTCAGGGGGCGTCGGGGACCTGAAGATCGCCTGAAGATCGCCCGTCGTCCGCGATCCGGTACCCGACCCCGGGCTCCGTGACGATGTGCGTGCCGGCCCGGAGCGCCGGGTCCGCTGCGTTGAGCTTGCGGCGGACGCTGCTCACGTGGACGTACACGTAGTCGTCCTCGCCCTGGTACGCCTGTCCCCACACCGCGCGCAGCAGGCGCCCCTTCGTCACGATCCGGCCCTGGTACGTGAGCAGGACCTTGAGGATCTCGAACTCCCGGGGCGTCAGCTCGACGCGGCGCCCAGCGACCGTGACCTCGTGCCGCTCGACGTCGACCTCGATGGGCCCCGCGCGGAGTCGTCCCTGCTCGATCTCCCGCCGGGCCGGCCGCAGTGACGCAGCGCGACCCTGATCCGCGCGCGCAGCTCCGCGACCCCGAAGGGCTTCGTCACGTAGTCGTCGGCGCCTCGCTCGAGCGCCTCGACCTTCTCGCGCTCCTCGAACCGCCCGGAGAGGATCACGATCGGCGTGGACGCCTCGCGCCGGATCGCCCGGATGACCTCGGAGCCGTCCCGGTCGGGCAGGCCCAGGTCGAGCAGGACGAGATCCGGCCGGCGTGCCGCGAAGCGCTCGAGGCCGGACCGCGCGTCCTCCGCCTCCACGACGCGGTACCCCGCCCCGGACAGCTCTCGCGCCAGCACCTCGCGGGTCGCGCCGTCATCCTCGATGACGAGGATGAGCGCCCCCTCGCGCTGGCCGGTCATGGTGCGGCCTCCGCTGCCGGTTCCGTCGACACGGCCGCAGCCGGCAGGTCGAAGTCGATGGCCAGCCCGCCGAGCTCGCTCCGCCGTGCCGTGACATGACCGCCGGTCGCCTCGATCAGGCCGCGCACGACCGCCAGCCCGATGCCGAGGCCGCCGCGCGACCCGCCGCGCGCGCCCGGCACCCGGTAGAACTTGTCGAACAGGTGCGGCAGCGCGTCGTCGGCCACCCCCGGGCCGCTGTCCTCGATCGAGAGCCGCACCGTTCCGCGATCCACCCTGGTCGTCGCGACCCGGATCCGGGCGTCCGACGGCGTGTACTTGATGGCGTTGTCGAGGACGTTCGCGACGGCGGCGTCGAGGAACACGGCATCGACGCGCACCACGGCAGGCTCGACCGCGAGCTCGAGCTGCCGGTCGACGAGACGCGGTCGAACGCGGTCGATGGCCTGCGTCAGCGCGTCGTCGAGGTCGTAGAGCTCCAGGTCGGCGCGGAGCACGCCCGCCTCGATCCGGCTCATGTCGAGGAGGTTCGCGACGAGCGCGTTGAGGTACTCGACCTCGCGCTCGATCGCCTGCGTGTTCGCGTGCCGGTCGGCCGGACGACAGCGACGAGTCCGAGTCGAGGCTGCCGGCGGCGGCGCGGATCACCGCGAGCGGCGTGCGGAAGTCGTGGGAGACGGACTGGAGGAGCGACGTCTTGAGGGCATCACCCTGGCGGGCGACCTCGGCCGCCCTGGCCTCCTCGGCGATGCGATCGCGCGCGACCGCCTGCCCGATCTGGTCGGCCGCCGCGGCGAGCAGCCGAGTCTGCGTTCGGTCCGGCTCGCCGAGCGATCGTGTCGCGCTCGGCCCAGATCGAGCCGAGCGGCTCACCACTGGCCTCGATCCGCACGCGGTAGACGTCAAGCCCAGCGGCTGCCGCGGCTCGGCGGTCCGGGCTGGACCACCAAGGCTCCACGCCGCGGGATCATCCCCGGGCTTCCGCTGAAGAATGCGGACCCGGGTGCCCGCCCGGCGCGGCCGATCCGGGGAGGTGTCCGAGGGCAAGGCGCTCCTTCGACGGCTCCGAGCCGAACCCGATCCAGACGCGCTGCATGCCTGCCTCGGTGCGGAGCACGTCGGCGATCTGGCCGAGCGCCTGCTCGGTCGATTCTCGTGGTCGCGAGGACTCTGGAGACGCCGAACACCGCCCGCGCCTCCCGCTCACGGGCCAGCGCCATCTCGGCCCGGGAGCGCTGCATCGCCGCGAGCTGGCCCACGACGATCCCCACGAACAGGAGCAGGACGACGCTGAGCAGGACACCGGGATCGCTGATCGTGAAGGTGTAGAGGGGCTCCGTGAAGAAGTAGTTGTAGACGAGGAAGGCGCCGATCGCCGGCCGCGACGGCCGCCCAGGTTCCCGACGCGACCCCGCAGACGACCACCGCGACGAGGTAGACCGGCGAGGCGTTGGGACACCCCGACGACATCCTCGAGCACCGACACGACGACGCGTCGCGAGGCCGAGCGCGACGACGACCAGCGTCGTCGAACGTGCGATCGCCGGGTGCCCGCGAGCGCCATGACCCAATCATGATCGCGATGCTACGCGCATGCCCGTCCCGGGTTGGGCACCTCAGGCCCGATGTCGTCGGCGACCAGCGGGCCGCGGCCGGCATCGCCCGGCATCGCCCGGCATCGGTCCGGGCGGCCGGAGGCTGACGGCCCCCGCCGGGCACAGTGGTCCGCGACCGCATCAGGCCGCCGGAGGCTGGCGGCGGGGCCGGCCGTTGATCGGCTCCCTGGCTGCGCCGCAGCCCGTCCTCAGCCCACCGCCTTCTTCACCAGCCCGGCGATCCGGGCCTCGGCGTCGGGCGTCAGCTCCACCAGCGCGTAGGCAATCGGCCACATCGAGCCGTCGTCGACCTTCGCGTCGGGCTGGAAGCCGAACGTCGCGTACCGGACCTTGAACTTCGACGCCGCCTGGAAGAAGCAGATGTTCCTGCCGTCCTTGGCGTAGGCCGGCATCCCGTACCAGCGTCTTCGGCTGGAGGTCGGGCGCGGCCGCCATCACGATGGCGTGGACACGCTCGGCCAGCGAGCGATCGGGCTCCGCCATCTCGGCGATCCTGGCGAGCAGGTCGGCCAGCTCGGCGGCGGGGTCGGCCTTCTTCGACGAGCGCCGCCTGGCCTCCGTCTTCGCCTCCCGGGCGCGATCCTGCATCGCCTCGCGCTCCTCGTCCGTGAAGCCCGCGGATGCCTTGGTGGTCTTCATGTTCGCCATGCCTGGGTGGCTCCTCTCTGCGTTCTCGGGTGATAGGGGGTTCAGCCGGCGACCAGCGGCTCGCCGGTCTCGAGCAAGGTCTTGAGGCCCGCGATGATGAACGGCCAGCCGGCCGCGACGTCCGCGATCTGGGTCGTCGTGCCCGGCTCGGTCTCGTGGACGACCGTAAGCTTCTGGACGCCGGGACCTGCGCCCTCGATCTCGAACGTGACGCGGGACGGCGGCTCATCGACGCCACCCCAGGCCTGCTTGTAGGTGACGGCGAGCCGGCGCGGCGGATCGGCCTCGAGCACCTCGCCCGTGATGCCGAGCTGGCCCTGGGCCGTATGGAGCTCCCACGGGGCGCCCGCGGTCCACTCCGAGTGGACAGTGGAGCCGTACCAGTAGCGGGTGGTGAAGTCCGACTCCGTGAGCGCGCGCCAGATCGCCTCGGGCGTCGCCCGGATGAAGGTGGCGAAGACGTGACGCGGAGCGCTCTCAGCGGCCGCGGTGCTGGTGTCGGGGGACGTCATCGGATCGATCTCCAGGATGGTCTTGAGGTCGGCGAGCTGGTCGGCAGCGCGGATCGCGTACCGGTCCAGCCATCGGTCGTGGATCCGGCGGATGGGAACCGGATTGAGATAGTGGTGGCGCTCCCGCCCGACCTTGCGGCTCGTGACGAGGTTCGCCCCTTCAAGTACGCGGAGGTGCTTCATGACGCCGAAGCGCGTCATGTCCGGCAGCGCCGCCTCCAGCTCTCCGGTCGTCTGGCCATCACGTTCGAAGAGCCGGTCGAGCAGCGTCCGGCGACTGGGATCGGCCAGCGCCCGGAACACCTCGTCGTCCATGTCCGCGGACCATACGTGACCATCTAGTCACTTGTCAAGCACGGGATAGCCGCTTGTGAGGCAGTAGCCTTCTCCTTCATTCCAGGTTGGGCCGCGCCGCGCTCTTCATGATCCACGCGCGAGCCACGTGGGAGGCATGGAGAGACTGTCCGCACGCAGCGCCAGCGCGTCTTCTCGTGGTGCCCGTAGGCGCAGACGCGCCGCCCGTTCAGCGACACCACCCTGGGCGACGGGTGTTCCTGGCAAGGTGCCAACGGCCCTCCATGACTCAGAGGGTCGATCCGAGGACTGGCACTAGCCGAGACTCCCCCGTGGCGCCGCCCAACGGACCGCCTGTCCGGTGACCGAGGCGATGAGATCGAAGCCCGCGTCATAGTGGACGACCGTGAGGCCGTGCCGTGCGGCGACCGAGGCCGTGAGGAGGTCCTGGTGTCCGACCTGCCTGTGCAGCGGACCACCGCCTCGACCGACGAGCTCCCGCCACACCCGCCGTGCTTCGTCCCAGTCCTGCGGCTCGACCCGGTAGAGGTCGCAGCCGCCGAGGTCTTCCTCGACCTGGGCGTAGTCCGCCGCGTCGCGCGCGCTGTAGAGCAGCTCCATGACGATCGTGTCGGTCACGCCGACGAGGCCGGCAAGGAACCGCAGCCCGAACTCCGGGACCTTCTCCTTGCGCGCCCAGACCGACGTGTCGCCAATCTCGATGGTCAACATCGGCGAGGCGTCACGCCGATGTCGGGCGAGGACGTCTGGCCGCCCGTGACGTCTTCGCCGCGGACGGCCGCCCCGCCGCGAGCGCCGCGGCCGTCTCGTCTGTCTGGGGGAGGAATGGCCGCGGGGCACGCATCTCGGGCAGGAGCTCCTTGAGGTTGCTCCAGTCGCGGGCCATCAGCCGGGCGCGCGCCTGCCGCGCGACCGCCTCGCGCAGGGCGGCATGGACCGTGTCCGTGGTACGGGTCGTCCCGAGCGCCGCAGCTGCCTCGGCCAGGAGGTCGCGGTCGAGGTCGAGGGTGGTGTGGGTCTTCATGGCCTCAACCTGCGTGAGTGTGATTTGGCGTAATGCGTGAATCGGCTGACTCATTCTGTGCATATGCAATCGCGTGATCAAGCATGGCCGATGCGTGATCGAGCATCTCCGAGCATGCTTGAGCGACCCGGGAACCGGTGGTTCAACATACGGCCATGACAGAGGAACAGCGGCTGGTCGGCAGCATGGACCCCGGTGGCGCGCCCGTCCGTGTCGGCGACACCGTCCGCCGCGCGGGAGGATCCTCGCGAATCGCCGTCCGCGAGCTGCTGCTCCATCTCGAGTCCGTCGGGTTCGACGGTGCACCTCGATACCTGGGTACGGACGACCAGGGCCGCGAGGTCCTGACCTGGATCGATGGCGACGTGCCCCTGCCACCCTACCCCGCGTGGGCGATGACGGATCGGGCGCTGGCGGACCTCGGCGCGCTCGTGGGCCGGTTCCACGAGGCGACAGCCACCTTCCGGTCCGCGACCGCGGACTGGGCGACCGACTGGGCCGACCCTGGCGGCGGGCCCGTCATCTCCCACAACGATCTCTATCCGGAGAACGTGGTCTTCCGCGACGGACGCGTGGTGGCGCTGATCGACTTCGCGATGGCCGCCCCCGGGCGCCCACTGTGGGACCTCGCGATCACCGCCGAGACCTGGTGTCCGCTCGGCGATCCCGGCCGGCGCGACCAGCACCCGGCGAACCTCGACGGGATCGCGCGACTCGGGGTCCTCGCCCGGGCCTACGGGCTCGAGCCGGAGCGGGCGAAGGAGCTCGTCGACGTGATCGTTGAGGAACGGGCCCACTCCACGGCCAATATCCGGACCGAGATCGCCGCCGGCAACGCATCGTGGATCCACCACTGGGCTGGGGCCGGCGGCGACGAACGAGCCGCGGCCGACGATGCCTGGATCGCACGAAACTGCGCGGCGCTGATCCGGGCCGTCCGCGGCTGACCCGGCCGGCGACGGTGTGCGTGACCAGCGCGGCCGGTTCAGGCCAGCGCTACCCGGTTTCGGCCGCCCCCCTTCGCCCGATACAGCGCGGCATCGGCGGCCGCAATCAGCTCGTCAACGGTGGTCCCCTCGGCCCAGCGGCTCACGCCGAAGGTGGTGGTGATGGACAGGTTCCCCGCCAATGTCGGAATCGGGTGGTTGGCGATCTCGGCCCGGACATGCTCGAAGAGCGTCCCCGTCTCTTCCATGCCGAGGTGCGTGGCGAGGATCACGAACTCGTCGCCGCCAAGGCGGCCCAGCACGTGGTCCTGACCCAGGGCGCCGGTCACAAGCCGCACCAGCCCGCATAGCACCTCGTCGCCGACCTGATGCCCGTGCGCGTCATTGACGGACTTGAACTCGTCCACGTCGCAGATCCCCAGGACCAGGCCGTCGTGGTGACGCCGCTCCTCGGTAAGCGCCCGCGACAGGACCTCGGCGAAGGCCTGGCGGTTCAGGATGCCCGTCAGAGGGTCGTGCGTGGCCCGCTGTGCCATGGCCTCGTAGGCCTCCGCAAGGCGGCCCCGCAGCTCAATCATGCGTCTGCCGACGTCGACCCGGGCACGGAGCTCGCCGGGGTCGAACGGCTTGGCCAGGTAGTCGTCGGCACCGGCCTCCAGGCCAGCCACGATGTCGGCCTTCTCGCCCCGAGAGGTCAGGATGATGAGGTAGGGCGGCTGGTCCGTCGGCAGGCTCCGGACGAGACGGCAGACCTCCACGCCCGGCAGGCCGGGCATCATCCAGTCGAGGATGGCGAGCGGCGGTGCATCGGGTCGCTGCATCGCCTCCCAGGCCTCGGTCCCGTCCGCGGTGACCTCCACGTCGTGGCCGTGCTTCCTAAGCACGCCCGCGAGGACGAGGCGGGACGTGACGTCGTCGTCGGCGATGAGGATCTTCATGTGCTGCCGTCCGGGACGGCTCCGAGCTCGGCCTCGAACCCGGCCATGGCCTCGCGCAGCCGACCGAATGCGGACTCGAGCACCGGGAGGAGGGCGGTCGCGGCGTCCACGTCATTGGTCGCGGCCAAGCGCTCGATCTCGGCGGCCACCGCACGCAGGGCCTCGCCGCTGACGGCGGCAGACGCGCCCTTGATCGTATGGGCCTGGAGCATCGCGCCAGGAGCATCGCGGGCGTCGAGCCGGTCGCGGAGCGCCTCGATCAGCTTCGGGGCGTCGTCCAGGAATCCCTGCACGACGAGGCTCGCGAGCTCGGCGTCGTCCATGAGGCGGGCCATCATGCCCTCCGCATCGAACACCGTCGGTCCTGCGGTGTCCGATTCGGGTCCACGCTGCACCGGTCCGGGCGGCACGGCCCCCGCGGGAGCCGCGTCCGCCTGGGGCAGCCATCGGTCGATCGCAGCGGCCAGCGCCTCGGGGACGATCGGCTTGGTGACGTAGTCGTCCATCCCCGCTTCCAGGCACCGTTCGCGGTCGCCCTTCATCGCGTGCGCCGTCATGGCGATGATCGGAACCTCGCGGTTCAGCACTCCGGATCCGGGATCGCGGATCTGGCGCGTGGCCTCGAGGCCATCCATCCCAGGCATCTGGACATCCATGAGAACGAGGTCGTACGGGATCAGCTCCAGCGCCCTGACCGCCTCGACCCCGTTGGGCACCGGGTCCGCCCGGAGCCCCAGCTTCCGGAGGATGCCGACGGCAACCTGCTGGTTGGTGATGTTGTCCTCGGCGAGCAGGATGCGCGTCGCGCCGCGGCGCATCTCGCGCACCGCGTGGCGGGTCACGATCCGTTGCGGCGCCTGGTCCACGTTGGACCGCGCGAGGACCACGGCCAGGCTGTCGAACAGGTCCGATTGCCGAGTGGGCTTCACCAGGTAGGCGGCGAACCCGATCTCCTCCATGCGCCGCGCATCACCCCGCTGTCCGAGCGACGTCATCAGCACGAGGTGGGTGGACTCCAGCGTCGCGTCCGCCTTGACGGCCCGGGCCAGATCGGCTCCATCCATGTCGGGCATCTGCATGTCGAGGATGGCGACCCGGTAAGGGTCGCCCGAAGCCCGGGCCGTCCTCAGTGCCTTCAGCGCCGACGGTCCGTCGCTGACCCCCTCGGACCGCACGCCCCATGCCGTCAGTTGGGCGGCAAGCACCTCCCGGTTAGTGGCGTTGTCGTCGACCACGAGCACGTGGACACCGCCGATCTCCGCGGTCGGGACCAGGGTTCGCTCGCGCTCGGCACTCTTGGCGAGCCGGACGTGGAACCAGAACTCCGAACCTCCACCCTCCTCGCTCACGAGCCCGATCTCGCCGCCCATCAACTCGACCAGGCGTTTGGAGATGGCCAGCCCGAGACCGGTGCCGCCGTAGCGGCGCGTGGTCGACGCATCGGCCTGCGTGAACTTCTCGAACAGACGACCCTGGTCCTTGGGCGCGATGCCGATGCCAGTGTCCCTCACCGAGAAGGCAACGACGGCCTCGGTGTCGGTCTCGCCCACCAGTCGCGCCCGCACGGAGATCTCACCGCGCTCCGTGAACTTGACGGCGTTGCCGGCCAGGTTCACCAGCACCTGGCGCAGGCGACCAGGGTCGCCGGTCAGCTGGCTCGGCACGTCGGGTGCGGCTGCACAGATGAACTCGAGACCCTTGGCGTGTGCACGCATGGCGGGCATGGCCGCGCAGTCGTCGAGGAGTGCCCGCAGATCGAATTCGACGCTCTCGAGCTCGACGCCGCCCGCCTCGATCTTCGAGAAGTCGAGGATGTCGTTCAGGAGGTCCAGGAGCGCCTCGCCGCTCGTGCGAACGGTCTCCGCGTAGTGTCGCTGGTCCTCGTCGAGCTCGGTGTCGAGCAGGAGACCCACCATGCCGATGACGCCGTTCATCGGCGTGCGGATCTCATGGCTCATGTTGGCGAGGAACTCGCTCTTGGATGTGTTGGCGAGCTCGGCCTGCAGGGTCTTCTCGGTCGCCACCGCGATGGCGGCCTCCAGCCTCTCGTTGATCTCGGCGAGCTCCCGCTGGGCCTGCTTGTGCGCTGTGATGTCCCTCGAGATTCCGAACGTGCCGATGATCTTCCCGTGGGCATCGGCGTAGGGCAGCTTGGTCGTCGCCGCCCAAGTCTCGTGGCCATCTGGCCACGTCTCTCGCTCCTCTCGATAGGCCAGGGGCCTGCCCGTGCGCATGATCTCCTGCTCGTCCTCGAACGCCGGCTGGGCATGCTCCCTGCTGAAGAAGTCGAAGTCGGTCTTGCCCACCGCCTGCGCGGGGTCCTCCAGGCCGAAGGTTTCCGCCGTGACCTTCCCGATCATCTGGAAGCGGCTGTCGGCGTCCTTGAAGTAGATCTTGTCGGGGATGCTCTCCATGAGCGCGAGGAGCCTGGCTCGCTGCTGCTCGAGCCCCGCCTCCGCCTGCTTGCGCGCCGTGACGTCGAACATCACGCCGTCGATCCAGGCCGGCCCGCCGGTCGCGTTGTGCTCCGGTTGGCCGCGGTCATGAACCCAGCGGACGGTCCCATCCGCGTGGCTGACGCGATACTCCACGTCGTAGGCCTGTCCGCTGGCTGTTGCGGCCCGGATCGCGTCCGCCACGGCGGGAAGGTCTTCGGCGACTGCCTCCAGGGCTCCGGGCAGCGCGCCCGGCGTGACGATCTCGGACGCGGCATGGCCAGTGAGCGACTCGACGGCGTCGCTAACGAACGAGAAGTGCCATGGTGCGACGGAGGCTCGCCGGTACACGGCCCCGGGGATTCTCGCGACGATGGCGTCGAGTTGCGCCGGGGGCATGGCCGGAGGCGGAAGGACGGGCGCGCTCATCGTACGGCCGGTGCCAGGACCTGGCCGGTGTCACGAGGAGTCGCCGCGCGGCCCGGCGCGATATCGACCTTCACCAGAACCTCAGGGCTCCGCCAGCGGTCGCCGTTGCGTAGCCGGATGGCACGCCGGGATGGCGGGCTGGCACTCGGATCCTAGGGCCGTGTCTTCATCGCCCGCCTGGCCCAGGGGTCATACCCACCTGACGGCATTCGTTCGCGCCGTCAACTCGCCGACACGCGTCAGACGTGGTGCGCGACGCCCTCCGCGAGCTCGTGCATCAGATCCACCTGGGCGTCGTACTCGAGCAGCGGGAAGTGGCTCCGCGCAACGAAGTCGACGGGCACGCCCGCCTGCTCCCTGATGGTGAGCAGCGCCTCGACCAGGTCGTCAGGGGTTCCGCCGCAAGTCGCCCTGCCGGACACCAGCGCATCATCCGGCCGGTCGAACGGCGGCGGCGTCACGGCCGGCAGCGAGCGGATCGCCGACGCCTCCATGTCGGAGTACTTCCACTGCATGGCCCACAGCACGTCGCGATAGCGGGCGATCGCCTCCTCGCGCGAGCGGCCCGGCAGCAGCACCGAGTAGTGGATGAACCGGAACGTCGCCGGGTCGCGCCCGATGCGCTCGCACTCGTCGAGCACCCAGCGCACCTGTTGCACGAACTGCTCGACCGGCGCATTGGCGAACATGCCGTCGGCGAGGCGTGCCGCGCGCCGGATCGCGGGCTCGGCGCTGCCGCCGACGAGGATCGGGATCGGGGTCGAGGGCGCGGGCCGGACGGCCAGCGTCGGGAGGTCGTAGACCGCACCGTGGTGCGTGAACGGCTCGCCCGTCCAGGCCCGGGGAAGGATCTGCAGGATCTCGTCCATCGCGGCACCGCGACGCCGGGCGTCGGCGCCGAGCCCGCCGAACTCGACCTCCGACCAGCCGAGCCCGAGGCCCAGGACCAGCCTGCCGTGGCTGAGCAGCTGGACGGTCGCCGCATCCTCCGCCAGGCGGAGCGGATGGTGGAGGGGGGCAAGGATCACGCCGGTGCCCAGCTCGATCCGCGATGTCGCCTGCGCGAGCGCCGCACCAACCACCAGCAGGGAGGGCATGTACCCGTCGTCCACGAAGTGGTGCTCGGTCGTCCAGACGGAGGTGAAGCCAATCCGCTCCGCCTCGACCGCGAGCGCGACCGTCTCGTCGTAGGCGCGCGTCCAGCCCGTCTCGCCCGGCCGGAGCTGGGCGCTGAGGAGTCCGAAGCCAAGCCCCATGGCCGGACGATAGCAGCCCACGGCCATCGCGGCGCGTGTTCCCGCGCCGGTGTATCGTCCTGACCTAATGGTTAGGTCCGACCTAACTGTCAACACCAGACGAAGGGGAATGGCATCGACGAGCAGCAGCGAGCCCGCATCATCGAGGACGTCCTCGCCGACTACGAGGTCCTCCTCGCGCGGCTGGCCGACGCGAACTCCCCGGAGTTCCTTGACATCGACATCACGATGCCCCAGGCCAAGGTGCTGTACCTCCTGGCGCCCGGTGACCTCAGCATGTCCGAGCTGGTCGGCCGCCTGCGTGTGACGCAGCCGACGGTGAGCGGGATCGTTGACCGACTCGTTGACGCCGGACTGGTCGCCCGTCGCGCGACCCGAGCGGACCGCCGGCGGGTCTTCGTGGGCCTGACGGCGGCCGGCTCCGAGCTGGTCGACCGCTTCCGTGACCTCAACGCCCGCCAGGTCCGGGACCTGCTGGGCGTGCTCGACGACGAGGACCTGGAGCGGGTCCGGAGCCTCCTGGGCGTGCTCGACCGCGGGGCATCGCGACTTGCCGCCGCCGGACGGCTCCCGGCCGGGCCGGTGACCGACCCCACCCACCATCGACATCAGAGAGGCCGCGCCCCGGTGCCGGCCGTTCCGATCACCGCCCTCGCGCCGGCTGCGGCGCACCAGGGGACTCCGAGGAGCACACGGTCATGAACAAGCGCGCAGTCGCCATCGGCGGCGTGGTGGTGGTCGGCATCGCCGTCGTCGGACTTGCGACGATCGGCAGGTCGCTGGGAAGCCAGGCGCCCGAGGTCACGTATGTGACCGCGGCGGCCACCGTGTCGGACGTCCGGGACACCGTCTCGGTCAGCGGATCCGTGCAACCGGTGGACAGCTACGGCCTCGCGTTCGGCGAGGAGCCGGTCCGGTCGCCCAAGGCTGCGGCGGCCGCGGCAGCCAACCCAGCGGCGATCCCCTGGACGGTCGCCACCGTCAATGTCGAGGCGGGCCAGGAGGTCAAGGCGGGCGACCTGCTCGCGACCGCGGACACGGAGGACGCCCAGCTGGCGCTCACCGTCGCGCAGGCGAACCTCGCGGCCTCGGCGGCACGGCTCAGGTCCAGCGAGCGCCCGGTCACCAAGACCAGCAAGGCCAAGGCGAAGCTCGGCATCACGCAGGCGAACAGCCAGCTGACGCAGGCCAGGCGCGCGGCCTCGCAGACCGCGGCCTCCGGGCGGCTGTCCGTCTCTCAGGCATCGGCGGCGCTGGCCGACGCGAAGAAGCGGCGCACGAAGGACCGCAAGGCGGGAGCGCCCGCGTCCGTCATCGCGGCCGACACGGCGGCCGTCAAGCAGGCCTCGCGGGCGCTCGCGGCGGCGAGGCGCCAGGCGTCGGCGGCGAACACCCAGGCATCCGGGCAGGTGGCCGCGGCGAGGCTGGCCGTGAAGTCGGCCAAGCTGGGGTACGACGGGACGGTCAACGTCGACACGGATGCGGCCGTCTCCGCGGACCGGGCCGCCGTGGCCCAGGGCGAGTCGGCGGTCGCCGACGCGCAGCGGACGCTGGAGCTGGCCACCCTGACGGCGCCGATCGACGGCGTGATCTCGTCCGTCGCCATCGAGCCGGGCGACTTGACATCGGGCATCGTCATCCTCATGCGCGGAAGCGATCTGGAGGTGGCAGCCTCGATCACCGAGAGCAACCTTCCCTCCGTGCAGGTCGGCCAGCCGGCCGAGGTCACGATCCCGGCACTCGACACCACCGTCAACGGCACGGTGGATTCGATCGATGTCGCGGGCGCCACCAAGAGCGCCTCGGGCGTCGTCAACTACGGCATCGTGATCGCGCTCGACGCCCCGCCGGACGGGGTTGCCCCCAGCATGACGGCCGACGTGGCCATCACCACGGCCAGCGCCCCATCGGTGCTCGCCGTGCCGGTCACGGCCATCGGCGGCGAACCCGGTGCCTACACCGTCCAGGTACTCGACGCGCCGGACCGCGTCCGGACGGTGCCGGTCGAGGTGGGCCTGCTCACGCCTTCGCTCGCGGAGATCCGGTCCGGCATCAGCGAGGGCACCGTGGTGGTGACCGGCACGGCGACCGCAAAGGATCTCGTCACGACCTTCCCCACCGGCCCGGGCGGGGGCGCCGGCGGCTCGGGCGGGTCGGGTGGGTCCGGCGGGTCGGGCGGAGGTTCCGGTTCGGGCTCGGGGGGCTCCCAGCCTTGACCGCAGGCCAGGCCCCCGCGGCCACGAGCCCGGAGGCGAGCTCGGGCGTGCGCCCGGATGGGGCGCCGGTCTCCCCTGCCCCGGTCATCGAGATGCGCGGCATCGGCAAGACCTACAGCTCGGGCCGCCTCGAGGTGGAGGCGCTGACCGGCGTGGACCTAGATGTCCTTCCCGGGGACTTCCTGGCCATCGTCGGCCCGTCGGGATCCGGCAAGTCCACCCTGATGCACCTGGTCGGGTGCCTGGACCGGCCGACAACCGGCACCTACTTGCTGGCCGGGACCGACGTGGCGGCCCTGGGCGACGACGAGCTTGCGCGCGTCCGGAACCGCACCATCGGGTTCGTGTTCCAGTCCTTCAACCTGCTGCCGCGGACGACGGCGCTCGAGAACGTGGCCATGCCGCTGCTCTACGCGGGTGTCGGGCGGGCGGAGCGGACCCAGCGGGCGCTCGACGCTCTCGCCCGCCTGGGGCTGGAGGACCGCGTGACGCACGAGCCGTCGGAGCTCTCCGGAGGCCAGCAGCAGCGGGTGGCCATCGCGCGGGCGCTCGTGAGCCGGCCCGCGATCATTCTCGCCGACGAGCCCACCGGGAACCTCAATTCCGCGTCGGGCGCGGACGTGCTCAACCTGCTCCACGAGCTCAACGACGCCGGTACGACGATCGTCCTGATCACCCACGACAGCGATGTCGCGGTCGCCGCCCGGCGCAGCGTCCACGTCCGCGACGGGAGGCTCTCCGCGTGAACTGGGCGGAGCTGGTGCCTCTCGCCATCTCGCGCCTGGCTGCGGCACGTCTCCGTGCCCTGCTGACGATGCTGGGCGTGATCATCGGGGTGGGCTCCATCGTGGCCCTGGTCTCGGTCGCCCAGGGCGCGACGTCCGGGATCACGAACCTGATCGAGGGCCTGGGAACGAATCTGCTCAGCATCAGCCCCGGCGCCAGCACCTTCGGCTTCGTGCGCGGCGCGGCCGGCTCCGTGGACACGCTCACGATCGCCGACGGTGAGGCCATCGCGGGGATCGAGGGCGTCGCCGAAGTGGCCCCGCAGGTGTCGACCGGAGCGGTCGTCGTCTCCGGCGACTCGAACACCACGACCACCGTGTCCGGGATCACGCCCGAGTTCATGCCCGTGCGCGCCTACGAGATCTGGCACGGGTCGTTCGTGTCCGAGGCCGAGTACCGAGCCGGGTTGCGGGTCGCCGTGATCGGTTCTGCCACCGCCGATGCCCTCCAGCTTGGCGCGGGTTCCGTGGGCACGGACATCAACGTTGGCGGCGTCCCGTTCCGGGTGATCGGGATCCTCCAGCCCAAGGGCATCCTGGACGACCAGGTCCTGATCCCGTTGTCGGCCATGCGCGACTACTTCGTCGCCGGCAACTCCGTCCAGTCGCTGTCCGTGTCCACCGATCACGCGGACCAGATCCCCCTGGTCAAGTTCCAGGTGACGGAGCTGCTGCGCGCCCGCCACGGGATCGCCCGCGGGGAGCAGAACGACTTCACGGTGGTGGACCAGGCGCAGCTGCTGTCCGCGTTCGGCACGATCACCGGCTTCCTGTCGCTGCTGCTGGCCGGCATCGCGTCGATCAGCCTGCTCGTGGGCGGAATCGGGATCATGAACATCATGCTGGTCTCGGTCCGGGAACGGACGCGCGAGATCGGGATCCGCAAGGCGATCGGGGCGCGAGGGCGCGACATCATGGCCCAGTTCCTGATCGAGGCTCTCGTGCTGTCCGTGGCCGGCGGCCTGCTGGGGATCGCGTTCGGCGTCGCCATCTCGGCGCTGGTCGGGTCGCTGGCGGGCTGGGGGCTCAACATCAGCCTGACCACGATCGTGCTCGCGGTCGGGTTCTCGCTGGCGGTGGGCGTGATCTTCGGCGTCTGGCCGGCCCGCCAGGCCGCCCGCCTGGACCCGATCGCGGCCCTGCGGTACGAATAGCGAAGGAGACGAACGATGCGCCGCTCCCGACTCGCCGTTGCCGGCATTGCGGTCCTGGTCGGCCTCGTCTGGCTGGGCCAGGGTCTGGGTGCGATCGGCGGCAGCGTGATGACCGGCAGCCCGTTCTGGGCGGTGGTCGGCGCCGTGCTGCTCGCGGTTGCCGTGGTGATCGTGGTCCTCGAACGGCGACGGCAGACCCGGCGCTGATCAGGCGCCGGGTCGGGCCGCGTGTCGGGGGTTGAGGCGGGCGACGCGCGCCCGGTCAGGGGTTCTGTTGAGTGGTCAGCGGTTGCACGGAGGGGTCACGGGATGCGGTTGAACCACAGGGCCGCGAGGCCAGCCCCGGCGAGCACGAGCAGCAGCGCACCGGCGGCAAACCACTGGGTCACCTCCTGCTCCTCCGTCGTGAAGCCCACCCGGGAGCCCAGGTTCTCGTAGATCGCGGCCAGATCCGAGGAAGTGGGGGCCTCGAAGAAGCGCGCCCCGGTGGCGTCCGCAACGGCCTTGAGGGTCTGCGTGTCGGGTGGGACCTCGAGGGTCTCGATGCCGCCCATCCCGTTCGGGACGTCCACGGTGCCGGCGGCCGTGCCGAGGGCGATCGTGTAGACCGGGACGTTCTGGGCAGCCGCGTCCGCAGCCGCGTCCAGGGGCTCGAGCTGGCCGGTCGAGTTCTTCCCGTCACTGAGAAGAACGGTGGCGACCAGCGGGGCCTCCTGCGGGTCGGCGGCGGCCGACGGCGATGGGGCGGGCGTGGGCGCCAGCGGGTCGACCGCGGGATGTGCGGGCACCGCGGAGGCGATGCCCGCCGAGTCCACCGAGAGGGCGATCGCGTCGCCCAGGGCGGTCCCGCCGTCGGCGCGGAGGCCATCGAGTGCGGCGCGGAGCTGCGCCCGGTCCGTGGTCGGGGGCACGACGAGGCGGGCCTCTGTCGAGAACGCCACGAGGCCCACGCGGAACCCGTCGGGCAGGCCGTCGATGAATGAAGTCGCCGCGGCCTTCGCCGAGGCGAGGCGGTCCGGGTCGACGTCCGTGGCCAGCATGGAGCGCGACGTGTCCATCGCCAGCATCACCGTCGCCTCCTCACGTGGGACGGCGAGGGTCATCGAAGGACGGGCGAGCGCAACCCCGAGGGCGGCGATCGCGACGAGGTACAGCGCGGTGGGCACGTGCCGTCGCCAGGATGGCGTGCGGGGCGCGAGGTTCTCCAGCAGCGCCACGTTCGTGAACCGCACCACGTAGCGCGTTCGGCGGCGCTGGATCAGCAGGTAGACGACCAGGGCGGCCGGCACGAGCAGGAGGACGAGCAGGAGCTCGGGAGCGGAGAAGGTCATGCCAGGGATCCCCGGGTACGCAGCTGGACGGCGAACGAGCGAAGCCACTCGCCGGAGGTGGACAGGACGATGTGCCGGGCGCCAAGGCGGCGGAGCTCCCCGACAAGGGCCGCACGATCCTCGGCGGCCGCCGCGGCAAACCGCTCGCGCAGGCGGCGTGACGACGTGTCGACCCGGACCTCGCGGCCCGTCTCGGCGTCGACCAGGGTCAGCTCGCCGACATCCGGCAGGTCGTCCTCGCGCGGATCGCGGATCTCGACAGTGAGCAGCTGGTGGCGGGCGGCCACCGCCGCGAGCAGTGGCAGCCATTCCCGCGGGCCGCGGAAGTCCGAGACCAGGACCACCAGGCCACCGCGGGCCTCGCTGCCTGCCAGGAACCGCAGGGCGGCCACGGGCGAGGTTCCGACCTCCGCACCGGGCTCGATGCCGGCAGGCCGGGCCGCCAGGGCTGCCAGCAGGCCGGCCCGGCCACCGCGGGGTGCGGTGCGCCGGTCAACGGGTCCGCCAAAGGCCAGGACGCCCAGCCGGTTGCCGTGCCGCGTGGAGAGATGCCCGATGGCGAGAGCCACGCCCTCTGCGACGTCCGCCTTGCGGCGGTCCGCCGTCCCGAATGCCATCGAGGCCGACTCGTCCAGCACCAGCCAGGTCGTCAGCGAGCGTTCGGGCACGTGGACGCGGACGTGGGGCATCGGCATTCGGGCCGTCACGTTCCAGTCGATGCGGCGCACGTCGTCGCCGGGCTCGTAGGGGCGGACCTGGGCCAGTTCCGTGCCACCGCCCAGCTCGTGCGCCCGGAACTCGCCGGGCACGAGCCCGCGGATCCGCCGCCCGATCGTGATGTCGAGCGCGCGCAGCAGGGCCTCGGGCGTCGGCCCGGGCCCCGGCTGCGCGGGCGTGCGCTGCGGGGCCAGGGCGTCAAGCGCCGGGGCGTGCAGCGCAGGGGCCGTCATGCGCTGCGCTCCTCGGTGATCTGGCGCGGCGCCGGGACGGCCGGCAGGATGGAGTTGAGCAGGCTGTCGGTCGAGACCTCTTCGGCGAGCGCCGTGAAGCTCGGCACCAGGCGGTGGCGGAGGACGTCGGGAGCGAGCTCGGCGACGTCGCTCGGGAGGACGTAGCGGCGGCCCCGGATGAGGGCCAGGGCGCGGGCGGCATGGATCAGGTTGATCGAGCCGCGCGGGCTGGCCCCGAACGCGATGTACGGCCGCAGGTTGGGCAGGCCCACGCGACCGGGATCGCGGGTCGCCGTGACGAGCGAGACGGCGTAGGCCGTGATCGCCGGGTCCACGTAGATCTGCGGCGTGGCCGCCTGGAGCTGGGCCAGGGTGTCCGCCGTGAGCACGGTCCGGACCTCTGGTGCAGGGCGCAGCGAGCGCTCCACGACGGTCGCCTCCTCGGCCGGGGTCGGGTAGCCCACGACGACCTTCATCATGAACCGGTCGACCTGCGCCTCGGGCAGCGGGTAGGTGCCCTCGGACTCGATCGGGTTCTGGGTGGCCATCACCAGGAACGGCCGCGGGACGGGATGGCTCTCCTGGCCGATGGTGACCTGGCGCTCCTGCATCACCTCCAGCAGCGCCGACTGCACCTTGGCCGGAGCCCGGTTGATCTCGTCGGCGAGCAGGAAGTTGCAGAACACTGGGCCGAGCTCGGTGTCGAAGGTGCCCGAATCCGGACGGTAGATCCGTGTGCCCACGAGGTCCCCGGGGACCAGGTCGGGCGTGAACTGGATACGCCGGAACGAGGCATCGAGCGCATCGGCCAGTGTCCGGATGGTCAGCGTCTTGGCGAGCCCGGGCACGCCCTCGAGCAGCAGGTGGCCGCCGGCGAGCAGCGCGACGAGGATGCGCTCGAGCATCGCGTCCTGGCCCACGATGACACGCCGGATCTCGAACAGGACCGCTTCGGCGGTGGCGCGAGGATCGGCGGGATCGACGGCCGCGAGCGGGGCGTACGGGACGGCGGGCGGGACGGTCACGGGCGCCGTCAGGTCACGGGAGGCGTCGGTCACGGGAAGCTCCTGCATCGGTCTTCGGTTACTGGTTGGCCGGCCGGGTGCCAAGCGTCACGGATACCTGGCTGGTCTGTCCGTCCCGGAGCACGTCGATCGTGACGGTCTGGCCTGGCTCGCTCTGGCTGAGCACCATGTCGAGCGGGTGTGCCCCGTCGAGCGCGTTGCCATTCACGGCGGTGAGGATGTCGCCGGCCTGGAGCCCAGCCTGCTCGGCGGGGCTGCCCGGGACGATCACCTGTCCGATGGCCGCGGAGCCGCCGCCGAGGGCGTTGGGATCCTGGTTGAACGGGTCATTGGGGTTGACGCCCTGGCCGTTCGAGCCCTGGCCGCCCTGGCCGGACAGCGCGGAGGCATCCGGGATCCAGGCGCCATCGGCGACCGGCAGGCCGGCCTCCTGCTGGATGGCGGGGGTGATGGTCTGGAACATGAGGCCAAGCCACGGGCGCGCGAGCGCCTGCCCGGCCGACGCCTGGGCGAGGAGCGGGCGGGCGATGTTGATCGGGATCGCGAAGCCGATGCCCTGGCTGGAGCTCGCAACGGCGGTGTTGATGCCGATGACGGCCCCTGTGGGGTCGAGGAGCGGGCCACCGCTGTTGCCGGGGTTGATGGCGGTGTCGGTCTGGATGAGGTTGGACAGCGAGCCGGTGGCAGTGTCGATGCTGCGGCCCATCGCGGAGATGATCCCGCTCGTCACCGAGTCCGTGAACTCGCCCAGCGGGCTGCCGATGGCGATCGCCTGCTGGCCCACCTGGATCGTCGACGAGTCGCCGATCGGGGCGGTCGGGAGGCCGGTCGCGTCCACCTTGATGATGGCGAGGTCGGTGAGCGTGTCGACGCCGTAGACGGTGGCGTCGAAGGAACGTCCGTCCTTGAGATGGACGGTGAGCTTGGACGGGCTTCCTGCCACGACGTGGTGGTTGGTGAGGACCAGGCCGTTGGCGTCGAAGATGACGCCCGATCCGGTGGCCGTGCCGACACCGGACATGCCGGACGCCGGGTCGGTCTCGGTGATGCCGTCCGCGACGATCGTGACGACGGCCGGGCTGACGGACTTCACGATGTCGACCACGGAGGCCTGGCCGCCGGCGGGTGCCAGCGGGACCGCGGGCGCCGCGGGCGTGGCCGGGGCAGGGGTCACGGGTGCGGCGGCGACCGGTGCCTGGGTGGGCTGGGTCCCGGAGCCTGCCGCGGCCGGCTCGAAGACCGGCGCCTGTGTTGCGGCCGTGCTGCCCGCGCCCGCCGCGTTCAGGGCGATGAAGGTGCCCCCGGACGCGAGGACGGCGGTCGCGAGGACGGCGCCGATGACCATCCCGGTACCGCCGGAGCGGCGGGGCGTGCCGGCGCTGGTGCGCGGCGCGGCGGCGGGCGGCTCGGGCGGGGCGAAGGCGGGCATGGGACCGGCCGGAGCGAGACCGGATCCGGCGGCGGTGTAGACCGACCCGGCGCCGCTCGGCGGCTCGGGCGGGGCGAACCGCGGTGGCGCCCATGCCGGCGGGGCGGCGGGCGGCGGGGCGACCTCGGCGGGGACCGCCGCTGCCCAGGTGGAGACGAACGGCTCGGTCGGTGATCCCGGCTGCACCGGCGACGTGGGAGCCGGCGCGGGCACCGGCTCGCCGGTCTGGGATTGCGGCCCGCCGGGCTGCTGGGGCTGCGGATCGTGCATGCGTGAGCTTCCTCTCGCCCGGGGCGCCGACACCTGGCGGCACGAATGAGCACGGGCTGTCTGCCGACCACGCTCGATCAGGTTTCTGAGAGTTTGGTGATAGGCCTTGCCCCCTTGCGATTTCTTATCCGGATCGCAGCCGCCATTCGGGGGGTTGTCGCAGGACGGGCGGTCGACCAGACTGGCACCGGCATCGGGTGTCCCGTGCCATCGCGGGAACCGACGGCATCGGAGAGCGGCATGGAGCGTGTGCTGGCGGCAGGTCTGGGCGTCGCGCTGGCGCTGGCTGCCTGCAGCCCGGCCCCTACCCCGTCGCCGCTGCCGCCGGTCGCGTCGCCGACCCCGGATCCCCGCCTCGCGGTCCTCGACGACCGGGCCGCGAGCTGGGAGGATCACGAGCCACCCACCTACGCCTACACGGTCACGCACGCCACGCCCGGAGATCCATCTGCGGCATACGGCTACCGCGTAACGTCCCTCGAGGGGCGCGCCGAGGCCCAGCACGTCTCGGGCATCGTGCCCGACCTTGCGGGCGTGGAGTCGATCACCATCGACGGGCTGCTTGAGACGGCCGGCAAGGCGATCGCCGGGTCGGGTGAGGTCGCATGGACATTCGACCCGCTCCGCGGGTACCCCATGGAGCTCGCCTACACCGGCGCGGATGGAGCCTGGACCGACGCGGTGACCGATTTCACGACCCCCGCGGATCGCGGCAGTCCCACGCGGGCACGCGAAGCGATGACGGAGGCGCTGGCACGCTGGAGCGACCGTGTGGCCAAGGCTTACGAGGTCACGTGGAGCCGGTATCCCGCCGCCGATGGGCCGTCCGCCGCCGTGACCTGGCGCGTTCGCCACGAGGGAGGCAAGACCACCGTGGTCGCCCTGGGTGGTGGCGGCGACACTTTGCCGTCCGAGGACGCCACCATCGAGCGCACCATCGCATCGGCAGCCGGAGTCCTTGCCGCCGGCGGCTGGGTGGACCTGGCCGTGGATACCGGGCCGGACCCGGGGCTCCTCCTGGCGGTCGACCCGTCACCGTCGGTGAATGGCGATGCCTACTGGATCCGGATGACATCCCGCGACGTCGCCGTGGAGCCGGCCGAGGACACCGCCGAGGCGGACCTCGCCGCCGCCAAGGCGCGCTGGGCGGCGGCCAAGACCGGACGTTACACATACACGTGGAAGTATCGCGGCGAGGGAGGTCCCCTCACCTACAAGGTCACGCGCAAGGGCGGCAAGACGAAGATCAAGCGTGGATCCGGCACGCCGGGCGCGACGGCGCGGGCGTATGCGACGCCGCGAGTCGAGGACACCTTCGCGATGCTCGAGGCCGTGCTTGCGCAGGGCGGCAAGGTGAAGGCCAGGTACGACCCCAAGCTCGGCTACCCCGTGCGCGCGGAGATGTTCCCGGCCGGCGAGGCCGGAGCCAGGGGCGTGGTCACGATCAAGGGATTCAAGAAGCGCTGACCAGGGGCGGGCGAGTCACCGGCTCACCCGCGGTTCGTCGCCGCCGCAACCGGGCTCACCGCCCACCGGCACCGAAGGCGAGCGGCGGCCAGGCGATCAGGCCTCGACTTCGGCCTCGTTGCCATCGCGGCCGCCACCCATCTTGCCCCGCACGGCCGCGGCGCCGTTGGTGGAGGACCACAGGATCACCGCCTCGGCGAGGATCGCCGACGAGGGGCGAACGGCCAGGCGGTCGTCCGCACCACGGATCCCGGTGCCCAGCTCGTTGAGTCGGCCCCGGTAGGCGGGCTTGTCGCCGTTGGTCCGGGCCACGGGCGGGTAGACGTCGAAGTAGCCGTCGGTGGAGACGACGATGGTCGTCTCGGGCAGGGGGAAGGACGTGCGGGCCATCGAGCAATCCGATCTGTCGCGAACGCAACGGACGAACTGGATGCATACCCGGCGCTTTCGACTGGCCCCACCATCGCCCGACACGGGCCGATCCGTCAAATGGGGTGCGTCGGCCACGCCAGTTGGCCGCGCACGGCGCAGAAGCAGCGGGCCGGCGCAGGAGCCCCGGGCCGCGCCCGGCGCCGGGCACCGCGTCTGCGCCTGCCGGCCAAGCCCGCCTGCGCCGCCTGCGGGCTCAGCCGTTGGGTGCAGCTGCAATCCAGCCGCTCACCGGCACGACTGTCGGCTCCCGGTCCCGGATGGGGCCCCGGCGTCCGACGAATGTGCCGTCCGGCGGGGCAGATCGCGCGGCACGCGACCGTTCAACCGCCGGGCGGCTCACGAGAACGGCGTGGCATGCCAGGACCCATGTCCCCCGAGCGCAGCAGCTCCCGCAGCGTCGTGACCAGGTCGAAGAACGCGCCCGTCTCGCGCGTCGACTCCGTGCGCGGCCGCGGCAGCCCCACCTCCACGGTCCCCGTGATCCGCCCCGGCCTGGCGCTCATCACGACGATCCGCGAGGACAGGTAGACGGCCTCGGAGATCGAGTGGGTCACGAAGACCACGGTGATCGCCGTCCGCTCCCAGATCCGCAGCACCGCGTCGTTGAGGCGCTCGCGGGTCATTTCGTCCAGGGCCCCGAAGGGCTCGTCCATGAGCAGGATCCGGGGCTCGAAGGACAGCGCCCGCGCGATCGAGACGCGCTGCTGCATCCCGCCCGACAGCTCGTAGGGCCGGCGGCGCTCGAACCCGTCGAGCTCCACCAGCTCCAGCATCGCCTGCGCCCGGTCCGCGCTCCAGGTGGGAGAACGGCCCAGGATCTCGAGCGGCAGGCGGACGTTCTCCTCTACCGTCCGCCAGTCGAACAGCACCGGCACCTGGAAGACCATCCCGTAGTCGTGGTCGAGGCGTGCCTGGCGGGGCGACTTGCCGTTGACGAGCACCTCGCCCGCGCTCGGCCGGACGAGGTCGGCGATGGCACGCAGGAGCGTGGACTTGCCGCAGCCCGAGGGGCCGATGAGCGACACGAACTCGCCCGGCGCGATGTCGAGGTCGATATCGCGGAGCGTCTCGACCAAGGCGCCACCCGGAGCCGCGGGCCACGTCTTGGCCACGCCGCGCAGCCGGATCACGGGACCGGGAGCGAGGGCCCCCGCGGGCCCCGCGGACACGCCCGCGCCGCCGCCGGCCGACTCCGCGCCGGCCGATGCCGCGGCGGCCGATGCCGTGGCGGTGGTGCGGCGGTCAACTGCCGGGTGCTCGTTCAGCCGGTGACCGCCTGGTCGGCGATGTCGAGGGCCTTGTCGATCACGGCGAAGCCCTCCGCCAGCTGCTCCTCGTTGATGCACAGCGGCGGGTTGGTGTGGATCGAGTTGTTGGCGATCATCACGTACACGCCGTTGTCCCGGAAGAACTTGCCGATCGCCTTCATCTCATCGGAGGTGCCGTTGAAGGGCGTGATCGGCGTCCACGGGTCCTGCGAGCGGACGAGGTCCAGGATCCCGAACAGGCCGATGTTGCGGTGAGCGCCAACGCTTGGGTGCTTCGCAGCGAGTCGCTCGTGATGGGCGCGCATGACGGCGCCCATCCGGGCGGAGTTGCCGACCAGGTCGTCCTCCTCGTAGACGCCGATCACGGCCAGTGCCGCGGCCAGGCTCACGGGGTGGCTGCTGTAGGTCAGGCCGCCGTAGAACATCCTTGTTTCCATCGCCTCGGCGATGTGGTCGCGCATCGCGACCGCGCCCAGCGGCAGGTAGCTCGAGGTCAGGCCCTTGGCCATCGTCATGAGGTCCGGGGTCACGCCCCAGTTGTCGACGGCGAACCACTTGCCGGTGCGCCCGAAGCCCGCCATGACCTCGTCGCAGACCATCAGGATCCCGTACTTGTCGCACAGGTCGCGCACGCCCTGGAGATAGCCGTCGGGCGGGATGAGGATGCCGTTGGTGCCGACCACCGTCTCGAGGAAGATCGCCGCGATCGACGCGGGCCCCTCGTACTTGATCACGTCCTCGAGCCCGTTCAGGGACTCCTCCACGGGACGCGGCTCCTTCTCGCCCCAGCGGTGGGTGTCCGGGTAGCGGACGACGCCCACGATCCCCGGCTCGTTGGCCCAGCGGCGGTAGTCGCCGGTGAGGGTCATGGCCCCGGCGGTGGCACCGTGGTAGGAGCGATACCGGGCGAGGAGCTTGTGCTTGCCCGTGTAGTGGCGGGCGAGCTTGATCGCGTTCTCCACCGCCTCGGCTCCGCCGAGCGTGAAGAAGACCTTGTTCAGGTCGCCGGGCATGATCTCGGCCAGCTTGGCGCCCAGGCGGGCACGGATCTCCGTCGCGAAGGCCGGCTGGACGAACTGGAGCTTCGCTGCCTGCGCATTGATCGCGTCGATGACGCGCTTGTCGCCGTGGCCGATGTTGACCGACATCAGCTGGGCGTTGAAGTCCAGGATGCGCCTGCCCTCGGGCGTGTAGAGGTAGACGCCCTCGGCGTGGTCGATGGCGATCGGGTCGAGCGCGCCCTGGACCGACCACGAGAAGAGGGTGTGGGCCCGCGAGAGGGCGACGATCTCCTCGCTGGTCATGCCGGGTTCGCTGGTGCCCATGGCTCCTCCGTTTCCGGGTGGCCGTCAGGGGGCCCACCCGTGCAATGCGCGGTCAGACGTGAAGGCAATTACAGCACAGCGGGGAACGGACCGGACGGCATCGCCGCGACGAGCGAGGCGGCGCCGGCGCCGTCTAGGGGCCGGTCCGGATCTCCTCCGCACACCGCCGGATCACCGCGATCGACGCGTCGACGTCCGCCTCGGTCGTGTTCCAGCCCGAGACCGAGATCCGCATCGCCCGCTGGTCGTGCCAGCGGGTCCCGCCCAGCCACAGCGTGCCATCCGCCTGGACCGCCGCGATCACGGCATCCGTCCGCGCGTCGCCCGTGCGCCGGGTCGCCCGACGGGTCCTCGAACCGCACGAGGACCTGGTTGAGCACGACGTCGTTGAGAATCCGGATGCCTGGCCCGCCGTCCAGGCCAGCCGCGAACCGCCGGGCCAGGTCCGAGGTACGCCCGACCAGCTCCGCCACGCCGGTCCGCCCGAGCTGGCGGATTGCCGCCCAGACCGCGAACCCGCGGGCCCGTCGCGACGACTCCGCCACCCAGTTGTACGGGTCTCGCTCGGCGCCGGTGGTCTCGACGTAGTAGGCCGCGCCCAGCGTCATGGCCGCCTGGTGGGCCGCCGGGTGGCTCGTGAACGAGAGCCCCGAGTCGTACGGGACGTTGAGCCACTTGTGGGCGTCGGTCGTCCACGAGTCCGCCAGGCCCACCCCGTCCACGAGGTGCCGGCGGGCGGGATCGGACGCCGCCCACAGGCCGAACGCTCCATCCACGTGCAGCCAGCCACCGTTGGCCCGGACGGCCCGTACGATCGCCGGCAGGGGGTCGAAGGCACCGGTGTTGACGTTGCCGGCCTGGGCGCAGACGAGCGCGGGCCGGTCGAGTCCGGCCAGGGCCGTGGCCAGCGCGTCGGCTCGCATCCGGCCCTGGTCGTCGGTTGGGATCCGGATCACGCGCTCCCGTCCCAGGCCCAGCATCTGGAGGGCTGCGAAGATCGTGACGTGTGACTCGGCGCCCACGACGACCGGCAGGTCCGGAGCCCCGTAGAGCCCCTGGCGTTCCACGTCCCAGCCCGCCTGCTCGAGCAGCGCATGCCGGCCCGCCGCGAGCCCCGTGAACGAGGCCATCGTCGCGCCCGTGGTGAACCCCACGCTCACGCCGTCCGGCAAGCCCAGCAGTTCGGCGGCCCAGGCACCGGCAACCTCCTCCGCCACGGCCGCGGCGGGCCCGATCACGTACAGCCCGGCGTTCTGGTCCCAGGCCGTCGCCAGCCAGTCCGCCCCGACGGCAGCCGGCAGCCCACCGCCGATCACGAACCCGAAGTAGCGCGGGCCGGCGCTGGCGATGAGGCCGCCCTCCGCGGCCGCCGCGAGCGCGTCCACCACGACTGCCGGGTCCTCGCCCTCGTCCGGCAGGGGGCCGCCGAAGCGGGCGCGGAGGTCTTCGAGCAACCCGGTCGCGTTGACCGGGCGGTCCGGCAAAGTGTCGAGGTACTCCTGGGCGAGCGTGGACGCCCGCTCGAGCGCGGCGTGGCTGGGGTTGCGGGCCGGGACGCTGGTCATGGGACTCCTCGCTCAGCGGCGCCGTGGGCGCGATACCGGGACAGTGGCTGGTGCTGGCGTCTGCATGAACCGTACCCGGTCCTGCGGGCGCGACGTCGTCGTGACGTGCCGGCCGGCGGATGACAGGGACGACCCACGGGCGCACTATCAGGCGATGCAGGCGCTGAGACTCCCAGTGCGACCCACACCGTCCAGGCGCCGCCGGGGGCTGCATCTGACCCTGGCCCTTGTCGCCGCCGCGATCGGCCTCGCCTTGCCGGCCAGTAGCGCCCCGACCCTCGCGGCCGACCACACGCCGCCCACGGTGACCGCTCCGGCCGCGGTTCCCGTCGCGGGCGGCACGATCACCTCGACCAACCCCTTCCGCGTGACCTGGTCCGGGACGGACCGCGGAGCCGGGATCGCGAAGTACCGTCTCGCTCTGAGCGTGGACGGAGGCACGTACTCGCGGGTCACGCTGGCGTCGGCCGCGTCCCGGTCCGCGATCGTCCGGCTGCGGGCGCCCCACGAGGCCCGCTTCCGCGTCCGCGCCAGGGACCGGGCGGGCAACTGGAGCGCGTGGGCATACGGCCACCCGTTCCGTGTCACGCGCGCGTCGGACGCAGACCCTGGCGTCACGACCACCGGCGCCTGGGCCGCGGCCGCCTCGTCCCACTACCTCGGCAGTCGCGCGATGCGGTCAAGTGCCACGGGTGCTTCCATCACCTTCCGCTTCACCGGCAGCCAGGTGGCCTGGATCGGCACCGCCGGGCGTGGCAACGGGCGCGCCGACGTGTCCCTCGACGGCACCGTCGTCCGGTCCGTGACCACGTACCGGTCGAGAACCGCCCACCGCCAGGTGCTGTACGCGGCCCGCTGGCCCGCGAGCGGCCCGCACACCATCACGATCAGGGTCGCGGGTACGGCCGGCCACCCCAGGATCGTCGTCGACGGCTTCACGGTAGTCGACCCGCCCGCCACAGACCCGGTGCTGGTGGGCGCGGGCGACGTCGCGATCTGCGGCAGCTCCGGCGACAACCGCACGGCGGACCTGCTCGACGGCATCGCGGGCCGGGTGTTCGCGGCTGGCGACATCGCCTACCCGGACGGGACCGCGGGCCAGCTCCGCGACTGCTACGGGCCGACGTGGGGCCGGTGGCGCCTGCGGACATCGCCCGTCCCCGGGAACCACGAGTATCACCGGGCCGGCGCGGCCCCCTACTTCGCCTACTTCGGCTCGCGGGCAGGAACGCCGGGCAAGGGATGGTACGCGGAGGACCTGGGCACCTGGCGCGTCTACTACCTCAATGCCAACTGCACGGTGGTGGGCTGTGGCAAGGGCTCGGCCCAGGTGTCCTGGCTGCGCGCCGACCTGGCGGCCAACCCGCGTGCCTGCGTCGCCGCCGTGTGGCACCAGCCCCTGTTCTCGTCGGGCTACCACGGCAGTGACTCTTCGGTCCGGCCGCTGTGGGATGCGCTCGAGGCCGCCGGCGCGGAGGTGGTCCTCAACGGGCACGACCACGACTACGAGCGGTTCGCGCCCCAGACCGGCGCGGGCACGCCGAGTCCCGACGGGATCCGGGAGTTCGTGGTCGGGACCGCCGGCGGGCCGCCGCGAGCCCTTGCGACCATCCGCCCCAACAGCGAGGTCCGGCACACGGGAACGTACGGCGTCCTCAAGCTCACGCTGCGGTCCGGTGGATACGACTGGCGGTTCGTCCCGATCGCCGGCCAGACGTTCTCAGACGCCGGATCCAGCGGACTGCCACTGACATCCGGCCTGCCCCGGATGTGCCGGTGGGGCCAGAATCCCCGAGACGGGCGGCGTTATGCTCCGCCCATTCGCCGCCGCGGCCGGACGCCGCAGGTGGCCGCCGCCCGAGCGGGCGGCACATTTGAGCGGTAGCTCGAGGAGGCTTTGACGATGCCCCGTAACGTCCGCGGCGCGCTCCTGCAGGCAACCTGGACCGGCGACAAGGAGTCGATGATCCAGAAGCACGAGGGGTACGCCCACGAGGCGGCCAAGCAGGGTGCCCAGGTCATGCTCTTCCAGGAGTTGTTCTACGGGCCCTACTTCTGCCAGGTGCAGGAGAAGCAGTACTACAGCTACACGGAGCTGATCCCGGACGGCCCCACCACGAAGCGCATGCAGGATCTCGCCAAGCAGACCGGCATGGTGCTCGTGGTCCCGATGTACGAAGAGGACTCCACCTCGGGGATCTACTACAACACCGCCGCCGTGATCGATGCGGACGGAAGCTATCTGGGCAAGTACCGCAAGACGCACATCCCGCACGTCCAGGGATTCTGGGAGAAGTTCTACTTCCGGCCGGGCAACATGGGCTACCCCGTCTTCGAGACCGCCATCGGCAAGGTCGGCGTGTACATCTGCTATGACCGCCACTTCCCGGAGGGCGCGCGAGCGCTGGGTCTCAACGGCGCCGAGATCGTGATGATCCCGTCTGCCACGAGCCGCGGCCTGTCCGAGTACCTGTGGCGCGTCGAGCAGGTCAGCCACGCGCTCGCGAACGGCTACTTCGTGGGCACGATCAACCGGGTGGGCATCGAGGCCGAGATCGGGCCCGATGACTTCTACGGCCAGAGCTACTTCGTCGACCCGCGCGGCCAGTTCGTGGGCGCGGTGGGCAGCCCCCATGACGAGGAGTTGATCATCCGCGACATGGACTTCGACATCATCAACGAAGTCCGCCAGACGTGGCAGTTCTACCGCGACCGGCGCCCCGACCAGTACGGCGACCTCGTCAGGCCCTAGCAGGGCCGAACGGCACGGTTGCCGGACCCGCAGTGTCCGGTATGATCCCGCGCGGCTCGGCTGCCAAGGAGGAGGGCAGCCGAGCCGCTTGATTCTCTCCGGGTCCCCACAGGAGGACGTCATGCAGTTCGGGTTCACACTCAAGCCGGACCATTCGATCGAGCGGACGGTTGCTCTCGCCAGGCAGGCGGAGGCGGCCGGCTTCGAGTACGGCTGGCTGTTCGACAGCCACGTCCTGTGGCGGGATCCCTATCCCCTGCTGACCCTCATGGCCCAGGCCACCACCCGGATGCGCCTGGGCACCTGCGTCACCAACCCCGCGACGCGCGAGCCCACCGTCACGGCCTCGGCGCTGGCCGTCATCGACGAGCTCTCCGGCGGGCGCATGGACCTGGGCATCGGACGCGGCGATTCCGCGCGTCGCGTGCTGGGCAAGGCACCGACCACGATGAAGGACCTGGAACAGGCGGTCCATGTCATCCGCGCGCTCGTCGAGGGCCGGAGCATCGAGTTCGAGGGCACGATGCTGGAGCTGCCGTGGACCGGCGGTCACCCTTTGCCCGTCTGGATCGCCGGCTACGGCCCCGTCGCGCTCAAGCTCACCGGGCGGATTGCCGACGGTGCGATGCTCCAGATCGGCGACCCCGACCTGATCCGGTGGTTCACATCGCAGGCGCGCGAGTCCGCGGCGGCGGCCGGCCGCGACCCCAACCACGTCAAGGTCATGGCCGCGGCGCCGGCCCACGTCGGTGACCTCGCCGACGGCCGCGATCGCACCCGCTGGTTCCCGGCCCTGGTCGGCAACCACGTCGTGGACCTGGTCAACAAGTACCCGCGGGAGGACCTGCCCGAGGAGCTCACGTCCTACATCCACGATCGCGAGAGCTACGACTACCTCCACCACGCCGAGGTTGGCAGCTCCAACGCCTCGTTCGTCACGGACGAGATCGTGGACCGGTTCTGCCTTGTCGGCGGCGCGGACCAGCACATCGAGCGGCTGCGGGCCCTGGCCGATGCCGGCGTCAACCAGTTCAACCTGTACCTGATGAACGGGAACGAGGAGGAGCAGCTGGAGCTCTACGGGCGCGAGATCATCCCGGCCCTGCGGGACGTGGCTCCGGCGGCGTACTGAGGCCAGCTCCGGGCGTCGTGGCCCCGACCGGTCAGGATCGGAACCGCAGCCTGCGAACGAGGGAGGCGCGGACCCGGTCCGCGAGGATGCGGGCGAGCTCGCGGCCGGAGAGGAACCCCAGCACGACCTGTTCGTCGATCTGCCTGAGCGCGTCAGGCGACTCCTCGCCGCCCTGGACACGGCCGCGGGCCCCACTCGCGTAGGCGACACCCATGGCCATGGCGCCGGCAATGTCGGGCGGCACGTCGACAACGGTCGGGGTTTCGGCGGGCGGGTGCACAGCCGGCGGCGCGAGCAGGCTGTCCAGATCGCCGACGATCCGGACGCCGGATGCCGCGATCCCCGCGACCGCCTGCGACGAGACCTCCGCCGCCCGATCGCTTGCCCATCGAGGCAGCTCCACCCTCGGCTCCCCCGGGCGCGGCGTCCGCATCTTCACATAGCGTGCGGCTCCGTTATGCACCAGGGACCAGGCGGTGGCCCTGCTGAGTCCGTCGGACCTGACCCGGGCGTTGAGCGCCCGGACCGCCTCCGCCTCACACAGGGTAAGGGACCGGTTGCTGAACTCTTGCTGCAGCTCAAGCGTGCCGGGACGGAGGCCCAGCAGGTCCTCGAAGACCCGCAGGGTGCGTGTGTGGTCCCGCTCGTCCGCCACGATCACCGTGAGGCGCTCCGGACCGACCACGTCTGCCCATCGGGCGACCAGCCGGTCGTGCCGGTGGTGGTGCCACATGGGTACATCCGGCAGCTCGCCGTCGCGCCCAAGCGTGGCCTCGAGCCAGGTCCCAAACGACTGCGTGCTGCCGGTCTGGACGTGCTGTTGCCAGCGGGAGGTGAGGATGCGCCCCACCGGACGCAGGGTGACGGCGATGTGAACACGCTCCGGATCCAGCTGGTCCACGATCTCGCGCGCCGTCTCGGGCGAGGAGTGGGCGAGGAACTCGCTGCTGACCACCACCCGCGGTTCGCGAGCCCGGCGGACCTCACGCACGAGGTCATTCCAGTGGCGAATCGACGGCGGCGTGGGCTCGTCCGCGAACGGGGAGTTCATCCCCGAGATGGCGCGGGCGGCCGCCGCCGAGTGCCTGCTCCGGCCCGCGTACCGGACCCCCTGGCTGAGCATTGCCGCGCGGGCAGCCCACATCGATCCCTGGAGTGACGTCGTGCCGGTCTTCGACGGTCCGATGTGGACGAGGCGGGTGCCCGTCGGGAGCAGCAGTCGGTCGAGGGGGGCGGTCGGGTCCAGGATCTCCGATCTCCTCGTCTGCGGTCGTGCGCTCCTCAGAGTACAGGTCCTCGGTCACCGGCTGGCGGGCCCAATCAGCTTGAATAGAGCTGTCTCCGCAGGCCGGGCCCGACATCCGGAGCGGCTCGTTGTCGTCTGGGTGGTGCCGCGGCGCACCGGCATCCCGGGGCCCTCTCGGCCCCACCCCGTGATGGTCCGGTCCGGGGCAGTCCGGGGTGGGGTCCGGTACCGGAGGTCACCCTCGCGCCGCGGCCGGGCGGGATGGACACTGGTGCGTGCTGGAGGTGCCGTGGTGTCCGTTCGTTCCGTCCTCGCGCGTCGCGATCCCCACTGGGAGACAGATGGCCCCGCGGCGCGCCGCGAGCGACGACGTCGCCGGACCATTGGCACGATCGCATTCGCCGCCGCCCTGATCGCGGTAGGTGCTGCGGCCTTCGCCTGGGTCGTCCAGGTCGGGCTCGCCGCTACGGTTTGGATCCCGGCCTCCCTGCCCCTCGCCTGACGATCGCGATTCACAGACCTCCACCTGGCACCCGGGTCGACCGTCAAACGGCTCCCCCCCGGTGGTGCCGGCGTCGCTACGATTGGGACACGCCACGCGTCCCCGCGCCGGCGCGTCCGGCGAGAAGTGACTCCGAGGAGGACTCATGCGCACGCTGATCGTCAACGGCCTGATCGTCACGGCGGACGGCTCGTATCCGGGGGACGTCCTGGTCGACGGCGAGGTCATCGCCCAGATCGGCGTGGACCTGGCTGCGGCAGGTGTCACTGCGGACGCGACGATCGACGCCACCGGCAAGTACGTGATCCCTGGCGGAATCGACGCCCACACGCACATGGAGCTGCCGTTCGGGGGCACCTTCGCCAAGGACACGTTCGAAACCGGCACCCGGGCCGCCGCATTCGGCGGGACGACGTCGATCGTGGACTTCGCCGTCCAGTCCAAGGGCCAGTCCCTCCACGACGGCCTGGACACCTGGCTCGAGAAGGCCGAGGGCAATGCCGTAACCGACTACGGCCTCCACATGATCATGAGCGACGTCAACGATGCGACGCTGGCCGAGATGGACCAGCTGGTCGCCGAGGGCGTGCCGGACTTCAAACTGTTCACCGCCTACCCGGGCGTCTTCCTCTCCCCGGACGACCACATCTTCCGGGCGATGCAGCAGACGAAGAAGAACGGCGGCCTCATCCTGATGCACGCCGAGAACGGGCCGGTGATCGACATCCTGGCGGCCGAGCAGGTTGCCGCCGGCGTGACCGATCCCATCGGCCATGGCCTTGCGCGTGACTCGCGGCTCGAAGGCGAGGCGACCACCCGGATGATCCGGCTGGCCGAGGTGGCGGGCGTGCCGGTCTACTTCGTCCACATGTCTGCCAAGGAGGCGCTGGAAGCCCTGATGGCGGCGCGCAACCGAGGCGCGATGGCGTGGGCGGAGACCTGCCCGCAGTACCTCTACCTCACGCTCGACGACCTGGGCAACGGGTTCGAGGGCGCAAAGTTCGTGTGCTCCCCGCCGCTGCGCACGAAGGACCACGCTGTCGAGCTCTGGAACGCCCTCAAGCGCGATGACCTCCAGCTCATCGGGACCGACCACTGCCCGTTCGACTTCCACGGCCAGAAGGAGATGGGACGCGGCGACTTCCGCAAGATCCCCAACGGCCTGCCAGGCGTCGAGGAGCGGGTGGACCTGATGCACCACGCGGTCGTCGAGGGACGGCTGACCAGGGAGCGCTGGGTGGAGATCGTCTCGACGGCGCCGGCGAAGATCTTCGGGATGTACCCGAAGAAGGGCGCGATCGCGGTCGGCAGCGACGCCGACATCGTGGTCTACGACCCGGACCGGGCCCACGTGCTGTCGGCGAAGACCCACCACATGGACGTCGACTACAGCTGCTATGAGGGCATGACCGTCAAGGGCGGCTCGGACGTGGTGATGAGCCGCGGGTCGGTCGTGGTCAGGAATGGCGAATTCACCGGGCGCAAGGGCCACGGCCAGTTCGTCAAGCGGGGCCTCGCGGACTTCCCCCGCCGCTCTTAGCCCACGGCGCGGCAACCGGACACACCACGGCGGCTCGACCCGAGAGGGCGGGCCGCCGTTCTTGCCAGTCGACGGCGCGCATGTGTCGGCTCCGCGCTGGGCGCAGATTTTGCGGGCGGGGGCTCCCAATTTCGTCGCGGCGCGCGGGCGCCCGGCCGTCCAAAGGGCCGATTCTCGCCCAGCGGGCACGCGGGTCGCCCAGCGGGCCCAGGGAGCGCGGGCGCACGGGCGCAAGGGGCCGGGCGCGCGCGGGTCGCCCAGTGGGCGCGGGGGTCGTCCAGCGAGCCGATTCTCGCCCAGCGGTTCAACCAGCGCACGATGCGCCGTTCCTGCCGCCCGGCGACGCACCCGTTACGTTGATGAGGGATCCCAGGTGACGTTCGCGTTGCCGGGCGGCCAATTCGTCGCGGCGCGCGCCCGTTGCGTCGCCCGGCGGTGGATCGCCGCGGGGCAGGTTCTACGGGCCCAGGCGCAGGTTCTACGGGCCCAGGCGCAGGTTCTACGGGCGCGGGCAGCCCCGCGGGCGCAGGTTCTACGGGCGCGGGCAGCCCCGCGGGCGCTGGCAGCCCCGAGAGAGCCCCCGTCAGCTCGCGCCGGAGCCCCCGTCAGCTCGCGCCGGAGCCCCCGTCAGCTCGCGCCGGAGCCCCCGTCAGCTCGAACAGCCCACGCAGTCCTCGACGTGAAGACCAAGAACCTCGCGCGCCTTGCACTCGTCGTCAACGCAGAACGCCATCTCGAGCAGCCCAGGCTTCTTCCCGGCCTCGATGACGCCCGTGACCATGACGCCAGCATCGGCCAGCTTCTGGCTGACCACGCCCAGGCTGCCCGGCTCGTCCGGGATCTCGACCATGACCGGCTCGCCCTCGATGAACGGGTGACCGAGGCCACGGAGGACGGACCGCGCGGCATCGTCGTCCGTGAAGGTCACGAACATGCACTGGAGTGGCCCGGTTCCAGCGCACGCCGCGTGGTGGATCCGGACGCCGCGCTGGGCGAACGTTCGCGACAGCTGCGCGAGCTCGCCGGGGTGGTTGTCGAGCTGGACGACGAACTGCCGGGCCATGGACGCTCCTCCGCGCGAATTCAACGATCACCGCCAGCGTCGAGCTCGCCGTCCCGGCAGGGACAGTGCCGTCGGGAGGTATCTGGGCCCGACTCGAGCTGTGCCAGCGGGACCAACCGACCCATCACACCCGGTGTGGCTCGCGTGCAGGGCATAGATTTAGGTTCAGCGCCGCCAACAGCCAGGAGCCCACCGATGTTTGTGACCCTCGTCCATTGCCACGTCAAGCCTGAGTTCGCCGACGCCTTCGCCGACGCCTGTCGCAGCAATGCGGAGGCCTCCACCAGGGAGTCCGGCAACATCCGGTTCGACGTCCTGCGCCTTGCCGACGACCCGACGCGCTTCGTCCTGTACGAGTGGTACGTGGACGAGGCGGCGGCGATTGCCCACAAGGAGACGCCGCACTACGCCGCCTGGCGCGAGGTGGTCGCGGACTGGTTCGCGGAGTTGCGGTACGGGGTTCGCTATGAGGGTCTCTTCCCGGAGACGCCGGCATCGTGACGCCCCAGCCGGATTCCGCGGGTCTCGCCGCTGTTCCCGAATTCACGCTCGGCCGACTCCCGCGGATCACGTTCGGCGGCGGATCCGTCAGGCGTGTCCCGGAGATCGTCGGCGGGCATGGATCACGTGTGCTCCTGGTGACCGGCAGCCGGTCCCTCGCCGCCTCTGGCCGGCGGCCCGCCCTCCTCGCTGGCCTGACCGAGGCTGGCGTGACCGTCGCCGGCGAGGTCGCGATCACGGACGAGCCCTCCCCAGCCGTGATCGACGGCGCGGTGGCGACGAACCGCGCCGCGGGCGTGGACGTCGTCCTGGGCATCGGCGGCGGCAGCGTCCTCGACGCTGCGAAGGCCATCGCGGGTCTCCTTGGGTCCGGTGGCAGCGTCGTGGACCATCTCGAGGGCCTGCCGGGGTATCGCCCCTACGACGGAACCCCCGTCCCGCTCGTGGCGGTGCCCACCACGGCCGGCACCGGCAGCGAGGCCACCCGCAACGCGGTGATCAGCGAGCGCGGGCCGGACGGGTACAAGCGGTCATTCCGGGACGAGCGGCTCGTAGCCGCCGACGCCGTGGTCGATCCGGACCTCCTCGCCGGAGCCGGGCAGGAGCGGATCGCGTCCAACGGGATGGACGCGGTGACCCAGCTCCTGGAGGCCTATGTCTCCACGAAGGCTGCCCCCCTTACGGACGCTCTCGCCCTGGCGGGACTGGAGGCCGCTCGTGACGGCCTGCTCGCATGGCACCGACAGCCCGAGGGTCCGGCCGCCCGCGCCGCGCGATCGCGGATGGCGTACGCGGCGCTACTGTCCGGGATCTGCCTCGCCCACGCGGGCCTGGGCGCCGTCCACGGGCTGGCGTCGCCGCTCGGCGCCCAGCTGCCCATCCCCCACGGGGTCGCGTGCGGCACGACCCTGGCCGGGGTCACCGCGGCCAACGTGGCGGCTCTCGAGGCCCGGGCTCCGGCGTCGCCGGCGCTGGGCCGCTACGCCACGCTGGGACGGCTGCTGGCGGATCTGCCACTGGAGACGCCCGCCGACGGGGCCATCGCGGCGCTGGTGGCAACGCTCGACGCCTGGACGGCCGCCCTGGCCATCCCGGGCCTGCGGACCTATGGCCTGGAGGAGACGGGCATACCCGCCGTCGTGGCCGACGCCCGCGGCAGTTCCATGCGCACCAACCCGGTCGTGCTCACGGACCAGGAGCTGTGCGCGGTCCTCCGAGCGGCACTCTAGATCCGACCAGGCGGTCCGGATCCCTCAGATCCTGGGGCGGACCTTGGGATCGGGCCACTCGGGCTCGATCGCCGCGCTTGACGGACGAGGCACTGCCGTCGTCCGGGCGATCTCCTGCCCGGCGTCTCCGAATGGCCCTGGCGCGCATGAGGACCACGGCTGCAGCCGCGCCGGCCGCGATGGAGATCGAGATGACCTGGTCCATTAGCAGCGGCCCCAGCACCGTCGGGTCGCGCCAGGTCGTCGCGACAATCGCGCGCGCGGATGCCCACATCGCGACCCCGACCAGCAGCGCTTCGCCGTTGCGGCTGCGGAAGACGCCCAGGGCGAGGAGCGAGAGCATGACCACGATGACGGCACCCGTTGCGATCGACTCGTAGGCCTGCGAGGGATTGGCGGGCAGCGCCGGAGCAAGCGAGCCCCACGGGCCCGGGGAGACATAGGCCGTGGCCCAGGCAGCGTTCGAGAGCTGGCCTTGCCCGCTCCCACCAAGGATCATCGCCGCCTTGCCGGCCGCAAGGACGAGCAGCAGGGGCAGTGCCGCCGCGTGCATCCAGCGCCCCAGCGGGGCATCCAGCAGCACGGCCACGATGGCCGCCGTGAGCATGCCACCGACGACGCCGAGCGTGAGCTCGAGCCCGCCCTGACCGATGTCGAGGATCGATGCCCCTGTGGCCTGGTAGTAGTCGAGATGCACCAGCAGGTAGCCCAGGCGGGCGCCGATGACCGCCCCAGGCAGCGCGGCCACGGCGATGTAGAGGAGGTCGTCGGAGCGGAGGTGGTTCTGGTCACCCGGCTCCCGGCCGGCCGCATCGGGCGCCTTCGACCCGTCGACCGGCGTGCGCCTGGCGATGAGGGCGGCGACCACCAGGGCCGCGAAGACTGCCGCGGCGATCGCGAGCGTCTCGAGGCGCACGCTCCAGTCACCGATCGTGGCGATGGGATCGAAGGCCAGCTCAATGATGGCGCGGGGTGCGATCAGGGGCAGCACGACGGCCGCAGTCTACCGTGCCCGACCTCCGTGGCGGCACGCTTCGGCGGGGCATGATGGAATCCGGTCACCGGCGTGGGAACCACGGCCGGGGTGGAGGGCGTCCGATGGGCATGACCAGAAGAAGGATCCGGATGGCGGGAGTCGCCCGCAGCATCGCCATCGCCTCCCTCCTCGCGCTCGGCGCGGCCGGATGTACGGGTGGAGCGGCCGCGACCCCGGGATTGCAGGGGTCTCCCGCCCCGAGCGCGCCTGCGTCCGCGGCCCCCCAAGACCCTTCCGCCGGCGCGACGCCCATGCCCCACCTATCGCCGGTCCCCGACATCACCGCGAAGCCGGGCATCTCACAGGCCCCGGGTCTGCCAGGGTCACCGGGTCCGGTCGACAGCGACGACGTTCCCCCCGACGTGATCCAGGCGGCCGTGGACGATGCCGCGGCCCGGGCCGGCGTCGACCCGTCCGCCGCCACCGTGGTCACGGCCCAGTCCGTAACCTGGCCCAACGGCGCGCTGGGCTGCCCGGTTCGCGGGTTCCTGTACACGCAGGCCATCACGCCCGGCTACCGCGTGGTCGTGGAGGCGGGCGGGCAGCGGTATGACTACCGGGCGACCCAGCAGGGCGACCTCCGCTGGTGCGAGAACCCGCCGGGACCAGGCTGAGCCGGTCGCCGCCCCACAAGGGAAGAACCCCCGGCCGAAGGGCCGGGGGTTCTTCGTGTCACGTCGCCGGCCGTGGGCCGGCACCGCGCTCAATGGCCGTGATGGTGTCCGTGGCCGTGATCGACCGGGGGCCGGACAATGTCCGCCTGGCTCGAGCCGTTCCGGTCGTCCATCGTGACGACCAGCCAGCCACCAAAGTCCTTGCCGGGCTTCTTGGCCCAGGCGGGGATGCTGATCTTGCCTCCGGCCGGGACCTCGACGAAGTCGCCGGTCGAAAGCGCAGGCGCGTACGCGTTGAAGGCCGTGGCCACGCCGGTCTCATCGGCTGCGCCGGTGAAGCCGTCGTAGGCCGCCACCCAGTAGGTGAATGACAGCGCCGGGTCGTCCTCGGTTGCACCGAGGTCGCTGGCCAGCGCCGGCAGGATCAGCGTAGATCCGTTGAGCGGCGCGTTTGCGATCCAGCCGTCGACGAGGTTGAAGTCGGCGTCGAAGATGAGGCTGACGTACAGCCCGTCGTAGGCACCCGCGAAGATCAACCCGTCGTCGATGCCGACCACGTAGTAGTTCGGCTCGCCGTCACCGTCCGTGTCGACCGCAACGTCGACCTCGTTCGGCGCAGCCGTGGCGAAGCGGTCGTACATGTTGACCACGAACTGGATCCCACGATCCCAGGCGTCCCCGCCAAAAGCCTCGCCGGGCAGCGCCTGGACACCCGCGACGCGGACGTCCGTGCCGTGGAGGCCGTCACCGCGGGCATCCTTGATGCCCAGGGCGTAGGTATCCGCCCAGCCGCTGTGCACGGCCCGGTTCTTCACGAGGAGGGAGCCCACGAGGTCGTCGCCCTTGGACGACTTCCAGTTGGTCGAGGAATGCCCCGAGGAATGGCTATCCGCCTTGAAGTCGGCGGTGACGTCCGACAGGCCACGCGGGACCAGCAGGTACGGCACGCGCAGGGCGTAGGCCCCGGCGACCGTCCCGGACGGAGTGGCGGTGACCACGCCCGCGAGCAAATCGAGACCGCCGAAGTTGCCTGTGACGAACTGGTCGACGGACGGCAGCGCCGCGACCTGCGACCGGGACAGCCACGCGCGGACGCGGACCTGCACCGAGTCGTGCGCACGCACATAGACCCTGGATGGATAGACCGAGACCAGCGCCGAGCTCGAGGCCAGGGTGTATTTCACGGACCGGTTGCCCGTGTTCGTCAGCGTGATCCACTTGGACTCGCTGTAGGAGCCGCCGATCTGCTCGTAGCCGAACGACAGGCTCGCGGTGCGGTCGCTGGTGGTGGCGAGGACGGTGGTGGATACGGCCCGATCGGCCTGAACGACCCCGGCGCCCGAGCGCAGGGGGTCATAGCCGACGATCGAATCGGTCGCGTCGGCCGTGTTCGCGATGGCGGCCTTCACCCGGAGTGGGGACCAGCCGGGATGCACGTCACGGACGAGGGCGGCCACGCCAGACGTCATCGGGGCGGCCATCGAGGTTCCGGAGTAGGTCGTGCCGTTCCAGCCGGAGCCGTTGAGCGCTGACATCAGGTTCACGCCCGGGGCGGCAACGTCAGGCTTGAGCCAGCCATCCGCGTAGCGCGGGCCGGACGAGCTGAAGTCGGCGATCTCCTGGTAGGTGGGGTTGGGCGCGCTGCCGGCGGACTTGAGGGTCACGGCTGCGCCGTCATTGGCGAAGATGGCGGTGTCCGCCGTCCTGTCGGTCCCGATCATCGGGATCTCGAAGTACTCGGGGTTGTAGCCGATGAAGGTCGGCAGCTCGCCCGGGTCGGTGTCAGCGCGGTTGACGACAATGATCCCGATCGCCCCGGCCTCCTGGGCAGCGGCGCCCTTGTCCACGAAGGCGCACGAGCCGCGCCGGACGGCGACGATCTTGCCCGCCGCCGCAGCGTCGTAGTCGGCGGCGGTGCAGCCGAGGCTGAGACCGTCGTAATCGCCGGCCAGCACGTGGAGCTTGCCGCTCACGGGCAGGCCCGGGTACGCGTTCTGGTTGATGGCCGGGATGTCGTTCGCGCCGGGGAGGTCCACGGTGGCGAGCGGTACGGTCGGGAAGGCGTCGAGTGCGGCGACCGAGATGGCCCTGGTGGCCGCCGCCGGAGCGCCCGTGATGTACGGGACGCTGCTCTCGTTGCCGGCGGAGGCGACGACCACGACGCCCATCTTGACCAGGTTGTTGGTGGCGATGGCGTCGGGTTCGGTGTTGGAGCCGAACGGCGCGCCGAGCGACATGTTCACGACATCGATGCCGTCGGTGTGGGAGACGTTGTACGCGGCGACCCACTCGAGGGCGTCCACGACGAGGTCCGTCGAGCCCTCGCAGCCGAAGACCTTGAGCGCCACGAGCTTCGCCTCGGGTGCGACCCCGGGCCCAACGGCGAACTTGCCGCTGTCCGCGTAGATGGACGGGTCGTAGGGCCCCGTGTAGGAGGAATGGTTGGCCAGGACGCCCTGCCCCGCAGCCGTCCCCGAGACGTGCGAGCCGTGGTCACCGCAGTCGAGGGGATCCGGATCCGGGGTTGGCGTGGTGGAGCCGGACTCGCCTTCGGCATCGTAGTCGTTGCCGGCGAAGTCGTAGCCGGCGATGACCTTCGTCGTCGGGAACGAGCCGGGCTCGATGACGCTGGGGTTGTTGGCCTTGTAGGCGGCCGGGGTGCCCGGGCCGCCGAAGTCGGCATGGGTGTAGTCGATGCCGGTATCAATGACCGCGATCGTGACCCCGTCCCCGGTGGCACCACTGTCCTGCCACGCGGCGGGCGTGCCGACGTAGGGAACGGCCCGCACGTTGTCGATGGTGTAGGTCCGGAGCGGGCGGATGGCCACCACGCCAGGGATCGCGGCCAGGGCGGTGAGCCGATTGCCCTTGGCCCGGACCCGGACGCCGTTGTAGGCGTACTGGTAGCGGCCGGTTACCTTGCCGCCGGCGGCCTTGATCTTCTTGTCCATGCCCTGCTGCTTGGTACGCAGGGAGCCGGCGCGCGTCTTCTGCTGTGCCTTCGACAACCCGTCGACGTCGACCGCCGGGGCGTCGGCGAGCTGGAGCACGACGGTGAGCTGGCGGTTGGCGTCCGCCAGGTAGGGGCGGAACGAGGGGTCGATGTTGCCGATCTGGACTCGCTGGACCCGCTGGGTCGGGCCCGCCGCCATTGCCGTCACTGGCAGCAACGTGGCGACGAGCACAGCGGAGCCGGCGAGTGCGGCTAGCAGCCTCCGGTTCATGATCCTCCCCCAGGCGATGCCTGGTCTCCTCGGGCGCCGATGCGCCACAGCGCTGGCGGATCCGCGGGCATGCGAATCCGGACGTGCGGGACCGCGGTCCTGACCGACGGCCTGCCGCACAGCCTACTCGCCAACGGCTGGAAGTGAACCCGCCAATTGCGCGGCGCGAGCCGCCTCGGGACCATTTTCCGGTGCACCGGCGCCGCGCCCGGTGCGTCCATGCACCGCGGATCCGCCGGGCGACGGCCCTGGCAGCGGCGGGGCCCCAGGCGGATGATCAGGCAGGCAGCGCCGCCACCAGCTCCTTCACTGCGGCCACGGACTTGTCGAACGCGACCCGCTCGGCGGCCGTGAGCGTGATCTCGAACACGCGGTCCAGGCCGCCCCGACCAAGCACGACGGGGACCCCGACAAAGTAGCCATCGACACCGAACTCGCCCTGGAGATAGGTGGCGCACGGAAGGACCCGCTTCCGGTCGCCGAGGATGGCGTCCACCATCTCGAACGTCGCGGCGGCGGGCGCGTAGAACGCGGACCCGGTCTTGAGCAGGGCCACGATCTCCGCGCCGCCGTTGGCGGTCCGCTGCTCGAGCGCAGTCACCCGGTCGGCGGGCAGCAGCTCCGTGATCGGCACGCCTGCCACGGTGCTGTAGCGGGAGAGCGGCACCATCGTGTCGCCGTGTCCGCCGAGCACGAAGGCGTGCACGTCCTTGACGGATACTCCGAGCTCCATCGCGATGAACGTGCGGAACCGGGCGGAGTCGAGGATGCCCGCCATGCCCAGGACGCGTTCGCGGGGGAAGCCCGAGGCGGTCATCGCAACGTGGCACATGACGTCCAGCGGGTTGGTGACCACGATCAGGATGGCATCGGGCGAGACGGCGGCGGCGGCCTTCACCACGGTGCCAACGATCCCTGCGTTGGTCGCGATCAGGTCGTCGCGGCTCATGCCCGGCTTGCGCGGGATGCCGGACGTGACGACGATGATGTCCGATCCCGCGGTATCGGCGTAGTCGTTGGTGCCCAGGACGTGCGCGTCGTGACCCACGACCGGCGCCGCCTCGGCGAGATCGAGGCCCTTCCCCTGCGGCATGCCCTCGACGATGTCCACCAGGACGACGTCGGCCAGGCCGGATTCGGCGATTCGCTGGGCGGTCGTGGCTCCGACATTGCCGGCGCCGATGACGGTGACCTTGTTGCGAGCCATGCTCGGGTGCTCCTCCAGATCGCTGGGAGCGCGTCGCACCCGGTCAGGGCGGGGACGCGCGCTCAATTCTTGCCCGGTCGGGTCAGCCCTCGGCCGTCGTGCCCTGGTCCACCGGGACCGGTCCGGCGCCGCGGATCGCCTCGCTCACGCCATCGGCGTACTTGGCGAAGTTGGCGTGGAACATGCCGGCGATCTTGAGGGCCGCCGCGTCGAACGCCACCTTGTCCGGCCACGTGTTGCGCGGGATCAGGACCTCGTCCGGAACGCCGGGCACTGTCACGGGGACGGCCACCCGGAAGACCGGGTCCATGACCGTCTCGACGCCGTCCAGCTCGCCGTTGATCGCCGCCCGGACCATGTTCCGGGTGTGGTTGATGTTCATCCTGTGCCCGGTGCCGTAGGGGCCACCGGTCCAGCCGGTGTTGACGAGCCAGACCGGGACGTCGAACTGGTCGAGGCGGTCCACAAGCATGTGGGCGTACTCGCCCGGGTGGCGCGGCAGGAACGGCGCGCCGAACCCGGCGGAGAACGTGGCCGACGGCTCCTTGACCCCGATCTCGGTGCCGGCGAGCTTGGCCGTGTAGCCGCTGATGAAGTGGTACGCCGCCTGCTCGCGGGTGAGCCTGCTGATCGGCGGCAGCACCCCGAACGCGTCGGCTGTCAGGAACACGACGTGGTCTGGCCCCGGGCGACGCCCGTCGGATCCGCGTTGCCGATGAAGTGGAGCGGGTAGGCCGCGCGGGTGTTCTCGGTGAACCGCTCCGAGTCCAGGTCAAGCTCCCGGGTCTCCGGGATCATGTCGATGTTCTCGAGGATCGTCCCGAAGCGCTTCGTGGTGGCGAAGATGTCCGGCTCGTACATCGCGGACAGGCGGATCGTCTTGGCGTAGCAGCCGCCCTCGAAGTTGAACGTGTACCCGTCGCCCCAGCCGTGCTCGTCGTCACCGATGAGGCTGCGCAGCGGGTCCGCCGACAGGGTCGTCTTGCCGGTGCCGCTGAGGCCGAAGAAGATGACGGAATCGCCGTCCCTGCCAACGTTGATCGAGGAGTGCATCGGCAGCACGCCCTCGTCCGGCATCAGGTAGTTCATGACCGTGAATGCGGACTTCTTGATCTCGCCCGCGTACATCGTGCCGACGATGATGATCTCCATCCGCTGGAGGTGGAGCAGGATCGCCGTGCTCGTCCGGGTGCCCTCGGTCGCAGGGTCCGCCTGGAAGCTGGGCACGTTGATGATCGTGAAGTTGGGAACGAAGGACGCCAGGTCCTCCTGGGGCGGGCGGCGGAACAGGTTGCGGGCGAAGATGCTGGCCCACGCGGTCTCGGTGTAGACGCGCAGGCTGCGGCGATGCGAGGGGTGTGCCCCGATGTACATGTCCTGGGCGTAGAGCTGCTTGTCCGCGACGTACTCGAGGAGCCGGGCGCGGAGCCGGTCGTAGTGCTCCTCGCTGATCTCGTGGTTGACGTCGCCCCACCAGACCTTGTCCTGGCTCCATGGCTCGCGGACGACGAACTTGTCCTTGGGCGACCGGCCGGTGTGCTGGCCGGTCCGGACGACGAGCGGGCCGTCGGCCGCGATCGTGCCCTCGCCGGCACGGATGGCGCGCTCGTAGAGCTCGGCGACGGGGAGGTTGGCGATCACGCTGCCGCCGATCGCGGTGGGGGCAGCGGGGATGGTGGACGACATGACCGGGTACCTCGGCTGCGGCGGGGGCGCGCACGCGAGCCCGCGAGTGGCGATGACCGGCCGCGCGTACCGGACGCTGCGCCCGGAGTCGGCTTTCACAGTCAAGGTTGCGATTCAGTTGCGGACGATTGTAGCGGGTCGGGCCACCCGTCGAGCGAGGGCCGTTCGGCCCGTGGTGCTCCGCGACGTGGCGCAGATGGACAATGGCGGCCACCGGCCCGCACCCCATCGTGCTCACGAAGAGCCATCGCTGGCGACTCGGTACGGGAGTGGCTGATGTTGGGACGGAGATCGGTTAGCCGGCGACGTCCCGGGCCCTCGACACTGTCGGTCGTCGCCAGGTTCGCCGGCGAGAAGTCCGTCGCGCCCGAGGGGCGCCCCGTCGACGCCCCGGGCGTGCGCCAGCCGGGCGCTGGGCCGTCTACGCCCGGTCGAGCGCCTGGCCAAGGTCCGCGACGAGGTCGTCGGGGGCCTCGATCCCGACGGACAGGCGGATGAGCGCCGGGTCGACCCCGAGCGACGATGAAGCGACCGACAGGTGGGTCATCGCCGCCGGGATCTCGATGAGCGACTCGACGCCGCCCAGGGACTCCGCGAGCGTGAACAGCCGGGTCGTCTCGCAGATCGCGATCGCGCGCTCGGCTGCAGTCCGAACCTGCCCGCCTGCGGCAGCTGGAACGAACGACACCATTCCGCCGAACGCCGGCGTCCCGTCCGGCAGCCGCATCTGGCGGGCGGCGACGGCTGCCCGCGGATGGGCATCGTCGCCGAGGTCAAGACCCGGGTAGCTCACGGAGGCGACATCGTCGCGCGACGCCAGGAAGCGCGCGACCGCCATCCCGTTCGCGCTGTGGCGCGCCATACGGAGCGGCAGTGTGCGCAGCCCTCGGAGCACGAGGAAGCAGTCGAACGGCCCAGGCACCCCGCCCATCGCGTTCTGCAGGAAGCGGAGGCGAGCGGCGATCTCGTCGTCGTTCGTCACGGCGACCCCGACCACCGTGTCCGAGTGCCCGCCGAGGTACTTCGTCGCGGAGTGAAAGACGATGTCCGCACCCAGTTCCAGGGGCCGCTGGAGGGCGGGCGAGGCAAACGTGTTGTCGATGACGAGTAGCGGCCGGGCCCCTTCGGCCTGTGCGGACCGTTCGACGAGGATTGCAGCCACCGCCTCGATATCGGTGACCTTGAGCAGCGGGTTGGACGGCGTCTCGATCCACACGAGGCGCGTTCGTCCGGTGAGCCCCTCCCACAGCGCATCGGGATGCCCCGCGAGGTCCACGTACCGGGCCTCCCCTGCCCCTGCCGGACGGTGTACCCGCTCGAAGTAGCGGAATGTGCCGCCGTAGACGTCGTCGCCGACGAGGATCTCCTCACCCGTCGCTGCCAGTTGGGCGAGCGCCGCCGTCGTGGCCGACCCGCTTGCGAAGGCGATCCCGTGGGCAGCACCCTCGAGATCCGCGACCGCCCGCTCGAGGCGCGCGCGGGTCGGGTTCTGGGTGCGCGCGTACTCATACCCGTTCCGCGGCCTCCCGACGCCGTCCTGCGCGTACGTCGAGGTCTGGTAGATCGGCGGGGAGACCGCGCCTGTCAACTCGTCCGGCTCGGCGCCAGCGTGGACTGCGCGGGTGTCGAAGGCGTCAATGGAGGGATGGTGCGACATCCACCGCATCATCGCACCGCCAGCCTGGCGCGTGCCCGCGGGGGCGCCGGCCGTGCACCCCACCCAAACGAACGTGCTTCGGGCCGATGCTGGTTGGGGCACGCGGGAACGTCATCGTCCAGGTGCGCCAATTCACGCTCGGGGCCAGTTGATTCCGGCACCGTCCGCTGCCACCATGAGCGTGGGCCGTCTTCGACGCTGCCGCGGAGATCGCCCCATGGAGGGCCCTATGCCCGAGCCCGGCGTCCGGCGCGCGCATCCGCCATTGCTCGTCATCGAGGGGAATTCCACCCGGATGTGGATCGAGGCCGGGCGGCTCCGCGCCGCGGGCTTCGACGTGGTTGCTGGATTTCGCGTTCGCGGTGCGAGCGCACGGCCGGTCGTGCACACCGGGATGGTGGCCGACGGCGACGCCGCGGCCGACGCCCTCCTCGCGGCGATGGATGGCGCGGGGTTGCTCGTGGATGCGGCCGCGGATCGGAGCACGATCGACCGGCTCGTGGACGACCTGCGGCGCATCGGGCCCGTTGATCACATCGTCGGCGAGGACGGTGGGGCGCCGGGAGGGCGCGACATGCCACCTGAACCCGAGGTGCCCCCGGAGTCGCGGGCGATCCTCGGTCTGCTAGCCGAGGGCTACTCGCTCGGCGAGGCGGCGACGATTCTCGGCCTGTCTCGGCGGACCGCGGACCGGCGGCTGGGCGATGCGCGCCGCGCCCTCGGCGTGACCCGCACAACGGAGGCGATCGCGTCCGCCGGCCGACTGGGCTGGCTCCGTGCGGGACACTGAGCCCCGCGCCGCGGGCGACGCGTCCAGGGCACTCGTCGGACGCGAGGCCGAACAGGGCCTTGTCGTGGACGCGATTGAGCACGACCGCCCCGTTCTCGTGTTTGGCGAACCCGGGATCGGGAAGACGGCGCTCATCCGCGCCGCGATCGCGGATACGGGTCGCCCGCTGTACGAGGGCGGGGCATTCGCGACGCTGTCGTGGAAGCCCAACCTCGCGCTGGAGCGCGCGGTTGGTCGTCCACTACGCGGTGACGCGGACTGGGTCGCCGGCGAAGTCGAACGGATCGTTGGTCCGGACGTGCTGTTCGTCGACGACGCGCAATGGGCCGATCCGGGGACACTCGAGGCCGTCGCCCGCCTCGTCTCGAGGGTTTCGGTTGTCGTCGCGTCGAGGCTCGGCGACGCCGGAACCGAGGCCGTGCGTTCGGCACTTGCCCCAGTCAAGCCCGTGACACTGACGCTGGCGCCACTCTCCTCCGCCGAAGGGGCGAGGATCGCGGTAGCGATCCGTCCGTCGCTCGGCCCGGACCGAGCGACGGCCCTCGCGGAGCGCGCGGGCGGCAACCCGTTCCTCATCGAGACGCTCGCGGCGACAGGCGTACCGACGGCGAGCCTGAGGCGCGCCGTGGCCGCCCGCCTGGACGTCATCAGCGGGGTCGAACTGGCAGACCTGCGCCTTCTCGCTGTCGCCGACCGCCCCCTGCCGCGGGGCGAGATCGCGGCCTTCGATCGCCTGCTCCAGGACGGGTTCGCCGTGGGGGTCGGGCCGGATATCGCGATCCGGCACGCGCTCCTCGCCGACGCGGTGCTGGCGGACATCGAACCCGACGAGGCACTGCACCTCCATCGGCGGCTCGCGGACATCGTCGCGGCCGATGGCGAGCGCGCGAGGCACCTGGCCGCGGCCGACGACCCTGCTGCGGCCCACGTGCTCGCCCTCCGGGCGGCTGCCGCCGCTTCGTCGCCCGGCGAGCGAGCCGCCCAGCTCGGGCTCGCTGCGGCGACCGCGTCGGGGATGGACGCAAACGCGCTGCGCATCGCTGCGGCGTCCGCCCTGCGCGTCGCGGGCGACCTGGACGCGGCGCGGCAGGCCCTCGAGTCGATCGAGGACGCCGACCCGGAGACGATTGCGCTCGCAGAGGCGACTCGCGCCCGCATCTGCTGGTCGTCAGGCGATCCGAACGGAATGCGCGCCGCGATCGAGCGGGGCCTCGCGTTCGCCGGTGGCACAGGCAGCGCGGCCGAGGCACTCTTGCGGGCGGAGGCCGTGACGGTGACGGCGCTGGTTGATGGCCGGTTCGACGAGGGACTGACGGACGCCGGGGCGGCGGTCGAGCTCGCGCGCCGTGCGGGTGCGGACCCGACTCGTGCCCTCCTCCTGCGAGCGACGATCCTCGCAGGGCTGGGCCGTCCCGGCTGGGACGCCGCACTCGAGGCCGTCGTGGACGCGGCACGCGCGTCGGGCGACGTGGAGACGGAGCTGTCGGCGGCAAACAACCTCGTCACGGGCCACGAGATGCACGGCCGCCCCGAGGCCGGGCGGGTCATCGCAGCCGCGATGCTCGATCGGTCGGCGGCGCTCCACCTCACGGCATGGGTCCGGCAGTTCAGCGCGATGGTCGCGAGCCTCGACTTCCACGCGGGCAGCCTGGAGCGCGCCGTCCGCCGCGCTGAGGCGCTCCTGGAGGAGGTGCTCGATCCGCTTGCCACGCAGCAGGCGGGACTCGTGGCCGCGCTCTCCCTCGTGGATCTCGGGCGGCACGAGGAGGCTGCGGTGCTCCTCGGACGACTGCTCGAGACGGCGGCCCCGGACGTCACAGGGCGGGGCGACGTCCTGTTCGCGCTCGCGGAGGCGGCGCTCTGGGGCGGCCGGCCCGAAGTCGCACTCGACCACCTCGAGCGCTATCTCGAGTACGCGGGATCCGAGTACCCGACCTCGTTCCTCGTCGAGGTCACCGCGGGCTGGGCTGCGCTCGATGCCGGCCGCCAGATCCCGGCGCGGTTCGCGCTCGGAGAGCCTGCCGGGATGCTCGCTGGCGCGAGGCTCGAACGCGACGCGCTCGAACGGCTCGCTGCCGGCGACGTCGGGGCGGCGACGACGTTCGACGCGGCGGCCGCCGCCTACGGCGGGTTCCACAGGCGCGGCGAGCTGCGGGCACGATGGGCAGCCGCCGAGACGAGGCGCCGGGCGGGGGATGCCGCCGCTGCAGAGGCTGCGCTCGAGGCCCTCGAGCCAGCACTCGTCGAGGACGGGTTCGCGCCGCTGCTCGGCCGCGTGCACCGCTCGCTGCGCCTGCTCGGCGTCCGACGGGCGACGCGACTGCCGACTGCAGACCTGCCGTCGCGCCTGACCGCCCGCGAACTCGAGATCGCCGTCCTCGTCGGGCGTGGCCTCACGAACCAGGAGATCGCCCGGCGCCTCGGCCTCGGACGGCCGACCGTCGCGAGGCTCCTGTCGAACGCGATGCTCAAGGTCGGGGTCGACTCGCGCGGGCAGCTCGCAGCCCGCCAGGCCGAGTTCGCCTGAGCCCCGGTCGCAGATGACGGCCGAGCGCCACATGGCGCCCGTGTGGCGCAGGTGGACGATGACGGCCGGCGCCGGCCAGAGGACGCTCGGCATCGTACACACACACGAAGGAGACAACGATGCGCGTCCTCGCCACCGGTTCCATCGCAATCCTGGTCGTCGCCCTCGCCGCCTGCTCGGGAGGAGCCGCGCCGGTTGGGGCCGGAGACGCAACCAACGCAACCGGCGGCGCCACGGACCCGCCTGCGGTCTCGGCACTGCCGGTGGAGTCCGCGCCCCCGGCCGAGGAGCCCTCCGCGCCCACCGGCGGCGGAACGGGCGACGGGTACGCCATGCGACCGTGCGACCTCGTGAGCCCCGCAGATGCCGAGGCGGCAGCAGGCGTCGGCGGGCTCACCTCACAGGTCCTGCAGGTCGATCCGACGTCGGGGATCTGCACGTATCGTGATTCGGACAACCAGGTCGAGGTCTATGCGGGCGTCTGGGACAGCGACGCCGCCGCGGGCCAGTGGGCGACCATGGAGATGATCGTCGACGGTGGTGCCGACGACGTGGAGCGAGTCGACGGCCTGGGCGGGGACGCGATCTTCTCGACCTCTGGTGCGGTCCTCCTTGTGTACAAGGGCGACACGCTGGTCCAGCTGACGGTCCGCAACCCGGCATTCGACGAGGCCGCGACGAAGACTGCGGTCCTCACGCTCGGCAGGGCCGTCCTCGGTCACATGTAGACCCGGCCCGCCCCGACCCACCCGCAGGCTCGAGGCGAATCGGGCCGTAGACCCGCCGGATCGGCGAACCAGCTCAGGACCCTCTTGTGCCGCCCGCGTACGCTGCGCACATCGAGCTCCGCAGGAGGTCCACAGCGTCCCGTGGCCGAACAGCCTTGCTCCGTCACTCCGCCCACCCTGTCGTCCGGCGGCCATCTCGCCGTGCTCGACGCATCGCCCAACGCCATCGTCGCCGTCGACCGTGACGGACAGATCCTGTACGCGAACCCGCAGGCCGGGCGGATCTTCGGCTACACGGCTGCCGAGCTGCTCGCGATGTCGGTTGACGCGCTGGTACCCGGGCGGCTGGCAGATCGCCACCCGGCACACCGGGCCGCGTTCGCGGCGAACCAGCATGCGCGACCGATGGGCATCGGGCTTGACCTCTGGGCCCGACGCAAGGATGGAAACGAGTTCCCGGTCGAGATCAGCCTGTCCCCGCTCGCCACCGAGGACGGGTCGCTGGTGTTCGCCACCATCGTCGACATCACGGCACGCAAGGCCGCGGAGTTCCAGCTCCTCCAGGCCCAGAAGCTGGAGTCGATCGGCCGGCTCGCGGGCGGGATCGCCCACGACTTCAACAACATGCTGTTCGCCATTCGCGGGTACGCGGAGATGCTGGCGGAGGACCTGGCGCCCGGGACTCGCGCTCAGTTCGACTTCGACCTCGCGCGGCGCAACGCACAGGCGATCGAGGAGGCGGCGGATCGGGCCGCGAACCTCACGATGCAGCTGCTCGCGTTCAGCCGGCGCCAGGCCGTGGCGGCTCGCGTCGTGGACATGAATGCCGCGGTGACAGCGATGGTGCCCATGCTCCAGCGGCTCATCGGAGAGCAGGTGGAGCTCCGCCTCGGCCTGGATCCCATGGCCGGTCGGATCGACGCCGACCCGGGACAGCTGGACCAGATCCTCATGAACCTCGTGGTCAACGCACGCGACGCGATGCCCGATGGTGGCCGAATCGGGATCGAGACCGGCAACGTGGTGTTCGACGAGGCGTACGCGATGGAGCACTTCGCGGTGGAGCCGGGCGAGTTCGTGCTGCTGGCGGTCAGCGACACCGGCGAGGGCATGGACCGCGAGACGCGCGAGCACATCTTCGAGCCGTTCTTCACGACCAAGGAGGTCGGGCGCGGAACCGGTCTGGGCCTCGCGACGATCTACGGGATCGTCAGGCAGGCACGTGGCCACATCTGGCTCTACTCGGAGCCCGGCCGCGGCTCGACGTTCAAGCTCTACTTCCCGCGGGCGGACGTGGCGCCCCCGACGGGGCCGGAGAATGCCGGACCCGATGGCAGGGCAGAGCCCGTGACCCGCGGGACGGTGCTCCTGGTGGAGGACGATCCGACGGTCCGCGACATGACCCGCGCCGTCCTCCGGCGGGGCGGCTGGAATGTCATCGAGGCCGCCGACGGGACCGAGGCGCTCCAGCTCATGGAGTCGATGGTCAATCCGATCGATGCGCTTGTGACCGACGTGGTCATGCCCGGCATCTCGGGCATTGTGCTCGGGGAAGACATCCTCGACCGCGACCCCGGGATCACGGTTGTGCTCCTCTCGGGGTACACCGAGGAGACGCTGGACCTGGAGCGAATCGTCGCCCGCGGGGCGCGCTTCGTGCCCAAGCCCCTGTCAGGCCGCCAGCTCCTGGCCGCGCTGGAGCGCGCCGCCCGAACGTAGCATCGGCACCGGGCGCTCTACGCCCGGCGGTGCGTCAGGTGCTCGAGGAGGTCGAGCTTGGTGACCACACCGATGGGCCGGCCGCCCCGCACCGCGAGCAGGGCCGTAGCGCCGCCGGCAAGCAGCCCGAAGGCCTCGTCGAGGCTCGCCTCGACGTCGATCGTGGTCAGCGGGCGGTCCATGGCCTCGCCCACGGTGCGGTCGACGATCGCCGGATCATGGTAGGCGCGCTCGAGGAGTCCCTTCTCGCTCACGGAGCCCACGATGCCGTCCAGGGCGTCGCCCTCGGGGTGCTCTGAAACCGGCAGCTGGCTGATCCCGAAACGCTGCAGCAGCTCGATCGCGTCGCCCACGCGGTCCGTAGTCCGCGCCAGGACGATGGACGGGAGGTCGGCGCCGTGATGCCTGTCGGTCAACAGCTCGCCCACCCGGACGACGGCCCCGGTCGTCGCGAGGAGCCCGTTCGCCCGCAACCACTCGTCGTTGTAGAGCTTGGACAGGTAGTTGCGGCCCCCGTCGGGCAGGATCACGACGACGATCGCATCCGACGCCACCTGCGGTTCCTCTCGCTGCAGGCGGGCCACCTCGTCCAGGGCGGCCACCATGGCCGTCCCGCACGATTCGCCTGCCAGGATCCCCTCCTCGCGGGTGATCCGCCTGGCCATGGCGAACGCGTCCCGGTCCGCCACGCGGACCCACCGGTCGACCATGGACGGATCGTGGGTGCCGGGCATGAAGTCCTCGCCCACGCCCTCGGTCAGGTACGGCCGCGCCGTGTCGCCGGACAGCACGCTGCCTTCTGGATCCGCGCCGATCACCGAGATCGCCGGGTTCTGCGCCTTGAGGTATCGGGCGGTACCCGAGACGGTGCCACCGGTGCCGGCGGACGCGACGAGGTGCGTGACCCGCCCTCCGGTCTGGTCCCAGATCTCGGGCCCTGTGGTGTGCTCGTGGGCGGCCGGGTTCTCCGGGTTCCAGTACTGGTCGGGCTGGAAGGCGCCCGGAATGTCACGGGCCAGCCTCGCTGCCACGGAGTAGTAGCTCTCGGGCGACGCGGGCGCGACGTTGGTCGGACACAGGACGACCTCGGCGCCATACGCCCGCAGCAGGGCCTGCTTCTCCGGCGACTGCTTGTCGGCCATCACGAAGATGCAGCGATAGCCCTTGCGGATGGCTGCGATCGCTAGCCCGTGGCCGGTGTTGCCCGATGTTGGCTCGATGATCGTCCCACCCGGTTTGAGCAGGCCCGCCCGCTCGGCCGCCTCGATCATGGGCAAGCCGATCCGGTCCTTCACCGAGCCGCCCGGATTGAGCATCTCGAGCTTGGCCAGGAGGATTGGTCCCCGGTCCCCTGGTCCCAGGCTGCTGGCCAGCCGTGAGATCCGCACGAGCGGGGTGTGCCCGACGAGGTCGAGGATCGAGGTCGCGTACTCCATGGGCGGAGCATACCCGCGAGGTCGGGTGGGGTCGGCAGATCGCAGGCGGGCCGTCCGCCACGTCGTCAGCGGAACAGGTTCGTCAGGCCGGTGCCGCGCAGGCGGGCGCCCGGGGGCGGCGCGACGTCCTCGTGGGCCCTGGCCACCTCGCCGGCCGTCAGCGCGTGGAAGCCGTCGGCCACGCGTCGCGCGAGATGGCGCTCGTCGGTCGAACCGGGCGTCGGGGCGACATCGGGCACGGCGTCACCATCGGCCGCGGCCAGCTCCCGCCACGTCACCGGCGCCCCGATCCAGAGCGCGATCCGGCGCCCCAGGAAGAGCAGGTCGTTGCCGCCGATGATCACAGGGACGATGGGTGTCTCCGACCGGAGCGCGACATACCCGACACCGGGCGAGATCGGTCGCGCCGTCCCGGGCGGTACCGGCGGGCCGGCCTCCGGGAACAGGCAGAAGACCGCGCCCGCATGAATAACCTCGCTCGCGGCGGCAAGGTGGGTCGCGAACGCACGGGGACCCCCATGAGACGGGATGGGCAGGATTCCCCCGGCCCGGCGCACGACCCAGCGCCGGAGCGGTGACCGGGCCATCGTCCTGGCATCGCCGAAGAACACGAGCCGTGGCTCCTCCGGCAGCCAGCCCCAGAGCAGGAACGGATCGATCCACGTCCGGTGGGGCAGGCCGGCGGCGATCCAGCCGCCCGTGATCCGCCCAGACCCGTCCCGCGGCAGGCTCCCCAGCCCCGTGAGCTCGACGTGGATCCGGAGCAGGAAGGCGGCCGCCTTCCAGATCGATCGCAGCAGCCGATAGGCGATCCCGGCTCGGGCAGATGCGGCTCCGATGAGGCCCGGCGGGAGCTCCGGGATGCCGGGCGGATCGGGCTCGGGTGCGCGTGGCACGGGTCAGTCCTCGGAGCGGTCCAGCCGCCCCGGACGCAGGAACAACCAGGTGAGGCGCTTCTGCAGGCGTCTCGGACGAGCAGGCGGATCGACCGTTCCCGGGTACAGGGCCTCCACAACGGGACCCAGCAGCGCCTCGAACCGCTGCGCCAGCACCTTGGCCAGGTCCAGCTCTGCGCGGCTCCCGGGCTCCGGGGCCACGCCGTCCCAGGCATCGCCGAGCAGGGTCCTGGCAGACGTCGGGTTGAGGACCCTCGACGCCATCCGCCGGCCGATGTACAGCTCCTCCGTGCCGGCCATCGCCAGGGGCACGATCGGCGCACCCGTCCGGATGGCGATCAGCGCCGCACCGGGACGGAACGGCCCGATCCGTCCGGGCGGCCCGCTGACGGTCCCCTCGGGCATCTGGACGAACACGCCCCCGTTGCGCACGACGGCCAGCGCGGACGCGACGTGCCCGTCGACGCCAAGGCCCCCACGCCAAACCGGGAGCAACCCGCCGAGACGGTGGATCAGGCGCTCCCGCCAGCGCGACGTGAACGTCGACGGGCCGCTGCCCAGGAACCATGCCCGCGGCTCGGGCGGGATGGCGTGCATGACGACGAAGGGATCCATCCAGCCCCGGTGCGCGGCACCGATCAGGAGATAGCCACCGTCGGCCGGCAGCAGCTCCCGGCCCGACGCATCGATTCGGAACCGGAACACGACGAAGATGACGAAACGGGCCACGAAGCGCAGGAACCGGTACAAGAGTGACGCCCTGGACTCCGGGGCACGTCCCAGCCAGTCCAGGCCCTCACGAGCTCCGGTACGGCGACCGGCCTCCAGGACATCTGGCGTCAGGCGGGATGGCGGTCGTCGACGCGTGTGGGCGGGAGGAACCGGATCGGCGGTGGCCGCATAGCTTGCACCGGCGATGGGCGCGTCCTCGGAGTCCCCAGTTGCGACCGGGTCTGGCGCGACGGGAGCGTGGCGGTCAGGCTCCATCACCGCGATCGCCCGCGGAAGGCAGCTCGCCGGGGCGCTCGGCGGGCTCGACGGGCTCGGCGGGCTCGCCCGCGGAAGGCAACTCAGCGCGGGACTCGGCCGCCTCGGCGGGCTCGGCCGCCTCGGCGGGCTCGGCCGCCTCGGCGGGCTCGGCCGCCTCGGCGGGCTCGCCGGGCTCTACCGCCGCTGCACCCAGGCCCGCATCGACCCGGTCCGTCGTCGCCTCGCCCTCGCCGGCCGCCGGCGGATCGCCCCAGCGGTCCCCCTCCGCGGCCCCCGGCCGATGCCGGATCACGAGCACCACGAGGGTGCCCAGGATCACGGCCGTGGACACCAGCATCGCCGTCGGGACTCCGAAGAAGGTCCAGTTGCCCGTCCGCAACGTCTCGAGGCCGAGGCGCACGGCCGCATACCAGATGAGGAAGATCAGGAACAGGTCGCCCGGGCGCATCCGCGGGCCGTACCGGCGGGCCAGCCAGAGCAGCGTGATGGCCCCCAGCACGCCGCTGATCGACTCGTACAGGAACAACGGCTGGAAGCCGGTCGTGGCGAACGGGTAGGTCGTGCAGGGGTAGGCGGGCACCCGGTAGACACACTCGATCGTGATGCCCCATGGCAGATCTGTGGGCGGGCCGTACAGCTCCTGGTTGAAGAAGTTGCCCCAGCGACCGATGGCCTGCATCACGAAGATGCCGGGCGCGATCACGTCCGCCCAGCGCCAGAAGGGCTGGTGCCAGCGCCGGAGGAGGAGCCAGGCGACCAGTGTGCCCGTGAGGATGCCGCCATAGACACCGAGACCCGTGTAGGGCGGCGTGACGATCTTGAGCAGGTTGTCCTGGTAGAGCTGCCACTGGTCGATGACGTGGTACAGCCGGCCGCCGATCAGCGCCGCGATGCCGACGATGATGATCCCGTTGTCCACCAGGCGCGCCTCGAGACCGCGCCGGCGCGCCTCCCTGGTGATGACCCAGTAGGTGGCGGCGAGCCCGACCGCGTAGCACAGCCCGTACCAGTAGACGGGGACCGGACCCAGCTGGAATGCCACCGGCTGCGGCGACACCTGGATCAGGGCGATGATCGGGAGCAGGAACGGCGACAACAGGATCGGCATCGGAGGGAGTGTAGGGCCCGTCGCGCGGCGATGCCGGACCGGTTATCCTCGGCCCCGATGCAGCCCTCTGTCCTCCCCTTTGGTCGGGCCCGACGATGAGCGCCGATTTCAACTGGTGGCTCCTGATCGTCGGCGTGGTCGCCGGCGGAGCCCTGACCTGGCTGGTCCTGTCCGACTCCCGCCGCCGCGAGGACGAGATCGACGATGTGGAGCTTCCGGCCGAGGCCGGCTGGATCGCCCGGATCCTGGCCGATCCGGCGCTCGATGCCGGCCGCGCGGAGCGGGTGCTGCGGGCGCACCGCCGCTACCTCGGGTTTCCTCCCCCGGACACCTTCGTCGATCCGGCCGAGCTGAAGGCCATGGAGCGTGACAACGTCGCCACCGGTGATCCGGATGCCCTCGCCGTGGACGGTGGCGACAGGGCTTGACCGGCCGCGGGCTCGCTACCCGGGCCTGGAGGTTCCGCGCCGGCCGGCCTCAGGGGGATCGTCGAGAACGCCGGCCAGAGGAAGCGGGCGCGCCTCGAACCCCGTGCTGAAGACCACGTCGGTCTCGGTCGCGAAGACGTTGGCCGTGGTCTGCACGCGCCGCACGATCGTGCCAAGGTGGTCCATGTGGCGGGCCCGGATCTTCAGCAGATAGTCCGCCTCGCCCGTGATGTGGTGGCACTCCTCGATCTCGGGGATCGCGGCAAACTCTGGGGTCAGGTCGATGCTGACCGTGCCGGGCGCCTGCGTGACCCAGGTGAAGGCGAGGACCGACAGGCCCACGGCCGCCGGGTCCACTGCCGCCGAGTACCCGCGGATGACGCCGCGCGTCTCCAGCTTCTTCACGCGCTCGTGGGCGGACGGTCCTGCCATCCCCAGATCCGAGCCCAGGTCCGCGTAGGATCGCCGGCCGTCGGACTGCAGGATCTGGAGGACCCGGGCATCGGTTTCGCTGAGACGGTCGTTCTTGCTCACTTAGTACCTATTCATTAGGCGCATTGCTTGTCACACCTTTGATTCGTAGGTATGATGCCGCACAGGGTACTTCGGGGTGTCGACCCCGCCGGAACGGCCGGCGGGACCCAGCATGGTCCGCGGCCAGGCCCCGTTAGCGAAGGTGCACGCATGGTCATCGTTGCCGTGTTCACGCTCCTCGCAGTGTTCTCGATCATCAGCATCGCGTTGAGCACCGAGGAGCCGAGGCGCTCAAGCGAACAGAGGGACAACCCGCTCCTCTGGTCGACGCTCGGCCGCCGCTAGGCTCCAGCACAGCCTACTGCACGAACGCCCCGGCCCCGGCCGGGGCGTTCGTCGTTGCCGGCCGGCTGCGTCCTACAATTCCGGTTCCCAGCCACGCACTCGAGGCCGCCCGTGTCCCTGCCAAGTCCCCTTCGACCCCTGCGGCCCGAGCCGGCCCCCAGCATCCGGCCGTGGGCGGGAACCCGCCTGGGACCGGCCGATGGCCACATCGGAGAGCTGTGGCTGGCAGGCCCGGCATCCATCGTGGCAACAGACGACGGGCCGCGCACCCTCGACGAGCTTGCCGCCACCCTGGGCGGGTCGCTGGTCGGCAGCCGCGGGCTGGCGCTGCTGGGGCGGCGGTTCCCGCTCCTCACCAAGCTGATCGACGCTGCGGACTGGCTCTCGCTCCAGGTGCACCCCGACGATGCTCTGGCGCGCGACCTGTACGGGCCTGCCGCCGTCGGCAAGGTCGAGGCCTGGGTCGTGGTCGAGGCCGGAGCGGGTGCGGAGCTGGTCACCGGGCCCCGCGTGGGCCTGGCGGACGGCGTGCTGATGGCTGCGATCGCAGATGGCACCGCGTCGCACGAGCACTGCCGCCACGAGCCGGCGAGGCCCGGTGACACCCTGCTCCTTCGCTCGGGCACCCTCCACGCGATCGGGGCCGACACCTTCGTCTACGAGATCGAGCAGCCGTCCGACCTGACCTTCCGCGTCTCCGACTGGGGCCGGCCGACGGGGCGCGACCTCCATGTCGCGGCGGCCATCCGCACGGTGGATCCCGCGCGCCGCGCGGAGCTGCGTGGCACGGGCTTCCAGCTCGACGGAGGTGCGCTGGAGGTGCGGGAGTTCCGGCTCGAGCTCCTCCGCGGCCCGTTGCAGGTGACCCGCCGGCCCGCCGGCGCGAGCCCGGAGATCGTGACCGCACTGCTGGGCGAGGCGGTGCTTGGTGGCGCGGGCGACACGCCAGGCGGCCCATGGAGTGAGAGGATCGGCGCGTGGGACACGCTGGTCGTCCCGGCCGCCGTCCCGTCCTACGGCCTGGAGCTCGAGCCCGGCGCCCTCGTGGCGCTCGGCAGCGTTCCCTGACCGGGCGCCGCCCGCCGCTCCCCTGCTACCAGGTCCCGGCCGCGTGGCGGCGCAGTTGCTCGAGGCTGCCGGCCGGCAGATGGGCCTCGAGGCACGTCACGCCCTCGCGCCCGACGACGGCGTCGTGGCGGGTGCCCGCCGGGAGATCGAGGCGATCGCCGGCCTCAAGGTCGATCGTCACGCCGCGATCCGGCAGCCCGAAGCGGATCGAGCCCGACTCGCAGACCACGACCTTGTCGTAGCCATGTCCGTGGGGCGCGTAGCGGTCCAGCGGTCCGTTCGACCAGCTGCCGGCTTCCAGCCCTTCCTGGCGCAGCCGCGCGCCGAAGTCGTCGTCGGGCGTCACCCGCCAACCCCCACGCCGATCAGCGTTCCGACGGCGAAGGTCACCCCGGCGGCAGCCGCGCCGATGCCCATCTGTCGGAAACCGCTGTAGAGCATGCTCCGGCCGGTCAGCAGGCTGACTGCGGCGCCCACCCCGAACAGGGCCACCAGGCTGAGGCCCAGACTCGCGAGGAAGGCGGTCGTGCCGCTGGTGACGAGGTACGGGATGACCGGGATGATCGCCCCGACGCCGAACGCCAGGAAGGAGCCGAATGCCGCGCCCCAGGGCGAGCCGAGCTCGTCGGGGTCGAGACCCAGCTCCTCGCGGACGAGCGTGTCCAGGGCGAGGGCCGGATCGCGGAACACGCGGGCGGCGATCGCCTCCGCCTCCCGGCGCGGAAAGCCCTTGGCCACATAGATCGCGACGAGCTCCCGCTGCTCCTCGTCCGGCATCGCCTCCAGCTCTGCCCGCTCCAGCTCGATCTGGCGCTCGAAGAGCTCGCGCTGGCTCTGCATTGAGATGTACTCGCCCGCCGCCATGGAGAACGCGCCCGCGAGCAGGCCCGCGATACCCGCGAGGAGGATGAAGCTGCCCTGGTCGGAGGCGCCCGCGACGCCCATGACCAGCGCCAGGTTCGAGACCAGGCCGTCCGAGACGCCGAAGATGATCGCGCGCAGCGTGCCCGAGCGTGCACTCCGGTGCCAGCCCTCGCCCTTGGTGATCGCCTCCGGACCACCGTTGCCACTGTCATCGACGGCCGGGTGTTCGGCACTCGTGACAACCTCGGTCGCGGTGGCCCGGCGGGCCCGGGTCACCTTTGGCGCCTCGGTGGCGACGCCGGTCGTGCCGCCCCTGGCCTCGTCGTCGAGCCGCTTCCAGATCTCGGCGTGCTCGCGCTCGTCGGCGGCGATCCCCTCGATCTCGGGGTTGGCCTCCTGGGCATCGTAGATCTCGACCTCGTCGCCCTCGAGGGCCTTCACCAGGTCCGAGACGGCCCGCGTCCCGAACAGGCGTGCCGCCACGATGATCAGTCGCACTCTCCAGCGGGGCGGGCCCTGGGGCGGCACCGTGGCACCCAGCTCCCGCAGGCGCGTCGCCCAGATGGCGGCGTGGCGCCGCTCGTTGTCGGCGATGTGGCGGAACGCCTCGGCGCGCCGCGGTTCCTTCTCGATCCCGGCCAGCGCGTCGTAGAGGACGATGGCGTCCTGCTCGAGGCGCAGGTTCTCGAGGCTCTGCGCGATGTTCACGCCTCCAGACTACCGAACGCCGGGCGCTCCCGAACCCGGGGCGCGCCGGCCGGCCCGCCTACACTGCAGGCATGACCCTCCTGCCGCCGCTGCGCTACCTCACCGCGGCCGACGTCGTGGCGGCGATGCCGTCGCTGCCCGAGCGCCTGGAACTCGCTGAGGCAAGCCTGCGGGGCCTGGCCACGGACGCGGAGCTGCCCGCCAAGATCGGAGTCCATCCGAGACCGGCATCGTCGTTCGCTCATGCGATGCCCGCGCTGATGCCGGGGCCGTCCGCCAACGGAGCCGCCGATCGCCTGGGGATGAAGTGGGTCTCGGGCAATCCGGCCAACAATGCCGCCGGCCTCGCAGGCATCTACGGGCTGCTGCTGCTCAACGACCCGGTGACCACGGCTCCTATCGCGATCCTCGACGCCGGCCCGATCACGGCCCATCGGACGGCTGCGGTCAGCGGGGTGGCGATCCGGGCGTTCGCGCCGCTGCACACGCGGACGCCGCGGGCGGCGCTGATCGGGGCCGGCGTGCAAGGGCGCAGTCACCTGGCGCCGCTGGGGCACGTCCAGCCGGGCGTGGAGCTCGCGGTGTTCGATCCCGATCGGGCGCGAGCGGGATCCCTGGCCGAGCTGGCGCGCCAGACCCCAGGCGTGGCCTCAGCCCGGGTGGCACCCACGGCACGGGACGCGGTCGAGGGCGCCGACGTGGTCGTCACCGCGGCCTCGTTCGTCCCGGCGCCCGAGCGGCAGGTCATGACCAGCGAATGGCTGGCTCCGCACGCGCTGGTGGTCGCCGTGGATTACGCCACCTACTGTTCCGCCGGGGTCGCGCGCGACGCCGGCCTGTTCCTCGTGGACCACACGCCGCAATTCCTGGCCAACCGGGAGATCGGCAACTTCGACGGCTATCCGGAGCCCTCGGCGATGCTCGGCGAGGCACTGGATGGAGGGCACGCCCGACCGGCGGGCCGGGTGGTCGTCACCCACCTCGGGACCGGGCTCACCGACGTCGTGTTCGGCTCGGCGATCCTCGCTACCGCGACGCAGCTGGGGCTCGGCGCCATCCTGCCGCGCTGAGGCCGTGTCGGCCATCGTGCTGGGGCCGGGCCCGCCCGTGACGACGGCGCACCGACACCCGTCCGGCGCCGCCCGACCGGTCGGCGATACTGGCCGTCGACATGCAGGACTGGATGCGCTGGGAGCCGACACGGGGTCGCCGCTTCGACTCGCTGCTCCTGACGCCCACGCGGATCGTCGTGGGGATCGGGGCGGCTGCGGCGATGCTCGCGGGGCTGATGCCGTGGGCGGAGGGAACGGCTCCCGGCTACGCGGGCGTCGAGCGCGTGTTCTTCAGCGGCCTCGCGGGCGCCGGTGACGGCCTGATGCTGATCCTCGTGTCGTTGGGGGCGGGCGCGCTCACGCTCCGCCGGTCCGCCGCGACGTCCCGGATCCGCACGGTGCGCCTCCTGCCGGCGCTGCTGGTCCTGATGGCTGCGGCCACGTGGCTCAACGGGCAGCGCGCGGCCCTGTTGGAGATGGGCGCGTGGGAGCGCCGCGGCGGGTCGGGGGACATCGCCCCAGGCCTGTGGCTGGCCGGTGTCGGGATCCTGCTGATGGCAGCCGGCACGATCTGGCTGCTGCCGCCCGTGCTGCGCTGGCGCCACCGCGGCGAGGACCCGGCCGACCTCGTGACGGTGACGCGGCGACAGGTCGCGGCCGTCGTGGCCGGGATCGCGGGCACGTTCCTGGGCGGGATGGCGGGCGTGGGCCTGGCCCTCCAGCTCACCGGGCCGACGGTCGTGGGCACGATCGCCCTCGGCGCGATCTTCGGCGGCGTGCTCGGGGCATACGCCGGAACCTGGTGCGCGCACGTCCTTGCCGACCTGGCCGGCAGCCGGCGGCCCGGCCCCTGAGGGTCGACGGCGGGGCGACGGCCGGTACCATGGGCCGCCATGCCCCGTGATCGCGCGCCGCTGACCGGCACCCTCGCCGCCGTCGCCGCGGCGTCGCTGTTCGGCATGCTCGGACCGCTCGCCCGCTTCGGTGCCGAGGCCGGCGTCACGGGCGTTGCATTCACGGCCTGGCGGGCCATCCTGGGCGTCGCGTTCCTCGCAATCCTGATCATCGCCAGGGGCGCTGCCGGCTCCTCGATCGCGGCGGTCCGCGGGTTGACGGGCCGCGGACGCCTCGCCCTCACCACGGCCGCAATCATGGGCGTGACGCTCAACGTCTCCATCTTCACGGCGTTCGGCCTGGTCCCTATCGCCCTCGCGCTGATGCTCTTCTACCTCTACCCCGCGGGCGTCGTGGTGGTGGATGTCGCGCTGGGCCACGAGCGAATGACCCTGTCCCGACTGGCCGCGCTGCTGCTCTCGTTCGGTGGCGTCGTGCTGGTGCTGGTGGGCGGGATGGATGGCTCTTCCGGGCAGGCCATCAACCCTCTGGGGATCATGCTGGGGCTCGCCGCCGCAGCCAGCCAGGTCGTGTTCATGACCGTGAGTCGCGGCGGGTACTCGAAGGTGCCAGCGGACGCCGCAACCCTCGTGATCCTGGCCACGTCCATCGTCGGTGCATCCCTCATCGCGGTCGTGGTGGGCCAGGCGGACGCCCTGCTGATGCCGTTCCAGTCCGTGGATCCCTGGCCGGCCCTGCTCGTGGCCGGGGTTGCGGCCGCGGGCCTGTCCTCCCTGCTGTTCCTCACGGCGATCCGGACGATCGGTGGGACGCGGACCGGCATCCTGATGCTGTTCGAGCCGGTCGTCGGCGTGGTTCTGGCAGCCGCATGGCTGGGCGAGGCCCTCCTGCCCGTGCAGGTCGCCGGGGGCGCGCTGGTGCTGGCCGGGGCGCTGGTCCTCCAGGTGCGCTCGGATGCGCCGTTCGAGCCCGTCGCGGAAACCGACGCAGGACCGGTGGTCTGAGCTACCGTAGCGTCACGGCGCGCTGCGCCAGGGGTCGGCGGCGGAATCGCGGAGGGTCCCATGGTCAGGGTCGAAGGGCTGCAGGATCGCGTGGCGCTGGTCACGGGTGCCGGTCGGGGTATCGGCCTGTGCATCGCCCAGGCGCTCGCCGCCAACGGCGCCCGGGTGGCCGCCCTGGACCTGATCCCGCCGGACGAGCCCGGGCTCCTGGCCATCGAGGCCGACGCCGGCGATGAAGCAGCCCTCGATGCGGCGTTCGCCCGCATCGAGGCGGAGCTGGGCCCGGTCACGGTCCTCGTCCTCAACGCCGGGATCCTCCCGCTGGTCCCGCTCGTGGAGACATCGACCGAGCTCTGGGAGCGGACGCTGTCGATCAACCTCACGGGCGCCTTCCTCGCGATCCGCCGCGCGGTGCCGGGAATGCGCCTCGCGCGATACGGGCGCGTCGTGGGCGTGGGGGCGGCAGCCGGCAAGTTGGGCGGGGCCCGGTCGGCGGCGTACGCGGCCTCCAAGGCGGGCCTGATGACGCTGGTCAAGTCCGTCGCGGCCGAGTACGCCCGCGAGGGCATCACGGCCAACGTGGTGGCACCCGCGCTGATCGACACCGAGCTGCTGGGTGGCCAGCGGGACCTCGCGGGCCGGGTGCCCGTGGGCCGCCTGGGAACCCCCGAGGAGGTGGCCGCCCTCGTCGCGTTCCTTGCCAGCTCGGAGGCTGGCTACATCACGGGCGAGATCGTGGACATCAATGGCGGGACGCTCATCGACTGACGCCCGGGACGGCCCGGAGCGGTGCGCCGTGGCGGGGTTGCCAGGCCCGATCGGGCCGGGCTACGCGTCCTCGTTGACCTCGAGTGGCCCGTCGGCGACCTCGATCGTCACGCGGCCGTCCACCACCTCCACGGCATAGACCGCGAGCGGCAGCTCGGCGGGCGGATCGAGCGCCTCGCCGTCCGTCAGGTCGAAGCGCGAGAGGTGGAGCGCACAGGTCAGCGTGCCGGCGGTCAGGAACCCCTGGTCCAGCTCGAAGTACTCGTGCGAGCAGGTGCCCTGAAGCGCCAGGAAGTCACCGTTCACGTGGATGACGAGCACGGGATCGGTCTGGTCCACCCAGACCATGCGCATCTCGCCCTCCGCGATCTCGTCGACCCCGACGAGATCAATGACCCGGCTCAGGCCGCCGTCGCGGTGCCCGTCGCGAGCCCGGCAGACCACTTGGCCTCCAGCGCGTCGCGCAGGCGATCCTGCGCCTCCTCGAAGGGAACCCGGGCCACGACCGGTTCCAGGAACCCGAGCACGATGAACTTGCGCGCCTCGTCGGGCGGGATGCCGCGGCTCTCCAGGTAGAACAGCTGGCCCTCGTCGATGGGACCCACGGACGAGGCGTGGGCGGCCCGCCGGCAATCCGGCTGGTCGATCTCGAGCGACGGGATCGCGACCGCCCGAGCCGTTCTCGACAGGTTCATCCCGAACTCGCCCAGGTAGCTGTCCGTGCCGATGGCGGTCTTCTCGATCTGGATCAGGCCCTTCATGTAGGTGCGGGCCTTGCCCAGGAGCACGCCCTTGCTGAGCAGCTGCCCCGTGGTGTCGCGCCCGACATGGCGCGTGTACGAGGTCAGGTCGTGCAGCTGCTCGTCCGAGCCGAACACGATCTCCACCTGTTCGACCGTGCTCCGGTCGCCCGCAAGGACGTTGTCGACACGCGAGCGGACGAGGCGGCCGCCGAGCTGGGCGAGCGCCCACCGGAGGTCCGCGCCTTCGCCGAGTCGCGCCATGCGCTGCTGGAAGATCACCTGGTCGGGGCCCGTCTCCTGGAGGCTGGCGAACGCGAGCCGGGCGTGGGCGCCGAGGCGGATCTCGGTGGTCGAGGAGAGCAGCGCCTGGGCGCCAGCGACGGCACCCTCGGACGGGATGATCTCCTCGACGACCTGTGCCTCCGCTCCGTCACCCAGGACGATGACGCTGCGCGCGATCTGGGTCCGCGGCGCCCCCACGAGCCACCTGATCACGATCGGGCGGTCGACCCGCACCCCGGCGGGCACGACGAGCGCAGCGCCCTGGGTCCAGGCCGCTCGGGCCATCCAGGCGAGCTTGTCGTCCACGGGCAGGACCGGGTCGTCGGCGACGAGCGTCCTGAAGAGCCCGTGGTCGGTCATCGCGAGCTGGCCCAGGGTCATCAGCTTGACGCCAGCGGCGGCGGCCTCCGCCGAGATCGTGGCCGTCGCGACCCTCTCGCCATCCAGCACCAGGAGGCCGGCCGTGGCGTCGTCCGGGCCGTGGGCGCCGGAGACCGGGGTGGCGCCGATGTCCTGCGCGGTGGGGTATGGCCTGGCGCCGTCGAGCGAGGCCGCCCGAAGGTCCACGTATGGCGTGTAGAGCTGGCTCGCCTCGACCGGGAGCGCCTCGAACCGCGCAAGGGCGGCGAGGCGCTCCTCGCGCATCCACGCCGGCTCCTCGTGGTCGTCGGAGATGGCGGTGACAAGCGCCGTGTCGACAAACGTGAAGGGCAGGTCGGCTGGCGCCCGCCGCGGCGCCCGGATGGCGCCGCCGGTTGTTGACGATGGTTGGGCGACCTCCGTCATCCCAGCGACCCCTCCATCTCCAGCTTGACCAGCCGGTTGAACTCGATCGCGTACTCCATCGGGAGCTCCTTGGTGAATACCTCGAGGAAGCCCTGCACGATGAGGTTCGTCGCCTCGTTCTCGGTCAGGCCGCGGCTCATCAGGTAGAAGACCTGCTCCGCGGAGACCTTGCCGACGGTGGCCTCATGGGTCATCGTCGTGTCGTCTTCCTGGATGTCGATGTAGGGGTAGGTGTCGCTGCGGCTCTGATCATCGAGCATCAGGGCATCGCAGCGCACGCTGGCGGTGACGCCCGTTGCGCCGGGGGCCACGCGGAGCTGTCCGCGGTAGGTGGACCGGCCGCCGTCCTTGGACACGGACTTGGACACGATCCGCGAGGTGGTGTTGGGCGCCAGGTGGACGGCCTTGGCACCGGTGTCCTGGTGCTGGCCGCGCCCGGCCACCGCGACCGAGATCACCTCGGCCGTGGCTCCCTCGCCCCGGAGGTAGATCGCGGGGTACTTCATCGTCAGCCGGGAGCCGGTGTTGGCGTCCACCCACTCGACCGTGCTGCGCGCGTGTGCGTGCGCCCGCTTGGTCACCAGGTTGTAGACGTCGTTGGACCAGTTCTGGATGGTCGTGTAGCGGACCTTCGAGCCTGCTAGCGCCACGACTTCGACCACGGCTGCGTGGAGCGAGTCGGTCGCGTAGATCGGCGCCGTGCAGCCCTCGATGTAGTGGACCTTGGCGCCCTCGTCCACCACGATCAGCGTCCGCTCGAACTGGCCGGTGTTCTCGCCGTTGATGCGGAAGTAGGCCTGGAGCGGGAGCGGGACCTCGACGCCCTTGGGTACGTAGACGAACGAGCCGCCGGACCACACCGCGGCGTTGAGCGCGGCGAACTTGTTGTCCTCCGCGGGGACCACGGTGCCGAAGTGCTGCCGGAACAGGTCCGGGTACTCCTTGAGCGCCTGGTCCGTGCCCATGAACACGACGCCGATCTTGGACAGCTCCTCGCGCACGGAGTGGTAGACCACCTCGGAGTCGTACTGGGCGCCGACGCCGGCCAGGAACTTGCGCTCCGCCTCCGGGATGCCCAGCTTCTCGAACGTCGCCTTGATCTGCTCCGGGACGTCGTCCCACGACTTCTCTTCGCGCTCGGAGGGCTTCCGGTAGTAGACGATCTTGTCGAGGTCGATGTCCGCGAGCCGGCCACCCCAGGTGGGCATCTTCCGCTTGACGAAGTGGTCGTACGCGCGGAGGCGGTACTGGAGCATCCAGTCCGGCTCGTCCTTGAACCGGCTGATCTCCTCTACGGTCTCCTGCGTCAGGCCGCGCTTGGTCTCCGCGAGATAGACGATGTCGTCGTGGAAGGCGAATTGGTCGCGTTCGTCGCGGACGAGGTCGCGGGTCGAGGTCATCGCTGCTCCGTTCAAGGCCGGCGGCCGCGCTCTGGGGGTCGTCGATTCGGGAGTGCCGCGGCCCCGGGACGTGGGCCGCGGGCTAATCCCTAGCAGAATTATCGGAATTCCCGGCCGATCCGTCAACGAGCCCCTTCGGGAGCGCCGTGTGCTCTCCCGCTGACGCGCTCCCCTGCCGCCGGTCAGCGGCCTAGAAGAACGTCGAGCACCACGGCTCGTCGTCCGTTCGCAGCAGCGCGTCCGCCTCGACCAGCGCACCCGCCCTGTGCTCGTCGGCTCCGAGCCCTATGGCCAGGTCGCGCAATCGCGTGCCTCCCAGATACGCGCCACCAAGTGCGGCCACTGGCAGCGTGAGGTCCGGCGAACGGTCTGTCTCGCGGCAGGTCGCACCATCCGGCGTGGCGTCCAGGAGCAGGCGTCGCGTCCCACCCCATGCCTCGTCGTCCACGACCTCGAGCACAAGGCTGCCCGGTCGCTCGTAGGTGCGTGCAGCGAGTGCGCGCCGCACGTCGAACAGGCGGACCCACAAGGCGTCGCCCGACTCCACGGAACGGGCCGCGCGGGCATTGGTCAGCAGCCAGGGCAGCGTGTCGCGCTCCCGGCGGCCTTCCAGCTTGACGGCCGCCACCAGGTCCACCTCCAGGAGGTAGCGCAGCAGGTCCGCATAGGCAGCGTGGGTCAGCGTGATCAGCTCCTGCACCTCGATGGTCGCCTGGGGCAGGTGGTCCTCCCACTTCGGCTTCGCCTTGTAGCGCACGTAACCATCGATGGTCCCGGCGGCATCGCGGTGAACGGCGATCCAGCCCTTCCAGCGCTCGCCCCACGGCTCGTCCCGCAGCCCCAGGCGCAGGTCCCAGCCAACCTCGCGCCGGCTGATCTCTCCGGCCTGCGTTGGCCGCCACGCCTCGAACACCGCTTTTAGCAGCTCTTTCGTCGCGGCAGCGGCCGGCACCAGCTCCACGCTGCCCACCCGCCCGCCCAGGACGCCCGTCGCCCGGACGTTCACGGTCCAGTCGGCCCAGCGGGTGCCCGGCGCGTAACCAAACCGTCCGTAGATCCGGTACTCGGACGCGTACAGCATCCCCACGACTTCCCCACGCTCTCGCAACGCCGCGTGCTCCCTGCCCGCCATCGCGGTCAGGATCCCCCGCCGCCGGTGACTGGGGAGCACGGTGACGGCCGATACCGCCGCGGCCGGGAGGTTCGCACCGCCCGGAACGGTCAGGAGTGTCGGCAAGGAGCGGAAGGTGCCGCAGGCCCGCGTCCCATCGAATGCGACCCAGGTGCGCTCCGGGTCCCAGCTGTCGGTGACGGACTCGGCCACGAGGCGCAGGTCGGGGCGCTCCAGGAACGCCGTGCTGATGACATCGATGGCCGCCTCGAACTCCGCGGCGACCGCGGTCCGGATCTCGATAGGCATAGGCGCGACTCTAGCACCGCGCCCACGCACGCTAGACTGTGGCCGGCCTCATGGCGGCAGAGGAGTGTGCTCGAGTGGCGGACCGGAACCCGGAGGCAGCGGCGCTCCAGCTTCCCGAGGGAACGGTGCTCGTCCACATCGGACCGCACAAGACGGGGACCACTTCGCTCCAGGCCGCCCTGTACGCCGCCCGGCCGAGCATGCTCGCCCAGGGCGTCCGCCACGCAGGCGGCACTCGCAACCCCGCCCGGGCCGTGCAGGCGGCCACGGGTCAGGCGTCGACCTACACGGATAGCCCGCCGCCCGTCCGCGAGTGGCGAGGCCTGGTGCGCGAGGTGCTCCGCGCCCGCCAGCCACGGGTGGTGATCAGCAGCGAGTTCCTGGCCCACGCCGACGCGGAGGCGGTCCGGCGAATCGTCCGCGACCTTGGTCCGGAGCGGGTCCACGTGGTCGTCACCCTCCGGCCGCTGTCCAGGATCGTCCCGTCGATGTGGCAGCAGAACGTGAAGGCGGGTCGCCGGGCCTCCCTCGACACCTGGGTCCACAGGCTCTTTCCCGCTCCGGGCGAGAAGGGGGTCGACGGCTTCTGGCGGCTCCACCGGCACGACGCACTGATCGCCCGCTGGGCCGAGGCGGTAGGGCGCGAGCGGGTGACGGTCGTCGTCGTTGACGAGGCGGACCGGGAGTTGGTGCTGCGCAAGTTCGAGCAGCTCCTCGCCCTCAGCCCGGGAACGCTCGCGCTCCAGCCCGGCCTCGGCAACCGGTCGCTCAGCGCCGAGGAGACGGAGGCTGTCCGCGCCTTCAACATGGCCTACCACCGGATGGGCCTGGGGAAGGCGCTCCATGCCCGCGTCATGCGCTATGGCGCTGCGCAGTACCTGTGCCGCCTGGACCCGTCGGCCGAACACTCCCCGATCCGTCTGCCTGACTGGTCGCTGGAGCCGATCGCGGCGACGCAGCGCGAGATGATGGCTGCGATCGCGACGTCGGGTGTCCGGGTCGTCGGCGACCTCGAGACGCTGCTTTCCATGCCGGACCCGGTGGGCGGTGCAGCGGCGCCACTCCCGGAAGCCGTCCCGCCCGAGGTTGCCGCCCGGATGGCAATGGGCGTCCTGATCGCGAGCGGGCGGGCGCGAGACGCCTCCACCACGGTGTCGGACGAGGACGTGGTCGAGGCCATGTCGGGAGTAGCGTCCAGGCAGCTGCTCGCCGCGATCGCCGCCCGGACACGGGCGGCGGCGGCGGCCCGGCGCCGCTACGCCGGGCGCGCCATCCGGCATGCGCGGAGCCGCATGCCGGCGATCGGCCGGTCGCAGGGCGGTGATCGAGATGCGGGCGGATCGGGTGCCGCGCTCCTGCCCGAGGGCGCCATCCTGCTGCACATCGGCCCTCCCAAGACCGGGACCACGGCTGTGCAGGGAGCGTTCCATGCCGGTCGCGATGCGGCTGAACGCCAGGGCGTCCATTACGCAGGGAGCCGCCGGCACTCGATCGCGGCCGTCCAGGCGGTCCTCGGCAAACGAGGGTTCCGGACGGAGGGCGTGCCACCGCTGGCTCTCTGGAACCGCCTGCTGGCCGAGATCAGGAGGTCGGACGCCAGCCACATCGTGCTGAGCAGCGAGTTCTTCGCAGATGCCCCACCGGACCGGATCCGGGCGGTCGTGGCTGATCTGGACCCGGCCCGGGTCCACGTGGTGGTCACCATGCGCCCACTCGCCCGCATCATCCCGTCGCAGTGGCAGCAGTATGTCCAGAGCGGCATCCGCGCCGCGTACGAGCCCTGGCTTGACGCGATCCTGAACAAGCCCCCTGGAACGGTCTCGCCCTCGTTCTGGCACCGTCACCGTGACGACCAGCTCATCGCCCGATGGGCGGAGGTGGTCGGACCCGATCGCATCACGGCGATCGCCATCGACGAGACGGACCGGGAGATGGTCCTGCGCGTCTTCGAGCAGCTCGTCGGCCTGCGCGACGGCACGCTCAAGCTGCACCATGATGTGGCCAACCGCTCGCTGACCATGCCTGAGATCGAGGCCGTCCGGGCTCTCAACACGGCCTTCTACGGGGCTGGGCTCAAGCGGACCCTGCACTCCGCGATCGTCAACTTCGGGGCAACGGAGTACCTGAAAGGCGCCCCCCCGGAACCCGACGCAGCCAGGGTGGAGCTGCCGGCGTGGGCCGCCGCGCGGACGACCGAGATTGCGCGCGAGATCGTCGATGGCGTGGCGGCGTCGGGCGTGACGGTGATCGGGGATCTCGAGCGACTCGCGGTCGTGGTACCCGGAGGGGGGCCGTCGCCTGGGGACAGGGAGACCCGCGTGCCCGTCACGGTCGCGGCAAACCTGGCGCTCGGGGTCCTGTTCGCAACCGGGCTGGCGTCGCCGCCGAGCTCGGACGCGACACCGAAGGCGGGGCAATTGACTGGACTGCACCTGCCGCCACCGATGGCCGAACCAATCGAGATCGCCCGGATCCCCACCCGTCGCCTGGCGCGGGTGCTCGCCTCGAGATCCCGTGCGTCCGTCGTCGCGAGGGTGCAGACCGGCCGGAACCGCTAGCGGCGCGAGGTCAGCCGGCGGCCCGGTCCGGAGGCTGCCCGTCCTGTCCCAGCGCTTCAGCGGGCCAGGCGCGCCTCCAGGATGGTGCGCACCAGCGTGACCGCCTCGGTCACGTCCATGGTCGACGTGTCGATCTCCAGGTCCGCATCCAGGGGGGTCTCGTAGGGCGACGAGATCCCCGTGAAGTCGGCGATGTCGCCGGCTCGTGCACGGGCGTAGAGCCCCTTCCGGTCGCGGGTCTCGCAGACTTCGAGCGGCGTGCTCACCCAGACGAGGACGAATGTCCCGTGGGGCTCCACCATGGCCCGGACACGGGCGCGGGAGGAGGCGAACGGTGCGATCGGTGCCGCGACGGCAATGCCGCCGTGGGCCGCCACCAGCGACGCCACCCAGCCGATCCGCTCGATGTTGCGCTCCCGCGAGCTCATGTCGAACCCCAGCTCCGACGACAGGTGCTGGCGGACCTCGTCACCGTCGAGGAGCGTCGCCTGCCGGCCGTCGTCCTCGAGGCCGTCGGCCAGCGCGCGGGCGATCGTCGACTTGCCGGACCCGGACAGGCCGGTGAACAGCACGACGGCGCCGTGGCGCGTCCCCGCTGCGCGCGCACGGAGGACCTCGCGGGCCGATGCGGGCGGATAGACGGCGGTGATCTCGCGCTCCAGGTTCGCTTCGAGCGCGGCGACGCGGGCCTCGTCGTCCCTGAAGCCGAGCTCAGAGAGCGTGACCCAGGTCTCGATGCCGGCACGCTCGAGCTCCGGGTGGCGCGCCGCCGGCCAGGGAACCACGAGTCGGACGGGCGGCCGGCCCGGGACCGTCGACGCCAGCCAGTCCGCCATGGCCCAGGCCGCCCGCGTGAGCCCGGCCCAGCCGACCTCGCCTTCGGGTCGCCAATCGCGGCCTGGTGCGCTGACCACGACAACGGGGTCGGCCGCGATCAGTGCGGCGGCCGTCTCCATCAGGCTGTACGTCGGCACGGTGTCCACCACGATGGCCGTGACGTCCCGGGCGCGCTCACCCAAGCGCGCGCGGACCGCGGCGGCATCGAGGCGCACCGAAGGATCCCAATGCGGCCCGGCGCCCCGGGCAAGCGGAGCCAGCGGCCTGACCTCCGGAAGGTCGTGGGCGCCAGGACCGGGAATGACGTGGGCGAGTGGGGTGTTCTCCGCGTCGGTCAGCACCACCTCGGCAGCGCTCGTACCGGACAGCGCGGATGGCGGCAGCCAGCCACCAAGCACCAGCTCGAGCCGGTCCAGGCCATCCCCGCCGAGGACGTGTCGCGGGAGACCCGCGAGCTCGGCCGGCACGGCGACGCCGTCCGGATCGGTCATGACGGCCGCCGCTCGGGATCTGGGAGGACCTCCTCCAGCACGCCGGCCGCGGGCATGACCGCAGGATGGGTCTCCGCGGCGGCTGCCGCCGGAGCATCGCGGCGGGCCGGCCTGGTGACCCGGCTCCGGATGAGACCCCAGGCCACGAACGCGAAGGCGACCGCGGCAGCCGCGGCTGCGATCACGATCATGTCGGGCACGCCGAGCAGCTTGAGCCCGGTTGCGAGCAGCAGCACAGCCAGAATCCGCCGGATCACGCCGCCCGGCGCGCGGCTCGAGATGTGGGCCCCGAGCCAGGCGCCCGGGATCGCGCCGACCAGCAGCGGGGCGGCGACGCTGACGGAGAAGTCCCCGAACAGGAGGTGACCGGCTGCCGCGGCGGCCACCAGGGGGATTGCCTGTGCGAGGTCCGTGCCCACGAGGGATGACGCCTTGAGGCGCGGGTACATCAGCAGCAGCGTCACCACCACGATCGACCCCGCCCCAACCGAGGTCAGGCCGACCATGAGCCCGGCCACAGCGCCCAGGATCAGCGTCGGGATCGGCCGGACCACCACCGCCGTCGGTCGCGTCATCGGGGCCGGCCCCTCGCCGAGCGGCAGCCGGTTGCGCCACATCTGCAGCGAGGCACGGACGAACAGCCCGAACGTGGAGGTCAGCAGGGCGATCCCGAGGACGCGCCTGAGGATCGCGTCAACCTGCTCGCCGGGCATCTGCGAGATGAGCCACGCGCCGGCGAAGGCCATCGGCACGGATCCGATGCACAGCCACTTCACCAGCTCGGTGTTCACCGTCCCGCGGCGGAAGTGGACCGCGGCCCCGACCGGCTTCATGAGCAGGCTCACCACGATGTCGCTCGAGATCGCCGTCAGGGGGTTGACCCCGAACACGAAGACAAGCATCGGGGTCATCAAGGCGCCACCCCCCATGCCGGTGAGTCCCACGATCGTCCCCACCAGCAGCCCACCGACGGCCAGGGGGATGTCGACCGTCATCGGGGCGTTGGAGGCACGCGATGCCGGGGCCGAAAGGTGCAAGGCATGCGTGGATGATAACTTCGGTCCCGCCGCGCGGCCCCGTCCGAGCACCGCCGCGGCCCGGCAGAAGAGCGCGGGAGCACGGAAGGAACGGATGACGGCAGGCAGGCCTTGGTGACGCACGAGCGCGTGGAGGGCTCGACCGCACCGGACGCAGGACACATCGACGACGCGGGGCTGGCCGCAGCCCTCGCGGCAGGTGCCGGCCGGCTGCTGCTCGAGCTACGCGAACGGGCCGGCCGCGACGATGTTCCCGCGAGTGGCCCCGACCTGGGACGCGCGGGGGACGCCGCCTCGCAGGCGTTCCTGGCGAAGGCGCTGGCCGACGCGCGGCCGGGCGACGCCGTCCTGTCCGAGGAGGCCGAGCAGGACCTCGCGCGCATTGCGGCTGCAAGGGTGTGGATCATCGATCCGCTCGACGGCACCCGCGAGTTCGCCGAGGTGGACCTGGAGGGGTGCCGTCGCACGGACTTCGCGGTCCACGTCGCCCTGTGGGTGGCCGGCCGGGGCCTCGTCGCGGGGGCCGTCGCCCTCCCGGCGATGGATCGGGTGCTCGACACCGGCAGCGTGACCGCGGTCTCCGGCCGCGGAGTGGCCGAGGTGCTCGCCGGAACCCGTCCCCTGCGGATTGCCGCCAGCCGCACCCGCCCGCCCACCGTCGTGAGCCGGCTCGCCGCGCGCGAGGACGTCGACCTGGTGCAGATGGGCTCCTGCGGCGTCAAGGTGATGGCGGTCGTGACCGGGACCGCAGATGCCTACGTGCACGCCGGTGGCCAGTACGAGTGGGACTCCGCGGCTCCGGTCGCCGTGGCCCACGCGGCAGGCCTCGTGGCGACCCGCCTTGACGGATCACCCCTCCTCTACAACCAGCCGGACCCGTGGTCGCCCGACCTCGTCGTCTGCCACCCCGCGCTCGTCGACCACCTGCACCACCTGCTGGCGGAAGCCGGACCGGACGAGGAGCCAGGAGCGCGCCCGTGAGCACCCATGTCCTGAGCCAGCTCCGCGCCCTCGAGGCCGAGAGCATCCACATCTTCCGCGAGGTCGCGGCCGAGATGCAGCGTCCCTGCCTCCTGTTCTCGGGCGGCAAGGACTCGATCGTGATGCTGCACGTCGCCCGCAAGGCGTTCGCGCCGGCGCGCATCCCGTTCCCCGTCATGCACGTGGACACGGGCCTCAACTTCCCCGAGATCCTCGCCTACCGGGATCGCTGGATCGAGAAGCTTGGCCTTACCCTCGTCGTTGCGTCCGTCCCCGAGGCCATCGAGCGCGGCCTGGTCCAGGAGGAGCCGAACGGCTCGCGGAACCGGATCCAGACCCCCGTGCTCCTCGAGACGGCGGAGCGCCACCGCTTCGATGCCCTGTTCGGCGGAGCCCGGCGCGACGAGGAGAAGGCCCGTGCCAAGGAGCGGGTCTTCTCGTTCCGCGACGAGTTCGGCCAGTGGGATCCCAAGAACCAGCGGCCCGAGATCTGGAGCATCTACAACGGCCGGGTGCACCAGGGCCAGAGCATCAGGGTCTTCCCCCTGTCCAACTGGACCGAGCTCGACGTGTGGAACTACATCGCCGCGGAGGAGATCGAGATCCCGGAGCTCTACCTCGCCCGGGAGCGCGAGGTGGTGGAGCGCGACGGGATGCTCTACGCGGTGAACCAGTTCACGCCCGTCAGGGACGGGGACGTGCCGCGCGTCCTCCGCGTCCGCTACCGGACCGTCGGCGACGCCAACCTCACGGCCGCCGTCGAGTCGGACGCGGACAGCGTCGCCAGGATCGTCGACGAGATCGCGGCCGTCCGGATCACGGAGCGCGGTGCCACCCGCGGCGACGACAAGACCAGCGAGACCTCGATGGAAGACCGCAAGCGCGAGGGCTACTTCTGATGCCGATGGACCTCCTCCGGCTCGCGACCGCCGGATCCGTCGACGACGGCAAGAGCACGCTCATCGGCCGGCTGCTGTTCGACAGCAAGTCGCTGTTCTCGGACCAGCTGGAGGCGGTCGAGCGGGTCAGCCGAGACCGGGGCAACGACTACACGGACCTGGCGCTCCTGACCGACGGCCTGCGCGCTGAGCGCGAGCAGGGCATCACGATCGACGTCGCGTATCGCTACTTCGCCACCCCGCGCCGCAAGTTCATCATCGCGGATACCCCCGGCCACACCCAGTACACCCGCAACATGGTCACCGGTGCGTCCACGGCCGACGTCGCGCTCATCCTCCTCGACGCCCGCAAGGGCATCACCGAGCAGAGCCGCCGCCACGCGTTCCTGGCCACCCTGCTGGGCGTGCCGCACGTGGTGGTGTGCGTCAACAAGATGGATCTCGTGGACTTCGACGAGACGATCTTCGACGCCATCCGCGACGAGTTCGGGGAGTTCGCGACCCGGCTCCGCGTCCGCGACATGACCTTCATCCCGGTGTCCGCGCTCGAGGGCGACAACGTCGTCACGCGCTCGGAGCGCATGCCCTGGTTCGACGGCTCACCGCTCCTCTCGCACCTCGAGCGACTGCACGTCGCGTCGGACCGCAACTTCGTGGACGTCCGGTTCCCGGTCCAGTACGTGGTCCGGCCGCAGTCCTACGACGTCATCGACTACCGCGGATACGCGGGAACAGTCGCATCGGGCGTGCTCAAGCCGGGAGACCGGGTCGTCGCGCTGCCCAGCGGGCTCGAGTCCACGATCGCCTCGATCCGGACCGCCGACGGCGAGGTCGCCGAGGCGTACCCCCCCATGGCGGTGACGATCACCCTGACCGACGAGCTGGACATCTCGCGCGGCGACATGATCTGCCGGCCCAACAACACGCCCGACGTGACCCAGGACATCGACGCCCAGGTGTGCTGGATGGACGAGACCGCCACCCTGATGCCGGGCCGCAAGTACGGGATCAAGCACACGACACGCTGGGCCCGGGCCCTGGTCAAGGAGCTCAGCTACCGGATCGACGTCAACACGCTGCACCGTGACGAGGACGCCCGGGAGCTCGCCCTCAACGAGATCGGCCGGGTGCAGATGCGGGTGACCCAGCCCCTGTTCGTGGACCCCTATCTGCAAAACCGTCAGACGGGCTCCTTCATCCTGGTGGACGAGGCATCGAACCGGACGGTCGGCGCCGGGATGATCGGCCGCACGCACGGGAGCTGATCGCCCCGCGCCGCGGGTGCGTCGCGGACGCCGCCCCGGGACGCGCTACGGGTGGTCGTACGCGTAGAAGATGTAGTCCTGCGAGACCGTCTTGACGCCCAGGTCGTTGAGCAGCCTGAGGAGTTGGGCGCGGTGGTCGGTGCCGTGATTGGTCACGTGGACCAGGACCTGCCACAGGATGAGGTCCTTGTCCTCACCCTCGGCAAACGGCTTCTCGAGCAGCATGTCGTCGCGCAGTGCCGCGAGGTACTCGCGCATCCGCTTCTCGACGGCATCCCAGTACGCGCGGATGCTGTCGCGGTCCAGGAGCGTGTCGGGATCGGGCGAGTCGGAGGGCCCATCGCGCCGCAGGTCGCCGAACCAGGCATCGTCAACCGCGGCCAGGTGGACGACCTGGTTGCGGACCGAGCCGGCGGAGTAGCCGGCCTCGCGCGTGAACTGCGCGTCCGTGAGCGGTGCGATGTACGAGTCCCAGGTCTCGCGGTTCTGGCTGAAGTGGTAGTCGAAGAGATGGCGGAAGGCGTCGGCATTCATCTGGTGGCTGGCTCCCGGGCTTGGCTGAAGAGCTGCATCGTGACGGCGTCGCGTTAGCGGCGGATCACAGGAGCCCCCTCACCGCGGCGGCGAACGAGCGGTGGCGGGCCACCCTCGGCAATGACACCTTGCGCAGGTCCGCGAAGGCCATGTGGGCGCGGATCGCCGCGGCGAACGCCTCGACGAAGCCCGGGTTCGCTTCGGACAGTGGGTCGAAACCGCCCTCCCACCACAGGCCCAGGATGCGCAGCGTCCCCGCCTTGCGGTCGATCCTCGGCTCGATGCGTCCCACGAACCTGTCCCCGTACAGCAGCGGCAGCACGTAGTAGCCCCACCTCCGCTTCGGGGCCGGGACGTAGACCTCCCAGCGATAGTCGAAGTCCCACAGCCGCAGCAGCAGGTCACGGTCCCAGGCGAGCGGGTCCAGCGGGGCGATGAACGCGACGCCCGCTCCGGTCCCTCCGGGCCGGCCGCCGGTGCCGTTCGCAGCCCGCTCGTTGGCGGCCGCCTCCGCCTCGGCGGTGTCCAGGACGCCCAGCTCGTCCGAGACCACGTACCTCGGCTTGCGGAACCCCTCGACCTCGACGGGCGTGATGGCACCCGCGTCCACGAGGGCCGCGTGGACGCGCGCCCGGTCGGTCGCGGCCCCGATGCCCGCCCACAGGGTGTACTCGCCTGTCGCGCCCAGGAGGCCGTTGCCGCGGTAGCGCGACAGGAGCTTGTGGCCGAGCTGGTCGGCCTCTGGCGGGCGGCGCGCGAGGAGCTCCGCCGGGAACAGTCGCTCGGTCAGGTCGTAGATGCGACGGTTTCCCTCGCGCCGGTGGATCCCCAGCATCCCTGCCTCGGCTAGGGCCTCGAGCAGTGCCCGCACCTGGTTGGTGGGTCGCCAGTACCAGTCGATGGCCGCCCGCGGGGCGACGTCAGTCGAGGACAGCGGGCCCCCGCTCCGGATCAGGCCCAGCAGCTCCTCCACCAGCGGCGCGTGGACGTCGAACGCCCCGCCGTCGTGGCCCTCGCGCCGCCGGTCCCAGGTGATCCGGTACCACGGGAGCTCCGCCGTGGGCACGATCGACAGCATCTTGTTGTACGTCTCATAGAGCACCCGGTCGCGGTAGAGCAGGTCGTCGGTCCAGCTGCGCCGGTACCCGGCCACCCGGGCCAGCAGGATCAGGTCGTGGTTGCGACCGGCGACCTCGAGCGGGTCGAACTGGAGCGAGCCCAACCGGCCCATGACGCGCATGATCGACGCCGGCTCGGGCGGCAGGGCGCGCGGCGGCGCGAGCAGGTGGCGATAGACGAGGAACCGGCGGGCGGTCGCCGCCGAGATGGGCCTGGGGACGGGCTGCATCGGGGCATGGTACGGGCCAAGCCGGAGCGAGGCCCGTCGAGAGGAGGCGGAGCGGGACCCGTGCTAGTTCGACGCCCGCGTGAACTCGAGCGCGTTGTTGCCGTCGCTGTCGTTCAGGAGGAGGGTGTCACCGGCCGCCCTGGCGGTGTTGACGAGCTCGAGCGCCCTGACGTAGGCGATCTCGACCACGGTGAGCGGCTCGTCGCAGGCCACCTTGGTGCCCGCCAGCGGCCCGATGTGGATGGTGTCGCCCTCCTGCGTGAACGGTCCACTGAAGGTGTTGCAGCCGGCGAACCCGGAGAACTGGCCGCTGCTGAACTTCGCGGTCGGCGTGACCGCCATCGGGACCGTGAACACCGCGCCCGTGGCATCCATGTAGTTCAGCAGCACCCATTCGGTGCCTTCCAGGTCGATGGGACCGAGGCTGGGTTTCGGCGTCGCTGTGGCCGATCCGCAGCCCCCCAGCGCCAGTGTCGCCGCCAGGGCCAGGACCGCGAGTCCCAGCATGCGCGTGGGCCGGAATCGTGTCACGAGGTTCATCGTCGTCCTCCTGCAAGATCCCCGCGTCCCACGGACGGTTCGAGGCTCCGCGGCCATGATGCTACCCGAGGCCGACGGGCGGCATTGCGGCCCTGCGCCGGTCCTGCGCGGTCCCCGGGGCGATTCCTGAGCCGGTCCTGCGCGGTCCCCGGGGCGATCTCTGGGCGGGCCCGCCTCCGACCGCGCCGCCCACTCGGCCGGGATCCCGGGCGCCGGACAGATCCGGCAATCTATTGTATGGTCTCGGCCGAATGATTTGGTGCGCCCGAAGCATCAGCCTCAACCGAAGGAACCATCGCCATCAATCCCACCAGTCTCATCGTCCGTTCGACCGTCATCGACGAGGTGATCGCAGGGTACGAGACGCTCATGCAGCGGCTGGCCGGCGGTCACGCGCCGGAATTCCTGGAGATCGACGTCACCATGCCCCAGGCCAAGCTGCTGTACCTGCTCGGCGCCGCTGGTGACCTCCACATGTCGGAGCTCGTCCACCGCCTCGGCGTCTCGCTGTCCACCGTCAGCGGCCTCGTCGACCGCATTGTTGACCACGGCCTTGCCACCCGCCGGGAGGACACCGCGGACCGTCGCCAGGTCGTCGTCGGCCTGACTGCCGCCGGCAGCGAGTTCATCGACCACTTCCGCGAGCTCAACGCGCGCCACATGCGCGAGCTGCTCGCCCTCATGTCCGACTTCGATCTCGCGCTGCTCCGCGACGCGCTCGCCGCGCTCGACCTGGCCGCAGCGCAACTCGCCCAGCGAAAGGACCCCGCATGAGCCGTCTGTCCGAGTTCGCCGTCTCCAAGCGGAGCGTCACGCTCCTGCTGGCGGGCGCGCTGTTCATCGCCGGCATCCTGGCCTGGGGGAACCTCAAGCAGGAGCTCCTCCCGGACATCGAGTTCCCGGTGATCACGGTGGTCGCACCCCTGCCGGGTGCCGGCGCCGCCGATGTCGCGGAGCAGGTGACCAAGCCGATCGAGCGGGCCGTCTCGGGCGTGCCGCGCCTCGAGGGGCTCCAGTCCACCTCGGCCAACTCGCTGGGCCTGGTCGTCGCGCAATTCGCGTTCGGGTCCGATGTCAAGGAGATCCGGGCCGCCATCGAGCAGAACCTCCAGAACGCGGGGCTTCCGGCCAACGTCACCCCGCAGGTCACGGCGCTCAACATCAACTCCTCGCCGGTCATCATCGCGTCGATCGCCGCCAACTCCGAAGGCGGTCTCGCCGAAGCCGCCACCATCGCCCAGGACGAGATCAAGCCCGCGCTCCTGGGCATCGAGGGTGTCGGCAGCGTGGACATCACCGGCGGCGAGGAGCAGCGTGTCCTGATCACGCTTGACCCCGCCAAGCTGGCCTCGAACGGCGTGTCCCTGGGCCAGATCACGGGGGTGCTCGCCGCCAACAACCTGACCTTCCCGTCGGGCCAGGTCAAGAGCGACAGCTCGCAGATCCCGGTCTCGACCATCGGCCGCATCGCGTCCGTGGACGAGGTCGCCAACCTCGTGGTGGGCGTCTCTGCCCCGGCCGGCGCGGGCGGCATGCCCACAACCCCGGCCGCATCCGGCGCCCCCGCCGCCTCGGCGCCCGCCGCTCCCCCGGCCCAGCCCACGCCGATCACGATCGGCGACCTCGGCACGGTCGAGCTCAAGGGAGTCGCAACCACGGGCTACGCGCGCACCAACGGCCAGCCGGCGCTCTCGCTGTCGGTGTCGAAGACCTCCGACGCCAACACCGTCCTGGTGGCCGACGAGGTGACGGCCACGCTCAACGAGCTGGGCGCCCAGCACTCGGAGGCCGTGACGGTCACCGTCGTCACGGACCTCTCCGACTTCATCAAGGAATCGCGTGATGGCCTGGTCAAGGAGGGCGGCACCGGCGCCCTGTTTGCTGTCCTGACCATCTTCCTGTTCCTGTTCAGCATCCGCGCCACCCTCGTGGCGGCGGTCAGCATCCCGCTCTCGCTGCTCACCGCTCTCGTGGTCATGCAGGCGACCGGCGTCACGATCAACATCATGACCCTCGGTGGCCTGGCAGTCGCCATCGGCAGGGTGGTGGACGACGCGATCGTCGTCCTCGAGAACATCTACCGGCACCGGGCACTGGGCGAGGACCGCCTGACAGCCTCGATCCAGGGACCGAAGGAGGTCGCGGGCGCCATCACGGCTGCCACGATCACCACCGTCGGGGTGTTCCTGCCCCTGGGCTTCGTCGGGGGCCTCGTGTCCCAGTTCTTCCTGCCCTTCGCGCTGACCGTGACCTTCGCGCTCCTCGCGTCGCTCGTCGTTGCCCTCACGGTCGTGCCCGTCCTCGCCTACCTGCTCATCCGCGATGTGAAGAGCAACGTGGACGAGGATGGCGAACCCAAGAACTCCCTCTGGATCAAGGCCTACACGCCGACGATCAAGTGGGCCCTCCGGAGCCGGCCCACGAAGCTGGGCGTCGTGGGCGTGGCGGTCCTGCTGTTCATGGCCACCGCTGCCCTGGCGCCCCTGTTGCCCACGGCGTTCATCAACGCGGGCTCCGAGAAGATCCTGCAGGTCACGATCGCACCGCCCGCAGGCTCCAGCTCGCAGGCCGTGCTCGAAAGGGTCGTCCAGGCCGAGGACATCCTCGCGACCGATGAGAATGTCGAGCTCACCCAGTCGTCGATCCCGGGCGAGGGCGAGGCCGGCTTCCAGACGGTTGCCGCCTCCATGAGCGGCCTGCCCGCCAACAGCGCCCGGCTGGTCGTGCGCCTGGCCGACAGCGTGGACCTGACCGAATACGCGAAGGCCCTCTCCGACTCGCTCGCCCCCGTCAAGACCGACGGCTTTGACGTCGCCGTCTCGCAGTCGGCGGGCTTCACCTCGAACAACCTCAATGTCGTGGTCTCGGGCGACAACGCCACCGACGTGGCCGCGGCCAACGACGCCGTCCTGGCCGCCCTCTCCGGCAACCCCGAGCTCCTCAACCTCAAGTCCGACCTGTCCAAGGGCACGCCCGAGATCCAGGTCACCCCGGACCCCAACAAGGCGATCATGGTCGGCCTCACGGCGGCTCAGGTCGCCCAGGAGGTGCGCAGCGCGCTCGTCGGGGCGGTCGCCACGCGCATCGTGCTCGACGAGAACGGGTCCGCCACGGACGTGTTCGTCCAGATGGACCCGGCCGCCGTGGGCTCGGTGGACGACCTGGCCGCCCTGCCCGTAGGGACGGTCGCCAGGCTGCCGCTCGGCGAGGTGGCAACGGTGGAGCAGGTCGATGCCCAGGGCTCGATCACCCGCATCGACCAGGCGCCCGCGGCCTCGATCTCGGCCGAGATCGCCTCCACCAATACCGGCAAGGTCAGCATGGACGTCCAGTCCGAGATCGATGACCTGGCGGCGGCCGGCCAGATCCCCCAGGGCGTGGACGTCCGGCTCGCCGGCGTCACGGCACAGATGGACGAGGCCTTTGGAGGCCTGTTCGTCTCGATGGGCGTGGCCATCCTGGTCGTCTACGTGGCAATGGTGCTGACCTTCAACTCGCTCGTCACCCCGTTCATCATCCTGTTCACGCTCCCGCTCGCGACCATCGGTGCACTCCCGGCGCTGTACTTCACGGGCAAGCCCCTGGGCGTCAGCGCCTTGATCGGCATGCTGATGCTGATCGGCATCGTGGTGACCAATGCGATCGTGCTGCTCGACCTGGTCGAACGGTTGCGGGCGCAGGGAATGGGCACCACGGAAGCCCTCATCGAGGGCGGCCGGACACGACTCCGGCCAATCCTGATGACCGCGATCGCCACGATCCTCGCCCTGATGCCGCTCGCCGCGGGCTTCAACCAGGGCAGCATCATCGCGGCGGAGCTCGGCACCGTTGTCATCGGCGGCCTCTTCACCTCGACGTTCCTCACCCTGCTCGTCATCCCGGTCGTGTACTCGCTCGTGGATGGCGTTCGCAACTGGCGACCCGGGAAGCGGGCCGACGCGACCCCGGACACAGCCGAGGCGCAGCCGACACCGGCCTGATCCCGGTCATCACCCACGGGCGGCTTCGCGCCGCCCGTGGCACCCTAGTGCCCTGGGCCACGCCCGGGCCGTGCGTCCCTCTCAACGCCCTAAACGCCCCAGCCCAAGGAGGTTCCGATGGCGATCACCCGGTTCGCGGAGGCGACCTGGAATGGCGACCTGCTCAGCGGGAGCGGCACCATCAACTACGTCTCGTCAGGCAGCTTCTCGCGCCTCCCCGTCACCTGGGCGTCCCGCACCGAGGATCACAACGGACGGACCAGTCCCGAGGAGCTGATCGCGTCGGCGCACGCCGCCTGCTTCTCGATGGCGTTCTCGGCAGGCCTCGCCCGCAACTCGACGCCGGCGACCACGCTTGACGTGAAGGCGGTCGTGACCTTCGACAAGACCGATGCCGGCTGGAAGATCACCCGCAGCGACCTCACCGTCCGCGGCGTGGTCCCGGGCATCGACGAGGCCAAGTTCGTCGAGCTGGCCAACGCGGCCAAGGACGGCTGTCCCGTCTCGAGCGCCCTCAAGGGCAACGTCGAACTGTCCGTGGACGCCGCGCTCGCCTAGGCTTCCGCGTTCGCAAGTCCGACGCCGGTCGCCCGCCCGGGTGGCCGGCGTCCCGATTCGCTGGTGGGAGCGGCGGACGCGTCGTTGCCGGCGTCCCGATTCGCTACCCGATCGTGAGGATCCGGCGCGGGTTGGTGACCGTGAGCTGCTCGATCTCCGCCTCGGACACGCCCCGCTCACGCAGCCGCGGCAGGAACGTCGACGTCAGGTACGTGTAGCCGTTGCCGTCGTAGTGGCGCAGCTGGCTGTTGTGGCACACGTCGTGGCTGAGCAGGACGCGGTCCGCGTGGCCGCGGTGGAGGAGCTCGAGCAGCAGGTCGATGATCCGCTCCTCGCCCAGTCGCTCCATCACCGTGAACGACATGCCCAGGAAGTCGTACTCGATGGAGGCGCCGCGGTCGATCAGCGACAGGTAATGGTCCAGGACCGGGTAGCTGTCCGCGTGGCCGATCACGACCCGCCCCGGGTCCACGCCCTCCTCCTCCAGGATGGTCAGCTGGGCGGCCCCTACGCCCGAGAGCACGGCGTGCGTTGAGATCGCGAGGCCGGTCCGGCGCGAGCACCGTGCCACAGCCCGGAACACGCGTTCCTCGGCCGGGGTCACCCACGGCTTGTCCGTTCCAATCTCACCGAGGATCCCGATCCGGATCCCGGTCTCCCCCACCCCGACCGTCGCGTCGTGCACCAGCTCCTCCGCGAGGGAGTCGACGGACCGCCGGTCGATGAGCACCTCGGGCGGGTAGTACGCAGTGCGGTACCACCCTCCTCCCATGACGATGGGCAGGCGGCTCAGCTCGCTGATCCGGAGGAGCCAAGCCGGGTCACGCCCGATCCCGGGCAGCGTCAGATCGGCCAGCGCAGTCCCACCGGCCTCCTTGAACAGGCGGAGCTCTTCGAGGATCACCGGCTCGTCCGGCGTCAGCTCCCAGTAATCCCAGCGGTCCTGAATGTGCCAGAGCGTGCACTGAGTGTGCTCGTGGGGGAGGATGAATCCCAGGGTCGAGGGGTCGACCGGGCCCTGGACGGTCATGACGTGCGGCATCTCGAGAGAATCGTAGACCTGTTCGCGTTCGCTCGTGGCGACCCGGCGACGCCACCCGCGCTACGCTCGATGCTGCAGCACGGAGGACGACATGACCGAGCGACGGGAGACCCCCGTCACGGGCGACGTGATCGAGGGCGACGTGGTCCAGGCCTACGCCTGGGAGTGGGATGGTCGCGGGGGACCGCGCTCCCGAAGCCGGCTGCCCTGGTTCGGGATATTCCTCCTCGTCTTCGGCGTGCTCCTGTTGCTGCGTACCCTCTTCCCGGCGCTGGAGACTGCCGGTTCCCTGTTGTTCCTGGCCGTCGGCGTCGCCTTCCTCGTGTCGTGGGTGGTCAACAGGGGCGTCGGATCGCTCTACCTGGGCGCGATCGTCACCGCGCTCGCCGCGCCCGACCTGCTCAAGGCGGCAGGAATCGCCCAAGGGGCCGGCGTCGGAACCTTCTGCCTGGGCCTCGCGTTCCTGTTCATCGCCCTGGTCCGCGCGACGAGCGGCGGTGGGGTTGGCTGGCAGGCAGGTCTGGGCGCGATCCTCGCGCTGATCGGGGCAACCAGCTTTGCGATCCCGGGCTTCGGCGACTACGTATGGCCGGTCGTGCTCGTCGTGCTCGGCGCGATGCTCCTGCTCCGGGCGTCATCGCGTCGGCGGTAGCTGGAGGCGATCGTCGTCACGGGGATCGCACCTGCGCGGCGCGTCACGTGGGTCGGTGCGGCCCTGTTCAGCAGCGATGACGATGGCCGGATCGGCGAGATGTGGGTGCTGGGGGACCTGGCCGGGCTCACGCCGGAGCTCGTGGGTCGAATTCCGCCGGAGTCGTCCGGGCGGCCCTGACCGCGGGGCGTGTCGGCCAAGTAGCCTCATGTCATCAGGATCTCGTCGCTCCCGATTGCCGTGGTCGTTGCGGTCGGGGCGGCAGGCTGCTCGCTGCTGCCCGTCGAGTCCCAGCTGCTCCGCCCGGCAGACTGCTTCGGCGATGTTGGCTGCTCGTCCTCGGGCTGGACCACGATGGCCGAGATCGGGCAGCGCGACGGACCAGCGGACGGACGCGTTTTCGCACTCATCACGAAGGATGAGATCGTGCTTGCCGTGTCGCCGCCGAGCGCCGACGGCGGCAGCTTCTCGATCATCGGGCGCGGCGTCTGCTGGACGTAGCCCGGCGCAGACCAGGTTGCCAAGGCGGCCTTCGGCGAGACCCACCGCCAGCCGAACCCCTGACCGCAGCCGAGTGCCCCGTCTCGGCGTCAGGGTTGATCTCGTTCATACGCTCTCAGCCCGGCGGGCATCGTCAGCGCCAGCCCGGCGGGCATCGTCAGCGCCAAGCAACCGTGACGCCGCCGCGTTCCTGCGCCACGTCCGCCGCCGCGTGCCCCAGGCGGACTGCCAACAGCCAGACTGCCAATCTGGCTCACCGGCCCCCTGCGCCACGTCCGCCGCCGGGCGGTTCAAGCATCGGGTGCGGTTCTGTCTGAGTCGGTCAGCGGCACGTACGTCAGCCGCAATCGCACGTCGCCCCGACACACGTGCCGCTGGGCGGCGCAAATCGGCAGGTACCCGACCGTAGGACCGCCGAGCGGTTCGGACGGCCGTGGGCCCTCGGGCCCGGGAAGAGCCGCGGGCCACCGATTGCTGCGCCACGTCCGCCGGCGCGGGTGGCCGATCTCCGGTGACCGGGATCAGGCCTTCGCGACCACCTCGAGGGCGGCATCCAGCGCGTCGCCCAAGCCGTCCGCGATCCGGACCAGCTCCGCATCCGTGACCACGAATGGGGGGCCTAACAGGATGATGTCGCCGTTCGTCCCGTCGGCGTTCCCAGTCCCCGAGTACAGCAGCAGGCCGCGCTCGTTGGCGATCCGCACGACGGCCTCGGTGAGCTTCGCAACCCGCGGGAACGCGGCTTTGGTCGCGCGATCCTGGACCAGCTCCACGCCGGCCATGAGCCCTCGCCCGCGGATGTCTCCGACCGCTGGGTGATCACCCAGCCGCGCTCGCAGCAGGTCCAGCAGCCGCTCGCCCTTGGCCGCAGACGCCTCCACCAGCGACTCACCCTCGAGGATCCGGAGGACCTCGAGGGCGACGGCCGCCGCCACCGGCTGGTGCGAGTAGGTGAAGCCGTGGACAAACGCGCCACCCCGGGCGATGGTCTCCCGGACCTCACCCGACGTCGCGACGAACCCGAACGGCCAGTACCCCGAGGTGGCCCCTTTGGCCGCGACCAGCAGGTCCGGCCTGATCCCGTAGTGATCCATCCCGAACCAGGCCCCGGTCCGCCCGAACCCGGTCATGACCTCGTCCGCGATCAACAGCACGCCGTGCCGCCGGCAGACCTCCGCGATGGCCGGCCAGTACCCGTCGGGGGGCTCCACGGCGCCCAGCGTCGCACCGACGATCGGCTCGCCCACGAAGGCGGCAACGGTACCCGGCCCGGCCGCGGAGATGGCACGCTCCAGCTCGCCGGCGAGCTCCGCCGTGGTGCCCAGCGCCTGTGAGCCCGGCTCTCCCCCGCGGTAGGGGTACGCCGCGCTGACATGGCGGAAGCGGCCCAGCCAGCCCTCGTACGGGCGGCGCAGCGGTCTGCGCCCGGAGAGGTCCAGCGCACCCAGCGTGTTGCCATGATAGCTGCCCCACCGGGCGAACACGATCTGGCGGTCCGCCTCTCCCCGGGCCAGGTGGACGGCCCGCGCCATCTTCAGTGCAGTCTCGATCGCCTCGGAGCCCCCGGACACCGGGTACAGGTACGGATCGTCGAGAGGCAGGTGCGCACCGACCGCGGCCGCGTATCGCTCCAGCGGCTCGGTTGTGAACGCGGAGCCATGGGCGTAGGCAAGGCGACCCGCCTGATCGGCGGCGGCCTCCGCCACCTCGCTCCGGCCGTGGCCGATGTTGACGACGACCGCGCCGCCCGCTGCGTCGAGGTACTCCCGCCCGTCGGCATCCACGATCGTCGAGCCGTGCGCGGACACGGCGACGGCCGGGTTGGGCGAGGAGGAGCGGAGGAAGACGCGGCCGCTCACGCGTTCATCCCGGGGTGGTGGCATGTCACCCCGGGATTGTAGGTGGGACGGATGGACGAGGGACGGGACGCGGGCTCGGCCGCGGGCGGTGGGAAGGGTCGCCACGGCCCTTGTGCATGGTGGGCGCTAGATGCGGCCCCTGGGGACGGTTCGCCAGTAGGTCTTGTTGAACACGACCTTGCCGATGTGCCACATCCGGCCGGGCTTGGGCGGCTTGGGCGGGTGGTCGTAGTCGAACTGGAGAAGGGTGCCCTTCCCATCGCCAACCTCGAAGAAGCACATCACCTTGCCGGTGTAATCGGCGTGCTTGCCCGACGGCTCGCGACCCTCGACCGCCGCGGCCACGCGCTCTGCGATGATCGGTGCCTCGAAGTGCGCCGTTGAACCCGCCTTGGACAGTGGCAGGTCGGTGGTGTCGCCCAGGGCGTACACGTTGGGATAGCGCGGCACGTCCTCGTCGGCCTGGCCCGGGGCGGGCTTCGCGACCGTCTTCACCTGGAGCGTGTGGCGGTCCGTGGGCAGCCAGCCGGACTTGGGGGTCAGCCCGGAGTCGATCAGGACCTGGGCGCCCCGGTGCGGGGGCACGCAGATGAGCAGGTCGTACGGGTGCTCCTCGAAGGCGTCGGTGATGACCACCTTGCGCTCGGCGTCGATCTCGCTGACACCCGCCAGGAGCTCGAGGTTGATGCCCTTCTCGGCGAAGATGGGCGTGGCCATGTCGGAGACGCTCTCGATGGTGAAGGCGCGGTTGATGGGCGAGAGGAAGGTCATCTCGCTCTTGCTGCGCAGGCCGCGATCCCGGAGCTCGGACTCGACGAGGAAGGCCACCTCCAGCGGCGCCGGCGGGCACTTGTACGGAATGCCCCCGATCCCGATCACGATCCGTCCACCTTCGAAGGCATCCAGAGCCGAGCGGAGCTTGGCAGCTGCCTCGGCGGAGTAGAAGTGGTGTGCCTCCGTGTCGAACCCAGGCATCTCCTCCGGGACGATGCGCGAGCCCGTGGCGATCACCAGTTGCGCATAGTCGAGGCGCTGGCCCGACGCGAGCTGGACCGTCTGGCCGGCAGTGTCGATCGCCTCGACGGTGTCCACGACGAGCTCGACGTTGCCGTCGAGAAGCTTCCGCTCCGGGCGCTCGAGCTTCTCCGCCCGTTCGTTGCCCATCGCGATGTACATGTAGCCGGGCTGGTAGGCATGGACGCCGGTCGCATCGACGACAGTGACCCTTGCCTCGCCGGCGGCGATGGACTTCTTGAGCTTGCGAGCGATCAGGTTGGCGGAGAGGGTTCCCCCGACTCCGCCACCCAGGACGACAACGTGCTGCATGGGACGCTTACCGGGTCTTCTCGACGATGATCTCGTCGAAACCGTCACGGGTGAACACGCCGATCAGGTTGTGGCCGGCCTTCTCCACCCACTTCGGGATGTCGGTCTTGCTGCCCTTGTCCGTGGACAGGATGGCGATCACGTCGCCGGTCTCGGACTCTTTCATGCCGCGGATGAGCTCCATCAGGGGGCCGGGGCAGAACGAGCCGCGCGCGTCGATGGTTCGGGTGACGGGCGGGATTGCGGTCTCAGTCACGGTGGGGTTCCCTTGTGCACGGTTTGGGACGCCGTGGGCGACGACTGCGAGGACGCCGCCCACAGGGGGATTGATCAGATGAAGATCGGGGAGGCACCCTCGGAGACGAAGCCCAGGTAGGTCGCGGCGCCAACGGGCTCACCCATGCCGTCGATGAGGTCTTCGCGCTTGAGGCCGAACATGTCCATGGTCATCTGGCAGGGGATGAACTCGACGCCCATCAGCTGGGCCATCTCGAGCAGCTCCTTGGGGCTGGCGACGTTGTACTGCTTGGCGAGCTTGCGCATCATCCACGGGCCCATGCCCAGGAAGTTCATCTTGGACAGCTTTCGATGGGCGATGCCCGGCCGCTGCATCATCGACATCATCTTCTGCATCCAGTTCTCGCCAGTGATGCGCTTGCCGTCCTTGACGAACGCCTGGAGGCCCCAGAAGGTGACGAACACCTTGGTCGGCATGCCCATGGCGCCGGCGGTGGAGGCGAGGATCATCCCGGCCCAGATCTTCTCGAGCTCACCGCTGTAGCAGATGAACGCCAGGCTCTGGGGCTTGGTCTCGGTCTCGGCCTCGGGGGCCGGGACGGGAAGGGTCTCGGGCGTGACGGGTGATTCGGCGACAGTCATCTTCGGATGTCCCTACTTCTTGCGCATGACGAAGCGGTACACGCCGCCGTCAACGGTCTGCTCCACCAGCTCGTTGCCGGTGGACTTGGACCAGGCGGCGAAGTCCTTGACCGACCCCGGGTCGGTGGCGAGGATCTCGAGCGTCTGGCCCGAGGCCAGGCCCTTGACGGCCTGCGCGGTCTTGACGATCGGCATCGGGCAGTTGAGCCCGCGTGCATCGACCTGCTGGTCTGCCATGTTCGCGCTCCCTAGATGAAGATGATCCGGCCATCGCCGGCATTGAGATAGAAGGCGGTCACGCCCTCGACGCCATCCACGAGTGGATCCAGGTCCTCATCCTCGATCTGGAGGACGTCCATGGACAGCGAGCAGGCCTGGATGTCGACCTCGCCCAACTCCTTGGCCTGGCGGAAGGTCTCGGCCCAGCTGGCCTGGCCCGCCTTCGCGAGGGCGTCCACGCCCTGACGGCCGGACTCGCCTGCCTCGGCCGCGAGGCCATGGTCGGCGTTGATCTCAGCCTTCGTGAAGCTTCGGAGCGCCCAATACTGCAGGAAGACATTGACGGGCTTGCCCAGGGCGGCGGCCCCGGCGGTCATCACGGCGGCAGCCTGCAGCTTGTCGTCCGTGCCCGAGAACAGCACCAGGTTGATGGTTTCGTCCACGCGGGTGGCTCCTCGCTCGGATTACTGGATCTCCACGAGCTCAGTGGCGGCCTGATCCTGGAGGGACAGGCGACCGAGACGGCTGAGGCGGCGCTGGAGAACGCCGCGCATGACGGCGCACGCGGTGATGACGTCGGGATCGGCTAGCCGGTACCTGACCTCGCGACCGTCGCGCTCCGCATCGACGAGACCGGCGGTCCGCAGGACCGAGAGATGCTGGGAGACGTTGGGCTGGCTGACGCCGAGCTCGTCGGCGAGCCGTCGCACCTCGCACGGACCCTCGGCCAGGCGGTGGAGGATCTCCAGCCGGCGGGGATTCGCGAGCGTCTTCAGGACCTCTGCCTGGAGGATCGTGATCTCGTCCATGTCTGCAAGCATCACGGTATTCGCAGATGCGCATGAGTGCCATCTGTCATGACCGCTCGGGACCTCCGGCGTGCCGCGGGGGCCGATGGCCCGGGCCGCTCGCCAGCCGGGGCGGGCCTCCAGCCGGGCCCGCATCCAGCTGTCGAACAGCCGGGAGTGCACGATGCGTGAGCGCGGGTCGAAACTCGATTTGGGGAGCGGTCCACGCTCGGCCTGGGTCATCCTGATGCAGGGGTGGATCGGGCGCCACCCGGGTCGACAGCCTCGAGCGCCAGCTCCACCAGTCCCGGCGCCTCTCCCGCGGATGACGGGCCATCGGGCCGCCCCTGATCGCGCCGGATGCCTCTGGCCATGGTCGATGCCGGTGCGCCAGGCTGCAGGAGCCGCGCAGGGGCCGCGAGGTCGCCCGCGGCAGACAGCCGGTGCGGGCCGGCCGGCCCGCCGATCGGAGCGATCGATGCATGCGCGGATCAGCGATGGGGCGACGACCCTCGTCTGGATCGACAGCGAGGAGGCCATCATCGTGCGCTGGGAGGACCGGGCCACGGTGGAAAGGGTCCGCTCCGACGCGCCGGGACGATGCCGGTCAGGCGGCCACGTCCGGATCGACCCGACGGACCGGCACGGGGGAGGCACGGCCGATGCCGCCGAGCGCGCCCGGCGGGAGCAGCTCCGGCAGTTCGTGGACGAGGTCGCGACCCGCGTTCCGGCGTCCGACGATGTCCTGGTGGTCGGTCCCGGCGTGCTCCGCGGGCGGCTGGAGCGGACCCTGCGCGAAGGAGACCGCCACAAGGCGCGACAACGCGTGGTCCACTCGGCGGCCGCGGAGCGACTCACGGAGCAGGAGCTGGTCGCACATGTCCGTGCGCTGGCCGGCGATGCACCACCGCGCGTCGGCAGAGGGGATGACCGGCCTGCGCCGAGATGACGTTTGGGCCCTCGCGCCCCGTCCGATAGCGGCCCATCCTCGCGCCTTGGAGGTGCCACGAATGGCCATGTCCGCTCCGCCCGTCGACGCCCCTGTCCGGCGCCAGGATGGCGGCACTCCAGCGTTCCGACCCATCCTCGTCGCGAATGAGCGCTGCAAGGGCTGCGGCCTGTGCATCGATGCCTGCCAGCCTGGCGCCCTCGCTCTCGACGCCGGGTCCGTGAACGCGATGGGCCACCACCCGGTCCAGCTCGTGGACCCAGGTGCCTGCACCAGCTGCGCGAAATGCGCCCGGATGTGCCCGGACGCCGCCCTGACCGTCTTCGCCCGCCCTCGGGAGGCCTGATCGGATGGCCATCCTCGCCCGTCCGGCGGGGGCCGCTAGCCCCCACCTGGTCGCCGCCGGGCCGGACTCCGGCTCCCAGGAGCTCCCGACGCCGGACCGCATCCTCATGAAGGGCAACGAGGCGATCGCGGAGGCGGCGATCGCCGCCGGTTGCGACGCCTACTTCGGCTATCCGATCACGCCCCAGGCCGAGCTCCTGGAGTGGATGTCGAGGCGCATGCCCCAGGAGGGGCGCGTCTTCGTCCAGGCCGAGAGCGAGCTGGCCGCGATCAACATGGCCCTCGGCGCATCGGCGACCGGGGCACGCGTGATGGTCTCGAGCTCCAGCCCCGGGATCAGCCTCATGGCCGAGGGCATGAGCTACATGGCGGGTTCCCGGCTTCCGTGCGTGGTCGTGAACGTGATGCGTGGCGGGCCCGGCCTGGGCAGCATTGGGCCCGCGCAGGCCGACTACCTCCAGGCTACCAAGGGCCACGGGCACGGCGACTACCACGTGCCGGTGCTGGCACCGTCGTCCATCGCCGAGGCGATCGACCTGGTCGGGGACGCCTTCGTCCTCGCGGAGCGCTACCGGACCCCGGTCATGATCCTCGCGGACGGCATCCTGGGCCAGGCGATGGAGCCGGTCCGGCCCGACTTCCCGCGTCTCCAGCGACAGTCCCCCGACTGGATCATCGAGGGCGCCGAGGGCCGCGAGCCGCGCTCGATCAGGTCGCTGAACCTCCACGCGGAGGATCTCGAGCGAACCAACCTGGCGCTCCAGGCCACCTATGCGGAGATTGCCGGTCGTGAGGTCCGCTGGGCGGGCGAGGACCTCAACGGCGCCGACGTGATCCTGGTCGCCTACGGGACGGCCGCGCGGGTCGCCCGGACCGCCGTGGAGCGTGCCCGGGCCCAGGGACTGCGGGCCGGCCTGTTCCGGCCGATCACGCTGTGGCCCTTCCCGACCGCGGCACTCCGCACCGCCGCGGCTGATGCGCGCGCCGTCGTGGCCGTGGAACTGTCCGCCGGGCAGCTGGTCGAGGACGTCCGGCTCGCTATCGAGGGGGCCGTTCCCGTCACGCTCCATGGTCGAATGGGCGGCATGGTGCCCAGTCCGGATGAGGTCGTGGCCGCGATCGAGCGGGCCCTGGCGGCGGCGGACGCCGGGTCTGCCTCCGTCAGTCCGGGAACAATGAGGCGAGGCAGGCGATGATCACCAGCCCGGCACCGGCCGAGGGCCGGACGATCTACCGACGTCCATCGCTGCTCAGCAACACCACCAGCTACTGCCCGGGTTGCGGGCACGGCATCGTCCATCGCCTGGTCGCCGAGGTCCTCGAGGAGCTGGACGTGGGCGGCAGAACCATCCTGGTCGGATCGGTCGGTTGCTCCGTATTCGCCTACGACTACCTGGCCCTCGACGCGATCGAGTCGCCCCATGGTCGCGCCGCTGCCGTCGCCACGGGCGTGAAGCGCTACCGGCCCGACGCGGTCGTGTTCACGTACCAGGGCGATGGCGACCTCGCCGCCATCGGCACAGCGGAGATCGTCCATGCCGCGGCCCGCGGCGAGCGCTTCACCACGATCTTCGTGAACAACGGCATCTATGGCATGACCGGCGGTCAGATGGCACCCACCACGCTGATCGGCCAGAGGACGACCTCAAGCACGGGCGGCCGCGATCCCAGCACCACAGGCTACCCGCTGCCGGTCACCGAGATGCTGTCCCTGCTGCCTGGTGTCGCGTATGCGTCGCGCGTGTCGGTCGCCGATCCGGGGCTCGTCGGCAAGGCGAAGGCGGCGATCCGTCGGGCGTTCGAGGTCCAGCTCGAGGGCAAGGGGTTCTCGATCGTGGAGGTGCTCTCCACCTGCCCTGTCGGGTGGGGCATGACGCCGTCAGAGGCGATGGAGCACCTGGCCACTGACGTCATGGACGCCTACGCCACCGGGACCTTCGTGGATCGGGCGAAGGGGGTTGCCCCGTCGCTGCCGCTGCCCGTGCGCCCCGGGCCCGCTCCGGGCGGATGCGCCGCCGCCGCTCCGCGCGCGCCGGTCAACCGGCCCGCCATCAGGCCTGCCAACCCGCGGCTCGAGGAGTGACGGTGGACTGCTCCACGATCTTCGCCGGGTTCGGCGGGCAGGGGATCCTGTTCGCCGGCAAGGTCCTCGCCGAGGCGGGACTCCTCGAGGGCTCCCAGGTGCTGTGGATCCCGTCCTACGGCCCGGAGATGCGCGGCGGGACGGCCTCGTGCACCGTGATCGTCGCGGATCGCCCGATTGGCTCCCCGATCGTGGATCGGGCCGACCACGCCGTCGTGCTCAACCCGCCGTCGATGGCGAAGTACACGCCGCTGGTCGCCGCGGGCGGGTTGCTGGTCGTGAACACGACGCTGATCGAAGCAGAGTCCGGCCGGGACGACGTCGACGTCCTCGAGGTACCGTGCACGGCCCTCGCCCGCCAGGCCGGTGACGACAAGCTCGTCTCCGTGGTGGCACTGGGGGCACTGGTCGGCCGTCGCCGGTTCGTCGAGCCCGAGACCGTCCATAAGGCCCTTGCGATCCTCATCGGCAGTGGTCGCCCGGAGCTGGTCAAGGCAGACATCGCGGCCTTTGACGCCGGTTACGAGGCGGGCCTCGAGCCGGTCGTCGCGTAGCAGCCGCGGCGCCGGATCCGCCGGGGAGGGAGCACAGGTGGGCGAGCCCTGGCTGTCCGAGCTCCACGGCGACCCACGGCCGTGGCTGCTGGATTCTGGGCGCCCTGCCGTCCGGCAGCTCGCGCTTCGCTGGCTCGAGGATCGCGACGCCAATGACCGGGAAGTCGTCGAGGCACGGGCGGCTTCGATGGCGTGCGAACCGATTGCCCCGATCCTTGATGCCCAGGACCCGGGCGGATGGTGGCAGAAGCCCGGGCCCGGGTATTCCCCCAAGTACACGGGCACCGTTTGGAGCCTCATCTTTCTGGAGCAGATGGGCGCCGATCCGGGTGATCCGCGGATCAGCGCGGGCTGCGAGTACGTGCTGGCCCACACGCCGGCGAGCTCTGGCGGCTTCGGCTGCTCCGGGTCCCACCGGGCGGACCGGACCCCGCCTCCCTCCTCGGTGCTCCACTGCCTCAACGGGAACCTGCTTCGGGCGCTGATCGCGTTTGGCCGGCTGCACGACGCTCGGGTCGCCGCGGCCGTGGACTGGCAGGTGAGCGCAATCCTGGGCGGCCCCGAGGCTCCGCGCTACTTCGCCTCGGGCACGTCCGGGCCGGCCTTCGCCTGTGGTGTCAATGAGGGCCTGCCCTGCGCCTGGGGTGCGGTGAAGGCGCTGCTGGCCCTCACGGCGATCCCGGCGGCCGACCGAGGCCAACTGGTCGATGCCGCGATCGCGTCGGGGGTCGACCTGCTCCTGTCGGTCGATCCGGCGGGGGCTGCCTATCCCGCCGGCTGGGGCGGCGTCATCTCAAGGGCATGGTTCAGGCTGGGCTTCCCGTCCGGTTACGTCGCGGACATCCTGCAGGCCGGGGAGGTGCTGGTGGAGGCGGGCCACGCCCGGGAGCCGCGACTGGCCGGCCTGGTCCAACGCGTCATCGCGAAGCAGGACGCGACCGGGCGATGGCGCAACGAGTACCCGTACCGGGGCAGGCTGTGGTCGGACGTCGACGAGCCGGGAGTGGCGAGCCCGTGGGTCACGCTCAGGGCGTGCCGGTTCCTCCGGGCGACCCTCGGCTGAGCGCACAGCAGATCGCGTCGGGGTGCCCGAGCCGCGTGCCCGCCGGGCCGTCAGCCCGGCCGAGCTACCCCGATGAGGCGGGGCCCTCCGAGACATGCGTGAGCCGCCCGAGCTCGGCGGCGATCGCCTCCTGGAAGGTGGCCATGTTGAGGCGCACGGACCTGGACAGGGGCCGACCGTAGCCGAACCGACGCCCCCCGATGCCGATGAACGTGCCCTCCGGCAGCCCGCCAGGACGCAGCACGTCCGCGAGGCCCAGCACCTGGTCGATGGGCAGCTCGTGCGATGACCGCGGCGTCGGGGATTCGGCATCCGACAGGATCTGCCGGATGGGCAGCGTCACGACATGGCCGGGCGGGATGCCCACCGCAGCATCGATGACGAGCGCCAGCTCGCCCTGGGGCACATCGGTGAGGTCCTCCACACGGAGGTGCCCGCAGCGACGGACCTCCAGGCGCTCGAGCAACGCGGATGGCAGCGACGGCAGCAGGGTCGCCACGGCGCTCAGGGCCGCCCCGTCGTCGCCCCTGTCCGCGTTGCCGCAGACCATCAGGCGGACCGAGGGCGGGGCGAGAAATGTCATGTGCTCCCCTCCCCTGACCGATCCTCCACGATCCGGAGATCGAGGAAGTGGGTCGCGCAGCTGATGCACGGGTCGTATGCCCGGACCAGCATCTCGAGGCGGTGGACCGCCTCGGCTTGGGGGAGATCGAGCACGCTCGGTGCAAACGCAGCGAGGTCGGCCTCAATGGCTCCCTGGTTCTGGCTGGTGGGAGGCACGATCTGGGCGTGGACCACGTGGCCCGCATCGTCCATCTCGTACCGGTGGTGGAGAAGCCCGCGCGGAGCTTCGGTGGACCAGGCCGCGACGCCGGCCCGGGGCGACCAGGGCACCTGCGCCCGCGCCGGCGGCCGGTAGGCGTCGATGAGATCGCGGGCCTCGGCGCAAGCGTGGAGCAGCTCCACGGCGCGGGCAACGATCGAGCGATGGATATTCGTCCTGATCGCATCGCGCAGGCCGGTGGCCTCCAGGGCCTCTGCGGCGAGCGGATGCAGGCCGTCCGCGTCGAGGGCGATCCGGGCCGTTGGACCCAGGAGGTAGACCTCGCCGTCCTTCGTCCTGGCGTGGAGGGCGTTGCTGCCCTCCAGGTGGTGCTCCTCGAACGCGTCGCCCCAGGCTCCGAGGGCGATGTCCAGCCCGTCGGACGACACGATGCGCCCGTCGTTGTACGGGTATTCGTCCGGGTGCCGCATGGCCACGAGGGGCTGCGGGTGCTCCAGGGCGGGCGGGTCCCAGGTTGCCACCAGGCGCACCGTCGCGAGCGACTGCTCCACCGCGGTATCGAGGGCCTGGCGGATCCCATCGAGATCGGCCCTTCGCGGGACCTTCGAGAAGCCACCCACCCGCACGGAGATGGGGTGGATCGGCCGACCGCCCAGGGCGGCGATGAGCTGGTTGCCCGTCTTCTTGAGCGCCAGGCCCTGCTCCACGACGGCCCGGTGATCGACGGCCATCGCGAGGGCGGACGGGTACCCGAGGTAGTCCGGCGCGTGCAGCAGGTACACGTGCAGCGCGTGGCTCTGGATCCACTCCCCGCAATACAGGAGGCGGCGCAGCTCTCGCACCGCCGGCTCGATCTCCACCCCATAGCAGTCCTCGAAGGCGTGGACCGCCGTCATCTGGTAGGCGATGGGACAGATGCCGCAGATGCGTGCAACGATGTCGATGACCTCGTCGCCTGTCCGCCCGACCACGATCCGTTCGAAGTAGCGCGGGGCCTCGAAGATCTTCAGCCGCGCCTCGGTCACCTCCCGGTCGCGTACGCGCAGGACGAGGCTGCCCTCGCCCTCGACCCGGGTGATGTACGGGACCATGAACTCGCGGTCGGCACCGGGAGCCGCGAGGACCGCGCCGCCCTTGTCACCGCTCATCGCGGGCTCCTTCCGTTGTCGCCGCGGGTGTCATGCCGGGCGGACCTCCGTGCTCGCTGATGACGGAGCGGAACGGGCCGGACCAGCCCGTGAACCCGGCGAACAGGCGGCTGATCCCAACGCCCTCGCGGCCGTCCGCCGTGAACGTGTGGGCGAGGCTCTTCGTGTTCGCCTGCTCCCTGGGCCCGAAGCAGCCGTAGCAGCCACGGCCGAACGTGGGGCACAGTGCCCCGCAGCCGTTCTGCGTGACGGGACCCAGGCAGGGGATGCCGCGGGCGACCATGACGCACACCGTGCCGCGTCGCTTGCAGTCGAGGCAGACGGCCTCCTCGCGGATCTGCGGCCGGCGCCCGACGGCGACGGACACCAGGACCTCGCGGAGCTGCTCCGGGCTGATCGGGCAGCCGTGGAGCTCGGCGTCCACCTTCACGTGGTCCGACACCGGCGTGGCGGTATCGAGCGACTCGATGAACTCCGGATGGGCATAGACCGCGGCCCGGAACGTGTCGTGGTCCGACCAGTTCCGGAGCGCCTGGATGCCGCCATAGCTGGCACAGGCGCCGATGGTGACCAGCAGCTTCGCCTCGCGGCGGAGCTCCACGATCTCGGCGGCCTGGTCCGGGGTGCTGACGGACCCCTCCACAAGGAGCACGTCGTACGGGCCCGCCGAGCGGAGCGAGCTTGCCTCGGGGAACTCGACGATCTCGAACCGGTCCCCCAGCGCCAGGAGCTCGTCCTCGAGATCGAGAATCGTGAGCTGGCAGCCGTCGCAGGACGCCATCTTGACGATGCCGACACGCAGACGGGGCCGGGCGGCGACCGTGGTCATCACATGCCCTCCCTGCCGAAGACGTCGCCCAGCTGCGAGAGTGCGAACACGGGCCCGTCCCGGCACACGAACAGGCGGCCGGTCTGGCAGTGCCCGCACAGGCCGATCCCGCACTCCATGTGGCGTTCGAGCGTGACGAAGATGCGGTCCGAGGAGAGCCCCCGTCCCACGAGGGCGTCGACGGTGGCTTCCATCATCCGCTCGGGCCCGCAGACGAAGGCCAGCGACCGTTCGCCGTCCCAGGTCTCCCGATCGAACAGGTGGGTAACCACGCCCACCGGGCCGGTCCAGCCGGGACCCTCGCGGTCGACGATGAGCCGCACGTCAACGTCACCGCGGGCCGCCCAGCCGCGCAGCTCCTCGCGGTACAGCTGGTCGCCCGGAGTACGAGCCCCGTAGTAGATGCGGATGGCCTCGAACCGCTCGCGCTGGGCCAGGAGGCCGTCGATCAGCGGACGCAGCGGCGCGAGCCCGATGCCACCGGTGACGACGACCACGTCGTGGCCCATCGCGCGCTCGATCGGCCACGAGGTCCCCAGGGGGCCACGCAGCCCGATCTCGTCGCGCGGGCCCAGGCCGATGATGGCGGCCGTGGCTGGACCGGCTGCCCGGATGGTGAGGTCGATGGTGTCACGCCCAAAGCGCGAGATGGAGATCGGCACCGGCGGGAACGCCGGGACGGCAAGCATCGCGAACTGGCCGAACTCGCCGGCCAGGAAGGCCGGGTCCACGTCACCAACCGTGAGCGTGGTCACGTCGTGCGTCTCGGAGCGCACGGAGAGGATCCGGGCGGTGGCGTAGTAGCCGGGGGTGGCGGCAACCGGCTGGGGGCGGACCGGCTCGGGCCGGACCGCAAGCGGCGGCGCGATGGCAAGCAGCTCCTGGCGGATGTCGATGCCCGCCGGGCACCAGGCGATGCAGCGGCCGCAGCCCACGCACCCGAACGTCCCGAACTGGTCGACCCAGGTCGCGAACTTGTGGGTCAGCCACTGGCGATAGCGGTCCCGCGGGCGGCTGCGGAAGTTGCCGCCGGCCACCTTGGCGAAGCCCGCGGTGAAGCAGAAGTCCCAGACCCGCTCAGAGGTGGAGACGCCGCCGTCGAGGTCGGATCGCTGCGTCACGCTGCTGCAGAAGCAGGTCGGACAGACCATCGTGCAGTTGGCGCACGACAGGCACCGCTCCGCCACCTTCGCCCACTGCGGGCTGTCGAACTGGGCCATGAGCCGGTCGTGGAGGCCTCCCGTTGGGACGGGGTCGCCCATCGTGGCCGCCACCTTGCCCACCGCCTCGGCGGCACGGAACATCTGGCCCGCGTCGGCGCCCCGGACCGGCATCCTGGCGACCAGGTCCGCGCCCTCGGGCGAGCCGGCGCGGATGACGAACCCTTCATCGACCTCCGTGAGGGCGAGGTCGTAGCCGCCGCGGACCTCGGGGCCCGTGCCCATCGAGGTGCAGAAGCAGGTCGACGCGGCCGTCGTGCAGTTGACCGCGATCACGAGGGCATTGCGACGCCGGGCGCGGTAGTCCTCGTCCGTGTACGGACCGCCCAGGAACACGCGGTCCTGGATCCCCAGCGCGGCCAGCTCACACGCCCGCAGGCCGACGAAGGCGAGCCTGGGCGGGTCGATCGGAGCGGGCTCGAAGCTGACGGTCTTTCCGTCGCGTCGCCCGACGTTGAGCGGCACGACGGGCGGGAACGTCCAGCGCTTGGGGCTCAGGGGACCCACGTTGTAGTCGAAGACCCGGTGGTCGCCATGGGTCACGAGGTCGTAGTGACCGGGGACCTGCTCGTCACCGATGCCGACCGGGAGCTCGTCGACGGACTCGATCTCCGCATAGACGACCGCGCCGTCCTGGACCGTCGGGCCGATGACCGTGCGGCCATCCTCGCGGAGAAGGTCAATCAGGACGCCGAGGTTCGCGTGAGCCAGGAACCACGGCCCGCTCCCATTCCCGGACAGGGCCGGTGCCGGTGGTGCGGCGATCGCCGTCCCCGTGGGAATGGGATACGGCGCGTAGGGCATGCGCTCGTCGTTCACCACGTCTTGCCCTCTGGCCTGCCCCACTCCTCGCGCGCGAACAGGTCGAGCAGCTGGAGCCTTGTTGCGGCCAGCCGCCGGCTGACGGCCTGCAGGACGCGGGGGTAGACAGAGGCGGCCAGGGCGTTGTCCGCCCGCAGGAGGGATCGCAGCCGCTCACCGGGAAACTCCAGGAGGGAGACCGGCTCGATGGCGATCCCGACGGATGTGGCGCGGTGCGGGGGCACGATCGCAGACCAGCCGACGATGTCGCCGGGCTCGACAGTCAGGATGGTGACCATGCCCCGCTCAGGGACGAGCGTGCGCAGGGCCACGCGGCCGGCGAGCACGATGGACATCGAGTCAGTCACCTGGCCCTCGTGGAAGAGCTCCGTGTCGGGGCTCACCTCCCGGATGGTGGCGATCGACGCCAGTCGCTCGATGGCATCGGGTGGCAGGCCACCGCCAAACCACGATGAGCTGAGGGCCATGACCAGGTGGGGAGAAGGGATCGGCGTCGTGAGCGACATCGGGAGCTGACCTCACTACCTGAGTTCGGATCGACGCGACGAGATCGCGTGCTCCGGGGCCGCAGGGTCATGCTCCTCCAGGACCGGGCGGACGCGGGAGTGCCGTCGGTCGCCGGGCCGCCGGGCCGACCGGCCGCGGTCCCCTGCCGGACGGCCCGGCGGCCGAGTGCCGGTCCGCCACGGATCGGCGGTGCGCGCCTAGCGGATGCCCGCCAGGCGAGCCACCAGGGCGGCCTCGTCCGGCATGCCGTCGGTCGGCCCCTCGCGAATGATCTCGGGCCGGTGCCCGATGGCGACGATCTCCCGTTCGAGGGCCGTACGCAGCTCATCCGTGCCGAGGACAAGCACGTGATCCACGTCGCCGATCGAGTGCGCAACCTCGGCCAGGGCGGGTGGCGTGATGGCCGCCAGTGCCGGCAGCGGCACCACCGTTGCGGTGACCGGTGCCTGGCCGCCACCGCGCACGACGACGGCACGCCCGGGCCCGATCCAGACCACGGCGTTCAGGCCGGTCTGCGCCGGCCGGTCCAGTGTCCGCGTGCGTGTCGATCCGTGCATCGTGCCTCTCCCTGGCGTCATGTGCATGGTCGGACGGCCGGATGGCCCATTCGCCTGCCGTTGGTCCCGAATGCGGCCGCGGCCGGCACCCCTGCTGGTCTTGGATCCGGCCGCGGCATGATCGTCCCTCGCAACGACGGACCGGCCGCGGCATCCGCCGGGCCGGCCCGTGTCTCCTTGTGGAGCGATCAGTGGCTCGCGACCGTGACCTCCTTCGCGCGGGCGATCACGGGAGCCAGGTGCTCGGCAACGGTGCCGGACACCGGATCCAGCTCGTAGCGGACGCGGATGACCGGCTTCGGGACCGACAGCACCCGGGTGATGTCGATGGGGGTCGCCGCGAGGACCACGTCGGCCGGGATCGCGGTGAGGGCGGCCTCGAGCTCGTGGATCTGCTTGTCGCCGTACCCCATCGCGGGCAGCAGGTTCTCGAGTGCCGGGTACTTCGCGAGGGTCGCGGCAAGCTCGCCGCCGGCGTAGGGCCGCGGATCGACCACCTCGGCGGCACCGAAGCGCCTCGCTGCGACGATTCCCGCCCCGTAGGTCATGCCGCCGTGGGTCAGGGTTGGTCCGTCCTCGACGACGGCCACGCTGCGGCCCCGGATCTCACCGCCCTCGAGGGCCAGCGAGGACCGTGCCTCGACGACGGCCGCCCGTGGGTTGGCCTCGGCGATCCCGGCCTTCACGACCGCCAGCGCGTCTGGAGTGGCCGAGTCGACCTTGTTGATCACGACCACGTCGGCCATGCGGAGGTTGGCCTCGCCCGGGTGGTAGCGCAGCTCGTGACCGGGCCGCAATGGGTCCACCACCACGATCATGAGGTCGGGCCGGTAGAACGGCAGGTCGTTGTTGCCGCCGTCCCACAGGACCACGTCGGCCTCGGCCTCCGCCGCGCGCAGGATGTCCTCGTAGTCGACGCCCGCGAAGACCAGGCGGCCGGCATCGAGATGCGGCTCGTACTCCTCGCGTTCCTCGATGGTCGTCTCGTGGCGGTCAAGGTCCGCGTATGTCTCGAATTGCTGGCAGCGCTGTGCAACCAGGTTGCCGTACGGCATCGGGTGCCGGACGACCGCGACCTTGAGACCCTGCGCCTCCAGCAGTGACGCTACGTGGCGGCTCGTCTGGCTCTTGCCGCAGCCAGTCCGGACCGCGCACACGGCCACGACCGGACGGGTGCTGGCCAGCAGGGTGCGATTGGGGCCCAGCAGGCTGAAGTCCGCGCCGGCCGCGAGCACCCGACTGGCGGCGTGCATGACCTGCTCGTGGCTGACGTCCGAGTAGGCGAACACGACGGTATCGACCGCGAGGTCGCGGATCAGGGCCTCGAGCTCGGCCTCCGGACGGATCGGGATACCCTCGGGATAGCGGTCTCCGGCAAGCTCCGGTGGGTAGCGGCGGTCCGCGATGCCAGGGATCTGTGTCGCCGTGAAGGCGACCACCTCGACCGACGGGTCATCCCGGTAGGCGACGTTGAAGTCGTGGAAGTCCCTGCCGGCGGCACCCATGATCAGCACGCGTTCTGTGCGCATGATCATCCTTTCGAGTGGGGCCCGTTGGGCGCCCCGCGCCGGTCCGCTGGGATCAGCAGGCGAGCGCGACGGTAGCCGCCTCCCCGTTACGGGCATCTTGGGGATGATCGAGGAGCCGGTCGCCGGGCGGAGGACCCGGCCGGGGGGTCCGCAGGTCCCGCCAACGTGGTCCGATCGGCACTCACCGTGGGTGGGGCGAACCCCCGAGACTGCGAATGAGGTGGGTGCCGGAGGGGACGCCCGGCACCCACCCGAACCTTGCCCTCGCCCACTGGCGGGGGCTTCGTGATCCCAGGGGCCGGCAAGGGGGTCCATCGGCCCTGGTCCACCGTGCTGGGCCGGTGAGGCGCGGGCCCAGGTGCGGGTCCTGGCGCCCTGGCGCGCGTGGTCGAACGGCGAGCCCTACAGCTCGTGGTGGCGGCGCGCCTCGTACGCGAGGCGGTCCCGGTGGTCGGGGTGGGCGATCGCGATCAGGGCCCTGGCGCGCTCACGCAGGCTCTTTGCCCACAGCTCGCGACACCGAACTCCGTCACCACCGTCCGGACATCAGCCCGCGTGGTCACCACCCCGGCGCCCTCGGCCAGGTGCGAGGTGATGCGCGATACCGATCCATCTGCGCCCGCGGTGGACGGCAGCGCGATGATCGCGCGCCCGCCCGGCGCGAGGGCGGCCCCGCGCATGAAGTCCATCTGCCCGCCGATCCCGGAATACATCCGGTACCCGATCGAATTCGCCACGACCTGGCCGGAGAGATCCACCTCGATCGCCGAGTTGATCGCGATCATGTGCTCGAACGACCGGATGACATGGGTGTCGTCGGCGAAGTCGACCGAGCGCATCTCGACCATCGGGTTGTCGTGCACGAAGGCGTACAGCTTCGCCGTCCCCATCAGGAACGCCACGACCAGCTTGCGCGGTTGCGGGCCTTGCGGTCGCCGGCGACCACGCCTCCACGAGGTCGACGACGGCGTCCGTGAACATCTCGGTGTGGATGCCGAGGTCCTTCTTGGTCGTGAGGAGCTGCGCGGTCGCGGCCGGGATGGCGCCGATCCCCAGTTGGAGCGTGGCTCCGTCGGGCACGAGGTCGGCGATGTACCCGCCGATCCGCCGTTCCAGGTCGCCGATCATGGGGCGCGGGTGCTCGTAGGGAGCCTGCTCGACCTCGACGGCCAGGTCGATCTGGCTGGTGTGGATGAATGACTCGCCGAGCGTTCGCGGCATCGCCGCGTTGAACTGGACGATGACGGTCCTTGCCGCGTCGATTGCGGCGTGCATCGCCTCCACGGACACCCCCAGGGAGCAGAACCCGTGGGCATCCGGCGGCGTCGCGTTGACGAACACCGCATCAAGGGGCAGGGCGCCGGACCGGGAACAGCGCGGGCACGTCAGAAAGGAACACGGGGACGAAGTCGGCGCGACCCTCGTTGACCGCCTTGCGGGCGTTGGGGCCGATGAACAGCGCCCGGTGTCGGAAATGCGGCGCCATCTCGAGTGCAAGGTGTGGTCCCGGGCCCTCCGTGTGGAGATGGACCACCGACACGTCCCGCAGGTCAGGCGCCCTCGCGACGAGGGCATCCAGGAGCACGGACGGGGTCGCAGCCGCGCACTGCAGGTAGATCTGGTCGCGGGACCTGACGCCGGCGACGGCTTCCTCTGGGCTCACGATACGCATGGCGGTCTAGGCGGCCGGGCTCCCCGGATCGTCGTACCGGATGGCATGTCTCCCGGAGCCGGACCGCCCCCGTCGCTCAGGCGGATCGGCGGCGCAGCTCGAACGACGGTCCGGCCCCCAGGCCCTCGGCCGGGGTCCCGTACTTGAGGATCAGGTCGCGGACGGCGGCGGCGTGCTCGGGACCGTCGAGCGTTCGGGCCGCCGCCGGCTGCGTGACGTCACCGATCGTGGTCCGGCACACCGGATCTGCGAGCAGGTTCAGCCCCCAGTCAGCCTCCGTGGAGCCCGCGGCGACAACCAGTGCCCCGTCACCGCGCTCGACGAAACCCACGACAGCCAGCGCCGGACGACCGCTGACCCGACCCCGGGTCTCGAGGCGCAGCACCCTGCCCCAGGCGACGAGGTCATCCTCCAACGGGTGCGCCCTTGACAGAGCGGGGCGAGCTACGCGCCGCCGCGGTCCAGGCGGTGCTTGGCGACGAATGCCGCCGCCTGCGCGCGCCGCTCGAGATTGAGCTTGGACAGGATGGAGCTCGACGTAGTTCTTGACCGTCTTGTCCGACAGGAAGACCTCGGCCGCGATCTCCTTGTTCGTCTTGCCCTCGGCGACCAGCAGGAGGATCCGCTGCTCCTGGGCGGTCAGCTGGGCCATCTCGTCGGTGTAGGCACCGGTGGCGATCCTCCGAACGCGCTCGAGCACCTTCTCGGTGACCGCCGGGTCGAGCAGCGACTCGCCGCGGCCGACGGACTCCAGCGCCGCGACCAGGTCACGGGCGCGGATCTGCTTGAGCAGGTAGCCCGACGCACCGGGCGACGATGGCGGACAGGCACCGCCTCCTCGTCCGGATACGAGGTGAGCATGACGACCCGGGTGGCCGGCAGTTCCGCGCGAATTCCTCGCGGCAGGCCTCGATGCCGGAGCCGTCCGGGAAGGCGCACGTCCATGACGACGATGTCGGGCTGGAACCGGCGGGCCTGTTCGATCGACTCCTGCTGCGGTGCCGGCCTCGGCCACCACCTGGAAACCCTCGTGGTGGTTGAGCAGTGCCACAAGACCCTGCCGGACCACCTCGTGGTCATCCACCACGAGCAGGCGCAGGGGACGCGAGGTGAGATCAGTCACGTTCAGCTATCTCCGGTGGTGGCGGGACGCTCCCCGGCACCGGCGCTGGTCAGGGCCGGTACCCGAACGATGATACGCGTGCCGGGGCCATCCGGGCGCTCGATGGCGAACGTGCCACCCATCCCGACCGCACGATCCCTCATGTTGGTGAGGCCCTGGTGCCGGCCGAGGGCATCCGGCCCCGGGACGGGGCAGCTGCGGGTCGAAACCACGGCCATTGTCCTCGACCCGCAGCACAAGGGCACCATCGTCGAGCGCAAGCAGGAGTGCCGCCCGGGTCGCGCTCGAGTGACGTGCCACGTTGGACAGGGCCTCCCGGACGATGAACAGCAGGTCCATGTGGCGATCGACCGGCATTGCTCGCAGCACGTCCGCGCCGCCATCGAGGTCCACCTCCAGGTCGATGACGGCATGCATGCCCAGCTCCTCGGCCTCGCGGGCCAGCGCTTCGACCGGGTCCTCGTCGCCGCCCAGGGCGGGCCGGAGACGCAGGATGTAGGAACGAATGTCGGCGATGACCAGGTTGAGCGCGTCGATCGCCCGGTCCACGCGGGCTACGGCGTCTTCCCGGCCGGCTTCGTCCTCCACGAGCTCCGGGACGTCCTCGAGCGAGAGCCCCACCGCGTAGATCGCCTGGATGATCCCGTCGTGCAGGTCCTTGCCGATCCGCTCGCGCTCCTCCACCACCGCGAGGCGCTGCACCTGGTCGTGCAGCCGGGCATTCTCGATGGCGATGCCGGCGTGGACGGCGAACGTCTCCACCAGGTGCTCGTCGTCGTCCGAGAACGGCTCGCCACCGGGCTTGTCGGTGAGATAGAGGTTGCCGACCGATCGGCCCTTGACGATCACCGGCACACCGAGGAACGAAGGTCATCACCGGGTGCCGCGACGGGAACCCGTGGCTGGCCGGGTGGCGGGCGAGGTCGTCGGCTCGCACCACCTGGCCCTCCCTGATGATCTTGCCCAGGAGGCCATGGCCCTTCGGGACGGCCCCGATGGCCGCCCGGGTCTCGGGTGAGAGACCACTGGTGATGAAGCGTTCGATCCGGCCCTGGCCGTCCGCGATGCCCATTGCGGCATAGGTGGCGCCCACCAGCGTCCGGACCCGCTCGACGATGAGGCCCAGGACCCGGTCGACGTCCAGCTCGGCGGCGACCGCACGGGTCGCGGCCTCGAGCGCCACGAGTCGCTCCGCCCGGCCGTGGACCTCGGCGCGGGACCACGCGGCGTCCACGACCAGCTCCAGCCCACGGACCACGGAGTCGACGGTGCCTTCCGGGGCGTCCAGGACCAGGCGCCCGAGCGTCTCGTGCCCCTCGTGGGATCCGAGCAGGAAGCTGGTCAGCCCCACACGCTCCCCGTCCGGCGGGATGGTCGCCAGCGTCCCGGCGCCGACCTCGAGCGGAGCCAGGGGTGGAGCGCTCAGCTCGAGGATCGCGCCGCGTGCGCCTGCGACCACCAGCACGCCCTCCAGCGACGCCTCGAGGCCACTGCGGGCGGCCGGGGAGGGATCGCGGCGCCACCGCTCGATCGCATCGAGGATCGTGACAAGCGGGAATGGGTCCGGGCGGGTCGGAGCAGGCCGGGCAGGCGACGCTCACTGCCGCGAGCCTATCAGCCCGGGCCCGGTCGCGGGTACACCGGGCCCGCGG
>CAWBGT010000002.1:0-18916 GCA_963788375.1 uncultured Chloroflexia bacterium
GATCTCGAGCAGCTGTTCGCCGATGCGGATACCGCCATCGTCTTTCACCTCGCCGCCCAGGTGAGTGTCGGACGCTCGCTCGAGGATCCCCTCCGGGACCTTGCCGTCAATGTCATCGGCACCCATCGGGTGGCGACCACCGCGCGCACCTCTGGTGCCGGCAGGCTGGTGTTCGTATCGTCGGGCGGAGCGGTCTACGGCGAGACGAGCCGGCCCGCGTCCGAGAGGACGCCGCCCGCGCCAGCCTCCTACTACGGTATCCACAAGCTGGCCGCGGAGGGCCACATCCAGACTGAGGAGTGCCGAGCGCCATCCTGCGCCCGTCCAACGTCTACGGCCCCCGCCAGAGGGCGGGGCTCGAGGGCGCCGTGGTGGCCAGCTTCATCCAGCAGGCGCTCATGGGCGACCGCCTGACGATCCACGGCGATGGCGCCCAGACGCGTGATTTCGTCCACGTGCGGGACGTTGCCGATGCCCTCTGGAAACTCGGACGGCCCGGGGTCCAACGCGGGATCTGGAATGTCGCGGCGGGCAAGAACACCACGATCATCGAACTGGCCGGCATCGTTGAAGAGGCTTGTGGCCACCAGCTGACCCGCGAGCACGGTCCGCGCAGGTCCGGTGACGTCACCTGCTCCGCGATCTCGGCATTTCCAGAAAGCTGGGCTGGCGCCCCTCGGTCGGGCTGTCGGACGGGATTGCCGAACTGCTCCGGGGAGCAGCGTGAGACCTGGTGCGTTCGCCGATACGAGCCCCGGGCGGAAGATGGGGCCGCACCTCGCCGCATCCGGGACACGGGTCCAACAATGCCGTGATGCGATCCCTATCCGACGGATCATGACTCGAGCTATTCCCGTGTGGCCGTCGTCGGCCTCGGTTACGTCGGACTCCCGATCGCGATCGAGTCACCGCCCTGATCGGACGATAACGAGGTGCTGAGGGGCGGCGTGCGGCTGGCCGTCCGAAGCGGGGTGTCAGGTTGTTATGAGGAGGGAGCAACCGACAAGAGCCAGCGAGATCCGCGTCAACGACGTGGCCACCGGTTTGTTCGATACGGGCGAGGCCTGGCTCGCGATACCGTTGTGCCCGACGTGGACTTGGATCGCGCATCTCAACCGGGGCTGGTGGCCTTGGCCGTCCAGGTCCGTGCCAGGATGCGCTCCGGCCCATACGCTGACAGGGCGCTCCGAAGTGCTTGTGGCGGCAAGTGCTTCGATCCTTGCTGCGTCGTGGCGGAGCCACAAAGCCGTAGTAGCCCCGAGACCCGGGCTGCAGGACGGAGCCCATCGCCCATGTCAAGGGGACGGGGATCGCTGGCCTCTTTATGGCAGGCACGCGCCCGCCAAAGTGGCGGCCACCCGCCCGCCAACGCGTACGCGGCCTGATCATCATCGTGACCATGGTGCTTGCCCTCGTCGGCCTCGCGACCCCGGCCCCGAGCTTGTCAGTCCGTGTCACATCCATCCCGGCCCTGCTCACGGCGCTGGCCAACAACGCGGTGACCGACATCGTGGTCGCCAACGGCACGTACCGGGTGAGCACGGCCTCCTCAGCGAGGCCTTCGAACTCGCTCTGGATCGGCGCGCGGTTCGCCAGCCGTACCAACCCGGTCACGGTCCGGGCCGAGACGACGGGCGGCGTGGTCTTCGACGGCGGTGCGGCCGACACCTTCGGCGGCATCACCTTCGTGGCCGGGGCGCACGACCAGACGTGGGACGGCTTCGTCTGGCAGAACGTACTCTGCTGGATCCAGCGGCAGGGCTCTGGGACCGGCGTCGTCGTGTTCGGCGGGTATGCTGGGATCGGCCGCGCCGCACCACATCACGCTCCGCAACTGCACCATTCGCCCGATCGCCGGGTCCTACGTCGGCGGCCACGCCGTCTACTTCAGCTGGGCCGCCTCGCCGGGTGCGCACGACATCATCCTCGACGGCCTCACGGTCGACGACCCGAACGGCTACATGACGGCGGGGTTCCACTTCTACCACTCGGACGCGGCCAATCCGAATGTCAACAACGTCACGATCCGGAACTCGCAAGGGTGATCGGAACACAGCAGGCGATCATCATGTGGGACACGACGGTCCACGACGTCGTCGTGGAGGACTCGACGATTACTGGTGCCAAGTCCACCGCCGTTACGTACGAACACGGAACCGCGATCACCTTGCGCCGGGTGACCTCCACCGGGAGTGGCGTCGTGGGCTTCTACAGCTCGTGGGTGCCAATCAACCCGGCGTCACGTTCATCGAAGACAACCTGCGCTGAGGTCCCGGTGGCCCGGCACGGCAGCGGGTCGCGGGCACGCCGACGAGGGAGGCGCCGGATCCATCGGCGATCACCGACAGGTGACGACACCGCGGCCGATGGGCGGCGTGAAGCTCGCCGGAACAGGACCGCGGAGAAGTTGAGCGGCGCGATGGCTGGCCAACGTCCCGGTGATGGCTGCAGCCGCGCGACGATCGTATGTTTGCTACCCGAGTGGGCCGACAGGTACGATGGGCGCACGAGATCCCGTAACGTGGAGCCGTGTCCACGAAACGCCGACGGGAGGGTTCAGGCTTGATCGTCGAGTGGGGCGGGGTCATCGGTTTGCGACGGGGCGAGACAATCGCGTCCATCCCCGGCTACGAGTTGGCGCTGAGGGGCGTCGCATACCTTCCGGGCGCGCAACCGGGGCCTGCCGCGGTTGCGGCGGCCCTATCCAATGCCGGACCCGACCCGATGCTCGAGGCAGCCAGACGCCTCCGCGGCAACTTCTTCCTCTCGATACGCGACGTGGCCAATGGTCGGACCGTGGCCTTCACGGACTCGGGGTGGGATGTTCGACGCGTACATGAGCGGGGCCCGTGTCGGGACATCCTTCCTGCAGCTGGCGGAGGCCATCGGGGCGAGGCGCGGCGATATGGACCCGGCCGCGTGGTGGAGTTCTCGATCTTGGCAAGGTCTACGAGGGCCGGACCCTGCTCCCCGCGATCCGGCGTCTTCTTCCAGGCACGGTCTACGAGCTGCGCGATGGCGATCCTCCCTCATCCACGACCTCGGGATGCCCGGGATCGACGCTCGACCCGAAGCCGGGTTCACGCTGGTGCACTTCTTCCAGGAGCTCGCCTCCTCCCTCACTGGGTTGAAGTCAGTGTCGACCTCACCGGCGGCAGCGGCGAGAGGCTCGTCGCCACCCTGCTCGCACGGGTATGCCGTTCGAATGCGCGGTCTCGGGCACGGCCGCTCGAGCGACGTGGAGATCGCCGCGAGGGTTGCGCGTGCCCTTGGACGTCCGCTTCATGTGACCATTCACGATGCTTCCGACGTGGGCGAAGTGGCGGGCGATCTGTTTGAGGCCGCGGATGGCATCTCCGACCTGTTGACCTTGCATCGACTCCGCCAATTGGCACGCGAGCGGGCAGAGCGCCAAGTCGACGTGGCCGTCGGAGGTATCGGTGGGGAACTGGTTAAGGACTTCTTCTGGCTGCCCGACTTCCCCTTCTACCGGTTGCGGTCACCCCGTCTCGCGCGGGTGTTCGACACTCGTTTCAGGCCGGTCGCCTTCCCGGTCGGACTGCTCGCGGACCGGCTTGTGCCTCTCGCCGCAGATGTGCGTCCGAGGATCCTGACCGCAATGCGCCGGCGCAGGATGCCGACCAATACCGAGAACGTATGACCGCATCTACTACGAGATGCGGATGGCCGTCATCGCGGCTCACGCGATCTCGGTCAACGATAACTACGTGCCGTTCCTCGCACCGCTGCTGGATCCGGCGATCGTCCGGCTCGGATACTCGCTTCCACGTCGGGATCGCTTCTACAACAGGTATCACCGCCGCGTGATCACGGACGCCTCACTCGCAGTCGCGCGCGTCCCGTCGAGCGACACGCGGGTCACGCGCATTACCCTCTCGTCCCGACCTCGGGACGAGTTGCGTGACGCGCCGGCGTACGTCTTGGACAAGCTGCGGCGAGTCAGCAGCAAGGTCGGCCAGCGGATAGGGAGGAGCGGCGGGTACCCGCCGCTTGACGATCCCGCGCTGCTTCCCGCGGCCCGCTCGAGCGAGGCATTCCAGCGCGCGGTTGAGCGCCTGGTTTCGGCCGGTGTCCTGTCACCGGCGGCCAAGAGCCAATTGCCCGATCGATACGTCGGCGGGGTCATGACGCTGGGGATGCTCTTCGAGCGGCTCGACGGCAGGACGCCGGCGTAACGCCACTCTTTCGGCCGACCGGGATGGCGCTGCGACCCTGCAGTTGAGCCCGAACGTTCGAGTATCCTGAGTCGGCCGTGATCGAAGGATCCGCGCAATGGCACTCGTTGTAGCCTGGTGCCCCGCCGCACGTCATGAACGGTCCCTCACATTCCCCAGGATTGGCCCGAGGCTCTCCGTCATCGCCGGGCGAGGCAGCGGAGCGGCCGCAGCCGGAGATGCGTCGGTCTTCACCGCGCGTCCTGATGGTGCTGTACCACTTCCCTCCGCTCGGGGGGACATCCATCTCACGGACCGTGCGCAACGTCCAGCATCTGCCGCGACACGGGTTGCAGCCCGTCGTGCTCGCTCCGGAGAGATCCGGCGAAGTCGACGAAATTCCGGACGCGCTGGCGCTGCTCGCACCGGAGACTCCGATCATCCGCGCCGGGTCCTTTGGGCCGCACCACCTGCGCCCGATCGTCACCCTCGTTCGCAGGGATCGCACCGGTGCAGCGAGGATTGAGAGCAGCCGAGACGACTTCCGAATCCCAGCACTGGGGCACCACGGGCGCAACGGCCGACGTGTCGGCGCCCGACACCCGCGCCGCGAGGCACGCACACTCGCGGTCCTGGCGCCTCCAGCGCCTGGTCTTCTTCCCGGACCACCAGGTCGGGTGGCAGCCCTTCGCCGACGCCCTTCGCGCGGCAACAGGGGCCGCTCGCGCCACCCGTGGAGCGCGTGGGACAACGTGAACGGTTCGGTCGGCCGCATCGGCGATGCGCTCCGCCTCGGCTCCAAGCCTGCCTGGCTCCTCGCCATGATTGGCCTCTTCGGCATCGTGGCCCTTGCCGCACTCGCGACGCGGCTGGGCATGCTGCCGCTTGTGCTGGCTCTGGTTGCGGGGATTCGCGACGATCGTGGGCTTCCGATGGCCGTTGTTGCTCCTTCTCCTGTTCGCTGCATTGATCCCGCTCGAGGGGGTCGTGGTCATCGATGGCTTCGGGACGATCTCAAGGCTTGTCGGCATCCTGTTTGCCGTCGCCTACGGAGCACCGCGTCTCGGGCGTCTGGCACTGGGAGCGATGCCTCCCGCGGCCTGGGCGTATCTCGCATGGGCGATCCTGAGCCTGGGCTGGGCCATCGACCCGGACACCGCACTAGCGCTGCTGCCGACGCTTCTCCAACTCTTCCTGATCGCGGTCCTGGTGGCCGACTTCGTGGTACAGAAGCCGACGATCATCCGACCCGTCCTCTGGACCTACAGTCTTTCCGCGGCGGCAACCGCCGTGATCGGCGTTTCAGGTCTACCTCGCACAGGGCCTGACTGGCACGCGTGCCGTGGCCATCCAGGGTCAGGACCCAGCGCAGTATGCCGCGGTCCTTGCACCCGCCCTTGTCTTCGGCCTGTACGAGGTGCTGAACGGCAATCACCGCATCCTGGGCGGTCTCATCTCCCTGTTGACGACCGTCGGGATTGTCGTCTCGGGCACGCGAGGCGCGTGGTTGGCTTGTGTGGTCACCGTGGTGCTCGCTCGACGACCCGTTCGGCTCACGCTGCGCGGTCGAATCACAGCGCTCGCGACGGTCCTTGTCCTCCTCGTGGTGGCGTATCAGGTCCCGGGCGTCGCCGACCTTGTCGCCGAGCGCACTGGCAGCGCGCTCTCGAGTGGCGGCGCAGGCCGCACCGATATCTGGTCGGTCGCCGCAACGGTCTACCAGTCGAACCCGGTTCTGGGCGTGGGCTACGGCCAACTTCCCGGTCGCATACACGGCGGATGTGATCCGCGCCTCGGGCGTCGGCAGCGTGGAGTTCCTCGTAGGCCGTGCTCCGCACGATCTGGTAGTGGGGACGGTCATCGAGCTCGGCCCGATCGGCCTGGTGCTCCTCGCGCTCTTCCTCGGTCCCCTTGTTCTCCGGCGCGGTCTGGGGGCTGAACGCCGCACCAATCCAGGCGGCGCTGGCATCGCTCCTCACGGTGGCGCTGTTCCTGGACGTCCTCTCCAATCGCAAGCAGGTATAGGCTCGTGATCGGGCTCGCCGCCGGGCTCGCGTACCTGGCTAGAGGTCAGTCGCGAAGCGTTGATGACCCGCGGTCTGATGACCGGCAACTCCCCGCCCGAGATCCGTCTCGGCCCACGGTGGTGTAGGCCGCACAGGCGGGGGCTGACGAGACAGGGGCTCAACTCCAGGCACGTGATCTCGAGCCACTCACCGAATAGCAGGCGGGTGCACCAATCCAGCATGGCCCGCTCCGCTGGGCATGATCACCAGAACCGGCGCCACCCCGACCTGATCGCTCCCAACGCTCGGCTGGTCTTGCCAGGCCGCAGAAGCGGCAGGTGACGGAGGCGGCTCTGGGATCTGTAGTCGGGATGGTCACTCTTGAGGCGTATCGCCCGGCGTCCCGACGTACGCCGCCCGCGGCTCCAAGCCAGACCTTTCGTGCGTCGTCCGGTCCCGCTGGGCGCAAGAGCATCAGTGCAGGGAGCACCCGATGAATGTCACGCCGGGTGGATTGCTGCCCTGATCGCTGTAGAAGCCCAAACCCCCCTGGCCCGCAACCATCGGTGACCACGTTGCGGAACACGATCCCGGTTGATCCGACTGTCTGGTACTGAATTCCCAATCTCAGCGCGTTGGTGATCGTCGTGTCCGCGAACGTGATGTTTCGCAGCGTCGGGTCCCAGAGCAGGACACCCTGCTGTGTTCCGATCACGTGCGAGTTCCGGATCGTGACGTTGTTGACATTCGGATTGGCCGCGTCCGAGTGGTAGAAGTGGAACCCCGCCGTCATGTAGCCGTTCGGGTCGTCGACCGTGAGGCCGTCGAGGATGATGTCGTGCGCACCCGGCGAGGCGGCCCAGCTGAAGTAGACGGCGTGGCCGCCGACGTAGGACCCGGCGATTGGGCGAATGGTGCAGTTGCGGAGCGTGATGTGGTGCGGCGCAGCCATCCCAGCATACCCGCCGAACACGACGACGCCGGTCCCAGAGCCCTGCCCGCTGGATCCGGCCGGGGTGCCGTTCTGCCAGACGAAGCCGTCCCACGTCTGGTCGTGCGCCCCGGCCACGAAGGTGATGCCGCCGAAGGTGTCGGCCGCACCGCCGTCGAAGACCACGCCGCCCGTCGTCTCGGCCCGGACCGTGACCGGGTTGGTACGGCTGGCGAACCGCGCGCCGATCCAGAGCGAGTTCGAGGCCTGGCTGGAGGCCGTGCTCACCCGGTACGTGCCGTTGGCGACCACGATGTCGGTCACCGCGTTGTTGGCCAGCGCCGTGAGCAGGGCCGGGATGGATGTGACACGGACTGACGAGCTCGGGGCCGGGGTCGGCGCGACGGTCGGCGCTGGCGTGGGGGCAACGGTCGGGGCCGGGGTCGGCGCGACGGTCGGCGCTGGCGTGGGGGCAACGGTCGGGGCCGGGGTCGGCGCGACGGTCGGCGCTGGCGTGGGGGCAACGGTCGGGGCCGGGGTCGGCGCGACGGTCGGCGCTGGCGTGGGGGCAACGGTCGGGGCCGGGGTCGGCGCGAGGGTCGGCGTGGCGTGGGGGCAACGGTCGGGGCCGGGGTCGGCGCGACGGTCGGCGCTGGCGTCGGGGCAACGGTCGGGGCCGGGGTCGGGGCCGGAGTCGGGGGCGGAGTCGGCGCGACGGTCGGCGCCGGAGTCGGGGGCGGAGTCGGCGCGACGGCAACCTTCGGCGTCGGCGTCGGCGAAGCCTTCGGCTTGGGTGTCGGGGTGGGCCTCGGCTTAGGCGTGGCCTTCGGCTTGGGCGTCGGGGAAGCCTTCGCGACCGGGGCGCCGGCGGTGTCCGCGAGCGGGGTCGTACCGCCGGCGTCGAGGCGGACGAGGAACGCGTCGATGGCGACGGTCGGATGCCGACGGGTGCCCAGGGTGACGATGGAGATGCTGTGCGCTCCCGTGGTGGTCCACGACTTCTGGAACAGCACGCGGCCGGGGCGGAACTTGGACGCCCAGGTGTTCACGGTCTTGACGAGCTTGCCGTCGATGTAGACCTTGGCCTTGCCGCGGGTTGGACCGACCGGCCCAACCCATGCCACGGCGGCCCCGCGGAACTTGAGGGTGGCCTTGGCATTGCCGGCACGCGCTGCCTTGGCCTTGCCGCCAAGGTAGCTCGCGTAGCGGACGCTGGCCCACTTGCCCCGGTAGGTGATCTTGCGGCTCGACTCCTGGTAGACGGCGACCTTGGACTGCGCCGACCACGTGGCGAGCAGCGTCCGGGCCGGTGACGTGGACGCCGCGACATCCGCGACGCCCGCGACGCCCGCAATGGGCAGGAGGAGGCCCACGAGCACGAAGGCCATGGCGACGATGGAGAAGCGGTTGCGGAGGTGGTGATCGGACCGCTTGCGAGGTTCAACCTGCGGGCGCAGGTCATCGGGCAGCCAGCGCTCTCCATCCCAGAACATGGTCGTACACCTTCATTCGGCAACCCGGCTGACTCAGGGAGTCCCGTGGCTTTGCGGCCCCGCCTCGCGACGGGTGTGCCATTTCGTGGGTGCGTCGCTCAACCGATCGCGGCCACCGCTTGGCAGTATCGGCGACGCTGCGGCTCCTGGCCTATGGGGAGATGGTCCCGGGGCAGACGGCCCCGGGGTCACGGTCACCGCCCCTCACCGCACCGCATGTCACCACGAAGCGCAGAAGCAGATCGGGGGTCAGGGTCCGTACTGCACGCCGACGACGATGTCTCGATGCGCGCGATGGCCCATATGGACGTGTCATGTGGTCGTGTCTCGGACGCGCGACCCGGAAGCATCGCTTCTTCTGTGCTGACCGGTCAGGCGGGCGATAGCCAGCGTCAGAGAGCTGCGGCGAAGCGCTCGGACCAGCAGATCTGACAGGCGCCATTGAGGTGCAGGAGGCGGAGCCGGACGAGGGCGGACACCAGGCCCGGAACCGTCCTGGCCCTCCTCGGCACCACGTCGTTCGACCCACCGGAGCATGCGGGTTCGTCACCTCACGGTGGACCAGCGGGAAGCCGTGTCGTCCTCAGGAGCCGGCCGGCTCGACCTCGCGCGGCGCGACATCCTCTGCCGCCATGCGGCGGACGTACGCGACGTTCTCCCAGCAGTTGGCAGCCATCCCGTCGGCCCACGTCCGCAGGCGGCCGCGCAGCGCGTCGCCGGCATCGAGCAGCGGGCGCAGTGCCTGGGCGATGGCCTCGCCGTCCCGGCCCACCGCGAACGCATCGAACTCGGCCGCCGGCAGATCCGCGGCCTGCATCAACGACCCCATCTTGCCCTGCTTGGCGGAGAGCGGGACCACCGGCGCACCGCCCCGCAGGGCGAAGATCGCGCTGTGCCAGCGCCCACCGACGTAGGCATCGGCATTGCCCAGGATGTCCACCGCCTGCTGGACGGGGATGGTGGGCGAGACCAGCGGCAGGCCGAGCTCGCGGGCCAGCGGCCGAAAGGCCTCCAGCTCCTGGAGGCCGGAGAGGGTCAGCAGGATCTGGCCCCCGTAGACGGTGCGCAGGCGGGCGACCAGGGCCGCGTAGGAGCGGGCAAGCTCCAGCGGGCGCCAGGCGGTGCTGTGGAGCGAGGAACCGCCCAGGCAGAGATAGGGGGCCGCCGGGTCGAACGGCGCCGTGTCCGGCCAGACGTCGAAGTAGGTGGGGCGTCCGGCAAGGGGCACCCACGCGTCTCGCCCGGCGGGCGTGAACCAGAACGCGCTGTCGGCTGCGAAGCGTCCACCTCCCAGGTGCCCCCACCGGGTGGCCGAGACCGGGTCGCGGAAGACGACATCGGCAAAGAGCGGATAGACGTGCTCGGCCATCCGCCGCAGCTCTGGCCGGTCGAAGTCGGCGCTGTGATTGACGAGGACGACGGGCGTGTCCAGGCGCTCATGCGCCAGGTAGGCCAGGAAGAGGTCGGTCCGTGGAATGATCCCCTCGCCTACCATGGCGCCATCGCCGTGGATGACCACGAGGTCCGCCTCCCGGATCGCCGCGCGGAGCCACGGCCAGGGCCCATCGGGCGTAGCGATGACCAAGTCTGCAGCGCGGCCAAAGCCCTCCCAGCGCTCCGGAATGACCCTGTTGTCCGCGGTCAGATCCACGCCCTTGAGGACACGGCGGCGCGCGACGAGAATGGCCGGCGGAATCATCGATCGCAGGATCGCTCGCCGCCCATCCACGGAGGAGTGGTGATCCTTCGGAGGTCCCCCGAACTGCGTCCGGGCAAGGTCCTCCTCGGTGATGATTCCGCTGATTCTGGCACCCGCGTCTGCAACCATCGCCTTGAGCGAGAAGGCTGCTGCGCGATCACCCCAGTTCGCGTTGCTGGTCGAGTCGTTGATGAAGAGAACCTTCAACACAACCTCCGACGGAGACCATACGAAACCAAGCGTGCAGGCCAATCGCGGGCTGCATTGTACCGTTGGCGATGGTGGCCTCCGCGAAAGGAGACGATCAGCGACCTGGGCGTGGGTCCCGTTCCTCCGTCGCGTCGGAATGTCGCACCGCCGCCAATTCACTCGATCCCCGGTGAGTCCGGTTCGTCGGTAAGTGCCTGCGACCACGCCCAAGTCGGTGCCGAGGTAACGGGACGCGAAGCCCACCAGGGCTCGGAGTCGCATGGCGCTGCCGCCCTGGCGAAGAGCGCGGCGAAAGTACACCGTCGCCGCTCGCAATCACCGTCTCGCCAGGCCGACGCCGTCCCGTCGGCGACGTCGACCTCCGCCTTCCTCGCCGTGCCTGCTTCCGAGCGCAGCCTCTACGGACGACCGACACTCCGCCTACGGCGCACACGTCCATTCCGACGTCCGGTGGGCTATTCTTCACGCCCATTGAGGGGAGGCGAGGATGCCGCGTCAGGGCCCGTTCTCGATCGAACTGACCGCCGCTGGGCGGTCCGGCCGCTGGCCAGTCTCCCCAGTCCGGGAGAACCAGCTGACTATCGTCGCCGTTCGAGCCCCTCGTTGATGAGCACGACTTCTGCCGTCGTACCACCCCACTGCGGCGAACCCGCATGGTCGCCCAGGTTGAACAGCCTCCGAATGCTCCCGACATCTGGTGCCTGCGAGAGATCGCCGTTCCTCGCCCGGCCCGGTCCGCCACGCTGATCCTGCCCCTGGCGCATCCCGTTGCGGCACCGGTGCGCGGCCCGGCGCCGCGCCGGGGGGCATGCGGACGGCCCGATCAGCGTGATGGAGTCGGGGCATGAGGCGATCCAACCAGCCCTGGCTGCCTCCCTACTGGGAGATCATCCGCTTTGACGCGGCCCACTTCTTGACGGCGCACGCCGGCCGGGGAGCCCAGATCTACCGCGATCTCCTCCAGCCGGGACTGGGCGAGGACCTCCGGCATGGCCTGCGCGCCATCGCGGCGGGCGTGGTGCGCCAGCTCCAGGGCGCCGTGCGCGCGCAGCGCCGCCGCTCGCGGCCGCGGCCCGGGCGCCTGCGGCCATACCTGCTGCTGATCACGCCCGGGACCGGAAAGTACGCGCGGGAGAGGCGCGAGGTGACCGAGGCCTGCGCGGCGCGCGGCCTGCCGATGATCCGCGTGCTGTCGGACAGCCGGGAGGTCCAGTCTGATGCACCCGGGCCGGTCTCGCTGACGGACATGCTGACCGCCGGCGACCACGCGCGGGTCCTGGCCCTCTGGCTCCGCGAGGCGCTGCGCCTAGGCCGGTGGTGGCTGGTGCGCGACCGCAAGGCCCGCAGCCTGTCGGTGGTGGCAATTCCTGGGATCCGCCAGTACTACCTGGACCTGGCCTTCGCCCGGCGGATCGACCGCGTCTATGGGCGTCCCAGGGCAGTGCTCTCGCTCGCCCCCTGGTCGGACACGTCGGTCGCCATCGTGGACGCCATGAAGGCCCGGGGCGTGGCGACCGGGGCCACGCGGACGCAGACGACCATCGACATCGAGGAGCACCTGACGATCAATGCAGACCTCCTCTTCTGCAAGAGCACCTGGGAACGGGGGATCTACGGCCGCCTGTTCCGCGGCCATGGCCCGCGCCTGGTGGACGGCTGCCTGCTGAGCCTGCCCGAGGAGTATCCCCTGGAGCCGCTCGCTCTCCCGGAGCCGTTCGTCCTGCTCCTTGGCACGGCCCGCCAGTGGAACGAGTCCGAGGCTGCCTACCGGCAGGTATGCGCCAACCTGGAGCGGGTTGCCGCGGTCCCGGGGCTGCCCGTGGTCTACCGCGCCCACCCCGCCCACGCCGCCGAGCTCGAGCCCGCAGCGGGATCGGCGGCGAATGGGGCAATCGTCCTGGTGGCCGATCTGCGCCGCAACCTCGAGCTGATCGCGAAGGCGTCATTGGTGGTGTCCGCCCACAGCACCCTGCTCTACCAGGCCATCCTGGCCGGCACGCCGACGGTCGTGGTGCACATCGATCCGCCCGATGCACCGGCCGACGAGTTCATCGGCTCGCCGCTGCTGCGGATCCGACCCGAGCAGATCGATGGCCTGAAGCCGGAGGACCTGGCGCCGGCAGGGCAGCTGGCGGCGGAGGCCCGCGCCTGGTTCGCCTCCAACTACTTCCTGGACCGGGGAGCAGGGTACCTGGTCGACCAGCTGCTCACGCTTCGGGGTTGACCGCCGCGATGCGGATCCTGCTGGTGAGCCCGGGCATGCCCGTGCCGGGCGAGGCCGGATCCCCCCGCACGTTCCAGCTGGCCCGTCAGCTGGCGGCCCGCCACGCCATCGACCTGCTCGTGGTCGCGCAGGGCGCCGCCGCGGAACCGGCCATGCTGGCGCGCTACCGGGGCCCGGAGTCCCCCTTCCGCGGCGTGTCGGTCGCGCCGGTCGAGCGGGATGCGCGAACCGCCCGGCAGCGGCTGGCCAATGCGCTGCGGGGCGACCCCTGGTTCGCCACCCGGCGCCTCCGGCCGGCGGAGCACGCGGCTGCGCTGCGGGCCGTGGCCGCAGCCGCCAGGGACGGCGACGTGATCTGGGTGGACACGCTGCCGATGGTGCAGTACGCGGCGGGAACGGAACTGCCGCTCGTCGTGGACGAGGTTGACTACATGAGTCGCCTGGCCGGCGCCGAGGCACGACTGCGCCCGTCCCGGTCGGGTCGCCTCCTGGGTCGGTGGAGCGCGTCGCTGGTCCGGCGCTACGAGCGCCGGACCCTCCGCGCGGCCGCGGCCGTCGTCCTTATCTCCCCGGTCGAGGCGACGCTGCTGGAGCGTGACCTCCGGGTGCCGGTCGACGTCGTCCGCAACGGGTGCGACACGGACCACTTCGCCCCGTCCGCCGGTGACCGTCGGCTGCCCGGCGCGCCGTCGCTCCTCTTCGTGGGCAACCTTGCCTACGGCCCGAACCATGACGCCGCGCGCTTCATCATCAACGAGCTCGCGCCGGCAGTCACAGACAGGTTTCCCGACGCCCGGTTTCACGTCGTCGGGCCGCCAGCCGACATCGCCGCCCCCGGCGGGTCGCCCGTGGAGGTGGCCGGCTTCGTCGATGACATCCGGCGGTGGTACGCCGGGGCCGACGTCTTCGTCTGTCCGCTGCGCTATGGCGGCGGGCTCAAGAACAAGGTCCTGGAAGCCGCCGCAATGGGGTGCGCCATCGTCGCCTCGGACGTGGCGGTCGAGGGAACCGGCTTGCGCGACGGCGAGCACTACCTGCAGGCCGGGACGCCGCAGGAGTACGTGGAGCGCGTGTCCGCGCTGCTTGCCGATGCCGACCGGCGCGCTGCGCTGTCCGCCGCGGCCCGCGCGGCGGTCGTGGCGAACTACAGCTGGGCGCATGCCGGAGCCGCCTTCGAGGCGATCCTGGATCGCGCCGCCCGGCGGGGACGCTAGCGCACCACCTCCAGGAGGCCCTGGCCGGCGAGCGTCTCCGCGATGGGGTAGAGCTCGGCAACGGGCACGCCGATGATGTCGTCGACGAGCACCTGGAGCACCGGCGCCGCGACTCCCGACCCAGGCCTCGCCACGCGGGTCCCGGCAGCCCGCCTGCTAGTATGCGGACTCGTGGATTGGCGCGGGTCGCGATGGGGGAGGGGATGATTTCGTGAGCACGATCCTTGTCACCGGCGGTGCCGGCTATGTCGGTTCGATGGTATCCCGCGAGCTGCTTGCCAGGGGCCACCGCGTCGTCGTGGCGGACGCGCTCCTCTTCGGCGGCGAGGCCCTGCTCGACCTGCTCTCCAACCCTGATTTCTCGTTCCGCAAGGTCGACATCTGCGTCCCTGCGGACCTCGAGGCGCTCTTCGCGGCCCAGCGGTTCGATGCGGTGGTCCATCTCGCCTCGATCGTCGGCGATCCGGCCTGCAAGGCGCAGCCCGAGCTCGCCACCAGGACCATCTGGGACGGCTCTCGGAGCCTGCTCGAGCTCAGCGATCGGCACGGCGTGGGCCATTTTCTGTTCGCCTCCACCTGCAGCAACTACGGCAAGATGGAGGCCGATGCCGTCCTCGATGAGGACGCACCCCTCCGCCCGGTCAGCCTCTACGCGCAGCTCAAGGTCCGGTTCGAGGAGCTCCTCCTGGCCCGTTCCGTGGCCCTGGACTTCACCATCCTGCGCTTCGCCACCGTCTATGGCCTGTCCCTCCGGCCGCGCTTCGATCTGACCATCAACGAATTCGCTCGCGACGCACTGCTGATGGGCGAGCTGGAGATCTTCGGGCCGGAGTTCTGGCGACCCTACTGCCACGTGCGCGACATCGCCAACGCCGTGGCCATGATCCTCGAGCAGGACCGGGAGCGTGTTGCCGGCCGGGTCTTCAACGTCGGCGCCGACGAAGAGAACTACCAGAAGCGCACGATCGCGGAGGCGATCGCCGAGCAGATCCCGGTTCGTCTCCACTACGTGGAGCGAACCGAGGACCCAAGGGACTACCGGGTGTCCTTCGAACGCATCGCCGCCCTCGGGTTCACGCCCCGGATGCGCCTGCGCGACGGCATCCGCGAGGTGGCGGACGCCATCGCGTCGGGCCTGATCACCGACCCCTACGCGACCCGGTACCGCAACTCGTAGCGCGAGGACGCCCATGATCCCGCTGTCCGAGCCATCCCTCGGTGGGCGCGAACTCGAGTACATCACCCGCTGTCTGGCCAGCGGCTGGATCTCCGCGAACGGCGAGTTCGTGTGGGAGATGGAGAAGGTCCTGGCGTCCTATCTCGGTGTCAAGCACGTCGTCGCCTGCAATTCGGGCACCTCGGCCATCCACATCTCGCTCATGCTGTCCGGCGTCCAGCCCGACGACGAGGTCATCGTGCCCACGGTGACGTTCATCGCCCCGGTCAACGCGGTTCGCTACCTGCATGCCTGGCCGGTCTTCGTCGACTGCGATGAGTACTGCAACATGGACGTCGAGGGCGTGCGGAGCTTCCTGGCCGAGGGGTGCATCGTGCGCGACGGGGTCCTGACCAACCGTACGACGGGCCGGCGCGTCTCGGCCATCGTGCCGGTCCACGTCTTCGGCACCTCGGCAGACATGGATCCCATCGTGGCGCTGGCCGCCGAATACGGCCTGGCGGTCGTGGAGGACGCCAGCGAGAGCCTGGGCTCGCGCTACAAGGGCCGCATGTGCGGCCACCTCGCGCCCATCAGCTGTCTGAGCTTCAACACCAACAAGATCGTGACCACCGGCGGCGGCGGGGCGATCATGACCGACGACGACGAGATCGCCCGCCAGGCCCGCTACCTGACGGCCCAGGCCAAGGAGGACGGCGTCGAGTACGTCCACAACAGCGTGGGCTACAACTACCGGATGAACAACGTCCTGGCCGCGATCGGCCTGGCTCAGCTCGAGAACCTCGACGAGCGGGTCGCGATCAAGCGCGCCAACTTCGCCCGCTACCAGGAGGCGCTCGGCCCGTCCCAGCCTCCTCGGCCAGCCCGCCTGGAGCGAATCGAACCGCTGGTTCTACGCCCTCCTGTGCGACAGCGCCGACATGAAGCGCGAGCTCCTGGCGGCCTGTACTGCGGCCGGGGTCCAGGTCCGCCCGCTCTGGTATCTCAATCACCTGCAGAAGCCGTATCGGGAGATGCAGGCGCACCGCATCACGCGTGCCCCCCGCTTCTATGACACCGTGCTCAACCTGCCGTGCTCGCTCTCGCTGACGGTGGAGCAGATCGCGGACGTGGTCGCCCTGGTGGAGGCGGCCGGTCCGCGGCGACAGGCGACGCCGGTCTAGGCCGGCCGCCAACGACGGACCGACGCGATGACGCCAGCCAGCGATCCGGCGATCGACGGCCGCGAGATCGTGGTCGACGCGGCTGCCGCCGCGGAGGTTGCCGCTGGCGAGCCCACCGCGGGCGGGTCGCGCCGCTCGGTCCTCTTCCTGGCGGGCTCGCTGGCGGGCGGGAACCTGGTGGCGATGGGGATGCGCCTGGCGGGTGGCATCCTGCTGGGGCGCCTGGTCGCGCCGAGCACGCTGGGCCTGTTCGCCGGCATCGGGCTGGTGCTGGGCTACGCCTCGATCGCCCAGCTGGGCATCCTCAACGGCGTCAACCGCGAACTGCCGTACCACATCGGGCGGGGCGACATCGCCCGGGCACACGCCCTTGCCGCCGCGGGGCAGGCCTGGGCGCTGGCCACGGGTGGCGTGGTCTCCGTCTGCCTGCTGGCCGTTGCGGCCTGGCAGCTGGTCCAGGGCGACCTGCAGCAGGCAGCCGGCTGGGCCACAAACGCCATCCTGGCGATCTTCAGCTTCTACGGCAGCAACGGCTACCTGTCGATTACCTTCCGCACCAGCAGCGAGTTCGTCCGCCTGGCCCGGGTCAACGTCGTGGAGGCCGCCACGAGTCTCGCCGCGCTGGTCCTGGTGGCGGCGTTCGGCTTCTACGGGCTCTGCCTGCGCGTGGTCCTGGCGGGCGCCACCAGCACGGCGCTCCTGTTCCGCTGGCGGCCCGTGCGGGTGGGCCCGCACTGGAGCCGGAGCAACCTCCGGCACCTGTTCATCATCGGCGCGCCGATCTACGCAGTGGGGCAGGTCTACGGCCTCTGGACGGGGGTGATCAACTCCACGCTGGTCCTCCACTTCACGGGCACCTACGGCATGGGGCTCTATGCCATGGTGGCGCTGGGAATCACGGCCTTGGAGGTGGTCCCGGCCGCCCTGACCCAGGTGCTCTATCCGCGGATGGCCCAGGAGTACGGGGCCGGGCGGGACACCCGCCATCTCGTGCGGATCTCGATCAAGCCGATGCTGGCAACCTTTGCCGGGCTGGCCGTGGTGGCCGCCGTGGGCTGGTTCGCCGTCGAACCCGTCGTGCAGTTCGCTGATCCCGCTAGTACGTGGGGGCGGTGCCGGCCATGCAGTGGGCACTCCTGCTCCCAGTGGTGAGCAGCTTCCAGCCGGTGGTGTCCGTCTTCAACGTGGTCGGCCGGCAGGACATGTACCTGGCCGCCGTCGGTTGCGGGATCGCCGCCTACGTCGTCGCCCTCGTGGTGCTCCGGCCCGACGCGGACCTGACGGCCTTCCCCCAGGCGATGCTGGTCGGGCGCTACGGTGTTCATGATCGTGGGTTACCTGCTCGTCCTGCGTCTCCAGCGCGGCGACGCGGTTCGTGAGACGCTACCGTGACGGCCTGCGGCGCGATCCGGTCGGGCGGTTGGACTCTGGCGCCGGCCGCCTCTTGTCGGGAGGATTGGACATGAGCGACGACGGCGGAACGGTCGTGGTCCTCGGCGGGGGAGGCCATGCCAAGGTGCTCATCAGCGTCATCCGCAAGCTGCCCTGGACGATCGCCGGCTACGTGGATCCGCGCGACGTCGGGCCCGTGCTGGGCGTTCCCCATGCCGGCGGCGACGACGTGCTGCCGGCCCTGCTGGCCCGCCACCCCGGCTGTGCGGCGGCCATGGGCGTCGGCAAGGTGGACGCGACGGCGCGCCGTGCCCGGATCCAGGCCGCAGCCGAGGCGCTGGGGTACGGATTCCCCACCTTCGTCTCTCCCGACGCCGTGGTCAACTGCGAGGTGGAGCTGGGGGCCGGCACGGTCGTCTTCGACGGGGCCGTCGTCAACGCGGGTGTTGTCACCGGGCCCACCTGCGTCGTCAACACCAACGCCACCGTGGAGCACGACTGTCGCTTCGGCACGAACGTCCACATCGGCCCCGGCGCCACGGTGAGCGGCGGGGTCAGGATCGGCGACCACACCTTCGTCGGAGCCGGAGCCGTGGTCATCCACGGCGTACGGATCGTGGAGGGCTGCCTGATCGGTGCCGGAGCGGTGGTCACGGACGACCTGACCGAGCCGGGCACGTACGTCGGGGCTCCCGCCCGGAGGATCCGATGAGCACCGGCGGCGCCCTCGCGGTGATCCCCGCCCGCGGCGGATCGCGGCGGGTGCCGCGCAAGAACATCCGCGAGATGCATGGCCGGCCGCTGCTCGCCTACTCGGTCAGGCTGCGCTGAGAAGCGGCCTCTTCGCCCGGGTTGTGGTGTCGACCGACGATGCCGAGATTGCCGCCGTGGCCCGGGCCCTGGGCGCTGACGTTCCGTTTCTGCGGCCCCCCGCCCTGGCCGACGACATCGACGCCCGTCTCGCCGGCGACGATGAACGCCATGAACCGCCTGGAGGCCGGGGAAGGCGTACCCCTCGAAGATTGCGCAGCTGATGCCGAACTGTCCGTCGCGGCCGACGACATAGTGGCCGGCAACCGCAGCGCGCCGGCCGGCCGAGGCTCAGATCTCGGTCGCGCGGTACCGCTGGCAGAGCCCCTGGTGGGCGTTGCGCCTGGCGCCGGACGGCTCGCTGGACCCCCTCTTTCCGGATGCGATGCGACAGCGCAGCCAGGACCTTCCCGAGCTCTTCT
>CAWBGT010000003.1:0-16686 GCA_963788375.1 uncultured Chloroflexia bacterium
GGTCCGTCTCGCGGGCCGGGGGCCGCTAGGCGACGGCCGAATTGGCGGGTACCCACCTGGTCAGCAGCCATTCCCTGCCGGCGCGGTGCCGCGAGTTGCCATGCCGCACGAGCGCCGAGAAGGCCGGCCGTTCCCTTATTGCGATCGGGGACCCCGGGCACGGCGACCGAAGGCCGCTGCGACGTTTGGGCGGGTCAGGTAGGAGAAGATCAGGAAGGAGAAGACGATGGGCGCGAGGCCCAGCGCCAGGACGCCGCCGAGACCCCGGTCGGCAGCGGTCAGCAGGACCTGCATGACCGTGATCCCCTCGAGGATGAGGGTCACCATCCACGCCCAGCGGCGACGGCGCCAGACACCCCAGGCCGTCATGAGACCCGCCACCCCAAGTCCGAGGAAGACGAGAGTCAACAGCAGCGAGCCGAGGTCGCCCCCCGCGAGCAGGCTGAACAGCAGCAACATCCCGACTGCCGCCCAGACGACGCTTTCGAGGGCGACCACCGCGGCCACGAGACCGATCCAGCGAGGCGTCGGCAGGGGAGCCGATGCGGCGACCGGCGAGTCGGCGGCCTTTGGCTCCCCCAGCTGGATTCCCATGTCGCCCAGCCAGCGCCGGATGTTCCGGTAGATCGCCGGTGCGCCCAGCGGCACCTCCTCGTCCAGCGTCCAGTCGGCCGGGTGCAGGATGAACGGCTGGGTCTGCGGCCCGCCGAGCCCACCATGCGACCCGATGAGCTCCTCGAACGCGGCGACCTCGCCCAACTCCGGGTCGTACTGGCTGATCAGCAGCAGGTCCGGGGCGTGCTCCATCGCGTCCTCGCGCAGGAGGCTCGAGACGGTGCTGGGGCCGAAGGGTGTCGTCGGGTCCTCGCCTTCCACCCGGTCCTCGGCCAGGTAGCGCAGGCCGTCGCGACCGAAGACGACCGGCCCATGGTCGATGGTCTTGACCATGAGCATCGCGACGCCCGGGTGGGAGGCGAGAGAGCTCACGAGGCCCGGATGGAGCTCCTCGAGATCCTTGAGCGAGAGCCGGTGGTCGTGGCCCGTGAAGTAGACGAGGCCGAGGTTGCCGGACCCCACGACCGCGATCGCCGACTCGTCGGCCGGCGGCGGCACCTCATCCTCCTTGTCCAGGTCCACGACGCCGTCCGTCGTGCTGCCCGCCAGCGCCGCGCGCGCGACGCGGGGTCCAAAGCCCCGGCTCTGCGTGATCTCGGACAGGAACGAGTTGACGAAGGTGGAGCCCTCGGCACGGGTCTTGGTCTGGAACAGCGTCGCGCGGCCGGACATCAGGTCCCGGACCACCTCGCCGAGGCTCTTGCCGTAGCGCTGCTTGAACGTGGCGCCCAGGCTCTGACCGTGGTCCGACAGGACGACGAACCTATAGGGGCGGGGCGCGTCCTCGGCGGCTTTCTGAAGCGTCGCGATGGCGCGATCGATGCCGTCCAGCGCCTCGAACGACTCGACCCGCTCCGGGCCGCAGTGGTGGGCCAGCTCGTCGTAGTCGGTGAAGTCCGCGTAGATGACGTTGGCCCCGCGGTACATCTCCTCGATGATCAGCGAGGTGTTCACGTCTCGAAGCAGGACGTTGGAGGCAGCACGCATGCCGGCGTACTTGAGGCCGCGGTGCATCTGGGGCTGGACCCCGGAGCGGCGGGTCCGGCGCGCCTGGAACAGCTCCTTGAGCAGTTCGCCCAGGAACATCGTGAACGAGCGCAGGTAGCCGGTCGGGCTGAAGAAGAAGCCCAGGAACGCGGTGCTGTCGCCGATGCCCTGGCTCTCGTTCTTGATCGCGGCGGTCGTGAGGTAGCAGCGGGTCGCGTCGCCCGTCACCAGGTTGCAGATGCTGGCCCCGTTGTTGGACAGGAGCCCCTCGCCGTCGGAGACGCGGCGCACGATCTCGGCGGCATCATCCGGGCTGCTGGACACCATGAGGTGCCGGCGGTCGCGCTCGTACCAGCGGAAGGCCGGGATGCCGTCGTTGTTGCCGTGGAGGATGCCGGCCTGGCTGGCCGAGGTCATCGACGGCAGGATCGCCTCCCAGGGGGAGAGCCTGTGGCTCCCCTCGCGGATCCAGCGGGCCATGGTGTTGACCGAGCCTGCGCGCACGCGCCCGGCCAGGATCGGGTGGGCCAGACCGTCAACCTGGACGATCACGAGACCGGGCTGGTCAGACGGCGGCGCCGCCCGCTTGAGGAGCAGCTGCTGGACGAGCAGGCCATAGAACGACTCGCCGCTGTCGATGGCCAGGACGGCCACCAGGACGGTGTTGATGATGGCGTAGATGAACGAGCCGATGAGCGAGGCCAGGAAGCTGGCGGACTCGGCGCCGTCGACCGCGTTTATGGCAGCCATGAAGACCAGGGCCTGGAGCAGCAGCACCGCGATCCCGGTCAGGACGAGCGATCTCGGCGCGACGAACGTGAGCATCACCGGGCGCAGCACGGCGTTGAGCAACGCCATGACCACGATGACCTGCACCGCGACGATGAGCGTGGCCGGCGCCATCCAGGGCAGCAGCCACGAGGTGAGCACGAACGAGATGGCCGAGACCAGGGTCACGATCACGAGCCGCCTGATCAGCGACCGGGTGCCCCCTCGCCACTGGACCAGGATTCGGATCTGCGTCCGGTACAGCGCCAGCAACCGCGACATCGTCACCCCTGTGATGGCCCCGTCGGCCCGTCAATTGTGCGGAAGGTACCCTCGTTTGCGCCCCACTGCGCAGTTCAGGGCCGGGACATCAGGTCGATGAGCACGGGGTAGACCAGGTCCACCTGCTGGCCGTCGCGGTCCGGGGTGATCATGTCGTGCAGGCCGTGGAGCGAGGCGTCGAAACGGTAGACGCTGGTGCGATCGGGGGCGAGCTTCGCCCAGCGCTGTGCGAGGTCCCCGTCAGTCGCGGCGGTGGAACATGTCGGCCGCGCCGTCCCCGTCACACGGGACCGCTCATCCACACCATCGGGTTGACCGGCTGCAACTCGCAGGCCGGCTCCAGCACAACAGGGAGTGCACGTTGGCATCGAAGGTCGTTCTGGCGTTCTTCAAGGACGAGGCCGCGGCGGACGCGGCGGCTGCCGAACTCAAGGCATGGGACAGGATCGACGACAGCGTCAAGCTGAGCGCGATCGGCGTCCTCGCCCTCGACGAGAAGGGCAAGGTCAAGGTCCAGAAGCTCGGGTCGCGGTCGATCCCGAAGGGCGCCGGCATCGGCCTGGCGCTCGCGTTGATCACCCCGCTGGGCCTCGGCGTCGTCATCGCCGGCGATCGAGGCCGAGGCCGCCGCGCAGGCCTGACCTCGCGAGGTCCGTCGAAAGTGGCGAATCACGGAGGCTGCCTGCCTGCGCCGCGGGTCGGGTAGCCTCCGTCTTTTCCTGAACGAGCAACAGAGGGATCCCATGACCGACGCCAACCCGCTTGACACGTCCCTGTGGGACGACTCGATCCCGGTCTCGGAGGACTTCTACCACCACGTCAACGCGAGGTGGCTTGCCGCGAACCCCGTGCCGGCCGAGTACCCGATGTGGGGCGCCTACATCGAGCTGGACCACCGGAACAAGGAGCTCACGCGCCGCCTGCTCGAAGAGGCGGCAGCGGCCGGCCCGGACGGCGACTTCGTGACCCGCCTGGTGGGCGACTTCTACGCGTCCGGCATGGACGAGGCCGGCATCGCGGCCGCCGGGATCGAGCCGCTCCGGCCCTACCTCGACCACATCGACGCCCTCGCGTCCACCGAGGACCTGCGTGCGCTCAACCTGGATTTCCATCGCGGTGGCTTCGGGGCCCTGTTCGGGATCGGCGTGGAGGCGGACTTCGAGAACGCCGAGGTCTACCTCGGGTACCTCGGCCAGGCGGGGATCGGTCTCCCGGAGCGCGGCTACTACCTCAACGACGACGAGCGGTCCGTGGCCCTGCGCGGCGCCTATACCGCGCACATCGCGGCCCAGCTCCGGAACCTGGGTGCGGGCGGCGAGGAGGCGGCCGCGACCGCCGAAGCCATCCTCGCGTTCGAGCGGCGCCTGGCGGTGGCCTCCCTCTCGCCCGAGCAGGCGCGCGACCCCAGGATCACGATGAACCGCTTCGAGGTCTCGAAGCTGGACGAGATGATGCCGGCCTACCGGCTGGGCGGATACCTGCGCGAGGCCGGCGTGGCCGGCGACACCGTGAACGTGGACAACCCCGGGTTCTTCAGGGAGCTCGACGCGGCCATCGCCGACACGCCGATCGGCACGCTCAAGGGCGTCCTTCGGTGGCACCTCGTGCGCGCCTGCGCGACCTCGCTGCCGCCGGCGTTCGAGGACGAGCACTTCGCGTTCTACGGCCGCATCCTCGGCGGCCAGCAGGAGCAGCAGCCCCGCTGGAAGCGCATCGTCAACGCAACCTCCTCGAATATCGGTGAGGCGGTCGCGCAGCTGTTCGTTCGCGTGGCCTTTCCTCCGGAGGCCAAGACCCGCGTCGAGACGCTGGTGGACCACCTGCTCACGGCGATGGGCCGCGCCATCCAGGCCAACGACTGGATGACCGAGCCGACTCGTCAGGAGGCGCTCACCAAGCTCGCCGGTTTCACCTACAAGATCGGCTACCCGGATGAGTGGCGTGACTACTCCAGCCTCGCCGTGGATCGGACGAGCTATCTCGGCAACGGCTTTGCCGCCGCGGGCTTCGAGATGCGGCGTCAGCTGAGCCGCCTGGGCAAGCCAATGGACAAGGGCGAGTGGATGATGCCCGCCCATGTCGTCAACGCCTACTACCACCCGCTGCGCAACGAGATCGTGTTCCCGGCCGGAATCCTGCAGCCGCCGTTCTTCTACGCGGACGCCGACGATGCCGTGAACTACGGCGGCATCGGGACCGTGATCGGCCACGAGATCACCCACGGCTTCGACGACACCGGGTCGCGCTTCGACGCCGTGGGTGCCCTGCGCGACTGGTGGACCGAGCAGGACCGCACGGAGTTCGAGCGCCGCGCGAACGTGGTCGTGGAGCAGTTCGACGGCTACGCGATCGCGGACGACGTCAACGTCAACGGCAAGCTCACCCTGGGCGAGAACATCGCGGACCTCGGGGGGATCACCATCTCCTTCGACGCCATGCACGAGGCAATCGGTGACGCCGTGCCGACGATCGACGGGCTGACACCGGATCAACGGTTCTTCCTCGCCTACGCCACGATGTGGCGGTTGGGCTACACGGAGGCAGCGTCTCGCATGCTGGCGAACGTGGACACCCACTCTCCATCGCAATACCGGGTCAACGGCCCGCTCTCGAACTTCCCTCCGTTTGCGGCGGCGTTCGGGGTTCCGGAGGATGCGGCGATGGTCCGCGCCGGCGAGCTGCGCGCGAAGATCTGGTGACCGACGACATCGACCCAGCCAGGAGAACGCGGAGATGACCTTCTCGATCGTGGCGCGCGACCCGGAGACAGGGGACTTCGGGATCGCGATCGCCTCCAGGGCGCTGGCCGTCGGCGCCGTCGCCCCGTTCGCGCGGGCCGGGGTCGGGGCGATCTCCACCCAGGCGATGCCGAACGTGACGTACGGCCCGGACGGGCTGGCCCGGATGGCCGCAGGCGAGGACGCGGAGGCCGTGCTCGCCACGCTCGTGGCCGCAGACGGGCAGGGGGCGTTCCGGCAGGCCGGGATCGTCGACGCGGTGGGGCGTGCCGCCACCTATACCGGAGCGAACTGCCTGGACTGGGCGGGTGGCAAGACCGGCGCAGGCGTCGCCGCACAGGGCAACATCCTGGTGGGACCGGCCGTGGTGGACGGCATGCTCGCTGCGTACGAGATCTCCCAGGGGACGTTCCCGCGCCGCCTCCTGGCCGCGCTGCGTGCCGGAGATCAGGCCGGCGGCGACAGCCGGGGTCGCCAGTCCGCGGCCCTCCTGGTGGTCCGCGAGAAGGGCGGTATCGCGGGCCTCGACGATCGCTGGATCGACCTCCGCGTGGACGACCACACCGACCCGTGCACCGAGCTGGGTCGCCTGCTCGCCCTCCACGAGAAGCAGAGCAACCTGCTCGATCCCGAGAACCTGGTGGCGATCGGGTCGGCGGTGGCAGCCACCCTGAAGAAGACGATCAAGTCCGCCATGGCGCCGAAGACGCCGGACACGCCGGAGTAGCGAACCGACGCGCCGGTCGTGCACGTCACCCGGCCGCCTACGGACCGGCGAACGACCCGCTCGGGCGCCGCGTGCACCGGGATGGACGACGTCGTCATGGCTCAACCCGTTCGACGTCCGGTACCTCGCCGCTCACCGACCGCAACGGGCGGCGGATCGCTGCCCACAGGGTTCGCCAGGCACCGAGATCGCTCTCGATTCCACGGCGCCTCCGGATGGAGGCCAGGGCCAGGCGCGACGTGTCGGTCACGAGGCGGAGCCCGACCTCGAGGACGATGAGGAAGGCGATCATCTCATCCGTGAGTGCCGACTGCTCGGGGCGCTCGAGGATCCGGGCGAGGTTCTGCTCGAGGTTCATGTTGCCCCCGGTGAGCAGCACGAAGGCCAGGGCGAGCGGGATGGCCTTCGCCAGTTCGTGGGACGTCGCCTGGCGAGCGTAGGCGAGGATCCGTGCCGCCGCGACGACGGCCACCGCGACGACCGCCACGTTCCCGAGGCGATCGACCGACCCCACGAAGACGAGGGCCAACTCCAGGATCACGGTCCAGATGAGGACGAGCACCGGGATGCCGATGCCGACCGTGACCAGGTAGGTGGCGCCGAGGACCCACTGGCGAGAGGAGACCCGGCGCGCCAGGCGCGTCGTGCGCCGGATCAGGACGTCGCGCGTCGACAGCGACTCGTAGAAGGAGACCGCGAACAGGAAGCCGAGCGCGATCACGCCGCTCAGGAGGAGCAGGCTGACCATCGTGTCGGACATGCCGTCAGACTCGTTCGGGCTCGGATGCGGGGACCTCGGTCCCGGGCGTGTGCGGATCGCCGGGGACGGGACGACGGATGGCGGCCCACAGGGTCCGCCAGACGCCGAGGTCGCTGTGAATGCCACGGCGTCTCCGGATCCTGGCGAGCACGGCGTGTGAGGCGTCGGTCGAGATCCGCAGTGCGAGCTCCAGGACGACGAGGAGCAGCAAGAGGTCCGGCGTCAGGTCCGCCGACTGGGGGTTCACCTGGAGTTGCCTGATCTTCTCCTCCAGATTGAGGCTCGCGCCGCTGAGGAGCAGGAATGCCAGCGCCAGCGGGATCGCCTTGGCCAGGTCCTGCGCGGTCTTCTGGCGGGCGTAGGCGAGGACTCGAGCCGCCCCGACCACGGACACGGCGACGACCGCGGCGCTCGCGACCCTGTCCACGGACCCGACGAGCAGGAGGGCGATGGTGAGGATGGACGCCCAGACGATGACGAGGATCGGGATCCCAGCGCCGACCGTCAAGGCGTACACGAGGGCGATCACCCCGGGGCGCGACGTCCTGCGCCGGGTTGCTCGCATGATCCTGCCGACGTAGACGTCCCTCGTCGCCAGCGATTCGTAGACGGCCGCGACCACGAGGAAGCCGAGGGCGATCAACGCGATGCCGAGGAGCACCGTGCTCGCGCTCATGGATGGGTACTACCTCGTCCGTGCACAGGGGAGGGCGCAATCATGCCGGGCGATTATGCGTTGCGCGCGGCGCCCGGTCGACGTTCCGACGCGCTCCCGGTTCGCCCGCTCTCGCGTAATGGATTGCTCACGCTGAGCGATGCCCGGCGACGGACCCTCTTCACGCTCGCGATCGCCGGCGACACCGTGCGCGTTACGGGGGAGGGCATCCGGAGCCTCGCCCGGGATCACGCGACCGAGGACGAGAAAGTGACGACGTACAGGCGTCTCACGTCGGCGTGTCGTTCGGCGTTCCGGTCGCCACCTGGGCGGGCCCCAGCCGCCGGGCGTAGTCGAGCAGCAGGCCCAGCAGCACCAGGTGCTGGACCGTGGACGCCACGGCGCCGAACTGCTGGACGTAGAACGTGAGCAGGCCACCGGCGACCAGGTTGACGAGGATGGCGGTGGTCGCGATCCGGAGCCCGGCGCGCTCGCGGTGGCGCAGGATCTGCACCGCGGCGATTCCGCACAGGATGCCAACGATGACCCCGATGATCAGCAGCAGGACGACCCAGACCGGTTCGGTCGGGAATTCGACCGGTCCCTCCGGGACGGGGATTGTGAGCGGTCCTTCGACCCACGCCAGGGCGAGGAGCAGCAGCGAGGAGAACGCGGCGACCACGGCCGTCCAGAGGAGCCCGATGAGCACCAGCGCACGCTCAAGCCTCACCGGCAGGATCCGTTCGAGCAGGGCACGGGCGTCGCCCCGGGCGACCCAGCCCGGCGGGACCAGGAGCGCATCCATCTCGGGCGACGTCAAGAGTGCTACCTGGCGCTCGGCGAGGGAGGCGACAGATCGATCGTCGGACGCGAGGGCGCCCGCCAGCCCATCCACGACGCGATCTCGATCGAGCGCGTTGAGACGGCCATCGAGTCCATCACGCGTGGCGTCGACGGCGGCCTGCATGGCGTCGTGCGCCGAATCGGCGGGGCTGCGCCGGATGACGAGCAGGAGCGCCACCAGCAGCAGCAGGGCGCCGTAGATGAGCGGCGCCGCGGGTGCGAAGAAGTAGTTGTTGGACTCGGTGATGAACTTGCCCACCTCGTCGATGAACAGGCCCACGCCCACGCCGGCAGCCACCGAGGACAGGATGAGCATCCGCCGACCAACGAACAGCAGGGGGAGGAGCGCCGCGACGATCAGGAGCAGGCCGCCCCACAGCATGTGGGCGACGTGCAGCCCTCCGCCGCCGATCTTGGGGTAGCCCGTGAGATCGAGATACCAGCGGGTTGCGGCAACGGTGATCGCGAACGCCGCGATGGTCAGGAACAGGTAGCGCTCGGCGTGGTCGCGCCGCGCACCGAGCAGAGATCGCTTCACCTGGGCACCCCGCGCTATGTCCGTTGCGCTCGTCGTCGTGCGTGTGGCCCTCAGTCTGGCAGAGAGCCCGCCGGGATCTCCGCCCCGCGCGCCCGGGCACGGGCGTCTCCCCGGCTACTCCTCCAGCAGCGCGGTCAGCCGGCTGCTGAGGGCTCGGACCGAGTCGATGCGGCCCTCGATCGCTGCCGACCTGCTTGCGGCTCCTGCGTGCCCCTTGGCCGTGAGCGAGACGACGATGCCGCGGCGGTGTCCGCATCGTTGACGACCGTGACGATCCGGCCGGCCTCCGGCGCCTGGGTGGCCGCGGCATCGAGTCGCGACCGTCGCCGCGATGCTCTGGCTTATTGCGGTCCAACTGGTCGCCTGGTGGTCCCTGGTGTGAAGGTGACCCGGTTCCGGACCGGGTGCTAGCCTCCCTTCGCCGTCGATCAACCCGCCTGTCCCGAAAGGAACGTCCATGATCACCGTCTGCGTTGCCGGAGCCACGGGGTGGGCCGGCCGGGCCGTCGCCGAGGGCGTCCTGACCTCCGACGATCTTGTCCTGCGCGGCGCGGTCTCCCGATCCGCGGCGGGTCGCGACCTGGGCGAGGCGTGGGGCCAGGCGCCGGTCGGAGTGACGGTGGTGGGGGACGTGGCCGAGGCGCTGGCCGGCATCGACGTGCTCGTCGACTACACCGCCCCGGGCTCGACCAAGGGCCATGCGATGGCGGCCATCGCGGCGGGGGTCCACGTCGTCATCGGCACGAGCGGGCTGTCCGCGTGCGGACTTCGCCGACATCGACGCCGCGGCCCGGGCCGCCGGCGTCGGCGTGGTGGCCGCGGGGAACTTCTCCCTGACGGCCGCGTTGGCCCAGGCGGCGGCGCTCCTGGCGGCCCGGTTCCTGCCCCATCGCGAGATCATCGACTACGCCTCTGCGGGCAAGCCGGACTCCCCGAGTGGCACCGCGCGCGAGCTGGCCGAACGCCTCGGGGAGGTGTCCATGCATCCCCTGGTGGTTCCGGTCGCCGAGACTCTCGGCTACCCAGAGGCGCGTGGCGCCGGCATCGGCGGCACGCAGGTCCACTCGCTGCGGCTGCCAGGCTTCGTGCTGTCCACCGAGGTCATCTTCGGCCAGGATGACGAGCGCCTCTCCATTCGCCACGACGCGGGGAGCTCCGCAGCCCCCTACGTCTTCGGCACGCTCCTCGCCGTTCGGGCAGTGCCTGACGTCGTGGGCCTCGTTCGCGGGCTCGACACGCTCCTGCTGAGAGGTTGACCGGCCAGGGCGGCAGGCGGACACCCGGGCGGTCGCGGGGTACGATCGTCACGCTGCGCACCGGCGCCACCCATCCCGCATCGAGCAGGCCTGTTCCATGAGCCAGAGGCAGATCGAGTACCTGCGGCCCAACCCCGACGGCTCGGATCGGATCGCCCTCGCGTGGGCGAAGGTTCCCGTCGTGCCCACAGCCGCCCAGCGTGCGGAGCTGAAGGAGCGGGCCGCCGCCCTGCTCAAGGCCCACGATGCCGTGCTCGTTGCCCACGTCTACGTCGACGGCGACGTCCAGGACCTCGCCCTCGAGACCGGCGGCTGCGTCTCGGACTCCCTCGAGATGGCGCGCTTCGGGCGCGATCATCCGGCCAGCACGCTGGTCGTCGCGGGCGTCCGCTTCATGGGCGAGACGGCCAAGATCCTGAGCCCCGAGAAGCGCGTTCTCGTGCCCGACATCGACGCGACCTGCTCCCTGGATCTCGGCTGTCCGCCGGAGGAATTCGCGGCGTTCTGTGACGCGAACCCGGATCGGACGGTCGTGGTCTACGCGAACACGAGCGCCGCCGTGAAAGCGCGCGCCGACTGGATGGTGACCAGCTCCTGCGCACTGGCCGTCGTGCGCCATCTGGCGGAGGCGGGCCAGAAGATCCTGTGGGCGCCCGATCGACACCTCGGCGCCTACATCGCGCGCGAGACCGGCGCGGACATGCTGAGCTGGAACGGCAGCTGCATCGTGCACGACGAGTTCAAGGGCATCGAGCTGTCCCTCCTGCGCGAGGAGCACCCCGACGCCCAGGTCCTGGTCCACCCCGAGTCGCCCGAGGACGTCGTGGCCCAGGCAGATGTCGTCGGCTCGACGACCCAGCTGCTGAAGGCGGTGGTCGAAGGATATGCCCGCGAGTACATCGTCGCGACCGACAACGGCATCTTCCACCGGATGGGCCAGCTGGCACCCGACAAGACGCTGATCGAGGCCCCCACGGCGGGCACCAGCGCCACCTGCAAGAGCTGCGCGCACTGCCCATGGATGGCGATGAACGCCGTGGAGGGCGTCATCAACTGCCTCGAGCGCGGTACGGGCGAGATCCTCGTCCCCGAGCCGACCCGCGTCAGCGCCCAGGGTTGCATCGAGCGGATGCTTGCATTCGTGGCGGCCAACCCGGACAGCCTGATCGCACCCAGGCACGGGTTCGTGCCCCACATCGGCTCGGCCTGAGCTCGCCGGCATGGAGGAGTTCATTCCGGCGCTCGTGAACGAGACGCTCGAGGAGGCGCGGGCTCGCAACGTGCGCGACGCGCTGTGCGAGGACGTCGGGACAGGCGACTGGACCGCGCGCCTGGTCCCGCGGGGCCCGGCCACGGCGAGGGTCCGCGTCCGTGAGCAGGCCGTCCTGTGCGGGCGGGACTGGTTCGATGCGTGTTTCGGGGCCATCGACCCCGGCGCGCGGATCGACTGGCGCTACGCTGACGGTGACGACATGGCCGCCGACACGGTGGTCTGCGAGGTGCACGCGGACGCCCGCGCGCTGCTCACGGCGGAGCGCCCGGCGCTCAACTTCCTGCAGCTGCTGTCGGGCACCGCGACCGTCACCCGGCGCCACGTGCGCGCGATAGCGGGTGCCTCGCCCAACCCGCGCGGCTGCGCGATCCTCGACACCCGCAAGACGATGCCGGGCCTGCGCCTGGCCCAGAAGTACGCGGTCCGAACCGGTGGCGGGACGAACCAGCGCATCGCCCTGTGGGACGGGATCCTGATCAAGGAGAACCACATCGCATCGGCGGGGGGCGTCGCGGCTGCCCTGGAGCGGGCGTTCGCGCTGCGGTCCGGGGTGGAGATCCAGATCGAGGTGGAGCGCCTGGACCAGCTGAGCGAGGCGCTTGCGGCGGGCGCCACCAGCATCCTGCTCGACAACTTCCCGCTCGATCGCGTGCGCGAGGCGGTGACCCTGACTGCCGGGCGGGCGCTGCTGGAGGTCTCGGGCGGCGTGACGCTGGACCGGCTCCGGGAGATCGCCGCGACGGGCGTCGACCGCATCTCCGTCGGCGCCCTGACCAAGGACGTGCGGGCGATCGACTACTCGATGCGGCGGGTGTAGCGGGTTCCGCCGGGTCCCGCGTCAGTCCCGCAGGGTCCGCGGATCAGCCCTCGCGCGGTCCCTTGATCAGGATCGTCGGGAAGCTGGCCGGGAGCGTGTACGGGTAGTCGCGGCTGTAGTGCAGGCCACGGCTCTCGTGGCGCTCCAGCGCGGACCGGACGACGAGCTCCCCGCAGACCACGAGGTTGCGCAGCTCCAGCAGGTCACGGGTCACGCGGAAGGAGGCGTAGTACTCGTCGATCTCCGCGCTCAGCAGGTGGATCCTGCGAAGCGCCCGATCGAGCCGCTTGGTGGTCCGCACGATGCCGACGTAGTTCCACATCAGCAGCCGCAGCTCGTCCCAGTTGTGCGAGATGATGACCTGCTCGTCGGCGTCCTCCACCCGGCTCTCGTCCCAGTGCGGCAGCGCCGCCATGTCGACCGGCGGCTCGCTTCCGATGCGGGCGGCACAGGACTGGCCGATGACGACGCACTCGAGCAGCGAGTTGCTGGCCAGCCGGTTGGCGCCGTGGAGTCCCGTGTGGGCGGTCTCGCCGACGGCGTACAGGCCCGGCAGGTCGGTGCGACCGTCGAGGTCCGTGACCACCCCGCCGCAGGTGTAGTGGGCAGCCGGCACCACGGGGATCGGCTGCCGCGCGATGTCGATGCCGAGCTCGAGACACCGGGCATGGATCGTGGGGAAGTGCTCGACCAGGAAGGCCTCGCCCAGGTGCGTCGCGTCCAGCCAGACGTGGTCCAGGCCGTGCTTCTTCATCTCGAAGTCGATCGCCCGGGCGACGATGTCGCGCGGTGCGAGTTCGAGGCGCGGGTCGTGGGCCGCCATGAACCGGGTGCCGTCGGGCAGCGTCAGGTGGGCGCCCTCGCCGCGGAGCGCCTCGCTGATCAGGAAGCTGCGCTCCTCGGGGTGGTAGAGGCAGGTCGGATGGAACTGGATGAACTCCATGTTCCCCACCCGGCAGCCGGCCCGCCACGCCATCGCGATCCCGTCACCGGTCGAGGTCTCCGGGTTCGTCGTGTAGCGGTACACCTTGCCGACGCCGCCCGTTGCGAGCACGACGGCCGTGGCCGGCAGCGTCTCCACCCGCCCGGAATCCATGTCCAGCACGTAGACGCCGTAGCACCGCGGGGACTCGTCGCGCCCGAGGTGCCGGGACGTCACGAGATCCACCGCCATCCAGCGCTCCCGCATCGTGATGTTCGGGTGGAGCCGGGCGCGGGCGACGAGCACGTCGAGAATCGCGCGACCCGTCGCGTCGGCGGCGTGGGCGATGCGCCGGACGGCATGGCCGCCCTCGCGCGTCAGATGGAGGCCCAGGGGGCCCGCCGGGTCCTTCGTGAATGGCACACCCTGGTCAACGAGCCACTGGATGGCCTCGCGGCTGTGCTCGGCGATGAACTCCGCAGCGTGCTCATCGACCAGGCCGGCACCGGCAGCCTGCGTGTCCTGCACGTGCAGCGCGACGCTGTCGTCGTCGCCCAGGACCCCCACGATGCCGCCCTGTGCCCAGGCCGTGGCGGCTTCATCGAAGCTGCGCTTGGCAAGCAGGACGACCTGGTATCGATCCGCAAGGCGCAGGGCGACCGTCACGCCGGCAAGACCGGCCCCGATGATGACGATGGGGGCCGGAGCGGGGTCCGGCGCGGCCGATCGGGAGGCGGTGGCTGCGTCGGCGCTCATGCGTTGCTCCTGTACCGGGCCGCGACTGCCGGGCCGCGAGACGCGACCGGGGTGCGCGGTCGCGACGCGATCATACCGGTGCGACGGAGCAGCCTGGACCGGGGCGCTAGCCGTTCCGTCGCTCGAACTCGCGCATGAACGCGACGAGATCGTCGATGCCCTGCTCGGGGAAGGCGTTGTAGATCGACGCCCGCATCCCGCCGACCGAACGATGGCCCTTGAGCCCGTCGAAGCCCGCCGCCGTCGATTCCTTGACGAACGCCTTCTCGAGGTCCTCGGTCGCGAGGCGGAAGGTGACGTTCATCAGGCTCCGGCTCGCCGTCTGCGCCGTCGGGCGCCAGAAGCCCGTCCGATCGAGCTCGGCGTAGAGCTTGTCCGCCTTCCGCTCGTTGACCGCGGCGATCGCCGGCAGGCCGCCCTGCCCGAGGATCCACTCGAGGACCAGGCCGAGGACGTAGATCCCGAAGGCCGGCGGGGTGTTGTAGAGGGAGCCGTTCTCGGCGTGGACCGCGTAGTTGAGCATCGTGTGCAGCGCCTTGGTCGAGCGATCCAGCAGGTCCTCCCGGATGATCACCACGGTGAGCCCCGGACGGTCCGAGGTTCTTCTGCGCGCCCGCGTAGACCACGCCATGCCGCGACACGTCGATCGGCCGGCTGAAGATGTCCGACGAGGCGTCGCTGACGAGCGGGACGTCGCCGACCGGCGGCAGCCGGTGCCACTGGGTGCCCTCGATCGTGTTGTTCGAGGTCATGTGGACGTACGCCGCGCCGGGCGTGAGCTCGAGCTCCGCATCGGTCGGGATCCGGTTGAAGCCGGTGGCGGCGGTCGACCCGGTCTCGTGGACGCTCCCGACGCGCCGCGCCTCCTTGGCGGCCTTGTCGGCCCAGGAGCCGGTCATGACGTAGTCGGCGGTCCGGCCCTCGGTCAGCAGGTTGAGCGGGACCATCGAGAACTGGAGGGTCGCGCCGCCCTGGAGGAACAGGATCCGGTAGTCGTCCGGGATACCGGCCAGCCGGCGGATGTCCGCCTCCGCCTTGCCGATGATCCCCTCGAACGTCGCCGAGCGGTGGCTGATCTCCATGACGGACATGCCGACGCCCGGGAGCGCGACGAGGTCGCGCTGTGCCTGCTCGAGGACGGGCAGCGGCAGGACGGCCGGCCCCGACGAGAAGTTGTAGATGCGTTCGGTCATGGTGGGGGGCCTCCTTGGCCGCTCAGAGGGCGACGAGCTGCGCGCTCAGGATGTTCTCGTTGCCGGCCGAGATCGCGGTGAGTAGGTCGGCCGTCGGGGCGTGGTCGAGGTTGATCCGCGCGACGGCGGCCTCGGCTCCCTCGAACACGACGTTCTCGGTCTCCTGGACGTTGATCCCGGCGTCGTGCAGCTGCTCGAACATGTGCGCGAGGACGCCCGGGCGGTCGCGGTGGCGGACGACGAGCATGTGCGTCGCAGGCGACTGCCGGGACAGGTTCACGACGTTCGGGACCCGGCCGGTCTCGGCGAACGCGCGCACGATCCGGACCGTCTCGGAGGCGATCGCTTCCTGCGCCTGCTCGGTCGAGGCGCCGATGTGGTGGGTCCCGTAGACGCCGGGCTCGTCGAGGAGCGGGAGGTGGTACTCGGCGGTCCCGGTCGTGGGCTCGTCCGGGTAGACATCGAGCCCGACGCGGATCCCGCGCTCCCGGACCACGACGGCGAGCGCCTCGTGGTCGACGACCTCGGCGCGCGACGTGTTGATGAGGAAGGCACCGGGGCGGAGCGCGGCCGAGGAGGTCGGCGTCCACGATGCCGCGGGTCGCGGGTCCGAGGCCGAGGTGGACGCTCAGGATGTCAGCCGCCTCGGCGACCGCGGCCGGCGAGGTGACGGCGGTGACCCGCAAATCGCGCGCAGCCGGGTCGAGGCCATAGGCAGCGAAGTCCACGGGAGCGCCGTCCTCGAACCGGCGACTCCAGGCGACGATGTCCATCCCGAAGGCCTGCGCGCGGCGCGCGACCTCCTGGGCGATCGCTCCGAAGCCAAGGAGCCCGAGCGTCCTGCCCTTGAGACCGCGCCGCCTTCGAGAACTCCTTCTTGTCCCACCGCCCGGCGCGGAGCGCGGCGACGTTGTCGGGGATGCGGCGGTCGAGGGCCAGGATCAGGCCGAAGGCGAGCTCGGCGACGGCGACCGAGTTCCTGCCCGGGCAGTTCGAGACGTAGATCCCGGGAGCGGACGCGGCCGCGACGTCGATCGTGTTGTAGCCCGCTCCCGCCCGGACGATGAGGGCGAGGTCGGCCCGCCGTACATCATGTCGGCGGTCACCTTCGTCGATCGGACGACGAGGACCTCGGCCCGCGTTTCGTGGAGCGCCGCTGCCAGCACCCCGCCCTGGAGGGCCGGATCGAAGACGACCTCGCACCCGGCGTCCGCCAGGCCGGCGAGGCCCGACTGCTCGAACTGGTCGGCGACCAGGACCTTCATTGCGTCGACTCCTCGATGTGGTGGGTGAGCAGGCCGTCCCGCAGTTGGCGCTCATGTCGTCGACGAGCATGTGCACCTCCCCGACGCGCTCGAAGCCGAGGCGCTCCAGGATCGGGCGCGACATCGCGCCTCCCTGGGTGAGCAGGGCCGGCGTCCCGCGCGCCACGGCCTCGTCCCAGCGGGCACGCACGAGCGCGCGGTAGGCGCCCCGGCCGCGGGCCCGGGGGAGGGTGGCACCGCCGTAGAGCAGGAGCCCGTGCTCGGTCGGGGCGGAGGTTCCGGCGCAGACGA
>CAWBGT010000004.1:0-7617 GCA_963788375.1 uncultured Chloroflexia bacterium
ATGGCGATCGGGTGGTGACCGTTGCTGAGCCAGCCGTACAGGGCGAGCGGCGTCGGGTAGTGGTCCACCGGCACCCAGCCGTAGACGTGCCGCAGGTCGGCGAACGGGTCGGCCATCCGCTCGGTGAAGACCCAGGCGTCGTAGAGGAAGATGACCCGGTCGGCGCCGCTGCGCTCCACGTCCTCGCGGACGGAGTCGCGGCTGTAGCGGTCGATCCCGGAGCCGCGGACGAGGATGCCCTCCCACTCGCGGTCGCCGCGCGAGCCGTCGTTGGCGACGCACTCGATCTCGATGCCGGCGTCGCGGATGCGCCGGACCACCTGCCGCGTCTGGCTGCCGTAGCCGCTGGCGGCCCAGGGTGCGTTGCTGATCCAGAGGAGTTTCACAGGCTGGAGGCTCCACCGAGAATGGAGGCCGGGAGGAGCGATCTCGGTTCGCCCCTCCCGATGGGTCGGGCCGGGTGGCCCATCGACGCACCCGGCCCGTTCAGCGCGCTACGTGGCGGCGCAGATCATGTACGCGATGGCCGCGGCGTCCGGCAGGGCAGCGCCCGCCCGGTAGACCGACTTGATCGCGATGTTGTCGAGGTTGAAGGCGAATTCAGTGCTGATCGCGACGCGGATCGGCATCTGCTTGATGACGACGGCCGAGAGGTCGCCGTACAGGAGCGACTTGGTCGCACTCGCAACTGCGGCAAGCCCCGGGTCCTCCCAGATGGGCTGGCCGTCGAAGGTGTCCGGCGACCCTGCGCCCAGCGCGGGCTGGAGCAGGTACTGGCCGTTCGCGTCCTTCCACTTCTTGGCCTTCTGGATGAGCGAGTTGGCCGCCACGAAGGCGCCGTTCATCCGGTAGGCCGAGGCCCGGCCGTACTTGAGGGTGAAGAAGTCGTCGGCGCCGATGAAGGTGCCGGCGGCCGTGCCCGTGCCGCCGATGCCGGCCGCGGTGCCACCGTTGGCCGCACCCGTGACGATGGACGTGGTGAACGCCGCACCGGCCGCGAGGCCGAGCGAGCGCCCGGCGCTGCGGGCGATGACACCCATGAGGCCGACGACCTCGTCCTCCTCGGCCTCGGCACTGACGTAGCCGAGGGTCTTGTAGGACACGGGCGTCGCCGTGACGGTGCCCATGGTCGGGTCGGCCGCGGTGATCGCGGTGCCCTCGCCGGGCGTGTAGCTCGTCGGATCGACGGACAGGTTCGGGATGATGAGCGGGCGGCCGTTGTTGGCGGTCACGATGGACGCCACCTGGAGCCACGGGGACATCGTCCGCTGGTACACCGCGACGGTCGTGGCGAAGTCGCTCACGTAGAGCGAGGTGCCGTTGCCGAAGCCGGTGATGACGCGCTGGAACTCGGCCTGGTCCACGGTGAGGTCGAGGGCGACCTCGGCCGTCGGGCGGCCGGACTTGATGCCGGTCAGGGCGCTGCGGACGTGGCCCAGGAGGGACTCGTCGTCGCGCGTGTCGATGCGCTGCTCGCCGATGCGGCTGCGGATGGCCTCGCCCAGCTCGCTGGCCTCGGTGTCCATCTGGTGCAGCTTGTCGGCGCGCTTCTTGTGCGCGTCCGCGGAGGCGAGGAGCTTGTCGAAGCGCTCGTCCTCCTCGGGCGTGGTGCTGCGGTTCTCGGCCTCGGCCGTGTCCAGGATGCTGCGGGCCTCGAGGTCGTCCTTGCGGTACGCCTCGAATTCCCGTGCGATCGGGTCGCTCATGGTGTCGGGTTCTCCTATTCGCTAGGACCCGGCCCTTGACGTGAGCGGTGATCCCGTGGTGTCCGCGGATGCGGCCCGGCGGTTGCCCGGCGTGTGGCGTGGGCGGTGACGGTTACCCGGCGGGAGCGAGACGCTCCCGCATGCGGGCCAGCTTGATGGCGTCGGCGGCGTCGATGACCGGCGCATCCGACTTGGCGTTGATGACGGTGACGAGCGCCTGCCGCTGCTCCGCGGTCAGGCGGGCCTCGGGCCGGAGGGCGCCGAGGGCTGCCACGAGCTGCTCGGGATCGACCTCGGCCTCGTCGGCGAGGGCGCGCACCGTGGCGATCGTGTCGGGGTAGGCCGGGAACTCGGTGACGCTGACCTCCTTGTCCAGCCGGACCTCGAGGAGCGAGCGCAGGTGGCCGCCGTCGGCGTCCTGGTCCCACTTGTCGATGACCTTCTGGAAGCGGAAGGACATGCCGTCGATGTCGCCGCGGGCGATGGCGTCGCGCACCGGGCGGCCCCACTCGTTGTCGGGGAGCGTGGCGCGGACGCGGAGGCCGCGGCCGTCGTCATCCAGCTCCATCGTCCCGGCCTTCGTGGAGGCCAGCGGGAGGGCCGTCATGTTGTGCTGGTAGCGCAGCGTCACGTTCGCCTTGGCGTCGAGGGACTTGCGGAACGCGCCCGGCCGGATGACCTCGCGGAACGGGGCGCCGCCGCGGATCTCCCGGAATGACAGGCGGGCCGAGGGGACATCGTAGACCGCGGCGTACCCCTCGAAGGTGAGGCCGTCCGACGCGGCGCGGATCTCGAAGTCGGCGTCCGGCCAGAGGGCGGCCGTCCTGATCTCGTACGTCATGCTGCCACCTCCTGGGGGCGCTGCGGTGTCATGGCTATCCGACTTCGAGCAGGGCGATCCATGCCGAGCCGCTCCAGTAGTAGAGGCCGCCGGTGCCGGCGGTCGTGTCGATGGCGAAGGGGATCTCGGTGGGCGAGGGCGCCCCGGACGGGACACCCGCCGCGCTGCGGATCGGGGGCGTGTAGACGATCGGCGCGCTGATGTTGAACGTCGTCACGACGTGCGAGCCGCGGGCCGTGCCCTGGTAGACGAAGTGCGCCACGCGGGCCGTCGTGCTGGTGTTGCTCGCCAGCACCCGGACGGTGATCCGGTCGGTGACCAGCAGCGGGATCGCGGCGGCGACGGTGTGCGGGACGACGATCGTCTGCGCGGTCGCGAGGCTGGTCGCCGTGAGGGTCACGGGCGTTGTCGTGAACAGGACGGTCGCCACGCCTGCGTCGGTGACCTTGGACACCTCGAACCGGAGCGACGTGGTGGCGCCCGCGGACACCCAGCCCCACGCGTGGAACTCCCAGATGCCTGTCGGGATCTCAAGGGCGCCGGGGACGCCCGCACTGGTCGTGTAGGCATCGAGCGCCAGGAGGCCGTCCGCGAGGACGACGGACTGCGCCTCGTCCACCTCGGTGCCGGACGGCGGGACGCGGGTGAGCTTCTCGCGGTCCACGATGATCGTGACCGTCGCGCCTGCGGCCTCGGCGGTCAGGGCGTGGATGGTGGCGAGCGTCAGCTTGTCGGCGGCGACGATGGTCACCACGAACGTGCCGTTGTTGGCGCCGGTGGCGAACCCGGTCGTCTTGATCTTCATCCCGGCGATGAAGCCGTCGGTGACGAACGAGCCGGACGACCGGGTGATGGTGTCCGGGTTGCTGTTGACGGCCGCGTAGATCGTGCCGGTGACGGTCGGCCCGGTGACATCGGACGCGGTGTTGTCGAAGTACAGGACCAGTCCGGCGACCTGTCCCGGCTCGCCCTGGTCGCCCTTCTCGCCTTGCGGACCCTGCGGGCCGGGTGCGCCGTCGGCGCCCGGAGCGCCGTCCGCGCCGCCGCCGCCGCCGCCGATACCGCGCGGACCCGGCAGCCCCTGCGCCCCGCGGTCGCCCTTGTCGCCCTTGGGTCCTGCGACGCCCTTGTCGCCCTTCGGGCCTCGATCACCAGTCGGCCCCTTCGGCCCGGACGGGCCTTCCGGACCCTGCGGCCCTTCGGGACCTGTCGGGCCTTCCGGCCCTCCGGGACCTGTCGGGCCGGTCGGCCCTTGCGGCCCCTCGGGACCTTCCGGCCCCTGCGGCCCAATCGGACCACTCGGGCCTTCCGGACCCTGCGGCCCCAGGTCGACCCTTCAGCCGCTCGAGGACATCGAGCAGGGACGGCGCCTCGATGGCAGGCGCCGGAGTGACGATGGCGCGGACGATGTCGTCCTTGGCGCTCATGCGGGCGCCGGCCCCTCGGTGATCCGCACGACCCGGCCGTCCGGCCCGTACTCGATCACTGTCTCCAGGCTCCGCGCAGGCGCCGCGTCCTCGGCGTCGTCCTCGGCGGCATCGTCCTCGGGGTCGGCCGGCTCGGGCGGCTCCGGCTCCCGTCCGAGCATGACAATCGGCGTCATCTGCGCCTGCATGTAGACGCGGTCGCCGCCCGGCACCGGCGCGAGGTTCTCCTTGTCGCGGGCCTCGTCCGGCTTCAGCACGCCCGACCGGATGCCCGTCTCGTACGCCTGGAAGCGCGCGAGGAGGTCGGCGCGGAGGAGGTGGTCCATGTTCAGCTTGAACTGCGCCTTGCCGCCGGGGACGGGGACGAAGTCGGTGAGGAGGCGGTTGTGCTGGCCCTCGATGCGCTGCACCAGCGGCAGGACGGTCCGCTCGGCGAACGTCTTCTGTGCCGTCTCGGTGGAGGCGTACGAGCTGGCGCCCGGCTCCTGCGAGCCGACCATGTACGGCGGGACACCGAACACGCGGGCGATCTCCTCGACGGAGAACTTGCGCGTCTCCAGCATCTGCGCCTGCTCGGGCGTCGGGCCGAGGCCGCCGACGAACTTCGCGCCCGCCGTCAGGACGCCGACCGCGTGACTGTTGCGGGTGCCCTGGTGCTTCTGCTTGAGGCTCTCGCGGAGCGAGTCCTTCTGCTCGTCGGTGAGCGTGCCGGGGACCTCGACGCCGAACGAGAGCGCGGCGCCCTGCCCGAAGTAGCGCGAGGCGAAGTCGTCGGCCGCGATGGCGCCGCCGATGGTCCGGCGCATCTTCTCGAGGATGCTGATCCCGCGCCGCTGGCCGGGCCAGGTGAACATGCGGCGGTGGAGCATCTCGAACGGGCCGACGACGCGATCCACCTGCCCGCGCTCGTCGAGGATCTCGAAGTCGGACGTGCCGTCCGGCATCCGCACGCGGGCCGGGTCCAGGACGGTGAGCGCCTGCGGGTCCAGCACGTTCGGGAACGCGCTGACGAAGTAGTTGCCCTCGAGGACGATCGAGGCGATGAGCGAGTAGATGTAGTCGTCGCCCGTCAGGGTCGGGTCGGACGGGTCCGGCTCGTCGATCCAGCGCGGCACGTTGCGGTACTCGGGAAACGTCCGGCTGCCGACCTTGATGACCACGTCCCGCGGCGACCCGGCGACCGACGACGCGAGGATGTCCACGCACCGCAGGACCGTCGGCACGGTGAGGGCCGACGCGATGCCCACGCGGACGCCGGACGGGGTGCGGGCGCCGTCGTCATCGTCGTCGTTGAGCCAGTCCGCGACGGAGCGAGCCTCTGCGGCTGCGAGCCGCTGCGCGAGTAGACCCATCTCAGCCCTTCCTGTCAGGCAGGGCGAGCGCGAGGCCCGCCAGCAGGGACACCGCGCCGACCGTGATCCACGGGCCGGCGGCCGAGATGTATGACGATCCTACCGCCAGTGCGACCGTCCCCAGGAGCAGGAACGCGCCCTCGACGCCGACCGCGGCGGCGGTCCGGGAGGCGCAGCGAGCGGAGGGCTGCGGCGGCGTGTCTCATAGGGTGAAGAACTCCGGGATGCCGGCGTCCGGCTCGGCGTCGGGCATGGTCATCGCGGCCTCGTAGGCGAGGATGTCGGCGAGGCAGCCGTCGATCTTGCGGCGGTCGTCGCCCTTGACCGGGACTACGGGCAGGCGCCCGTCCTCATCCCGTGTCGCGTTGCGCGGGTGGGCGGTGTGCGTGGCCTTGACGTGGGCCGACACGACGGGGTCGCCATCGTGGAACGCGACGCCCGTCCGCACGGCGGTGATCCAGCGGTCGAAGGCGGGCGCCATCCGGCGGGCGCTGTTCGTGTCGAACGGCCGGACCACTTCGTCGCCGTAGAGGCGCTGCCAGCGGGTGATCTCGTCGCGCCAGAACGCCGCGTCAGGGAGCATGAGGCCGACGCTGTACGCGGCGAACGCCTAGGCGACCGCGTCGTCCACCTCGTCGCGCGGCACCTTCCAGTCCTCGCCGGGATGGGCCGCGGCCCAGGCGCGCATGTCGTCGCCGGTCGGCCGGACCCAGCTCCAGCCGGGGAGGGAGAAGCGGTAGCCGTCGTCGGTGCAGGCGCGCAGGACGGTGGAGTCCAGCGAGAGCGAGCCGTCGAAGCCGAGCGCGATGCGAGCACCGGGCGGGACCTCACGGGGGCGCTCCAGCTCGTCCCACGTCCGGGGATCGACGGCGCGCGACTTGCCCGCGCGTGCGGACGTTGAAATAGAAGCGGAGCACGTCGTCCCACGTCGTGGACGGGTCCTCGATCTCCAGCATGATCCGGTCGAGCGGCACCCAGCGTGGAGTCGCCGTAGACCTCGCGCAGCAGCGCCTTGAGCTCGGGCCTTGTCCATGTCGGGCCGGGGCTGCTCCGACGGCTGCACGCGGACGTGCAGGACGCCCGCCACGTCGGCCGTGCCGGACTCCTCGGCCACCGACTTGAGGCCGAGGATAGGCGCGTTGGTCGTCTCGAACGTGCGGCCGTTCATCTTGGCGGCGTTGCGCCGCAGGGTGGCGGCCAGCTTCGTCCCGCCGTTGGACGAGTACCAGAGGTGCGTCTCGTCCAGGACGGCGAAGGTGAGGCGGGCGCCCTCGCGGCTGGCGCTCTTGGCGGTGACCGGGCGCATGGTGCCGGGGCGGTCGCCCGTGAGATACATGCGCGTCAGGCCGAAGTCGATGCCGAGCGCCTTCGCGGCCTTGCCGTCGTTGGCGGTCAGGTACTGGTAGACCACGGCCCAGGTGTTGTCCGTCTGGTCCTCGGAGACGGCGGCCACTTCGACAACGGGCCAGTACTGGGCGTCGCCCACCGGCTCGCCGCGCGCATCCCACCCGGCGAACACGACGGGGCCGGCGAACTCGGCCAGGGCGATGGCGGCGAGGAGCGGAGACTTGCCCCACCCCTTCGCCATCTCGAGCCGCCCGCGGCGGTTGACGTACTCGCCCGTGTCCGGGTCCAGCTCGTACCAGCGCAGGACGATATTGGCCTGCTCGTGGGTGAGGAGGAGCGGCTGCGACGGGTCGGCGGGCGAGGGCAGGTGGGCGAACATCCAGTCCAGCACGACCCAGCCGAGCGTCGGGTACGGGCGGGCCTTCGTCGGGCCACGCCATCCGGTGCGCCGGGTGCGGGGTCGCGCTGCCACGACGGTCACTTGGCGACCCGGAGGTGGGCATAGGGGCTGGCGGCCGTCTGCGCGGCCGTGGTGCGGCGTCGCGGGGCGGCCTCCTCGGCCTCCGTCTTGGGCGCGACCCATCGGCGGTCCTGCTGGCCCTTGGGCGTGATGCCGTACGTGTCCATGCCGAGCCGCAGCTCGGTCGCGCGCTGGAACTCGCTCCGCTCCACCTGGTCATACAGCCGGATGAGCTGCCGCAGGCCGGGGAGGTCGGTCGGCGTCCAGTGCGCGGCGACCCAGGACTGCATCCACGTCGTCCAGGCGGTCACCGAGGCGGGCATGAGGCCGTCGGGCGGCTCGGGGACGGGCCCATGCTGCCAGCCGACGCCCGGCGAGGACTGCCATTCGCCACGCTCGGGGACGTTGCGGCGACGGCGCAGCGCCTCGTCCTTGGGCGCCGGACCGCGGCTCATGCGCGGGGACCTCGCGGAAGTGCCATACC
>CAWBGT010000005.1:0-18606 GCA_963788375.1 uncultured Chloroflexia bacterium
CCTCGAGATGGGGATCATCGGTTCCTCCGGGGGGTCAGGCGGTGACGCATCGGTCGCCGGCGATGGAATAGGTGGCGTGGCACGACGGGCACATCGCGGCACCCTCGTGGGTGGCAGCGGCCGGGGACTCGCCGGCGGTGAGCCGGGCGCCGCAGGCGCAGACCCAGCCGATGCGGCGGGCCGGGCTCCCGACGACGAGCGAGTGGTCGGGGACGTCGCGCGTGACAACGGATCCGGCGCCCACGGTGGCGAAGCACCCCACGTTCGTGCCGGCAACGACGACGGCGCCGGCACCGATCGAGCAGCCGCGCCGCAGGGTGATCGGCGAGACGGTCCAGTCGTCGGCCCGGGCCAGCTCGCCCGCGGCGGTGATCGCCCGCGGGTAGCGGTCGTTGGTGAGAATCGCGTTGGGGCCGATGAAGACGCCGTCCTCGACCGTGACGCCGTGATAGACGAGCGCCAGGTTCTGGATCTTGACGCGGTCGCCGAGCGTGACGCCCTCATCGATGAAGACGTCACGGCCGATCACGCACTCCGCGCCGATGCGCGCGCCTGTGCGGACCTGGGCGCGGTGCCAGATGGAGGTGCGCGGCCCCACCGTCACGTCCGACTCGAGGTCTGTGGTCGGGTGAATGCGCGCGGTGGGATCGATCACGACGGGCGGTGCTCCATGTGCGGGTTCCGGGCACCCCGGAGAGTGCGCCGTCGGCCCGGAAGTCGTGAACGCGGACCGTCAGAGACGGTCACGAGTATACCGACGACCCTCCGGTCAGCGCCGGTCCGGGTATGTCCGTGCGGCCGTGCCCGTCGCGGATCGATGCCGCCCCGGCAGTCGGGCCAGCAGCCAACGGGTCGCCGACACCGCCAGGGTCAGGCTGTATGCCAGCAGCGCGCCCGCGATCGCGGGATGTCGTTGCCCGATGTCGAGGGCCGCACGCTCGAGGATCGACCGCATGCCCGGGCCCGCCGCGACGGTTCCTCCCGGAAGCGCACGAACCAAGGCCCAGTACGCAGGACGGGCGTCGTGGGGCACGCGATGCCAGTGCGCGAGCGGCGGCCTCAGCACCCGCTCGAGGATGGCGTCGGAGTGAGCCACGAGATGGGCAGGGGCGGCCGCGATGAACGCGGTCAGCGCCTCGAACAGTCGCCGCGTCCCGGGATCGCGCGTCTCGAGCGCCCGGCTCACGGGTCCCGCGAAGTCCGCGCGCACCAGTCGGTCGAGGTAGGCGGCGTGGACAAGGCGCCGGGATGCGTCGTCCGGCAACTGGAGGTCGGCCTCGGCACAGACGTCGCGCAGCGCCCTGATCGCGACCTCGACGGCATCGGCCGCACGCGCCGCCGACTGCCGCTTCTGCTCGGTGATCGACGTGAACTCGTTGCCGGGCCGCGGACGATCCCACTCGTACACGACGTCCCCGATCACCTCGATCCGGTCGCCGGCACGGAGCAGGGCACGCAGCGTCCATGGCTGGTCGCCGAGCACCCGGCCCTCGAACCGCAGCCCTTCGCGAATCGACCGATGGAAGAGCTTGCCGGTTCCCGACGCGTAGAACATCAGCCCCGGGTTCGCGACCAGCGACTTGCGCCCGGGCTCACGGATGTCGGGCCGGTCGTACAGCCTCGTGATCCAGGTGTCCACGCCGTCCGACCAGATTCGCTGTCCGACGACGGCCAGGGCATCAGTCGCCACGGCGGCGTGGTAGAGCGCGGCGAGTGCACCAGGCAGCAGCCGGTCGTCGCTGTCGAGGAAGGTCAGCCATTCGCCGCGCACGCGCGGGAGCCCGAGGTTGCGCGCAGCGGAGACCCCGGCGTTCTCCTCGACACGCACCAGCACGATCCGCGGATCGCGATCGGCCAGCGACTGGACAAGGTCGGCGGTGCCATCGGTGGAGGCGTCGTCCACCACGATGCACTCGACGGTCGGGTCCGCCGTGCCCAGGACGGAGTCGAGGGCACGCCCGATCGAGCCGGCTGCGTTCCAGCACGGGATGAGGACGCTGACCTGGGGGGAGGGATCGGTCACGGGTGGGTCCACTGTGGCGACGGGTCCGGTGAGCATACGCTCGCCGCCGGGACCGGGGCGATGGGCCATGGCGTCGCGGGGATGGCTGGCCGATCGCGAGCTCTCAGGCCTCAATCCCCCGCGCCACCGCGCTCCGGAGTCGTTGGGCCACGTCCCCGAAGCCCGCGAGCGGCTCGCCCGTGCCCTCGTCCATGTAGATCCCGCGTCGGACCTCGAGCATCACCGAGGTGACCCGCGAGTCCGCGCAATACCACCGCAGTGGCACCAGCGAGCCCGAGAACGGTCGATCCACCGCCACCCGGAACCCCTCGTCCCCCAGGGCTGCCGCAAGCCCCGCCACCAGCGCCCGCGGCGTGTGGAACGGGTCCGTCCCGAGGCACACGTCCGGGCGGTCCGGGTCCTGGTCCCCCTCACTCGGGAGCGGGACGGTCGCGAACGAGTGCGCGTCGAGCACCAGGCAGGCCCCGAACGCGTCGAGCGTCGCCGCGACCAGCTCCTCGAGGGCGGCGTGATACGGCTCGTACCAGCGGGCGATGAGCCGGGAGCGCTCGCCCGGGTCGACCGCCCGGAGGAGGTCGCCGCCGGTCGTGCGCGTGTACACGGCCCCCTGCCCCATCCGCGCCATCGGCTCGCGGGCATCGTCCGGGAACCGCTCCGGATCCACGACCAGGCGCGATACCCGGTTCACGACCAGCGTCCCACCGAGGTCGCGGATCCACGCGACCAGGCGATCCGTGTGGAGATCCGTCAGCCGCAGCAGCTCGGCGGTCAGCGTGTCGTCGTCGAGGATGATCCCGACACGCTCCCCGGGCGGGATGTGGAGGGACGCGTGGGGCACGTGCCCGACGATCGGCCGCGCGGCGGCCGTGGGACCGAGGACGTCGAACGCCGGCCTCCCCTCGGGCGGGGTCACGGCTGCTCGTCCCCTCCCGGGTCAGGGTCGGACCAGCGCCAGTGCGCGTCGTCGTCCTCGGGGACAGCGGCGTCCGCGTCGGGGCCGCCCTCCGCATCGTGGCCCGCCCCGCGGCCGGCGCGGTAGCCACCGAGCCGCGACGAGCGCGGCCAGGTCCGGCCCAGCAGGACGAGCGCCCCGATCATCAACCCGACCAGCGCGGCGGTCATCAGCAGCGCGTCCATTCGCAACCCCCGGAGACTCGGCGCCGGACGGCGCCCGGTTCATCATCGCCCCCTCGGCGGGGAGCCGCCACCCGACGCAAAGCCCGCGCCCAGGGGCCCGGCAGGTCGGGCTTGTCGTTGACCGGGAGCCCCGCGTTGCGTATGCTCGATAATCGATGATACGGCCGGCGGATGGCCGCGGATCCCACTGGGAAGGGAACACGATGAGCTATCTGGACAGGTTCGGGCTCGAGGGGAAGGTCGCCCTGGTCTCCGGCGGTGGCGGTGCCATCGGGGCCGCGATCGCCGGCGCCCTCGCGGCGGCGGGTGCCAAGGTCGCCGTCGCGGACATGACCGACGAGCGCGCCGAGGCGGCCGCCAAGCCCATCCGGGCGACGGGCGCCGAGGTCCTCGCCCTGGGCGCGGACGTCACGCAGGAGGCAGACTGCGAGCGGATCGTCGCCGCCACGGTGGAGCACTTCGGACGGCTCGACATCATCGTGAACTGCGTGGGCGGTGGCGCCGGCAAGGTGCTGTTCGACGCGCAGGAGTACCCCCGGGACGCATGGGACTGGATCATGGAGCTCAACGTGCGCAGCACGCTGCTCGCGACCCAGGCTGCGGTCAAGGCGATGATCAAGGCCGGCAACGGCGGCGTGGTGGTCAACATCAGCTCCGTGCGCGCGTCGCTCGGCATCAACGCCGGCTACTCGGCCTACGTCGCCGCCAAGGGCGCGATCAGCTCCCTCACGCGCCAGTGGGCGACCGAGTGGGCCAAGCACGGCATCCGGGTCAATGCCATCGCCCCGACCTTCGTCGACACGCCCCAGGTCGCGATGCTCCTGGGCGATCCCGCCTTCCTGGCCAGCGTCCAGGCCCGGATCCCGCTCGCCCGCGTCGGCGGCACGGACGACATGACCGGCCCGGTCGTGTTCCTGTGCTCCGATGCCTCGGCCTTCGTCACCGGCCAGATCCTGGGCGTCGATGGCGGCCTGACCGCGACGCAGTAACCCTTCGGAGGGACATCCCAGCCATGGAACAGGTCACGAGCCGAATCTTCGCCGAGACGAAGGTGCGCGGCTGCAACCCGAGCTTCGTCCTCACATCGGCTGGGCCGGTGGTCATCGACACCCCGCAGCTGCCGACGAAAGCGGTCGCGATGCGCAAGGCGGTCGAGGAGCACGGCACGATCCAGTACGTGATCAACACCGAGCACCACGTCGATCACATCTTCGGCAACTACTGGTTCAAGGGCGCCGGGCCGATCATCCACCACCAGGGCGTCCACGAGCGGTTCATGACCGTGTACCCGGAGCTGGATCCGTTCGAGTACGCCCTTGAGGCACTGCCGACGGACGACCCGCACGGCGCCGCCCTGGTCCCGGACCGGGAGACCTACTACGCGAACATGGGTACGGCCGACATCGTCTTCTCGGGCGACGTCACGCTCAAGGTGGGTGACCGGACGTTCCACCTGCTCCACACGCCCGGCCACACGCCGGGCCAGGTGGCCGTGTACGTCCCCGAGGAGCGTGCCGTCTTCACCGGCGACACGATCTTCTCGGAGTGCACCACCTGGCTGATGACCTCGGACGTGGACCAGTGGATCACCGCGCTCGACCGGATCCGCGCGCTCGACATCGACCACGTGATCCCGGGCCACGGCCCCGTCCAGGGCAAGGACTACCTGGCCACGCAGCGCTCGTTCATGCTCGAGTGGAAGACCGCCGTCGCGGTGGCCGTCGCGAAGGGCTGGTCGCGCGAGGAGACCATCGCGCGGGTCAGCTTCGCCGAGCGCTACCCGGTCGATATCGGGCAGGAATACATGATGGATTACATCCAGGAGCGGAACGCCGGGGCGCTGTACGACAAGTTCACCGCACCCACCAGCACCACCTACCCCGCCAGGGACGCTCCCCCGCGCTGACCCGATCGGCCGGTTCGCCATCGCGGGTCGGCAGCCCCGCTCCCCCTTGAAGGAGGCCGCCCCGATGTCTGCCCTGCCCGCCACGATGGAGGCCCTCGTCGTCCTCGAGCCATCCGTGCTCGAGATCCAGGAGGTCCCGGTCCCGGAGCCCGGACCCAACGAGGTCCTTGCGAGGGTTCGCGCCGTGTCCATCTGCGGCACCGACGCCCACCTCATCCGGGGCGACTACCCGGGCTTCTGGCCGCCCGCGTTCCCGTTCATCCCGGGGCACGAGTGGGCGGGCGAGATCGCCGCCCTGGGCCCGGGAGCCGAGCGCTTCGGCTGGCAGCTCGGTGACCGGGTCGCGGGCACCTCCCACGACGCCTGCGGCGTGTGCCGTGAATGCGTGGAAGGGCGCTACAACCTGTGCGAGAACTACGGGCGCGCGGGGCTGCACCGCCAGTACGGCCACAGCGTCCAGGGAGCCGACGCCACGTACGTCGTGCAGGGCGTGAAGACGATCTTCGCGCTTCCGGACAGTCTCTCGTTCGAGGACGGGGCGCTGATCGACCCGGCGTCCATCGCCCTCCACGTGGCCAACCGCGGCAACATCACGCCCGGGGACACCGTGGCCATCACCGGTGCCGGCGCGATCGGCCTCCTAGGCGGCGATGCTGCCCGGATCCGGGGTGCGGGGAGAGTCATCGTCGTGGGCCGCGGCCATCGGCTGGCCAAGGCGGCGGCCATGGGCTTCGAGACCGTCAACACCGCCGCCGGCGATCCCGTGGGTGCGGTCCGGGCGATGACGGGCGGTCTGGGCGTCGATGTCGCGCTCGAGTGCGCCGGTGTCCCGCAGATGGTCGAGGCGGCGCTCGAGATGCTGCGTCGTGGTGGACGGTGCGCGGCCGTCGGGATCCCCACGGTCGGCGTCGAGATCGCCATGCAGCGCCTCGTGCTGGACGAGCTGGAGCTCGTGGGCTCGCGCGCGTCCGCGGGCGAGATGCGGCGCGTCATCCCCCACGTGGAGCAGGGCAACATGCGGGTCCGCGAGATGGTGACCCACCGGTTCGCCCTGACCGACTACGCGCGCGCGCTGGACACCTTCAACGACCGCTCGAGCGGGGCGATCAAGATCATCGTCAACCCGTAGCCGCCACGCAGCAGCTGCCCATACGCATCGCGAGCCGGCTCAGAGCGCGTCGGAGAGCCCCAGCGTCAGCCCGCCGTCCACGTCGATGACGGCGCCCGTGACCCAGCGCCCGCCGTCGCCGGCCAGCCACGCCACGGCCTCGGCGATGTCACTCCCCTGCCCGACCGCGGACAGGGCCTGGCGGCCGAAGTGCATGCCGGTCTCGAACCTGGCTCGCTCCGCGTCCTCGGTGGACCCGCGCAGCTCGGACGGGACGATCCCCGGCCGGATGCAGTTGACACGGATGCCATCCCGGCCGAGGTCGGCGGCCAGCGCGCGGGTCATCGCCTCGACCGCCGCCTTGCTGGCCACGTAGCCGAACCGGCCGTGAGGCGGCCGGGCGACCACCGTGGACCCGAGGTTGACGACCATGCCGCCGCTCCGGCGCAGCTCCGGGAGCGCGGCCCGGGTCACGAGGAACACGCTGACGACGTTCGAGCGCAGCATGCCCTCGAGGTCCGCGACGGCGAGGACGTCGAGGCCGCCCTGCACCTCGGATCCGGCGTTGTTGACCAGGACATCGATGCCGCCCAGCGCCTCGACGGCGGCCGCGACCATTCGGTCCACGTCGTCCTCGCACGTGACGTCCGCCCGGCACGGGACCACGCGCCCGGGTGCGTCCCCCAGCTCCGCGACCAGGGCCTCGAGCCGGTCGAGCCGGCGACCGACGGCCAGGACGTTGGCGCCGCGTCCGGCGAGCAGGCGCACGGTGTGCGCTCCGAGCCCGGCAGACGCGCCGGTGACGACGACCCGGCGGCCTTCGACGGTCATGGCATCACCTCCCGCCGCGGTCAGGCGCGACCCGCGGCAACCTCGTCGGCCCGGGTTCGGCCCGCGAGCCCGATCAGATCCTCGTGGAGCTCGAACCACACGCCGTGATAGCTGTCCACCCGCGGCGACGCGATGAACTTGCCGTCCCCCGCGGCCGCGGCGGCTGCGGCCGCCCCCAGGCGGACCCCGTAGCGGGCGAGCCGCGGCAGCCTGGCCGTGAGCGGGGCCAGCCAGGCCTCGACGTCGACGTGGAGCCCGCCCAGGCGCGCGAGGACCGTGGCGTCGTACGCGGCGTCGGCGTGATCGTTGAACACGCCCTCACCCTTCATCTGCCACGCGGTCACGACGTCCTTCATCCGGTGGTCGAGCGCGATGAAGGCGTCCAGCGCAGCGGCGGCGCGGTCGGACCCCCAGGCCGTCGTGTCGGCCGCGAGGAGCTCGGTCGCCGCCGCCCTGCCGGCGGCTGTCAGCCGGAACGAGCCGGCCCCCGGCTCGGCCTGACCGGCGGCGACGAGCCCGTCGATGAGCGCGGTCGCCTCCTCGGCCCCGCAGCCGAGGGCGGTGGCGAGGGCGGGCGGGAGGCAGTAACCCTTGATCAGGAGTGACCGCAGGGCATCGTCGGGCCCTGCCTCCGCGGGGCCGGCCCCCGTGCGGCCGGCGTCGATCGAGTCGGGCACCGGGACCGCGTCGCCGCCGCCTTCGCTCGGGACCTCGATCCCGAGCTCGCGCGCCCAGCCCAGCAGCACCTTCGCCTCGGGCACGACGGCCTCGACGCCCGAGGCGACGCCCGCGAAGACCTCGCCGCTTGAGCCGTCGATCGAGATCACGCTCCCGGCCTCCAGCTCGTGGCCGCCGATCATCACGACCCCGGCGCGGACGATGACGTCGGACGCACCCACGACGGCCGGGATCCCCCATCCGCGGGCGACGACCGCCGCATGGCTGGCGAACCCGCCGGTGGACGTCAGGATTCCGCAGCTGCGCTGCATGCCATGGACATCGTCGGGCGACGTCTCGGCACGGACGAGGATCACGTCGCGGCCGGCGTCGGCGGCGGCCACCGCGTCCTCGGGCGTGAGCCGGATCTCGCCGGACACGAGCCCCGGCGACGCGCCGAGGCCCCTCGCGAGCGGCGCGCCCGCGTCGGCCCGGCCGACGACGGCCTTCGGCGGTTCCGCGAGATGCGCCAGGACGCGGTGCACCGCCTCCTCGCGCGTGAGCGGGAACGACGGGTCCTCGGCCATCTCCACGGCCATCCGGACGGCAGCCTGCGGCGTCCTCTTGCCGACCCTGACCTGGAGCATCCAGAGCCGTCCGCGCTCGATCGTGAACTCGATGTCGCAGCAGTCGCGGTAGTGGCCTTCGAGCACGTCCGCATAGCCGCGGAGCTCGGCGGCCACCGCGGGCATCCTCGCGTCCAGGCAGGACACCGGCTCCGTGGCGTGCGTGCCGGCCACGACATCCTCGCCCTGGGCGTCGAACATCACGTCGCCGTACAGCGCCCGTTCGCCGGTCGCCGGGTTGCGTGTGAACAGCACGCCGGTGCCGGAGGCGCTGCCGCGGTTCCCGAACACCATCGCCTGGACCGTCACCCCGGTGCCCAGGTCGCCGCTGATCCCCTCCACCTCGCGGTAGGCACGAGCCCGGTCGCTGTTCCAGGAGTTGAACACGGCCTCGACGGCCCCACGGAGCTGTTCCCACGGGTCCACCGGGACGGCCTCGACGCCCACGACGCTGCGATAGGTGGCATGGAACCGGTCGTGGCAGTTGCGCGCGAAGGCCGGGTCCCCGGAGGCGGCGGCCAGCCCGGCCTCGGTCGCATGGTTGAGCCCGAGGTTGAGGATCGTGTCCATCATCCCGGGCATCGAACGCGGGGCCCCGCTGCGCACGGACACGAGCAGCGGGTCGGTCGTGTCACCGAACCCCCGGCCGACCGCGGCCTCGAGGCGTGCCATGTGCGCCCGGATCTCGCCGTCCAGGCCCTCCGGCCAGCCGCCCGAGAGGTAGGCCTTGCAGGCCTCGGTGGTGATCGTGAATGCCGGTGGAACCGGCAGGCCCAGGTCCACGGCCATGGTCGCGATGTTCGCGGCCTTGCCGCCCAGCAGCAGCGTGATGGCCGCGGGGTCGAGGTCGTGGCGGTGATCGTAGGCGTAGACGTACGGCACGGGACCTGGGCTCCCTGATCGATGGCTCGGCCGGGCCCCTCAGGGCTCGACGATGATCTTGATCGCCCCGCTGGCGGGGTCGTTGAACGTCGCGAGCGCCGCCGGGTACTCGCTCAGCGGGAAGTGGTGGGTGATGACGTCGTCGACCCGGATCCGGTTCTGCTCGACGAGCGGCATGACGCGCCGCATCTCGCCCGCGGTCGCCCGGCAGCCGACCAGCTCGAGCTCGTCGAGGACCAGGCGCTGCATGGCGATCTCGACGCCGGTCGTGGGGATGCCCACGGCGGCACATCGCCCGCCACGGCGGAGCATGCCCAGGGCCATCTGGACCGTGGCCGGGACGCCGGCGCACTCGAGGACCACGTCCACGCCCAGGCCGCCGGTCATGCCACGCACCGTCGCGACGGGATCGCCCACGCCCGAGTCGACCGCCTCGAAGCCCATCGCGCGGGCCTTCGCCAGGCGCCCCGGGTTGTTCTCCAGCAGGATCACGCGGCTCGCACCGCGGACACGCGCGGCATCGCCACCGAGCAGGCCGATCGCCCCGGCACCCGTGATGGCCACCGTGTCGCCCGGGGTGATGTTGCCGCGGTTGGCCACGTGGAGGGCGATGGACGCCGGGTCGATGACGGCGCCCTGCGAGAAGGACAGGCCGTCGGACAGCGGGAAGACGCACTTCACCCCGTGGACGGCGTAGGTGGCGTCCACGCCCTGGACGCTGTGGCCGTACTGCTTGTGGAGCCCGGGCTTGCCGTAGTTGTCGCACAGGTTGTAGCGGCCCTCGACGCACATCTGGCACACGCCGCAGGCGTCGTGGGAGGTGCCGGCGACCCGGTCACCGAGCTGCCAGCCGAAGCGCTCGGCTCCCGGGCCCAGGGCGGCGATCTCGCCCGCCCACTCGTGCCCCGGGATGAACGGGAACGCGGGCGGCCAGAAGCCCGGGTAGTCGCCCCGGATGAGGTGGGCGTCGGTGCCGCAGATGGACACGGCGCGAACCCTCGCAAGGACCTCGTTGGGTCCGGGCTCCGGGACCGGGACCTCCTGGATCTCGAGCACGGATGGCTCGAGGACGACGAGGGCCTCCATCGTGGCGGGCAGGGCGGGCATCGTGGCTGGCTCCTTGGGCTCGGGGGTGGCGTGGGCTAGACGACGGCGATGGGGTCGACCATCGAGCCGGTCGCGCCGCGGATCTTGACCGGGAGGGCGACGAACAGGAACTCGTAGATCCGCTGGCGGGCCAGCTCCTCGAGATCCAGGCTCTCCATGATGTAGACGCCGTTCTCGATCAGGAGCGCGGTGTGCACCGGCTGCGGGTTCCCCGTCGGGCCCGGGTCGGGCGCCGGCTGGACCTCGTAGGTCTCGGTGTCGGTGCCGGTGGCGATGACGCCGCGCTCCAGCAACCAGTGCGCGACGGACACATCCGGACCCGGGGTCTTGTGGGCGGCCATCTGCTCGGCATCAGGCCACAGGCCCATGTAGCCGGTCCTGATCACGACGACGTCCCACTTGCCGACCGTGACCCCCTGGGCCGCGCAGATCGCGTCCATTTCGGCGGCATCGATCGGTGATCCCTTGGGCAGGCAGTCCACGCCGCGGAAGCCCGGCGCGTCGATCAGGACGCCGCGCGTGAAGAAGGGCGGCAGCTTGGCCGCGTCGCCATGCACCGGCCCGAAGTCGGTGAGGTGCTCGTCGGCGTTGCCGCCGCCGTACCAGTGCATGTCGTCGTCGACGGTCATGTGCGCCAGGGCGTCGATGTGGGCACCCGAGTGGCTCGTGGCCATGACGTACTCGGCCATGTAGCCGAGGCCCGCGTCGTTCACCGGGCCCCACGGCTGGGCGCCCGTCGCCCGGATGCCCCGGGGCGTCCGGTAGTTGAGAACCTGGAACGGCGGATGGCCCGGGAAGAGCGGCATCCCCGGGAACCGCGTCGCGGCCAGGGACACCATCCGCCCCTCGCGGACGAGCGCTGCGGCGCGCACGATCTGCTCGGCCGGCATGTCGCCCACCGGCCCGATCTCCTTGCCGAACCTCATGTTCCTGCCTCCCCTCCGCCCGAGGGGGCGGCGTTGTCCTGGATGGCCCGCCACACGCGCTCGGGCGTCAGCGGCAGGTCGCGGATCTGGACGCCGGTGGCCTCGCGGACTGCGGCCGCCACGGCGGGGGCGACGCACAGCAGCGCGCCCTCGCTCATGCCCTTCGCGCCGTAGGGCCCCGGCCCGTCGGCGTTCTCCACCGCCTCGCTGTGCAGCTCGAGCGGCAGGTCCATGCTGGTGGGGATCCGGTAGTCGATGGCCCCGAGATTCCGGATCCGGCCCCGCTCGTCGAAGATGTAGTGCTCCATGAGCGTGTGGCCGAGGCCCATGATCGCCGCGCCCTCGTCCTGCATCCGGACCTGGAGGGGGTTGAGGGCCTTGCCCACGTCACTGACGGTGATGTGGCGGTCGATCGTCACGTCGCCGGTCTCGCGGTCCACCTCGGCCTCGATGGCCGTGCAGTTGAACTCGAAGAAGGCGGGCGCCCCGCCGAGCGGGTGCCCGGGATCCGCGTTCTTGCGCGCCTCACCGAGACCGGTGAGCTCGCCGCCCAGCCTGCCGAGGCCAGGCTTGAGCACCTCGAGCGGCGTGAGCTCCCGGCCCTCGGGCAGGCGGATCACGCCCGCGTCCACGACGACGTCGGCCTCGTCCACCGCATGGAGCCTGGCCGCCATCGCGCGCAGCTTGCCCTGGATGTCGCGGCAGGCCGCGAGGACGGAGTTGCCCATCAGGACGGTGGAGCGCGACGCCGAGGTCTGCTGGTCGTAGGGCACGACCGCGGTGTCGCCCATCACCACCGTCACCCAGTCCAGCGGCGTGCCAAGCTCCTGCGCGGCGATCTGGGCGAGCACGGTCCGCGCACCCTGCCCCATGTCCGACGTGCCCGCATAGATGACGACCGAGCCGTCGCCGAGGAGTCGCACGATGGAGTAGCTGAGGCCGGTGGTCGGGCCGGACTTGATCCCCAACGCGATCCCGCGACCGCGGCCCTCGGGCAGGGGCGTCCCCCACCCGATCCGCTCGGCGGCGAGCCGGACCGTCTGCTCCCAGTCCCCGTCGCAGGGCGTGTCGAACGGGATGAACCGGTCGCCCTTGCGGGCCAGGTTGCGCAGCCGGATCTCGAGCCGGTCCATGCCCAGCGCCCGGGCGCCCTCGTCCAGGGTGGACTCCACGGCCCAGTTGATCTGCGGGTTGCCGAAGCCGCGGAACGCGGTGGACGGCACGGTGTGCGAGAGGATCGAGCGGGCGAGGATCCGGACGGCCGGGATCGTGTACGGCCCCGCGGCGGGATACGAGCCCTTGCCCACGACGCGATCGGCGATGTCCGCGTACGCGCCGATGAGGTAGTCGGCCTCGATGTCCTGGAACAGGATCCGCCCGTCGCGGTCGAACCCGGTCCTCACGTGGGACTCGCAGGCCGTCCGGCGCGCCGCCTGGAAGGTCTCCTCGAGCGTCAGGACCAGCCGCACCGGGCGACCCACCTTGAGCGCCGCGAAGACCACCGCCGGCTCGTGCTTGGTGTGCTGCTTGCCGCCGAAGCCGCCCCCGGGATCAGGGGCATACACGCGCACCTTCGAGAGGGGCATCCCCACGAGGCCGGCGATCAGCTTCTGGAGCCAGTTCGGGTGCTGGATCGTGCTCCAGACTGCGAGGCCGTCACCGTCGGGGGCGGCCATGAACGCGTGCGGCTCGATGGCGAAGTGGGTCACCATCGGGAAGGTGTAGCGGCCCTCCACAACGACGTGCGCCCGGGCGGCCTCGACGTCGACATCCCCCCAGCCGACGCGGTGTTCGGTGAGCACGTTGCTGCCGGCGAGCCGGTCGCCGGAGCGCAGCGAGGGATCCTGGACGAGCGGCGCATCCGGCGCGAGCGCGCCGGCCACCGTGAACACCGCCGGCAGCTCCTCGTGGTCCACCCGGACGAGCCGGGCGGCCGCCTCGGCCAGGTCGCGGGTGTCGGCGACGACCAGCGCGACGGCGTCGCCGTGGTACTTGGTCTCGCCGACCGCCAGGACGGGCCGGTCCTGGTTCTGCGGCCCGAACCGGGGCATCGGCGTGGGCAGGTCGTCCGCCGTCATCACGAGATGCACGCCGGGCAGGGCGAGCGCCTCGGACGCGTCGACGCCCAGGATCCGTGCCCGCGCGCAGTCCAGCGTCACCAGCTTCGCGTGCAGCACGTTCGCCACCGGCAGGTCCGCGAGGTACTGCTGGGCGCCGGTGACGCGGTCGATGCCGCCGACGCGGTTGGGCGAGTCGCCGACCCGCACGCTGGTCATCGGCCGGCTCCGTCGGCGGTGGCGCGGATCGCATCGAAGATCTGCTCATAGCAGCCACAGCGGCAGAGGTTGCCCGCCATGCCCTCCTCGATGTCGGACCGGGTGGGATGCGGATGCTCCTCGAGCAGCGCGTGGGCCGACAGGAGCTGGCCGGGGATGCAGAAGCCGCACTGCACCGCGCCCTCGTCGAGGAACGCGGCCTGGAGCGGCGAGAGCACGCCGCCGTCGGCGAGCCCCTCGACCGTGAGGATCTCGGAGCCGTCGGCCTCCACGGCCAGGACGAGGCAGGAGTCCACGGTCCGGCCGTCGACGATCACCGTGCAGGCGCCGCACTCGCCGACGAGGCAGCACTCCTTGGCGCCGGTCAGGGCCAGGTCGTCGCGCAGGACGTCGAGCAGCGTGTGGTTCGGGGCGACGTCGACCGCGCGCCGGGCTCCGTTGACGGTGACCTCGATGGGGACGGTCGCGATCATGCCGGTTCCCCCGTCGCGAGACGCTCCAGGGCGGTGGCCAGCGCACGCCGGCCGAGCACCCGGAGCATGGCGAGCCGGTACTCGGGACCCGCACGCATGGAACGGACGGACGGGCTCGCGTCCGCGAAGATCAACTCGAAGACCGCCGCCCGGGCCTCCTCCGAGGACGCGGGATCGGCCAGGACGCCGGTCGTGTCGAGGCGGAGCAGGGGCCGCGGGCCGACGCTCCCGTACGCGATCCGCGTGGTGCCCGCAGCGTCCACGCCGCAGGTCACGGTGACGGACGCCAGGTCGTGCCCCCGGCGGCGGGTCCGGCGCTGGTGGGCGCTGGCGATCCGATCGGCCGGCAGCGGCAGCTCGATGGCCGTGACCAGCTCGCCGCGGACAAGGGTCGTGACGCCCGAGCGCACGAACAGGTCGTCCACCGGGATCCGTCGGTCCCGTCCGGCCCCGCCGCCACCACCAGCGCGCCATGCACGAGCAGGGCCGGGGCCGTGTCCGCGGCAGGCGATGCGTTGCAGACGTTGCCGGCGAGGGTGGCCCGGTTCCGGATCTGGACCGAGCCAACCACGGCGGCTGCCTCGGCCAGCGCCGGAGCATGGCGGCGCACGAGCAGGTCGGCGGCCACATCGGTCATGACCGTCGTGGCCCCGATCACCAGGGTCCCGCCGTCCAGGCGGATCCCCGGGCGCCAGCTCCGGGACCCGCTTGACGTCCACCACGAGGGCAGGCGCCAGGGAGCCGTCACGGAGTCGGATCACCAGGTCCGTGCCGCCGGCGAGGACACGCGCCTCGGGCCCGCGGTCCGCGAGCAGGGCGACGGCCTCGGCCAGCGACCCGGGCCGGGCGTACTCGAAGGGGTGCATGCGTCCGACCAGCTCCCGTTAGAGGATCTTGTCGACCTCATCCAGCAGGACCTGGGGGGTCGCGGCACGGATGAAGAAGAACGGCCGCTCGCAGAAGCGGTTCACGAAGTCGGCGCGCCTGGCGCGCAGGATGTCGTTGTCCACCATCGGCATGACATGGCCCGGGGCCAGCAGCTCGTTGGTCAGGAAGTAGTTCTGCAGCGAGTGCAGGAACTGGAACTGGCGCTCGAACGGGATCAGCTCGTTGGTGGCCGGGTCGAAGTTGCCGTCGATCGCCGGAACGATGACGACGTCGATGTTCGGCGTGCCCTCGTACATGCCCCAGGACGGCATCTCGCCCCAGAACTTCTCGACGCCCTTGTTGGGCGCGGCCTTGTCGGACCGCTCCGTGCCCTCGGTGCGCTTGACGAGGAAGGTGTCCACGGAGCCCATGGACGCGCGGCCGTCCTCGTCGATGACGGTGGTCTCGGACGCGACCTGGAGCGCACCCCGGACGCCGGCCTCGATGAGGCCCATGCTCTTGCCGTGGTTGGACTCGCCGCCCAGGAACAGCAGGGTCTTGCCGCGGTAGCTGACGGCGGCGCTGTGGGACGGGTGCAGCCCGACGGCCTCCATGCGCAGCGCCAGGACGGCCACGATCACCTTCTGGATCGGGCCGGCCGGCCAGGGGCCGGTAAAGGAGACGGTGTGGCCGTCGTACGCGACCCTCTTCTCGCCGTCCTGGTTCCAGATGATGTCGGGATCGGCCAGCGTGACTTCCGGGGAGATGCGGACGTCGGCGAGGCGGTAGTTGAGGAAGGTCAGGTCGTCGAGCACGTGCTCGCGCGGGTCACCGCCGTACACGTCCACGCGGAGGCGCGCGGCCCCCGCCGAGAACTCCTCCGTCAGTTGCAGCTTGGCGTTCATCGTGTCCTTTCGGTGGCTCGTGCCCGGACGGCACGGGTCGGGTCTACGCGCGTGCGCGCGGCTGGCTGCGGGTGGCGGCTCGCCCGCCGGGTCGGGTGGTCGGCCCAGAGATCGGCGAGCATCTCCTGGCGTCGGCGAAGTGATGGCGGATGGCGGCCTCGGCCCGATCGGCATCGCGGGCGCGGAGGGCCTCCAGCACCGGTGCGTGCCGTTCCGCGATCAGGTGCCGGTCCGACCCGGGGACCGCGATCGTGATGTAGGTGCGCGAGTACGGCTCGAGCATGCCCCAGACTCGCCTGAGTGTGCCGTTGCCGGCCCGCTCGATGAGGTAGCCGTGAAAGGCGGCATCCGCGGACGCCTCCCCGACCGCATCGCCGGCCGCTGCGGCCCGGCGCATGTCGTCGAGATAGGTCGCGAGCTGGTCGAGGTCCTCGCCGGTCAGGCGGCTCGTCGCCAGCCGGACACCGAGCGCCTCGAGCTCCGCCCGGACGACGTAGGCCTCGAGCAGCTCGTCGCGCGACGGGCGGCGAACCCGGGCGCCACGGAAAGGGGAGATCTCCACGACCCCGAGCGCCTCGAGGTCACGGAGCGCCTCCCGTACGGGAGCCTGGCTGGTCCCGAACTCGCGTGCCGCCTTGGTCTCGACGATCCGGGACCCGGGCGGGTAGCGGCCGTCAAGGATCGCCTCCAGGAGGCGGTCCTTGACGGTGTCGCTCAGGACGGCGCGGGAGATGGTGGTCTCAGCAGCCATCCTGGTCCTTCACTCTCCGGCTGTCGGCGCCCGGCGCCGGCTAGAGGATCTCGACCGTGCCGACGTTGCCGTCGACGCGAATCCGGTCGCCCGTCTTGATCCGGTACGTCCCGATGGACGTGCCGACGACCGCCGGGATCTCGTACTCGCGGGCGAGCACGGCCGGGTGGGCGACGAGGTCGCCCGCGTTGGTCACGACCGCGATGATCTTGCCGTACAGGACCTGCCAGGCCGGGTTGGTCATCTCGCACACGAGGATCTCGCCCGGGACGAGGCTGTCGAACTCGTCGGTGGACATGACGACCCGCGCCGTGCCCTCGACGACGCCCGGTGACCCGCCGATGCCGACGATCTTGGCGCTGTCCATCTCGCGCGGCCGGTTGAACTTGTCGGGGAAGCCCCACAGGTTGAGGTACGGGAACGCGAGCTGCGTCGCGGTGGCGGTACCGACCCAGTCCTTGGGCCGGACGTTCTCGGCGGCGTCCCGCTTGGCCCGGGCGGCCGCGACCTGCGCGCGTCCGTCCTCCGCCTCGGGCGCCCCCATGAACTCGCGGAGGGCGTTGTAGCGGAACAGGATCGTGTCGTCCGGCCGATCGAGCATGCCCATCTCGACCAGCTTCTCGCCGATGGCGACGAGGACGAGGCGGACGTGGGCGTTGGCGCCCTGGTCGATGTAGAAGTGATGGTCCGGGGTGAGCGGCGCCATCTTGAGGTTGATGTCGTTGGCGGCGCGCATCTTCTCGAGGGCCTCGCCCTCGAGACCCGCGAGGATCTCCTGCGCCGCGGCCTCGATGTCGGCCTTGAGGGCCGCGACCTTGGTCGGGAAGTCGTAGTCGGAGGTGTACTGGTCGCGGACGAGCTGGATGACCGGGTTCATGTCCTCGCGGAAGGAGGGGTAGATGAACTCGTGGCTCCAGACGGCGTGCCAGCCGAACTCCTTCTGGTACGGGACGACCCGCTCGTCGATGAACCGGCTGCCGCGCTCGGTGGCCCGGAGGGCCGGCACGATCTCGGGGGCTCCGACCTTGGCGAAGGCTGCCTGCAGCTCGGCGTCGGTCTTGACCTCCTCCTTCATCTCCCACAGGGCGCGGATCTTGTCCCAGTTGCGGTCGTCGGCGGAGTTCTGGAGGCGGCCGAGGAGGACGTTGTCCACCTTGCCGTGCGTCTCCTCCATGACCGCCCTGAGGTTGAGCGTCGCGCTGAGCTGCGCGAAGTTCAGCATCCAGTGGATCTTCCAGTGCCGGTCGTGCATGTCGATGGCGTCCTCGAGGAGGACGGCCAGGTCGGCAAGGCTGAGCTCCGACTTCCGGTCGAGCAGGCTCTCGATGTAGTCGAAGTTGCGCTGCATCTCCGGGACGAAGCGCGTCTTCCACCAGTATGTGAAGTTGTGGCCGTAGACCGGCAGCACCAGGCCGAGGTACGCACCGATCTTGGCGGCGTACTCGTTGTCCTCGGGGACGATCGGGTGGGTCTGGTAGTTGTACTCCTGCGTGGCGACGTCGACGCCGGCCTCGGCCGGGATGGCGGTCGTGTACAGGTAGCCGTTGATGTTCTTGTAGATCCAGTCCGACGCGAAGGGCGTGCCGAAGCGGCGGAACATGTGGTCACACGAGAGCCACCAGCCGCCGATGTCCTCGTACATGGGACTCAGCGGCTTGGGGCAGTGCAAGTCGTCGAAGACCCAGAACAGCAGCTTCTCGGTCTCGGACGTCCACTCGACCGGGAACGTCTCGTCCCCGAGGAACTGGCCGAGGATCTCTTCCTTCAGGGGCACCGCTGCCTCCTCCTTCTTGGGGCTGATCGGCGGCACCGTGGCCGCCGGTGACCTGACGCTGGCTTCGGCTCGGCGACTGCCGAGCCCCTGATCCGCTGGGACGGCTTCCTCGCTCGCTGATCGCCCGGGTTACCTGCCTCCACCGAGTGTGCGGCCAATAGATCGATAATCGATTGTCGATAACACTAGGGCCGTTCTCACCCCGCAGTCAAGGACGATCTCGCCGTGGTCGGGAGCTGAGCGAGGACGACAGCCACGAGGATCGCCGCGCCGCCCACCAGTTCAGCAGCGGTCAACTGCTGGCCAAGGACCAGCGCCGCGACGACGACCGCGACGACCGGCTCGGTGAGCAGTGCC
>CAWBGT010000006.1:0-32118 GCA_963788375.1 uncultured Chloroflexia bacterium
GCGCTGCCGCCGCAGGCGGCGACCATGAAGGCGACCGCAGCGGCGATCCCGAGGCGTCGCCGGATATCAATGGTCATGAACGTGCTCCTCCTCCTGGACCATGCCGCATCTCACAGCCGCGTGGTCCCCTATCTCAGAGCCTGCCGCGGCTTCCGCACAGGCCGTCATGTGCTGGGGACGCACTGTTTCATCCACCGCCCGCTCCTTCGGGGGCTGAAAGTCATAATGATGTATTACGAACGGAATGCTAGGATGAATGCAGGATAGTTGGCTCGTCAAGCCAGTATCTTGCCATCCTGCATCCCGCGTTGCGACAGCCTGGGAGCGGCTCGCAGAGCTGCTCCAATCGGATCGGCGGGGGCGGGCGGCGACTGTCAGAAGGTCGGGAAGGGGACCGCAGAGCAGTGGGCGGCCGAGGGACGAACAACGAGGCGCTGCGGACGGCGCAGCGGGAGCGGATCCTCGCCGCTGCCGAGCGGCTGCTGGTCACGCACGGTGTGGAGAAGAGTCGCCTTCGCGACGTCAGCGAGGCGGCCGGTGTCTCGATCGGGACGGTCCAGCACTACTTCGACACCCGCGACCGCCTCATCGCCGAGCTGTTCGACTGGTCGTCTGAGCGCCGTCTCAGGACGTGGCTGGATGCGACGCCGAAGGTTGGCGACCCGTGGTCGCGCCTCACGTCGCTGTTGGCTGCCTCACTCCCCGAGCCGCTCCTGTGGCGCAGCCGAATCTGGATCGAGTTCTGCGCCATGGCGCGCGACGATGAGCTCCGGGCGAAGCTGGACCACCACTACGAGGCGTGGCGCCCGCCGTTCCGGCAGGTGATCGAGGACGGGATCGAGGCCGGCGTGTTCCGTCCGATCTGGACCGTCGCCGACATCGTGGACCTGTTCATCATCTTCGTCGACGGGGCGTCGGTCGGGGTCTCGCTGGCAGCACCGGGGGTGACACCTGAACAGCTCCACCGGCTGCTTCTGGAGACGGCCCGGGTGACGCTCGGCGTCGACGTGGCCGTGGCCGGCGGCACTCCGCAGGCCGAACTGCAACACGCATGACACGTCCGAGCGACCACTAGGCGACCCGGCACCGGTGGATCACGGTCGGGCCGGGGGTATTGCATCGTAATAATATGGTGTTACCATCCCGCCACTCGGGGCCGAGCCCCCTTGGTGTCGATGACAGGAGGAGGAGTCGAACGCCATGCTGAACGCTTCGTCCGACCGTGCCGGGGACGCTACGCCCGGGCGTGAGTTCCCGACCCAGGCCCGCGTTGTCGTCATCGGCGGCGGCATCGTCGGCACGAGCGTCGCCTACCACCTCACCGAGCGCGGCTGGAACGACGTCGTCCTCCTGGAGCGCAAGCGCCTCACCTCCGGGACAACCTGGCATGCCGCGGGTCTCGTGGGGCAGATCCGGGCCACGTACAACATGACCACGCTGGCCAAGTACGCGCTCGAGCTCATCGCCGAGATCGAGCGCCGGACCGGCATGGGAACAGGCTTCCGGACCCCGGGATCGGTCCTTCTCGCCACCACCGAGGGCCGCCTCGAGGAGATCAAGCGCAACGTCTCGATGGGGCGCCTGAGTGGCGTCGAGGCCGAGATGATCGACCCTGCCCGGGCCGCGGAGCTGTTCCCGCCATTGGAGCCGGCCGAGGTGCTGGGTGCCGCGTGGATCCCGGGCGACAGCGTCGCCAACCCGACGGACCTGACGCAGGCCATCGCCAAGGCCGCCCGCATGGGCGGGGCGCAGATTGTCGAGCACACGAAGGTCACCGCCATTCACGAGCGCGACGGTCACGTGACGGGCGTCTCGACGGATCGCGGCGACATCGCCTGCGAGTACGTCGTCAACTGCACCGGCATGTGGGCCCGCGAGCTGGCCGGCCAGAACGGCGTCGTGATCCCCAACCATGCCGCCGAGCACTTCTACCTGATCACCGAGGAGATCCCGGGCCTCGATCCGGACCTTCCGGTTCTCCGCTCGCCGGACGACACCACGTACATCCGCGTGGACACCGGCAAGCTGATGGTCGGGTTCTTCGAGCCCGGCGCCAAGCCCTGGGCGACGCACGGCATCCCCGAGGACGCCGAGTTCGTCACCCTGCCCGAGGACTGGGACCACATCACGCCGTTCCTCGAGCGTGCTGCCCGGCGCGTCCCCATCCTGGGCGACATCGGCTACCAGCTCCACTTCAACGGGCCCGAGAGCTTCACGCCGGACGACCGCTATGTGCTCGGAGAGGCTCCGGGTCACCGCGGCTACTTCGTCGCCGCGGGGTTCAACTCGGTCGGGTTCGCCGGCGGCGGTGGTGCCGGCAGGGCGGTCGCGGACTGGCTGGTTGACGACCGGCCGCCCATGGACCTCTGGGAGGTGGACATCCGGCGGTTCATGCCGTTCCAGCGCAACCGCCGGTACCTCTATGGCCGCACCACCGAGACGCTCGGCCTGCTCTACGACATGCACTGGCCGTTCCGCCAGTACGAGACGTCGCGCGGCATCCGCCGCTCACCCCTCCATGACCGGCTCGCCGCCCGCAACGCGTGCTTCGGGGAGGTCGGTGGCTGGGAGCGGGCGAACTGGTACGCCCCGGAGGGGGTCGAGCCGCGGTACGAGTACAGCTACGGCCGCCAGAACTGGTTCCAGCACAGCGCCGAGGAGCACCGCGCCGTCCGCGAGGGCGTGGCCGTGTTCGACCAGACGTCGTTCGGCAAGATCCTCGTCCAGGGCCGCGACGCGGAGCGCGAGCTGGGCCGGATCTGCACGGCGGACATCGCCGTGGCGCCCGGGCGCATCGTCTACACGCAGTGGCTCAACGACCGCGGCGGCGTGGAGGCGGACGTCACCGTCTCCCGTCTGGCCGAGGACCGGTTCCTGGTCGTGACCACCGGCAGCCAGACGATCCGCGACCTCGACTGGCTGCGGCGCGCGATCGCGCCCGACGCACACGTCACCCTCGACGACGTCACCTCGGGTGAGGCGGTGATCGCGATCATGGGCCCGCGATCGCGGGAGCTGCTGGCGTCGATGTCGGATGCCGACCTCTCGAACGACGCATTCCCGTTCGGGACCGTGCGCGAGATCGACCTCGGCCTCGCCTTCGCCCGGGCGGCCCGTACGACCTACGTGGGCGAGCTGGGGTGGGAGCTGTACGTCCCCACCGAGTTCGCGACCCACGTCTACGACGAGATCGTGGCCGCGGGCGAGGCGTTCGGACTGCGCCACGCCGGTTACCACGCGCTCAACTCGCTGCGGATCGAGAAGGCGTACCGCCACTGGGGCCACGACATGAGCGACGAGGACACGCTCCTCGAGGCCGGGCTCGGGTTCACGGCAGCGTGGGAGAAGCCCGGCGGCTTCATCGGCCGCGACGCGCTCCTGGGCCAGCGTGAGACGGGCGTCGAACGGCGCCTCACGGTCCTGACGCTGGACGATCCCGAGCCGCTCATGTACCACAACGAGCCGATCCTGCGCGACGGCGAGCTGGTCGGCCGGATCACCTCGGCGATGTTCGGCCACACGATCGGGCGCTCGATCGGGCTGGGGTACGTCACACGCCCCGACGGGATCGCGACCCCTGACTGGCTCGCCGCGGGAAGCTACGAGGTGGAGGTCGCCACCGATCGAATCCGGGCGACGGCGTCCTTCCGGGCGCCGTACGACCCCACGAACGCACGCATCAGGGCGTGAGGCCACGAGCCCACGATCCCCTGTACCGGAGGAGGAGCTCCAGCGGTGAAGATCGTCATCCTCGCGAAACCCGTCCCGGATGCAACCGGGCAGGAGCGGCTCGGACCCGACCTGCGACTCGACCGGGCGGCGATCCCGCCGGTCATAAACGGCAACGACGAGTACGTCCTCGAGGCCGCCCTGAGACTGCGCGACGCAGGGGCGGAAATCTCGGTGACCCTCCTGGCCATGGCCGGGGCGGTTGGGCCCGACGCGCTGCGGAAGGGCCTCGCGATGGGTGCGGACGACGCGTACCTCGTCACGGACCCGGCACTCGCGGGCGCCTGCGCCGTGGGCACCACGCGGGTCCTGGCGGCCGCCCTGGGGCGGCTGGAGTACGACCTCGTGCTGGCCGGCATCGACAGCTCTGACGGGGGCGGGGGCATCGTGCCGGCCGGTGTTGCGACGCTCCTGGGCCTGCCCTACCTCTCCTACGTGTCGGCAATCGTGCCGGAGGGCGGTCGGGTCCGCGTGCGGCGGATCACCCCGACCGGGTACGACTCGCTGGAGGCCCCCCTGCCGGCGATGGTCGTCGGCACCCAGGCACTCGGCGAGCCGCGCTACCCGACTCTGCGCGGGATCATGGGCGCCCGTTCGAAGACCATCACGACCTGGTCGCTCGCGGACCTGGGCCTGGACGGGGCGGCCGTCGGCGGCGAGGCTGCGAGAGCCATCGTGCGCTCGGTCCGGTTCCCCGAGGCCCGCGGCTCCGTCCGCGTGATCCGTGAGCCGGCGGCAGTGGCAGCCGCCCAGATCGTCGACTTCCTGGTCGAGCGGAGGGCCATCTGATGCCCGGGATGCTGTGGGTCATCGCGGAAACTGCCCCGGACGGGCACCTGGCCCGTATCTCCGCCGAGGTCGCAACGCTGGCACGCGGGCTCGCCGCATCGGCCGGCCTGGACGTCACCGGCATCGTCGTGGCGCCGCCGGCATCCGCAGCCGCGGTTGCAGGCGAGCTGGCCGCCTACGTCCCCCGCGTCGTCGCCGTCGAGGCGCCGGCGGCGGAGACATCTCCGGCCTCGGTTGTGGTCGCCGGCGTGGCGGCGCGCATCATCGCCGATGCCCCGGGTTCGTGCGTGCTCGTCGGCGCGTCGGCCGACGGCCGCGACATGGCCGGCTTCCTGTCGGTGATGCTGGGCGTGGGTGTCATCACCAACGCCGATGTGATCGACTGGGACGGCGGCCCCGTGGTCGAGAAGGGCGTTTTCGGCGGCCGGCTGATCACATCCAGCGCGTTCAGCGGCGGGCTCGGGATCGTGACCGTCGCGCTCGGTTCTGTGACGGCCGAGGCCGCTCCGTCGGCGGGAACGGTTGAGACTGTCGCGCCCACGAGCGGCCCCATCCCCGCGGGCGCGGGCGGCGTCCTGCCGGAGGCTCCTCCGGTGTCGGTCCTCGAGCGCGTCGTCGAGGCGGCCGGCGCCGTCCAGATCGAGGAGGCAAAGGTCATCGTGGCCGGTGGTCGTGGCCTCGGCAGCCCCGAGGGCTTCCGCGTGGCAGACGAGCTGGCGGACGAGCTCGGCGGTGCCGTCGCCGCCAGCCGGGCGGCCGTCGATGCCGGCTGGATCCCCTATTCGCGCCAGGTCGGCCAGACGGGCAAGATCGTCAAGCCCGACGTCTACTTCGCGCTCGGGATCTCGGGTGCCGTGCAGCACAAGGTCGGCATGCAGGGCGCCAGCACGATCGTCGCCATCAACACCGATTCGGACGCACCGATCGCCGAGTTCGCCGACCTGTTCGTGATCGGCGACCTGTTCGAGGTGGTCCCCGCCCTCGTCACCGCGCTCCGGGCACGCCGGACCTAGGAGGAGCAGGACATGGCCACCCACAGCTCGCCGCCTGTGTGGCCCGGCCTCGTCGGTGGCCGGTACCAGCCGCTGACGCGATCGGAGATGGACCGGATCCACACCACCGTGCTCGACGTGATGGAGCAGATCGGCTTCGCCGATGCCATCCCGTCCATGATCGAGCTGGTGACCGCCGCCGGTGGATGGGTGGATGAGGATGGGCGGTTGCACTACCCCCGGTCGCTGGTCGAGGACGTCATCGCCCGTGCTCCGCGCAGCTTCGTCCTGCCTGGGCAGGACGACGCCCACGACATGGAGGTCGGTGGCGGGCGCGTCCACACCGGCACGGCCGGCGCCGCACCGCTGATCCTCGACTTCGAGACCGGGCGCCACCGGCCCACGACGACGGTCGACCTGTACGACATCGCCCGTCTCGTGGACACGCTCGACCACATCCACTTCTACTGGCGGTCCATCGTCGCCCGCGACATGCCGACATGGGATGACGTCGACCTGAACACCGTGTATGCCTGTATGCAGGGCACCACGAAGCACATCACCAGCAGCTTCAACAACGGCGCAAGCGTTCGCAACGCCGTCGCCATGATGGACATGCGCCTCGGGGGAGATGGCGAGTTCCGGAAGCGGCCGTTCTGCTCCATGGCGTGCACCCACGTGGTGCCGCCGCTGCGGTTCGCCAAGGGTTCGTGCGAGGCCATGGAGGCGGCCGTGCGGGCCGGCATGGCGGTGGGCATCGTGTCCTCCCCGCAGGTGGGGGCAACCAGCCCGGTCACGCTGGCCGGCACCATCGTGCAGACCATGGCGGAGTGCCTTGCCGGCCTCATCTTCTGCTTCCTGATCGACCCGGACTGCCGCGCCCACCTTGGCACCTGGCCGTTCCTGTCCGACCTGCGGACCGGCGCCATGTCCGGTGGTAGCGCCGAGAACGGGCTGATCGTGGCCGGCTGCGCCCAGATGGCGGGGTTCTACGACCTGCCCGGCAGCGTCGCCGCCGGCATGACCGACTCCAAGGTGCCCGACGCGCAATCGGGATCCGAGAAGGCCTACACCCTGACCCTTGCCGCGCAGGCCGGCTCCACCCTGATCACGGAGGCGGCCGGGATGCAGGCCAGCCTGATGAGCACCGCCTTCGAGGCATATGTCATCGACGACGACATGCTGGCCGCGGTCCAGCGCTCGGTCCGCGGCATCGAGGTGACGGACGAGACCCTTGCCTTCGACATGATCCGGGACACCGTCCATGGCGATGGCCAGTTCCTGAGCCATCCGCAGACCCGAGCCCGGATGCGCAGCGACTTTGTGTACCCGGCGGTCGGGGACCGCAATTCGACCAGCTCATGGGAGGACGGTGGAGCCAGGGACGTCCGCGAACGGGCACGAGATCGCGTGCGGCAGACGCTGGGCACGCACTACCCCGAACACATCAGTCGCGACCTCGACGACCGGATCCGCGGTTCGTTCGAAATCCTGCTACCCCGCGAGGCCATGCGTCCCGGCAACGGTCGCTGGTAGCTGAAGGACTGGGAGGAGACACCGATGCAGTCAACAGCACGGGTCGTCATCATCGGCGGCGGCGTCATGGGGATCGGGCTGCTCCACAGCCTGGCCCTCGAGGGATGGACCGACACCATCCTGGTCGAAAAGGGTGAGCTGACTTCGGGCTCGACCTGGCACGCCGCGGGCCAGTGCCCCAGCTTCATCGCCGACTACAACCTGGCCAAGGTCCACGCGTACAGCAACGACCTCTACGCGCGGCTGGAGGCGGAGACCGGCGTGGCCACCGGCTGGCACGCGACCGGGGGCATCCGGTTCGCGACCAACCAGCTGGAGCTCGACCACTTCAAGCGGGTCGAGGGTGTGGCCGCCAACATCGGGTTCCGGATGCAGGTCATCAGCCCCGAGGAGATCCGCCGGATCAACCCGTTCGTGACGACCGAGGGCGTCCTGGCCGGAGCCTGGACGCTGGACGACGGCTACGTGGACCCGTCCAGTTCGTGCAACGCGATGGCAACCGCCGCCAAGCGGCTGGGCGGGACCATCGTCCGCCACAACCGGGTGCTCGGGATCGAGCAGCTGCCGAGCGGCGACTTCCGGGTCTCCACCGAGCAGGGCGACATCACCTGCGAGCACGTGGTCAACGCCGCGGGCTGCTACGCGGATCGCGTCAGTGCCTGGCTGGGCGTGCAGACCCGGTTCGCCAACATGAAGCACCAGTACGTCGTCACGGGACCCGTGAAGGAGTTCGAGGAGAGCGATACCGAGATGCCCGTCATGCGGGACCCGCACTGCTCCTCCTACTACCGGCAGGAGCAGACGTCGGGCCTGATCGGCATCTACGAGAACAGCGACACAGAGGAGGCCTGGAAGGAGCAGGGCGGCCCAGCGTGGGACTCCGAGAACGAGCTGTTCCCGGCCCAGCTCGACCGCCTGATGCCATTCCTCGAGCGGGTCATGGAGCGGATGCCGATCTTCGCCGACGCGGGCATCAAGAAGGTCGTCAACGGCGCGATCTCGCACACCCCGGACAGCAACCCCCTCGTGGGACCGGCCCCCGGCGTCCGCAACTTCTGGCTGGCCACCGGCACCGGCATCGGGATCGCCCAGGGCCCCGGCTGCGGCAAGTACCTCGCGCAGATGATGGTCCACGGCGATGCCGAGATCAACATGCTGGGCATGGATCCGCGCCGCTACGGCGACTTCGCCGACCAGGCGTATGCGTCGGCAAAGGCCCACCGCGAGTACTGGGACATGTACCGCCTGATCCCGCCGGGGGAGGAGCGCCCCGAGGGCCGGCCCGCCAAGGCCACGCCGCTGTACGACACGCTCCTCGCCAAGGGCTGCGTGTTCACCGAGGCCTTCGGCTGGGAGCGGCCCAAGTGGTTCTCCGCCGACGGGGCCGAGGAGGACGGGACGTTCCGCCGCACCAACGCCCATCCGGTGGTGGCCGCCGAGTGCCATGCCGTGCGTGAGCGTGTCGGAATCATGGAGCTCCCCGGCTTCACGAGGCTCGAGGTCTCCGGAGCGGACGCCGAGGCGTTCCTGAACCGCGTCTGCGCCAACCGGATGCCGAAGCGGGACGGCGGGATCGTCCTCGCCCATGCCCTCTCCGATCAGGGCCGGTTCATCACCGAGCTCACGATCACGCGTCTGGCCGCGGACCGCTTCATGCTCCTCTCGGGCGCGGCGGCCTATCACCGCGACGAGGATCTGCTCCGCTGGGCGATCCGCGAGGGCGAGGCCGTCTCGATCGACAACGTCACGGCCGACTGGACGACGCTGATCGTGGCCGGGCCGCGAACCCGCGACGTGCTGGCCGGGCTCACACCGGCGGACCTGTCGTCCGCGGCCTTCCCGTGGCTGACCGCGCAGGAGATCACGGTCGCCGGGAGGGGGGTGCGTGCGCTGCGCGTCAACTACGTCGGCGAGCTGGGCTGGGAGCTCCACTGCCGCATGGCGGACGTGGTTGCCGTCTACGAGGCCGTCTGGAAGGCCGGCGAGCCGTTCGGGATCGCCGACTTCGGCCTGTATGCGATGAACAGCCTGCGGCTGGAGAAGTCCTACGCGGGTCTGGGTTCCGAGCTCACCAACGAGATCACGCCGGTCGAGGCCAACATGCTGCGCTTCGTCAAGCTGGACCACGAGTTCCGCGGCAGGGCGGCCGTCGAGAAGGTGCTCGCCACGGGTGCCACCACCCACCTCGTGACCGTCAAGGTGGACGCGGTGGACTTCGACATCGCGGGCGGCGAGCCCGTGTTCGCCGGCGATCGCGTGGTGGGCGTGACGACGTCGGGCGGCCATGGCCACGCGACGGGGCTCTCGCTGGGCTTCGCGTATGTGGACAGCGGGTTCGACGCTGCGGGCACCAAGCTCGAGATCATGCTCCTGGGCGACCGCCGCGCCGCCGAGGTGATCCCGTCGTCTGTGTACGACCCGTCCAACGCGCGGCTGCGCGCCTGACCGCCGCCGCGGTATCGACGACGGCGCTCGCTCCGGGGGGCGCCGTTCGCTCGGCGAGCCGCCGCTAGTCGCCGAAGGGTTGCCGCTCCACGCCCGCCATCACGAACTTGATCAGGGTCGTGATGTCGAACACCGGCAGGCCGGTCGCCTGCTGGACCGCGTGGGCGAACGGCGGGAGGTCCGTGCACTCGAACAGGATCGCCCCGATGTCGCCCTCCGTCCGGACGATGTCCATCGCCGCGGCAACAACCTCGGCCTCGATGGCGTCGAAGTCCAGCGTGCCGACCTGGTCGTGGATCGCCGCCTTGAAGGCGGGGCCGTGCTCGAGGCCGCGGACCGCGATGTCAACCGGGACGCCACGGGTGGCGATCTCCAGGTGGCGCGGCGTCAGCGACTGCCCCGAGGCCGTGAGCACCCCTATCCGCTGCCCCGGCCGGAGCGCGGCCGCGATCCACGGAAGCTGTAGCAGGCTCGACATGAAGACCGGTACCGGCAGCTCGGCCGCCAACTGGTTCTGGAAGAAGATCATGAAGCCGCAGTTGCCCGTCACCGCCCGCACGCCCTGCCGGACGAGCTGGCGCCCGGCCTCGAGGAACCGCGCCGCCAGCTCGGGCTTCGGGTTGTAGATGAGGTTCTCCATGTCGGCGCCGCGGACCACCGAGTACAGCACCGGGTGGTCGAACGTCCGGGCATTGCCGGGGGTGCCGGGCGGGTACGGGATGTAGTCGTCCATGACGATCACGCCGAGCGGGAACCCGCTGACGTCCTGCCCCCGCCCGACGGTGTAGATCCTGCTCATGGCGCGACCTCAGGGGTTCGTGAGCCGGCGGATGCCGACGTTCTTGGACTGGGTGTAGCTCTCGAGCGACTCCAGGCCCTTCTCCCGACCGAGGCCGGACCGCTTGAAACCGCCGAACGGCGTCTCGACGCCGCCCACGCCCCACTCGTTGACGTGGACCTGGCCCGCCTCGAGGCGCTCGGCGCACCACAGGGCCCGGTCGAGGTCCGCCGTGAACACGCCAGCCGCTAGGCCGTAGTCCGTGCCGTTGGCGATCTCCACCGCCTCGGCGGCCGTGGAGAACCGCAGGATCGTGAGCACCGGGCCGAAGACCTCGGACTGGTTGAGCTCCATCTCGGGCGACACGTCGGCGGCGACGGTCGGCGCCATGTAGTTGCCAGGCAGCTCGGCGCAGCGTGCGCCACCGGTGGTGATCCGTGCGCCGTCCGCCTTCGCACGGAGGGCGAAACCCTCGACCGTGTCCAGGTGCTCGGCCGAGATGAGCGGCGTGATCTGGGCGTCGTCGATGCCGGGGCCAACCGTGAACTCCGCCACGAGGGTCGTGGCGCGCTCCACGACCTCGTGATAGGCCGCGTCCTCCACGATCAGGCGCGTCATCGAGTCGCAGACCTGGCCGGAGTTCTCGAACAGGCCGCCGACGATGCTGGCCTCCAGGTTCTCCATGTCCGCGTCCGCGAAGACGATGCCTGCCGACTTGCCGCCCAGCTCCAGGATCACGGGCACGGCCCGCTCCGCTGCGGCATGCATGATCGAGCGGCCGACCTCCGTCGAGCCCGTGAACACGATGTGGTCGATGTCCCCGTGGGAGACCAGCGCGGCACCCGCCTCGGAGCCGGCGCCGGACACGATGTTGAGGACGCCCTCGGGCAGGCCTGCCTCCAGCGCGGCCGCCGCGAAGATGAATGCCGACAGCGGGTCCAGCGAGGGCGTCTTGACCACCGCGGCGTTGCCGGCGGCAAGGGCCGGCGAGAGCGATCGCGCCACCATGCCCGCCGGGTAGTTCCACGGGATGACGTGCGCGGTCACACCGTGAGGGACGGGCACCACGAAGTCCATGTACCCGTCTCCGAGCGGGATGTACCTGCCTTCCAGCGCCGCAGCCAGGCCGCCGTAGTACTCGAGGTACCGGGCCGAGCCTTCGATCTCGGCCAGCCCCTCAGAGATCCGCTTGCCGCAGTCGAGGGTGAGCTGGCGGGCGTACTGCTCCTTGCGCGATCGCAGGATGCGGCTCATCTCGTTCAGGACGCGTCCCCGCGCGAGCGGCCGCATGCCCGACCACGTGCGAGCCTGGACAGCGGCACGAGCCGCGGCGACGGCGCGGTCAACATCGGCGGCCGACGAGCGTGCCACCTCCGCGATGGGCGTCCTGGTGGCGGGGTCGCTGGTCACCATGCGCCGGCCATCGGCGGCATCCACCCAGGCGCCGCCGATGAAGTTCCTGGTGTACGGAAGGTCGGTCGTGGTCATGGCGTGTCCTCCGGTCGTGAGGCTATGGATTGGACGGGGTGGCGTAGGGGTTCGGCAGCCAGCGCTCGACGACGGCGGGCAGGCGGTCGCCGAGGGCGGTGAGGGTCACGGCGTCGCCGGGCTCGATGTCGAGGTCGAGGTAGCCCAGCACGACGCCGAACCCGGATGAGGTGTCCGTGCCCGCCGAGGTGGCGACGCCGATGATACGGCCGGCAGCATCCCGGATCGGCTGGTTGGCGGCGAGAGGGAACGGCGGGGCGGCATCCAGGAGGACCGACGCGAGCCGGCGGCGGGTCGGGCTGCCCGGCTCGCCTGCCTTGCGGAGTCCTGCCGGCCACGGCTCGTCACCCCGGCGCTCGCAGCCGTCGGCGACGAGCAGGGTGTCGCCGTCGAGCTCCCGTCCCCACGCTGGCGTTCGGAACTCGAGGCGCATCGCCTCAAGGGATCGCGCGCCGATCAGCGTCAGGCCGTCAGCGGCGGCAGCCACCTCGAGGTACACGTGGCGCAGGAACTCCGACGCGGTGTGCAGCTCCCACGCCGGCTGTCCGAAGGCGTCGGTGCGGACGGCAAGCACCGGCGCGTAGTTCACGAGGACGCGGTGCGCCGCGCCGACCGGGAACCGCCGCTCGTCGAACTCGACCGGTTCCAGGTCGCGGATGTCGGACCGCGACAAGCCCCGCAGGATCGCCGGCGCCGTGGGCCCGGACAGGAGCAGGCAGCCCTCGCGTCCCGTGAGGTCCGCCAGGCGCACGTCGGAGCGACCGCCCGTGGCACGCTCGATCAGGTCGCGGCAGAGGCGCTCCGAGCCGGCCGCGGAGCTGACGATGAACCGGTCGTCCGCATCGGCCTGGATGCCGACCACGAGGCCGACGGTCTCGCGCCCGGTCGGGACCCACGCGCTCGCGGCGTGGCCGGCCTCGGGGACGGCCGGCCGCACCAGAAGCTCGAGGACTGGCCGCGCGCCGGGGCCTGCCACCTCGATCCGGGCGCCGTGGGACAGGTCCGCCGCCGCAAGACTGCCGCGGATTGCGGCGCACTCCCGGGCTACCTGATCGCCCCACGACTGCTCTCGGAAGCCGTACCGCTCCACCGGCTCGGCGCCCGCAGGCGCAAACCAGTTGGGGCGCTCCCAGCCGTGCACCTCGCCGAACACGGCGCCGCGCGCTGCCAGGAGGTCGTGGATCGGCGTCGTCTTGAGCGGGCGACCGGCGGCCAGCTCCTCGTCGGGCAGGGGCACCTGGTAGGTCCGCTCGTTGGCCTCCTCGGTCTTGCGGGCGCTCCACGTGCGGGTGGCGTGGGAACCGAACCTGCGCGGGTCGAGCGCGCCCATATCGATCGAGGGCTCGCCCTCCGTGATCCAGGTGGCCAGCTGCCAGCCGATGCCGCCTGCCAGCGTGATGCCGTTGGGAGTCCCCTCGGCCTGCCAGAAGTTGCGATGGCCTGGCACGGGCCCGACCATCGGGAGGTCGTCGGGCGAGTACGGCATGGGTCCGTTGACGATGCTCCGGATCTCGAGATCCTCGAGCGAGGGCACGCGCTCGGCGGCCGCGACCGCGTACGGCAGGAGGGCGTCCACGTCCGGCCCGAGCAGCGCCCGGACGAAATTGCGTGGCACGCCGTTCATGAACACGGACTCGCCACGCCCGCCAAAGAACCCGAGCACCACCCCGTCCACCTCGGGGCGGACGTAGAACAGCTGCTCGGGGTCGCGCATGACGGGCATCTCGGGCAGTCCGAGACGGCGGTGCTCGGCGAAGGCAGGGATGGGACCGCTGACGAGGAACTGGTGCCGGAGCGAGACCACCTGCGACGGCAGGCCGACCATGCCGAGGACCTCCGCGCTCTGGTTGCCGCTGCACGAGACGACATGCTCGCAGTCGATGTCGCCGGCGCTCGTGTGGACGCGCCAGCCGCCGGGGTGCTCCGTGAACCCCGTCACCTCCGTGTGCTGGAGGATCGTGGCGCCCAGCTGGCGCGCGCCGGCCGCGAGCGCCATCGTGAGTTCCGTCGGGTCGGCGTGGCCGTCCTCCGGCGTGAGCAGACCGCCCAGGAGCCCGGTCGTGTCAACGAGCGGCCATACGTCCTTGACGCCGTCGGCGTCGAGGAGCTCGGCGCGGATGCCCAGCGTCTCGGCCAGCCCGATGAACCGGCGGTACTCGTCGAGCCGGCCGGGGGCAGTGGCCAGACGCAGGTTCCCCACCTGGTGGAAACCAGACGGCTGCCCCGTTCGCCGTTCGAGATCGGCCCAGAGACGGCAGCTGTACTCGTTCAGCCGACAGTTGGCGGGATTGAGCCCGTACGCGATGACGTGTCCCGCCGCGTGCCACGTGGACCCGGAGGTCAGCTGGTCCTTCTCGCACAGGACCGTGTCCGTCCAGCCCCGCTCGGCCAGGTGGTACAGGACGCTCGTGCCAACGACGCCGCCGCCGACCACCACGACCCGCGCGCTCGTGACCATGTCATTTGCCTCCTGGGGCCGCGGGCAGGCGGCTCGCGATCTCGTGGGGGCCTCGGGCAGCTGGTGCGTCCGGCGCCATGAGCAGCAGGCGTCGCGTGATGTCCGCCACCCGGCCCTCACGGACGGAGCGGAGCGTCGCGAGCAGCTCTGCACCCATCGGTGGGTCGCCGCCGGCATCGACAAGGCGCGAGAACTTGTCGTCCACCTGGCGGCTGTCGAGCGGGTCGTGCATCGACCCGAGCTGGCCGTGGATCTCGCGCTCGATCGCGCGGCCGTCGGACAGGCCGATCCGGATGCGGCCGCCCATCTTCCACGCGTAGGTGGCGTCGAACTCCGGCGCCGGAGTGACCGAGCGCACGCGCGCCTGCATCGCAGCGAGGCGCGGGTCGGCAATCCTCTCCGGAGCGTAGGTCGCCGGATCGCGTGGGTCGGCCAGCAGCGCAGCCGCGATGTTGAACTGCGCGGAGTACTGCGCCGCCATCACCGATGTCGTCCCGTCCAGGCTGTTCTGGACGGCGGCCTTGGTGGGCCCCTCGGCCTCGATCCAGACGACCCGCTCCGGGTCCAGTCGATGGATCTCGCGCAGCTCCATCGCCGCCTGGATCATGGGATGGATGTCGCTGCAGGCGGCATAGGGCTTGGTTGTGATCTCGTCGATCATCCAGCGCGAGCCGAGACCGGCGGTGAGCAGGTCCACCTGCGGCCGATCGGTGAACACGCGGCAGAACCCGTACCTGCCCGCGAGACCGTCCTCCGCACCCTCGATACCACGCGCTGCGAGCAGGGCGGCCAGCAGCCCGCCCTCGGCCGCCCGACCCGCATGCAGGCGCTTTGCCATCCCGCCCGAGGCGGCGAACTCCATGGTGCCGGAGGCCACGGATGCCGCGAGGCCGAAAGCGTGGTTCAGCCGGGCGCCGTCGAACCCGAGGAGGCGCCCGGCAGCCGCGGCGGCGCCGAACACCCCTGACATCGAGGTGGGATGGAAGCCGCGCAGCATGTGGGACACCGGGCCCACCGCGATGCCGGCCCGCCCCATGGCCTCGTAGCCGATCACCACTGCCTCGAGCAGGTCGCGCCCCGAGGCGCCGGTCTCCTCGGCGAGCGCGAGCGCCACCGGCACGACCACGGCGCCCGGGTGGCTGATGGCCTCCTCGTGCACGTCGTCGAGCTCGAACGCGTGCGCGGCCGCCCCGTTGGCGAGGGCGGCCATGGGCGCTGAGCGAGAGGCTCCGACGCCCACGAGCGTGGACGCACCGTCGGCTCCGGTTGCCAGGGCATGGGCCGCGACCGCCCGCGACCACGGCTGACGCGCCCCGTGGATCATCACACCGACGGTGTCCACGATGCGATCCACTGCCAGCACGACGAGGCGCTCGTCGACCCGGCCCGATAGCCCGGCGAGGAAGTCAGCGAGCGCCCTCGAGGCGGTCGGTGCCCCGGTCACGGGAGGTCGGCGAGCGCGGTGGCCAGGCGGTCCATGTGCACCGGGAGGTTCACGTCGGATCGGAGGTAGCGGTCCTCGAGCCCGCGGAAGCTGACCGAACCGTCCTTGACGATCACCCCCCGCTCGAGCAGGCCGTTGAACACCCTGGTGGAGTCCGTGCCCGGATCCAGGATCCGGACCAGGAAGAAGTTCGAGCGGCTGCCCGGGATCATCTCGAACCGGTCGAGGGCCCGGAAGCGCTCAGCCACGTAGGCACGGCCCGCGACGATCGCCTGCACGGTCCGTTCCACGTGGGCGTCATCGTCGAGCGCGGCAACGCCACCCGCGATCTGGAGCTGGCCCAGGTTCCACGTCGGCTTCACCGCCAGCAAGGCGCGGATGACCGGGACAGGTGCGACGCCGAAGCCGATCCGAAGGCCGGCCAGGCCGAAGGCCTTGGAGAACGTGCGCAGGACGATGAGGTTCTCGTACTCGCGCGCGAGGTGGATGTAGCCGGGTGTCTCGCTGTAGTGGACGTACGCCTCGTCCAGGACAACAAGGGCGTTGGGCGCGGCCTCCACCACCCGCCGCACGTCGGCCTCCTCCAGCCACGTACCCGACGGACTGTGCGGGTTGGTGAGGAACACGATCTGGGTCGTGGGCTTGATCGCAGCGATGTACGCGTCGAGGTCGATGGCCATCGTGGCCGGGTTGGTCGCACGGTGTGACAGGACCACCTTGCGGCCCTCGGCCTCGGCGAACAGGTGGTAGATCGGGAAGCACGGCGCTGGCATAAGCACCTCGCCGCCCGGCTGCGAGAAGGCCCGGATGAGGAGCGAGATCACCTCGGTCTCGCCCGACCCGCACACGACATGGTCCGGCGAGTAGCCGTACATGGCGGCGATCTTCTCGCGCAGCGGCTGGGCGGTCCAGGCCGGGTACAGGTGGAGCCTGCCCATGGCGTCGTTCACGGCCTCGACCGCCCTGGGGGACGCGCCGAACGGGTTCTCGGCCGACCCCAGCTTGGAGATCTGGGAGGGGTCGATCCCGTAGCGCGCCGCGACGTAGTCGGCCGGCAGGCCAGCGACGTAGTACTCGGGATCGGCGAGTCCGGGGTGGGCGTACTGCATCGGGGTCTCCTTCGGGCCGCGCCGGGTGCCGGTCAGCCGGGGTTGCCGGTGTAGATGCCGGCCGCGCGCCGGGTGGCGTGGAACCGGTCGATCGCGCCCGCGACATCCCCCTCGGACCGGGCGAACATGAAGGCGAGGATCGTCTCGAGGAGCGCAGTCGTGGCGACGTTCGACGACCACGGCAACGGCGAATTGGTGGGGACCACGAACGCGTGGGCAGCGAGCGGGATGAGCGGCGACGCGTGGGTGTTGGTGACTGCAATCATCGGGACGCCCCGCGCGGCGGCGAGCCGGACGGCCTCAACGATCTCCACCCGGAAGGGGCTGAAGGTGATGGCGACCAGCGCGTCCTGCTCGGTCATCCGGCCCACATCGTCGATCGCAAGGCCGATCGTCGGGATTGCCGTGACATTGTCGAGCGCCATCCCGGCGACATAGGCGAAGTTCTCGGCAAGCGGCTTGGACGTCCCAACGCCCAGGACATACGCGTGGACGGCGCGGTTGACGAGGTCCGCGGCAGCGCAGAGCGACGCCGTGGAGACCCCCGAGAACATCGTCTCGAGGTTCGCGAGCGCCGCGCCGGCCATCCCGGCGAGCACCGCCCCGTGTCTGGTCCCCTGTCCCAGTCCCTGCAGGAACCGCGCGCGGTCGGGAAACGAGACAGCCCCCTCCGCGGCGTGGTCGCGGAACGGCGCTCGGAACTCCTCGTACCCCGGGAACCCCACGGCCCGGGCCATCCGCACCAGCGTGTTCGGCTTGACGCCCGCCGTGTCGGCCACGGTACGCATCGACGAGACGGCGATCTTGCCGGGGTTCTCGAGGACGAACGTCGCCGCCTGACGGACCTGGGGCGGCAGCTGGCCCAGCGTCGCGGACAGCAGCCGAAGGATCGCCTCCGGATTGGAGGGCAGCGCGGTCGGGGTGCCTGTGCCCTGCCCCATCCGCGTTCACCTCCATCCTCCGCGGGCCGAGCGGCACCGTCGTGCGGAATACAGTTCAACTGTACCATGCTGTTGTCAGGCACAGTACAGTTGTCCTACGCTGGTGGCACCACAGCAGGTCGGGCTGCCCGGCCACCACTCAACCGAGGAGTCGCACCGATGACGGACGAGTCGCCCACCCGGGCCGGCGGCGCCGAGGGCCGTCCGTCCGCCGCGCGGGTCGTCGTCATCGGCGGCGGCATCGTCGGCGCAAGCGTCGCCTTCCACCTGACGGAGCGCGGCTGGAGAGACGTGGTCCTCCTCGAGCGGCGGAAGCTCACCAGCGGCACAACCTGGCATGCGGCCGGCCTCGTGGGCCAGCTGCGCGCGTCGCACAGCATGACGGCGTTCGCGAGCTACTCCAAGGAGCTGTTCCGTGAGCTCGAGCGACGGACCGGCGACAGCACCGGGTTCGTGCAGCACGGCTCGGTCCTGGTCGCGCACACGGAGGGACGCTGGGACGAGATCCGCCGCAACGTGTCCATGGCGACCACCGCGGGGATCGAAATGGAGCTCATCACGGCCGGGCGCCTGGGCGAGATATGGCCGCTCATGAGCACCGACGGCGTGCTCGGCGCCGCGTTCATCCCCAAGGACGGGATGGCCAATCCCGTGGACGTCACCCTCGCCCTGGCCCGGGCGGCGAGGCTGGGCGGCGCCCGCGTGCTCGAGAACACGACCGTGACGCGGATCCTGCGCCGCGAGGGCCGGGTCTCGGGCGTGGAGACCGACCAGGGGACGATCGCCTGCGAGTACGTCGTCAACTGCACCGGCATGTGGGCGCGCGAACTGGGCGCCCGGGACGACGTGGCGATCCCTCTCCACGCGGCCGAGCACTTCTACCTCGTCACGGAGCCGATCGAGGCACTTGCGCCGGACCTGCCGGTGCTGCGGATGCCCGACGACGGCACCTACGCGCGCAACGAGGCCGGCAAGCTGATGGTGGGCTTCTTCGAGCCGGGCGCGAAGCCCTGGGCGACCGAGGGGATCCCGGCCGACGCCGAGTTCCTGACGCTGCCGGCGGACTGGGACCACCTCGAGCCGTACATCCTCAAGGCCGTCAACCGGATCCCCGTGTTCGGCGAGAAGGGCATCCAGCTGTTCTTCAACGGCCCCGAGGCCTTCACGCCGGACGGCCGCTACATCCTGGGCGAGGCCCCGCAGCTGGACGGCTACTTCGTCGCCGCGGGGTTCAACTCCAGCGGCTTCGCGACCGGCGGCGGCGCTGGCCGCGCGGTCGCGGACTGGATCGTGGACGACCGCCCGCCGATGGACCTCTGGGAGGTGGACATCCGGCGGTTCATGCCGTTCCAGCGCAACCGCCGGTACCTGTACCAGCGGACGACCGAGACGGTGGGAATCGTCTACGCGACCCACTGGCCGTTCAGGCAGATGACGACCGCCCGGGGCATCCGCCGCTCACCGCTCCATGACCGGCTCGTCGCCCGCAACGCGTGCTTCGGGGAAGTCGGTGGCTGGGAGCGGGCGAACTGGTATGCGCCGGCCGGGGTCGCTCCCGAATACGAGTACAACTACGGGCGCCAGAACTGGTTCCCCTACTCCGCGGGGGAGCACCAGGCCGTCCGCGAGAACGTGGCGCTGTTCGATCAGACCAGCTTCGGCAAGCTCCAGGTGGCCGGGCGAGACGCCGCCCGCGAGCTGAACCGGATCTGCACGGCCGACATCGACTTCGAACCGGGCCGCATCGCCTACACGCAGTTCTGCAACCAGCACGGCGGCGTGGAGGCAGACGTCACCGTCACCCGTCTCGCCGAGGACCGATACCTGGTCGTCACCACCGGCACCCAGATCCAGCGAGACCTCGACTGGCTGCGCAGGCACATCGACACCGACGCCCACGTGCTGCTGACCGACGTGACGTCGGCCGAGACCGTGATCTCGATCATGGGTCCGCGCTCGCGTGACCTCCTGCGGTCGATGTCCGAGGCCAACCTGTCCAACGCCGCGTTCCCGTTCGGGACCGTGCGCGAGATCGACCTCGGCTACGCGTTCGCCCGCGCTGCCCGCACCACCTACGTGGGCGAACTTGGCTGGGAGCTGTACCTCCCGACCGAGTTCGCGACCCACGTCTACGACGCCATCGTGGAGGCGGGTGAGTCATTCGGTCTCCGCCACGCGGGCTATCACGCGCTCAACAGCCTGCGGATCGAGAAGGCGTACCGCCACTGGGGCCATGACATGGCGGACCGCGACACGCTCATCGAGGCCGGCCTCGCGTTCACGGCCGCCTGGGACAAGCCAGGCGGCTTCATCGGCCGCGACGCGCTCCTGCGCCAGCGGACGGCGGACGTCCCCGGCCGGCGCCTGGCCGTGTTCGTCCTCGACGACCCGGAGCCTCTCATGTACCACAATGAGCCGATCCTGCGGGACGGCGAGCTGGTCGGCTGGATCACCTCGGCGATGTTCGGCCACACGATCGGCCGATCCATCGGTCTGGGGTACGTCACACGCAGCGACGGGCCGGTCACGCCCGGCTGGCTGGCCGCCGGCCGCTACGAACTCGAGATCGCCTGCGAGCGATACACCGCTTCAGCCTCGCTCAAGGCTCCCTACGACCCGTCAAACGCCCGCATCCGCGCCTGACCCACCCGCAACCGCCCAGTCCGTCGGAGCAAGGAGAGTCACATGGGAACTGCACATCCGGTCCACCAGCCGCCGGTCCCGGACGCCGCGTCGCCCGTCTGGCCGGGCCTTCCCAGCGGACGCTTCATGCCCATGACGCCGGACGAGCTGGCCCGCATGCACCAGGGCGTTCTCGACATCATGGAGCAGGTCGGCTTCGGGGATCCGACGCCCCGCCTGATCGAGGTCGTGGGCTCCAGGGGAGGCTGGGTGGACGAGCACGGGCGGCTGCGCTTTCCCCGCACCCTCGTCGAGGATGTGATCGCCAACGCCCCGCACACGCTGGTCCTGCCGGGGCGGGACCCGCGCCATGACTTCGAGGTTGGTGAGGGGCGACTCCACACCGGTACCGGCGGGGCATCGCCCAACATCGTGGACTTCGCCACGGGCGGCTACCGCCCGGCCTCGGTCGCCGACCTCTACGACGTCGCCCGGCTTGTCGACCGGATGGAGAACATCCACTTCTTCTGGCGACCGATCGCCGCCGCGGACATCGCCGAGGCTTCCGTCCTTGACATCAACACCGCGTACGCCTGCCTGCAAGGCACGACGAAGCACTTCACGGCCAGCTTCGTCAACGGCGACTCGGTACGCGCAGCCGTCAGGATGTTCGACATGGTCCTGGGCGGCGAGGGCCGGTTCCGCGAGCGCCCGTTCTGCTCGGCGTCCTGCTGCCACGTCATCCCACCGCTGCGGTTCGCCGCCGACTCGTGCGACGCTCTCGAGGCGGCGGTCATGGCGGGCATGCCGGTCGGCGTGGTCTCGGCAGGCCAGGCCGGCAGCACCAGCCCCGTGACGCTCGCCGCGATGATCGCCCAGACGGCCGCTGAGTGCCTCGCGGGACTCGTCTTCGCCTACCTGCTCGACCCCAACTGCCGGGTCCACCTCTCGGCCTTTCCGTTCGTCTCGGATCTGCGGACCGGTGCCAGCTCCGCCGGCGCGGCCGAGCAGGGGCTCCTGGCCTCGGGCTTCGCCCAGCTGACGCACTTCTGGCGACTCCCGGCGAGCATCGCGGCGGGCATGACCGACTCCAAGGCGCCCGATGTGCAGGCCGGCGCCGAGAAGGCGCTCTCGCTCGCGCTGACGGCCAACGCCGGCGCGTCGATGATCCTCGAGGCGGCCGGCATGCAGGCGAGCCTGATGGGCGTCTCGCTCGAGGCGTTCGTGCTCGACAACGAGATGCTCGCCGCCGTGCAGCGCACGGTCCGGGGCATCGAGGTCAACGAGGACACGCTGTCGGTCGAGGCGATCCGTGGCGCCGTCCTCGAGGACGGCCACTACCTCAGTCGGCCGGAGACCAGGGCGCGCATGCGCCGCGACTTCGTGTACCCGAAGGTGGGCAACCGGGACACGCCGTCCGCCTGGGAAGAGGGCGGCCGAGTCGATGTGCGCGAGAGAGCGCGCGCCAGGGTGCGCGCGATCCTGGCCGAGCACTACCCGGGGAACGTCGATCCGGCGGTGGACGAGAAGATCCGGGCGCTGTGGGACATACACCTGCCGCGCGAGTTCATGGCCCCCGGGTCCGGCCGCTGGTAGCTCTCGACGGCTGACAGACCGGACCCAGCCCGTGCCCCGGCTCGGCCGTGAGTCAGGGGACGGCGTCGTCGAGGCCGTCGTCGGGCTCCATGCAGGCCGGACCGCCACCCTCCCAGGCTCTCGCCGTGTTGGTCAGGCGCCGCGCCTCCTGCGGATCTCCGCGCTGATGGCGGGGAGCACCTCGTGCAGGTCCCCGATGACGGCGTAGTCGGCGTCCGACATGATCGGGGCCTCGGCATCCTTGTTGATGGCGAGGACCAGCTTGGCGCCCTTGCACCCGGCCATGTGCTGGGTCGCGCCGCTGACACCGGCCGCGATGTACAGGTCGGGTGCGATCTTCGTCCCGGTCTGGCCAACCTGCTCGGTGTGCGGGCGCCAGCCCGAGATCGTGACGGCCCGGGAGCAGCCGACGGCGGCACCCAGGAGGTCGGCGAGCTCCACGACGGGCGTGAAGCCGTCGGCCGAGCCGACACCGCGTCCGCCGGTCACGACGACCCGGGCGTCGGCGAGCGACACCCCGCCGGTGGCCGCGGGGAGGCGGTCCACCACGCGGACCGCCAGGTCTGCGTCATCGAGCTGGGGCGTGAACGCCTCCACGGCGGCGACCCCACCGGTGGGCGTGGCCGTGATGGCATGCGGCGCGACGGTCAGGATCGCCCGTTCGGCATGGAGGACGGCCTCCTCGAGGAGGCTGCCGCCCCAGCGAAGCCTCGTGACGGTCATCGGGCTGCCCGGAGTCGCCGCGGTGCAGTTCGCGGCGAACGGGAGCCCGGCCCGGGCCGCCACGCGGGCCATCACGGTGTTGCCCGCCTCCGTCCCGGCGCCGACGACCACGTCGGCACCGAGGCTCGAGGCCAGGTCGTCCACGATCGCGGCAATCGCGTCGGGCGCGAACGCGGCGAGGGCCGGGTGTTCGGCAACGTGGACGTGCGTGGCACCCCCGTCTCCGAGCTCCGCCGCAAGGGCCTGGTCGCCGACGAGCAGCGCGTGGACCGGCCCCCCGGCGGCGAGCGCCGAGCCGAGGGTCAGGGCCTGGAGGGAGACCTTGTCGACGGCGCCGTCGGCGCTCGCGACGAGGACGAGGACGAGTCCCATCTAGAGCACCCCAACGCTGTCGAGCATGTCCACCGCGGCGGCGGCTGCCGAGGCACCGCTGCCGAGGATCGTCGCCTGTTTCGTCTCGCCCCTGGGCACGGCCAGGCGGATCATCTCGAGCCGCTGGTCCGGCCGCGCCGGGTTTGTCGCCGCCACGGGCTTGCTCCTCGCCCGGATGCGGCCCGGGACCGAGGGATACCTCGGGAGGTTGATGCCCTCGAGGACGCCGACGACCGCCGGCAGGTTGACCTCGTAGACGTCACGCCCGCCGGCAGCCTCCTGCTCGGCGCGCGCCACGCCATCGGCGACGGCCAGGCCCTTGATGCCGGTCAGGACGGGCCGGCCCAGCGTGCGCCCGACGCGGACCGCGACCTGGTAACCGCCGGTGTCGCCGGCCTCGTTGCCCATGAGGAGCATGTCGAACGGGCCGCTCCCGGCCTCGTCCTCCAGGATGGCCTCGACGATCGCGGTGGCCGTGGACTCCGGGTCCCACTCCTCCCCGTCGGTGACGAGGTGGATCGCCCGCGAGACGCCGATGGACATGGCATCGCGGAGCTGCTCGAGCGCCTCTGCGGGGCCGAGGGTGAGGACCACGGACTCGCCGCCGTGCTCCTCGACGAGGCGCACGGCCTGCTCGACCGCGCACTCCTCGTGCGGCCCGATGGCGAAGCCGAGGTACTTGATGTCGATCGCGCGGTCATCCTCCGTGAGGGTGATCCGGCCGGCGACCGCCGGGACGCGCTTGATGCAGACCAGGATCTTCATCTTCAGGCCCGGATGAGGAGGTTCTCGGGGTCGAACAGCGGCCGGGCGCCGACGACCGCGACGGTCACCGGGTACTGCTCGGCGAAGTACTGCACGAAGAGCTTGTTGCCCTCGACCGCGTGCTCCGGCGGCAGGTACGCCATGAGGACGTGCTTGCCGGTTGACGGGCTGGCGCCCGCGGAGGTGGCGTAGGAGCGGCGGCCCTTGGCGTCCACGATCTCGGAGCCGTCGGCGAGGACGATCGGCTGGCGACCCAGCATGTACCGGCGCTCGCCCGCTGGCCGAGGTGTGGTCGTCGACGGTCAGCGAGCAGCAGATCGCCGCCGGCTGCTTGCCGAGGACGGCCAGGACGGCCTCCTTGCCGATGAAGTCCTGGTCCTTGACCCTGGCGCCCGCCATGTCGGCCTCGACGACGTCGTAGTCGTTGTCGAGCTCGGCGCCGTAGGCGCGATAGCTCTTCTCGAGGCGGCCGGTGGTGCCGTACACGCCCATGCCGCAGGCGGTGATGCCATGGGCCTGGCCGGCTTCCCAGAGCTCGCTCCAGAGCCGCTGGCCCTGCTCCATCGGGACGTAGATCTCCCAGCCCAGGTCACCGACGTAGCTGATGCGCGACGCCAGCGTCATCTGCGAGCCGATCTCGACGGTCTTGCAGGTGCCGAACTTGAAGGCGTCGTGCCGACATGTCCTCGCGGGTGATCGACTGGACGATCTTGCGGGCGTTGGGACCCCAGAGACCGATCGTCGTGTAGGCGGTCGTCAGGTCGACGAGCGCCGCGTCGTCCTCGAGGTGGTCCTTGAACCACTTGAGGTCGGCCATGCCGTGGGCACCGCCGGTGACCACGCGGAAGACGTTCTTCTCGAGCCGCATGATCGTGAGGTCGGACTTGAAGCCGCCCGTCTCCGAGAGGACCGGCGTGTACACCACGCGGCCGACCTTGACGTCCATCTGGCGCATCGCGACCTTCTGGACGGACGCCAGGGCGCCCGGGCCGACGATGTCGAAGATGGCGAACGCGGAGAGGTCGAAGATGCCGGCCGACTCGCGCATGGCGAGGTGCTCGGCGTTGATGATGGGGCTCCACCAGCGGGCATCCCACTCGTTCGGCCGGGTCTTGACGCCGTACTTCTCAACGAGCGGGGCGTTGCTGTTGTACCACTGCGCCCGCTCCCAGCCGGCGACCTCGAAGAACTCGGCGTCGTGCGCGCGCTGCCACTCGTTCATCGGCGTCATGCGCAGGTCGCGGTCGGACAGGTACTGCTCGGCCGGGTGGACGATGCCGTAGGTCTTGGGGAACGCCTCGAAGGCGCGGGCCTTCGTGTGCTGGCGGGTCTTCTGGTGACCGTGGAGGCGGCTGATGTCGGACTGGTTGCAGTCGATCTCGGGCTCGCCGTGGACCATCCACTCGGCGATGGACTTGCCGACCGCCGGCCCTTCCTTGACCCAGACCGCGGCGGCGGACCAGAGGCCCTTGACCTCGGGCGTCTCGCCCAGGAGCGGCATGCCGTCCGGCGTGAGGGCGATGAGGCCGTTGATGGCGTACTTCTGGCCGACCTTCTCGTCGCCGAGGATGGCGGGGAAGAGCTCGAGGGCGTCCTCGAGCTGCGGGTCGAAGTCACCCTGGGTGAAGGGGAATTCCGTCGGCGAGAGGGCGGCCTCCTCGTTGGACGGGATCTCTCGGGGTCGTGCAGGATGGAGCGGTGGGCGTACGAGCCCACCTCGAAGCCGATGCCGTCTTGGCGCTCGTACATGAGGACGTCCATGTCGCGGACGATCGGGTATTCGATCGCCTTGGACGACTTCTCGAAGATCTCGACGGGGCCGTAGTCGGCCATCTGGTGGACGACCGGGGTGAGCGGGATCCGCGCGCCGGCCATCTCGGCCAGGAGCGGGGCCCAGACGCCGCATGCGATGACGACGTACTCGGCCTCGATGGTGCCGCGGCTGGTCGTGACACTCCTGATGCGGCCGTCCTCGACACCCATCGCGGTGACTTCGGTGTTCGCGAACGACGTCAGGGCGCCCATCGCCTCGGCCTTCTCGCGGCACAGCGTCCCGAACTGCAGGGAGTCGCAGACGCCGACGCCCGGCGTGTAGAAGCCACCGACGAGGATCGACTCGTCGATGAACGGGACAAGCTCCTTGATCTCGGCGGGGGTCACCAGGCGGGAGTCGATGCCCCAGTTCTTGGACGAGTCCATCTTGCGGCGCAGCTCGTTCAGGCGCGTCTCAGAGCGCGCGACCTCGAGGCCGCCGCATTCCGTGTAGACACCCCAGTCCTTGTACTGGCGGGCGCTCTCGAGCGTCAGCTCCGCCATCTCCTTGTTGTGGTCGACCAGGTACAGGAAGTTCGACGCGTGGCCGGTCGAGCCGCCCGGGTTGGGCAACGGTCCCTTGTCGATGAGGAGGATGTCCTTCCACCCGAGGTTCGCAAGGTGGTAGGCAATGCTGTTGCCGACGATGCCGGCGCCGATGATGACGACCTTGGCGCTGGTCGGGAAACTGCCCATCGATGCTGCTCCTGTCACTTGCTGGTATCGCCGGCCATCGTTCGCGAGCATGGCGACCCCGTCGCCACCCAACGGTTGGCGGAATGCTAACTGTTGACAATACCCCTGTCAACGCCCATTCTTGGGGTCCGAACGATGCTTCCGGGTGCCCTATTGGCCCCGGTTGACGGAGGGTCGATGACGGCGTTGGCGCACAAGCAGCTGTGGGAGTCGGTCGCCGAGCAGCTCCGCGAGGAGATCCTCGATGGACGTCTCCCGGCCGGCACGCGGCTGGTGGAGACGGAGCTGGCCGATCGGTTCGGCGTGTCACGCGGTCCGATCCGCGATGCGCTCGCCGAGCTTGCCCGAGACGGGCTGGCGGTTGACCTCCCGCGCCGCGGCACGTTCGTGAGCAGCCTCACCGAGACGGACCTGGCTGAGGTCTACGTTCTGCGCAGGGCGATCGAGGAGGCCGCGATCCCCCTCGCTGTCGCCAGGGCAACCGAGGCCGACATCGCGGACCTGTTCGAGATCCTGGCGGACGTCGAGGCGGCGTACGGGCGGGAGGACCTCGCGGCAGCCTGGGAGACCGACATGGCCTTCCACCGGGCCTACTGCCGGCTCTCGGGCAACGGCCGCCTGCTCGCGCTGTTCGACCACCTGGCATCGCAGACCGTCCTGCTGATGCGGACCGCGCTGGCCGAGCGTGAGTCCCTGGGCTGGACCCCACCCGTCGAGTACCACCGGCACATCGCCACCGGCATCGCAGAGGGCGACATCCGCGGGGCGATCGAGGCGGTCGGGATCCATTACCAGTACACGCAGGACCGCCTGTTCGCATCGGATCCGTCCCGGGCGGCGCACGCCGGTGGGGCTGACCTTTCCGTCTAGGGTGAAAGCGGCCCGCTCCGGCCCGCTCCGGCCCGCTCCGGCCCGCGATCGTCGCCGCTTCGCTGCTTCGGCGATTCGGCACCTGCGCCCGCGCCCAGTGCGGCGACGCTTCCTGCCTCACTCAGCCTGCGGTGAGCACCCGCGCCCGCACCCGGAGCGCCGACGCGGCCAGGCCGACGCTCGCCACCACGGCACCGGCGGCCAGGAGCGCCCCGGTGCCCGCCAGCACCCCGATCCCGAGCGGCCACCCAACCGCGAGCACGCCGTCCCGGCGTTGAGCGTCACCAGGCGGGGCGTTGCGGCCCGACCCAGCACCTCGCGCTGGACGCCGTGTTCCCTCGGCCCACCCGGCCCGATCGCCGGCAGCAGGTGGGTCCATGATCCGACCAGCACCTGGACGACCCAGCCGACCACCAGCGGGGCGACGACGAGCGGCGACCGCCACGCCTCCCCGGCCGGCACGAGGCCCAGCGCGGCCGCGAGGACGAGCACCGATGCGAGCGTCGTCCCCACCGCGAACCACCCCACCCCGGCCAGCAGCCCGATGCCCGACATCCGATGCCAGCCCGGGTCCGTCGTCCAGGTCCCCCGGGCGCGGTACACGCGTGACGCCTCCAGGACCATCGCTCCCGCGCCAACCATCGCCAGGACCGCGCCGCCACCGGCCACAGCCCCAACCCCGGTCAGCTTGCCCCGTGACCACGAGTGGTGCCGCCAGCGCCGTGCCCATCACCGCCAGCGCCGCACTCCCCCGCGGCACGATCCGAGTCCCGAGGACCGTCGGCAGGAAGTGCAGCAGCGTCGAGACGATGATCAGCGACACGAACCCCAGGACGTTCGTCCATGCGTGCGCCGGCCGCAGCTCCGCCCACCGGTCCAGCACGGGCGGCCAGCCGGCCGCGGCCAGCGTCCCGAGCGACGTCCCGATCGCCACGTTCAGCAGCGCCAGCATGTAGCCGGCGGTCACCACCGGTCGGCGGATCATCAGCCCGGCGCGTCCGGATGCCCGGACGGCCAGCGCCACGGCCCCGATCCCCGCGAGATAGACGCACCCGCCGGTGGCCGGGACGAGATCGGCGGAAGGCGCGAACCCGCGCACGCTCACGAGCGCCGCCCCGATCGCGACCAGCGCGACCGAGGTCACGCGCAGGCGCACGGGAGCCGGGTTGCCCGCCGCCAGCGCGGCCACGAAGAAGGGCATCACCCCCGAGATGGCGGTGGAGGCACCGCCGGCGAGGGCAAGGTGGAGCGGCAGCCACGGAGGCAGGGCATCGGCGCCGGTCGCCCTGGCGAGCGCGGCGGCGGCCGCGACGAGGAGAAAACCGGCCGCAACCACCACGGAGGCCACGACAACGCGCCGGTCGTCGCCGCGTCGGGGGCCCGGCCGGAAGGTGGGGGCCACCTGGCTCCCGTCAAAAGGGCTGCTTGTCACTTCTCAAACATCTACTAAGTTACTGATAGTTACCGTACCCACCGCGGCCCCAAGGGAAGGGATGCGTCCATGAACCGCACTCGACGCCTGATCGCCGTGACCGCGCTGCTCGCCATCGCGACGGCCGGCTGCGCCAAGGCCGACAAGCCTGCCTGGTCGTTCGACACCAGCGCCGGCGCCCCCGGCGGCGGGAACACGGTCGCCAGCGTTTCCACTCCGGCGCCCGCTGCCACCGCGGCAGCGGCCTCGTCCCCGTCCGGCGACGTCCTCGGCACACTCGAGATCACTGCCGTGGACCTCGGGTTCGAGCCGAAGGCCATCGAGGTGGACGCCGCCGGCCGCTACGAGGTCACGCTCAAGAACACGGGCAGCATCCTCCACGACCTCACGTTCGCAGACGGCACGGTGATCTCCGCGAACGCCGGCCAGAGCGAGACCGGAGTCGTGGACGTCCCGGCCGAGGGCATCGACTTCATCTGCTCCATCCCGGGCCATCGGACGCCGGGATGACACCGGGCGCCATCAGCGTCAAGGGCAGCACGGCCGGCGGCGATAGTCACGGCGGCCCGGCGCTCGGCCACGGACGTCCAGGCAGACCCGAACGCCCCGGCCTACACCATGAACGACCCGAAGGCCCCGGCTCTCCTCGAGGGGAGGGTTCACGACATCGACCTCGTCATCGAAGAGAAGTTCATGACCGTCGCCACCGGCTTCGTCCAGAGCGTGTGGACCTTCGGCGGCACCGTTCCGGGCCCGGTCATCCGGGTCCAGGTCGGCGACACGATCCGGATCCATCTCAAGAACCCGGCCACCGACAAGGTTCCCCATTCGGTCGACTTCCACGCGTCGATGGTCGCCTGGAACGACGAGATGACCTCGATCAACCCGGGCGAGGAGAAGCTCTACGAGTACGAGGCGAGGTTCGCCGGCGTCTGGATGTACCACTGCGGGACTGCCCCGGCCCTCCATCACATCGCCAACGGCATGTACGGCATGGTCATCGTCGAGCCCAAGGGCGGGCTGGACAAGGTGGACCAGGAGTTTGCCTTCGTCCAGAGCGAGTGGTACCTCGGGCCGCAGGGTGAGCCTGCCTCGCTGGCGAAGGCCGACACGGGCAACCCGGCACCCGACTTCGTGGTCTTCAACGGCATCGCCAACCAGTACCTCGATAACCCGATCCAGATCGAGACCGGCAAGCGGGTCCGGGTCTTCGTCCTCGATGCGGGTCCCAGCATCGACAGCTCGTTCCACATCGTCGGCACGATCTTCGATCGGGTCATCGAGGGAGGCGTCGAGCTCAAGGTCGGCAACACCGGCAGCTGGGGCCGGCCAGGCCGTCGATCTCTCGCCCGCCCAGGCCGCCGTCATCGAGTTCACGATGGCCGAGGACGGCCTGTACCCGATCGTGACGCACGCATTCAACTTCGTCGGACGAGGCGCACTCGGCCTGTTCCAGGCCGGCGACGGCGACCCGCTGAACTAGCCTCCCCCGTCCCTCGCCGGCGGTCGCCTTCCCCGGGCGGCCGCCGGCTTCTTCGCGTCGGCACCGGGTGCGTGGCGCACGTGTGACGCTCTCACGTGATCCCGGCGGCTGCCAGCGCCTCGATCTCCGCCTGTGTGTAGCCCAACTCCGCCAGGATCTCGCCCGTGTGCTCGCCCAGGAGCGGGGGCGCGGTGCGGATCGTCGCCGGGGTGGCGGAGCAGCCGAAACGGGATTCCCACCTGGCGCACGGCGCCCAGGACCGGGTGCTCCACGTCCACGGTCATGCCACGGGCCTGCGCCTGCGCGGCGGCGAACGCGGCCGGGATGTCGTTGATGGCACCGGCGGGGATCTCGGCCTCGTCAAGGGCGGTGAGCCATGCGTCGGTGGGTCGAGCCGAGGAACCGGTCCGCCAGGAGGGGCCGGAGGACGGCGGCGGCTGGTCCACCCGACCGCCGTTCGTGGCGAAGCGCGGGTCGCGACGCCTTCGGCAGCCCGAGGGCCTCGCACAGGCGCGGCCACTGGCGCTCGCTGCCAACGCCCACGGCGATCTCCCCGTCGGCGGTGCGGAAGGTCTCGTACGGGACGAGGTTCGGGTGGGCGTTGCCGAGGCGACCGGGCGCCTGCCCCGAGACGAACGCGTTCTGGGCCTGGTTCACCAGGATGGCGAGGGTCGATTCGAGCAGCGAGACGTCGATGCGCTGACCAGGAGCGGTTCCGTCACCGGCGCGCCCTCGGCCGACAGGCTCGCCAGCACAGCCACCGCGCCGAACAGCCCCGTGACGACGTCGCTATCGCGACCCCCACCTTCGTGGGCCGCCCACCGTCCGGGTCCGTCGCCCCCGTGATCGACATCAGCCCGCCGACAGCCTGCACGATGAAGTCGTAGCCGGGCTTCCCCGCGTCCGGGCCGTCCGTGCCGAAGCCGGAGATGGCGAGATGGACGAGGTCCGGGTTGAGGGCCGTCAGCGTCTCGTCACCGAACCCGAGCCGCTCCAGGCCACCGACGCGGAAGTTCTCCACGAGGGCGTCCGAGCCGCGGAGGAGGCGCAGACCTCGCGCCCGGGCTCCTGCTTGAGGTCCAGGCGGATGGATCGCTTGTTGCGGTTGACCGCCAGGAAGTAGGCCGCGGTCCGGGTCCCGGCCGCCTCGTCGCCCACCCAGGGCGGGCCCCAGCCGCGCGTCGCATCGCCCTCGGGGCGGCTCTACCTTGACCACGTCCGCGCCCAGGTCCGCGAGCAGCATCGTGCAGTACGGACCGGCGAGGACCGTGGAACAGTCGGCGACGCGGATGCCGGCGAGGGGTCCGGGCGCGGGGGTCTGGGTCATGGAGCCGATGGTAGCGGCCGGAACGCGGTCCGACGACCGTCTCAGCCCTCGGGCGCCGGTTCCGGGGATCGTGATGTCCACGACCTGGGCGCCGGTCGCCGCCACCAGGTCCGCGGCTGCGAGGTGCACGTTCACACCCCTCGCGCCACCGCCGATCGCCACGACCTCGAGGCCCTCGATCGACGCGTCAGCGATGACCGGCCACGCGCGCCGTGCCCCGAACGGGGTGATCGCCCCGCGCACGTAGCCGGTCTCGGCTTTCGCCTCCTCCTCGGTGGGGAGCGTGAGGCGGTTGGTGCCCAGGAGCGCGCGAAGTCTTCGCCAGATGAAACGGCGCCCGCCTGGGACCAGGACGAACACGAAGTCGTCCGTGGCGCGGCGGACGAGGATGGACCGCAGGAGCGAGCCGAGCTCGATGCCCTGGAGCCGGGCGCTCTCCTCGGCGCTGCGGGCGATCTCGGTGCGGACGACGCGGAACGGGATGCGGCGGCCTCCAGGGCGGCGATGGCGGGGGTCGGCGGGGTGGCCGGGGTGGCGGCGGGGTCGTGCGTCACCGGCGAAGGGTAGCTCTGGACTGCGTGGCCGGGCCTGTGCCGCGTGTGCCGTGACCGCTCCGTGAGGTGCACGGGCGACGCGCAGTAGCATTGGCCCATGAGCCTTGATGCGTCCCTCGATGTCCACGTTCCCACCCTCATGACCGTCCACGCCCAC
>CAWBGT010000007.1:0-22377 GCA_963788375.1 uncultured Chloroflexia bacterium
ACTCCCGCTTCGAGCTGTTCCCGGCGGAGGTCTGGGCGGACCGCGCCACCATCGCCGCCGGTGGCCCCGCCGCTGACGAGGTCCTCGCCCGTTGGGGCGTGGACCTCCTGGTGCTCCCAGCGGGCACGGATCTGGGCCTGACCGGCTGGACGGTGGTCTACGAGGACGCCGAAGGGCACGATCCTCGCCCGACACGCCCTGACGGCGGCCTCCACGCCGGTACCTTCGGGCCCCGTTGACGGCCACGGCGCTCTGCTAGAGTCGGCCGCATGGTGCATACGGACACCACCGGGGTGCTGGACGTCGTCGTGCTCGGCGGGGGTGGCCACGTGGGCCTTCCCCTCAGCCTGGCGCTGGCCGATGCCGGACTGCGCGTGGGGATCTTCGACATCAACGAGGCCACGCTGGAGCAGATCGGGCGGGGCGAGATGCCGTTCCTCGAGAACGGCGCGGACCAGTTGCTGCCGAAGGTGCTGGAAACCGGCCGCCTGGAGCTCGGCTCCGCGGCCGCGATGATCGGGCGGGCCGAGACCGTGATCCTCGTCATCGGCACGCCCGTGGACGAGTTCCTCGGCCCGTCCATGCGCGTGTTCGAGCGCGCCGTGGACCAGATCGCCCCGCACGTCCGCGAGGGCGCGCTCGTGGTCCTGCGCAGCACCGTCTACCCGGGCACCACCGCCTACGTCGCCGCGGCCCTCGAGGAGCGTGGCTGCCGCGTGGACGTGGCCTTCTGCCCGGAGCGCATCGCCGAGGGGCACGCACTGGAGGAGCTCCACACGCCTGCCCGCAGGTCGTCGGCGCGGACACGCCGGCCGCCGGCGATCGCGCGGAGGCCCTCTTCGGCCGCCTGACCGCGAAGACCATCCGGACCTCCACCAAGGAGGCCGAGCTCACCAAGCTGTTCACCAACACCTGGCGCTACATGAAGTTCGCCGTGGCGAACCAGTTCTTCGCCATCGCGGACCAGGCCGGCGTGGACTACACGAACATCCTGCGATGCCATCCGCGAGGACTACCCGCGCGCCGCGGACCTGCCCGGCCCCGGCTTCGCCGCCGGTCCATGCCTGTTCAAGGACACGATGCAGCTGGCGGCGTTCACCTCGGACCACTTCCCGATGGGCCAGGCCGCGATGCAGATCAACGAGGGCATGCCCGCCTACATCGTGACCGCGCTGGAGCGCCGGCACGGCAGCCTCCGGGGCCGGACCGTCGGCATCCTGGGCATGGCCTTCAAGGCGGAGTCGGATGACATCCGCGCCTCGCTGAGCTTCAAGCTGCGCAAGCTCCTGGAGTGGACCGGCGCCCGCGTGCTGTGCGCGGACCCGTACGTGACCGACGACCGCCTGTCGCCGCTGGACGAGGTCCTGGAGCAGAGCGAGATCCTCGTCATCGGCGCGCCGCACCGCGCCTACCGCTCGCTGGACCTCGTCCGGTCGCGAGGTCGTGGACATCTGGAACGCCACCGGCGGAGGGATCCGGCTCTAGCCATGAAGATCCTCGTCACCGGCGCCGCCGGGTTCATCTGCGGCTACCTCGTGGAGGAGCTGCTCGCGGCGGGCCACGAGGTCGTGGGTCTCGACAACTTCAGCAAGTACGGGCGCGTGGCCAAGAGCTACGACGACAACCCGCGCTACCGCTTCGTGGAGGGCGACGCGAAGGACGCAGCGCTGCTCACGGAGCTGGCCGCGGACGTGGACCAGGTGGTGGCGGCGGCCGCGATGATCGGCGGCATCAGCTACTTCCACGAGTTCGCGTTCGACCTGCTGGCCGAGAACGAGCGCATCCTCGCGTCCACGTTCGAGGCGGCCATCGCCGCGCACCGGGCCGGCCGCCTGCAGCGGATCATCGTCCTGTCGAGCTCGATGGTCTTCGAGTCCACGACCCAGTTCCCGACGCCCGAGGGCGCGGAGCGGACGTCGCCGCCGCCGGTCTCCACCTACGGGTTCCAGAAGCTCGCGTCGGAGTACTTCGCGCACGGCGCCTGGGAGCAGTACGGGCTCCCGTACACGATCCTGCGGCCGTTCAACTGCGTGGGGATCGGGGAGCGGCGCGCCGTCCGGGACACGGACATCATGAGCGGCAACGTGAAGCTGGCGCTGTCCCACGTGGTCCCGGACCTCGTGCTCAAGGTGCTGAAGGGCCAGGACCCGCTCCACATCCTGGGCGAGGGCCACCAGGTCCGCCACTACACGTACGGCGGGGACCTGGCGCGCGGGATCCGGATCGCGATGGAGTCCGAGGCCGCCGTCAACGAGGACTTCAACGTCTCCACGGCCGCCTCCACCACGGTGCTGGAGCTGGCCGAGATGATCTGGAACAAGGTCCACGCCGGCGCGAAGCCGTTCCGCTACGTGACGGACCCGCCGTTCGAGCACGACGTCCAGCTGCGGGTGCCCGACGTCCGCAAGGCCCGCGACGTCCTGGGCTACGAGGCCACCACCTCGCTCTCGCAGATGCTGGACGAGGTGATCCCCTGGATCCGCGCGGAGCTGGAGGCCGGCCGCCTGTGAGCCAGGGCGGGGGCGATCTCGACCGCGTCTACCGGGTCCGGTTCGGCGAGGGGGAGGTCGCGCGGCAGGTTCGAGGTGTGGACCGAGGTGGTCGCCTTCCTGGCCCGCTGGATCCCGCGCGATGGCGCCGTCCTCGACGTCGCCTGTGACCGCGGCTACTTCATCCGGAACGTGCACGCCCGGGAGCGCTGGGCGACGGACATCCGCGACATGGGCACCGCGTTCGACGGGTCGGTGAACTTCGTCCAGGCCGACGGGCTCGCGCTGTCGTCGGTGCTGCCGCACTGCCCACTTCGACGTGGCGTTCATGAGCAACTACCTGGAGCACCTGCCCTCGTCCGACGCGGTGCTCCAGCAGTTCGCACAGGTCAGGCAGGTCCTGAAGCCTGGTGGCCGCCTGATCGTCCTCCAGCCGAACATCCGCTTCGTCGGCGGCGCGTACTGGGACTTCCTGGACCACAAGGTGGCCCTCACCGACCGAAGCCTGGGCGAGGCGGCCGAGGCCTCCGGGTTCCACGTGGAGCGGATGATCCCGCGGTTGCTGCCGTACACGACCAAGAGCCGTCTTCCCCAGCACCCGCTGCTCGTGCGCGCATACCTGCGGTTCCCGCCGGCATGGCGCGTGATGGGCAAGCAGACGCTGATGGTCGCCATGCGTCCGGACGACGGATCGCCGTGAGACGGAGCACGGCGGCGCGGGCGCTCGCGGGCATCGTGGTGTCCGTGGTGGCGTGCCTGCTCGTCGCGCAGACCGCAGACGTCCCGGCTGCCTTGGTCGGGTCCTCGCGGTGGATCCGCGCTGGCTGGTGCTGCCGATCCTCGTCGTCGCCGTGCAGCTGGGGATCCGTGCCGTGCGGTGGGGGATCCTGCTGACGGCGGTCGGGCCGGTGCCGCTCGGCACCCGGCAGGTCGTGGGGCCGCTCGCGGCCGGCTACCTCGGCAACACCGTGCTGCCGGCCCGGCTTGGCGAGGTGGTGCGGATCGTGCTGGTGTCCAGGCGGACTGGTGTGCCCGCCACCGCCGCCACCGCATCCGTGGTCCTCGAGCGAGCCGTCGATCTCCTCGCCCTCCTGGCGATCGCGACGGGGGCATCGGGCATCATCGGCGCCACCGGCTGGCTCCCCTTCGCCGCGATGCTCGCGCTGCTCGTGGTGCTTGGCGTGGCGCTGCCGGCCACGGGCTGGGTGGCGGCTCACGTCCCCTCGATGCTTCCGGTCCGCGTGCGGGACGTGCTCGTGCGCTTCGTCCTCGCGTTCGGGCAGGCGCGTCCCCCCGTCATCGTCCGGGCGTGGCTGCTCAGCCTGCTCGCCTGGTCGTGTGACGCCCTGGTCGTCTGGCTGTGCGCGCAGGCGCTGGGCATCCCGATCGCCCCCGGGGTGGCCATCCTGATCGCGTCCGGGGCCGCGGTGGGTGCGGCGCTGCCGGGCGCGGCCGGCTACGTGGGCACCTACGAGTTGGGCGCCCTCACGATGGCGGCGTTCGCCGGCGTGCCTGCCGACGAGGCGCTCCAGATCGCGCTCCTGGCGCACGCGATCGCCGTGCTCCCCTTGGCGTTGATGGGGCTCGTCGCGGTCGTCGTCATGGGTGTCGTGCCCGCCTCGCCCGCGTACCGGGCCGTCCCGGCGGGCGCCGAGCGATGACCGTTCTCCTCCCGGAGCTCTCGGTCGTCGTCCCTGTCTTCAAGGAGGGCGAGGCCGTCGATCCGGTGCTGCGGGCCCTCGCGGCCGGCATCACCACGACCCACGAGATCCTGGTCGTCTACGACTTCGACGAGGACCCCACTGTCCCGGTCATCGAGCGCCTGCACGCGGAGCTGCCCGCCATCCGGGGCCTTCGCAACGACCTCGGTCGCGGCGTGCTCAACGCGATGAAGGCGGGGATCGCCGCCTCCCGCGGCACGTATGTGCTGATCTCGATGGCGGACGGCTCGGACGAGCCGCAGATCGTGGACCCGATGGTCGCCCTCGCCCGGGAGGGCGCCGACGTGGTCGCCGCTTCCCGCTACATGCGCGGCGGACGGCAGGTGGGCGGGCCGCCGCTCAAGCGGCTCATGAGCCGGACGGCGGGCCTCACGCCTCCACTGGTTCGGCGGCGTCGCCACCCACGACCCGACGAACAACTTCAAGCTCTACTCGCGTCGCCTGCTCGACGCCACGCCCATCGAGAGCGAGGCCGGCTTCGAGCTGGCGCTGGAGCTCACGGTGAAGGCGACGCTCGCCGGCCGCCGCGTGGCCGAGGTGCCCACGACGTGGCGGGACCGGACGGCGGGCAGAGCAACTTCAAGCTCCGCAAGTGGCTCCCGCACTACCTGCGCTGGTACGGCGTGGCAATGCGTGGGCGCCTGCGGCGAACGCCTCGTTCGGTCACCCGCTAGACGTGAGGAACGACCTGCCCGCCTACCTCTCCGCCATCGGGATCTCGGCGTTCCTGATGTTCGTGCTCGAGCTGCTCGCAGGCCGGCTCGTCCTCCCGGTGTTCGGCGGTTCGCCTGCGGTCTGGACAACCTCGCTGTGCTTCTTCACCGGGGTCGTGTTCCTCGGTTACGCCTACGCCCACGTGGTCGCCACAAGCTGACCCTGGGCCGCGGCGTGGTCGTTCCCGCGACCGTTGCGGTCGCCGGAGAGTGGCGGCCCCGGGCCGCCACTCGTCTCATGGTGCACATGCGGCCCGTCAGGGTTTCACGGCCGACGATCATCGGCCCGTGTCCCCGGCCTGCGGCGCTCACCCAGAGTGGCCGTGGATTAGCTCTCACGGCGCGCGAACCAGGCGATGAGCGGAAGCATCATCAGGGGATCTGCGCAAGCGAACTGAGTACGGCTGAGCCCTGCGTGTTCGAAGATGACGGTGACCCAGTCGGCCCACATGGTCCCAAACGGCAGGCACAGAAGACCGAACAGCACGAGGAAGAGCCACCAGCGGCGTCGTCGCACTCCCCAGAGGGCGAACGGGAAGAGGCTGGGCTTCAGCAACACGAACACAGCCGGCCCGACCGACACGACCCCAATCGAGAGCGCCGCGAACCCCCACATCACGGGGCTTCCGTTGAAGATCGGGACGTAGGACTGGGGCCACCAGAGGCACAGTGCGAGGATGGGCCACACGCGCAGGTCGGGTCGCAGTCGCGAGAGCGCCACGGCCACGAGCCAGCGGGATCGCCCACCGCAGGCCCGCCGGCAGGAGTGTGAACGGGACGAAGATCCAGAGCGCGACCGGCGGGTGGTGCGCCCCGCTGTTGACGTGTCCGGGCAATGGCGTCGACATGAACGGGTAGGGACCGTCGAGTTGCCACGGCTCGTAGAAGGGCCCGCCTGCCAACCATCTGCGGGTTATGTCGATGTAGTACGTGTAGTCCTTGGCGCCGTACACGGCCCTCACGTCCGGACGTGACAAAGCCTCGATCAGATCGCGAAGCATGAGGGCCGCGATCACTGCCGTGACGACGATCGCGACGCGCTGAACCGATCGGTCGGCGCCGGATCGAGGCCGTTCGTGGCCGGCCCCGCCAACGCCGAGGCCAAGCGCCACCCGCATTCTCGAGGTCACGCGTTTCTCGGTCATGGGTTGCTCCTATGTCAAGCCGCGGCCGGCAGGTTGGCCGGAATGGCGGCTTGAACGGCTTCATCGTGGCGCATTCGGCGGAAGACCTCGTCGCTGATCCGGCGGCGCAGGGCGCGGATCGCTTCGGTCTTGGTGTCGCCGGCCGCGAGGCGGTGCTCGAAGTACGCACGGCCCGGACCGCCGAGGCGGATCTGGGTGATGGCGATCCGGTGGAGGACGACGTTGAGCTGGCGGTTGCCACCCCGGCTGAGGCGGTGACGGATCACGTTGCCCGACCAGACCGGGACCGGTGCTGTGCCGTTGTGACGGGCGAACTGGGCGCTCCGGCTGAAGCGGCCGATGCCGGCCGTCTCGCCCAGGAGCTTGCCCGCCGAGAGATGTCCGCAGCCCTGGAGCGCGAGCAGCAAGGGTGCCAGGCGCTCGGCGAGCCTCGCGATCTCACGCTCGAGGGCGTCGATCGTGCCGCTCAGGTCGCGGATCCGGGTGACGAGCTCGCGGGCGATCCGGGCGACCGTCCCCTCGAGTGGTGCCAGTCGCTGCTCGAGCTCGGCGAGGACAATGGACCGGCCGAGCGAGCGGGGCCTGGGCTCCTCGCCCGGCTGCAGCTCGTGAAGGTGCCAGCGGAGGCGGTTGATCGCCTGGGTCCGGTCGGCCACCAGGTCCTCGCGATGGTCGACGAGCAGGCGCAGGTCGCGCTCGGGTCCGTCGAGCCGCGCGACCGGCAGGTCAGGCTCCCGGAGCGCGGCCGGGCGACCGAGAGCGCGTCGATCGGATCGCTCTTGCCGGGCTCCCGGGCGCTCCGTCGCGCACCCGCCATCAGCTTGGGCGGGACCCGCACGACCGACTCGCCAGCGACCACGAGATCGGCCTCGAGCCGCCGGCTGAGGTGCCGGCAGTCCTCGAGCGCCCAGCGCCGGTCGGGCCAGCGGATGGCCCAGCGTCGCAACTCGAGATGCCCCTCGCTTGTGGCGGCGACGGTCTTCTCGTCGAGCTTGCGCCCGGTCTCGTCGATCACCACGACCGTGTGGCTCCGCTTGTGCAGATCTGCGCCCAGGATAACCATGTCCCTGTCTCCTCCTCGTGCGAGGTGACGACCGAGGACCGGTCGGCGGACACACCTGAGTGGGGGCGATGCCACGCTCCTACTCAAGTCACGCCGGCCGGTCCGACGTGCCTGACGGCCGGCACAACCTATGAAAGCCACGCCGAGTCAGGCGGGCAGCGAGGGTACGAGCCAAGCCGTCAGACGCAGAGGATGGTGACACTCACGCGATGGTAGAGAGTCGATCGGCAGCTGCGCCGGCTCTGGGTGTTGCGCCCGCTGCGGTGCCCTGGATCATCTCTCGGGAGCGGGACCGGGGCGCCCTCCCTCACGCGGCGGTCCGCCTCTGCTTGGATGTCCGTTGGGATCGGCCGCACCGCGAACGGCACGAGCGCGTCCGATCGGGCATCACCGTAGGCGTTCGTGATCCGCTCGAGCTCGACCGGTGACGGCACCAGGACCAGCGTTCGTGCAGGGTCGGTGATCTCGGGTAGCGGCCGTCGCAGCCCGGCCGTGACAAGCGCCCGTGTCATGTCCGCCCGATCCAGGAACAGCTCCCGCCCGCCGACGCAGCAGCGCGCCGTTGTACGCGAACGCCAGCCCCACCACCGAGATCGCGGCCGCGACCGCGAATGGCCGACATGGCGCCGGGACGACGTCATCGACGGTCGTCCCGCGAGCGCGACACGCGAGCAGCAGCAGGATCCCCGAGACGTAGGTGTACCGCGTGTAGTCGACTTGGCCAGCGAACAGGTTGCCTCGGACCAGGCCGATCAGCGCGTACTGGGGAACGACTCGCGCACCAGCGCCCCGAGCGTCCGTGGCGGCAGCGGTCCGCCGGGCGGCCCGGACGGTCGCCCACGCCGATCACGAGCGCCGCCACGATGACTCCGGCCACGCGTCCCCGACGCCGGTGATCGCACCGCCAGCGTTCCCGAGTGCCGCCGATCACGAAGGACGGGACGTCCGGCCAGCGCATCCAGCGGTGAACGGGTTCCGCATGGTGGTGACGCCCGACCGGCCGAAGGCGACGTACCAGGCGACGTAGGTGGCCGCTGGGATTGCCAGCCACGGGACGTACCGGCGCCAGCGGCCGTCGAGCCAGCCACTCGACCCCGATCGCCACGCTGACGATCAGCCCCGTGCCCGGACGAGGCGAGCGAGACCAGCAGCAGCGCCACGACCGCCGCGGCGCGTCGTTTCGTCGGCCGCGGTCGGTGACGTCCATCGCCGCGAGGCCGATGAGCATCGATGCCGTGAACCCCGTCTGGAACCCCCAGAACAGGTTCTCGAACCCGGCACCGAAGAACAGGACCAGCAGGCCCGCGAGGAACGCCGGACCCGGTCCGCTGCGCCGGGCTACCAGCCGGTAGACGAGGCACGCAACGCCGGCGTGCAGCGCAAGCGACGACTGCCAGGTACGGCAGGTACGACCCGATCCCGACGGTCTCCACCAGGAGCCGGTACAGGATGATCGGCAGGGTTGACCAATGCTCGTTGTGCGGCCGGAGCCAGTCGATCGGGTTCGCCAGCGAGCGCGCAGCGATGAACGCCCACTCGTCGCTGAAGAACGTCATCCCCGCGCCGAGCGCCATGCAGGACGAACCATCCCGCGGTCGCGACGACCGCGAACGAGCGTGGCCCGATGGGCAGGAACCGCGGATGACGCTGGGCGGATGGCGTGTCGCGTCCATCTCGTCAGAGCAGGTACGGCAGCGCCGGACGCCCCGGTCCGTGAGCTCGGGGTCCGGCGTCGCCAGCGCCACCGCGGCGATCGTCACGATCGCGATCACCGTCATCGCGACGGCCCCCACGATCCCGATCAGCCGCGCCTCGCGGGATCACCCAGCCCGCCGGGGGCACGGCGACCACCAGGTTGAGCGCGAACACCACCGCGAACGCGACCCAGGTGATCGCGACCACCGGCCGCGGCATCGCCAGCAGCAGGAACACGAACGCCGGGTAGGCGTACCGCTCGTGCATCGTCGTGAGCGAGACGAAGGCCACCAGCGAGATCGCCGCCAGCCCGAGGGCCAGCTGCTCCGGGGTCGGCCGCCGGTACACGCCGGCGAACACGGCGATGCCCAGCAGGCCGGCCAGCACGAAGCCGAGGTGGCGGAACGTCAGCGGCCCCAGGACCGCCGTCGTGTCCGAGACGAACGAGCCGCCGCGCCCCCAGCTCCTGCAGCAGCCACCACGGGTTCCACGCCCTGATCGACAGGACGCTGAAGATGTCGTTCTGGTAGGTCTGGAGGTTGCCCAGGTAGTTCGGCGGCCCACCGGCCGCGACGAACGGCAGCCAGGTGGCACGACCACCACGAGCGCCCCGATCACCGCCGCGCGGAGCGTCCCGCGCCACCCCTGCGTGGCCAGGAACCACGCGGCGAACGGGACGATGAGCGGCAGGGCCTGGGGCTTGGTCATCAGGCTGATGGCGAGCAGCGCCGCCACGAGGCCCGGACGTCCCGCCCGTGCGGCCAGGAGCGCCAGCACCGCCGGCAGCACGTAGATCGGCTCGTACTGGCCCCACCACGCGGACACGTACCAGGTCACGGGCCACAGCAGCACGGCGCCCACGCCCAGCAGCGCCAGGCGCGGCCGGTCGCGGAACCACCACCAGACGGCGCCGGCGATCGCCAGGTCCGCGATGCTCGCCGGCACCTTCATCAGCGCCCGGATCGCGGGATCGGAGGAATCCGTCACGGTGCGGAACGCGGGCTCGACCGCGGCAAGCGCCCCCCAGACCCAGGCCATCACCGCCGGGAACGAGAGGTCCTGGTCGTAGGCGCGGGCCCAGCCGTCCACGGCGATGCCGTGCACCCAGAGCACGAACTGGTCGAGGTCGCCCACGAGACCGGGTTCCGGCCACATCCAGAGGCGGACGCCGATGCCGGCGGCGAACAGCACGGCCAGCCCCAGCGTGAGGCCCAGGGTCCAGGTCCGCCGATCCCCCACGACCAGCGGGCCGCCGGGGATCGGGCGCCCGGTCGATCACCCCGTCAGGCCGGCGTCGTGACCCAGTAGCGCTCGGCAGCGCCGCCCGAAACGGAGCCGATGTCCGCGACCCGTGCCGCATACGCGCGCACGGCGGCCGCGGCGGCGGCCTCGTCGTCGAACAGCCGCTCGATCTGGCTCTCGTAGAGCAGGATCCCGCGGATCTTGCGCTCCAGCTGGTCGCCCACGTCCGCGAACTCGGCGGTCAGCGAGACGCCGTCCGGCAGCCCGGCGAGCGAGCCCTCCGGCATGTCCTCGAGGCGGCCGAAGTCCTCCCACCAGGCGTAGGGGAAGTCCTCGTAGAAGGCGATCCGGTCCGCGTAGTCCGGCCCGGGCATCACCCAGGACCGCGCGTCGTGGAGGAGCGCGATGCCGGCGTCCCGCGCCAGCTGGTGGTCCACGTGCCCGCCGACGCCCAGCGGCAGGTACAGCCGGGACGGCTCCAGGCGCGCGATCTCGCGGCGGAGCAGGTCCACGGGCGCCGGATCGTCCGCGCGCGGCAGAGCCCAGGAGCTGGTCGTCGCCCTCGTAGCCGCGGAAGACGGCGTCCGGCAGGTCCAGCCAGACGACGGAGACCTCGGCGAAGGCGGCGAACCGCTCGTCCTCGAGGCGACGCTGCGCCATGGTGTCGCCCGCGGCCGCCGCCTCGGTCAGCTCGGTGGTCAGGACCGCGCCCTGGGTGGCCAGGTCGTCGATGAGCGGCTGGCCCGCGAGGGGCTCGTTGTGGATCTTCGCGCGGCGGTACCAGGAGGAGCGCTGCCAGAACCGCTTCGCGTCGGCATCGGCCTGGCCCTGCGTGACGTCGAGGCCCTCCTTCGTCGCCTGCCAGGGTGCCGCCGCCGCGTCGTCCGGGAACTCCGCCGCCAGGTGGGCGCGGTTGAACGCCTCCGTCACCGGCCAGACCGCCTTGGACCCGAAGCCCAGCGCCTCGCGCTGGTACGGGGTGAGCGCATCCGCGCTGCCGGAGCCGGAGTAGAGCGTCAGGATCGTGACGTTCTGGCCGAGCTCGCGCAGGCTGGCGATGAGGCCGCCGCACGAGAGCGCAACGTCGTCCGGATGGGGGGCAACGAACACATGGGTCATGGCTGGCCGAGTATAGCCGGGCGCGATCGGCTCCCGAACGGTCCCGTGGCCGCGCCGGCGCCACCGGGCAGGGGCATGCAGCCTGCCGACACGCCGCCAACGAACCTGCAGAATGCCACCTGAAATCCCTGCAGAATGCCGTGTACCGGGCGGGTCCTGACGCTTGATCAGCCTCGTTGACGGTCGGGGTCCTCTAACGATGGGGCGGTTGCAGACGCAACGACATGGCCCCCCGCAGCAAGCCCGGCTCGCGCTGGGGGCGCTGACCCCGTCAGCCTCGCGCCTTGGACCGGTGCTGCGTGAGCCGCTGGCGAGCGTCGTCTTCCGTGAGGAGAACGAGGTCCTTCTCGCTCAGGCCGCACTCGTGGCGAAGCGCCTCTCTCAGCCAGTTCGGAAGCGACTCGGGAGCCGGCTGCGGCTGAGGGCTGGGGCGGCTGACCGGCCTCTTCGACCGAAGAGCCTCCCAGAACTCCGCCTCGGACACCTTGAGTTGGTCGGCGAGGATGGTCTTGAAGCGCCCGGTACTCACCGTCTTCTTCCCGGCGAACGAGGTGTGCGAACGAAGGGTCTCGCCGTCCGGCAGGACCTTCTCGTAGAAGTCGTGCCCGGTGCTTCGATCCTGGCTCCAGCCGTCGATCTTGAGGAACGCTTCGATCTCGTCGAAGGTCGGGGTCCTCATCGAGCCGAGGGCTCGCCCACTGGCGCCTCGGACAGCATTGCCCGGCGCTCTTCGGACGAGGAGATGGCGAACCGCATCAGCACGCCCGCATGTGAGGCTCGCGAGGTGTATGCATACCGAGCCGGGTTCTGGAAATAGGAGGCCGCGTAGACTTCCAACTCGGACAACAGGTCCTCGGCCGCTTCCTCGTAGGTGTCGCCGAAGCCGAGGATGCCCAGGTCCGGGACGCGCAGCGTCACCTCGCCCTCGTCGTAGACGACCTGAACGCCCAGCCGCTGGTCAGCCAGCATACGAGCGAGATCTTCTCGCCCGACGAGCAGCATCTGCTCCTTGCCACGGTGGCGCGACACCAGCTGCGGGCGGTGCGCGTGGTACACGTCCGTCATGAGATCGGACAGGTGCGCCTTTGCCTCGGAGAAGTCGGTGGAGAGAAGTGCCTCGGTCATGGGGGGAGCATAGATCATTTGGTCCGGTTGGCCAATGTGACCAATTCCTGCTCACCGGATCCGCCTCGCCGGCGAGCCCACCGACGCACACCGGAGCAGGTCGGATCGTCTCCCTCCGCATGCGCCCGATGACGCTCATGGAGCGCGGCATCGCATCCCCGTCGGTCAGCCTGGCTGCGCTGGTGCGGGGCGATGCGGAGCGCGTTGCCGGCATCACCAGCGTCGGTCTGGATGAGTACGCCCGGCCAGGTGCTCGCCTCCGGCCTGCCCGGCCTTCTGGGCCTGCCTGTGAAGTCCGCACGCGCCGAGCTTGACGGATACCTGTCGCGCGTGATCGACCGCGACATTGCTGAGGCCGAGCTGACGGTGAGGAACGCTCCCGCGCTGCGGCGCTGGATGGAGGCGTACGCGGCCGCGATCTCCACGACAACCTCGCTTGCGAAGATCCGCGAGGCCGCGGCTGGTGGCAGGTCCGACCAGCCGACACGGCCGACCGCCGCGCGGTATGCCGACATCCTCGAGAGCCTGTGGCTTGTCGAGCCGGTTCTGGGGTGGCGGCCGACGGGCACGGACCTCGCCCGCCTGACGCTCGCGCCCAAACACCAGCTGGCAGATCCGGCGCTGGCTGCTCGCCTCCGGCGCGTAACGATCGATGCGCTGTTGCGGGGCGACGCGCCCGGTTCGCTCAACGGTCGCCACGGAACCCTGCTCGGAGCCCTGTTCGAGAGCCTCGTGACCCTCGATGTCCGCGTCTACGCCCAGGCCGCCGAGGCAGACGTCTTCCACTTCCGCGAATACGGTGGCGAACACGAGATCGACCTGATCGTCGAGGGAGCCGACCGGCGCGTCCTGGCGATCGAGATCAAGCTGGCGGCCGTCATCGACGATGCAGATGTCCGCCACCTGGTCTGGCTGCGGGACCGGCTCGGCCATGATCGCGTCGAGGCCGTCATCGTGACGACCGGGCGTGAGGCCTACCGTCGGCGGGACGGGATCGCCGTGGTCCCGGCCGCGCTGCTGGGCGCCTGACGGCGCGACCCCGCGGTGGCGCCGCTGGTGATCGGGACCGGGTCGATGACCCCGTCAGTCCGGCATGCGCAGGCGAATGCCGGCCAGGTCCGCTTCGTTCGCGTCCCGCAGGGCGTTCGTCCGGTGCGGGATGATGATCCGGGCCTCGCCCGCATGTTTGCGGGCGGGCATAGTGTAGTGAGCACAGAACGTGCCACGAAGGTGCCGCGATGACGACCAAGACGCCGCTTGTCACTCGCTCGGATGACATTGCGTGGGGCGCGTCGGTGTTTGCCGGAACCCGAGTTCCAGTCGATGCCCTGTTCGAGTACCTGGAAGCCGGCGAGACGCTCGAGGAGTTCCTCAGGCAGTTCCCGACGGTGACGCGTCGACAGGCGCTCGGCGTCCTCGAGGCGGCCCGGAAGCGGGTGCGTGAAGAGGCCGTGCCTGCATGAAGGTGCTGTTGGACGAGATGTTGCCCATTGGTGTTGCGGGCCTCCTCCCGGACCACGAGGTGACGACCGTTCAGCAGGCGGGATTCAAGGGGTTGAAGAACGGCGTGCTGCTTCGTCAGGCCGCTGCCCGTGGCTACGGTGTGCTCCTCACGGCCGACCGCAATCTCCCGGCGCAGCAGAGCATCACGGCGATTGGAATTGCCGTGGTCCTCGTTCGTGGCAGTCGCATGGTCGAGGTCGCGGGTCAGGCCGCGGAGATCCAGGCCGCCGTGGCTGGAGCGCAGCCGGGAACGGTCACGCGGGTCGAGCCTGGGTGATCGTGCTCTTGGGCCGCCTCGCGCGGGGTGTGCCCGGTCGCACGGGCTTGGCGAGCCGGCGCAAAGCCTGCAAACCGGCGGGCCCATGCCGGCCCATCAGCCCGGAGCCAACCGGACAAGCGGGACGCCACTTGTTGGTCTACCCGGACCAGCCCCCGCCGCCGATCAGGGGCACGAACACCACGGCCCCGTCCGAGGTCTCCACCCACTCGTTCCCGTGCCGCTCCACCACCATGAGCTGCTGGTTCCGGCGGGACCCCACGGGGATCACCAGCCGCCGCCCGTCGCCAAGCTGCTCGCGGAGCGCGGCCGGCACCGCGGGAGCCGCGGCCGCGACCACGATGCCGTCCCACGGCGCCCCGTTCGGCAGGCCCAGGCTCCCGTCGCCCATGCGCACGTCCACGCGATCCGCGTAGCCGAGGTCCGCCAGGCGGCGGCGCGCGTCGTTTGCGAGGCCCGGATCGCGCTCGATCGTGGTCACGCGGCAGCCGAGCTCCGCGAGCACCGCCGCGGCGTACCCGGAACCCGTGCCCACCTCCAGGACGCGGTCGCCGGGGCCCACGTGGAGCAGCTCCACCATGCGCGCGACGATGTACGGCTGGCTGATCGTCTGCCCGCCGGCGATGGGGAGCGGCCCGTCGCGGTAGGCGAGGTCACGCTCCCGCTCGGGCACGAACAGATCGCGCGGGACGGCGTCCATCGCGGCGAGGACCCGCTCGTCCCGGATGTCGCGCGCCAGGAGCTGGTCGGCGACCATCCTCGCCCGGGCCTCGCTCGTGCGTGCCCGGGCCTGGTCCATCGCCCGGAGGCCCTGGCGCCCTAGCTCGCCGCGGGGCTCGGCGAGGCAGCCGCGCTGGGAGCTGCCGAGGCGCCGGGAGCGGCCGAGGCGCTCGGGACGGCCGATGCGCTTGCGGCCGGCGAGCCGCTTGGAGCGGCGCTGGGCGCGGGAGACGCGCTCGCAGCTGGCGATGCGCTGGCGGCCGGCGATGCCGAGGCGGCGGGGGTCGGCGTCGCCGCAGGGGTCGGTGTCGGAGCCGGCGTCGCCGTGGGCGCAGGCGTTGGCGTGGCCATCACGTTGGTCACCAGGCCGCCGTGCCCGAACAGCAGCGCCCAGGCGAAGATCGCCACGAACACGCCGATCGACGCCAGGACGAACACCGCGGACGCCCGGTCGTTGATGTGGACCGCCTGGTCCGAGACGGATGGTGCAGCGGCAGGGGCGGTCTTCGGCCGTCGGTCGCGAGGACCTCGGGTTGCCTTGCCCGCAGCAGCGGCCGCCGCCGGCGCGACATCGGCCGCGGCCTCGACAGCCTCATCCTCGGCTTCGTCGGCCCCGGTCGCAGCTTCGGTATCGAGGGCAGCGTCGTCCGTGGCCTCGGTGTCGTTCGTCGCGCCATCGGGGCCAGGAGCCTCCGGGTCGCGCTCGTTATCGGTCATCCGGTGATCGATCTCCTCTCCGCGGGCAACGCCTGCAGGCATCGCCTCACGCGGCCGTCAGTGTACCCAGCCCTGCGCGCATCCGGCCTGCCCGCCCGTCACGCGTTCCTCAGGGCCTTGACGCTCAGCCCGGCGAGCCCCGCGACCATCGACACCAGGCCGCCCGCCGCGATCACGGGGCCCGGGCCGAACACGCTCACGAGCAGCCCGCCAACCGCCATCGCAATCGACATCCCACCGAAGACCAGGGCGAACCGCAGGCTCACCACGCGCCCCATCAGCTCCGGCGGCGTGCGCTCCTGGAACAGCGTCTGGCTGGGGATGACGAACGCCATGTTGGCGACACCGACGCCGAACAGCAGCCCAAGGACGAGTGGGATGGAGTCGGCGATCCCGACGAGGAACACCAGGACGCCGAAGGCGGTGTACGCGGCGATCACCAGGGGGCCCTTGCGGACCCGCGCGGCGATGGCGCCAAGGACAAACCCGCCGATGAGGTTGCCCAGGCCGATCGACGTCTCCATGAACGCGTAGGTGGCGCGGTACTCGTCGCCCGTGGAGTTCGTGATCTGCTTCGCGAGCACGATGCTCGACACCGTGACGATGCCCACCGCGAACTGGCCCGCCGTGCCCTGCAGCGTGTTGGCCAGCAGGACCGTCTCGTGGCGGAGGAACGCCCAGCCGGCCTTGAGGTCGGCCGCGATCGATGCCGGGGTGTCGATGGGGGTCTCGTCGTCGGTGCTGGCGTCCTGGCCACCCGCGAACGTGTCGCCGTCGACCCCGCCCGTCTCGCCGGCCCCGTTGCGCAGCCTCCGCACGAGCGGCGGCACCACGATCGTGGACAGGAGCGCCGCGGACACCAGGTAGGTGGCGGCATCGAACCAGAACGCCATCGGCAGCGAGTTCGCCAGGTACACCACGAACAGGCCCGCGATCGGGTAGTTGATGACGTCGGCCAGCGTCTCGCCCACCCACATCGCCGAGTTGCCGGAGAGCAGGTCCCGGTCCGGCACGAGGCGCGGCAGGATCGTCACGCGCGCCGGCCGGAAGAAGATCGAGACCGTGGTGATGAGGAAGACGAGCGGATAGGCCAGCCACACGTTGATCAGCACGGCGACCGGGATGAGCAGCACCAGGGCCGCCCGCAGGATGTCCGAGACCACCAGCACCTGCTTCTGGTCCCAGCGGTCCACGAAGGCGCCGGCGACCGGCGAGAACAGCAGGTTGGGGATCGTCCCCACGAAGAAGGTCAGCGCAACGGCGAGCGGGGAGTCCGTGATCTCGTAGACGAACGCGCCCAGCGCGATCTGGTTCACCCGGTCCCCGAACAGGCTGATGACCTGGCCCACCCAGAGCGCCGAGAACGAGCCGTTGAGCGCAAGGCGGACGTACGGGTGGCGCCGGACCCGCGTCAGGACCGGGCGGCGGCGAGGCCGGGCGCGAGGGACGGCGATCCCGCCCGGGACGACGGACCGCGGCGGCCCCACCCTCGACGGCAAGCGAGGTCTGGGACGGCGAGCTCATGCCCATGCCGCCGGCGCCCATCATCAGCGGCCGCTCGAGTGCCGCGGCGCCCTCCAGGCCGGGCGTCAGGCCGGTGCCCGCGCGGACACCCTTGGCCCCGGCGTCCGCTTCGCCCTCCCTCGGCTCCGGTGCGCCGCGGGAGGCGGGCCGTTCCGGAGAGCCCCAGGTACCGGCCGGTCTTCGCCTCGTCGATCGCGGCCTGCGTCTCGGCCGGCGTTCGCATCAGCGTCGCGAACAGGAAGAAGGCGAGGCCGGCGGTCAGGAACAGGTCGCCGATGGAGGCGACGTTCCGGACCAGCGGGATCGGGATCGGGATGATGTCCGCGAGCGGGACCAGCCGGAGCATGAAGTCCGTGCCCGTTCCCCTGATCTGGATGTGCAGCATCGAGGTCAGCTCGGGCGGCAGACCCGAGGCCGTGAGCGCGGGCTCCCACACCGGCATGTACCCGCCGTTCGCCAGGATCACCAGCGCGTTGGACGCGATCCCGACGAACGCGAGCGCCAGGCCCGGGTACGAGCGGTTGTGCCAGAGGGTGAACAGCAGGAGGCCGTACGCGGCGCCCAGGAGTGGCAGGCGCAGCGTGTCCGCGATCCCCACCCCGAACCCGAGCATCGCCTCGGTCGCGAACCGGATGATCACGGCCAGGAACAGGAGCGGCAGGAAGCGGAGCCGGATGTCGGCCAGGCGCTCCAGCCGCCCGCCCAGGAGCAGGCCGAGCACGAGCCCGAGCGCGATACCGCCGATCAGCATCCGGAGATTGTGGGGCCGGGGGCCGGGATCATGTGCGCGGGTGGGCGGGGTGGCGGGAGGCGCGAGCGGGTGGCGCGCGAGCGGGTGGCGCGCGCGAGGCGCGGCGGCTCGGCGCGGGGCGGCGAGTCCGCGTCCCCGCACGGGCAGGACGGGCGCGCTCAGTTGGCGTCGGTCGCGGAGGTGCCGGCGGTCCGGTTCGCGTGCTGCGAGATCAGCGGGATCGGCCGCAGCTGCAGCGTCCGACCCGGATCGGGCACGTCCTGGACCCAGTGTGTCCTCACGAACGCGTCCACAACCTTCGGGTCGAACTGGACACCCGCGAACTTGCGAAGCTCGCCAAGCGCCTGCTCGCTCGTCAGCGGCGTCAGGCGGTACGGCCGGGCGGCCGTCATCGCCTCGAAGGCATCGGCGACGTGCAGGATCCGCGCCAGGAGGGGGATCTCGTCCCCGATGAGCCGGTCTGGATACCCGGAACCGTTGAACCACTCGTGGTGGTGGCGGATGATCGGGACCTCCCGCGCCAGCCGCGTGACCGGGAAGATGATCTCGGCGCCCAGCACGGGGTGCGAGTTCATGATCTGGCGCTCTTCCTTGGTGAGGCGCTCCGCCTTCTTGAGGACGTGATCCGGAACCCCGATCTTGCCCACGTCGTGGAGCAGGCCGCCCCATTCCAGGGCCTCGAGGTCGCTCTCGCTCAGCCGCATCACACGCCCGATGTCGACCGAGATGTCCTTGACCCGCCACGAGTGCTGTGCGGTCGTGGGATCCCGCTTGTCCACGGCCCCGGCCAGTGCGGTGATGGTCTGGGTGAACATCTCGCGCATCTCGATGAAGTTGTGGTACGCGAGCCGGGTTGTGTAGAGGGGGACCGCGAAGAGGAGTGCGGTCCACCAGACAGCGCTGAACATCCGGGACATGAGCCACCCCAGGGGTGCCAGCGCGATCAAGCTCGCGGCGAAGTCCCGGGGATCGCTGAGGAGCAACCGTCGCAGTGGTTGGCCTGTGTGCGCCGCAAGAAGCCCCGACACGATCAGGAGGTTCAGGAGGAAGAGGACCGCGGCACCTGTTGTGGTGCCGACCAGTTCTCTGAGGGGTTCCTGAGGGCCGCCGCCGATAACGACGGCCACCAAGCCGGCGGCAGCAGCGGGTGGAACGATGCCGGCATGGTTCGCGACGGTCCCGTACCACGGGACCTTTCCGCGTAGTTCGCGCAGTTCAATCGTGCCAACCAGGGCAACCCAAGCCGCCACAGCGGGTCCGCCGAGTGTCATGGCGGCAAGGATGGGTGCGGTTGAGACAGCAACCCACATGCCCTTGGGCATCTTCACCGGCAATGCTGAGGCAAGAAGGCACAGCACACACCAAAACGCGATGCCGACGAAGATCTCGAGTTGTGATGTCCCTGGGACACCGTCGAACTCGATCGCAATCCGCTCGTTTGCGCCAAAACGAAGGCTCGTGGAAACCAGTACGAGTGTACTGAGACCCACGAGCCCTGCGATGTAGAACTTCAAGGAACGGGGCATGCAACCTCTGCCATTGCAGCGGCGAGAGTACCACCGCCCTCGGCCCGTTCAATGGGCCGAAAGTGCTCCTAGAAGCCCTTGATCGACGCCCCGCCAGCCAATGCCATAGCGGCAATGCTGCCAAGGGCAGTCACGATCCTGATCATCCGTGATCGCATTGGTGTTCTCCTTTGCGACCTGAGCTACCAGCCCTTGATGATGCGTTCCGGTGCCACGCTCGCTACCTCCTTGCGGCCTCCGTGTCCGCAGGGAACACGAAAACCGACCTGACTCGAAAGTCGGTCGGTTGCACTACTCGCTCCGCCTCCACCCTAAGTGCCCAATTCAGGTGGTGGCATCAGCGCGTCCGAGCGTTCATGGATGCACAGTACGTAAGTACTAGTGCAGGGCCGGACTATAGGGAGCGCGGTCTACACCGGTCAATACGCAACCCTACCTATGCACACCAGTCCACACGGCCCCATATCGAAGGGTCGAGACGCTTGGGGGGGTTGTTGACCGGCGTAGCCAGTCGCATCCGCTACAGGTCCTCGATCCTGGGTGGCTCCACGCCGAGTTGGTCGCGGAGCACGGATGCGTAGTGCGCGTACTGTTCGGCCGCGGCAGCGGGTGATCCAAGGTGTCGATAGAAACGGACCACTTGGGCTTCGATCTCATCGGCTTCGGGGTCGACCGCGAGCGCCTGTTGGCCCACCCACAGCCTCCATCGAGAACCTTGTCCGTCGCGAACATCGCCCATCGCACGCTCCACCTCCGCAAGGAACCGAGCGTGAAGATTGTCGCGGTAGTTGGAGGCCCAATCCTCGTAAGGGAAGTCGGACGCGAACCGCCCGCGGTAATTGGCGAGAAGCTCGTCCATCAACGCGGGCGTGACGGGACGCTCGTTCAGAATGCCTTGGCACCGCCAACTGCGACACGAGACGAGCTCTGAGTCGATCCAGATAGTCTCGCTGTCGAAGTGCAGGTACTCGGGCGACACGCCAGCCCGGTAGTCCGGATCGATCACGCGGCGGAGGAAGTAGATGGTTTGGTGGATCGAGTTGCTGCCCTGCTCTGGATCCAAGTCCGGCCATAGAGCATCCATCACGCGGTCCGGGGTGGCTGATCCGTTGGGCTGACTGATGAGGAACGCGAGAAGAGCCAGAACCTTGCGCCGTATGCTGCGTCCATCGACGACACGCTCCCCGATGAGGACCGAGATGGGTCCGAGATCCTCGATCAAGGCCCTTGGGGCGAGCCGCCTCGAGAGTTCCTCGCCCCAGTTCCGCGTCGATCGCTTGCCGCCGCGCCCGTAGTTGCGCAGCACGGGGATGTCAGCCGGCTCACCGATCTGCTCGAGAAGGGCCGCGGCTTGGTCGCATCGCCCGGCGAAGGCAACGCGGCTGAGCTCCGCCCGGAGGGGCTCACGCCATCGATGAGGCGACGCAGTCGCCGCCCGCGTGATCGCCGTGAGGGCAACCGCCGACATCGCACTCAGGCTTGCGACAATCTCGGAAGCAAGGACTCCGAGGAAGGGATCTGCCTGAGGCGACCACGACTCGACGACCCTGGAGGCTTCGTTCGGGCCTGTTCCGATTGCGCGCAAGAGGCTTGCGAGCCGCCGCTCAGTCGGCGATCTCTGAGCCTCGGCAACAGCCTCGGCTTGCGAAGCCTCGGCCAGGAACTTGGCCATATCCTTCTGGGACAAGTATGCGCGGGCCTTTGATAGGTGCCAGCGAAACGAAGCTCCAACCTCAAGTGATTGCGTCGGCCTCTCTGGTATGCGTTCCAGGATCTCCTCACGCCGCTGCCCGCTTTCCTCCAGCCAGAGATCGAGGACCATCCAGTGCAATGCCCAGTCGGTTGGCAGGTACTCTCGGCGAACGCTCGACAGGATGCGGCTGGGTAGATCGTGCGGCCCAAACCAGGCGGCGAGGCTGGCTGCCTCGAGCACCGCCTCCGCTTGGCCCTCAGGGTGGCCGGTCCCCAGGGCGGAATCCAAGATCGCCTGAGCGCGTGACCACCGCCCGAGATGTGCCTCCGCGTGAGCTTGCGCGAGGCGAACTGAGACGAGCTCGTAGCCTTGAGACGACCGGGCGAGGAACTGCTCTGCATCGACCGATAGGCCAAGGGCCTCCGTGTTTCTATCGAGCAGCACGAGCACTTGTGCCAAGTTCAGACTCGTGATCGCGGCGTGGTGCCAGTGCGCGTGCTTGCGCTGGGATGTGAGCAGCCGCTCGAGTTGGGCCGCCAAGGCAGGCAGGCTCCCCGTTCCCGATGCCCCCAGGATCGCGGCATACGCGCTCGCGAGCTCGCGCCCTGGGCTGCCGCTGCTTTCCGCTACCGCCCTTTGGGCGTACGCGAGAGCCTCCTCGTATTGGCGAGCGCCCAGCGAGATCGTCGCAGCGTTCTGCAGGGCGATTGATAGCGAATCGGGGCGCAGAGTCTCTGCGGAACCGACCGCTGCGCGGGCAGCCTCCCGAGCCTCCGAGGCCGCCCCGACCTGGAGGAGAAGACGGGACCGGAGAACCTCGCCGACGACCGCGACCTCGTCGGTGCCGGCGAGTAGGTCAGCTGCCGCCCGATACTGTCCACTGCCAAGGATCTGACTCAACGCACTCTGGATGACTTCACCGGCAAGGCTGGGCGCGCCTGCCTCGCGATAGTGATGTGCGGCAAGGCGCCATGCGGTTGGCGCGAGGAAGGCCCCCAGGGCTAGGTGCTTGTCACGGATCCAGTCAGGCCCGACTTCCCTTTGGAGTCGAGCCAGTAGGTAGTCTTGGACCAGGGGCACGAAGTTGCGCCCGCCATCGACATCTGATCCAGCCAGCAGGCCCAACTCCTCGGCCGCCTGGATCATCCGAGCACTGTCATCACGGGATGCATCGCCGAGCGTCGACGCCGTGTCGGGCTCGATTGACTCCAGGATTGATGCGCGGACCAAGAACTCGGCCACGCGCTGGGGAACGTGATCGAGGACCGCTTCGGTGAGGTAGTCCCTGAGCTCACCCGCCGCGCCCGAGAGGCCCCTTACGAGCCCGCGGCTCTCGCCCAGACTGTGGCCCTCC
>CAWBGT010000008.1:0-5867 GCA_963788375.1 uncultured Chloroflexia bacterium
CGAGAGGCCGAGCGGCGTAGGCACCGATTGTTGTGCGGTTCGCGAGCACGGCCTCGCCCTTGGGTCGGGCAGCCAGCAGCTCGCTCGCCCGCCGTTGCCGCGCCGTGGGGATGCGCCCGGTCGCCTCCGCCTTGGGTCCGAGTAGCTCCGCGACGCTGCTGCCGTTGGAAGGGCCGGCGGCAGGACGACGAGTCACCCCGGGCGAATCGGTGGCGGGGTGATGGAAACGGTGCCGGTCGGGCACAACCTAGCGTCGACGCGAAGAGCCAGATGGCCGTCGGCCCCGAAGTTGGACCGGGTGATGCGCGAGAGGGAGTCGACTCCCTGGCCTCGGTTCCGCCGTGGTGGTCACATCCACGCTGCCGCGCTGGATGTGACCGGGGTCCCCGTCCGCTCGGGCCCTCGCAAGACACGGGTGTCGTCCTCAGCGGGCGCGCTCGCGGAGCCCGTCGAGGTCGAGCACGATGAGGTGGCGCCGCTCTGCGGCGATCAGCCCGCGCCGCTCCAGCTGCCCGAGAGCCTTGTTGACAGCCTCGCGCGAGGAACCGACCCAGCCCGCCAGCTCCCGCTGCGAGATCTGGATACCGATCTGGATTGCGTCGTCCGACGCCTCGCCGTAGCGTTCCGCGAGCTCGACCAGCCGGTGGGCGACGCGTCCCACCACGTCCAGCCCGGTGAACTCTGCCCGCTTTCGATCGGCGTCGCGCAACCGACCGACGATCGAGCGCAGCAGGACCAGCGCGAGGCCCGGCTGCTCCGCCAGCGCGGCGAGGAACTGCTGGGCCGAGACGACGAGGGCCTCGCCGGCCTCGACGACCGTTACGGTCGCGAGATGCTCCTCGCCGTCGATCGCCGAGAGCTCGCCCAGCACGTCGCCGGCGCCGCGGAATCCGAGGACGGTCTCATGGCCGTCCTCGGAGACGGAGGAGACCTTCACCCGTCCCGAGAGGAGGAGGATCACCCGGTTCGAGACGTCCCCCTCGGTGAACAGGATCGTCCCCAGTCGCAGATGTTGGCGGCGACCGCCGCCAAAGACCGCATTGAGCGGTCCGCCGGGCAGGCCCGGTTCGTCGGCGGGCAGTTCGGGGAGGTGAGCGGCCACGGCGCGAGCATAGTCCGGGCCCCCGCCGGCGAACAGGCCTGACAGGGCCAAGGCGTGCTACCCGAGGAGTGTCGCGACGAACTCCCCGGCACGCCGGATGCTGATCTGGTCCGCCTCTCGGGACGTGACCGTCTCGAACTGGGAGAGACAACGTGTGACGAAGTACCGCTTCCGGCGTGACGAGTCTCCTCGCGACCGGACGCCCTGCGGCGGGACAGTCCTCTCGTCAGCGAGGCACGCCGATCGGCGTCGCCGAATCGGACAGGCGAGAAGGAGTCAGAGACATGAGGGCAGGGCAGATCGCAGCACCGCACGGGGGCTTTCGGGCTCAGGTCGTGATCCTATTGCTTGTCGGCGCCTTCGCCGTCGGTGGACTGACAGGCTTCAGCCTGCCGCGCGCCGCGGGCAGCAGTCACACCGACGCAGCGGCCGGCTCCGCCGCCGGGGCCGCCATCCCGGGCGTCGCCGTCAACAGCATGAGCGACGCCGCCGAGCGGGCCTTCGCCGGGGCCGCCATCCCGGGCGTCGCCGTCAACAGCATGAGCGACGCCGCCGAGCGGGCCTTCGCCGGGGCCGCCATCCCGGGCGTCGCCGTCAACAGCATGAGCGACGCCGCCGAGCGGGCCTTCGCCGGGGCCGCCATCCCGGGCGTCGCCGTCAACAGCATGAGCGACGCCGCCGAGCGGGCCTTCGGAGGGCAGCAGACGTTCCACCTGGAGAAGGTGTGCGACACCGCGACGCACTGCGTTGTCACGTCCTCCAGCTTCAAGCCGATCGCGGTCGGAACCGAGATCAACTACAGCGGCCCGGATGCCGACCACCTCGTCGCGGTCTTCGACATCAAGAACGGCAGCGCGACCGGCCAGTGCGCGATCGGGAGCATCTTTGCTGATCCGTCGCGTCCGGGAACGTGCAGGTTCGACACGGGGACCGGACGCCTTGCCCAGTTCCATCTCGACGTGGCGGTCACGTTCGATGGCTCGAACTGGTTCTGGGACGGGACGTACTGGTTCGGCAACGGCGGACCTCGAAGGCCATGACCACCAGGGCGACCGCGGCGAGTCGCTCGCGGAGGGTCCGTCAGGGAAGCCTGGCGGACCCTCGTCATGCCTTGGGACGACTTGGACGATCCAACCGGACAGGTCGTGGTCAGGTGAGTGGGCCGCGTCGGGAACGTTCTTCTGGCCAGGTGGTCAGCCGTGGGTAGATCAAGTCTCGTCGCGGCGCTCGCTATCGATGCTTCGTTCTCGGGAACATGGAGGGGTGGGGCGGCCATGCCGGTTCGAGGGGCCGCGACGGGCATCGTGCTCAGACCGGCCACCGGTGCCCACTCGAGCCACCGAGCGATCCGGTTGTGACGCCCCTACACGGCTTCGGGCCCTCCGCAGCTACGCTGCGTCCTGGACTGGCACCTCGAGGTCGGGTTGGCCGCCCCCCTACCCTGGCATCGCCGCAAGGAACGCCCGGGCGCGCCGGATGCCGATGGCATATTCCTTGTGCTCAAAGCGGGCTAGCGCGTCTTCGGCCGCGACATGCGACTCGACCGACCGCCCGGCAAGGAGGAAGATCTCGGCCCTGTCGAGGGCGACGTCTGCCTGGTCGATGAGGCAGTCCGTCTGATCGGCCATCGCCAGGGCTTCATCGGAGAGGCGTAACGCCCCCTCGATGTCGCCACGGCGCGCGGCGACAACCGCGGCAACGCTCGGTGCCGCGATCCGCGCCATCGGGTAGTAGGCGGCATCGGAGAATGCCCGGACGACCTCGGCCGCATCCTGGTTCCGGCCGAGCGCGAGCAGAGCTCGCGCGAGCGCGGGCCTGGCCAAGCCGCTCGCGGCACGGTCGCCGCGCTCGACAAGCATCAGAATCGCCTCGCGGAAGCGCCTCTCCGCAAGCGGGAGGTCGTCCGCGGCCCAGCCGATATAGCCGTCGACCAGGACGTGGTACCAGTCCCGGTGGCGGCGTCCGAGCTCGCGATCGATCGCCCGGCCCGTCGCTGCGTGCTTGCGCGCATCCTCGACGTTTCCCAGCCAAGCGGCGATCATCGCGTGGTCGGGTCGCAGCGCAGCCTCTGTGGCCGGCTCGTTCGGAAACATCTCCACCAGCTCCGTCGTGCGCGCAAGGGCGTCGGACAACGGGGTCATGCCGATCTCGAGTGCGGCGATCGTCCAGCCAAGGGAGAGGGTGGTCCATCGTCGGTCGCGAAGCTCCAGCGCCGAGTCAAGGGCCTGAGAGGCAACCTCGAGCATCGGGCCAATCCGGCCGAGGGACAGTTCGATGCACCAGACCCACGAGATCGCCTCGAGGGCCACCCGGTGCCTGCCGTGTTCCCGGAAGGCTCGAACGGCCTCGTGCATGAGCGCGCTCGTCGCCTTCGCATCCCAGATCCCATACCCGACGTCGTCGGCCGCCGCCGCAGCCTCCGCCAGCACGTTTGGCGACACGGCCGAGGACGAAGGCGGGCGGTCCAGCGCGGATCGCCTCATCAACCGGAAGAGCGTTGCTGCCTCCATCCGATCACCCCGAGCGATCCCGGTCGCCGGCCGGAGGAGCTGGATGGCCGCCCGGGCATCGCCGGCGTCGAGCGCCCGAGATCCGGCGGCGCCGAGCACCGCGGCGGCCCGGAGACGCAGGTCGCGGTCCTCGGGGAGCCCGAGCTCCGCTCGGTATGCGTGGGCGCGGGCGAGGTGGTAGCCGACGATCGCCGCCTGCTCGACGACCCGTCCGCCGGCCGCTCGTTCGAGCCAGTCGGCGAAGGATCGGTGCAGGGTCGCGCGCCGCGCCTTCGGGATCCCGTCGTAGGCGGCGTCCCGGATGAGCTGGTGGTGGAAGAGGTAGGCGTCCTCGCCAGGGAGGGAGGAGCGCTCCCGCGTGACGAGCTCCTTCTGGACGAGGGAGTCGAGGTTCGCGTCGAGCCTCGCCGCGGCGCCTGCGGGGAGGAGCGCTGCGACCGCACCCCGGTGGAACTCCTTGCCCTCGACGGCGGCCGCCTCGACGACGGCGCGCTCTAGGTTGGTGAGCCGGTCCAGTCGGGCCGACAGGAGGGCCGAGATCGTGGGCGGGACGTGGACGTCGAGCAGGTTGCCCGCTGCCACCCAACCCCCGGTCGTCTCCTCGTGCCGCAGGCGCCCGTCGTCGACGAGCATCCGCAGCATCTCCTCAAGGTAGAGAGGGTTGCCCTCGGCGACGTGGGTGATCCGCTCCCTGACAACGTCGGGCAAGGTCGTCGAGCCGAGCCGGTACGCGATGAGCTGCGCGCACTCGGCGTCCGAGAGCGGGGTGAGGGAGATCGTCGACGCGTTCGTCCTCAGGCCGCCCCAGCCCGGCCGGGCGTCGAGGAGGTCCGGCCGAGCCATGGCGATAAGCAGGATCGAGGCGTCGCGGGCCCAGTCGGCGACGTGCTCGACAAGGTCGAGGAACGCTGCCTCGCCCCAGTGGATGTCGTCGAGTACAACGACAAGGGGCCGGTCGCGGCCCCGCGACTCGAGGAACAGGCGGATCGCCCACGCGGTCTCCTCGGGCGAGCCGCCTTCGCCAGCGCCGAACAGCCGCGCGAGGTTAGCCTCGATCGCCGAAGCGTGCTCCTCCTCGCCGACCGCCGCGTGGATCGCGCCTTGGATCATCTCGGCCTTGGCGAACTCCGTGAGGCCAAGGGCTCCCCGGAGCGCCTCGATCACCGGGTACCAGGTGATGCCCTCGCCATACGCGAGGCAGCGGCCGCGGAGGATCTCCACGTCGCTGTCGAGGTGGGCACCAAGGAACTCCTCGACCAGGCGGCTCTTGCCGGCGCCGGCTGGACCGAGGACCGTCGACAGGATGCAGGCCCGGTTGGAGGCGGCGCGGTCGAAGGCATCCTCAAGGAGCGACGCTTCCCTCCGACGGCCCACCATCGGGGTGTCAAGCCTGCGGGTGCGCAACGGAGAGAGTGAGGCGACGGTGATGACCCGGTAGGCCAGGACCGGCTCAGTCTTCCCCTTGAGTACCAGCAGCTCGACCGGCTCGGCGACAACGTCGTCGCGGACGAGGCGCCATGTCGGCTCGCCGATGACGACGCTGCCAGGCTCCGCGGTCGACTGCAGCCGCGAGGCGGTGTTCATGGCGTCCCCGATGAGCGGGGCGCCACCGCCCGGGACGAGGACTTCGCCGGTGGTGATTCCGACACGGGCGGAGAGCGGGATCGGCGAGCCGGTGTTGAGCGCTCCCAGGCGCTCCTGCATCTCCATCCCGGCCCGCACCGCCCGCAGCGCGTCGTCCTCGTGCGAGACGGGCAGCCCGAACACCGCAGAGACCGCGTCGCCGATGAACTTCTCGACCCGGCCGCCGTGCCGCTCGACGGCCTCGCGCATCGCTGCGAAGTAGCGGTCGAGCAGCGGCCGCAGCACCTCCGGGTCGTGCCGTTCGCCAAGGGTTGTACTACCGACGAGATCGCAGAACAGCGCCGTGACAATCTTGCGCGTCTCGGGCGCCGTGGCGGTGGCACCGAGCGGCGTCGCGCAGCCCATGCAGAACGAGGCCTCCGCGGGGTTCACGCGGCCGCACGACGGACAGGTCAGCATCCGGAGGCCCCTCTCCCACGCCCCAGGGGGATCCAAGGGCCGCAGCGTAGCGGATTGCGTGAGCCGCGATAACGGCGACTGATAGGGCGTCCTCCGAACGGGCGCCTTGCCCGAGCCGTCCGGGTGCCGAAGGGGCGTGGATCCTCGCGCCCCCGGACGGACGCGGGGGCGCAGGAATGGGGATCGGCTCGATGCTCGCCTTCGGGGCCGGG
>CAWBGT010000009.1:0-32243 GCA_963788375.1 uncultured Chloroflexia bacterium
GCTCCCGCTTCGGGTGCGGGCGCTGCCTGACCACCTGCCGCGCCGTCCGCCAGCTGCCGCTGCGTCCTGCCCCTCCGTCAGATTGAGCCTCCCTCGGTCGCGGCCTCCTCCAGCCGTCCCGGAATGTGGATCGTTCCAGCCATTCGGAACGACCACCGTGCTTGCTGGTCGGGAGATGGTTCCGCTTGCGAAGAACGACCGACACATGTGCCGTTCAGCGACACGCGTCCCGACGGGGCCGCTCCGCATCAGCGGGCCGTGGCGCATCGGCGGGGGCGCGGCGGATCAGCAGGTCTGACGCATCAACCCCGGCCGCTCAGCCTCGCAGGGCGCCTTCGAAGACCCGCAGGGCCTCCTCGATCTCCGGGACGGTGACGTCCAGCGGCGGGATCCAGCGGATGACCTGGTGCTGGATGCCACAGTTGAGGAGCAGCAGCCCGGCATCGCTCGCACGGGCCGCCACGGCCTGCGACGTCTCGCCGTCGGGCTCGCGGGTCTCGCGGTTGGTCACGAACTCCACCCCGACCATGAGGCCGGGTCCCCGCACGTCCCCAATGCCGGGGAACTCGGCCATGAGCTCCCGCAGGCCGCCCGACAGCTCCGCCCCGCGCGCCCGGGCATTGGCGACGAGGCCCTCCTCCAGGATGGTCTCCAGCACCGCGACGCCGGCCGCGCAGGCCACGGGATTGCCGCCATACGTCGTGCCGTGCGCGCCCCTGCCCCACTGCTCCTGTAGGGCCTTGCTGGTCGACGATCGCGGACAGCGGCAGCCCGTTGGCGATGGCCTTGGCGACGCACACCACGTCCGGGACGATCCCCGCGTGCTCGAACGCCCACATCTCGCCCGGTCCGGCCGAAGCCCGACTGGACCTCGTCGGCGATCAGCAGGATCCCGTGCTCGTCGCAGATCGCGCGCAGCGACCGGAGGAACCGACGCCGGGGCCGGGTAGTAGCCGCCCTCGCCCTGGACGGGCTCGATGAGGATGGCCGCGACCTGCGACGGCGCGACGGTGGCTGGAGAACAGGTCGTCCAGGTGCGCGAGGCAGGCCTCGGACGCCGTGTCCTCGTCATCGTCGAAGTCACGGTACGCGGCCGGATAGGGGAGCTGGTAGATCGACGGCAGCAGCGGCTCGTAGCCGCGCCGGTAGTTGAGGCTGGAGCTGGTGACGCTGGTCGCGCCGACGGTCCGGCCGTGGAAGGCGCCGCGGAACGCGATGATCGCGGGACGCCCGGTGACGCGCCGGGCGAGCTTGATCGCGCCGTCGATGGTCTCCGAGCCGGAGTTCAGGAACAGGACGGTGTCCAGCGGATCCGGGAAGGTCCCGGCCAGCATCCGGGCGAGGGTCACGGTGGACTCAGCGAAGCCGATCGCGTGCACCGGGCCGATGAGCCGGTCCACCTGGGCGTGGATCGCGGCGGTCACCCGCGGGTGGGCGTGCCCGAGGGCCGTGACGGCGATGCCGTTGGCGAAGTCGAGGTAGCTCTTGCCGGCCGTGTCGTAACAGCCGGTGGCCGATGCCGTGGCACCAGCTGCGGTCCATGTACCGGCCGAGGACCGGCGACATGTTGGGGCTCGCGAGGGAGGCCAGGTCGAGGGGGTCGGAGGCGCTCGAAGGTGTCCACGGGGCGAGTATAGGGAGCGGCCCGGCGGCGGCGCGGCCTCGAGGGCGGCGGCGCGGCCCCGAGGACGGCGGTGCGTCCGGTGGCCCGGTCCGGCGAGCCGCACGAGCCCGGCGGTAGCATGGCCGCACGTCCGCCCGTCCGCCGTCGCCCGCGCGGGGCTGCAGCCCGAGGCCAGCACACCGTGATCGACTTCACCCTGACCGACGAGCACAGGCTCGTCCGTGACACCGTCCGCTCCTTCGCGGAGGCCGAGATCCTGCCCTACATCCGGGAGTGGGACGAGAAGGGCGAGGTCCACCGCGAGATCTTCGCGAAGATGGCCGAGATGGGGTTCCTGGGTGCGCCGATCCCGGAGCGGTACGGCGGCGCCGGCATGGACTACATGAGCTTCGCGATCCTGTGCGAGGAACTGGAGCGGGCCGACACGGCGTTCCGCGTCGTCCAGAGCGTCCACGTCGGCCTCAACTCGCTGACCCTCCTGCAGTGGGGGAGCGAGGAGCAGCGCCAGCGCTGGCTGGTCCCGCAGGCGAAGGGCGAGAAGCTCGCGACGTTCGCCCTGACCGAACCGGGCGTCGGGACCGATGCCGCAACCTGGCCACCACCGCGCGCCGGGACGGCGACTCCTACGTCCTGAACGGCCACAAGATCTGGATCTCGCTGGCGGACCTCGCCGACCACTTCCTGACCTTCGCGACCGTGGACCGGTCGAAGAAGCACAAGGGCGTCACGGCGTTCGTGGTGGAGCGCGGCATGCCCGGGCTGACCACCGGCTCGCTCCACGGCAAGCTGGGGATCCGCGCCGGCAACACCGGCCTCATCGACTTCGAGAACGTCCGCGTCCCGATCGAGAACCGGATCGGCGAGGAGGGCGAGGGCTTCCTGGTCGCGATGAGCGCCATCGACCAGGGCAGGTTCACCGTGGCGGCGGGCGCCGTCGGCCTCGCGCAGGCGTGCCTCGACGCGTCGCTCAAGTACGCGCACGAGCGCGAGACGTTCGGCCAGGAGATCGGGCAGGCACCAGCTCGTCAAGCAGATGATCGCGAACATGGCGAAGGGGACCGAGATCGGGCGGCTGCTGGTCTGGCAGGCGGCGGCGCTCAAGAACCGCGGCCTCCGCAACACGCGCGAGACGTCGCTTGCGAAGTGGCACGCGACCGAGCACTCCGTGCAGGCGGCCCTCGACGCGATCCAGATCCGACGGCGCCAACGGCTACTCCAACGAGTTCCCGTCGAGCGGTATCTGCGCAACTCGAAGGCGGCGGTGATCTACGAGGGCACGAGCCAGCTCCACACGCTGATCCAGGCCGACTACGCCCTGGGCTACCGGCAGGATCGGCCGCTGCGCTGCGAGCCGTGGCCCGCGACGGGTTCGATCGCGGCGGGGCGGGTAGGGGGCGGGTCGGGTTTGCCGATCAGCTGCCCGATGCCTCGACCGGCACGCGGAATGGCCCCCGGTACGGCGTCGTGCCGCGGCACCCGCGCGTCGCGGCTGCGGGCGGTGACGATGAGCGCCACCGCGAGGACGATGACCGCCGCCGCGACGGCCGTGCGTGCCGTGAGCGGCTCGTCGAGGATGAGCGACCCGAGGACGACCGCGACGACCGGGTTCACGTACGCGTAGGTCGCGATGCGGCAGCGGCGCGACCGTGAGCAGCCATGCGTAGGTCGTGAACCCGACCAGGCTCCCGACCACCACGAGGTAGCCGATCCCGAACCAGCTGGTGGCCGACACCGTGGCGGGGTCGAAGCCGCTCATCTCTCCGGAGAGGATCGCCGTCACGAGGAACGCCAGGCCGCCGGTGATCATCTGGAGCCCGGTCGAGACGAGGGCGGGCCGCGGGAGCACGGCCCGCTTGGCGGCGAAGAGCGAGCCGAGCGACCAGAAGATCGGGGAGATGATGAGGGCGAGCAGGCCGGCTGGGTCCAGCGAACCGACGTCGCCCGCGGGCAACGCGAGGATCGGCGACGCCGACCAACCCGATCGCGATCCCCACCGCCGCGAGCGCTGGGATGCGGTCGCCGAACAGGATGCGCCCGAACACCGCCAGCCACATCGGGACGAGCGCGATGAGGAGGGCGGCGATGCCGGTCGGGATGGTCTGCTCGCCCCACGCGACGAGACCCATGCCGCCCAGGAGGAGCATGCCCCGACGATCGTGACGTCGCGCAGCTGGGCGACCGACGGGCGGCGGATCGAGCCGTGGTCGCGAAGGGCGACCCCTCCGGCGAGCAGCAGCCCGGCCGGGACGAAGCGCAGGACGCCCATCACGAACGGCGGGATCGTGTCGATTGCGAGCTTCATGCCGAGATACGTCGAGCCCCACACCACGTAGAGCACGATCAGGCCGACCCAGACGGCGAGGGGGCTGGTGGGCTGGCGCATCGGACACGGGCTCCTGGGTGGCGAAGGAGCGAGTGTATCGATCCGCGGCGACTTGCGCTAGTGAGTTAGGCCAAGGTTCGACAGCCGGCATCCGGCTGTCGCGATCGCCGTGGGGCGGCAGACCCGGCACGCCCGATAGCCGGCCGCGTTCGCGTCCCGCAGCGACCGGAACGGGACACGGTTGCGGGCGTCGATGCGCCGCGCGTTCCGGCAGGTCGGCCAGCACACGATCCTGGTCGTGCCCGAACCAAGGAGCCGTTCGCCGCGCGGGCCGCGTCCTCGAGGGCCGCCGGGTCCAGGCCCTCCGCTGCGAGGATCGTCCGCTTGTTGGCGGAGCCCGCCCAGGCAGTACTGGCCGATGGTGCCGTCCGTGCGCACGACCCGGTGGCACGGGACGATGAGCGGGACCGGGTTGTGCCCGAGCGCCGTGCCGACCGCCCGGACCGCCTTCGGGCGACCGATCTCGGCGGCGATCCAGCCGTACGGCCGGACCTCGCCGCGCGGGATCTCGAGCGCCTTCGGCCAGACGTCGCGCTCGAAGTCGGTGTGGCCGCGCAGGTCCAGGTCGATGCGGACGCGCCGGTCGCCGTCGAGGCGGCGGGCGATGGCGTCCGCGAGGCCGGCGGGCAGCGGCGTCGGCCGGGGACGGGCGCGGCCGGTCCGCGCCTCATGGCGGGCACGTGCGGCCGGCCGTCGTCCGGCGAGGTCCACCGCGCAGACGCCCAGGCCGTTCCAGGCGACCACGAGCGGGCCGATCGGGGAGTCGAACGGCGCCATGCGGTCGGCCAGCCCGACCTCGACGAGGACGGTCGTCGGCGAGGTGCGCCGGGGCGGTGCGGCGAGCGACGCGAGCGCGCCCGCGGCCGTCTCGAGGTCGAGATCAGGGCGTTGCGGGGGTCATGCGGTCATCTCCTCGAGCTCGAGTCGTCGGTCGGCCTCGAGCGGTGCGCAGCATGGGCGAGGCCGCGGTGGACCTGGGCCTTGACGGTGCCCTCGGGACGGCCGAGGACGCGGCGAGCTCGGGATAGGACAGGCCGTCGACGTGGCGGAGGACGACGGCGGCTCCGGTAGCGCGTCGGGAGCGCGGCGAGCAGCGCGCCCAGGCGCTCGCGCTCGTCCGCCGGCACGGCCTGCGACCAGCCGGATCGACGGCGGCTCGGCGGCCAGGCTCGGCGCCGCGCGTCGACGAGCGGCGCCAACGGGTCGCGGCCGGCGCGTGGCGTCGGACGCGGTTCCGGCACAGGTTCAGCGACGATCGTCGCGAGCCAGGCGCGCAGCCGCAGGTCGCGGATCCGCTCGGCGTCGTACCCGGCGAGCGCCCGGTAGGCCCTGACCAGGGCGTCCTGGGCCGCCTCCTCGGCGTCGTGGCGGGTCGCCGAGCATGCGCAGCGCGATCGAGAACAGCGGTCCTGGTGGGCTGACGAGCGCCTCGAAGGTGCCGTCGAGGTCCCGGGCCAGGCACTCGGCGAGGGTCGGTTTCGTCCATCACCACCCAGAACACGGTCCGGCCGCGTACGGTTGCATCGTCCGTGTTCCGCGGGCAAGCGCATGGCGGGTCGGCTCCGGGCGGGTGTCGGCCTGGTGTCGGGGCGCGGATCCTAGCATTGCCGAACCGCTCCCGGCGCTGCCGTGCACGCCGTGCAGGGGCTCCCCGGCATGCCACAATCGGCCCATGCTCCACGACGACCGCTTCGACGACCTGGTCGCGAGCCTCGGTGGCTTCTACCGAACGTGGTATGTCTACGTCGGGCTCGAGCTCGGGCTCTTCGGCGCCTGCGCGAGGCCGGCCCGGCCGGCATGACGCCCGAGGAGCTCGGCCGCCGCACCGGCACCGAGCCCGACCTGGTCGGCCGGTGGGCGTGGGCCGCGGATGCCCACGACCTGGTCGAGTTCGAGGACGGACGGATCGTCGTGCCCGGACGAGGTCGCGGCGATGCTCCTCGACGCGGACCGGGCGGACTACCTCGGCGGGCAGTTCGTACGCCGCGGTCGCCTCCCTGGACTACGGGTCATGACGGACTTCTTCCGGACCGGTCGACCCTTGCCGGACCGCCCCGATCGCTACCGCGTCGCCATCGAGCGCCTGACGCTCCAGGACATCGCGGTCTTCTTCCAGGAGGTGCTGGCGGCGCTGCCGCAGCTGGTGCGGACCTGCGCCCCGGGTCCCGGTCGTGGACGTCCACTGTGGCGGTGGCCGCTGGCTGGTCGCCATGGCACGGCGCTTCCCTGGCACCTCCTCGTCGGCGTCGAGTTCGAGCCGGATTCGGTCGTGCGCGCACGGGCGGCCGTGACGGAGGCCGCCTGGCGGACCGCGATCACGATCGAGCAGGGCGATGTCGCGGCCGTGGGCCACGCCGGCGAGGTCGACCTCGCCTACTTCCAGTACGCGCTCCACCAGTTCTGCCGGACGCCCGCGGAGGCCTGCGGTCGGCGTGGCCCGCCGTGCGCCCGGGGGATGGCTGGTCGCACTCGACTGGTACCTGCCGACGGATCCGGACGAGCTCCGCACCCGGCACGGGGAGCTGATCGCCGGGACGCAGCTGGACGAGCTGCTCGGCGGCAACCGCCTGGTCACGCGCGCCGAGGCCCTCGACTGGTTCGCGGACGCCGGGCTGCCGATGCCCGAGCTGATCGACCTGCCTTCGGGCGCGACCGCGATCGTCGTCCGCCGCTAGCGCCATCGTTGGCCTCCCCGGGCGGGCGCGGCGGTGCGGTCCGAGTCGCCCCCGGTATCGTGGCGGCGTGACCAGGACAACCGCCATCGATCCCACCGCTATGCTGGCCCTCGAGCGGCATGAGACGGAGGCGCACGCGATCCCGGGCCGCGAGGTGCGGGTCCTCGGTGACGCGCTGGTCCTGTACGACACCCGAGACCCCGACCCGTTCTGGAACCGGATGGCGCGCGTCCGGTGGCCGTCGGATCCAGGGGCGTTCGACCGGCGACTCACCGAGTCGATCGCGTTGTTCAGGTGCTCGGCCGACGACCCCACGTCTGGCCGTCGCCAGCTGCATGCGGAGCCGGTCGACCTCGTCGGGCGGCTGCTCGCCCACGGGTTCGGTGACGTCGGCGGCGGGCACCTGATGGTCCTCCGTGATCGCGACGCGTCCGGACCGGTGAGGCCCGGCGAGCCCGGACCCGGGCGTGACCCTCCGGCGATCAGCCGTTCGACGGAAGCCGGGCCGTCCGATCCCGAGGCCATGGCCGGGGTGCTCGCATCGTCGTTCGGGGCGACGCCGGGCCGGGTGCCGGAGCTCGCGGCAGACCTGCGCCTGACGCTGGACGATCCGCGCATCGTCCTGGCCATCGCCCGTGTCGATGGCGTGGCCGCGGCGGTGGCGAAGGCAACGTCGTTCGACGGACACACGTACCTGTCGTCGATGGGGACCCGGCCCGGCTTCCGGAGCCGCGGGCTCGCCGGCCTCGTGACGCGGCAGGCGCTGGCAGCCACGGGGGCCCCGCCCGTCGCCACGGTGTACCTGGGCGTGTTCAGCGGGAACCTGCCCGCCCTGCGCCTGTACGAGCGGCTCGGGTTCGCGTCGATCGGCGAGTCGCCCGACCTGCTGCTCGAATGACGACCCCGGTTCGCGGCCCCCGTGACCCCGTGACGGCATGGGCAAGGCTGACCTGCAGGCTGCCGATCCCGCCGCGCTCGCCGCGGCCTCGAGCACCGCCTCGGCATGGCCGATCGACGCGGGCGGGTTGACGCGCCGGGGCGTGGGTCATGCGCCTCGGTGCCACGGACACTCGATCCGTGCCCTGGCTGCGCGAGTACCAGGCGACGACCCGCTCGGGTCGAGGCGGCTGATCCTCGAGCCCGGGCGTCCCCGCGTGGCGATCGGGGTGACGACGACCGGACCGCGGCACTCGCCTCGCGGGCGTCGGCTGGGCCACGGTGGAACTGGACCGCGCGGAGGCGAGTGGCTGCGGGACCCGTGGCTGGGTGTCGCGGTGGGTCGCGGGGGGACGGCACGGAACCGCCATCTGGGGGCGCGGACGCGGACCAGCCGCTCCATCGCCGGCGCCCGGACGACGCTTCGTGCTGCTCGAGCCAGCGACCGAGGGCCGTCTCGCGGCCTCGCTCGCCCGCGACGGCGAGGGGCCGTGCGCGCTCTACCTCGAGCCCGTGCGGACGGCCTGAGCGCCGGCTGGACGGCGGCGGTGCCCGCGCGGCGTCGCCGCTCGGCGATCCGCCGGCGGTCCGCTTGGACCGTCGCGTGATCATCGGGCCGGAGCCGTCCGGGCCCCGCCTGGTCGTCATCGCCGGGCCGCAGGTCGCGCCCCCTGGTCTGCGCGCGGCTACCATCGCGCCATGAACGACGCTGCCCACGTTCACGGTTCGCGCCGCCACGGAGGCCGACGCCGAGCGGCTCGCGCACCTGCTCACCGACGAGGGCTACCCGGCCGGCCCCAGCGACCTCGTCGGGCGGATCGCCCGGTTCTCCGTCCGGACTCCGCACGGTGCGTCGTCGCCGAGCACGGCGGACGAGGTGCTCGGCTTCGTCGCGTTCCATGCTCCTCCCGGTTCGAGACGACGACCGGTTCATCCGGATCCTCGCGCTGGTCGTGGACCCCGGGGCCCGCGAGCGCGGGATCGGCGCAGGCCCTGCTCGCCGAGGCGGAGCGCGTCGGCGGCGAGCCGACGGGCGCCCTTCGTCGAGATGACGGCCGGCCACCACCGGCCCGACGCCCGCCACCTGTACGAGTCCGTCGGCTACGACGCGCCGTCACGGCGTACCTGCGCAAGCAGCTCTGACGCCGCCGGCTCCGCGCCGCCTCCACGCGCGCGGTCGCCGGTCCTGATTTCCCGCGGCTCCGACTCCGCGACGAGGTCGCCGCACTCCTGGACCTGCCCTGGGAGCTGCCGCTGGCCGTGATGGAGTCGTCGACGGCCACGCTCTTCCGCGAGCTGCCGGTCGGGCCGTCGCGCCACCTCGTCCGGTTCCTCGTCGTCGGACGGCACGCATCTACGCGCTCAAGGAGGAGCCGCTGGGGTCGCCGGCCGCGGAGTTCGACGTCCTGCGCCACCTCGAGGACGCCGGGCTGCCGGCGGTGCCGGCCGTCGGCCTGGCCGGACGGCCGGAGCCGGCGACGCCATCCTGGTGACCGAGTACCTGCGCACTCGATCCAGTACCGGCGCCTGCTGATGCGCTTCCGGCGGTCGGCCCCGCAGCTATCGCGACCGGCTGCTCGACGCGATGGCGTTGCTGCTCGTGGACCTCCACCGGGGCGGCGTCTACTGGGGCGACTGCTCGCTCGCGAACACCCTGTTCCGGCGCGACGGGGACCGGATCCAGGCCTACCTCGTGGACGCCGAGACCAGCGAGGTCCACCCGTCCCTCTCGGACGGGCAGCGCCGGTTCGACCTCGACATCCTCGTCGAGAACGTCGCCTTCGGGCTCGCGGATCTCGGCGCCATGCAGGGCCGCGCGGACGCGAGGATGCCGCGATCGAGGCGGCCGAGTCCGTGCGGCAGCGCTACGAGGCCGTCTGGGGCGAGCTCTACGACCAGCCGGAGCTATCCCCGGTGATCGGCGCGCGATCCGCGCCCGGCTGCGGCGCCTCAACGACCTCGGCTTCTCCGTGGACCTCGAGGTCGACCCGGTGGGGCCGAGCGGGCTCCGTCCGCCTGCGGACCTCCGTGACCACCCGTCGCTACCACGCGAACGAGCTGGAGCGGCGGACCCGGCTCCGGACGCTCGAGGGGCAGGCCCGCATCCTGCTCAACGACCTCGGCGAGTACCGGGCGTGGCTCGAGTACTTCGAGCAGCGGACGTGGCCCCCGAGGAGGCCGCCGACCGCTGGCTGCGCGAGGTCTACCGGCCGACGCTCGCTCAGATCTACGGGATGGTCGGTCCGGAGCGGGACCTCGTGCAGGCGTACTGCGACGTCCTGGAGCACAAGTGGCTGCTCCGAGCAGGCGGGCGCGACGTCGGGTCGCCGCGGCCGTGGAGTCGTACGTGGCCGAGGGCGCCCCGTGCGGCCAGAACGGACGACTCCCGGCATGGACGCCGTGCTCGAGACGCTCGATGTCGGAGGCCGACGATCCCCGACTGGGCGGGTGGGGGCGACCAGCCTAGGCATCCGCCGGCTCCAGCGCTCCGTGGAGCACGATGTCCTCCACCAGGCGGCGGCCGCCGGGGCGGCGGCGTCAGCACTGACGGGTCCGCCGGGTACCCGAACGAGATGACGTACTCGCAGTGCCGGTCGTCCGGGAGGCCGAGCAGCTCGTGGACCAGCGCCTGCCCATAGACCGTCGCGGGACAGCTGCCGATCCCGAGCTCCCAGGCGACGACCATCATCTGCGGCCGCGGCCGCCCAGGTCCCACATGACGCTGTGCGGCGTGCCCGGCGCCGCGGGTCGGGGGTCACGAGGGCGATTGCAGCGGCTGCCCCCGCGATGTGCCCGCAGTACGGTCCCAGCCTGGACATCGCGACGAGGCGCTCCCGGTCCTGCACCAGGACGAACGCCCACCGCTGCTGGTTCTTGGAGCTGTGCGCCCGCCGTCCGGCGGCGACGATCCGGTCGAGGTGATCGGGCTCGATGGCCCGGTCGGCGAACGCGCGCACGGCGCGCTTCGTGCGGATCGCATCCCAGGGCATTCACGGGCCCGCTCGGGCTGCTGGCTCGGGGTTCGACGCGGCGACCGCCGGATGCGCGGGTGGCTGCTGGGGGCGGCGTCGCCCGCGGCGACGCACGAGGCGGGTCAGGGAGCGGAAGCCGCCGGGCTCCTCGTCGAGCGTCGTCAGCCGCTCGGGGTCCGGGAGGCGCACGGCGGGCACGGCCTCGGCGATCGCGGCGGCCTCGTCGGGATCAAGCGGGCCGCCCAGCTCGCGGGTGAGGAACCGGGTGATCGCGGCGCGGTACTCGGGGAACTCGTAGAGCCACGAGTGGCGCCCGCCGTCGACGGCAAGCGTCTCGGTCACCGCGTCGGACGGGTTCCGCGCGCGCACCCGCGAGCCGCGCGAGGTCGCCCACGGGGACCACGCCGTCGTGGTGCCGTGGACCAGCATCACGGGGCCCTCGATCGTGCGGACGGCGTGGGTCGCGCTGATCGAGCGGACCGTGTGGCCGCGCGGGCGGAGGTAGACCCGCGTCGTCAGCCATGCGAGCGGCCAGGCGATGGCGTCCGGGATCGGCAGCTGCGCGAGGCGGAAGGTCTGCCGCGTCAGGCGGTACGGGTCCGCCGGCGTCGCGACCGCGATGACGGCGTCGACGTCCGGATCGGCGGCGGCCGCGACCAGCGCGCCGGCCGCCCCCATGGAGTGGCCGAGAATCGCGATCCGCGTGACCTCCGGCCGGGCGAGCATGAGGGCACGGCGGCGCGGGCATCGGCCGCGAACTCGCCGACGGTGATCGGCAGCGCCTCGGGTCCGTTCGCGCCGTGGCCGCGCACGTCGAAGGTGAGCACGTGGAACCCGGCGGCGTGGAGCACCTGCGCGTGTGGGAGCGTCCGGTCGCGCGCCGATTCCCAGCCGTGGACGAGGACGACGCCGGGAGCGCGGCCCGGCCCGGCGGGCATGAACCAGGCGGGGAGGACGAGGCCGTCCGTCGTCGGGATCTCGAGCCTCTCGTAGGGGAGCCCGAGCGCATCCGGCGCCCAGACGGGCGGATGCCGGCGCGGGTACCCGGCGCGCACCCGGTAGACGAGCGCGAACCGGTAGGCGAGCGCGACAGGCAGGGCAGCGAGCGCAGCGGCAAGGCCCGCGCGGCGGGCGGTGGGGACGGGAACGATCTCCACATCGGACCGCGACCAGGGCCCGTTGTCAAAGCCCGGGGGCGCCGATGCACGTTCTGCAGGGCCGGGCAACGCGCGGTGGAGGTGCACCGGTGCCTCATCGGCGTCCGGGGTCACCCGGCGGGGTCGGGTCGACGCCGCGGGCTACACTCGTCGCGTGCCCCACAAGGATCCCCACGCCGTTCTCGGCGTCGAGACCGGCGCAGCCCCCGACGAGATCAAGGCCGCCTGGCGCGCGCTCGCCCGCCGTCACCACCCGGACCTGACGGGCGACGACCCCGCGACCGTGCAGCGGGCGACCCGCCGCATGGCCGAGATCAACGCGGCGTACGCGGCGCTGACGAGGGCCGGCGAGACCCAGGAGGGGCGGGCTGGACGACGCGGGCCGGACGGCGATCCCGCCGGCGCGCCATCAGGCGATCCGGGCCGGGGCACGCGTGGCAGCGTGCCGGGGGACCGCCTCCGCCCCCGCGGACCCGCCCCGTCACCGGTCGCCTCGACCTCAGCGGCACGGTCCGTCCCCGCAACCAGACGACCACGCCACCCGGCGTCCGGATCCCGCTCACCGGACAGCCGCCGCTCCGCTCGGAACGTCGAGCCCGGAGCTCCGCGCCTCGCAGCCGTCGGGCCCGCTGGAGCGGGGCCGGCTGGCCGGGCACGTTCCGGTCGAGCCGCCCACGGTCGACGACGCCCTGGAGTGCGAGGTGACCTTCGGCAAGTTCCACGGGCATACGCTGGGTCAGATCGTCGCGTTCGAGCCCTCCTACGTGGACTGGCTCGCCGGGACCGTGACGCGGGACCCGGACCTCGCGATGGCGGCACGGGTGATCGCCGAGGACCTCGACCGGCGCGGGATCCGGCGGCCGAAGCGGCCGCAGCGCCCCGGGTGGCAGTCGAACCCGTTCCGGTAGGGGGACGGGATGCGGCCGGGAGTGATCGCGGCGACCTGCGGGTCGGCTCCGACCGGGGATCGCCCCCGCCGGTGCCGGACATGAAGGCGCCCCCCGGGAGACGCCGGGGGTGCTGTCGTTCGATGAGTGCTGCCGCCCACGCCCGGGCCTGCTGGCCGGCTCTCCTTGGTTACTCGACTCGTGATCGCGGATCCGATGCCCCCGGGCCGTCGAGCGTCCCCGACGGCCGGGTTGTCCGGCTCCCCGGCCCGTGGCCGACGCCCCAGGTTTCCCCGGTAGGTCGTGGGTCGGCGCGTTTCGAACGCAGACCCACCGTACGGGCGGCCCGGGGCCAACTCAATGGGCCGCGTGTACCCTTCTCCGGTGGCGATGGTCAGGCGCGCGCTGGCAACGCCCGGACCATCGGACGAGGGCCTGCCGAGACCATCGGACCCACTAGGGACTTCTCCCCATCCGGCGTTGCGCGGGCTCGACCGGCACGATCCGCGTGCTAGAGTCGGCCGACGATGAGCGACCGTCCCGACGCCTGGGCCGAACGGCGGCACGCCTGGCGGATCGAGCGCCTCGGGCCTTCCCTGGAGCGCCTTCCGGAGCGCCGCGACCGCTTCGCCACTTTGGGCGACATCCCCGTGGACGGGCTCTACGGACCGTGGGACTGGGACGGGCTCGAGGGTCCCGGCGGTCCCACCGCCGTCGACCACCACGGCAACCCGCTCCGTGACGGCAGCGGTCCCTACGCGGGTTTCGAGCCCCTCCGCGACGTCGGCCTGCCGGGCGAGCCCCCGTTCACGCGCGGCATCCACCCCACGGGCTACCGCTCGCGACCCTGGACGATGCGCATGTTCGCGGGCTTCGGCACCGCGGAGGACACCAACGCCCGATTCCGCCAGCTGATGGACGCCGGCCAGACCGGCCTGTCCATCGCCTACGACATGCCCACTCTGTACGGCTACGACACGGACGACGCGGAGGCCGAGGGCGAGTTCGGCACCTGCGGCGTGGCGGTCAGCAGCCTGGCGGACATGGAGGTCCTGCTGTCGGGCCTGCCGCTCGACCGCGTGAGCACGTCGATGACGATCAACGCCCCGGCGGCGCCGATCTGGGCGATGTACATCGCGGCGGCCGAGAAGCGCGGTGTGCCGCGGACCGCGCTGGAGGGCACGATCCAGAACGACATCCTCAAGGAGTACGTCGCCCAGAAGGAGTACCTGTTCCCGCCCGCACCGTCCATGCGGCTGGTCACGGACACCATCGAGTTCGGGACGCGCGAGCTGCCGAGATGGAACACGGTCTCGATCAGCGGCTACCACATCCGCGAGGCCGGCTCGACGGCCGTGCAGGAGCTGGCGTTCACCATCGCGGACGGCATGGCGTACGTCGAGGCGGCTCTGGCCCGGGGGCTGGCCGTGGACGACTTCGCCCCGCGCCTCTCGTTCTTCTTCAACAGCCACAGCGACTTCTTCGAGGAGATCGCCAAGTTCCGGGCATCCCGGCGGATCTGGCAGAAGCTGATGGCGAGCGCTACGGCGCCGCGAAGGAGCGATCCACCTGGATGCGGTTCCACACCCAGACCGCGGGTGTCTCGCTACGCCCCCAGCAGCCGCTCAACAACCTGACCCGCGTGGCCACGCAGGCACTGGCCGCCATCCTCGGCGGGACGCAGAGCCTTCACACGGACGCCTACGACGAGGCGCTCGCCGTGCCGACCGCCGAGGCCGCGCTCCTCGCGCTGCGCCAACAGCAGATCCTGGCCGAGGAGACCGGTGTGGCCTCGACCGTGGACCCGCTCGGCGGCTCCTGGTTCGTGGAGTCGATGACCAACCGCGTTGAGCGCGAGGTCTGGCGCTACCTGGACGAGATCGACGCGCGCGGCGGCATGGTCAAGGCGATCGGCGAGGGCTACCCGCAGCGGGAGATCGCCGACGCCGCCTACCGCTACCAGCGGGAGTTCGACGCGGACGAGCGGATCGTGGTCGGCGTCAACCGGTACCAGAACGCGGAGCCGATCCGGGTGCCCGTCCTCCAGGTCCCGGTGGGGTCCCAGGAGCGACACCTCGCCCGGCTGGCCCGGACGCGGGCGGAGCGGGACGCCGGCGCGGTGGGCGCGGCGCTCGGGGGGTTGCGCGAGGCCGCATCACGTCCGGAATCCAGCGAGACGAACCTGATGCCGCACTTCATGCGGTGCGCGGAGGCGTACGCGACCGTCGGCGAGCAGTGCGGGGTCCTGCGCGAGGTCTTCGGGGAGTACCGCGAGCCAGTCTCGGTCTAGCGTCCCGGGTCCGCGGGCGTCCCGGGTGACGGCCGGCCGGCTAGCGCGGGCGGTGAGCCGCCGCCAGCGAGACCGCCTCGGCCAGCGAGTGGGCCACGCCATCGGCATCCACCGTCTTCCCGATGCCCGGTGCCGCGGCGATCCGGCCGCCGGCCAGGACCGGCACATGGCGGTCTCCCGTGGCACCTCGCACCGCGCGAACGCTCTCGGCGAGCATGCCGACCCGATCGGTGCTCATCGCGCTGAGGCACACGAGCGTGACGTCGTTCTTCCCGACGAACGCGCCGAGGTCCTCGGCGGGCAGGTCTGCTCCGAGGTTGGCGACCGTCCAGCCTGCCTCGGCCAGCACCTGCTCCAGGCACGCCAGCCCGATGACGTGCTGCTCTCCCGCGACCCCGGCCAGCGGCTCCGCTACGAAGACGCGGTACCCGTGCGGCACATCGCTCCGCACACGCCGGACGAGTTCGAGCTGATCATCGGCCAGTTGCTGGAGAAAGACCCCGCCAAGCGGATCGCGACGGCTTTGGCAGTGGCCAATCGCCTGAAGGCGATGGAATACGGCCTGTCGCTGGAAACGCGCACGGACAAGCATGCCGACCACTTCTCGCTGGCCACCGACGAGGAATACAAGCTGGCGGGCGAACCGGACGACCCTCGGACGGTCATCTCCCGCGGTGAGACGCGGTTCATCAGCCCCGCCGAGCAGGAGCTGTTGCACGAACCTGATTCGATCGCACAGCACCGCAATGCGACGGTCGCCATGTCCGGCCTTATCCAGCCCGGCCCCGCTCCGCCGGCCCCCAACGCGCCCGCGGAAGCGGATGCCGAGGGCGCGATGAGCACGCACTTCACGACGTTCGACGAGGCTGCGCGGAAGCGCCCACCTCGCTCGCCGTGTCGGACGAGAGCACGCCGCTCTGGCTGAAAGTCGCGCCGCTCCTGGTGGCCTGCGCCTGATCGCTGCGGGCATCTGGTACTTCAGCCGCCCCTTGACGGGCGATGCGCTGTACGGCCGCATCATGGAAGTGGCGAAAGAAGGGGAAACCGCGGATCTGGCCAAGGTGGAGGACGACATCAGCGAGTTCCTGCAACGGTTCCCCGAGGACGAGCGGACCGCGGAAATCCGCAGGCTGCATGACGAGCTGGACCTGTACCGCTTGCAGCGGCGTTACGAATTGCGTGCCCGCTTGCGCGGTGGCAGCGACTCGCTGGGCCCCTTGGAACGTGCCTACATTGAGGCGACGCAGCTGGCGGCCACCAATCCGCGTGCCGCGGCGGCCAAGTTGGAAGCGCTGATGGCCGTTTTCTCCGGCGGCCAGCCCACCGAGGCCGATCGGCGCTGCCTGAAACTCGCGCCACGAACAACTCGACCAGCTGCAGGCCAACGAGACGATCGCGCTGGTCGACTTGAAAGAGATCCAGCACCGCCTGGACGAGGCCGATCAGATCGCCGGGCAAGATCCGGACCGGGCCAGCGATTCGCCGCGGCGTGATCGAACTCTACGGCGATAAACCCTGGGCCGAACCAGCGTTCACCCGCGCCCGCACCGCCTTAGGCCAGTAGGGTGCGCCCGACGGGCCGTCGCGACAGTGGGGACCGAGTGGTGGTTGGCCCTGCGCAAAGCGCGTCGCTGACCACTGACATGCGTCCTCCAAGTCCATGAGCAACTCGTCGCAGGTGGCATCATCGAGTCTGGCCTTTTTTTGCGAAGAGCAACCGGCCGTTGCCCCCGGCGAGCTCGCCACGCCGGAAAACAGGTTTCGGTGCAGCCCGCGCAATCATCGCGCAAGTTGCCCCGGCGTGCTCGCCACGCCGGTACGCAGGTTTAGACGCAGAGCCACGCCGCCACGCCACATCACCTTCCCCCGGCGTGCTCGCCACGCCGGAAAACGGTTTAGGTGTAGCTCGCGCAATCATCGCGCACGTTCCCCCCGGCGTGCTTGCCACATCGGAAAACAGGTTTCGGTGTAGCTCGCCCGATCATCGCGCACGTTCCCCCCGGCGTGCTCGCCACGCCGGGAAACGGGTTTCGGGGTAGCCCGCGCAATCATCACGCACGTTCCCCCCGGCGTGCTCGCCACGCCGGAAAACGGGTTTCGGGGTAGCCCGCGCCATCATCGCGCACGTGGCCCCCGGCGTGCTCGCCACGCCGGTACGGGTTTAGACGCAGCCCGCCCGCCACGCCGCACACCCCCCCCGGCGTGCTCGCCACGCCGGAAAACGGGTTTCGGTGTAGCTCGCACGATCATCGCGCACGTGGCCCCGGCGTGCTCGCCACGCCGGAAAACGGGTTTAGGTGTAGCTCGCGCGATCATCGCGCAAGTGGCCCCGGCGTGCTCGCCACGCCGGAAAACAGGTTTCGGTGTAGCTCGCGCGATCATCGCGCAAGTTGCCCCCGGCGTGCTCGCCACGCCGGAAAACGGGTTTCGGGGTAGCTCGCGCAATCATCGCGCACGTGGCCCCGGCGTGCTCGCCACGCCGGAAAACAGGTTTCGGATGTAGCTCGCGCGATCATCGCGCAAGTGCGCCCCCGGCGTGCTCGCCACGCCGGAAAACAGGTTTCGGTGTAGCTCGCACGATCATCGCGCAGTTGCCCCGGCGTGCTCGGCACGCCGGATGCAGGTTTATACTAAGCACCGGCGTGACACCAGGGAGAACGGACCGTGCCACTTCTTCAGCCCAGATGGAGAAGAGCGGACGAGTTGCGTGCGGAGATGCTCTGGGACTTGTTGTCCGTAGCTGATCATAGGACCATGAACCGCCCATGTTGCCGAGCGTGCCACAAGAAGTGGCATGGCACCAACCTCGCGCCGTGTGGCCGCCGGCACCCCGCTGTGCCCTTCACACAGACGAGAGCAGACACACCCTCGTCACGTTGAAAACCCCTAATAAGAAGATAACTGAGTGCGCGCCGCGCCCAGGGGTCACTGCTGCCGGCCGTCCTCCGGTGGCGAATCCGTCTTCAGTTCTGAAGGGTTGAAGGGTCAAGCTACCCCACACAGCAAGAATGGTAATACCGGACGCTTACGTTGCTCCAGCGTCAGCGGTCGATGCGGCAGTCGGGCAAGGCCTGTTGCAGACTCGCTATGGCATTGCTACTGATCTGCGTATCGGTGAGGCCCAACACTTGGCGGACGAAACACATGAGACGCCCCAGTCCAGCGTCGGCGCTGCGTTGGCTTCCAAGAGATAGCCGCCAAAGCTGGGTGAGTTCCTTGAGGTGCTCTAATCCTGCGTCGGTGATGTGGGTACCTTCGAGCGACAGCACGCGAAGCTGCCTCAATCCCTTGAGATGTTCCAGGCCAGCGTCGGTCAACGGAACGCCGTTGAGTGATAGCATTCTCAGTTGCGTGAGTGCCTGCAGATGCACTAGTCCAGCGTCGGTCACCTGAGTATTGTCGAGCGATAGTTCTTCGAGTTGTGCCAGCGCCCGGAGATCGGCAAGTCCGGCGTCCGAGAGCTGCAGGCCATTGAGGGAGAGCCTTCTCAAATGCCGTATTGCCTGAAGCTGCAGTATCCCGGCGTCGGTCACCTGAGTATTGTCGAGCGACAATTCCTCCAACTCGGTCAGTGCCCGGAGGTGTTCCAGTCCCGCGTCCGTCACTTGGGTACGGCTAAGCCACAGTGCTTTGAGCTGCGTCAGTGCCTGAAAATGTTCTAATCCAGCGTCGGTCACTCGAGTACCGTGGAGCGACAGTTCCTCGAGACAGGTCTGCGCCTGGAGGTGCATCAATCCGGCGTCCGTGACTTGTGTATGGCTGAGGTGAAGATGGGTGAGCTCGGTCAATCCCTTAAGATGTTCCAGGCCAGCGTCGGTCACTCGAGCACCGTTGAAAGTCAGTCTTGGCAGGTGTGTCAGGCCTCTGACGTTTTTGAGTCCGGCGTCGGTGATCTCCGTGCCGATGAGTAGTACATGGCCGAGATGCGACAGGTTCGTGAGTTGCTCGATCGCGGGGTCGTTGTATATGGCAACGCGGTAGAAATGTGGAAGGACGTCCTCTGGATACGCCTTTCTTGACGCATCCCATCGCCCGGATTCCTTGGGTAACTCAAACGTCCAGCGTACGGTCCCACCCAGCCGTTGAATCGCTGTTACCGCCTCTTGCTCCCTCCGGGCCTGGCGTATCTTCGCCCGAACAAAGCCATTAAAATCGAGACCAAAAGCGTCAACAGGAGCAGCGCACGAAGGCTGTAACGAAACAGACGGTGATGGGATTTGGAGGCTGCGATCACGATAACAGCTATGGCTGCCTCAACTTGACCCGCTGACTCTTCGAGCATCAAGGTCACGAATACGGTGGTTCGTGTTCCGACTATTCGGGATCATCACCTCCAAGTACTCTCCTGAGCACAGGGCCCCACCATGGTCGCAGGTCGATACGGCGGCTCCCAAACCGAGAACTCTGTCCACAGATAAGTCGGACATCTTGGGGGCCAAAGAGTAGGCAGAGCATAGTCATACTGAAAAGTAAGCGTGCCTGTCAAAGTAACACCACTGCCAAATGGACAGGAGCCGGCAGGGCCATCGGTCAGGACACAGCCGGGTGAGGACTGACTGCAAACGCAAGTCCTTGTGGCTGGCACCCATACGACATATGAGCCCGGCCCGGGGGCCAATCGGCTGTCCGGTCGTTACAGTTTCAGTGCAGGTTACCGGGCATTTATACACGCACGTTGCTAGTCTAGATCCGGGAATTTCCGGCTTGTTGATTCCAGGGTCAATGCCATACTCCGCTGGAGGGTCCACAAAGGTCTTCTTCATTCCAGATGCGTCCGTGTGAGTTAATGGCCTCGCGTCCGTATAGGCCAACATGTTCCGTTGGCTTCCGTCGTATCCACTTGGATCCCTGCTGACGAACCTCCCCAGGTGTGCGTGCAGACAGCGGGCCCAAGTCTAGTTGCCGTGATGTGGTTCCCGACACATCCCAGCGCCGAGCGGGATTTCCAGGGCTTTCTGCGTCGTCACGGCCAGAGCTCCACACCGCCTGCATCTCTCGCGCACCGCGCGCGAGGCGTGTTCACATGTCAATGAATTGGCCCTGATTGTAACCGCTGCGGGGGACAGGAGGCAAAGGGATTTTCGCTCGCCGGGCAGTGCAGCACGGCCAACGTAGTAGGCCGTGCCACACGTGAGAACGGCTGCCCGGTGCGGCGGCTCACGCCACCGGTACCCACTCGAGGTCGTCGTCGTCCGTGTCCGGGGCGTCGGTCGCTCGAGGTGGCGGCGCGTCGGGCAGGCGGAACAGACGGGCCGGATGCGTGCGCTCGTGCACCTCGCGCAGCTTCGTGATCGATACGTGCGCGTAGATCTTATGTGCAGCTGCACATAATAGATCGCCGTGGTCGAGAGCTTGGAGTGCCCGAGCAGCGCCTGGATATCACGCACGTCCGCCCCGGCGTCGAGCATGAGCGTCGCCGTCGTATAGCGAAGTAAATGCGCCGCGCCCGGCTTGGCGATCCCTGCGCCGCGCAGGTAGTCGCGGACGAGTTTGGAGAGCTGGTTGCCATGCAGCCGGTGACCTTTGCGGGAGACGAACAGCAGGGGCGTCTCGCCGCGGCGCACCAGCGCGCGGCCGGGCCTCGGCCAGGTACTTGTCCAGCCACGCCAGGGCCCGCGGGCCGATCGGCACGTAGCGGTCCTTTCTGCCCTTGCCGCTGCGCACCACGAGCGTCATCCGCTCACGGTCCAGGTCGGTGAACTCCAGGAAGGCAAAATGAGTCTGCCTCACTATTGTCAGTCTAGGCAAGAGCAGCAGCGCCCCATCTTAACTTTAGTGAGGCAGACTCGTTTTCCGTCTCGCGTTGCCCCCGGCGTGCTCGCCACGCCGGAGAACGGGTTTCGGTGTAGCCCGCGCGATCATCGCGGCATGGGCCCCGGCGTGCTCGCCACGCCGGAAAACGGGTTTCGGTGTAGCTCGCACGGTCATCGCGCACGTGGCCCCGGCGTGCTCGCCGCGCCAAGTGCGGCACATCCGGAATTACGGGTTCTTGTCCCCGCATCAGCGCGGAAGAAGCTGGCGCTGATCCGCAAGTTGTTGGGGCTGCCGGAACTCGGAGGACGCCGCAGGACGCGGAGTCGCTGCAGGAGGAGCCCGCGGGGGAGGCTGGCGAGGCGTCGGCCGGCGAGCGGCGCTGCGGCGCGTACCAGGTGGGCGTGCTGCTGGTGATCCGCTGGCCGCGGCCCACGATTGCCCAGATCATGCAGTTGCCGGTCGAGACGCTGCGGCAATAACGCCTGCCGTTCCAGTGACAACGAGATGACACATGCTGGACCTGAGCAACATCCTGTACAACACCGCGCCGCCCGGCAATCGCTCGCGATGCGCACTCCGGGTGGCAATGACCACTTATTGTCATACACTGCGAGGGGCGTGCAGATCGCCAAGAGAGGCCCCTACTCATGCATCGTCACCTGTCGGCAGCCGCCGGCACCCCGCTGTGCCCCTCACCCGGACGAGAGCAGACACACCCTCGTCCCGTTGAAAACCCATAAGAAGAAGTTAACTGTGTGCGCGCTGCGCACCACTCTCCCACCGCCCCCAGGGGTCACTGCAGCCGACCGTCCTCCGGTGGGGAAGTCGTCTTCAGTTCTGAAGAGTTGAAGAGTCAGGGGTCACTGCTGCGGACCGTCCTCCGGTGGGGAATCCGTCTTCAGTTCTGAAGAGTCGAGTTCGCTCGACACACACCCAAGTCGACTATCGACTGCCAAGCAAATGCCGGTATATGAGTCTAACAGGTCTACTCGCTCGTACTTGTCACTTTCATTCGCGTTGCGGCCAGGAAAGAAACACCGAATCGCTAGAATCTTGTCATCTGAGATCAAAGCCGCACTGAATTGCTTCGTATCCTTTCCGTAGACTTGATGCTTCCATCTTGTTGCCGGTCCTCGAACGAAAATGTCGTGCGTTCGTATTCCCGAATGGACACTGCGAGAATACACGATCCGAAAGGAACCAATCCTCACGGGTGTCTGAAGTGGTAGATCGACGAAGGAGGAGCCATCCACACTCAGTAACGGCGCGAGGATCAGCCGATCGTATTTCTTGAGCGAGTTCGGAGGGACGTTTCCCTGCGCGATCCAACGTCTTACGTACTCGTTGTGCCCCCACACTCGGTTCATGGCGTCATCGCCTGGCCTTAGCGGGCCCGCGCCGATTTGCTCAATTGGTAACCCAGTGGAAGCGTCGTATCGAGAGTCGGAATCGTACATATTGTACGTGTAAATGGTGATGTGACCACGCCGAATCTGCTGCTTCGCCTCGGCTTCGCCGCGGGCGACACCTGTCCCCTTCGGAATCCAGTGTGGGACAACCACGATGAGCATCGCAACACACGCCACCAATACGAATAGTGTTCGCAAGCGGAAGCGAAAGTGCATAGCACTGCCTCCCGTTACCGGAAGTCCGCTCGGTTCTGGTTCAGAGCGCATGCGCGAGTGCGCGTAACAAACGGACAACATCGTTGCGACGCAATTGCGCCGTGACAATAAATGGACATATCCGTGTCTATCAGGCTATGCGAGTAGTGCACGCGACAGTCACTGCGGACCGTACTCGGATTCGCACTGGCGCATGCATTCTTCGACACCCACCGGATCTAGCTCTCCCGTTCGAAAACCGTTGATGCAGCTGTCCTGGCATTTTCTCAGCAGAAATGCACGATCGGACTCCGGAGGAGTGACTTGTGGAAGAGGCTCGAGGAAGAAATAGCAGAGTTCGAAAACGGCGTTAAGGTCCGCGTCGGTGCAGCCAGTTCCCGCCATTGACTCCAGGGCCTTTCGTCGGACGCAGTCTTCGGTCGATTCACCGGATTGCCGAAACGCACCGCCGGGGTCACAGCCATCTGTGCTTGCGTAGGCCTGTATTTCGGTGCAAGCCCTATGTCGGCAATTATTCATGAAGTCCAGACCCATACAGTTATCGTAGGCGTGCCTGTATTCGTGAATGAAAACGTCCCGGTAGCTGGCGGCGGAACAGTCTCGTCCGACACAGATGTAGAGCGTGTTGTTCCTCGGATCAAATGCCCCGCCGGTTCCGGCGTCACATACCTCGGGATGGTTCACGCAATCAGTGCATAGCACGTACGGCAATCGGCAACCCCGATCCTCCATTTCATCAATCCAAGGTCGCACCGTCGGCGTCGTTTCTCTTACCCGGTCGTAGCAGTATTCCGTAGGAGATCTACCAAGCGAGTCCGTTCTTCGTGTAGGGCTGGACGCCGCATATTCAAAGCAGTTGTACATGCTTCCAGCGTACCCAGTTGGATCGCTGCTTGCGAACCTGCCCAACTGGGCGTGCAGATAGCGGGCCCAAGTCTAGTTGCCATGCGGCGGTTCCCGACGCATCCCGCGCCGAGCAGGATTTCTCGGGGTTTTCCGCACGGCGGCGCTCACCTGACCACGCCTGTCCAACTCTCTCGCGCAGGCGCGCGAAGCATGTTTACATGTCAAAGAACTGGCCCTGATTGTAATCGATGACGGGCACAGGAAGCAAAGATTTTCTTTGCCTACCGGGCAGCGCGGCACGGCCAACGAAGCGGGTCGGCCGTGCCACTTCTGCGCGTGGCTGCCCGGCGCGGCGGCTTACGCCACCGGGACCCACTCGAGGTCGTCGTCCTCGCCCGCAGGGTCGGTCGCCGGAGGGGGCGGTGCGTCCGGCAGGCGGAACAGGCGCCGCCGGATGCGTGCGCTCGTGCACTTCGCGCAGCTTGGCGATCGAGACGTGGGTGTAGATCGCTGTGGTAGACAGCTTGGCATGACCGAGCAGAGCCTGAATGTGACGGACATCAGCGCCGGCGTCCAGCATCAAAGTGGCTGTCGTGTGGCGAAATAAATGCGCCGCGCCGGGCTTGTCAATGCCTGCGCCAAGCAGGTACTGGCGCACGATCTTCGAGAGCTGATTGGGATGCAGCGGGTGACCGTTTCTGGAGACGAACAGCAGCGGCGAGTCGGCGTGGCGCGCCGAGCGCGGACGGGCTTCGGCCAGGTATTTGTCGAGCCACGCCAGCGTGCTGGCCGATGGGCACGCAGCGATCTTTCTTCCCCTTGCCCAGACGCACGAGGAGTGTGCGGCGCTCGCGGTCCAGATCCGTGTGCTCGAGCCGCAGCGATTCCTCACGGCGCAGCGCCGTCGAATAGAGCAGCTCCAAGATGGCTCGGTTCCGCAGGCCGTGGGGCGTCGTAATGTCGGCCTGCGCGAGGACCGCTTCCACTTCGGCGACCGCGAGCGGATGGCGCGGCAACGCTGCTCCTCGCGCGGCAGGACCAGGTCGCGCGCCGGATCGTGCTCGAGCACGTGCTGCTCGGTGAGCCAGGCGAACCAACTGCGCAACGCCGTGAGTCGATGCGACTGGCTCGAAAGGCTCAGCGGCTGGCCATTGCGCTGGCGGTAGTAATACACGTGGCGCTGGAAACGCTCGAGCATCTCGGGCGTGAGCGTGTGGGGACGCGAGATGCTCCGCTCCAGGCACCAGCGGAGGAAGTGCGCGAGGTTCACGCGGCGCACCTTCACCGTGCCCGCGGCGTAGTGATGGGTCTCCATCCACAACAGGTACCGCTCCACGAGCGCGGTGAGTCCCTGAGGATCTCGGGCATCGCCGGGCAACGGTTGACAGATGTACTTACGCATGGTCAGGTCTCCAAAAAAGTGGGGAACGAAACAGAACGGAACACCCGTGGTGGGCGAGGCTCCCGACCTGCCCACGAGGCTCCACGCCTGTGACGACGATGTGTCACCGCGACGGAGCGTGAGGTCCAGGGTGGCTGGGGTCGGACGGTCGCAATCAGGCCTCGTACCGCGAGACGCCACCACCGGCAGTCCGCCCGCAGCGTCGGCGCACCGGCTGGGGGCTCGCTGGCGCTCGACCCCAGCCACCCGGGCGCGTGGGAAGATGAAGCGATTAAGTGGAGTGGCGCGGGGTCGGGGGCCGGATTTCGCGTGGGGGTATGGTTCGTTTTTCGCGTCCAGTGCCGGTTTGCCACGTAAGTTGTTGGCAGGCTGTCACTTCATGTCGATTTCACGAAGTGCCGGTTCGCGCCGTTTTCGGTGCCGATTCAGTGCCGGTTCGGTGCCGGTTCGACCGGTTCCAGTGCCGAATCACCGGACTGGGGGACGAGCAGTGGCCGACGCACGCGTGGTGCGCGGCGACTCAGGTGTGCGACGTCCACGAGGCCCAAGGGGGGCGCGACCTCCGCGGTGTCCGCCACGTCGGGCGACCACCACTGATACACTTTCTGGTTGCCGCGTCCGGCGCGATACACCACGAGGTACTCCAACTCCACCAGGCGCGCCAACTGCCGCCGCAGCGCGCGGTCGTGCCACCCGAGCGTCGTGCGCAGCTCGCGCTGCGAGAACCGCAGCGTGGAACACGGCACCTGCTCCTGGGCACAGCGCTCGGTCACGTAGGCGCAGTTGCTCGAGCAACTGGCGGGTTTGCGGCAAGAGCGACTCGACGCGCGGAGCGAGCGTGGCGCTGGCCAGTTGGTTAGCCACTTCCAGGTCTGCGAGCGTGGCGATGACGCAGCGTTCGGCTACGCCGTCGCGTACGCGCTCGGTCTGCTGGCGCTGGTACTGGTGCAGCAGCGTGACGGACGCGATCAAGGACAGATACTTGGCGTGGTCGCGCCGATAGCGCGTCTGATCGGTGCGGAACGTGAGTTGGTCGGCCCAGGGAATCACGACGCCCAGCGGCGCGAGCAGGCGCTGCGCACTGGTGCGTGGTGCGGATCGCTGACGCGTCGCACACCGCGCCGTTGCGCGTGTAGGCCGCTCTCTGGCGCTGGTGGATCGCCGCGGTCTGCGGCGGGTCTTCATTGACCGACAGGGTCAGACACCGGTTGGCCAGTTCGCTGTCCGGCTCGTCGCGCGTGGTCGTGAGCAGCAGGGCCACCGGGCCTTCCACTTCGTAATGTTCGGTGCGGCCGCGGCCCGTGTCGCTGGCCTTGGTGGCCACGGCCAACGACAGGCGGCCTTCGCTCTGCAGGAGCTTGAGCGCGTAGCTGGCTTCGCGCGCGCCTTCCTCTTCGGCCACGGCCAGGATCTTGTGTTTCAGCTCGTCCCGGCCCAGGTAGTAGAGCGACTGACTGGTGAGCGCCGACCAGCGCACGTGCGCCTCGGGCGGCATCAGCTGCAAGGTCGCTTCCAGCAGCGACGTCTTGCCCGCCGCCGAGCTGCTCTGGATCAACACCGACAAGGGCCGCGGCAAGAGACGCGACACGCACGCGAGATAGCAGAGGAGCTGGTTGGTCTCTTCTCCGACCAGGCCGCAGGCCGCGTAGTCGGCCGCCAGGTGCGCCAGGAGCTGCGGATCTTGCAGCAGCTCGAGCGCCGCCGCGCGCTCGGCTCGCTCATCACCGGCGCCTCCGGCGGCCGCCCGCGCGCCACACGGCGCCGGACGAACGCGTCCTGCCGCAGTTCCAGGTCCAAGAAGACGTGCCCCAGGTCCTGCTTGAGCGTCGCTTCTTCCACGCACAGCTCGGCGGCCGCTTCCTGGAGGAACGCGCGGCGCGCGCGGGCCGCATACAGATCCAGCGTGTCCACGTGCACCAGTTCACGCCGCGAGACCAGCAGATTCACGCGCAACGCTCGCAGCTGAGCTGTTTTTCCAGGCCCCGCACCCGCCAGTGCCGGTCATCGAACGTGTAGGTCAGTTGCTCGTCGTTGGGTGTGGGTGTGGGAGTGGGTGGGATCATGCGTGCGGCTCCTGTGCGGGTGACCTCGGTGCGCACCGGTAGCGGCCCGCGGTTCCAGGGGTGTTTTTTCTCGTGACTGGCAGACTCCGGAGACCAGCGCCCCTGCGCCGGCTGACGCCGGCCCAGCTCCGGCTCGTTGCGCAATTCCCGCGAGCGAGAAGAGCCGCTGGGGGCGCTGGCCCATGCGCGTCGGGCGGCGGGGCGGCGGCCTGTTGGTGAGCGCAGGGCCGGTCTCTCGCTCCAGGAATGCGACAACGAGCCTGCGCTGTCAAGTACGCCGGGGAAAAAAATCCGTCGCACGCTAGGGCGCCACACCCGATAGCTTGCCGAGCCTGCGTGTGTTCTCATAGCAGCGGGCCAGACGTGCACGCGCGGCACACCGGCCGACCCCCCAGCTCTGGTGAGCTGGGCCCCGCAAGTCTCCCGCCCTCCCGCGCTCGTGCGCGGAGTCCCAGGAGCAGCCATGACGACAGACTGCCTGGAGCGCGCAGCGCACACGCGGAGACGTTGACCACCGGGGCCAGTGCGCCGCACCTCACGCTCGCCGACATCTTCCGGCGTTATGCCCCGCGCTATCGGCGGACCTGCGGTCGGCGCCTGACGCCGCAGGAGGACCGCGCGCTGCGCGAGATCGAAGTCTGCGGCACGCCGGTCCTGGGCGGACACGCCGCATACTGCACGGCATGCGGGCACGCCGAGTACCACTGGAATTCCTGTCGGAACCGGCACTGCCCGCGCTGCGGCGGCTACCGGCGGCACCGCTGGTACGAAGACCGCCTGGCCGAGGTCCTGCCGGTCGACTATGCCCACCTGGTGTTTACGCTGCCCGAGACGCTCTCCGAGTTGGCCGTCCACAACGGGCGGCTGATCGATAACTTGCTCTTCACCGCCGCGTCGCAGGCGCTGTTGTACGTGGTGCGCACCTGGACGCTCCTCCAAGTGCACACGGGCTGCATCGCCGTGCTGCACACCTGGGGCCAGCTCTTGTTCGCTCACGTCCACCTGCACGTCCTGTGGCCCGTCGGTGGGCTGACGCTCGACGGCACCGCGTGGCGGTCGTTGCCGCGCGGGTTCGAGCTGCCCCAGACCGAACTGCGGCAGGAATTTCGCACCCGCTTCCTGGACGGCCTCGAGCGCGCCTACGCAGCGCGGCGAACTGGTGCTCACCGGCCGCCACGGGCCCTTGCTCGCACCCCAGCGCTTCGCGGCGTGGCTGGACGGCTTGCGCACGTGCTACTGGAACATCCACACCGAGCGGGTCGACGAGGGTCATACGCACCAGTTGACGCCCGAGGAAGCCGCCGAACGGACCGTGAAATACCTGGCCGCCTACGCCTGCGGCGTGGCGTTGCACAACGATCGGCTGCTGGCGATCGAGGAGGATCAGGTGGTGTTCAACTACAAGGACTATCGCGACCACGGCCGGGTCAAGATCGCGCGGGTCGACGCGCTGGAGTTCATTGACCGATTTCTGCTCCACGTGGTGCCTCGCCATGTGCGCCACATTCGGAATTACGGGTTCTTGTCCCCGAATCAGCGCGGAAAGAAGCTGGCGCTGATCCGCAAGTTGCTGGGGCTGCCGGAAGTCGGCAGCGCGCCGCAGGACGCGGAGTCGCTGCAGGAGGAGTCCGCGGGGGAGGCTGGCGAGGCGTCGGCCGGCCAACGGCACTGTGGCGTGTGCCACGTGGGCGTGCTGCTGGTGATCCACTGGCCGCGGCCCACGATCGCCCAGATCATGCAGTTGCCGCTCGAGGCGCTGCGGCAATACCGCTTGCCGTTCCAGTGACGAAGAGATGACACATGACTGACCTGAGCACCATCCTGCACAACACCGTGCCGCCGGGCGAGCGCTCGCGGTCCGCGCTCCGGGCCGAAATGACCACTTCCTGTCACACACTACGAGGGGCCTGCCGATCGCCACGAGAGGCCCCTACTCACGCCACGTCACCTGTCGGTGGCCGCCGGCACCCCGCTGTGCCCCTCACGCAGACGCGTCGTGACACACCCTCGTCCGGTTGAAAACCCCTAAGAAGAAGATAACTGTGTGCGCGCTGTGCCCGAGTCTCCCACCGCGCCCAGGGGTCACTGCTGCCGACCGTCCTCCGGTGGGGAATCCGTCTTCAGTGCTGAAGAGTGAGGGGTCACTGCTGCCGACCGTCCTCCGGTGGGGAATCCGTCTTCAGTGCTGAAGAGTGTGCTGAAGAGTTGAAGAGTTGAAGAGTCAGGGGTCACTGCTGCCGACCGTCCTCCGGTGGGGAATCTGTCTTCAGTGCTGAAGAGTCAGGGGTCACTGCTGCCGACCGTCCTCCGGTGGGGAATCCGTCTTCAGTGCTGAAGAGTTGAAGAGTGTGCTGAAGAGTGTGCTGAAGAGTGTGCTGAAGAGTGTGCTGAAGAGTGTGCTGAAGAGTGTGCTGAAGAGTGTGCTGAAGAGTCAGGGGTCACTGCTGCCGACCGTCCTCCGGTGGGGAATCCGTCTTCAGTGCTGAAGAGTGTGCTGAAGAGTGTGCTGAAGAGTGTGCTGAAGAGTGTGCTGAAGAGTGTGCTGAAGAGTGTGCTGAAGAGTGTGCTGAAGAGTTAGGGTCACTGCTGCCGACCGTCCTCCGGTGGGGAATCCGTCTTCAGTGCTGAAGAGTGTGCTGAAGAGCTCCAGGGGTCACTGCTGCTGCCGACCGTCCTCCGGTGGGGAATCCGTCTTCAGTTCTGAAGAGTTGAAGAGTTGAAGAGTCCAGGGGTCACTGCTGCTGCCGACCGTCCTCCGGTGGGGAATCCGTCTTCAGTTCTGAAGAGTTGAAGAGTTTGAAGAGTTGAAGAGTCGGTGGGGAATCCGTCTTCAGTTCTGAAGAGTCGGTGGGGAATCCGTCTTCAGTTCTGAAGAGTCGGTGGGGAATCCGTCTTCAGTTCTGAAGAGTCGGTGGGGAATCCGTCTTCAGTGCTGAAGAGTTGAAGAGTTGAAGAGTTGAAGAGTCAGGGGTCACTGCTGCCGACCGTCCTCCGGTGGGGAATCCGTCTTCAGTTCTGAAGAGTCGGTGTCGTTCACGGACAGCAGCTTCATGGCCTCGCTTCGATCCATCGGCAAAGTGAGCACTTCGAGCCTATTTCCATCAGCGAACGCAGCCCGAACCGCCGCCCTCCCATTGATCTCATGACCAACAAAATCTTCACCTCCTTCACCGCAAAGGAATGCGATAGCCCCCTCATATGTTATGTCTTTCGGTTCAGTCCATAGAATGTCAGCCGAGTTCACCTCCAATACCATGATCGTATTGCCGGTGCCATCGGGGATATCACGGATCGCTCGTCCCGCGCGTGGCCACGCGGTGTCTTCGCCAGTTACAGCGATGTAGCTCGTGAACACGCGCAGCCGAAATCCGGACACATGTACGGTCCTTGTGATAATTCCTTCATGACCGCGAGGTTACCTGGCATGTACCACGGCTCGTCCATGTTATATTTTTGTGCAGCCTGATCGCAGTTTATGAAAGGCAATATCAAGACTCGCCAACTGTGGATCGGTTCTCGTTGTTCGTTGAATACGCACGGCGGTGGAAACGTCCCATACCTATCGTGATAGTTGAGCAATCCCACCATGATTTGCCTCAAGTTGTTGCTGCACGTAATCGGCCGCTCACTCTCTCTGTAGCCCGGAGAGTAGTCACATGTGACGAGAGTAAGGATCGCGCAGCGCACAGTAAGACAATAAGAAGACAAATCCATGAACGAACAGCCCCGGAAGAAGGCACGCATAACATATTGCGTCGCTGAGGTTCGGCAGGGTGATCTGAAGTGTCCATGACGTAGTAAGTCGCGGCTACAGAACGAGACGTCTCGATTTAGTATCCAAAATACAGTTGGTCGCAACCATATCCTCGGTTTGGCAACGGACACGTTTCTACGCCCTGGCAATAACACGGCGACGTTTCGCGACAGTCGTCTGGATAGGCGTAGTATGAGTGGACACAGTTGTGGAGGGGGTGGTATTGAATTCGCGAAAAATACGCCTGCGGTCCGTTTCCCATCCACGGATCCAGGTATACCGTGCAACCACCAGCAGGCGCACGGCCGGATTGATTTGTCGTAGAGTAAGCCGTAGATATCGCGATCCAATTGTGTTGAAGCTTCAGGGTACCTAAGTCTCTCCCCAATAGCCCAACACGCACGATATCGAAACACTTGAAGGTCTCATCGTGGACCCGACTGTAGGGCTCTAGTTCGTTCCATAGAATGATTTGCCATTGGTAGCAATAAAGTCCCCATCTATAGTGATTGGGCAACCCAAATATCGCTTTAAAGATCACCCATGGGGGATTTTGTCTGCGCTCCTCGTAAAAGACTCTGACGTAAGCGTCGGCGATCTGGTGGGCCTCTTTAAGACATTGCTCTTTACTGCAGTCTTCCCGCGGCACTAGCAACTGCAAACTGACGCGGGAATCGTCTCGTAAGCACCCTGCCGCTCCTCTTCGTGTTCCTCCGGATCGTAAGATGGGGGGGCAGGGGGGAGAAGCGACGGCGGTTAAAACCCAGATAAAATCGACTCTATTTGTCGGCGAGTCCCAGGCGTACTCAACGAGGTTCCACCGGGCAGTACCCCACCGGATCCCTGTTGGCGAACCTCCCCAGCTGGGCCGAGGCATCCAGGGCCCAAGTCTAGTTGCCGTCGGCGGTTCCCGACGCATCCGCTGGCCGAGCAGGATTTCTCGGGGTTTTCCGCACGGCGGCGCTCACCTGACCACGCCTGTCCAACTCTCTCGCGCAGGCGCGCGCGAAGCATGTTTACATGTCAAAGAACTGGCCCTGATTGTAATCGATGACGGGCACAGGAAGCAAAGAGTTTCTTTGCCTACCGGGCAGCCACGGCACGGCCAACGAAGCGGGTCGGCCGTGCCACTTCTGCACGTGGCTGCCCGGCGCGGCGGCTTACGCCACCGGGACCCACTCGAGGTCGTCGTCCTCGCCCGCAGGGTCGGTCGCCGGAGGGGGCGGTGCGTCCGGCAGGCGGAACAGGCACGACGATCGTGCGCTCGTGCACTTCGCGCAGCTTGGCGATCGAGACGTGGGTGTAGATCGCTGTGGTAGACAGCTTGGCATGACCGAGCAGAGCCTGAATGTGACGGACATCAGCGCCGGCGTCCAGCATCAAAGTGGCTGTCGTGTGGCGAAATAGATGCACCGCGCCGGGCTTGTCGATGCCTGCGCCAGCAGGTACTGGCGCACGATCTTCGAGAGCTGATTGGGATGCAGCGGGTGACCGTTTTGGAGACGAACAGCAGCGGCGAGTCGGCGTGGCGCGCAGAGCGCGGACGGGCTTCGGCCAGGTATTTGTCGAGCCACGCCAGCGCACTGGCCGATGGGCACGCGGCGATCTTCTCCCCCTTGCCCCAGACGCACGAGGAGTGTGCGGGCGCTCCGCGGTCCAGATCCGTGTGCTCGAGCCGCAGCGATTCCTCACGGCGAAGCGGCATGGGAATCGAGCAGCTCCAAGATGGCTCGGTTCCGCAGGCCGTGGGGCGTCGTAATGTCGGCCTGCACGAGGACCGCTTCCACTTCGGCGACCGCGAGCGGATGACGCGGCAAGCGCTGCTCCTCGCGCCGCACAGTCACGCACCGGATCCTGCTCGAGCACGCGCTGCTT
>CAWBGT010000010.1:0-9339 GCA_963788375.1 uncultured Chloroflexia bacterium
ACCAGCCCGGACACCCCAACACCGAGCTTCGCTACCGCGAAATCCTGATCGACGCGTACCGGCCGCTCCATGACCGGAACATCGCGGTCGACTTCGTCCATCCGGCGGGCGACCTCGGCCGCTACCGCCTGGTCGTCATCCCCAACCTGCACCTCGTGTCCGAGGAGAGCGCGCGGCGGATCACCGAGTACGTCGCCGGCGGCGGCACCGTCCTGGTCGGCCCCTTCAGCGGCATCGTCGACGTGGCGGGCCAGGTCTACCTCGGCGGTCACCCGGCGCCCTTCCGGGAGATGCTGGGGCTGCGGGTCGAGGACTTCTACCCGCAGGGCCCCGGTGCCATCGCGGTACGCTTCGGTGACGGCCAGGCCGCGGCTGCGCGCCAGTGGGCCGACTGGATCGAGACCGAGGGCGCCGAGATTATCGCCACGTTCGAAGGGACGATGTTTGGCGAGGTCGACGGCCGTCCCGCGGTCACCCGCCATCGGCGCGGCAAGGGGGCCGCATGGTATGCGGGCACCTTCCTCGACGATGCCGGCATGGCGTTCCTGGTGGGCCGTGTTCTCGACGACGCCGGCGTGACGCCCGTGGCCGCCGTGCCGTCCGGGATCGAGGTCACCCGTCGCGAGCGGGACGGCGCTGACTACCTGTTCGTGCTCAACCACACCACGACGGGCGCCGCCGTTCCTCTCGCCGGCATCGCCGGGACCGACCTGCTGACGGGGGCGTGGATCGATGGCAGCGTCACGCTGGGTCCCCGCGGCACCGCCGTGATCCGGGTCGGGGACGGAGCGTGATCCGCCGGTGAGCCGCTCGGCGCGGGCGATCGATCTCGGCACCGTCTCGGCCACGCCGTCGGGCGGCGCACCCTCGTCCGAGGGGGCGGCCGAATTCGCTCCGCCGGAGTCTCGTCGGGCTGCCGGCCCGTCGGTTTCGCGCCTGGGGCGTGCCCTTGAGGTTCGCGGCGAGGGATCCGATCATCCTGGGAGCGGGCGCGACCGTCGAGGTGCCCATCGGCAACCTGGCGACGTTCCTGGTCATCGCCAGCTGTTGTGCGCCCGCCGGCGCGCAGGGCGACCTCGTCGACGTCGATGGCGACGACCGCCGCCACCAGGCCGAGCTCGACGCCGTGGGTGAGCACGTCGCGACGGTCGAGCTCGCCTACGACGACGGCACCGATGCGTCGACGATTCGAGACGGCGCCGCCGTCGGTGTGGTGGGGCCGGCAGCCGCATCTCGCCCGGGCGCACCGCGAGGACCAGGCCACCGATCCCGCAGGGCCGTACCCGGCAGGTGGATGGGGCGACCAGCAGACCGCGGTCCGGCAGGGGGCCTACACCGCGCCCGTCGCCTGGCTGGCGGTGATCGAGAACCCCCACCCCGGGCGCGCAATCCGCGCTCTGGGGGTGCGTGGGGGCACATCGGCGTTCGCGCTCGTCGGTGTCACGACCTGGGACCGGCCGGAGGCGCCGCTCGCGCCCCGGCGCGAGATGCACCTGGCAATCGACGGCCCGGTCGACGCGTCGCAGGTGACAGTGATCGACGGGACGCTCATTCGTCGTTTCGCGGTCGATCCACCGGACCGTGCGGGCTGGCTTGGCGAGTCGGGGCTGCTCGGACTGGGGAACGACGTGAGGCCGGCGGCGCGCCTGATCGTCGAGCTCGCCGGCACCCCGAATACCGGGCTGCGGATCGGGGGGCGCACGGTTTCGCTCGCCGCCCTGGAGGCGGGGTTCTCGCGGACCACGGGCGAGCACGTGGTCACGAGGCTGCCGCTCCCCTCCGTGCCGGTTCGCATCCGACTCGTCGAGGACGGCAAGCTCGTCTCGGGCCGCGTCCACGTTCGGGCCGCCGACGGCCGGGAGCTTGCACCCGACGGTCGGGGCAGGACCGTCTCGGACAGGTTCCTCGAGGATCGCGGGACCGATGCCCTGGTCGGAGGTTGGCGGTATTCGTACGTCGAGGGTTCGTTTGACCTTCCTGCGCCGCCGGGCGACCTGTTCATCGAGGTTGCCCGAGGGCCAGAGTTCGAGACCCTGCGGAGCGTGCGGGCCGCCATCGGCGGTGCGCCGATCGAGCTCGAGCCCCGGCGGATCGCGAACCTCCGCGCGGAGGGCTGGCTCGCCTCCGACACGCACGTGCACTTCGTCTCGCCACGTGCCCTGCATCGGCAGGCGGTCGCCGAGGGCCTGCAACTGGTCCACCTGATGAGCGCCCAGTGGGGCGAGCTCTTCACCAGCACAGAAGACCTCATGCAGGGCCCTGCGGCCGCGTCGGCGGATGCCATTGTCTGGACCGGCACGGAGAACCGCCACCACGCGCTCGGTCACCTGCTGGCCGTCGGGACGCCGTCGGTGCGCCCGCTCTCCTCGGGTGGGCCTGAGGAGAGCGGGATCGGCGATGCCACCCGGGTGACCATCGCCGACTGGGCGGGCCAGGCTCGGGCCTCGGGAGGGCTAGCGATCCTCGCCCACTTCCCAGATCCGTACCTCGAGGCGGTGGCCGACCTGCTGCTGGGAAGGGTCGACGCGATCGAGCTGTGGTTCTGGCCGAAGGTGGACGGCCACCGCACCCGGGAGTGGTACCGCTCTCTCAATCTCGGGCTGCGGATCCCGCTGGTCTCCGGCACCGACAAGATGTACGCAAGCACGGTTCTCGGCTCGGTCCGCACGTACGCGTTCACGGGCTCCCCCGACATCGACTTCGAAGCCTGGGCGGGGACCGTCCGGGCGGGACGCACCGTGGTCACGACCGGGCCGCTCCTCGAGTTCACCGTCGATGACCGGCTCCCGGGTGCGACGCTGGATGACCGGGAGTCGCACCTCTGCAGCTGGCGGATCAGGTCGGCGGTCCCGGTCGAGACGTTCGAGATCGTCATGAACGGGGCGGTCGTCCATCGGGAGTCGCTGCAAGGCGCCGGTCCCTGGGCCGGGAGGGTCGAGCTACCCCCGGCCGACCGCGGCTGGATCGCTGCCCGCTGCCACGGCCCCGACGTCCTCACCGAGTCCTGGACGCCGCTCCCGTTCCAGGTCGGCGCCCACACGTCCCCGATCTATCTCGCGCGGCCGGCGATCCCGGACGCGGCGCTCATCCGGCGATTCCGGACGCTGCTCGAAGGGGCGGAGGTCTGGGCTCGGAACGCTGCCTGGGACGGCAAGGACGCCCGTGCGCGGTTCGAGGCGCTCATCGTCGACAGCGGAGCTGTCCTTCCGTAGGCCATGCCGACCGGTCATCACTCGTCCGGAGGACACGCCCATGGATCCCGTCCAGGAACAGCTCGACGCGTGCAACGCCCACGAACTCGATCAATTCGTGGCCAGGTTCGCCGGCCGCGCTGCTCCCTGGTCGCCCGGCCCGCCGGTGTCGAGATCGTCGATGCCCCCGGCTCGGCCATCGTGCCCGGGATGATCGCCGCAAGGGTCGGTGCCTACCCCTGGGGTGACAGGATCCACAGGATCCGGCTCGGCCGATCCCCGTGCGGCCGGACCTGGTGGAGGATCCTGCCCGAGATGCGGATCGTGTCGCCCTCGTTCAGGACCTGGCGTGCTTCGGTCGTCAGCACCTCGTAGCTGCCGTCCAGGACGATCCCGAACTCGTCACCGCCGTGGTCCTCGAGGAGGATCGGCGCGCTCGGGTCGCTCGTACCGGCCTCCAGGGCGATCTCCAGCGGCGGATGTGATCCGGGCCGCAGGAACCCGAGCTGGAGGTGCTCGTCGGTCCGCCAGCCCACCATATCCCCGCGGTGGCGGCGCACGATGTCGATCTGGCCTAGCGGGGACTGTGCGGATCGGGGGCCAGATGCGGCGACGGCGCTATCGGACAGCAGCCTGGATGTCGGAATGTCCAGGGCCGCGGCCAGCTTGTCCAGGGAAGCGAGCGACGGGTTGCCGTCGCCTGCCTCGACGCGCGTGACGAAGCTGCGGGACAGCCCCGAGGCGGCGGCCAGATCGGTCACCGTCCGACCCTGCGCGTGCCGGATCTGCCGGACCCGCTCACCGACCGTCAACGCCGTCTCTCCTCGGGGCTGCCGTCAGCCGTGCTTGTCTTGCTGCCCGCCGATCCGCGCGCAAGGTGCCGGTTCCGCAGTGTGGCACCATTCGCACAAGTCGTCGCATGAAGCGGTCATCTCTGGGTTCCACAGTCACCATGCCACGCGGTCGGGGTGCCCGCACGCGCGGCGTCCCGGCCGTTCCCTTTCCCGGAGGCCCCATGGACGACTCATCGCCGAGATCATCCCGGACCTTGAGCGTGCGTCCGTCGCTCACATCCGGGAGCGGCACCTCGCCGGCGCCGCCGTGGGTCTCGTGATCGACGACCGTCTCGCGTGGTCGTTCGGTGTCGGCGTTGCTGACCAGGGGACCGGGCGGCCCATGGACGAGCGGACGCTGTTCCGCATCGCCTCCATCAGCAAGCTGTTCACGGCAACCACCGTGGTCCAGTTGCGGGACCGTGGCGTGCTCCGGCTCGACGACCCTGCGGTGCGGTACGTGCCGGAGCTCGCACAGGCGCGCAATCCCTTCGGCCCGATCGAGGAGATCACGATCCGCCGGCTGCTCAACCACACGAGCGGCCTGGGCGGCGAGACCGACAAGTCGGGTGAGGACGTCACGTACCCGTGGCACCTCGATGCCATCGATGCCGTGCTGGCGGACCCGGCGCGGATCCGCGTGGTGGACGCCCCCGGATCCGCGTGGCGATACTCGAACGTCGGGTATGCGCTGCTCTCGGCCGTGGTCTCGCGGGTGACGGGACGCCCGTACTGGGACGTGCTCCGCACGGAGATCCTGGACCCGCTCGGCATGGACACCACGGGCCCGGAGCCTGCCGGCGAGGTCGCTGGACGCCGGGCGACCGGCTACGACCGCTATGCGTACGACGAGCGACTGGCGCCCGCGGCCGAGGTCGAATCGGGCTGGAACGCGGGGAACGGCGACCTCTGGTCATCCGTGGAGGACCTGGCTCGGTGGATCTCCGCCCAGTTCGTGCCGTACGGGGCACCGGCCACGAGCCCCGAGATCCTTGCGCCGGCGTCCCTCCGCGAGATGCACCGTCAGACCACGCTCGCCGACGCGAAGTGGACCGCATCCTGGGGGCTCGGCTGGGCGGGCGCGCGCAACGGCGACCTGGTGACCATCGGGCATAGCGGCGCGCTCCCGGGGTTCGTGACTGGGATCGACCTCTGCCTGCCCGAGCGGGTCGGGGCCATCAACCTGTTCAACGGCTGGCCCGGCCGGTCCGATTGGAGTCTCAACGAGAAGCTCCTGGGGATCGCCCTCCCGGTGATCGCGAAGGAGCGCGCTGCGCGGACGCTGCCCGCGGTCCAACCGCTCCCGGCGGACGCCCGCGAGCTGCTGGGCTCCTACTGGGACCCGGAATCCGGTGACCGCTACCACGTGGCCGGACGCAGCGGGTCCCTGTGCCTGCTGCCCGTGACGGCAAAGGCGGACGAGTCGTGGCCGCGCCTGGAGCCCGCCGGGACGCCCCTGCGGTATGTCGCCCGCGACGAGGAAGGGCGCGAGCAGGGCTCCGTCGTCTTCGTGAGGAACGCGTCAGGCGCGATCAAGTGCCTCACCCTCGACGGGTTCACGTACCAGCGGGAGACTCCGGCAGCCGGACGCGGCTAGCGCGCGCGGAGGACCAGCCGCCTGTTGCCCGGCACGCCAGTGCTACGCCAGTGGCCCCACGACGCCCTCGACGTCGGCAAGGATCTCCGCCGAGCGGATCACCTCCTGCATCGCCGTGTGGTCCACGTGGAGCGGCCGGTCGATGTCGAGGTGATCGACGTGCCGGCGGACCGCAGCGTGGGCCGCCCGGACGCCGGCCCCGAACGTGAAGCCCCTGAAGTCGAGTGCCTGCGCCGCCGCCATGGTCTCGATCCCGAGGATGCCGTATGCGTTGTCCAGGATCTGGCCGTTCTTGACGGCGGTGTTCATGCCCATCGACACGAAGTCCTCCTGGTCCGCGGCGGCCGGGATCGAGAGGATCGAGGCCGGCGCGGACAGGATCCGCTGCTCCGTGATGAGCGTGTCCGCGGTGTACTGGCTGAGCATCATCCCCGAGAACATCCCGGCGCCCTTCGTCAGGAACGAGGGCAGGCCAGCGGAGAGGGCCGGGTTCGTCAGCCGGTTGAGGCGGCGCTCCGACAGGACGCAGACCATCGTGACCGCGGCTCCCACCATGTCCATCGGCAGGCTGACCGGCGACCCCTGGAAGTTGGCACCGGTGAGAGTGATTCCGTCCTCGGGCAGGAAGATCGGGTTGTCGCACACGCCGTTGATCTCGATCTCCACCTGCCGCCGCGCGTAGGCGATCGCGTCGTGCGCGGCGCCGATCACCTGGGGCGTCGAGCGCATGGAGTACGCGTCCTGGACCTTGGTCTTCACCTTGCCGGTGGTGAGGTCGCTGCCGGCGATGCAGGCCGAGATGGAGCGCGCGCTGCGGACCGCGCCCGCGAAGCCGCGCAGCTCGTGCAGCCGGTGGTCGTACGGCTTCAGGTTGGCGAGCAGGGCCTCCAGCGACATGGCGGCGGTGATCTCGGCCTGGCGCAGGAACCGGTCGATGTCGTACAGCTGGATGGCGCTCATCGCCGTGAGAAGGTTGGAGCCGTTGATGGTGGCCAGGCCGTCGCGCGCCCTGAGGCCCGGGACCGGGATCCCGGCGCGCTCCATCGCCACGCCGCCCGGGAGCCGCTCTCCCCGGTGCCACGCCTCGCCCTCGCCCATCAGCAGCAGCGCTACCTGGGACATGGGGGCGAGATCGCCGGACGCGCCCACCGAGCCCTTCTGGCAGACGACCGGGGTGACGCCGCGGTTGAGCATCTCGACCAGCGTCAGCGTGATCTCGGGGCGGCAGCCGGAGTTGCCGTGGGCGTGGACGTTGATCCGCCCGGCCATCGCCGCCCGGACGGACTCGATCGGGGCGGGGTCGCCGATGCCCGCGGCGTGGTTGTAGATCAGGTAGCGCTGGAACTGCTCCACCTGCTCGTCGGTGAGGATGATCTCAGAGAACTCGCCGATGCCGGTGTTGACCCCGTACATCGTCTCGTGGGCGGCGATCTTCCCCTCGAGCATCGCGCGGCAGACGCGGATGCGGTCGAGGGCCGCCGGGTTCAGGGACACCGGTTCGCCGTGGCGGGCGATCCGGACCAGCGCCTCGATGGTCAGCGACGCGCCGTCCAGGATCACCGTCATGGAGTCGTTCCTCGTTGCAGCTTGTGTCCGGGACGGCGCGTTCCGGGCCCGACGATCCTCAGGCTAGGGATGAGGCCGGCTCTCGGGTAGCAGCAATCTGTACGGCACCTCGCCGCCGCCCGGACATCTGACGGGAGCACCCCTCGTCCCAGCGGGGTCGCACGATGTGTCGGATGCCCAGCATCGGGCGAGGGAGGATAGTGGCGTCGTGAACCTGTCATCCTCGCCACCCCGCGGCCTGGAGGCCTCGGACCCGTCCGATCGGACCCAGCGCCCACTTTCGCTTGCCGCGGCGGCGGAGGTTGTGCTGCCCGCGTGGCTCACGCCCGAGATGCGGGCCGGACTCCCGGATGGCCGGTTCCGATCGCACGGGGTCGAGCTCGATTTCGCCGCGTTCCTGCTCGCCGCCCCCGGGCTCGACGTCTCGATCCCCGTCGCGGACCGGGCTCCGCAGCTCGTGCTCGCAAGCTGCTGCGCCCCGGCCGTCGCCGAGGACTGGGACAGCCTCACCGACGACATCCGGCACGAGCGCGAGGTTGCCGCGGTGGGGGAGCCCGTCGCCGCTCTCGAGATCCGGTACGCGGACGGGACCGCACCTGTGACGGTCACGCTTCGGCGCCGGTTCGAGACCGCTCCGGCCACGGTCTGGTTCGGCTTCCTGCCCTACGCGGCGCGCTGCCACCGGATGGACCGGGTCGCACCCGAGTGGCAGGACGGCGCGGCGAACGGCCAGCGGACACCCGCGATCTGGCTGACGGCGATCACCAACCCGCACCCTGCCAGCATGATCAGCGAGGTCCGGCTTCGCTCCCGGGCCACCGCGGTGATCGCCGCGGGCCTCACGCTGTGGCAGCGCGACGTTCCGCCTCTCGCCGCGCGCGAGGAGCTCCACGTCGCGGTCGACGGGGTCGTCGACACGATGGACATCGCCCTCCGGGACGCGACCGTGCTGAGGACCTACCAGGTCGACCTGCCCGATCCGGCCACTTGGCCATCGTCGGGCATCCCCGGCTTTGGCGGGGAGCGCCTGCCGACCGAGCGCACCGTGATCGAGCTCGCGGGCACGGCCGACACGGTCGTCACCGTCCGGGGCGCCACGTTCGTCATCGGTGACCTGCCCACCGCCGGCGGCGCCATCGAGCGGGACGGCGTGGTCGCCCGGCTGCTCCCGCAGCCGTCGCTGCGGATGCGGATTCGTCCGGTCGCGGACGGCCACCCGGCGTCCGGTCGCGTCCACCTTCGCGCCGCCGACGGCCGCGAGCTCCAGCCGGTTGACCGTGCCCGCCGCGTGCCGGACCTCGGGAACGTCGACCAGGGCACCGATGTGGTCCGGCGCGGCTGGAGGTACGCGTACGTCGAGGGCGAGTTCGAGGTGGACGCGCCGCCCGGCGACGTGTATGTCGAGTTCGCCAAGGGTGCGGCCCACGAGGTCGCGCGGCAAATCGAGACCGCGGCGCACGGCGCCATGGTCAAGCTACCCATTCGCCGCATCGCGGATCCCCGCGCAGACGGGTGGCTGGCGTCCGACACCCACGTCCACTTCCTGGACCCGATGGCGGCCCACCGCCAGGCGCGCGCCGAGGGGCTGGAGCTCGTTCACGTGATGAGCGCCCAGTGGGGCGACATCGTGACCAACGTGATGGATCTGGCCAGGGGTTCGGTGGTCGCCTCGGACGAGGCCGTGGTCTGGGTGGGCACCGAGAACCGCCACCACATCCTGGGCCACTTCCTCGCCGTGGGGACGCCGAACGTGCGGCCGCTCTCGTCGGGCGGTCCCAACACGAGCACGATCGGCGACCCGACCCGGGTGACCGTCGCCGACTGGGCGGACGCCACGCGCGCCGACGGCGGGCTGGCGGTCTTCCCGCACTTCCCGTATCCCGACCTCGAATCGGTGGCGGACCTGTTGTGCGGCCGCCTGGACGCGGTCGAGGTGCTGTTCGACCCGCTGCTGGACGGGCGGCGTCTCCGCGAGTGGTACCGCTACCTGGACCTCGGCCTGCGTGTGCCGCTGATGACCGGCACCGACAAGATGGGCCCGTTCGGGATCCTCGGCGAGATCCGGACATACACGCACACGGGCACGCCGGCCATCGACTACAAGGCGTGGGCAGCGGCCGCCAGGGCCGGGCACACGGTGGTGTCCGTGGGG
>CAWBGT010000011.1:0-6995 GCA_963788375.1 uncultured Chloroflexia bacterium
TCGCACCGGGTAGCAGCGACAGGCGCGCGGGGCAGAACCCGCTGCCTCAAGCCGGGCGCCGCCGTCGTGAACCTGCCGCACGGGATTCGAGCGTACCCTGCGGCAATGTCCATCTCGAGCGCATTCCTCCGACTCCACCAGGCCGTCTACGAGCGCACCGACGGGAGGCTTGGGCACCGGCTGATCGGCGTCCCGACGCTCATCCTGCGCACGACCGGGCGCCGCACGGGCAGGACCCGGGTGGCCGTTCTCGTGTACGGGAGCAACGAGGGCCGGTACGTGGTCGTCGCCTCGAACGGCGGGCAGGACCAGCCTCCCGCGTGGCTCCACAACGTGCGTGCCAACCCCGAGGTCTCCATCCAGGTCGGCCGGCGGCGGGCCGCGGGCCGGGCCCGGATCGTCGAGGCCGGCGACGCCGACTATCCGCGGCTGTGGCGCCTGGTCAACGAGGTCAACCACGGGCGCTACGACGGCTACCAGAAGCGCACGGCACGACCGATCGCCCTCGTCCTGCTGACGCCTGCAGCCGCCGACTGAGGCGTCACCGTGCCGCAAGGTGGCGACGCCATCTGGTCGCGCCCTCGTCGTGGGTTGGCTCGAGTCGCGGCCGCGCCCCCCGCCATCCCGCCGCAACGTCTGTTCCGCGTCCCGAGGGAACGTGGAGGCGCTGCCCGGCACCCACGCTATGGGCCGATCGGCATCTGGTGGCTGGCGTGAGGCGAGCGTACCGTCGACTGGTCCTGTTTCGTGCGCGGGCTGGGTTCCATGCGCAGGTACCGAATAGCCGCGACGCTCGCTGCAATGCTCCTCGCGGGCGGAGCACGCGCCGCTCGAGGGTTGGGCATCGGTCGTCGGCTGGGCACCGGCGGGCGAAGGTCGCCGCGCAGTCGCCGCTGGCTCGCCGTTGCCATCGCTGGGGCCCTCGTCGCACAGGTCCCGGCGGCTGCGGCGCCTGCCGCGATCGCCGCCGCGACGACGCGCAACTTCCTCGGCGTTGACCAGTCCCCGACCCTGGATTACTGGGCAGGCTCGACGGCCGTCGCGCTCGTCGACCCGCCGATCAGCCTGCCGGCATCGGAACAGTTCGATGGGTCGGTATACCTGGTGGTCGGGGATCCAGCCGACCCCGCCAGCTGGTATGTGCAGGTGTTCGCGCCCGCCGGCATGCAGCTGGAGGCCGGCATGTATGCCGACGCCGGGTCGATCTTCGGACCGTCGGACAAGCCGCGCGTGCGTGTCGGGCACGTCTTCGCCGGGGACATCTGCGCCGGGACGTCGCGGTGGTTCCGGATCGACGAGCTCACCCGAGGCGACGAGGAACAGATCACGGCGCTGTCGGTCGACATCGTCTGCAACGACCCGTCGCCGATCACGGTCGAGCTGCGTTTCAACAGCGCCGGGGCCGCGCACTCGGTCGCGTCGACGCCTGCCCACGTGACGTTCGACCGCATCCTGGCGGGGACCGCGTCGGCAACCCAGGACGTCACGCTGTCCAACGCCGGCCCCGAGGCGCTGCAACCGGTCGCGAGCATCCTGGAAGGCGGTGATGCGACGGATTTCAGCATCACGAGTGACGGCTGCGCCGGAACGACGGTCGAGCCGGGCGGCACGTGCAGCGTGTCAATCGGCTTCAGCCCCGCCGACGGACCGGCGCTCGAACGTCAGGCCCTGCTCCGCATCCCGGTGGACACGGCGGCGGGTTCGCGGACGGTCCCGCTGAGCGGCCTCGTCCGGCGGCCGACAACCCTCGTGGTGACGTCGGACTCCAATCCGCACGTGCTTGGCTACGGGCCGACGTTCACGGCGACGGTCAGCCCGCAGCCGGACCGAGCGACCTTTGTCTGGACGGTCGACGGAAATGACTGGCCGAGCAGCCGGTCGGACACCCTCACGCTGCAGAAGGTTGGTGCCTACTCCGTGACGGCGCGGTTCGTCGGGACCGACGCCTACGCCCCCTCATCCGCCAACACCGTCGAGCAGGTCAGCTACCTCTCCTCGTGGATCAGGTGGAACGTGTGGCCGGCATTCAACCGGCCGGAGGGCATCCTCGACGTCACCGCCTACGTCGACACCACCACCTCCGCTCCCCCCGCGGGCACCCTCACGATCACGGACGACACGACGGGCGAGGTGCTCGGGGCCGCGACGCTCGACGACGGCGTGGCCTACGTCCACCTGGCGGCCATCAACCTGCCGGGGCTGCACTACCTGCGCGCCACCTACTCCGGAGTGCCGCCGTACCGGCTGCCCGCAGAATCGGTGGTCCTCATCGAGGGCACACCGCCGACCGAGACGCCATCCGTGATGCAGCTGCTCGTCGGGGGACTTGACACGGTCCAACGCGCGGGCACCGCCGGCACCGCCACGGTGACGGCCCTGGACGCTCGTGGCGCGCGTGGTGGGGCGTACCGGGGCACCGTCCGGGTCACGAGCTCGGATCCACTCGCGGAGCTGCCTGGGGACTACACCTTCACCGAGGCAGATGCCGGCTCCCATGCGCTCCCCGTCACGCTGCACACCGAGGGCGACCAGTCCGTGACCGTCGCGGACGTGGAAACGGGCTCGATCGTCGGCACATCGCACGTGATGGTTACGGCTCCGTTTGCAGCGGCGCAGGTCCAGCCCGTGGCTGTCTCCGTCGGCGATCAGCACACGTGCGGCGTTGGTGCCGACGGCCTCGTTCGCTGCTGGGGGGCGAACGATGACGGCCAGCTCGGCGACGACACGTACATCGATGCTCCCGTGCCCGTGGTCGCGCAGGGCCTGACGAATGCGACGGGCGTCGCGGCCGGCGGGGCCCACACCTGCGCGGTCACGGCAGAAGGGACCGTCTGGTGCTGGGGCCGAGACTCGTCCGGCCAGGCTCCGCACCCCGACGGGACCAATGGGCGGACACCGATCCCGGTCCCGGGCATCACGAACGCCACGGCCGTGAGTGCGGGAGCGGCGCACAGCTGCGCCCTCCTCGCCGATGGGACGGTCACCTGCTGGGGCGGCATCAGCGGCGGTCAGGCCGGGCCGCGCACGCCGACACCGGTCGAGGGCGTCGCGAACGCGATTGCCCTGGCCTCCGGGGTGTACCACGCCTGCGCGCTCATCGCCGACGGGAGTGTCCGCTGCTGGGGAGACGGCTCGTATGGTGCGCTCGGCGACGGCGGGGACAGCTCCAGCGCGACATCCGTGGCGGTCACGGGGATCACCACCGCCGTCGCGCTCGATGCGTCGTTCGGCAGCTCGTGTGCAGCCCTTGCTTCCGGCGCGGTCAAGTGCTGGGGGCTCAACGATGAGGGCCAGCTGGGCGACGGCACCACGACCGACCGCGCGACCGCGGTTTCCGTTCAGGGCATGGCCGAAGCGACAGCCGTCGCGGTGGGCGTGCGCTATGCCTGCGCGCGCCTCGGCGATGGCAGCGTGTCCTGCTGGGGTCGCAACCGCAAGGGACAGCTCGGCGACGGCAGTGTCACCAGCCGCGTGGCGCCCGGCCTCGCCGACATCGTCGGCGTGACGGTCATCGATGCGGGTCCGGCGCGAACCTGCGCCCTGACCGCGGGCGAGCTGCGCTGCTGGGGAGACAACGAGCATGGGGAGCTTGGCGCCGCGATCTACCGCCAGTTCGACCCCGTCGCGCCGTCGTCCCTCGGTCCCGTGGCGGCAATCTCCGACCACGCTCCGTGCGTGCTGCTGGCCGATGGCACCGTGCGGTGCTGGGGTTCCAACCAGAGCGGGCAGCTGGGAAACGGAACGAAGGACCCGGCGCCGAGTCCTGTCACCGTCGTCGGACTCACGGGTGTGGTGCAGCTGTCCGGCACCGGGAACGCGTCGTGTGCCGTCAAGGAGGACGGGACGATCAGCTGCTGGGGCAACAACTACTTTGGGCTGCTCGGCGACGGGACCATGCAGGATCAGGCCCTGCCGGTCACGGTCACGGAGGTCACGGGCGCCTCGAAGGTCTCCGTCGGGTATGACCACAGCTGTGCGCTGCTGGAGGACGCGACCATCGTGTGCTGGGGCAGCAACACCTGGGGCCAGCTGGGCGGGCCCGGGGCGAACGGCTCGAAGGTCTCGGTCACCGGCATCGGCCCGGCGACGGACGTGGTGGCCGCCTACGGCCACACGTGCGCCCTCCTGGCCGACGGCACCGTGGCGTGTTGGGGTGTCGACAACATGAGCGGCTCGTTGGGGGGGAGCCCCGGCGGGCCGACACCGGGATTCGTGCCGGGGATCACCACGGCGACGAGCCTGGCGGGTGGCCATGACACCTATTGCGTCGTCCTCTCCTCCCACCAGGTCAGCTGCTGGGGCGCCAACGAGCACGGGCAGGCCGGCGACGGGACGGGCGTCGACCGGCGGACGGCCGGCATCGTCCCCGGGATCGACACCGCGGTGGCCGTCGCCGTCAGCGGCCATGGGTGCGCGCTGCTCGACGATGGACGCGTGAGATGCTGGGGGTCCAACGGCTACGGCGCCATCGGGGACGGGACGAACATCGATCGGCTCGCACCGGCGGAAGCCGTTCCCGGGATCACCGCGGACGCGATCGGGGTGGGCGGGGTGACGCGGGTGCGGCTGGTCGACGGGACCGTGCGAGCCTGGGGCTACGGGCTGGACGGCGGCCTCGGGAACGGGACCGCGCCCTACGCCCCTCGGCCGATTGCCGTTTCGTGGCCGGTCACGGAGCCGCTGAAGCTGGCGGTGGAGATCGCACCACATGCGGGCACGCTGACCGTCCCCGTCATCCTCACGACCAGCGTCGGCGATGCGCACGTCGCGATGTGGTACCTCGGCGAGCGGCCGCGCGACACCATGTCCTGGCCGAATTGGCCCACCGAGAAGCCTGCGACCTTCACCTTCTCGGCGGGCGACGCGGACCGCGTGCTCTATGCGTACGTCATGGACGACCGGGGTTCGATCTCGCAGGTGGCGGTCGCAACCACGCTGCTCGATACCACGCCGCCGGGGAGCAGCGTCTCGCTGCCGGCTGCCACGCGCACGCAGGTCGTCCCGATCGGGCTGTCGGCCCAGGACGCCGGTACCGGGGTCGCCGGCTGGATCCTCTCCGAGATTCCCATCAAGCCGCGAGCCGACGACCCCCGCTGGACGGTCAGCGCGCCGAAGAGCGTCACGTTGAGCGCGGGCGACGGCACGAAGCGTGTCTACGTGTGGACCAAGGACGGAGCCAACAACGTGTCGGTCCCGTCTGCGCCGAAGACTCTGCTGGACACTCTGCCCCCCGTGGGCGGAACCGCGCCGGTGGCCTCCATTCGCGCCTCGTCCGTCACGTCGACCGCTGTGCCGGTCCGGACTTCCTGGGGCGCCGCGGTCGACGGGCACTCCGGCGCGGTGGGGTACGAGCTCGCGATGCAGCGGGCCGGCAGCGCGTCGTGGACGACGATCCCTCGTACCGGCGCCACGGCGCGGACACAGGACTCGACGCTGAAGCCCGGCACGTACCGACTGCGCGTCCGGGCGCTCGACGCGGTCGGCAACGCGACTGCGTGGCGCACCGCGCCAACGACGACGGTGGTGAGCCTCATCTCCGACGGGTCCTCGGCCGTTGCCTACACGCGCACGTTCGCGAGGACGGCAGTCCGGGGAGCCGTCGGCGGCTACGTGCGGGCGGCGAGCAGGGCCGGCTCTGCGGCTGCGATCAAGGTGACCGCCCGCGGGCTCGCCTTCGTCAGCACGAGGAGCTCGTCTCGCGGCAAGGCCCAGGTCTGGCTGGACGGCGTCAGGGTGGCGACGATCGACCTCTACGCGGCGACAACCCAGCCGGGGCGCATCGTCTGGAGCCGGACCTGGTCCGCCACCGAGACCCATCGTCTTCGGATCGTGATCACCGGCACGAAGCGCTCGGCGTCGCGCTCGACCCGCGTGGACGTGGATTCCTTCGTAGTCCTCAAGTAGCGCCGCGCCGCTGAGCCCACGGGTGGCCGGCTGGGGGCCGGGGGTGGCCGGCTGGGGGCCGGGGGCGGCCGCCTCGTAGGCGTCCCGCGATGCCGCCGGGCGCGTCAAGCTCTCCCCCCGGCGACGGTGGACGCCCAGACCCGCACACGGGCGGCCCAACGCACGCGGTCGCTGAGAACGGAGACCGGCCTCCCTCCGGCGGTGGCGGTGTCCGGCTCCGGTCGGCGCTCACGGCGCGGCGCGCGGCGCGGCTCCATCACCGGGCGCAGGGTGACCGCGGCGGTCGCGACGACGGCGCCGGCACGGATGAACACGATCCGCGAGCTGAGGGCCTCACTGCCGGCCCTGGCCACGAGATCCAGCACCATCGCGCCGATGCCACGGGAGAGTGGCCCGGCCGAGCCCCTGGTGCCGGGCGCGCTTGCCCGGTCGCATTGCCTGTCACAGCGCCGCACGAGCGTGCCGGGTGACTCTGACTTGGCATGCCGCGACGTCCCCTCCGCGGGATTGGACATGATGGTCACAGGCGGGCTCTCGGAGACAGGGACCCCGCCAAGCTGGCGGCGATCCGCGCGGGCTCGTCCCGACTCGGGGGGTGCGGCGGTACGTGGCGGAACGCGGCCGAACGTGGCGGAGGTCGGCGGAGATCGACAACCCTCGTGGAGGTGATGACCGCGGCTGCTGGGGCCGCCCGGGATCCTGCTTCGGGCCGGGTCGGACGCGCCCGACGCCCGGTATCCCGCCGTGAAGAGACGCCGTGTGTACGTCATGTCCCATGTCGCCCCAACCGACGATCCGATCGGCCGCGCCACCGTCGGTTCGCGCAATGGACGATCCGACCGACCGCGCCACCGCCGGTCCGCGCGACGGTCCGATTGGCCGCGCGAGCGGGCGCCCCAACCGACGATCCGATCGGCCGCGCCACCGTCGGTTCGCGCAACAGTCCGACCGACCGCGCCCGCGGAGGCGCCCGGCCGCTCGCGCGAGCATCGGCGGTGTGCCGGGCGTCCGCGGCCGGCCCGCCAGGCGCCCGGCCCGCCAGGCGCCGGCTCGCCCCGACATGCGTGGGGCGCCGGCGGGCGCGCCGGCCC
>CAWBGT010000012.1:0-10779 GCA_963788375.1 uncultured Chloroflexia bacterium
TCGGCGGTGTTCTCTGCCGGCATGGCCAGCGCCGAGGACCCGCGTCTGGCGACGGTGACCCGCCTGACATAGCTTCCGAGCTCGTCCGGGGCACGGGACAGGGTGCAGGATGTTGGCATCCGCGCGCCGCGCGCATCGTGTACCTCGCCCTCAACTTGGGGCGTGGCCTGGGATCGCCGCCGGGCGCGCCCGGAGCGGACGGAACCGGTTGACACGAGGCGGGCTTGGCCGACCGGAGCTCCCGGGTCCGGCGCTCGCGGCGCCCGCCTGTCCGACGAGCTCGAGGCCGCGGTCCTCGCCGCGCGGGCCGGATGGCGGTACGGCCCCCGACCCCCCAGGGCGGAGTTCGCCCGCCTCGGCCCCCGCGTCGAGCGGGTCGCCACCACAACGGTCCCGTCTGCACCCGCTCGACCGCGTATACGGAGGCGCTCGGAGGTCTGGAGCCCGGTCTTCATCGACTTCACCAATCGCCGCCGGCCCAACACGGCGCTCGGCGGGCGGTCCCCCTCGACGGTGTCAACAACGTCTCGCAGGATCACCCTTGGCCCCGGAGCGATCGGCAAGAGCGGGCAGCGTGGTGGGGGTCACCTAGGCGAGTACGCCCGGCGGGACACCGAGCCGGCCATCCCTATGGGCTCGGTGATACGGCCGCCGGACCGCTGGGCGATGCGGACACGGGCAGCGGCGGCTGGCCCAGCGCCTCGAGGATCAGCGGCAGCGACAGGCGGAACTCGCGGTCCCAGTAGCCCCACGAGTGGGTGCCGTCCCCGTAGGCGTCGACCGTGACCTTGACGCCGTCCTGCTCGAGCAGGCTCACGAACGTGCCGCTCCCGTCGCCGCACAGGATCTCGAGCGGGTCCTTGGAGGTGTCGCCGGACGGGCTCAGGGGGCCGGGCGTGCCGTTGCCGTAGGAGATGAACAGCGTCTTCACGTCCTTGAGATTGGGGATCATCGGCTTGAGGCTGATGAGGCCCAGCGCCTTCGCCGCGTCCGCGAATCCCTGGAGCTTGGTCTTCTGGGCCGTGGTCAGCTTGGCGAACCAGGGGTCGATCAGGTCCTTGATGTCCAGGGCGCCGCTGTACGAGGCAACCGCCTTGTAGAAGCCCGGGTATTGTCCGGCGAGGTAGACCGCCTCGTATCCGCCCAGCGAGAGCCCGGCAACGCCACGAACGTCGCTCGCGCGCCAGTTGCGCTCCATCAGCTGCGGCAGCTCGGTCGCATGGAAGGGTTCCCATTCCGCACGGCCGCCCGGACCGCTGCCCTGCTTGTTGTGGTCGCCCAGGAACGAGGTGCCCGCCGCCGGCATGACCACGAGGAGGTCGGTGGGCGCCGTGTAGGTCTCCACCTGGGTCTTGGTGGTCCAGTCCGTGTACTCGCCCATCGCCCCGTGGATCAGGTAGAGCGCCGGGAACGTCGCGTCCGCGTCCTTCTCGAACGAGGCGGGCAGGAGGAGGCGGACCATGACGGTCCCGGCAGCTGGCGACTCGACCGTCAGGTCGCGCGTCCGGGTGTCGATCTCATCGACCTTGATGATCCGGGCGCCGTCGTCGGCAGGCGTCCCGATCGTGGCCGCACCCGTCAGGGCCCAGGGCCCTGACGGGTTGGGTGTGGAGGCCGGCGACGCGCTGCTAGCGCCGCACCCGCAGAGCGTCAGGATCAGGACGATGACCAGCCCGGCGGTCAGGCGGCTACGCATGGTTCTGAGCTCCGTGGGCGGCAACAGGGGTAGCGGGCAGTCTCAACCGGCAGTCGGGTCGCCGGCCGCCTTCGCTGCCGCCTTGACGGCGTCCGCGGTCTCATCGCTCACGGGGGCGGACTTGACGACTGTCGCGTCCGGTAGCGCCGCCTTCACGGCATCGACTGCGGTGATCGCAACGAGCGCCACGATGCCCGAGGTCCCGGGCGCGATGACCGAGGCGAGCTCTTCGGCGACTTTGCTCTTGAAGAGCACGTTGCCCGCCTTGCCGATGGCGGCTCCTGCGATGCCGACACCCACCGCGCCGGCGAGGATCGTGGGCGGGAAGATGAGACCGATGACCGCACCACCGACGGCTCCCCAGAGGAAGCCGTAGCGGGTCTTGTGGTCGGTCATCTTCTGGATGTGAACCTTGCCCTCGTAGTCGGCGTTGGCGACCAGGACGCCGTCGATGTCGATCGCCTTCTTGGACTCGGCGTCGAGCAGCAGGTTGTACGCCGCCTTGGCGGAGTCCATGTCCGCGAACTGAGCCACCACGATGGCCTCGTTGCCCTGCACGGCGATAGCCACCAGGGCATCCTCATCAGCCATCACGACAGCGGCGTCAATCGGCTGCTCCGGCTGGGCCGCCTCGGTCTTGGTCTCGTCGGTCATCCCAGAACCCTCCATCCACGTTGTGAACGATGCGATGCGGCGCGCAGATGTCGTCGTCTGCGCGGCTTGGCGTCCGCCGCAGCGGCGACGGGGTTCGTGATCCGGTTTGCGGCGAAGTACGGCCGCCACGGGGAGATGACGCCGCCGCCGAAGTGGGCCGTGATCCCCGGGATCACGACAAGCACCAGGTCGATGCCGGTTGCACACGCGACCCAGGGACCGGTGCCACGCCGCCACGGTCCGCTCCTTGCAGGCACGTTCGTGGCGATCGTGGTTGCGACGCTCGCCCCGCGTCGACCGCATTCGCCGAGCTACTGCCGGGAAGTCCTGGACGGGGCGGCCAGGCGCTGCTGAGATCGATGCCGGGGCGGCGAAGCCGGCCGAACCTACTTCTCCTCGCCGCTGGCGAAGTCGCCCGGCGCGTCAGCGCCGTGGGGCTGCTTCTCCTGGCCGGCCGCGAAGTCGCCGGGCACCGCGATGCCGTGCGGCTTCTCCTCGCCTGTCGCGAAGTCGCCGGGTACCTCCTGGTCCTCGGCGATTGGCTCTGTGCGCTCGCCCGCGGCGAAGTCACCGCGAAGCTCGCCTTCCTTCGTTGCGTCCCACACCATGGCCTGTTCCTCCCAGAGTCGGTCGGCGCCGATGCGACCCGCTCGATTACCGCGGAGCGCAGTGACGGGTCGTGGGCTACAATAAACGATATCCATCATGTAGTCCATTACTTATCGGGATTCGGGCGAGGAGCCACCCACAGCCGTTCCCGCCCCGCAGGGACATCGTCGGGAAATGAACGTGGTCGGGAGATGAACGTGCCACTGGACTGGCAGAACCTGGACGCCGCCGGAACGAAGCAACTCCGCTCGTCCAAGCGGGGAGCAGGCACCAGGAAGCGCATCATGAACGCTGCCGCCGACCTGTTCGCGGAACAGGGTGTCGAGGCGGTCTCGCTGAAGGAGATCCTCGAGCGGGCCGGCCAGTCCAACGAATCCGCCATTCACTATCACTTCGGCTCTCGGGAGGGTCTGGTCCTCGCCATCCTCCGGCAGCAGTCGCCAGCGGAGCCCGCGCGCGCGACCATGCTCCAGCGACTTGAGGACCGCGGTGACGATGCAACCCTCGCCGATTGCGTTGCCGCCCTCGTCCTACCGGTGCGCGAGGCGATGAAGACGCGCTGGGGGCGCAACTACATCCGACTGGCGGCGCAGGCCCTCCGACACCTCCCGATCTATCAACGCGTTCGACCGGCCGAGCCCACCAGTCGGCTGGCCCTGGAAGTGATCGCACGGCGCATGGTCGGCATCCCGGAGGATCTCCGCGACGAGCGGCTGGGTGCAGCCATCACCCTGACGGCCGAGCTGTGGTCGAGCCGGGCCGAGGAGGTCGAGCACCGACACGCCACGACCCTCGCCGAGGACGCCTTCGAGCGGGATCTCGTCGCGATCCTGGTCGAGATGCTATCGGCGCCGGCTGGCTGACGGGCTCGGAGGCGTGCCATCGCGGCCGCGGTCCGGGGTCCCCTGTCCGCCGTGCACGCGCTCGCGAACCGTTCGCTGCTGCGAGTGCCCGTGCTGGCGTCCCGGGTCGGGCACGATCACGCCCTCGCGGCGGGAGTCCGTCTGTGGCTGGATCAGCGGACGGGGGCGGTCAGCATGCCGAGGATCATGGCGAGCAGGTTCCGCTCGAAGGTCTCGTCGTCGAGGTTGCTTGCCACTCCCGACTCGATCTCCTCGGCCCGGACGGCCCAGAGCTCGCTCGCAATCGTGGTGGCAGCGCCGAGCCGCTCGTGGCGGATGTCCAGGGGCAGGTCGACCAGACGCTCCTCGATCAGCTCGAGCGCACGCCGCGTCGCCGGATCCTCGGGTCGCATGCGGTCCTGGTTCGGGAGGTGACGGATCACCTGCGCGGCGAGGCGGATGTAGTCCCGATCCCACTTCGTCTTCATCGCCTGCCGAAGCGGGATCACCAGGGCGGCCGCCGCCTCCTCGAGTGAGATGGCGTCCCCTCGCGCCTCCAACTCCCGCAGGAACTCGTGGCGTGCTTCTGCCCCGTCGCTCCGGCTGCGGAGTATCGCGACCACGAGCCCCTCACGCGAGCCGAAGTGGTACTGGATCGCCGACTCGTTTGCCTGGCCGGCCCGCTCGAGGATCTCGCTCAGCGTCACCGCCTCGACGCCGCGGGACGCGAAGAGGTCGGCCGCAGTCTGGATGATCCGGTCGCGCGTCGCTGCTCCCCGGCGGCTCGTGCGCGATCGCGACGTGTAGGTCGCGAGCGCGTTCCAGTCCATTCCGGCCCGGTGGTGCCCAGCCTGTTCGGTGACTTTCACGGACGTGTTCTCGTTGGCAGCAAGTTGCGGCGGGTTCTCAGAACCGCGGTCGTGTGCCGTCAGTCGGGGCCGCCTGTGGAGGCCCCGAGTGTACCCACGCCCGTCCCGCCGCGCCGCATCGCGGACCGCGCCGACCTCGTGATCCTGGCTTGGGGTGGAGACGGACATGACCTTGTGGACGTCGGGGCGCGACTGCCGGTTGCCAGTAATAACGGATCACGTTACCTTGCGCTCGAGGTCAGGCCGCGCGAAACCAGCAGCGGAGAGCGTTCGATGGTGCAAGGCATCCCTGCCGCAATGAGTCACAGGCCATGACGGGCGCGGGCCCCCTCGGCGACCTCCCCGTCTGGGCGATGCTGCTGCTGATCCTCGTGCTCGCCCTGCTGGCGGCGGACCTCGGCTTCCGTCTGGGCAGGCGATGGAGGGCCGGGCAGCCGGGTGAGAGCCGGTCCACGAGCGCCACGATCACCACAGCGGCCCTCGCCCTCATCGCCTTCTTCCTGGCCGTGCTCGTGGGCATGGCGGTGGACCGCTTCGACGGCCGCCGATTGCTGGTGGCCGACGAGGCCAATGCGATCGAGACGACCTGGTTGCGCGCCGGCTACCTGACCGACCCCTACCGGGCGAACGTTCGAGGGATCCTCGTCGACTACACCGGTCAGCGGCTGGACCTCGTCGATCCGCTCCGCCACGCGGACGCCCTGACCCGGTCCCGGGAGCTGACGCGGGCGCTGTGGGCCCAGGCGGAGGACGTCACGCGCGCGAACCCTGACTCGCCATCTGTGGTGATCTTCGACGAGGCGGTCAACGCGACGATCGACATCGGCGCCAGGCGTGAAATCGCGCTGGCCACGTGGCAGCTGCCCTGGACGGTGTGGCTGTCGGCATATCTCCTGGCATTCACGGGGATGGTCCTGGTGGGCTTCAACAACGGCGTCCGCGGCGACCGGAACCTGGTCCCCACGGCGTTGCTGGCGCTGATCTTCGCCATCGTGATGAGCCTCATCATCGACCTCGACCGGCCGGCGCAGGGGGTGCTCCAGGTGGGCCAGGAGGCGCTGATCGAAGTGCAGCGCCTGATCGGTGGCCCCTGACACGGGAGGGCGCCGAGTCATCCACAGGCCGTGCGGAGCGGCTTGCGCCAGGCCGTCTGCGGGAATAATGCTCTCCACTAAATAATGGTTGCCACTACTAATGGATACTGTTAGAGTGGCCCGCGTCAACGCCAGTGCCACGCAGAGCAGGAGACGCCTCATGTCCAAGAACGTCGTTCTCTCGGTCTTCGCAAGCGAGGCAGACGCGGATGCCGCCGTCGAGTCCCTGAAGGCCTGGGACAAGCTCAACGACGACGTCAAGCTGTCTGCCATCGGCGTCCTCGTCCTCGACGACAAGGGCAAGGTCAAGACCCAGAAGGTCGGCAGCCGCAGCTTCCAGAAGGGCGCCGGTATCGGCATCATCCTCGCGATCCTGCTCGCCCCGGTCACCCTCGTCGGTGGCATCGTCGCCGGCGGCGCGCTCGGGCTGCTCCATCACAAGGGCCTGGGCATGTCCAAGGAGGAGCGCGAGGCGCTCGTCGCCGATCTCCAGGGCGGCAAGGCAGCGGTGGGCGTCCTCGCCGATGACGACGAGGCAGCGGCCGTCGCGGCCAAGCTCACCGAGCTCGGTGGCGTGACCCAGACGCAGCCAGTGAGCGACGAGGCCATGGCCGAGGCCGCCACCGTGGTCGACGCGCCCGCCGAGGACGCCCCGGTCGAGGCCGCACCCGCGGCGGCGCCCGAGGCGCCCGCCGAGGCCTGATCGAGGCTTCTGCGAGCACGCGGGACGTGACCGGAATCCGGTTCGCGTCCCGCGTTCGTTCATCTCCCGCGCGGCGTTGAGAGGTCCACGCATATGGCCAAGGAGAACCATGACGCCGCGAACGGCGCGCCGGCGGTTCCAGCCGGGCACCCGACCATCGAGCAGCGCGAAGCTCGCGGCCGCACGGCACGCGACGCCGCGCCCCGCCGTTCCGCTGGCGCCCTTGCGCCGGCCACAGCTGACCGCGATGCCGTCGGCATCCTCATCGACCAGGGCACCCACCGCGTGGCCGAGCTCGTGCCGATCCGCTACGGGCGGATGGCCGCTTCGCCCTTCGCCTTCTACCGCGGTGGCGCGGCGATCATGGCTGCGGACGTCGCCGGCACCCCGGACACCGGGATCACGGTCCAGCTCTGCGGCGACGCGCACCTGATGAACTTCGGGGCGTATGCCGGGCCCTCGCGCCGGCTCGTGTTCGACCTGAACGACTTCGACGAGACGCACCCGGGCCCGTGGGAGTGGGACGTCAAGCGCCTCGTGGCGAGCATCACGATCGCGACGCGCGAGATGGACTACCCGAAGACCGCCATCGAGAAGATCAGCAAGGCCGCCGTGACCGGGTACCGCACCCGCATGCGCGAGCTCGCAGGCCGCACGGAGCTCGGTGCCTGGTACGCCCGCATCGACGTGCAGGAGCTGGTAGAGGCGTTGCCCTCGAGCTCGCTGCGCAGCGAGTACAAGGGCATCCTGGCGCAGGCCGCCACCAGGGACCAGCTGCGCAGCATGCGCAAGCTGACCCAGGTCGTGGATGGGCACCGCCAGTTCATGGATGAGCCACCGCTCCTCGCGCGGATCACGGACACCGAGCGCCGCGCACTCGTGGTGGATGTCGCGGGCCGCTACCAGGAGACCCTCGGTCGCCAGGAGCGCGTGCTGTTGAGCCGCTACGAGCTCGTGGACGTGGCGCACAAGGTCGTGGGCGTGGGCAGCGTCGGTCTGACGGCGTTCGTCGCGATGTACCTGGGCAAGGACGCAGGCGATCCGCTGTTCCTGCAGCTCAAGGAGGCGCGGGCGTCGGTCATCGCGCCATACACGCGCCACGAGGGCTACCAGCACAACGGCGAGCGCGTGGTCGAGGGCCAGAAGCTCATGCAGGCGGCGTCCGACATCTTCCTCGGCTGGGTCCAGGGGCCTGAGCGCCACTTCTACGTGCGCCAGCTCGCCGACATGAAGTGGTCCATCGACCTCGTCAACGCCTCGCGGAAGGGCGTCGGCATGTACGCCTGGCTGTGCGGCGAGGCCCTCGCCCGCGCCCACGCGCGCTCCGGCGACCGCATCGCCATCGCGTCCTACCTCGGCGCAGGCGACCAGTTCGACGACGCGATGGTCGAGTACGCCAAGGCGTATGCCGACCGCAACGAGGTCGACTACCACGCGTTCCTGAACGCGATCGCATCGGGCCGCATCCAGTCACGTCTCGGCTGAGGCGGCACACAAGGCGACCGGCGGGACTCGCCGGGCACGCACGGAGGAACGGGTGAAAGAGCTCATCGGGTTTGCGGTCGGCGCCGCGACCGGCGCCGCAGCGGCCGTCTTGGCCACCGCGCCCGAGGGACGGGCGTTCATCGACAAGGTCCGGGCTGATGCGGAGCCGGAGCTGGCAAGAGCCGCCGTGGACCTGGAGCCGATCGCGCGGAACGTGGTGCGTGCGGCGAAGCTCGCCATGGATGATCTCGGCATCGCGACCGAGGGCCTGAGGGCGTGGATCGCCGAGGCGGCTGCCGGCGTGACTCCTGCCGATGTGGCGGCGCCGTCAGCCGAGGCGTCGCCGGTCCCGCTGCTCGATGCCGGCATCCGGCGCCGGACGAGCCGGCGGTCGAAGTCGATCCGTCGGGCGCCACGGACGGCGAGCCCCAAGCGGCCGTCGGCGCCGATAGCTCCGGCGACGCACCTGCCGACGGGTCTGCCGAACCCGGCGACGCAACCGCACAGCCCGAGTAGGAGAAGCCCCGTGCGCCGCTTCCTCGCCCAGGTCGTCCTCAACTCGCTGACGATCTTCGTCGTCCTGTTCCTGTTCTCCCTGCTGCACATCTCCTACACGTCGCCCATCAGCGGCAAGCTCTACGACGGCCCGGCGTTCGCGATCGGCACGCAGCCGGTCCTCACGATCCTCGCGTTCTCGGCGTTCCTTGCGATCGTCGAGGCCGTGCTCCGGCCGGTGCTCCTGATCCTGAGCGGCCGGCTGCTGATGCGCTCGATGGGCCTCGTGATGATCGCCATCAACGTGTTCCTGGTGCTCCTCACGATCTACATCGCACCGGGTGACTTCGTGGTCGCAGACCCCGGCTGGTTCTGGGGCACGATCATCGCCCTCGTGTTCACGCTCCTCTCGGGCTCCCTGCAGATCATCGTGGGCGTGAACCGGCCCCACATCGACGTGAGCAACCGCAACGCGGCGATCTGGCGCCTGCTCGACCGGCTGCCCACGCCGCGCCGCAGCAAGATCCTCGAGAACCTGCGCCTCCTCCAGGTCTACGACACCGTCGCCGCCTACGGCCTGGAGATCGGCCTCGAGCAGACGCCCCTGGCCGGCATCCGCAACCGCTTCCAGCACCTAGTGGGCGGCGCCGATCCCGAGATCGCGAGGCTGAGCACCCCGGGCAAGGTCCGGGTGATGCTCCAGCAGCTTGGCCCCACGTACGTCAAGGTCGGCCAGATGATCTCGAGCCGGGCCGAGGCGCTGCCGCCCGACTGGCGCGACGAGCTGCGACAAGCTCCAGAACACGGTGCCGCCGTTCCCGTACGCCCAGGTCGAGGCAGAGCTCGTCAAGGAGCTGGGTGCGACCCCCGACACGCTCTACGCCACGTTCGACCACGAGGCGCTCGCCGCGGCCTCGCTCGCCCAGGTTCATCGCGCCACGCTCGCCGATGGCACGCAGGTCGCCGTCAAGATCCAGCGCCCGGACGTCCAGACGATGGTCACCGCCGACCTCGGCGTGATGCAGGACCTCGCCGATGTCGTTGAGGGCAAGTTCGAGATCGCCCGCAAGCTCGACGCGAAGGGCATCCTCGAGGAGTTCGCCGCGGGCGTCATCACGGAGCTCGACTACCGGAGCGAGGCGTACCACATGCGCCGCCTCGACGAGAACATGAAGACCATCCCGAACGTCCGCGTGCCGGCGGTGTACGGTGACCGGTGCACGTCACGTGTGCTGACGATGGACTTCGTCCGCGGCGTGAAGATCACGGACGTCGACGCGATCACGGCGGCCGGTCTCGACCGGGACGACATCGCCCGCCGCTTCATGAAGGCGATCATCAAGCAGCTCCTGGTCGACGGGTTCTTCCACGCCGACCCGCATCCGGGCAACGTCTTCGTCGACACGTCCGACGGCACGATCGTATTCCTGGACCTGGGGCTGATCGGACAGCTCACCCGCGACCAGCGGTTCGACCTGATGGACCTCATGTGGTCGGTCGTGCAGCAGGATTCGGCCGGCATCGCGTCGGTGATGACCAGAATGAGCGTCCAGCACGGGCCGGTAGATCCCGCCGCCGTGAAGCGCGCGGTGGATCGCGTGGTCTTCCAGTACCTCAAGTTCGCCGACAGCGGCGGCGACTTCGGGGCGGCCATCACCAACATCCTGGGCTCGCTCTACGACAACGGCCTGCGCCTCAACCAGGACTTCACGCTCGCCATCAAGGCGATCGTGCAGGTCGAGGAGATCACCAACATCCTGAGCCCGGGCTTCGACTTCCTCGCGCTCGGCGTGGCCGATGCCCGCGACCTGCTGGTGACCGAGGTCTCGCCCGAGAAGCTCTCCGCGACGATCCAGCAGACGGTCGTCCAGACCGGCAAGGAGCTTGCGCGCCGCATCCCAGACCTGCAGACCGCCGCGATCGGCTGGGTGGACCAGTTCCAGAAGGGCAAGGTCGTGGTGGAGATCAGCACCACGGACCTCAACACGGAGCTGGGACGCATGGGCCTGATCGGGCGGGCGCTGGCGGCGGGGATGATCATGGCCGGCGCGATCATCGCGACGGGCATCGTGTTCACGGCCACCCTGCTTTCCGACAAGCAGCTCACCTTCATCCTGCCCGTGCCGTTCCTGCTCCTCGTCCTCTTCGTGGCCCTGCTCGTCATCGGGCTCCGGGAGGCCCGGTCACTCCTGCGCGCGGCCCACGACGGCAGCGAGCCCGGCGTCTAGCCCTCCACCCTGACTCACCACCAGGAGCAACCCCCCATGACCGATCCGACCGCCATCCCGCGCATCGAGGACTTCCGCACCGATCTCGACGCCGCCGCCATCGC
>CAWBGT010000013.1:0-10205 GCA_963788375.1 uncultured Chloroflexia bacterium
AGCGGGAGTAACTCAGTTGGCAGAGTGTCAGCTTCCCAAGCTGAATGTCGCGGGTTCGAACCCCGTCTCCCGCTCCACTTTCCCCCTCCACGCAGACGGCTGAATGTCGTTTTGTGCGTGAAATCGCGGCGGGGAACCCCTTGACTTCCTCCCGGATCCGCACGAGATGCTGGGTCTCCGGGGCCGCGGAGGGGCCAGCGACATTCTGCCGACCGCCGATCTGATCGGGCGACGACATTCTGCCTTCCCCGAAACGGCCCTGGATAACCGGGCCCGGGGTCCCGTGTGCCGGCATCTGGCCGGCCGGGGATAGTCCCGCCGGGCCGGGGTGGGAGCCCCGCGATCCATGGCCAGACAACTCAAGCCCGAGCCCCTCGACACCGCCATCGACGAGTACATGGCGGTCTTCTCGCCCGACTGGAAGCCCCGGACGCTGAGCAACTACACGTCCGAGTTCCGCAGCTTCCGCGCCTGGATTGCGGCGGAGGGTAGGCCGGCGACGACCGCCTCGCTCGACTTCCCGACGCTCCTGGCGTACGTCGCCCACCTGAAGGCGAAGCCCGCGGCCCGCGGCGTCTGGCGTGGCGACCGGGACGCGGTCGCGCGGGCGGTCGCTGCGTCGACGACGCCCCGCTCGCTCAACACGGTCGGGACCTCGATGCGTTGCCTGCGGGCGTTCGTCCTGTGGCTGTTCGAGGACGGACGCCTCGAGTCGAACCCGTTCGCCCGACGCCACCGCCGGGGCGGCCAGAACCCGCTCATCCCGCGGGCGGACACGCCGACGAAGTCCGCGACCCTCGCCGACATCGAGGCGCTTGAACGTGGCTGCGCCGGGCGCGAGCCGATCGATTTCCGGGACCAGGCGATCGTCTCGATCCTCAAGACGACGAGCGCACGCAACTCGAGCGTCCGCCTCCTTCGCAAGGACGACGTCGACCTCGAGCGCAACGTCTTCACCTTCGTCATGGCCAAGGGGAACAGGACCTACCAGGTCGCGCTCCTGCCCGAGACGAAGGCTGCCATCATCCGGTACCTCCACCGTGGCCGGCCGCGCCTCCTCCCCCGCTACCCGGTCCGCGGCCTCGAGGACCTCAGCCTCGGTGAGGACCCGGGCTACCTGTTCCTGGCCCGCGACAACGGCCTGGTCGAGCAGGTCGGCCCGCTCAGCCCGAACGCGCTCTCGAACATGCTCACGCGCCGATACCACGCCGGTGGCGGCACGATCCGGCGCTTCGGATCGCACCGGATTCGCCATGGAACGGCAACTCTGCTGGCGAACAACGGGATGGGCCTGGACGAGCTCGCCCGGCACATGGGCCACACCACGACCAAGGTCACACAGCGGTATGCACCCCAGACGCCCGAGGCGATCGGGAGGTACGCCCACACCGCGATGCGGGCCAGCGGCCTCGCCAAGGCGCCTCGTCGAGCGTAGGTCGGCGGGCCGAGGTCAGGCGGCGCGGCGACGTGCCGCCTGACCCAGCAGCTCGTCGAGGACGGATACCCAGCCCGTCACGAACTGGCGCGCGACAGCTTCCTGGACCGATGCCGGAGGGAACTTGCGGCTCCCGTGGCCGGACAGCCGCATGGAAACCGGCAGCGGGTACCGGCGCGCTGCTGTCGCGATCTACGTCCTGCGCAGGTGACGTGCGGTGACCCAGTGGTCGAGGCCCGCGAGCGATCCGATCGTGAGGAGCTGCTCGTGGACAGCGCGCTCAGTCAGCGGACGGCCGGCGTGCGACTGAAGCAGGGACGCTGATCGCTCTGTGGGCGCCGCCGCGAGGACGGCGGCGAGGGCAGTCGGACCGATGCGGATGGTGCGTCTCGTCGAACCGGAGCCGAGGGTCAGGAGCCCTCTTGTCGCATCGAGGTCGCGACGCTTCGCGCCAACCAGCTCGTACCGGTGTGGTCCCGCCTCGAGACAGATGGCCACGATCGCGGTGTCGCGGACGAGCTCACCCGTGCGGGAGGCTGCGGCGAAGATCGCTGCGGTCTGGCTGGCAGAGAGGGCGGAAACGGACATGGCCGACTTCTCGTCGGCCCGTCCGAAATGTCAAGGGGTTTGCGTCAACGCGCTCTACGTGGGGCGGTGGTCACGCGGCGGCGGTGTCCGCCTCCCGGACGGCCGCGACCAGCAGCTCGATGACCTCGCGGTCCTCGAGCTCGTCCAGCACAGCCCTGTGGAGGGGCCGAACGCCAGGGCCTCCGGCCTCATGGTAGAGCGCAGACACGCGCCGCCAGCCCTCCATGGGCGCCGCCTTCGCGACCGCCTGCGTGAGGCCGAGCAGCGCGGCGGCGGCGGCTGTCCGGGCCAGGTCGAACTCGATGCGGGCGAGGATGCCCCCGGCCAGCGACTCGGCCTCGCTGAGGTCAGCCTCGTCCGTGTCGAGCCGTTCCTCGGCGACTTCGAGCCTTGCGACGGCCTGCTCGAGCCGGTCCGCCAGGAGGTTGAATTGGGTTGTCATGGTCTCAGCACCTCTGCGCCGCGAGCGCATCTCGGGGGTTCTGCCGGGGTAGGCCAAGGAACCCTCGGTGAGGCGTGGATTCTGTCAATGGCAGATCCGCGACTTCCTGTCGAAGCTGTCTGAAGACGACGGGACGGTCACAGGGTTTTCAGGTCCGAGGACAGCGCGTCGTGGTTCGCGGTACCCACGGCCGCTCTCCTCGGAACTAGACTCCGGGCGTGAGGTACTGGGTCGCCAACACCGACGACTCCTGGGTCGGCTTCCTCGCGTCGCTCGCGCCGATCGACGAGGTCAACTTCTGGCAGCCCAACAAGGTGCGCCCGGTGACGCTCCAGGCGGGGGCACCCTGGCTGTTCAAGCTGCACGTGCGCAAGGGCGGATACATCGTCGGCGGCGCGTTCTTCGCCCACTACACGACCCTCACGCCGCGCCTTGCCTGGGACGCATTCGGCCAGGCGAACGGCACGACCACGTTCGATGGCTTCATGCGGCTGCTGTCCGGCTACAGCCAACACGAGGTCGACCCGCTGAGCACGCAGATCGGGGCTTCGATCCTCGTCCAGCCGTTCTTCCTGACTCGAGACCAGTGGATCGACCCGCCGGGCGACTGGTCGTCGAACCTCACGCGCGGCAAGACCTACGACACGGACCACGGCGAGGGAGCGTCGCTGTGGGCGCGAGTTCAAGAGGCGCTCGCCGTGGCGCCGTCCATGGCGACGTCGGCCGTCTCCAGCGGATCGAAAGCCGGCTACGGAAGTCCGACGCTCGTCCAACCGCGGCTCGGTCAGGGTGCCTTCCGAGTCATGGTCACGGACGCCTACGAGCGACGCTGCGTGGTGACGGGCGAACGGACCCTCCCGGTGCTCGAGGCCGCCCACATCAAGCCGTATAGCCTGGTGGGTGAGCATGAGCTCTCAAACGGCCTCCTCCTCCGGTCGGATCTCCACAAGCTGTTTGACCTCGGCTACCTGACGGTCACGCCGAAGGACCTTCGTGTGCGCGTGAGCGGACGCATCCACGAGGAGTTCCAGAACGGCCACGACTACTACGCGCTTGCCGGCCGCGAGATCCGGGCGCCGCTGGCAGCCTACGCTGCCCCGTCGAACGAGATGCTCGAGTGGCACGCCGACACGGTGTTCCGCGGGTCGCGCGTCGCGGTACGACCCTAAGCAGAATGGGATCCAATCGCCTCCGCGACCGCCCGGGCAACTTCAGATGGTCAATCTTGACCGCTTCGATGGCCGGTAGGATCTCCTCGACGTAGCCGGGGCCATGCCTCCGCGTTGGCGCTCAGCCAAGTAGGCAGCCACATTCCCCGTCCGGGGAGCCGCCATCGGTGCCCTCGGACGCTATTGCCACTGCCCTGCCCCACGAATAGACGCGCCGCGCAGTGCTGGCGACCGGACCGCTACGCTGCGACGTCAGGCGGCAGGCCGGCCGAGGTTGTGGACACGCGGATGTTGTCGGCAATCATCGCGATCTCGGCAAGGAGCTGACTCGGCGGCGCTGAAAGATCGAGCGCGGCGCTGGCGTCGGCTGTCGCGCTGCTACGAGGGGACCTCCGAGAGCGCCCGCGCCTGGCTCGAAGTCGCCGCGCTCGGCTGCCTGTACGCGCGACTGCGGGCCGAGCCGGCCTGAGTCCGAGGGCGAATGTGTCCTGTCGCTCGGCGGAGCCGGGAGCGTCCTACCAGCGAACGGGAGGCTTGTCGGCGGCGCGATTGACCAGCACGGCCAGCCCGACGAGCGGGGCGATGCACGCCAGGCAGAAGGCGAGGACGCCAGCGAACGTGGGCAGGGGGTCGGGCGAGCGGCCCGCGATCCCGGCTGCGGACATGATGGCGACGATGCTGCCACCGATGACGCCCTGTCGAATGTTCAGCCGCTTCATACCATCCCCTTTGCACCAAGTGCGCGCAGTCTCTCGCCGCCCGCAACCGCCGTCAAGAGTCGCGCGGTCAATCGTCGGGTCACCGACGGGCCAGTTCATTCACAGGCTCTGAGCCCATCGCAACGAGCGGTCTGAGGGACGCCTCGAGAACGTTGTATCGCTCACAGGCCGCCTGGTCCACCAGTTGGTCGCCTGGGACTGGACGTCGGAGCGCGGTCGGCGCCACGGATCGTCGCTGGCGCGCACGCTCTGCGGCATCGCCGCAGCGGATGCCCCCATTCCAGCTGAGCGCCTCGCGCCCATCGCCGAGTCCCTTGCGCCGTGTTCCTGGTGCCAGGCGCGCGTGCTGGCGCTGACGATCGCAGGGCGGTCGATCGCGTCGATCACAGACGCGGACCTGCCGGTGATGCCTCCGGCGGGCGCGCTGGAACCGGTGCCCGAGGCGCACGATGACCAACGGACGCTCGTCTACGGTGACTTCGCTGGATACGGGCTCGTATTCATTACCCTGGCGGAACAGCGCGAGTTGTCAGGCCTCATCGACGCGCTCCGGAACTGCCCCACCCGGGGGCGCCTTCCATGATGCCGTGTCGCCGTCCCGGTTCGAGGAGGCACTCGAGTTCGTCCGGGATCACGATTGGGAGATCGAGCTGTCCGCGAATACGGACGTGCCAAGCACGACGGCGACTGACCATCGCCTCGTGCGAGAAGCCGCGGCGGGGAACCGGGCGCAGGGATCAGTCGCCGAGGACGGACGGATCCAGGAGGACGAGGCCGGCGAACGCCAGCCGGTGGAACCCGCGGTCCCGCGTCAGCAGCCGATCTGCCTGCTCGACCGCATGCGCCCCAACCAGGAAGTCGGCGATCACCCGCTCCCGGGGGCCGCCGGTCCGTCGGTACTCGCGCCAGGCCGCTCCCGCCCGGGTCGCAGCCGCGCGGCCAAGCGGCTCACACGCTACGGGGATCGCGTTCAGCGCCTGGTCCGCGCCATCCGACGTCTCGAATGCGGCGACAACCTCCGCCCAGACAACCTCGCATGCGATCAGCGGCCCCTCGGCGAGGCAGGCACGCAGGATGGCGAGTGACCGAGCCCCGAACGTGGGGGCATTGGTGAACACGTCGAGCAGGACGTTCGTGTCCACGGCCGTGATCATCGGCCGCGGTCGTGCGGGCCGGGCTCCCGCAGCTCGGGGCCATCATCGAGCGGTCCCGGGCCGCGCGTCTCCCGGACGAACGCGTCGACACCGGCCGGAAGATCCAGGATCCCGAGCAGCTCGTCGAGGTGGTCCGCCGGCACCAGCTTGCGGCCGACCAGCCGCCCACCGGCCTCCTCGAAGTCGAGCACGGTCCCGGGCCGGAGCCCGAGTCGATCGCGCAGGCGCTTCGGGATGGTGATCTGCCCCTTCTCGCTGACCGTGGTCTTCATACTGTGAACGTAAGACATCCGTACCTTTGGGGTCAAGTGCGCTTGCCATGACCGAAGCAGATCGCCTACTGAACTCAACACGGGGTGTGGAGTTGCGCTCATGAGTTCGCTTTCGGGGCTGGGCCTGACGCCGTTCCGGGGTTGCGCGGCGAGCCGCCTCGGGATAGCGTCGAGAGCGTCAACCAGGACCGCTACAGGGGGCTGCGCAGACGTCGCGGTGGCCTTGCCGCCGTTCCCAAGCTGAATGTCGCGGGTTCGAACCCCGTCTCCCGCTCCACCTTCCCCCCGTGGGCCTTGGCGGATGTGTCATGCACCGGCTCTGCCTGTCAGACGGTGCGCTCGAGGAAGTCCAGGACGACGCCAACCTGGCGGATCTCCTCGTCCAGGACGAACGAGGCGTGGCCGGTGTCGTAGAGATACAGCTCAAGCGGGTGCTCGCGCGCCCGCAGGCGGTCCACGTAATTCATGACCTGGCGGATCGGGCAGCGTGAGTCGTTGCGCCCGGCGAGGATGAGCAGGGGCTCGGTCACCGCGTCGACGTGTTCGATCGGGCTGCGCCGGCGCATGAGGTCCGGAACCTCGGCCGGCGTGCCGCCCAGGAGGGCGCGGTCGTAGGCCTGCAGGATCGGTGACATGTCGTCGTAGGAAGCGACGTAGTCGGCGACGGGCACGCCGGCCACGCCAGCCTTGAAGCGCCCGGGGTGCGTGCCCAGCATCATCATGGTCACATACCCACCCCACGACCAGCCCGCCACGACCAGCCGTGACGGGTCGGCGATCCCGCTGGCGACCAGGTCGTCCAGCCCCGCGAGGACGTCCTCGAGCTCGGGGCCACCGATGTCGCCGATGAGCGCGTCGCGCCACTCGCTTCCGTAACCGATGGACCCGCGGTAGTTGACCATCGCCACGACGAAGCCGGCGTCCACGTAGGCCTGGACCTCCGGACTCCAGCGATCGACGTCAATCCAGGTTGGCCCCCCGTGGACGAACATCATCGTCGGGAAGGGCCCCTGGCCCGCGGGCGTCACGAGGAAGCCGTGCACGCGCTGGCCGTGCTGGTTGCGGAAGGCCCAGGACCGGAACGGCCGTCCGGCAGGGGGCGGGTCGCCCGGGGGCGGCAGCAGGTCGGCTTTCGGATCGGCGGTCGTGCGAAGGCTCGGCCGGGACTCGCCGGCCTGGTGGCGGTACCAGACGGAGCCGTCCGGGCGCACGCGCGCGCCGGTCGTGATCCCCTCCTGGTGAGGGATTGGCTCGAGCGCCATGGAGGCCAGGCCGAGCCGGTAGAGGCGGTCCCGCCCGTCGTGAAGCTGGGTGAGCAGGAGCGCCGAGGCGTCCGGCCACCAGTCGTCGACGTGGACCATCCCGGGGATGTCCAGGCTGATCGGCTCCAGCGTCCCCGTCGTCACGTGCCAGATCGCGGGCCGCAACTCGCCCTCGCGCTCGTGCGCGATCGCCAGCCGCTGGTCACCGGGGATCGGCGACCACGCGGCGGCCTGGAGGGTCATGCCCTCGTCGCGGAGATCGGCGATCGTCGCACCGGAGGCCGCGTCGATGACGCGCAGCGCCTGGTGCATGAGGTCGCCGTGCTCGGCGTGCTCCAGGGCGATCAGCGTCTCATCCGCCGACAGGCCGGCCAGGTTGAAGCCCGTGTCATAGCCCTCGGCTCCGGCGACCCCGACGGCTTCGACGTGGTGGTGGAGCCGGCGGGCGGGAGCGCCATCGTCGGCCACGTAGACGCCAAAGCCCTCGGCGGTGCTGATGCCGGCCGCGATGCGCCGGCGCCCCAGGGCGAGGCCACCTGGCCAACCCTTGGGCACCCCGTCGAGCAGGGGCTGGACCGGGCCGCCGTCGAACGGCTGGACCACGAACTCCCCGGCCTCGGAGCCGCTGGGATCCGAGAACCAGATCACGCCGGAGCCGTCGGCCGTCGGCCAGCCCTCGACCGCGCCGACCGCCTCGTCGCTTGCCCGCCGCGTGGCACCGGTCTCGAGGTCGTGCACGTAGACCTGCTGCGATCCCTCCTCGTTCGATCTGAAGGCGAGTTTGTGCGGTGCACCTGGAGCCCAGGCCGGGAACGAGCGGATCGGGGCGCGGAACCGGCGCTCCCAGCGGGGCATGTCGCGAGCGCTCATGGTGCGGAGGCTAGCACTGTGGTACCCCGAGTTTCGCGAGGTGCAGCGAAGCTGCGGACGGCCGACGGAGCGCCCCGGGCCGCCGCCGGGCACGTCGCCCAGGTTGCGGCGGCCATGGCCGGCCGCCGCTACCCGGTGGCGCCGCCCAGGACGAGCTCCCCGTTCGTCTTCGTGCGAGCGATGGGCGAGGCGGCGGGGTCGTTGAGGTGGGCCCGGACGTCCCACGTCAGCCCGGCGACGCCGCTGTCCGGCCGGCAGATCACGACCAGGACCCCGGGCTGTCCTGGGACCTCGTACTCGCAGCGCATGGTCTCACCCTCGTGGACCAGACTCCGCAGCACGGCGCCACGACCCGCGGAACCCAGCTCGCGGGCCAGCCAGTCCGCAACACGGAAGTCGCTCATCCCCCGACGATACCCGGATCACGCATGGATGTGGTCCGCGGCGCGGTCGGGGGCATGGCGGTCAGGCCGTCGGATCCAGGACCCGGACACCGGTTCCGGAGACGTCGCGGACGTTGCGCGTGACCAGCACGAGGTCGTGCACGAGCGCCGTGGCCGCCAGGAGCCCGTCGACCGTTGGGACCGGGTCCGGCACGTTGAGGGCACCCCACCGCTCGGCGACCGCGGCGTCGATCGGCAGGATCCGGTCCGCGAAGCCGTCGACGATGCGGCCGAGCCAGTGCTCCAGCGCGGTCGCCGAGATGGCGTCCCGCCGGCGGATGGACTCGATCCCCCGCCAGACCTCGCCCAGCACCAGCACGCTCGTGTAGAGCTCCGAGGCAGGAGTGCCCGCATACCAGGCGCGCACCCCTGGGTCTGCGCGCTCCCCCTTGCGCAGCTCCGAGAGCACGTTCGTGTCGATCAGCCAGCTCACGGAAGGGGCCGCGGCAGGTCGCGGACTGGCGCGAAGTCCTCGTCCGTGCCGACGTCCGGCATCGCCGCGAGGAGGGTCTTGAATGCCTCGGCGCCGGTGTCGGCCCCGAGGGCATGGGCGAGGATCTCGCGGTGCTCTGCCTCGGCGGAGCGGCCGTGACCGGCGGCACGCCGCTTCAGGGCCCGGACGACGGCGGGATCGACGTTGCGGACGATCAGTTGGCTCACGATCTCACCTCTGCTATCAATGATAGCATCGCGCCCCTGCCGCGGGGTGTCGACCGCTGATCCGGCAGGGTGGGACAGCGCGCCGACGATATCGAGCCGTGCTTATCGTGCGCTTGCGCCGACCGCCGTGGCGCTGTCCGTCCGGCCCGGGATGGTCGCGACTGCCATCCCGAGCAGCACGACGATGCCGCCCACCAGCTGGATCGGCGACGGCCGTTCACCGAGCAGGACGGCGGCCAGGATCGTGGCGGTGATCGGGTTGAGCAGCAGGAACGCCGCGGAGCGCGCCGCCTCGATGAGCCGGACGCTCGCCACCATGAGCACGGGGCCCAGCGCGGCCACCACCGCGAGCCAGCCGATGGCGACGACGGCCTCCGCGGGCGGGCTTGCCGGTACCAGCAGCGCCGGATCCGTGGCGAGCACGAACCCGCCGAGCGCGACGGCGGCCAGCGCGCAGTTCGCGAGCGCGACGGTGAGCCCATCGAGCCGGTACCTCGTGGACCACCGGCGCGCGAGCACGAGGTAGAGCGCGAACGACAGGGCGGCGAGGACGCCCCAGGCCATGCCCGCAACGTCGGTCGCGTCCGGGTCCAGCTCGGCCAGCAGCGCCGTGCCGAGGAGGGCGAGGACGAACCCGGCCAGCACGCGTGCCGTCAGCCGCTCGGGCAGCAGGGCGGGCGCGATCACGGCCGACAGCACCGCATAGAGCCCGGCGACGAAGGCGGCGATCGCCGCGCCGACATGGGCGACCGCGAGGTTCATTGACGCGAGGAACAGCGGACCGGCCAGGGTCGCGAGCACCAGCAGCCGGACCGCGCGCTGGGTGGTCCCTGCATCGGGCTGGGTCGCCCCGGCGGGACGCGGGCCACCCCGTCTGCGCACCAGGACGATCCCCCCGACCGCGACCGCGGCCAGGAAGCTCCGCCATGCCGCAGCCGGCACCGGCTGGAAGGCGGTCAGGGCGAACGCGGTGGCGACGTACGCGGACCCGAACCCCATCGCGGCCAGCGCTGCGAACAGCTCGCCACGGTGGCGGTGCGGACCCTCACCCCCCATCCCGGCCCGGCGCGAAGTCGCTAGCGGTTCTTGCGGCTCCGCCTGCGCAGGAACCAGGCGCCGAAGAAGCCGATCGCCGCGCCACCGAGCACCGCGATCGTGCCCTCGAGCAGGAACCCCCCGACGGGCAGGACC
>CAWBGT010000014.1:0-21125 GCA_963788375.1 uncultured Chloroflexia bacterium
CGGGCGCGTACCGCTGCGGCACGTCGAGTTCCTCCCCGGGTGCTCGTCCGGTACTCGGCGACACGCTGTAGCGGCCGGTGTCGTCGATGACGATTGCGGTGAATAGATGCGCGGCAAGCTGGCCACGTCGTAGCACCGCCGACCCCTGGCCTGACTAACACCTTGTCCGACACCTTACGACTGGTACGACAGGCGCGCGAGGCCGGCATCAAGGTGCCCGAGCAGCCGCTCACGATCCTGTGCGAAGCCGAGTTCTGGGCGCTGCTGCACGTCGTCGACGCGGAGCGGACGTTCGCCGGGCGGCGCGACGCGGCGATCCTGCGCGGTGGGCCCCAACGGCGTGTCGACGCCAGCGATCCGGCCGCGCAGCGGGATTGGGCCGAGGGCAACTCTGCCTGCTCTCCGAACCCGCCGGCGGAAGGTGGGCGTCGGACCCCCAGGGAGGCCCCTGGGCCGCCGCGAACTCGTGCGCGAGGCCGCGTTCGCGGCGAAGCTCCACTAGACTCCCGACCGTGAACGCCACGCCGCGAACCGCAAGCGACCCGCTGGTCGTGTACGCGCCGGACCTCCCCGAGCGAGCGTTCATGGGCGACATCCCCGCGAATGTCGAGCTTGTGCCGGTCTCGCTCGAGGACGGGCCGATGCCGGACTTCGCGATCGTCGATCTCGTCATCCCGATGCGGCGGATGCGGGAGCCGCTGTTCGAGGTGCTTCGCAGGCCCGGACGGCTCCAGGTCGTTCAGACGCTGAGCGCCGGCGTTGACTGGCTCGTCGGCCGGGTCCCGCCGAAGATCACGGTCTGCAATGCGCGCGGCGTCTACGACGGACCCCTCGCGGAGTGGGTCGTCGGCGCCATCCTCGCCATGCAACGCGGGGTCGTGCAGGCTCGCGATGCGCAGGCACGGGGGACGTGGACCGAGTTCGAGGCCGACGAGCTGGCCGGCCAGCGCGTCGTGATCGTCGGGTTCGGATCGATCGGCGCGGCCGTGGCCGACCGGCTCCGTCCGTTCGGCGTGGACATCGTCGGCGTGGCGCGATCGCCGCGCGACGGCACGCGCGGCATGGATGACCTCGATGCCGTCCTGCCCGGGGCGGCGATCCTCGTGAACCTGTTGCCGTTGACGGGCCAGACGACGGGCTACCTCGACGCGCGGCGCCTCGGGCTACTCCCGGACGGGGCGCTCCTCGTGAACGCGGGCCGTGGCCGGACGGTGGACACACCGGCCCTCGTGACGGAGCTCGAGAGCGGCCGGCTCCGTGCCGCACTCGACGTGACCGATCCCGAGCCGCTGCCGGACGGTCATCCGCTCTGGTCACTCCCCAACGTCCTGGTCAGCCCTCATGTCGCGGGCGACTCACCGCGTTCGACGCGGCGCGCCTTCGAGCTCGCGGGTGCTCAGGTCAGACGGTTCGCGGCCGGCGAGTCGCTGCAGAATGTCGTCGACAGCTACCTGCTCGAGTGACCGGGGTAGGGCGGCTCGACGTCGCGGAGATCGTCGTCCGAGGAGAGGAGTTCGTCTCCGTCCGTCTCACGCCCGGGGCGTCTGCGCATGGCCTCGCGGTGGCGTTGCCGGAGGAGGTCGAGGTTCCCGGGCTGCCGGGCAGGGGACGGCCACACAAGAAGGTTGTGCTGGCGCGCCCAACAGGTGTTGGGCGCGCGTCAGCAACCTACGAGATCCCGATCGAGGGCCGGGATGAGTGGCTGGCCGCGGCGAGGCGGCTCGCGTGAGAGCCCGGGCTCGGGCTCGTCGAGATTCCGGCGGGACCGCCACGGATCGCGAGATAGCGGTGGTCGCCGCCGTCATTGCGGCTGGCTCGGAGAAGGCGGCCGCCCACCGGCTGGGCTTGTCGCACTCGACCGTCAAGCACCACCTGGCGAATGCGCGGATCAAGGTGGGGGCGGCGACCACGGCGCAGCTCGTGTGGATCCTGGCGACCCGACTGCCAGAGCCCGGTGGCTTTGCCCCAACCGACGAATTGCAGGAGTGCCCCCCGGCGGGACGAGTGGTGCACGACAGCGCGGCCCGATCCGCCCCAATTCCCCGGTGCTCAAGCGTGTGCGTGCAGTTAAGCCCGCGTGGCCTCGGGGCGTCAGGCGTTGCTCAGAGCTCGCCTGCTTCAATCATCCGCTTGAGGTTCGCGAGGCCGCGGTCCCATCCGCGCTCGTAGCTGCCGGCGAATGCGGGGCCGACCAACCGCATCCAGCCGCGGAAATGGAAGGTCGAGTCGACCACCACGTGCGTTCCGCCTGCGATCGGCTGGAAGTCGAGCGTGACCTCGAACGGAGCCGTCGAGGAGAGGCCCTTCATTGCCGCGCGGTGCGGCGGCTCGTACTCCTTGACGACGGCGTCGTTCTCGGTGACCCGTCCCATCGCTGTAACACGCGCCCGGCGGACCGATCCGACGCCATGCGGTGGCGGCGTCATCCACCACTCCTCGACCCTGGCCGGGTACCAACGGCCGGTGAGGGTCACATCGGTCAGCACGGCGAACACAGCCTCGATGGGCCGGAGGATCTCCGCGCCGTGCCGTGCCATCACTCCCTCGGTCCTGTGCGGGCGAAGTGGAGCGCGCCGCATGCCACCAGCCACCCAGTGTCCGCCTGAAGCATCCTGACAACGTTACGGCGGGGCGTCAACGGGGCTCCGTAACGGAGTGACGTAGCGTGTCTTGTGGGGATTCGATTCGAGCGGGCGTACAACTTCATGTGGTTCCAACACCGAAGGAGTACGCCCGATGGCAACTGTACGCGCGCTCACCGATCGAACGAGGGCCGAGCGATGGTCCGAGGTCCGCGATGACGACGGGGTCTGGGGCGACCTGCGCCCGGAGCTGCTCGAGGCGGTCCGGACCATCCTCGAGACGACGATGGAGGACGAGCTGGCGGCCGAGCTCGTGGCCAGCCGCTACGAGCGCACCCCGTGGCGCCTCGGCGTCCGCAACGGCGCCTATCACCGGACGCTCGTGACCGAGCTCGGGGCGATCACCGACCTGCGGATCCCGCGCCGCCGGCTCGTGCCCTACCGGCCGTCGTTCCTCGAGCGCGCCGCCCGCCGGACGACGACCGTCGACGATGTCCTGCGCCAGGCCTTCCTGCGGGGCCTCTCGACGCGGGAGGCCGGGGCGCTGGCCGAGACCATGACCGGGGTGCCGCTCTCGGCGGCCTCGATCAGCCGGCTGGCCCGCCAGCTCGACGACCAGGTTGCCGCCTTCCACCGCCGGCCGATCACGTTTCCCGCGCGCTACCTGCTGCTCGACGGGCTGTGGGTCTCGGTCCGCTCCTCGGGCCGGGCGGCGAAGCGGGTCGTCCTCGCCTGCTACTCCATCGATGCGGACGGCAACCGGGCGCTGCTCGACTACCGCCAGGCGGCATCCGAGTCGGCGGCCGAGTGGGGCCGCCTGCTGCGCTCGCTCATCGAGCGCGGGCTCGACCCCGACGCCGTCGCCCTCGTCGCCGCCGATGGCGCGGGCGGGATCGCCGCGGCCGTTGCCGAGGCGTTTCCCGAGGCCTCCCTGCAGCGCTGCTGGACCCACCGCATCCGGAACCTGCTGGGCGCTATCCCGCTCGCCGAGCGGAAGGCCTGCCTGCGCGGTCTGCGCGCCATCTACCGGGCCCGGACGAGGCGTGCCGCGGTGCAGGCGTACTGGCGCTGGGCACGGGCCTGGCGTGCCCGCCACCCCGTGCTCGTGCGCAACCTCGAGCGCGACCTCGACGACCTGCTCGCGGTATTCGCCCTGCCCGAGGCGGTCCGGCGCAACCTGCGCACGACCAACCTGATCGAGCGCGCCTTCCGCGAGCTCCGCCGCCGGCTGCGGCCGATCGGCTCGCTCACCGACCACCGGTCAGCCGACCGGATCCTCTACGGCCAGGTGCTTCGCCTCAATGAGCTCCTGGCCCGACGCCCGCTCCCCGCATTCACACAAGAGACTTGACGTCACCCCGTAACGGGGTAAGCATCCCAACGTCTGTGCTGGGTCCCCGAACGAGGTGAGCCCCATCCATCACGCTGTCGGTGTTGTCGAAGCACCAGCGCCTGGAGGGGCTCAGCGTGGAGTGTACGGTTGGGCTTGAGGTTCGCCTGGCGACGGAGCATGCCGATGTCGCGTCGCTCGAACGGACGGTGAGCGCGGCGCTGGCCGAGGTGGGCGTCCGGCTGTGGAGCGAGCTGGTCGCTCGCCTGGAGGCGGCGCTCACGGCGCCGGCAGGCTGTCCTGCCTGCGGTGACCGGATGAAGGCGAACGGGCGGGCACCGCGCCGCCTGGTCACCCTTGCGGGCGAGGTCGAGCTCCGCCGTCGCCGGTACCGCTGTCTGGGCTGCGGGACCGAGACGGTGCCGCTCGATGCTGCCCTGGGGCTCGAGCCCAGGACCCAGCACACGCTGGGCGTCCGCGAGCGGGCGCTCTGGCTGGTGACCGAGATGAGCTACGCCAAGGCGGTCGAGACGGCGGGCGAGCTGCGGCGCTGGCCGATCGGGCGGACCGAGCTCCACCGCTGGGTGGCGCAGGAGGGGACCGCACTCGAGGCGGCGAGGGCGGCCGAGACCGAGGCGCTCCTGGGCGCCCACCCCGACCGGCGGACCCGACCGAAGGGCGGCGGCACCGTCTGGGTGAGCGCCGACGGGACCATGGTCCACGACCGTGCGACCGGCACCGACCTCGAGGTCAAGATCGGCCTCGTGTTCGACGGGGTCCGGCGGACCGGCCGGAACCGCAGGGCGCTGACGGGGCGGACGCTCGACGCGGGCACCGAGACCTGGACCGCGTTCGCCGAGCGGTTCACCGCGCTGTGCACGGAGCTCGGCGTGTTCGAGGCCGACCGGATCTGCTTCGTGTCCGACGGCGCGGCCAGCATCCGCTGGATCCGCGAGCGCAGCTTCCCGACCGCGATCGAGCTGCTCGACTGGTACCACCTCGTCGAGGCGCTCCGGCGGGCGATCGGCGACGAGCGGTCCGACCGCCTGGACCAGGCACTCGCGGTCGCCGGGCCGGGGGACGCCGAAGGCCTCTGTGAGCTCCTGGCCGGCTGGGCATACGAGGAGGCCGGGGCCGACCTCGCCCGCTCGGACAAGCTGACCGCCGTCTGGGGCTACGTGGCCAACAACCGCAGGGCGATCGAGAACTACGCGATCGTGCCGCTCGCCTCCTCGGGTCCGATGGAGAAGGCCGTCGACATCGTCGTCGCCCGCCGGTTCAAGGCCCGGGGCATGAGCTGGTTCCGGCGCGGCGTGGCAGCGCTGGTCCGACTGCGACTGCTCCGCGTCAACCGCACCTGGGACCGCTACTGGGCCGGACGCTTCGCCGCCCTCCTCAGGCCCTGGCCCTTGGCGGCCTGACCCAGCACAGAAGAAGGGATGCTTCCCGTAACGGGGCCGGCCGACAACCCGCGCACCCACCATGTCTGACGCGCCACGGACCGTGAGGTCGTCGTGGTCGCAGCGGTCCTCGTCGCCGGGTCGGAGAAGGCAGCCGCGTACCGCCTCGGGCTGCCGCACTCGACCGTGAAGCACCACCTCGCGAACGCGCGGTCCAAGGTGGGCGCGGAGACGATGGCGCAGCTCGTGTGGATCCTGGCGGAGCGGCTGCCGGAGCCCGAGGGCCTGGCCCAAGCGTATGAGCTGCGGTCTGACTGAAGAGGTCGTCGCGAGCGTGCGGCTGGGGGAGACGGCGAAGAAGCGGAACCTTGCGGTTCGTTCCGCAAGTCGTTCAGTCCCGCAAGACCAGCGCCAGTACCGTGTTGAGGATGACCAGGCCTGCGAAGGCCAGCGCGGCGGTTTGGGCGCCAGCGGCGTAGAGCGCGCCTGCCGCCGCGAGAAGGACGACGCTCCCGATCACCTCGCGGACCTGCTGCGGAATGGGCACGTCCGCGCCGGGGGCGATGACGAGCGCCCAGAACACGATCAGAAGCGCCGGGGCTCCGATGGCGATCAGCCACCGTCCAAGGCCGTCGATCGCGTGGTACCCCCAGTAGCCGACGGCGATGACCCCGGCCAGCTCGAGGATGAAACGAAGAGCCAGGTTCGCCTGGGCCATGTCAGCGGGACTGCATTGCAGCTTGCCGCTCGGCCTCCGCCTTCAGGAGGGCGAGGCCGCTTGCGATCGCGGCATCAAGTGTTCGCTGGCTGCGTCGTCGGAAGATCCGCGCCGGAAGTCCATCCCAGGACTCCTCCGTCCTCACCATCGTGCCGTCACCATCCGGTTGGATATGCCAGGCGTGGATGGCACTGATGCCGAACGTGCGCCCGCTCCATTCGATGAGTTCGCCCGGCCGAACCTCGCGCAGCACCGACGTGATCGCGCCCGGTCCGGCTCGCCAGCGGAAGGTCGAACCTTGGGTAAGCGGGCCGTCGAGATCGGCAGTCGAGATCTCGGGGTTCCAGCGCGGCCACTCGCTGATCGTGGTCATGATTGTCCAGACGGTGGAGGCCGGCGCCCGAACTCGGACTTCGCCGACGCCGACCACGGGTGCGTTCGTGTTGATGGCCATCTGGACGTCCCCTCGCCTGTCGTTTGCTGTGCCGCTCCTGTTCGGGCGGTACCGGCGATCCGTCGACACCGCCCCGGGGCGGCGTCAGCACCGCCCAACAATCGCGATTCATACCAGACTGGTATCGGGCTTGGCGGGCTGGCTGTGTGACCTGAGCCGCGGCCAATCTGCCGCTGCGTCGCGCTCGCGGCGAGGCCGGGCGGCTCGCCGATCCGATCAGTAAACTCGGCCGGATGACTGCTCCGAGCCGGAGCCTGCTGCGCCACCCGGACTTTCTCAAGCTGTGGACCGCGGAGACGGTCTCCGTCTTCGGCTCCGCGATCACCCAGCTGGCCCTTCCGATCATCGCGGCGACCACTCTCGACGTCACGCCGTTCGAGTTCGGCCTGCTGACGACGATCGAGTTCCTGCCGTTCATCCTGTTCAGCCTTCCGGCGGGCGTGTGGGTGGACCGCCTGCGCCGCCGACCGATCCTGATCGTCGCCGACCTCGGTCGCGCGATCGCGATTGGATCCATCCCGGTCGCGTTCGCGCTCGATGCGCTGACCATCTGGCAGCTCTATGTCGTGGGGTTCCTCAACGGCTGCTTCACCGTGTTCTTTGACGTCGCCTACCAGAGCTACCTGCCCTCGATCGTCGATCGGGACCAGCTGGTGGAGGGCAACTCCAAACTCGAGATCACCCGGTCGGCCGCCCAGATCCTCGGTCCCGGCGCGGCGGGACTGCTGATCGGTCTGCTGCGCGCGCCTCTTGCGATGGCGCTTGATGCCCTCAGTTACTTGTGGTCGGCCATCTTCGTGTTCTGGATCCGACGGCCGGAGCCGTCGATCGAACCCCACGACGAAGCGGCCCTTGGCCCGAAGCCCTCGATGCGCAGGGAGATTTCGGTCGGACTGCGGTACGTATCCGGGCACCGATGGCTACGCTCGATCGCCGCGACCACGGGCATCTCGAACCTGTTCTTCAACGTGGCGGGCGCGATCCTCATCCTGTACCTGGTCCGCGAACGCGGGCTGACGCCGGAGGCGATCGGCTTCGCGTTCTCGATCGGCGCGCTGGGCGTGCTCCTGGCCGCTCTCACGACGGGCCACATCACGGCATTGATCGGCGTCGGGCGGATGCTGGTGCTGAGCGCGGTGGGCTTCAGCGTCTCCCTGCTGCCGGTCGCGCTCGCGCCCGATTCCCTCACTTTCGCGGCGGTCGCGCTGTCCGGCTTTCTCAGTGGCTTCTGCGGTGTCGCCTGGAATATCAACCAGATCTCGCTCCGCCAGGCGATCACGCCGCCCCGAATGCAGGGGAAGATGAACGCCACGATGCGGTTCGTCGTGTGGGGAACGATCCCGCTCGGCACGATCAGCGGCGGCGCGCTGGGCTCAGTGATCGGGCTCCATCCGACGATCTGGGTCGGCGCGCTCGGCGGGCTGCTCGCGTTCGTGCCGGTGGCCCTCTCGTCGGTCCGCGACATCGAGAAGGTGCCGGAGCCCGCCGAAGATTTAAGCACCACCTGACGGGGTGCGCGGTCCCAGGGTGGCGCAATGACCACCGCGCAGCAAGTGTGGATCCTGGCCTCGCGTCTGCCCGAGCTCGAAAGCATGGCCCAATCGGCCAGCTAGAAACCGGGGCGCTCCGCCGCCACCCTTAGGTCATGACGGCGCGCTGGTCCGATCCACACCGACTCCCGGTTCCCCCCACCGGGTAGTCCGCGCCGTCAACCCGGTGGCTGCCCGGTGAGCGGCGTCGAGCTCGTCCTGGCATTCCTTGCCGGCGTCGCGATGGGTGTCGCCCTCGACCGCTGGCTTCTACCGACCCTCGTCGATGCCTGGATCGACCGACTGCGCCGGCATGGGCGATGAGCGTCGTGACGATGCGGACCAGCGCCGGGCCGATGCGTACAGCTCGGCCCGGATCGGCGCCGCGGCCGCGTTCACCCTGGTCCTGGTCGTGCTCCTCACGACCCGTAGATGGGGCGCGGCACCTCACACGGTGATGACGACCTTCCCTCGAGCGTGTCCTCCCTGCAGGTACCGGAGCGCTTCAGGAACGTCTGCCAGCGGATACCTCCGGTCGATGACCGGGCTGATCCTCCCGGCCTCGAGGAGCTGTTTCAGGAGGATCACGTCTTCCTTCTTGAAGAGCTTCCACCCCAGCATGAGACCCATCGTCCTGCTCCCGGCCAGCGAGATCAGCGGACCGAGCAGCAGGGCGCCCAGGATGCAGCTCGTGGGACCGCCGACCATGACGTAGACGCCTTTGGGCCTCAGCGCGCGCCGGCACTCCAGGATCGAGCGGTTGCCCGCAATGTCGACGATCCAGTCGTACCGCTGCCCGCCCCGGGGTGTAGTCCTCGCGGGTGTAGTCGATCACCTCGTCGGCACCGAGCCCGCGCACCATGTCCATCTTGGCGGTGCTGCAGACGCCCGTGACGTGGGCTCCGAAGGCCTTCGCGATCTGGACGGCGAAGGGGCCCACGTTGCCTGATGCACCGTTGATCAGCACCCTGCTTCCCGGCCTGATCCGCTCCCCTCGCTTGAGGCCCTGGATGGCCAGGATGGCCGCCTGCGGGATGGTCGCCGCTTCCTCGAAGGTCAGGCTGGCGGGCATCCGCGCCCAGGCGTGCTCCGGAGCGCACGCGTACTCGGCGAAGGCACCGTAGCCGAACGCCGTCAGGTCCCCGAACACCTCGTCGCCCGGCTGGAGCGTCGTCACATCGGGGCCGACGGCCTCGACCTGCCCGGCCCATCCAGACCCAGGCCAAGGTTCCTGGGCGTCCGGAGCCCGGTGCCCATCCGCGTCAGGAATGGCATGCCCAGGAGGTAATCCAGGTCGGCCTGGTTCAGGGATGACGCCCGGACACGGTCCAGGACCTCGTCGTCTCCCGGGACGGGCTTCTCGATTTTCGTTGAGTTCCAGGATGTCGGGCGGGCCGTACCTGTCTCGGCGGATCGCCTTCATCTAGCCCTCAGCGCCCGGCAGCTTGGCTCCGATGGCAGCACCGATGGCGATACCCACGCCGATGCCAACGGCGACATTGGCGATGGCACTCCCGATGGCGGCGCCGATCCCGGCACCGAGGGCGATGCACGCCCCCTGGTTCAATCGCTTCTTCTGCACGTATCCATCCTCCCTATCTGTTCGGTGCCGATTTCACAGCTGTCGTTTCGGTCCGTCGAAGATGGCCCGCGGATAGCGTCCGGTGGCGAGGATGGCGAACCAGGCCACCGCGACCGTGACGGTCGCCATGGGCCACAGCACGATGAGCGCGACGTACTTGGGGATCGCTAGCAGCCCCTTCACCAGGGGCAACCAGCGATTGTTCATCAGCGCCATCGCCAGTGAGCTCGCGGGGCGCGATCGCGGCGTCCACCTCGTCAGGCCGTCCCACGGCCGAGGCCGATCACGATCTTGCCCCGCGCGTGGCCCTCGTGCAGGTACCGGATGGCGTCGGGAACCTCGTCCAGCGGGTAGGTCCGATCGATAACCGGAGTGACCTTGCCCGACTCGATCAATGCCTTCAGGGAGTGCAGGTCCTCGTTCTTCTCCTTCGACATGAACGTGCCCAGCTTCTGGCCCACGAACGGCGACAGCACAGTGGCCCGGAGCTGGCGATCGATGCCGCCGATCCACCGGTCACCCCCTTCGGCTCCCACGATCACGAGCGTCCCCTTTGGCGCCAGGGTGCGCCGCAGCTGGGAGAGGGAACGGCCTCCGGCGGTATCGAAGATGAGGTCGAAGCGCTGCCCGCCCTCAGCGAAATCCTCTCGGGTGTAGTCGATGACCTCATCCGCGCCGATCGAGCGGACCAGGTCTACCTTCGTCGTGCTGCAGACGCCGGTGACGTGGGCTCCGAGAGCCTTGGCGATCTGCACGGCGAACGACCCCACGCCTCCGGCCGCGCCGATGATCAGTGCCTTCTGGCCCGCCTGCAGCTTTCCCACGTCGCGAAGACCCTGCAGCGCCGTCGACCCGGAGGTGGGCACCGTCGCGGCCGCATCGAAGCTGAGGTTGGCGGGCATGGGCGCGAGCTTGTCCTCTCGAGCGATCGTGAATTCGGCGAACGCGCCGGCGCCGATGCCAAAGACCGCATCACCGGGCTGGAACCGGGTCACGTCCTTGCCGACCGCCTCGACCGTCCCTGCGACGTCCGTGCCCCGGACAGCTTGCTTGGGCGCGCGCAGCCCGAACCCCATGCGGATGAGGTACGGCAGCCCAGCCATGAGGTGCCAGTCGCCGGCGTGGACGCCGGCCGCGTGAACTCGGACGAGCGCCTCGTCGTCGCCGATCCCGGGCATTCCGATGTCGCGCAGTTCCAGGACATCTGCCGAGCCGTACCTGTCCTGGACGATTGCCTTCATCGTGATCTGGTCTGCCACCGTGGCGGTCATCGGCTTCTCCTTGCTTCCTGGTGGTCGGCCCGAGCGATCTCGGACTCCTGCGTCTGTACGGTGTAACGGTGTCCCTGAGCCGGGAGCGCAACGGCAATTCGGTCTCGCCCGAGCGATGCGCTCGGCCCGCGACCATTTGGTCCGATGTGAGCAGTCACTCCCAGCGGAACGTGCGGCTGGCGATCAACCCGAACGCGACGGCGACAGCAGCCAACACTGCCAGCGGCAGGAGCTGCGGGGTCGCACCCACCCACGCGTCCTGGAGCCCCTGGACGCCCGGCGGTGTGAACTCGCTTATCCGGATGAGCAGCTCGGGCAGCATCGTTCGCGGGACGTAGACGCCGCCCAGCAGCAGCACGACCATGAACACCGGGACCCCGACGGCCGTGGCGACGCCGGCCGACGGCGCGACCGCGGCCAGCAGCAGCCCGAACGCCAGGAGGCCCGCCTCCCCGACGCCGAACGCGGCCGCGAAGCCGATCGGATTCGACGGTATCCGGATATCGAATGCGAGGTTGCCGACCACGATCAGCAGGAGCACGCCGAGGGTCGCCGTCACCGAGTAGACGACGAGCTGGGCGATCAACAGCCTGCGGGGGTGGACCGGCGTCGTCGAGAACCGACGCAGGATGCCTTGCTCTCGGTAGTTCGTCAGGCGGACCGGCAGGATCTGGAGGGCGAGGATCGCCATCGCGATTACGACCAGCGACGGGGCGAACACGTCGATGAACCGCAGGCCACCGAACATCGGATCCGGGCGGTGAGGCGCGAGGATCACGCCGAAGACCAACAGGATCGCCGTGGGCAGGAAGATCGACAGGATCCAGCTGATCGGTTCGCGCAGGAGGAGCCTCGTCTCGGCGACAATCAGCGCACGCATTCCGTTCATGCCAGCTCCGCTGCCGGGCGGGCGGTCAGGGCGAGGTACGCATCGTCGAGATTGGCCTGCTCGACCCGGAGGTCATTGGCCATGACCCGGTGCTGAGCCAGGACCGATGTCACTGCATGGATGAGGTTGCCGGTACCGGTGACCACGACGACGGGGCCCGCCCGCTTGACGTCATTCACCTCTGGCAGGTCGGTCAGCAGCTGATCTTCGATCGGCGCCGACGGGCGGAAGCGGAGCGTCTGCTCGGCGTCGAGGCGTGAGATGATCCCGGCGGGCGTGTCGATCGCGACGATCCGGCCACTGTCGATGATTGCGACGCGGTCCGCGAGGCGCTCGGCCTCCTCCATGAAATGTGTGACGAGGAGTACGGTGACGCCCCGGTCGCGGATCGACTCGATGACCTGCCACGTCTCGCGGCGAGCCTGCGGGTCGAGGCCCGTCGTCAGCTCATCGAGAATCGCGACCTTCGGCTTGCCGACGAGGGCAAGGGCGATCGAGAGGCGCTGCTTCTGACCTCCGGACAGATTGCGGTACTGCGTGTCGCGCTTCTCCGTCAGCCCAAGGTCGTCGATCAGTCTTGTCGGATCCTCCGGTTTGGCGTAGAACGATGCGAACAACTTGACCGCCTCGACCGCGGTCATGCGCTCGGGCAGCTCGCTCTCCTGGAGTTGGACGCCGACGAGTGGTCGGAGCCGGTCACGATCCTGCTGCGGGTCGAGGCCGAGGACACGGATCGTCCCGCCGTCGGGCTTGCGCAAGCCGGCGATCGTTTCGACGGTTGTCGTCTTGCCCGCGCCGTTCGGGCCGAGGATGCCGAAGATCTCGCCCTCCTCGACAGCGAACGACACGCCGTCGACGGCTACCTCGCTGCCGTAATGTTTGGTGAGTTCGCTGACTTCGACAACATTCATGCTCGGGCCTCCGTTCGGGTGGAGGCCTGTTGGTGTTGCGGAAGGGGCTGGCTCGCACCCGTGCTGCCGACCACGCGGTCCCCGACAGAGGACCGGCCGGCACCCGGCCCGATGGCGGTTACCTCCCCGGCGAACTCGCTGCCGGAAGTCGTCGGCTTGTCCGGCCTGCGCAGGCCGGACACGAACCGCGCGAACAGGGTGTCGCCCTTGCGCATCGCCATCTCTGCCGTCGAAACCGTCGTCGACGCGACGCGGACGAGAACCTCCCCGGCTCCGGGCGTCTCGACGTCATCGAGACGGAGCGCCTCAGATCCGCCGTAGTCGTGGTACACCACCGCCTTCATCGCGACGCCTCCGCGCTGCGGCCCGCAAGCACGCGCCCTCGGCCGTCGGCGATGGCGGGCGCCCCCACGGGCGGAGTCCTGACCCCCTTCACCAACAGCCACGCGATGAAGGTCACCTCGCCCAGCACGCCCAGCACGGCCGAGACGGGCAGGAAGGCCGGTTCGACGTCGGGGACGAGGAAGTAGGCGAACATGTCCGCGAGGTACCCGAAGCAGGCGAGCACCAGCAGATAGCCCAGCACCTTGGGGAAGTACCCCGATGTCACGACAAGGTAGCCAAGCGGCAGGAGCCACAGGGCAAAGAACATCTGAGAGAGGACGAAGCCGTCGTGCTGCAGATCGGTGAACAGCATCGCGAGGGCGTCTGAACCGGCCGGCCCGAACGCGGTCGTGAACCCGGCACCGGTCGCGATCGACAGCGCGGCGACATGGAGGACCAGGCTCAGCGCCTGCATCGCGACGCTGACCGCGACGAAGGTCACCATGACGATCGCCGCCAACCGGTGAACGTGGTGGAGCAGGGCGTACAGGGCGATCGCTGTCAGTAGGAAGAACGTTGTCTGGAGCAAGTCGGCAACGATGCCGACGCGGAACAACGTCTCCGATGCGCGGATGTTGGCTGCGGTCGCCGCGGCATCTCCTGACACCACGATGGTGCTGCGGGCGTAGCCGGCGACACCCGCCGCGACGGCCACCATGAGATAGGCGAGCCCTGCGACACGGGCAAGGGTCCTGGGTGATTGCATTGGGACGCGCTCCACCTTTCCTTGGTCGCGGGCCGCTTCCTGCGGTGCGGTCCAACTCGCCTTCCGGGCGATCCGCACCGGAACGACCAGGCCCCGACGGATGTGAAGGGCCAACCCTGCCAGCCGGGGATCCCGACGGGCGTCACCCGAACGGGTGATTCGACGACCACGACCTGTGGACATGGGCCGTTCCGGCGCTCCTAAGCCGAATGGTCGTCTTGTCTGTCGGGGCGTCGGGAGCAGTCGAGCCACACCGTGCACCCGTTCGTGGTCGAACGGTCGCCGCGGTGCCTCTGGCGTCACCTGGTCCGGTGCAGGCCAGTCACGGTGTCCGTGGCCGCGTGGCAGGGCCGATCCGATCGACGTGAGACACTAGATCCGCGGTTGTCGAGTTGATGGATGTCCCTGTCGGATCGAGGACGGCGGCCGATGACGATCGCGCCCGACGGGATCCGACGAGCCTGACCCTCGCATCCGCTCGCCGGGGACGAGTTCGATGACGCCGATCTGAAGCGCGGTGGCGACGGCCTCGGCACGGTTTCGGGCGCCGAGCTTCGCGTACGTGTGGGCCAGGTGAGTCTTGACCGTGTTCCTGGACACGAAGATCTGCCGGGCAATCTCATCGGTCTTGAGACCTGCCGCCGCGAGGGTCAGCACCTCGAGTTCACGGGTCGTCATCGGGTCGAGCTCCGAGTCATCCGATAGTCGCGGTCCTGATTCCGCCTCCTTCGAAGCCGCCCGGAGCCCGGACGCGAGGATCGCGACCAGTGCGCCTTCGACGAGGTACAGGGCCAATCGGAAGATGTCTGCGGGGTTCGAGAGCCACTGGTGTCCGCGCAGCGGCACGAGGAGCCCCGCGCCGAGCGCGCAGAGGCCCAGCGTGAGCAGCCCCGCCTCGAATCCGAGTCCGAGCGAGACCGCCATCACCGGCGGGAGAAGCAGGAGGAAGGCGCCGCCGCCGGGCAGGACGTCCGCCGTCGAATCGACAAGACCGACAGCAACGAGCGCCGCTGCAACCGGGAGACCGAAGCGCAGGCAGCGACCTTGAGGGGACGCGCTTGCTATGCGAGCTACTGCGCGTGGTGCGGCCAATCGCACCGTGCGTGCCCTGGAGACCAACATCTACACAAGGGTACAAAGACCCGTCAGGACTGTCCACCGGTCACCTTCGCCACGGTTGCGGATCGGGCGCCACGTTTGGAACGAATCACCCGAAGGGATGACGACCTGCACCGAGCGTGTCGGGCACGGTTGCAGCCCGTTCGGGCGCGTCCCTGCGCCGGCGGGAAATGGAGGCGCGTATGGATACGACCGGCCGTACTCATTCGAGCCCATACCCGATCAAGCGGCTTGCGCGCGTCGTCCTCGCGGAGCCGGCCGGGGACGGTGAGGCTGCGTCGTGGCTGTCGATGCCGGCTCGGTTGTCGTCGAACCTCACCGACCGGTCGGAGGGCAATTGATCATGCGCGCGGTCCTGTTCGAGCGGTCGGGTTCCACAAGCGGCCTGGTCCTCCGCGAGATCCCCGATCCAGCTCCCGAGACTGGCGAGGTGCTCGTCCGGATCCGTGCCACCACGGTCACCGAGGGCGATGTCGTCCTGCGCAAGAGGCCGCCGTTGCTGGCGCGCCTGTTCGGGATCCCTCGCAAGCGGATCCTGGGCCACGAGTACGCCGGCGTTGTCGCGGCGGTCGGCGAGGGCGTGTCCAGCTACCGACCCGGAGACCGCGTGTTCGGCACGACGACGGGTCTCACATCCGGGACGTACGCCGAAGCCATCTGCGTTCCCGGGGATGGCGTGATGGCTGAGATCCCGAACGGCCTCCGCTTCGAGGAAGTCGCTCCGGTCCCGTTCGGGTCTCTGACCGCGCTGACCCTGCTCCGACGTGGCGGCGCCGACGAAGGCGGCGGACGGCAGATTCTCGTCTACGGTGCCTCTGGAAGCGTGGGCAGCTACGCGGTGCAGCTTGGCGCGCAATTCGGTGCCCGTGTCACCGGAGTGTCCAGCACCGGCAACGTGGAGCTGGTGCGCTCGCTCGGGGCGGAGCGAGTGATCGACTACACACGCGACGATGTCGTCGCGGACGCTGGCCGGTTCGACGTGATCGTCGATGCCGTCGGCAAGGGGGCGGCGGGTCGCGCCAAGCGCCTGCTGGCTCCAGGGGGTCAATTCGTGTCGGTTGGATCGAGCACGAGTGAGTACCTCGCCGACCTCTGGTACATCCGGGATCTGCTCGAGGAGGGTTCGCTACGAGCCGTGATCGATCGGATCTACCCGCTCGAAGCCATTCGCGAAGCGCACGAGTACGTCGAGCAGGGGCACAAGAACGGCAATGTGGTGATAAGCGTCAGGCCCGACTGAGCGTCTTGCGCGACCGACCTAACGTCCCAGCTCCGTGGCCACTCCCGGTTCGGGTGAGCTGCTGATCAGCCTCCTCGATGCGCGGCAGATCGACCCCCTGCTCGTTCGGCAGATCGACCCCCTGCCAACCGGAGCCCCCGTCGCTCAGCCGATCAGGTGGGCGCGCACGCCGAGCGCCTCGTACACAGGGCGCGCACGCGCATCACCCGACACGAGCAATCGGCCACCCTGCCGGGCGGCCGCGCCCACGAGCGCGTCGTAGACGGCGCCACCCGAGATGCCCAGCCTTGCGAGCTCGGGGCCGAGCGCGGCTGCGGCGTCGCCGGCGAGGAACGCCGTCGCCGGGAAGTCGTGGGCCAGCAGGGCGGCGACGTCGGCCGGGGACCGGCGGCGTCCGCCGGGCAGCCGCGTCAGGACCGAGTAGGTCTCGAACCAGGCGTGACCCGCGAGGCCGAGGCGCCGGCCGCGGACCGCCTCAAGCGTCGCCACATGCGCCTCGTGGTCCTCGACGACGAGGGCGACCGCCGCGCTCGTGTCGAGCAGCAGGACCTCGTCCGGTTCAGCGTCCATGCCGGTCGGCATCGATCAGCTCTCGTACGGCCGCAGCGGTCAGGGGCGTGCCGGAGGCTGGGATGACGAGCAGGCCGCCGTCCTCGCGCAGGCCGCTGCCGCCGACGGGCTCGATCCGGATCGCGGCCCCGTCGAGTTCAAGTTCAACCTCGCCGCCACCTGCGAGCCCGATCCGGTCGCGGAGCGGGCGCGGGATGACGAGGCGTCCTGCCTTGTCGATGGTCGTCTTCATGGTAGGTATGATACCACGAGCGTGGTTTGTGGCCAGCGCGCACGTTCGGGCTTCGGGCGGCGCCCAGGAGCAGATCGCGCTGATCTCGAGGCTCGCCTGCGCGACGATCGTGGCTCCCGACGGTGGTGTCCCCGTCATCCTCGACGATGCACTCGGCACCTCGGACCCGCAGCGCCTCGAGGCAATGGGGGGCGTCCTGGCCGTCGCCGGTCGCCAGAGCCAGATCATCGTGCTCACCTGTCAACCGGATCGACATGAGCATGTCGGCGGGGCGCAGATCGTGCGACTGTCGTAGTTGGCGATGGTCCCTGGCATCGGCAACCCGATGCCGCCGGTCGGGTCGAAACCGCCCAGCGGAGGGTCGCTCTGCCCGACCGTGCGCCGTTGATCGAGCGCGATGAGCCCGCGTCGATCTCCTTGGCGCCGCGGATGACGCCGCCCGCGACGGCCGCGGCAGAGCCGTGGCGCCCGGCGCGTGGCTGGCTGAGGTGCCAAGGGCCCGATGCAGTTCCTGCCGGCGACCTTCGCCCATGCCGCCAAGCTCGCCCCCATCGCCGACCCCGACATCTGCGATCCGGTCGATGCCATCCCCGCGGCCGCGGCGTATTTGGCGTCCAACGGCGCTCCGAAGCGCTGGGACCATGCCCTCTACCGCTACAACCCCGAGGACTGGTATCCGCCGCTCGTCATGCGCTGGGCCGTGCGCTACGGGTACGAGCTCCGGCTGGCCCGTGCGCGAGGTCGATGCACCCGAGGCGCGACCGGTCCGTGCCCTCGCAGCGGCACTGGAGCACGCCCCCCGGGGCACCGAGGTCCGCCTGCGCTGCCTGGCGCGTCCCGTACCGCCCGACCGATGGCGACGCGATGGCGACGCGATCGACGACGACGCGTCTCCGTCCATCCTGGGCTTCCTCCTGCGGACCATCGCCGACGCCATCCTGCTGCATCCGGTCACGGATCCCGCTCCGAAGCGCCCGGCGGCTCGCCTCACGGCCGCCGAACGGGACGCCGAGGCCCGTCGCCGGAAGGGCGTCGTCGGCTTCGACGTGGCACTCTCGCTCGAGGTCGCCGGCATCGCAGGCCCGGCCGCGGAGGCGCTGCTTTGGCGGCTCATCGGCTTCACGGCCGCCCTCGACGACGGCACCCAGGCGATCCGCTGGCAGATCCGTCGGGGTGCGCTCAGGACCGCGTCGAGGAGGCGCCGCGGGCGCTCGGTGAGCAGGTCGTTGGGCATGTGCGAAGCCCTACTACGGCGGCGCCGGTGGGGCGACCTCAGATTGCGTGCGCCGGCAACAGAGTCGCGTCGGGCGGCGCGCGGCTACTCCGGCACGATCTCGTGGCACCAGGCGGGCTCGGGGATCCGGCTGAAGGTGATGACCAGGGTGTCCTTGACGTCATTCTTCACGTCACCCGTCGGGTAGATGATGCGCCCCTTGCCGGTGCCGCTTCCCTTCAGGGGCAGGCCGTCGGCGTCCAGCACCAGCGTGAACCGCCCGCGGAACTCGTACCCGGTGCCGCTCTTGGCCGACCCCTTGAAGAAGTAGAACTCGTAGGCCCCGCTCGTGAAGTCGAGCAGGATGCCGTCCTGGATCTCGTAGACCTTGTCCGGCGGGAAGTCGTCCGGCATGCCCCCGTTGACCTCCACGTACGCGCCTGCGAATCCGAGGTCGGGATCCGGTGTCAGGGGGTTGCCGGCGCACAGCTTCTGCGACCCCGCGATGAAGTCGCTCGTCGCCTCCACCAGCCAGCCTTGTGGCGCCGCGCACTCGAGGACCTGGGTCAGGGTCGAGTTCGCCGTGCCTCCCAGCAGCTGCACCATCCGCTCGAGGCCAAGCACGATGCCCGGATCGAGGGGCGCCTTCTTGCACGAGGCCAGCAGGCCGCCCGCCATCGCCTCGAGCAGCTTGAGGATCTTCGCGGCGGCATCGGACCCGCCTGCGCCGAGGATCTGGAGACGGTGTTCCAGGGTCAGGACGACGGTCGCGAGGTCGAGGATCTCGCCCATGTCCGAGACGCGTCCGGAGCGGGCGGCATCCTGGATCCGCTGGCTGTCGACGACCTCCTTGGTGATCGCGGCCTCGTAGGCGGCGATCATGTCGACAACCTTGCTGAACGCCTCGCCCCGTGACGTGTCGCCTTCCAGCGCCAGCTCGTGCTCGATCTGCAGGATCCGGCTGAGCTCGGCGTCGAGCACGTCGAGGTCACGAGGGTCTCCGCTCTCGGCGAGGTTGGCCAGCGCCGGGTCCGTCACGAGGCGGTCCGCCTCAGCCTCCATCCACTCGATCTTGGCGCGGGCCTGGATTCCCTCGGCCGTCTCGGACGAGATCTGCCCGTTGCGCCGAGCGAGATCCGCGGCGGCGTACCGCGTCTCCGCCACAGCCTGGCGGCCGTCCGGCGTTTCGCCACCGCGGGAGGCGGACCACTTGTCGAACAGGGTGTTGGCATCAGCGCCCACGTCGACGGCCACGTTGCCGGAGAAGTGCGCGACCGAGAAGGCGAGCGACCCGTCGCCGGTCCCGGGCCCGATCACGAGTCGCGCGTCGGCCCCGGGGGCGCTGCCCCGGTACTCGAGCGCAACGACGGTCGGCGGCACGACGAGGCCTTGCACGGTGAGGGTGGCGGGCTCGGCGAGGCGCAGGCCGGCGGGGCCGAGGTCGACCCCGGCGACGACGCGGCCGAGCGCCGACGATCCGGTCAGGGGTCGGAGCTCCACGGTGACGGGGGTCCGCACCGCCCACGGTGCGATGACCAGCGTCCACGTCGCACCGTCCGCGGTGGTGGCCGTGATGGTCCCTCCGCGTTCCGGCGTGATCTCGCCCGTCGCCAGGACCTCCGCCACCGCCACGTCGAGCGTCGCGCGCGGCACGTCGTCGGGGAGGGGTGCCTCAGTGGCGACCGCGGCCGGGGACGTGACGGGAGCCGAGCCGCTGGTCGCGGGTGCGCTGGCAGCCGATGGGGCCGACATCAGCGGTGACGCGGCTGTCGTTCCGCCGCACGCCGTGAGGATGACCGCGAGGGCGACGAGGAGCATGCGCCTCATCGGCGGGCGGTGGTTCGCAATCACGCATCGTCTCCACGTGGAACGCCGTCGGGCCAGGCGCTGAAGGCGGAGGCTCGGCCGCGCTATGTAACCACGCCGGTCAAGCCGGGACACGACGGCCGGGACACGACGCGTGGTCGCCGTGAGCGCGTGCCGGCGCGAGGACCGGGAACGCCCGCCCTGCGACGGTGTCTAGCGCAGCCCCATCTTCGCGTGGACCTCGGCCATCGTGGCCCCGGCCATCGGCTTGAGGCGGTCCGCGCCGGCCTCGAGGACGCCGTCGATCTCGGCCGGGTGGGCCATCAGCTCCGCGTACCGCTCCCGGGCGGAGGCATAGCGGTCGATGATCCGCTGGGCAAGCAGCTTCTTGGTGTCCACCCAGCCGGTCCGCGCCGTGCGTTCGCCGTCCTGGATCTCCTCCCCCGTCGCTCGCTGTTCGCGCCGATCGCCCGAGATCTGCTCGCGATACGCGTCCGAGGAGAGGATCGCCTCGGGTGGGAAGTGGCGCGCCGCGAACGTCGACTTGCCGGCGCCGGCCGCCCCGATGAGCACGACGAGGCACGGATCCGGGAGATCGATCACGGTGCGGCCGGTCATCCGTCCGTCATGCCCTCCCGTCCGATCGCCGGTCACGCGCGAAGATGGGGCATGACCAGCATCGCCGTCGTCTGGTTCCGCCGCGACCTCCGCGTGCACGACCACCCGGCCCTCGCCACGGCCGTCGCAACGGCGGACGTGGTGATCCCCGTGTTCGTCCTCGACGACGCCCTCCTGGGCGGTCGGTGGCCCGCCGCGAACCGGACCTGGTTCATGCGGAAATCGCTGGCGGACCTCTCCGGACCTCTCCGGACCTCTCCGGGTCACTCGGGGCAAGGGGCGCCGGACTCCGGATCCTGCGCGGTCGGGCGGCCGACGTGCTCCCGGCGTTCGTGCGGGAGGCCGGAGCCTCGGACCTGTTCCTCACCCGCGATGCGACCCCGTACGGGCGCCGGCGCGACGGCGCGGTCACCGCCTCGCTCGAGGCGACCGGAGTTGCCGTGCACGCCCTCAACGGCCTGTACGTGCACGAGCCGGACGACCTGGCGACCAGGGACGGCCGCCCGTATGCCGTCTACAGCCCGTTCCGTTCGAGCAGCCAGACGCGCAGCTCGGGCGCCCCGACCCGGTC
>CAWBGT010000015.1:0-116172 GCA_963788375.1 uncultured Chloroflexia bacterium
CGGTCGAGCGCGTGAATTGGCGCCCCCGGCAGGACTCGAACCTGCGGCCAACTGCTTAGAAGGCAGCTGCTCTATCCGCTGAGCTACGGGGGCGGGGTTACTTGCTCAGTCTACGCACGAACTGGTGACATCGACGGCCCTGAGGGCCTCCAGCATTCGTAGCACGCCGCTGGACTGGACGACCAACAGAGTGTCAACCACGGGTGCCTCCCTGCCACCGCCCGGACGACCCGAGGACTCGATGAGCTCGAGGGTCGAGCGGACGCGAGCCTGTCAAGAGCGCAACATCCGACCCCGTGCCGCGTCCTACTCCCGCTAGCGCCGAGGCGATGGTCGGCGCGCACGCGTCCCGGAGGTGTGACACGTTGCGTTGGCAGACGGTGGCTCGCACGACTCGCGGTGGCCTCGCGTCGCTCGCGCTCCTGGGTGGCTGCAGCGCTGGGGCGACACCCTCGCCATCGCCCTCGCTGGCGCCAGTGCCCACACCGGCGCTTGTCGGCTCGTCCACTTCACCGACGCCACGCACGTCTAGCCTCGCCGGCGCCGACGACCACGCCGAGCCCAACGCCGTCCGTCGCCGCCACCGGAAGCCCCACCGACTCGCTCGTCGGTCGAGTCGTGAAGAGCCTCGCAGACGTTGGGCTGCGGGTCCGCTCCAGGCCAGGCAACGGCTCCGACTCCGAGCCATACGACCCGCTGTTGCCGCTCGGCACCCAGATGTACGTCCTTGATGGCCCCGTGTTGGCCTCAGGCCACCCGTGGTACGAGGTCGCCCCGCTCTCTGCCCGGCCCCTGCCGAGCGGCTGGGTCGCGGGCGCCGAAGAGGACGGCGTGTCGTGGATCGCGGTCGACACCTTCGAATGCCCGCCGCTGCCGACCGACTTCCGCTCCCTGGCGGCCCTGCCGCCCGGCGTCGGGCTGGCCTGCTTCCCGCGGATCCCGATCAAGGTCAAGGCCCGCTTGATCTCCTGCTACTGCGACATCGATGGAGCCTGGTACACGCCGCGGTGGTTCACGCTGAACGAGAACCCGCTTCTGCTCGTCGAACCCGACGTGACCAGCGCGCCGCCGGACATGGCCGACTGGTTCGGCCTCAACCTGGACCCGGACGGCGAGCAGCCCGCCGTCGTTCCGGTCGGGCAGGTTGTCCAGGTGACCGGCATCTTCGATCATCCGGCAGCAGCGAGCTGCACGCGGACCGAGATGGACGGTGAGCCGGTCCCCAGCCAGGGTTGTCGGCTCGAGTTCGCTGTCACGCGGCTGCTCGTCCAGGGGCCGTAACCGCACATGAAGCGCATCCCGGAGGCATGGTGATGCTCTGGAGGGATCCGCACCCACGGGCGGGCGGGCTCACGACCTGGCTCGCCCTCTCGCTGACGGCCTTCGTGCTCGCCGGGTGCGGGAGCGCAGGGCCAATCATCCCGTCTCCAAGTGCACCCACCGCGTCGATGCAGAGCGCCAGCCCGACCGTTCCGTCGTCGCAGCAGCCCGCCTCCACGGGCCCGAGCCCCGGGCCTTCGGAGCTGGCTTCCTCGAAACTGACGGCCGCCCCGGTATCTGCGGCCGTGCCGTCAACACCACCCGCGACCAAGCCAGCCGCGTGGCACACCACCAGGGACATGATCGCGCCTCACGCCTTCCACACGGCAACGCTGCTGCCCGATGGCCGAGTGCTCGTTGCTGGCGGCCTGGTCAACGACCGCCTGGACGGCAAGGTCTCCGCCGCCGCCGAGCTGTTCGATCCGAGCAGCGGGAAGTGGATCGCCACCCGGGCGATGCTGGGGCCGCGCTGGGGTCATACCGCAACGTTGCTGCCGGACGGCAAGGTGCTGGTGGCGGGCAGCTACGTCAACAGCAGCGACCCGCTGGCCTCGGCCGAGCTGTATGACCCGAGCACCGGGCGATGGACCGCCGACCGGGAGCATGAACAGGGGCCGGGGTGGCCAGACGGCCACGCTCCTCCTCGACGGCAGGGTCCTCGTGGTGGGCGGCGGTGCCGAGGACACGCAGCTGGAGGGAGGGCCTCGAAGCGCAACCGCTGAGCTGTACGACCCCCGAACCGGGGAATGGACCGCGACCGGAAACATGATCGAGGCCCGCGAGGAGTTCACCGCGACGCTGATGCCCGATGGCCGGGTGCTCGTCGCCGGCGGCGACGGCGGCTACACGGCCACCGAACTGTACGACCCGGTCACCGGCCGATGGACCGTGACCGGGAGCATGGCCGAAGGCCGCATCGGCCATACCGCGACGTTGCTGTCCGACGGCATGGTGCTCGTCACGGGCGGTTGCGCCTGCAGCGAGCCGGGCGCATGGGCCTCCGCCGAGCTGTACGACCCGGTCGCCGGCCGCTGGACCGCCGCCGGGAGCATGGGAACGGCCCGCATCTACCACACGGCGACCCTCCTGACCGACGGCACCGTGCTCGCGGTTGACGACGGCCTTTACGACAGTGCAGCGTCCGCCGAGCTGTACGACCCGAGCAGCCGGCGATGGACGGTCACGGCGAGCCCGGCCGTGCCCCGCGTCGGCTACGCCGCGACCCGGCTGCTCGACGGCAGGGTCCTCGTGACAGGCGACTACAGCCACAACAGCCGGAAGGCCGAACTGTACGAGCCGGGGGTCGGGCGCTGACCGGGCAGACCGCCCGGGAGTGCCGGCCGGGCACAACAACCGAGCAACGAACTGGAGCCCGACCGGATCCCCTTCCCACCCGCGCCTGCTGGCACGCCGCGGCAGTCGTCCGTCAGCGAGAAGGCAGCTGCTCTATCCGCTTCGTTTCTGGGGCGGGGTTGCTTTCTCAACCTACGCACGAACCTGGCGCATCGCCAAGGCTGACGCCCGGCCGGCTCCCCAGGCTCGATCGCGGCCGAGGCGAGAGGTGCACGGCGGGGTGACCGAGGGTGGTGCAACTCCGCAGAGGGGCAACGCGTCTCACCGATGCGTCCGGAAAGGCGGAGGTGCGTCATGCGACGCCTTGCGAGCCCGAGCGTCCCCACGATCGTGGCGCTGGCGGCCGCCGCGATCGCGCTGGTCATCGTGGCCTGGTTCGACAGCACGGTCATGCGCGACGTCCAGGAGCAAGCGAGAACGTCTGGCCTGTCCCCACTTGCCGCGGTGACCGTGCTCGAGGCTCTGCTGGTCGCCGGATCCGTCCTGCTGCTCGGGGTGCTGGCATGGAGATCGTCATCCGCGGTCGTCGGCCTGGCCTATGTCGTCGTGGGCGGCTTCTTCGTGGCCCAACTGTGGATCTGGTGGAACCTCGCGGCCGGAGGGAACGATGTGCTGCCAGAGGCGGTCGCCCTGGCCCTCCGGGACCTCTTCTACTGGTCCACCGGGGGCTCCCTCAACGACGTGGCAACGGTCGGCGCGGGGATGCTGATCGTGGGCATTGCCACGCTCGCACGGTGGTGGCGAGATCGGGCCGTCGCTGCGGGCCGCGTCGAGGTCATGGACCCCACGGCTGATCCTGCGCTCCCGTAGATCGGCTCGGTGACGGCTCCACTCGGACCCGCGTGGACAGGTAGGGCGCGGCGGCGAACCCAGCCCGCGCGACAGAGCTCATCCGCAGGGCTCCACCAGGCTACCTCCGGGGACCTCGGTGGCGGGCAGGAACTCGCCGCTCGATCGACTCCGTTACGCCGGGGCTGTAACAAGGAGGCGTCGAAGGCGTCTGTTCATCGGATCGCGGGAGGCGATGACGTGCGGTTCAAGCCCGGCCGCCGGGGCCACACCGAGCCAATGGCGGGACCGACCCGCGAGGTACGGAGGTGACGCCGGTGTTGCGTCGGATGGCCCTGGTGCTCGCGGTCGTCGCGAGCCTGCTGATCGCTGCTCTGCCCGCCGCGGCGGCGACCACGTCTCACTACCAGGAGCGGGGATCGGGTCTGAGCGCGGGCTTCTCAAATGCCGGGTATGACGACAGCGGCTATATCGAGCCCGGCGACTACTTCCAGACCTCCGTCGACGCCGCCACCTATGTGGCCAAGGCCGATGGGTCATGGATGTCCCAGTACGTGTGCGTGAGCCACTGGGAGTTCACCATCGACGCGGAGGGCAACTGGGCCGATGAGTCAGGGTTCGATGCCTGCGGTGAGGCCACCACGCTCACCCTCGACAAGGGCCTGAACAGCGGCCACGTCGTCGCGGTGTTCGCGGCCGAGGAATGCGTGGCCTGGGATGAGGAGACAAAGGAGTGCCTCGCGACGGACATCCTCGGCGAGGTGGCCGTCGACCTGACGCTGACGGGGACGGGGCGCATCGAGCGCTGGCACGGCACCAGCTCCGGCGGCACCGCCGGGAGCTACCAGTACACCTCGCACGGGAACGGCTCGAGCCGATCGGCGGATGTCGCCGGCAGCATCACCCTGGACGGCGCCTCGCTCACGGCAGGCGCCACCGGGACGTTCGGCTGGATGTTCACGTCCAAGAACGGCTCGGTTGACGTCTCGCACGATTGAGGGGATGGGGCGCCGACCCCCGGTCGGAGCCAACGCGGCCCAGTCCGGGCCGGCCCCGGCGCATCGCCGGGGCCGGCCCGTCGTCATCCGAGCCCCACGGCAGCCGGGGGCAGCTTCGGCGCGGCTGGATCATCGTCGGGACCTTCGGTGGCTGGAATACGCCGCTCGACAGGCTCCCGGCGACGAATCCCGCGTGCTACGCTTCGCGCCCCTTCGCGCGAATGCCCAATCCGCGCAGGTCCAGTCGAGCCCGGGAATGCCCGACCAGACCGCCCAGACCAGACGAATACGGCCGCTCGCCGCCGGCCAGCTCGCACTCGAGTTGCCGAGCGCATTGCCGGCGCTCGCCGTGGAGCCGGAGTGGAAGGATCAGACCCGTCTCTGGGGTCACAGCCTCCACCCCATGTGCTCCTACCTCGCGAGCTTCCCGGCGTCGCTCGTGCACGCCTTCATCGCCCGCTACAGCCGGCCCGGCGACGTCGTCTTCGACCCGTTCTCCGGTCGAGGGACCGCGCCCCTCCAGGCGGCCGCCGAAGGGCGCATCGGCGTGGGTAACGACCTCAACCCCCTCGCCCACGTCCTGACCGCGGCCAAGCTGGAGCCCGCGACCGCCGCCGAGACCCGGATCCGCCTCGCCGCCCTGCGCCTGCAGTGGGCCGCGGATGCCCCGGCGCTGGCTCGCCCTCGCGGAACGCGCGATCCGCCGACCCGGGCACCCGTCGGCCTTCGTCCCGGCCGCCGGCAGCGGTGCGGGGCCCGATGCCCGGACAGAGGCGCTGCCGGACGAGGTCGCCCTCGCATTCCACCCGCGGACGCTCGGACAGCTGCTGCTGGTCCGCTCGTACCTCCGTCTCGATGACCGCACGGACCGCTTCCTCGCTGGCGCGCTCGCCGGCGTGCTCCACGGCAAGACCCCGTCCTACCTGTCCACGATCATGCCCAACACGTTCAGCATGGCCCCGCGCTACGTGCGCGACTACGTGGCGAGGAGCGGCTACGAGCCGCCGGCCCGCGACGTGTTCGATGCCCTCGGGGCGAAGCTCGACCGTCTCTATCGCCAGCCCCTGCCGCCCACCACCGGGGTCGCACTCCTGGGCGACGCGCGCGACGGCCGGCCATCGCGCCCGTGCCGCCCTCCGCGGCCGCGGCCTGCCGGACCGGGTCCGTCTCGCCGTTACCTCGCCGCCCTACATGCGCGTGCTCAAGTACGGCTACTACAACTGGCTGCGGACCTGGCTCCTGGGCTTCGATGCACGCCTGATCGACGCCACCCTGGACGACGCCCACCACCGCGAACCGTACCTCGCCTTCCTGCGCGAGGTCCTCACGGACCTCCGGCGCGCGATGACCGACGACGGCATCGCCGTCATCGTGATCGGGGACGTGGAGATGGACCGCGGCAAGCCCTCCACGTCGGGCATCGGTCTCGCGGAGCGGGCGTGGGAGGAGGCGGCCTTTCCCGCTGGCTTCCTGCTCGCCGGCCTTGTGCGAGACGAGGTAGCCGCGAACCGGAAGATGACGCGCCTCTGGGGCGACGAAGCCGGGCGGGCGACCAAGACGGACCGGATCCTGGTCCTGGGCGCCACCGAGGCGGGTCGCCGACGGGCACTGGCCTCGGCCGTCCTGCCCATCGACTGGACGTGGCCGCCGACGCGGTTACGCGCGCTCTGAGCGATACGGGCCGGGGAGGATCCCGGGGCGACGAGGATCCCGGGGCGAGACGCGCCGGGCGGGCCATCAAGGCACCCCGCGCTTGGGCTAGGATTGCCCCGCGATGAACCAGATGTATCCCCCGTCCGACCTGGCCTCGATGGACCCGCTGGTCCTCATGAAGAACCTCGACCACGTCCGGATGACCAGCCGGCGCCTGTCGTACATCCTCCAGCAGCAGGTCCACCTGTACACGCCCGAGGCGAACCAGCTCCGGGAGCAGATCGACCGGTACGTCGAGGCCGAGCGCCAGATCGAGGGCGAGATGGCCCGCAGGCGCATCCGGGCCTGACGGTCGGCCCGCGGTGCCCGGGCCGGGTCCGCGATTCGAGCCGAGACCGCGGCGCTCGTCACGGCGTGTCCGCGTCCTGCCCGGCGGGTCCCGTTCGCCGGCCGGTCGCCGGTCCCGTTCGCCGGCCGGTCGCCGGTCCCGTTCGCCGGCCGAAGTCCCTGCGGTTCGCGATGACTATCGGCGCATCACGGACGCCGCGCTGATGCGCGGAGCCTCATCACGACCGGGAGTGATATCCGGCCGCAGCTCGCCGGCCGCAGCTCGCCGGCCGCAGCTCGCCGGCCGCAGCTCGCCGGCCGCAGCTCGCCGGCCGCAGCTCGCCGCTCGCCAGGATCCTCAGATGCTTGCCACCACGGCATTCGCCAGATCGCTGGCTCGAGCCGGCGGTCGTGAGCGTGGATCGGGCCAGGTTTCGCGCAAGCTGCATGGTGGTGGCGGCATCTGACGGCGCGGGGGTGGCGAATGTGCGACCACGACGATACCTGGGGGTTTCCGGGTCGGGGTCCGACCCGGCTCGGGGGTCCGAGCCCCGCTCGTCTCGGGCCTGCGGCGGCCGTATCGGGCCCGCGATACCCGTCGAGACCCTCCCAGATCAGGCGGCGTTGCTCACCTGGACTGCCTCGCCCGCCTGGACAGCCGCCTGGGCGGTCTCGAGCGCCAACGGCCCGCGCCACCCGCCGCGCCGCCTGCTCCTCGCTCACGATCCGCGCGACCAGCGCGGCCAGGCGAGGCGTCCCGGAGAGGCTGAACCCGACCCCGACCTCCGCCAGGGCGTCACAGCCCATGCCCCGGAAGAGCCCGCGCGTGGCGACCGCGCACATCTCGTCATAGAGCTCCGGCCACCCCACGCGGCGACGCTGGTAGCAGAACCGCACGAAGGCCTCGGCCTCGGGGGTCGACTGGCAGACGGGGGTCGACTGGCATACGGGGCCGGCGGGCAGCATCGATACGGGTCCTCCTTTCCCTTGAGCGCGCTGGAACGGCCGGTGGTGGGGCGGGTTGTGCCCGACCCCCGGCGCAACGGTCGGGGCCGTCACCGGGACCACTCTCCCTCGGGTTGCCCCAGGCTCCGGCGACCCCTGAATGCTACTTCCCAGGCGGGCTTCGCCGGAAGGGGCTTCTCCACGATGTTGCCCACCGAGTTGTCCACACCACTGCCGTCTGCGTGGACAGTCCGGGGCCGGGCACCGAAACCTGTGGATCGCCGCGCGACCGGATCGGGTACACGGATCGGGTAGCCGGGTCGGCTGGACGGATCGGGTCGCCGGATCGGCTAGAAGACCCCCGGCCGGATCTCCAGGCCCAGACCGGGTCGGCTCGCCAGGCGCCAGTGCTTGCCCGGGTCCAGCTCAAGGCCGGTGACCGGATCGTCGGCGAGGAGGAGGCAGCCATCGAGGTCCAGCCACTCAGCGAGCGGCGCAACGGCGGCGGATGCGGCGATCCCGATGGACGTCTCCTCCATGCAGCCGATGAAGGTCCGGAAACCCAGAGCGTTCGCCCGCTCCAGCATCCGCCGGGCAGGGCCGATGCCGCCGCACTTGGCCAGCTTGACGTTGATCCCGTCCACGACGCCGACGAGCGCATCCAGGTCATCGATGAAGATCGCGCTCTCGTCCGCCACCAGCGGCAGGGCCGACTGCGCCTGGAGCTCGCGCAGCAGGTCAAGCCGGCCTGCCGGGAAGGGCTGCTCGATCAGCTCCACGCCAAGACGCACCAGCTCCGGCAGCAGGGCGAGCGCATCCTCCAGCGTCCAGCCCGTGTTCGCATCCACCCGGATCGGGCCGGCGTAGACGGCGCGGACGGCCTCGAGCGTCGCCAGGTCCGAGGGACCGCCGAGCTTGATCTTGAGGGCGGGGAAGTCCGCGGCGCGCGCTGCCCGCTGGGCAACCACCGACGGCTTGTCGATCCCCACGGTGAAGTCCGTCGGCGGGATCGGGGCGACGATCCCGAGCAGCTCCCGGATCGGCAGCCCGAGGCGCTTCCCGACGAGGTCGTGGAGGGCGATGTCCACGGCGCACTTGGCGCCGCCGTGGTTGCCGATTGCCGCGGTCATGACCCCCTCGGCGTCCTCCAGGGCGGACCGAGCCTCGTCCACGGGCCCGCGGAGCGCGGCCGCAAGCGGCTCCAGCGCCTCGAGCAGGAGCGGGACCACCACGGCCATCGTGGCCGGTGTCTCGCCGTAGTAGGCATCCGGGTAGCCCTCGCCAAGGCCAACCGCGCCACCGGGGCCGTCGGCGTCGTCCCGCAGCTCCGTGACGACGGTGGTCACGGTCCGCCCCTCGCCGTGCGTCGCGCGGGCGATCACGAATGGGTCGCGCAGGGGCAGGACGAGCGTCCGCATGCGGATGGAAAAGGTCATGGCCGGGGTCCCTCGCCAGGGGCGGGTGCGAGCTCCACCCACGGCAGGGCATCCACGGCGACCTCGATCCGGCCCCAGAGCGCCTCGCCGCCGAAGCGGACCGGGTCGTCGCACGGGAGCCCGGTCTCGGCCTCCGTGGCGGCGACCACCGCCCGGGCCTCGGCCTCGTCCGTGATCCGCGAGGTGTTGAGCGCGACGGCCACCACCTTCGAAGGCGCGACCAGCCCCGCCACCTCCTCGTGGATGCGGATGAAGTCGGGCAGGGGCTTGAGCGGGAAGATCCTGTCCGGCACGTGGTCGAAATCGTGGTCGGTCACGCCCGGCATGTGCACGAGCACCATCGCCTGGGGCGTGAACCCGTGGATGAGCCCGAGCGTCACGGACGAGTAGGCGGGATGGTCCAGCGACCCCTGCCCCTCGACGATGACCCAGTCCCCGCGTCGCTCCCCCTCCTCGCACAGCCACTCGCACGTGCCCTGGACGAAGTCCGACACCACCCGGTCCACGGCCACACCCCAGCCCTCGATCATCATGCCGGTCTGGCCCGTTGGCACGAAGCAGATGGCCCGGCCGTGCGCCTGTGCGCTGCGCCGCAGCTCCAGCGCCACGGACATCTTCCCGATGGCGCAGTCCGTGCCCACCGTCAGGATCACGCGCTTGCCCGGCTCGTGCCGCCGCCCCACCGACGTCTCCATCCGCTCGGGCGGCCGCCGGTAGTCCGTGATCCGCACGCCCGAGGCCCGGGCGGCATCCGCGAACTCAGGGTCGTCGCCCAGGAAGGTGTGCAGGCCGGACTGGATGTCCAGCCCGGACCGGATCGCGGACAGGATCACCTGGCGCCACGTGTCGGGGAGGCGGCCGCCGGTCGGGGCGATGCCGATCAGCAGCGAGTTTGCGCGGGGGACGAAGCCCAGGGCATCGGAGAGCGACCCGACGATCGGGATGTCGTACCGGCCCGAGTCCCCCAGCCACTCGCGGACGTTGCGGCCGGTCTGCGTGGAATCGATGACCGCGATGACCTTGTCCTGGCCGAATCGGATGACGCCCATGGCGGTCTTGCCGTGGTGGTAACCGAAGTTGCCCTCGGCGAGGATCACGAGGCGGCGGTCGGGGGTCGACGACATGGGCCCATCCAGCGGGTTGTGACCAAGGATCCGCCCGAGTCTAGGTCATCGGCCGCAGGCGGGATGGCGCCCCGAGGAGGATCGGCCGCAGGCGGGATGGCGGCTCAGGGGACGAAGAACGCCCCCGGGGCGCGGCCGGGGGCGTTGGGTGGAGTCGCTTGGTACCGCATACCGGATTCGAACCGGTGGTCTCCGCCTTGAGAGGGCGGTGTCCTGGGCCTCTAGACGAATGCGGCGCAGAGTCGGCCGATCAGATCGGCCGGGCGGGAGGATAGCAGGGGCCGCGCCGAGCCCGCAACCGCAGGGACACGAGCCCGCCACCGCCCGGAGGTTCCGGCAGCCACATGGACGGCAGCCGCTCAGAGGCGGTTCGTCTCGAGGAACGTCCGGAGCGTCTCGGCCACCTGCAGGTAGCTCTGCTCCCCCAGAACCAGGCCGAAGTGCGAGTGCGCGCCGAACGGCTCGTACGCGGCTCCCAGCCACTCTGCGAGCCGCTCCACCTCGGCCTCGGGCACGTAGATGTCCAGGCCGGCCCCGATCACGAGCCGCGGCACGTCCGGCAGTGCGGACCGGTCCACCGGCACGCCCGCGAGCACCTGGCGACGCGCGCGACCGGACTCGAACGACTTCTGACCCAGCATGTGCTGGATGCGGAGGACGTCCGCGAGCGAGAGGTCCCGGTGCTCGCGGATCAGCCTCTCGGGCAGGGTCTCCCAGCCCAGCTCGGCCCGGCCGTAGGCATCAGGTATGTCGCGCACCACGTGCGGGCGTACGGGCTCGCGCAGCTCCTTCGGAGGCTCGGGCGCGATGAGGACATGGGCGGAGACGGGAACGCGTTCGATGGCCTTGAGCACCAGGAGGCCCCCCAGGCCGTGCCCGACGGCCACCGTCGTGGGGCCGAGCCGCTCGAGGGCCGCGACCACGTCCTCGGTGTAGGACTCGATGTCGAGGGTGGCCGGATCGGCGGTCTGCGACCAGTAGTGGTTGCGCAGGTTGAGGGCGTGACCCTCCCAGCCGCGACCCGCGAAGTGGTGCAGGTAACGCTCCCAGACCCAGGAGCCACCGAGCTCGCCGTGGACGAACAGGAGCGGCTTCCGCCGCGAGCGCCGCTCGGGTAGCCAGGACTCGACGTAGAGGCCCCGCTCCGGGAGCTCGATCTCGTCCTTGCGGACGGGTCGGCCGCCGGAACCGTTCCGGGCGAGGAGGCGATCGGAGGTGGTGACGTCGCTCATGGCATCCGTGGGTCGCCCTACCACTCGTGCGGGTTGAGCACGAGCCCGGTCAGGGCCTTGGGATAGAAGTAGGTCGACTTCTGCGGCATCACGTCACCGTCGCGGGCGACGGCGAGGATCGAGGCAACCGGCGTCGGCTCGAGCAGGAACGCCGCGTCCGCGCCGTCGGTGCCGCCGGCCACGATCGCCTGTGCCTCGGCGGCAGACTTCGTGTAGGCGATGCGCCGGCCGTCCGCGACGGCGGCAGCGTCGATCCCGAGCAGCCTGTCGAGCGCGGTCCCGAGCAGCGAGACGTCGAGGGAACGCACGGCGTCACCGCCGGACCCGAGACTGGCGAACGCCGCCCGGTCAGCGTCCAGGAGCCAGGCGCCGTCCCGGGTCAGCAACCCGAACCGGCCCTCGCCACCGGTGAGCCCGCCTGCCGCTCCGAACCGCTCGACAAGGTGGTCCGCCCTGTCCGCCGCCACCGTGAACAGCCGCGGGAGTCCTTCCCGCAGCCGGGCTACACCGGACTCCCCCAGGCCGCGCACGACGCGGTGAGTCGGCAGGACGGTGAGGTCTGCCGCGGCGTCCAGGAACAGCATGAGCAGGAAGTCGTAGGAGGGGTCCTGCTCGCCCGTGTGGTTCGAGCGCCGCTCATCCCGATAGCGAACGGCGGTCTCGTACCGGTGGTGCCCGTCCGCGATGTACACAGGCCCCGCGCCCGCGACGGCGCACAGGCGCGCGGCCGTGGTCCCCTCCCCTTCGTCGGGCACGGCCCAGACGCGATGACGTACGCCATCGTCATCCGTGACATCCATGGCCGGGGTCCCGGCGGTCACCGCCACCAGGGCGGATGCGGCCGTCCCGCCAGCATCCTCGTAGAGCGCCACCACGGGCGAGGTGTTGATGCCGGCGGCTCGCATGAGCCGGTACCGGTCCTCCTTGGGGCCCGACAGGGTCTTCTCGTGCGGCAGCACGCCGCTTCCCGGCCCGAATGGCTCGATGCGGAGGCGGGCGAAGAAGCCGCGCTGCGTCCGCTCCACCGCGGTCCCCGGCACACGGTATGCCTGCTCGTAGACGTAGACCGAGGGCTTGGGGTCCTTGCGCAGGGTGCCGTCCTGGCGCCACGCCGCGAGCGTCCGCGCCACGCGCCGATAGCGCTCGTCGGGATCCTCGCCGGGCACCACCTGCGGCAGATCCAGCCGCACGGCGTTCCGCGAATGGCGCGCGAGCAGCTCCCGGTGCAGGTCCGGGCCGATGACGTCGTACGGCGGCGCGACGAGTGCCGCCGGGTCCCCGGTGACCTCCAGGTCGTACCGGAGCGCACGGAATGGTCGGATTTCGGGCACGAGTTCCTCTGGATCGCGAGATCCGGGCAGGGCCGGGATCGCATCGACGGTGATCTGGCGCGGGTTGACGCGGGTCGACCGAATCGGTCCCGGGGCGCCTGCATCGTACGATAGGCGCGGTCGGACGGCCACCACGAGGAGGGCGTCCGCACTCACCGTGATCCGGGGGGCCCACGCCGTGCAACTTTTCGAGCGGTCTGCGCGTCGATGCTCCGACATTCCCCCTGCCCCTGGCCAAGGAGCCCGAGTGCCGCTGCACCGCACGCCCAGATCCGCCCGACTCCTGTCCGGGTCCGCCGCTGCGCTCCTCGCGCTGATGGCGCTGGTGGCGCTGCTGCCCCCGGTTCCGGCCGCCGCCGCGACCGACGGGCTAGGCATGACCGCGCGCGCGCTGTTCCAGGGCCACGTCCGGACCGGATCCTGGTTCGCCGTGGCGGTGGACGTCGAGAACACCGGCCCGACCGTGTCGGGCGAGCTCCGGATCAGCGGCGGCGTTGACTCCAGGACGCGGTTCGGCACCCAGGTGGAGCTGGCGACGGGATCCCGCAAGCAGTACATCCTGTACGCCCAGCCGCCCAGCTTCGGCGGCAACATGACGGTCCAGCTGGTCACCGAGAGCGCGGTCGTGGCCGAGGCCAAGGTGGCGATCGCCCTCCACGACCAGAACCGGCTTGTTGTCGGCGTCGTCTCCGAGAACCCGGCGAAGATCGTCGGCGAGCTGGACCTGCTGCCGAGCCAGGATCTCACCCAGCCCACGATCATCTCCCTGTCCCCGGGCGACCTCCCCGAGCGGATCCAGGCCTGGTCGGTTCTCGATCGCCTGGTCTGGCAGGATGCCGACGCCTCCCAGCTGGTGCCGGGCCAGCTCGCTGCCCTCCGGACATGGGTGGCGGGCGGGGGGCGCCTCGTGATCATCGGCGGCACGGCCGGCGCCGACGCGCTGACCGGCTTCCCGGATGACCTCCTCCCGTACCGCCCGAGCGGCACCCTCGACATCGATCCGCCGGTCCTTCGGTCGGTGCTCGGCGCCATCCCGGCGGGCGCCACCACCCTCCCGGCCTACGCGGGCGAGCTCATCGCGGGCAGGGCTCTCGCCACCTCCGGCGGCCGCGTGGTCGCCGCGGACCGGCGCTTCGGCGCGGGCTCGGTCACGCTGCTGGGCTTCGACCCCACCACGTCCTGGATCGCGGCCGGCGACACCATCGACGCCCCGCTCTGGCGCCGGCTCCTGCCCGCGCGGACGGGCGGCATCGTTGCGCTCAGCGACGACTCGGGGATCGTCTCCGCCGTATCCAACCTCCCCAGCCTGGCCCTGCCGCCGATCGGGGGCCTGCTCGTCCTCCTGTTCGGCTACATCCTCCTCGTCGGGCCGGTCAACTACATCGTGCTCCGCCGTCTCGACCGGCGAGAGTGGGCATGGATCACGGTGCCGGCGCTGATCGCAGTGTTCACGGTCGGCTCGTTCGGGATCGGGGCCGCGCTCCGTGGATCGGACGTGATCGTCCACGAGGTGGCGATCGTCCGCGGCGCCCCCGGCACGGACCAGGCCACGGTGCAGTCGTACCTGGGCATCTTCAGCCCGTCCCGGGCCACGTTCCAGGTCCGCGTCCCCGGGGACGCGCTCCTCGCCGCCCCCATGAACGGCGATATGTTCGGCACCGGCACGGCCGCGGCCCTCGACGTCCTCCAGGGTGATCCCTCACAGATCCGGGACCTGGCGGTGGGCTTCGGGTCCCTGCGCACGGTGCGTGCCGAGGGCGCTGCCACGGGGCCCGTGATCGAGGGTGACCTGCGGCTCGAGAATGGGCGGATCCTGGGCTCCGTCACCAACCGATCGGACCGGGTGCTGGTCGCCCCCGCCATCGTGCTGGGCTCGTCCGCCGTCCAGCTTCGGGACCTCGCCCCGGGTGAGACCGCCGAGGTGAACCTTGCCGTCACGAACAACCTGGTCAACCAGACGTCGCTCTCGGACAAGGTCGTCGGCCAGCTCAACTGGAACGGCATGGCGATGTCCGAGGAGGACCAGCGCAGGATCGTCCGGCGATCGGTGATCGACCAGATCTCCATCGACCCGATGACCGGCTTCCCATACTCCCTGGGCGGCGACTCGGCGATGCTCCTCGCCTGGGGCTCGGACCCGGTCGTCCCGATGGAGATCGAGGGTGAGCACGTCCGTCGCGAGGCCAACATCCTGTACGAGGTCCCGCTTCCCCTCGCCGTCAAGGGGAGCGTGGCGTTCCGGAACGATCTCCTCCGCAGCAGCGTGGTGGAGGTGAACGCCAACTTCTTCAGCAAGGACCCGTGGACGATCAGCTTCGGCACCGGCGACGTCCGCCTCGCCTACCGGCCCATCGCGTTCGAGGGCAGGTTCGACGTGACGGCGGTGACGGTCGCGATGACGTTCAACGGCGATCCGTCGATGCCCGCCGGCGCGCCGGTGGCCCTCAAGGAGACGGTCCGCTGCGATCCCGGCACCGAGGGCTGCGCCGCCGTCCAGGACGGCCTGCCCGAGCTCGAGGTCCTGGACCTTCGGACTGGCGCCTGGGTCCAGTTCGAGCACATGCGGCAGGGCGTCGCCTACTCGCTCGCGGACCCGGCCCGCTGGGTCGACCCGGTGAGTGGCGAGCTCCAGGTCAAGTTCGTCAATCCACGCCAGGACGGCATCGGGTTCCAATTCCCGGTCGCGCTCGAAGGGACCGTCCGATGACCGGGATCGTCCGTGCCACGGGGCTCGTCAAGCGCTACGACCGGACACTCGCGGTCGCCGGCCTTGACCTCGACATCGCGGAGGGCGAGATCTTCGGCCTCGTCGGCCCGAACGGTGCCGGCAAGACCACGACCCTGCGCATCCTCGCCACGCTGCTCGTCCCCGACGACGGTGACGCGGAGATCGCCGGCGCGTCCGTGCGGAGGAACCCGAACGACGTCCGTCGCGTCCTCGGGTTCATGCCGGATTCGTTCGGGGTCTACGACGACATGAAGGTCTGGGAGTACCTGGACTTCTTCGCGCGCTGCTACGGGATCAACGCCGAGCGGCGGCGGCGCATGATCGGCGACCTCCTCGAGCTGGTGGACCTGGGGCCCAAGCGCGACACCTACGTCGCGGGGCTCTCGCGCGGCATGCAGCAGCGTCTCTGCCTCGCCCATGCGCTGGTCCACGATCCGCTGGTCCTCCTCCTCGACGAGCCGGCGTCCGGCCTGGACCCGCGCGCCCGGGTCGAGCTCCGCGAGCTCCTGCGCGAGCTCCGGACCCTCGGCAAGACCATCCTCGTCTCGTCCCACATCCTTCCCGAGCTCGAGGAGCTGTGCACCTCCGTGGCGATCATCGACCGCGGCCAGGTGCTTGCCCACGGGCGCGTCGCCGACATCGAGCGCCGCCTCCGGGTTGGTGCCGTGTTCCGCATCCGGGTCCTGGGCGAGGGCGAGGCCCACGAGGCTGCACGAGCCTGGTTCGCCGGCCAGCCGGACGTGGTGACCTCGGACCTGCTCGAGGACGGCCACGTCGAGATCGGCTTCCACGGCGATGACGAGGGCTCCGCCCGACTGCTGGCGACGGCCGTCGGGGCGGGCCTCCGGGTCGCCACCTTCTCCCGCGCGGCGAGCGACCTCGAGGAGCTCTTCCTCCAGGTCACGGCACCCGACCCGATCGCGACCGAGGTGCCGGCATGACCGCGTTCACGGGGTCCCGTCGCCTGCGCTCGCTCCGCGACATCGGCACCGGCATCGCCGCCGTGGGCGTCAAGGAGCTCCGCGGCCGGATGCGCGGACGACGGGCCTTCGTGGTGCTGACGATCCACCTGCTGCTCATCGCCGGCTTTGCATGGATGATCGAGGGCCTCGCCGAACGGGCGTTCACGAGCGGCTTCGGCGGCTCCATCTCCGCCTCCGCCGAGATCGGGCGGCAGATGTTCACCGCGCTGCTCGCGCTGCTGACCCTGATCGTGCTGGTGCTTGCACCCGCGTCCACCGCGGGCGCCATCAGCCTGGAGCGCGAGAAGCAGACGCTGGACCTGCTCACGACGACGCCGATCTCGTCGCTTGCGATCATCCTGGGCAAGCTCCTGTCCGCGCTCAGCTGGGTGTTCCTGCTCCTCCTCGCCTCGATCCCGGTGACCGCGCTCGTCTTCACCTTCGGCGGCGTGGGCCCCGACGACATGGTCAAGGGCTACCTCGTGCTGGTGGGGACGGCACTGGTCTACGGATCGATCGGCCTGTTCGTCTCGGCGCTCGTGAAGCGGACCCAGGCCGCGACCGTCATCAACCTCGTGACCGTGATCGCGCTCACCGCCGGGACGACGTTCCTGTTCGTGTTCTGGTTCGCGATGACCGCCAGCAGCGGCATGCAGGACCAGGCGAGGCGCAACGTCGGCCCGCTCGAGTCGCTCACGCAACGGCCGCCCGAGGCGCTGATGTGGCTCAACCCGTTCGTCGCCCAGCTCGACGTGGTCTGCGGCACGGAGACGGGGTTCGGCGGCACCTGCTCGATCATCAGCGCCGTGACCGCCCAGGGCGCCGTCGGGGATCAGCAGCTCGGGGTCCCGCGCGACAGCTATTGGCCGCGCAGCCTGGCCGCGATGGGTGCCGTCTCGGTCCTCCTCATCGTGCTGTCCGTCCAGCTCGTCTCGCCGACCCGGCGCTGGCGCTTCCACCTGCCACGCCCACACCGCCGGCCCGCGGGGAGTGACGCGTGATGCCGAACCTGCGCCTGTCCCCGCCAAGTCCCGCCGGCCCGCGGCCGCACAACCGGGGCCCATCGTCCCGGGCGACCCCGCGTCGCTCGGGGTGGCGCTGGACCCCGCCCTCACCGCGATCCGCGGGGGACTGGCCGGCCACCGGCGCCGGCTGTGGCTGCGCCGCGCGGTTCGGCGGGCCTGGTACGTGGTGGCCGCCGTGGCCGTGACAGTGCTGGCCCTCGCGATCCTCCAGCGGCTGCTCCCCCTTGAGCACGCCCCGCTGGTTGCTCTCGCGCTCCCGGGCCTCGGCCTGCTGGTGCTGCTCGTCCTCGTGGTCCGCGCGCGGCCAACCCTGGGTGAGACCGCCCTGGCCGTGGACGCCGAGGGCGGCGCCGGCGACGCGGTCGCCTCGGCACTCGCCTTCGCGGGGTCGATGCCGTCCTCGGCCGGTCCGGCCATGGCCGGTGACGACGAGACCATTGCGGTCGGGACGGGGTTCGACCTCCACGACGCCGAGACCCGCTTCGTGCGCCGCCAGCGGCGCGACGCCCTCTCCCGGCTGCGGGCCGTGGACCCCGGGCTGTTCCGTCCCCGGCTCGCCCGCCGACCTGCCCTGGTCGCGCTGATCGCCACCGCCCTCGTGGTGCCGGCCGTCCTCCTGCCCAACCCGCAGGCCCTCGTCATCGCCCAGCAGCGGGAGATCCGCGCGGAGGCCGAGCGCCAGGCCGAGCACATCGATGAGGTGGCCAGGAGCCTCGAGGCCAAGGGCGCCGACGCCAACGACCCCCGCACGCAGCTGGCCAAGGAGCTTCGCGAGCTGGCCGAGCGCCTCCGGGCGAACCCGGGCGAGCTCGACCTCAACCTGGCCCAGTTGGGCGCCGTCGAGGACGACGTCCGCGCACAGCTGGACGCGGGTAACGAGCAGCGGGCGGCTGCGCTCGCATCGCTCTCCCGGTCGCTCTCGCGCACGGCCACGGGCGACCCCAAGGCGAACCCCGGTGGCGACCCGAAGGAGGCCCACCAGGACCTCACCGAGCTCGGCGACCAGGTCGATGAGATGACCCAGGCGGAGCGCGATGCCCTCGCGAAGGAGCTCGCCGCACTCCAGGGCGCGGCCAGCCAGGCGAGCGGGGCCGCGGGGCAGGCCCTCAAGGACGCCGCCTCGAGCCTGGCCCAGGGCGACACGGAGGGCGCCAAGGCGGCCCTGAACCGGCTCGGTGAAGCGCTGGACGCGGCGGGCACGAAGGTGCAGATCAACCGCGACCTCGCATCCGCCGCCTCGAACCTGCAGGACGCGCGACGCGATCTCGCGAACGCTGGCGGCCAGCAGGGCCAGCCAGGCAACCAGTCGGGGCAGCAGGGCCAGGGGCAGCAGGGCCAGGGGCAGCCCGGCGGATCCCCCGGCGCGTCGTCCGGCACCGGCCAGGGGCAGCCCGGCGGATCCCCCGGCGCGTCGTCCGGCACGGCCAGGGGCAGCCCGGCGGATCCCCCGGCGCGTCGTCCGGCACCGGTCAGGGTCAGGGCCAGGGGCAAGGGCCAAGGGCAGGGTCAAGGCCAGGGTCAGGGTCAGGGCCAAGGGCAGGGTCAAGGCCAAGGGCAGGGTCAAGGCCAAGGGCAGGGTCAGGGTCAGGGCCAAGGCCAGGGCAGCGGCTCCCTCGGCGGCGGCGGCTCGAATGCGTCGCACCTCGGCACCGGCACGTCGAACGGCATGCCCGGCGGCCCGACCAACCCCAACCGCCCGAGCCAGCTCGGCGAGGACCTGGGCTCCGTGTTCGCGCCGTTCGACCGGCTCGGCAAGCCCGGCGATCCCTCGTACATCGCCGGCACCGGGGGTGACGGCCAGACCCAGCAGGGCAGCCAGCAGGGCCAGGGCAGCAACAACGGCTCCTACGTCCCCTACCAGCAGGTCTACGGCGACTTCTACCGATACGCGCTGACGACCCTCGACCGCTCGTACGTCCCGATCTCCGTGAAGGACTACGTGCGCGACTACTTCAGCTCGCTCGATCCCGGCAACTAGACCGCCAGGATCCGTCACACCGGCGCCTCGCTCCCCCACCGGAGGAACCCATGGACGCTCCCACCGCCACCCAGACCGGCGCCGCCCCGGAGGCGTCGGCCAGGCTTGCCCCGGAAGCGTTCGCCGAACGCGCCCGCGCCATCGAGGCCGAGGTCGGCAAGGTCATCGTCGGACAGCGGGAGCTGGTCCGCCAGACCCTCGTCGGGCTGCTCGCGAACAGCCACGTGCTCCTGGAGGGCGTCCCCGGCCTGGGCAAGACGATGCTCGTCCGCACGATCGCCGACGTCATCGACTGCCGTTTCAGCCGGATCCAGTTCACGCCGGACCTCATGCCGGCCGACATCACCGGCACGAACATCCTCGTCGAGGAGGGCGGCTCCCGGGTCTTCAAGTTCCAGCAGGGACCGGTCTTCGCGAACCTCGTCCTCGCCGACGAGATCAACCGCGCGACGCCGAAGACCCAGTCCTCGCTGCTGGAGGCGATGCAGGAGCACCAGGTGACCGTGGCGCGCAACCGCTACACGCTGGAGCCCCCGTTCTTCGTACTGGCCACGCAGAACCCGCTCGAGATGGAGGGAACCTATCCCCTCCCCGAGGCGCAGCTCGACCGGTTCCTGCTCAAGGTCATGGTCCCGTTCCCCAACGAGGAGGACCTCGCCCTGATCGTCGACCGGACGACCGGTGCCGATGCCCCGACTGCACGACCGGTCGCCACGGCCACCGAGATCGTCGAGATGCAGCGACTCGCCCGCGCGGTCCCGATCGCTCCGCACGTGACGGCATACGCGGTCGCGGTCCTGTCCGCGACGCACCCGGACAGCAAGCGCGCGCCGGCGCTGGTGCGCCAGTACGTGCGCTACGGCGGCTCGCCGCGCGGCGCCCAGGCGCTCGTGGCCGCGGGCAAGATCCTGGCGCTCATGGACGGCCGCTTCAACGTGTCCGTGGACGACGTCCGCGCCGCCGCGCTCCCCTCCCTGCGGCACCGCGTCATCCTCAACTTCGAGGGCGAGGCCGAGGGGGTCACGTCGGAGTCCATCGTCCGCGGGATCCTCGACGAGGTGTCGCCGCCCGCCGTCGAGTAGGCAGGCCAGGCGACCCCGCGACCATGACCCTCTCCCCCACGCCGCCGACCGAGCCGTCCGCCGAGCGGACGCCGGATGCCCCCGCGCCCGCGAAGGGATCCGGGACGAAGGCGTTCCTGCCCAATGCGCTGGACCCCACCGTCTTCGACGAGGGGTTCCTCCGCCAGCTGGAGCGGCTTGGCGTGCTCATGAAGCAGCCGGTCCGGGGCGGGCTCAAGGGTGGACGGCGGAGCGTCAAGCGCGGCCAGTCCGTTGAGTTCGCGGACTACAGGGACTACGCGCTGGGCGACGACCTGCGCCAGCTGGACTGGAACGTCTACGCCCGCCTGGAGAAGCTGTTCGTCAAGCTGTTCATCGAGGAGGAGGACGTCACGATCACCTTCCTCCTCGACGCCAGCCCGTCGATGGCCTTCGGCAGGCCGGAGAAGCTGCTGTTCGCCAAGCGGGCTGCGGCGGCGCTCGGCTACATCGCGCTCGCCGGCGAGGACCGCGTCGTCGTCGCGGCGCTCACCGGGCGGACGGCCCGGCGCCAGGGCGGCCTGCGCGGGTCCGGACGCGTCTTCCGTCTCCTCGCGAACCTGTCCACGATCCAGCCGGCCGCGGGCCCGACGGACCTCCTCGCGAGCGCCCGCCATGCGGCGGCAATGCTTCCGGGGCGCGGCGTGATCGTCCTGATCTCGGACCTGCTGGACGCGGCCGCGGACCGCGTGATCCGCGAGCTGGCCGCGACAGGCTCCGAGCTGATCGTGCTCCATGCGCTCTCCCCGGACGAGCTGGATCCGCCGCTCGAGGGCGACCTGAAGCTCGTGGACAGCGAGAGCGGCGAGGGGATCGACGTCACCGTGGACCTCGCGACGCTCGACGACTACAAGGCGCGCCTCGCGGCGTGGCAGGAAGGCCTCGCCGACCTCGCGGCCAAGCGGCGCGCGTCCTACGTGCCGATCTCCACCGACACGCCGCTGGCGGATCTCGTGTTCGCCGAGCTGCGCCGCCGCCGGGTCGTCGGGTAGGGCCGGGCGATGCCGTTCCTCACGCCCCTGGCGCTCGCCGGGCTGCTGTTCGTGCCCGTCGTCATCGCCATGTACCTGCTCAAGCTCCGCCGGGACGAGGCCGTGGTGCCGTCCACCCTGCTGTGGCACAAGCTGGTCGCGGACGTCGAGGCGAACGCGCCGTGGCAGAAGCTGCGCCGGAGCCTGCTGCTGCTCCTCCAGCTGCTCCTGGTCCTCGTCTTCGCCTTCCTCGCGGCCCGTCCGTTCGTGGAGCGGCCGGCGGGCCTGGCAGGCGACATCGTCCTCGTGGTAGACACCTCGGCATCGATGCAGGCGATGGACGTCGCGCCGAACCGCCTCGAGGCTGCGAAGGCCCTGGCACTCGAGGCCCTCAGGGAGCTCCCGGCCGGCGGCAGGGTCAGCGTCATCGCGGCCGGGCGGACGGCCAGGGTCGTTGCCAACGGCACGTCCGACCTGGGCCGCGTGAAGCAGGCCATCGCCTCGATCGCCGCAACCTCAGACGTGGGCAACATGGGTGACGCCCTCCGGCTCGCCTCCGCGCTGGCGGCCCGCTCCGGGGACGCCGAGATCCTGGTGGCGACGGACGCGGCGATCGCCGCTCCCCCCACGGGCACCCTCGAGGCGCCGGTCCGGGTGCTCCGAGTCGGACGCGACCAGGACAACCAGGCGATCGTGGCCCTGGCCGTCCGGACCGCCCCATCCGGCCTCTCCCACTCGGCTTTCGTGTCCGTCGCGAACCTGGGCCTGGAGCTGGTCGAACGCCGCCTCGACGTCTACGCGGACGGCCAGCTGCGCGACTCCCGCACGCTCAAGCTGGATCCCCAGCGCCGGACCGACGTCTCGATCGACGACATCGACGACCCGGACCGCCCGGCGTCCGTGGTCGAGGTGAGGCTGGCGGCGGTGGACGAGGCCTCGAGCGAGGCGGCGGACATGCTGGCCGTGGACGATCGCGCCTGGGCGATCGTGCCCCCCGCGGCGCTGCGCACGGTGCTGCTGGTCAGCAACGGCGATCCGTACCTTGAAACGGCGCTCTCGTACCTGCCGGACACGGAGCTCTACGGGGTCACGCCCGCGACGTACGGCCCGGGTACCAGGCCAGAGCTGTTCGACCTGATCATCTTCGAGGGGTACCTGCCGGCCGAGCTGCCGGCCAAGCCGATCCTGGCCATCGCCCCGCCGACAACATCGGCGCTGGGCAGCGTGACCGGCACGCTGACCAACCCGGGCATCGGGACGCTCGATCCCTCGGACCCGGCGCTGCGCTACGTGGACCTGACCACCGTGCACGTCTCCGAGGCGAAGAAGATGGAGCTCCCCGCCTGGGCACGGGCCGTGATCCCGGGCCCCGCCGGCGCTCCCCTGCTGTATGCGGGCACGCTGGCCGGACGCCCCGCCGCGGTGCTGGCCTTCGAGCCGCGGCGTTCCGACCTCCCGCTCCAGGTGGCGTTCCCGATCCTGCTGGCGAACCTCGCGGGCGAGCTGCTGGGCGGCTCCGAGACGCCGCTGGATGCTATCGCCCCTGGCACACCGGTCACCCTGGCCATCCCGGCCGGCGCGATCGGCGTCCACGTTCAGCGTCCGGACGGCACGACGGAGGACCTCATGGCGCCTACGAAGGACGCGGCCGCCGTCACCTTTGCCCGGACCGACCTCCTCGGCGTCTACACCGTGACCGGCATCCCCGATCCCGAGGCCACCCCCGCGGTCCCCACGCCCACGCCGGGCACGTCCGCGAGCGCCGCGCCATCCGCATCGGCCGCGGCGGGACCGCCCGGTGCTTCGCCCGGTGCATCGCCCACCTTCCGGCCGGCGGACCCCAGCGCACCGGCCCGGTTCGCCGTGGACCTCCTCGACGTGGACGAGTCCAACATCGCACCGGGTGACATCGCGGCGCTGACGGCCCTCGGACAGCCGGCCTCAAGCCCAGGCCCCGGCGCGAGCGGGGATCCCGGTCCCGGGGCGGCGACCCCCGGCGAGCGGCCGCAGGCCCGCGACGAGCTGTGGATCCCCATCGTGCTGGTGGCGCTGCTCGTGCTCACCCTCGAGTGGCTGGTGTACGAGCGCGACACGCTCGCCCGCCTCCGGCGCGCCGTCGTCGCCCGGGTCCGTCGCGCACCGTCCGCGGGGCGAGGCGCCTGATGGGCATCTCCTTCGACGTCCCGTTCGCCCTGCTGCTCCTGCCGCCGCTGCTGGCGGTGGTCATCGCGCTGCACATGTCGTCACGGCGCCGCCTGGGCGTGGGCCGGCGGCGCGCCGCGCTGGTGGTGCGGGTGCTGCTGCTCACGGTGCTCGTGAGCGCGCTGGCCGGGCTCCAGCTCGTGCTGCCGGTCGACCGGCTCGCGGTCGTGTTCGTCGTGGACCTCTCGGACTCCGTCGGGACCGCGGGTCGCGAGGAGGCGCTGGCCTACGTGCGCGAGTCCCTGGCGGGCAAGAAGGACGAGGACGTGGCGGGGATCGTCGCGTTCGGCGCGGATGCGCTCGTGGAACGGCTCCCGTCGGAGCTCGCTGACATCGACCGGATCGCGTCCACCCCCGTCAAGAGCGCGACCGACGTGGGCGCGGCACTCCGCCTCGCCGCCGCGATGTTCCCGGACGACTCGCAGAAGCGGATCGTCCTGCTCTCGGACGGCAACGACACCACCGGCTCCGGCCAGACCGAGGCGTCCCTCGCCGCTGCGCGTGGGATCCAGGTGGAGACCGTCCTGACCGGTCTCGAGGGCCGCGACGAGGTGGTCGTCGAGCGCCTCACCGGGCCGTCCACGGCGCGCCTCGGCGAGGAGGTCGAGGTCTCCGGCGACATCACGTCCACCGTGGCGCAACCGGCGACGATCCGGCTGTTTGTCAACGGCGAGCTGGCCAGGTCCCAGCCCGTGGAGCTGGCCAAGGGTCCGAACCGGGTGACGTTCACGTTCACGCCCAAGGACCCGGGGTTCCTGCGGTTCCGGATGGTGGTGGAGGCGGGCCGGGACACGTTCAACCAGAACGACCGCGCGGACGCCAACACGATCGTCAAGGGCGAGCCACGGGTCCTGGTCGTCAAGGGCAACGAGGACGTGGCCGCCCAGCTCGTCGCGGCGCTGGAGACGGAGCGCCAGCTCGTGGACACCGTCATCCCCGAGGCGCTCCCGTCGGACCTCGCCGGTCTCGCGGACTACGACTCGATCGTGCTCGTCGACGTCCCGCGCCTCCGGCTCACGGACAAGGCCCTCGCGGCGCTCCAGGTCTACGTCCGGGACCTCGGACGGGGTCTCGTGATGGTGGGCGGCCCGCAGAGCTACGGCGCCGGCGGCTACACCGACACCGCCCTGGAGGAGACGCTGCCGGTGGACATGGGCGTCAGGGACCGGCAGAAGCAGCCGGACATCGCGCTCGTGGTGGTCATCGACAAGTCTGGCTCCATGGACGCCTGCCACTGCAACAACTCCAACGGCGGTATGGGCGGCGGCAGCGGGATCGCCGGCGTCAAGAAGGTCGACATCGGAAAGGAGGCCATCCTCCGGGCAGCCTCCGCGCTGACCGCGCAGGACGAGCTCGGTGTGGTCGCCTTCGACCAGGCGGCCCACTGGGTGGTCAAGACCGCGCCGGTCGGCGGGCTGCAGGACCTCCAGGGCTCGATCGCGGGGATCACCCCCGACGGCCAGACGAACATCTTCGGCGGCCTGGACCAGGCGGTGCAGTCGCTCAAGAACGCGACCGCGACACGCCGCCACATCATCCTGCTGACCGACGGATGGTCCAGCAGCGGCCAGTACGACTCGATCATCAAGGAGATGAAGGCCGCCGGCATCACGCTGTCCACGGTCGGCGCCGGCGGCGGGTCCAACCCGTTCCTGGAGCAGCTGGCGAAGGACGGCGGCGGGCGTTTCTACAACGCGGCCAACCCCGCGTCGATCCCCGACATCTTCCTGAAGGAGACGCAGCAGGTCTCCGGCCAGCAGATCGTGGAGGAGGCATTCTTCCCGATCCTCACCTCGTCCTCGCCGATCCTGCGCGGAATCGAGGGCGGGATGCCCCAGCTGCTGGGCTACAACGGCACGACGGCCAAGCCGGCCGCGCAGACCGTCCTGGTCACCGCCCGCGACGATCCCCTCCTCGCCCAGTGGCAGTACGGCCTGGGGCGAGCGGTCGCGTGGACGTCGGACTCCACCGGGCGTTGGGCGAAGAGCTGGATCGGCTGGAACGGGTTCAGCAGGTTCTTCAGCCAGATGGTGGGCTGGACGTTCCCGGGCGAGGAGAGCGGGGGCATCGAGGCGGCCTTCGTGGACCGCGGCGGGCGAACGTACCTGCGGGTCGAGAGCGTGAACGCCGACGGGTCGCCGCGGGACTTCTACTCCACGAGCGTGGCGCTCGTGGCACCGGACCTCTCGAAGCCGACCGTCGACCTGAACCAGATTGCGCCGGGCGTGTACGAGGCGCCGGTCGCGAACCTCCAGAGCGGCGCGTACGCGGTGCGGGTGACGCAGACGAAGCCTGGCGAGTCGCCGCTCGCGCGGACCCTGGGACTGGTGGCCCCGACGGCCGCGGAGTACCGGCTGCTGGGCGCGAACGAGCCGCTCCTCGCCGCGATCCGGTCCGCAACCGGTGGCTCGGCGCTGGCCACGCCCGCGGCGGCGTGGGTCCATGACCTGCGGACCACCAGCCAATTCACCGACCTCTGGCCGTGGCTGCTGGTCCTGGCGCTGCTCCTCTGGCCGCTGGACGTCGCCCTGCGGCGCGTCTCGCTTGGGCGCCGCGAGCTGGCCGACGGCCGGCGCTGGGTCTCGGACAGCCTGCACGGGCGACGCGTGGCGGCGCGGACCAGGCCCGTGGAGGGGATGCTGGCCGCGCGGGACCGCGCGGGATCCGCCGGGGCGCGCAATGCGATCCTGCGGGAGGCTTCCGAGCGCTCGGCGGGGAGCGCCGTGGCCATGGCCGATCCCGGGGGCGAGCCGGGATCGGCCATGGCCGCCGTCTCGACCCCGACAGGTCCGGCGACCCCGACGGCTCCGGCCAGCCCGGCTCCACCAGCCACGCCTCCCGCGCCCGCGGCACCGGCGGCCTCCGCCACACCGGCGGCCTCCGCTCCCACCGAGGACACCCTGGCCCGGCTTCGGGAGGCGAAGCGCCGGACCCGGGGCTGACCCGGCATCGAGGTCCAGCTCACCAGGTCCCATCGGGGTACTCCCCCGCTCCGCCATTGACCGCACACAACCGCACCCGGACCCTGACCTGCGACCCGGGTACCGGGTGACGTCCGGGGCGTCGAAGCGGTGCGTGCGTGCGCCGATGCTCCGGGCATGGATCTCACGACGCGGCGGCGGCGGGCCCTCTCGACCGCGCTCGCCGTGGTCCTGGCCCTCGAGTCCGTGACCGTCGTGGCCGCGGCCGCACGGACCAGCATCAGCCCGCCGGGCACCCACGGACTGCCCGACGCACGTCCGGCCGGGATCGTCCTGTCCGAGTCGAGCGCCGACGACTCCCCGACCGTGTCTCCCCTCGCCAACGTGCCGGTGGCTGTCGTACCCGGGTCCACGGCTGGCGAGGCGCCGGCCACCCCGGCGATCCGGGCCGTCGTGGCGGCGGGTGCAGGCGCCTCTCCGCCCGCGACGGCCCTGTCGGCCCGCGCGACGCTGCCCGACCGCGCCCCAGGGGCCACGACGTCGTCGCCTGCGAGCTTCAGGAAAGGGTCTATCGGCGCAAGCACCTACGCCGGGCACAACCACGTCTGGATCCCGGCCCTGCGGATCAGCCGGTCCGTCTCCCCGTTCCCGTGCGACCGGAAACGCCCGCCCGACAACCTCGTGTACCGCTGGGGTTGCGCGGGAACGAACAACATCTACCTGATGGGTCACGCCTACAGCGTCTTCAAGCCCCTCCACGACGCGTACACGGCCGGGCGCCTCGCCATCGGCATGAAGGCGTGGTACGCCGACTCGAAGGGCAGGGTCCACGTCTACGTGGTCAAGTGGTGGAAGCTGGTCCGCCCCACGTCGGGGGCGAGATGGGCCTGGGCCGCGCAGGGCAAGCCGTCCATGACGCTCCAGACATGCGTCGGTACCAACAGCCAGTACCGCCTGATGGTCCGCCTGGTCGAGGTTGACGGGTAGGCACGGAGCCAGCATCCAGCCCGCCGCCGGGCCGCCCGCCGACCGAACGTCCGGGCCGCCCGCCGACCCGCGGATGCCCGCGGCGCCGCGTCTTCGGGGTTCTTGGTAGCCTCTCCCCGCATGTCCGAGCACGCCGTCCCCCAACTCTCCCCGTCTGCGCTCCGGCGAGCCATCCTCGTCCACCTGCGCCGGTCAGGCCCGTCATCGCCGGACGCCATCGCGACCGCCATCGGTGCAAGCCGCAGCGGGGTGGCCCAGCAGCTCCGGGCTCTCGACAGCGCCGGGCTCGTGACCAGGACCGCCGTGCGCCACGGCGTTGGGCGGCCCCGCAACCTCTACGACGTCACCGCGGACGCCCAGGACCTCTTCCCGTCCAACTACGACGGCCTGGCCACGGGTCTGATGGCGGCGATCATCGAGGTGGGCGGGGACGCGCTGGTCGAGGAGGTCTTCTCGGCCCGGAGACGCCAGGCTGGGGCCGCGCTGCGAGCCCGTCTCGATGCGGCGCTGCCGCCGGGCGCCCCGCTGGGCGACCGTGTCGTTGAGCTTGCCCGCATCCAGGACGAGCAGGGCTACATCTCCGAGGCTCGCGTGAACGGCGACGGCATCCGCCTCCTGCAGCACAACTGTGCGGTGCTGGACATCGCTCGGGACAGCGGGGCGGCCTGCCGCGCGGAGCTGGCCCTGTTCAGCGAGGTCCTGGGTGCGGAGGTGGTCCGCGAGCGGCACATCGCCGCCGGGGACCGGTGCTGCGAGTACCGCGTGACAAGAACCGAAGGCTGACCCCCGCCCCTGGGACTGCCGGAAGCGTCTGCGCCGGGGCACGGGCGCCGGTCAGCCCTCCTCGCGCTCCACGACCTCTCGGCGGGCAGGCTCGCGGCGGGGAAGCGGCACGTCCGACACGTTGGGCACGAACGACGCCGCGAGCGATGTGGCGGCGATCTGCTGCTGCTCCTCCACCGACAGGATCCCGAGGCGGCCAAGGGTCGCCAGCTCGTCCCGGATGTAGGTCTTCAGCATCTCCGGGCCATCGGTGCTGATGGTGTAGCGCACGCCGTTGCGGTGGAACTGATCGAAGATCCAGCGGAACTCCTCCCAGCCCGACACGACGCCCGTGTTCAGGTTGGAGGTGGGACAGATCTCCAGCACGATCCCCCGCTCGCGGAGCATCGCCATCGTGCGTGGGTCGTAGGCCGCTTTGACGCCGTGACCGATGCGGTCGGGCTCCAGCTGCTCGATGACCCGGGCAATCTCCTCCACCGGACCGGACTCGCCGGTATGGACGGTGATCCCGAGGCCGTGCTGGCGAGCGCGGCGGAAGATGCGCCGGTAGTCGGCGACACGGAACGTGGCCGACTCCGGACCGGCGATGTCCACGCCGACCACGCCGCGGTCCCGCCAGGCGATCGCCTTCTCCACGATGATCTCGTTCAGCTCGTACGGGAAGGCCCGGTCCAGGCAGAACAGCAGGCCCGGCTTGACCGGATATTCGAGCGTGGCCCGGTCCATCCCGCGGACCGCCGCGGCGACGATGTGGTCCAGGTCCTGCTCGCCACCGCGGTTCCGCTTCATCGGGTTGAAGCGCAGCTCCGTGGTGGTCACGTTGTTCTTGCGGTAGGCCCCGCCGATGACCTCGTAGACCGCGCGCTCGACGGCGATCGGGCTCGACTGGATGAGCTCCGTCCAGTGGAACAGCTGCAGGTAGCCGTCGAAGCTCTTCGGCCGCCGCGGATGGACCGTGATCAGGTCCCGGAAGTCCCAGTAGTCGCGGGTGGGGAGCTTGATCCCCTGGGCGTGGGCGATCGACCACATGATCGAGGGGGTGACGGCCGCGCCCAGGTGGCAGTGGAGCTCGGCGAGGGGAACCTTGCGGCTCAGGTGGGCGACCATCGCCCGAAGGATAGCCGCGATCAGCCTGCGACGGGGAGGACGTCCCCGGGGACGACTCGGCCCTCGGCGTCGACGCTGGCGCGCCGGCGGAGCGCCTTCTCCGCGGCACCGGGGACCTGGTCCCGGGCGTGGTAGCTGGAGCGGACGAGCGGACCCGACTCCACGTGCTTGAAGCCCAGCGCCAGCGCCTGGTCCCGCATCGCCGCGAACTCGTCGGGGTGGTAGTAGCGCTCGAGGGGCAGGTGGTCCACCGTCGGGCGCAGGTACTGGCCGATGGTGAGGATGTCGCAGTCAACCTCGCGGAGCGCCGTGAAGCACTCCGTCAGCTCCTCGCGGGTCTCGCCCAGGCCCACCATGAGGCTGCTCTTCGTGTGGGCGTCCTTGCCGTATTCGGCGGCGTATGCCTTGGCGCGCTCGAGGACGCCCAGCGTCCGGTCCCAGCGCGCCCGCTTGCGCACCGGACCCTGGAGCCGGCGCACGGTCTCGAGGTTGTGGTTGAGGATGTCGGGGCCGGCCTCCATCACCGCGCGGAGGGGCGCCTCCTCGCCGTTGAAGTCCGGGATCAGGACCTCGACGCCCATGCCGGGGCAGCGCTGCCGCAGCTCGCGGATGGTGGCGGCGAAGGCGCCGGCGCCCCCATCGGGGAGGTCATCGCGGGCGACGCTCGTGACCACCACGTGGTCCAGGCGCATGGCGGCGACGGCCTCGGCGACCCGGCGGGGCTCGTCGTCGTCGAACCAGGTGGGGCGGCCGGTCTTGATGGCGCAGAAGCCACAGGCGCGGGTGCAGACGTCGCCGAGGATCATGACGGTGGCGGTGCGCTGGTCCCAGCACTCCCCGACATTGGGGCAGACGGCCTCGGCGCAGACGGTGTTGAGGTTCAGGCCGCGGAGGAGGCCCCTGAGGTCCTGGTAGTTGTCCCCGGACGGCATCCGCGACTTGATCCAGTCGGGGTGGCGGCGGATGGGCGGCTGCCGTCCGCAGCAGGGGCGGTCGCGCCACCGCCGATGGCGATGGACAGCAGCGCCGCGGGGACGTGGCCGTGAGCGGGGTTCGGGTCGAAGACGGGGAGGTCGCGGGCCATCGGCGTGCTAGTAGATCGACGTGTCCGGGCCGACGCCCTCGAGCCAGGCCTTGATGTCGCGCAGGAGCGCGGCGCCGGCGGCCCCGTCATTCGCGCGGTGGTCGATGGCGAGCACCATGTTCATGATCGACCGGATCGCGATCACGTCGCCGTCCGGGCCGCTCACCACGACCGGACGCTTGGTGATCGCCTCCATCGTCACGATGCCCACCTCGGGCACGTTGAGGATGGGCATCACGAGGTTGGTGCCGAGGTAGCCCGTGTTGTCTACGGTGAAGGTGCCGCCGCCGAAGTCGTCGATCTTCAGCCTGTTCGCCCGGGCGCGGTTCGCGACGTCCGTGATGGCCATGTTGAGACCGTGGATCGACAGGAGGTCCGCTCCGCGGATGACCGGGACGATGAGGCCCTCGCCCATGGCGACGGCGACGCCGATGTTGATCTTCCGGTGGGCGACGAGGCCCTGGTCGGTCCAGTGGGCGTTGAACGTGGGGTTGCGCTTGAGCGCGTCCGCGGAGGCCTTGACGACGAACGGGACGAAGCTCAGGCCGATCCCCTCTTTCGCCAGGTAGGCGCCCTTGAGGCGGTCCCGGAGCTGGACCAGGCGGGTCGCGTCGATCTCCATCTGGATGTACGCGTGGGGCGCCTGGAGCGACCGGGTCATCTGCGCGGCCACGCCCTTGCGCATCTTGGTCATCGGGACGAGGACCTCGTCCACGCCCGGCGGGAAGGTGATGGGGCCGGGGCCGGCGGTGGCGGGGGCCGGTGCGGGACCGGCGGGCGTGGGGCTGACTGGTGCCGATGTCGAAGCCAGGGCTGACGGGGCGGACAGAGCTGACGGGGCCGCCGGAGCGGCGCCGGTGCGCAGCGCCTCGATGTGGGCGAGGACGTCGACGCGGGTGATCCGCCCGCCACCACCGGTGCCGACGATCCGGGCGGGATCGAGGCCGTGCTCGCGCAGGAGGCGCCGGACGGCCGGCGTCATGCGGGCGTTGGGATCGCCGGTGGGCTCGTCGCCGACGGCTCGGGCGGCTGCCCCGGGTCCAGCTGGACCCGCATGGGCGGAGGCCGCACCCGATGCGGGCGTCGGTGCAGTTGCGGCCGTCGCGCCGGTGATCGGATCCGGGGTCGCCGCGGCGATCGCGCCCGAAGCAGCCTCCTCCGCCGTCTCGATCACCGCGATATCGGCGTTGTTCGGCACCGTGGATCCTTCCGGCGCCAGGATCTCGCGCAGAATGCCGGCGTAGGGCGAGGGCACCTCGGCGTTGACCTTGTCGGTGACCACCTCGACCAGGGCCTCGTACTTCGCGACGGCGTCACCGGGCTGCTTGAGCCAGCGCCCGATCGTCCCCTCGGCGACGCTCTCGCCGAGCTGGGGCATCGTCACCTTGGCCACTGGGTCATCTCCTCCGATGGGCGTGCGCGGGAGCGGTTCCGGGTGCCTAGTGTTGCGCATCCCGCGACGGCGTGTCGCCGCGCGCCGGGCTGGCCGTCCGTCAGGCACGCAGGTGGCTACCCGGCGACGTACGCCTCGTACGAGCGCGCCACCAGCGTCACCAGCTCGGCGAAGACCGCGTCGTCCACGGCCGTGAACCTCAGCGTGGCCTTGCCCGACACGCACCTGCTCAGCGCCGGCGAGATCCCGTCCAGCAGCGACGGGTCGGAGTAGATCGGCATGAGGTGGAGCGAGACGTGCTTCGCGGCCAGGCTCACCCCGGCGAAGTACCCGTGGGCCTTCGCGCCCGGCCGGGTCAGGGTCGACACCCCGTACACGGAGCCCGGCACCAGCCGGTCCCGGTACGGGTCCAGGATCGCCCACAGGCGTGCCTCGATCGGGACGAGATCCGTCATGGCCCAGGAGGCCCCAGCTGCTCGACAAGGTCGGTCAACGGGGCCTGGCTGACCGTCAGGAACCCGGACCGCGGCCGGTCCAGGTCCACGATCAGGGTGAGGACGGTCGCCATGACGAGGATCAGGATCACCGCGCCCGGCGTGGCCCGCTTCCGGGTGAGTCCGGCGCTGTAGCCGACCATGCCCAGGGACAGGGCGCCGACGCCCACCAGCACCCAGACGATCGTCTCCGGGACGCGCGCGTAGACGCCGGCGACGAGGCGTTCGTTGGCGACGTCGATGGTCTCGTTGAGGGTGGTGATGAACTCGCCGATGACATCCCAGTCCGGGTGGGCCCGCGCCAGCTCCTCCGTCATCGACCACATCCGGCCCTGGATCTCCTGGGCCGCCCGGTAGTTGGCCCGGTACTGCGCATCGTCCCCGACGTTGACGCGGAGCGGCGCGTACTCGCGCAGGAGGTCACGGATCCCTGTGTCGTAGGGCGCCGGCAGGTACCCCGCTCGCAGGTAGGTGGTACCGATGCTGTTCGCCTCCTTGACCACCAGCACGCGCCGGGCCTCGAACCGGTCCGACGCCATGCCCATCGTCACGGCCAGGAGGAACGCGAACAGGGCGAGGAGCGAGCCGGTGAGCATCGCGCTCGGCCCCTCCTTCTCGTCCGGGGTCCGCGCCTGGTGCCAGCGGCCGAACCGGTAGCCGGCCTCGTACACGAGCGCGGCTGCCAGGATCAGCAGCGCGAAGACGGCCAGGACCGGCAGCGAGTCGAGCGAGTACTGGGAGAGCATCGCGAATGCCTCAGTACGCGGCGAGCCGGCGGATCGCGTCGGCGATCCTGGCCGGGTTGAGCATGAACCAGTCCTCAAGCACGTGGTTGTAGGGCATCGCCGGCACGTCCGGTCCCGCGATCCGCGTCACCGGCCCGTCCAGGTAGTCGAACGCCTCCTCGGCGACGATCGCGGCGATCTCGGCCCCGTACCCGCCGAACCTGTTGTCCTCGTACGCGATCAGGCACTTGCCCGTCTTGCGCACGGATGAGAGCAGCGTCTCACGATCCAGCGGGCGCAGGGTCCGCAGGTCGATGACCTCGCAGTCGATCCCCTCGCCGGCGACGCGCTCGGCCGCCTCGAGGGCGTAGTGGACCATGAGCCCATAGGCGACCACCGTCACCTGACGCCCCGGCCGCCGCACCGCGGCCCGCCCGAGCGGGACCGTGAACTCCGTGTCCGGCACCTCCCCGCGGACGGAGCGGTACATCTTCTTGTGCTCGAAGTAGAGGACGGGATCGTCGTCGCGGATCGCGGAGCGCAGGAGCCCCTTCGCGTCGTACGGCGTGGACGGGATCACCACCTTGAGCCCCGGGACGTGCGTGAAGAACGCCTCGACCGACTGCGAGTGGTAGAGCGCGCCGTGGACGCCGCCGCCGTACGGGGCACGGATCACCATCGGGACGGTGAACCCGCCGATCGAGCGGTAGCGCATCCGCGCCGCCTCGGACACGATCTGGTTGAACGCCGGGTGGATGAAGTCCGCGAACTGGATCTCGGCGATGGGACGGAGCCCGTTGAGCGCCGCGCCGATCGACGCCCCGACGATCATCGACTCCGTCAGCGGCGTGTCGATCACGCGGTCGTCGCCGAACTCGGCCCAGAGCCCGTCCGTGGTCAGGAAGACCCCGCCCTTCTTGCCGACGTCCTCGCCCAGCACGATGACCGATGCGTCGCGCCGCATCTCCTCGGCCATGGCGTCCCGGATGGCCTCGATGAACGTCCGGATCGCCATCAGCCGTGTCCCGCGCCCGGAGCGTCCGCGTGGTTCTCGCCGGTCACGCCCGTCACGACCGGAGCCGGGTGCCAGGGCGGCGGAGCCTCGCCGCCCGCGGGGTCCGCGTAGACGAAGTCCATCCCGGTGGCGGGATCGGGGTCAGGTTCCGCCTCGGCGAAGTCCGTCGCATCTTCGACCAGCGCGGCGATCTCGGCCGCCAGCGCCGTCTCCAGCTCGGCCGTCAGGATGCCCGCCTCCCGCAGCCGGGCACGGAAGATCGGCAGCGGGTCGTGCGCCCGGCCCTCGGCCAGGTCGTCCTCGGTGCGGTACTTCGTCTGCTGGTCGTCCGAGGAGTGCGCGGTGAGGCGCGTCACCTTTGCCTCGATCAGCGTGGGGCCGCCACCGGCCCGTGCGCGCTCCACCGCCTCCCGCCCGGCCGCGTAGCAGGCGAGCACGTCCGTCCCGTCCACCACCACGCCCGGGATCCCATACCCCGGGGCCCGCATTGCGACATCCTTGACCGAGATCTGCTTCTCGGCCGGGACGCTGATCGCGTACCCGTTGTTCTCCACGACGAACACGAACGGGAGCCTGTGGATGGCCGCGAAGTTGAGCGCCTCGTGGACGTCGCCCTGGTTGGAGCTCCCCTCCCCCATGATCGCGACGGCCACCTGGTCCAGCTTCCGGATCTTCGCGGCAAGCGCGATGCCGACCGCGTGCAGGATCTGCGTGGCGACCGGCGAGGAGACGCTGACCAGGTGGTGCTCCGGGCTTCCGTAGTGGCCCGGCATCTGGCGTCCCGCGGAACCCGGGTCGGACGCCTTGGCGTATTGCGCCAGCATCAGGTCCCGCGGCGTCATCCCGAACGCGAGGCAGGTGGCGATGGACCGGTAGAAGGGCGCGATCCAGTCGTGCCCCCGGCGCAGCGGCCACGCGAGGCCCACCTGGGCGCCCTCGTGGCCCTGGCCGCTGATGACGAACGGGATGCGGCCCGCGCGGTTGAGGATCCACATCCGCTCGTCCACGGCGCGGGCCAGCGCGACCGTCCGGAACATCGCGACGAGGCCCGCGTCGGCGAGGCCGAACGAGGCGGCGAGGGGGCTCGCCGCCGTGTCGCCGCCATGGCCGGTGAGCGTCATCGCCTCCTCAGTGCGGCGGTGTTTCGTGGGCTGACCGTGCCGGTCAGAAGTTGATCGAGCGCCCATCCACGGCCATCGCGGTCTCGCCCAGGATCTCCGAGAGCGTGGGGTGCGCGTGGGTCGCTGCGGCGATATCGAACGGGGTCGCCTCGAGGGTGAGCGCCAGCGAGGCCTCGGCGATCAGGTCGGTCGCGTGCGGCCCGATCAGGTGGATCCCCAGCGTCTCGTCCGTCTCCGCGTTCGCGATGATCTTCGCGAAGCCCTCGTACTCCCCGCCGATGATCGCCTTGCCCACGGCCTGGAACGGGATCTTCGCGACCTTGGTCGGCAGGCCGCGCTCCTCGCACTGCTGCTCGGTCAGGCCAACGGAGGCGATCTCGGGACGGCAGTAGGTGGCCCGGGGCTGCTTGACGTAGTCCATCGCGTGGACGTCCGGGTCCCCGGTGATCGTGTGGGCGGCGATGATCCCCTCGTGCGCGGCGGTGTGCGCGAGCATCAGCCCGCCCACGATGTCGCCGATCGCGTAGAGGTGAGGCTCCTTCGTCCGCATGTGGCCGTCCACCTTGACGATGCCGCGGTCGACCTCGGCCGACGTGGTCTCGAGGCCGACGTCCTCGACGTTGGTGGCACGGCCGGCGGCGACGAGGAGCATCTCGGCGGCGATCTCGACCGCGTCCTTGCCCTCGGGCCCGACGGTGATCCGGACACCGTCCTCGCCCGCGATGACGCTCGCCGCATCGAACCGGGCGCTGGTGACCACCTTGATGCCGCGGCGGGTGAAGCTGCGCTCCAGCTCCTTGCTCACGTCGCGGTCCTCCAGCGGCACGACGGCCGGGAGGTACTCGAGCAGCGTCACCTGGGCGCCGAGGTCGTGGTACATGGAGGCGAACTCCGACCCGACGGCGCCGGCCCCGATGACGATGGCGCTCGCGGGCATCGTGTCCATGCGCAGGACGTCGTCCGAGGTCACGATGCGCTTCCCGTCGGGAACGATGCCCGGCAGGGACTTCACGCGTGAGCCCGTCGCCAGGACCACGTCCGTCGCGCTCAGCAGGCGCTCGCCGCCAGCACCCGGCGTGCCGTCCTCGCCCGCCAGGCGAACGCGGACCCTGGTGGCGCCCTCGAGACGGCCCCGGCCCTGGATCCACGTCACATCGTTCTTCTTGACCAGGGACTGGACGCCCTTCCACATGCGGTTGACGACCATGTCCCGGCGCTTGGCGATCTGCGCGTAGTCCACCTCGGCGGCGCCCGGGATGCGGATGCCGAAGTCTCCGGCGTGGCGGATCCGCTCGTTGAGGGCCGCTGACTCGAGGAGCGCCTTGGTTGGGATGCAGCCGCGGTGGAGGCAGGTTCCGCCGATCTTGCCCTCGTCCACCAGGGCCACCTTCAGGCCCAGCTGGGAGGCCCGGAAGGCGGCGGCATAGCCACCGGTCCCGGCGCCGAGGACGACGAGGTCGAAGTCGTTGGAGGAGCCGACGGCCATCGCTGGGGGGTTCTCCGGCTGGGTCACGGGCGGGCCGGCGTGGGTCCGCCGCGGCGCGCGTGGGAGGAATGGGACATCGGGGTCGATCGTACTACGGCGGTTGCGGCTCCGGCCGCGTCGGGCCGGTCGGCCCTGTGCGCGGGGGTTCGGGCGGCCTAGCGTGGCGACATCGGGCACGTGGTGGAGGGTGGCCATGACGAACTCACCTGCGGCGGTCGATCCGCGCCGGGCGCGCGAGGCGGCGCTGCGACCGATGGGCCGGCGCGGAGAGGGCTGGATCGGGCTCCAGATGGTCATCGAGGTGGGGATCCTGGTGATCGCCCCGCTGACGGGGCCGGCCTGGGGTGGGCCGGCGCGGCTCGTCACCACGATCGTGGGCCTCGCCCTCCTCGCGGGCGGCGTGGCGGTCTTCGGCTGGGGCGCATCGCACCTCGGCGCCTCGTTCTCGATCTGGGTGGATCCCCGCGCCGGGGGCCGGCTGGTCACGTCCGGCCCCTACCGCTTCACCCGCCACCCCGTGTGCACCGCCCAGATCGCGCTCTGCCTCGGCTGGGCGCTGGTCGCGGCGAGCCCGGTCGCGCTGCTGCTGGTGCCGGCGGTCCCGTGGTACCTGGACCGGTACAAGCTCGCCCGGGAGGAGCAGACGCTGCTGGCCAAGTACCCGGAGTACGCCGCCTACATGCGCGCCGTCCCCCACCGGATGCTGCCGGTGCGTCCGCGGCGGCTCGTCTCCTCCGGACCGGCAGGGGCCTGAGCGGGGCGCCGGCAATGCTCCCGTTCGTGGAGCTGGGCGGCGTGCGGGTCGGCACCCACGACCTGTTCTCCATCGCGGGCATCCTCGTGGGGCTGGCGATCTACTACCGCGAGCTCCGGCGGCGCGGGATGCTGGACGAGCGGATCCTGTTCATCTCCCTGGCGGTGCTGATCGGCGGCGGGATCGGTGGCCGGCTGCTCCTGGCCTGGGAGCACCTGCCCGCGTACGAGGACCTGGGCACGGCGCCGCTGACCTGGGTGATCGAGCACAGCGGGAAGAGCCTTCTCGGGGCGATCGTGGGCGGCTGGATCGCGGCGGTCCTCGCGAAGTGGGCGTTCCGATACACGCGGTCCACCGGCGACTGCTACGCCCTCGCGATCCCGGTGGCGGTGGTCATCGGGCGCGTCGGGTGCTTCCTGTCCGAGCTGCCGCTGGGGACCCCCACCGGCCTGCCGTGGGGCGTCTCGGTGCCCGCGAGCGCGGCGGCCGCGTTCTCCCGGTGTCCGGGCTGCGACCTGCCGATGCACCCGAGCATGGTCTACGAGATCCTGTTCAACCTCGTCGCGATTGCCGTGATCGTGCGCTACGGACGGCGCGTGCCGGTGCAGGGAGACCTGCTCAAGGCCTACCTGCTGGCGGCGTTCGTGTTCCGGTTCCTGGTGGAGTTCGTGCGCGGCAACGAGCCGCAGGCGTTCGGCCTGACCGGCCCCCAGTTGGTGCTGATCCCGCTCACGGCGCTTCTCGTCATCCATTTCGTCCGGGAGGCACGAAGCGGCCTCTGGCGCGTCCCATCTGCACCACCGCCGGTACCGGCGGGCGTGACTGGAGGGTAGGGCGATGGGCTGGCCGCAACCCGATCCTGGGGCCGTGGAAACGGCCCTGGCCTGGCTCCGCGAGCAGGACCCGCGGCTGACGCTGGACGCACTGGCGAAGCAGCTGCGTGCCGCCGGCTACGGGGAGCAGGAGGTCAATGCGGCCGTCGCCGCCCGCCAAGCGGAGCTGGACGCGGCGCTGCCGCCCGGCTCGGATCTGCGCAGACGGGCCGCGGCGGTCCTGATCATCACGTTTCTCGCCGCCTGGGGGATCATCACCCTCGCCCTGGTCACGGGCTCGCCGGTTCAAGGCGGCTACGGCTCGGAGGGCCTCGGAGCCGCGATTCTGGGCGCCGTGCTCGTCCCGATGCTGCTGGTGGGGCTGCTCCTGATCAAGGTGAGCGGGCGCCTCAAGCGAGGGGTCGCCGGCGCGATGGTGTTGGTGCTCATCGTGCCGTTCATCTACCTGGTCGTCGTCGCCGGCCTGTGCGTGTCGATCTACCAGCCGTTCAACTGACGGAGCGCGCGTGATGCCCGACAACCAGCCGAGACCCGAGGCCGTCGATGCGGCGATCGCCTGGCTGCGCGGGCACCAGGCCACGTTCACGAGGGATGCCCTTGCATCCGGCCTCCGCGATGCCGGCTACAGCGAGGCGGAGATCGCCGCCGCATTCGAGCGGGCGGCGATCGAGCCGGCCCCCCGGGACCTCCGCTCCCGGGCCGCCGCCATCCTGATCGTTGCGTTCCTCGGGACCTGGCTTGTGCTCGTCCTCCGGATGATCGCGATGGCCGGCACCGGGGGCTTCGTCGGAATGGCGGCCGTGATCCTTGGCGCGATCCTCCTGGTCATCGGCGCCATCTCGTTCGCGGGGATCGAGTCGAGCTCGCGCCTTCGCAAGGGTTCGACGGGGATGCTCATCGGGATACTCGCCGTCCCATTCGTCCTGCTCGTCATCGTGGCCGGCCTCTGCGTCGCGACCACCGGCCCGCTCGGGCTGTGACCGTGTCGTCATCCGTGTCCACCGGCGTCGGGACCGAGCGTCCGTACCGGCTCCACCGGATGGTGCTGGCGCTGTGCGGCGAGTGCCTCCTCGAGAACCCGGAGCTCGACCTGGACTACGAGCGCGACGTCCTCCAGGGCTCGCTGGTGGAAGAAGATGGCGCGATCTGGCTCCGGCGTCGCTGCCGGCGCGGCCACGGCGAGGTGGTGAGCCTGTACGAGGAGGACGCGGCCCTGTGGCGCGAGCTCCAGGAGTGGCGGGTCCCCACGAAGTGGCTGGAGCCGGATGCCGCGGCGGATGCCCGTCCGATCCCGATGGGGTACCTGGACGGCCTGGGTGCGCTCCAGGAACAGCACACCTGCGTGCTGCTCTGCGACCTCACGGAGGACTGCAACCTGTCCTGCCCGGTCTGCTTCGCCGGCAGCCAACCCGGGCGGGACCGATACGCCCCGGCGGCATCCGTGCTGGCGAGCGTGGATGCGGCGCTGCAGCGGGAGGGCGGAAAGCTGGACCTGGTCATGCTCAGCGGCGGCGAACCGACCCTGCATCCCGACCTCGAGCGGATCATCGACGGCCTGGTGGACCGGTCGGTCACGCGGGTCGTCGTGAACACGAACGGCCTGCGGGTGGCCCGCGACGACACCTTCCTGGCCTTCCTCGCCCGGCACCGCAAGCGGGTGGAGGTCTACCTCCAGTACGACGGCCCAAGCATGCAGGCGTCGATGGCGCTCCGCGGTGCGGACCTGCCGGCGATCCGGACCGCGGCCCTGGGGCGGCTGACGAGCGCGCACGTGTTCACGACGCTTGCCTGCACGGTCGCCGGTGGGCTCAACGACGGGGACGTGGGCGCGGTGCTCCGCCTGGCCGTCGAGACGGAGTACGTCGGCGGGGTCGTGTTCCAGCCGCTGTTCGGGGCAGCCGCCGTGGATCCGCGCCGCCGCGTGACGACGACCGGCGTCATCCGACGCCTGGAGCTCCAGGCCCCGGACCTGCTCCGGGCCGACGACTTCGTTGCGCTGCCGTGCAGCCACCCGGACTGCACGGCCCTGACCTACCTCATCCGGGCCGACCGAGGGGCGTGGCGGTCTCTCCCCGACCTCGTGGGGCGGGACCGGCTGCGCGAGCATCTCGGCCTGGTCGGCAACCGCATCGCCCCCGACGATGCGATGTGGGAGGGGCTGACCTCCCTGCTCAGCGGCTCGATGTCCGTGTCGCGCGCGGATCTCGTGAAGCACCTGGTGGGCGTTGCCCAGGCCTGCCGGCTGGACGTGAGCGGGTTCGTCCGGACCCTGGGCCGCTCTGTCCTCGGACGAAGCGACGGGGTCGAGCAGGCCGCCCTCCGCGTCAAGCGCATCACGGTCAAGGGGTTCATGGACCCCTGGACGCTCAACGTGGAGCGGCTCCGGCAGTGCTGCGTGCACGTGGCCACCGTCGGACCCGACCCCGTGCGGATCCCGTTCTGCGCGCGGAACGCGATCCCCTCGCTGTACGGGCGGGCGAACGCCGGGCTGGTCCCCGTTCGCGACCTGGCACCGCGGTGTTAGATTCGGGACCCAGCGTCCGGAGCCTTCCGGGCGCCCCGCGGAGGTGCGGTCAGACGTGAGCGCCGGCGAGATCCTCGTCGCGATCGTGCTCGTGGCGCTGTCCTACGTGGCGGGCTCGATCCCCTTCGGCGTCGTGGTGGCGAAGGCCACGGGCGCCCAGGATCCCCGGACCCTCGGCAGCGGCCGGACCGGCGGCACGAACGCGCTCCGGGCCATGGGCCGCAAGCGGGCCCTGGTGGTGGTGACCGGAGACGTGCTCAAGGGCGCGATCCCCGTCCTGGTGGCCCGCTACGTGACCGGCAACGCGGCCGTCGAGGTCCTGTGCGCCATTGCGGCGATCATCGGTGCGACGCACTCCGTGTTCCTGGGGATGAGGGGCGGGCGCGGGGTGGGGACGAGCGTGGGGACCATGCTGGTGATCTTCCCGCCGGCCATCCTGGTCGGGGTGCCGGTGTTCGTGGGCGTGATTCTCGCGACGCGGTACGTCTCGCTCGGGTCGCTGCTGGCGACGGCGGCCGGCGCGGTGCTGGTCGGGATCTGGTGGCTGGCGGCCAACGGGAGCGTGCCGGTGGCGTATCCGGTTGGCGTGACGCTCGGCTGCGCGCTGGTCTGGGTGGCCCACGCGGACAACATCCACCGCCTGCTCACGGGCACGGAGCGACGGTTCGACCTGGACATGCTCGCCCGGGACTGACCGGCATCCGGCGGACTGACCCCGGCCCGTAACGCGAGACCGGGCCGCGACGCCGCGACCCGGTGTGCTGATCTGGCGCCCAGCCGGAGCCGCGATGCCGCGACCCCGGTCGTGCTATCTGGCGCTCAGCCGCCCCGCTGCGTGCGGAAGCAGTCCGAGCAGTACACCGGCTTGCCGTTGGTGGGCCGGAACGGCACCTTGGCCTCGCGGCCGCAGCTGGAGCACGTCGCGGCGAACATCTCGCGCGGCGCGCTGCTGCGGCTGCCGTAGCCGCCACTGTCGTACCCGCCGCCTGAGCCGCCGGCCGAGTAGCCGCCGCCACCGCCGTAGCCCGAGTCATAGCCGCCGCCCGAGTACGAGCCGCCGCCGTACCCGCTGTCCCCGCCCGAGCGCGCCTGCTTGCGGCTCGCGCGGCACGAGGGGCAACGCCGGGGCTCCGTGAACCCCTTCTCGGTGTAGAAGGCCTGTTCGCGCTCCGTGAACTCGAACTCGGTGTTGCAGTCCGAACAGGTCAGTGTCTTGTCGGCCACGTGCCGATCTCCTCCAGGTGTCGCCGCCTCTTGCCCGGGTCCTCGAGTGCATGCCGGAGGAGACCAAGTGTCGAACGTGCGAACGGTTGTGAGCTGCGCGGCGATCCGCGCAACGCGGGCAGTCTACGGTGGAACCGCAACCATGGCGATACCCTATTTTCGAGGCAACTCGTGATCAGTCCTCGGCCCAGCCCCTGGACCGCTCGACGGCCCGGTGCCACCCACGCAGAAGGTGTGCCCGCCGCCCGGGATCCATCGCCGGCTCGAACCGCCGGTCCACCTCCCGGATCGCCGCCAGCTCACCGGTGGAGCTCCACACGCCCGTCGCCAGGCCCGCCAGCGCGGCCGCTCCCCAGGCCGTCGTCTCCGTGACCCGCGGCCGCTCCACCGCGATGCCCAGCACGTCCGCGGTGAAGCGCAGCAGCTCGTCGTTCCGCGCCGCCCCGCCGTCCACCCGGAGGTCCGCGAGCGGCGCGCCGTGGTCCGCCACGATCGCCTCGACCACGTCCGCCACCTGGTAGGCGATCGAATCGAGCGTCGCCCGCGCGATCTCCGGCAGCCCGGTCCCCCGCGTCAGCCCGATGATCAGGCCGCGCGCGTGCGGATCCCACCAGGGCGCCCCGAGCCCCACGAACGCCGGCACCACGTATACGCCGCCGGTGTCCTCGACGCCGCGGGTGAGCTCCTCCAGGTCGTCGGCCGAGCGGATCGCCTTCAGCCCGTCCCGCAGCCACTGCACGGCCGCGCCGGCGACGAACACCGAGCCCTCGAGGGCGTAGGCCACGGGACCGTCCTCGCCCAGGCGCCACAGCACCGTGGACAACAGCCCGTGCTGCGGATGCCACCGGCGCAGTCCCCACGTTCGCCAGCAGGAACGCCCCGGTCCCGAACGTGTTCTTCGCTTCGCCCGGCTCGAAGCACGCCTGCCCGAACATCGCCGCCTGCTGGTCGCCCGCGACGCCGGCGATCGGGATCGCCCGCCCGAGGACGTCGGCATCTGTCTCCCCCCAGACTGCCGATGACGGCCGCACCTCCGGCAGCATCGCCCGGGGGACCTCGAACAGCCGCAGCAGGTCGTCGTCCCAGTCGAGCGTCCGCAGGTTCAGCAGCTGCGTCCGCGAGGCGTTCGACACGTCCGTAGCGTGGATCCGGCCCCCGGTGAGCCTCCAGACCAGCCACGTGTCCACGGTGCCGAACGCGAGCTCACCTCGCTCCGCCCGGGCCCGCAGGCCGCCCTCCTCCAGGATGTGGCGGATCTTCGCGCCGGAGAAGTACGGGTCCAGCGGCAGGCCGGAGCGCTCGCGGATGAACGGCTCGTGGCCCTCGGCGCGCAGACGCTCGCAGAAGGGGGCGGTGATGCGGCTCTGCCAGACGATGGCGGGGGCCACCGGTCGGCCGGTCGCGCGCTCCCAGACGATGGTGGTCTCGCGCTGGTTGGTCACGCCGATGGCGGCAATGCTCGCGGCTCCCACCGCGGCCACCACCTCGCGAGCCACGCGGAGCTGGCTGCCCCAGATGTCCTCGGGATCGTGGGTGACGTGGCCGGGCGACGGGAACCCCTGCGAGAACTCGCGCTGTGCCGCCTGCACGGGCACGCCGTGCACGTCGAACGCGATGGCCCGCGAGGAGGTGGTCCCCTGGTCCAGGGCGAGGACGACGCGGTCGGCGGTCATGCGGGCGATCCTCCGGGCGAAGGTCGAAGGTCGAAGGTCGGGGGCAGGGAAGGTCGATGGTCGAGGACCGGGTGGCCCGCGGTCAGGCGGGCGGCGGGACGTCGTACTCGCGGTGGGCACCCTCGAGGTACGAGGACATCTCCGTGGCCTGCCGCGCCGTGTCCCAGCCCAGGACGTGCCCGGCGATCGCGGCCACGCGCGGGGCGATCGACTCGCCGCGATCCCGGAGCTCGGCCGCCAGTCGGATCCGGCGCGCCAGCAGGTCGTCCAGCGAGAGCGCCATCTCCCGTTCCGCCGCCCAGGCGACCTCGGCCTCCAGGTACGGGTGCCCGTCCACCAGCGGGCGCACGAGGTCGTGCTCCCGGCCGAGGGCGATGACGTCGGCGGCGTCGGTGCCGTGGCGGTCCACCAGGGCGCGGGCGGCCTCCTCCCCGATCCCGGGCTCGGTCGCCAGGCGGGCGGTCAGGGCATCGAGGGCAGTGCGGGAAGCGGCGCCGATGATCGGAAGGTTGGCCGTACCGCTCGGCCGGCCCTTCGCCGCATCGCCGAGGACCGCGTCCACCGCGTCCCGGGCCATGACGCGGTAGGTCGTGTACTTGCCGCCGCTGATGCGGACCAGACCGTCGCCCTCCACGCTCACCTTGTGCTCCCGGGAGACCTTGACCGTGGAGCTGGCGTCCGACGGCGCGACCAGCGGCCGCAGGCCCGCGTACGTCCCGACGATGTCGTCCCGGGTGACATGCGTGTCCAGCGCGCCGTTGACCGTGCCCAGGATCTCGTCCACCTCGGCCGTGCTGGCGCCGACGCGGTCCACCTCGCCGTGGTACGGCTGGTCCGTGGTGCCGATGAGCCAGTGGCGGGGCCACGGGACCATGAAGGCGACGCGCCCCGGGATCCGCAGGGTCAGCCCGCCGCTTGGCCTGGATCCGGTCGCGAGGGATGACGAGGTGGCTGCCGCGCGAGGGCAGGACGGTGAAGGAGCCGGCGCCGAACGGGCGGTCCGGCATCGCACCCCAGACGCCGGTCGCGTCCAGGACGGCAGCCGCGCGGACCTCGAAGACCGACCCGGTCAGGCGGTCGTGGACGGTTGCGCCAACCACGCGCTCGCCCTCGCGGATCGGGCCGGTGGCGCGGACGCGGGTGACGGCGAGCGCGATGCCGGCCTTCTGGGCGAGGGCCGTCCGGACGACCGCGAGCGTGAAGCGGGCATCGTCCTCCATCGCATCGTGGTACAGGAGCGCCCCCCGGAGGTCCTTGCGGACGAGGTCCGGGGCGTACTCAAGGGTCTCGTCAACCGAGAGCTGCTGGTGGCGGCCACCGGACTTGGCCGACCCGAGCAGGTCGTACATGGTGAGGCCCGCCGTGTACAGCGCGCGGGTGGCGAGCGGTGGGCCATAGAGCGGGAACAGGAAGTTCTCGAGACGGACGAGGTGCGGCGCCAGGCGCAGGAGGCGGGCCCGCTCGCGGAGCGCCTCGCGGACGAGGTTGATCTCCATCTGCTGCAGGTACCGGAGGCCGCCGTGGATCAGGCGGCTGGAGCGGGACGAGGTTCCGACGGCGATGTCGTCCTGCTCCACCAGCGCGACCCGGAGGCCGCGGCTGACGGCATCGAGGAGCGCCCCGGCGCCCACGATCCCGCCCCCGACGATGAGCAGGTCCCAGGGCTCGTTGGCGAGCCGTTCGAGGTCGGCACCGCGCCGGGCGAGCGGCGGCCGGGTCGCGTGCGGGGTGGGCTGGTCGGTCATGTGGTCCCCTCAGGTGTGGGGTGAACGGAGGATGCGCCACAGGACGATGGCGGTGCCGGCAAGCAGCACGACGATGAGGAGCGGGCTGTGGAAGACGACCGCCTGGCCCTCGCTGGGCAGGAGCGCGGTGGCGCCGGCGGCGACCAGCACGATCAGGACGATCGCGGCGGCGACCAGGAGCACCTCCCGGAGACCCGGCTGACGTTCCACGTCCGCGCGCACCGGGGGTCGCTCGCCCTCAGCCACGGTCGGCCTCCTGCGGGATCCCGATCGGCGCGACCAGGATGCGCCCGGCCAGCGCCTTGCCGAAGCGGGCCTGCAGGCCGGTCTTCGGGACGGTGGAAGGTGATGGTCAGGTCTGCGCGCACGACCGGGTCGGACGGATCGCCCGAGGTGAGGTCGATCGGCGGTGGGCGTGTCGACGGCGAGCACGGGGGTGCCGGCGTCACGCGCCCTGCGGATCATCTGGACCGCCGACAGGACCGGCTCGCGCAACCGCCCGTGCACGCCCGTCCCCAGGAGCGCGTCCACGATGATCCCGGCCTTCTCGATCCCCTGGCCCAGGATGGCGAGATCGCGCGCGACGGGCACGTGGATCTTGGTGACGCCGTCGATGCCGTCGAGGCGCTTCCAGTTGTGGGCCGCGTCGCGGGTCCGGGGCTTCTCGTCCGGGGCCACCAGGACCGCGATCACTGGGTAGCCCCACTCCGCCAGGTGGCGCGCGGCCACGAACCCGTCGCCGCCGTTGTTGCCGGGTCCCGCCAGGACGAGGATCGGGCGGCCCTCGCGGGCGTTGTGCTCCAGCAGGGCCCGCGCCGCAGCCGCGACGGCCGTGCCCGCGTGCTCCATCAGCTGACCGCCGGGGATCCCCAGGGCCTGTGCCTTCCGGTCCGCGCCCATCATCGACTCCGCGGAGATCGCGGTCCGCGAGGCAGCTTCGGACCAGCGGAGCTCCAGCTCGTCGAGGGTCAGCGAGCGCAGGTCCGGGTCGTCGGCGGGGAGGGGGGCGGTTCCGGGGGGCACATCACAGAGGGTACCGCGCCGCGCGGACCGCGGAGCCCCTCACCGGGGCCATGTCGCGTTCGGCCAAGGTCGCTCGCCCAGCGTGCCTCTCGATGGGCAACCCATCCAGGGACCACCCGCGGGGCACCGGATCGCGAATGAGCACCCTGGCCCTCATGGCCGTGCTCCCACGGCGAGCGGCTCGAGGGGCTGCTCATCGCAACGCCACCCAAGCGAGGGCCTGCGTGCTCGCCCACTCAGAGCGCGAGGCGCAGGTCCGTGGCCGGATCGGCCGCTCCGCCGTAGAACCGGTCCAGGACCTCGCGGAACACCGCCTCCTCGGGCGCCGCCCGGTGGAACAGCGTCATGCACGAGCGAACCTTCATCGCATCGACCGCGCCGAAGATCTGCTCCGCCGACCGCCCTGTCGTCGTCGCGACGATGCCCGCGCACTCCCGCAGCCGAGGGCCGAGCACCGGGTGATCAAGGTAGACGCGCGCCTCGTCGAGGGACGCGATCGCGTAGTACCGCGACATCTCGCTCCGCCCGAGCCCGGCGACCTGCGGGAAGATGAACCAGATCCAGTGGCCGGCCTTCTGCCCGCGCCGGAGCTCGCCGAGGACGTCGTCGTAGACGGGAGGCCGCTGGGCGAGGACGAAGCGATCGAGGTCATGGTCCATGGCCGCATTGTGCGCGCTTCCGGCCTTTCGGCCGCCTCGCGGACGCGCTTCGCACAAGCCTGTGGAATGCTCCCCGTCACCGGCATCGGGCAAGAGCCTCGCGCGGGCACCCGGACACCGGCGTTCAAGAGCGGGAGAGCGCGGAACCATGCCCAGACGGCGGACAGGTGATCGGAGGCGTGGGCCGCTGACCCGTCGTCGCCTTGCCACGCGTCTGTTCGCCTGGCACGCGGCATCCGGGCGCTCCCTGCTCATCCGGGAGGCTTCGACCCCGTGGGAGGTCCTCGTCGCCGAGATCATGTCCCACCAGACGCAGATTGAGCGCGTCGGCCCGGCGTGGCGGCGGTTCGTCGACACGTGGCCCTCCCCTGCCGCTCTCGCCGACGCCGGCACACACGATCTGCTCGTGGCGTGGTCGGGGCTGGGCTACAACCGCCGAGCCCTGTCACTGCGCGAGGCGGCCCGACGGATCGTCAGCGACCATGGGGCCCAGGTGCCGGTCACGGTGGCGGAGCTGGAGACCCTGCCGGGCATCGGACCGTATACGGCCCGCGCGGTCGCAGCGACCGCGTTCGGCGCGCCCGTGGCCCCGCTCGATGTGAACGTGAGGCGGGTCGTGAGCCGCGTGGCCGGGGTGGACGCCCGAGCCCGCGACCTCCAGGCCACGGCCGACGCGCTCGTCGATCGAAGCGATCCGCGGCTGTGGGTGAACGCCGTCATGGACCTCGCGTCGGGCGTCTGCACCAGGACGGCACCCCGGTGCGACGTGTGTCCCCTGTTCGGCATCTGCGCGTCACGAGGAGAGGCGCCTTCGGAGGCGGCGCGCCGCCCGTCCCTGCCCTTCCCGCAGACGAACCGCTGGCTGCGCGGACACCTGATCGCGTCGTTGACCGGCGCACCGGAGGAGACCTGGGTGCCGCTGCCCGATCGGCTTGGCGCGCATGACAGGGAGGCGATCGTCGCGGCCACCGCGGGCCTGGAGCGAGAGGGGTTCCTCGAGCTGCGAGATGGTTGCGCCCGGCTGAGGTCGTAGGGCCAGGCAGCGGGCGTGTGGCCGGCTCTCGGCCCGTTGCCGCGTACCAGGCGAGCACCGCGTCCCGCAGCGCGGGCGGAACGACGGCGGCTGGCCCCGGACGACCGGTCACCCCCTACGATACGGGACGGAGGAGGCGATCCATGGCGATGCGGTTCGGGGCGGCGTTCTGGGTCCAGCGCACCGGCTGGCACGAGTTGCGCGAGGCGGTCCTGCGCGCGGAGGCCGTCGGGTTCGACGACCTCTGGATCGACGACCACCTCCTCTCCGACGAGGGCGACTGGCGGGCGGACAAGCTCGAGGGCTGGACCACGCTGGCCGCCGTGGCCGCGGTCACGGAACGCGCCCGGCTTGGCCACATGGTCTCCGCCAACACCCTGCGCAACCCTGGCCTCACGGCGAAGATGGCGACGACGATCGACCACGTGTCCGGCGGGCGAACGATCCTGGGCATCGGCGCCGGCTGGTTCGAGCGCGAGCACGAGGCGTTCGGGTTCGACTTCGGGAGTGGCTTCGGCGAGCGCCTGGACCGCCTGGCGGAGGCGGTACCGCTGATGCGCCGGCTCCTGGACGGCGAGGCCGTCACTCACGAGGGGCGCTTCTACCGGTTCAGGGACGCCGTCTGTGCGCCGCGCCCGGTCCAGGCCCGCCTGCCGATCCTGATCGGCGGCTCGGGGCCGAAGAAGACGCTCCCCCTGGTCGCCCGCTACGCGGACCTGTGGAACGCCTACGGGACGCCCGACGAGGTGGCGGCGGCCGACGCGATCCTGCGGGGTGCCTGCGAGGCCGCCGGGCGCGACGGGCGCGAGATCGAGCGCACCGTGAACCTCAACGTCGTGATCCGGCCCAGCCGTGCCGAGGCCGAGGCCGCGTGGGCGCGATGGCTGGCCGCGCACCTGCCACAGGACGACGAGAGGGATCTCTCGGCCGGGGGCACCGTCGAGGAGGTGGCTGCGACGCTGGCGAGATACCGGGACGCGGGCTTCGCCCACCCGATCCTGATCTTCCGGACGCCGTTCGACCTCGAGACCATGGACCGGCTGCCGGAGCTGCGGGACGCGCTGACGTGAGGCGACTGGCGTTCCTGCTGGTGTTGGTGGTGCTCGCCGGCACCGCCGTGGCGGCGTGCGGGACGACGATGGATGAGGCGGGGGCGCGGAAGGCGGCAACGGACTTCTTCCTGACGATGCCCCACGAGGCAGGCGCCGTGCCCCAGGATGTCGCGATCACCGACGCAAGGGTCGCCACCCGCGATGGGCGGGGCGGCTGGGATGTCGCGATCAACGGCCAGATCATCCTCCCCGGCCTGCCGCAGGGCTACCTGTCGGCCATGATCCTGTTCGTGGACGGATCGACCGGACAGGTCACGGTGGTGGCCAAGGGCTAACCCTTCGAGGAGCCCGTCTACGCCAGCGCGACCGCCAGCGCCACGCGCAGGTCAACATCGGCGGGCGTGGCCTCGGAGCGGAGGCGTGCGGCGACCGACGAAGCCGCCGTCTGGCCCTGCGTCACGCAGTCCGGAAGCCCGACGCCGCGGTACGAGGCCCCGGTCACCGTCACGGCCGGCCACGCGCCCACGGCCGCCTCCACGGCCGAGACACGCCGAAGGTGTCCCACCGTGTACCGCGGCATCGCGCGCTCCCAGCGCGACGCGCGCACCAGCAGCGGCTCGCCGGTGATCCGCAGCGTCCGCTCGGCGTCCTCGCGGGCGGCGGCAACCAGCGCGTCGTCGGGCTGACGGGTCCAGGCGCCCTCGTCGCGGACGAACATCCGGAGCAGGACGGTGCCCTCGGGCGCCCGGTCCGGCCACTTCTGCGAGGTCCAGGTGCAGGCGCTGATCGCGCCGCCCTCCGACGCTGGAACGAGGTAGCCGTGCCCGATCAATGGGTGATCCACCCGCTCCCGCGGATAGGCCAGCGTCACCAGGATGCTCGTGCCGTGCGGGATCGCGTGCAACGCCGCGGACGCGCCCGGCGCCTCGTCGGCCAGGAGGGCGGCGGCAACGGGCGCCGGCGCGGCGATGATCACGGCGTCGAAGCGCGCGAGCGAGCGGTCTGAGAAGCTCGCGGTGACCCCCGTCCCGGACCGCACGAGCGCCCGGACCGCGTGCCCGGCGCGCAGATCGGCACCGGCGGCTTCGGCCGATCCCGCGACGGCCTCGGTCAGCAGGTCCATCCCACCGCGGATGGAGACGAAGACACCCAATGGCTTTGCCGGCGGCGCACCGGGACCGACTGCTGCGGCGCGGGCCGCGGCCGCCCGGCGCATCGCCCGCCCCTCCGCCAGGCCCGCGAACAGCAGGCTCCGGTGCTCCCGCTCGGCCGTGCGCAGCTGAGGCACCACGGCGTCCAGGCTCAGCTCGTCGATCGGCGTCCCGTAGACCCCGCCCACCAGCGGCCCCGCAAGCCGGTCCACGATCGGCGAGCCCAGCCGTGACCGCAGGTACATCCCCACGGCCACGTCCTCGGGGCCCAGGCGCCGCGGCGAGACGACGTCGACCGCCATCCGGGCCTTCTCGGGCCACGAGAACAGCCTGCTCCTCGCGAACGGCCCGGCCCTTGTCGGCAGGACGAGACCCAGGCCCTCGGGCATCGGCACGAGCGATCCCCGGTGGCGGATGAACACCGCCCGGGGATCGAGCGTGCCGGTGAGGTCCGCGCCCAGCCCCAGCTCGCGGGCCAGGGAGATCGCGGCCGGGCGCGTGGCCAGGAACGAGTCCGGCCCGTGCTCGAGCGTGAACCCGTCCACGCGCTCCGTGGCCACCTTGCCGCCCAGGCGGGCGCCTGCCTCGGCCAGGGTGACCGGGATGCCGTCGAGCGCGAGCGCCCGGGCGGCGACCAGGCCGGTGATGCCACCGCCGACGACGAGGACGCTCATCGGGCTGCTCAGGCCGTCGGTCCGGCCGCGACCGTCTGGGCGGCCCCGGCCGCTGCCGGCATGCCGTACTGGGCCGCCGTGCCGGACGGCACGTACGGGCAGAGCGGATCCGTCTCGAGCGGATCGCCCGTCCACGCGTGGGCCCGTGCCCGGGACCCCCCGCAGACCCTCGTGAACTCGCAGGCGCCGCAGCGGCCCTTGAAGCCCTCGGGGTTCCGGAGGTCGCGCATCACCGGGTGATCCCGGTACAGGTCCACGATCGACGACTCGCGGACGTTCCCCAGCGGGATCGGCAGGAAGCCGGACGGGTTCACGGTCCCGTCGTGGCTGATGAAGACGATGCCGTTGCCGTCGCGGATGCCGAACCCGCGGCCAACGGACGTCTTCAGGATCGCGTCGAAGTCCATGCCCGCCGCCTCCATCTCCCGGATCGCGAGCCGGCGGTAGTGGGTGGCCTCGGTGGTCTTGACCTGGAACGGCGCGGTCTTCGACAGCCCGAACAGCCACGCGTTGAGCTTCTCGGACTGGGCCGGTGTCACCTCGCGCAGGTCGCTCCCCCGCCCGGTCGTGATCAGCATGAACAGGCTCCAGCGCATGATGTCCATGCCCGCGAGCAGCTCGTAGATGGCGGGAAGGTCCGCGAGCGTCTCGTCCGTGACGAGCGTGTTCACCTGGATCGGCAAGCCGGCCGCGCGGGCCCATCGTGCCGCCTGGAGGGTCTTGTCGAACGTCCCGGCGACCATCCGGAAGCCGTCGTGGCGCGCCGCGTCGGAGCCGTCCAGCGACAGCGAGATGTTCTGGACTCCCGCGTCGCGGAGGCTCTCCATGACCTCCTGGGTGAGGAGCGGGGTGGCGGCCGGCGCCAGCGAGGCGCCGATCCCCCGCTCCGTGGCCGCGCGGACCAGCTCGTGGAGGTCGGGCCGGTTGAGCGGATCCCCACCCGTGAACACGACGTGCGGGTACGGGCGCCCGAACTTGACGACATCGTCGAGGAGCTGGAAGCCCTCCTCCGTGGTCAGCTCCAGCGGGTTGCGCTCGGCCTGGGCCGTGGCCCGGCAGTGCCGGCAGGCGAGGCCGCAGGCGAGCGTCGTCTCCCAGTAGACGAGCATCGGGGCGCGGTCGTAGACGTAGCCCTCCGGCGCGCACGGCGCCGACGCCCGTGATCCCCGGGCGGCCGCCGGGATGGCCCCCCGGGTGCCCGCCGGGATGGCCTCCCGGGCGGCCGGCCGGGGCGGGATCGTGCTGCGGGATCGTCGTGGTCATCGGTATCTCCTCCGGTCGCTCAGGCGACCGCCGCGGGACGCAGGACCTCGGCCGCGATGTCGGCCAGGCCGGCAATGAACGTCGGGTCGGTGTTCATCGAGCGGGCGCGCTCCAGGCGCACCCCGAGCGGACGGGCAACGCCCTGGGCCTCGATGTCGATGTCGTAGAGGACCTCCAGGTGGTCCGCGACGAAGCCCACGGGCCGGATCACCAGCTCCGTGACGCCGTCGGCCGCCAGACGCCGGATCTCCTCGAGGATGTCCGGGCCAAGCCACGGCTCTCCGGTGCGGCCGGCGCTCTGGAACGAGAAGTCGTAGCGCTCGAGGCCCAGGCGGGCCGCCACGAGCGCCGCGGTGGCCGCCAGCTCGTCCGGGTACGGGTCCCCTTCCGCGACGACCCGGGCGGGCAGGCTGTGGGCGGTGAACATGACGCGAACGCGGGTGGGATCGCCGAAGCGGGCCAGCGCCTCACGGGTGGTCTGCGCGAGAGCCTCGATGAACCGCGGCTGGTCGTGCCACGAGTCGATGAACGCCACCTCCGGGACGGGCGAGCCCGCCTCGCCGATGGACAGCAGCGCAGCGTCCACGGCCCGCCGGTACCCGGCCGCGTTGGACGACTTCTGCGGCGCCAGTGCGATCGCCACGAACCGCCCCACCCCATCCGCGGCCATCCCGCGCACGATGTCCCCGATCCGCGGCTCGATGTGCCGCATCCCGGCATACACGCGAACCGGCAGGCCCCGCGAGGCAAGCTCCGTCTCCACCGCGGCACGCTGCTCCTCCACGATCCCCGACAGAGGGGACCCGCCGCCGATCGCCCGATAGCGACCGAGCAGCTCCTCCAGGAGGTGTGGCGGGGGCGGGTTGCCGCGGCGGATGTCGGTGTAGTAGGCCTCGACCTGGTCGAGCCGGGTCGGGCTGCCGTAGGCCATCAGCAGGACGGCATCGGTGGTCATGGGGACGCTGGTCATCGGGACGCTCCGTGTTCGTGGGCGAGGTCGACGAGGCGCGCGAGGTGGTCCGGGTCCGTGCCCGGCAGCACCCCGTGGCCGAGGTTGAAGACGTGGCCGGGCCGGCCGTCGTTCTGCGCCAGGACCCAGCGAGCGGCCTCCTCCACGCCCTCCCAGGGGCCGAGGAGCAGCACCGGGTCCAGGTTCCCCTGGACGGCTCGGTCGCCGACGAGCCGCCTGCCTTCGGACAGCGCGATCCGCCAGTCCAGGCCGATCACGTCGCCGCCCGCCGACGCCTGGAGGCCGAGGATCCCGCCCGTCCCCACGCCGAAGTGCGTCATCGGGACACCGAGCGGCGCGATGCCCTCGAACAGGCGCCGCATCCATGGCAGGAGTCGGCGCTCGTAGTCCAGCGGGCTGAGGCCGCCGACCCAGGAGTCGAACACCTGGACCGCCTGCGCGCCCGCGGCCACCTGCGCGGAGAGGTAGGCGATGGTCGCGTCCACAAGGCGGTCCAGCAGCGCGGCCCACGTCTCGGGCTCCGCGTGCATCAGCCGCTTGGTGCGCAGGAAGTCCCTCGAGGGGCCACCCTCCACGAGGTAGCAGGCCAGCGTGAACGGCGCACCGGCAAAGCCGATCAAGGGCACCGGTGACTCGGCACGGACCAGCCGGATGGCCTCGAGCAGCGGCCCCACCGCCGTCTCGGCATCGAAGGGACGCAGGGCCTGGACGTCGGCCATCGTCCTGACCGGGTGCTCGATGACCGGCCCGACGCCCTCCTTGATGTCGAAGGCGACGCCCAGGCCGGCGAACGGCGTCGTGATGTCGGCGAACAGGATCGCCGCGTCCACGCCCAGGCGCCGCACCGGCTGGAGCGTCACTTCGGCGCACAGGGCCGGGTCGCGGGTGATCTCCAGCAGGGTCGCCCGCTCGCGGATCTTCCGGTACTCGGGCAACGCGCGCCCGGCCTGGCGCATGAACCAGACCGGGGTGGTGTCCACGGGCAGGCCGAGGGCGGCGCGGAGATACCGCGCATCCGGGCTCATGCGGCGAAGGCCTTCCGCGCCGCCGCCAGCGTTGCCGCCACCTCCGCCTCGCCGTGTGCGGCCGAGATGAACCAGGCCTCGAACTGGGAGGGCGCGAGAAGGACGCCCTCGTCCAGCATCGTGCCGAAGAAGCGGGCGTAGGCGTCGCGGTCCGAGGTCATCGCCTCGTCGCCGTTCCGCGGCACGCCGGACCGGAAGAAGACCGTCAGCAGCGAGCCGACGCGCGAGATCGCGACCTCGCGGCCCGCCTCGGCCGCCGCCAGCCGGAGGCCGGCCTCGAGCTCGGCGCCGGTCCCCTCGAGGACCTCGTACACGGCCGGCGTCAGGAGGTCCAGAGTGACGATGCCCGCCGCCATCGACAACGGGTGGCCGGACAGCGTCCCGGCCTGGTAGACGCTGCCCTCCGGGGCGATGTGCGCCATCAGGTCCGCGCGCCCGCCGTACGCGCCGATCGGCATCCCGCCGCCGACGATCTTGCCCAGCGTCGTGAGGTCCGGCACGATCCCGTACCGCTCCTGGGCACCGCCGCGTGCAACCCGGAACCCGGTGATGACCTCGTCGAAGATCAGCAGCGCGCCGTTCGCCTCGGTCAGCTCGCGCAACGCCTCGAGGAAGCCCGGCTCGGGCGCGATCACGCCCACGTTGGCCCCGACCGGCTCGACGATGATCGCCGCGATGCGGCCCGGATGGGTCCGGAACGCCGCCGCGATGGCCTCCGGATCGTTGTACGGGAGGACCACCGTGTCCGAGGCAGCGCCCGCGGTGACCCCCGCGGAGCCCGGCATCGCCAGCGTCGCGAGACCGGACCCGGCGTCCACCAGCAGGCTGTCCCCGTGGCCGTGGTAGCCGCCCGAGAACTTGACGATCACGTCGCGCCCCGTGGCACCGCGGGCGAGGCGGATCGCGCTCATCACCGCCTCGGTGCCCGAGGACACGAAGCGCATCCGCTCCATGGACGGCATCGCCGCCCGCACGCGCTCGCCCAGCTCCACCTCGCGCGGGCCCGTGGCCCCCAGGGCGAACCCGTCCAGGGCGGCCTCGCGGACCGCCTCCACCACAGCCGATGCCGCGTGCCCCAGGATCGCCGGCCCCCAGGAGCCGATGTAGTCGATGTACCAGCGGCCGTCGGCGTCACGGACGCGCGGGCCCAGGCCGGCGTCGAGGATGAGCGGCGCTCGGCCGACGGACCGGAATGCCCGCACGGGGCTGTTGACGCCCCCGGGGAACAGGTCGCCGGCGCGTGCGCGGAGGTCGGCCTGGCGGCCGGCGGTCCCGGTGGTGGTCATCAGTCTGCCTCCCGCGCCCAGGCCGCGAGATCCGCGGCGGCGTACGTGATCACGAAGCCCGCGCCAGCGCGCAGGATCGAGGTGGTGCTCTCGGTAAGCGCCCGGCGCCGGTCCAGCCAGCCGCGCTGTGCCGCGGCCTCGATCGACGCGTACTCGCCGCTGACCTGGTAGGCGCCGATCGGGACGTCGAAGCGGGCCCGGGCGGTGGCCAGGATGTCGAGCGACGGCAGCGCGGGCTTGACCAGCAGCATGTCTGCGCCCTCGGCCAGGTCGATGGCGATCTCGCGCATCGACTCGCGGCCGTTGGCAGGGTCCATCTGGTAGCCGCGCCGGTCGCCGAATGCGGGCGTCGAGCCGGCCGCCTCGCGGAACGGGCCGTAGAAGGCGGAGGCGGTCTTGGCCGCGTAGGCCAGGATCGCGGTGTCCTGCCGGCCGTCGGCGTCCAGGCCCCGGCGGATCGCGGCGACCTGACCGTCCATCATGCCGCTGGGGGCCACGATGTCGGCCCCGGCCTCGGCCTGCGACGCCGCCGTCCGTGCGAAGAGGTCGATCGTGGCGTCGTTGTCGACCCGGCCGTCGGCGAGGAGCGGGCCGCAGTGCCCGTGGTCGGTGTACTCGCACAGGCACGTGTCAGCGATGAGGACGAGGTCCAGATCCGCGTCCCGCAGCCGGCGGAGCGCTTCCTGGACGATGCCGTCCCGCACCCAGCCGCCGGTTCCGAGGTTGTCCTTCTCCGCCGGCAGGCCGAACAGGATCAGGCCACCGATGCCGAGGGCGGCGAGCGACCGTGCGTCCCTGAGCGCCTCGTCCGGGGAGACACGCTCCACGCCGGGCATCGAGCCGACGGGCTCCCGCAGCCCGTGGCCCGGCGTCACGAACACCGGCGCAACGAGCTGGCGGGGGTGGATCCGCGTCTCGCGCACGAACGAGCGGAGGGTCTCCGTCCGCCGGGTCCGGCGGAGGCGGTGTGCGGGATCGGTGGCGGGCGCGAACGGCACCGTCGGTGCCGGGGCGAGGGCAGCGTGCTCGGCGACGGGCGCCGCGGGGTCGCCGGGAAGGCTCATCGGTTCTCTCCGGTGGCGGTGGGATCGGGATCAGGGCCTGGGGCGGGGGCAGTCAGGCCCAGGGCGGCGGCGGCGAAGGTGGCGAGCGCGAGCGCGCCGGGTGACGGCGCCTGGAGCACCCTGGCGAAACCAAGCCCTCGCGCAACGGCGAACGTGGTGGGCCCGCCCGTGATCACCGGCGTGGCGAGGAGGCGGGCACGTTCCTCGTCGGTCGCCAGGGCCAGCAGCCCGCGGGCCGTGGAGCCGCTGGTCAGGACCAGGACGTCCAGCGGGCCGTCATCCAGGGCGGCGGCGAACAGGGCGCGGGACGACGGAGGCGCCTCGATCGTCTCGTAGGCGATCACGTCCGTGACCGTGGCGCCGCGATCGCGCAGCGTCTCCGCAAGGGCCCGGTCCGCGATATCGGCGTGCGGGACCAGGACACGGGCTCCGGGCTGGAGCGGGAGCTCCCGGGCGAGTGCGGCGCCCGTCGGCTCGGACGGCACGAAGACCTCAGCCACGCCGGCGTCGACGAGTACGGCTGACGTCGCCTCCCCCACCGCGGCCCAGCCGAGGAGCTTCGGGTCCACCTCCAGGCGCCACGCGGCCTGGAGCATGACCCGCGCGGCGTTCGCGCTCGTGACGACCACGATGTCACCGGAAGCGACCTTCGCGACGGCCGTGTCGAAGGCGCCGCCGGTGGGCGCCGGATGGATCTCGATCGCCGGCACGTGGACCGACTCCAGCCCGGCGGCCTCGAGCGCCTCGATGGTCGCCTCCGCCTGTCCGACCGGGCGGGCGACCAGGGCCCGGGGGCGAGCCCGCAGCGCCACGATCCGTCGCGCCATGCGGGCGGCCAGGTGCGCCCGGTCGGCCGGTGCCGCGTCGCCGTGGATCCAGGCCACCGGTGAGACGCGGATCGTTGCACCCGCGGCGGGCGTCCATGCCCTCTCGGCCCCGGCGATCACATCCAGCCGCCCGGCACAGACGGTCCCGATGGCCCCGATGGGCGACCGACAACCGCCGCCAGTCCCGGCGAGCAGCGCCCGCTCCGTTTCCACCGCGGCCCGGTTGTCGGCGTCATCCAGCAGTCCCACGGCCGCGATCGCCTCGGCGTCCTCCGCCCGGACCTGCAGGGCGAGCGATCCCTGTCCTGGCGCAGACGGGACGATGCGGGCGGACAGGATCTCGTCGATCCGGCCGGCGTGGCCGAGGCGGGTGAGCCCGGCGACCGCGAGGACGAGCGCATCGCTGTCACCGCGGTCCAGCTTCGCCAGCCGGGTGTCCACGTTGCCGTGGAGGGGGTGGAGGTCCAGGTCCGGGCGAAGCGCCCTGAGGAACGCGACGCGGCGGGGCGAATCCGTGCCCACGCGTGCGCCCTGCGGAAGCGTCGCGAGCGTCGTCCCGCGGACACGGCAGACCAGTGCGTCGCGCGGGTCCTCGCGCGGCGGGTACGCGGCGATCACCAGCCGGTCCGGTTCCGTGGTGGGGACGTCCTTGGCAGAATGCACCGCGAGGTCCACGGAGCCGTCCAGCAGGGACGCCACGATCCGCCCGACGAAGGCTCCCTCACCCCAGGCGGTGTCGATGGGGCGGTCGTCGCCCTCGGTCCGGATGACCACGATGTCGGTGGCGATGGCGTGCTCGGCAAGGCGGGCGGCAACCCAGCGGGCCTGGACGAGGGCGAGCTCGCTGCCCCTGGTGCCGATGCGGAGGAGACGTGTCACGGGTCGATCCTTGGGCTCAGAGGGAGAAGAGGGTCCGGGCTGCCCGCTCGAGGTCGCCGGAGGCATCCTCCCGGAGCGTCACCAGGGGGGCGTGGAGGAGCCCGGCGACCAGCCGGTGGGTCATCTGCTCAACCAGCTCACGCTGGTCGTCCTCCAGCTCGATCCGGCGGAACAGGCGCTCCAGCTCCTCGACCCGGCGCGACTCGGCCTGGTCGCTCAGGGCCTTGATGGCGGGCACGCTCTCGCGGGCCCGGATCCAGCCGGCGAGGCTCCGCTCGGCGTCGTCCAGCGCGCGCTCGAAGCGGACCCGGAGGCGCTTGCGCAGCTCGTCCTGGGGGCTCCGCGCGATGTCGTCGACCGAGGTGTAGCGGGGGCCGAGCGCCTCCCGGGTCGCGGGATCCACGGCGGGCGGCGAGCTGAGATCCACCACAGGCTGCGGGCCGGCGAGGAGCGTCTCACGCGCCTCCCGCGAGAGCGGCCAGCGGGCGGACAGGGCCAGGATCACGGCGTCGGCAACGGGCAGCGGCACGTCCGGCCCGAACGCAGCCGGCTCGCCGGAGACGTCGTACGCGAGCGCAGCTGCGCGATCGCTGCTCCGGTTCGCGACCAGGACCCGGGCGCCCTGGCGGGACGCGGCCACGGCGCACAACCGGGCCATGCGTCCGGCGCCGACGACGAGCACGCGCCGCCCGAGGAGCGGCCCCGTGGCAGGCAGGATCCGGTCCAGGGCGACGTCGGCAAGGGACCGCGGCGGACCCTCCCGCCAGGAACGCGTCTCGCGGCCAAGGTGGAGCGCCACCTGGAACAGGCGCTCCAGCACCGGGTGGAGGCCGGTCGCCGCAGGGTTCTGAGTGCCGATCTCCACCGGGCACCGCTCCGCGCCCGGGACGTGCCGGTCGGAGATGCATTCGCGCAGCTGGTGCAGGATCTGGTCCTCGCCCAGCACCACGCTGTCGAGACCCGCGGCGACCGAGAAGACATGGCGGGCGGCGGCAGACCCCTCGAGGCGGCGCCCACCCACCGGCAGGGACGGCAGGAGGAGGGCCGGATGGCCGGGCACATCGTCGACAACCGCGTACAGCTCCACGCGATGGCAGGTGCGCAGGAGGATGGCTCGGGGGTCGCCCGCCACTGTCTGCGCAGCCTCTGCGAAGGCCTCCCGCTCCTCGCTGGGGACGCTGCGAGCGTGGGCGACGAGCGCGATGAGGCCGGAATGGGGACGCAGATCGGTCACAGGGGGCTCCCGGATGCGGGTCAGGACGCGGTGGACGCGGAGGACGCGGGCGGCGGGGTGGGGCGGCGGGTGCGGCGGGTGCCCGGGGATGCCGCCTCCCACCCGCGGAGGGTGGCGAGGAGCAGCCCGTCGAGGGCGGTGTTGGCGTCGGCGATCAGGGTGGAGGTGGCGGAGGCGTCGAACTCGCGGCGCCGCGCAAGGGCGCCGAGCTCGGCCAGGAACGGGCGTCGGAAGCGGAGGAACAGGTCGGCCGTGGTCGCGCAGCCGAGGCCCTCGCGGCCGGCAATGCGGCCGTACTCCGTGCAGGCGTCGTCGGCCGACCGGAGCAGCTCCGCGTGCCGGACGGGATCATCCGAGTCCAGGGCGGACACGAGCGAGACGACAATGCCTCGGCCGTAGGCGCGGAACCGGTCGCGGCGACCCTCGTCCAGCTCGTCGATCCAGGGGATGCTGCCGGTGCTCTCGTCGGCGGCGCGGCGGTACCCGCGTGCCATGCGGCCCGAGGTCTCGCCCAGGTCCGCGAGGGAAGGGCGCTCGGACGGACGGGCGGGCAGGAGCGCCTCGAGCCCCACCCGCGAAAAACGCCGATGGCCGCCCGGTGTGACAAAGGTCCGGACCATGCCCGTGTCGGCCCAGCGCCGGACGGTGGAGGGTGAGACGCCGAGCATGCGGCAGGCCTCGGTGAGTGTCACCCACCCGGGATCCTTCACGCTCGCGGGGGCCGTCATCGTCGCTCCAAACCTCCCAAATCTACCATTACTGCTCTAAGCTTCCATATCCTATGCCCGAATCCGAAGGGGCGTAGCAGGGCCGAGAGGCCCGCGGTGATACCCAAACGGCCCGTCGACGTCGTGCCGGGCCGTTTCCGCGCGGGCCCCGAACCTCGGCATATCGCCCGGACATACCCAGGTTCGGGTCGAGGCCGTGGGGACACCCGGACTGGGGGCCCGGGCCCGCAGTCACAGGAGACCGTGCCGCTTGGTCCCGGCGGTCAGGCACGCGAAATCGCCTGCCGCCGGGCTCATCCTGGTCGCCTCGGCTACGATCTGGGCCCGGCAACGGGCGACGCCGTCCCCACCCCGCACCGCCCCGGAGGATCAGATGAGCCGACCTGCCGCACGCCCGGGTCCGGGCCAGGCCGGCGATGTGCTGAACCGGACCGTCAGGTACGCCGCATGGGCCGTGTACGCACGAACCGGCGCACCGCTCGATGATCCCCGCGCTGCGACTGAAGACCTCGGCGCGTGGGCACGATCTCTCGCGGAGCGGGACGTCATCCTCCGCGGCTGCTACGACGTGTCGGGCCTGCGGGCTGGGGCGGACGTGATGACCTGGCTGCACGGACCCAGCGCCGAATCGCTCCAGGCCGCCCTGCGCGCGTTCCGTCGAACCCGCGCCGGTTCAACCACCGTCCTCGCATGGTCGGCGATGGGAACGCACCGGCCCGCCGAGTTCAGCGCCGACCACGTGCCGTCCTTCATGCTGGGCACGGACCCGCTCCGGTGGTTGTGCGTCTACCCGTTCGTCCGCTCCTACGAGTGGTACCTGCTGCCGGAGGAGGATCGGCGCGCGATGCTGCGCGAGCACGGCCTGGCCGGCCGCGCCTTCCCCGGCGTCCAGGCCAACACCGTCGCCTCGTTCGCGCTCAACGACTGGGAGTGGATCCTGGCGCTCGAGGCGGACGACCTGCACGAGTTCGTCGACCTCATGCGGGACCTCCGCGCCACGCAGGCCCGCCGTCACGTCCGCGAGGAGGTGCCGTTCCACACGGGCCGCCTGGTCGACCTCGACGAGGTGGTCGAGGTTCTCCGGTAGGGAGGCCGCCCGATCCGCGCCTCAGCCGGTCCGGGACTCGCGGATCATCCGTGCACCGGTGCGGCGCCAGAGCTCGGCGGCAAGGAGCTCGGCCACTGCCGGCTCGACCAGCGCCCGGACCACAGGATCGGCGAGGACCGCCGCCGCCAACGGCACGGACGCATCGGCATCGGGCCGATCCGCCCCGACCGACACCAGCACGCCACCGCGCGCGCGGATGGTGGCCACCGCCTCGTCATCGGCGGGCGAGCCGGTGAACAACAGGACCGGGTCGCCCGGGAAGAGCGTGTAGAGCCCGGTGTGGAGCCAGTCGCCGGTGTCGAGCGGGAGCGCGGGGATCCGGGGAGCTTCCCGGAGCATGAGCGCGGCCTGCTCGAGCCCGCCAAGCCTGGCGCCGTCCCCCAGCACGTGGATCGGGCGACCCCCGTCCAGCCGGTCCGCGGCGGCGCCGAGCCACGCATCGCGCCCGGCGATCAGCGCGGCGAGCGCGGGAGCGGCAGCGTCGATCCCCCCGGGCTCCAGCTCGGGCTCCCCCTCCGCGGCAAGCAGCGCGAGCGCTGCCACCGTGGCCCGGTACGACAGGCATGCGATCCCGGCCGTCTCGTCATGGCCCGCCTTCAACGGGATCCCGGCGTCCGCCAGCCGGACGAGCGGGCAATCACCGCGGGCCGTGAGCCCCAGGACGAACGACGACCCCAGGTGGTGCTCGACGGCGGCCAGCGTCTCCGGCGTGCGGCCCGACGCGGATATCGCCACGAACAGCACGTCCCGGCCGCCCGGCGACCTACCCGCGGACGAGGAAAGCTCAGCGTGCGCGTCCCGACCGACCGAACGAAGCCGCGCCGCCGCGTCCATCGCCGCGAAGCGCGAGCTGCCCAGGCCGGCGAACCGCCATACCGGACGCGCCGTGACGCCGTACGGGACGTCGCGGATCGCCATGCGCTGGGCCGCCAGCACGGCCGCGAGCTCGTCGGGACCGGCCACGATGTCCGAGAGGAACGCCTCCGCGCGATCCTCCACCGGGCCGCTCACCGACTCTCCCCGTGCGTCAGCAGCCATCGCATCCCCCCTCGTGGTGCCCACAGCCAGGACGGCAGCACGGTCGCCGCGTAGACGTGCTCGTAGGTCTCCTTCGCCACCTCGAACGCATCGAGGAGGTCAGGGTCCAGCATGATCCTCGAGCCGGCCGCGCGCAGGCCGCCGGCGTACGCCGCGAGGAACCGTTCGCGCGCCCGCTCGATCCAGGCCTCGGCGTCCAGTCCCGGCCGCTCGAGCGCTCCGCCGTTCCGCCTCTCGGCCCGACGGAGGCCGCTTCGCGCGACGTGGTCCAGCGAGCGGAGCATCGAGGCCACGTCCCGCAGCGGGGAGTCCAGGCGCCGACGGTCCTCGACGGAACGGAGCGGCTCGCCCTCGAAGTCGATGACGCGGTAGCCGTCGTCACTCACGAGGACCTGGCCCAGGTGCAGGTCCGCGTGGATCCGCATGACCAGCGGCGCGGTGGCCACGGCCTCGAACCGCGACGCGCGGGCGGCGATGGCAGCCGACTCGCGGCGGAGCTCTGCGGCGGCCTCCGGGTCCACGGCCGCGACCGCCGGGATCGCCAGGCTCAGCTGGCGGTGCGCGTCCAGGCGCCACGCCCTGAGCTCGTCGTGCGCGGCGAGGCGCGGCGCGAGGTCCGGCACGTCGGCGGGCGGCGATGCGAGGGCCGCGTGGAGGCCGGCGACGAGCAGGCCAAGGTCCTCGGCGACCCCCGTGACGTCCTCGATGCTCACGAGCTCCGGCGGCCCGGCGATGAACCCGGCGAGGCGCTCGGCCAGGGTCTCGTACAGGTCGTCGGCGTCCGCGATGAACGCCTGGAGCATCGCAACGGTGGCGGCGCCGCCGTCGCGCGAGACGACCTCCGCCCAGCCCGCCAGGATTGGGACGCCGGGGAACCCTGCCTCCTCCGAGAGGAACGCGGTCAGCTCCAGGTCCGGGTTGAGGCCGGGCTGGATCCTGCGGTACCCCTTGAGGAGCAGCGCGTCGCCCAGCACCACCGAGGTGTTCGACTGGTCGCGGCCGAGCGGACGTTCGTCGGCATCGGCCAGCTCGCCCGTGGTCCCGTGCCAGGTGGCCCCGAGCCCCGATGCCGGCCGGCAGATCAGGGCCGCGTCAAGCCCTGCGCCGGCGTCACCGAGCGGGAGCGCGGCGATCGTGCGGCCCTCGGCGATGGCCACGGCGAGCGCGCGCCACGCTCCGTCGCCCGTGGCCGCCTCGCGGACGGCGCCGGAGACGGGATCGCGGACGAAGGGGATCGCATAGCGCTCGTTGCGGCCCGGGCTCGCCACCTGCGTCGGCCCCGCACGCCCCCGTCCCGCCCAGCCACAGGTCCACCAGCGCAAGGACCACCGCGTCCGAGAGCGGGAAGGCATGTGCCAGGCGGGCCGCCGTCGGGGTCTCGCCCTTGTGGACGTACCACCGGCGCGCGGCCACGTCGTCCGGATCCAGCGCCCGGACGGCGGCCGCGACGTCGGCTCGCGAGACGGTCATCGGGGTCGGCACGGGGGCAGGGTAGCGCAGCGGTCGCCGAAACCAGCCCGCCGCTACCGCGTGACCGGCGCCCCGGTCATCGCCAGCCGCTCGATCAGGTCTGCGGCGCGCTCGGTCCCGCGCGACGCCTGCATCCGCGCCGCGATCCCCGCCATCCTCGCCCGCAGCGGCGTATCGGCCAAGAACGCCTCGATCGCTCCCGCCAGCTCCTCGTCGGCGAAGTCGTACGTCGCCAGCCGCCGCCCGAAACCCGTCTCGTCCACGCGCTGCGCGTTGTCCACCTGGTCCCAGAACAGCGGCAGCACGATCATCGGCTTGCCGTGGTGGAAGCACTCGAACACGGTGTTGTTGCCGCCGTGGGTGATCACGAGGTCGACCATCGGCAGCACCGCGGGCTGCGGGAGGAAGCCCGCGCCGGTCATGTTGTCGTGGAGCGTGATCTCGTCCGCGAGCGGGCCCTTCGACACGATGACGCGGTGCTCCGTCCGCCCGAGCAGGTCCACCAGCCGCTGCATCAGGCCAACGTCGGCTGAGCCGAGCGAGCCGAGCGAGAGGTAGATCAGCGCGCCCGGGCGGCTTGCCAGCGGCCCCGGCAGCTCCCATGCCGTGTCGGATGCGCGGACCGTGGAATCCAGCTGGTGCCAGGTCGGACCGAGGGGGTTCGCGCGGGCGTAGTCGGCCTCGGCCGGGTAGGAGTAGATGTTCAGGTACGGCGACTCGTGCATGAAGTCCGGGCCGTTGTCGCCCCACGCCAGGCCCCCGGCCCCGTTGTCGCGGCAGAAGGCGTCGAAGCCGGCCCACATGTCGCCGTGGGTCCGGCGGACCTCGTCCAGGAACGCCGGCCACTGCGTCCTGTCCGCCACCGGGTACCCGGACGAGAATGGCGCGATGAGCGGGTCCTTGATCTCGGCCGGGTTGCACGAGAGGAGGCGGACCCACGGGCGGCCTGCGGCCATGACGGCCGGGAAGCTCACCACGTTGTCCTCGACGATGACGTCGGGTTCGAGCTCCCCCAGGATCTCCTCCAACCGCGGGTTCACGTACCTGCTGCCGTCGATGAGGGCCTGGTAGGTGGGGGCGATGAACTCGCCGAGCTGCTCGATGGTGGGCTTGCGGAAGACGGGGGCCGTGTCGCGGATGAAGTCGATCCAGAACTGGCCCGGGATCTCGGGCTCCGCGGGCGGCGGGCCAAGGCGCATGAGCCGCTCCTCGAAGCCCTTTGCCTCGAGGCTGCCGGCGAAGCTCTCCTCCACGATGAACACGACGCGGTGGCCGCGGGCGCGCAGGACCTTGCCGATGCCCGCGCAATTGTTCGTGGGGCCGTAGGCGCCCTCCGGGAAGAACACGATCGTCCGGCCGTCAGCCACGTTCGCCCACCTCTGGAGTCATCGTCTCGGGTCGCCTCGCTGGCGCGGATGATCGCACGGGCGCCTGGGGCTCGCACCCGCGGGGCGTCACTCGGCACGGGTCGCACGACGTCAACCGGCCCACTCGATCGGACTCGATGGCAGGCGTCCGGCGTCCGACGGGAAGCCGAGAGTGGAGACACCGCCACGGCAGCGGACGGATCGGGAGGAACCACGCACGATGACCCTTGTGATCGACGGCCTCCGCAAGCGCTTCGGCGAGGTGCAGGCCCTCGACGGCGTCTCCTTTGCCGTCCGTCCGGGGGAGGTCTTCGGCTTCCTGGGCGCCAACGGCGCCGGCAAGACCACCACGATGCGGATCGTCCTGGGCCTCATGAAGCCGGACGAGGGCAGCGTCACCTGGAACGGGGAGCCGGCACGCTCGTGGCCGCGCCGCACGTGGGGCTACATGCCGGAGGAGCGCGGGCTCTACCTGGCCATGCCCGTCATCGACCAGCTGGTGCACTTCGCCGCCCTCTACGGGGTGCCGCGCCCGAAGGCGCGGAGGGAGGCGATGGCGTGGCTCGAGCGCTTCCGGATCGCGGACCTCGCCGACCGCCGAGCCGAGACACTGTCCAAGGGAAACCAGCAGAAGGTGCAGTACGTCGCGACCATGCTCCAGGACCCCGACGTGCTGCTGATGGACGAGCCGTTCGTCGGCCTCGACCCGGTGAACGTGGCGCTGCTGAAGTCCGCCTTCCTCGAGCTCCGTGACACCGGGAAGACGCTCGTGTTCAGCACCCACCAGCTGGAGCAGGCAGAGGCCCTGTGCGATTCGGTGGCGATCATCGACCACGGGCGGATCGTCGCCAGCGGCTCCACGCGCGACGTCCGGCGGTCCACGGGCCACCAGGCGGTCCGCATCGCGACCCGTCGGACGACGGGCTCGACTGGCTGGCCTCGTTCCCCGAGGTCACGGTCACCCGGAGCGGCAACGACTACACGGAGCTGCGCGTGGCGGCCGGCCTCGACCCCCAGGTCATCCTGCGCGGCGCCCTCGACCGCGGCGAGGAGGTCCTCCGCTTCGAGGTCACCGATCCGTCGCTGGAGGACGTGTTCGTCGAGCGGGTCGGTGCGCTCGAGACGGACGAGGAGCGCACGCTGGCGGCGGCGGGAGCGAGGGCATGAGCACGGCGTCCAACATCGCAACCGTCGCGCGTCGCGAGTACCTCGTCCGGGTCAGGACCCGCACCTTCGTGCTGGGGACGGCGCTGCTGGTGATCGGCGTGGCGGTCATCGCGTTCCTGCCCGTGATCATGCGCCAGCTGGAACGCGTGAACCCCACCAGGATCGCCGTCGTGGCCTCCGAGCCGGGGCTCGCCGAGACTGCCGCCACCACCCTGTCAGCAGTGCTCAACGCCCCGACCGGCACCGGCACGCCAGACCCCGAGGCACAGCCGGACTTCGTGGTCACCGTGGTGCCGATGTCGCCGCCGGGCGCAAGGCCGTGGTCGACGGGACCTACGGGGCGCTCCTCAGCCTCGGACGGGGTACATCCGGGCAGCTGGCCTTCACCCTCTACACCGACGAGCCGTCGACCGGCCGCACCGCCACCCTCATCCGGCAGGCGGCGACCGCCCTGGCGATCGCCGACCGCCTTGGCGGGCTTGGGGTCACGCCTGCCGAACAGGCGGCGCTGTTCGCGCCGGCAGAGTTCGCAGTCACCTGGCCAGACCCGGCGAAGACCGATCCCACGCGCGACACCGCGGCCGCGGTGGGCCAGGACATCCTCTCCTTCGGCATGACGATCCTGATCTTCATGATGGTGGTCATGTACGGGAACTGGATCGCGATGAGCGTGGTGGAGGAGAAATCCTCCCGTGTCATGGAGGTGATTCTCAACGCGGCGACACCCCTCCAGCTCCTTGCCGGCAAGGTATTCGGCGTGGGAGCGGTCGCCTTCACCCAGTACGCGGCGGTCGTGCTCGCTGGCGTGGTGGCCCTGCTCCTCCAGGGCACGGTGGCCGAGCTCGTCCTGGGGACCGGCGGCGGCGCGGTGGACCTCCCACAGGGGCTGACGCCGGGGCTGCTGCTCGCCTTTGGCGTGTACGGCGTCCTCGGGTTCCTGCTCTACGCGACGCTGTTCGCCGCGGCCGGGTCGCTGGTCAGCCGGCAGGAGGACGTCAGCGCCGCGGTCATGCCGCTGACGCTGCTCTCGACCGCGGGCTACATCATCGGCGTCTACGCCGCCACGGGGCTGATCGACATCCAGGCGGGCTGGGTCGTGAGCCTGGCGATGTTCCCCTTCCTGGCACCGTTCATGATGCTCGGCCGGATCGCCATCGGGGCGGCCCTGCCGTGGGAGATCGTCCTGTCGCTGGTGCTGCTGGTCGCGATGCTCGCGCTGGCCCTGTGGGTCGCGGCGCGGATCTACGCGGTCGGCGTGCTGCTCTACGGGTCGCGCCCGGGGGCGCGGGCGGTGTGGCGGCTCATGCGCGAGGGCATGTAGACGACGCCTGGTGCCGGTCTCAGAAGGGCTCCGTGCTCACCGCCCTCTCGTGCCGCACGCCCGGCGCCCACGGGACGACGACCCGCCGCAGCGCCCCCACCGCCCAGTACAGGACCAGAGACAGGGCGGACGTCACCACCACCGCGGCGAACACCAGGTCCGTGCGGAACGCGTTCGCCGAGATCTGCATCCAGATCCCCAGCCCCTCGCGCGCCCCGACGTACTCGCCGAAGACCGCCCCGATCACCGCGTACACCACGGAGATCCGGAGCCCCGTGAACAGGTTGGGCAACGCAGACGGCCAGCGGAGGAACCGGAACGCCTCCGCGTCCGTGGCCCCATAGGAGCGCATCAGGTCGGATGCCTCGGGCTGCACGGCGCCGAACCCGTCCAGCAGCGCCACCACGATCGGGAAGAACGTCACCAGCACCACGACGAGCACCTTGGGCGCCAGCCCGAACCCGAACCAGAGAAGGAACAGCGGCGCAAGCGCGACGATCGGGATCGTCTGCGAGGTGACGAGGATCGGCTCCAGGGCGCGGCGCACCACCGGCGTCCGGTCCATCACCGCGGCCGCCGCCACGGCCAGGACCACCGCCACCAGGAACCCCACCACCGTCTCGATCAGCGTGGGGATCGTGTGACGGACGGCATCGGAACGGAACTCCCAGAGCGACTGGAGGATCCGCACAGGCCCCGGCAGCACCATGGGGCTCACCCCTGCGACGCGAACGTAGGCCTCCCACCCCACCAGGAGGAGGGCGATGAGCGCGAGCGACGGGAGCCGGGTCCTCACGCTGATGCGCCGAGCCTCATCACGAACAGGACCGACTTCCGGCGGGCCGCGCTCACGGCAGGAACTCGTTCGTGAACAGCGACGCGTAGTCCGGCGGCGCCGCCAGCGCGGCCCCCTGCCCGTCGACCAGGAGCCCCTGCTGGTACAGGAACCCCGAGTACCCGCTCCACTTCTCCAGCGTCTGGGTGCCCACCCCGTTGTGCGGATCCATGAACAGGCCCTGCTCGGCCAGGTAGGTCGCGGAGGCCTTGGGCAGGTCGGGGTTCGCGTCGAAGACGCCCGGGTTTGACGAGATCAGGATCGCCGCCGCCTCGTCGGGGTTGAGCGCCGCCAACCCGAACCCGCGCGCCGTCGCCGAGACGAACGCCTTCGCGGCCGCCGGATCCTTCGCCAGCCAGTCGCGGTCGCAGGCCAGCACCACCTGGTAGAAGTCGGGGAACCCGTAGTCGGTGAAGCGGAACGTCCGCAGGTCCACGCCGCGCTGGGCCGCCTCGATCCCCTCCCACGCCGCGAACGTGATGACGAAGTCGGCGCGCTTGGCGTACAGCGCCTCGTAGGCCGCCGTGTCCAGGATCACCGTGTCGAACGTCCCCGTGCCGCCATCGGCGCGGATGACGGACTGCAGGGTAGGCACCTCGTTCGGGTAGCCGAAGCCCGCGTACGTCCTGCCGTCCAGCTGCTTCGGCCGGGTGATGTCCGAGTCCGCCAGCACCGCGATGTCCTGCGCCGTGTGCTGGAGGATCGCCATGACCGAGACGATCGGGCGCGCCCGCCGCGACCGCGAACGTCATCGAGTCCTGGAAGCTGATCCCGCACTCGGCCTGGTGAGCGGCGAGGATCGCCTCGGGCGCGGTGCCGCCGTACGGGAGGATGTCCAGGGCGATGGCGGCCTCCGCGTACCAGCCCTTCGACTGGGCCACGTAGAAGCCGAGGTGGTTCGTGTTCGGCGTCCAGTCGAGGGCGAGCCGGACGGTCACTGGGGCGGCCGGCGACGCGGTCGCGACGACGGATGCGGCGGGCGAGGCGGGGGGCGCCGGAGTCGGGGGGATCGACGCAGATGGCCCCGGCGTCGGGGCCGGCGATCCGCATCCGGCCACCACGAGAGCCAGTGCGATGACCAGCGGGGCCGTACGAGCGGCATGGGAGCGGCGGGGACGATGGATCACGATCGCGTCGGGGCCTCCAGGGAGAACAGAGCCGCCCCCGGGGGCCGGGGACGGCGTCGACGCGTGCGGGCCTGCTTCCTACACCGGTACGAACCGGATCAGGTTCCGCGGGTCTGTGGTCAAACCACACTCTCAGCGCTTGCGGCGCTCCCCGGAGGCGACTATTCGATTGTCCCGCGAGTCTACACCGGCGACGCGGCGGAGACCTCCGGGACCGCCGCCGCCTCGGTGGCTCCCGCGGCCGGGGCGTTCACGTTGGCCCGGATCCACGCGACCACCTCGCCGAGGACCTGCTCGTGCTCGGGCTCGTGGTGGCACTCGTGGCGCAGGCCCTCGTGCACGCGACGGGTGACGTTGCCCTTGCCCTCGAGGATCGCGCTGGCCGCCGGTGCCACGATCGGATCGGCCGAGCCGTGGAACACGTACGTTGGCATCGGCATGGCGGAGATCCCGGCGATGGCGGCCTGGACCCGGTCCTGCTCGGCGAACGCCTCCGCCCCGAATCGGACCGTGGACGTGTTGATGCACAGCGGATCGGCGTCCATGGCCGCCTCTACGGCCGGATCCCGCGAGAGACCGCCTTTCGCCAGCCCGTTCGCCAGCTTCATCTTCGGCGTGATGCCGGTCAGGACCTTCGCCAGGGTCTTCTTCCAGGCCGGCTGCTCGGCGTCCAGGCCAGGCGCGGAGAGCACGAGGAGGTCCGGCATCGGCAGCTCCCGCCCCGAGAGCACGTAGCCGGCGGTGATCAGGCCGCCCAGCGAGTGGCCGTACAGGACCAGCGGCAGGCCGGGGCTCGCGGCCCGGGCGGCGAGCATCCGCTCGGCCAGGTCGTCGTGGAACTGGCTGAAGCGGTCCACGTAGGCACGGACCCCCGCCGACCCGCCGAACCCGCGCTGGTCGTAGGCGAAGACGTCGATCCCCGCGCCGGTGAGCGCCTCGGCGACCGTCCCGTACCGGCCGGCATGCTCCCCCAGACCGTGGACCACGAGCGCCACCGTCCACGGCTCGCCCTCGGGCGCCCAGTGCAGGGTCCGGAGCGTGGTGCCGTCGGCGACGCTGGTGGTTCCCTCGGACGGGACGGTGCCCAGCTGGTTGGCGATGGCGGTCATGGGTGCCTCCTTGTCGCAACAGGGTAGTCGGTTCGGTGGGGCGCGGTTACGATCGGTGCCATGACGTCACCCTGGGTTGAGATCGGCGAGGGCGTCTTCGTCCGCCGCTACGCGTTCTACGACCAGAACATCGTGGTCGTCCGCGGCGGCGAACGGACCCTGGTCGTGGACACGCGCTCCACGCCGGCCCAGGCACGGGAGCTTCTCGCGGACGCGCGGAGGCTCGGGATCGGGCGCTTCGACGTCGTCGTCAACTCGCATGGCCACTACGACCATGCCTTCGGCAACCACGAGCTCCGCCCGACCGTGATCTGGGGCCACGAGCGCTGCGCCACGATGATCGAGGTCACCGGAGAGAGCCAGCGGCGGAGGGTCTCGGAGGAGGAGCCGGAGTTGGCCGACGATCTCGCGAACGTCATCCTCGACCCTCCCGACCGGACCTTCGCGGACCACGCCGTCATCGACCTGGGCGGCCTCACCGTGGAGCTCGCGTACCTGGGTCGCGGGCACACCGACAACGACATCGTCATTCGCGTCCCGGACGCGGATGTGCTGTGTGCCGGGGACCTGCTCGAGAACGGGGCGGCGCCCGACTTCGGCGACGGGTTCCCGATGGACTGGCCCGCCACGGTCGAGACGATGCTGGCGATGACCGGACCCGCCACGGTGGTGGTGCCTGGGCACGGAGACCACGCCGGACGCGCGTTCGTGGAGCGGTCACTGGAGGAGCTGCGCGAGGTGACGGCACGCGCGAGGCTCGTCCACGGCGGGTTCATGGACATCGGGGCCGCACTCGCGGATGGACCGTACCCGTCGGCGCACATGGAGGAGCCGCTGGGGCGGGCGCTGGCCCAGCTGCGGGGCGAGCTGGAGTAGGCGTCAGCCGGCGACGCGCACCACCCAGCGCCCGCGCGCCTGCCCGGCCACGATCGCCTCGAGCGCGGGCTCCAGTGACGCCAGGTCCACCTCGGTGATGCCGTCGTCGATGCCGCGCGGCAGCAGATCCTTCGCCAGCCGGTTCCAGAGCGCGCGGCGCGGCTCGATCGCCATGTTCGCCGAGTCCATCCCCAGCAGCGCGACGCCGCGGAGGATGAACGGGAAGACCGTGGTCGCGAGCTCCGCGCCGCTCGCGTTCCCGGACGACGCGACCGCGGCCCCGATCCGGAGCGTCCGCAGCACGTACGGCAGCGTGGCCGCGCCGACCGTGTCCACGGCGCCGGCCCAGCGGACCCTGTCCAGCGGCTTGCCCGGGACCGTGACGTCCTCACGCGTCAGGATTCCGGCCGCACCGAGGAGGGTCAGGCGCTCCGCCTCGTCCGCCTTGCCCGTGGCGGCCCAGACCTCGTGGCCGCGGGTGGCGAGGATGGCGACCGCCGTCGAGCCCACGCCGCCGGAGGCCCCGGTGACCAGGACGGGACCATCGCCGGGTCGCAGGCCACGCTCCTCGAGGGCCGCGACGCTCATCGCCGCGGTGAAGCCGGCCGTGCCGATCTCCATCGCCTCGCGCGCGGTCAGCCCGGCCGGGAGCGGCACGGTCCACCCCGACGGCACCCGCGCCAGCTCCGCGTAGCCGCCGTGGCGCGCGACGCCGATGTCGTAGCCGTGGGCGAGCACCTTCGCGCCCTCGGGGAACGCGTCATCGTCCGAGGCGATCACGGTCCCCGCGAGGTCGATCCCCGGAACCAGCGGGTAACCGCGCGCGACGCGGCCGTCCTCGCGAGCAGCCAGCCCGTCCTTGAAGTTGACGCCGGACCACTCGACGCGGACGGTGACCTCGCCGGGCGGCAGGTCGGAGATGGGCATCTCGCGGATGCCGCGCGAGAAGACACCGCCCTCGGGGCGGTCGACGACGTAGGCGCGGAACGTGGCGGGCAGGTTCGACATCTGCGGATGATGCACGGCGGGCAGCGCGGCGTCACCGCGCGTCGCGCGGGGCGGCGCGGAGAGTGTCGGCGAACCTGCCACCAGCGTTGCATTTCGGTTGCGGCCATCCCCGAACCGGGCCCCGGACTTGACGCATACCCGTCTCGTCCCCCATCCTTCGCGGCCTGATGAGCCACACCACGGTTTCCTGGTTGATGTGCATGCGTGGGCGGCCCCGTCGTTCGGAGGACGGGCGCCGAGTTTCTCCGCGCTGACCGTCAGCCAGTGACAGCGGGGATCTCGGAGCCGAGGTCCCGGGGCCGCGAACCAGCGAGGGTTCGCGGCTTCTTTGTTCTCCGGCCACAAACGACGGGTAGCCGCCGAGTTCGACCCACCAGGGCCCCTCGACGACCAGACCACCCGACAAGCCACGACAGAACCCCGGAGAACGAACGAGATGAGCTTCGACCCGAACGGCCTCGGCGCCCTTCGCCCCGAGACCCAGGCCCTCCACGCCGGCCAGGTCCCCGACCCCACCACCAAGGCCCGCGCAGTCCCGATCTACGCCACGACCTCCTACGTCTTCGACGACGCGGCGCATGCCGCCAGGCTCTTCGGCCTCCAGGAGTTCGGGAACATCTACACCCGGATCATGAACCCCACGACGGGCGTCTTCGAGGAGCGCGTGGCGGCGCTCGAAGGCGGCGTCGCGGCCCTCGGCCTCGCGTCCGGGCAGGCCGCCGAGACGCTGGCGATCCTCAACATCGCCCGCGCCGGCCAGAACATCGTCAGCAGCTCCAGCCTCTACGGCGGCACCTACAACCTGTTCCACTACACCCTGCCGAAGCTCGGCATCACGGTGAAGTTCGTGGACGGCAGCGACCCGGCCAACTACGCCGCGGCAATCGACGACAACACCCGCGCCCTCTACCTCGAGACCATCGGCAACCCGCGCCTGGACGTCGCCGACATCCGGGGCATCGCGGACGTGGCCCACGCGAACGGCGTGCCGCTCATCGTCGACAACACCTGTGCTCCCCTGATCGCACAGCCCATCGCGCTCGGCGCCGACATCGTCGTCCACTCGGCCACGAAGTGGATCGGCGGCCACGGCACCGTCATCGGCGGCGTGGTCGTGGACTCGGGCAAGTTCGACTGGGCCGCCTCCCCGCGGTTCCACGAGGACTTCGTGGCGCCGGACCCGTCCTACCACGGCGTGTCCTACACCGAGGCGTTCGGGCCCCTGGCGTTCATCCTCAAGCTCCGGGTCCAGGGCCTCCGGGACCTCGGCGCGGCGCTGAGCCCGTTCAACGCCTGGCAGCTCATCCAGGGCCTGGAGACCCTCCCGCTGCGCATCGAGCGCCACAGCCAGAACGCGCTCGCCGTGGCGCAGTGGCTGCAGGACCGCCCGGAGGTCGAGTGGGTCAGCTACCCGGGCCTCGCCTCGCACGCCTCCCACGAGATTGCCAAGCGCACGCTCAAGGGCGGGTTCGGCGGCCTCGTCACTTTCGGCATCAAGGGCGGCGTCGACGCCGGTCGGGCGCTGATCGACAGCGTGAAGCTGTTCAGCCTGCTGGCCAACGTGGGCGATGCGAAGAGCCTCATCATCCACCCGGCCTCCACCACCCACCAGCAGCTCGGGCCCGATGAGCAGGTGAGCACCGGCGTCACGCCGGACCTCATCCGCCTCTCGGTCGGCATCGAGCACATCGACGACATCCTCGCCGACCTGGACCAGGCGCTGCGCGCCGCGACCGACGCTTCGGCCGAGCGCGAGCCCGCGGCCCTCTGAGACCGGCCATGTCGCCGGATGCCACGCGTGCCACCGGGGAGCCCGCCTCCCCGGGGGCACACGCCCAACCCGACACCGGATCCGCCCGGACCCTCCTGGGGACCGGGCGGATCGAGGCCGCCGATCTCGGGGCGTTCGCCCTGGAGACCGGCGGCCAAGCCGATTCCAGGACCCTGCCCCTGACCATGGCCTACCGGCACGACGGGCCCGGCCCGGACGCGCCGCAGGTCCTGGTCGTCCACGCGCTCACCGGGTCGGCCGATGCCGCCGGCGACTGGTGGGCACCGCTCATCGGGCCCGGCAAGGTCTTCGACACGGACCGCTACGGCGTCCTGTGCGCCAACCTGCTCGGCGGCCGATACGGGTCCACCGGCCCCACCTCCGTCAACCCGGCCACCGGCGAAGCCTGGGGCCGGACGTTCCCCCAGCCGACCGCGCGGGACGAGGCCCGGGCGATCTGGCGTCTGGCCGACCACCTCGGCATCGAGGGGTTCGTCCTCGTCGCCGGTGGCAGCCTCGGCGGCATGGTGGCCCTGGAGGTGGCGCTGGAGCGGCCCGCCGCCGTGGGCCACGTGGTCCCGATCGGAGCACCCGCCGCCACCGGTCCCCTCGCCATCGCCTGGAACCACATCCAGCTGGAGCTCGTGGACCGGCTGGGCCTGGAGGGCCTCGCCATCGCCCGCCAGCTCGCCATGACCACCTACCGCTCCGAGGCCGACTTCGACGGTCGCTTCGGGCGCAACGTCCAGGACGACGGCCGCTTCTCCGTCGTCTCCTACCTGGACCACCAGGGTCGCAAGCTGCTGGACCGCTTCGACCCCGAGACGTACGCCGTCTTCGTCAGGGTCATGGACGCGCACGACATCGGCCGGGACCGCGGCGGCATGGTGGAGGCATTCCGGATCATCGCGAGGGCGGAGACGGGTCTGACCGGCATCGGCATCGAGGGCGACCTCCTCTACGGCCCGGACCAGGTGCGGCTGCTCGTGGGAGAGGCCGCGGCCGCGGGCGTGGACGCCGGCTACCGCGAGATCGAGACCACCAAGGGTCACGACGGGTTCCTGATCGAGTGGGACCAGTTGTCGCGGCTGCTGGGCGCCGCGCTGGCCGACGGGCTGGCACGATCTGCCGCGCGGACCGTCGCGTTGGGGGCGGGAGCGGGCTGAGGCGACCGGGTTTCGACAGGCCCGCTTCCATCCTTGACAGGCTCTTTCGATCTGGCCATTATAGCCAGCATGGAGACCGCGACCATCACCGAGGTCAAGAACGGGCTCAGCGCGATCATCGACCGCGTCAAGGCCGGCGAGTCCGTCGTCGTCACCGACAGGGGGGTTCCCGTGGCTGTCATCGAACCCGTGGCCGGTCGCGTGGACGTCGAGGACCGGCTGTCACGCCTGGAGCGGGCGGGCCTCGTCCGCCGGGGTCGCACCGCGCCGCCGGTCGAGATGATGAGGACCCCTGGACCCAAGCTGCGCGGGGAGGGGCTGAGCGCCGTGGACATCATTCTCGAAGAGCGGCGGACGGGCTGGTGAGGTTCTGGGACGCATCGTCGATCGTCCCGCTGCTGGTTGCGCAGACCGGCCAGCGTGGCCGTGGCCGCGGCATTCGAGGAGGATCCCCAGATCGTCGCCTGGTGGGGTACGGAGGTTGAGTGCATCTCGGCCCTGGCGCGACTCGAGCGGGATGGCAGGATCGGAGCGCCCGAGGTCGCGGTGGCGTACCGGCGCCTCGAGGCCCACGTCGCATCCTGGCAGGAGATCCAGCCCGCCTCGCGTTTACGGAAGACCGCCGAGCGCCTCCTCCGAGTCCACGCAATCCGTGCGGCAGACGCCCTCCAACTGGCGGCGGCCATCGTGGCGGCCGACGACGACCCCCGCAGCCTCCCCTTCGTGACGCTCGACGACCGGCTCGCCCGGGCGGCCGAGCGCGAGGGCTTCCCCGTCGTGGAGCCCGCGTAGACGACGGTCGACTCCGGTACGCTCCTTCGCGGATCGGCCTGCCGCCGACACCCGCCGTCCCGACCGAAGGAGAGGCCATGACCGCCACCGACCGAACCCCGGCCCGCCTGCTCGCCGTCTTCGGCCTGGCCGGTGCCATCCTGCTCGCCGGGTGCGGTGGGGCCGCTGCGTCGCCGACCCCGGCACCGACCGCCGCCCCCACGCCGGCCCCCACCGCCGCTCCCACCGCGGCACCCCCGACGCCGTCATCCACCGCCGCTCCGGCCACCGAGGCACCCACGATCGCCCCGGCCGACAGCCCGGCCGCCACCAAGGACCCCGCCCTCGGCGGCTTCGTCTTCCCCGCCGCGCAGATCCTCTCCTACTACGAAAGCAACGGCCTCACGTGCGGAGATCCGTCGCCGAGCACGCAGGCCGCGGGCTACACGATCACCCGCTGCGTCGGGACCGACGACACCACGAAGCTCACCACCATCGTGGCGGTGGTCACGGACCCGGACGGCGTGATGGGTGACGCGTTCGTGGGGGTCCTGGGCTCTGACGGCAAGACGATGCCCAAGCCCGAGGACGCCATCACCGGCCTGGGGTTCTTCCTGGGAGCCATGCTGGGCGAGGCCGACGGCACCGCGGCCGTGACCTGGCTGGCGCAGCACATGGGCGAGGAGATGGCGCAGACCACGATCAACGACATGCTCGTCGCGACCTACCCCGGCGACGAGTCGACCGGCCTTGGCTACTACGTGGAGACCGCGAACCAGGCCTTCCTGAACGCGCCCACGCCCTGATGGGGTAGACTTCGCCCCGGTCGCTGGCGCGTGGCCTAACGGTATGGCACCTGACTCTGGATCAGGGGGTTCTAGGTTCGAATCCTAGCGCGCCAGCCAACACACTACCTGTGGTGCAGCCACCGTGGCCTGACCACCAGATGTTGTGGTTTCGATCCCTCTCGGACAACCCGCCGAGGAGGTCGATCGATGGCCAGTTCGCCTGACTCCCACCCCGTTTCTTCGCCTGATTCACGAAGGAACCGGCGCGCTTCGCTTGATCCTGCTGCCCCTGATCGTTTGTCAGGCGCCGATCCGTTCGCGATGGGCCTCGGCCCCCCGCCGGCAGCGGGTTGGACGCGGACCCTGCTCGACGGACCCGAGCCGTCATCTCGCCGCAGCGACGGTGACATCGACTGACTCGTACGGGTTCAACGCACGGAGCTCAGCCGTGGATGGGTCCCCTGCGGCCGGGTAGATCTCCGTCCCTGAAGCGATCCCCATCCGTCCGGAGAAGACGACCCCGCCGGTCGACGATCGGCGCACATCAAGATCGACGACGCCGTCTGTGGGGATGCCCAGCAGCTCCATGATGGCCCGAGGGACGTTGAAGTGGCCGCGCTTCTTGTGCGTCTCGATCCGGTACTGGATTGCGGGCTGCCCGCGGAGCGTGAGGCCCTCGGCAAGGATTTCGTACCCTGCCTGGCCAGCCGCCGGACGGCGCCGGCCGGGAGGCGCGAACTCCGCGAGTCCTGCCTCGATATCGCCCCGGACGGCTTCGTTCGGAGCGGCGCCCAAGCCCCCCTTGAGGGTCGCAAATGCCTCAGCCGAGTGCCCCTGGCGACCGGTGGTTTGGATGACCCGCACGGCGAACGCCCCGAGCCGAGGGTCGCCAAGCCAGGGTGCGATTGCGGCGATGGCGCTGACTCCAAACGCGGCGATCGCGTCCCGGAACCCGATCCGCTCGGCTGGAGATGCGGTGCTCGCCGCCGCCAAGAGCTCTTCAAGCGTCGCGGTCATGCCGGCGTGCCTCCGATCCACTGGCCGAACTCCGCGGCCGTCGCGAGGACCGTTGCGGCATCGACGTCCTGACGCCCCGCGTAGAGCTGAACGGCAAGCCCGAGGAGGACGACGCGGTCGACGTGGGCGACCGGGGCCGAACCTGCGCCCGGTATGACATCGACCGGCAGCGGTCCGTCCACGTCGGTGTCGTGAACCTCGAAGTCGAGGCGCTGGAGAAGGTCGAACGCCCTCCTCGAGTTGAACTTGTCGTTGCCGAGGCCGACCGCGCGACCGAACGCCTGCTTGACCGGGTACCACTGAGCGCCCACGCGAACGGCCAGCTTCTGGATGGGCTGCGGCTCCTCGCCGGCGACCCCCGCCGGCACTTGGTCCCTGGTCACGCTGTAGATGACGCCGTCGAGCTTGAACCGAATTGCCTGCATAGTTGCCTCCTTGGGCTTTCTGAAACCTTGCTAGAACATGTAGTATATACAGAATATCTTCTGTGTCAAGGCGGACGCCGAGCCCGCTGCCTACGAGAGCCGGCTCCGGTCCGTCTTGGCGCCCGCCGGCGCCATCGCGGCCCGCAGGGTCTCCACGACGAGACGGTGGTCCAGCCCCGCGGCCGTCAGGCCCGCCCAGGCCATGGCGTGGGGCGTTCCCAGGAGCGCCGCGACGAGGTCGCCGGGCCGGATCGCTGGCGCATGGTCGAGGCCCGCAAGCTGTGCCGCGACCGCCACCAGCGTCGCGGTGCGGAAGGTGAGCCCGCGCTCGCCGTCCGACGCCGGGGTGGTGCAGCACGCCAGGAGCGCGGGCCGGAGACCGGCCGGATCCAGCCTGGCGAGGGTCGCGATCTCGACGAACCCGCCGGGGCCCCTGAGCGCCGCGAGCGCGACGTGCTCGGAGCCCACGTGGGGATGCCCGGTGGCCGTGGCTTCGGCGAACATCGCCGCGAGCACGGGCCGCGGATCGGCCACGAAGCCCGGCAGCCGGTCCGTCGCCCCGTTGGGGAGGCGGAGCTTCCTCGGGTGGCGGCGCCGGGCCCGGGCATCGGCGACCGCGTCGATGAGCATCTCCGCGAGGAACGGCTTGTCCAGGGTCGGGACGTCGAGGCCGAGGGCGGTCGCGCGCTCGAGCTCGTGCGGGTCGCTCGACATCACCACGACCGGGAGGTTCGGCCGGGTCGCCGTGAGCATGGCCGCGAGATCGACCCCGTCCATCTCGCCCGGCATCTGGACGTCGGTCACGACGAGGTCGACCGCGCAGTCGGGCTCCGAGAGAGCGGCGGCAGCACTGTCGGCGGTCGGGAACCGGCGGACCGTGAAGCCTTCGGCCTCGAGCAGCCGGCTCACACGGTCACGGGTAGGCTGGTGGTCGTCGCTGACGAATGCGTTCATTGGGGCTCCTTCGCCTCGCGTCCCCGGGGTGGGGCCGTCGATATCCACGGTGACGGTCGGCGGCCCGCGCTCCAATGTGGCCGGTACGCAGTCCATGTGCGTACTTCCACGCAAGGTCCGCTCGATGAGGGGAGGCGAGATGCCTGACAGCGAGATCCGCGTCCTGTTCCTCGAGGATGACCGCGGCGTCGCCGAGGTCACGAAGGAAGCGCTCGCGAGCCGCGGGATCCGGGTGATCGGGATGGCGGCCACGGTCGAGACGACGGTTGCTCTCGCGGCAAGGGATCGTCCGGATGTCGTCATCGCGGACATCGACCTCGTCGGTGAGCTGGCCCTGGGCCCGCCCGACGCGCTGCCACTGGACGGTCCGCCGGTCCTTTGGTGGTCGGGCCACGATGGGCGGTACCGGGCGCCGGCGGTCCAGGCCGGTGGCGAAGGTTACGTGAGCAAGCGAGCGGGCCTGGAGGACCTCGTGTCGGCCATCCGACGCGTGGCCGCTGGGGATGTCACCTGGACCAAGGAAGACCTGCGGGCGAGGCGAGATGCGCTTCCGTCACCGACAAACCGGGAGCGCGAGGTCCTGACGGGTGTCGCTGCGGGGCGCCTGAACAAGGAGATCGGGGCGGTGGGCATGATCACCTGAACTGGCCCTACTTTCGGCCAGTTTGATCATTCCCAGGGCGGACCTCGGGATCACGGAACGCGCCGTCGAGAGCCACCTCCGACGCATGTACGACCGGTACGCGGTATCGAACCGGGTCGGGCTTCTCGACCTGGCCCGGCGATCGGGCTGGCTCTGAGGACGACCCCGCGCGAGCGGTCCATCACGTCCAGTGACAGCCTAGCTGGCACAGCGACGCGTGGACGCATGCTCCTTCGGGCGTCCCGCCGGGAGTTGGCCGGCGAGCCCGCACGGACTGAGACGATGCGGAGATGGCAGAGCCGGGCGCCGTCATGAGCTGGGTACGATGAGCAGCGTCGGAAACAGGGACCTGGAGATGCGATTGGACGACCCGCGGAACTACCGACTCCCGATCGACGATAGCGATCCGTCGTGGGCCGAAGCGAACGCTGATCGCTCGCCGAACGCAGCACGGGGTACCGGCAGGTAACGGGCACTTCTGGCTCGGCCGGGACGGCCAGCGCAGCTACGGCTATGACGTCGGCGGCTACTGCGGGGGCTGCGGCTGGCGCCCCGATCCAGCGGGACAGGAACCCCGGGAAGAGGCTCGAGCGATCACCGATGCCGAGCCCCCGGCGTCGTTATGAGCCGTCAGGATGGCGGTCACGGCGCGCTTGTGACCGCCGCGATGGGCCCGAACGCGTTCTTGGCATACGCGATCGGGGCCGAGCCCCGGGAGAGGCACTTGCCAAGTCGCTCGGCCCTCCGATGCCGTGGAAGTAGAAGTCGACGACCACGCTCCCTTGGAGCACGTCGATGCCCACCACGCACCCATCGGTGCCGTTGCGCCCCGTCCGGCTCGCATCGCCGACGCCCGGCGGGTCGAGCCACTTGATCACCTTCCGCTTCCGCGGTCATCGAGCGGCTCGCCCGTGCCCGTCTCGTTCCCAGTTGTCTCTGCTCATCAGCGGTTGACGGGTAGGCGTCCGACCAGACCGGTGAGCGGGCGCGACTTGACGGTCACCGTGAGGAAACGCGGATCACTCCGGCTCAGGGTCGTCCAGAGGACGAACTTGCCCGGTGGCAGGTCCAGCGTGAACCGACCCTGTTTGTCGGTCTTCGTCGACCCTATGGTCTGCCCGGCTCCCTTGCTGGTCGAGGAGGCCTCCACCCACTGGCCAGCGGCAGGCTTCCCATTGGCCCAGACCAGCTTGCCGGAGACGGGGACGGTAGCCGGCAGGCTGATGTCGAGGAGCGTCGGCGTGTCCCCGAGCGGCAGGCACACCTTGGGTGCGTTCTTCACCGTCCAACGCCCCCGGCCGTCGAAGGTCAGCCAGCCACCGTTCGCGCCCACATACAGGTAGTAGCACTGGCCGGGTCTTGGCCCGCCGTAGTTGAGCGCGGTCCGGTAGTACCCGGTCGCGTCTGTGGTGACCGTGTCGCCCCCGCCTGAATTGCCGTCCTTCGCCACCCAGGCGAGATCGACCTCGGCGCCGGCGACCGGGTTGCCGTCCGCGTCCCGGATGAACCCCGAAACGGAGTTGGGCGGCAGGGGCGCCGCTGTCGGACTCGGCCTCGGGGTCGGAGCGGGCGTCGGCGCGACGGTCGCCACCGGAGCGGCCGATGCCGGCGTGGCCTCCGCGGTGGCTGCGGGCTGGTTCCCCGGGCCCGTGGAGTCCACCGGCGTCGCCGTCCCAGACGGGGACGGCGACGTACCGGCGCAACCTGCGACCATGCTGGCCAGGAGCAGCATGCGGATTGCTGTATGCCGTCGACCCATATCGTTACCCCTCCGATTTCGCGCGCCAGCGCAGCGCGTTCGTCACCGCACCATCGCAATGCCATCGACCCCGATTGTGCCGTTCCATAGGAGCGGCCTGCAGTTGGCACCATCGGAGCATTCCGGGTCCCCTCCTCAACCGGTGCCGTCGCCGATCCGGGCGCAGGTATGGAAGCCGCCCGCGGCGACCGAGGTCACGTTGGCGAGGCCCCCGGTGTTGGCGGAGTTGCGCACTGTGACGGGCAGGGCCCGGTCCGTGGTCGTGCCGTCGCCCAGCCTGCCGTCGCGGTTCTGGCCCCAGCACGCGGCGGTGCCGTCGTCGAGCCGGGCGCAGGTGTGGTAGCCGCCCGCGGAGATCTGCGTGACGGCCGGCCCCCCTGCAACCAGCGGGAGTCCAACGGTCGGGGACGTAGTTGCGGGAGCCGGACTGCCTTGCACCGCAGGCGCTGCCGCTGCAACCAAGGCGCCGAAGGCTATCAGCACCATCAGCCGCATCGGCATCGAAGTGCGCCTGGCGTTCATCCGCCTGAGATGCCCAGCGCCGCGGTCACCCCACTCCGTCCCGACCCGCACCATGACCCCTGCTCCCCTCACTGTGGCGCCCCTCGCCGCGTCAGCACCGGCAGGCCACCGTAGGCATCGCGGTCACGTCTGCGGCCGCCCACCGCCGAATCCCCTCGTACACGTCTCCCGTCCTGCGGGCGCGTTCCCGGCATCGTGCATGCTTGGATCACCGCCCTCCCAGTGCCCAATGGCCTCCGGTAACTGCCCGCTGAGGTTCGTCTCGCACTTCACGGTGAGCGAAGTGTGGTCGCTGGCGCACTTCGCGCCTATCCCCCGCTGATGACAGGCCCGCCGACGGGACGCTCATTGGCGCCACGGCGCATCGGGATCCTCCAGGGTGTCGAGGATGAAGGAGGCGTATGCGATCGCCGCCCTGGCCGCGAGGTCGGCATGACGGTCACGAATGCCTGCGACGCGCTTCGCCCTGCCGTGCCCGGTCCCATAGCCAGCGTTGCGGAGTTCCGCGAGACCCGTCGGAATGCCCGATAGCCCACCGAGTACCCGCACGAGGCTTTCAGCGCCGGCGGCGGTTGGGGCGATTCCGGCCGGGTCAGTCCGTAGCCTGGCGTGTAGTCGCTTGGCAAGCGAGCCGATCCCTTCCTGGGACCCCACTGGCTCGCCGAGAACCTCAAGACTGGGCATGATCACCTGAACTGGCCCCACTTTCGGGCCAGTTTGATCATCAGAACTGGCCCCACCCCCGACCCCGTCGCTCCCTACGCTCGGCTGGTCTTGCCAGGCCGCCGAAGCGAGGGTCAGAGGAGTTGTCGAGGGTGGAGCAGTTCGAGCGTATCCGCCGGGAGCACCGGGAGGAAGGGGTGTCGATCCGCGAGCTGGCGCGCCGCCACGGCGTGCACCGGCGCGCGGTCCGTCAGGCCCTCGCGTCGGCGGTCCCGCCGCCGCGCAAGCCCGTCGAGTCCCGCGCCCAGCCGGCGATCGGTCCCCACGCCGCCACGATCCGCGGCTGGCTGACCGAGGACCAGGAGGCGCCACGCAAGCAGCGCCACACGGCGCGCCGGGTCTGGGAGCGCCTGGTCGACGAGGATGGCGCCGATGTCGCCGAGTCGACCGTCCGCCGCTACGTCCGCGCGAGCCGCCGCGAGCTGCACCTCGACCACGTGGACGTCGCGATCGTCGCCCACCACGACCCGGGCGACGAGGCCCAGGTCGACTTCGGCCTCTCGGACGTGTTCATCGCCGGCGAGCGCACGCAGGTCGCGGTGTTCGAGCTGCGCCTCTCCCACTCGGGGGTCGCGGTCCACGTCGCCTTCGGATCGGAGGGCCAGGAGGCGTTCCTCGAGGGCCACGTGACCGCGTTCGCGCGCCTGGGCGGCGTGCCCGCCCGGATCCGGTACGACAACGCCAGGGCGCTGGTCGCCCGGGTCCTGCGCGGACGCGACCGGATCGAGACCGAGCGGTTCGTCGCCCTGCGCTCCCACTACGGGTTCGACTCGAGCTACTGCGAGCCGGGCGAGCGGGGCGCCCACGAGAAGGGCGGCATCGAGGGCGAGGTCGGGCGGCAGCGCCGGCGGTTCTTCGTCCCGATCCCGCGGGTGAAGAGCCTCGCCGATCTCAACGCGCGCCTCGAGGACGCCGACCGCCGCGGACCTCGCCCGCCACATCGGCGCGCGCCGGCAGACCGTCGGCGCGATGGGCGAGGCCGACCGGGCGGCCCTGCGCCCGCTGCCCGGCGGAGCCCTTCGACTTCGCGCGGGTCACCCCGGCCAAGGTCGACACCAAGGCCCGGGTGTGCGTCCGCCAGTCCTTCTACTCGGTGCCGGCGCGGTTCGCCGGGCGGACGCTCACCGCGCGCATCGGGGGCACCCGGATCGAGGTCACCGATGCGGGCACGGTCGTCGCCTCGCCACGAGCGGAGCACCGTCCGCGGCTCCCAGACCCTGGTGCTCGACCACTACCTCGAGATCCTCGCGCGCAAGCCGGGTGCCATGCCGGGCGCGCTCGCCACGCGCCAGGCCCGGGAGACGGGCGTGCTCACCGCAGCGCACGAGGCGTTCTGGAAGCGGGCGCGTCGGAAGTCCGGTGACAGCGGCGGCACGCGGGCCCTGGTCGAGGTGCTCCTGCTCCACCGGGGGCTGCCGTTCATCGCGGTCCACGCCGCGCTCGACACGGCGAACCGGATCGGCTCTGCCGATCCCGCCCTGGTCGCGATCGAGGCCCGCCGGATCACGGAGGGCCGCGGACCGACCGGATCCGCGGTCGAGCGACCGGGCCTGCGCCGGTTCGACCGCGATGCCCCGGTCCTCACGGTGTACGACGGGCTGCTCGCGGGGACGGCCCGATGAGGGGCCTGACCGAGGAGGCCGCGGGGGTCGCGATCGACGTCGCCACCCGCGTGCTCCACCTGCCGACCGTCCGGGCATCGGCCGACGAGCTCGCCGCCGCGGCCGTCCGGGACCGGCTCACGCACCGCGCCTACCTGGCCGAGCTCCTGAGCGCCGAGGTCGACGACCGGGAGAGCCGGAGGCGCGAGCGCCGGATCGCCGAGGCCCGGTTCCCGCGCGTCAAGCGGCTGGCGGAGTTCGACCTCGGGGCGACGCCCTCGATCGGGCCCGCGGTCCTGGGCACCCTGACCACCGGCGCCTGGATCAGCGCCGGCGAGCCCGTCGTGCTCCTGGGCGACAGCGGGACCGGCAAGACGCACCTGCTGATCGGTCTCGGGATCGCCGCCTGCGAGCAGGGGCTCCGGGTCCGCTACGTGACCGCGGCCGCTCTCGTCAACGAACTCGTCGAGGCCGAGGACGAGCGGGAGCTGTCCAAGGTCATCGGCCGTTACGGGCGGATCGACCTGCTGTGCCTCGACGAGCTCGGCTACCTGCACCTCGACCGGCGGGGTGCGGAGCTCCTGTTCCAGGTGCTCACCGAGCGCGACGAGCGGGCGAGCATCGCGGTCGCGTCCAACGCGCCCTTCTCCGAGTGGGGCCAGACGTTCACCGACCCGAGGCTCGCGGCGGCGGTCGTCGACCGGCTCACGTTCCGGGCCCACATCCTCGAGACGGGCACCTCGTCCTACCGCCTGCGGACGAGCCAGGCGAAGCGGAAGGAGGGACCGCCAGCGGCCTGATCACCGACCCGACCAGCGGTCAGTTCAACGGTCGGAGGTGGGGCCAGTTCTGATGATCACAGTGGGGCCACTTGACGTGATCATTCCCAATCTCCTGACGAGACCCGCTGCATTCGCGGTCCTCGACGGGACCGATGTGCCTCGGCGACACCTGCCACGTCTCCCAGCCTACGACGCGGGCACACAAAGGGCAGTAGGCAGTTCGTTCGGGGGAGATCATGCGCGGCATTGTCGCGGTTCCCATTCGGGCGAGCAGCGTCGCCAAGCACAAGGCGTCGTGTCATCGGCGGCCCATGCCGGCTGCGGGAAGGCACAACTGCGTAGGCCGGCGTTCGGCCGGATCACGAACCATGTTCGCTCAGGCCTCCCCGATCCGTGCACCCCTCGCGGGGATCACCGCAATCCAGGCGACGAGGCGAACCTCGTCCTCCTCGATCGGCGGCAGCGGCACCGGCGGCGGCGGCGCTTCGAGACCCTCTGCCTCGACGAGCGCACGGAGCGTGAGGATCCGTTCCGAGACGGGGACCACGGTGTCGTCGAGGATCCGGCCAACCTCGCGGGAGATGCGGATGGGCCAGCGCTGCGAGAGCGCCACGGCAACCCGGGTCCGCTCCTCGTTGGTCAGGGGCGACTGACCATCACGGACAAGGTCGGCGGCGCGGCGAAGGACACCCTTGACGTCGGGCTGGAGGTTCGCCGGGTCGGTCAGCCTCATCCACGAACGCCAGATGGCCCGACGAGCCTCGGGCCAGGCGTCGAAGACGCCCGAATAGGCGGGCTCGGATAGCTCCGCGTAGGTGCTCCGGTCGCCCGGGTCCGCGTAGGTGAGGCTGGTCAGCGGACTCTCGTCGACCTCGGCGGTACCGTCGTCGGCGCGACGGACACCCCAGAACGGCGTCGCGGCCACGAACGCGAGGCGTGCCTCACGATCTGGGCCGACCTCCGTGGCGAACACCCACCCGTGCTCGGTGGCCAGCGGCGACCGGAACCCGGTGCCGGATGCCATCGGCAAGTTCTCGACGCGGGATCGAACGAGCCCGTCCTGGAGGGCCAGTTCCAGCCGCCGGCGGTACTCCTCGCCGGACAGGGCGGCCGAGTCACCGCCAGACTCGAACAACTCGGGCCGCTCCTCGCGGAGCTTCTCGATCTGCTCGCGATTGTCGGCGAGGACGACTTCGATGCGCTTCGCCTTCTGACCAGGGATCACGTCGCCGATCCCGACCGACACGGCGGCATAGGCGATCTTGCGCTGGATCGTCTCCTCGAGGCGGAGCAGCTCGTCGAGGCCGGACGACGGGAAGAAGCAACCGAGGTGGACCTCGCGGTGCCGGCTTCCGATGCGGTCGATCCGCCCGTGGCGCTGGACGAGGCGCATCGGATTCCAGGGCAGGTCGTAGTTGACGATCCGTCCCGCCTGCTGGAGGTTCACGCCCTCGGAGAGCACGTCGGTCGTGAGGAGCAGGTCGTAGCGATCGGTGGCAATGGGCGTGCCGTCGTCGCGTAGCGGTCCGGCGGTCGCGGGCGCGAAGCCCGCGAGGATCCGCGCACGCGCGGTCTGGTCGATACCCATCTTGCGGCCGCGGACCGGCTCAGGTACGCGATCCTTGAACGCACCCAGGGGCGATCCAACCGGCGCCCGTTCGATTGCTGCCGTCACCCGCGCATGAAGATCCTCGATCGTGTCGGCGAACGTGGAGAAGACGATCACCTTGCGTCGGTCGGCCTCTGTCAGGTCACCGTCACGGGAGGGCCGGGCAGCAGCCACCGCGACCTCCTCGAGCTTCGCGATGAGGCGGTCCGCCTTCGGATCGCGCCCCGTCGCGACGCGCTCAGCAAGCACCTGCAGCTCGTGGAGGAGTGCCAGGTCAGCCTCCACGTCGGCGATGAGCTCAGGGCCGTGGTAGTCAGCGAGCTCGCCGACGCTCTCGGCTCCGTCATCCCCGAGCGCGGCAACGATCTCCTCGACGAGGACGTCCTCGTCCGCCTCGCCCCACACCTGGAGCGTTGAGGGATTCAACACATTTGGCCCGGTTTTTATTTCCAGTGAAGGCCCTTTGCCACCAGAACTGGAAAAATACCGGTTAAAACTTAATATCAGCAAGATTCATAGTTTAATGGCATATGCCGGATTGATTTTTGGGGAGAGTGCCACTATGGCTTCCGAGGGTGCCGTGTTGGGGGTTCCTGTGTTTATATTGATCCCATCGGTCGTGGATATACCGATGAACAGGAACAAGAGTACGGTATTGTTTTTAATTTCACCCATCTCCAACAAGAGGAAGCCATCCACAAAGGGATTGCCGTTTTATCCACCTATCCTTCGGAGAAACACAGGTGGCGGGCCATCGGCCAACGAATAATCGCTGAAAAAATTGATGTCACCCAGATGATTTACGAAGTAGCCATATCTCTTGAAAGCAAACAGTAAATCCAAGGCTGACCGGAAATCAGCAATTCACTGGCAAGTTAGAATAAAAAATATTAAGCCACGAAGGACACGACGATTTCCTTCTTTTCCTTTTTTTTCTTCTTTTCTTCTTCGTGTTCTTCGTGTCTTCGTGGTTAAATAGATCTGGCAATGAATTCAGGTTATAAGAAATTATCTTTTACGCCCATGATGTTGGTGCCAAAGTGAGACTGGAGATTGCGAATCAGATCGGCCAGATACAGGAGCCGGGCACGGGAATCCAAGAGGAAGAAATCGAAGATCTCTCTTTTTTCAGGGTATTTTTCAGCGAAAGGAAGGATGAGGCGATCTGCCGGTAAAGAAGGGAAGCCATTTCGACAAGATAATTGGCCACATAATCCAAGAACTCTTTGGATGCCAGGTTCAGTACTATTTTTAACCAGGGCATTTATCCTGATGGCATCGGCATGAATAAAATCTCGCTGGGTGGCCAGAGCCGTGATATCCATGGAATGGATTTTTCCCATTTCATGTGTTAACAACCCGGACGTAATTCCGCCGATAGCAGCGACCACTTGTAATTGCGTCGTCCCCTCGTAAATATTTGTAATACGGGCGTCACGGTAGAGTCGTTGAATGGGGAAATCTTTCATGTACCCACAGCCACCATGAATTTGCAATGAATCATAGGCGATCTTGTTGGCCATTTCAGTGATGGTGAATTTACTCAAAGGGGTGAGAAAATCCGCCAATTGCACCGCTTCTTTTAGTTCTGCCTTGACGTTTTCGCCCGCTTGCGCCCGGCGATTGTACATGTCCTCGTAATCCACGGCCATGGCGGTGCGATAGAGGAGAACGCGGCAGGTTTCCAGTTCCATTTCCATATTTTTCAGCATTTGGTACACGGCGGGGAAGTGGACGATCTTTTTCCCGAATTGTTCCCGTTCATTGGCATATTTGACGGCTTCATCGTAAGCGGCCTGGGCGATACCGAGGGCCTGGGCGGTGGTGGCCAAACGGGCACCATTGAGGAGGCTCATCATGTATTTGATCAACCCATACCGACGCTTGCCTATCAATTGGCAGGGGGCCATATTAAATTGCAATTCACAGGTGGGGGAACCATGGATACCCAGTTTCTCCTCGATACGGCGGATAACCATGTGGCCTTCCCGTTCATAAAGCATCATGGAAAGTCCACGGCCATCTTTACTGCCATCTTCAGTTCTGGCTAAAACAAGATGGACATCGGCGTTGCCGTTGGTAATAAACCGTTTAACACCATCCAGATACCATTGGCCCTCTTTTTTCTACCGCTTTTAATTTAACTGTTTGCAGATCGCTACCCGCATCCGGTTCGGTCAGGGTCATGGCGCCACTGACTTTTCCCTGACAAAAGAGCGGTAGGATGCGATCTTTTTTGTTCTTCCGAACCGAATTTTTGAATGGTGGTGGCGATATCTTGCAGGCCGAAGAGGTTCATTAAGGACGCATCGGCCTGTGAGACCATTTCCACGATGATATTGTTTACCGTGGTGGGCAGATTGAGGCCGCCCGTACTTGCGTTCCAGGTGCCGCCCATGTATCCCGCTTTAGCCAGGACATTCATGTTCTCTTTGGTTTCAGCCGCCCATTCCACGTCGCCGTTGATGAGCACGGCGCCTTTTTCGTCGACAGCAGCGGCCCCGGGGGGCAATATAATTGGCGGCGATATCACCGGCGTTGGCCAATAACATGTCGTACCATTGGCGGGCCTCTTCATAATTTTGTAACGTGCTGGGGCCCGTTTCCTTGTAGTTATTTTCCAGGTGGGAGACGATGGTTTGCAGGTCCATCTCTTCCAGGACCAATTTTCTATGTGGGGTGTAAAAATTAGGGGTAGACATTACGATTACCTCCTTGAGGTATTTGACCATCATGGGAATAACGACGCGCAGATCCTCGGACAATGCCGAGGTGAGCCACACCAAAAATGGGGGCTTCGGGATCGCTATTAATGGCAATAATTTTGTATTGGATTCGGCCATACCGGCGCGGTGCTGAATGGAACCGGCAATACCGCAGGCGATATAAAGTTTGGGACGAACGACGGCTCCGGTTTGACCAATCTTGGCGATCTTTATCGCAGTAACCGTAATCGACGGCAGCGCGACTGGCACCGACTTCGCCACCCAGGGCATCGGCCAACTGATAAAGGAGTCGGAAATTCTCTTTACTCCCCACACCCGCGCCACCGGCCACAATGATATTGGAGGATTTAAAATTCACTTTCCGTTCCTTGGGTACGACCTTGAGGAACTCATTCTTAATCCACGATGGATCAAACACCGGGGTAAACACCTCGGTTTTAACAGGATTGTCCACCCGTTGTTCGGGGATGCGCATGACGCCCTCGCGGACAGTGGCCATCATGGGGGAGTGATCTGGGGTGATGATGGTGGCGAGAATATTACCACCGAAGGCGGGGCGAACCTGATACAAAATCTTGCCCTTGTCCTTGTAATCATCAATTTGCAGTTGGGTACAATCGGCGGTCAGGCCGGTCACGAGGGATGAACTGATGAGGGGGGCAATATCGCGCCCGGTATGGGTGGCACCGAATAAAACGATATCCGGTTTCTCCTGCTTGATCATGGCTTCGAGGATATTTTTATAAGCGATGGAGTGCAGGTATTTCAGTTCGTCACGCAGGGTATACACGAGACGATTGAGTCCGTAGGCGAATAATAAATCTGTGTCTTCCGGCAAACTATCGCCGACAAAAATACCCACCACCTCTCCTTGAAAGGGTTTCATCAAAGCGTGGGCTTTGGCGCCCAGTTCCAGACTTACATCGCGTAGTTTATTGGTTACAGGGTTTTTTTCTATAAATACAACCGTTTTCACTTTTCTTCCTCCACTTCCACATAGTCTTTGACGATCTCTTTGACCAGCCCCATGACGCCGCCGGCGTTGTTTTCGTAGAGTTTCAGGTTGCCGCCAGCCAAGGTGATACTTTTTATTTTATGGACTTTGGTGGGGCTGCCGTTCAGACCGCATTTATTGGCGTCTATGCCCAGGTCATCGCCAGACAAAACAGGAACGGTGAAAAAGCTGTCATTATTTGTTCCCGTGGTATTTTCTTTTCCGGGTGAATCGGTTTTTAATTGGGCTTTGAAGTATTTCAGCATGTTTGGGGCATTGGGGTAACGGGGGGTGTTGGCGGCGTTGGTCACGGTGAGGAGTACGGGGAAAGAGGTTTTAATGGTTTCTGTTTGGATTTCGCCGTCTCGTTCGACAATCAGGGAGTGTTCATCAATATCCACCAAGCGGGTGACATAGCTGATAAAATTAACGCCGAGTTTTTCCGCGGTTTGGGGGCCGACTTGAGCGGTATCGCCATCAATGGCTTGGCGTCCAGCGAGAATCAAATCGAAATCACCCAGGTGTTTGATGGCCTGGGAAATCACATACGAGGTGGCAAGAGTATCGGAACTTGCGAATTTGCGGTCGGATACGAGGTAAACTTCATCGGCACCCATGTAAAGGGAGTGCTTTCAGATCCAGTGCTTTGGGTGGGCCCATGGAGATGACATGGACTTGGTATCCCAGTTTATCTTTGATTTGCAGGGCCATTTCAAGAGCGTTTAGGTCTTCTGGATTAAAAACGGCGGGCAGTGCGGCACGATTAACGGTACCGTCTTTCCTTTATGATAGCATCGCCGGTCACATTGGCTGTGTCTGGCACTTGTTTTGCCAAGACAGCAATTTTTTTCATAGTTCCTCCAGGGAATGATTTTTTTTTAGGGGAGTAAGAATACATGATATCAAAGGTTTGCGTTTTTGGCAAGAAAGTTAAAACCGTAACGGTAGCCTTTTTAGTGAATTTTTGAATTATCACCCCAGCCGATTATCGCGGAGATGGCGCCCCATGGCCTGCTGGTCGCATGCCATTTAGATACATCTCCAAGTCCAGCCCGCGCGGTATTGCCACTATAACTCATGTCCGCGCTGGCGGCCACATCCAGATTCAGTTGTTTGAGAATGTAGGTTGGCGCGTATACTTGTACACTTGAGCCGCTGACCAGTGGTACACCCGCAAAGACACCGCTGCTGGGACTGCCGCTTAGGACACCGTTCGTGACTGTAATGCCAGGGTCACCCGCAGCATACTGCCAGAATAACGCATCAAGTACTTGGGAATCGGTCGGGGCATTCAGACTTAAGGTGAGTGCTGGTTGTCCCCCCGCGGCCGGGATCGTGATCCAGTCGAAGGACAGGAGCCCGCGCCCATCCATGGCGAGGATCTCGAACTTCGCGTACCCGAGGTCGATATTCCAGTCGGTGGCGACATCCCAGGTGAGGGCGTGGTTGGCGTTCGCCGGGATCGCGTCACCGATCTTGTCAGCCGTGCCTTCGACAAAGGTCACGGGGCGGATGACGTTGGCGAAGGAGCGGACGCCGTCCTTGAAGGCGAGGGCCCGGACCTTGACCGTGGTGTCGTCCGTGTCGTTGACGCGGAAAATCACATCCATGAACGTCGTCCCCGCGCGCATCGTGGCGGAGACGATGACGACTTGGGGAGGGGCGTTGGTCTGGGCGGAGGCGGCGGGGCCGAGGGCCAGGAGGAGGGTGACGATGAGTCCGCAGAGTTGTCCTACCGTGGGAAAAGCATGGCACGGTGGAAGCGCGCCCTCCTCGCGGGCGATCCGGTTGTGGGCAATGTGTGTTAGAAGACGCGCTTTCATAATTATTAGTGGTTCTGTTTTTCCCGACCGTATGCTTATATGCGAGGCACACCGACGCGGCGCGCCGCGCTGGGGGTAGGTTGGGAGAGGCGGAGGCGTCAACAAGCAAATTTTGTATTGTTATGAAACGTTTATCGGAAAGCGGGGGGGTTTTGGATGATTAGTTACTCTTAGTGGGAGCGATGGAAGGACTTATGGATGAACCACGGATGGATTCTCGCGCGGGGGCGCAGGGGCCGGTCCCGTGTTTGCTACTGCAGGCCTAAATTCGGCAGGTGGGCCGGAGCAGGAAGTCCGCAACCACGGATGGACACGGATGCACACGGATTTTCTTTTCACTCGGAGGGTGAAATGGTCTCCGGGTGGAACCCATTGAGTATCCGTGTGCATCCGTGGTTGGACTGCTCTGTCTGGGGTGAGGAATCCGTTGGGATTTGAACAGGAGGCAACGGAGGGAACGGAGGGGTCGATTGAACCACGAAGGGCGCGAAGGCATCCGCGAATTCGTGTCCTTCGTGTGAGAATTTCGGGTGGGTTTGGGAACGCTGATCTTTTCTTTGGCGTCGGTTCGGCCCGCGCGGCCACGGTCTGACGACCGCGGCTACACCCGGATGGATCGGCCATCGGCCCCGCACAATTTCGGAACTGAGGAAGGCAGGAACGATCTCTCCTGATTTCCTGCGTTCCTGATGGGCCAATAGACGAGATTCCGCGGAAGCCGAATGGGCACTCCGCGCTTGGCCCGCGGTCCACTACGGAAGGTGTAGCCCATTCGCCACGGATGGGGGCGGGCGCTCGGCCTTCGGCCCACGGTCTGGCGACCGTGGCTACGTCCTGGTGGATCGGGCGCCGGGCGTTCTCTATAAGTGTTCACTATGATTGCACACCCGTGTTTTGTGATATCTTTGCGCCATGCTGCTGCGGGAGACACTGGAGTCTGCGCTGGCCACGCCGGGGGGGCCGGGCGCGGCGGGCGATGAGTTGGTGCGGCGGCATCGGCCGGCATGGAAGGCCGGGATCGCGTCCCATGCGCTGGTGCTCACGGGCGTCCGGCGGTGCGGGAAGAGCACGCTCCAAGGGCAGATGCGGCGCGGCAAAAAAGGGGGCCTGCCGTGACCTTGAATCTCGAGGACACACGCCTCTACGGCATGGGGCCGGAGGATTTTCCCACGCTGCTCTCGGTGCTGGAGGACGCGCATCCCAAGGCGGCGGTCTATCTCGACGAAGTGCAGGAGGTGCCGGAATGGCAGCGGCTCGTGCGCGGCCCTGCTCGACGCCGGACGCCGCGTTTGCCTCACCGGCTCCAACGCCAGCCTGCTCGGCCGGGAGATGGGATCGAAGCTCACGGGGCGGCACCTCTCGCACGAGGTCTATCCGTTCTCGTTTCCGGGAGTTCGCGAGTTCACCGGCCAGAAGGCGGGGGCCGCTGCGCTGCGAGGATTATCTGATGCGGGGTGGATTCGCCGCCGCGTTGCGCGCCGGGCCGGAGCAGGGCGGCACGCTCCTGCGCGAGCTGTTGCGGGACGTGGTGCATCGCGACATCGTGACCCGGCACTCGCTGCGCACCGCGAGGCCGCTCATGACCCTCGCGCTTCATCTGCTGGCCCATCCGGGGCAGCCGTTATCCTTGCAGGCATTGTCCAAAGGACTCGGCCTGCCCTCCGTCGCGCAGACCGGGCGCCTGGTGGAGTATCTGCAGGACGCGTGGCTGATGCTCGCGGTGCCGCGTTTCAGTTCATCGTTCAAGCAGCGCGTCACGAGCCCGCCCAAGTACTACGCGGTGGACACCGGGCTTGCCGCCGCCAACAGCCCCAACCCGACTCCCGACCTCGGTCGCAAGCTGGAGAACGCCGTGCTGCTCGCCCTGCGCCGCCGGGGCGCTGCCCCGACTTTCGCCACCGCGCCCCACGAATGGGAGTGCGACTTCGTCACGACGACCTGGCCATCCAATGCTGCGCGCGCCTCACGCCTGAGAACCGCCAGCGGGAGCTGCGCGGCTTGTGCGAGGCGGCCAAACTCCCCGGTCGCGGGCCGGAGATCCCCGCCGCGAGCTGCGGGTGATCACGCTGGATCAAGAGGATGCCCTCATCGAGGACGGGCGATCCATCCACGTGGCGCCAGCCTGGAAATGGCTGGATTGAGCGGGATCCGGGCCTCTGTTTCCTCGACTTGCTCCTGTAAGGCAGCCGACGGGTTTTGAACAGGAGGCAACGGAGGGTGGAGGCGCCGGGTCCGGTGGCCTTCGTGCGCTTCGTGTCCTTCGTGGTGAGACTGCGTTCGCGCGGGCTCATTCGATCAGCCTCCACCGGTAGAAGGCGCGGGGCTGGTTGGGGTCGTTGGTGATGGAGAACGGGCAGCGCGCCGTCGCCGGGGACCTGGTTGGTGGCGAGGGGCACCCAGTGGAGGAGGTTGGTGCTCTCCTCGATGGCGTAGTAGTTGCCTGGGCGCGGCGAGGCAGTTGAACTGGAACACGCCGCCGGCGCCGAGGGACATGCGAGACGATCTGCGGGACGGGGTTGGTGTAGGAGAAGATCGGGGTGTAGGTGGCCGGGACGGGGATGGTCTCGTTGGCCTGCAGCGTGCAGCGCCTGGCCGGCGGGGGCGGTGAAGCCGGCGGCCTCGCGGAACTCGAGGTGCCAGGCGCCGGAATCGGGGACCGGCAGCGTGTAGAGGCTGGCGTCGCTGCGCCAGGCGCCGCCGATCTCCGTCGACCCTCCACGCGGCCCCGGCGGCGAGCGCGTCGGGCGGGCCGAGGGACACGTAGAAGTTGCCGTACTGGACGACCGGTACCCCCGTGGCGCGAGCAGGGTGACGCCGCCGCTGCCGCCGATCGGCTCGTAGATCTCCAGCTCGTAGTCGCTGCCCGGCCCGAAGAGGTTGGTGTCGTACGGAACTGACCCGCACGTAGTAGATCCCCGGCTCCAGGTCGAGCGGCTCGGTCTTCAGATTCAAGGTCGAGCGTCTCGTCGACGTTGGAGCCGGTGCCGTAGTCGTCGATCGCGATCGACCAGTTCGTCAGATCGCCGTCGGGCAGCTCGTAGTAGAGATCCAGCACCAGGTCGCTGTTGGTGCCCAGCTGGGTGGCCTCGACCTTGAAGACGAAGCCCGTCGGCGCGTAGAACAGCACCCAGTCCTCGTCGCCGGCGGCATGGAGGTTGTGCGACTGGGTCTCGCCCGATCGGGAAGATCGTGGCCTGGTGCCGGGGTGTCGTCGGGCTCGTAGGCGTCGGTGGCGGTCACCAGGGACTGGACCGGGGCGGAGAGCTGCCCGTCGTTGTCCAGCGCGAAGAAGGTGCAGGCGTAGGTGCCGGGCAGGGTGAAGTTCGATAGAGGGCCTCGTAGCGGCCGGTGACGGCGTTCCACGCCAGGTTGGTCTGCGGCAGGTCGCCGGTGCCGTCGTAGTCCGGCGGGGTGATCGCGCACCAGACGTTGGAGATGCCCGCGTCGGCCAGGACGGGATCGGCCCAGAGGGTCACCGGCTCGCCGACGACCACGCGCCCGGTCGGGCGTCACCGCGCCGATGAAGGGCGCGTCGGCGCCGGTGGCGAAGGCCGCGCCCAGATAGCGCTGCGCGGCCAGCAGCCCGTCGATGTTCTTCTGGTCGGGGACCCCGTTGCCGTTGTCGTCCAGCTGCGGCGGTCTGCCGCAGCCTGCCCGCTGGCGTACTTGATCGCGTCCCGCGCGAAGGCGAAGGCCGCCCCCACGCTCTTGCCGTTGAAGATGCCGCTCAGGAAGAACTGCGAGAAGCTGATCAGCCCGTCGAGCGCGCACAGCCGCGCGGCGCCCGCCTTGGCGCTGGCGATCACGATCCGCTCCCGCTCCGGGCGGCGGGCTCAGCGCGGGCACGTAGCCGCCGCAGCCGTCGAAGTCCATCACCACCAGCGCGGCCGTGTTGGTGGCCTGGAAGGTGTCCAGCCAGCCGTCGAGCTGCGACGCGGTCAGCGACTCGGTCGCGTTGAGCCGGCACTGCCCGTTGGTGGTCGAGGAGCCCAGCAGGTACACCGTGAGCCGGTTGGCGTTGGTCGGCCAGATGGTGATCGCCTCGGCCAGGTTGCTCAGCGTGGCCGCCGCGGCCACGTCGTTGGTGCCGTCGCCGTCGAGGTCCTGGGCCGGGCCCGCGCTCAGGTAGCGCAGCGCCGGCTTGCCCAGCCGCCGGGCCAGCGCGGTCTGGTAGGCCCACGCGGCCAGGTTGGCGGTCGCCTCCCACTGCGCGTCGTTGGTCGAGCCCCCGGCCACCAGCACCATCCGCTCCTCGATAGCCGGTCTGCTGCACGAAGCTGGGCCGCGGCAGCGAGACGCTGCCCCAGATGTCCCGCGCGTAGTACATCAGCTTGTAGGTGCCCATCTCGGTGAAGCCCGCGTACTGCGCCTCGTAGCGGCCGGTGGCCGGGTTGTAGGCCAGGTCCAGGATCGGGCAGGTCGGCCACCGGGTTCGTCCGGGTCGGGATTGTGCCCGGGCGGCACCACCACGCACCAGACCCGCTCGATCGGGTAGGCCGAGGCGATGTCGTAGGCCCAGAGCGTGGCCGCCGTGGCCCCCTGGAGCATCTGGCCGCCCATCACGTGGCCGATCTGCGGGATGTCCTTGCCCGCGATGAAGCTCGGGCCCAGGTAGACGCCCGCCACCGTGCCGGGTCCGTCCCGGCGCATAGACCCGTCGCCATCGGCGTCCAGCCAGCGCGCTCTGATAGGCGCTCCATCGCGTCCCGCGCCAGGGCGAAGGCCCCGGCCAGGTCCAGGCCCGAGACCACCGCCCCGAAGAAGGCGTCCGAGAAGCTCACCAGCCCGCCGGCCACGAAGTAGGTCGGCTCGTTCGGCCGCGCAGGCCGCGATCACCGTGCGCTCGCCCGGGCCGCTGTGCCCAGCGGCGTCCAGGAAGCTGCCCGCCTGGCAGAAGTCCAGCACCACCACCACGTCGTTGCCGTAGCGCGTCCTGGATCTCGTCCAGCCACGCGTCCAGCTGCGCCGCCGTCAGCGTCTCCTCGCCGTTCAGCCGGAAGTAGCCCGTCGCCCGAGGACGGTGCCCCCATGGTCCACCAGGTAGACGAAGAGCCGGTCGGTGGCTGCCATCGCCCAGTTGGTGAAGGTCAACGCCGCGTTGGCCAGCGTGGTGGCCAGCGCCACGTCGTCGGCAAGCCCCGTTGCCGTCCACGTCCTGGTCGGTCACCGGGTTGAGGTACTGGACGTTGTCCTTGGCGAAGCCGCGGTAGAGCAGCGTGTTGTAGGCCAGGTCGCCCAGGTAGTCGGTCACCGGCCCCAGCGGGTCGCTCGGCCCCTTGCCGCCCGGCGATCACGATCGCCTTGCCGGCCCGCGCCACCTCGTTGGAGCTGATCACGTTGACCCACGCCCGGCCCAGCCGGTCCCCGTCCCAGGCCTGCACGATGTCCACGCAGTTGGAGACCGAGCCGGCCGTATAGACCGCCGAGGTGGCGGTGGACGGCGAGAGCGTCGCCGCCGCTGGGGTTGGCCACGAAGGCCCAGTTGACCGCGTTGGTCGTGCCCAGCGCGGTCAGCGTGAACGACTGCGCCCGGCCAGCACCGTCTTGCGCTGCGGGGTGATGGTCAGCGCCGCCGGCCAGCGGCGTCCCGGCCGCGCGGCCCCGCTCTGCCGGCCCGGTTGGCGGTCCAGGAGCGCCAGGTCGTCGCCGTCCACGGTGCCGTCCAGATTGAAGTCCGCCCGACGGTACCCGGTCTGGCCCACCTGGTTGGAGTAGATGCCCGCATCCGCGCCCAGGATCGCCCCGTCGCCGTCGGCGTCCCCGGCGATCAGGCCCCAGACGCCCGGCTCCAGTTCGACCGCCGCGCTGGCCCCGCCGGCGTACTTGTCCGCGCCGGTCGTGAAGTCGTAGGTCGATGAGGATAGTTCGTGAACGCCACCGGCGCGGCCGACATCGCCGCCAGGTGGTTGCGGTGCTTGAGCACGACCGAGTAGTAGCCCGCCGAGACCTCCGCGGTGATCCCGGTGCCGCCGTCGGACGGCGAGCAGCTGGCCCCCGGTGTCCAGGAACGCGCTCTTGGAGACGACCGTGTTCCCGTTGGTGGCCAGCAGCTCGACCAGCACCCAGTCCACCGACGTTGGACGGGATCGCCGCCACCGTGCGCGGGTCGGTCGCGTAGGGCGAGGTCAGCGGGAGGTTGCGCCGGATTCCCCGCCGCCATCGCGTGGGTGTTCGTGTCGTACGGGCCCTGCAGCAGCGCGCGCAGGTTCAACGTGAACGGCGTCTCGTACGCCCCCATGTCCACCGTGCCGTTCAGGATGCGCGGGCTTACCGGCCAAGTCCATCGCGTCGAACATCCAGTCCTGATTGATGCCGGCATCAATGCAGGGCGAGGTCGGCTGCGAGACGGTAGTCGCCCGCCGCCGCATTGACAAACTGCGGATCGTTCGTAATAAATCCATCCTTACCAGGGCTGCCATCAATAGGAGTTGTACAGCAATACGAGAACCTCGGTCCGCCGCAGTTTTCGTCGATGGGAGCCGTGTTGAAATAAACGATGCAACTCTTTAGTAAACCCGCCATCAACCCCACCGCTACCTTCGCCAGCCGAATTGCCGCACACTGTGCAGTTGTTCAGGTAGGTCGCATCGCCCCCCCAATCACTCACCCCGCCCGCATGCGAGCCCGCCGAATTGCCGGATACCATGCAGTTTATCAGATAGCAGTCAATCCCCCCAGCCGCCGCCGAGGGTGGCAGAATTACCGGTCAGCACGCAACCATTAAGCGATGAGAAAATCGCCCCACCGCCATCTTTGGCGGTATTCGCAGGCAAGCCTGCAGTCACTCAGAATGCAGCCGTAGACGCCGCCGCCCCAGCCCCCCACGCCAGTTGAGTTATTCGTAATCGTACAATTCCTAATATTACACTCATGAGCTCCGCCGCCACGGTACTCAGCAAAATTTCCGGACAGCGTGCAGTTGTTCAGCGCGCAGAAAGCGGCCCCACCACCACTCTGAGACGAATTACCCGTCAGCAAACAGTTCGTGACCAAGGCGTCGGTAGATACGCACCAAACACCACCACCGCTCCGATCAAAGTCTTCGTCACCAGTCGCCCGCGTCGCACCATTGGTCAGCGTAAATCCACTGAGCACAGCTCCGTCGCCCAGGTAGACGCACCGGACGGCCGCGTCCCCATTGGTGGTGCCCGGCACCTGATAGCCTTGGATCACCGTCGCTCCCGGGCCGTTCACGCTCTGAAGTCTAATAGGGCCGGTGACCGCCACCCGGTTGCTCATGGCCCCATCGACCACCCGTCCGCCGGTGGCGTAGACGCCGTTGGTCACCAGCACCAGTGAGCCCGGAACTGTCACCGCATCGACCGCATCCTGGATGCTCGTCGCGGCGGTCGCCAAGAACTGTAGGGCGCAATGGGATTGGGGCTGGCCGGCGCGCGACGTATAAAACCGGCGTCGGAACCACCCGTACGGAAACAGTCCCGCTTACCCCATCTGGATGATCCTCATTATATCCGCTCAGCTTCACCGCATAGTTGCCCGGCGCGCTCCACGAATGGGTGGCGTAAGGCCGATTACTCACCAAGGTCCCGTCACCAAAATCCCAAACGCTGGCCGTCACCCGTCCGCCGATGCACGCCGTCAATTTCACTAAGAAGCCCGGCGTCACATTCGTCGGAACATGCACCAATGGCCACCGTCATGCGCCCGTGATGCTGCCGTCGCAGTATTCATCGCAGCCAATGGATGGCGGGGCGAGCCAGGCATCCCCGTCTATATCCACACCAAACGGGTACGTTTCGTAATTCGGATTATAAAGTGTGCCACCAGATCCTCGGCAGGGGGAATCAGTACTTGGACGGAAGGCGTTTGCCAGTTGCGGCTCCGCGTCGGTGTTTCCGGTGCCGCCGGGAAGGGGCGTTGTGCAACAGTAGTTGACGGGATCAGTGCCCGCGTCACGACTGTAGTTTGGCCTGACCCTAGCCGTATTGTAATATAGAATGCTACCGTTCAAAAATTCGCTCCTACAATCCCCGCCGCCTTCCTGGGCCGAGTTACCGGTGATGGTGCAGTTGTCGATAAACGAAGCGCCATACACACCTCCGCCTTTGAGAGCCGAGTTGCCCGTGACGGCGCAATTGGCCAAGAGGCTTGCAGTTGCGCCGCCTCCATTGCGGCTGGCAGAATTACCAGAGATTATGCAGTTGAGCAGAGAATCGGAGAGAGCGCCACCGCCGTCGTGAGCCGAGTTGCCAGTGATTGTGCAGTTGATTAACTTACCTCCGAAAACACCGCCACCATATTCCGCGGCGGAATTCCCGGCTAGCACACAGTTGGTAGCCCATGACATTTCCGATAAATAGGAATAGCCTTTGCACAATAGACCACCACCGCTCCGCTCCAAGTAATGGTCGCCAATGGCCCGTGTCGCACCATTGGTCAGCGTGAACCCGCTGAGCACAGCTCCGTCGCCCAGGTAGACGCACCTGACGGCCGCATCCCCATTGGTGGTGCCCGGCACCTGATAGCCTTGGATCACCGTCGCTCCCGGGCCGTTGACGCTCTGGAGCGTTATGGGCCCCGTGACACGCCACCCGGTTGCTCATGGCCCCATCGACCACCCGTCCGCCGGTGGCGTAGACGCCGTTGGTCACCAGCACCGTGTCACCGACCGTGGACACATCAATCGCATACTGAATGTTTGTGGCAGCCGTGACCCAGTTGGTGTAGGGCGAAACATTTCCGCCAGAGAGCGAGACGTAGTGGGTATCGGCGGATACGGGCACCGACGCTAGAAACACCCCCACAAAAAAACTGGCGGCAACACGCGCCATCGCATTTGAGATCGGGTTTTCACACTTCTCTATTTTTCGTTCCGTTTCACCGTATCCAGCCGCCTCTCCGCGGCCGGGGCCATCGGGGTCTCCTTCGCGGCGGTGGCGGCTTCCTCCAGAATCTGGTGCGCCCGCACACTGTCGCCAGCCCTCTCGCAGACGTCGGCCAGCTGCCACCGCAGCGTGACGGCGCGGGTGGCGTTCGTGTTGCCGGCGATCTCCCGCTCCAGGATCTGCTGCGCCTGCTTGTGCTGTCCCAGCAGCGAATGAATCCCGGCAAGGTACGCCTGCGGGTCGGGGTTATCGCGCATGATCTCGCGCGCCCATTTCAGGGCCGTCGTTCGTCTGGCCAATGTCGGCGTAGATCTGGACCAGGCGGGGCGCGAGCACCTTGCGGGCGACCGAGTTGGTGCGCGCGAGCCCCTCGTAGATCGCGGCCGCCTCGGCCCTGCGGCCGGCGTGCTCGTATCCCGCCGCCAGGGCCTGTGGCGTGGGCGCGGAGCGGGCCTTCGACGGATCGGTTGGCGCCCTGTCCATTGGGGAGGGCGGTCACGAGAAGCGGGATAAGGAACAGGGGGTTGCCCCGGGGCTTGGCGGCAGGAACGTTGCGTTCAGCGCCGTGCTTCATGGGTCGACCCCTCAAAAACTGTCCACTGAAGCGAATATGGGCGCATGGTAGGACGGTGCCCCTGGGCGGTCAATCAGCTTTGGGCGCGTTTTCCCGGGAGATCCGTCGGCCACACTGTCGTGACTCGCAACAGCCCCCGTCCCCGCGTTATATATAGCTGAAGGGGACCCTTCGGTCCCCACTCATCACCCGCGGGTTCGGCACACGGCCCCGGTCTGCCCACGTGGCGGGCCGGGGCCGCGCCGTTTTCCCGCGGCAACCATCAACAGAAAGGAATCCAACACATGGCAGTGAAGCTGATCGCGAATTACAGCAAGCGGCTGGGCCTGCCCGGCTACAGCTCCCACCAGTTCGCCGTCTCGGTCGAATGCGAGATCGCGAACGTGGCGGACGCGGCCGGGGAATCGGAGCGCCTCTACCGGCTGCTCCAGCAATCGGTCGACAGCCAGATCGCCGAGACGGGATTCGTCCCGCCCCACGGCTACGGGCTGAACGGCGAGAACGGCAACGGCGCGCCCAACGGGCGCGGGCCCGAGGAGGCGCCCTGGAAGTGCAGCGACAAGCAGAGGGACCTGATCCTGAAGCTGGTCGACGAGCACAACCTGGACAAGGGCGAGGTCGAGCAGCTCACCCGGGAGCGGTTCGGCAAGTCGGTCAAGCAGCTCTCGAAGCTGGAGGCCAGCGGCCTCATCGACGAGCTGATCGAGCGCCACGGCGGCAACGGCGGGCGCCCCAACGGCAACCGCCGGACCCGGCGCAACGCCTACGCGAGGGGTGCCGCGTGATCGCGCCAGCGATCACCGCGCCCACGGCGCGGGCATCCACCGGGGATAACGGGCACGCGATGCCGGACCACATCAGCCCGACGGCGGCGAGGCTGTATCTCTCCTGCTCGCTCAAGTTCTACTTCGAGCGCGTGGCTGGAGATCAAGAAGCCCGCCGCCCCGGGCCTGCACCTGGGCAAGGCGGTCCACGCCGCCCTGCAGTCGTTCCACCTCGCCCGGTGGCGCGGTGGCGACGACACCACCGAGACCACCGAGGCCGCGTTCCGGGAGGCATTCGCCACCCTGGAGCGCGAGGAGGGGCCGGTGCAGTTCGACGACCCGGCCGAGAGGGAGAAATCCCTCGACGCCGGGCTGCGCGTGGTGCGCGCCTACCTGGAGAGCCCGGAGGCACTCCACGGCAAACCCATCGGCGTGGAGGTCTACCTCGCCGAATCGATACCGGGGTTGCCGGTGCCGCTGACGGGCGCCATCGACCTGGTGCTGGCCGACCTCTGCCCGGTGGACTTCAAGTCCGCCGCCGCGAGGCCCGACCCGCAACAGGCCGCCTTCGAGAACGAGCTGCAGCTTGTCTGCTACCAGCTCCTGATCGAGGCGACCGCGGGCAAGGCGCCGCCGTCCCTGGACCTGGTGTATCCTCGTCAAGACGAAGGCGCCGCAGGTCATCAGGGTCAAGGTGCCGCCCGCAGACGAGGGCCGAAAGGACCGGGCGGTGGCCATGCTCAACGCCGCGGTGGACGGGATCGCCGAGGGGCGCTTCCACCCGGCACCCGGGATGCAGTGCTCGTGGTGCGGGTACAGGCAGGAGTGCATGGCCTGGGAAGTGGAGGACCTATGAGGCGCGCTCATCCCCATGCTGCCGCTGGCTCCTGGTGCGTGCCAGGACGTGGCGACCAGGCCGCCGCCGGCGTGCCGCCGCCGACCGACATGACGCCGGTCGGGCGGCGGACTGTCGGTGATCGGGCTCGGCATCGTCGTCGCGGCCTTCGTGATGGCGCTGCGCGAGGCGCTGCGGGGATCCGGGAGAGGGGGTGGTCGCCGTGGATAGGATACCGATCGATCCCGCCCTCAGGCTGGCCATCCTGGCGCGACGGCCGGTGCTCCTGCTGCTCACCGCGGGCGTGCTGCTGGCTGATGGCCGCCGACAGGCGTCGTGCTGCCGCTCATCGTGATCGGCGATGGCGGCGTTCGCCGTCTCCCCTCGATCACTGCGGCGGCCCATCATCATCCGGACCGATCGGGGAAGGAGTGAGCGCATGCACCTGCACCAGAGGAGCACGGGCGAGGAGGCCCGCGAGCTGGCCGCATCTCCGCCGCCCTTCGGCCCGGGATTCCGGGACGACGTGGTCGCGAGGGCGGAGACGGTGGAGGTCTGGGCCTCGGGGTTCGATGACCCCGGCGAGGACTTCTGCGAGTTCCGGGCGCTGGACGCGGGCGGCAACGAGATAGGGCGTATCCGGATAGGCGGGTACTGAGCGAGAGGGGAAACACAGAACGGGGCCGGCGGGCGGGATCCCGCCGGCCCCGGAGATTTCGTGGCGGCAATACCGCCATTCATACCAACACCGGTTGTGGGATCACGGGCCCATGAGTAATGGCACGTGATACCCGCGACCATCATCATCAACAGAAGGAGACATCACACATGAACATCATCGAAATGGAACCCGCGCCCGTGCGCCAGAGGACCCCGGGGGTCTCCTGCTGCACTGCGGCGGTCGCGTGGTCGAACGCGAGGAACTGCTGGCGGTGCCGACGCCGCTGGGGACCGAGACCTGGTACCCGCTGGACCACGGCGCCATCCTGGAGGAGGTCGAGGGACAGCTCTCGGCCACCGGCTTCGTGCTGGAGGGCCAGAGCCACGCGCTCAGCCATGCCGGGGCCAGATACTTCGGCGTCTTGAGCGTGTCGCTGCCCGGCAGGACCGAGGCAGAGTACGAGTGGATCGTCGGGCTGCGCAACAGCCACGACCAGTCGTATCCGGCCGGTCTCGTCGCGGGCACGAGCGTACTCGTCTGTGACAATCGCGCGTTTGCGGGCGAGGTGAAGATCTCGCGGAAACACACCCGCTTCGCCCTGCGCGACCTGCGCCACCTCGTGGCACGGGCCGTCGGGCAACTGGGCGACCGCTTCCGCTCGCTGGACACCCGGGTGGCCGCGTACCGGGAGGCGCGGGTGCCGGACTGGCTCGCCCACGACATCGTGGTGCGCGCCGCCGACTGCCGCGCCATCACCGCCGCGCAGATCCCCGACGTGCTCCAGGAGTGGCGGACACCCGAGCACGAGGCCTTCCGGCCCCGCAACGCCTGGAGCCTCTTCAACGCCTTCACCAGCGTCTACCGGGAGATCAACCCCCACGCGGCCCTGCGCCGCGGCGAGGCCCTCCACGGGCTCTTCGACGCGGTCGTCGGGATGTCGTGAGGGGGAGGGAGAGCCTCTGCGCCCCGGGGCGCGGGGGCTTTCCTTTAACTGTGTCATGCGGCCAACAGCGCGTTGCGCAGGAGCGAATTTTCGCATAGAAACTGCCCTGCTACTGGAGGACATTGCATGAGAAAAAGTTTCTGCACCTTGGTGTCGCTGTGCGGTCTCTTCGCGAGCGCGATCAGTTCCGAAGGACAGCCCCCGATGAACGAGGCGGAGCAGGCGGAGTTGCGGCAGATCCTAGACCCGCTCGATGCCGCCATGAAGTCCGCCCAGCAATCGGCCTCCGACCGGATCGCGCGGTACGTGAAGGATCTGGAGGAACTTGAGAAGAAGATGGTGGCGCGCGGGGACCTGGACGCGGTGGTCAAGGCGCGGGCCGAGCGGGAGGCGTGGGCCGCAGGAAACCGGGCGCTCGCTCCCGATGCCTCGGTGAAGATGCCCCCCGAGTGCAACTCCCTGAGGCGTTTTCTGGACAGCGACATCGCCTCCATCGACGCGAGGGCGGAGTCGGCAATCAAGCGGGAGACCGCGAGGGCGGTGTCGGGGCTCAAGGCTTTCGAGGTGAGGCTCACCAGGGCTGCGCGGATCGAGGCGGCGCTGGCGGTGCGGGAAACGACGGCGAAGATCGAGAAGGGGATCTGCCGGAAGGGGGCCCGCCGGGCGATGTGCCCCGCGCGCAGGGTGCCGGAGGTGCGGAGATGGCTCTTGCGTCGGCACCGGTCGTCTCGGCGACGAACGACAAGCCGTTCGTAAATTCGCTCGGCATGAAATTTGTCCCGGTGAAGGGCACCAAGGTGCTCTTCTGCATCTGGGAGACGCGGGTGAAGGATTTCGAGGCGTTCGTCAAAGACGAGCGGGTACAAGTGGAGTGAGAAGGCGGACTTCGAACAGACGCCGGAGGATCCGGTGGTGCAGGTGAGCTGGGACGTACATGCCTGTCAGGAAGCCGACGGAAACAGTCAGAGCGACCAGAACAAGTATCTTTCTCATATTTTGTTACTCCCTAAGTGATCTGAGAACCCTTTTTGGGGGATGACAAGCTTTTATTAACATATAAGGACATAATTTGTCCAGCGATTCACCTTCGATACTAATTGCTCAAACTGGACCGGTTTGCAAGATATTATAATTGATTGCCATTTTTTGTGGGGTGCTATAAATCATTCTATACGCCAGAATTATAGATTGGGACACTTACCGTATAATATCAACATCCAGAAAGGCTCTACTTTAGCATGATAATCGTGACAGGCGGGGCTGGGTTCATAGGAAGCAATCTTGTTCACGCTCTTAATCAAATGGGCGAAGACAACATTTTGATCGTAGATCACCTTGGGGATGGAGAAAAATGGAAAAATCTTAGGAATATTAAATTCCTGGATTTTGAAACAAAAGAAGAATTCATCGCTAAGGCTGAACATGGCCTCTTCGATCACGACGTGTGGGCCATCTTCCACTTGGGGGCATGCAGTTCAACTACAGAAAAAGACGCCGATTACCTGATCCAAAACAATTACCAATACTCGCGAAGAGTGGCTATGGTCTTTGCTGGAAAGCCAGGCCTACGTTTCATTTACGCGTCAAGCGCGGCCACTTATGGCGATGGTCTCCAGGGATATTCGGATGAAACGTTACCCGCCGGACCGGAACTTCTCCCATTGAACATGTACGGCTATTCAAAGCATCTATTCGATTGCTGGGCAAATAAGACCGGTTTTCTTAATCGCGCAGTGGGGTTGAAATATTTTAACGTTTTTGGGCCCAATGAATATCACAAGGGAGACATGAGGAGTGTAGCGCTCAGAGCTTATTTTCAGGCAAAACAAAAAGGGACCATCAATCTTTTCAAATCTTACCACCCTGAATACTCTGACGGAGAGCAGCGCCGAGATTTTATTTATGTTAAAGACGCTGTTAAGGTAACTTTGTTCTTTCTTCAAAAACCTGAAGTAAATGGCCTGTTCAATGTTGGAACGGGAGAGGCCAATACTTTCAACCGGCTCGCTCATGCGGTTTTTTCCGCTATCAACATCAATCCTCAGATAGAATACGTTGACATGCCCACTGGGCTGGCATCACGATATCAATATTATACTTGCGCAAGATTGGAAAAATTGAGAAAGGCAGGATTTGTAGCAAATTTTTCTTCTCTCGAAAATGCGGTAAGAGATTATGCGCTCAATTATTTGGAAAAGGATCCTCTGATAGATTAGAGAATCCTTCTGGGTCGCGTCTCAACGAAGAATTTGAGAGAGTTATTTCGAATCAGCGGCGAAATCTGCGAACAAAAACTCTATAACCCAAAGAGCGCCTCAGTAACTTTCAGTTCATTAATCACTTTGGTAACTCCTGGATACTGACCGGCAAGTTTTTCCGCGGTTTCTTTATCACGCCTGTCCCCTATTCTCCCTGAAATTGTTACTGTGCCCCCTGTTTCCATTTTAATTTCCAGATTGCGGGCAACTGAAGAAGAAAGCTTGCGTCTGATGTTTGTTTCGATCCTCTTGGCTATGGCCAGATTCTTGAGTCTTTCCTTGAGAGCCTCATCGTTTTCAGGTTTTTGAATCTTTTCTATACCCTCGATGACAACGTCCGCTGCTTTACCGGAGGAATATTTCGAAGTATTTATGATCAAATCATAAAGGGACCATTCGTTTGGATCGCTTCTAAAAATCGATCTTATAAGATTCTCTCTTTCGTGATCATATTTTCTGACAAAGTCCGCCGCTTCTTCCTTTTCGAATCGATAGCGTTCCATGATCCTTTCCACTCGGATTTGGAAAGGGGCTACTACACGGCAACTGAAAACCCCCGGAATATCTTTTAAGATTACCTGGGCTCCTCTTCCTATAATTACTACATTGCCCTGGCTGGCCTTTTCATAGGTGAGTGATTCAAATAGACTTGTGTAAGACGGCCTGTCAAAGAAAATCCTCTCGAAAAATCCGGGGCCGTGTTCAGTCTCATAAAGGGAACAAGCCCGATTGTATTCGGAATCACAACTTTGGGCCATTTGATGAACCTGATCCCGACCTACCAAATCCAAGCCCAGGTTACGAGCCACTGTGGCGGAGATGATATCGGCGTAAGATCCTACCAATCTGGATATCGTGACTATTAACATTGTATTCCTCACTTTTGATCAGGCCGGAAGCCGACATAAATACATTGAAACTTATCTGACAACCTATTTCAAAGTCTAATCGTTCGCTCTGTCAACTTTTTTCTTCATCTCGTTAGGAATATAGATCCGGGATTGTTTTTAGCCTTTGGTAATAATCAAACCAGCCAAGGGCGGCAATGTTAGTTCCAGGTACTGATCGTATCCATGATGACGGCCTCGCGTTGATTCAATCAATCCCGCATTACCAAGATTACTTCCCCCGTAGTATTCGGAATCTGAATTAAGAATTTCTTTGTAAAAGCCTTTTTCAGGAACTCCTATCCTGTACCCATTTCTCGGCATCGGAGTAAAATTTAAAATGCAAATCAAATACTGATCACGGCTTCTTCTGATATATGAAAGTATGCTGTTCATACTGTCATTGCAATCTATCCACGAAAAGCCTTCCGGTTGGCAATCCCACTCCCATAGGGCATTACGCGATAAGTAAACTTGGCCTAAATCTTCAAGGAATTTTGAGATTTGAGAATGGGCTTCATATTGAAGCAGGTGGCTTTCCAGCATTGATTCGTGGTCCCATTCATCCCAAGTTCCGAACTCTGCTCCCGCCATGAGTAATTTTTTTCCAGGATGAGTATACATATAAGCGAAGAGCAATCGAAGATTGGCGAATTTTTGCCAATCATCTCCAGGCATTTTTCGAAGAAGAGAACCTTTTCCATAAACAACTTCATCGTGAGATAATGGCAATACAAAGTTTTCACTGTAGGCATACATCATAGAAAAAGTTAGGTCATTATGATGAAATTTTCTGTGTACCGGGTCTTTCGAGAAATAATTAAGAGTGTCATGCATCCAGCCCATATCCCACTTGAAACCAAAACCAAGGCCTCCAAGATAAGTTGGAGTAGTTACTCCGGTCCATGCTGTAGATTCTTCGGCTACAGTGAAACATCCTGGAAACCTGCCGTAAACTACAGAGTTGAATTCTTTGATAAATTCAATTGCTTCAAGATTTTCGTTTCCTCCAAAGATATTTGGGATCCATTCGCCTTCAGATCTGCTGTAATCCAGATAGAGCATGGAGGCTACAGCGTCCACTCGTAAACCATCCACGTGATATTTGTCCAGCCAAAATAGGGCATTACTTACCAGAAAATTTCTGACTTCATTTCGGCCATAATTGAAAATCAATGTTCCCCAATCTCTATGTTCACCTTTCTTGGGATCAAAGTGCTCATAAAGAGCGGTACCATCGAAAAGACGTAAGCTATAATCGTCTTTAGGAAAATGAGCTGGCACCCAGTCTAAGATTACTCCAAGCTGATTCTGATGCAGGAAATCAACAAAAAATTTGAAATCATCAGGTGTTCCAAACCGACTTGTCGGGGCATAGTACCCGGTAACCTGATAACCCCATGAAGCATCAAAGGGATGTTCCATGATTGGCATGAGTTCAACATGGGTGAATCCATATTTCTTCATGTGGGCAACAAGTGGTTCGGCGGCTTCTCGATAGCTGGCCCACCTGTTTCCTTCTCCAGGTATGCGTAACCATGAACCAAGATGCGCTTCGTATACAGTCATAGGGGATGAAAAATGATTGAACTCTTTTCTGTTATTCATCCACTGATCGTCACACCATGAATAGTTATCCAAATTCCACAATACGGAAGCTGATCCAGGCCTCAGTTCCATCGAGAACGCGAATGGATCGGTCTTGATTCTGAGCTCATCAGCGTTTGTCTGAATTTCATATTTGTAGAGCCCCCCCTGCTCCAGTCCTGGAACGAACAATTCCCATATTCCAGATGTTCCCATACTGCGCATGGGATAGACCCTGCCATCCCAATTGTTGAAGTCTCCTATCAAGCTTACTCTTTTTGCGTTCGGGGCCCAGACTGCGAAAGATACCCCTGGAATTCCATCAATTTGTCTGGGGTGAGCTCCCATTTTGTCGTAAAGATTGTAATGCTTACCTTCGCCGAGATAATGCAGGTCCTGATCTCCCAGCGTAGGCATGAAACGATACGGAGAATCAACTGTCCAAGTGGCGCTTCCATCAAAATGGAACCTGACCTTATATTCCATCGGCAAGCTTCGCCCGGGCATCCATAGCCAGAATATTCCTTGTGACTCCAGCCTTTGAGTAGGGATTGTTTCTTCACCGACCAATACTTCAGTCGATATTGCGTCCGGATGAAAAAATCTTAGAATTAGACCTGCTTGTCGGTTTATCTGAACCGGATGGGCACCTAGAACACTATGTGGATCCGAGTGCTCAGTCCGGATTATTCGCTCAATGTCCGTTATGGAAATACCTGCCAACAACTCTTTGGGAAACATCGTAACCTCTTGAAACGTTGTTTTCTTAACGTCTCAGCATTATTATCTTTTAGATTTACTGAAATGTAAGCTGGAACGTGTGTTAATAATCTCTCAAAAACGTATGTTGCGGGCAACTACTTTCCGCCATTGGGGGTTGGTATGTTTTCCGGTTTAACGTACAGTATCCTGTTGCAATTGGGACAAAATACAAATTCCAGTTGGCGCAATACAGTAATGCCGAGCTGAGGCGGAATGGATATGTGACAACCATCACATGAACCGTTTACCATCTCCGCGATAGCATTTCCTCTCGCCTTCCTGACCATTGTATAACGCTTAAAATATTCCTTATTTACGCCTTCCTCGAGTTGCGCCTGTTCAATTCTAAGAGACTTCAAAGCCTTTGTAGCCTTAGAAATCATCTTCTCAGACATGGCCTTTTTTTCAATTAGATTCTTTTCACACTCTTCATATTCCGCCTGTTTTCTGTCGAGATTTTTTTTCAATTGCTCGATTTTAGTTATTAATTCAAGCATATAATCTTCAATTTCTCCCGTGACTTTTTTCCCGAGTTTGATTTCTCTCGACAAGGCTTCGTGTTCTTTTAAATTTTTGATATTCAGCAACCTGCGTTCGGAACGTTTGATTTTTTCCTGTTCAATGCTGAGTTCATCTTCTTTCTTTTGAAGCTCTGTTTCATTGCCTGTCAATACTTCTTGAATCTCAGTCATTTCATGCCTCAATGAAACCAGGTTTCTGGCCATTTCCTGCATTTCCTGAGGGAGCTCCGCCAGGACCGCTTCATGTTGATCAATCTGGGTGTCTATTTCCTGAAGTCGCATAAACAACTTTAACTGTTCCTTCAATGATTCCTCCTAATATTTCACAGTGTATATCGTTGAATGGATCTTTTTCTCCCTTAAAAGGCGTTAACCGGACTTTCCATTCCAGTTTCAAGAATTCTTCTTCAAATTTATCGCTCATTAAATCGACTGCGAATTTCTCTAATCCAAAATGTCCGGCATCTATGACCGCAATTCCGTATTCTTCGCTATCAAGAGCGCCATGATAACGAACATCCCCTGTGACTATTACATCCGCCTTGGATGCTATTGCCTGTTGAAGATAACCCATCCCACTACCCGAAACGAGGAAGACAGAATTAACAATTCTGTCTGGAGGACCAACGCTTCTAACTGAATTCAATCCCAGCTTTTGGCATATCCTTTGAGAAAAAATAGAAATGGTTTCACCTTCCCTGAGTCTTGCCAACCTAGCGCAAGGCGCTTTCTCGGGAATCTCCGCTTCATACAAACCCAACAGTTCTACAAGAAAATCATTTAATCCTCCTTCCGCAGCGTCAAGATTGGTGTGCATGCTAAGGATATCCACGCCCAACCTTGCCGCAGAGAGAATTATGTTTCCCCTAATATCGGATAAAAGAATGTTGTTAATTGGTTTCATGAGAAGCGGGTGATGGCTGATCAGCAATTCACTTTTGTTTTCCGCTGCAAACCGCACTGCTTGAATCGATGCGTTAAGACTCAAAACAATTGAGGTTATTGGCCTGGAAAGATCTCCAATCTGTACACCGCTGTTGTCCCAAGGTTCCGAGTAGCTAAAAGGAAACATGCTGTCGGCTAACTTCAGGAGTTGCGATAATGTTGGAGTCATTAGATAAATTTCAACCGGTTTTGAATTTTGAAAATTGTCGACGACGAAATGAATAATTTGAATCTGTAATTCATGGTGATCTGGGGCATATTTAATGTGAAAGTTGATCCACAAAGATTAAATTTTACCGGTAAAAACATCACGGGGAGCCTGTTCAAGCTCCCCGTGGGAAAAAATCCAGCAAAAAAATTATATGTTCATGTCTCATTAAAACTTCCGGGAAAATGGTGGGCCCACCTGGATTCGAACCAGGGACCGACCGGTTATGAGCCGGGAGCTCTACCAGCTGAGCTATGGGCCCCCTACCACGTGCCAAATTATAATTTTATACAAAGTATGGATTACAGTCAATGATCGATTGGAAAAAATATTCAATATGTGGAATAATCCCCTAGCTCAGGGGATGAGTTAAGGGCTCAGGCTCTTAATATCCCCACCAACTGCGGTAAGGATCCTGGTTGGGCCACTGATTGTTGACGCTTCGGCGGTATTGATCTTGGCCTGCGGCCTCGGAATAAGGCATTACCGTTTCCCTGCCTTCTACTTCTTTGACTTCCGCCAGTGAGACATTCAATCTATCCAGCAAGGCGCGTCTTTTTTTCGATATACTCGCCGTGTCTTTATTCTTGGAAGATTTGTCGGCCTGAATGCAATGTTGTAATTCATTGAAGACTCTTGTTTCCGAATTCATGAGATTTCGCATCTCTGTTCTCTGGGTGGTCAACAAGTCTTCTTTAATTTGGAGCGCTGATGATACCTGGGCGGCAATCGTCTTTGATTCGTTGGGATCTACGATAGGCTTCTTGATTATTCGTTCTACAGGAGATTGTTCCAGCGCGGCAAATGAGTCGACTTTATCCTTCATTTCCTGATAGAGTTGTTCCCACTCAGTTTTCAATTGCGAGCAATCTGAAGCCGCTCCCTGGGCTGACACTTTCCCGTTGACCCCAAATACCACCGATAAAGTGGCAACCAATAATATACTGGAAAGTTTAATCAGGATTTGTAGCCTCCAGTTCACAGCATCTATCTCCTTTCAGTTATACAATCTTAAAAATAAATCAATTAGACCAGTTCTTGTAATAGGATATTAAACTATTTTTATTTTTTTTTCCAGTAAGTTCAGACGTAAAAATCACCTTTATTGAATAATAGTTTCGATATACTGATTGTTTTTACGCGAAAATTTAATTCGTCTTTTGAGGCTGAGCAACTTGCTCCATTATGTATGACATTTTTTCAGAAATTGCGTGATATATTCCGCCTTTTTCAAAAGAATCCTGCAACAGTTCAATGAAACGCTCAAAAGCGCCTTCAGTTTCCAGTATATACTTGGCGTTCACGGCCTCTTGCGGGGTATAGTCCGAGTTGCCATTGCGAGCTACTTCTTCAAACATGGCCCGAAAACCTTTTTTATCTCCCCAAAATACAACGATATTTTCCATGTAATCATTCAGAGCGCGTAATTCTTTGGCCAGTTCTTCTTTTGTCATCTCTTCGTAATTCATTTTTACCTCAATCAATCATTTAAAATCTTACGGGTAATTCATTAATTTCTTTTAGGTCATGTTTCTCCAAGTTCTTGAAAATATTCTCTTCCCATCGGAAAAACCTCTTCGACAAATTTTCCACTTGCAAGAGTGTTTGGGATATTTCTTCTGCTAAAACCCTGTCGTGATTTGTCCTCGCCCTTTTCAGTTTTTCACTAAGATAGTTAATAAGTTTACGCGCCTGTTCAGGACTCTCCAAATAAATTTGTGGGTCGTATTGGCTACCGGCACGTTCTTTGGGACTCCATCGGACTCGTATGTCATTTATGTGTTCTCGTAGCATCGGAAGAAATTCCTCAAAAAATGTCTTACGCTGAGATATAAATTTAGTCAGCATATCTGATAAGAAAAGACGTTGAAAATAAATGATACCTCAGAAACGCCTATAATTCAAGGTGAGCCCACTGACACATTGACTAAAAAGATGGCTGTCTGTAGCTGGTTACCTTGATATTCTAATAAGACGAAACAGCTTTACGCGTCAGGTATTTATACGGACATTAATCTGAATTTCTTGAAACTGAACCCAACTCTATGATAGAATTTTTTTATTAGTTAAAAGGGTAAATCCATGCGACTTTTTAGAGCGTGTTCCGTATTTTTAGTAATTGTATTAATAATCTTGATTGAAGGTCACGTGGGATTCACCAACCAGGTCTGGACTAAGTGCCATATCACCTGCAGGTGTCTTAGAGACAATTCCGTCGGCAACTTTTCATTTATGATTCCTGTTGATCGTTCCCCTGATGTAGGGTTTGACGCTGACATGGCGTGCAAGAGATATGGTCATCAGATTTGTCTGGATGGCTGTAACGGATTGAAGTTTTCTTACACTTATCAGGTAACCTCCCCCTAGAAATCCGCTTAGTTTCAGCTACCATTTTTTAAACTTAATAAGATTGGACTAGTAGATCGTTTCATAATTAAGTTGACAATATGAGCGAGGTGCAATATTAGGACGCATTCTTTGGTGTAGGGGAGATGGGATGTCAGCCAATAGAATGCACCCAAAATTGGAGTTCAGCGACGAGGATATGGAAACGTTGCGAAAGTTAAGCGTTTCACGGACTGAACCTTATGACCAGGTAACAAGGGCCAAGATTCTTTTGGCTTACCATGAGGGGGAGAGCAAAAGCTCAATTGCACGACGTATCGGAGTGAGTCGACCGACTGTGCTATTGTGCATAAACAAGGCGTTGTGCGGTGGGATCCAGGTCGCCATAAGGGACTTGAAGCGACCGGGTCGACCCAATCTAATAACCGCTGATGATAAGGTCTGGTTGGTCTCCATAGCTTGCTCAAAACCTACGGATTACGACTATGCCGCTGAAAGTTGGACACGTAGTCAACTGTCCAAGCACTTGCGTAAGACTGCTGAAGGAGCCGGGCATCCTTCTCTTCGGAAAGCAGGGAAAGCTACTGTTCAAAGAATCCTCAAAGAACATGATGTGCGGCCCCACAAGACCTCTTACTATTTGGAGAGACGGGATCCGGATTTCGAAGAGAAAATGGCTCAGATATTGGTTGTTTACAAAGAAATTGAAGTATTTCGAGAGAATCCAGCAAAGGATGAAAATCGACGGGAGACAACCATATCCTATGATGAGAAGCCTGGAATTCAGGCTATTGCCAATATCGCCGCTGACTTGCCGCCAGTGCCGAACCATTACTCAACCTGGGCAAGAGACTATGAATACAAACGTCTTGGCACAGTCAGTCTCATGGCTGGCCTTGACCTTCACGACGGGCACGTTCACGCTCTGGTAAGGGAGCGTCACAGGAGCAAGGAATTCATTGAATTCTTGGAGGAAATAGATCAGCGTTATCCTGATGACTGGAAGATCAGGCTGGTAATGGACAACCACTCAGCCCATGTCTCCAAGGAGACCCTTAAATGGTTGGGGGGCCGACAGAGTCGTTTCGAATTTGTATTCACTCCAAAACACGCATCATGGCTAAACATGGTAGAAATCTTTTTCAGCAAGATGGCCCGTTCATTTCTGAGAAGTCTGCGTGTGAAGTCCAAGGATGAGTTGATTCAGCGGATCTACAAATACATACAAGAAATCAACGAATACCCAGTTATCTTCCGTTGGAAATACAAGCTAGACGAAGTGCTGGTTTGATATGATAAGTTAATTATGAAACGCTATACTAGA
>CAWBGT010000016.1:0-610932 GCA_963788375.1 uncultured Chloroflexia bacterium
CGACGGGCGCCCGGGTGTGTACGGCGGAACGGTCAGTGCGCCCGGTCCGTCCGACCCCGTCACCGCGGCGGCGATTGTCGTGCGCAGCGACGCGCGCGATGCCCGGCCGGTCGATGACGTCGCGGCCGAGGTCGCCCACCGCTCGGGCCCGATCCCCGAGCGCGAGCCACAGGCCCAGGGCGAGGTCGAAGGAGCGGCCAAGGGAGCCCACACGTGACCATCTGTGCGGCCCGGAGGGCATGCGTGGCGGCATGCGTGGCGGCATGCGCACCGGCATGCATTCGGGTGACGACCCGACGCATGGGTTCCCCGCACGAATCGCGGGGTTGGGCCGAGGGACAACATTGACCCACAGCTTCCGCGCGGCAGCAGCCACGCTCCGGCTCGATCCAGGTCAGCTTCCCATCCGCGACAGGGCAGTGCTGCGCATCCTCAACCGCGCCCGACTTGCCAACGCCGAGCAGCTCGGCATCCTCGTGTACCGCAATCGCCACTATGCGCAGATCCGCCTCCGCCGGCTGTGGGAGCTCGGCTACCTGGAGCGCTCCGGCCTGCCACCGCCATCGGGCGTCGGCGGCTCACCGTACCTGTACCGCCTCGCCCCAGCCGCCATCGCACGCCTCGGCTACGCACCCAGGCCATGGCGCGGACCCGGCTACATCGCCCACACCCTCCACGCGGTCGAAGCCGTCTGCGCGCTGGTCCGCTCGACCGATCCAGACACGCAGCCCACCGTCATGCGCTGGCTGCCCGAGTCGATCGTCGTCGACGTCCTGCCAGCGGGTCCCGCCGCCGACGCGGTCGTCGTCATCGCGGCCGACGACGGCCCGGCCACCGTGTGCCTCGAGATCGACGAGGGCAACCAGCACCTCGCACCGATCAGCGACAAGCTCCGCGCCTACCGGGACGCACTCGACGGGCGCCCGGGATGGCACGTCCTGTTCGTCGTGCCGACCGCCGACCGTGCCGCCTGGCTCCGCAGGGCCGCTCGAGGTACGGGCGCAGCTGCCTCCTCCGCTTGGGTCACGACCCTCGACGAGCTTCGCGGGCGCGGCCTCGGGGCTCGCGTCGCGCCCGTCCCGGGGCCGTCAGCCATGCCGATGGTGCTGGGCGCACTCGGTGCCGGGTCATCGCCGCTCGCCGGACCGCCAGTCGGATCGCGGCGCTGGCTGGAGCTCCTGGGATCCGGCGGAGCCGAGGCGGGCGGCTGATCCACCGCCCACGACGTTCCCTTGGTGGAGCTCTAGACACTCCCGACGAACTCCCGCCCGGTCGCAGTCCGACTCGCGGGCATGGGTCGCTCCACGCCCGTCGGGTTGCCCAAGGCCGGGCACTACGGGGCGTCGTCGACCGGGTCGCAGTAGGGCAGGCCGCAGGCCTCTGCCTTGTTCTGAATGTTGATGTCGGAGGCGACCAGCCAGACTACCGAGCTCGGGTTGGCGGCTTGAAGGACGAGGGCCGACGCGAGGATCCGGTCGTCCGGCGTCGACGGATCGAGCCAGCCCGGCAGGTGCTCGAACGACGGGTCGCGCGGATCGGCGATCGCGGTGATTCGACCCGCGACCGGGACGCCATCGGTCAACCGGCCGCGGTCCCGCAGCCCCTTGATCCTGGTCGCGAGTTTGCCGGCCTTCTCCCGAACCTCGGGCGTCCTCCCCTGGTCCTTGAGTAGATCGATCTCGCCCAGAACCTTCGGGACGAGGTGGATGGTGACCGCCTCCGCTCCAACCGCCGCGCCGTACGTCGCAAGCTCCGGCTGGCGCATGAGTGCGCTGGTGTCCGGGACCACATGGACGCCGCGCTCCCCAATACCGCTCATGACTCGCAGTGCGGCCCGCGCGCGCTTGATCTCCACTGACGCCTTCTCCTTCGCCTCAGGGATCGACGTGGGGACGCCCCACCGGAAGCCGTCGCGGTCGATGAACTCTCGGACGATCTCGAGCGACTCCGTGATCTCATTGCGGAGCTCGTGGGTCGCGCCACCCTCAAGCATCGAGACGCGTTCGCGCCACGCCGCGAAGCGGCGCTTAAGTGCCATCCGTGTATGCGACTGCGCGTCATCGCTCGGCGCCCAGCTGTGGCTGGGCGCGACGATGCCCGAGCTCCAGCGGGTGAAGCGGATCGCGGAGATGTCGAGCAGCGCCTGCAACTCGACCTCGATCCCATCGAGGTCGGCGAGCAGCCGCTTCATGAACGAGAGAACGGTCTGACCGGCCATGCTCGCCCCTCCTCGACGGCGAATCTAAGCTCCGCCCGTCTCCCGCCGGATGGTGCCACGCTCCGACAGGGCAGGATGGATTCGATGGGACTGATGGGATGGATGATGCGACCGTGTCGGGCATCTCTGCACCACGGTTCTGCTCGGGGTGTCACCGGTTCGCGGCGTTGCGACTCTTCCATAGCTCCGGCTCGTCGGCGGTACACAATAACGTACACAGATGGCATTGACCGTGCTGCATGCCGAGCGCACGCTGCCCTCGGGCGACTGAGGCCAGTGGATGCGTACCTGAGTGCTTCAGCCGCCCGCCACGTTCGATGGTCGAACGGGTAGCGGGCTCCCCGGCACGAGCTCCCACGGCGGTTGCCGTGACTAGGCCAGCGCCGGCGTCGGGGTCCTCTGGGATCTGCGGCGACTGAAGCACCTTACCAACCACATAGCGCTGCCAATCGCGCGCTCTTCGATGCGTGCGATCGCGCGAGGCGTGCCCGCCACCAGGGCGTGGGCGGAGTCCGACCGGGGGTCGGTCGTCGCGAGGAATGCTCCTCGACGATCCGGGATCCCGGTCGTGGCCTGCCCCTCACCTGGGGGCGGCACGACCGGTTTCGGTTCGTTGTGGCGTTGCTCGCCGACGGCTCGAGCCTGCCCGGTCGGGACTCCCTTCCACTCACCTGCGGCGGATGCACATCCGCGCCGGAATGGAGGTGATGCCCCGAAGGGGTTTGGCACTCGAGCCGGCGGCCTGCGCGCCCGCCGGCGCTCGACCTCCAAAGGTCGAGTCAACCGCGCTGGACCGGGCCGATCCTCGTGCGATCGCATCGAGTGCAGCGTGCCGCGCCTGCGCTCGTCTGCCCCGGTCCGCTTCTCAAGCGGCGTTCGTTCCACTTGGAGGTTTCACCGTGCAGACGATGCAAGCGCCCGAGACGACGACGGGTCGTCTACGGCGTCAACGAGCTCGAACTCGACCTGGCCGGCAAGACGGTCCACGGGATCTGGAAGGCCCTCGAACAGGTCTTCAACATCCCGCGCGACGCGGTCATCACGGTCAACGGCGCCCGGACCGACGACGAGTACGTCGTTCGCCCGGGCGACGAGATCGAATTCCAGAAGGCAGCCGGCGTGAAGGGCCAGGCGGTCTGACACGCGGGCTTCGGCCACACCCTCAAGGGACCCCTGGGTCCGGCGACGCCCAAGCGGCGTGCCGGGCCCGGGGCCTCAGGGTCACCGAACGCCGGAAAGGAGCTCACTCCAATGCAGGCGCGCACATACCTGCGCATCGAAGGCGATCTGGTGAGCCTGATCAGCGAGGTCATCGACCGTGAGGTCGCGCTTCCGGACCTCCTGGCAGAGCTCACCACCAATCAGGTTCAACTGAGCCCGAGGCTGCCAACCGGCTGCCGCTTCTGGTTCCGTGCCGGGTCGACAGGCCGAACGGTCTTCGTGACCGAGCAGGCCCCGATGCGGCGGACGATCGAGTATCAGACAAGCCGACGACCGGCGGGCGAACCGATCACCTATCGGATCGCCCTCCCGTATGTCGTGTTCGTCGTCTCGACCTACGGCGAGCAGATCGAGGGCCTCGCGACCTACTTCCGGTCGGCGCCCCTGCGCTCGATCGACGATGGGCTGTGCTGTTCGACCCTGCCGAACACGGACGACGATGGGATCGTCTGTCTGGGCTCGGTCAGGGTCAGCGGCGCCACCGTCGGCGAACGCGTGGACGCGCTGATCGGTGCGTTCTGGGCGAGTCGCTTCAACCAGGACCTGCGACGCCATCCGCTGTCGTTTGCTGGTGGCTTCCGGGCCTGGGCGGCTCGTTCGCGACGGGATCCACTCGCGGCCCTCTCGATGGGCTACGACCCCTACTGGCGGACCCTCCGCCAGGTCGTGGCCCAGATGGGCGGCGTGGCACCGACGGATCTGCCGGCGGTCACGCCAATCCCCGAGGACGCGCCCGAGACCGACGTCCGGACGCCGGACCCGATCGTCGAGGGAGGTGAGGCAGATGACCTCGCTGCCTGACACCATCCGGGGCCTGCCGGTCGCCCGACCGAGCGATCTCGGAAGCCTGCTGGCCCCGCATCTCCGGGTTGCCGATCCTGAGAACCCGCTCGTCGGGCTCGAAGCGTCGGCCCTGGCGGTCGCGGCGACAGCCCTTCGGGCCTCCGGACGCGTCCTGCGCGAGGAGCTGACCCGCGAGCGATCGCGGTCCCGCGAGCTCGAGTACCTCGTCTACCGCCTGCCGGCCGCCAGCCAAGGAGGAGAGTGAGATGTTCCCGATCCTTCCTGCGGGCTCACTGGCGGCGGCCGATACGTCGCTGCCGGCCTTCCTCGTCGCCCATGACGGGCTGTATCTGCGCAAGCGGAGCCTGCTCGGCGTGAGCCAGACGAGGGTCAATGGGGCCGAGCATCTGCCGGCCGAGACGGAGTACGTCGAGTACGGACTGCCGAAGGTCCCAGCGGACCAGATGGCTCGCGTCGTCGGCTTCTTCCGCTCGATCTACCGGGCGCAGCGGACCGAGGCACTCGTCCTCCTGCTCTGGGCGGGCGAAGGCTTCGACCTGTTCGTGCCGGACCAGAAGGTGAGCCTGGCGTCGGTGAGCCACACGCTCGACGCGGCCAGGCTGCCAGCCGGATCCCGTGTCGTCGGGTCGATCCACTCTCACGGTGCCTTCGGGCCTGGGGCGAGTGCCGTCGACGAAGACGACGAGGCGGAGTTCGACGGGCTGCACATCGTCGTCGGGCGCTTCGATCGGCGCCCGTCCTATTCGGCGGCCATCGCCGTCGACGGACGCCGCTTCGCAGTCCCGGTGACCGATGTCCTGGAACGGCCCCGGAGGCTCGTCGAGCCGCCGGAGGAGTGGTGTCAGCGAGTGAAGCTCCTGCCGCCGCCACGGCCATCGAAGGACAAGGGCCACCGGCAGTGGTCCACCGGCGCTCCGGTGCCGCTCCCGGGTCGAGGTGCCCACAGGATCAGCCGCGTCGATCTCGACGTCGCGCTCGCCCGGGCGGATGGCCTAGCCTCACAGCTTGGGCTCCACCTCAGCTTCTCGCTCGCCCCGATCCCCGGGTCGGCTCGGAAGGTGGGTGGCGCCGATGCCTGACCGGGTCGTGCTCATTGGTCTGGGCGGCATCGGGAGCCAGCTCCTGCCGTCGCTCGTCCGGTACCTCTCGTTCCGCCCGGAGCCGCGCCCTCTCCTCGTCCTCGTCGACGGTGACGCCTACGAGCCGGGGAATCGGTCGCGGCAGCTCTTCCCCGATGACGCCCTGGGCACGAACAAGGCCGAGGCCTTGGCCCAGGTGTTCCGCGGGGGTGGGCTGGGAGTCCAGGCAATCGCCGGGTACGTGAGCGCCGACAACGTCGGGCTCGTCGTCCGCGAAGGGGACGTCTGTCTCCTCGCGGTCGACAACCACCCGACGCGGGCGCTCGTCGACCGGCACATCGCCGATCTATCGGACGTGACGCTCATCAGCGGCGGCAACGACGAGACGGACGGCAACGTCCAGCTCGTCCGTCGCCGAGACGGGTACAGCGTCGATGGCCACCTGGTCGAGATCCACCCGGAGATCGGCCTGGCGGCGGGTGCAGACGTCATGCCGGGCACCGGCTGTGCGGCCCTCGCGGCCGAGCGGCCACAGCTCGTCGTGACCAACCTGATGGTCGCAAGCGCGATGCTCAACTGCCTCTGGGCGGTCACCGAGCAGGGCAGCGTCCCCTATAGCGAGGTCTACCTCGACGTGGTCCACAACGCGGCGCGCAGCCGCAGCTGGTTCCGCGTCCCGGACGGCGCGCAGTAGCGGGAGTGTGGAGTCAACAGGTGCACGAGACGGCCGGGGATGTGCCAGGCGGCGCTCCCCGGCCGAACCATCTCGCCGCAGCCGGTCCTGGTCCTTGTGGACGGCGGCCGGTTCGAAGGCTACCGGCACGCCGCTCCACTCGGTCCATCTTGAGCCGAACTTGACCCTGCCGAGCGGCCAGCCTGAGATACAGCCCCCATCGTTGGTGGCGAGCCCCCAGACGGGGCGCTACGAAGAACGGAGCCATTGACAATGATGGGATACGGAGCCGGACTCGGGTTCGGGATGGGTGGCTGGCTGGGCATGCTCGGCGGACTCTTGCTGGTGGCGGGAGTGATCGTGCTGGTCGCCTGGTTGGTCGCCAAGGTCGGACAGGCACAGCAGGCACCCCAGGGGCAGGCAACTCCACCCGCTGGTGGTGACGCGATCGAGGTTCTGCGCGTGCGGTTCGCGCGCGGCGAGATGACCTCGGACGAATACCTCGCGGCGAAGCAGACCCTGGAGGCCGGACGATGAACGGCCGTTTGGGGATCCTGGGCGCTGGCCTCGTGTTGGGCGGCGTTCTCCTGATCGGTGCCGGCACTGTCGTCGGCGGAGGCAATGGCCTCGCCGGAATGATGGGCGACACTGGCGCTGGAATGATGGGCGGGTACGGCAACACCGGCGGTGGCGGCATGATGGGCGGCGGACCGTCCGGCATGATGGGCGGCAGCGGCGGCGGCATGATGGGCGGGTACGGCAACACCGGCTCCACGGCCCCGGGTCCCGGCGAGGCGGACTTCGTCGCCGGCACGGTCGCTGCCCCCCGCATCGTCCGCGTGGTAGCGGGTCCCGGGTACAGCTTCAGCCCGTCGGCGATCAGTGTCGCCCGTGGCGAGACCGTGACCTTCGAGGTCACTTCGATGGGCGGTCTTGTCCACGAGTTCATGGTCGGTCCGGCCGATGCCGTCGCCGCCGACACGGAGGGAACGCCCGAGGTGGCCGACCTCGGGATGATGCAGACCGGGGCCGTGACCATGACCTTCGACGGCAGCGGGCCGTACGCCTTCGCCTGCCACGTGGCCGGCCACTACGAGGCCGGCATGCGGGGGACGATCACCGTCGTCGACTGAAGGCGCCTACGATCTTGACCATGATCCCGCCCGACCGCCCGGCACGCGTGCTCGTTGTCGACGACGAGCCGCCGATCCGTGCGGTCGTTCGGGGGTTCCTCGAGCGCGAGGGGATGACGGTCGCCGAGGCCGCTGACGGCCCCGCAGCCGTCGAGGCGGTGCGCGCGTTCTCGCCCGATGTCGTGGTCCTCGACATCATGCTGCCGGGATTCGACGGGCTCGAGGTGCTCCTCCGCGTCCGTGCCTTCGCCGACCCGCTCGTGATCTTCCTCACCGCACGAACCGAGGAGATCGACCGGATCGTCGGCCTCAAGGTCGGCGGCGACGACTACCTCACCAAGCCGTTCTCGCCGGGCGAGCTCGTGGCGCGGGTCCAGGCGATCCTGCGGCGACGGCGACCGGCGCCGGCGTCCGAGCGGGGGGGCGTCATGCGCCTCGCCGACCTTGTCGTCGACCCGGCGCGCCACGTGGTCACCGTCTCCGGTACTGCCATCGAGCTGACCACCCTCGAGTTCGCGATCCTCGAGGCGCTGGGGCGTGACCCCGGCGTGGCCCTCACCCGTCAGCAGCTCCTCGACGCCGCCTGGGGGATCGACTTCCTGGGCGACGAGCACGTCCTCGAGGTCCACGTCGGAAACCTGCGCCGCAAGCTCGACGACGACCCGGCGAGCCCGCGCTACATCGAGACCGTCCGCGGGGTCGGCTACCGCTTGCGAGCAACTGAACGATGAGCACGCCCGACTTCGGCCGGCTGCGCTGGCGCCTCCTCGCTGCAAACCTCGCGGTCGCGACGGCCGGGGTGGCCGCCGTGGTGGCGGGCGTGTGGCTCGCTGCCCCACGAGCGTTCGACGACGCGATGGGCATGCGCGGGTCGGGCGGGATGATGGGCGGCAGTGCCGGGATGATGGACCCGATCCTGCGGTCAGCGTTCGGGGACGCCGTGGGCTCCGCGCTCCTGCTCGGGTTTGGCGCCGCGGTGGTCGTGGCCGTCGTCGCGGCGGTCCTCGTCGCGACGCGGATCGCCAAGCCCATCGACGACCTCGCCGCCGCGAGCGAGCGTGTGGCCCGTGGGGACTACTCCCGGCCGGTCCCCGACGCCCCGGGCGAGCTCGGCGAGTTGGCCGCCTCGTTCAACGGGATGGCCGCCAGCCTCGCCGCCAACGAGCAGCGCCGCCGCGACCTGATCGGTGACGTGGCGCACGAGCTTCGGACGCCCATCGCCTCGGTTCGCGGGTACGTCGAGGGTCTCGCGGCTGGGGTCTTCGAACCCGGGCCGGACGCCTGGCGCGTCCTCGACGAGCAGACCGCCCGGCTGGAGCACCTCGTCGACGACCTCGCCCTCCTGTGGCGGGCGGAGTCCCACGACCTGCGCGTCGACATGCAGTCGATCGATGCCGTGTCGCTCCTCACCGACACGGCGGAGCGCCACCGTGCCGTCGCTGCTTCACGCTCGGTGGAGCTTGTCCTTGGGTCGATGGTCCCCGCCGGGGTCCGGGCGGATCCGGTGCGGCTCGCGCAGGTGCTCGACAACCTCGTGGGCAATGCACTGCGCTACACGCCTGCCGGCGGCCACGTTGAACTCGGCATGAAGCCCGCTGCGACGGACGTCATGATCTTCGTGCGCGACGACGGCCCGGGCCTCACCCAGGAGCAGGCCGCCCGGGTCTTCGAGCGGTTCTACCGTGCCGATCCGTCGCGCTCCCGGGACGCAGGCGGCAGCGGGCTGGGCCTCGCGATCACCAGGTCGCTCGTCGAGGCGATGGGCGGCTCTGTCAGCGTGACGAGCGAGGGCCCTGGGCAGGGCGCCACCTTTACGGTTCGGCTGCCGATCAACTGACGTCATCCCCACGAGTTGTCCGTTGGCGTTCTCGCTCGGGACACCGTGGAGAAGAGAACCGGGTGCTCGCCACGCTCTCAGCCCAGTCTCATCGAGCACTTATCTGGATGCCCAATGCTGCGCCCGAAGCTGACCTCTCAAGCGACAGGCGCCGGTTCTCTGCGCGCGCCCTGCGTGGACAGGCCCTGCTCCGCGACGGACGACCGGGACGCCACGCCCGGCGGCGGCTCGAAAGGGAGGCCGATGATCAGTGACCAGGAGTTGAGGCTCGACAGGCCGGACACCGGGCCGGACCACGCACCCAAGCGCCGCATTGCGTCAACCCTCCGGGCGCTCTTCGCCGTGCTCGTTCTCGGCGTTGTGGTCGTGGCGGCTGGACTCCTCGCCTTCGAGGCGCGCTATGGCGATACCGTCGTGCCAGGCGTGCGAGTCGGCGACGTTGATCTCTCTGGTCTCGATCGCCCGGCGGCGGCGGCACGCCTCGACGCGGCGTTCACGGCCCTGGCCGACGGGCGAGTCGTCGTCGCGATGCCGAACGGACAGCACGCCATCGCCTACGCCGAGATCGGACGTCGTCTAGATCTCGCGTGGATGCTGGATGAGGCATTCGCCATCGGCCACGGTGGAGATGTCCTTAACCGGATGGATGAGACGATCCGTGCGATGTTGCGTGGGATCTCGATTCCACCGCGCGTCACGTTCGACGACCGTGCGCTAAGGACCCACGTCGCCCAGCTATCCGATCTCGTCGATCAGCCGCCACGAAACGCCATCGTCTTCTCGGGCGACGCCGAATTCACGGTCAGGCCCTCCGCAGTCGGGCAGATCCTGCGCGCTGCGGACGCGACCGAGGCCATCGCTCGCCTCGTCGACGACGCGGAGGTTGGTGCGAGCGTGCCCTTGGACGCACCGATCACGACGGTCCTGCCTCGGCTGGATGACGCGGCTGCAGAGCGGACGCGCGCGGCTGCCGAGCGCATGGCCGGCTCGGGTCTTGATCTCGTGCTCGGCGATCAGACCTGGCGGATCCCGCCGTCGACCGTCAGGTCGTGGATCCGGTTCGAGTCAGTGGGGGCGGAGAGCGCGCCCGTCCTCATTCCCGGCGAGGTCCGGAAGGCCATCGAAACGCCTGACCAAGAAGGTCGGCCTTCGGGCGAAGAACGCCTCGGTCGGTCTCCGGGGTGGTCGGATCGTGGCTACGGGATCGTCCCGCGACGGCCGATCCCTTGACGTCGACGCGACCGTCGCTGGGATCCTGGTCGCACTGCCACGCAAGGCCACGGGAACCCTGCCGGAGACGGCCCCCGTGGAGCTCGTTACGCAGACGGTGCCCCCAGCCCTGTCGTCCGCGGATGCTCGACGCCTGGCGCGCCGGATGGTTCGGCTGTCGTCGTGGACGACCCGGTTCGAGCCCAGTGAGCGCAATGGGTTCGGGGCCAACATCAGAATCCCGGCCGGGGCGATCAATGGGACGGTCGTGCTCCCGGGGGAGACCTTCGACTTCTGGGATGCCGTCGGGTCCGTGACTCGGGCGAAGGGATACCGCTCAGGCGGAGCCATCATCAACGGACGCACGCAACCGACGGGCGCCCTCGGTGGTGGGATCTGCTCGACCTCGACGACCCTCTTCAACGCAGCGGCGCGGGCGGGCCTTGACATCGTGTCGCGGCGACCCCACTTCTACTACATCGACCGCTACCCCGTCGGTCTCGACGCAACCGTCTTCATCAGCTCCTCCGGGTCGAAGGTGACCCTGGCCTTCACCAACGACACGGAGGCACCGATTCTCATCCGCGGCGGCAGCACCAGGACGAGCGTCCGCTTCGAGGTCTACGGGGTCCCCGATGGACGGACCGTGAGGTTCAGCCGGCCGATCGTGAAGAACGTCGCTCGAGCACGCGACGTCGAAGAGGTCACCACGTCAATCCCGACCGGGTCGCGGAAACGCGTCGAGTACCCGACCGACGGCTTCGACTCGTGGGTCACGCGCACCGTGAAGGACGCGAAGGGCCGCGTGATCCATCGCGACACGTTCTACTCCCATTACGGCCGCGTCGACGGCGTGACGCTCGTGGGCGTCTGACCGTCGGCAGCAGCGCCGAGCCGCTTCCATCTCGGGGCACGCTGGCGCCGGCGAGTCTGGCGATGGAAGACAGGGGTCGACGGCTGTGTCTTTGCGCACAGGACCTGCCCGACCTCCGCGGGCCCGCTCAACCTGAGCCGGCAGCCTCCCGAACGCGATACCCCACCCCTCGGACGGTCTCGATGAACCGGGGGGTCGCAGGGTCGTCTCTGAGCTTGCGGCGGACGTTGGCCACGTGGACGTCAACGAGGTGGTCGTCGGCGATGAATCCGATGCCCCACACCTGGTCCAGCAGCCTCGCCCGGGAAACAACGATGCCCGGCTCACGTGCGAGCACGGCGAGGAGATTGAACTCGAGGGCGGTCAACTCGACCGCCTCGCCGTCCACGCGTACCAGCCTTCGTCCTTCGTCGACCTCCAGGCCTTCGGGCCCGGCTCCGGCGGGGACGGCCGGGACCGGGCGGGCAGCTGTGCCCGAATCGGCGCGTGGCCTGCGAAGCAGGGCCTTCAGGCGAGCGACGAGCTCGCGTGGCGAGAATGGCTTGGCGAGGTAGTCGTCGGCGCCGACGGTGAGACCCACGATCCGGTCGATCTCCTCGCTCCGTGCCGTCAGCATCAGGACGTATGCGTCGGAGAAGGCCCGCATCTGCCTGCACACCTCGATGCCGTCCATGCCCGGCAGCATCAGGTCGAGCACGACGGCATCGGGCTCCGACGTGCGGATCAGTTCGAGGGCCGTCAGGCCGTCGCCCGCCTTCTCAACCAGCCAGCCCTCGCGCTCGAGGTAGCTGGCCACGAGCTCCACGATGGGTGCCTCGTCATCGACGACAAGGATTCGAGGAGGGTTCGGGGCAATCGGCGCGTCACGCTGACGAACCTCGGCCGAGGCTGCATCGGGGTCAAGAGACGAGGCTGGATTGGTTGTCATCACGTCCGGGAACGGGATCCGCCCGTGCAGGTCCTGGGGGGAGCTGACCAGCACGGGCGGATCCTCGCGAGAAAGGAGGAGAGTCTTGAACCTGCCCCTATCGTCGTTGGCGACGGGACGCACGTCCATGGAGCAGGAGGCAAGGCTTCGTCAAGCCTTCCTCAAGGCCCGACGAGTGGCTCGCCGCAGGGTTTAGCGGACGCAGCTCGAGAAGCCGCGGTGCATTCCCGGGTGGACATCCGGGCCGAGAACGCCGTTCTGCGCCTCGACGCTGATGTGCATGGACCCGAAGTCCCGCCCGGAGTCGCACATGTCCGCCGCGGCGACGGGGAAGGCGGCCCCAAGGGCAAGGAGAAGGCCGGCGGCCAGTGCAACCAGTGATCGACGCATGGGACACTCCAACGTTGCGGGCCCTTGGTCGACGATGCGGTTACGGGCCCTGGACTGCGGCTGCGCGCACCGTGTCAGTCACGACGCACGACCGGAGCCTGATCGTCACAGACCGCTGTTGCGCCGTCCATGCTGCGGGTGTCTAGTCTCGGTCAAGGATCGGTCAAGGGATTCGCGGCAGGAGCGGCGGCGACATGACCGCTTGACCGGACCGATGCGTGGCCGGAGCCGCTAGTTCAGGATGCCGGCGACGGCCCGCTGCATGTCATCCTTCGAGAGCGCGCCGATCAGGAGCTCCTTGATCAGCCCATCGCGACCGATGAAGACGTGGGTGGGGATCCCCATCAGCCGGTAGGCGCTCCCGATCTTGGTCGACTGGTCGGCAATGATGGGGAAGGTCAGGCCCGCACGCTTCGCGAAGCCGGCGATGTCGGCTGGCGGGTCGTTGATAAACACCGCGAGCACGTTGAGGCCCTGGGGCTGGTATCTCGCGTAGGTCTCCTGGAGATCGGCCGCCTCCACCCGGCAGTCACTGCACCAGCTGGCCCCGAAGGTGAGCCATAGCGGCTTGCCCGCGTAGTCCGCAAGAGAGATCGTCTTGCCTTCATAGCTCAGGCCGGTGAAGGCAGTGGGGACCTTGCCGACCGCGGGCGGCTCCGCTCCGGCGCTCCCGGTCAGGGAGACGCTCGTCACGCCGTCGTCGAACCCGTCGCTGATGAACCAGGACAGGGCACCGACGGCCACGATCACGACGGACATGACGACGATCGTCTGGATGCGGCCCGCTTGCTTCCGGGAGCGGCCGACAGTGCCGATGGCGACGCCCAAGCTGATCTCCTTGTCGGCTCCGCCGACAGCCCTGTGGTGTTCCGCCGATGCTCGAGGTTTGCGGGCGTACCGGTGGACCGCTGCCATCATCTCCCGTGCAGGGGCAGGGGTCGATGAAGGGTCGGTCAGGGCTTCGTCAAGACTCCGTCAACGCCCCGTGCAAGACCTCGATGCGTCAGGACCCGAACAGCGAGGTGAAGGCGCCGAGAATCGTGTCCACGATGCCCAGGCGTGCCCGTGGCATGGCGCTTGGCGCCGTTCGCCCACCCACTTCCGCATCGACCCACGCGACGACCGTCTCCCGACCGCTGAGGAAGTGCGTGGGGCTCGACCAGTCATCTCGGGGCCACGGCGCCGTGACCGCGCGCTCCGGGTGTGAAATGACCGGCGATCGCGTCGGGTCGACGGTCGTTGAGATCGGCTTCGGTGTCGCCGGCGCGGTGGCAGTCGCGTCCGGGATCGACGCTGGTCGAGGGATCGCCACCGGTGTGGGTCTGGGTGTCGGCTTCGGGGTCGGCCGGGGGGTCGGCCTCGGTGTGGCCCTCAGGTGTCGGTCTTGCGGTCGGTCTCGGGGTGGCCTTCGGGGTCGGTTTCGGCGTTGGCTTCGGCGAGGCCTTGGCGGACGCACAGCGATCCGCGAAGAGGACCGTCCAGACGTATCGCCCGTCATCTGCGCGATAGGAGCCGATGCCGATGGAGTCCCACGCCTCACCCAGGATGGCCGCTCGATGGCCGGCGGAGTTCATCCATGCATCGAACGCCCACGCGGACACCTCTTCGGCTGACGCGCCTTCCCACGTCACCGTGCCGAGATTCTCGCCCGCCACCTTGAAGCAGTAGTCGTACTTGTACTGCAGGTACCAGAAGACCTTCCGGTCGGTGCCCTTGATCGTGTGCCCGAAGTAGTCGCGCTGCGCCATGTCCTTCGCCCGCCAGCGCGCGGCGGCCTGGAGCGTGGGATCCGGCTTGAGCGTCCGTAGCCCGGCCGACGCCCTTGCCTGGTTCTGCAGCGCGACCAGTTGATCCTCGGACGCCTTGCTGAACGCTCCGGGATCCCAGCCGAGCGCTGGGGTGGGGGCGATGAGGAGACCGCCGGCAGACAGCCCGATGGCCAGGGCCAGGTTCATGAACAGCGTCGGGATCGTTCCTCGCCGGGCGCGGGAACGGGCTGGAGGCTGGGACGGACATGATCGGTACCTGTTAGACATCCGGCGCGGTCGCGCCTTTCATTGACCTGATGGTCGGCACATTCGCGACCGCCGACCGCCCCGCGGACGTCCCGCCTGCACGGCACACAAGTACCCCGCTCCGATCGCCCGATTCTTAGCGTCGCTTCAGGTCCGTCTCAGGTTCGCCGGGCAGCCTCCAGTCGCCCCGCTTCGTACCGGGCACACGGAGGATTCATGCCCCGAGGCACCCACGCCGGCCCAATGTGGCATCGGGTCGCGCAGCTGGTGATCGCAGCCGTCATGACCGTGACCCTCGTGGGGACCGGCGTGCCGACCCCACGGACGGTGATCGGCGACGAGCTGTCGGATGCGAAAGCTCAGCAGCGAGCGCTGCAGGCTCGCATTCAGCGCCAGCAGGAGCTGGTCACACGCTTGCGACGCTCGCAGGCCGCACTGCGCACGCGAATCGGGGCCACCACCGCATCGCTCGACGCGACCGTGACGGACCTGCGGACCGCGCGCCGGACGATCTCCGCGCTTCGTGGCGACATCCGCGTGGTGCGTGGCGACTATGCGCGCCTCGTCCTCGAGGTCGACCGGCTCGCCAGCGAGCTTCGCCTCGCCGAAGCAGAGGAGCGGGCCAAGCGAGCGGACCTACGCGAGCGCAAGGCGGTCCTGGCCGAGCGGATACGAGCAGCCTATGACGCCACACGCAGGTCGCCCTTCGAGGCGGTCCTCTCCGGGGCCTCCTTCACGGACTTGCTGGTCGAGGCCAGCCAGCAGTTGGACGCGGGCGTCCGGGACCAGGAGCTGGCCGAGCAGATTGCGCGTGACCGGGAGACCTTGTTCGCGCTCGCCGCCACCCTCAAGGCGCAGCGATCCCAGGCCGAGCAGCTGCGGCAGGAGGCAGCGGTCCAGAAGGCGACACTCGACGCGCGCCTCGCCGATCTCCGCGCCGCCGAACGGCGGCTCAAGGTCCTGCAGCGGCGAACCGAGGCGGTCCTGGCCGAGCAGCGTGCCGCCTACGGCAGGCTGGCAAAGGACCAGTCACGCCTTCGGGCATCCATCGCGGCGACGGCGCGAGCGCAGCAGCGGCTCGAGGACCGCGTCAAGCGCCTGGTCGCCGAACAGGCATCGCGTGGGGGCATCCCCTCGAGCTTCAGCGGGACGATGCGCTGGCCGATGCCAGGCGCCGTGAGCCAGGACTATGGCTGCACGGGCTTTTCCTGGGAACCGCCCCGCGGCGACTGCGCCCACTTCCACAGCGGCATCGACATCGTGGCACCGGCCGGCACGCCGGTCCGGGCAGCTGCCGCCGGACGGGTGCTGTTCGTCGGCTACAACCCGTACGACGCCCCGAGCGACCCTGCTTGGATCGTGATCATCGCCCACAGCTCGTCGGTCCAGACGTGGTACGCGCACATGCAGCCGCGCCGGCCAGTCAAGGCCGGGGACATGGTCGAAGCCGGGCAGGTCATCGGCTACGAAGGAAACACGGGCCGCAGCACGGGTGCCCATCTCGACTGGCGGGTCATGCGGAACGGCGAGTTCGTCAACCCGCGCCTTTACCTCTGAGCCGCGACTCCCGTCGGCGCTCGGTCGCAACTGGACATGCGCGGCGTACCCTGATGGCGCCCGGCGCTCCCGCACCTGGAGGTGTCCCATCCCTCTCGCCGCGCTTCTCCCATTCTTCTCGACCCTTGCCGGTGGTGTTGCGGCGCTGCGCCTGCGCCACCGCCTCCACCCATTCATGGCGCTCGCCGCAGGGCTCCTCGTGGCGACCGCGGTCGTCGACCTCCTGCCCGAGGCACACGCGCTCGTCGGCTCGGCAGGCGTCCTGGAGGTCGGCGTCGCGGCCCTGGCTGGATACCTCGCCTTCGCGTTCCTCGAAGCGTTCATCCACCAGGCAAGCTTTGAACACGGTACGCACGGGGATGACGCGGCCCCACCGGCGTCCGGGCGACGCGCGACAGCTCGCGATCCTGCCTGCCCTCAGCCTCATCGCGCACAGCACGCTCGACGGGATGGCGATCGGCTTCGGGTTCCAGGCAAGCCCAAGCGTCGGGATGGTCGTCCTCCTCGCCGTGCTCGCCCACGACTTTGCCGACGGCCTCAACGTGGTGACCCTGGCCCTCGATGCTGCGAGTGGGGCCAAGGCGGCGGTGGCGCTCCTCCTGCTCGATGCGCTGGCACCCGTTGCCGGAGCTGCCATGAGCCTCGTCATCTCGATCGATGCGGCGGTCCTCGGCCTGCTGCTCGCCTGGTTCGCGGGCGTGTTCATTGCGATCGGTGCCGGTCACCTCCTCCCGGAAGCGCAGCATCACGATCGCAGGGCGGCTCCGCTGCTGGTGGGTCTCGCCACCGTGGGGGCTGCCATCGTGCTCGCCGTGCGCTCGCTCGCGACGTGAGTGTTCGCGACGGCGAGAGTGCGAGCGGTCAGGCAGGCAGCGATACGCGGGCGCGTCGGAGGCGAGGCAGGAAGCGCGGTGTCGCGGCTGCGTAGTCGTCGTAGCGCGTCCCAAAGCGCACCCGCATCTCGCGCTCCTCGGTGAGGGCCAATCGCCGGTAGGCGAAGGCCAGGACCGGGAACATCCCAAGGGTGACCAGGGTCGGCCACTGCACCAGGAAGGCGATCATGATGAGGAGGAAGCCCGCGTACTGGGGGTGGCGGACACGGGCGTAGAGACCCGTGGCGGCGAGCTCACCCTCGCGCTGCGCGTTCCAGAGGACTGGCCAGGCACGAGACAGCACCAGGAATCCCGCGATCATGAGCACGTAGCTCGCGATGTGGAATGGGCTGACGTGTGGGTCGCCTGTCCAGCCGATCAGGTCGTTGAGCAGGTGACCGCCGGCGTGCGTCGGCAGGAGCAGCGGGAAGGCGGTGCCCAGCCAACCTGAGAGCAGGTAGAGCGTGAGCGGGAATCCATACATCTCCGCGAACAGGGCCACGATGAATGCGGAGTACGCCCCCATCACGCGCCAGTCTCTCGCCGTCCGGGGACGGAAGAAGCTCGCGGCAAATGCGATGAACAACGCCGAGTCGATCACCACCACCAGCCATAGACCGCCGCCGAACTCGTCGCCCATCCCTACTCAGCCTCCTGCCCGGCCGGCAACCGCGATCGCCAGGTCGAGGCGACGGTCCAGGCCAAGGTCCGGAGGATGCTGTTCGCCGATGAGGCGCAGGTGAGCGGCCCCTGAGACTGGCGCGCTCGTGCGATGCCGCCGAAGTGAAGCGACCCCGCGAGACCATCCAGCCCGGTTCTCGACTCCGACGGTTCCTCAGCGTAGGCTCAGGCGACGTTCATGTCGGTGCCTATCGTTGGGATCGGCGCCCGGTGACTGCCGGTGCCCCAACCACAGCAAGGAGCGCGAACGGTGACAGACAACGAGCTGGTCCAGGACCCGGTGTGCCAGATGAAGATCAAGCCCTCCGACGCGGTGGCGACCATCGAGCACAACGGCAAGACCTACTACTTCTGCAGCCAGGATTGCGCCGACAGCTTCCGCGAGGCGCCGGAAGACTACGTCTAGGCGCCGCTGACCCCACCCGCCCGTGGTCGCCCTGGGTCCGCTTGCCGTTGCCACTGCCGTCATGCTCGCGGCGCTCCTCGCCGTGCTCGCGTCGTGGTGGGCAGGCTCACGCGCCCGAGGGCAGCGGACGACCGCGTCGGAGCGCGTCCCCTTTACTGGCGGGCGCGCTCCGCAGGTCCATGCCTGGAACCGCTACCACGCCCGCTACTACCCGATGGCGCTGGTCTTCCTCGCGTTCGACATGGAGATGGTGTTCATGTACCCGTGGGCGGTCGTCTTCGTGTCAGAGGGCCTCATCGCGATGGTCGAGATGGGCATGTTCATCGCCATCCTCCTCCTGGGCGTCCTGTACGCGTGGCGCGAGCGCGCCTTCGACTGGACGTGACCTCACTCCTGCACCGGATGGCGGCCCGTGCCACCGTGCCGGTCTATGCCATCGCCGGGACCGGCAGCCGCGACGCCGTCCAGGACCTCCGCCTCGCCGATGATGTCGCTCTCGTGGATTCGCCTCGGGCAGCGAACCTGCTCCTGGTTGCGGGAAACGTCGGCACCGATCATGCGGAAGCGCTTGCCCGGGTGCACGATGCCCTGGCGCACCCGCGGGCAACCGCCCTGTGGAATACCGACGCGGGCGGTCTCAGGATCCCGGGGGCCCTCGTCGTGGAGCCTGGTTCCAACCCCGCCCCCTCGCTTCGCGCCCTGTTTCGGGACCTCATCGAGGGGCGACGACTCACCGAGGCGGCGCTGTTGCCGGACGAGGAGCCGGCGCCTTGGCGGGGCGTCGGGCCGTACGGCCAGGGCGGCACGGGCATGACCGGCGGGACTCCGTACGGCCGCCCGATGGCCGAGCTCGGGCCGGATCGCGACGGCCTCCGTCTCGATGTCCTGCCCACGACGGTGGGCCCATTCTTCGCAGCGCTGCCGGCGGGACTCGTCCTCGACCTGCGGGTCGCCGGTGATGTCATCGTCGGCGCGGCAGTGACTGCCGCCTCGCTCGGCTCGACGAACCCCAGTGCCTCGGTGCCCTTGTTCGTCCGTGCGCTCACCGAGCCCGTCTCCATCGCCGACCTTGAACTCGCCCGGGCACGAGACCACCTCCGGTGGCTCGCTGAGGCGCTTCGCATCCAGGGGCTGCCGGCGCTTGGCCTTCGGGCACTCGCCCTTGCCGGCCGGGTCGAGCATGGAGCCGGAACCGAGATCCGCAGGCTCGGCGTCACGATCGGGCGGACGGGTGCGTATCGATGGTCCTTGGCGCCGGCGGCCGGGCGACTCGTTCCCGACCTGGCCGGGCTGGCACTGGGCCCGGTCTCTCGCGCCGCAGGGCTGCCCGAGGACGCTCGTTTCGACGATCCTGCCTATCGCGCACTCGGTTTCGAGCCCATCGTCGGCGGGAATGACACCTCGGCCGCCCGCTGGAGGCTCCGTCTCGAGGAGGCCGCGCGGAGTCTGGAGCTCGCGGCGCAGGCCGGCAACGCCCACACCACACCAAGGGGCGTCGTCGAGAGTCCCCGCGGGCGGCTTGCGCTTGGCGATGCCCCATCCCAGCGAGCGATGGCACTCATCCCCGCGCTGGTCGAGGGCCTCGAATGGGGTGATGCGATCTCGGCGCTGGTGAGCCTCGACCTCTGCCCGGACGAGGTGGCCTTCGTTGCGAACATGCGTCCGGTGGCCGCATGACCGAGCCGTTCGGCGTCCCGGCGGCGATCGGCACCGTCTTGGTGCTGATGGGTGCGGGCGGGTACACGGTGGCGCTCGGAGACCGGTGGGTGGCCGCAGCCGTTGCCGCGCGACCGATCCGGCTTCGCCGGATCCTCGCCGCTCCGTTCGCCCACGCGGCGCTGCTGCTCGTGACGTCGCGCACGACGACGGAGCGGCCGGACGGACCTGGCTGGGCGCTCGCGCCGGCGCTGCTGACGGCGCTCGCCGCGCTCGCGCTGGTCATGCTGCCGCTCGGGCCCGGCGTCGCACCCTCTGATCCCTCGACGGGCTTCGTGGTGTTCTCGGCTGCTATCGCCTTTGTCATGATCGCCGTGTTCCTCCACGGCTGGTCCCCCAACTCCGCGATGCCGCTGCATGGCGCGTACCGGTACGGCGCCATGGCGCTTTCGTTCCAGATCCCATTCCTGCTCGCCATGCTGGCCACGGCCCTTCCGGCGGAGTCGCTCTCGCTGGTCCGGATCGTGGACGCGCAGGCCGATCTCTGGAACGTGATCCGCCAGCCCCTCGGGTTGCCGCTCTACCTCGTCGCGGGGCTGGCTGTCACGTTCTGGGGTCCGCTCAACCTGCCCGACGGGCAGGACCTCGCTGGGGGAGCGTCCCTCGAGGACGCCGGAGTGCAGCGGCTGCTATGGGGCGTGGCCCGGACGGCCATGCTGGTCGCTGTGGCCGCGATGGGAGCCGCCGCCTTCCTTGGGGGCTATCACGGCCCGTTCCTGCCGGGCCCGCTCTGGCTCATCCTCAAGACGCTCGTCCTGCTCGCCGTCATCGTCCTGGCTGGCCACCGGTTCGCCAGGGTCCGGATCGAGCAGTTCGTCCTCGTCGCATGGGTTGCCCTCATCCCTCTCGCGTTGCTCAACGTGTTCGTGGCGGGGGCCTTCCTGCTGTGATCGACCCCTCCGTCATCGATGCCGCGTTCTTCGTCTTCGCCGCGTTTGCGATCGTGAGCGGGTATCGCGTGTTTCGGACAGACTCCATGGTCCGCGCCGCCTTCTACCTCCTCGCCTCGTTCGCGGCCGTGGGCGGGATCATGGTCGTGCTCGGTGCCGAGTTCCTCGGCATGGTCCTGATCCTGATGATGGCCGGCGAGATGCTGGTGATGGCGATCGTCATGGTGATGTTCATGATGAATCCGGCCGGCCTCAATCCCATGGTCATGGTCCACCAGAACCGGGTGGCGGCCATCGCGGGCGTGGTTGCGTTCCTGGCGCTCGCCGCGGTGGGCGTCACAGGCGAGTTCCCGGACCGGCCGGCAGCCGACCCGGCCGCCGCAACCGAGCAGCTGGGAACGGAGCTGTTGGGCAACTCGATGCTCGTCTTCCAGACGGCCGGCGTGACGCTGCTCGCGACCATGATCGGAGCCGTCGCGATCGCAGGATCACGCGGTCGGTTCGGTTCCGCGGAGGATGGATCCGTCGAGCCTGGACTCCAGCCCGACGAAGAGCCGGCCGCATGACCACCGAAGCCGTGCTGGTCGTTGCCGCCGCCCTGTTCGGGATCGGCGTGTACGGCGCCCTGAGCCAGCAGTCCTTCGTGATGCTGATGATGGGCATCGAGCTGATGATCAACGGGGCGCTGCTGGCTCTCGTCGTGCTCTGGGCGCGCGCCGCAGGCGGGAACCCGGAGGGCCAGATGCTGGGCGTCGTGTTCATGACCGTCATGGCGGTCGAGATGGCCCTTGGCTTCGCGCTGATCGCAGGCGTCTACCGGGTCCGCCGCGCGGACATCACCGAGAAGCTGCGGCGGCTCAAGGGGTGAGCCCGCTGCTCCTGCCCTTCATCCCGCTCCTGGCGGCCGGTGTCCTCGTCGCCCTGCGCTCGCATCCGCGGCTGCTCGGTCCGATCGCGGTCGGCGCCCTCCTGGTGACGGGCATCCTGGGTGTCATGGAGGCGGCAACGGAGCCGGCGCTGCACCTTGCGTGGAGCCCCGCGATCGAGCTGACCCTCGCGGTGACCGGATTCGGCCGGGTGATGGTCGTCCTGGTCCCGTTGATCGCCGCGCCGATCGTCGCCTATGCGGCTGCCGCGGAACCAGACGGCAGGACGCGCCTGCTCTCACTGCTGCTCGCCTTCGTCGCGGCCATGCTGCTGCTCGTGGTCGCGGACGACTTCGTGACCCTGCTCATCGGCTGGGAGCTCGTCGGGGCAACCTCCTGGGCACTGATCGGGCACGGCTGGCGGGATCGAGCGAACACGGAAGCGGGCACGCAAGCATTCCTGACGACACGCCTCGGCGACCTGGGGCTCTACGCGGCCGCAGGTGCGACGCTCGCGGCGACCGGCAGCTTCGCGTTCGGTGGGGTGGGCATCGCGGCCTCACCGTGGCGGGAGATGATCGCGGGCGGCGTGATCCTTGCGGCAGCGGCGAAGTCGGCGCAGCTCCCGTTCAGCCCGTGGCTGTTCGCCGCGATGGCCGGTCCCACCCCTGTGTCCGCGCTGCTGCACTCGGCCACGCTTGTCGCCGCTGGCGCCTACCTGCTTGTCCGCCTCTCCCCGATGCTCTCGGAGGTCTGGTGGTTCCTACCGGTGATCGCGATCATCGGTGCCGTCACGGCCGTCGTCGGGGGTGTCGTCGCCATCGCCCAGACCCACGCGAAGCGCGTGCTCGCGGCCTCGACCTCGGCCCAGTACGGCCTCATGTTCATCGCGGTGGGCGCGGGGTCCACCGCGGCCGCCGGGGCCCAGCTGGTCACGCACGCCGCCTTCAAGTCGCTGCTCTTCCTGGCGGCCGGCGTGGCCATCCACGCTGTCGGGACGGCCGATCTGCGGGCCATGCGCCTCGGTCGCGCCCTGCCCGGCGTCGCCGTCGCTGCCGCGATTGGCGCCCTTGCCCTCGCCGGAGTCCCTCCGCTCGGGGGCGCGTGGAGCAAGGAGGCCGTCCTGTCAGGGGCCGTCGAGGCCTCGGGGGCGCTCGCCTCCGCCGTGCTCGTCGCATCGCTGCTGACCGCAGTCTATGCAGGGCGGTTCGTGCTGCTGGCATTTGGCCGGGGCGGGGCCGCGCACCGGGTGCGACGGCCGGGAGCGGTCGAGATGGCCGCCCTCGCCGTGCTGGCTGCCGCCACCGTCGTAGTGTCGGGCCTGTGGCTGCCGGGCTCGAGGCGCCTCGTGGAGGACCTGACTGGCGGGGTCCTGGCCGCCGGTGCGTCATGGGAGATCGTCGCGGCGGTCGGTGTGCTCCTGGCAGGCGGCCTGATCGTCGCGGTCCTCAACCAGCGCGGACGCCTGGCCGACGTGCTGCCCGCAGGCGGCACCCGAGACGTCGTCGGTGACTGGCTCGGGTTGCCACGCCTGCAGCACCGCCTCGTGGTGCAGCCCACCCTCGCGCTGGCCGCCAGCCTCGCGCGCGCCGACGACCGCGTCATCGATGCCGGGGTCCGGGCAACCGGCCGGATCGCCATCCTGGTCGCCGGGCTCGCGTCGCGGCGCCTGGACGTCTCGATCGATCGTGTGGTGGTGGGCATCGCGTCATCGTCGGTCGCCGTGGCCGGAGCGTCGCGTCGGACCGACGACCTCGTCGTCGACGGCGCCGTGGAGGCCACCGGGCGCGCGGTCGGGCGCGCAGGTCACGAGAGCCGCCGGCTGCAGACCGGCCTCACCCATCACTACTTCGTCATCGGCGCCGTGGGGCTCGTCGCGATCGCGGCGATCCTGGCGGCGGGCCGGTGAGCGACATGAATCCAGGAGCCGCCCGGTGCTGACCGCTGCCATCTTCATCCCCATCCTCGCGGCGGCCCTCTTGGCCCTCTTGCCACGGGACCGCGGACTCGGAGCCCAACCGCGGCGCCTCATGGTCCTCTCGACCATCGTGGCTGCAATCCCACTCGTGCTCCTCGTGGTCGCGTGGCTGAGCTTCGACGGGACGGGCGGGTTCGAGCAGGTCGAGACGGTCGAGTGGATCCCGTCGCTTGGGATCGCCTATCGCGTCGGGATCGACGGCCTGTCGCTGCCCCTCGCCGCGATGACAGCGCTGATCTTCGTGGTCGCCGTCCTGTACCCAGTGGACCTCCGTGGCCGACCGGTCGCGTACTTCGCACTGGTGCTCTTCCTCGAGGGCGTGTCGATCGGCCTGTTCCTTGCCCTGGACCTGTTCCTGTTCTTCGTGTTCTGGGACGTCTCGCTCGTCGCGATGTACTTCCTGATCGGGGCGTGGGGCCACGGTGACGCGCAGCGATCGGCGCTCAAGTTCTTCCTGTACACGTTCGCAGGATCCCTGCCGCTGCTGCTCGCGATCCTCGGGCTCTACCTCGCGACGGAGCCCCGCACCTTCGACATGGCGGAGATCATCCGCCAGCAGCCGCTGGCCGGCACCGGGCTCTACGCCACCTTGGTCTTCGCGGGCTTCTTCATCGGCTTCGCGATCAAGACGCCGCTGGTGCCCTTCCACACCTGGCTCCCGCCGGCCCACGTCGATGCCCCAGGACCTGCCTCCGCCATCCTGGCCGGGGTGCTGCTGAAGATGGGCACGTACGGCTTCGTGCGGATCCTGATGAGCATGCTGCCCGACGTCTGGGCGCAGTTCGCGCTGCCGATCGCGATCCTCGCGGCGATCTCCATCGTGTATGGCGCGCTTGTCGCCCTCGCGCAGACGAATCTGAAGCGGCTGATCGCATACACCAGCGTCAACCACATGGGCTACGTGATCCTCGGGCTCGCGGCGGCCGGAGCGGCCGTCACCGGACAGGAGGCCGCCCAGGCGATCGCGCTCACCGGGGCGACCGTCGAGATGGTGGCCCACGGGTTGATCACGGGCGCCCTGTTCCTCATCAGTGGCTCGATCCTGGCCCGAGGCGGGACGTACGAGATCGACGCGTACGGAGGGCTCCTCGACCGTGCCCGCGGCCTCACGGGGCTCATGGCGCTCATGGCGTTCGCCAGCCTCGGCCTGCCCGGCCTGGCGGGGTTCGTCGCCGAGGTGCAGATCTTCACGGGCACGCTCGCGATCTGGCCGGCGCTCGCCGGCGTGGCCCTCCTCGGCATCGTGCTCACCGCCGGGCTCTTCCTCCGGATGCTCGGGCGACTCTTCCTCGGCGCGCTGCCGGAACGCTGGCGGAATTTCCCCGACCTGGGGCGGCGCGAGATCGCCGGACTCGGGCTGCTCGCTGCCTTCGTCCTCCTCATCGGGGTGGTTCCTGCGTGGCTGCTCTCGGCCGTGGACTCCTTCGCGGGACCCTTCGTCGGGCGGCCGTGACTGACCTCGCTGTTCGGGCCACGCTACGGAGGCCATCGTGACCGGCGATGCCTCGATGGTGGCGGTCCTCGGTGACGTCCTGCCCGAGATCGTGCTCGTGCTCGGCGGTGTTGTCGTTCTCCTCTATGCCCTGTTCGCTCCACGCAACTGGCAGTGGGCGGCGGCGTGGCTCGCCTTCGCAACGACCGTCATCGCAGGCGCGCTCACGCTGTGGATGCTCGGTGGCGTGGAGGCGCTCACGTTCTTCGGGACCTACGCGCGGGACAAGGTCGCCGCGATCGGGCGCCTGATCGTCCTCGTGGCGACCGCGATCACGATCGCGCTGTCGCTCCCCTGGTTCGCGAAGGACCCGAGGCACGGCGAGTACTACACGCTGCTGCTGTACTCAGCGCTCGGGGCGATCCTCCTGGCCGGAGCGACCGACCTCAAGGCATTCATCGTCGCGATGCTGATGTCCTCTGCGACCGGCTTCGTCCTCGCGGGCTACCACCGGCGGTCCTCGCCGTCGGCGGAGGCGGCGATCAAGTACTACCTCATCGGCGCGCTTGCGAACTCGGCGATGCTCATGGGCGTCGCCCTGCTGTTCGGCATCGCCGGTGGCACGACCTTCGCCGCCCTTCGCACCGGACTCCCGGCGGAAGCGGGGCCGGCCACGATCGCCGGCGTTGCGCTCGTGATCGTCGGGGTGGCCTTCAAGCTCGGCGCGGTACCCGCACATCCCTGGGTGCCCGACGTCGCGCAAGGAGCTCCGGCGCCCGTCGCCGCGTTCATCACGGCGGTGCCAAAGGTCGGCGCGTTCATCTTCCTGGCCCGGTTCGTGATGGTCCTGCCGGCAGGTTCCCTCGGGTGGGAGCTCCTTGTGGCCGTGATCGCCACGGCGACGATGACCCTCGGCAACCTGGCGAGCCTCTGGCAGGACGACGTGCGGCGGCTCCTCGGCTGGTCCGCGGTGTCCCAGACTGGCTACGGCCTCATGGCGATCGTGGCGCTCGGGCGGAGTGACCTGGCGGTTCCGGCCCTGCTGTTCTTCCTCGCGGCCTACGTGCCCGGCAACCTCGCCGCGTTCGGAACGGTCGTCGCCCTGCGGGGGCGTACGGCACTCACCGACTACGCGGGCGTAGGGCGGGCCCACCCATGGCTTGCCGGATCGATGGCGTTGAGCTTCCTCTCGTTCATCGGCGTTCCGCCCCTGTCGGGGTTCGTCGCGAAGCTCCTCTTGTTCCTGGTCGCAATCGAGGCGGGGTACGCGTGGCTGGCGGTCGTGGCGGCGATCAACACCGTGATCTCGATCTTCTACTACGTGCGCGTCCTGGCCCCAGCGTATTTCGCGCGGCCGGCCGAAACGATCCCCACGCTGAGCCGAGGGGCCTCGCTGGTCACGGTCGGGTCCGCCGGGATCCTGATCCTGACCGGCATCGTTGCCGAGCCCCTGGTCGCCGCATTCGCGTCCGCGGGCTTGCTCAGGTAGGCCACCGTGGTCGGGATCGGTCGAGCGCCGGAGTCGCGGCTTCTCAGCCCACGTTCATCTGGCACTCAGGTACCGGACGCAGACTCATGGGCGGCACATCGGGCGAGCAGCGCCCTTGGGCCTACCATTGCGACGCATACGGTCCGACCCAGAGAGGCACACCGACGACATGACCGAAGCAACGCGGATCCTGGTTATCGACGATGACCCCAGGATCCGGACGGTGGTCCGCCGCGGGCTTGCTTACGAGGGGTACCGCGTGGTCGAGGCGGGGACTGGCGAGGAGGGCCTCGAGAAGGCACGCGAGCACCTCCCCGACCTCGTCATCCTCGATGTCATGATGCCCGGCATCGACGGGCTCGAAGTCACGCGTCGCCTGCGTGCGGCCGGCGACGACGTGGCGATCCTCATGCTCACGGCGCGTGACGAGGTCAAGGATCGTGTGGTGGGCCTGGAGACCGGCGCCGACGATTACCTTGTCAAGCCGTTCAACTTCGAGGAGCTGCTGGCACGCGTCCATGCGCTGCTCCGGAGGCGGACCGCGCCAGCCGGCGAGATGCTCCGGTTCGCGGACCTCGAGTTCGATGTGGATGCACGCGAGGCGCGTCGTGGAGATCGACGTATCGACCTCACCACGACGGAGTACAACCTCCTGCTCCTGTTCATGCGCCATCCGCGCAAGGTGCTCACCCGGGACGTGATCATGGAGCACGTCTGGGCATACGACTTCGAGGGCGAGTCGAATGTCCTCGAGGTGTACGTGCGGTATCTCCGCAGCAAGCTCGAGGCAGCGGGCGAAGCGCGCCTCATCCACACCATCCGCGGCGCGGGATACGTTCTCAAGGACGGATGACCCGGCTGCCGCCGCTGTCGATCCGAACGCGGCTCGCCCTCCTGTACACGGCCCTTCTCGCGGCTGCGCTCACGGCGTTTGGCAGCGGCATGTACGTCGTCCTGAGCAGCGAGCTCGAGGGTTCAGCGGACCAGTCCCTCGTCGCCAACGCCGAGCACGGCGCCGGCGGCCTGGCCCAGGACCTCGATTCCAAGGGCAACCTTGCGCCGACCGACCGGCTCGTGGGTCAGCTCGCCTCCACGGGCGGTCGAGTGATCGTGCTGGATCGAGATGGCCGGGAGCTGGCCGACTCGGCACCGTCCGATGCGGCGCCCCTTCCCGTGCGCCCGGAGGACATCGCGGCGGCCGATGCCCATGCGCACGCCATCCACGAGGTAGCTGTGGAGGGCGATGCCCTCCGGATGACCGTGCAGGCCATCGCGCAGATCGATGGATCGACGATCGGGTATGTCGTGTGGGCCGACAGCACGACTCCGCTGCGAACGCTGCTGGCAACCGTGCGAATCGCGCTCGTCCTCGGTGGCGTTGGCGTCACATTGGTCGCGCTCGTCGTCGGCCTCTTCCTGGCCCGACGAGCGCTGGCGCCCGTTGCGGACGTCACGGACACCGCGCGGGCGATCGCCTTGTCAGGCGACTTCGGGGCAAGGGTTGACCGGCAACCGACCGAAGACGAGGTTGGCGAGCTTGCCCTCGCCTTCAACGAGATGCTGGCCGCGCTCGAGGCCAACCACACGGCGCTCCAGCGCTTCCTCGGCGATGCCTCGCACCAGCTCAGGACGCCACTCACCACGATCCTGGCGAACCTCGACCTCGCGAGGCGCGACGCGATCACTGCCGATGAGCGGATGGCGATCCTCGAGGATGCCCGGGAGGAGGCCGAACGCATGGGGCGCCTCATCTCGGACCTCCTGTCGCTTGCCCGCGCCGAGTCGGGTGCCCGCTTGGAGTTCCAGCCCGTGGAGCTCGACGCGGTGGTCCTCGATTGCGTCCGGCGCCAGGGAAAGGCAGCGCCTCACGTCCACATGGCCGTGACCGCCGTCGAGCCCGTGCTCGTCGAGGGCGACACGGACCGCCTGCGGGAGCTGTTCGGGATCCTGCTCGACAACGCCGCGCGGTACACCCCTGCCGGGGGTAACGTCACCGCCCGCCTCGAGGTTCGGGATATGGCCGCCATCGTCACGATCGACGACACAGGCATCGGGCTCGAGGCCGACGACGAGCCGCACATCTTCGAGCGGCTGTACCGCGGTCGTCATGCGCGGACGATCCGCCCGTCGGGCACGGGCCTGGGGCTGGCGATCGGGCATTGGATCGCGCAGGCCCACGGTGGCAGCATTGTGCTCTCAAATCGGCCATCGGGCGGCACCCGGGCCGAGGTGACCCTCCCGGTCAAGGGTTCCTAACGAGCGCAAGGACGAAGCCCCAGGGCCCGACGCCCGCCCGATCGGAGGGTCGAGACCGCCGTCAGCCGCGGCAAGACCTGCCTCTCCTCGCGCCGGATCGGCGCCTGACGGTCGGGCAGCTCTCAGGTTGGCCTCAGGAACGCTTAAGCCAAACCGCCCACCGTCGCATCTGACGGCGCGTGGCTGAGGCAACGGGCTTCCGCAGCGCCGGCCACAGACCAGCGACCGTAAGGCTCACATGGACTTCCTGCAGATCGGCGCATCGTGGCTTCACCTGGTCGCCACGGTGGTGCTGCTCGGCTACGTCGGCGTCATGGCGTTGGTGGTGTTGCCGGTCCTCCGCCGCGACGTTGAGCTCTCCACGGTCTGCGAACTGACGGCAGCATTCGAACGACGCGCGCTGCCCGGCGTCGTGATCGCACTCGTCGCGTTCCTGGCGACTGGTGTCTACCTGACGGTGTCCGACGCCAGGTATGGCGGTGCAGGCAATGTCGTGGGCTCGAGCTGGGCCACCATCATCACGCTGAAGCATGTGCTGGTGGCCGTGGTCCTTGGACTAGGCCTGTATGCCGATGGCCTCATCGCCAGGAAGCTGACGGTCGCCGATGCGTCCGATCGACGTGCCGCCTTGTCCCGGCTCGACGTCGTCGTCAAGGCGATGACGGTCGCGGGCGCCACGGTGCTCCTCCTCACCGCCGTCGCTGCAGAGGCCAGCTGACCCGGCGTCCACCGCCTGTCTCGCGGCTCCGAGCAATCGAGGCCGAGCCGATGCGGGAGCCGGATGGGACCGCCGACCCGGTCAAGAGCTTCTAACGACCGCCTAAGCCAGCGCTCAGGTTCGCGGCCGAGGATGGCGGTATGACGTCCTCGCGTTCCATGATCCCGCTGCTGGTCTCCCTCCTGACGATTCTGGCGGCGTGCGGTTCGGTGGCCACCAATCCGCCCGCAACCAGCACGACACGCTCGCCCGCGGCCCCGTCACCCTCGCTCGCCGGTGACCACGACGGCGCATCCGACGCTCCTGCCGTGGATGCGCCGATGGAGCAGCGCGATGAGGGCGGGGGCGTCACGGTCAAGGCCACGTGGGTTGGCTCGACCGCAGGCATCGCGTTCGAGGTCGTGCTCGACACGCACTCGGTCGACCTCGATGGCCTCGATCTGCGTGACGCGACCTTGCAGAACGAGAACGGCGTCACGATCGCCGATCCCGTGTGGGACGCCGACAAGGGCGGTCACCACCGCTCCGGCAGGCTGACGTTCCAGGGTGATCCTGGCACCATCCTCGCAGCCACCGCCTGGATCGAGCTCCTGGTGCCTGACCTCGCCGGTGTTCCCGTCCGGGCGCTGCGGTGGACGGTCCACGGATGAGCGCCTCCCATGCGGGCCTGCTGACCGGGCCGACTCCCGCGTGGCGGTCGGCGCTGGCCGGGACGCTTGCTGGCGTCGCCCTCCTGGCGATGTACCTCGGGGTCATCAGCGTCGCGCAGGGACCTGCACACGCCCTTGAGCAGCTGGCGGCGGATGCCTGGTTCGTCGCGGCGATCACGGTGGGGCTCGGGGTCCAGGTCGCGCTCTTCGCCGAGCTCCGGGCCGTGGCTCAGCGTCATCACGCTGGTGCCGCGGTGGCGGCTGCGTCGACCGGAACCAGCACTGCGGCAATGCTTGCGTGTTGCGCTCACCACGTCGTCGAGCTGGCGCCGCTCATCGGGCTGTCTGCCGCCGCGGTCTTCCTCAACGAGTTCAAGACGCCGCTGATGCTGCTCGGCCTCGCCATGAATGTCACTGCGATTGCCGTGATTCTCCGGGCTCTCCGTCGGGCGAGGTTGGCGTGTGCGATGACTGCCGGCAGCTCCTCATGAGCGCATGCATGTCTCAGGCCGTCCTCAGCCGGCGCTCAGGCTGGGAAGGGAGAGTCAGTGGATGAACCGAACGCACCACCTGCGGATCCCGGTCCGGGACCTGGGCTGCGGAGACACGAGGCGCAGAGGGCTCGAACGGTTGCTCACGGGCCTGGACGGGGTGCTTTCGACCTACATCAACCCGGCCACCGAGACAGCGTACCTCGAGGTCGACCCGGCTCACGTTGACGTGAACGCTGTGGCCCGGGCGATCGCCGACGGGGGCTATCTGCCGGGGCGTCCCGTCCTCGACTAGCAAGACCGGCCAGCAGGCCGCATGCGGATGCCGCCACGGGTTCAGACGCGTGGCACCGCGAAGGAGACATTGACCATGCATGAGCACCTCGCCAAGCCCCAGGCCATCGATCCGGTCTGTGGAATGCGCGTTGCCCACGACGCCGCGGTCGTCGTGGAGTACCGCGGAACGACTTACCGGTTCTGTGATCCGGCGTGTGCCGAGACGTTCCGCGACGAGCCCGAGCGATGGGTTGGCGCCGGCGACAAGCCCGGCTTCACGCACTCGCACAGCCACTGAGGCCCGCGCAAGGCAAGTCCGAACGGGCGACGCCCGACCCAGACGAGCACGACAGGGGAGCACCCGTGGGACAGCGATCGCGCACCGAGCGTCGCCAGGCGTCGGCCAATCGAGCCCGAGACGGGCGACGGACCGCACACGCCGCCGAGCAGCCGCGCCGCGCTCCATCGCCCAGGCCCGGGACGGAGTCCGCAGATGACACAGCGCCCTCCGAGGCTCCCGAATCCGAGGCTCCCGAACCGGCCGCCCTCGTGGTCTCACATTGGTTCGAGTCCGGACCCGAAGGTGGCCCGCCTTACACCGCGCACATCCGGCTGACCGGACGTCGGCGCGATGTTGTCGGGCGGCCGTCGACGATGGACATGTTCGCCCGGAACGAGACGGTCCTGGGCGTGGTCCCGGGCTCCGGCCGCGTCACCACGACGGCGTGGATCTACGGTGTCAATTCGGGCGAGTGGGACGTCACCGCCGACCTGATCGGCCCTGAACGCGCCCGGGCCGCAACGCCGGACCTACACCTGCCCCAGGCGTCCTGGTCCTGGCGGCGATGGTCGATCCAGTCGTCCGGGCGGACGGCGATCCAGACCCGATGGGCCCTTCTGGCGCCGTTGGCAGCGACGCCCGCCGTCCTTCCCGGCAGCTTCACCCTGCTCGCGGTCGTCGCCATCGTGAGCGCGTTCCTGTCCCAGCCGATCCTGCTCGCGTCGCTGGGTGTCAATGTCGGTGCGGCGCTGGTCGCGTCGACGCTGGCGTTGATTGTCGGCCTCTTGGGTGCAAAGGCCTGGTACATGGCCCTCAAGGGTGCCTCGAGGCAGACCCTCAGGGAGGGCTGGTCCGTCGATGGCTTCCTGGTGGCGGCCCCCGTGACGGCGGTGCTGCTCGCGGCGGTCCAGGGCATCGCCATTGGGGCCTATCTCGACGGTGTCGCGCCGGGCATCTTTCTCGCCGTGGCGATCGGGCGCGTGGGCTGCTTCCTGACCGGGTGCTGCGCCGGACGCCCAACGGCGGGACGGGGGATCTGGTCGTCGGATCGGCGAGTGGGCGCACGACGGATCCCGGCACAGTTGATCGAGTCGGCCATTGGGGCGGTCCTTGGCGCCGTGTCGGCCGTCTTGGTCCTTGCCGGTCTCCTCGGCGGGACGGGACTCGTCTTCGTGCTCGCCGTCGCGGTCTACATCGTGAGCCGCCAGGGCCTGCTGCGCCTACGCGCCGAGGCTCGCCCCTTCTCCTGGCGCCGGTCCGCTCGACCGGCGCCCGCACGGGCGCGATGACCTGCTAGACCGCCCACTCGGAGCTGGTCACCGTGGGCGCGCCCGATGCTGCAGCCCGTTCGTGGGCGGCGTCGCCGTCGCAGCAGGCGGCCGGTCCCTCCTCCAGGTAATGGTCTGGATCCATGGCGAAGCGCGTCAGGCAGCCATGGCACCGGAACCGGAGCGTGCGGCCACGGAACTGCGCGGCGATCCCTTCTCCCGGGGCGACCAGCTGGCCGCACGTGGCGCAGGATGCGTCAGGCAGGCCCGCCGCACTGCGGATGACGATCTCGGCCAAGGCCATGGCAGGTCCTCCAGGAGCGAGTGGGTCTCCAAGCCCGCGCCCGAGTGGGCGCCGCTGAACGGTGCGATCCCAAGGTGAGACATGGGTGATCGCAGGCTGAGATCGGACGAAGAACGGTTCGCGTCGGCCCTCGCCGTCGCTCGCGCAGTCTCACCGGATGCGCAGTCTCACCGGATGCTCACGCGCGATTCAGGTACGGCCCGCAACATGCGGGTCGCCGCGGCCGAGCGGCGCGGATGCGCCGGTTCGGAAGTCCCGGCGGCGGAAAGGTGAGTCGGATGGACGGAAGCTCACGCGCTCGTGCCCGGGGTCTCGCGACACTGCGGATCGTGCTCGGCGTCGGGTTCCTGTGGGCAGGGCTGGAGAAGTGGCTCAACTTTGCGGGCGACGCCGCGCCCTGGTCGGCCGCCGGCTTCCTCAAGTTCGCGACGGCGGGCACTGTGCCAAACATGGTCGGCCACGCCGACACGATGGTTCACAACCCGACGCAGGGCGTCTGGCTCGGGCTCGCCGCGAACCCGGAGCTGCTCGGCCTGGTCAACTTCCTGGTCATCTTCGGCGAGATTGTGATCGGCGTGATGCTGGTGCTAGGAGTGGCGACGCGACTCGCGGGCGTCCTCGGCGCCACGATGATGCTTCTCTTCTGGGTCGCTGCCTGGGATTTCCAGTTCGGCATCGTCAACCAGCAGTTCCTGTATGGAGTCCTGTCCCTCGTCGTCGCCTTCACCGCAGCAGGCAAGACCGCGGGTCTCGACGCCCGGCTCGAGGACGTCGAGGTCGTGCGCCGGTCACCGGTTGCTCGAGCCGTCGTCGGATAGGCAATTCCATGAGGGCAGCGCGACCGGCGGTGATTCCGCCGGTCGCGCTCGTTCGTCCAGCTCCAGGAGGGCACCGCGCACAGTGAACCGCCAATCGATCCTCACCCGGGGGACGGGCGCCATCATCTCGACGGCGGTGGTCCTCGCCATCGCGGCAGTCGCCCTCGCGGCGCTGTTCAACCCCGTCTGGATCGGGCCTGCCCAGGTGCGATCAGATGTGCCCGCGATCACCGGCTGGACGTCGGCCGAGGTCGAGCGGATCACCGGCTCCGTCGTCGGGGATGTCCTCCTGGGGCCACCCAAGTTCGACGTGAGCGGGCCGGATGGGCAGCCCGTGCTTGACGATGCCGAGCGGGGTCATATGCGGGACGTGTACACCGTGCTCCGCGCGTTTGCGCTCGTCGTGCTGCTGGTTGGGGGAGCCGGTGCCCTCCTCCTGTGGCGGCACCGATCCGAGGCGGCATCCTGGCGCGCGGTCGCGCGTGGCGCAGGACTCTTGGCGAGTGCGGGCGCCGTCCTGGCCGTGCTGGTGACCTTCTTCTTCGACGCTGCCTTCCTCGCCTTCCACCTCGTCTTCTTCCCGCAGGGCAACTTCTCGTTTGACCCGGCAACCGAGCGGCTGACGCAGCTGTTTCCCAGCCAGTTCTGGACCGAGTCCGCGGCGGCCGTCGTGGTCGTCGGGCTGGCGCTGAGCCTCGGCACGTGGTTCCTCGCCCGACGGCGTGCGCGCGCCCTCAGTTCTTAGCGTGCGCTCACCTCGGTCTCAGGTCGGGCGGTGAATCTGGGGCCTGCCACCACCTCTCGCGTGGTACGAGGACCCGAGCGTCGGGCACTGGATCTTGCAGCGAGGGCACGCTGCCCGACCAGTGCCGTCGGAGACAACCTCCAGCGGCGTCCGCCGTCCTCAGCAGTCCGGGTCGCTGTTTCCCCGAGCGACGACCCAGTCGATCCGGCCCTCCCCCCGGGTCGGTGATCCGGTGAAGCCCGCGACGTGCGGGCTTCACCGGTCTTCGTGTTCGGGCTCGCCAACCCGAGGCGCACGGCTCGTGCTGAGGACGATCCCGGCGAGGAGTGCCAGGATCCCCGTGAGTTCCAGCAATCCCGGTCGGTTGCCGACGGCGAGGCCGGTGACGAAGCCGACGACGGGGACCACGAACAGCACCGGGCCCAGACTCGTCAGGGGCACCACACGGGCGAGCCGGAACCACACCGCGTAGGCGATCCCGGTTCCGGCGATGCCCAACAAGAGGGTCGCCACGATCGGCGCTGGGCCCCATCGGACGGATCCCCAAGGCTCCGTCACCAAGCTCACGCCCAGGAGCACGAGCCCCCCGATCAGCAGCTGGCCGATGGTCGTCCACTCGATGTCGATGCCAGCCGCCGCTCCCCGAATCAGCAGCGTCCCGATCGCGGGCGCCAGTGCTGCAAGGAGGGCGAGGAGCACACCGTCGAGCGTCGTCTCGCCCGAGGCCGAGCTCGCCACGATGACAAGTCCCCCGAGCGCGGCGAGCAGGCCGGCGACCATCCGTCGTGGCGGGCGCTCAGCGAGCAGAAGCCAGCCGGCAACGGCGAGCATGAGCGGCTGCGCTCCCGCCAGCACGCCGGCGACGGCGGCCTCGGAGCGTCCAGCCGCGAGGTACATGGCCCCGAAGGCGATGGTGATGTTGAGGATGGACATCGCGATGAGCCGCCCCGGTGGCGGCAGCCTCTGCCCGCCGATGCCGACCCCGCGCCGCCGCGTTCGACGGACCCAAACCCAGGCCGTGAGCGCTGAGGCGCCGAGCAGGGCTCGGACGGCGGCGAGCAGCAATGGAGCAGGCGATGGCAGCTGCGCCTGGATCAGGACGAAGCAGAGGCCCCACACCGCTGTCACGGCGATCGCTGAGAGGAGCTGGGCAGATGTCACCTCGGGACTATGCGGGGCGCCCAGCACCCCCGCCACCCCGCTTGCAGACACGGGCGACCGCGCCGCGGGGTTAACACGGGTGCCTCATCGCATCCTCATCCCAGGCTCATGCGCGGGGCGTCGACTGTGAGGTGGTCGCCCACGACGTGGCGACTGACCCCGCCGAGCCCTCGCTCGCGGATTTCTGTCAACGCGCGATGAGAAAGGGCCGACATGAAGACAGCGCTCCTTGTCCTGGGGGTCGTTCTCATGACGTTCGGTCTCGTGAGCACGACAGCGGCGCGGACACGTGCCGACGCGGAGACCGTACGAGTTGAGCCTGCGACGGTCGGCGCTGGCGAGTCCGTCACCTTCGCAGGCACGGGCATGCAGCCGGGCTCTGCCCGGACGCTCGTCCTCGCGGGCGGGCACATCGTGATCGGGCTGGGCGCCGTGAGGACGGACGCGAGCGGCCAGTTCAGCATGGTGGTCGACATTCCCGGCCACCTTCCCCCGGGCTCCTACGAGCTTCAGGCGATCGGCGAGGACACGCTTGTGGCGACGGTGGCCGTCACGGGAGCGGCCGTGAGCCGGGCACCGACAGGGGCGACCATCCAATCTGCTGGGATGGCGCCCGCGGAGAACGCGACGTCGACCCGGGTGGCGGTCATGCTTGGGCTCGCCGCGCTCACCGTTGTCGCCGCCATCGTGGTCGTGTGGCGGGCGGAGCGCACGGCACGCCTCGGGCGACGCGGCCGCTGATGAGCCGGACAACCCGACCAGGCACCGAGCCAGGAGACCGCGGCGTCAGCCTCGGCAGAGGGTGGGCGTGGCCCGCCGTCATGACATTCGTGGCCCTCGCCTCGATCTACCTGCCGGATCACACCGGGCGCGCCACGGGCGTTGGGGTCATTGCAGCCTTCGGCGGCCTCTACGCGGTCGCAATGTCCCTCGCCGCCAGACGACTGGTGACGGCGTGGGCACTCAGGCGTGGTGGCTGGACTGGTCGTGTCAACCTTCTTGGGCGCCCAGGCGGCGTGCCACTCGGCCGCGAGCCTCATGCGGGCTGGCGCCTGGCGGCCATCGCCGGCAGCGGCGTCGCGTCGCTCGCTATTGCCGTGGCGGCCGCGCTGACGGCCCAACTCGCGGCGCCCGCCAGCTACGGTCACGCCATCAGCACGTTCGTGGCCGCCGCGAACCTCGCCCTGGCCATGTCGGCCCTGGTCCCGCTCCCGGGACTGGCGGGCTGGGCGCTTCTCCTCGCCCTCGCCGACCTGCGCGGCGCGAGGGAGAGCACGCGGGTCGGGACAGCCGCAGCGATGGCACGCGGCCTCGTCGTCGCAATCGCGCTCGGCGGCACTGCGGTCGCCCTTGCTGGAGATCGGCTCTTGGCGATCCCACTCCTCCTCAGTCTGGTCGCAATCGCGTGGGTCGCCACCGGGGCGAGGCACGCGATGGATGTCCAGTCACGCTTCCTTGCACGCTACTCCGCCGCCGAGCTGACGCACGCGCGACCGGAAGTCTGCCAGCGCGACGACCTCCTCAGCGATCTCCCGGAGCGGGCGCGCCGAGAGGCGGCCCTCGTCGTGGATCCGAGGGGCAACGTGCTCGGCGTCATCGGACCCCGCCAGCATCGCGCAGGAGTGCGGCGTGGCGCCGCAACCCGGTGCTTTGAGGCGATGGTGGGTATCGACCATCTCGAGGTCGTGTCCGGCTCCGTGCCGGCGACCGCGTTGGTGCCCCATCTTGCACGTCTCGGGTTCGCTGTTGTCCACGTCGGGGGCCACGTTGGAATCGTGGACGCACACGATCTTGGCCGCCAGATCCGGGTCTGGCGGCTTGCGGACGGCATCGACCGGACGTGGACAGGCAATGCGACGGACGCGGCCTCCGACCGGTAGGCGGCGCTCCGCCGTAACCACATGTGGCGACCTTCTCAGGACGCACTCAGCGAGGGCTCACCGGCGGCTCACGCGACCACCCGATCATGCGCCCATGACACCAACCCGATCGGCGAACGACGCCGCCGTCCTTGCCCATGCGCTGCGGGCGGCCGGGCAGGCAGCCAACGTGGCGCAGATGGTCCGGACCGGCGCACCCTTCGAGGATGTGGCCCAGCAGCTCCTCGCAACCCGTGGCTCCTTCGACGCGCTGCTGCTGCGGCTGGTCGAGCGGGAGCTCGCGGGGCGCGACGAGTCGTCAGCGGACACAGAGCGGGTGGTCCACGTGCTGCGCACCGCATTCCACCGGACAGGCCGGGCCCCCGGCGTCGCTGCATGGCCTGTCGGATCGCTCCCGCCTCCCGAAAGGACGAGCCCGTGACCCGACACCCGATCAAGACGGCCAGACCGCACCATCCGTCCGCGGCCCGCCCGACACCCCGCTTGCCGAGGTCGATGCGGCTGATCGCCTTCAGCGGGATCGCCGTGCTCGTCGGCGTCGCCGCGATCGGCCTCGTTGTCACGCGTCTGCTACCCGGGAAGGCAGCGGACGTGACTGCGATCCAGGTGAGCGCCAGCATGGGTGGGTTCAAGCCCCCGCTCATGGAGGTGAAGGCGGGATCGACCGTACGCGTCGAGTTCGCGTCCACGGACACGCCTTTCCACAGCGACGGCGGCGGCTGGCACGAGCTCGCCATCGAGGAACTCGGTATCGACTGGAAGGTGGCCCCCCAGGGCCGTCAGGTCTTCGAGTTCACGGCGCCATCGGAGCCGGGCACCTACGCCTTCTACTGCGATATCTGCTGCGGCGGCAAGGAGAACCCGTCGATGCAGGGCCGCTTGACCATTACCGCCTGATGACTGCGATCCGGGCCGCCTTGCCGGGTCGCCGGGCGCTGGCACTCGTCATCGCCGCCGGCATCGCGGGCGCGGCGGCGCTCGTGGCGTTCACCGCACCCATGCCGGCCGGGACGGGGCACGGCTCGATCACAGGCCTCACCGTCCCCGCCATTGTCGGCGCCGGGTTCCTCGACGGGTTCAATCCCTGCGCCTTCGGCGTGCTGATCCTGTTTGCGACGTTCGCGCTGGGCCTCGCGGCCCGTGAGTCGGTCACCGGAACGGGCAGTGCCAGCACGAGCGCCCGCGCCGCAAGCCGGACCGTGCTCGGACTCGGAGCCTTCTTCGTCGCGGGCGTGCTGGTGACGTACTTCCTGCTTGGTCTCGGCCTGCTTGGGGCGGTCGCATCCTTCGCGGACTTCGGCGGCAACCACCTCCCGAGCCGTGCCGCAGCGCTGGTCGCGATCGCGATGGGGATCTGGATGCTTCGGGACGTGCTCCTCCCTGACGCGCCCCTTCAGCTCGCGGCCCCGCATGCCCTGCACGGGCGGATGCGGACCTGGACACGGACAAGCTCGCCGGCTGCGTTGTTCGGCGGTGGTGTCCTCATCGGACTGTGCACCGTTCCCTGCAGCGGGGCGGTGTACCTGGGCGTGGTTGCGCTCCTCGGTACAACCGGCAGCGTTGGGGCCGGATTGGGTGGTCTCGCCCTCTACAACCTCGCCTACATCACGCCCCTGGTCGGGCTGCTCGTGCTCGCAAGCCGACCTGGTCTGATCCGACGCCTCAACCGCTGGCACCTGGCGCATGCAAGCGGGACGAAGCTGCTGCTGGCGCTGGTCGTGCTGGCCCTTGGGTTCGCCATCCTGCTCACGGTCTAGCTCTAGCTCTGTTCTCCCGCGACGCGCCCACACGGGTCGTCTGCAGCGCCTTCACGCCGCCCTCTGTAGCAGGGTCCCCGTGCGCTACCTGCGAAGGGCATCCTCGATCCACTGGCGAGGCGGAACGCCGCGGAGTCCCGCTGGCGTAGGGAACACCCGACATCGCGGGGTGTAGTCACCTGGATCCACGAACCCGGGCATCACGTCCTGGCCGTCCACGCGGATCGTGGGTGAGCCGGGAAAGCGGTGTGCCCAAGCGACCTCGGGCTCCGTCGCGTTGACGGCCTCAACGGTCGTGCCCGGTGCGAGGTCCCTGATCACCTCATCGAGCAGGGTCCGAGCCAGGACGTGGTTGGGGCAGTCGTCGAAGTACAGAAACTCGATCCGATGGCTCATGCGTTGATGGTAGGGCGCGGGTGGCGCGAGCAAGCGCGCCGGCTCCGCGGCCGACCTCAGTAGAGGCCGAGCGGGTTGACGAACCGGCCCCCCATCTCGATGCGGAGGTCGAGATGTGGGCCGGTCGACCTGCCCGTGGAGCCGAGGCGCGCGATGCGCTGGCCGCCGACGACACGTGCACCCGCGGCGACGGTCACCGACTGGTTGTGGTTGTAGGTCGACCGCATGCCGTCAGGGTGGCGCAGCACGACGACGTAGCCACCCCCGTTGTTCCTCCAGCCGGCGAAGACGACCGTGCCGGCCGCGATGGCACGGACAGACGTCCCGGTGGGTGCGGAGATGTCGATCCCGGGATGGGCGCTGGAGAAGCGGGTTGTCACCTGGCCGCGGACCGGCAGGGGCCACAGGTGGGTCGTCCTCCGGCTCCGGACTGGCGACGTCGTCGGTTTCGCTGTCGACCGGGCGGTCGTTCGAGGCGTCGGCTTCGGTGTTGCCTTGGGCATCGCGTGGCCGCCAGGCACCCGGATCACGCGACCCACCGCGAGGGAGTCTGCGGTGACCCCGGGGTTCCAACGGAGGATTGTCGAGAGCTCCACGCCGTGCCAGCGGGCGATGTTCCAGAGCGTGTCCCCGGGACGAACCCGATGCCGCGGACCCGGGGGCGGTGTCGGACTCGGCGTCTGGGACGGCGCAATCGAGGACTCAGGCTGGACGAACCATGGGGCCGCGGACGACGGGACGGGCGCGGGCGACGGGCTGGGCCGGGGCGCCACGACGACCGGCGCGAATGCTGTGGCCGGAAGGACGGCCGGCGTCGAGGCGGGCCTCGCGGAGACGGACTGTTGCACCGTGGCTGTCGCGACGATCGCGATGAGGATGGCACCGCCGGCGGCAAGGACGCGGGCGCGGTGGGACGGATTGTGGTCAGACCTCAAGAACGTGTTCCTCCGAGCGCTGGGGCCAGCGCGAGGAGGATGGCCGGGGGCGGCCGGGATCCGCGCCGCGGCCGGGCCTCCAGAGTGCCCACCGTTCCTTGGCGCGAGATGAGGACGCCCTGAGTCATCCGTCGCCAGCCTCCGCCCGCGACGCCCTTCTCAGGAACGCGTCACCGGCAATTCATCCGGCGCTCATCTACCGGCGTTCTACTCGCTGCCATGGACGACATCACCCTCTACCCCTCCGCCGCGATCGCGCTGCTTGTCGCCCTGGACCTCGTATTGGTGGCGTGCCTTGTCTCGAACCGAGCCGCAGCAGCCGTCATGAACGTGGCTCGGTGCTCGGTCGGGTGGGTCGGATTGACTGCCGGCTCTGTCCTCGCATTCGCGGCCGCCGTGGCTCGGCGCCCATGAGCTCGATCGTCCGGGTGCGCCACGACTCGCGACAGCGACCTCCAGGTCATCGAGATCCTCGTGTCCGACGGTTACCACCCCGACCTGATCGAGGCGCGGGCGGGCCAGCCGATCCGCCTGGTCTTCAGGCGTGAGGACGACCATGCGTGCTCGGACCGCGTCGTGTTCTCGAAGCCGCGTGTCGACCGCTATCTCGCGCCGCGGTCCGTGACGGTCGTCGATCTCCCGGCCGCCGCGGGCGGCAGCATCCGCTTCACCTGCGGCATGGGGCGCTATCGCGGACGCATCAACCTCGTCCCGGGTGAGGAGAACGCCCGTGGTCCCCGGCGGATCGCGACGGCGGCAGTTGCGCTGGTCACGATCGTGCCGGTGCTGATCGTGCTCCTGGTTGCCGGCGTCGCGGGGTCCGCGTCGTCCGCCCTGGCGATGAGCCTGCTCGTTGCCGACGCCGTTGCCCTGGTCATCCTCGCGCGCCACGGCGAACGCCGCGCGCACCGCCACTCGTAGGAGCATCGTGCCGTTCGTCATCGACATCAACCCGGTCGCCTTCTCGCTGGGTCCCCTTGCCGTCCGGTGGTACGGGATCACGCTCGCCGTTGCCATCGCCGTCGCGTATGCGATCGCGAGCCGCGAGGCCACGCGGCTGCGCCTGCGGCCGGGGATCGTCTCGGATGGCGCCCTCTGGGTTGGCATCGCGGCCCTCGTCGGGGGACGCCTGCTCTTCGTCGCCCAGAACGGTCTCGCCGACCTCGCTGCTCACCCGACGCACATCCTCATGGTGTGGATGGGCGGGCTGTCCTTTTACGGCGGCCTCGCGGCCGGACTTGTCGCGCTCGTCGTGTTTGCCCGTCGTCGCGGCGTCCCCTGGCGGATCGCGGCTGACGTCGCAGCCCCCGCGGCCGCGATCGGACAGGCGATCGGCCACATCGGCTGCCTCATCGGCGGCGACTCGGCAGGGATCGCGACCAACGTGCCGTGGGCCGTTGTGTACCGAAACCCAGGGGCGATGGCACAGCTCGGCGTCCCGTTGCACCCGACGCAGGCCTACGAGGCCATCGCGCTGGCGGCGCTGTTCGTCGTCCTGTGGGCAGCCCGGCGTCGACTGACGCCGACACCGGGGGCTCTGGCGGCCGTCTACCTCGGTGGTCTCGCCGTAACGCGGTTCCTGCTCTTCTTCCTGCGAGACGAGGCTCCGGCACTGCTCGGGCTCAAGACGGCCCAGTGGATCGGCGTCGGCATCTTCTTCGCGGCCGCCTGGATCCTGTTCACCTCCGTGCGCCTGGCCCGTGTTCAGCGCACGCAATCCCCGCTTCCGGAGGGCTCTCGAGCATGACGACGCACACCAACCAATCCGGCGCCTCCGCTGCACGCTCGCGACGTCCCCGCTGGCTCCTCCCGGTCCTCGTGGCTGCCGTGCTCGCCATCGCCCTCGTGATCGGCGGCTTCCTGTCCGCGTCCGTCGTCCTCTACGCGTTCTCGATGGGCGCCATGCTGCTGATGCACGTCGGTGGGCACGGTGGACACGGGTCCGGCCATGACGCTCATAGCGCCCAAGAAGGGGACGACAGCCCTGCAGAGGCGGGGAACGACGGCCGCAAGGGTGGCGGCTGCCACTAGGCCGACGAGGCCGGCCCAATTCGGCAGGGATGCCGACCGCAGTTCACGTGGACGGCACAGGTCGGCAGTCCCATGCTGGACCGGTCGCTGGGCTCCCTCCCGGCGACCTGCGTATGCTTGGCGCCCCCGCCGCAGATCGGGAGCGGGCGGACCGCGACGCGCAGATCGCCCGGACTGGCCCAGCTTCTCCATTCGGACGACGACGTTGTGCATCTTCAGATGACGACCCTGGAACCCGGGCGCGGGACTGCGTCTTGGCGATCCTCATCCCTCGCGGGCCTGCGCGGCGGGAGATGCGCCCTCCGGGAGGAACAGTGAACATGTCCTCGCTCCGGGCCCGCTTCCTGGTTGCGTTTCTTCTCGTCGTGGCCTCTGCGCTGGCGGCTGGCGGCATGTCGATGCTGCTGGTCGGGCCGGGCTACTTCGCGGATGCGATGGGCCACCTCCCCGGCGACCCGATGGGATCGGCCATGGTCGCCGTCACACGCGAGGCGTTCATGCACGCGATGGAGCGTTCCCTCGCGGCCGCAACGGTCACGGCCACGGTGACGGCCCTGGTGGTGAGCGTCGCGGTCGCCGCCCGGATCGCGCGGCCCGTGACCCGCCTATCCGCGGCGGCGGAGCGTATCGCGGACGGTCACTACGCAGAGCGCGTCCCCGACGATGAGCCGGGGGAGATGCGCCACCTCGCCGAGTCCTTCAACGCGATGGCGGAGTCGCTTGAGTCCACTGAACGGCGGCGGCTGCAGCTGGTCGGTGACGTTGCCCACGAGCTCAGGACGCCGATTGCGACCCTCGACGGATACCTCGAGGGACTCGAGGATGGCGTGATCCAGCCCGGGCCGCAGACATGGCACGTGCTCCGCACGGAGACCGGCCGGCTGAGCAGACTCGTGAGCGACCTCGCCGAACTGTGGCGGGCGGAGGCGCACCAGCTCATCCTCCACCCGGAGACCGTCGATCTCACCGACGTCGCGCGGTCGGTGGCAGCGCGGTTCGATCACCAGGCGACCTCCCGCGGAGTGTCCGTGCTTGTCACCGGCCCTCCCGCAAGCGTCATCGGCGACGCCGACCGGCTCGCCCAGATTCTCTCGAACTACGTGTCGAATGCACTGCACCATGCACCCGACGGGTCGGCGATCACGATCACATCGAGCGTGACGGCCGACCATGCGCGGGTCTCCGTCCTTGACCAAGGCCCGGGACTTGCTGCCGACCAGCTCGAAGCCGTGTTCGAGCGCTTCTACCGGGTGGACCCTGCTCGGAGCCGTGCGGCCGGCGGGTCGGGGATTGGCCTCGCCATTGCCCGGGCCCTTGCAGAGGCCATGCATGGAATGGCGTGGGCCGAGAGCCCGGGCCCCGGCCTTGGTGCGACGTTCCACCTCGAGATGCCGTCAGTCTGAGGGCCCGGCTCCCCTCATCGGCGGCTTGCTTGACGGAGTCTTGACCAACGCTTGCCCATCCCTGCATGGCGTTGTCGGATCGCCGGGCAGATGCTGCAGACAGCCGGCCGCGTCGTCGGCCGGAGTGATGCATAGGGACTCGTGAAGAACATGGGCTGGTCGATGGGCACCGAGGCGTGGATCTGGATGGCCGTCTGGGCGGTTGTGATGGTCCTTGTCGTGTGGCTCCTCGTCCGGGAGCCACGCCACGAGATCCATGACGATCCCGGCGTGATCCTGCGCGCCCGGTATGCGCGCGGCGAGATCCGCGAGGACGAGTTCAAGCGGGCGATGGCCGCACTTGAAGCCGATCCGCCCGCCCCGCGGCCAAAAGGCTCACGGGACCATGCAGCCCACCACAGTCCCCATGGGCAGGAGGCCCGCCATGATTGACCAGGAACCCGTCACCCGTCACGACCGGCGCGCGGCCGAGCGCACCGCGGCCACTGCCCTCGCCGCAGAGCGGCGGTCCACGCGCCAAGCCGCCCGCGCTCGCGAAGCGCGCAGTGCGCGGGTCCGCAAGTTCGCGTTCGGCGGGGTCGTGCTCGCAGTCCTCGCGGTCGGCGGCGTTCTGGCCTTCGGCGACTTCTTCGACCGCCCGAGCGGGTCGACCGCGGGCGTGATCGACGTCCAGAGCTCCATGGCGGGCTTCACGCCGGGCGAGATCAAGGTCAAGGCCGGCGAAACGGTGACCCTCAACTGGTGGACCGACGACGCGGCCGCGCATCTCGAGGGCGGCGTGCACACGATGGTCGCCCCGGACCTGGGCCTGTACGAGGAGCTGCCCGCGGAGGGCACCCGGCTCGTGACCTGGACCGCGCCCGACAAGCCCGGCACGTATGACGTCTGGTGCGAGACCTGCTGCGGCGGCAAGGACAGCCCCAGCATGCACGGCAAGATCGTCGTGGAACCCGCCTCGGCCGCTGACGTGACGGGGCAGGGCCTCGGATGAGCACCCCGACCGCCGCGCCTGTTGGCGACGCGGTTCCCGCGGAACCACTCCGGGAGCATCGCCTCGTCTTCGGCTGGCCGCTGCCGGCAGTCGCGCTCGCGATCCTGCTCGGGACGGTCGGCATCAGCGCCTCGGCCTACGTTCTCGCCAATCCGTTCGACAGCGCCGCCTTCGGTGGGCTCACCATCCCGGCCGTCATGGGCGCGGGCTTCCTCGACGGGTTCAACCCCTGCGCGTTCGCCCTGCTCGTGCTGTTCGCGACGTTCACCCTGACGCTCGTCAATGCGGTGACCGCGAACGGCACCCCGACCACCGAAGCGCGCCGCCGTCTCCTCGGAGCGGGCTCGCTCTACGTGGGCGCCGTATTCGTGACCTACTTCATCATCGGCCTCGGCCTGTTGAGCTTCCTCGGCTGGATGGGGCGAGACCACCTCGTGGCCCGGATCGCGTCGATCATCGCCCTGGGCATGGCGCTCTGGATGCTCAAGGATGTGTTCCTGCCGGGCGTCGGGCCCTCGATGATGGCCCCCGGCGGCACCCACGGGAAGATGCAGAAGGCGATGGAGCGCGGCGGCCTCGCCGGGATGCTGATCGCGGGCGTCCTCGTGGGCATCTGCACCGTGCCCTGCTCGGGCGCGATGTACCTCTCCATCACCGCCGTCCTCCACGCATCGGGTGGGGGCGCCACGGGCTATGCCCTGCTCGCGCTCTACAACATCGCGTTCATCGCGCCGCTGCTCATCCTGCTCGGTGCCGTGTCCAACAAGCGGGTCCTGGGCCAGCTGGGCCGCTGGAACCGCGCCAACTCGCCGTGGATCAAGGCCGGCATCGCACTCGTGGTCATCGTCATGAGCTTCGGGCTGATGGTGTCGATGTGAGCGCGCCCGAAGGAGCGCCGACGCTGGAGATCGTCCGCTTTCCCGTGCGGGGGATGACCTGCGGCTCCTGCGTCAACCGGATCATGAGGGCGGTCCAGAAGGTGCCCGGGGTCACGAAGGTGTCCGTGGACCTCCGGCACGAGACCGCCACCGTCCGCCGCGAGCCCGCGCTGGTGTCGAACGCGGTGCTCGCGGCGACGATCGCCATCGCGGGCTACGAGGCTGATGTCGATGCCGCCGAGGTGCTGCCTCCCGGCAGCGACCGCTCGCTCCTCGACCGCCTGCTCGGGCGCGGGTGATGCCGCTCGGCATCCCAATCGGGCTCGCTCCGTCGCGTTCGAGACGGGCGGGCTGCTGATCCGGGGGTACGGGACCCTCGTCTCACCTCCGATCCTGACCGCCATGCATGCCGCGCGCCGAAGCGCGGCGCGCGAGCCTCACCCGGGCCCGCGTGGACGCGGCCTCAGGGTGGCCCGGCTCATCGCATTCGGGATTGCGCTCGCCGGGGCGACCTGGTTCCTGGCCCTGTGGGCACTGGGCGGCTCCGGTCCACGCCGTCGCTTGCTGGCCAGCTGGCACTCCGCGGTGACTCCCGTCTTGACGAACTCTTGATGAACACTTGCCTCCTCCTGCATTGGCGTCGGGACGCCAGTCGTCCACTCTCAGATCACCGTCCCGAGCACCGTCGGGCGACCTCCAGGAGCCAGCGTCCCGATGTCCCGCCGCCGAAACCGGGCCCGAGCCCTAACTCCAAACGCAGCCACGAGTGGTCCCGCAGCGTTGCCCGTCGAGGCGGCGGCCGCTGACCTGAACCGGCTCGCCCTGGAGCGACGCGCGACGCGCGCGCAGGCGCGGATCGCCGCGGCGATGCCCGGCGAAGTCCCCGAGACTGACGTCGACGATGCCGGCGCGCTGCATCGCCGTGCACTCGAGCTGCGCGAGTACCGCATGGGCCGCGGGCCGAAGCCCGCCGGGTTCGAGACGCCCAAGAGGGTCGTCACGGCGGCGGGCACGACCTCCGTCACCTTCCCGGTGATGGGCATGACGTGCCGGTCGTGCGAGGTGCGCATCGCGAAGCACGTCGGCAGGCTGCCGAACGTCGAGCGGGTCTCGGCCTCGGCCGTCCGAGGCGAGGTCACCGTCGAGTGCTCGGCGCCGGTGCCGGGCGCCTCGATCGAGCGGGCCATCAACAAGGCGGGCTACGAGATCGGCCGCACCCCGTGGGTCGCCAGCGATCCGACGATCTGGGCGACTGCCGGGATCGGGGTCCTGCTGGTGGCAGCACTCGCGGTGATTGCCACGGTCACCGGCATCGGCAACCTCGCCAATGGAGCCGGCGACCTGTCGCAGGGCGGTCTCCTCGTCGCGCTGCTCCTGGGCCTCGCGGCCGGTGTCTCCACTTGCATGGCCCTCGTCGGCGGCCTCGTCCTCGGCCTGTCCGCGGCGTTCCAGGCGGGCCGCCCTGAGGGCGCGAGCAGCGTCGCGATGATGCGCCCCTCGCTCGTGTTTGTCGCCGGCCGCGTCGTTGGCTACACGGTGTTTGGCGCGGCCCTCGGCGCAGTCGGCGCCTCGATCACCATGCCCCCGCAGCTGACGGCGGTCCTGATGCTCGGGGTGGCGCTCGTCATGCTCCTGCTCGGCACCCGCCTCACGGGTCTTTCGCCGCGGATGGCGGGCTGGTCGCCCACCCTGCCGATGGGCCTGGGCGCGCGACTCGGCCTCGCCGATGGGGGAGCGGGCGCCTACTCGGACACCCGGGCCGCCACACTCGGCGCGGCTTCATTCTTCCTCCCCTGCGGCTTCACCCAGGCGATCCAGATCTTCGCGCTCTCCACCGGATCCCCCCTGTTCGGCGCCGCCCTCCTGGGCGCCTTCGCGATCGGTACTGCCCCCGGGCTCCTCGCCCTCGCAGGGCTGCCACTCGTCGTGCCGAGCCGCGCCAAGCCCACCCTGATGCGGCTCGTCGGCGTCGTCGTGATCGGGTTCGCGCTGCTCAACGGCTCGGCCGGGATCCGGCTGTCGGGCTTCGCCCTGCCGTCCCTCGTCGGAGTCGTGAGCGCGGCGCCCCTGCCGGGCACGCTCGGCTCGGACGGCATCCAGCGCATCACGACGCGCCAGGTGATCGACGGGTACACCCCGGCCGAGGTGGTGATCTACGCGGGCTACCCCACGGAGTGGACGATCGTGTCCGAGACGACGGCGTCATGCGCGGCGTCGCTCTGGGTGCTCGACCTCGACATCCGCGCCAGGCTCAACAAGGGGCCGAATGTCTTCGAGCTCCCGCCGCTCAAGGCCGGCACGCTCCGCTACGCGTGTGCGATGGGGATGTACGACGGCCGGATCACGGTCGTCGATCCGCCCCCGGACGCGCTCGCGGCCGCGGGCACGGACGCCCCGGCGGCATCGCCCGCCCAGACCGCCGCTCCGACCGCGACTGCCACACCCGCTCCGACGACGGCACCCGCCACGTCCGCGGCTCCCACGGCGGCGGCCACGGAACCCACACCAGTACCGACCCCTGCGACCCAGGAGCTGCGCACGGCGCAGGTGGACGCGGGCTACACGCCAGCGGTCGCGCGCATCAAGGCGGGTGTCCCGACCACCTGGATCGTCGACTCGCAGTCGCAGTACTCGTGCGCGGCCTATCTCGTCGTGCCCGACCTCGGCATCGAGAAGATCCTCGAGCCCGGTGACAACGTGATCGAGTTGCCGGCGATGGAGCCGGGCACGCTCCAGTACATGTGCGGGATGGGCATGTTCACGGCCATGATCCTCATCGAGTAGCCCAGCCGACGCGCCCTGACCGCTGTGCAAGAAGACTCCCAGGGAGTATCCACGGAGCCCCAATGACCACACCCAACGCAGCCCCTCTCGAGATCGTCTCGTTCCCCATCGAGGGGATGACGTGCGCCTCGTGCGTCAACCGCATCACCCGCTTCCTGAACAAGGTCGAGGGCGTCGAGGAGGCGAACGTCAACCTCGCGTCCGAGTCCGCGACCGTCCGGTACGACACGACCACTCTCACGGTCGCCGACCTGGTCGCCGCCGTGGATGCCGCGGGCTATGTCGCCCGCGTGGAGCAGGTCTCGTCGGCCGACCACGAGCTCAACGTGGCCGAGGCCGCCGAGGCCAAGGCCGAGCGGGACGTCGCGGCCGCCAAACACGCCGAAGACCTCCGTCGGCGCCTGCTCGTCTCCACCGTGCTGACGATCCCGCTGATCATCGGACTCGCGCAGATGACGATCGCCCCCTGGCTGCCCGAGATCTTCGTCAACCCCTGGTTCCAGCTCGCGCTGGCCACGCCGGTGCAGTTCTGGGCGGGCTCGATCTTCTACGTCGGTGCCATCAAGGCCCTCCGCCACAAGGCGACCGACATGAACACGCTCATCGCCGTGGGCACGAGCGCCGCGTACTTCTACAGCCTGGCGACCATCCTCTTTCCTGAGTTCTTCATGGCCGCGGGTCTCGGCATGGGCGGCGAGATGCTGCCGATGTACTTCGACACGTCGGCGGCGATCATCACGCTCATCCTGCTCGGCCGGTTCCTCGAGGCCCGCGCGCGCAGCCACACGTCGGATGCCATTCGCCGGCTCATCAACCTGGCCCCGCGCACCGCGCGCGTCATCCGTGATGGCGTCGAGCTCGACCTCGCCGTGGCCGACGTCCGCGTCGGCGACCTCGTCCGCGTCCGCCCCGGCGAGACGGTCGCCGTCGACGGCGTGGTCACCGAAGGTGCCTCGGGCGTCGACGAGAGCATGATCACGGGCGAGAGCCTGCCGGTCGCCAAGCGCGCCGAGGACCTCGTGGTCGGCGGCACGCTCAACACCACGGGCACGCTCACGTTCCGGGCCACGCGCGTCGGGGCGGACACGGTGCTCGCCAAGATCATCCGCCTCGTGTCCGAGGCGCAGGGCTCGCGGGCGCCGATCCAGCGCCTGGCCGACATCGTCACCGGCTACTTCGTGCCCGTGGTGCTCGCCCTCGCGGCCCTCACGTTCGTGGTCTGGTTCGCGTTCGGGCCGCAGCCCGCCTTCAACCTCGCGCTGCTCAACACCGTCGCCGTCCTGATCATCGCGTGCCCCTGCGCCCTGGGTCTCGCCACCCCCACCTCGATCATGGTCGGCACCGGCAAGGGCGCCGAGAACGGGATCCTGTTCCGCAACGCCGAGGCGCTCGAGCGGCTGGGCTCGGTCAAGGCCGTCGTCCTCGACAAGACCGGCACCCTCACCGAGGGCAAGCCCCGCGTGACCGACATCGTCCGCGCCGAGGGCGCGCTCGCCGAGGAGGAGATCCTCGCCCTCGTCGCCGCCGCCGAGCGCGGCTCGGAGCATCCGCTCGCCGACGCCATCGTCCGCGAGGCCACCGAGACCCGGCAGCTCACCGTCGCCGAGGCGACCGACTTCCTCTCCGTCGCCGGTGGCGGCGTCTCGGCCACGGTGGCGGGGCACGCCGTCGCTCGTGGGGCGCCCGGGCTTCCTCGTCGTCGGTCGGGCATCGACCCCGCGGCGCTCGTGGACGCCGCCGATGCGCTCGCCGCGGACGGCAAGACCCCGGTCTTCGCCGCGATCGACGGCAAGGCGGCGGCGGTCATCGCGATCGCCGACACCGTCAAGGCAGGCTCCGTCGAGGCCGTCGCCGAGCTGCGCCGTCTCGGGATCAGCGTCGCCATGCTGACCGGCGACAACCAGCGGACCGCCGAGGCGATCGCCCGCTCGGTCGGCATCGACCGGGTCGTGGCCGACGTCCGGCCCGACGGCAAGGCAGCCGCGGTCAAGGCGCTCCAGGCCGAGGGCACGGTCGTCGCCATGGTCGGCGACGGCGTCAACGACGCCCCGGCACTCGCCTCGGCCGACATCGGGATCGCCATGGGGACCGGCACGGACGTCGCCATGGAGTCCGCGGGCGTCACGCTGATGTCGGGCGACCTGCGCGGACTCGTGACCGCCATCGCGCTGTCGCGGGCGACGATGCGCAACATCCGCCAGAACCTGTTCTGGGCCTTCGGCTACAACGTGATCCTGATCCCGGTCGCGATGGGCGTGCTGTACCCGGTCAACGGGATGCTGCTCGACCCGATCTTCGCGGCGGCCGCCATGGCCCTCTCGTCGGTCACGGTCGTCTCGAACGCCCTGCGCCTCCGCCGCTTCCACGTCAAGCCCGCGGCCCATGCGCCGCAGGCCCGCCCGGCGGCCGTCGCCTCCGCTTCCTGACCTCGCACCCTCCCGCACCACCGGAGACCGCCATGCGTCCCATTCGCCTGCTTCCGCTCGCCGCCGTCGCGGTCCTTGCCGCCGCCTGCTCGTCGGGCGGCGGACCCCTGCCTGGTCCTTCGGCGCCCCCGCGACGCCGGCCGAGTCCGCCCCTGCGATGTCGGAGGCCCCGGCCGCTTCGCTCGACCCGTCCGCTACGCGGATCGAGGTGACCCTGCTCGGACATGATGAAGATCGAGCCCGCCGCCATGACCGTGCCCGCCGGTGTGCCGGTGACCTTCGTCGTCACCAACACCGGCACGGTCCTCCACGAGTTCACGCTCGGGGACGCCGCCGACCAGGAGGCCCACGACAAGGAGATGATGGAGGCCGGCGGCATGTCGATGCCCAAGGACGAGGAGAACGCGATCGGCGTCGAGCCCGGCAAGACCAAGGAGCTCACCTACACGTTCGACGCCGCCGGGGAAGACGCTGGCCGGCTGCCATGTCATCGGCCACTACGCGGCGGGCATGAAGGCCGCGATCACGATCGAGTAGGGACGCGCCACCTGCCGGTCGCCACCGACCGGGATGCCTGCGCGTTCGCGGTCCAGGCCAGATTGGGCCCCGTTGCCGTGGGGCGTTCGACCTTGACGAGCGCCTCACGGGACGTCGTCCGTATTCGCTGATCCCCATCACTGCACCAAGGAGCCAGTAGACATGCAAGTCGAGCGTCCCGAGAAGCTCATCGATCCCGTGTGCGGCATGACCGTCGATGTCGTCTCAGCTGAGGCGACCGGGCGGCTCCTCGAGCATGAGGGTCGGACGTGGGGCTTCTGCGGCGAAGGATGCAAGCGCGCCTTCGTCGAGAGCCCAGCCCAGTACATCGCCCAGGCGGAGGTCGCGACGAGCCGCGCTGACGATCCGAAGGCGCTGCCGGTCATCGACGAGGGCATGCGGCGCTGGTACGAGAGCTGCTCGTGCTGCCTGTCCGACGCGTTTCCGGAGATCAAGGCCCAGCTCGACGCTGAGCGTGCGGCGGCGGCACAGCCGCCGGTGGACCCTGGGATCTGCGAGGTCGCCGAGGCGGCCGAGGCCGCCGTTCCCGCCAACTGACCCAAGACACACCGTCGAAGGAGATCGACATGGCCGAGCATCGAGCCGTCGCCCCCAATGAGGATCCCGTCTGCGGGATGACCGTCAACATCGAGGAGGCCCGAGGCAAGGGTCTCGCGAAGACCTACGAAGGCCAGGAGTACGTGTTCTGCGGCAAGGGCTGCTTCCTGGAGTTCGGCGACGACCCCGAGACGTTCCTCGCGGTGGGCTTCACCCCGACCATGTAGTCGGATCGGCCTCCGTCCAGAAGGCGTACCCGGCACGTCGGAGATCGGCAAGTTCAGGTCGTTCTCATGGGCTGCTCACCCTGGATTCAGGTCGCGGCGTGATGCTGCGGTGCGGTCCACCCTCCGATTGATCCGCTGGTGGACCACCTTCGTTGGCGCGGGCCGGTCCCGCCGCCATCAGGCAGAAAGGAGTGACCGTGGGATTCGTCCCCTTCGGCGCCCAGCGGGCGTCAGCTCGGTCGCGCATCGCGGCCATCACGGGTGCGGCCCTGGTGGCCGCCCTGTTTTCGTTTGCGGCTGCGAGCGCGGCGCCGAGCGGCGTGTCGGCGGCAACGCCGCCCTGGTATGACGTGGAGCTCTACTACCTGAAACTCGTGAACTGCACCCGGACAGGCGGTTGGGTCCTGAGCGACGGCACATGCAAGGGCTACGGCTCAGGCAGGTACTCGAAGTACGTCGCGCCGCTCAAGCTCAGCGCGGGCGTCTCCAGCGTCGCTCGGGGCTGGGCCAAGTACCTCGTCGTCAACGCCCGATGCGTCCACGGGGATCCGGGCGCTCGTCTGCGCAAGGCCGGCTACAGGAGCTACCGCTGGGCCGAGAACATCGGCTGCCGGGACGGGTACGCGAGTGCCAGGAAGGCCGTGCTGGCGACCCACCGCTTCTACCAGTCCGAGAAGCCAACCAACGGCGGGCACTGGCGCAACATCAAGAACCCGGTCTACACGTCCATCGGCATCGGCGTGTGGCGGGCGGGTACCCGAACGCGGCTCGTGACTGACTTCTACGCACCCTGATGCGTGAGGCCGGCGGCGCGTGGTCCATTGCAGCGAGTGGGCAGCGACGCACCGTCGGTCACCGGGGCAACTCGTCTCGCCCGCTGGACAGTGACGATGTCCGGCGGGACGCGGAGCTGGGTCGTTCGAGAACCAGGACGAGACCGAGGTTGAGTCTGAATGGCGCGCGCCCTGTCATCGGTCGGGGCCGAGGGCCTTCTTCGCCTGCTCGAACTCCTGGTCGGTCATCTCGCCGCGGGCAAATCGCTCGCCCAGGATCTGGCTCGGCGTCGGGCGGGATGCACCCTGGGCCGACGGATCGCCGGAGCGCGACGACCTGGTGACCAGCCAGACGACCAGGATGACGGCCCCGATCACCAGCAGGAGGCCACCCAGCATCCAGAACCCGCCGCCCCAGCCCGTCACGTCATAGCCCATCATCGCGATAACTCCTTGCTTCCCGGGCGGCAACACGCTCCCGGGACCGCCTGCCCCCGACCGTGCGTCGGCCGGTTCATCGGGATGCCGGAGCACCCATCCGAATGCGGCGGGCCACCCGACGAGCGTCAGGTGCGGCTGGCCCCATGGTGGGGCCGGCCTCCCGAGTGTCATGACCGACCGTCATTCGGAAGCCGAGGTCGCCAGGCCCGCCGCCGCCCTCTGGTGAGGGGGTTGCGCGTGATCGACGGTGGCCGCACCGCACTCTCGGGCACGGCGCGAACGTGCCGCCAACCGATGAGTGCGCCGGTTGTCTGGCTCGGCTGCCTCCCGCCGACGTCAGTCCAACAACGACAGGCGTGCCACTTCAGCCGATGAAGCGCGCACCCTGCGCTGACGCTCCGTCACTCGCCCAAGAATCCTCGGGCGCGCATCCAGTCGTCGTCGTGGAACTTCGAGAGGTAGTTCCGACCCGTATCGGGGAGCATCACCACGACGGTGGCCTCTCGGCCCGCACCGCGCTCGGCCAGTTCCCCGACGAGCAGGAGGGCCGCCGCGACCGCCGTCCCCGATGAGCCGCCGGCCAGGATCCCTTCCTCGCGGGCAAGCCGCCGGGCCAAGCTCGAACGCATCGCGATCAGGCACCCGGACCCACCGATCCACGATCGATGGGTCGAATGTGCCCGGGAAGAAGTCCTCACCCACCCCCTCGGTCAGGTAGCTCCGGGCGGTATCCCCGGAGAGGACGCTACCCTCGGGGTCTGCACCGATGATCTCGATGGCCGGGTTGCGCGACTTGAGGTAGCGGCCCGTCCCGCTGATCGTCCCGCCCGTTCCTGCCGAGGCGACGAGATGGGTGATCCGTCCCGCGGTCTGCTCCCAGATCTCTGGACCGGTGGTCCGCTCGTGCGCCGCAGGGTTCTCCTGGTTCCAGTACTGGCCGGGGCTGAAGGCACCCGGCGTCTCGTCGACGAGCCGGCGCGCCACGGAGTAGTAGCTCTCGGGAGACTCAGGCTCGACGTCGGTGGGGCAGACGACCACGTCGGCGCCGTACGCTCGGAGCAGGGCTCGCTTCTCGGGAGACTGCTTGTCGGCCATCACGAAGATGCAGCGGTAGCCCTTGCGGGCCGCAGCGATCGCCAGACCGTGGCCCGTGTTGCCGGACGTCGGCTCCACGATCGTCCCGCCGGGCCTCAGGAGGCCCGCGCGCTCGGCGGCCTCGATCATCGGCAGGCCGATGCGGTCCTTCACGGAGCCGCCGGGGTTGAGCATCTCCATCTTGGCGAGCAGGAGCGGCTGGGCCTCGGCTGGACCCAGGCCCCGCGTGAGGCGCGAGATCCGCACGAGTGGCGTGCCGCCAACGAGGTCGAGGACCGAGTCGGAGTACGACGCTACGCCAGCGGTCACGGCGGGTTCCACGAGAGTGGTCATCGGAGATCTCCAGGCACGCGGAGCGCCCGATGAAGGCGCACGATTGAATGGCGGATGAGGACCGGCCCCCTCGGCTCATCAGGAAGGTCGGCGAAGCGCACGTCGATTCCGTTGACGTTCGCCAAGGCCGCGGGGAACAGGCGCCGGAGGGCGGGGAGTGCAGCTGCAATGGCGCTGCCGGGGCCGACAGCACGCCAGCCGCGATGGGGATAGCCGACCTCGAAACCTTCCGCGGACGCCAGCTCCTCGACCGTCGGGAAGCTTCCGGATCGGCGGCCGACACCTTGGAAGTCGAAGAGGTGTAGCCAGACGTCCGCAACCTCCGGCCACGCGGCGACCCTGCGGACGAGCGCCATCCAGAACAGCGTCTCGCCTCCCTCGGGCGACGGCAGCGAGAACCAGGGTTCCGTCGGCAGCATCGGTGGGTTGGAGACCACGGATCGCCCATGCGGGAGCCCGATATCGAGCGCATCACCAACGACGACGTCGAACCGGTCCGCAACTCGGTGCTGGACGGCACGGCCCTGGGCGACGGCCGCGGTCGCGGCCGAGACCTCCACGCCGACGACCCGTAGGTCTCGTCGTGCGAGCAGGACGGGGATCGAGACGCTGCCAGAGCCGCAGCCGATGTCCAGGAGCGTCCCCGGCGTCGCCACCCCGGCGATCGACTGCGCCAGCCTATGGGCGTCATGCGTGTGGTTCAGGCAGCAGGCGGCGGGGAGTGATGGGGGAGGTGCGAACACGGCTCGAGGGAGTGCGGAGGCCATCGGCCAGTCTCCAGGAAGGGCGGGATGCGCGTACCGGGGCACGCAAGCCAGGGACCGGCGGCCTTATCACAGCGCCAGGAGATGTGGCCGCTCGGGTGTGAGCGTTGCCACGGGCCGACCCGCGGGCCGGCACGATCCGTCAGGTCGTGACCGGCCTCAGGCCGCGTCCCCTGCGCGGCGATGCCGCCGCGCACACCTACACCGGAACTCGATACGGGTTCACGGTGCAGCGTATCGCGACGCACGTGCATCGCGGCGTCAAGATCTGGTCAAGATGTGGCACCGGTGGGATCGCCACGAGCCGATCTGCGGAGCCTGACCCAGCGCGGCGCCGCGGGTCGCACTCGCGTGGCTGGCCATGCGAGTGTCCATCGTCAGCGGGCGGGCCCCGGATGAGGGAGTTGTCACCTTGGCCGACGCCTTCACTGTCGTGTCGGTCTCGGCGAGGCTGGTGACGGATCGGCCTTCACGAGTGGCGCCTTGCCCACCGCGGACCGCGGGATGGACGCGACGGTCTCCCACGCGACGCGGCCGGGTCGGGCACCGAGCGCCTCCACGCCTCGCGTTATCGCGGATGTCAAGGCGACGCCGTCGAACCTCGAACCTGGGCGCGCCACGAGGAGCCGGAGGTCGACACCTTGCTGCACCACCTGCCACTCGCCAGCATCGACTCGATCGAGGACGTCATGGAAGACCAGTGGATGCACCGCGACGGTGCCGCCCGCCCCGTCGGGCAGCCAGAGGACGTCCTCCTGTCGACCCTGGATACCGTCCAGCAGCGCGAATGGCCGCCCACAGGGGCAAGGGGACGCCGCGAGCCGGACGCTGTCACTCAACTCATAGCGGATCAGGGGCAGCGTGCGGCTGAACAGCACCGTCACAAGAACCTTCGCCCCGAACTCGCCCGGCGGCACCGCTCGGTTCGCCTCATCCACGACTTCCGTGATGACGAGGTCCTCGTGAAGGTGGAGCCCTGCGTGCAACTCGCACTCCGAGGCGATCCCCGCCGATTCCGTCGCCGCATAGACGTTGAACGGCTGCGTCCCGTACGCCTCTAGGACAAGGCGACGGGTCTCATCGGTGAGGACCTCGGATGCGCTCAGGACCGCGCGCGGCGAGATCTGTAGCCGACCTGAGACCTGCTCTTCGGCGAGGACCCGGTGCATTGACGCATAGCCGATCAGCGAGTCGGGCTGGAAATCGTTGAGCCGAGCCACGGTCCCAGGAAGCGGGTCGGTAGCGTCGATCCGCAACGTCCTGATCAGCGGGTTGCGCACGCTCGCCCCGACTCTCGCGGACTGGTGCCATCCGGTGGTCGTGCTGACGACCGCCATCCTTGTCTGTCGGGTCAGGCTTGCGACGATCCCGGCCCACTCCTGCGCACGGTTGTAGGAGGCAATGACCGTGGCCCATTCGACCGGGTCAGACAGGAAGATGCCCCGGCGGCCGGTCGACCCCGAGGTGGAGACGACCCTGTACCGGCCGGCAAACCGCGCGTCACCACGCATCTCGCCGAGGTGTGCCTCGACGTCGGCGAGCCGGATCGCGCGGTCTGTGACCAGCTGGTCGAAGTGCTCCATGACGGCCGCCTTCGTCAGGATCGGCAGTTCGGCGAGCGGTCGGTCCCGCAGGCCTCCATGGAAGTCCCGAAGAAACGGAGATCGCTCATAGGCGTGGGCGCGGAGGGCACGGAGCTGCGCCGCCTGGTGCGCTTCAAGCTGTCCGCGCGTCCAACGCTCGCGGGCGCGCAACGTGCGGCGCATGGCGAGCACCCGGGCGATGAGGCTGAGGTCCATGGTCGCTCCTCTCCCGGTGCCGGACATCAACTCCGCCTGCGCACCTTGCACCAGAAGGGCCGACAGCCACTCGGAGCCGTGATGTGGAGTGGCAACGACGGTCGAGTTGCGTCGACCGTGTTGTCAGCGGACCAGCGTGGGGACGCGCCATTGGCACGCGCCGCTCTTGATCCTCCGGAGACTCGGCCTGTGACCTGAAGACCAGGTGAGCGGAGGATGAGAACGACGAGATCCGGCGCCCATCCGTGTCATGACAGGACTGGTCGTCGTGAAGGGCCGCCTGCGAGGACGCTCGGGCCGGCGGCAGCCAGGACGCTCAGGCGGGCTCGAAGGTGCGGACCCGCAAGGCCTCTTCAAGCGCGCGCGTCGGCCTCGCTTCGGCAGCGCCCAGACGAGTTGCGCCCGCAGCGCCCGCCTTCGCGTCGGATGGCGACCTACATCCGGTGGGCCATCGGGAGCAGGAACATCCCGATGTTGAAGACCGCCAGGACGGCGACCATCGCGCCGAAGGGGGCGAGGGTCCAGCGCAGGTTCCGCGGCGCCTGGTAGCGCTTCCGGGCGATCCGCCACACCGCGTACAGCGAGAGCCCGATCCCGACCGCGAGGAGGACGAACTGGATGGCCTGGATCGCCGGGCAGCGGCAGCAGGGCCGTGGAGCCGCTCCTGCGCCGTGATGCCCACGAGCGCCCCGGTGGTCGCGACGATCGCGCCGCCCTCGCCGAGGAAGTGGAACAGGTTGTGCGCCACGTGCCCCGCCACGTCGAGCGGGATCAGCGCGTAGCCGAAGCGCGCGAAGTTCTGCCAGGTGGTCTCGGGGTTCCGCCGACTCGCGATCCAGGCGGCGCCGACGAGCAGGGCGACCGGCGCGATGATCGCGACGGCGAACGCGGGCGTAAAGATCAGGGCCTTGTTCGTGATCCCGGTCGTCGCCTCGAGCCAGCCGAGGCCGCTCTTCCAGACCTCGAGCATCGTGAGGTTCTGGATCAGCACGATGCCCATGATCGCCATGGCCAGGAAGCTCTCCTCGAGCTTCGGCTTGCGGACGAACCACAGCTCGCTCGTGGGCTTGCGGACGGTGAGGGTGATGGCGTCGTTGGGGCACGACTTCACGCACTCGGCGCACAGGTTGCAGGCGGCGTTGCTGTCCATCGTCCGGGGGAACGTGAACAGCGGGCAGGGCTTGGTGGTGTCCGTGCCGTTGTAGCAGGCGGCCTTGGCGTCGCAGGTGGCGCAGATGTCGGTGTTGGCGCGCAGGGCCACGACGCCGGTCCGGGCGTAGTTGCCCGACAGGCCGCCGAGGAAGCACAGGTAGCGGCAGAAGGTCCGGCGGGCGAAGAACGCGCCCGACACGATGACCGCGGTCGTCATGACCAGCAGCAGGATGCCGGAGCCCCAGGGCGCACTCGACGATCCCGAACACGTGGTCGGCCCAGGTGATGGCGATGAACCAGGCGTCGATGATCCAGATCCCGTACTTCTTGAGGAACTCGGGAACCGGCCGGTTGGCGCCGGTGAGCTTCTGGACCATGTCGCTGATCCAGCCGAACGGGCAGACCGTGCACCAGAACCGGCCGAACAGGACGAACACGACCGGCAGCAGCGGCCACCACAGGATCCACATCCAGGCCGTGCCGGCGTTGTCGTGCGCGGCGTCCGGGCCCACGAGGAGCTGGAACGCGATCAGGCCGAACAGGGCGGCCGCCGGGACCTGGAGGATCTGGGGGTAGAGGCGGCTGGTCGCGATGCGCTTCACCAGCGGGATGCGAAGCAGGTCGCGGCCGCGCGGCTGAGGGCCGTGGTCGAGGGCGACGAGGTCGAGCTCGACTGGGTGTGGCAGAACGGGAAGCGCGGGTCGGGTGTCGGTAGCCGCGGTCATCGGGACGCATCCTTGCGGGTGGTGGGGGTGGTCGTGGCCTTGGCGGCGGCCTTCGCTCGGTCACGCCGGCGGGTGACGGCGGCTGCGGCAAGCACCAGGGCGTTGATCGCGAAGAACCCTCCGAGGACCGTCTCTCGCGGGCGATCCGCAGCAGACTCCTCGTCGTCATGGCCGCCTGATGGCTCCTCGTCATGGCCGCCGCGCCGCGGGCGCGTGACTTGCCATCTCCTCGTCATCCATGCCTGGCATGGCGCCGTGGGCGTCAGAGGCGACGGGCTCGGGGCTCGGCTCGGCGCCGTGACCATGACCTGGGGCGGCCGATGGGGACGGATCGGCCATGTGGCCGCCCATGTCCATCGGCTCCGGGGACGCCATGTCGTCCTCGTGTGCCGGGTCTTCCATGCCGCCGTGTGGGTCGGCGTCCGTGCCCGGTTCCTCGCTCGGAGGCGGGGTGGGATCGGGGTGCTTCTCGTCATCCAGCACGGGACCCGCACCGGGCGAGACGGGGACGCGGGCGGCGACTGGCGCCATGTCGGCGGTGAGGTCGCGGGGCGGGGCGGCGACTGCCCCGGCGGCGGTTGCCGCCATCGCCAGGGCGATGGCACCGACGGCGAGGCAGCATCGGGCGCGAACGCGCTCCACGGGTGGCCCTCCGGCTTCGGGTCCTGCCTCGAATGTGCCGGGCGGACCATCAGGGACGTGGTGGTTGCGGCTGGGCCCGGGGACGCGGGGCGACCGTGGCCCTATCGTCGGGCGAGGTGGACCGGGCGTCCATCCAGCGGCGGTCAGGAGCGGGTCAAGGTTCGTCAAGAACGTCAACTGACGTAGCTCCAGCAACATCGACGCCGCAACCGTACACGAACCAGTACACATAGGCATGGACCAAGACGAGGCTGGCATGCATCCTGTCAGGCATTGTCAATGCGCTGGCCACCAGCGGCGCCCGGCACGTGAGCTTGTTACAGGACTTGAAACAATTGTCACAAACGCGATCGACGAACCCATTCCGACCCGGCAGCGGGATCCTCCCGCCGCTCCTGACCGGGCGCGACCGCGAGACGGCCATCCTCGACGCGCGCGTCGCGCGGACCCGCGAGGGTCAGCCGCAGCACACCGCGCTGCTCGGCGAGTGGGCGATCGGCAAGACGACGTTGCTGATGCACTGGCGTCGACTTCGGCAACAGGCCGGCGACGCCGTCGTCCTCTCGATGGCCTACCCGCAGTCCGCCGACGAATTCCTCGCCGGCCTGGTCACGACGATCGATGCTGAGCTGACGACGGATTGGGGTCGGCGCGTCGAGGTGGAGGTCGGGCTCGACATCGGTATCGCCGATGCTCGTATCCGGCGGCCGTCACGTGATCCGGAGCGCGACCTTCGCGCGGCCCTCCGACGCCTCGTCGAGCGTCGGGCAGGCGAGGAGCGGTCTGTCGTCGTGCTCCTCGACGATGTCGACCTGCTTCCCGACACCGGGGACGCGCTCCTGCGCCTGCGAGCATGTGCCCTCGAGCTCTACGCCGCCGACCTGCCTCTGGCATTCGTCATCGCGGCGGGTCCAGGTCTGTTCACGGAGGTTCGATCGGCCCATGAGCCGCTGGTCCGGTTCTTCGAGCCGCTGTCCGTCGGCCCACTCGACGACACGGACACAGCTCGAGCCCTGACCGAGCCCCTCGGGGAGACGACCGTCCGTTTCGACGCCGATGTGGTCGCCGAGATCGTGGACCTGGCCGGCGGCCGACCGTACTACGTGCAGAAGCTCGGCTACTACACGTTCGACGCCGCGGCCAATGGGCGGGTCACACGGGCCGAATTCGCGGTTGCCTTCGAGCGCGCGTTCGCTTCTGTGAGCCAAGAGATCTTCGCTGGGCGCTGGGAGAGGATGTCCCCGATCGACCGCCAGGTTGTGGCCGTCGTCGCCCGCAGCACCGAGCCGCGCCCGTCGGGCGACATCGAAGCCGAGGCGGCACGACGCGGGGTGAGGCCGGGAGCGGCCCGACAATCGCTGCGGCGCCTTGCCTCGAAGGGCCACATCGACCGACTCGCCTACGGGCACCGAGGCCGATACGAGGTTCGGGATCGGCTCTTCCGGCGGTACCTGGAACTGCAGGCTGGGACGTCGCCTTGACCACGAGCCGGCGTGTGGCCAACCGTCGCATTCGCGCCGTGCCGCCGAATCGAGCCTCAGCTGAGAGCCCCGCATCGAGATCCCGTCGCGAGATCCGAGCCGTTCCATCGGCCGGTCGCGGGGTGGCGACCGAACCCGTCGGCCATTCGGTCAGGCGCGGATCCCGGCATGCTCAGGGTCAACAGCGGTCTCGTGAACAGAACACCGTCGTCCTTGCGCTCGCACGCCTTGTTCGCGAAGCCATCGACGCCGACGAGGCTGTCGACACAGGCGAGCCAGGGCCAAGGCGTAGAATTCCGGGTCCGGCCCACGATCACCGGGTCGCGCAGAGGCTCTTCGATGCGACTGACACGGCCGCGTAGGCTCCCTTCCTCTCTTGATGACCTCCGCGGTCTTCGGGCCGCCCGTTGGGTGCGCGAGTCGACAGAGGGTCAGTACGACCGATACGGGCCGGAGTCGCAGCACGAGCAGATGGATCGGTTCGTCGAGCGCTACGGCCTCGTGGACACGAAGATCGTGTACTCGGTTGCGCAGAGCGGTCGCACCGTGTGGCGTTCCAGCACCATGGCGGACATGCTGGCCGCGGCAACGGCCGGGTCGTTTGACGTCCTGCTGACTGGCTACTTCGATCGGTGGCAGCGCAACCTGCGACGCACCCTGGAGCTGGTCGAGGACCGCCTCCATCCGTCCGGTGTTGCCTGGGTCATGTGCGATCGACGGCTGATGAGCTCGGATCCACGAGACTGGGACCAGATGGTGACCGAGGCGCATGAAGCCGAGCGGTACAGTCGGCGCCTCGGTGAGCGGATCACGGACGGGTACGCGGCGAAGTTCCGGCGTCTCGCCGACCCGGGCGGCCGCGCCCCTCTCGGATTCGTGCGGAACCCCCCGGCATTCGTGTTGGCCATCGACCCGGACGCCATCGATGTTGCCGTGCGGATCTTTGAGCGGTATGCCGTCGGCACCCTGTCGATCGAAGAGGTTGCCAGCGAGTTTGGCCTCAACGACCGGCGCGTCACGGAGATGCTCAAGAACCCGGTCTACAACGGCTGGGTCGGGCGAAAGGGCGAGCGGACGCCCGCGCCCTGGCGCGCCATCCCACCGGTGTCGGACGAGTTGTGGGAGCGGGTCGCGACGCTGCGAGCCAGCCGGGCCCGTCACGGCGGCAGTCCTCGCCCGGCCCGGATCGACCTGCTGCGCGGACTCCTCTACTGCGTTTGTGGTCAGCGGATCCGCACCGACGGGACGATGGGGACTCCACCCCGGCAGCGGAAGCTGCATCCCCGGCACGATCAATGCCCCGAGTGGGGTCCGCAGGCGAGCCACTCCTCTGGCGTCTACGAGCCGTGGATCATCGGCCAGGTGACCGGGATCCGGGTCGACGAGTCGACACTCGAACGGATCGTCCGGGTCCTGTCGACGCCGGAGACGCGACCCATCGACGTCAACCGCTCTCGACTCGAACGGATGAAGCGCGACCTCGCGCTTGACCATGCCGCAGGTCGACTCGACGACAAGGCCTACCTGAGGCAGATCGCCGTGCTGCGCGAGGAGGCGACGAGGATCGACTCGGGCAAGCGTCCGGGCACGGGCATCGCCCCGGACAAGGTGGTCGCCACGCTGCGGGCGCTGCCCGACACGTGGGCCAAGGCGACGCCGGAGGGCAGGGCGGAGCTGCTGCACTCGATCTACGAACGGATCGTCGTCCGCGGCCCGGAGTTCGTCGGCGCTCGACTCACGCCGGAGGCGTACTCGCTGGGCCTCGCGCTCGCGCTGCCGGAGCGCGTTCAGCCGGCGAAAAAGTGGGTACTGGCGCGCCCGACAGGATTCGAACCTGCGACCTTCGGCTCCGGAGGCCGACGCTCTATCCACTGAGCTACAGGCGCGCGGACCAGCAGTCTACCGCACGGCGCCGCTTGCCCCGCGCGGTTGGCCACGTCCCAGTCCGGCTCAGTTGAGTGGTCCCCCAGGCAGCCTCCGGGGCGCGCGCGACAGCGTACCGTGGTCGTCCCATCCTAGGTGCTGACGGTCAGCCGGAGCCGGATCGCGGCCCTGACGGCAGCTTGCCGCCGGCAGCGGCAGATGCGCGACCACCGACTCGCCGACGCTGCTGATCGAGTCCGGAGCGGTGCGTCGCGACACCTCGGGACGCTTCGAGGAGGACCGCGCGACGGGGTGTCGCCCAAGCTGGTCGACGAGGATGTATCGCGCCAGCTCCGGCCCCGCCACGATGCGCAGGCCGATTCCGGCGCGTGACACTAGCCCGATTGGGCGGCTGCGAGGAACTCCTGCGTGTATCGCGTCCAGAGCGCCAGCCCCTCAGGCGACAGGCGGTCCTGGTACATGGCGTCTGGGTCGGACTCCGGGTGGCTCGCGCGCACCCACTCGTTGAACGGCGCAAACACCTCGGTCGAGAACTGGTAGTCGCATCCGGGCTGCGCACTGAGCAACTCGAGATGGGTGATCAGGCCCTCCTTGACGCCGACAGCCACGCAGACCTTGCCCGGATCATTGCCGACGGCATGCGCTACTGCAGCGTCCGTTGTGAGGACGCACAGCACGGGCGCTGGGGCCGCCGTCGAACCGGGATCCATCGAGCACTCGTCCAGGGAGAATGTGATCCCGAATGCGTCTTCCCAGGCGAGCCCTGCGGCGAGGTCCGTCGGCGTCTGCCCTGCACCCCAATCGATGACGGCCGCCGGATGGATCAGCCTCAGGGCCTCATCGACGCGGCGCTGCTGGCGTGCTTCCATGAACCCGATGGCGACGCTGGCGGGATCAACCGAGGCCGCGTTGTCGCTCACCGAGATCTCGATCGACTCCATCATCGCTTGCAGGTCGGCTTGATCCGCTGCCGACGTGTTGGGGCCATGGTTGCCCTCGATGAGGACCCGCTGGCCGTCAACGTCGATGATCCAGATGGTCTGCACCAGATCCGGCTGGATCCAGCGCTCGCCGCCAGACCGCGTCGCCCAGAGCACCAGATGTCCCCCAGTGCACGAGGCCGGATCGATGGCGTCCGCCGGTCCGATCTCTATCGTCTTGCCCGCGTAGCCGCTAACAGTGATGTCGGTGGGGCCGCTGATGACGGCGCGATGCTTCTCGTTGCTGAGGGCGGTCACGAGCTCGTCCACGGTCGGCCCCACGGCCTCGGCCGCGCCTCGGTCGCAAGGATCCAGGTACGTGCGGGTGATCGGCTCGTTCAACTCGTAGGGGACAAGGGCAGAGCCGGCAGAGTCAACGACAAAGTCGGATACATCGGCTGCGGCTTCGTTGTACACAAACCACGACTCGTGGCCGAACCAGCCGGCCGGGACGTCGAATGTCATCCGCAGCTGATGGCCGTCATGCGTGCCGTAGACCGAGTACGAGCCGGGATCCAGGGCGACGTCGTCGAATGGCACCTCGTCGGCTGGCCGAGGACTCGGGGTGGGAGCCGGGGACGGCGGCGCCGTCGTGGGGCTGGTCGATGGGCCGGGGAAAGGGCTGGGAGTAGCGGACGCGACACTGCCGACGCTGTTCGAGGAGCCAGGCAGCAGGTTGAAGCCGACGACGGCGATGACGATGATCGCCGCCACTGCCGCGGCGGCGGGAATGATCCGGTTCACGTGGAGGTCCCTCCAGTGGAGACGCCACGCGGGCCGCTGTGGTTGACGCTCGATGCGGTCGGCAACGACATCGATCACCCGGTCGGGGGCGACCGACGCGCCGTCGCTCATCCAGTGGTCCAGGAGTCGATCGATATCTCGTTGTTCGGTCATGCCGGTCGACCTTCTCTGACCGCGTTGCGGGCGTCCGCCTCGAGAGCGGCGCGCATGGCGCGATGGGCGTGATGGAGTCGGGAACGGGCTGTCCCCGCCGGGATCCCGAGTGTCTCGGCGATCTCGGACGGCCGATAGCCCAGGTAGTGGCGCAGGACGAGGATCGCCCGCTGTTCGGGTGGGAGCCGACGGAACCCGCGTTCGAGCAGGTCGCGTTCGGCCACATTGAGCAGATCGTCAGGTGCCGCCGGTCCGTCGATCGGGAGCACCCGCAGATTCGATGTCCGGCGGCGCTCGCGCGTCGCCTGGGCGATGCACACGTTGATCAGGAGGCGCTGCAGCCACGCATCGAAGCGACCCGGATCGCGGATGCCCCGGAGGTCGCGCCAGGCGATCACCAGCGCGTCCTGCACAGCATCCTCGGCTCGATCGACATCGCGGAGGATCCGTTGGGCGATCCCGAACAGCCGGTCACTTCGAGCGCGGATCAGGTCGACATATGCCTCCCGATCCCCGCTCTGCGCCGCCTCCACGAGATCGCGATCCACCAGGTCCGCCTCGGCTGTTGACGTCCGAAGGGGACGCCTTCCATCCCTACTGGTAGTCGTGTGGGTCCGAGCGTTCACTCGTCGGGTGTGAGCAGGCGGTCTTCGGACGAGACCATCGTGCTGGCTCGGACGTCGTCACGCCCAGGTACGGCGAGGGAGCGCTCGACTCCACATCGGACGCTGGCGACGCCATGCCATCAAGCCTAAGGCCCCCCACAATCCTGACCCTGGGATCAGATACCTCTGGATTCCAGAGCCCCGAGGCCATATTGTCTAGGTATGAACGACTCAGGAACACCACGCGACACGCTCCTGCGCATGGGCCAGGCGGCCGAGATGCTGCAGGTTTCGGTGGACACGCTCCGCCGCTGGGAGGCCGATGGCCGCCTCCGCATGGAGCGTTCGGCCGGCGGCCAGAGGATGGTGCCCGTGGCCGAGGTGACGCGCCTGTTCGCCGAGCGGCGTGCCCACGCCACCGACCGGCCCACCGTGGGCGGCTCCGCCCGGAACCGGCTACCCGGGATCGTGACCCGGATCGAGAGGGACCGGGTGGCCGCCGTGGTGGAGGTGATGGCTGGGCCGCACCGGATGGTGAGCCTGATGACGGCCGAGGCCGTGGATGACATGGGCATCCAGGTGGGGGACGAGGCGGTGTGCGTGGTGAAGGCCACCAACGTGATCATCGAGATCCCCGCGCGCAGGGAGGCGCGCTGAGGGTGCTCCGACTCGCTCCGGTGGCGCTGATGGCGGTCGTCCTCGTTCTCACGGGCTGTGGCGGCCCGGCCGCAGGCAGCTCCGCCCCGCCATCCCTGGACCTGGTCGTCTTCGGGGCGGCATCGCTCAAGGGTGTCCTGGAGCAGGCGAAGCCGGCCTACGAGGCAGCGCACCCGGGCACCCGCCTCACCATCTCCACGGACTCCTCAGCCACGCTCGCGACGCAGATCGAGCAGGGCGCTCCCGCCGACGTCTTCCTGTCGGCCGACACGGCGAACCCGCGGCGGCTCGTGGACGGCGGGTTTGCGGAGGGCGACCCGGTCCCGTTCGCGGCCAACGACCTCGCGGTCATCGTGCCGGCCGGCAACCCGGCAAGGCTGGTGTCGCCCGCGGGACTCGCGACCCCCGGCGTAAAGGTGATCGCCGCCGGCGACAAGGTGCCGATCACGAGCTATGCAAGCCAGCTGGTCGCCAATCTCGCCGGCCAGCCGGGCTACCCGGCGGGTTTCGCGGCCGCCTACGACGCGAACGTGGCGTCGCGCGAGGACAACGTAAAGGCGGTTGTCGCCAAGATCCAGCTGGGCGAGGGCGACGCCGGGATCGTCTATGCCACGGACGCGGCGGCGGCGCGGGATGTCGAGACGCTTGAGGTCCCTGCAACGGCCAACGTGGCCGCGACCTACGCCGGCGTCGTGGTGGAGGCCTCCGCCCACCGTGATGCCGCCACCGCCTTCCTCGACTGGATGGCCGGACCGGGCGGGCAGGCGATCCTCGCGGACGCAGGCTTCCGGCCCGCGCCGTGACGGCTATCGGGTCCTCCCGGCCGGTGCCCGCCGCCTCGGGCAACGGCTGGGGCGAACGCTCGCTCCTCGCTCTCGCCGGCCTGTTCGTGCTGTTTCTGGGCCTGCCGGTCCTCGCGATCCTCGCCCGTGCGCTCCTGAGCGGGCTGCTCCGGGACGTGGCGGGCTCGGAGACGGTGCTGGTTGCCCTCGCCCTCAGCCTGGTGACGACGTCGATCAGCCTGGTGGTCACGGTCGTGTTCGGGCTGCCGCTGGCCATCGTGCTCGCGCGGCGCACTTTCCGTGGCAAGTGGCTGGTGGAGGCCGTAACCGACCTGCCGATCGTGCTGCCGCCTGCCGTGGCCGGCCTCGCGCTGCTGCTCGTGTTCGGGCGACGCGGCCTGCTCGGGGGACCGCTGGGCACGAGCGGTGTGGACATCGCGTTCACCACGCTGGCCGTGATCCTGGCCCAGGTCTTTGTCTCGGCGCCGTTCTTCGTGCGCTCCGCGCGGGCGGGGATCGCGGCCGTGGACCGGGACCTGGAGGATGCGGCGCGGGTGGACGGAGCCTCGGAGCGCCAGCTGTTCCGGAGCGTCACCGTGCCGCTGGCCGGGAGCGCGCTCGCCGCCGGCCTGGTGATGTGCTGGGCGCGATCCATGGGCGAGTTCGGGGCCACGATCATGTTCGCGGGCAGCGTCCAGGGACGGACGCAGACCCTGCCGCTGGTGGTGTACGGAGAGTTCCAGGGCGGCGACCTCGACGCGTCCATCGCCGCAGCGGCGATCCTGGTCCTCGCCGCCCTCGGGGTGCTGGTCGCGGTCCGCGTCCTGCACTGGGGCCGCGGGCTGGATGCGCGCGGCCTGGGCTGACCCGAGGCTCCGCACCCGGCACGAGGCTCCGCACCCGGCTTAACGTTCGAGACGGCTCCCGGAGGAGCCGCCTCGATGCTGTCCCGGTGAAGGTGTCCACCCTTGCGGGCGACACTTCTGCCATCGCCTCAGGATCATCTATCGCGTCGGCTGAACCGACTACCCTAACCCAACCTACCCATGATCCTGATGCTGGGGCAGCCCTGGCTGACTGGCAGCCCCGATATCCTAGCGAGAAGGTGCGGATTAGGGAAGGGGTTTTGCCAGCCGTTGGGTGAAAATCTCTTAACAGTTGGTGATTTCGGCTAACGGCACCCGACCTGGCGGCCGGCCGACGCTTCGGCAGAACGAGGCTAGACGGCCTCGTCCAGGACGGTGACGCTGGTCATCGCGACCGGCGCGTTCGGCAGGTCGCGCGAGTTGCGGGGCGCGTTGGCGATGACATCCACCACGTCGAGCCCCTTGGTCACCATGCCGAAGATGATGTAGTTCTTGGGCAGCGCGTAGTCGGCATGCATGATGAAGAACTGCGAGCCGTTGGTGTTGGGGCCCGCGTTGGCCATGGCCAGGGTGCCCCTCGAGTAGCTGCCCGTGAAGGGCTCGTCCTCGAACTTGTAGCCGGGGCCGCCGGTTCCCACGCGCCCGGTGTCCAGGGTGGCCTTCTTGCCAAACTGTCCGTCGCCGCCCTGGATCATGAAGCCCGGGATGACGCGGTGGAAGATCACATCATCGTAGAAGCCCTGCTTGGCGAGCTTCACGAAGTTGCCGGCGGCCTTGGGCGCGCCGTCGGTGAACAGGTCGACCTCGATGTTGCCGGCCTCGGTGGCGATGACGGCACTGGTCATGGGCATCTCCTCGTCTGGGGTTGGGGACAGGTTACGGGGTCCTGACGGTGACCTTGTTCATCACCACAGGACTGCTGGGGAGCTCGGCATCCGCGGCGGCCGCGATGGCATCGACGGCATCCATGCCGGAAGTGACGGAGCCGACGATCTGGTAGTTGTTGTACTGCGGGTCGCCCAGCGACTGTGCGGCGGCGTCGTCGAGGACGATGAAGAACTGGGAGCCCACCGAATTCGGCTGCGAGGAACGGGCCATGGCGACCGTTCCGCGCTTGTACTGCGTTGTGACCGGCTCGTCCTGGATGGTGTAGGGCGGGCCACCGGAGCCGATGATGTCCGGGACGAGATCCGGTGAGCGCCCGAACTGGCCGTCGCCGCCCTGGATCACGAACCCCGGCACCACCCGGTGGAAGACGACGCCGTCGTAGTAGCCGCACTCGGCCAGCGCGACGATGTTGCCGGTCGCGATCGGCGACAGGCTGCCGTCGATCCGCATCACGATGTTGCCCTCGTCGGTCTCGATCGTGAGCTCGCGGACGTCACCCGCCGCGAGCGCTGCCGGCTGCTCCGTGGGGCAGCCCGGCGGGTAGGTGGGGCCCGGGTGGGCGGCCTCGGTCGGTGTCACGGCCGGTGCCGGTGTCGCGGGCGGGATGGTCGGCAGGTCCTGTGCGCCGCCGCTGCTGCACGCCGCGAGCAGGACGGGCAGGGCCACGGCGACGCCGGCAAGGAGCCGGCCGAGGTGGTGTTGACGGGTCATGCTGCTGTCTCCAGGGCGCGGGGGAAGTCGATGGTTCCGGAGAGGAGTGCCTCTCCGAGGATCAGGCCGGTGACGCCTGCGTCACGCAGGCGCCGGATGGTATCGAGGTCCGTGACGCCGCCCGCGACCAGCACGTCAACGCCGTGACGGCGTCCGAGGGACGCGAGGAGCCCGGTATCCGGTGACGCGCCGCCGTGGCTCAGCACCAGGCGGCGAACCCCTGCGGCGACCAGCTCCTCGACCAGCGTATCGAGGGTTGGGGGAATCGTGCGCCGCCAGGGGAAGGCGGCCAGGCGCTCGGGGCGCGGGTCCAGCCCCACGGCGAGCCAGTCGCCGGCGACGGCGAGGCAGTCATGGAGCGCCTCCCGACGCTCGGCGATCGCGACGGACAGCACGACCCGGGTGGCTCCGGCGGCGAAGGCGAGACGGACGTGGTCTGCCTCCTCTAGGCCCCCCGCGAGCTGGAGCGGGACGGCAACCCTCGCCGCTACCGCCCCGACCGCCTCGAGGTTGACGGGCCTGGCCTGCTGCGCGCCCTCGACGTCGACGAGGTGGAGGATGCGGGCCCCCTGGGCCACGAACTGCTCCGCGATCCGCTCCGGACGGTCGGTGGGCGTGCCGGTGCCCGCGGCCGCTCCTGGCCAGTAGACGACCCGCGATCGGCCACCGCGGACATCGATGGCCGGAATCACGTCCACGCCGTCTCAGCCCTCGCCCAGGAGCACGCGACGGTGGAAGCTGATCGGCAGGGATCCGTTCTGCAGCAGCGTGTCGTGGAATGCCTTGAGCGAGAACGCCGGCCCACGGCGGCGCTTCTCGTCCTCGCGCAGCCCGAGGATCAGCACCTTGCCCAGCAGGTAGCTCAGCTGGTAGCCCGGGGTGTAGGTATAGCGGCGGACCTCCGCGCGGGCGTTGGCCGTCTCGAACGAGGTGTGCTCGACAAGGAAGTCGGTCGCCTCCTCGGGCGTCAGCTCGCCGCGATGCATCCGCACGTCGAGGATGATCCGGCAGGCCCGCCAGACAGCGTCCGTGTACATGGCCGTCCGGAAGGCCGGGCCGGCGTCGAAGCCCTCCTCGCGCATCATCTGCTCCGAGTACATGCCCCAGCCTTCGACGAACTCCGGGGCGTCGGCAAGCATCCGGGTCAGGCTCGGGTGCTTCGAGGCGACCGCCAGCTGGAGGTGGTGACCGGGGTAGGCCTCGTGGATGCTGGTGTTCGAGATCGAGGCGTAGTAGTGCTCGAGCATGGCGTTCGGGTCGTCGTCAACGGCCGGCGTGACGACGTAGATCCCGCGCTGGTCGGCATCGAAGCGGGCCGGCGCGAAGTAGGCCGCGAACGGCATCACGCTGCGCAGGTACTCCGGCGTGGCGATCACCTCGATCACCTCGTCGTCCGGGACGGTCACGAGGCCGTGCTCGACAAGGTATGTGCGCGCCCGATGCATGGCGTCCTTGTAGCCATCCAGCGCGGCCTCGAAGGTGGACGGGTGATCCGCCTTGAGGCGCTCGATCGCCGTCGGGAGATCCACATCGGGATCCAGCTCGCGCGCGGCCGCCCGGCGGGCGTCGGTGTTCGTGCGCAGCTGCTCCCAGCCGATCTCGAGGATCGCGTTTGCATCGAGATCGCCGAACCCGCGCAGGCGGACCAGCTCGTCGTACGGCTCGCGGCCCAGCGGCCAGTCGTCGGTCGCGGTGGCGAGGGTCTGGTCCAGCCACTCGGTGTGCGACTCCAGGGCTCGATTGGCGGCCTCGACCGCCCTGTCCAGGCGCGCCAGCTCGGCTGCAGGCAGGACACCGGTCGCGGCGGCGCGGACCTCCGCGAACAGGCCCGGCAGATCCGTGGCGTAGCGGCGCTCGACACCCTGCCACAGGGCCACCTGGGGCCCGACCGCGCGATCGTGCGACTGGCCGAGGAAGGCCGGTGCGGCCTCCAGCCGGTCCGCGATGCGGGCGAGGCGCTCGGCGAGCGGCGCGGCGCCGCGGGCGAAGAGCGCGAAGACGGCATCGCCGATGTCACTCGCCGCCTGCGAGCGTCGTTCCCAGCGCCTGATCCCGTCCGCTTCGAACAGGGAGAGCCGGACGTTGTGGAGCTCCAGGTCGCGCTCGAACCGGGCGCCGCCAGACAGGCCGGCCGGGTCGAGCGCCTCGACGGCGGCGAGGTGGGCCTTGTCGGCGGCGATCTCCCCGAGGACGGCATCCCGTCCCGCGTCGCCCAGGCGATGGTCCTCACTGTGGATGCCGACGTATGTCGCGGCGATCGGGTTGTCCGTCAGGAGGCGGCGGACACGCGTCTCGACCATGTCGTAGAAGCGGGCGTCGAGCGGCCCCTCGTCCGGCGCGGGTGCCGGTCGCGGGAGCTCCAGGCCCCCGAGCAGGTTGGTCATCGTTCCTCCGGCGCCGCCGGTCCGCGGCGGGCGCTCGTGATCGTCCGGGCCGGCTCGGTCAGGCCGCACCCGTCGTGGTTGCACCGGCGGTGGAAGTCGGGTCCGGCCTCGGCTCAGTCTCGCGAAGCGCGTGAGCCACGTCCTCGATCACCCGGTCGATGTCGTCCGCGGTCACCCCGAGGTGGGTGACGGCGCGGACCTGGCCGTGGGCATACGGGACGACGAGCACGCCGCGCGCCTCGAGGGCGTCGATGAACGCGGAGCGGTCGCTGGCGACCCGGAACAGGACGAAGTTGGTCAAGACGCGGGCGGGATCGAGCGGCCCGTCCTCGTCCGGCTGGGCGAGGCCGCCCGGAGAGCGGATGCCGGTCATCTCCGCGAGGCCCGCGGCCAGGCGGCGCGCGTTGGCATGATCCTCGGCCAGGCGTGCGATCGTGCCGTCCGGACCCCGGTCCAGGGCGACCAGGCCGGCCGCAGCCAGGACGCCCACCTGGCGCATGCCACCCCCCAGGAGCTTGCGGGCGCGCCGCGCGCGGGCGATGAACGCCTCCGGGCCCACCACTACGGACCCGATCGGTGCCGAGAGGCCCTTGGACAGGCAGAAGGTGACGGTGTCGGCCGGCGCCGCGAGCGCCGCAGGAGTGACGCCCAGCGCCACCGCGGCGTTGAAGAACCGTGCGCCGTCCATGTGCAGCGGCACGCCGCGATCGTGGGCGATGCCGGCAACGATGCCCAGGTACGCCATCGGGAGCGGTCGTCCGCCGCTGTGGGCGTGCGTGTTCTCAACGACGATGAGCCCGGTGATGGGCTCGTGGAGATCCGTGGGATCGCGGAAGGCCTCCCCGATCTCGACCGGGTCCATCGTGCCGTCGCCCTGCTCGCGGAGCGCGCGGATCGTGGCTCCCACCACCACCGCGTGCCCGCCGGCCTCATCCATCACCGTGTGGGTCGTCGCGCCCGCGATGGCCTCGTGACCCCGCGGGAGGTGCGCGACCAGGGAGACCAGGTTGCCCATGGTGCCGCTGGCGACGAACAGGCCCGCCTCCTTGCCCAGGAGCGCAGCCGCACGGGCCTCCAGCTCGTTGACCGTTGGGTCGTCACCGAAGACGTCGTCGCCGAGTCGCGCCTCGGCCATCGCACGGCGCATGGCCGCGGTGGGGTGGGTGACGGTGTCGGAACGAAGGTCGATCACGGAGGGCATCGCCCGGCGAGCATAGCGCGGGTCAGGCACGCGGGTCGCAGGGGCAGAAGTCAGGCGCGGAGGGTCGTATCATCGGGGCGCGCGGCCCCCAGCCCATGGGCCCTGATGCGCAAGATGAGGTGAGGAATGCAGATCCTGATCGCTCTCGTGGCCGCCGTGCTCGGCCTGGCGTTCGCCTTCGGTGGCTGGCGCTTCTTCCTGCTGCTGCTCCCGTTCTGGGGGCTGCTGGTGGGCTTCAACGTGGGGACCGAGGCGGTTTCGGCGCTATTCGGAGATGGGACGTTCGCCACGCTCACCAGCTGGGCCGTGGGAATCGCCTTCGCCCTGATCTTTGCGGTGCTGTCGTACCTGTACTACTACGCAGCGATCGCGCTCCTCGGCGGCTCGGTCGGCTTCATGATCGGCGGCAGCCTGTGGGGCCTGATCGGCAACGCGGACGGCCTGATCGCGTTCGCGCTGGGCCTGGTGGTCGCGGTGGTGTTCGTGATCGGGATCCTGGCGCTCAACGTGCCGCGGCTGCTCGTGATCGTGGTGACCGGCCTCGGCGGCGCGGCCACCGTCGTGGCCGGCTGGTTCATCCTCACGGGGCAGATCCCCACCGACCACATCACCTGGATGCAGGTCGGGACACTGATCCGCGACAGCTGGTTCTGGCTGATCGTCTGGGGCGTCATCGCCGCCGCGGGCATGATCGCGCAGCTGGCAACCCCGTCGTTCGGGCCGGACACCTACGAGATGGATCGCGACCGATATCGCTACGGCTGATCCGCGGGGCACGGCGCCCCATCCCTGGCGCTCAACGCCGAGCCCCGGAGGTTCAGGCCTTCGGGGCTCCGTCGTCCCCGGGACCGGGTGCCTTGGCGGCCGGGGCGGCCGCGGCCGTCTTCACCGGGGCCGCCGGAGCGGTAGCCGGTGTCGCCGGAGCGCCCGACGGCGACTCGCCCTCGCGGGCGAGCAGCAGGTTGGTGAACAGGTCTCCGCCACCGAGTGACACGACGGCCCGGCTGTTGCCGGCCAGCTGTTCCGCCACGCGCAGGCGGGCGGACTCCACGTCGTAGACGGCGGCATTGGGGCTGGCCGCGATCCGCTCCTCCAGCTTGGCCAGCCGCAGCGCCTCGGCTGCCGCCTCGTACTCCACGGCCGTCCGGCGGGATTCGGCCTCCTGGGCAACGAGGGCGGCCGTGTCGGCGAGACGGCGCTTGTCGAGGGCAAAGGTCTCGGCCCGCTCCGCCAGCTGGAGCGACGCCAGCCGGCGTGCCTCGAGGGAGTCGGTGAGCGCCGTGGGCAGGGTGATCCGCGTGAACGCGACGCCGGTGATGTCGATGCCGAAGGCCTCGAGCTTGGGGTCGATGACCTCCTTGAGCGAATCCGACTGGGAGGACCCCAGGTCAAGCGCCGCCATCGCCTCCGTGCCGCGGACAAGCGTCCGGACCGCGTCCTGGCAGCTGGCCTGGACGAACTGGTCGGCATCCCCCGGGGTGATCCCGTACGCGAACTTCACCGGGTCGTCGACTCGCAGCGTGAGCAGCACGTCCACCGCGACGCCGACCCCGTCCGAGGAGCGCACCTCGTTGACCGGGACGTCGAACGCGATATCGCGCGTGGTGACCAGGTGCGACAGGGCGAGCATCGGGTTGACCCGGTGGTTGCCGGCCGGGAGCACGCGGTCGTGGCGACCGGCCTTCTTGACCAGGCCGACGGAGCCGGGCGGGATGCGGATAAACAGCCGCGAGAAGATCCCCACGACGAGCGCGACGAGCGCGACCACGATGACCACGGCTTTCAGGGCCGCGGTCAGGGGCAGGAACAGGCCGGACGCGGCCAGGCCGATCGCCACCAGCACCCAGACCGGGTTGATCGGCGGCTGGCGCCGGATCCGGACGACGACCGGGACGCGGCCGTAGGCGTCGCGACGCTCGATGGCTTCGGCGGCGTCGAGCGGGGTTGCCTCCGCCTCCGTGATCTGGATGTAGGCCTGGGCCACGGCGGCGGCGTCACCAAAGGGCGCGGCCCCGGAGTCGGACGACATGTCCGTCATGCGGGCGGGATCGTCGCTCACGGCTGGGTGCTCCTCTGGGTCGCGACGGGCTGGCGGAGCCCGGGCTTTGGCTGGAGATTGGCATAGACGGTGGGCAGCGGGGCCCGGACCGCCGACGGGCTGGGCGGCCGCCCGGCGGTGGTCGAGGCGGCGGGAGACTGGTAGGCGGACGGTACCGGCGCCGGCGCGCGGCCCCTCCCGGAGGCCTTCACCCGTTCGCCCGGGAGCACATTGGCAGGCCCCGGCGGGTCGGCGAGGCGGCTGTTGGCGTAACGGACGAGGTCACGCACGATCGCGACCAGCGGTGCCGCTGCCAGCAGCCACAGGACGCCAAACTGGCTCAGGACGACGATGGCCGGGATGAGCAGGCCCGGGTGGACGTCGAGGACGCCACGGGACACGCGCGTCTCGATCAGTGCGGAGGACAGCTTGACGGACCCGATGTAGACCAGGGTCGCGGTGACACCGGCCACGGGGCCGCCGATCGCGAACCCGAGCAGCAGGGGGAAGAAGCCGAGGAAGAAGCCGAGCTCCGGGATCAGTTGCAGGGCGCCCAGGAGCACGGCCGCGGCCACCGCGTAGTTGAACGGCGCGATGCCCAGCTCCGCCGCGATCGACAGGCCCGCCCAGACGAGGAACCCGGTGACCACGCCGAGCAGCACCCGGACGCGGAGGAACGTCCCCAGCGCCCGGTCCACGATCCTGAACAGCGCCGCCACGTCCGGGCGGATCGCCTCGGGAAACAGGCTGGCCCCGCGCTGCTTGATCGTTCGCTCGTCGGCGACCATGGTCAGGATCCAGGCCGGGATCACCAGCAGCCCGAGCACGTTGGAGACGGTCCCGAAGATGCCGAGGATCTGGCTGGTGATCACGCCGGCCGCCTGGTCGGTCAGCTCCCGGAGCACGCCCTGCAGGTTGGCGGCCGTCTCGGTCAGGACCGCGAGCGCGATCGTCCGCATCGGCTCGGGGATGGCCCCCACCTGCGTCTGCAGCGACGTGACCGCCGCGTGAATCTCCTCTGGCGTCGGCAGTCGCTGGGCGACGACCACCAGGCCATTGAGCAAGGGGGGCACGACGAGCACGGCGATGCCCAGCAGCAGGCCGACGGCCACCAGCTCGGCGAGGAGCGCCGCGAGGAAGCGGGGCATGAACGCATCGAGCCGATTGGCGAGGGGCAGGACAGCGTAGGCGAGCACGGCACCCACGAGGAACGGCATGAGCGCCGGCCAGGACGCCGCGACGAGCTCTGTCGACACCACGATGAGCACGGCGCCGATGGCGCCCTTGGCGATGGCCTCGGGTCGGATCGTCCGCAGCCGATCCGCCAGGACGTGCCATCGCTCTCGGGCGCGTGTCCTGGCCGCAGGAGATGCGCTCAGGGTCATCGGTTGGTCTCCGGAGTTGCCGGTCGAGGTGACCGCAGCAGGGTGTCGGGATCGGCTGTCCGTGACGTCGAGTGGCGTCCTGCCCCGGGACGGCCACGGCGTGTCCCGTGTGCCGATGGATTGCACGCGGGAGTATACGGGGACGGCGTGGTGATCACGTTGCCCTGGGGGCTCGTTCTCGTTGGCGGCTTCGGGGGGTCCCTGCTATGATCCGCCACCGGTCGCGGACCCGTGGTGTAGCGGCCCAACATGCCAGCCTGTCACGCTGGAGATCGCCGGTTCGAATCCGGTCGGGTCCGCCATCCCTCTCGTTTCCTCGCACGCCCCGTCCGCCCGCCCGGACGGGGCGTTCCTCCTTTTCGGGTACCCTGCGCGCCGTGAGCGTTCGTGATCCCGGCTTCGACCCGCGTCACGGGCACCCGCGCAGCGGGGCCCATCCCGCGGCTGCCCGCGGAGCACAGCAACCGGACGGCCCGCGCCGACCGGTGCTCGTTCCCGCCCTCGTCGCCGTTGCCCTTGTCGCGCTTGTCGGCATCGGGTTCGGCAGCGGGCTCCTGACAGGGGGACCCGGCGCGCCGTCCCCGGCGGCGTCCTTCGCCGTCCAGCCATCCGATGACCCGGCCCTGGCCGTCTCGACCAGCGAGCCAGATGGCACAGCGGCTCCCGTCGACGGTCCTGTCACGAGCGAGCCACCCGTCGACACGTCCGTGGACGCCGCCCCGCTTGCTGAGACCGACGTCCCCATCGTCCCGGTCACGGACTTCCGCTCCGCACGGACCGCGGTCAAGGCCGCCGACGTCCGGGCGATCGCGGACGGTGCCTCGAAGCTCGAGGCTCTCGTCCTGGTCGGGTCCGACGCCGACGCGATCCTCGAGTCGCTCGGCGTCTCGCGCTCGGACCTCGGCAAACGGCTCGTGACGGTGAAGTCCACCGAGGCCCTGGCCGCGAACCTGGCCGCGAACTCCAACCGTCTCGCCTTCCTCCGTGCCGACGAGGTCGGCCCCGCGGTCCGGGCGCTCGCCTGGGGCGGCAAGAGCCTGTTCGGGGTGGACCGCGTGAAGGGCCTCGCCAAGTGGCCACTGAGTGCGCGGCTGCCCGGTCCCGAGACGCCCGCCTACGACCCGAAGGCCGCGTGGACGCTGTTCGCGGGTGGCGACATGCTGCTCGACCGGGGCGTCAAGCAGGCGATCGACGCGAACGGCGTGGACTATCCGTACGACGGCGGCACCGTGGCGATCACGGGGATGTGCCGTGATTGCTCGCCCATGGGCTGGGACCTGCCAGTCACCAAGCGCACCGGCAATGCGGGGGCCGTCCGCCAGCTGATCTCGGGCGCCGACCTCGCCATCGCCAACTTCGAGAACCCCGCCCCCAACCAGTGGCGGTGGCACGGCAGCGGCACGGTCTTCAACGCGAACCCGGCCCTCATCGCCGGGATTCGCGATGCCGGCATCGACTGGGTCTCGCTCGCCAACAACCACATCGGCGATGCGGGTCGCAAGGGCATGCTCCAGACGATGAAGAACCTGGACAAGTACGGGATCGCGCACGGCGGGCTGGGCAAGAACCTCGCCGCCGCTCATAAGGCGACGCTGCTCGAGGCGGGCGGCGTGACCGTCGGCATCCTGGGCTACGACATGATCGCCCCGAGCTACCACGCGGGCACAGAGCTGGCCGGCAGCGCGGGCATGACGAAGAAGGATCTCAAGGCGGACATCAAGGCGGCGCGCGCCGCCGGCGCGGATGTCGTGATCGTCTTCCCGCACTGGGGCATCGAGTACCGCGCGCAGCCGTCCCCGACCCAGCAGCGGATGGCCCACAACGCCATCGATGCCGGTGCGGACCTGGTCATCGGGAACCACCCGCACTGGGCCGAGGCGATGGAGATCTACAAGGGCAAGCCGGTCTGGTATGCGCTCGGCAACTTCGTGTTCGACCAGACCTGGTCCGACTACACGATGGAGGGCATCACCCTCGAGCTCACGTTCGACGGCACCCGCCTCGCCCAGATCCGGATGCGGCCGCACCTGATCCTTGGCAAGGCCCAGGCGAACTTCATGGACCCGGCAGCCGCGGGTGGCAAGTTCGTCATGAACCAGGTCTGGAGGGCATCGTCCGGCCTTCTGGAGTGGTAGTGCGCGACCCGGGGCAGGCCTATCCGGTCGAACCCGGCTAGCCGGTCCAGCCGTAACGCCCGGGCGCGAGCTGATCCATGCCGGCGAACAGGTCGTCCTCGTGGTCCGGCGCCGGGACCCGGCTCTCGCGGCGGACGAACGCCTCCCTGCCCCAGTACTCGGCCCAGGCGTCGGGCCCGAAGCGCACGAACGGGTTGTCGTCGCTGATCTGGGTCACGTGCGAGCGGATGGCTCCCCAGCGCTGGTCGAGCACGGTCGCGATGTCGACCCAGGCGGTGATCGCGTCGTCCGGCACGAGCATGCGGGCCGCGAACGCCTCGAACTCGGCGAGCTGCTCCGGCGTGGCGTCCTCGGGTGGTGACCAGAACGACCGCTCGCCGACCGCGTCCATCCGCTCCTGGATGGCATTCCTGATCGACGCCGGGATCGCCTGCTCGTAGAGCTTGGCCGGCGACCACGGGGCGAGGCCGCCGTCCGCCTCCGACACGCCCGTTCCGCCATGGTCGGGCGCCAGTTGCTCCGGATACCAGGCCGCGTCGCCCGCCCTGGCGAACGCCCCAACCGCGACCAGGTGGGTGCGGATGTGGTCCGGGTGCCCGTACCCGCCGAAGTCGTTGTAGGTGGTCATGACGTCGGGCCGGTAGGTCCGGACCAGGAAGACCAGCCGGCCGATCGCCTCGTCCAGGTTGGCCTGCCAGAAGCAGCGCGCGTCGCGGTTCCCGGCGCGGCCCATCATGTCCGAGTCGCGGTAGCCCAGGTTCTCCCACTCGGTGACGCCCAAGGCGGCCATCGCCTGCTCGAGCTCGCCGGCCCGGATCTCCCCCAGGCGTCGGTGGTTGTCGGGGGTGTCCATCTCCGGGACCACGATGTCGCCCATCTCCCCGCGGGTGCAGGTCACCAGGACCACGCGCCGGCCATCGAGGACGGCCTTGGCCATCGTGCCCCCGGTGCCGATCACCTCGTCGTCGGGGTGGGCGTGGACGGTCATGAGCGTGGGGATGTGGGCGGCGGGCTGGGACGTCTCGGTCATGAGGGCATCCTAGCGCCATGGGCCGCAGTCGGGCGGCGTCACGGTCCTGTCACGGAGCCGGGGCAATACTGGCCGCCCGAGATTGACCCAACCCGCTGCGAGACCTCGAACCGAATGTCGCTCCGTCGCCTGATCTCCGTCCAGGCCCTTCTCTGCGTTCTCGCGATCACCGCCGCCGCGTGCTCGTCGAGCGAGGTCGCCGCACCCGCAGCCCCGTCCGGGACTGCCTCGCCGTCCGAACCTGGCGTGCCGGCCGAGTCGATGGCCCCGGAATCGATGGCGGCAGCGTCGCCCGGTGACTCCATGGCCCCCGAACCGACCGCCTCCGCCATGTCGGGAGAGGCGACCGTGTCGCCGGCGGCGCCGCCCCCGAACCCGGCGGCGGCGGCCCTCGCGGGCAAGGCGTGGGCGACGGCCGCGCTCACCGATGTCGCCACCGGCGAGCAGTTCTCGATCGCGGACCTGGCGGGCAAGCCGGTGTTCGTGGAGACCATGGCGATCTGGTGCTCCAACTGCCGTGCCCAGCAGGACCGGTTCACCAGGGCCTTCGCGCGCCTGCCCGCCGGCAGCGCCGAGTACGTGGTCCTGACCGTGGAACCGTCCGAGACGGCCAAGGACCTCGCCCGCTACAAGGCGGAGAGCGGCTTCGCGGGGCGCTACGTCGTCGCCGGCAAGGCGCTGTCCAAGGCACTACGGGACGAGTTCGGGACCAACGTCCTCAACCCGCCCAGCGTGCCGGTGGTCTTCATCTCGCCTGAGGGGGAGGTGGAATTCTCGACAGGCTCCGAGTCGGTTGACGAGATCGTGGCCAGGGCCGCCTCCTGATGGGGGAGCTCGTCGCGGTGTTCGCGGCGGGCCTCGCGAGCGCGGCAAGCCCGTGCCTGCTGCCCCTGTACCCGAGCTTCCTCGCCTACCTGTCCGCCAACGCAGGGTCACTCTCCGGGCGCAAGGGCACCGGGTTCCTGGGGCTCCTGGTGCTGATGGGCCTGCTCACCACGATGGTGCTGATCGGGGTGATCCTGGTCGCGGTCTCGGCGCCGATCGGACAGGTGGCGTCCTACCTCATCCCGCTCGTCGATGGCTTCCTGATCGTGCTGGGTGCGCTACTGCTCATGGGCCGGAACCCGTTCAACCGGCTGCCCGGCATGCGCGTGCCCATCGTGCGCAATCCGTTCGGGCAGGCTTACGTCTACGGGATGATGCTGGGGCCCATCGCGCTGCCCTGCGCGGGTCCATTCCTGGCGGCGCTGCTCGCGGTCTCGGTCGGGTTCGGCGACGCTGCGCTGGGGCTCCTGACCTTCATCGTCTTCGGACTCGGCTTCGGGCTGCCGCTGGTGCTGCTCTCGCTCCTGGCCGGGGCCCGGCAGCGGTCGGTCGTGCGCTTCGTGACCGCCCACCACCGGGCGATCGAGATCGGATCCGGCGTGATCCTGATCGCGGTGGGGCTCTGGGACCTGCGCGAGAACTGGGACGGGATCCTGTTCACCTTCGGGCTCTGAGGGCCGGCCGGCCGGCCGGCGCCCCGCGCCAGGGCGCCCCGCGCCCTGGCGCCCGGCGCCCGGCGCCCGGCGCCCTGATGCGCGGCGCCCGGCGCCCTGATGCACGTGTGACTCGCCCCGCGCCCTGATGCACGTGTGACTCGCAGCGGCCCCTGATGCGCGTGTGACTCGCAACGGCGCACGGCACGCTGCGCTCGAGCGGCGAAGCTCGGGTTCGGTCCCTCAGCCGCGCTTGGGACACCGTCCCCTGAACCGCACGCGACTCAAGGCGCCTGCGGTTGGCGTCGTGGGGCCCGCACGCGCCTCAAGGCGGTTGGCGTCCCCTGAACCACACGCGACGCACGCGACTCATGGCGGTGCCGTCCCCTGAACCGCACGCGACTCATGGCGGTGCCGTCCCCTGAACCAAACGCGACTCAAGGCGCCTCAAGGCGGTTGCCGTCCCCTGAACCGCACGCGACTCAAGGCGCAGGCGGTTGGCGTCCCCTGAACCGCACGCGACTCAAGGCGCAGGCGGTTGGCATCGCGGGGCCCGCTCGCGACCCATGGCGCCTCCGGCGTGGCTTGTGAGGCCGGCCCGCCGCTGTCGCGCTACCCTCGGCCGATGACCGACGACCTCCGAACGCCCGCCATCGAAGCCCTCGAGGCCGCCGGCGTTCCATTCCGCGTAGTCCGGACCGCGATCGCCCGCAGCGCGGAGGAGAGCGCGGAGCTCCAGGGCATTCCGGTCGGCAGCCTCCTGCGCTCGATCCTTGTTCGTCGCGCGACGGACGACTTCCATTTCGTCCTCGTGCCCGGCGGACGCCGCTTCAACTGGCCGGCTCTCCGCGCGCTGCTGGGTACCAACCGCCTCACGCTCCCGACCGAGGAGGAGGCCAAGGCCGAGACGGGTTACGTCCGCGGCGCGATCACCCCGTTCGGGGCCCGGAGGCCGTGGCCGGTGATCGCCGACGCCTCGATCGCGGTGCTGGACGTCGTGGCGATCGGTGGGGGAGCGCGGGGCGTCAACGTCCATCTCTCCCCGCTGGACCTCGTCGCGGCCACGAGTGCCCAGATGGTCGACATCACGGTTCCCGAGCCGCCCGCCGCGTCGTCCGAGACGGGCTCCGAAGCCCAGGAGCCGGCCCCATCCGTGGACCCTGCCCCGGACCCGCCCACGGAGCCAGCCGCGGAGGCCTGACCGGCCGCTACCATCGACGCGATGGCCAGCCACGATCCCACTGCCACCCCTGCGCCCGGCCCGCTGGCCGGGGTCCGCATCGTCGACTGCTCCACGGTCCTCGCCGGGCCCTACTGCACGATGCTGCTCGCCGACCTCGGCGCGGACGTGGTCAAGGTGGAGCCACCCGAAGGCGACGCGACGCGGGGCTGGGGTCCGCCGTGGGTGGGCGACGAGGTGTCAGGCACCCGCACAGCCGCCTACTACCTGTCCGTCAACCGCAACAAGCGCTCGATCCGCCTGGACCTCAGGGACGAGCCCGGCCGGGAGGCCCTGCGCCGGCTCCTCGGCAGCGCCGAGGTCTTCGTCGAGAACTTCCGCGTGGGCGGCCTGGCCCGCCTCGGCTTCGGCGACGACGCGCTTGAGGAATTGAACCCGGAGCTCGTCCACCTGGCGATCTCGGGCTTCGGCCCCGACGGACCGGATGCGGCCAAGCCGGGCTATGACTTCGTGGTGCAGGCCGTGGGCGGCCTGATGTCGATCACGGGCGATCCCGGAGCCGAGAGCGGTCACCCGACGAAGGTGGGGGTCGCGATCAGCGACGTCGTGACCGGGTTGTTCGGGGCGGTCTCGATCCTCGCGGGCCTCGTCGCCCGCGGGCGCGGGGACGGGCGAGCGAGCGGCCAGCGGATCGATGTCTCGCTGCTCGAATCCACGCTCGCGGTCCTCGTGAACCAGGCCCAGAACGCGTTCGTCACCGGCAACGCGCCCGGTCGCCTGGGCAACGCCCACCCGACCATCGTGCCCTACGAGACCTTCCGGACGGCTGATGGCGAGGTCGCCCTCGCGGTCGGCAGCGAGCGCCAATGGCCGCGCCTGGGGGACGCGCTCGGACTGCCGGCGCTTGGCGAGGACCCGCGGTTCGCCACGAACGGCGATCGTGTGGAACACCGGGCGGAGCCTCCGGCCGATCCTGGCTGCGCGGTTCCTCCAGCGTTCGACCGCCGACTGGCTCGAGATCCTCGACGCGGCCGAGATTCCCTGCGGACCCATCAACGACATCCCACAGGCGTTCGCCGCACCGCAGGCGCGGGCACGCTCGATGACGGTCGAGGTCGAGCATCCGGTGCTGGGCGTCATGCGCCAGGTCGGGCTCCCGTTCACCCTGTCGGCCACACCGGCATCGATCCGGACGGCGCCGCCGATGCTGGGCGAGCACACGGCGGAGATCCTGGCCGAGCTGGGCTACGACAACGAGGCGATCCGTGCCCTCACCGGCGAGGCCATCCGTTGAAGCGCCGGATGATCACGTACCCCACGGGCCAGCTGCTGGGTGTCGTGGATCGTCCCGCCGACGCCGCCGATGCGGCCGTCGACCTGGAACGGACGGGTCTGACGCCCCAGGACGTCAGGGTGCTGGCGGGAGAGGCCGGCCGTGACCAGCTCGGCCGCCTGGGCTCCGCGCCGAACGTCCTGTCGCGGTTCGTGCGCATGTTCCAGTTCGTGCTGATGGACCAGACGCCGGACTTCCTGGTCTACGAGCAGGCGATCAAGAACGGCCGGGCGGTCATCGCGGTCCGCGTCGCGGACCGGCAGGGGATGCTGGCCGCGAAGGCCGTCCTCGAGCGGCACGGAAGCCACTTCCTGAACTACTTTGGGAGGGTCTCCACCGAGGAGGTCTCGATGTGGAGGGGCGAGGAGCCCGAGATCCCCGACGCCCTTCGCCGGTAGGCGCCGGACGTGGGATCACCGGCGACCACCCGGGGGAGGCGGTCGCCGGTGAAGAACGCGGGTGGATGCTAGTTCAGGGGATCGCCGTCGCCGGCCATGAACACGCCCACGGCCCCATGACCGACCAGGTTGAACGCGTGGGTCACGAAAGCGTACATCCCGTCCTCCTGGGGGCTGAACTCGATGATCGCCCCCTGTGCCGGCGACAGATCCACGGCCTGGGAGCCCCAGCCGCCGGCATTGCCGCGCTCGAGCAGGACCCCCTCCTTCTCCACCTGGTCGAAGATCGTGCCAACGACGTGGAACGAGCTGTCGAGGTTGGGGCCGACATTGAGCACGAATACGCGAACCCGGCCCTTCGTCTTGACCGGGATCGGGTTGTCCGCGTACTGCGCCGCGACTCCGTTGAACACCACGAAGTCGGGCGATGCGGCGACCTGGTTGGCCTTGCCGTAGTCGACCGGCGCGCCCTGCGCACCCAGGTACCACTCGCTCTGGATGAAGGTGAACTCCTCGTCGACCTTGGGCAGCCCGCCCTTGGGCTCGACGATCACCATCCCGAACATGCCGTTGGCGATGTGGTGAAGCGTTGGCGCCGTGCCGCAGTGGTACATCCAGACACCGGCGTAGTCGGCGGTGAACGTGTAGGTGAACGTCTCGCCGGGCTTGATCTCGACCATCTGGTGGTTCATCGCCGTCTGGCTGGCGTGGAAGTCGATGGAGTGGCTCATCTGCGAGTCGTTCTTCAGGTGCACGTTCACGGTGTCGCCGAGGTGGACCCTGATCGTGGGCCCGGGAACGCTTCCGCCGAACGTCCAGGTGCGGACGACGAACCCCGTCGCAACGGTCATGTCCTTGTCGATGATCGGGAAGTCGACGTCGTGAACCGTGCCGGACGCGACTGGCGCCGCAACCGGGTCGTAGACCTCGTACGCCGGGGCGTTGGGGTCGGCGACCGGTGCGGCGTCCGCTGCCGGTGCGGGAGCCGCTGATGCGGCGGGCGCCTCGGTCGAGGCAGCCGGTTCAGCGGCACCCGGGGTGGCGGCTGCCTGGTCCGTGCCGGCGGCCTGGTTGGGCGTGGCCGGGACTCCGTAGGTCCATGCCGGGGAATTGGCCGAGCTGCAGGCAGCTGTGGCCAGGGCGAGCACCGCAATGGCGGTCACGAGACGGCGGGGGCGTTCCATCTGTGGTTCCTTTCCAATGTGGCCCGGTCGTTCCCCGTCCGGACCCTGCCTCGCCGGCGCCCTGCCATCCCGCGTGATGGGCGGCGCCCCGGGGAGCCATGTAATTATCACTAACTTAGTATGTGTTTGCAAGCATGACATCCGACCCGTTCCAGCAGGGCCGTCAGGACCCTCTCCAGCACTCCTCCGCCCTCGGTGACGGCGGGTCGCCTGGCCCGTCCCAGGGGTCCCATCGCGAGCCGCCCGCCCGCAAGCCGCTGCCCGTCCCGCTGGCGCCCACGGCTCCCCGCTCCGCCCGCGGCCCACTCCGGCCCGGCCCGCGGCGCGCCGATGACCGCCGGATCGCGTTGGTGTCCATCGTGGTCGCGGCCGGGTACCTCATCGCGGCCCTGATCGCGGTGGTCGCCCGCGCCCTCGGCGCGGACCTCGTGTCGCCATGGCTGCCGCTGCATCTCGCGCTTGCGGGTGGTGCCTCCACGGCGATCGCCGGCGTCATGCCGTTCTTCGTGGCCGCGCTCGCCGCCGCGCCGCCGGCCGGCGCACGCCTGCGGGGTGGGGCGGTGGCACTCGTCGCCCTGGGTGCGGGCATGGTGGCGCTGCATGGCGTGGCCGGGGCGGCAACCTGGGCGCCCACGGTGGGCGGGACGCTCTACCTGGCGGGTATCGGGGCGGTGGCGCTGGCCGTCCGCGCATCGGGACGGGCCGGTCTGATGATCCGCCGCCCGATCGTGACCCTGGGCTACATGCTGGCGCTGCTCAACGTCGCCATCGGCGCGCTCCTGGGGATCCTGGCAGTGGCGGGCTGGATGCCGGTCCTCGAGCGGTGGGCCCAGCTCAAGCCTGCCCATGCCTGGACCAACGTGATCGGGTTCGTATCGCTGGCGATCGTCGCGACGCTACTCCACTTCCTGCCCACGGTGCTGGGGACGCGAATCATCCCGCGCCGGAGCGCCGCCGCGGCCGTTGTCGGCGTGGGACTCGGGTCGCCGCTCGTGGTCGTGGGGATGATGCTCGGGATGGCGCCAGTGGCCGCTGCCGGGGCGCTGCTGAGCGTCGCCGGGGCGTTCTCCATGGCCGTGGAGGCCACGCGGGTCGTACGGGATCGCGGGCGCTGGACCACCGATCCGGGATGGCACCGGTTCGCCTCGCTGGGCCTGCTGGCCGGGGTGACCTGGTTCCTCGCCGGCGTGGTGATCGCGGCCGGCCTCGTGCTTGCCCGCGGGGCCACGATCGACGCGTGGTCAACGGCGGCCGTCGGCGTGCCGCTGGCGATCGGGTGGATCGTCCAGGTCCTGATGGCGTCATGGACACACCTGCTGCCCTCGATCGGGCCCGGTGGACCGCCCGAGCACGCCCGCCAGCGACGGGTCCTGGGGCGTTTCGCGACACCGCGCTTCGTGGCGCTCAACATGGGTGCTGTGCTGCTAGCCATCGCGTGGCCCGCCGGCGCGTCGGGCCTGGCGGTCGGGGGCGGCATGCTGGTCGCCGGCGCGATCGTGGTGACGGTCGTACTCACCGGGAACGCGATCCGGCTGGCGCGCTGAGGCCACCCAGGTGCGGCGTGGGCGCCGTGGTGTTGCCGGACCGGGCCGTCAGCCGCCGCGGGTCGTCCGGCCCGATTCGCTCTTCCGCGCTGGGCCCGCCAGGCGCGGGCTGGCCAGCTCGGCCAGGGTCGCGAGCGCGAAATGGCTGCGCAGCGCCTCCTGGCCCTCGAAGAACACGTCGTGCACGTCGCAGGTGCCGTCAAGGCCGCACGGCCCGCCCCGCAGCACGCACGACTGGCGCCGGCTGTCGCCCTCCACGGCCTCGATCACGTCCAGCAGGCTGATCGCCGAAGCGTCCCTCGCCAGCCGGTAGCCGCCCGCTCTGCCGGGGGTGGCCTCGACCAGCCCGCCGCGCTGGAGGTCGGCCAGGACCTGGGGCAGGAACCGCACCGGGATGTCCATCGCGTCGGAGATCCGGCGTGCGGACAGCAACCCGTTCCCGGCCCCGCGGGCCAGAGCGAGCATCGCGCGCACGGCGTAGTCGCCGCGCTTGGTGAGTTCCAGTCGCATCGGCTCGAGTATGCGTCCGAACCGCCGAGGGCGCCCGGAGCCGCTGCCCCCGGCCCCTACTTCTCGGGGCTCCGCGGCTCCTCTGCCCAGAGCGTCGGGCTGCCGGGCTGGTCCTGGTTGCCGAGCCAGGCGAAGCGCTCGACGCCGCTGATCGTGGAGCCCGCGCGGCCGTCGACCTGCAGCAGGACAAACGGCGGCAGGGTCGCGAGGTAATGCGTGATCCCTGCCGCGTCGGTCCAGCAGGCCCCGCGCTCGGCTGGCTCGTTGCCCGGATGACCGTCACCCGGCACGTAGCCGCCCTCGGAGGCAGCATCCGGCTGGCATCGGCCCCCGTTGCTCTGCGGCTCGATCCCCTGCGCCGCCACCTCCGCCCGGTAGGCGTCGAGAAGCTGTGCCTGCGTGTCGAACTCGACCACCATGGACCGGGCCGCCACGTCGCTCGCCGGCGTGCACTCGATGGCACCCACCGCGCCTGTGGGGAGGCCCGTGCGCAGGGGGACGCACTTGCCCTGAAGGTCCAGGCGTGCCCCGTGGAGGAGGTCGGCCTCGGCCTCGGCCGGAGCGAGGCGGACCCCGGCAGTGCCGGACGAGGACGTCGGGACGGCCGCCGACGCGGGCGGGACAGCGAAGGTCGGGCCAGGCGTCGCAGGCACGTCGATGGCGATCACCCCTGCCGGCGACGTGGACGGTGCGGCATCGGCGCCGCAGGCAGCGACCGCGAGCAACAGGGCCGGCAGGACGAGGACGGATCTCTGGCTCATGGGCCGTCTCCCCTAGGAGTGGTCAAGGACGCCCGCCATGGGACGCGCCACCGGCAACGCATGTTGCCGGTCCTTCCTAGGGGCCGAACGATCCTCACCCGGTAGACTTCGCGGATGCCCCGCTTCAACTACGGCGGTCAGGCGCTCATCGAAGGCGTCATGATGCGCGGCCGCGACGCCATCGCGGTCGCCCTGCGCCATCCCGACGGCCGGATCGTCTGGGCCCAGGAGCGTCTGGACCAGGGCGCCGTGCATGGCCACAAGGCCGCCAGGTGGCCGTTCGTCCGGGGGCTCGTCGTCCTGTATGAGACGCTCGTGGTGGGCACCCGCTGGCTGATCCGCTCGGCCGGCCTGCAGGCGGAGGACGAGGGCGTCGAGATCGGCAAGGGGTCCGTGGCGCTGATGCTGGGCATCACGGCGATCCTGGGCATTGGCCTGTTCTTCATCCTGCCCCTGGTGGTCGCGACGTTCACGGCCGGCAACATCGAGAACGACCTCGTCCAGCACTTGGTCGAGGGCCTGACCCGGATCGTCATCTTCCTGGGCTACCTGGTCGTGATCAGCAGGACGCCGGACATCCACCGCGTCTTCCAGTACCACGGCGCCGAGCACATGACGATCCATGCCCTCGAGGCCGGCGATCCGCTCCGCCCGGAGAACGTCCGCAAGTACCCCACCGCGCATCCTCGTTGCGGCACGGAGTTCCTGGTGGTGGTGATCCTGCTCTCGATCCTGGCCTTCAGCCTCGTCGGCCGCCAGCCCCCGCTCGTGATGATCGCGAGCCGGATCCTGCTGATCCCGGTGATCGCGTCCGTGGGCTACGAGCTGCTCCGCTTCGGAGCCCGGCACCGCTCCAACCCTGTCGTCCGGGTGATCATGTGGCCCGGGATCCTGGTCCAGAAGATCACCACCAAGCAGCCCACCGACGACATGATCGAGGTCGCGATCGTGTCGATCGAGCAGGCCATCCTGGCCGACGGCGACGCGATCCCCGAGGGCGGGCTGGGGCTGGCCCGGGACCCGATGCCGCTCCCCGGTGAGACCGCGGCGGGCGTGCGCGCCGCGCAGGAGCAGGCCGAGGCGGACGCCGGCGCGCACGCGCCCGAGAGCGATGCGGCGGCCGCGGTGGCCGTCGACCCGCCGCTCCCCGGCTGATCGCGGCCGCGGGACGCACGATGGCCGAGACCACCAGCCTCGACACGAAGCTCGCCGGGCTCGCCCGCCAGTACGACGACGTCGGTCGCCAGCTGGGCACTCCGGAGGTCCTCTCGGATCCCAACCAGCTCCGCCGGCTCGGCCAGGAGATGGCGCGCCTCGAGCCGGTCGTGGCCGCGTACCGGGAGCTGGGCGAGGTCCGGGAGCAGCTGGCCGGCGCCCGGGACATGCTCCACGCCGAGTCCGACGAGGACATGAAGGCGATGGCCCGCGAGGAGGTCGCCGCGCTCGAGGTCAGGGAGTCCACGCTGATCGAGGACCTCAAGGTCTCGCTCATCCCGCGCGATCCCAACGACGATCGCAACGTGATCGTCGAGATCCGGGCCGGCGCCGGCGGCGAGGAGGCGGCGCTGTTCGCGGCGGAGCTCCTGCGCATGTATTCGCGCTACGCCCAGGAGCACCGGTTCCAGACCGACCTGATGAGCCTCAACGAGACCGGGATCGGCGGCATCAAGGAGGCGATCCTCGAGGTGGCCGGCGACGGCGCCTACAGCCGGCTCAAGTTCGAGGGTGGCGTCCATCGCGTGCAGCGCGTGCCGTCCACCGAGTCGAGCGGGCGCATCCACACCAGCACCGCCACCGTCATCGTGCTGCCCGAGGTCGACGCGGTCGAGGTGGCGATCGACGAGTCACGGGACCTCCGCATCGACGTCAAGCGTGCGTCCGGTCCCGGCGGCCAGTCCGTCAACACCACGGACTCGGCCGTCAGGATCACCCACCTGCCCACGGGGCTGGTGGTCGAGATCCAGGACGAGAAGAGCCAGCACAAGAACAAGGCCAAGGCGCTGGCCGTCCTCCGCTCCCGCCTCTACGACCTGCAGCTGGCGGAGCAGCGCGAGGCGCAGAGCGCCGAGCGCCGGACGATGGTCCAGGCTGGCGACCGGTCCGAGAAGATCCGCACCTACAACTTCCCCGACAACCGGGTGACGGACCACCGGATCGGCACGACGATCCACAACGTGCCCGGCGTCCTCGAGGGGCAGCTGGACCCGCTCATCGACGCCTTGGTCATGGCGGACCAGGCGGACCGCCTTCGAGATCTCACGGAGTCCGACGATGGCCCTGATGCCGGCGCCGCCGGCCGCTCCTGAGCCGGCGCCCTCCCGCGATGCCAGGGCCCGGGCGTAGCCCGCGCATGTCGAGTCCAGCACCCGCCGTCTCCGAGCTGGTCCGCCTCGCCGCAGACCGGCTTGCGGCCTCCGGATCGTCCTCGCCGCGCCTGGACGCGGAGCTGCTGCTCGGGTTCGCTCTCGGCGTCGACAGGGTCGCGGTGCTGGCGCACCCGGACGCCATCGCCCCCGTGGGTGCGGCGATGGCCTTCGACGGGTACGTCGCCCGCCGCGAAGGCGGGGAGCCGGTTGCCTACATCCGCGGCTTCCGCGAGTTCCACGGACTGGCCATCGTCACGGATCCCAGGGCGCTCATCCCGCGGCCCGAGACGGAGCTGCTCGTGGACGAGGCACTCGCCGCGATCACCGGCCGCCTCACGGACGCACCCCGACCGGCGGGTTCGCCTCCGCTGCGCCTGGCGGACGTGGGCACCGGGACGGGGGCGATCGCCGTGGCCGTGATCACCGCGCTCCGCAAGCGGCGGATGGACGCGCACGTCGTGCTGGTGGCGGTGGACATCGATGCGGGCGCGCTCGACCTGGCCCGCGAGAACGCGGTCGGTCACGCCGTGGCCGACCGCATGCACTTCCGGGAGGCGGACCTGCTGCCCGTGGGCGATGCCCCCTATGCCGTGATCTGCGCGAACCTCCCCTACGTCGCCAGCGGGGCTCTGGACGGGCTGGCGCCGGAGCTGGGTTTCGAGCCCCGCGCGGCCCTCGATGGTGGCCCCGATGGGCTGGACGTGATCAGGCGCCTGCTGGAGCGATTGCCCGGGCTGCTCGAGCCGAACGGGGTCACGCTCCTGGAGATCGGTTCGGACCAGGGCGAGTCGATCGTGGCCGCGGCCGCTGCCGTCCTGCCGGGCTGGCGCTGCCTCGTGCAGCCGGATCTCGCTGGATTGCCGCGCCTCGCCCGGGTGGAGCCCCCGCCCCCGAGGACCGCGCCGGACAGGGACTCAGGCGGCGGTACGTCGCGGCCGTGAGGGATCATCGCCCCGCCGTCCGGCCGGAGCCCGCGTTCCCGGTGCGGATGATCGCGCTCGACGTCGACGGCACGCTGGTGGGTCCGGACATGCAGCTGTCGGAGCGCACGGTCGCCGTCATCAGTGAGGCGGTCCGGCGAGGCGTGCGGGTCAGCCTCGCGACCGGGCGCATGCCCTCGTCGGCGGTCGTGTTCGCCAACCGGCTCGGCCTCGTCGAGCCGATCGTGGGCCACCAGGGTGCCGTCGTCCGGGCGATGCCGTCCCCGGAGGCCCGGGGCGATGTCGCGCCTCCGCCGGCCCGGGGCCGCATCGGGCGGATCCTGTCGCACCAGCCGCTCCCGGTGGACGTCATGGCGGACGCGGTCCGCTGGTGCTTCGCCAATGGCCTCAACCCCCATCTCAACCACCTCGAGCGGATGATCGTCCAGGAGGGTGACCCGAACTTCGCCGACTACTCCGAGTACCTGGGCCGCGACGCGGAGACGGTGTCGGACCTGGTCAGGGACATCCGGACGCCCGTGTCCAAGCTGATTTCGGTGGGGGAACCCGGGCGGCCGATGGCGCTGATCGGCGAGGCACGCCGGCTGTTCGGACACCGTGCCAGCCCCACGGTGTCGCACCCCCGGTTCCTGGAGTTCGTCGCCCGCGGTGTGTCAAAAGGCCGAGCCGTGGCCTGGCTGGCCCACCGCGCCGGGATCCCCATGGGGCAGGTGCTGGCGATGGGTGACGCGCTCAACGACGTGGAGATGATCGAGGACGCCGGGCACGGGGCCGCGATGGCGACCGCGCCAGCGGAGGTCCGGCTCGCGGGCCGGTACATCGCCGCGCCCGTCGCCGCCGACGGGGTCGCGGAGCTGATCGAGGCGCTGGTCCTCGCGTCGCCCGCGCAGGCCGAGCGCAACGCGCTGCGCATGGCCGACGAGGCGCGGGCCCACCAGGACGGGCTCCGCGGGGCCGCGACCGCCCAGCCCCTGGCCGCGACCGTCCAAGTCCGGGCCGGCGGGGCGCGATGAGCGGCCCCCGGGTCGTCCTCGACGGGGCGGCCGCCCGAGCGGAGGCGGTGGACCTGCTGCGAGCGGGCTGGATCGTCGCCCTTCCCACGGACACCGTGTACGGGATCGCGGCCGACCTCGCGCTGCCGGATGCGATCGAGCGCTTGTTCGCCGCCAAGCACAGGCCACCCGAGAAGGCCGTGGCGGTGCTGCTGGCGGACCTGCGCCAGGCGGCGACGGTGGGGCTGATGACGCCGGCCGCGCGCGCGCTCGGCGGACGCTTCTGGCCCGGCGGCCTGACGCTGGTCGTGCCCGTCCGCCCGGGGGTGCGGCTTCCCCGCGTCCTCGCGGGCGGCGCCCCCACGATTGGCCTCCGGGTCCCGGACCACCCCGCGCCGCGCGCCGTAGCCGCAGCCCTTGGCCCCTTGCCCACGACGTCCGCGAACCTGTCCGGCGAGCCGGACGCCCGGGATGCCGCGGAGATCGCAACCCGGCTGGGCGACGCCATCGCCCTCGTCATCGACGGCGGGCCGATCCGGGGCGGGCCCGCCTCCACGGTCGTCGACTGCACGCTGGCGCTGCCCGTGATCCGTCGCCAGGGTGCGATCCCGGCCGGGCGGATCGCCGACGCCCTGGACGAGGCCGGGCTGCGTCACGGCATCGAGCGGTAGGCGGCGAGGCACGCCACGCCGGGACCGGCAGTCCCTGGTGCCGGGGCCAGGTCCACCCGGCCGGACCCCACCCCGTCGAGCCGTGGGAGAATGGGACACCCGCACCGCGTTTCCCGTGCCCAGGAGGTCCACCGTGTCCCAGGCTCTCGTGTCGTCCACCGCTTGGGCGCCCATCGCCGAGGTGGACCCGGAGGTGTGGGCTGCGATGGAGGCGGAGCGCCACCGCCAGACGGACAAGATCGAGCTCATCGCGAGCGAGAACTACGTGTTCGCCGCGGTCGAGGAGGCGCAGGGCTCCTGGCTGACCAACAAGTACGCGGAGGGTCTGCCAGGCCGGCGGTATTACGGCGGCTGCGAGCACGTGGACGTGGTGGAGAACCTGGCTCGCCAACGCGCCCTGGCCCTCTTCCCGGGGGCCCATCACGTCAACGTCCAGCCCCACTCGGGCGCCCAGGCCAACATGGCCGCCTACTTCTCGGTCCTGCGGCCGGGCGACCGCATCCTGGGCATGAGCCTGGCCCACGGCGGTCACCTCACCCATGGCTCGCCCGTCAACTTCTCGGGACGGCTCTATGAGGTCCACGCCTACGGCGTGAGCCGCGGCACGGAGCTCATCGACTACGACGCGCTCGAGGCCCAGGCACGGGACGTCCAGCCGAAGCTCGTCGTGGCCGGGGCGTCCGCCTATCCGCGTCTGTGGGACTTCGAGCGCCTGGCCGCGATCGCCCACGCCGTGGGGGCACTGCTGTTCGTGGACATGGCGCATTTCGCGGGTCTCGTCGCCGCCGGCATCCACCCCAGCCCGTTCCCGCACGCCGACCTCGTCACAACGACCACCCACAAGACCCTGCGCGGGCCGCGCGGCGGCCTCGTGTTCGCCCGGTCGGACCTGCCCGACGGGGTGGACCGGGCCGACTTTCCGGCCCTGGGGAAGAGCACGCTTGCCCAGGCGATCGACAAGAGCGTCTTCCCGGGCATCCAGGGTGGTCCGCTGATGCACGTGATCGCGGCCAAGGCCGTCGCCCTGCACCTGGCGGCGACCGATGACTTCCGGCGCGACCAGGCAAGGACCGTCGAGAACGCCCGCGTCCTCGCCGAGACGGTCGCCGGAGCCGGAGCCCGGCTGGTCAGCGGCGGCACGGACAACCACCTCGCGCTGGTCGAGGTGACGCCGCTGGGGGTCACCGGCCGTGAGGCCGAGGCCCTGCTCGACGAGGTCGGCATCACGGTCAACAAGAACGCGATCCCGTTCGACAGGAACCCGCCCAACGTGGCCTCCGGCATCCGGATCGGGACACCAGCCACCACCACGCGCGGCATGGGCGTGAACGAGATGCGGCAGATCGGGGGCTGGGTGGTGGAGGCCCTGCGGGATCGTGACCGGCCCGGCGTCCATGAGCGGATCCGCGCCGGGATCGGCGACCTCGTCAGCCGCTTCCCGGTCCCCGGCCTCCCGCGCGACCGGGACTAGGATCGGACACTGCCATGCGGCTGATCCCGATGTTCGGCGAGATCCTGCCGTTCCTCCTCGCCGCGTTCATCGCCGCCGCCCTCGTCTCGTTCGTCCTCACCCCGCTCGTCCGCCGGGTCGCCGTCCGGCTCGACAACATCGACCGGCCCGATCCCCGCCGGGTCAACAAGGCGCCCATCCCCCGTGGCGGTGGGGTCGCCGTCGCGATCTCGTTCCTCGTGGTCGTGCTGGGCGGCATCGCGATCAACAGCCAGACGGGCGACGTCCCGCCGCCAAGGGTCCTCAACGAGTACGAGCTGGCGGCGCTGCTCGCCGGCGGGGCGGTGGCCACGGTGCTCGGCGTGCTGGACGACACCTTCCAGCTGCGCGCGAGGTGGCAGCTCCTGGGACAGCTCCTCCTGGCCCTGATCGCCGTCGGCGCGGGCATCCTGGTGACCTACATCAACAACCCGTTCGGACCCGGGGCGATCATCCTCACCGGCCCGTACGCGATCGGCTTCACGGTGCTGTGGATCGTGGGGATGATCAACAGCATCAACTTCATCGACGGTCTCGACGGCCTCTCGACCGGCATCTCGCTGATCGCCGCCGCCACGCTGGGACTGATCTCGCTGACCACGGCCGTCGCGCAGCCGTTCATCGGGATCCTGTGCTTCGCCCTGGCCGGCTCGCTGCTCGGATTCCTGCGCTGGAACTTCCACCCGGCCACGATCTTCATCGGCACCAGCGGCGTGATGTTCGTGGGCTTCACCCTCGCAGTGCTGTCGATCCTGGGCACGGCCAAGGTTGCCGTGGCGCTGCTGGTCCTGGGGGTGCCGATCATCGACACCTTCTGGATCCTGGTCCGCCGCCTTGCCACCGGGCACTCGCCGTTCACCCCCGACCGCGGCCACATCCACCACCGGCTCCTGGACCTGGGGCTGTCGCACAGCCAGACCGTCCTGGTCATCTACGGGCTGTGCGTCGCCCTGGCCGTGATGTCGCTGCTCCTGTCCGGTAGCGGGCAGCTCTACGCGTTCCTGGGCCTGGCCGTGGTCTTCGGCCTCGTGCTGTTCCTGGTCACCCGCGGCGAGGCGAGCGACGCCCTCGAGGCCGAGACATACGACGAGGACGGATCGACCACGCCGGCGCCCTGACCAGAGGCCGACCGGACAGGCACCGGGGACGCTGGCCGTCCGGTGCTAGCATCGGGCCCGCCGGCTCGCGTCCGCCGGCGGGTTGAGGGGTCATGTCGCCGATCCAGACCGTCATCGTCATCGTCATCGCCGTGCTGCTGGTGGTCGTGATGGCCGCCACGCTGGCCCGCAAGCGCAGGCAGCGCCACAAGGCAGAGGCAGCAGCGGCCGCGGCTGCAGCACTCCCGATGCTGACCGAGGAGGACATCTCCTACCGGATCGGCCTGGCCGAGCGACCGCCGCGCGAGGTCGCGGCAGACGACGAGTCTACGAAGGCGGCGGCAGCGTTCGCCGCGGCCGCCGCCGCGACGGCCGCCGCGACCTCAACCGGCCCGACACCGAGGCCGGGGATGATCAGGGATCTGCCGCCCGCTCCACCAGCCGCCCCACCGCCCGCCCCACCGGCCGCTCCGCCCGCTGCGACGACTCCGGTCGCCGCCGGCCCGGTCAGGGCCGCCTCCACGGCGGCGGTCGTCGCGAACCCGCCGCCCATCTCAAAGCGGTACCGGCTGTGGCGCGACTCCGCGGCCGTGCTCCTCGTGGCGTGCGTGGTGGTCCTTGCTGCCACCACGTTCCTGCCTGCCTTCTCGTCCACCCCCGCCCCGACCGAGGGCCCGTCGGTGGTCGCGCTGCTCGGGACGCCATCGCCGCGTCCCACGCCCACCATCTCGGCCACGGCCTCGCCCAGCCCGTCACCTTCACCCTCGCCCGGCCCGTCGCCCAGCCCGACTCCAACCGCGTCGCCCACCCCGACCCCGTCGCCGACGCCCACGCCCAAGCCGACCCCGAAGCCCACCAGGAAGCCCACCCCCAGGCCCACGCCCAAGCCCACGCCCGAAGCCGACCCCGAAACCTACGCCCAAGCCCACGCCCAAGCCGACTCCCAAGCCGGCGGTGGCCAGGATCACGGTCAGCTGCAGCGCCGGCTCGTCCACGGCGACCTGGAGCGGCGCGACCTCCCTGCGCGAGGTCGCGTACCGGTGGGACATCGACGGCACGATCTACAACAAGACGACGCCCACTCTGAAGAAGACCTATGCGCTCGACGGCCAGCACACGGCGATCCTGTGGGTCAGGAACTCGGCGGGCAAGTGGTCCGACCCCACGTTCAAGAACGTCACGACGCCCTGCAGCTAGCGTCGGGACCGATTCCAGATCGCTCCGTTTCGGACCCCCTGTGCCCTCTGGTATAGTCTCCCGCGCGGTGAAGGGTCGCCCATGAACACCGGTTCCGGAGCGTTTTTCGCGCTGTTCTCCGAGATCGGCGTGCTCCTCCTGGTCACGACCCTTCTCGGAGTGGCGGCGGGCTACTGGGCAGACCAGCGGCTCGGGACCCTGCCGGTCTTCGTCCTCGTCGGCTTCCTGGCCGGCGCCGGGATCGGGGCAGTGGGGATCTACCGACTCATCACACGGTTCCTGAAGCGGCTCGACTAGACCGGCCACGGAACGGGCTCGAAGAAACGCGGACCACGGTCCGCGCGACCGACTGCTTGGAGGAAACGTGAGCGACACGCCGGCGGAGCGATCCCGGGGCCTGTCCCAGCGCAACTACATCCTGTTGCTGCTCGTGCTCGTCTTCGTGATCGATGCGCTTGCGATGATGTTCGCGCCGCCCTACGACCCCCACGGCGAGGCCGGTGGCGAGTGCGCGTTCCCGGTGTGCTACATCAACGGCAACCTCGAGCTGCCGGCACCCCACGTCGTGTGGCCCGAGGACTACTCCGCGAGCGGGCTGATCGTGTTCGAGCCGAGCATCACCTCCACGATCATCACGATGTGGGGCGTCACGGTCCTCACCATCGTCACGCTGCTGCTGATGTCCCGGGGACGGGCGATGGTGCCCGGCAAGGCCCAGAACGCCATGGAGCACGTGTGGGAGCTGCTCGAGGGCTTCGCGACCTCGCTCGGCGGTCCGCTGGCCAAGCCCTACATCCCCCTGTTCGCAGGGTTCTTCATCTTCATCCTGTTCTGCAACTGGAGCGGCCTGCTGCCGTTCATCGGCAAGGTCGAGTTCCTGCGGGCGCCAACCAGCGACGTCAACATCACCATCGGCCTGGCCCTGGTCGCGTTCGTGTTCTTCGAGTACCAGGGCTTCCGGGCGCTGGGCGTCGGCGGCTACCTCTCCAAGTTCTTCCCGTTCGGGGAGTTCAGGAAGGGCGTCGGCGCCGGAATCATCGCCGTCTTCGTGGGCCTGATCGAGCTCCTGCTGGAGTTCGTCAAGCCCGTCACGCTGTCGATGCGACTCTTCGGCAACATCTACGGCGGCGAGGTCGCCCTCGCCGTGCTCACCGCCCTGACCATCGCGATCATCCCCATGGCGATGATCGCGCTCGAGCTCATGCTCAACCTCGTGCAGGCACTCATCTTCGCGACGCTGACCCTCATGTTCACCCTGGCCGCCATGGAGCACCATGGCGACGAGGAGCACCATGAGAGTGAGCCGCATCCGACAGAGCCCGTGGCCTGGCCGCTTGACCCGGACCAGGTCGTCCAGGGCATCTGACCAGGCAAGGGACCAAGACCCGGCCGACCACCGGGACAACGGAGGGAACTCGGAACATGGAGCACCTCGGCGCAGGCCTCGCGGCCCTCGGCGTGATCGGCCCCGGCATCGGCATCGGCATCCTCGCCGGCATGTCTGCCAGCGCGATCGGCCGCAACCCCGATGCCGCCGGCCAGATCCGCGGCCTGGCGATCATCCTCGCAGCGTTCGCCGAAGGCCTCGGCGTGCTGGCGGTGGTCGTCGGCCTGCTCGCCATCTTCATCAAGTAGCGACGGCACGAGACGACGCCCGTGGACATCCTCGCACTCGTCGGTGAGGTCACCCGCCAGGTGGCCCTGCCGGCAGCGGAGGAAGGCGGCACTGGCTTCCAGATCAACCTGTTCTGGGTGATCGTCAGCGCCGTCAACTTCATCGTCTTCTTCCTGATCGTCAAGTCGCTCGCCTTCAAGGGCCTGACCCAGACCCTCGATACCCGCCGTGCCCGCATCGAGCAGGGGCTCAAGGACGCAGAACAGGCCCGCAAGGATCGCGAGTCGGCAGAGCAGGAGCGCCTGGCCGCCGTCCAGGAGGCCCGCCGCGAGGCGAACGAGATCATCAACCGCGCCCAGAAGGTGGCGTCCGAGACGCGCGAGCAGGACATCGCGGCGACCCGCGATGAGCTGACCCGCATGAAGGAGCGTGCCGCCGCCGAGATCGACGCCGAGAAGCAGCGGGCCATCGCCGAGCTGCGGGGCGAGGTTACCGACCTTGCCCTCGCCGCCGCCGGGCGCGTGGTCGGCGACTCGATGACGTCCGACCGCCAGCGCAAGCTGGTCGCGGACTTCCTCGCCGAGCCCATCGGCGGTTCGAACAACTGATGAGCCGACCCGTTGCCGCTGCGCGCCGCTACGCGGAGGCCGCCTTCCAGGTGGCCCTCGCGGAGGATCGTCTCGATGGCTGGCAGGCCGACCTCGCCACTGCGGTGGCGATGCTCGGGCGTGCCGACGTCGAGCCGACGGTGCACAGCCCGGCGATCCCGCTCAAGGAGCGGGTCGAGATCGTGCGCCAGCTGCTGGAGCCCCGGATCGCCCGCGGGCCACTGCGCCTGGTCACCCTCGTCGTCGAGCGCGGCAAGGTCCACGCCCTGCCACGCATCAGTGAGGAGTACACCCGCCTGCTCAACGCCCACCGGGGCGTCGTCAGCGCGACGGTCACCAGCGCCGTGCCGCTCACCGAACAGGAGACCGCCGCGATCCGCAGCCGGGTCGAGGCGATGGCCGGATCACGGATCGACCTCCGGACAGAGGTCGACCCCGACCTCATCGGGGGCCTGACCATCCAGGTCCGCGACCGGCTCCTCGACGCATCCATTCGCGGCCGCCTCGAGCGGTTGCGCGACCAGCTGTACGCGGGGGGACGCCTCCGCTAGTCCCCCGCCCGCGTTGCCGGACCGGTCCGGTGCGAACGGGAGCCTTGCGAACGCCCAGACGGAGACGCCATGGCCATCCGGTCAGACGAGATCATCAGCATCATCAAGAGCCAGATCGCCGGCTTCGACGGTTCGACGGAGACCCGCAGTGTCGGGACCGTCGTCGAGGTTGGTGACGGCATCGCCCAGGTCTACGGGCTCGACGCCGCCCTCATGTCCGAGCTGCTCGAATTCCCCGGCGGGGTGATGGGCATGGCCCTCAACCTCGAGGAGGAGACGGTCGGCGCGGTCATCCTGGGCGACGCCAATGCCATCAAGGAAGGCGACCGCGTCCGGACGACCGGCCGCGTCGTCGAGGTCCCCGTGGGCGAGGCCCTCCTCGGCCGCGTTGTGGATCCCCTGGGCCGGCCGCTGGACGGCAAGGGTGAGATCAAGGCGACCAGCACCCGCCCGGTCGAGCGCATCGCCCCCGGCGTCATCGCCCGCCAGGGTGTGGACACCCCGGTCCAGACCGGCATCAAGGCCGTCGATGCGCTGATCCCCATCGGCCGCGGCCAGCGCGAGCTGATCATCGGCGACCGCCAGACCGGCAAGACCGCCATCGCCATCGACACGATCATCAACCAGAAGGGCGGCGACCTCGTCTGCATCTACGTCGCGATCGGACAGAAGCTGTCCACCGTGGCGCAGACGGTCGCGACGCTCGAGAAGTACGGCGCGATGGAGCACACGATCGTGGTCGTCGCCGGCGCCGAGGATCCCGCTCCGCTCCAGTACCTCGCTCCCTACAGCGGCGTGGCGATGGGCGAGGAGGTCATGGAGTCCGGCGTGGAGGTGGGCGGGCGGCTCGTCAAGGACGCGCTGTGCGTCTACGACGACCTGTCCAAGCACGCCTGGGCCTACCGTGAGATGGCCCTGCTGCTCCGGCGGCCCCCCGGCCGCGAGGCGTACCCCGGCGACGTGTTCTACCTCCACAGCCGCCTCCTCGAGCGCGCCGCGCGCATGAGCGACGAGAACGGCGGTGGCTCGCTGACCGCCCTGCCGATCATCGAGACGCAGGCGAACGACGTGTCCGCCTACATCCCGACCAACGTGATCTCGATCACGGACGGCCAGATCTTCCTCGAAACGGACCTGTTCAACGCCGGCCAGCGGCCCGCCATGAACATCGGCATCTCGGTCAGCCGCGTGGGTTCGGCCGCACAGACCAAGGCGATGAAGAAGGTGGCCGGCCCGCTCAAGCTGGACCTCGCGCAGTACCGCTCGCTGGCGGCCTTCGCGCAGTTCGCCGGGGACCTTGACAAGGCCACCCGCGACCAGCTCAACCGGGGCGAGAAGCTGTCCGAGATCGCCAAGCAGCCGCAGTACCAGCCGCTCCCGGTGGAGAAGCAGGTCGCGATCCTCGTGGCCGCCACCACCGGCAAGCTGGATGACGTGCCGACCGCCCGGGTCAAGGAGTTCGAGGCGCAGCTGTACCGCTTCCTGGAGACGGAACGCCCAGAGATCCTCCCGGACCTCGCCAAGGGCAAGGCCCTGACCGACGAGATCTCGGCCGCCCTCGACGAGGCGATCGATGCCTTCCGCCAGAGCTTCCTGGCGTAGGGCGGGGTAGGACGACGTGCCCAGCCAGCGTGAGATTCGCCGCCGTATCGGGTCGGCGAAGAACATCAAGCAGATCACCCGGGCGATGCAGTTCGTCGCGGCATCCAAGCTGCGCCGGGCCCAGGAGTCCACGCTGGCCGCACGTCCCTACCGCGAGAAGCTGGACGAGGTCATCGCGGACCTCTCGGCCGTCCTCGACACCGACGACCACCCGCTCCTGGCCGGTCGCGACCTGCACGCCGAGCACAACCGGCTGATCGTCATCATGACCTCGGACAGGGGCCTCGCGGGGGCGCTCAACACCAACACGGTCCGCTTCGTCGCGCGCGAGATTACCGAGCATCCCGGTGACCTCAAGGTGGTGCCGGTGGGCCGCAAGGGTCGCGACGCCATGCGCCGTGCCCGGGTGCCGATCGCCGCCTACTTCGAGGGCTTCGGCGAGCGCCCCGCGTTTGCCGACGTCCTGCCGATCGCACGGCTCGTCTCCGACGACTTCGTGGCCGGCGTCTACGACCGCGTGGACATCATCTACCCCCGCTTCGTGTCCACCCTCGTGCAGCGGCCGGTGCTCGAGCAGCTGCTCCCGATCATCCCCACCGAGGACACGTCGGGCATTCCCGGCAACCAGTTCCTGTTCGAGCCCAACCCGGGCGCGTTCCTCGACGCGCTGCTGCCGCGCTACGTGGCCACGCGCCTGTATGCATCCGTCCTCGAGATGACGGCGAGCTTCTTCTCCAGCCAGATGGTCGCGATGAAGAACGCCACCGAGAATGCCGAGGAGCTCATCGACGATCTCACCCTGTCCTACAACAAGGTCCGTCAGGCCAACATCACTCGCGAGATGGTCGAAATCGCGAGCGGCGCCCAGGCTCGCTAGGCCGGCGCAGACGAGGAGGCACTCCCACCCATGGCGACCGCCGCCCCTTCCGCGACCGGCCGGGTCATCCAGATCACCGGGCCCGTCGTCGACATCGAGTTTCCCGCCGGCTCCCTGCCCGGCATCCTCAACGCCGTCGAGATCCTGCGCGAGGGACTTGACCCGCTCGTGTGCGAGGTGCAGCAGCACCTGGGCAACAACTGGGTCCGGGCCGTGGCCATGACCACGACCGACGGCCTGGCCCGTGGGACACAGGTCCGCGACACCGGCGCGCCCATCACGGTCCCGGTCGGCGAGGTCACCCTCGGCCGCGTGTTCGACGTCCTGGGCCACCCGATCGACGGCAAGGGCGACGTGGAGGCCAGCCGCATGCTGCCCATCCACCGCTCCGCTCCCGCGTTCGAGGACCAGACCACCGAGATCGAGGTCTTCGAGACCGGCCTCAAGGTCATCGACCTGGTGTGCCCGTTCCGCAAGGGCGGCAAGGTCGGCATCTTCGGAGGCGCCGGCGTCGGCAAGACGGTCATCATCCAGGAGCTGATCAACAACGTCGCCAAGGAGCACTCCGGCGTCTCGGTGTTCGCCGGGGTCGGCGAGCGCTCCCGCGAGGGCAACGACCTGATCAAGGAGATGACCGAGTCCGGCGTCATTGCCAGCACGGCCTTCGTGTTCGGCCAGATGAACGAGCCGCCCGGTGCCCGACAGCGGGTGGGCCTCACCGGCCTCACGATGGCGGAGTACTTCCGCGACGAGGAGGGCCGCGACGTCCTCCTGTTCATCGACAACATCTTCCGCTTCACCCAGGCGGGCTCCGAGGTGTCGGCGCTGCTGGGCCGGATGCCCTCCGCCGTGGGCTACCAGCCCAACCTGGCGACCGAGATGGCGGCCCTCCAGGAGCGCATCACCTCCACCAAGAAGGGCTCCATCACCTCGCTCCAGGCGGTCTACGTCCCGGCCGACGACTACACGGACCCGGCGCCGGCGACGACCTTCGCCCACCTGGACTCCACGATCCGCCTCGAGCGATCCATCGCGGAGCTGGGCATCTATCCCGCCGTGGACCCGCTGACCTCGACCTCCCGGGTCCTCGACCCGCTCGTCGTGGGCAACGAGCACTACGACGTGGCCCAGGAGACCAAGCGGGTCCTGCAGCGCTTCCGCGACCTCCAGGACATCATCGCGATCCTGGGCATCGACGAGCTGTCCGAGGAGGACAAGGCCACGGTGGCCCGGGCCCGCCGCCTGCAGCGCTTCATGAGCCAGCCGTTCACGGTCGCGGAGGTCTTCACCGGCCGCCCCGGCAAGTACGTGTCCATCCGCGACACCGTGTCCTCGTTCAAGGAGATCCTGGAGGGCAAGGTCGACACCCTGCCCGAGCAGGCGTTCTTCCTCGCCGGGACCCTCGACGATGTCCGCGAGAACGCGGCCAGGCTGGACAGCTGAGCATGAAGCCTGTGCCCGCTCCCGCCGTCCGGCGCTCGCGCGCTTCCAGTCACCTGCGGGCGACTGAGACCGCGCTCGCTCCGACCGGCTGCGCGGGCGCCGATCATTCTCCTCGTCCCACCGAGAGCCGCGTTCCCCGGCCGCTCGTGCTCGGGATGAAGTGGGGTGGGGCGTGATCCGTCATGAAGCCGGCCGCGCAGGGGGCGCGATGGAGGGCGGTCTCAGTCCCGCAGGACTGGAATCGCCCCGACAGCGCGACCCCGAGAGCGGCCGCTACCGGGGAGTGAACCGATGACGCTCCACCTCGAGATCGTCACGCCCGAGCGGCTGGCGTACTCGGACGAGGTCGACATGGTGCTCGTCCCGGGCATCGGTGGCGAGCTGGGCATCCTGCCCAACCACACGCCGCTGGTCAGCCTCCTTGGGATGGGCGAGCTCAAGATCCGCAAGGGTGGCGACGAAGAGACCTTCGCCATCGTCGGCGGCTTCCTCCAGGTCCGCCCTGACAAGGTCGTCGTGATGGCCGAGACGGCCGACATGGCCACCGAGATCGATCTCGAGAAGGCGCAGGAGGCCCGCCGCGAGGCGGAGCGTGCGCTGGAGTCCGGGTACCACGAGGGCGCCGACCTGGCCACCGCCAGGGCCCAGCTCCAGCAGGCCCTGCTCCGGGTCCGCGTCGCCGAGCGCCGCAGGCGGGAGGGCCCGCGCTCGCGCGGCTGACATGGCTGACGCGCAGACCGATGGCTGACGCCAGGCCCTTCCACTGGGAGTACCACCCGGAGGCGCCGCCCCCGGAGGCCTTCCGGATCGAGGGCGGACATCCACTGCGGGGAACCGTCCACGTCTCGGGGGCCAAGAACGCCGCCCTCAAGCTGCTCGCTGCCGCCGTCCTGACGGGCGAGCGGTGCCGCCTGGAGAACGTCCCGGAGATCGAGGACGTCCGCGTCATGACGGAGGTCCTGGTTGACCTGGGCGTGGTGGTGGACCACCCGGCGCCGGGCGTCTACGAGATCGCCGCAGGCGACGTGGACTGGCAGTTCATCCCGCTCGAGGCCGCCGCCAAGATGCGCGCCTCGTTCATCCTGCTGGGTCCCCTCCTGGCCCGGTTCGGGCGGGTCATCATCAGCAACCCGGGCGGGGACCGGATCGGCCGCCGGCCCGTCAACCTGCACGTGGACGCCATGCGTGCCCTGGGCGCGGAGATCGACTACCGCAACGGCTACTACTACGCCCAGGCGCCCGGCCGCCTCCGGGGCGGTGAGGTGACATTCCCCCAGGTGACCGTGATGGGCACGGAGAACGCGATGCTCGCGGCCACGCTCGCTGACGGGCACACGATCATCCGCCCGGCGGCCCAGGAGCCCGAGGTGGATGACCTGATCGTCTTCCTGGGCCAGATGGGGGCGGACGTCGAGCGGACAGCGCCGGACACCATCGAGGTCCACGGCCGCCGCCGCCTGCGCGGGGCCACCCACGCGGTGCTCCCGGACCGCATCGAGACGGGAACCTTCATCGTGGCCGCCGCCGTCACCGGCGGCAGGATCACCCTCGAGAATGCCGCCTGCAGCCACGTCGGCGGCCTGATCGAGGTCCTGGGCCGGGTGGGCGTGCCGGTTGCCTGCGGCGAGACCTCCATCGCCATCGACGCGACCGGCGTCCGCCCCGGTGACCTGCGGGCCTGTGACATCGAGACCGCGCCCTATCCGGGCCTGGCCACCGACATCCAGCCGCCGACCTGCGTGCTCCTGACCCAGGCCAGCGGCACGTCGCGCGTCCACGAGGCGGTCTTCGAGGACCGCATCGAGTGGCTCGCCGAGCTCCGCAAGCTGGGTGCGCGGATCGACATCGAGGACGCCCACCACGCGTCGATCCATGGTCCGGCCAGGCTGCACGGGGCCGAGGCCTCGATCAGCGACCTGCGTGCCGGCGCGTCGCTGATCCTGGCGGCACTGGCGGCGGATGGCGCGTCCCTGATCCACGGCGCGCACCACGTCCACCGCGGGTATGAGAACATCGACCGCAAGTTCCAGCAGCTCGGGGCGAGCATCACCCGAACGGCCGATCCGGCCTGACCTGCCCCATCGCCGACCCTCCAACGACCTTCCGCGCGGTGGCCCCGGGGGCCCGACCGCGCCTCACGGAGTAGCATTCCCGCCGTCATGAAGATTGGTATCGACCTCGGAACCGCGAACGTCATCGTCTATGTCAAGGGCAAGGGCATCGTCATCACCGAGCCCTCCGTCGTCGCGGTCGGCGAGGACAACCGCATCGTTGCCGTGGGCGAGGAAGCCCGCGAGATGATCGGCCGCACGCCCGGCAACATCCAGGCCATCCGGCCGATGAAGGACGGCGTCATCGCCGACTACGTCATCACGGAGGCCATGCTCCGCTTCTTCATCGGCAAGGCCACCAAGGGGCGCATCGGCTTCTCCCGGCCGGAGGTGATGATCAGCGTCCCGGCGGGCGTGACGTCGGTTGAGAAGCGCGCCGTGCGGGATGCGGCCCTCAAGGCCGGTGCCAAGGACGCGTTCCTGATCGAGGAGCCGCTGGCGGCGGCGATCGGCGCCAACGTCCCGATCAGCGGCCCGTCAGGAAACATGATCATCGACATCGGCGGCGGCACGTCCGAGATCGCGGTCATCTCGCTCGGCGGCATCGTCGTGTTCAACAGCCTTCGCGTGGGCGGCAACAAGTTCGACGAGGCAATCACCTCCTACATCCGCAAGAAGTACAACCTGATGGTCGGCGAGCGGACGGCGGAGGAGGTCAAGATCCAGATCGGCACCGCCCTGCCCCTCGAGCGCGAACTGACGATGGAGGTCCGCGGCCGCGACCTGATCGCGGGCCTGCCACGCACCATCCCGATCACTTCATCCGAGGTCATGGAGGCCATCGAGATCCCGCTCCAGCAGCTGGTGGCGGCGGTGCGCATGGTCCTCGAGCAGACGCCGCCGGAGCTGTCCTCGGACATCATCGACAAGGGGATGGTCATGTCGGGCGGCGGCTCGCTGCTGCGCAACATCGACAAGCTGCTGACCCAGGTCACCGGCGTCCCCTGCCACGTCGCCGAGAACTCGCTCAACTGCGTCGCCCTCGGCACGGGCCTGGCGCTCGAGCACTTCGACTTCTTCAAGAAGTCCCTGGTCTCGCAGATCTAGGCGGTCGATTGCCTCCCGGCGGGTTGCGATCGTGAGCGCGGCGACGTGAGTGTGGCGACGCGGGCGTTCGCCGACCTGCACTGCCATACCTCGGCCAGCTTCGACTGCCTGGCCAAGCCCGAGAGCGTGGTCCGGGCGGCCGCCTCGCGGGGGATCACGCACCTCGCGATCACCGACCACGACACCATCGTCGGGGCGCTCGCCGCGCGCGACGCGGCCCCGGAAGGTCTCACCGTCATCGTGGGCGAGGAGGTCAAGACCTCCGATGGCGACCTCATCGCGCTGTTCCTGGAACGGGCGGTCGCCCCGGGCCGGCCGGCCGCGGAGACGATCGCGGAGGTCCGCGCGCAGGGTGGCCTGGTCGGGATCCCGCACCCCTTCGACAAGTACCGCGGCTCGATGCTCAAGGATCCGGGCCTGGAGGCCGTGGGCCAGCTGGTGGACTGGGTCGAGGCGCACAATGCGCGCGTCGTGGGTGGGACCGGGAACGAGCAGGCAGCGGCATTCGCGCGCGAGCTGGGACTCCCCGGCGTAGCGGTGTCCGACGCCCACAGCGCGCTCGAGGTCGGCGTCGCCTACACCATGCTCGACGGGGATCCGTCGACTCCCGAGGGCCTGCTCGCCGCCCTGGCCGTCCTGCCGTCCCTGGAGCTCGTGCGTGGCCGCGCGACCTACTTCGTGCGTCTCTGGACGCCCGTCGCCAAGGGGATCCAGCGGATCCGCGGCAACGGCCGGCGACGCCCCGGGGCTGGTGGCGCACCAGGCCCCTCCGGGAGCGCCGGATGACCGGGCACGAGGGGCAGGACCATCGTCCGATAGAGCCGGGAGGACCCGATCCGGTACGGTCCGATGCGATGGAGATCGGTGCGGAGCTGTCCGCCACCCACCCCCGGCCGGTCGGAGAGTCCGGCGCGACGCCCGCCTCGGCATCGGCCGAGCCGGACGCCAACGACGACGCCATCGAGCGTGTGTCACTGAGCAGCCGGCTGCGCCAGACCAAGACCATCGTCTCGATCCTGGTCCCGCTCGCCATCATCGCCTTCTTCGTCGCCCTCAACGGCGAAACCCTGTCCAAGGTGCCCGGCCTGATCGCCGGTGCCAACCCGTTCCTGGTGCTGGTCGCCTTCCTGGTGTTCTACGCCGGCTTCCCGATGCGCGGCCTGCGCTGGGCGATGCTGCTCCGGGGGACGGGCTTCCGCATCATCGTCAGGGACTCCACCGAGATCCTCTACCTGTCGTGGCTTGTCAACTGCCTCATCCCCGCCAAGCTGGGTGACGTGTATCGCGCCTACCTGCTGCGGATCAACAGCGACGCGTCGCTCAGCCGGACCTTCGGGACGGTGTTCATCGAGCGGGTTCTCGACATCTTCACGATCGCGCTGCTCGGAATGGCGGCCGGGTTCTGGAGCTTCCGCAACGGCCTGCCGCCGGAGATCCAGGCGGTCTTTGGCATCGCGCTGGTGATCATGGTCCTCCTGGCCGTGGCGCTGTTCACGCTGCGCAGCTTCGGGCGCCGGATCCTGGTGGCCCTCAGCTTCCTCCCGCACCGGATCGTGGAGTTCTACGACCGCTTCGAGCAGGGGGTGTTCGGTGCGCTGCACCGCAGGCAGCTGCCACCGCTGCTGGTCCTTGGCATCGCGATCTGGATGACCGAGGCGCTCCGGCTCTTCTTCGTGGTCAAGGCGCTGGGCTTCCCCGGTGTGGAGCTCGGCATCTCGGGGGCGGTGTTCGTCGCCCTTATCGGCTCCCTGCTGACGGCGGTACCCCTGAGCCCCGCAGGTCTGGGGATCGTGGAGGCCGGAATCGTCGGCGTCCTCACCCTGGTCTACGGCGTGCCCCTGGCGGAGGCGACCGCGATCGCCCTGCTCGACCGCGTGATCAGCGTGTTCTCGGTGATCGTGTTCGGGTCGATCCTGTACGTCATCTCGGGCAAGCCGCGAGGGGAGGGTCTGACCCAGCCCGCAGAGGCCACCGTACCCGCGACCTGACGCCGCGGGGACTGGGACCCCCTACCCCGATCGGCCTACGCCCGGACCACACACGACATCACCCCACCGCACGGACGTGGCTGCGTGGGCGCACCGCCGGTGAGTACCAACGGGGGATTGGGGGGACGCACCTTCCATCCGACACTGCAGTCAATGCCGCGTATGGCACGCGGGCCCTAGCCCAGAGCGAGATGACGACCGACAACGGCCGCGCCTTCAACGAATGGCTGCGAGCGCAGCTCAAGGCCAAGAAGATGTCGCAGCGCCAGCTGGCGCAGCAGTCGGGTGTGGACCACTCGACGATCTCCCGCCTGATCCGCGGGGACCGCATGCCGTCGCTCGGCACGGCCACGAAGCTGGCCCGGGGCCTGCGCGAGATCCACGACGACGCCGACACGCCCACCGCGCTGAGCGTGGTGTCGGTCGGCCCGCAGAACCCCACGGCACGCGTCGAGTACTCGCTGCGTGCTGACGAGGCGCTCACGGAGCCGCAGGTCCGCCAGATCATGGAGTACTACCTGGCCGTTCGGGTGCGCCGGTTCGCGAGGACGTACACGAGCATCGGGTCTTCCGACACGGTCGGCAATGGCAACGGCGCCGTGTCCTCGTCCGGGGCAGTCTATGGACGCACGGCCGGCGTTGCGGGCGGCGTCGCGACGCCCACCGTCATGCGCGCCGCACCACCTCAGCGCTACGGAGCGCCGCGACCCGCGGTGCGTCCGGTCCGGCCTCCCGGCCGGTCCTGAACCGAATTCCAGGGCACGGCCCGGTCCACCCTCCTGGACTGGGTCTCGGGGACAGCGAACGCCGGTCTGCAGGGGCCGGCGTTCGCGATTCCTCGGGGTCGGGGCACGCGCTCTCGGCGTCGAGGGTCCGTCAGGGCACGCCGGCCGCGTAAACGGAGATCACCCGTCTCGCCCCGGCCTCGAATCGGTCCACCAGGCCCAGGTTCGACCGTCTGGCATCGGCACCCAGCCACTCGTCCTCGGCCGGACCGCCGCATGGGGCGCCCACCACCTCGTCGAACAGCGGGTCGCACACCAGCACCGCGACGCCGGGCATCGCCTGCACGTCGGCCGGCAGCACCGGGGCTCCCCGGCGCTCCAGCGGGAAGCGCAGGGCATCGGCCGACTTGAACGGTGGGATGCCGTCGAGCAGGAAAGGCTCCTGACCGGTGACCTCGAGCACTCGTGCGGCGGCGGCGTCCGCGAGAGGCCAGCCGCCATCGGCGGCGACCACCGGCGGCCAGGCCGTGGTCTCGATGAGCACCAGGGCGATCGCGAGCGCCCCGGCGACCAGGCGCCCGCCGATCCCTCCCCTGGCGACCCCCGCGCCGGTGGCGAGCGGCGTGGCGGCCATGAGCGGCTCGTCGCCAACGAGCGGCTCGTCGCCAACGAGCGGCTCGTCGCCAACGAGCGGAGTGGCGCCGGGAGGGGCGCTCCACGCCAACCGGCGACCCATCGCCAGGCGTGCCAGACCGACGCCCGCCACGGCCAGCACGATCGGGTCGAGGAAGGCGTGATAGTGATCGTTGGGGAGCTCGGGAACGATGACCGCGAGGCTGGGGGCGAAGATCGCCAGTGCCACGACGGAGAACCCGAGCGTCCCGGCCAGCCACCGGGTACCCGACACGTCCACCCGGGCGGGCGGGTCCAGCGGTGGGCCTGCCGGGTCCGCGCCGGCGCCCGAGGCCACGGGCAGACCGCGGGTGCCGGCTCGTCGCCAGCCGACGATCGCCATGGCGCCCAGCAGGGTGACGATGACCACCGTCGCCAGCGAGACCCAGATGCGATCCGTGATCAGTCCCGTGAACGGCCAGGTGATCGAGCGCAGGCCAACGATCACGATCTGGTCCAGCACCCCGCCCGCAGCCTCCCGCCCGCCGCCCCCGACGTAGCCCAGGATCGCCCGGGTCTCGGCAAAGCCGTTCTGCAGCTCATACACGGCCAGCGGCAGGTAGCTGGCCGCGATCACGAGGATGGCACCCAGCCCGCCACGCAGGACGCCGGCGGTCGATTGCCCGCCGCGGCGTCGGCGGACGAGGTCCGCCACCCACGCCCAGGCGAGCGGGCCCACGATGACCACGCCCAGGACGTGGCACTGCATCGTGACCATGGCCCCGGCTCCAGCGAGGATCCACCATCGTGCCCGTCCGGTGCGCCGCGCCATGATCGCTCCGGCAAACGCGAGCGCGGCCGCCGCGGGGATGAGGTTCGGGTTCCAGATGAAGGTGGACTCGTCGATGCCCGCCGGGGACAGCGCGGCGAACAGGCCTGCCGCGGCCGCCGCCAGCGGTCCGCCGAGGAGTCGGGCTAGCCACCATGTGGCCGCGACGGCAGCGATGCCGAACAGCGCGATCTCGCCGGTGACCGCCACCGGGTCAGCCGCCGACAGCACCGCCGCCGGGGCGAGAAGGTAGTAGTAGACGGCCCCGTGGTGGAAGGTCCCGATCGACGTCTTGGGGCCGAGCAGCGGGATCTCGCCGTCCACCACCAGCGATCGCAGGACGAGCATGTCGTGACCCTGGTCGGCATCCCAGCGGCCGCGCTCGTCGATCCCCGGCAGGCGCGTGAGCGCGGCCACGGCCAGGATGGCCAGCAGCATCGCCACCTCGGGCCACCGGGCGCGAGCGGTCGTCGGGCGCGGGGTCCCGGCGTCTGCCCGGTCCCTCACAGAGCGTCGTCCTCAGCCGGGGCGCTGCGGCTCTTCGAGCTGCGCGTCCGGAAGGCGGCCGGCGGCAGGTCCGGGAGTGGCCGGCCCGCGGCGAGGTCCAGCACGCGGGCGATGTTGATGGCGTCGTACCCATCCTCCATGCCCGGGGTCTCGAGGATGTAGACGACGTGATCCAGCCGGGGGTGCAGGACCATCCTCGCCAGTCCGGCCCCACCGATCCGGCCGCCGCCCACGTGCTCGTGCCGATCGGCGTTCGAACCCTGCTCCGCGCGCGAATCGTTCAGGTGGACCATGTGGAGTCGGCGGAGGCCCAGCGTGGCGTCCAGCCCGGCCAGCGTCGTGTCCACGCCCTCGGCCGTGTCGATGGGGTAGCCCGCGCCCCACAGGTGCGCCGTGTCCAGGCAGAACCCGTAGCGCTCGCGGTCGACCCCGGCTGCCGCGATGGCCTGGTCGATGTCCCGAAGCTCCTCGAGCGTGGCGCCCAGTCCGAAGCCGCTGCCGGAACCGTTCTCCAGGACCAGGAGCACGTCGGGCGCCGCCCCGTCCACGGCCTCCAGGACGCTCCGGATCCCCAACGCGAGGCGCTCCGCGCCCGCGGCCGGGCCGTCTCCCCGGTGCGAGCCGATGTGCACGTTCACGAGCCGGGCGCCGTAGGCGTTGGCCACGCGCAGCTCGGTGGCGAGGACGTCCGCGGATCGTCGTCGCAACTCGGGGTCCGGGCCCGCGAGGTTGACGAGATACGGCGCGTGGATGGCAAGGGGCGCAACGTCGCGGGCATCCAGCCGCGCCCGGAACGCCGGCAGCTCGGCAGGCAGGGAGGGGCGTCGGCGCCACGAGGCCGGGTTGTCGGTGAAGACCTGCAACGCGGACGCACCGATCTCGGCCGCCCTGTCCGCGGCCTTGACCATCCCGTGCCCCAGCGGCAGGTGCGCCCCCAGGCGTCGTCCGTTCGGAAGCATGTCAGGGAAGGGTAGCGGAGGCCTGTTCGCTCGATAGGGCGCCCAGGGCACCAGGCCGAAGGTGGCAGCGGGCCGCGCCGTCCGCGCAACGGCGGCTGGCCGCCAGGGCAACGGCGTCCTAGACTCGACCGATGGACGCCGATCTCCTCGCGGGCCTGCGCGCCCTCGTCGACCAGCACCGGTTGCGGATCATCGCGCGGCTGGTCGCGGGACCCGCATCCGCCGAGACGCTCGCCGCCGAGATGCGCCAGCCGCTGCCTGCGGTGGGGCGTCACCTCGAGATCCTCCTGGCCGCCGGCCTCATCGAGCGACCCGCCGATCGTCCCGAGCTGTTTGCCGCGCGTCCGGACCGCCTGGGGCAGCTCGGCCGTGACCTGGCGGCCCTCGAGCACGAGACGACCGGCACCGGGCGGAGCCCCGGCGGCGACTGGCCACATGAAGGCGAGTCGCTTGCCGACACGCTCGCCCGTCTCGCTCCCACGCCCGACGAGGCGAAGACGCTGCGAGCCCACCTCGTTGACGGGCGGCTGGTGACCATCCCCGCCCAACCCGGGAAGCGACAGATCGTGCTCCGCTTCCTGCTCGAGCGGGTGTTCACGGAGGACCGCGACTACCCGGAGAAGGAGGTCAACCAGCGGATCGCGCTATTCCACCCGGACGTCGCGTCGCTGCGGCGGTACCTCGTGGATGCGCGGTACGTGGACCGCGACGCGGGCCGCTACCGGCGCACCGCCCCGCGCCCGCAGGCCGGCGCCTGACCCTCAGCGGTTCGAGCGCCCCTTCGACGTGTACTCGCCGCCCACCACCGGCTCGATCAGCCCGAAGTCCCCGTCCTTGCGCCGGTAGATCACGGCCACCCGCTCCGTCTCCGCGTTCACGAACACGTAGAAGTCGTGGCCCAGGTCCTCCATGGCCGCGACCGCGTCCTCCTCAAACATCGGCTCGATGGCGAAGCGCTTGGTCTTGACGATCTTGGGCTCCGTGGTCGTGTCCGCCGTCCCGTCGGCGATCTTCGCCAGGAGCATCTTCTCCTCGTCGGGCCGGGAACGGACGCGCGGCTTCTCCTTGAAGTCCTTGGCCTGGCGCTCCACCTTGTCCACGACGACGTCGATCGCCGCCTGGTAGGAGGAGCCTGTCGCCCGGCTCTTGAGCGCCTTGCCATCGATGACGAGCGTGACGTCCGCGATATGGGAGTCGGCCGTGCTCCGGTGCGCTTCGTTGGACAGCTCCACGATGGCGTCCGTGCGGTCATCGAGGAGCCGCTCGAGGCGTGCGAACTTGCGCTCCGCGTATTCGCGGACCCGGTCCGGAACCTCGAGGTTCTTGCCCCTGACGATCGTCCTCACGGGTGACCTCCTGGCGCGTTGCGCCTGGCTGTGGGGCGAGGGGGCCCGCGAGTCGGACCCCACTCGGAGTTCGAGTATAGCCACCGGGAGCCGGGGTGCCGGAAGTGCCGCAGGACCCCGCATCGCCCGCCGATTATCGTTCACGGGCTACCGTGATCGCGCTCACTGCGGCGGCTCCGGCGTCGAGGAGAGCCTGCGCCGTCGAGCACAACGTGGCGCCCGTGGTCACCACGTCGTCCACCAGCACCACCCACCGGCCGACGATCCACGGTCCCGCCGAGGGGGCCACAGCGAACGCATCTGCGACGTTCGAGGCCCGATGGTTCCGGTCCAGGTGGTACTGGGCTGCCGTCGCCCGGGTGCGGACCACCGCCGCCTGCCAGGGCATCCCAAGCTGCGCTGCCGCGGCCTCCGCGATGAGGGCCGCCTGGTCGTAGCCCCGCTCCCTGCGCCGGCCGGCATGGACTGGCACGGGGACCAGAAGCTCGCCGCCGGCGCCCGCCCGGCGCCAGCGCTCCGCGACCACCGTCCCCAGCGGCGTCGCCAGCCGCCGCTCACCCGCGTACTTCAGTGCGTGCAGCGCCCTGCGCGTGGTCCCCGCGAACGGCGAGCACCACTCCAGCTGGAGCAACGGATGGGGCGGCCCTTCCGCGAGGCCCAGCGGGGTCCCGGGGGGCAGCTCCAGCCGGGTCCCCACGGCCGGCAGGCAGGCGGCGCAGATCGCGTCGCCCTCGCGCCCGCAGCCCGCACACACCGGTGGCAGGGCGAGGTCCAGGAGGCGGCTCATTGGCCGCAGGATGCCGGTCACGGCGGGATCAGCGGAGGATGATTCCGCTGGCCGCAGGCACGCGCCCGCTGCGCAGATCGCGCGCGATCGCGGCACCGTCCAGGGGAAACTGGACGCGGAGCGCCTCGCGGTGGCTCGCGAGGATCCGCCGATTGTGGGCTGTCCGGTTCAGCAGCAGGATGACCACCCCGGCACCTGGATCGTCGCGGACCTTCAGCTCGATCCGCCGGCTGACAGCCTGCACATCATCAAGCTTGGACTCGGCCTCCACGGAGCCCGTGCGCTTGCCGTCCGATATCCGCCCATCCCACGCCCGGAGGTCACCCGCGACGGGCAGCGGGACCTCCCGCCGGAGCCGCAGCGACGGCGGGAGGAGCGCTTCGAAACGGGCCAGGAGCTTGAGCTGAGGGGCATCCCGGATTGGTGCCTCGTCCGGGTAGAGCTTCAGCCACGGGCGGAGACCCACGGCTCGCGCGGCACGACAGACCTGGTCCAGCGTCGGGCGCGCGTTGCGGGCGAGCTCGACCCTCGCCAGCTGCGACGGGGACATGCCCGCTCGCCGGGCGGCAGTCGAGAGGCTCCAGCCAAGGTGGCGTCGTGCGGCACGGATCTCGCTCCCCGCGCTCGCACTCAGGCGCCGGGCCTCATCCGCGCCCCGGTCGCCCGGACGCTCGCGAGTGGTCATGCTCCTGATGGTGATCCACGGCGCTTACCTGCTGCTCAACCGCGCGACGTCACCCACTCCTGCCTCGCGCCCGGGCGTTGCCGGGTTGGTCGTGCCCCTGAGTAGCCGGGTTGGCCGTCCCTCGCAGGTGCACCCCCGTCGCGCAGCGGGGCAACGGGCTCAGGGCGGAACAGACTGGCCGCCTGGCATGGCCGATGTTGCATGGAGTGGCATCGGGGTGCATCGGATGCGTCGCCGGGCGGGCAGACCGTCTCAGGACGCGCCCGTTGCCCCGCCCGGCGGGGCGACCACACACGGGACGGCCGTGCGCACGGCGCGGGACCACACACGGGACGGCCCATGTGCACGGCGCGGGACACGGCCCGTGCACGGCGCGGGACACAGGCCCGGCCACGGGCACGGGACCGGAGCGCGGCCCCGGGGTCGCTACCCGGCCTCGCGGATCTCCACCCTGTCGCCCACGGTCGTCCCCGTGGCGTCGATGGTTCCCACGGGCAGCTCCAGGACGCCGTCCGCACCCCGGACGAGCGGGACCAGCCCTGTCCAGGCCCGTAGCCTGCGGTGCACGGACGTCACCCGCCGGGTGCCATCCGCCGCGGGCTTGGACACGAAGACCGCGTCGATCGGAAAGCGCATGAACATCATGTGGATCCCGTTGCTGGCGGGCAGCCACATGCCGTCTCCCGCGGGCAAGGACGACCGGCCCATGAGCCCCATGAACTTGGCCCACAGCGACGCCGCCGTCTCCAGGCGCTCGACCAGGACCACGTCCCGGTCGAGGTTGCTGGCGACACCGCACCTCGCGTGCGCGTCGGGGCTCATGGCCGAGCCGGGAGACAACCCGGCCTAGACGCCGCTGCCCTGAAGGCCGGTGATGATCAGGATGATGGCCGGGCCGAGGATGACGATGAACAGCGACGGGAAGATGCACCCGACCAGCGGGAACAGCATCTTGATCGGCGCCTTGGCCGCCATCTCCTCGGCGCGCTGGCGGCGCTCGATGCGCAACTGCTCGGACTGGACCTGGAGGACCTTGCTGATCGAGACGCCCAGCTGCTCGGCCTGGATGATGGCGCCGATGAAGTTGGTGAGTGCCTGGACCTCGGTGCGGGGAACGATGTCCCGCAACGCGTCACGCCGCGGCTTGCCCACCCGGATCTCCGCCAGACCCCGCCGGAACTCGTCGGGGAGGGGGCCTTTGAGCTTCTCGACCACCTTGCCCAGGGCACCGTCAAAGCCGAGGCCGGCACGGACGGAGATCGTCAGCAGATCGAGCGCATCCGGGATCTGGAGCAGGATGAGCTTCTGGCGCTTCTTGATGCGGCCGCCCAGCCAGAACTCGGGCATGGCGTAGCCCAGGTACAGGCCTACCGGGATCAGCAGCAGGTTGAGCGGGAAGGAGAGGACGGACACGAGGCCCGGGACGACGAACAGCAGCACGGCCACGGCACCGCCGATGATGGCGCCGATGGCCTTGATGCCCATCCAGTCCGCGGTCCGCAGCTCGCCGGGGTTGCCGGCCAGCGCGAGGCGCTTCTCGGTTGACTGAGTGAAGGAGGTGCTCGCCATGCGCGATGCACGGCCCGAGAGACGGGCCATCATCGGCCGCAGGGTGCGGTCGATTAGGGGCGCCTGGAGCTCGAGCTCCTCCAGGTTCTTGGCCTGCATGGTGCCAAGCTGGCTGAGCCGGGCCTGTACCGGGTCGACCTGTGGCCCGGAGGCCAGGCCGATGAAGATCAACAGGATCGCGCCGGCTGCGATCGCCGCCACGACGAGGGGCAGAACGCCGTCCATGCGCTAGACCTCGATATCCACGATTTTTCGGATGAACATGAAGCCCATGAACATCGAGAAGCCACCCAGCATCAGGATGATCACGCCCGCTGGCAACCCGATGACGGTGAGCTTGTCGCTGAACATCGGCTCCATGAAGCCGGGCGCCGCGATGAACAGGAACCCGGCCAGGCCGATTGGCAGGAAGCCCACCACGTAGCCGGACATGCGCTGCTGGGCCGTCAGCGTCCGGATCTCGCCCTGGATGCGGACTCGCTCGCGGATCGTGAACGCGATGGAGTCCAGGATCTCGGCCAGGTTGCCGCCGACGGTGTGCTGGATGGAGATGGCGGTGGCCATCAGCTCCAGGTCGTCGGACTTCACGCGCCTGACCATGTTCTCGAGGGCGACGTCGAACGAGAGGCCCAGGTTGACCTCGCGGATCACGCGCCCGAACTCGGTCGAGATCGGCGGCCGCGATTCGCGGACCACGAGCTCGATGGCCTGGAGGAACGAGGAACCGGCCCGCAGCGCGTTCGCGATCAGGGTGATCGTGTCCGGGAGCTGCTTGTTGAACGAGCCAAGGCGGCCGTTCTTGCGCCGGCCCAGCCAGAAGCGGGGGAGCATGAAGCCGATGAACCCGCCGACGAGCAGCAGGATCGGGTTGGCCAGGCTCGGCAACACGACCGAGAGCCCGAGCATGGCCAGCGGGATGCCGACGGTCGTGCCCGCCCAGATCATCAGGTACTCACTCGGCTTGAGCTTGAGGTCCGCCCGGGCGATCTCCCGGGACAGGTTGGCCCCGAAGTCCCGCTGCTCCACCACCTTGTTGAGCTGCGTCAGTGCCTGGCTGCCCTGGAGGGCGGCGGCGAGGCCGCCTTCCGAGGAGGCGGTGGCAGCCGGGACGTCCGGCTTGGTCGAGGCATAGCGTTCCAGCCGGGCGTTGATCCCGGAACCTCCGCCGGACATCGCGATCCCCACCGCGATCAGCAGGATCGCGAGTGCGGCGATGCCGGCGATGGCGATGGTCATCGTTGTCGAGTCCACGTGGCGTCTCCCCGGATCGCTAGTACGAGAAGCCGAACAGGCCCGGCGGCAGGTGAATGCCCTGGACCTCGAACTTCTCGACGAACTTGGGCCGGATGCCGGTCGGCTTGAGGCGGCCCTGGATCTTGCCCTCGATGACGCCCGTCTGCTCGAAGACGAACACGTCCTGCATCACGATCACGTCACCCTCCATGCCCTGGACCTCGGTGATGTTGGTGATGCGGCGGGTCCCGTCCTTGAGGCGTGACTGGTGGACGATGACGTCCACGGCGGACGCGATCTGCTCCCGGATGGCGCGGACCGGCAGGTCCACGCCGGCCATCAGGACCATGGTCTCGAGGCGGGAGAGCATGTCGCGGGGGCTGTTCGCGTGACCGGTGGACATCGAGCCGTCGTGGCCCGTGTTCATCGCCTGGAGCATGTCCAGCGCCTCGCCGGAACGACACTCGCCGACGATGATGCGGTCGGGCCGCATCCGCAGCGAGTTCCGGACGAGCTCGCGGATCGGGATCATGCCCTTGCCCTCGATGTTGGGCGGGCGGGACTCAAGCGTCACCACGTGCTCCTGTCGGAGCTGGAGCTCGGCGGCGTCCTCGATCGTCACGATGCGCTCGTCGTTCGGAATGAACGAGGACAGCACGTTGAGCGTCGTGGTCTTGCCGGAGCCGGTGCCGCCGGAGACGAACACGTTCAGGCGCGCCTCTACGGCCGCCCGCAGGAACTCGAACATGTCCGGCGTCGCGGTCCCGAAGCGGATGAGGTCATCCACCGTGAACGGGCTGGCGGAGAACTTCCGGATGGTGATGACCGGGCCCACCAGGGACAGGGGCGGGATGATTGCATTGACGCGGGAGCCATCGGTGAGGCGCGCATCCACCATCGGGGAGGACTCGTCCACGCGCCGGCCGATCGGGGCGATGATGCGATCGATGATGCGCATCACGTGGTCGTCGTTCTGGAACACGACGTTCGTGAGCTCCAGGCGGCCGCTGCGCTCGATGTAGACCTGGCGCGGCCCGTTGACCATCACCTCGGAGATGCTCTCGTCGCGGAGAAGAGGCTCCAGCGGGCCGAGGCCGATGATCTCATCGGTGATCTGCTCCAGCATCCGCACCCGCTCGGCGCGGGTGAGGGCGAGCCCCTCCTCGTCGATGACCTTGCCGAAGATCTCCTCGATCTGGCGTCGGACCTCGACCTGGTTGGACAGGTCCAGCTTCGGGTCCAGGTCCTGGATCACGCGGTTCTGCAGCCGGAACTTCACGTCCCGGAACGATTCGCGGACCGGAGCCTGGGTCATCAGCCTGCCGGTGGGAGCTGCGGCCGGCGGCTGGGCGCCACCTCCCGAGCCGCCCGGTGCCGGGACCGGGACGTTGGACGACCCGCCGGGCGCCGCCTCGGCGCCGGGACGGGCGCTCTCGATGCGCTTCAGGAGACTCATTCGTCACACCTCGTCATCGCCATGCGAACAGCGACTTCTTCTGTGCACTCTTCTTGGCCGGGTCGCCGGTCTCGACGACACGGGTTCCCGCGACCGCCGTCGCCAGCCGCAGGATGTCCTGGGACACCTGGGCTTCGCGATTGGACAGGAAGAATGGCACGCCCCGGTTGAGTGCGTACACCACGCTCCGGCCATCGGAGACGATGGTGTGGTCCACTCGCCGGCCGATCGAATGCTCGACGTCCGCGACGCGGATGCCCAGCGAGGAGTCGGCGCGGTTGAGCACGAGCCGGATCTTGTCCGACGCGTAGCCCAGCTGGTCCGCCACCTCCAGGAAGAGGCGGATGTTCTTGATCGACGTGATCTCGAGCGACAGCATCGTGAGGACGGTGTCGGCGATGTCGAGGATGGCGAGCGTGGTGTCGTTGAAGGACGACATGCAGTCCACGATCACCAGGTCATGTTCGGCGCGGAGCGCCTCCAGCATGTGCTTGGCGCCGAGCGGCGTGATCAGCTCTGCCATCTCGGGAGATGGGGGAGCCAGGAGCACGCGGATCCCCGCGGAATGGCTGATAAGGAAGTTGTGGATGGACTCGGGCTCACCGGCGTCGAGCTCCGGGATGAGGTCCGCGATGGACTTGTTCTTGGGGTTGAGGTTGAGCAGGACGCCGACGTCGCCGAACTGGAACGAGGCATCCACCAGGCAGGTTCGCTGGCCGAGCTCGGTGGCCGCGGCGACGGCGAGGTTGACGGCCAGCGTGGTGCGTCCCACGCCGCCCTTGGGCCCGAACACCGCGATGACCCGGCCGGGCTCGACGTCGTCCCGGGAGGCTGCCGGTGGTTTCGCGCCCGCCGCGGTTCCGTTGCCCGGTGCGGGCTGGACCGCGATCCGGGACAGCTTGTCCTGCTCACGCTTGTAGACCTGGCGGATCGAGGAGGTCAGCTCGTCGCTGGAGAACGGCTTGACCAGGAACTCACGAGCGCCCGCCAGCATGGACCGGCGGAGATAGTCCGCCTCGCCCTGCACGGACATCATGACGACCGCGGTGCTCGGGACCTCGGCGGCCATGCGTTCGGTGGCGGCGATCCCGTCCATGTCCGGCATGTTGATGTCCATGAGCGCCACGTCCGGCCGGAGCCGGGCGGCCATCTCGAGGGCTTCGCGTCCGGACGCCGCCGCACCGACGACCTCGAAATCAGCCTCGAAGCCAAGCAGCTTCGCGAGGTGATCTCGGGTCTCCGGGATGTCGTCGACGATGAGGACGCGGATCTGGTCTGCCATGTCCTGGTGGATTGACCTCAGGAGTCTCTGGGTGGGCGCGGTGGTGGTTCGCTTGCGGCCCGGATGCCGGGGTCGCGGATCGGCCGGCTGGTGACCGGCCGATCACGCGGTTCCGCTCGGGGGAGCGCCGGTGCTAGGGCTTGGGTGTCGCCACCGAACCGGGCAGCGGCGTGGGCTGGATCACCTGGACGACGGTCGGCGGGATGACCCCGCGGTCGTCGACGAGGCGGCGCAGCGTGATCCCGGTGGTCGCCACGACCGGGCAGTAGGTGATGCCGTCGAGGGGCTTGGTCGTGCAGTCCGCGGCGGAGCGCAGCACCAGCGAGATGTCGCCGTCGATCTGGCTGAACTTGATGACTTCGGCGTCCTGCGTGGGCACAGCCAGGATGACGATCTGCTGCTGGCCGTTGAGGGTCGTCGTGGTCCCGTCCGGTGCCGTGCTCGGTGCGGGTTCGGTGGTCTGCGGCGGCTCAGGCAGCAGTGTCCCGAGGACCTGGAGGCCCTGGGCGAGGACCTTGACCGTCGTGTGGTTGTACGTCTCGGCCGGGTACAGCTCGTAGGTGCCCGCGTCCTTGGTCGAGCCCGGGCCCGGGATCACGAGCGGCACCTTCTCGGCGGTGGTGAAGCCGCTGACGAGGTCCACGAAGTCGCCGGGCTTGATGATCGTGCCCACGCCGGTGACCTGGTCAACCTGGACGCTCATGGCCACGTAGCCGGCCGGTGTCTCGATGTTCTGGATCGCCCCGCTGGCATTGAGCACGGAGCTGGTGATCAGCTGGCCCTGCGTCACGCTGGACCGGGCGACCTGCCCGATCACCAGGGACGTGTCGTTGTAGGAGTCGATCGGCTCCTCGCCGACCGTGAAGTCCTTCGTGGACAGGTCGGACTGCTGGATGGTGGCACCCAGGTCGATGCTCTTGGCGGCGACCACCACCTTGGTGGTGGTCGGCGCAGCCGACGGCCGGTTGTCACCGACACCGCCTCCATTGCCCAGCATCATGACGATGAGAATGAACGCGACGAGTGCGAGAAAGATCCCGATGAGCAGGACCAGTCGATTCGAGCGCTTCAAAGAATGTCTCCCCGAGTCGTAGTGACAAGTGGCACCACTCTAGCACCGCGATTCCAGCCCGCGACTAGCCAAAAGGGCTAGGACCGTTGGGAGGATTTGGGCAGATGCTCCGTTCGCCGCAAGGTGGACTGCAAGGCCGAGTGATTGCGGCATTGTGACACCCCCCAGCCGCGACGGGAAGCACCAAAGCGGAGTCGAGAACGGTGGAGCCGAGAAGCGGACGACCCGCCGGAGGCGCCGGCGGGTCGTGTCCGAATGAGATCGATGCGATCAGCTAGACAGCGTTGCCGATGATTACCATCTTGTCGTTGACCTGGGTGCCCAGGTAGAGCAGGGCCAGGATCGAGACGACTGCGATAAGCGCGAGGATGAGTGCATATTCGGCGAGCCCCTGGCCGTCCTCATCGTCATGTGACGCGAGCAACGAGGCCAGGACAAGCAGCTTCGTGAGCACGACTGCCACCACCTCCCTTCGGGGCTGGATGCCCCGTTCCGGATCCTGCGGCCGAGTGCGACCTGCGGCATTCCGCAGGTCGACCAAGGCGTCTCTCACGGTACCGATCGTCTTCAACGGGTCAACCGGCCGATGGTCACCCCACGGGGTCAACCCTGATCGGCGCCGGAAACAGCGCCGCCGGCTGCAAGGTCGGTGACCGCAGCCGGCGACGAGATTGTGGGCGGGGACTAGATGGACGTGCCGACCTGGTTCAGGATGGTCGAGACCTGGCCGCCCAGGAAGAGCAGGGCCACGATGGCCACGATGGCGATGAGCGCGAGGATCAGCGCGTACTCGGCGAGACCCTGGCCCTCCTCGTCGTTCGAAATGCGGGCGATAAGTGCGTTGATAACGGACATTGTGAGGGGTACCTCCTTTCCTTCGAGAGTCCGCGGATATCCCGCGGCGGATCTGACGTTATTCGGGAGGCGGGCAAGTGTCAATTGGCCCTAACTGCACTCTGGTGCCGAGCGGCACCAGGAATGGCGGGTGACGCAGCGAGGCCGCCGGACGAGCCGGCGGCCTCGGGTGCGCTTGGAACGGTGCGGACTAGATGGACGTGCCGACCGTGTTCAGGATGGCGGACACCTGGCCGCCCAGGAACAGCAGGGCCACGATGGCCACGATGGCGATGAGCGCGAGGATCAGCGCGTACTCGGCGAGACCCTGGCCCTCCTCGTCGTTCGAGAGGCGGGCGATGAGTGCGTTGACAAGGGCCATTGAGACCTCCCCAGATGAGAGCGTGATGCCCAGACAAACCGTGGGCTGCCTCGAACCGTAGTCGGTCGCCGTGTCATCGCCAATGGGACGATCGTCCTGTCGCGGGCCGGATCTCGGCGGCGTCAGCGGCCGCCGTGTGCGGCGTCCACCAGGACGCCGATCAGCTCCGCCAGCGTGCCCCCGAAGAAGACGACGATCACGGCTGCCAGCAGCACGGCGCTGCCCAGGACCAGGGACGTCTCCAGGATGCCCGGGCCGGGGTCCGCGGCGCCCCGCCGGTCGATCACGCCTGCTCCCCGTTCACCTCGGCCGCGACGGGAAGGGGGATAACCAGGCGCAGCTCGCCGCCGCCCGCCAGGATCTCCAGGCGGCCGCCGATTGACGCCGCCCGTTCCTCCGCATCCCGCAGGGCGGCCTGGGGCAGGACCACGATCGCCGCCTGCTCGGCCGCCTCGAGGGCCGCGTTGCGGTCGTCGTGCCGGTCCTGGATCATCTGCTTGATGGCGTCGGGTACGTCACCCGTCGGCACGTCCGGCAGGGCATCGCCGGACGAGCCCGCCGCATCTCGGCCGGCCACCAGGCGGGCCTCGAGCTCGTCGGCCCAGTCAAGTCGCAGGAGCACACGCTCCGCACCCAGCCCGAGATAGACCGCGAGCGCACCGTCGAGCGTCCGGAAGATGGCGCTCTCCACGTCTACCGCGAGCCGCTGGTCGGTTCCCAGCGACTCGAACTCCACCTGGACGTGCGCGCGGCGGCCGCGCTCGCGGGCGGCGCGCCGGAGCGTGGGCACCAGGCCCAGGTCATCAAGCACCATCGGCCGCACGTCGAAGATGAAGCTCTTGGTGGCCTCGAGCGTCTGCTGGACCATGGATACCAGCTGCCGCATCTCGCCCCTGGACTGCTCCGGGGCCCGTTCCAGGAGGCGCTCCACGATCTCGGCCTGGAGCACGATGTTGGTCAGGGACTGCGCCGGTCCATCGTGCATGGCCCGGGCGATCTCCCGGCGCAGGTCCTCCTGGGCGCTGAGGACCACGCGGGACAGGGACGGCCGCAGTGCCGCATCCTCGGCCGGGTCCGGCGTCGCTTCCATCGCGGCATCCATCCGCCCGACGAGATCCTCGAGAGCCGTCCGGTGACGAGCCAGCGCCTTGCGCTTGCCCTCCAGGACGTCCACCTGGGCCTCCATCAGCACCGCGCGCCTGGTCAGGGTCACCAGCGCTGCGTAGGCTGCCGCAGTCTCCGGGGCATCGGCGGGCTTGGCCTGCTTGTCCAGCCGATCCGCCGCCTGTGCGCGCTTCTGCTCATGGCGCACCGCCTCCGCGCGGGCCTGGCCGCCGAGCATCTCGATCTCAGCGAGCTCACTCCCCAGCGCCGCGATCTCGTTGCGTACCTCGGCCGCGAGCAGGGCCTGGGGGCTTGTCGGGCTGCCGCCGGTCATGATGCGCGGATGGTCCCCGGGGGAGGGGACCTCAATCGTCCGGCATCCGGATCCAGCCCTGGCGCATTGCGTACACCACGGCCTGGGTCCGGTCGTTCACCGCAAGCTTGCGGAGGATGGAGCTCATGTGGTTCTTGACCGTCTGCTCGCTGATCGACAGCGCGTAGGCGACCTGTTTGTTGGTCATCCCCTGGGCGATGTTGTCCAGGATCTCCACCTCGCGCGGTGACAGGGGCGCGAAGACGGGCGCCGCCTCCTGGCCGTAGACGGCCAGCTCGCGGAATTCCTTGAGCACGCGGGAGGCAACGGCAGGCTTGCTGAACACCTTGTCGTTGATCAGGTACTCGCCGGCCACGACGCGCCGGATGATCATGACCAGGTCCTCGGGCGCGATGTCCTTGAGGATGAACGCGGCCGCGCCGGCCTTGATGGCCTCGAACAGCGCGTCCTCGTCCTCGTCGTGGGACAGCACCACGATGGCCGTCGCCGGGAGCTCGCGCTTGACCCGCTGCGTTGTCTCGATGCCGCCGGGCGCCGGCAGCGAGAGATCCATCAGGATCACGTCCGGGTTGGTGGCGAAGGCGGCATCCATCGCGGATCGCGGGTCGTCCGCCTCTGCGACGACCTCCAGGTCCGGTTCCTGCTGAAGAATCCCGCGAATGCCCGCCCGGAACAGGGCGTGATCGTCCACGATCACGATCCTGACCCGTTCGAATGACTCGGTTCGCCTGTCGCCCCGGCGACGCTCCGACCCCTGGTACTCCGTCATTCGATCTCCTTCTGCGTCAACGGGATCGCGAGCCGCACGACCGTACCCGCCTCCGGCCGCGATCTGACTTCGAATTGTGCACCGACAAGCTCGGCTCGCTCACGCATGAACTGCAGTCCGAAGTTGCGACGCCCACGGGCCGCCACGGCTCCGGTGTCGAAGCCGCGACCATCGTCACGGACCTCCAGGACCCATTGTCCATCTTCCAGCGTCGTTGTGACCACCACCTTCGTGGCACCGGCGTGCTTGCGGACGTTCTGGAGCGCCTCCTGGACCACGCGCAGCACGACCGTCTGGGCGGCGCTGGTGAGATCGTTGCCGGGGGCGCCGTTCTCGGCGCTGATGCTCAGCCCGGAGATGGCTGCCTGGGTTGCGATCGTGTCGGCAATGGCGCCGTCAAGGCCCAGCTCGTCCAGCACCGGCGGGCGGAGCTGGGTGAGGAAGCTGCGGACGTCGCCCAGCTCCCGCCGCAGCAGATCCCGGAGGAACCGCAGCTCCGTGCGGGCCATCGGCGGGTCCGAGTCGAAGACGCGGTCGATGAACTCCACCTGGAAGATGGCGTTGGAGAGGGCCTGGGCCGGCCCGTCGTGGACCTCCTGGGCGAGGCGGGCGCGCTCCGCCTCCTGTGCCTCCACGATCCGCATCTTGAGCTCGGTGGGCATGGTGGGCAGTGACGGCTCCGTCACCAGGCTTGCATCGCCGCGCTCCAGGAACAGCCACGTGCTCTCAAGGTTGCGGATGGCCAGCTCGAGGCGGGACAGCTCCGCCTCTCGGCGACCCAGGTCGCCACGCGACTGGTCCACCTCACCCCGGAGCGTGCGGAGATAGCCGTCGGCAGCGCCGGCCTCGGCAGCGGTGGCAGCGATCCCATCGCCCCCGACCTCATCCCCGGCGGCCGCCTCGCGATCCAGCGAGCCAAGGTCGTCGCTGAGCCCCTGCCAGCGGGCCAGCTCCTCCAGGTAGGCGCCTCGATACCGGTCCCGTACGGCGCGCAGCGTGTTCGCGGCATAGGCGAGCGCCTCCGCCGCTTCGGTGTGCAGCTCGTCGAACCGGGCGCGTGCCGTTTCGCTCCGGGAAGCATCCATCGCCCGGAGTGTAGCCGTGACGGGCGCTATGGCGAGGCGGGTTCGGCGCAGTCGATCCGGAACACCCGAACGCCCTCCACCGACAGGGCATCGACAGGGTCGCCCGGGACCGGCAGCTGCACCTCCCGGAAGCAGGCTGCCGCCGGATCGGGCGACGAGTCGAGGATGGCGGGCCAGTCCCCGTGATCCGTGCCCGTCATCACCAGCCACCGGGCACGGAATCGGGCGTCCCGGGCCAGGTCGAGGACGTCGGCAGGGCCCTCGTCGGGCAGGGCGAGGGCTGGAATCCGGACGGCCTCAGCGAGCCAGATCGGCTGATCGGCGATGACGGGCCCGGCCTGCAGGAGGGGCGACCCGAGCTCCGCCATCTGGCGAGCAAGCACCGCAAAGGTGCGGGCTTCGTCACGCGACCTGATGGCGGACGGTGGCAGCAGCGCGATCGAGAGCATGGCAGAGCTGAGGATGGCGAAGAGCGCTCCCAGCCAGGTGACCGGGCGCGTCCAGCCCATGCGTGCTGCGAGCCACGCAAGCGCGGCCTCGAGAACCCCCACGGCAGAGACGATGAGGAGCACGTGCACCGGGGCCGCCGCATGGAGGAAGGTGCCCCAGGTCGTTGATACGGGGAAGACCAGGCCCGCGATCAGGAAGATCAGAACGGTGAGGAGCAGCACCGGCCGCAGCGCCCGGTCCCTGCCCTGCCACGGCAGCGCCAGCAGCCCGATCACCGAGATCGGGAATCCGAGCAGGACGAGCACGTCGATCGTGTTGTGCACGATGCCCTCAACGCGCATCCCGGCGAGATTTCCGGGGCCGATCGCGAGGTAGCGCTCCAGGGTCGGCGGGTCGTTCCAGGCGAAGATGTCGAACCCGGTCAGGGAGAGGGCATTCAATGCCGCCTGGCCGGGCAGCGGTGAGCCGAAGACGACCCAGTCGCGGTATGCCCATGGGGCGAACACCAGCAGGCTGACACCCGCGACCACGCCAATCAGCCGGAGCCGGACGCTCCATCGCTGCTCGTGGATGCGCAGGACCAGCCAGACCCAGAGCAGGGCCAGCCACACGGCCTCGTTGCGCGTCAGGGCCGCCGCCCCCAGGAGGCCACCGATCGCGAGCAGGCGCGGATCGGTGAGGCGCGCCCCACGGGGGTCGCGCAGGGCTCGGGCCATGAGCAGGCACGCGCCCAGCGACGAGCACGCCGAACAACGTGGTTGAGTCGGGCTGCACGGAGTGGAGGATCAAAGGGAGGTACACGGCCGCGGTCAGGCCCGCGCCGATGGCCAGCGTCCGGGCTCGACCGGGGGACAGCCCCCGCTCGGCCGCGAGGTCGGCGGCGAGGCGCCAGGCGAGGACCGCCAGCAGGGCGCCAAGCACGACCGACACGACCTGGGCAGCGCGGAGGGCGGTCTCAAGCGACACGTCGCTCGCGGCGCCCATGGCCAGCAGCGGGACCGCAAACAGCAGGCTGGGCAACGGCAGCCAGAGCTCGAAGGCCGCACGAGGCAGATCCAGCGGCGGTGTCGCGTAGCTCCAGATCACGTCAGTGACCAGCCCGCGGCCCTCGGCGACGTTCCGGGCCACGCCGATGTAGTACGCGGCATCCTGGGCCGGGAACGAGATGGCCGCGGCAGCGACGGCCCTGACCACGACGGCGACGACGAAGATCGCCAGCGCCGTGAGCCAGGCCTCGCGGCGGCTCATGAGCGTGCTCCCGGCCGGGCTGCGCCGGCGCATCGGGCGTCGGTGTCGCCGAGGCAGACCGGGTACACGGCCACGTCCGCGCGCTCGAGAAGGGGCGGCCCGACCCACGCCGGGCGCTCGCCCTGCACGAGGATCTGCGTGCTGGCCGGCACGTCATCCTTGAGATCGAGGACGAGCCAGCGCACGTCGTAGGCCCGCGCGACGTGCTCCACGGTCTCCAGGGGATCATTGACCAGCACCACGCCCGGGCGGCCCGTCCAGTAGCGATAGCCGGACGCGTCCGTGGACATCAGCCGGTCGTCCATCGGAACCCCTGCCGCGGTCAGCGCGGCGGCGACGGCCTGCATCCGCTCCCGTTTCGCCTCCCAACCACTCCGAACGCCCACGACGCCCGCCACCGAGCAGACGATGCCGAAGACAACGGCGCCGCCGACGACCAGCCGCGCCGCCCTCGCGACGTCCATCCGGGGACGCCACGTTGCGACCCTGTTGACGATGGCGACCAGCCCCACCAGCGCCAGCACGTACGCATGCGGGAGGAGTCCAACCGCGGAGTGGATGAACATGCCGCCGGGCACATGGATCGCGAACAGCACGCTGCTCGCCGCGACGAACAGGAAGGCGTAGGCGAACGCGGGCCCGAAGACCTCGTCGTGTCGCCGTTGCCAGGCACCCACCAGCAGTGGCGGCACCAGGAGGATCGCGCAGGCGAGCACGGAGAAGAGCAACAGCGCGGTCAGGAACCCTTCCAGGCGCGTCAGCAGGAGGGGACCGATGCCCATCCCCAGGAGGTGGTCCAGCGTCGCGGGCGTGGTGATGCTGTTCCACTCACCGAAGTCCCGGATGAACATGACCTTGCCCGTGGACGAGGATGGCGAGATCGCTCCGAACACCGCCAGCTGGCGTGCGAGCCACGGCCCCATGACCGCCGCGAACAGGGCCAGCGAGCCAAAGGCGGCCTTGAGGGGGATGCGCGCGGGACGAGCCGCGCTGCCCCCCGATGGCCAGCGGCTTCGCAATCGATCCCACAGGAACACGGCCGCGAGCATGGCCACCAGGATCGCCCCGTCCGAGCGCGACAGGGTCGCAAGCCCCGCCAGCAGGCCCGCGACCGCGAACGACCAGGCGCTGCCGCGCAGCCCCCGGCTTGCGAGGAAGAGCGAGCCCGCGGTGACCATCTCGAACAGCGCGAAGTTGTCAGGCTGGGCCATGAACACAAGGGTCAGGAGCGGGAAGGCCGCGAGCAACCCGGCACCCACGGCGACGTATCCCGGGGCACGGGCATCCCGTGCGATTGCCCAGGCAAGGGGTGCCGCCAGCGATCCGATCAGCAGGAAGGGCAGTAGCGACGCCAGCATCGTCGGGCCCAGCAGCCAGATGAACGGGACCTGGACGATTGAGGCCAGCGGCATCCAGTGGGCGTTCGAGGGGACTGGCAGCACCGGGCTGGCGGGGATTGCGCCACCGACCTCGGGGAAGATCCAGACGAAGTCCACGTTGAAGCCATGCCCCGCCGCCACCTGCCGGGCGACGTCCACGTAGTAGGACGAGTCCGGGTAGGCGGGGTCCGGGAACGCGACCGCCGCCGCCACCCTCGCCAGCAAGGCGATCAGGAACAACGTGACGGGAATGCGCACAGCCGGTGCAGCCTAGCACCGGGTCGCGGGTCCTCCGAGGGGTACGAAGGGGCTAGAGTGGCGCGCGTGATCGACGCTGCGACCGGCCGGGATGATGGCAGGGCGGCGCCCATCGGGGGCGCACGGCTTGCCCTGTGGGCAATCGTGGCCATGGTCGGGATCGACCTCATCTTCTTCACCGGAACGTCGAACTTCCTGCCGTCGGCGCAGGCTCGAAATCCTCAACCAGCTGCTGCTGCTCGCGTCGGCGATCGCGTTTGGTGTCGCCGCATGGCGAGGAGCGGTCGACTCGCGGTCGCCCCTGATCCTGCCCGGGCTCGCGTGGCTCCTGGCAACCGCTGCCGCCACCGCATTCAGCCAGCGTCCCGCGACGAGCGTCGAGGCGCTGGCGTGGGTCCTGCTCGCCGCCCCCGCCTACCTGGCCGTGCGCTCGGTGCTGTGGTCGGACTGGCTGGGCCCCCGCGTGGACCGGCTGCTGGTTGGCGCGACCCTGTTGCTCGTCGTGGCGTACCTGCTCCAGGCGCTGCTGCAATGGGTCAGCTGGTGGTCGGTGGCCGGCATCTCCGTTCCGCCCATCCGGCCCGGCGACGTTGGCCTGACGATCGGGACGGTCAACGCCATCGCCCTCCACCTGGAGCTGCTGGTGCCCGTAGCCGCATGGCTTGCTTGGCGCCGCCTCGCCAGGCCGCGCCTGGCCGGCACCATCGCGGGCCTCGGCCTGTTCGCCCTGATGGTCACAGGGTCACGCGGGGCCTGGCTCGGCGCGCTGGCGGCGGTCGGATGCGTGGCCGTGATTGCCTGGGCCCGCGCGGGTAGGCCGATGCCGTCGACGAGGGGCCGGAACCGCGGACCGGCGGTGGTCCTGGGCCTGGGGGCCGTGGTCGCGCTCGTGGTGCTCGCCCCGGTCCTGCTGCCGCGGCTGCTGAGCGGTGATGCGGGCCGCTGGGAGCTGTGGTCCGCGGCGTGGGCGATGTTCACGGGACAGCCGCTGACGGGCACTGGGCCCGGTACGTTCCCGCTCCTGCGCCCGGGCTCCCCGATCACCGAGCCCAACCTGGCAGTTCTCACGACAAGTCACAACAGCGTGCTCCAGGTCCTGGTCGATGGCGGGGTGCTCGCGATGGCTGCAGCGGTCTGGATCCTCGTCACCGTGGCGCGCCTGGCCGGGCGAGCAATCCGCACCGGGACGGGGCGGTCGCCTGAGCTGGCGCTGGTGGTGGTGGGCAGCCTCGTCGCGATGCTGGTCCACTCGGTCGTGGACACGCAGTTCCACGTGCCCGCGGTGGTCCTCCTCGTGTTCCTGCTCGTCGCACGCATCGATCCGCCGGCGGCGGTCGCACCCGTCCGGCCAGCGGCCTCGCGGATCCTGGCAGGTGCCGTGGTCGTCGCGACCGGTGCGCTGCTGCTCGTGCCCATCGATGCGGCGATGGTCCGCGCCCAACTCGGCAACGATGCCCTCGATCGCGGTGACGCCCAGGCCGCCCTTGAGGACTTCCGGTGGGCCGCGGACCTTCACGAGCTGGCTCCATACCGCCTCGGGGAAGGCATCGCGGCGTCCCGGCTCGGGGACGACGCCACCGCGTCGGATGCCTTCACCAGCGCTCAATCCCTGCATGGCCTCACCTTCATCGGGGCGAACCTTGCGACCGTCGCCGGTGACGCCCAGGTGCCGGGGATCCTGGACCGGATCGAGGCTGCCGGAGCCTATGACGCGACCGCGGCCGTGAACGCCGCGGTGCTCCGGTTTCCGGACGATCCGGCGAAGGCGACCGCAGACCTGGCGGCCGCGATGACCGGTGCCCCGACCCTGATCTACTCGGAACGCCCACCTACCCTGTTTGATGCCGACACGTGGCTGCAGGCCCAGCGACAGGCCCTGGACGCGATCGGTGCAACGGATCCGGTGAGCGCAGCGGCGCTGGCACTCCTGGCGGGCCTGGATGACCAGGCCGCACAATACGGGGCTGCCGTCTCGGATGACGTCCTGACGCGAGCCCTGGACATGATCGGGGCCTCGATGGGGCCTGCCCAGCCGGACATCGAGAGCGCAAACGCGCTGCTCCGGGAGGCGCCGGCGTCACCGGTGCTGCTCGGACTTCTGTGGCAGCTTGGGTTCCAGGCCAGATCGCAGGCCCTGATCGACGATGTCGGCCGGCTCGCTGTGCCGCTGCTCTTCGGGCTTCCTATGCCGCCGCTGGAGCTGGTCCTGGACGGGCGGTCCGATGCGGACTACTCGCTGCGCATTCCCCGCTATCCCATGGCATCCGACTTCCGCAACGGGCCCAAGCGGCCGTATGCCGCTGGCATGGTCACCATCGAACCCGTCCACCGCCCGAAGTAGCGCCGGGTGGTCAGGCGCGGACGGCTGCCTTCAGCCCATCGATGACGCGGTCCACCTGCACGTCCGTCATGTCCGGCCAGATGGGCAGGCTGATCTCGCCGGCGTAGGCCGTTTCGGCGCCCGGGAACTGGCCCGGGCGGTATCCCAGGTTGCGATACAGCGGGTGCAGGTGCAGCGGAATGAAGTGGACGCTCGTGGCGATGCCGCGCGGTGGACAGGTCCGCGATCACGCGGGCACGCCGGGAGGCCATCGCCCTCAATGACTCGGGGAGGATGGCCACCCCAGGGAGCTGCGCGTCGGCCACCTCGCGGCGGCGCGCTTCCGGCCCGAGCTGCAGCATGAACAGGTGCCAGGCGTGGCCAGGATCCTCCACGCCCACCGGCAGCCGGACCAGGCCCTCGCGCTCCGCGTCGGCCAGGCCACCGAGGTAGCGCCGTGCGATGGAGGCTCGTGCGTCCCGGAGCCGGGCCGCCCGCCCCAGCTGGACCAGGCCGATGGCTGCCGCCAGATCCGTGAGGTTGTCCTTGAAGCCCGCGGCCTCGATCTCGTAGTACCAGGAGCCACCCGAGGAGTAGCGCTTCCAGCCGTCACGGCCGATGCCGTGAAGCCGCATGGAGCGGGCACGCTCGGCGAGTGCCGCATCCGCCGTGACCAGCATCCCGCCTTCACCGGTGGTGATCGTCTTGGTGGCATAGAAGCTGTACGCCCCCGCTTTCCCGACGGTGCCGGCGAAGCGACCACCGCAGGTGGCGATGGGCGAGGGAAAGGCGTGCGCGGCGTCCTCGATGACCGGCAGGTCGCCCGCCACCGCCATCAGGTCTGCCATCAGGGCCGGCAGCCCGGCGATGTGGACGACCTCGATGGCCGCGGTCCGCGGCGTGATCGCGGCCCTCACGGCCGCCGGATCCACGTTGGCCGTCAGTGGGTCGACGTCCACCAGAACCGGTCGTGCCCGCACGTAGATGGCCACCTCTCCCGAGGCGGCGAAGGTGTACGTGGGAACGATCACCTCGTCCCCGTCGGTGACGCCGGTTCCCTCCAGCGCCAGGTGCAGCGCCGCCGTCGCGCTGTTGACCGCGACGGCATGCGGCGCTCCCGTGGCCGCAGCCACGGCAGACTCGAATGCCGCAGCCCGGGCACCCGTCGTCAGCCACCCGGTGTCCAGCACCTCGAGCATGGCGTCGCGCTCGGCCGCCCCGATCGACGGCCGATGGAACGGGATGCGCTCGTCGCTCATGCCGGACCTGCGGCGACCGCGGGCTGCGGGGCCGCCCGCTCGTCGCTCATGCCGGACCTGCGGCGACCGCGGGCTGCGGGGCCGCCACCCCGTCGAGCTTCGCCAGCGTCTCGAGCAGGCAGGTTCGCGCCAGCTCGTGATCGCCGCCGGCGCCGATCGCCACGAGCTCGTCGAGGCTGTCCAGCAGTGCCGCGGGGGGCGGGGTGCCACGGCGTGTGCGCAGCACCTTGGGGTGGGCCGTGGCCTCCACCGCCTCTGCGCTGTAGAAGAGCGACTCGTGCAGCTTCTCGCCCGGCCGCAGCCCGACGAAGCGGATCGGGACGGAGTCGGGGTCCCTTCCCGCCAGGCGAGCCAGATCCCGGGCCAGGTCCACGATGCGGATCGGATCACCCATGTCCAGCACGAACAGGTCGCCCGGCCCGCCAAACAGCGATGCCTGGAGGATCAGGCGGGATGCCTCGGGGATCGTCATGAAGAAGCGGGTCATCTCCGGGTGGGTCACGGTCAGCGGGACACCCTCCAGCAGCTGCCGCTGGAAGAGTGGGACCACGCTTCCGGACGAGCCCAGCACGTTGCCGAACCGGACCGCCACGAATCGCCGGCCGGAATCCGCGGCCACCGACGCGACGGCCAGCTCCGCGAGGCGTTTCGAGGCGCCCATCACGGACGAAGGCTCCACGGCCTTGTCTGTTGACACGAGCACGAACCGCTCGACGCCGTCCGAGATCGATGCCCGCAGCGCGGCGAGGGTGCCGCCGATGTTCGTATAGACCGCGTCGGCCGGGTGCTGCTCCATCATCGGCACGTGCTTGTAGGCCGCGGCGTGGAGCACCAGCACCGGGCGATCCTCCGCGATGATCCTGCGGATGGAGTCCGGTGAGGCCACGTTGGCGAGCCGCGTGACCAGCCGTGCCCTTGGCCGGCCGTCGCGGGTCGCGGAGCCGGAGTCCCGATCCGCCAGCAGCGTCAGCTCACGCTCGATGTCATAGAGCGGTCCTTCTGCCCGGTCGAGCAGCACGAGCGTCGCAGGATCGAGATCGAAGACCTGGCGGGACAGCTCCGAGCCGATCGATCCGCCCGCACCAGTGACCAGCACGGTCCGGCCCGCGACCATCTCCCGCAGCCCCGGCTCGTCGATCACCACCGGCTCACGTCGGAGGAGGTCGTCCACGCGCACCTCGCGGATGGCTGCGGCGTCCAGGCGGCCCGAGACAAGGTCGTCCAGCGCAGGAACGGTCCGGGTCTCGAGGCCCAGGGCGGTCGCGTCGTCCACCGCACGGCGCACGACGTCGCCCGAGGCGGAGGGGATGGCGATCAGGACGCGTCGCGCGCCCGTCACCCGGGCGATCTCGGGCAGCTCGTCAATGGCTCCCATGACCTTCTGGCCGCGGAGCACCTGGTTGCGCTTCGAGCGGTCGTCGTCCAGCACGCCGACAACGCGCATGCCCAGGCCATCCCGGGCCGAGGAGATCGTGCGCAGGATCGTCGCGCCCACGTCACCCGCCCCGTACACGAGCGTTGGGACGCGGCCGTCTGCCGCCGTCCCGCTCCCGTTCCGTGGTCGCCAGCCCTGCCATTCCTGGGACGCGCGGATCAGGAACCGGACGCCGCCCATCCCCACCAGCGTGAGCAGTCCCTCCAGCACGAAGAACGACCGGGGGAACCGCCCGACGGCCGTCGATGTGCCGGGAACCCCCAGCGGCACAAGCACCAGGTAGAAGAAGGCGATGCCGATGACGGAGCCGGCCACGACAACCAGGAAGATCCGGACCAGCTCGCCCACGCTCGCGTAGGCCCACGCTCGCGAGTACAGCCCGCCCAACACGTTGACCGGCGGCCGGACGAGAAGCGGGAATAGAGCGGCGGGGAAGTAGATCAGCGCCTCCTGCCCGAACCGCAGCGAATCGAAGCGCAGGACCATCGCGCCCACGATGGACAGCGCGATGACCATAAGGTCCACGACGAACAGATGGCGCCCGCGGACGGCGCCCAAACCCGGCATGGGTTGAGTCTAGGGGCGGGTGGTGCGCGGGCGCACCCCGTCGATGGTCCTACAAACCGCCGCTGCGACCATCGTCGTGAACGTCGCATTCCTGCCGATGTGGCCCACATTCACAGCGTTCGGGAACGCATGCGGTCCCCAGGCCAGTACCCTTCGCAACTAATGGAGGCCCGAGCCCCTGGGTTCAGGGCTTGTTGGCGACAACGAGGCAGATGGGCGGGAGGCGATGCCAGAGAACCTGACGCACCGCGAGGATCTGCCCAAGCTCCCGGATTGCCTCGCCGTCGAAGTAGTCGATCGTGCGGTGATCCCAGCCAATTCGTCGCGCCCTGCGTAGGGTCTCGGCCAACAGGCCGCCGCGACCGTTCTCGATCACCACTAGGGTGCCCCCCGGTGTGAGGACATCACGGACTGCGCGCAGGTAGGCTCCGCGATCCGGCACGACGACGAGCACGCTCTTGGAGAACACGACGTCGAACCGATCGCCCGCCACGGACGCAAGGCGGCCGTCGTCGAGTCTGAACTCAACACGATCGGCAACGCCGTGCGACCAGGCCTCCGCTGTTGCGCCTGCCTCGAACCCGCCCTCGATGTCGATGCCGACGACTGAGGCCCCTCGCATCGCGAATAGACTAGCCATCCGACCACTCCGCGAGCCGATCTCCAGCACGCGCTTTCCGTCGAGGTCACCGATCGAAACCAGAGCTTGGCCGACGAGACGCTCCCACGGCCCACCGCCCCACTCCACGAAGTAGGCGAGGGACTCCGGACTGGCGGGTGGAGCGGCCTCGTTTGCTTGGCCGGGATGGCTGGTGATCACGGTCTCCCTCAGCAAGGCAAGGTCGCCCCGCGTCGACCTGTGCGTCAGGTACTTCGCCTCGATCTCCAACTTCTGGGGCAGGACTGTCGCGCGGTAGGCGCGGTCCAGGTCGGCCGCCGTTGTGGCACGACGGCCGTCCGCACGGGCGACCTCGAGTGCCGCATCCGCCAGGATCGACTCCTCGTTCCGGAAGGCAACAGACGCCGCGCCCGTGATACCGGGTTTCGCCCCGAAGACCAGGGCGTGGAGCGGATCCGCCGGGTCCACGTACCGCGGATCCTCCGGGCGCGGACCGACGAGGAGCATGTCGCCACGCACGACGTTCCAGAGTTGGGGCAGCTCGTCCATCTTCGTCCGGCGCAGCAGGCGGCCCAGCGGCGTCACCCGCGGATCCCCGCCGGCCGTGATCCCGGGTCCTGCCGTAGCGGCACCGGCACGCATCGTTCTCAGCTTGTAGAGCGTGAAGGTCCCGCCCGGCCGCACCCGCACCGCCCGATGGAGCGCGGGCCCGGGCGACGTCAGCCGGACGGCCAGCCCCAGCGCGAGGATCAGGGGCCCCAGCACCAGGAGCGCCGCGGCAGCTAGGAGCCGCTGGATCACGCCGGGCATTGCAGGCGTCCGACGAGGTGGGAGCGAACGGGCGGAATCGCATGCAGGAGGGGGTAGGCCAGGGGCGTCAGCGGCCCCAGGCGGCGCGCCAGCGGCGGCGCTACGGTCAGTGAACGCACCTCCCGCGACCAACCCGGGAACAGCCGGCTCAGCCGCCGGCCAGGGAGACCGTGCACCGCCTTGTTGCCCGGATTGCCATACCGCAGGTCGTACCAGATGAGCCACCCCCCTGGCCGGAGAACCCGGGCGATCTCGCGAGCCACCGCCTCCTCCATCGCCGCCGAGGGGATGGAGGACAAGAGCGTGACGGCAGAGACCACATCGAACTGCGCGTCGTCGAAGGGTAGGTCGTCCGCGGAGGCCACCAGGAACTCCGCCAGCGGGACTGCCTCCTGGGCATGCTCGACGCGATCCGGCAGCAGGTCCACGCCGGTCGCGACCACGTCGGGCCAGCGGGAGAGCGTCCACCCAAGGAGGCTCCCGTCGCCGCAGCCCACGTCCAGCATGGCCGGCACCCGATCCGCCGGGAGTGACCTCGCGAGCAGCTCCAGCAATCGCCGGTCCCGGTCGTCGCTGAGACGTGCGTAGCCGCGGTTGGAGCGGTCCCAGAGTTGGGCACGCCCGGACGCGTCGTACCCGTGGTAGGCATCACGGATGCGCTGCTCGTCCGTCATCGCCGCCATCGTCCGCCCAGGATCGCCACCCAAGAGCCGATCCCGTAGCCCAGGTGCATCGCCGCCAGCGCCGCCGGCATCAGCAGGCGGATCGGCAGGCTTCGACCACGAGCGAGGAACGCCGCCCCGAACAGCCCGGCCGCGTAGCCGCCCGCGGCCAGCGCGAAGGCCGGACGCCAGGCGACCACCGAGGTGATGGCGGCGGCGGCGAGGGAGGCGACCAGTGCGGCCGGCGCCAGGTGCCGGGGACGGATCGCCTCGGGCCGCACCGCCGCGAGGGTCACCTTGGAATGCCCGTACCAGTAGTACTGGCGGTACAGCGAGCCCAGCGTCCTGCGTCCCAGGTAGCTGGACAGGATCGACGGGTCCAGGCGGATCCGGCCGCCGCCGGCACGGATCCGGGCATTCATGTCGTCGTCCTCGCTCCGCAGGAGGCGCGGATCGTAGGGGCCGACGCGGTCCAGGACGCTGCGCAGGTAGACGCCGAGGTACACGGACTCCGCGTCGCGCGCCTCGCCCTCAAAGTGGAAGGACGAGTCGCCAACCCCGGCGCGAGACTGGAGGGCCGCGGCGATCGCCCCCGCGACCAGGCCAGTGGAGGCCGGGCGCATCGGGCCGCCCGCCACGGCTGCACCCGTCTCGTCGAGCACGGCAGCCGCGCGCTCCAGGTAGTCGGGTGCGAGGCGGGACTGGGCGTCCACCATGGCCACCGCGTCGACGTCGCCGTCGAGGGCTGCGATGGCCACATTCAGCGCCGAGGCCCGGTCGCCGGCCGGGTTCGCGTGGACCACGATCCGTTCGTTCCGGCTCGCTCGCTCTGCAGCAACCTGCTGCGTGGCGTCACGGGATGGTGCCACGCAGACGTGGATCCGCCCGGGCGGCAGCGTCTGTGCCTGGATCGTCGCCAAGCAGTCGGGAAGCAGGGCGGCGCCATCGCGCACGGGGACGATGACGTCGATCCTCATCGCGACAGCGCCCTCGCCGCGGCGAGACCGGCTCGAAGCGCCGCGAGGCGGCGACCAGCGTCGGGTTGCAGCAGGACCGCACCACCAACCGCGCGGAGCCAGAGAATCAACAGGCCGGTCACCATGCCCGCCGGTCCGTGCCACCGCCCCAGGTAGCGGACCATGCTCGCAGCGTGCCAGGGCCCGAACCGGTAGTCGCCCGGGGCGCTCGCGCCGCCGACATGATCCACGACCGCAGCGGGCAGATAGCGGATCGGCCAGCCGGCTCGCGTGGCGCGGCGACACAGGTCTGCGTCCTCGAAGTACATGAAGTAGTGCTCGTCGAAGCGGCCCAGTTGCGAGAACGCCTCCCGGCCGACCGTGACGCACGCCCCGGAGACCATGGATACGTCGATGACCGTGGTGGCAGTCACCGCCTGATCATATTCGGCCGCCATCCGTGTCGATCCCACGACGGCAGCCCCGCCCGGCAGGCGGCCGATCACGTCGGCGAGCCGATGGAGGCCAAGGCCCCGCACCAGCAAGTCGTCCGGTTTCGGCACCAGGCCAGCGGATCGCTGGACCACACCATCCACGCCCACGAGGCGGGGCCCGACAAGCGCCCGTCCCCCGGCAGCGTCGACTTCGGAGGCCATCGCGGCCAGCGCGCCGGGGCGAAGGGTGGCATCGCTGTTGAGGAAGATGAGGGTGTCGCCCGTTGCCAGGGCGGCCCCCTGGTTCGCTCCGCTGCCGAAGCCTCCGTTGCGTGGGCTAGCCACGACCAGCAGGCGCTCATCCCGAATGGCCCGCAGCCTGTCCACGCTGTCGTCTCCGGACGCGTTGTCCACGACGACAACCTGCGTCGCCGCGTCCTCGAAGGCGCTGAGGACCGTCTTCTCGGTGAGCTCCGGTGTGCGGTAGTTGACGATAACGACCGAGGTCGAGTTGGGTCGGGTCGGCACGGGATGGCTCCGTGATCTGGGCACCACTGATCGAGCGCGCGCAGAGTCGGTCCCATCCTATCTGGCGCCATCTGTGGAGCGCTCCGCTTGTCGGTGGTTGACAATGTGAAGGTGCTGTGCGGTTCGATGGCCTGGAGAGACGTCCTCGATCTTGACGACGGCACCCTCGAGGGGAATGCCGCGGTGTTCGGCGTACTTCTTGAGCAGACCCAGTGTTCCGCTGGTGGCGAACCGGCTACCCGTGCCTTCTGGGGTCAACTAGCCGCTCACTACGCCTGGATGAACCATCCTGGTGTCCACGCAAGCGGCGAACTTGAAGCAGCGATCTCGGGTGCGCGGGTGGTCGCGGGCGAGCCCCCTGGCAGGGTCGGCCGCGGGCCCGAGCACGTTGTACACGTCCTGACGCAGGCCCTTCAGGTGGGTGGACATACCCGTCAGGTCTGGCGGTGGATTGGCGCCGATGCTGGCCGCCGGTCGTCGGTCGTACTAACGGGACAAGGGTGGCACCCGATCCCGGAAGCCTTGTCGCACGCAGCCACGTCTAGCGGAGGCCGCATCCTCGACCTGGCGTCCCGGCCCGGGCTCCTCCAGGACAGGGCCACACGATTGCGCAAGGCCCTCGCCACAGCCAATACGGTCGTGATCCACGCTCACCCGTTCGACGTCGTGCCCCTCCTCTCCCTCGAAGGCTGGCAGACACGACCACCTGTCCTCACCGTCAATCACGCTGATCACAGCTTCTGGATCGGCTTGCGGTCCACGGACGTCGTCGTAAGTTTCCGGGAGCACGGAGCCAAGTTAGCTGCAGATCGTCGGGGAGTTGCCCCCGAGCGATCAAAGGTCGTTCCCCTGCCCGTGGACCCTCCTCAAGGCCGATCCCCAAGCACCTGGCGAGCCGACAACGGCTTGCCGGCCGACGCATTCGTGACGCTGAGTATCGCCTCTCAGTACAAATACCGTCCCTGGGGAGATCTGGACTTCATCGACGCGATCGGTTCTTTGGTTGCGCGGATGCCGAACCTGCACGTGCTGGTGGTCGGTCCTGAACCGACTGGACGGTGGGCGCAGAGTGAGCTGGCGACGGGCGGGCGCTTTCGAGCCCTTGGGATCAGGCGCGATGTTGCTGACCTGCTGGGTGCGGCGGATGTGTATCTGGACTCGTTTCCATTGAGTTCGCTGACCTCGATGCTCGAGGCCGGTAATCGTGGGATCCCGGTGATGAAGTTGAGATCGGGACCTGGCCTCGAGATCCTCAGCGGCGACTCGCCCGGCCTGGATGAGACAGTCATCACGTTCTCGACAACGAACGAGATGGAGCAAGTACTGCGGGCATTGGCCGAGGATGCCGCGAGCAGGACCAGCCTCGGCGCTCGTACGGCGGATGCAATCCACCGCGTATCGTCCGGTGCGGGCTGGATGCATGCCGTGGAGGAGGCATATGCGGCCGCCGCGCACATGCGCGCGACCAACGCACCACCCCTAGTGGCTCTGGCTGAGCCAAACTACGGGTCCCTCGATCGCCGTCTCGCGGGCCTCCAGCTCCAAGGGGTGGGCCTCCGCGATGCAGTTCGAAGCCACCTTCGCTACCTCCCCGTCCAGGACCGCTCGCGACTCTTGTTCGCACTGCGACGCGACCACCCCCTGTCCAGCGCCGCCGCGGTCGTGCCAGATTGGGCTCGCAGCAGGCTTCGCGGCTTTGCCGAAACAGGTACCGCGGAGCGATTGGCGGGGCGCTGAACCCTTGGGGCACCTACTCTCAGGCCCTACGGCGCTTCTTGAGGCGTGCCGAGTAGAGTTCGGCGTCATCGCCGACCAGCACCTTGGTCGGCAGCTTGAACGCCGCGAGTTGGCCAGCGCACGCGGTCCGGATGCGGACCTTCAGATTGGCGGCAGTCTCCGGCTTGTCGGTGACCACCCGTGCGACCACCGCGTGGCCCGAGCAGCGCGTGCGGCTCCCCGAACACGGCGACATCGCGGATGTTGTCGAGGTCCAGGATCGCCTGCTCGACTTCAGCCGGGTAGACCTTCTGGCCTGCCACGTTGATGAGGTCGCTGTCTCGCCCGAGGATCCGCAGCCAGTCCCCATCCACCTCGACCAGGTCCTGAGTGTTGAACCATCCATCGTCGTCGAAGCCGCTTGGCGCGTTGAGGTAGCCCACCATCGCATAGTCGGATCTGATCCACGAGATCCCGTCAACGACCTTCGTCTGGAAGCCATCACCGCCGATCCGCACCCAGAGGGAGCCGTCGTCGCGGGACTTCGACCGCAGCACGCCGAGCTCCGACAGCCCGTACGTCTGCTGGAGCACGACCCCCGGAAATGCCGCGCGGACGCGATCGAGGGTCTGCTGGGGCATAACCTCCGTGCCGTAGGTGATCTTCCGCAGCGATCCCAGTTCATGCTGCTCAAGCACGTCGGAGCGGATGAGCAGGTTCAGGAACGAGGGCGTGGTGGGCAGGACCTCGACGCGGTGCTGCTCGATCGCCCGGCAGATCGTCACGACGGATCGATCGCCCACGGTGACCACCGTTCCGTGGCCGCCCAGGATCGAGAAGATCGTGTTGATGCCGCCGAAGTGGTCCAGCATGAGGAAGGCGATGGCGACGATCGGCCGGCCAGGTCGCCGGTACTTCTCCAGGACGACAGCCATGTCGTGGAGAATTGCTTTCGGGTCGCCCGGAGCTGCCGGACGAGAACAGGATCAGGCCGGGCGAGCCAGCCTCGATCTGGTCGGTGAGCAGCGGGTGTTCAGGGGTGGTCGCCGTGCGAGCGATGGTTCGTTCCGCGCCACGGCAATCGATGATCCAGCCAGCCTCCGACAGGTCCAGGATCGTGCTCATCTCCACGACGGCCTCGGCGGTCACCGGGACGATGGTGCAACTGTTCCGCAGGAGCGCCAGGAGCAGTGCGAAGACCTCCGGCGAGTAGTCGCCCAGCACGACCGCGATGTCACCACTCTGCACGCCCGCGGCGTTCAGCCACCGGCCCGCGGCGTCCGTCTCGTGCAGCAGATCGCCATAGCTAACTGACCGCCCCCGATCGACGAAGGCAATCGAGCCGGGCGCCGTCGCGAAGCGCTCCAATAGGAGCCCCAGGATCTCGATCACGTGACGACGAACGCCATGACTTCGGGCACCGGCACGCCCGGCCGTCGCGGGATCGCCGCCCAGGCCGATGCGTACTGGTGGATCTCGAACCCCGCCGTGTTCAGGTGGTCGATGATGTCGGCGGCCGTCCGATACAGGTAGATGTGGTCCGCGTTGGCGGCGTTGAGGGCCGTTGCCAGGAACGCTCGACCGCCTGGACGAAGCATGGCCCGGAGGCCGCGGAGGAACCCGACCGGATCCTCAAGGTGCTCCAGGACCTCCACGCACACCAGGTGGTCGACGGGCGCCGGCAGGTGCTCCATAACGTCCTGCACCCGGACCACGAAACGGTCCCCAGACCCGAATGACGCGACGTGCCGCTCCGCGAACCGCGCGGACGAGGCGCTGATGTCGAAGGCCGTGCCCGTCAGGTCCGGCGCCCCAGCTAGCAGGCGGCGCGAGTAGATCCCGGTCCCCACGCCCACGTCGTAGAAGGTCCCGGGTCCCGCGCGTCGCGCCTCCTCCACGAAGGCGTGGTCGAAGAAGCGGAGCTGTCGATAGTGGTGCGGCCAGAGGAAGTGAGAGAGAAGCAGGCCGGGCAGGTAGCACGCGGTCATGTACTCGTCGTTCGCGTAGACCTCGGCGGCCACCTCCGCGTAGGTTCGGTGGCGGTACTCGCGAGTCTGCTCGAACGTCGCCTGGAGCCGGAGTGCCTCGAGGGCGAACCTCGAGTAGCCATCAACGGCGCGGGCGATGTCTGCAGGATCCGGCAGGAGGCGGACGAATCGTGTCCTCCGTGTCCGCGGCCCAGCCCTCACCCAGGAGCGCCCGCGTGCGCGGCACGGCGTCCCGGAAGACGGGCGACGCCGATCTGAACTGCGCCTCAAGGCGGTCCAGCGCGGGCGTTGGGACAGGTTCTCCTGGGTCAGCCACCGGCGAGCTGCTCCTCGACGACCGCCAGGATGATCGGGTAGGAGGTCATCACCGCGACGTCGTCGTCCGGCACCGTGATGCCGAAGGCCTGCTCCAACGCGATCACCAGGTTCATGTGCCGCACGGAGTCCCACGTGTCGACTGTGTCCGTGCTCGTGTCCGGGCCGACGTCGGCGGGGTCAAGCTCGAGCATCGCCGCGACGACTTCTCGCAGCTTGTCCTCAGTAGGCACGGATCACCTCGACGAAGGGGGGTGGTGTAGCATCTGGCGATTCCGGGAGATCCAGTTCGTAGTCGCGTCGGCCGTCCGGATGGGCGCGGACCAGCGTGAACCCCGCGCGCTCCCAGAACTCCCGGACCTGCCCGTTCTTGGCCGTGGGCAGATAGGTGGCCCCCAGGCGGCGGCATCCGCGCGCGCGCAGGTCATCGAACACCACCGGCCAGCAGGCGTCCTCCACGCCTCGGCCCAGGATCCGGCAGCTGAGCAGAAAGGAGTCCACCTTCGCAGTTTCGCCCTCGAAGGTCACGATCGCCACTCCGGTCAGGCCGGAATCACCGAACCTGTCTTGGACGTTGACCGAGAGCACGTCCGCCAAACCGGAGCCCATCAGATCCAGGATCTCGGCCTCGGTCCGCCGGCGCGTTGTGAGGTTGAACTGGTTGGATTTCTGCGTGAGCTCGGCAATCCTGGGCGCGGACGCGCGGTCGTTGAGCCTGATCGTGACGCGGATCCCAAGGGAGGCAAGGTAGGCCTCCTGGGTAGCGAAGTTGACCCGGTCCGCCAGCGCCAGCTCCCGGATCCTGTACTGCGCGGTCTTGTCGGTGTCCGCGATAGTCGGACCCCCGGCCTGGAACAGATCCGCGATGTCGTCCAGCATCCGCGGGTAGGTTGAGAGGTCCGCTGGTACCTGAAACACGCGAACCGCCGGCAGTCGGGTGCGGACGGCGTCGCACTCGATGGCGGCGTCATCCACGAACACGAGCGAATCCAGCCCGATCCCAAGGGCCTCGGCGATCTCCCGAAGGTTGTCCGCCTTGGCGCCCCAGTTGATCCGCCGGATGGTGATGTCTTCGTCGCGCAGGACCATGTGGGGGTGCCGGGTGAAGACCTCGGCAACGTCCGCCTCATTGTTCCTGGAGCAGAGGCCCAAGAGCACGCCGTTCCGCCGCAAGGCGAGAAGCCGGTGCTGCGCCTCCCAGTAGATGCCCGCAGGGTTGCCCTGCGGTGCCAGGGTGATGCCGCCGATCAGGTCCTCGCCGATGGTCCCGCCCCACAGAGTCCCATCGCAGTCCAGGATCAGCGCTTTGAGGAAGTAGGAGTCGAACCCACGGCTCCGCAGGAAGACCTCCTGGGCAAGCGCGTCGGCGAACGTCGGCGAGAACGGGGCTGCGAAGCGCCTGTAGGACCGAGGATCGTGGCTGCGTTCCCAACCGATGCGTGCGCAGAGGGCGGAGGTATCGATGAGCTCGACATTGGGGTAGGCCTTGGCGGCCCCCAGCAGCACCTCGTTGAACGCGGCGATGGCCGCCGCGGAGCTGCCCGCGTCCGGGCCGGTGGCGGGGCTGCCCATCGCATGGAGCGTGCCGACGAGGATGCGCGGAACCGATGCTGCGGTTGCGAGCGCGAGGTCAAGCTCGGCGCGGTAGCCGTTCACGCGGTCGAGCAAGAGATCCGGCTCCAGGTGCCCCGAGCGGGCCTCGAATGCCGGCATGAGTGCGTCGAACCAGTCGAGGATGACGATCGCATCCACTCCGCCCGCGGCAAGCTCCCGGACACCCCCGACGCGGTCCGCGATGGGTCCGAGCGACACCGTCGCTTGCAGATCACCGAGGACGGCGTGCTTCCGCAGGAAGGGCGCCAGAAGGTCCAGGGTGACGTTGCCGGAGAGCCCGATGCGGACGGTGCGCGCATCCAGCACCATGCCCTCCACCCGGGTAACGAGCCGAGTGACGGCCGCCAGGTCATCGCCGGCGCGAGCAAGGGCGTCACGCGCCTCCTTGGGCCCCGGCTCGCCGGTCACCGGGATCGCGTCCTTCACAGCGTAGTCAGCCCGCCGTTGATTCGGATCGTCTCGCCGGTGATGTAATCCGCGCCCGGTGAGACGAGGAAGGCGACGGCATCCGCCACGTCGGACGGTTCGGCGAGGCGACGAAGCGGCGCCTGGCGCGCCAGGACGAGGCGCGCCTTCTCGGGAATGTCCGCCACCATCGCCGTCTCGGTCATCGCCGGCGACACGCAGTTGACGTTGATTCCGATCGGGCCGAGCTCCACTGCCAGTGACCGGGCCAGCGTCGCCAGCGCAGCCTTGCCGATAGCGTACGCAGTCCACTTTGGCGTTGGCGCACCGTCGAGGACGCCGGACGTGACGAATACGATGCGGCCGAACCCCTGGTCCCGCATCGCAGGCAGCGCCGCCTGCGCCAGGAACAGCCCACCGCGGGCGCCGGTGTCAAGGTGACCCTGGACCTGCGCCCAGCTGAGCTGCCCCAAGGCGGACGGATCGATGGGCGGCGATGCCGCGTGCACGACCGTGCCCACCGCGCCGAACCGGCGGATCGCGGCCGCAATCAGCTCCTCCACGGACGCCTGGTCCGCAAGGTCCACGCGAACGGCTTGGGCCTCCGTACCGTCCGCGACGAGCGAGGCGGCGAGCGCTTCCGCGCGGTCCGGACCCGAGTGGTATCCGGCGACGATGGCAAACCCGTCACGAGCCAGCGACCGGCAGATGGCCTGGCCGATGCCGCCCGCAGCTCCGGCCACGACCGCCACCTTCGGCCGCTCGGCCAAGGGCTCCGCCGGCGTCGGTGGTTGGAGGACCCTGACCGTCCCCTTGCCCGTGAGCACGGCCTGGTTCCGCTGGTTGTCGATACGGGTGTTCAGCTCCAGGAGTCGGTCGCGCTCGTGTTTGGCGGTGACCGAGCAGGTCACCGTCAGCGTGTCGCCCAGGCGCACGGGAAGGAGGAAGTCGAATGCCTGCGAGACCCAGACCGCTCCGCCCCCCGGCAGCCTTGTGCCGATCAAGGTCGAGAGGAACGACGCCCCGAGCATGCCGTGGACGACGATGTCCTTGAACGGCGTCGTCTCCGCGAAGGCACGATCAACGTGGAGCGGGTTGTCGTCGCCGGTGAGGTCGACGAAGCGGCGAACGTCGTCGCCCGTGATCACGCGGGTGAGGCTTGCGGTGTCACCGACCGCAAGGTCGTCGAACGACCGGAAGCTCACATTACTCATTCTTCTCCCGTCCCCCACATCCAGCACGACGCGCCGAACCCGAAGCCAGCGCCTACTCCTGCGAATACGACGCGATCCCCGTCCGCAAGCCGGCCGGCCGTCACCGCGTCGGCGAGGGCAATCGGGATCGACGCGGCCCCCGTGTTTCCGATTGTTTCCACGTTGGTGAACGTCCGCTCGGCGGGTACGTGCATCTTGGCCATGGTGTAGTTGATGATCTGCAGGTTGGCCTGGTGAAAGACAAACAGGTCTACGTCCTCCACCGACCAGCCCGCGTCCGCGCAAGCGTCGCGGATCGTCCTTGGCAGGTGCGTGACGGCCTGCTTCCAGGTCGCCAGCCCGTTCATCTCCATCAGGCCCAAGTTCGGGGTTGCGTCACCCAAGGCGCCACGTCCGCCATCGCGCGTGGCGAATGGGTGTCGTGATCCGCCACCCCGCAGCCGGACTGACTCGAGGTTGGACGTGTCCGCATGAAATGCTGCCCCCATGACGCCACGTCCTGCGGGTACGCGACTCAGGACCGCCGCGCCTGCTCCGTCACTGAAGAAGATCGCAGTCTCGACATCCGCATAGTCAACGAACGGGCTCAGGATCTCCACACCAACGACGAGCGCGGACTCCAGGCGAGGATCCCGGTGCATCCGGTCCGAGACAGCTGTCAGGGCACTCACGAACCCGCTGCAATTGGCCTGGAGGTCGTAGAACTGGCCACCTTTGACGCCCAAGTCCCTGTGCAGACGAGCGGCCACCGGCGGGAAGAGGTAGTCGCCGGAGAATGTGGAGACCACGATCATTCCAAGTTGGCTCGCATCAACCCCAGCCGCCTCCAGAGCCTGACTGGCCGCATCGAGGCTCAGGCTGGATGCCGTCTGCCCCTCGTCGATGACGAATCGTTGCCGGATGCCGGTCTTCTCCACGATCCACGCCGGAGTTGTTCCCGCGAGCGTCGTCGCACACAGCTCCTCGTTCGTGTGCCTCCGGGTGCCCAGCGCCCGGCCCGTCCCCACGATCCCGATACCGCCGCTCATGTCATCGGAGTCGCAGCCACGCCAAGGAGGCGGCGCAGAGGTTCATTGCCCGACTTGATCTCGCCGAACGTCCCCGCGCGCCCATGCCCGGGGTAGATCATCGCCCCGTCCGGCAGGAGATTCCACACGCGCTCGATCGATCGGACCAGGCTGGGCTTGTCCTGCTCCGGCAGGCGCACGAGAAACGTGTCATCGCGGTAGATGGTGTCACCTGTGAATACAAGGCCGTCCACCAGCAGCAGGCAGCTTCCCGGTGTGTGCCCAGGGACGTGGATCGCCTCAACGCGTCCGCCCTCCCCGTCCCAGACCTTGCCCTCGCCCATGGCTACAAACGGCTCGGGCACCGTCATCCGACGGTCCAGCTTGAGGGCCATCATCAGAAGGTTCGAGCCTGCGGCAACCCTCCCGTCTGCCTCATGGAAGAACACCGGTGCATCGAAGGCACGGCGCAGCGGCTCGGCACTCGCGAGATGATCGAAATGCCCGTGTGTGGCGAAGACGGCGTCCGGCACCGTGGCGCGGCGCTCGAACTCGGCCACGATGGCCGCGAGGTCCAGCCCCGGGTCGATGACGATGCAGTGTCCGGGCACACTGGACAGGTAGAGGTAGGTGTTCGACGCGAAATCGCCATTGGCGATCCGGACCACGCGCTCCGCCACTTCCATCAGGCGTGTACGCCCCCCAGGAAGATCGTCTGGGCGGTTACGTAGCCGCTGGCAGGGGACGCGAAGAAGTCGACAACGTTGAGAATGTCGCCCGGAGTGGCCATCCGGGCGAGCGGAAGGTCGGCCACCACCTTCTCAACCTGCTCGCGCGGCAATTGGCGGAGCATGTCGGTCTCAAGGGCGGAGACGGCCACCGTGTTCACGGTGATGCCATAGCTGGCCAGTTCCTTGGCCAGGACACCGGTCAGAGTCATGGATGCTGCCTTCGTCGCGGCGTAGACGGAATCGCCGACGGGCTCAAGAGCCGCAGCCATCGAGCCGATGTTCACGATCCGTCCGTATCCGGCCCGCCGCATCAGCTTGGCGGCCTCACGGGAGGTGAAGAACACGCCCAGAAGGTTGGTGCGAACCATTTCGTCGGCCCGCTCCGAGGGCATCACCATCGCGTGCATCGAAGTCAGGACCGCGGCGGAGTTCACGAGGATGTCCACGCGGCCTTGCTCCCGGCCGATCGCAACAAACGCGGACCGGACCGCATCGCCATCGCCCACGTCCAGCCTGTGGTGGGTATACCGCTCGTCCTCGACGGTCCCAGGCCCGCGGCTCATACCCACCACCATCGCGCCGGCGTCCAGGAAGTGCCGCACGAGCAGAGCACCCAACCCCCGGCTGGCGCCCGTCACCGTCACCACGCGACTCGAGTACAGGGAGGGCGCGACTGTGGTCACGCGACGACGAGTTCCAGGATGTAGTCGCGGAGGGTCGCGACAGTGGTGTAGGGCGACACGGGTCGGGACATCGCCCGGTCGTCGGCGAGCGCGACATCAAGCCCGTACTCGATGTTGAGCGTCGTCTCGACGTCCGTGATGACGGAGACGAACTCCAGCGAATCGAGGGCGGCGTCCTTGCCGAACAGGCCCGTGTCCACGGTCGGGGAGATGCGCTGTCCTGGATCACGCTCGGCGTTGAGGGCCTCGATCGCCGCGAAGATCACGGCCTCCACGGTTTCAGGTCGCAGCATTGACATCCTCACGAGGTTCCGCGCCCCGCACAAGGGCGCTCATGCGGGGCAGGGCCACCGTCTGGTACTCGTCCTCGCTCATGCCGAGGCAGATTGCATCGCAGAACCGGCCGCCGATCAGGTAATGCTCTCGCAGCCGGCCCTCCTCGCGCATGCCGAGGAACAGTTGCCACTTCACCATCAGCGCGTTGCCGTCCGCGACGGTTCCGTACACGCGGTGCAGACCCAGTTCGTCGAACGCCAGGCGGTAGAGGAGCAGCATCGCCTCAACCGCCGCAGGGATCCCGCGAACCGCCTCCGGCTCTCCGATCAGGAACCGGGCAGGTTCCGCTCGCCGGTTGACGGTGTCGATCGCCACGAGCGACAACATCCCCACGGGTCGTCCACTCGCCAGAGCGATGATGAAATTCAATTCCGAGTCCGGTCGTGTGGCGATCCACGCGCGCTGATCGTCCACGGTGGCGGCGCCGCGGTTCAGCATCGCAGCGCGACCGCTCGATCGCCACCGCAGCGTGATCTCCGCGTCGTGAGGTGCGAGGGGCCGGAGGACTACGTATCGTCCACGAAGTTCCATCGTGGCCGAATCATAGCCGCGGCGGACCCCGCTTCCCACGGCCACCCCCCTAGTCATGGCGTCCCGCCCAGAGCCACCGAGCCGAGGCCACGCCGGCCAGGATGCCACCGACGCCGAGGATGATCGAGATCAGCATGTCGTCCAGCGAAAGCCGGGCGAGCTGCGCCACCACGAGCACGGCACAGGTGACCGCAATGGCAAGCTCCTCCCTCCCGAACCGGGGGGGCACTAGCTCGCGGGCCGCTACGGACACGGCGATGTAGTAGATGACGTATGCACCCAGGTAGCCGATCCCTGCCCCGGCGATCCCCACAGCCTGAAGCCCCACCACAGAGAGGACGATGAGCGCGAACCCGCCGATCGCTTCAACCGCGAGGAAGGTACCGCTGGCGCCGCGGGCAAGCAGGACGAACGAGAGCGTCCAGGCCGGCAGTTTGAGCATGTCGCCGGCCAGCTGCCAGCCCAGGACGTCGACGGCGGGGGCAAACTCACCCGAGTACAGGACGGTCACCAGGATTGGCGCGGCGGCGCTGGTGAGGAGGATCAGCGGAATGCACACCATCAGCACGAAACGGAGCTGGCGGCGGGCCGTGCCCTCGATGGCCGGCGTGCCGCTGATCGCGGACACCCGCGGGTAGTAGTCCTGGGCCATGGCGTTGAGCAGGAACGCCAGATAGGCGACGGAGATGGTCGCCGCAGCCCGGTAGTAGCCCACATCGGCAGTCTGCAGCATCGCCAGCACGAGGAACGGAATCGCGAGTTGCGCCCCAGCTCCCAGCAGCTGGCTGACCGTGAAAGGACCGCCGAACCGCAGCAGGGCGCGGAGATCCGCCCCGCGTCGCTGTCGGTCGATCCTCGCAGCAACCCGCGGTACCACCATGAGCGCCACGGCCATTGCGACGATCCACCCGACGAGTGACCCGATCAGGAGACCGGCGGCAACGGCGCCCGTCCCCCCCACGAAGACGGCGGCAACTAGCGCCAGTGCCATGCCTGCGGCACTCGCGGCGGTCACGGTGGCCACCCACTTGACGCGATGCAGCCCGTTGACGAGTCCCGCCTCGACCCCGGCCAGGGCCGTGAAGACAACCGCGATCCCGACCAGGACGACGTCAAGTTCGCTGCCGCCGTCGCCGAACAGGAAGGTGGCGATCTGGTCCCGGAGCGCGATCAATCCGAGTGCAATTGCCGACGCGGCCGCGAGGACGCCCAGGCGCGCGGCCTGGTGCGCGGAACTGATTGCCAGCGCGTCTCCGCTTGCGGTCGCCAGGGCAACCTGCCGGATGAGCCCCGTGGCAATCCCGAACCCGCCGACGAGGACGCCGAGGGTGAGCAGGCTCGACAGGAGACCGACCGTGCCGGTCCCGACCGGGCCCGCCATCACAGCGATCAGCTTCGCGCTCAGGGCTCCGGCAATCAGCGACACGACCGACCCGCCAGCCAGCGTCGCCGTGGCTCGCGCGATCGTCATTGGTGCCGTGCGGCCAGGGAAGTCCCCGCGATCCATGCCGCGGCGCCCGGCCCCATATGTGGCCCGATGGGAAGGCTCAGGACCTCCCTGCCGAGCCGTTCAGCGAGGGGCAGCGGGCCCCACGGCCCGCAACCGCTCAGGGCGCTCTGGAGATGGGGGGGACGCGGGTAGTGGATCAGCGTGGTCACACCCGCTGTCCCCAGCTCCGCCTCGAGTGCGTCCCGCTCCATGCTGCGGATCACAAACAGATGCCAGACCGGTGACACCTCGGGGGCGATGTCAGGCAACTGCACCCGAACCGGGTCGATCTCGCTCAAGTAGGCGGCGGCGATGAGCGTCCTGCGTGCATTCCACTCATCCAGATGGCGCAGCTTCACGCGGAGGACGGCCGCCTGCAGCTCGTCCAACCGGCTGTTGAAGCCAAGCTCCTCGTGGACGTACTTGGTTGTCGAGCCGTAGTTGCGGAGCCGTCGCACCCGCTCTGCGATGCGTTCGTCGGACGTCGTGACGGCGCCGGCGTCCCCAAGCGCGCCGAGGTTCTTTGCGGGATAGAAGCTCCACGCGGCTGCGTGTCCCAACGAGCCTGCGCGCCGTCCTCGGTAGACCGCACCGTGCGCCTGTGCGGCGTCCTCGATCACCCGCAGGCCTCGCCGGTCCGCGATCTCAAGGATCGGATCCATGTCTGCGGGCTGGCCGTACAGGTGAACGGGAACGATTGCTCGCGTCCGCTCCGTGATCGCCGCGTCGATCAGTTCCGGGTCGATGTTCATAGAGTCGAGGCGCGGTTCCACGGGGACGATCGTGGCGCCCGTCCGCTGGACCGCCAACCATGTCGCGATGAACGTGTGGGACGGCACGATGACCTCGTCGCCGGGCCCGATCTCACACGCGCGCAGGGCGAGCTCCAGGGCATCGAGCCCGCTGCCGACACCAACGGCATGCGAGGTCCCGATGTAGGCCGCCCACTCCTGCTCGAACGCCTCGACTTCTGGGCCCAGCACATACCGCCCCGCGTCCAGCGCTCGGGCGATCACTTCGTCGAGCTCAGGCCGCAACTCGGCGGTGGCTGCCCGGAGGTCGAGGAATGGGATCATCGGGCCTAGGTCACGGCGGCAAGGAAGTCCGAGTACTCGCGGAAGTAGTCGGCCTCGTCGTAGTGAGCCGAAGCGAGCACCAAGGAGACCGAGCCCGACGAGAAGTTCTCGAGCTCGCGCCAGATCATCCTGGGGACATAGAGGCCGTAGTACGAGCGGTTCAGGAAGTAGCTGCGTCGGTCCGCGCCATCATCGAGGATGACGTCGAAGCTGCCCGACACGGCGATGATGAATTGCTGGAGGTCCCGGTGCGCGTGACCCCCGCGACTCTCGCCCCCCGGCACGTCATAGAGATAGTAGACCCGCCGAATCTCGAACGGCACGTCGACCCCACCCTCGATTGGGGTGAGGTTGCCGCGGGGGTTGGCTATGCGCCGCAGGTCGATGATTTCGGGCGTCTGAGAGGGCCATCGTGTCGCCAATCTAATGCTGGGAGGTGCCAGGACCGCTGACCCGGACCTCCCACCGCAGCCATGACCATCGGTGCATGCTGGCACCAGTCTTGCACCGCGTAGACTGCCGCAGATGTCGAGTCCGTCGCTGACAGTGCCCGCAGCCGTGCCCGCAGTCGGGTCCACCGGCGGCATCCGCAGGCGGATCGGCGCCATCGCCACGGACCTCCGCCCGGACGCCGGACTCGTCGCGATCTTCATCGCAACCCGTCTCCTGGTCGTGTTCGCCGCGCTGATCGCCGAGTACCTGCTCCCGCGCAACCCGGCGCTCACCTCGGGCGCATCCGGCCCCGTGTTGACGAGCCTCACGTCGTGGGACGGTTGGTACTACCTCGGCATCTCGGCCGGGGGATATCAGGCTGACGCCGTGGCGGGCGCCTACACCAATGTCGCCTTCCCCCCGCTGTTCCCGCTGCTGGTCCGGGCGCTCTCGACGCCGTTCCCCGCGTACCAGGGCCTCGTGGCCGTCCTGGTCGCCAACGTGGCGTTCCTTGGCGCGCTGGGGCTGATGACCCGACTCGGCACGCCCTACCTGGGCCGGCGGCGTGCCTCGCTGGCAGCGGGCCTCCTCGCGATCTACCCGTTTGCCTCGGCCTTCGCGATGGCCTACACGGAGAGCCTGTTCCTGCTCCTGATCCTGGCTGCGTTCCTGGCAGCGGAGCGCCGGCACAGGGCGTGGGCGGGCATCTTCCTCGCGCTGGCTACGCTGTGCCGGCTGCAGGGCGCCGTCCTGATGCTGCCGCTGTTCATCCTGATGCTTCGCCAGGACGGCTGGCGCCCTCGGCCGTCGATGGCCTGGCTGCTGCTCGGCGGTGTCGCCGCGGCCGGCTTCCTGCTCTACGTCGCCTCGGTCACGGGCAGTGCCACCGCGTACCTGGATGCGCAGCAGGCCTGGGGTCGCGGGGGTGTCGGCGGGTCTGCGCCGGACAGCACGATCGGTGCCAGGTTCAGCCCGTATCAGCTGGCGCTGCTGCTGACGCTGCTGTGGTCCGTCTTCCTGCTGGTCTTCGTGCGCGTGGACCGGATGCGTCCGGAGTACTGGCTCATCCCCGTCCTGTTCATCGGAGCGGAGCTCTCCGAGCGGGTCGCTGGAGGCTGTGGGTCGAGTGACCATGGCGGCATTCCCCTATGCCTGGCTCCTTGCCAATCGGCGGTCCACGTTCGCGCGCCGGGCCTGGCCGGCGATCTCGGTCGGGCTGTTCACGCTCGTCGCGGTGCTGTCCTTCGGCGGGTACTGGGTTCCTAGCCCTCCGGTCCCGGTTACAGAACGCACCACCGGGACCTAGACTGCGGCGGATGTCGGAGCAGACCCTCACCCTCGTCTTGCCGGCCTACAACGAGGAGGCCCGGCTTGGCTCTGCCCTGGACGAGCTCTTCGGCTACCTCCATCGCCGAGGCCACCAGGCGCGCGACGGTCGTCCCGGAGCCGAGGATCTGCCCGCGACCGTCCAGGTGCTGGTGGTTGACGATGGCTCCACCGACGGCACGGCGGACCTGGTGCGCGGCCGAGCGGAACACGCGACCGGGGAGTTGGAACTCCTGACCGTCCCCCATGGCGGCAAGGGCGCGGCGGTCCGGGCCGGGATGCTCCACGCCCCGGGAGACCTGGTGGTGTTCGCGGATGCCGACATGGCCACGCCGCCGGATGAGCTGGTGCCGCTGGTGCTCGCGCTCCAGGCGGCAGACGCCGCATATGGCTCCCGGATCCAGCCGGACGGCTCCGACATGCGCAGGTCCCAGCCGCCCTGGCGGCGCGCCCTTGGCAGGGCCTTTCACCTCCTGGCAAGGATCTGGGTGGTGGGCCAGGTGCCGGACACGCAGTGCGGCTTCAAGGGCTTCCGACGGGACGCCGCCCGGGACCTGTTTGCCCGTCAGAAGGTCACCAGCATCGTGTTCGATGTCGAGATCATCTACCTCGCCCGACGCCGCGGCTACAGCCACGTCTCCGTGCCCGTCCGCTGGGCGGACCGCCGCGGATCCCGCATGCATCCGGGCCCCCGGCTGGCGCTCCGGGTGGGCTGGGACCTGTTCCGGATCCCGCTGATCCACCGCGAGGTCCGGCGCGCCCCGCGAGGGACGAACGACCAGCCGGCTGCCTGAGGCGCGCGGGTTCGATGCAGCTGAGAGAAGCATTCGCCCGCCTGCTGCCGCTGCTTGCCATCGCCGTCCTGGCGCTGGGCGTCGGCGTCACCGTGGCGGCTGCCGGTGACACGCTCGGGTTCGATTTCCTCGCGTACCACGCGGCTGCGGCTCGGGTCCTGGACGGCCGGCCCCCTTATGACACGTCCTTCGAGGTCACAGGGGGCTTTGGCCTCTTCTACTACCCGCCGACGTTCGTTCCGCTGGTGCTCGTGTTCGGGCTGCTGCCGGCCGGACTCGCGACATGGGCGTGGATCGGCGGTCTGCTCGTCGCCTTCGGGACCGGTGTCGCGGTCATGCCGGTGTCCCGGACGACGAAGTGGCTGATCGTCCTGCTCGCCGGGATCTCCTGGCCGTTCCTGTACGCCCTGAAGCTGGGCCAGGTGGGCCCGATCCTGTTCCTCCTGTTCGCCGCCGGCTGGCGGTGGATGGACCGGGGGGTGGTGCTCGGCCTGACTGGCGGACTGGGCGCGGCGATCAAGATGCAGCCGGGGCTGGTGCTGGCGTGGGCGGTGCTCACCCGGCGATGGTCAGCGGTGATCTGGGGCGCGATCACGCTGCTCGTGCTCGCCGGGCTCGCGACCCTGCTGGGCGGCGCACAGGCGTGGACCGATTTCATCCTGCTTATCACCCGGGTCAGCGACCCCATCACCACGCCCCACAACTTCACCCCCGGGGCGGTCGCGTTCCAGACAGGAGTCCCGCGCGACACCGCCGCGCTGATCCAGTGGGTGTCCATCGCGGCGGCGGCGATCGTGGTGGTGGTGGCGGCGCTGCGGCTGGCACCGGTGCCGTCCTACCTGGTCGCCGTCATCGCCAGCCAGCTCCTGTCCCCGATCCTCTGGGACCACTACGCGCTGCTGCTGCTCCTGCCCGTCGCGTGGCTGCTGGACCAGGGCAAGGGGTGGGCAGCGATCTTCGTCCTGGCGACCCCGGTGTTCCTGGTTGGCCAGGTGCCGCCCTGGGTCTATCCGCTCGTCTTCTGGGCATGCCTGGGGGCGGTGGTGTGGGTCGCGCTCCGCTCGAGGCAGCCCACGGCGTAGGCCACCCTTGGTTCGGTTCCCGGCGATACTCGGCGCGATGCAGAACACGGCTGCGCTCGATCACGCCAGGGGCCTCCTCCGCCCAACCTCTCCGGCGATGCTTGCCGGCCTGGGTGTGGCGGCGGTCGCCTTCACCCTCTACCTGCTGACCAACCGGGCGTTCGATGCCGGGCGGGGCGACTTCTTCTACCTGGCCGACGCATTCCTCCACGGCAGGACGTGGATCGTGTCGCCGCTGGGGCCCAACGACGTCATCCGCATCGACGGCCACACCTACGTTCCGTTCGCCCCGTTCCCGGCCTTCGTGCTTGCGCCGCTGGTAGCGATCGTGGGCCCGGCAACCGCCGACACGTGGGAGCCGGTCGTCAACGCGCTGCTCGCGGCGACGGCCGTGTTCCTCGCCTGGTGGGTCGCGGGGCGGATCGGCGTGGAGCGGCTCCGGGACCGGCTGGCGCTCGTCGTGCTGCTGGGGTTCGGGACCCAGATCTGGTGGGTGACCACCCGGGGCGGCGTCTGGCACACCGGACACCTGGTGGCCGTGATCCTGGTGCTGCTGCTGATCGCCGAGATGTTCGGGAGGCAGCGGGCCGTCCTGATGGGGCTTCTGGTGGGTGCCGCGTTCCTGACGCGGGCGCCGCTTGCGTTTGCGGGGCCCGTGATGGCGCTGTGGGTGGTCCGTTCCTGGGGGGATGTGCTGGGGTCCGGCCGGACGGTGGGCGAACGCGTGCGGGCACTGCCCTGGGCAGACTGGCTCTGGCTGATCCTGGGTTTTGCGCCGGCCCTCGTGTTCTTCTTCTGGTACAACCTCGACCGCTTCGGATCGGCGACGGAGTCCGGCTACGCCCTGGCGACGCTGCCGGCCTGGCTTGAGAAGCAGCGGACGCTGGGCCTGTTCGCGCTCGACCACGTGCAGATGAACCTGGACTACCTGTTCCTCAAGCTGCCGGCGTTCGGTGATGCATTCCCGTTCCTCCGGCCGGACGGCCTGGGGATGTCCGTGCTGTTCACCAGCCCCGGGCTGCTGCTCGCCGTGCTGGCCCCGTGGCGCGACCGCCGGTCGTGGCTGCTGCTCCTGGCAGCCGTGCTGGTGCTGATCCCCACGCTGCTCTACTACGGCGGCGGCTGGCTGCAGTTCGGCTACCGCTACTTCCTGGACTCCATCCCGTTCGTCTGGGCGCTGGCGGCGATGGGAGTCGCGAGGCGCGGCACGATCCCGTGGTGGGGCTGGCTGCTCATCGGGTGGAGCGTGCTGATGGGGGCCGCGAGCGTGTATTGGGCGTACAACCTGCACTGAGCTCGCGCCAGGTCGGCACGGTCCTTGGGTCGTCCGGTTGCGCGCGCAACGGTTTCGGGTCCCGGTGCTATGCTCGCGAGCGTGTCCCCCACGACCATGACCGGCGAGCCTCCCTGTCCGCCGGCCACTGGTGACACGTCGCCGGTGGCCAGCTCTGTCGCGTTGCGCGCCGTGCGCCGGCCGTTCGAGACCATCGAGCCTGCCCGCTGGGACGCGCTCGCGGCGGCGAACCCGTGGGCGACGCCCTTCTCGCACTGGGCATTCCACCGGGCCTGGTGGGACGGGTATGGCGGGACCGCCCACGAGGAGACCGTCGCCCTGGTGCCGGCGGAGGGCCCGGACGATGCCGAGCCGGTGGCTATCGCGCCCCTGATGCATCGCCATGAGGTGGAGCCATCCGACGTGGCCCTCCAGACGACGATCCGCCACGCGGACGGCCCGGAGCTGACCGCCGTCCCCCCGGATGCGAAGGCGGTGTTCTTCGGCGCTTCCTACCACGCGGACTACGCCACGCTCCTTGCCGCGCCCGCAGACCTGCCGGCGGTGGCGGAGGCGCTCGCCGCGTATTGCGGCACGGTGGGTGATCGGGAGCACCCCGACCCCTGGGACGTTGTTGACCTGCGCCGGCTGCGCTGTGGGGACCCCGCCGGGGACGCGCTGGCCGCGGCCTTCGGCGCTCGCGAGATGACGGAGGGCTGGACGCTCAACATGGAGCGCGAGGACGTGTGCCCGGTCGCGGAGCTGCCGGCAGGCGGCTCCATGGACGACTACTTCGCGGGCCTGGGCAAGAAGGAGCGCCACGAGATCCGGCGCAAGGTCCGCCGCGCCGAGGCCGCCGGCGATGTCCGGCTCGACGACTCCGCCGATGCGCTCGCGGACCTGCCCGCGTTCATCGAACTCCACCAGAAGCGCTGGGGGGAGGATGGTCTGTTCCCGGACACGGAGGGTGGCCGCCACAGCCGGGTCTTCTTCGCGCGCCTGTTCGAGCTGTTCGGCGCCGATGGCCCGCTGAAGCTGGCGTTCCTGACCTTGGGTGACCGGCGGATCGCCGCGGGCGTCTCCTTCGAGACACCGGATGCCCTCCTGTACTACAACGCCGGGGTGGACCCCGATGCGCGCGACCTGTCGCCGGGCGTGGTGATGATCGAGCGCTACGTGCGGCGGGCGCTGGAGCGCGGGATCGCGCGGATGGACTTCCTGCGCGGCGACGAGGCATACAAGTACGAGTGGGGCGCCGTGGACCAGCCAATCCAGCGACTGCTGGTCAGACGGACGGGACAGCGATGACACCCCCGCACCCGAGCGACCCCTGCGTCGCCCCCATGATCCACCTCCCCGTGCCGGGCGCGGATCGGGTGCGCGTGGTCCAGGTGATGGCCACGGGCACCAACGGCGGCGCCCAGGAGCACGTGTTGAACCTGGTCTCACGCCTGGACCCCGAGTTCTACGACGTGTCCGTGGTCTCGCTCTCGTCCGGCAGCGCGGTGCGCAAGCTCCAGCGGGCCGGGATCGACGTCACGGTCATCGATGATCCGGACGACGTCATCGCCACGGCCACGCTTGCCGCCCACCTGGCCGATCTCCGCGCCGACGTGATCCACAACCACATGTTCCGTGCCGAGATCGTTGGCACCAAGGCCGCGATCGCCCTCGGCGAGGCGGGTCATCGGCGACCGTGGGTGATTTCGACGGTCCACTCCTCGCGCGTGCGCTCGTCCGAGGACCAGGAGGCACTTCGCGGCCTCGCCCCGCAGATCAACCACCTGATCACCGTGTCCCAGGCGATCGATGCCAAGGTAGAGGACGAGGGGCGGACCGGGACGCCGCGCAGCCTGATCTACAACGGCATCGACCTCGAGCGCTACGACCACCAGGAGGCCTGCTGCACGCTCCGCGAGGAGTACGGCATGGACGCCGACGCCGAGATCGTGGGCGTCGTCGGACGGCTGGAACTCGAGAAGGGACACCCCACGCTGCTCGAGGCCTGGCCGCTCGTCCTCGACCGGGTGCCCTGCGCCTACCTGCTGATCGTGGGCGAGGGGAGCCGGCTGGACGCGCTCCACGATATCGTCCGCGAGCTCGGGCTGGAGCGTCACGTGGTGTTCACCGGCCGGCGCGACGACATCCCAGCCGTCACCGCCGCCTTCGACGTGGCCGTGCTGCCCTCCTACCGCGAGGCCCAGGGCCTGACCATCCTTGAGGCGATGGCGCTCTCGCGCCCGGTTGTCGCGTCCAGTGTGGGCGGCATTCCCGAGATGATCCAGGATGGCGTGAACGGGCTCCTGGTCCCGCCCAACGATCCGCCGGCGCTCGCGGACGCCATCGTCCGGCTGCTCCAGAACCACCAGCTGGCAGACATGCTGGGACGCGCCGGCCACGCGACCGTCCATGACCGCTTCTGCATCCAGCTGATGGTCAACGCGGTGCAGGAGCTCTATGACGAGGGCGCCAGGGCCGTACGCCCGCGCGAGATCTCGATCATCGCGGGCTGACGTTCGGGCCATGCCGGGTGGGCGCCGGGCCACGTAGCATCGCGGCGATGCGCCTGACCTTCAATCAGCTCTGGATCTGGATCGCGATTGCCCTGCCGGCATTCGTTGCTTTGCTCGTGCCGCTGCCGGCTGTTGACCTTGCGTACCAGGTGCGCGCGGGGAGCGAGATCCTCTCGACTGGCGCCATCCCCAGCGTGGACACGTGGACCTTCACCGTGGCAGGCACTCCGTGGCTGGACCAGCAGTGGCTGGCCCAGCTGCTCCTGGCCCTCGGCCATCGCGCGGGCGGCTGGGAGCTGCTGGCCGTGCTCCGGGCGGCGCTGGTGGCGGTGTCCACGGGCATGCTCGTGGCGACGGCACTGGCGCGTGGCGCTTCCCCGAGGACGGCCTCGATCCTGGCACTGGCGGCATTCGCGCTCGCCGCCCCCGCGCTCGCCCTGCGACCACAGCTGTTCGGGATCGCGCTGTTCGCCCTGCTGCTGTGGATGGTCGCCGCCCGGGTGCGCCGGCCCCGGCTGTACGTCCTTGCCCCCGTGGTGGTGCTGATCTGGACGAACCTCCACGGGAGCTTCGTGCTGGGACCGGTGCTGCTGGGCTATGCCTGGCTGGACGACGTGGTGGCGCGGCGTCCGGCGCGGGTCTCGTTTGCGGTGCTCGTCGCGGGCACGGCCGCCACCCTGGTCAGCCCGTTCGGCGTGGGAGCGTGGTCGTATGCCATCGGCATCGGTGCGAACCCGGCCATCGCCGGGCAGGTCAGCGAGTGGCAGCGGACCTCGCCGCTTGCGATGCCGGGGATCCTGTTCTATCCGAGCGTGGTTGTAACGGCCCTGCTCATGTTCCGCGGCCGCCGGTCCGTGAGCGTTGCGGATTGGCTGCTGCTCGGTTCGATGACCCTGCTGGGTGCCTGGGCGGTGCGGGGCGTTCCCTGGTGGGCTTTCGTGATGGTGTTCCTTCTCGCTGGCGTGCTGCAGGCCGGCGCGTCGCCGGCGGGCGAACCAGCGGCCGGCGAACCGCCGGCAGGCGAACCAGCGGCCGGCGAACCGCAGGCGCGCGCGCCGCGCCGGAGCCTCGTCAACGGGATCACGGCCGCCGTGCTGGGCGTGCTGATCGTGGTCGCGCTGCCCTGGTGGCGCCCGACAGACCCGCTCACCGGCCGTGTGGGCCTCCTCTCCTACGCCCCGAGCGGGCTGGCCTCGGCCGTCGCCACGCAGGCGCCGCCGGGGGCGCGCGTCGTCGTCCCGCAGACCTGGGGCTCCTGGTTCGAGTGGTCCGCTCCCGATGCGACCTACTTCATCGACTCCCGGTTCGAGCTGTTCACGTCGGAGGTCTGGACCGACCACGGGGCCCTGTCCGGACCGGGCGCCGGCGAGGTCCTGGACCGCTGGGCGGCCGACGTGGTGGTGGTCTCGGCCGGTGATCAGATCCCGACCGGTGACTGGGTCGAGGCCTACTCGGACGAGGCCGGCACCATGCTGCTTCGCGGCCCGTGATTGGGACCGCGGGCGCTGGTACCTTCGGGCCCTCTTGAGGGGCGAGGCCTCCTGCTAGAGTCGGCTGCATGGTGCATCCCAGCAACGGTTCGCCCCTGGATATTGTGGTGCTCGGCGGGGCCGGCCATGTCGGCCTGCCGCTGAGCCTCGCCTTCGTCAATTCCGGCCTCCGCGTCGGCATCTTCGATATCGACGGCGCGGCCATCGAGCGCATCGCACAGGGCGAGATGCCGTTCATGGAGAACGGCGCAGACGTGCTGCTGCCCACCGTCCTGGCGAGTGGGCGCCTCGAGATGAGCACGTCGCCCGCGATCATCGGGCGCGCCGAGGCCGTGTTGCTGGTCATCGGGACGCCGGTGGACGAGTTCCTCGGCCCATCCATGCATGTCTTCGAGCGTGCCGTGGAGCAGATTGGCCCCCATCTCTCCGACGGGGCCCTGGTCGTGCTCCGCAGCACGGTCTACCCGGGCACCACGGAGTACATGACCCACGCGTTCCACGAGCGCGGCCTGCGCGTGGATGTGGCGTTCTGCCCGGAGCGGATCGCCGAGGGGCACGCCCTGGAGGAGCTGCGCACGCTGCCCCAGATCGTCGGCGCGGACTCGCCGGCGGCCGGTGACAGGGCCGAGGCGCTGTTCAGGAAGCTGGCGTCGAGGATCGTCCGGACGACCAGCAAGGAAGCCGAGCTCACCAAGCTGTTCACCAACACGTGGCGCTACATGAAGTTCGCCGTGGCGAACCAGTTCTTCGCGATCGCGGACCAGGCGGGCGTGGACTACACCAGCATCCTGCGCGCCATCCGCGAGGACTACCCGCGCGCTGCGGATCTGCCGGGCCCGGGCTTTGCGGCCGGTCCCTGCCTGTTCAAGGACACGATGCAGCTGGCCGCGTTCACGTCTGACCACTTCCCGCTGGGCCAGGCGGCGATGCAGATCAACGAGGGCATGCCCGCCTACATCGTGGCTGCGCTGGAGCGCCGCCACGGCAGTCTCCGCGGTCGCACCGTCGGCATCCTGGGCATGGCCTTCAAGGCGGAGTCAGACGACATCAGGGCCTCACTCAGCTTCAAGCTGCGCAAGCTCCTGGAGTGGGCCGGCGCCACGGTGCTGTGCGCGGACCCGTACGTGACGGACCAGCGCCTCGCGCCGCTCGACGAGGTCCTCGCGCATAGTGAGACGCTCGTCATCGGTGCACCCCATCGCGCCTATCGGTCGCTCGACCTTGCCGGTCGCGAGGTCGTGGACATCTGGAACGCGACCGGCGGAGGGATCCGGCTCTAGCCATGAAGGTCCTGGTCACCGGCGCCGCCGGGTTCATCTGCGGGTATCTCGTGGAGGAGCTGCTCGCCGCTGGCCACGAGGTGGTGGGCGTCGACAACTACAGCAAGTACGGTCCGGTGGCCAAGAGCTACGACGACCACCCGCGATACCGCTTCGTCGAAGGTGACGCGAAGGATGCGGCGCTGCTGACGGCGCTGGCGGCGGACGTGGACCAGGTGGTTGCGGCGGCCGCGATGATCGGGGGCATCAGCTACTTCCACGAGTTCGCCTTCGACCTGCTGGCCGAGAACGAGCGGATCCTGGCCTCCACCTTCGAGGCGGCGATCGCCGCGCACGCGGCCGGGCACCTGGAGCGGATCGTCGTCCTCTCGAGCTCCATGGTCTTCGAGAGCACGGACCAGTTCCCCACGCCGGAGGGCGCGGAGCGGACCTCGCCGCCGCCGATCTCGACCTACGGCTTCCAGAAGCTGGCGTCCGAGTACTTCGCGCGCGGTGCCTGGGAGCAGTACCGGCTCCCGTACACGATCCTGCGCCCGTTCAACTGCGTCGGCATCGGCGAGCGCCGGGCGCTGCGCGACACGGACATCATGAGCGGCAACGTGAAGCTGGCCCTGTCCCACGTGGTGCCCGACCTCGTCCTCAAGGTGCTCAAGGGTCAGGACCCGCTCCACATCCTGGGCGAGGGCAACCAGGTCCGCCACTACACCTATGGCGGTGACCTGGCCAAGGGCATCCTGACCGCGATGGTGTCGCCGGCCGCCGTCAACGAGGACTTCAACCTGTCCACGGCCGCGTCCACGACCGTCCTGGAGCTGGCCGAGGCGATCTGGGCTCGCATCCACGTCGATGGGCGGCCCCTCCGCCACGTCTCGGACCCGCCGTTCGACCACGACGTCCAGTTGCGCGTCCCCGACGTCCGCAAGGCCCGCGACGTGCTGGGCTACGAAGCGGTGACCGGCCTGGGCCAGATGCTGGACGAGGTGATCCCGTGGATCCGCACGGAGCTGGAGGCGGGCCGGCTGTGACGATCGGCGGGGGCGACCTCGACACCGTCTACCGGGTGCGCTTCGGCGAGGGCGAAGCCGGTGGAAAGCTCGAGCTCTGGACCCCGATCGTCGCTTATCTCAGCCGCTGGATCCCGACCGATGGGGCCGTCCTCGACGTTGCCTGCGATCGTGGGTACTTCATCAGGAACGTGCGGGCCCGGGAGCGCTGGGCGACCGACATCCGCGATCTCGCGGACGCGTTCGAGGCCGGTGTGCGGTTCGTGCAGGTGGACGGCCTGGAGCTCTCGACCATCTTGCCCGAGAGCCACTTCGACGTGGCGTTCATGAGCAACTACCTGGAGCACCTGCCCTCGTCCGATGCCGTGCTCCAGCAGTTCGCGCAGGTGAGGCAGGTCCTCAAGCCCGGCGGCCGCCTGATCGTGCTGCAGCCCAACATCCGTTTCGTCGGCGGAGCGTACTGGGACTTCCTCGACCACAAGGTCGCCCTCACCGACCGCAGTCTCGCTGAGGCAGCCGAGGTGTCCGGTTTCGAGATCGAGCGAATGATCCCGAGGTTCCTGCCCTACACCACGAAGAGCCGGTTGCCGCAGCACCCAGGACTCGTCCGCGCCTATCTCAAGGTCTCGCCGGCCTGGCGACTCATGGGCAAGCAGACGCTCATGGTGGCAAGGCGCCCGGACAACGGATCGCCGTGAACCGACGCGTGGCGGCGAGGGCGCTCGCGGGCATCGCGGTGTCCGTGCTGGCGTGCCTGCTTGTCGCGCAGACCGCAGATGTCCCGGCTGCGCTCGGCCGGGTCCTCAACGTGGACGCGCGCCTGCTCGTGCTGCCGATCCTGATCGTCGCGGTGCAGCTTTGGATTCGCTCCGTGCGCTGGGCGATCCTCCTGAGCGCAGTCGGGCCCGTGGCGCTTGGTCCAAGGCAGGTCGTGGGACCGCTCGCGGCCGGCTACCTCGGCAACACGGTGCTGCCCGGCCGGCTGGGCGAGGTCGTCCGGATCGTGCTCGTGGTCAGGAGAACCGGCGTGCCAGGAACGGCCGCCACGGCGTCGGTGGTCCTGGAGCGGGCGATCGATCTGCTGGCCCTCCTGGCGATCGCCACGGCGGCATCGGGCGTCATCGGCGCAACCGGCTGGCTGCCCTTCGCCGCGATGCTCGGCCTGCTGGTGGCGCTCGGCTTGGCATTGCCCGCGGCCGGCTGGATTGCGGCCCACGTGCCGGGCGGGCTCCCGGAGCGCGCACGGGACGTGCTCGTGCGCTTCGTTGGCGCGTTCGGGCTGGCACGGCCGCCCGTGGTCGTCCGTGCGTGGTTGCTCAGCCTCCTTGCCTGGTCGTGTGACGCGCTGGTGGTCTGGCTGTGCGCGCAGGCCCTGGGTATCCCGATCCCCCCCGGCGTGGCCATCCTGATCGCGTCGGGTGCCGCCGTTGGCGCCGCGTTGCCGGGTGCCGCCGGCTACGTGGGCACCTACGAGCTGGGTGCCACGACGATGGCGGCGTTCGCCGGCGTGCCACCCGCCGAGGCCCTGCAGATCGCCCTCCTGGCCCATGCGATCGCCGTGATCCCGCTCGCGATCGCGGGTCTGGGTGCCGTCGTCGTGATGAGCTTGGTGCCGGCCTCGCCCGCCGACCGCGCGATCCCGGCCGGAGCTGGGAGATGACCGGCGGAGTCCCGGCACTCTCGGTCGTCGTTCCCGTCTTCAGGGAGGGCGAGGCCGTCGACCCGGTCCTGCGCGGCCTGACCGAGGCGATCACTACGACCCACGAGATCCTCGTCGTCTATGACTACGACGAGGACCCGACCGTCCCGGTCATCGAGCGACTCCACTCGGAGCTGCCGACCATCCGCGGCCTGCGCAACGACCTGGGGCGCGGCGTGCTCAACGCCATGAAGGCCGGGATCGCCGCATCCCGGGGCAACTACGTGCTGATCTCGATGGCCGACGGGTCGGACGAGCCGCACATCGTGGACGGCATGGTCGAGCTGGCCCGGGCCGGGGCGGACGTCGTCGCGGCCTCGCGCTACATGAAGGGCGGCCGCCAGGTCGGTGGGCCACGGTTCAAGCGGCTGATGAGTCGGACGGCCGGCCTGACGCTCCACTGGTTCGGCGGCATCGCCACCCACGATCCCACCAACAACTTCAAGCTCTACTCGCGCCGCCTGCTCGATGCCACGCCGATCGAGAGCCAGGCGGGCTTCGAGCTGGCGCTGGAGCTCACGGTCAAGGCCACGCTTGCCGGCCACCGGGTCGCCGAGGTTCCCACGACCTGGCGCGACCGCACCGCGGGTGAGAGCAACTTCAAGCTCCGCAAGTGGCTGCCCCATTACCTCCACTGGTACTGGCTGGCGATGCGCGGGCGCTTCGGGCGACGGAGTCGGGCTTGACGGCCGCGGATCGGGGCGGGCGACTGGTCGAGGCCTTGACCACGGCATTTGCCATCGGCGGCTACGCGTGCTTCGCGGTGTTCCTCCTGGTCGGATTCTCCGACGGCCAGTGGCCGTTTCCCGGTGGGGACGTCCAGGACTTCTACCTTCCCGCGGGCGATGCGTTGCGGTCTGGCGGAACCGTCTACTTCCCGGGCTTCCTGTACGGGCCGCCGTGGGCCGTCGCGTTCGCGGCTGTCTCCTGGCTCGGCCCTGCCTGGATCCACGCCGCCGTCCTGGTCCTGGACGTCGTCGCGCTGTGGGCGATCGCGTGGGGCAACTGGCGGCGCCTCGGCTACCTCCTGTGGTTCCCGCCGGTCGCGTTCGAGGTCGCGGCCGGGCAGCTGAACCTGATCATTGCCGGTGCCATCGTCGCCGCCCAGAGGGGTCACGTGTGGCCGCTGGCCGCGGTCTCGCTCGCAAAGGTCTGGCCGGCGGTTGCCTTGCCGCCACGCCACTGGCGCCCGTTCGTCATCGCCCTGGTGGTGTTCGCACTCGTCTCCCTGCCGTGGGTCGGCCTGTGGCCGCAATGGTTCGCCGCACTTGTCGACGTGTCAGCGCATCCACTCGGGCCGCTGGTCCCCATTCCATGGCTGCCGCGTGCGGGTGCTGCCATCGTCCTGCTCCTCCTCCGACGTCCGTGGACACGGGCGCTGGCGGCCGCGATCATCTCGCCGGGCCTCTACTGGGGGCAGCTCGTGGTTCTCGTCGCGCCGGCCAGCCTGTGGCTCCAGCGCAGGGAGGTTCCGCGCTGATCCCCGACCCGCATCAGCGAACCGTCGGCCACAGGGAGTGCAGCGGTGCCCCGGCGTCGTCGTAGTCCACCCGTTCGCCCTGTCCCGTCCAGAGCATCGCGATCAGCGCCACCAGCGTGATCACGGCGGCGCCCACCAGGCTGAACGCCCGCCCGTCCGGCAGCGAGAGCTCCGGCGGTGGAGCCGCGTAGACCAGGTTCGCCGCGAAGACCACCGCGAAGGCCGCCCACGCGATGACCAGCACCCGGGTGCTGGCTGCCATCAACAGGAAGACGAACGCGGGATAGGCGTACCGCTCGTGCATCGTGGTCAGGCTCACGAAGGCCACCAGCGTGATCGCCGCCAGACCCAGCACCAGGCTGTGCGCGCTGGGCCGCCGGTAGACGCCCACGAACACCACCAGCGCCAGCAGCGCGGCCACCAGGAACCCCAGGTGGCGGAACGTGAGTGGCCCCAGCACCGGCGTGGAGTCCAGCACGAAGTCCCCTCCTGCGCCCATCACCTGGACGATCCACCACGGGTTCCAGGCCCGGAGCGAGAGCACGTTGTAGGTCCCCTCCTGGTAGGCGGCGAGACTGCCCAGGTAGTTGAAGGGTCCGCCGGCCGGGATGAACGGCAGCCACACGAGGACGATCACGATCGCGCCGATGACCGCCGCCTTGAGCGCCCCCCGCACGCCCTGCGTCGCCAGGAACCAGGCCGCGAATGGCACGAGGAACGGCAGTGCCTGGGGCTTGGTCATCAGGCTGAGCGCGACCAGCGCCGCGACCAGGCCGGGGCGGCCCGCCCGGGCGGCCAGGACCGCCAGCACGGCCGGCAGCACGTAGATGGACTCGTACTGGCCCCACCAGGCCGAGACGTACCACGTGACCGGCCACAGCAGGAGCGCGGCCATGGCCGCCACCGCCGCCCACGGCTTGTCCCGGAACCACCAGCCGACGGCAATCGCGATGCCCAGGTCCGCAATGCTTGCCGGCATCTTCATCAGCGCCCGGATGGCCGGATCCACTGAGTCGGTGACCGTGCGGAACCCGGGCTCGATGGCCGCCAGGGCCCCCCAGATCCAGGTCATGACCGGCGGGAAGGACAGGTCCTGGTCGTAGGCGTTCGGCAACCCGTTCACCGCGATGCCGTGGACCCACAGGACGAACTGGTCGATGTCGCCCTTGAGGCCGTGTGCCGGCCAGACCCACAGCCGGACGGCGATCCCGGCCGCGAGCAGGACGGGGATGGCGATGGCGACGAGGATCGCGGAGACGGGTGAGCTGCGCCGACCGACGATCATCGGGCGGCCGGGCGGGCCGGGTCGCGGTCCTGCGCCCGAGCGATCATGGTGCTCAGGCCGGCGTGGTGACCCAGTAGCGCTCCGCGAGGCCTCCGGGCACCCGGCCGATGTCGCCGGTCCGGGCCGCGTAGCCGCGCACCGCGTCTGCCATGGCCTTCTGGCTGTCGAAGAGGCGCTCCATCTGGCTCTCGTACAGGGCGATGGCGCGGATCTTGCGCTCCAGCTGGTCGCCGATGTCCGCGAACTCCGCCGCCAGCGAGATCCCCTCGGGCAGGGCGTCGAACGATCCGGGCGGCATGTCGTCCAGGCGGCCGAAGTCTTCCCACCAGGCGTACGGGAAGTCCTCGTACAGGACGATGCGGTCGGCGTAGTCCGGTCCCGGCATGACCCACTTGCGGGCGTCGGCCATCAGCGCCAGGCCGGCATCGCGTGCGAGCTGGTGGTCCACGTGCCCGCCGATGCCCATCGGCAGGTAGACCCGCGACGGCTCCAGGCGTGCGATCTCGCGGCGAAGGAGGTCGACCGGGGCGGGATCGTCGGCGCGCGGGTTGCCCAGCAGCTGGTCGTCGCCCTCATAGCCCCGGAACACTGCATCCGGCAGGTCGAGCCAGATCACCGACACCTCGGCAAACGCGGCGTAGCGCTCGTCCTCCAGGCGGCGCTGGGCCATGGTGTCGCCCGCGGCGGCGGCATCCGTCAGCTCGGTGGTCAGGACGGCACCCTGGGACTGGACATCGTCGATCACCGGCTGGCCGGCCAGCGACTCGTTGTGGATGTGCGCCCGGCGGTACCAGGATGAACGCTGCCAGAAGCGCTTGGCGGCGGCATCGGCGTCACCCTGCGTGGCGTCCAGCCCCTCCCTCGTGGCCTGCCACGGCGCGGCGGCGGCGTCCTCCGGATAGTCCGCGGCCAGGTTGGCGCGGTTGAAGGCCTCGGTGTTGGGCCAGACGGCCTTGGAGCCAAAGCCGAGCGCCTCGCGCTGGTAGGGCGTCAGCCGGTCCGCGTCCCCGGTGCCGGAGTACAGCGTGAGGATCGTGATGGTCTGGCCGAGCTCGCGCAGGCTGGCGATCAGCCCGCCGCACGAGAGCGCGACGTCGTCCGGGTGGGGGGCAACGAAGACATGGGTCATGGCCAGCGGAGTATAGCCGGGCGATCAGGGCCGATTCGGGACGCCGGCCGTCAGCCGGGCCGGCCCGCGCCTCGTCAGCCCGGCCAGCCCGCGCCTCGTCAGCCCGGCCAGCCCGCGGCGCCCACGAGGGGCACGAAGACGCAGGCTCCGTCGGAGCGCTCGGTCCACTCGTCGCCGTGCCGCTCCACCACCAGGAGCTGCTGTTCGCGTCGCGAGCCAACGGGGATCACCAACCGCCGGCCATCGGCAAGCTGGGTCCGGAGCGCCTCCGGAATCTCGGGTGCGCCCGCGGCGACCAGGATCCCGTCCCACGGCGCGCCGGCCGGATGGCCGAGGCTCCCGTCGCCGGTCACGACGGTCACCCGGGCCCCATAACCCAGCGATGCCAGCCGCTCGCGCGCATCGTCCGCCAGGAGGGTCTCGCGATCGATCGAGGTCACGAGGCAGCCCAGCTCCGCCAGCACCGCCGCCTGGTAGCCGGACCCGGTGCCCACGTCCAGGACCCGGTCACCCGATTCCACGGCGAGCAGCTCCGTCATGCGCGCGACGATGTACGGCTGGCTGATGGTCTGGCCGGCCGCGATCGGGAGCGGGTAGTCGCCATATGCCTGGCCACGGACGCCCTCGGCCACGAACGCGTCGCGGGGCACCGTGGCCATCGCGGCCAGGACGCGCGGATCCCTGATGTCCCGACCGCGGAGCTGCTCCGCGACCATCCGCGCCCGGGCGTCGCTCGCGCGGTCCGGGGCAGGGTCCATGTTCCCGGGCTCAGCTCGCCGCCGGGCTCGGAGAGATCTCAGGGGACGCGGACGGCGGTGCCTCGGACGGCGCCACGCTTGGTTCGACGCTGGGTTCGGTGCTCGCCGCGGCGCTCGGTGTCACGCTCGCCTCGGCGCTCGGCTCCGGGCTGGGCGCCGTGCTTGGTGCCACGCTCGCGGGTGCGGGTGCGGATGGCGCCTCGGATGCCGGGACGGACGGTTCGGCCGTCAGGTCCGGGGCCACGGTCTCCACCGGCGGCGGCGTGGCCATGAGGCTGCCCAGGAACCCGTTCTTGCCACCGATCAGCCCCCAGGCCAGGATCGCCACGAACACCGCCACCACCGCGATAACGAAGATCGCAGAGGCGCGGTCGGACACCTTGACGGCCTCGCTGGCAACCGACGGTGCGGCCTGCGCCTGCTTCGGGCCGGTGCCCTTGGCTCCGCCTCGATCCTTGCCGGCTGCCGCGGCCGAGGCCGGTGCAGCGGCGGCTGCCCCCAGCTCCGGGTCCTCGGCACCAACGGTCCACGCTTCGGGCTCGGGGATCTGGTCCAAGCCGGCTGCGTCACCGGGAGCGTCGTCGGTATCGGTGTCGGTCTCGCTATCGGTGTCGGTCTCGGTGTCGGTCTCGGCGGCCGAACCGCCGACCGCAGCATCGCCATCCGTCGCGCCCTCGGGGCCTGTGGCCTCCGGGTCGCGTTCCTGGTCCGTCATCCGGTGCTTGGTCTCCTCTCGGCGGGCGCACCTGCAGGCATCGCCTCACGCGGCCGTCAGTGTACCGACAGGACCGGGTTTCGGGCCGGGCGCCCCCGCTACGCCTCCCGGACGGCCTTCACGAACAGGCCGGCGACCCCGGCCCCAACGGAGATCACGCCCGCCGCGAAGATCACCGGACCCGGTCCCAGGAAGCTGATGAACAGCCCGCCCAGGGCCATCGCCAGGGACATCCCGCCGAACACCAGGGCAAAGCGCAGGCTCACAACGCGCCCCATCAGCTCCGGCGGCGTCCGCTCCTGGAACAGGGTCTGGCTCGGGATCACGAAGGCCATGTTCGCGATTCCCAGGCCGAACAGGATTGCCAGCACCACGGGGATGCTGCTGGAGAGACCCAGCACCATCGTCCCCAGGCCGAATGCGATATAGGCGGAGATGATCAACCGGCCCTTCCTGGAGCGGCCGGCGACGGCTCCCAGCACGAACCCGCCGATGAGGCTCCCGATGCCGATCGACGTCTCCATGAACGCGTACGTGGCGCGATAGGCGTCTCCGTCGCCGGGCGTGATCTCCCTGGCGAGGATCAGGCTCGCGACCGTCAGCACGCCCAGCGAGAACTGGCCGGCCGTGCCCTGGAAAGTGTTGGCGAGCAGCACGGTCTCGTGGCGCAGGAATGCCCAGCCCGCCTTGAGATCCTCGACAACGGTGGGGCCGCGCTCCGCCTGTGCGGGCGCGCCGTCTGCCTCAGCGGCGTCCCCAGCTCCCGATCCGCGCGAGCGGCGGGCCAGCGGTGGCACCACGATGGTACCGAGCAGCACCGCGGACGCCAGGTAGGTCACCGCGTCGAACCAGAAGGCGAGTGGCAGGGAGGACTGCAGGAACGCCACGAACAGGCCCGCGATCGGGTAGTTGATGACGTCGGCCAGCGTCTCACCGACCCACATGGCCGAGTTCGCCGCGAGGAGGTCCTCCTCGGGCACGATCCGCGGGAGCACGGCCTGCCGCGCCGGTCGGAAGAAGATCGACACTGTCGTGATCAGGAACACGATCGGGTAGGCGAGCCAGACGTTGGTGAGGACGGCCACGGGAAGCAGCAGCACGCCTGCCGCCCGCAGGATGTCGGACACCACCAGGACCTGCTTCTGGTCCCAGCGATCGACGTACGCACCCGCAATGGGGGACAGCAGCAGGTTGGGAACCATGCCCACGAAGAACGTCAGGGCCACGGCCATCGGAGAGTCCGTCAGCTCGTAGACGAAGGCCGCCAGCGCGATCTGGTTCACCCGGTCGCCGAACAGGCTGATGACCTGCCCCGCCCACAGCGCCGAGAACGAGGGGTTCAGCGCGAGACGGACGTACGGGTGCTGTCGGACCCGGTCCAGGATGGCCGGGCGAGGGCGCCAGACCGGGATGGCCCCCAGGCCCGTGGCGGCCGCGGCCCCGATGGAGCCCGGCGCGCCAGGCGATGCCATCGCCGCGGCACGATCGCCACCGGCATCCTCGGCCGGCAGCGGCGCAAGTGCCGGCGACGCCAGGCCCATCCCACGGGCGCCCATCATCAGGGGCCGCTCGAGGGCGATTGCCTCGTCCAGGGACGGCGTCAGACCAGTGCCGGATCGGATCGCGATCCCATCCTCGCCGACTTCCTGCGGCGTGCCCGGGAGGCGTGCCGTTCCCGCGAACCCCAGGTAGCGGCCCGTCCTGGCCTCGTCCGCAGCACGCCGCGCTTCGGCCGGTGTCCGCAGCAGCGTCGCGAACAGGAAGAACGCCAGGCCGGCCGTGAGGAAGATGTCGCCCAGCGAGGCGACATTCCGGACCGGGTCGAAGGGGATCGGGATGATGTCGCCGAGTGGGCCCATCCGGAGCAGGAACTCCGTGCTCAACGCCCCGGACAGCTCGAAGTGGAGGACCGAGTTCAAGGGTGGCGTCAGTCCCGAGGCGTTGAATGCGACATCCCAGACGGGCATGTAGCCCCCGTTCGAGATGATCGCGATGGCATTGAGCCCCACGCCGATGAACGCGAGGGCGAGGCCCGGGTACCAGCGGTTGCGCCACAGCGCGAACAGGAGCAGCCCGTAGGACAGCGCGAACAGGGGCATGCGCAGCGTGTCCACGATCGCCACGCCGTACCCCAGCGCGGCCTCGGTTGCGAAGCGGACGATGACCGCGAGGAACAGCAGCGGCAGGTAGCGGAGCCGGATGGCGGCCAGGTTCTCCAGCCGGCCGCCCAGCAGCAGGCCGAGCGCGAGTCCGAGGGCGATGCCGCCGATCAGCATCCGAGGATTGTGGGGCCCCCGGGGGCCCGCGTGCTCAGTTCGACTCGGCCGGGCTGGCGGCCGGCCCCGTCGGTGCGAGGCCGGACGCCGGCGTCGGGTCGTCTGACGCGGTCGCGGCGGACCGGTTCGCATGCTGCGCAATCAGGGGGATCGGGCGCGCCTGGATCGTGCGCCCCGGGTCATCGACCCCTTCGACCCAATGCGTCTGCACGAACGCGTCCACCACCTTGGGATCGAACTGGATCCCGGCGAACTTGCGCAGCTCGGCGAGCGCCTGCTCGGGGGTCAGAGGCGTCATCCGGTAGGGGCGGGCTGCGGTCATCGCCTCGAACGAGTCCGCCACGTGCAGGATCCGTGCGAGCAGCGGGATCTCGTCGCCGATCAGGCGATCCGGGTAGCCCGACCCGTTGTACCACTCGTGGTGGTGCCGGATGATCGGCAGCTCGCGCGCCAGGCGCGTGACCGGCTGGATGATCTGCGCACCGAGCACCGGGTGCGAGTTCATCATCATTCGCTCGTCCTTGGTCAGGCGGTCCTGCTTGAGCAGCACGGCGTCCGGGACCCCGATCTTGCCGACATCATGAAGCAGGCCGCCCCACTCCAGGGCCTCCAGGTCCGCCACGCCCAGGCGCATCACGGTGCCGATATCGCCGGCGATCGTCTTCACCCGCCGGGAATGCTGACCGGTGAACGGGTCGCGGTTGTCCACCGCGTGAGCCAGCGCATCGATGGTCTGGGTGAACATCTCGCGCATCTCGGTGTAGTTGAGGTACGCCAGCCGGGTCATGTACAACGGCAGCGCGAACAGCAAGCTGGCCCACGCGGCAATCACGTAGATCTGCGCCATGAGCCAGCCAATCGGCGCGATGCTGGCGATGCTTGACGCGATCCCCCGTGCCTCACCTTGAATGACTGCACTGGCACTCTGGCCAGTGCGGAGAGACACCAACACTGCCGTAAGGCCAGCGTTCAGGGTCAGGAAGACTCCGCCGCCGAGCATCGCGACCAGGAACGAGATTGGGTCTTCAAGGGGCCGACCGGGTACGCCGAACGCTTGCATGACGAGACCGGCCACCACGATTGGCATCACGACGCCGCCCCGATTGGCGAGAGTGCCATACCAGGGGATCCTTAGCCGGATTTCCCTCATCTCCGTGGTGCCGATCAGGCCGACCCATGCACCCGCAGTCGGGCCACCCAGGATGGTGGCCGCGAGGAGCGTCGAGACAGAGACACCGAAGATTGCGCCTCGCGGCATACGGACCGGAAGCGCGGAAGCGACGAGCGTCACGACAATCCAGAAAGTGAGCCCCGCCAGTGGCGCCAGAAGGCTGCCGAACACCTCCGGGGCAAGGGCAATGTCGCTCCCAATCGGAATCAATAGGGTCGTGACGATGAGCGCAACTGCGCCCATTGCCACGACCCCAGTGATGTAGAGCCTCAGGTTCCTCGACATCTGTCCCCAGTCCCGACGTGTATCGGGACTCTAGCCCGTTCGCCCTATTCAGGTGAACAGGACTTGAGTACTGAGGTGAGGTCTAGGGTTAGAAGCCCTTCAGCGATGCTCCTCCGGCTAGCGCCATTGCGGCGACTGCGCCAAGAGCAGCGAGGGTTCGCATGAGGCGATCCTTCATCGGTCGATCCTCCGCGTCCCAGTCCTACCAGCCCTTGAAGACCTGGATCGGTGCCACGCTCGTACCTCCTCGCGGCCTCCGTGTCCTTAGAACACGAAAACCGACCTGACTCGAAAGCCGGTCGGTTGCACTACTCACTCCGCCTCCACCCTAAGTGCCCAGTTCAGGTGGCGGCATCAGCGCGTTCCGAGCGTTTCCTTGATGCACCGGTACGTTCGTACTAGTGCAGGGCCGGACTATAGGTAACCCAGACGGCACCGGTCAATACGCAACCCTACCTATGTACACCGGGTCGCACGGCACCTCGGGCCCGGGCCTAACGGCCGACCTCGGTCAGATGTCGCCAAAAGCCGGCGGATCGGCGCCGAGTTCGGTGCGCAGGTACGCCGCATAGTGTGCGTACTGTTCGGCGGCCGCAGCGTGCCTCCCACCTTCCTTGTAGGCCTTCAAGAGTTCAAGTTCGATACCGTCCGCGGCAGGATCGACGGCCAATATCTCCTGGGCCAGACGAGTCGCGCGGTCAGGGTCGCCGTTCGTCCTAGCGATCCGGACCCCGGTTTCCACTGAGCTCAGGACGGCAGCGTGCAGGTTCTCCCGATAGCTCGCGGCCCAATCCTCGTAGGCGAAGTCCAGGGCGTACGTGCCCCGATACATCGTGACAAGTCGGTCCAGGGCAGCAATGTCACCGCTCCGCGCGAGCTTCACCAGCGCCCAGCATGTGCCGCTCTGGGTGCTTACCAACTCAGGGTCCAGCGACAGGACAGTAGTGTCCCAACGCGTGGTGTAAGTCGGGGCCCTTGACGGCGAGGGTCACCGCGTGGTCTTCCAGTGAATGTCTGACGTTCACCAGGAAGGGACCCACGCGATGACCGAACCGAGGATCGCACTCCTCTCCCGTCTGGAACAGGCGGCGAGCTCCGCCGAGCCCGACGTGCTGCGCGACGCCCTGCGCTGGGCGATCGAGGAGCTGATGGAGGCTGACGTGACGGCGCAGCTCGGGGCGGCGCCCCACGAGCGCACGCCCGAGCGGACCGGGTACCGCAACGGGTACCGGACGCGGCCCTTCGACTCGCGCATGGGCGCGCTCGAGCTCGCCATCCCCAAGACCCGCACGGGCTCCTACTTCCCGGACTGGCTGGCTGAGCCGCGCCGGCGCGCCGAGCGGGCGCTCGTGGCAGTGATCCAGGAGGCGTACATCAAGGGGGTGTCGACCCGCAAGGTCGATGACCTCGTCCGGGCCATGGGCGCCTCGGGGGTCTCCAAGAGCGAGGTGAGCCGCCTCGTCGGCGAGCTCGACGGGGATCTCGCGGCCTTCCGCGAGCGCAGCCTGGCCGGGGTCCGGTACCCGTATGTCTGGCTCGACGCCCAGTACGAGAAGGTGCGCGAGGGCGGGCGCGTCCAGAACACCGCGTTCCTGGTCGCGATCGCGGTCAGCGAGCACGGCGAGCGCGAGGTCATCGGCTGCGCGGTCGCCGGCGCCGAGTCGCAGGCGTCCTGGACCGCGTTCCTGCGCAGCCTCGTCGCCCGCGGCCTGTCCGGCGTGCGGCTCGCGATCAGCGACGCCCACCTGGGCGTCAAGGCGGCCATCGCCGCGACGCTCGAGGGCGCCGCCTGGCAGCGCTGCCGGGTGCACCTGCTGCGCGACCTCCTGGTCCACGTGCCCCGGCATGCCGCGTCCATGGTCGCGGCCTTCGTGCGCACCGTGTTCACCCAGCCCGACGAGCCCTCCGCGCGTGCCCAGCTCCGGGCGGTCGCCGAGCGCCTCTCGACGTCGTTCCCCAAGGCGGCCGACGCCCTGCTCGCGGCCGAGGACGACGTCCTCGCCTACCTCGCCTGCCCGCGTGAGCACTGGACCAAGGTCTGGAGCACGAACCCGCTCGAGCGGCTCAACCGGGAGCTCGCGCGGCGGAACGAGGTCGTCGGCATCTTCCCCAACCGCGACGCCCTCCTGCGCCTGGGCACCGCGCTCCTGGTCGAGCAGCACGACGAGTGGCTGACCATGGGCAAGCGCTACCTGCCCCAGGGCTCCATGACCCGGCTCCTGGGCGGCATCCCCGGCACCACCCTGTCCGATCTGCTGAAGGAGGGCATGGCCGTCTGAGATCGCTTCAGGCTGGAAGCCGACTTACACCACTTGACGGGGCATGACCGACAGGACGTCGCCGTCGAACGCAACATAGCCAGCGCTCGTGCCTTCCCTGTAGGAGGGTTCGAAGATTCGGCGAAGGTAGTAGATGGTCTGATGAAGTGAATTGACCGCCGTATCCGGACCTAGGTCGGGCCATATCGCTTCGAGTGCCTCGTCGCGGGTGGCGGCCATGCCGGGTCGCGACGACACGAAGCAAAGTAGACCCAAGACCTTGCGACGCAGCGTCCTTCCGGGCAATTCATCGCCGATCTGGACCGTCACCGGCCCCAGATCCTGGATCCGCACCTTCGGTGCGAGTCGACGGGAGATGTCGGCCGCGATCGGCCTTAGCCATCGCCGCGAAGCAGCGGCTCCACGCATTGATGCGGCGTCCTCATTGCTGCCGATCTCTGCCAGGAGCTTGGCAGCGACTGGATCTGACTGGTACACCAACCTCAGCGCCGTAACCCACCGGGCAGGCCTGAGCATCGCCTCGCACTTCACCCTGGCCTGCAATTCGGTCGCGAAGGTGGGTAGCGCACGGCAGATTTCCTCGGCAAGCATCGACAGCAGGTGCTCTTCACCGGGCATCAGACGCGAGACGGAAGGATCGGGTCGGCCTTCCCGAAGTCCAAGCAGGAGATCGGCGAGCAAGGCTTCAAGGCGCGAGCCCTGCGCGGTAGCGAATTCTCGCAAGCTCGGCGATTTGCTCGTCGGCGTTGGGCGAACCCATGGCAAGCGAGATGCGTGCCCGCAATAGTTCGACTCGAAACTTCCCAGCGGCATCTTGAGGGCCTTGCCCAGCCAACTCCAATCGCTCAGCGGCAGCGACAAGATCTCCACGGCGGAGGGCGAGCGTGCCGGATGCGACGGCCCATGCCCCGAGATATCCGATTGACTTCGCCGACTCGCCAACGCGATCGGCTGCAGACTCTCCCTGAAGGAGCGAGCCGTAGTCGCAGAATAGGCGCGCAGCTTCGACGGCCGCTTCGTCCCTTGCAACTGGCGTCGAAGCGTCTTCGATCAAGGTAGTCATCCGCTCGAGCTCTTCGCTTCGGCCCATCTGGACCAGGGCGGCTATGCGAACGGCCGTCGCTGCGACTCTCTCTGGGCTCGACGGGGCGAGACGCAGGTCGTGCTCCGCCTGGCCGGCAACCTTGGCGGCGTCGCTGGCTCTGCCCATCCAGAGGAGGATGCCCGCCAGATTGAGGCGAGTGATGCCGGCGTACCGGATGTGGCCGGCCGCATCTTGGGTGATGGCGATCCCCGCGAGGTAGTCGGCTACGTTCGCGAGATCACCCTCCTGCTGGGTGCTCCACACCGCCACGGACGCTTCCGCCACCGTGCGCTCTGCAGGCGCGAGTCCACGCTCCATCGCGCGAGAAGCGAGCTTGATCGACCGCTCGTCGAATCCATGGCGTGCGAGTATCGCCGTGAGATTCAGAAGCGCCACACCCTCTAACGCCGTGCCATCAGCAGCCTGGGATCCCACCTGAGCGAGCTCGATTGCGCGGGCGAGATGCCCTCGTTCAAGTTCGAGTCTCGAGCGGAGGATCAAGGCCCCCGGTCGATCGGTCGACCCGGCAGATCCGTCGAGATATGTTCGCGTCGCCTCGAAGTTGCCCGCCGCGATGATGGACGGAATGGCGCCGTCCAGGGTCCGTGCTGCGGACAACGAGTTGCCGGCCGCTCGATAGTGCCACGCAGCTGGGAGCCAATCGGTGGGCTCGAGCAGTTCGCCGAGCCCCTGATGCAGCTCTCGCAGCGCCGCCTCGCCAATCTCTCCCGTCAGTCTCGCGACCAAGAACTCGCGGACCAGGGGATGGAACCGGTGGGGTGACTCGCGGTCGGGGCGCGAGAGCAGCCCCAGGCGCTCCGACTCGCGGATGGAGGCCTCGATCTCGTCGCTGGACCGCTCGTCAACCAGGACCGCCATGCCCACGTCCACGGCCGTGAGCACCGAGACGCGCGTCAGGAAGTGCTGGAGCTCTGGCGACAGGGTCGCAAGCACCTCCTCGGCAAGGAAGTCGTAGAGGTCGCCACGTGAGGCGTCGAGATGCGCGACGAGGGCGCGGGGATCGCTCCGTTCCTCGAGGCTCGTGCGCACGAGGGTCAGGAGGGCTGCCCATCCCTCCGTGCGATCGCAGAGCTCGGAGGCGACGTCGGCCTCGAGGGGGTGCCGGTAAGCATCCCGGAACAGCCGGGATGTCTCATCGACATCAAAGCAGAGATCACGCCCCTCGATGGCATGCACACCGCCCCGGGCGCGCAATCGGCCCAGCGAGAAGGCCGGCACGGAACGCGTGGCAATGACCACGGAGAATCCGGGTGCGGTCCGATCCAGCAGGGCGCGCACGATGGGGTCGGTCTCAGGACTGCCGTCCACGGCGTGGTAGTCGTCGATGATGAGCGTCAGGCCATGAGGACTCCCGGTGCCGAGCTCCGCCATCTCCCTCGCGATGCTGACCGTGAGGTCGCGTGGCGTGGGACCGCCAGGGCCCAGGGACATGAGGAGGCCGTAGGTCTCTGGTGCGAATCCCGGGTCAATCTCCCGGCCGCTCGCAACGAGGTGGCGGATGAACGTCAGCCAGTCCCGATCATCGGCCTCGAGCCGGTACCAGGCGGTCAGGCGCGGCGTCTGGCCCGCCCAGTCCGCGAGCAGTGTGGTCTTGCCGAAACCGGCCTCGGCGACGATGAGCCCCAGCCGACCCGCGGCCGCACGGTCCAGCCACGAGTTGAGGCGTTCGCGCGACAGGGTGTCATCGCGTCGCGGCGGGCAATGGATCTTGACCGGCTGCACCGGCAGCGGGTTCACCGGGTAGGCCCCGGCGGGACCGCCGAGCAGCATCGATCCGGCCAACCCCGGCCCGACTCCGACCAGCCCATGCCCGTTCCGCTCACCCCTCGGCGGCGTCGTCGGTCGAGGCCTGGAGGCCGCGCCCGTGCCGCCACTGGCCGGAGACGATACGGCAGCGCGACGCGTCGCCGCGCCATGCCCCTGCACGACGGGCTCCGGAGGCGCGGCCTCGGCCGGGCCGGAGAGACGGTCGCGGTGGACTGGAGGGGTCACGGGGAGCATGCGCGGCATGGTGCCGGGTGCCGCTCAACCGGCGCTTATGCGATCAGCAGGACCCAAGGATATGGACGGCCAATGCCACCAGCAGGACGCCGAGGCTGGTCAGCCCTCGTACTCGAACCCGATCTTGAGCTGGACCTGATACTCGACGATCTCGCCATCCTCGATCCGCGCCGTGGACTTTACGACCTCGATCGTCCGGATGTTGCGAACGGTCTTCGATGCCGTCGCAACGGCCTGGCGCGCCGCGTCGCTCCAGGACCTGGGGCTCGTCCCGACCATCTCGCGCACGATGATCACGCCCACTCCAATCCTCCTACTGGCTGAGAGGGTCCCAGCATAGGCCAGGGCTCGATAACCGGGGACCGGTGCCGATTGCCTGATCCCACGGCCGTCAGCCGGTCGCCGAGTCCTCGGCGCGCACCTTGTCGAAGCATGTGGAGCAGTAGACAGGACGGTCGTTGCGCGGCTGGAAGGGGACCACGGCCTGACCGCCGCAGCTGTTGCACACCGTCACGTGGTACTCCCGACCGCCGGCCGACTCGCCGGCCGACCGGGCGCGCTTTGCCGCGGCGCGGCAGGTCTGGCAGCGCTGGGGATCATTCACCAGGCCCTTGCCGGCGAAGAACTCCTGTTCGCCGGCGCTGAAGACGAATTCCTCCCCGCAATCGCGGCACTTGAGCGAGCGGTCCTGGTACACGCCTCGCGGTCCTCCCTTGACAAGAGGGGCACCGGCCCGGGCCCGCCGGCGCCACGCGCGGGGTTCTGCGGGCCGGGCGCTCGGCGGCTGGACCGTGGTCCGGTGCCGTTGGGCGGAGAATACGCGCACCGTCAAGCACGACGGGCGACAGCATGCTGAACATCCCTGACGCCGCATCCCGATGGAACCGGAGCGCGCACCATGGCGTCGAGAGCCCCATGTCGACCAGCCACAAGCTCCCCACCGTCATGCTCTTCGTTGCTCTTGGTGTCGCCGCGTGCGGTTCCGGGGGCGCGTCTGCCTCGGAGGCTCCGCCCTCGGCGTCGCCCGTCGACGCGTCTTCCGGATCGCCCACTCCGGTGCCGAGCGTGGTCGCCGAGGGCATCGTCCATCCCACAGGAGTGGACGAGATCGTCCTCCGTTACGAGGATGTCGGTGGCTTCACGCCGCCCGAGTGGCAGGCAGGTCGCCTGCCGTATTTCACCCTCTACGGCGATGGACGCGTCGTGTTCCAGCAATCGACGGTCGAGACCGCTCCGCGGGCGGACAACGTCTTCGTAGGCCCCCCGCTGCGGAGCGCAATGCTCACCGAGACCCAGGTCCAGGGTCTCCTGGAGTACGCGCTGACCGATGGCGGCCTGGCGCTTGCCAAGACGGAGTACCAGAACCCGATGGTGGCCGATGCCCCGACCTCCGTCTTCACGATCAACGCCGAGAACGACAGCAAGACCGTCTCCGCGATGGCCCTCGGGATGGAGGGCCAACCGGGTGTGGATTCGCTCGTCCTCGGCCGCCTTGCCCAGCTCGCCGAGCGCCTCCGGGACTTCGACCAGGGCGGAACCATCGGCAGCGATCCGTACATTGCCGACGCGTACCAGGGCGTGCTGTTCGAGCAGCAGGGCCTCATCCAGGGTGTGCAGGTCCGCGACTGGCCGTGGGCCGACCTCCAGCCTGCCGACTTCTCGTTCCCCGCGGATCCCAGCGCGCTCCAGCAGGGAACGCACACGCTGACGCCCGACCAGGCCGCCGCCGTCGCGGTGCCGGGATCCGAGAACGGGATCTTGTCGGGCGTCTACCTGGCGGGCCCGGACGGCAAGACCTACTCGCTCGTGATCCGGCCGCTACTCCCCGACGACGCCGCGTAGGCGGCTGCGGACGACCCACGGGCGACGCTACGGGACGTCCGCGAACCGCTCCCCGGCGTAGTTGACGAAGCGCGTCTGGGCCTTCTTGAACCACAGGTCGATCTCGCCGGTGGGGCCGTTGCGGTGCTTGGCGAGCTTGAGCTTGACCACCTCGCCGTCCGTGGTCTGATCGTCCGCTCCCCGTTCCTTCTCGCGCCACAGGAACATGACGAGGTCCGCGTCCTGCTCGATTGAGCCCGACTCCCGAAGGTCCGAGAGCCGCGGCTCCCGGGACTCGCGCATCTCGGGCTGGCGGGATAGCTGGCTGAGGGCGATGACCGGGACCTTGAGCTCGCGGGCGAGGGCCTTGAGCCCCCGGGTGATCTCGGAGACCTCCTGCACGCGGTTGGCGTCTCGGGTGGTGGTGGACGACTGCATGAGCTGGAGGTAGTCCACGATCACGAGGTCCAGGCCGGTCTCCGCCTGGAGGCGGCGCGCCTTCGTGCGCAACTCCATGGTGGAGATGTTGGGCGTGTCATCGATGTAGATCGGGGCCTCCGAGAGCGTGTTCATCGCCGGTGCGATCCGGGCGAAGTCCAGCTCCTCGAGGAAGCCCGTGCGCAGCCGCTGGGAGTCGATGTTGGCGACCGAGGAGAGCAGCCGCAGGACGAGCTGCTCCTTGCTCATCTCGAGGCTGAACAGGCCGACGCTCTTGCGGTCCCTCGCCGCGGCGTACTCCGCGATGTTGAGCGCGAAGCTGGTCTTGCCGACGGAAGGGCGGGCCGCCAGGACGACCAGGTCGCTCTTCTGGAGCCCGGTCGTCAGCTGGTCCAGGTCCTGGAAGCCGGTGCGGACGCCGCTGATCTCGCCCCGATGCTCGTGCAGGTAGTCGAGCCGGTCATAGGCATCGTGCAGCAGGGTCTTGAGCTGCGAGAAGCCGGCGGCGACCCGGCGCTGGCTGACGGCGAACAGCTCTGCCTCGGCCCGGTCGATCGCCTCCTGCACCTCGGCCGGATCCTCGTAGCCGATCCCGGCGATCTTGCCGGCGGCCGAGATCAGGTTCCTGAGCAGCGCCTTGCGCTCGACGATCCGCGCGTATTGCGCGGCGTGGACCGCGGTCGGCGTCTGGTTGGAGAGCGTCCCCAGGTAAGCTCGCCCGCCCATCCCCTCGAGGTCGCCGGTACGCTCCAGTGCCTCCGCGACGGTGACGACGTCCACGGGTTCCCGACGCTCCGAGAGCTCCATCATCACCGCAAACACGCGGCCGTGGGCCTGCCGGTAGAAGTCCTCGGGCTTGAGGAAGTCGGCGACCTCGATGATCGCGTCCCGGTCGATCAGAATCGACCCGAGGACGGATTGCTCGGCTTCGATGGATTGCGGCGGCAGGCGATCGATCATGCGGTCCCGACGATGGTTGCTTGGCGTGACAGCTCCACTGTCACCGAGACGGTGAAGGACCGGTAGGGGCTTATCCCCGAACCCGTACCCGCGATCTGGGTCTGCTTGTGGACGACCTGTGGACGAACGGCCGGTCCGTGCTCAGTCGAGGCGGCGGATGACACCGATGAGCTTGCCCTGGATCCGGACCGACGGATAGAACTGGGGCGGGTACTCGGGGTTGGCCGGCTGCAGGCGGATCCGGTCTTTCTCGCGGAAGAACCGCTTGAGCGTGACGGCGTTCTCCTCCACCTGGGCCACGACGATGTCCCCGTCGTGGGCCGTGTCCTGCTGGCGGATCACGACGAAGTCACCGTCCGTGATGTGGGCCTCGATCATCGAGTCGCCCCGGACACGCAGCACGTAGGCCTCACCGGCCGGCGCGAGGATGTCCGGCACGGCCAGAGTGTCGGCGACGTCCTGATAGGCCTCGATGGGCCCGCCGGCGGCGATCTCACCGATGATCGGCAGGCTGTGCGACTCGCTGGGCATGGACTGCGGGGTGAGCTCCGATGAGAGCCCGAGATGCAGCGCCGCCGTTGGCGTCAGGCGGATCGCGCGTGACTGGGCGGCACCGCGCTCCAGGTACCCATCCTTCTCGAGGACGAGGAGGTGGTGGTGCACGGCGGAGGTCGAGGCGAGCCCGACCGCCTTCGCGATCTCCCGGACGGACGGTGGATAGCCGCGCGCGCGGATCGTGGCTGCGATCACGTCCATGATCTTCCGCTTGCGTTCCGCGTCGTGACGGGTCACGGGAGCTCTCCTTGTGGTTGACCTGATGATACCGAACGGACGTTCGATGTCAACCCGGGAACCCGACCGCCGTCGGGGCGGCGACCGGGTTCGCCGTTTCGAAGCCTGACCGGGCCGGTGCTACCATCCCCCTCCCCGGTTCCCGCAGCGGACCGTGGGTTCCACGTGAGGAGCAGGGTGGCTCGAGCATCGCGGTCGGACCGCGACGACCGGCAGGCAGCAAGGGAGGCACGTCGCGTCCAGCGGATCGGCCTCCGGAGGCTGCTGGGCGTTCTCGCGTTTCTGCCCCTCGCCGGCCGGGCGCCGGCCTACGGCCGCCTGTTCTGGGAGCTGGTCCGCGACGACCGGACGCCGATGGGGCGGAAGGCACTGCTGGCCGGGGCCCTTGGCTATCTCGCGCTGGGGCGGGACCTGGTCCCCGATGACCTCCCCGTCATTGGCGGGATCGACGACATCGTGGTCGTGATCCTCGCGGTAGACCTGTTCCTGGACGGTGTTCCCGAGGACGTCCTGGACGAGAAGCTGGGGGATCTCGGCATCGACCGGAACGCATTCCGGACCGATGTCATGCGCATCCGGCGCTTCACGCCGGGAGCGTTGAGGCGCATCATGCGCCGTGCGCCGGGAATGCTGGCGATTGCCGGCGATGCGCTGTACAACAGCCGGGTCGGGCCGCGGGTCCGGTCCTGGATCAACACGGAGGGTTCGAACGCGTGAAGGTGATCCTGACGAAGGATGTCGCGAAGCTCGGCAAGACGGGCGAGATGAAGACGGTCGCGGACGGGTACGCCCAGAACTTCCTCATCCCGCAGAAGCTTGCCGTGTCCGCCGCGGGTGGCGCCTATCGCGCGTACCAGCACGACATCGCGAGCCGCGAGGAGAAGCGACAGCGTGAGCGCGGTGATGCTGAGATCGCCGCGACCCGCATCGCCAGCACGACCCTGACCATGGGCGTCAAGGTCGGCGAGGGCGGCAAGCTCTACGGCTCCATCAACAACCAGGACATCGCGGAAGCCCTCGGCCGCCGCGGGATCGTCGTGGACAAGCACAAGATCGAGCTCGACTCGCCGATCAAGTCGCTGGGCACCTACAAGGTCGCGATCAGGGTCTACTCGGGCATGACGCCCGAGGTGACGATCGTGGTCGAGCCCAAGGGCTGACGCGCGGCGGGCCGAGGCCCGCGCCAGCAGCGATCACCGTTCTCGCCCGGACCGTCGCGGTTCGGGCGAGTCCGATTCAGGGCCCCGGCGAGCGCTACACTCCCGCCCGATGACCACCGGCCTCACCCGGCACAGCTCGCGCTTCGGACTCCCGCGAATCCCGGTGCTGCCCGAAGGCCTGGGCGAGGCGCTCTGGCTGTTCCTCGTCATGCGGGTTGGCCTCGGGCTGTTCGCCCTGTTCGTGTGGGCCCAGGTCGCGATCCCGGGACCGTGCCACTTCGAGCTGGCGCGGAATGGCTGGACGACGATCCCGCCCGTCGCCGGTTCCGGGTTCGAGTTCCCGCTGGTGGGGGTCTGGCAGCGCTGGGATGCCTGCTGGTACTCCAAGGTTGCGACCTTCGGCTACGAGCTCGGCACGGACGCGGCCAACTTCTGGCCGGTCCTGCCGGCCCTGATGCACTTCGCGGCCTGGCCTCTCGGGGGCAATGTCGCCCTCAGCGGGCTCATCGTGTCCGGCGTGGCCTACGTTGCGGCCATGACCGGCCTGTTCCGGCTGGTCAGGCGGGACTTCGACGAGGACGTCGCGCGCCGGAGCGTGCTGTTCATCACCATCGCCCCCGCCGCCTTCTTCCTGTTCGCGCCATTCACGGAGGCGCCGTTCCTTGCCTTCACGGTGTGGGCCATCCTCGCGGCCCGCGAGCGAAGGTGGGCACTTGCCATCGTCGTGGGCCTGCTCGCCGGCCTCACCCGCATCCAGGGCCTGTTCCTGGTCCTCCCGATCGCGTGGGAGGCATGGATCGCCTGGCGTGAGCGCCGGGCGCTCGGCGGACGGTCGCTGCCGGCGCCGTCGTCGATCCTGGCCGCGGCGGCCCCGGCCATCGGTTTCGGCGCCTTCATCCTGGCAACCCTCCTGATCCTCGGCAGGACGCCGCTGGATACCCAGGACGCGTGGGGCGGCAAGAACTTCCATCCGCCGTGGGAGGTGTTCGATGCCAGCCTGCGCTGGATCGTGGAGCAGCACGACTCGCTCCAGGCCCTCAATCTCGCGTTGCTGGTGCTGTTCATCATCCTGGTCGCGGCGGGGATCCGCCGCCTGCCGGTGTCGTACTCGCTGTTCGCGATCCCGCAGGTCGCCCTGATCGCCGTCCGCATCCAGCCCACGCCCCTGACGTCCACGGCCCGGCTGCTCGAGGTGGTGTTCCCGGCGTTCGTCGTCATCGCCCTGGCGACCGGTGGCCGGCGGCGAGAGGTGACCTGGACCATCCTGTCCCTGCTCGCCCTTGGGGCCCTGACGTGGATGTTCGTGATCGGCGACTGGGTGGCATGACCCGCGACCGGCCGATCGGTGCTCAGAAGGCCACGAAGTCGATCGAGATCGCCCAGATGGCGTAGGCGCAGAACAGGATCGACGCCACGCCGGCCGCCACGGCCAGCCTCGACCAGTGACGCATCAGGACGGTGGCGAGGATCACGAACAGCAGCAGCTGGAAGTCCAGGCTGAAGCGGTACCCGAACTGCGTGATCCCGACGTTGCCGTGGGTGATGATCGGGAGCGAGACGATCGCCACGGCCAGGAGGGCCCACGCGACCACCGGGGCCCGCAGGCGCGCCTTGAACAGCCACAGGTAGAGCGGGGTCGTCAGGAAGATTCCCAGGCCCCACCACGAGGGCTGGAGCCACGGGGCGTCGTCGACGTAGTTCCAGCTGCGGAACAGGATGGCGAACACGTTGCGCGGGATGTACCAAGGGGACAGGATCCCGTGCTTGGCGTAGATCGGGTCCTCGAGGACGCCGGGGATGGCCGTGTAGCTCTGGTCCATCAGGGTGTCCCAGCGGGCCAGGTTGTAGGCGATGTAGATCGCGGCCGGGATCGCCAGGCCGAGACCGAACATGACCACGGTCCGGGCCACGTGGCGGCGGTCGATGGACCGGAGCGCGGTCAGGCCCGGGAACCCCAGCTGTGCCGCAAGGACGAACGGCAGGGCCAGGCCGACCGGGAGCCGGCACAGGGCGGCGAGCCCCAGCAGGAGCCCGGCCAGCCACGCGGGCCGCCTTGTCAGCGCGCACAGGACGGCCGCCGCGAACAGCAGCACGGCCGAGACGTGGGCGAAATACCAGGCCGACCCGCCGATCGCGATGAACCAGAACACGGTCCCGAACGCGAACACCGTGGTCAGCCCGAGCCGGTCGCGGATCCGCAGCACCAGGCCCAGCCGCCCCAGGACGAGGTACACGAGGCCGACCGCCACGCCCGCATACATGGAGCTGTAGACCTGGGCCGGGAACTCACGGCCGAAGGCGGCGACGAACGGCAGGGCCAGGATCGCCGGCATCGGGGGATAGGCCACGTACCAGCGCCCGTCGCCGGCCGGGATCAGCTCGTTGAGCCAGGATGGCGCCTCGTCCAGCCAGTAGCGCCCATGGAGGAACGCGTCGGCCAGCCGGTTGAAGTAGTCCAGGGCCTGGGGATCCGCCTTCGCCGTGAGCAGGTACACGCCTGTCGCGGCGATGGACGTCAGCAGGAAGCCCCACAGCTCCGGGCGACGCTCGGCCCGCCGCACGATTGCCGCACCGGCGGTTCCGGCGAGGTACTCGCGGACCCGCAAGGACACGCCCGGCCGTGGCGCCTCGATCACCGTGCCGTCTGCCAAGCTCCGCGCCCTCCCCGGCTGTCGTGGCGTTGAGGGTACCAACCGGTGCCCCCACCGACTGCCCGCGCGGGGCGCAGAATCGGCGCGTGAGCAACCGCACGATCCTGCATGTCGACCTTGACGCCTTCTTCGCCTCGGTGGAGCAGCGAGACCGTCCGGATCTGCGCGGTCGCCCCGTGATCGTGGGCGGAGGCGGCCCGGACCAGCGTGGCGTGGTCTCGGCGGCCAGCTACGAGGCACGCAAGTTCGGGGTGCATTCTGCGATGCCGCTGCGGACTGCCGGCCGGCTGTGTCCGCAGGGCGTGTTCCTGCCGGTGGACGGGCGCAAGTACCAGGCCGCGAGTCGGGAGGTGATGGCGATCCTCCGGCGGTTCACGCCCCAGGTCCAGCCGATCTCCATCGACGAGGCCTTCCTGGACACGACCGCCAGCCGGGCGCTGTTCGGCGATGGCGAGGCAATCGCCTGGCGGATCAAGGCGGCGGTCACCGACGAGGTGGGGCTGACCGCGTCGGTCGGCGTCGCCACCACCAAGCTGGTGGCCAAGGTGGCATCGGACCTGCGCAAGCCGGACGGCCTGGTGGTCGTCCCACCCGGGGAGGAGGCGGCGTTCCTGGCGCCGCTGCCCATCTCGAGGCTGTGGGGCGTGGGCGAGAAGACCGCCGGCGCCCTGGCCGAGTTCGGCGTGCGGACCATCGGCGACCTGGCCGCCCTCCCGCCGGACGTGCTGGAGCGCCGGTTCGGGAAGCACGGCGCGGCACTGGTGGGACGGGCGCGGGGCATCGACCCCGATCCGGTGGCCACCGGTGACCCGGCCAAGTCCATCGGGCACGAGCACACGTTCGACGTGGACACCTCCGACCGGGAGGTCATCGAGCGGACGCTGCTGGGCATGGCCGATGGGGTGGCCTGGCGCCTGCGGTCGGCCGGGCTCCGCACGGCGACGGTGACGCTCAAGCTGCGCGACTCGTCGTTCACCACGATCACCCGCCAGACGGGACTGGACGTGCCCGCCGACCTCACCGAGCCGATCTACGACGCGGCCCTGCGGCTCCTGCGCAAGGAGCTCCACGGGCAGCGTATCCGGCTGGTCGGCGTCACGGCCTCCAACTTCCGGGACCGCGAGCAGCTGGCCCTGTTCGGCTCGGGAGAGGATCCGCGACGTCATGCGACCGCGGAGGCGCTGGACCTGATCCGGCGCAAGTACGGCGAGCGATCCGTCACCCGCGCCCGGCTCGTGCGGTCCGGGGTGCCGACGGTCTTCGAGCGCGATCCCGGATCCGCCGTCGAGGGTCGGCTCGGGGTCCCGGAGGCGCCGACCGGCCGCCGGCGTGGTCCGGCCGCGAAGATCGTGCCCGTCGAGGACGGCGATGTCGACGGCGATGTCGACGGCGATGTCGACGGCGAGCCCGACGCCGGGGACGACGAGCCGGCGCCCGAGGAGTCGTAGGTCCACCGCTGGGCGTGACACGCAACCTGTCACTGGCGGCCGCGATTCTCCGTACACGGAACGCTTGACATCGAACACCTGTTCGGTCTAGTGTCCACATAAACGAACAGACGTTCGCATCCGGAGTGCCCCCGGTTGACGACGATCCCGCCCGCGTGAAGGAGATCACCACCATGGCGATGGTTCGCGTCGCACCGGTCACCGTCCAGGTCCGTACTGACTGGTTCAACGGAGTCCCCCGCGAGGTCACCTGGGGCGAGGATCGACTGCCGGTCACCCGGCTCGTCGCCGTCCGCGAGGAGCGCCGCGCCTATCCGGCCATCACCGGGCCACGCACCCTGTTCGAGGTCGACACGCCGTCGCTCCGGCTGTCTTTGACCTTCCAGCACCGCAGCCGGCGCTGGACGATCGACGGTTTGGACGAGCTCGAAGCCGCCGCCTGAGGTCGCGTTACGACAGACGGAGGCCGCGGCTCCTCCCCGTCGGCCTCCAGGGGTCGGCTGCGGGGCGGGCGCGACTGCGCTCGCCCCGCGGGCCATGCACCTCCGCCGGCGTCGGAGGTCGCACGGTCCAGCACGGGCCGATGGTCCCGTGGCGGCGGCCGCACCGGCCTGCACCGGCGCTTGGTCGCATCCCTACAATCCGGAGCGTGGATGCGAATGCCCGGTTTCGCGACCTGACGGTCGCCCAGTTCGTCCAGGAGCTCGCCTCGGGTGAGCCCGTCCCCGGCGGTGGCGCCGCCGCGGCCATCGCCGGCAGTCTCGGTGCCGCGCTGGTCGCGATGGTCTGCAACCTGTCCGTGGACCGACCCAAGTACGCACAGCATGCCGCACTGCATGCGCGGGCAGGGGCGGCGGCGACGGCGCTGGCGGAGCGGTTCCTGGCGCTTTCGGACGAGGATGCCAACGCGTTCGCCGGCTACGGCGCCGCGATGAAGATGCCGCGTGAAACGGACGACGAGAAGGCGGCCCGGACGTCCGCGATCCAGGAGGCCGCGCACGCGGCGACGATGGCGCCGCTTCGCACGGTGGAGGCAAGCCTCGAGATCGTGGAGCTCACGGAGGCGCTGGCCGGCCGCAGCAACAGGAACGCGTCGTCGGACCTGGAGGTCGGGAGCCTGATGGCCGTTGCTGCCTGCCGGTCGGCGGCTGCCAACGTGTACATCAACCTGCCATCGCTGGGCGACGAGTCGCTGGCCCGCGAGCTGTTCGGCCGGACCGAGGAGCTTGCCGACGCGGTCGAACGCCTGGCCGCCCAGACGCGCGAGCAGGTGCGAGGCGGCCGTGCTCGCGACCCGCTGCCGGAACTCCCTGCATGACCGCCCTGGGTGACGACGGGCCGAGGCTGCTGCGCGGTGGTCCGATCGCCACCGCCATCCGCGAGCAGGTCGCCGTCGATGTCGCCGCGTTCCGTGACGAGTTCGGGTACGCGCCGGCCCTCGCCGTGGTCGTCGTGGGCAGGGACGCGCCCTCCGCGGTCTACCTCCACAAGATTCTCGACGGCTGTCGCCTGGTGGGTATCGAGGACCGCCTGATCGAGCTGCCCGCGGACGCCGCCGAGGCCGACATCGCCGGCGCGCTGCGCACGCTCCAGGCGGACCCGGTGGTTGCCGGGATCATCGTCCAGCAACCTCTGCCGGCCGGCATCGGACTGCGGTCGGTGATCGACGTGCTGGATCCCATGCGCGACATCGACGGCATCCACCCGCTCAACGCGGGGCTCCTCTCACTGGGGTACGACGGGTTCCTGCCCGCCACGGCTCACGCCGCGGTCGAGATCCTGCGGGGCAGCGGGATCGAGCTGTCGGGCAAGCACGCCGTCGTCGTCGGGCGGTCCAACGTGGTGGGCAAGCCCGCGGCGCTGCTCCTGCTGCGCGAGAACGCCACGGTCACGCTCTGCCACAGCCGGACGGCGGACCTGCCGGCGGTCATCAGGACGGCCGACATCGTGGTCGTCGCGATCGGCCGCGCCAACATGATCACCGGCGACATGCTCAAAGCGGGCGCCGTGGTCGTGGACGTGGGCATCAATGTCGTCGATGGCAAGCTGACGGGCGACGTGGACTTCGCGTCCGCGAGCCGCACAGCCTCCGCCATCACCCCCGTGCCCGGGGGCGTCGGCCCGCTCACCAACGCGATCCTGCTCACCCACCTCGTCCGCGCGGCCCGGGACCAGGCGACCGGCCGTGTGCCGCTTGGTGCCCGATCCCTTTCCGTCCCCCTGCCGGAGGCATAGCTCTTCTGATGTCCTTCCCGTCCGATCTCGACATTGCCCGCTCGGTCACCCCCCGCCCCATCGCCGACGTCGCCCACGAGCTGGGCTTCCGGGACGACGAGATCGAGCTATACGGCAACACCAAGGCCAAGATCACGATCGAGGGCATCGAGCGCGCCGAGCGCGAGCACCCCCGGGGCAAGTACGTCCTGGTCACGGCCATCAGCCCCACCCCGCTGGGCGAGGGCAAGAGCACGACCACCGTGGGCCTCGCCCAGGGCCTCAACCGGATCGGCAAGAAGGCCACGGTCGCCCTGCGCCAGCCCAGTCTCGGTCCCGTGTTCGGGATCAAGGGCGGGGCCGCGGGCGGCGGCTACTCCCAGGTCATCCCGATGGAGGACTTCAACCTCCACCTGACGGGGGACGTCCACGCGATCGGGGCCGCGCACAACCTCGCCGCGGCCTTCATCGACAACCACATCCACCACGGCAACGCCCTGGGAATCGACGCCAACAGCATCCTCTGGCCGCGTGTCCTCGACATCAGCGACCGGGCCTTGCGCGACATGGTGGTCGGCCTGGGCGGCCGGGAGAACGGCTATCCACGCCAGGGCTCGTTCGTGATCACGGTCGCCTCGGAGGTCATGGCGATCCTGGCGCTGGCGCCGGATCTCCGGGACCTGCGCGCCAGGCTCGGCCGGATCGTGCTCGCGACCAAGAAGGACGGCACCCCCATCACCGCCGAGGACCTGAAAGTCGCGGGCTCGATGACGGTCCTGCTGCGCGATGCCCTCAAGCCCAACCTGATGCAGACCCTCGAGGGCGGCCCCGCCTTCGTCCACTGCGGCCCGTTCGCCAACATCGCCCACGGCAACAACAGCATCATCGCCGACCGGGCGGCCCTTGCGGGCTCCGACATCGTGGTCACCGAGGCAGGCTTCGGCGCGGACATGGGGGCCGAGAAGTTCTTCGATATCAAGTGCCGCGCCTCGGGCCTCACCTGCGACGCTGCGGTGATCGTGGCCACCATCCGGGCGCTCAAGATGCACGGCGGCGTGGGCCGCATCGTGGCCGGCAAGCCGCTCGACCCCGCGCTGCTCGAGGAGAACCCCGAGGCGGTCCGGCGGGGCGGCGTCAACCTCGCCAAGCAGATCGAGAACGTCCGCTCCTACGGCGTGCCGGTCGTGGTCGCGATCAACGTCTTCCCCACTGACACCGAGGCCGAGATCGCGGCCGTCAAGGGGGTGGCGCTCGCGGCCGGAGCCCGGGATGCGGTGGTCGCCAGCCACTTCACCGACGGCGGCGCGGGCGCGGAGGACCTCGCCCGGGCGGTCTGGGATGCAGCGGAGGAGGGGGCCCCCGAGTTCGGGCTGCTGTACCCCGACGAGATGCCGCTGCGCGACAAGATCGAGACGATCGCGGCCCGCATCTACGGGGCCGACGGGGTGGACTACGCCCCGGCCGCGGCCAAGAGCCTCAAGCTCTACGAGGACCTGGGCTACGGCCACCTGCCGGTGTGCATGGCCAAGACCCAGTACAGCCTCAGCCACGACGCCAAGCTGCTCGGCCGCCCCAGCGGCTACCGGCTGCCGGTCCGGGAGGTCCGCCTGTCCGCGGGCGCCGGGTTCATCACGCCGCTGTGCGGTGACATGCGCACGATGCCCGGCCTTCCCAGCCGCCCCGGCGGTGAGCGCATCGACATCGACGACGATGGCAACGTGGTGGGGCTCTTCTAGGCCGCGACCGCCTCGCCGGATCACGAAACGACGCCAGGAACGTGGCGATCATCGACGCCCTCGGGCGGGTGCTTCCCATCCTGCTCCTGTTTGCCCTGGGCGCCGTCATTCGCCGGCGGGAGTTCCTGGCGCCGTCGACGATCGCCGATCTCAGGCGGTTCGTGCTGGCCGTCACGCTGCCCTCGGCGCTGTTCCTGACATTCCTGCGCGTCTCCCTCGAGCTTCGCTACCTGCCGATCGTGCTGCTGGTGTTCATGGCGTGTGTGGGGATGCTGGTTGCCGGGCCCCACCTGTGCCGGCTGGCCGGGGTGCGGTCACCGTTCACCGGTCCGCTGATGACCGGTTTCGAGGCCGGCATGCTGGGTTACGCGATCTATGGCGGGGTGTTCGGCCAGGAGGCGCTGTACCGGTTCGGGATCGTCGACCTCGGCCAGGTCCTGTTCGTGTTCTTCGTCCTGGCCACGATGCTCACGCGGCGGGCGACAGGGGTGACCCCAGGGGTCCGCGACACGGTCGGCAGCTTCCTGCGGACGCCGGTGATCCTCGCCATCCTGGCCGGTGTGGCCGGCAGCATCGTGGGGCTTGGCCCGGCGATGGACTCCTCGCCGCTCACCGAATCCCTGCTGCGGACGCTGGGGCTGCTCGCGGCCTGCACGACGCCCCTGATCGCGATCGTGATCGGGTACAGCACGCGGCTGGGGCGTGGAGCGCTCAGCAGGCCGGCACGGACGGTCGCGGTCCGGCTGGCGGGGTGGGTGCTGCTCGCGCTGGTGTTCGCCAAGGTGGTCGTGGAGGGCGCCCTTGGACTGGACCCGCTGTTCGGTGCGGCGGTGATGACCATGGCCATCCTGCCGCCCCCGTTCGTGATCCCGCTGTACATGGGATCGCGCCCGGAGGACGAGGGCGAGCGCGACTACGTGGCCGACACGCTGTCGCTGGCCACGGTGGTCACGCTGGTGGCGTTCCCGATCGTGGCGGCGGCGTTCTCCGCCTGACTGTCCTCGGCGCTGGTGCCGGCACGCGGCCCGCTATGCTCCGGCGGTGATCGTCCAGATCGTGGTCGGACTGGCGGGCGTCCTCGTGGTCGCCCGGACGGTGCTCAGCGCCGTCCGCACCTTCGTCGTGCCCCGTGGCGATAACGACCAGCTCACGCGCCTCGTCTTCCGCGTTGTGCGCAAGGTGTTCAACCTGCTGGCGCCGCCGTCGCGGTCGTACGACTCGCGCGACCGGATCCTCGCCTACTACGGCCCGATCGCGCTGATGCTCCTGCCTGCGTGCTGGCTGGCCTTCCTCGTCGTGGGCTTTGGGGCGATCTTCTGGGCGCTGGGGCTCCCGGTGGCGGACGCGCTCGAGGTCTCAGGATCCTCGCTGCTCACCCTCGGCTTCTTCCGGCCGGACGTCCAGTTCGGCGACTTCATCGCCTTTGCGGAGGCGGCGCTGGGGCTCGCGCTGGTGGCATTGCTCGTCTCGTATCTGCCGACCATCTACGGAGCGTTCTCGCGCCGCGAGCTCCTGGTCAGCATGCTCGAGGTCCGCGCCGATACGCCTCCCTCGCCGGTGGTGATGCTGACGCGGATGCACCGGCTCCACGGCCTGGATGCGCTGCACCCGATGTGGGAGCGCTGGGAGCAGTGGTTCGCCGAGGTGGAGGAGACGCACAGCTCGCTGCCGGTCCTGGTCTACTACCGCAGCCAGCAGCCGAACCAGTCATGGGTGAACGCCGCGGGCGCGATCATGGACGCCGCCGCCATGGCGCGTTCGGCAGTCGACATTCCGATGGACGTGCAGGCGGACCTCGTCATCCGGTCTGGCTATATCGCCCTCCGCCGGATCTGCGACTTCTTCAACATCCCCTACGACCCGCACCCGCAGCCGACAGATGCCACGAGCATCGATCAAGCGCGCTTCGAACGGGCGCTGGACGTGCTGGCCGAGGCTGGCGTGCCCGTCGTGGATGACCGGGACCGGGCGTGGCGCGACTTCAACGGCTGGCGCGTGAACTACGACGCTGCGCTGCGCGGGCTCGAACGGCTGACCGTCGCCCCCTCGCCCTGGTGGGACCGCCCCATGCGGTCGGCGTACGTGACCGATGAGCCGGGTGCGGCCGGGGAGGCGGCAGCGGAGCCCGTTGAGGTCGCTTTCAAGCGTTGAATGCGAAGCCCGTCGCGGCGACGAACCCGCCGGTCACGATCAGCGCGGTGATCACGCCGAGGACGCCGACGGCCCACATCCTCCAGTCGATCGGGCCCAGGCTGTCTGCCTCGTGGCCATGCCCGCCGTCATCGTGCCCGCCGGCGTCGTGGGTGTCCGGGTCGTGGGTTGCTCCAGCCGCGTGGTCGCTCATCGCTGTCTCGTTGGTACCTCCATCGGCCATTCTCCCACGAGCGGGCCCGTTCTAGACTGGGGTCGTGCTCACCCTTGTCCTCACCCGCCACGGCCTGACGGACCGCTCGGAACCCGAGCAGCACCTCGGCCAGCACATCGACATCTCCCTCTCGGATGCTGGGCGCCTCCAGGCCGAGGCACTGGGCCGCCGGCTCGCGGGCGTCCGGTTCGAGCGCAGGATCAGCAGTCCGCTGTTCCGGGCCCAGGAGACGGCCGGAATCCTGGCCCACGGCCTGAGCGTGGAGACGGACCCCCGGCTCAAGGAGATGGACTACGGGGCCTGGGAGGGGCTCACCTACGCCCAGATCGAGCAGCGCGACGGCGCGGCGCGACGCGAGTGGGAGCTCGCTCCCGACCGGATCGCGTGCCCGGGCGGTGAGTCCGGCAACGACGTCGCGCTGCGCGTGAGGTCCTTCCTTGAGGACCTGCTGGCCGACCAGCGGGCGTGGCGGGCGCGGGCATCCTTCCGAGCGGCCACCGGGTCCGGCGGCGGCGCTGGTGGAGCCGGCGGTCCACGTGACGGGGGCGAGCGAGTGATCCTGGTCGTCGCGCACAGCTCCACGAACCGGGTGCTCATGTGCCTTGCCCTGGGCACCGACCTGCGCGACTACCGCAAGCGCTTCGTCCAGGCCCAGGGCAACCTCACGGTGTTGCGCTGGGAGCAGGGAGACGGCGCGGGGGACGCGAAGCTGCTCGTGGCCAACGACCTCGGGCACCTCCGGGGCCCGGGCGAGGTGCCCTGGGCCTAGGCTCGCGGCGTGCCGCCTTCGGCGGCGTGGCCTCGGCCGGCGGCGGAGTGGCCTCGGCCGGCGGCGTGCCTCAGCCCGGTCCGGCAGGCACCCGGGCGGCTACGCGCCGGGATCCGGGTCCGCTGCGACGTCCGCGGCCGCGTCTGCCGGCTTCGACTTCCTGGGCCAGCCGGGCATGCCCAACCGCCACCACAGCAACCCCAGGAACAGCGCCACCACCGCGCCCGCGATCGCCAGGTCGAACGGCTTGAGCATGTCCCGGATCGTCACCCAGTTGGCGCCGAGCTGGAGTCCGGCCCAGACCAGCAGCATCGACCACAGCAGTGCACCCAGCGTGGAGTAGACGATGAACTTGCCGATGGGCATGCGGGCGACACCGGCCGGAAACGAGATGAACGTCCGGACGATGGGCAGGAGGCGGCCGATGAAGACGGTCGCGGCGCCGTACCGGGCAAAGAACCGGTCGGCGGCCTCCAGTTCGTGCTCGCGGATGAGCATGTACTTGCCGTAGCGCTCGAGGAACGGGCGCCCTCCCCAGGCGCCGATCGCGTAGGCGACGAGCGATCCGAGCGTGTTGCCGATGGTCGCCACGACCACCACGATCCAGAAGTTCCAGGGCTGCCCGGTCAGGGGCTCGAGCTGCGAGCTGTCCGAGACCATGAACCCCCCCAGCGGGAGGATCAGCTCGGACGGCAGCGGGATCATCGCCGACTCGATCGCCATCGCCAGCATCACGCCCACGTAGCCCACCGCCCCGTACAGCGACTGGAGGAAGGGCAGGGCGATCTCGTCGATGAAGCCGATCACGGTGCGGGCGTGTCCTCGAGCAACGGGGGTGGTCACGTGTCGGGGCCTGCGCCCGGCGAGCACGAACCCGAGCATAGCCGACTATCCTCGGCACGGTGACCGACGCCCATCTGCTCCCGGAACGATCCCCTGCCCGCGGCGAGGGCGATCTCGTGGTCCTCACCGGGGCGGACCTGTCCGTGACGGACCTCGAGGCCGTCGCCCGTCACGGCGCGCGCGCCGCCCTGGACGTCCACGCTCGCGACCGGATGCAGGAGGCTCGCGAGGTGATCGAGCGCCTCGTCGCCCGGGGCGAGGTGGTCTATGGGGTCACCACCGGCTTCGGCGACCTGGCGACGACGTTCATCCCGCCGGAGGATGCGGAGGCGCTCCAGGAGAACCTGCTCGCCTCGCACGCGGCCGGAGTCGGCGCTCCGTTCCCGCGCGAGGTGGTCCGGGCGATGCTGCTGCTGCGGGCGAACACGCTGGCGCTTGGCCATTCCGGCTGCCGGCCGCTGGTGGTGGACCGGATCTGCCGCTTCCTCGAGCTCGGGATCCATCCAGTCGTGCCGGAGCAGGGGAGTGTCGGCGCCTCCGGGGACCTGGCACCGCTGGCCCACCTCGCGCTGCCGCTGATCGGGCGCGGGCAGGTGGAGCTCAACGGCCAGGTCATGCCCGCGCTGGTCGCCCTTCGCGAGTGCGGTCTCGAGCCGCTGACCCTCCAGCCCAAGGAGGGCCTGGCGCTGCTCAACGGGACGCAGCTGATGTCTGCCCTGGGCGCTCTGCTCCTCGCCGATGCCGACCGCCTGGCGCGGACGGCGTCCGTGGCAGCCGCGATGTCCGTCGAGGCGCTGCTGGGCACCGAGGTCGCCTATGCCGCGCCCTACCAGCTGGCGCGTCCTCACCCGGGCCAGGTCCGCGTCGCAGCCGAGCTGCGGCATCTGCTGCGTGGCTCGGGTCTCCAGAGTGCGCACCACGGATCGGCGCACAAGGTCCAGGACCCGTACTCGCTGCGCTGCGTGCCGCAGGTGCACGGTGCCATCCGGGACGCGCTGGATCACCTCCGCCGCGTCCTGGACATCGAGCTCAACTCCGCGACGGACAACCCGCTCGTGTTTCCCGGCGGTGGCGCGGCCCCGACCGATGCCCTCGCGACCGGCGGCGGGCTCGTGATCTCCGGCGGCAACTTCCACGGCGAGCCGATCGCCCTCGCGCTCGACTTCGCGAAGCTGGCGCTCTCGGAGCTGGGGGCGATCTCCGAACGGCGCACGGCGCTGCTGCTGGACCCGCGTCTCAACGGCGGGCTGCCCGCCTTCCTCTCCCCGGACCCCGGCCGCAACAGCGGGCTGATGATCGTCCAGTACACGGCGGCGGCGCTGGCCTCGGAGAACAAGGTGCTGGCCCACCCGTCGTCGGCCGACTCCATACCCACCTCGGCCAACCAGGAGGACCACGTGTCCATGGGCGCCGCCGCCGCCCGGCATGCCCGGACTGTGCTCGGCCACGTGGAGCAGATCCTGGCAATCGAGCTGCTGTGTGCGGCCCAGGCGCTGGACCTGCGACTGGCAAGCATGAGCCCGGACGGGGCCGAGCCGCCGGGACCGGGCGCCGGGGTCGCGGAGGCGCATCGACGGCTGCGGGAACAGGTGGCGTACCTGGAGGAGGACCGCGAGCCCGGTCCGGACCTCGCGGCCTCACTGCTCATGGTGCACGAGGGCAGGCTGGCGGACCTCGCCGGCTGACCGTCCTGGCTGGCACAGCCTGGCCAACGCCAGCCTCAGGCGGAGCCTGGCCAACGGCAGCCTCAGGCGGAGCCTGGCCAACGGCAGCCTCAGGCGGAGCCTGGCCAACTACTGACCAGGTGCGTGATGTCGCGCAGGCCCGGCGGCGTCCTGGCCAAGCACCGACCCCGTCCGTGATGAGCACCGGGTTGAGGAGTGATGGCGGCCACCCACTCACGAGGAGCGTGCTGGGCCAGATCGAAGTTGCCGAAGGCGCAACCCATCGGGGCCCGGCCAGTTCGGTGGCGCGAGGCGCCAGGTGCGGCAAGGTGGTGCAGGCGTGACGCCTGCGAATCGACGGAGGCGAGAGGCGCCCCGGCTGCCGGCGGGCGGCGTTCCACGCACCGCATCGGTGGCTGGCCGCAGAGGGACTCCCGGCAGGGGGCATGCAGGAGGCGCCCTGCCGACCGCGAGCCCGTGTGGTGCACCTCGCCGCCGACTGTGCCCCAGGGTGCCGAACTTGGCCATGGCTCACCAGGCAGGAGTGTCCCCCCGAGTGGTGTGATTTGAGCGAGGCTCCTGACGCCGGCTGAGCAGTTGGCGGAAGTCGCGGGCGTGACGAAGGGCTCTGATGCACCGAGCCGCCCGCCTCATGCACGGGTGGATCACCGAGCGGTGAACCGTGCGTGACCGCGGGTCGAAACTCGACTTTCGGGGTGCAGTCCACGCTCCGGTTGGGCCATCCTGATGCAGGGCTGGATCTGCGGGGCGACCGGAGCGACCCACTGCCCCCGCGCCCGCGCCACGGCACTGCTGGCCCCGCCGCGACACCTCCGGCTCCGCTGCCGCAGGACAGGCCGATAGACTGGCGCGGTCATGGCCATCCGCATCCTCGACATCACGGACCTCGACACGTTCGCCCTGCTGCCGCCGTGCGCAGACGCGGGGTTCGACCACCGGTCCTGCGACTACTGGGAGGACGCGGACCGGGGCTCGAAGGCGGCCCGCGCTTCGTGGCTCCAGCCCACGCAGCAGGCCGCGCCGGCCGCCAGGGCGCGGCCGCGCAACCCGTTCGCGCTCGACGACGAGGACGAGCCCGCGGTGAACCCCTTTGCTCCTCCCGCCGGCGGTCCGGCATTCAATCCGTTCCTCGACCCCGACGACGTGCCCGTGGAGAACCCGTTCGCCCCCCGGCCGGCCGCGGAGCCCGCCGTTGCCGCCGGCGCGCCCCCCAAGCTCCGGCTCCTCGCTCGTGGCCTTGTCGTCTTCGGGTCATACGCCAAGGCCCTGCTCGAGGATGACGAGCCGGCCGCGTATGCCCAGTTCGGACCGCTCTCCGGGTACCCGCGGGCCCTGCGCACCAGGGAGCTCTACCCGAGGCTGCCCGCTTCACCCCTGCCCGCAGTGATCACCTGCATCTCGACCACCGCCGCGGCGCGTGGCCGCGGCCTCGCGGCCATGCTGGTCGTGGCCGTCTGTGACGACCTGGCGGCCCGGGGGTTCGCCGCCGTCGAGGTCTACCCGGAGGTCGGCGCCCGCCCCGAGGCGACGAGCGCGGCCGGGCCCGCATTCTGGCAGGGCCTTGGGTTCGTGATCGCGGCACCCGACGAGCGGTATCCGGTCCTGCGCCGGGAGCTCTCGTGAGGGTCCGCCTGCTGCTGGTCGCGGCCGTCGCCTGCGTGTCGACGCTCGCGGCGTGCGGAGAACAGGTGCCGGACCCGACCGCCGTGGCGACGCTCGATCGCACGCCTGCGGCCACGACCGCGCCTGCGGCGACGCCCGCAGGTCCACCCGTGCCCGAGACCGCGGCGCCGGCGTCCGTCTCACCGCCTTCCCCGGGTGGCGGTGACGTTGTTCTGGACCCCTCGCTTCTCGAAGTCCTCCCCGCGGACATCGACGGCATCCCCGTGACCGCGGAGGACCAGGCGTTCGCGGAGGCGGCCAGCGATCCGGCGTTCCGCCGCAACGTGGCCCGGGCGGCCTTCCCGATCGTCGTGTCCGGCAGCGACCTGGCGTCGGGCGTGGTCGCCCAGCTGATCGGCGACCGCTACAACGAGCAGTTCTTCCGCGACTGGCGCGACTCGTACGACGATGGCGCGTGCGGGCAATCGGGCGGCGTGGCCAGCAACGCCGAGACCGACCTCGGGGGCCGGACGGTCTACATCGGCACCTGCGCCGGTGGGCTGCGCACGTATCACACGTGGATCGAGTCGCGGGGCGTCATCGTCTCGCTGTTCTCGATCGGCGAGAGCCGGTTTGGCGAGCGGCTGATGGACGGGCTCCGCCCTGGCGCGACGGGTGCTCCCTCGCCGTCACCGTCGGCGTAGACTCCCGGCCCATGAACACTGAGACGCCCGGCGCAACCCCCTCCGGCCCGCGCCCCGTGCGTGCCCCGCGCGGCACCGCGCTGTCCACCCGCGGCTGGCAGCAGGAGGCCGCGCTGCGGATGCTGATGAACAACCTCGACCCGGAGGTGGCCGAGGACCCCGACAACCTCGTCGTCTATGGGGGCACTGGTCGTGCGGCGCGGAGCTGGGAGGCGTTCGACGCCATCGTCCGCGAGCTGCGCCGTCTCGAGGACGACGAGACCCTCCTCGTCCAGTCGGGCAAGCCGGTGGCGGTGTTCCGCACGCACGAGTGGGCGCCGCGCGTCCTGATCGCCAACTCCAACCTCGTTGGCAAGTGGGCAAACTGGGACACGTTCCGCGAGCTGGAGCGCCAGGGCCTCACGATGTACGGCCAGATGACCGCCGGATCGTGGATCTACATCGGCACGCAGGGGATCCTCCAGGGCACCTACGAGACGTTCGCGGAGCTCGCCCGGCAGCACTTCGGCGGCACCCTCCGCGGTCGCGTTGTGCTGACCGCCGGCCTGGGGGGGATGGGCGGCGCCCAGCCGATGTCGGTGACGATGAACGAGGGCGTGTGCATCGCGATCGAGGTCGACGATGCCCGGGCGCGTCGTCGCCACGAGATCGGGTACGTGGACCGCTTCACCCATTCGCCCCAGGAGGCGCTGGCGATGGCCCGCCAGGCGGCTGCCGCCGGCGATCCGCTCTCGATCGCCCTCATCGGCAACGCGGCGGAGATCGAGCCCACCTGGGCGAAGGCGGGCGAGCCGTTCGACGTGGTGACCGACCAGACGTCCGCGCATGATTCGCTCGGCGGCTACGTCCCGGCAGAGCTGACGCTCCAGGACGCCCACGTGCTGCGGATCACCCAGCCGGACGTCTACATGCAGCGCTCGATGCGCTCGATGGCCGATCACGTCCGTGCGATGCTCGCCTTCAAGGAGGCGGGCGCCGTGGTGTTCGACTATGGCAACAACCTCCGGGCCCAGGCGCACGAGGCCGGCGTGGAGAACGCGTTCGACTACCCGGGCTTCGTCCCCGCCTACATCCGGCCGCAATTCTGTGAGGGGCGCGGTCCCTTCCGGTGGGCGGCCCTGTCGGGCGACCCGGAGGACATCCGGCGGACGGACCGGGCGATGCTGGCGCTGTTCCCCCACGACCTCGGCCTCCGTCGCTGGCTGGAGTTGGCCGAGGCCAAGGTCCCCTTCCAGGGCCTGCCAGCCCGGATCTGCTGGCTGGGGTATGGCGAGCGGGCGAAGGCGGGCCTCGAGTTCAACCGCCTCGTGGCGGCAGGCGAGCTCAAGGCACCCATCGTCATCGGTCGCGATCACCTCGATGCCGGATCCGTCGCCTCCCCCAACCGCGAGACGGAGGCGATGGCCGACGGCAGCGACGCGATCGCCGACTGGCCGCTGCTCAACGCGCTCGTCAACACCGCGGCGGGCGCCACCTGGGTGTCGATCCACCACGGGGGCGGGACCGGGATCGGGTACAGCCAGCACGCGGGCATGGTCTGCGTGGCCGATGGCACGGACCTGGCGGCGCGCAAGCTGGAGCGGGTCCTCACCTCGGACCCGGGGATGGGCGTGGTGCGGCACGTGGATGCCGGATACCAGCACGCCATCGACGTTGCCCGGGAGCGCGGCATCCGCATCCCGATGCTGGACGGGTAGCCATCCCTCGTGCCTCTGAATCGGGGGATGACCATGGGGTCATGGACCCGTCCCGCGACTGCGTGCACCCTTGCCCCGACGCGCGGGAGTCCAGCCCGCGCCCCGGGGACGTGCCAGTGCCAGCGATCGGCAGGACCATCACCATCCGCGTGAACGAGCTCCGCCTCCAGGCGGCGCTCGAAGGGGCGCGTCGCGCCAAGCTCGCCTACCTGCGGGAGGACTTCTTCGACGGCGACTGCGCGCGGTGCGCCAGGAAGGTCCGGGAGGCGGAGGCCAGGGCCGCCCGCCTTGAGGCCGCCCTGCGCGCCGTCCGCACCCACTGACGTCGAGCCGCCGTCCCCTCAGCCGGGGGTGGCCGGCCCCGGCGCATCCTCGACCGGCTCCGGCATCGTCACGATGTGCCGCACGGACGAGAGCGTCACCGGCAGGAACGCGAGGAGCCCGCCGACTGCGCCGATCACGATCGTCTCCTGGAGCCCGATGAGGCTGCCCAGGGCACCGCCGATGATCGCCCCGATGGGCATCGTGCCCCACACGATGAAGCGCATCGTGGCGTTCATCTTGCCCTGCATCCGCGGCGGGGTGATCGCCTGGCGCAGCGAGACCTGGTTGATATTCCAGGTGACACCGAAGAAGCCCGCCAGGAACCCCGACAGGGCGACGCCCCAGAAGATCAGGGCGTCTGGTGCGAACGCCACGGGCAGGCCCGACACGCTGAACCCGATGGCCGACAGCACCAGCGTCCGGCCCACGCCCACGCGCCGGGTGACTGCCCCCGTGCTGAGCGCGGCCAGGAGGACTCCCACTGACCCGATCGAGAACGCGATCCCGATCGCCGCCGGCCCGAGGTCGCGCTCCCGGGTCAGGTACAGGATCAGGATGGCCCCCAGGACGTTGCTGAAGAAGTTGGAGGTTCCCGTGGTTGCGGCGATCGAGCGCAGCCAGCGGTGGCCTGTCACGTAGCGCAGCCCGACCGCGATCTCCTGGCGCATCGACGGCTTGGGACCATGGGCCACCTCATCGTGTGGGGTCACGGGCGGCTCCGGACGGCGGATCCAGGCCAGGAACGCCGCCGACCACAGGTAGCTGAACGAATCGAGGAGCATCGCGAACGGCGCCTTGAGCGCCCCGATCAGGATGCCTGCCGCGCCCGGGCCAAGGATCTGGGCGGCCGATCTCGTGATCTCCAGCTTCGAGTTGCCGTCGACCAGCTGGTCGCGTTCGACCACCGAGGGCAGGTAGCTCTGGTACGAGACGTCGAAGAAGACGGTGAAGCAGCCGTTGGCGAAGCCGACGATGTAGAGCTGCCAGATCGTCAGGGCATCGAAGTAGAAGGCGAGCGGGATCGACGCGAGCGCGACCGCCCGCCCAAGGTCGGCCACGATGAGGATCGGGCGCCGCCGGAGGCGGTCCACCCAGACGCCGGCCGGCAGGCTGAGGAAGATGAATGGCAGGAACTCGATCGTGGTGAGCAGCCCGAACTCGAACGGCGTGACCTGCAGGTAGGTCGCGGCGATGATGGGCAGGGCGAGTTGCGTGATCGCGGACCCGAAGACCGAGACGGTCTCCGCCGTCCACAGCTTGAGGAAGTCCGGGTGGCGCAGCAGGCTGCGGCTGGGTCCGCTCATCTGCCGGAGTCTACGGTTGGAGCGTCGTGGAGGCGAACGCGCCCGGACATCGCGACAGAGCGCGCGGCGCGACCGGCCTCCGGGCAGGGGCGCGGGCCGCTAGCATCAGGGCGTGCTCGTCGAAAGCGTGCCCAACGTCTCCGAAGGCCGCCGTCTCGACGTCGTCGAGCGGCTCGCCAACGCCCTGACCTCCGTCGCGGGCGTGTTCCTCCTCGACCGCACCTCCGATGCCAGTCACAACCGTTCGGTGTTCACCGTCGCCGGCGAGCACGACGCCGTTTCGGCCGGGCTCGAGCGCCTCGTGGAGCAGGCCATCGCGGACATCGACATGGAGCAGCACGCCGGCGAGCACCCCCGGATCGGCGCCGTGGACGTGATCCCGTTCATCCCGCTGGGCGACACGACCATGGCGGCCTGCGTGGAACTCGCCCGAACCTTCGCGATCCGGGTCGCCGGCAGCCATGAGATCCCCGTCTACCTGTACGCGCAGGCTGCGATTCGCGCCGATCGCGTGAAGCTGGCGGACGTCCGCCGGGGCCAGTACGAGAGCCTCAGGACGGAGATCACGCAGAACGGCCGCGAGCCCGACTTCGGGCCGCCCCGCACGCATCCGCGCTTCGGGGCGCTTGCGGTGGGGGCTCGCCCGTTCCTGATCGCCTGGAATATCAACCTGGATACCGACGACGTGGAGCTGGCCAAGCGGATCTCGCGCCGGGTCCGCGAATCGGGTGGCGGCCTGCCGAGGCTCCAGGCAAACGGCTTCAGGGTGGAGGAGCCCGAACGTGGTCATCCCCTCCTGGCCCAGGTCTCGATGAACCTGCTGGATTTCCACGTCACGCCGCTGTGGCAGGCGTGGGAGGCAGTGGCGGAGATGGCCGCTGAGGACGGGGTGGGGGTGCTGGAATCGGAGCTGATCGGCCTGGCGCCGGTCGCCGCGTTCCTGGATGTCGCCGACCACGCCGGCGCGCCCCGGGACGGGCCGCTGGACGGGCGGCTGACCGCCGCCGCGGGGGCCCTCCGGCTGCGCGACTTCTCGCCGCTGATGGCCCTCGAGCTCCGCCTCGAGGCGGCCCGCCAGGGCGGCAGGGACCCGGGGTGAGCCTCCGCCTGATCGAGGGTGGGCGTGCCTCGGCGGATGCGCCCGGCCTCCTGATCCACGGCGCCTCGCAGGTGGCGACCCTCGCCGGCGGAATCCGCCGTGGGGTGGGGCAGGGTGACCTCGCGCTCCTTGACGCGACCGTCGAGGGTGGGCCCGGAGCCCCCGGCGCACCGGTGGTGGCGTGCTGGGAGGGGCGGATCGTGGGCGTCGGGCCCCGGGATCGCGTGGAGCCCGCCCTTGAGGCGTCGGGGTATCCCCTGTCACGGTTCGTGCGCCTCGACGCGGACGGCGGGGTTGTGACCCCCGGCCTCATCGACCCGCACACACACCTGCTGTTCGCCGGAAGCCGGGAGGGGGAGCTCGTCCTGCGCCAGCAGGGTGCCGGGTACCTCGACATCCTCGCGGCAGGAGGAGGCATCCTGTCCACCGTGGCGGCCACCCGGGCCGCGACCCAGGAGGAGCTCGCCCAGCATGGTCGGCGGTGGCTGGACGAGATGTGCCGACACGGCGTCACGACCGTGGAGGCGAAGTCCGGCTACGGTCTCGACCTTGCGACCGAGCTGCGCCTGCTGGACGTGGCGTTCCAGCTTGGCAAGGAGGGACCCCTGGACGTGGTGCCCACCTTCCTTGGTGCGCACGCCGTCCCGCCCGAGTTCCGGGTTCGCCCCGACGGCACGGAGGCGTACGTCCGGCACGTGATCGAGGAGCAGCTGCCCGGCGTGGCGGCCCAGGGACGGGCGCGCTCGTGCGACGTCTTCTGTGAGCGGGGCGTGTTCACCGCGGATCACAGCCGGCGGATCCTGCAGGCCGCGGCCGGCTACGGGCTGGCCCTGCGGCTGCACGCAGACGAGCTGGCCCCGTCCGGCGGCGCGGAGCTGGCGGCGGAGCTGGGAGCCCTGTCCGCGGATCACCTGCACACGCCGAGCGACGAGGGCATGGCGGCCCTCGCCGCAGCGGCCGATGGGCCGCGACCGGTGGTGGCAACCCTGCTGCCCGCAACGACCTGGTTCCTGATGGCGGACGAGCCGGCGCCTGCGCGCCGGTTCATCGATGCGGGCGTCCCCGTGGCGCTGGGCACGGACTTCAACCCGGGCACATCGCCCACGCCGTCGCTGCCGCTGGTGATGACGGTCGCCTGCCTCGCGATGAAGCTGTCGCCCGCCGAGGCGCTGTCCGCCGTGACCATCAACGCGGCCTACGCGGTGGGCGTCGAGGACGAGGCGGGCTCCATCGAGCCGGGCAAGGCCGCGGATCTCGTGATCTGGGGTGCCTCCACCGTGGAGCAGCTGCCCTACTGGGTGGGCGCCGACCTGGCCGAGGTCGTGATCAAGCGGGGCCGGATCGTCCACCGGCGCGGCGCCTGAGCGCAAGCCACCGGCGCACGGCTACCAGAGCAGCGCCAGTACCAGCAGCCCCTGGGCCAGGTGGTAGGTGACCATCACGGCGACGCGCATGCCGCGGCCTCCCCTGGAGGGATCGGGCCGTGACGCCCGCAGCCGCCCCCACCCAAGCATCGCGTCCGAGGCGACGAACAGCCAAGCCCCCAGGATTGCGAGCGGGACCCCAGTCCGCGTCGCCGCCACGGCCATCAGGCAGATGGCGACCAGGTAGGCGAGCACAGGACCCGCGAGCCCGCGTCCGCTGGCTGCCTTCACCAGCACTCGCCCCAGGGTGGCCACGACGATGACCGCAGTCACTGCCCCGGCGACCAGCCATGCCTCCCCGCCCGGCAGGTGCAGGAGCGCGACGAGATAGGCCAGGTGTGCGACCAGGAATGCGACCAGGCCCGGGACGAACCGTCCCGGCGGCAGCAGGAGGATGTCCCCAACAAGCGAGGCGACGAGCGCCACGACCAGCCACGGTCGGGCCGCCTGAGCCTCGGGGGTCCACGCGTGTGCGGTGAGCACGGCGACCAGCAGCGCCACGATGACTGCCGGCTTCGCGATCCGCTCGACCGCGAGCCCGCTACGTCCCCCGTGCCAGACCGCGAGCCAGTCGACAACGGCCATGAGCGCTGCGACCCCGATGGGTGCCCACAGGCCCCACAGGGCCTGCCATTCCGGCGAGGTCACGGTCAGGCCTTGCCGCGCGACTCCAGCACCACGGTCGTCGTCTCGGGCGGGAGGCTGGACGTCGTGACCGAGAGCTTCGGCTGCGCCACCGGCTCCGCGCCCATCTCGTGCAGGAACCGCTTCATCGCCTCGTCGCAGTCCGCCTCTTCCTCGCAGACGGGCATCGGGATCACGATCTTGGGATCAAGCTGGGCAATGAGCTCCGCCGCCCTCGTGGCCGACAACGCGCCACCGATCGGGACGCAGGCGATGTCGACGCGACCGATGTCCGCCAGCTTCTCCTCCGTGAGCTCGTGGCCGATATCGCCCAGGTGGATCGTGTGCAGCCCGTCGAGCTGGGTCACGAAGGCAACCTGGCGGCCACGCCTGGCTCCACGCGCGTCGTCGCGGTAGGTCCTCACGCCCGTGAGCAGCACGTCGTGGACCTCGTACTCGCCCGGGCCATCGAGCACGAACGCGGGCTCCAGGCTGGTCGGGATGGCGGTGCTGCCATCCCGCGAGACCTTGGCTGCCTTCTTCGGGAGGGGGGCATCGTCGGGGTGGCTGAAGGTGACGACATCGCCGGTGATGCCGCGGCCGGTCGGCCCGACGAGCGCCGGATAGGGGTCGTTCACCACGACGGCATCCTTGCCGCGCAGCCGGATGCAGGTTCGTCCGTACCAGGTCAGCTCCATCTGCCAAGTCTCGCACAGGCGCCTGCACGGAGGCTTCGCCGCCCTGCGAGCCGGGCGTCACCGGCAGGCACGAGCCGGCGTCAGCCGGTTCGGGAAAGGGAAAGGACCGGAGACGCCTGCCCAATTGGCGCCCCCGGCCCGAGGGAGGGAGGATGGAACCTGAGGGGTGTTCCAGGACGAACCATAGACTCGTCCGGATTCAAGCCCGGCCCACGGAACGGATAAGAAACCGACATCTCGCACCCGGTACCACCGGCCCACAGAGGCGCACCGGGAGCCCGTGGCACAATCGCCCGCGATGAACGCTCACAATCGCCGGACCGGTTGCCTGCTCGCGCTGGTCACAGCGCTCCTCGTTGCCGCATGCGGCCCGTCCACCCCCACGCCCGTGCCATCGGCGGCGGCCACCCCGGCCGTGACGCCAACGACCGCGCCCGCGGCCACGACCTCGCCCGTCCCATCGCAGCCTGCGTCCTCGCCGGCGGCCTCGGTCTGCGACGACAGCGTCGTGGGTGGCCCCGCTGCCACGTCCGACGCGAACGATCCCAACGCTGCCACCTACACGGCCATCGAGGATCAGGTCCAGCAGCTCCGGGGCATCCCGGCCACCGTGCCGGTGGCCCGCGGGGTCTTCGACGTTCCTGGCCTTTGCGCCTACCTGCGGACCGGCTTCCGCGAGGACAACCCTGAGGCGCTCGTGCGTGGGCACCGAGACGCTCTACAAGGAGCTGGGGCTCATGCCTCGCGACGTCTCGCTGGAGGCGCTGTGGCTGGAGCTGCTGACCAGCCAGGTCGCCGGCCTGTACGACGACAAGACCAAGCACATGTACGTGGTCTCGAAGAGCGGTGAGATCGGGCCGATCGAGGAGATCACCTACGCCCACGAGTACACCCATGCGCTCCAGGATCAGCGGTTCGGGTTGCGGTCCGTGATGGGTGATGCCACGGACCAGAGCGACCGCTCCATGGCTCGCGCGGCCCTCGTGGAGGGCGATGCCACCCTCCTGATGAGCCTGTGGGCGCAGGGCAACCTGACCGCCGCGCAGCTGGGCCAGGTGGCCGGTGCCTCCGATCCGGCCTCCGAGGCGGTCATTGCCAGGATGCCGGCCATCCTCAAGGACCCGCTCCTGTTCCCCTACACGAACGGCCTGCAACTGGCCCTCGGGGCGTTCTCGAGCGGCGGGTTCGAGGCCGTTGACGGCCTTTACGCCAATCCTCCCGACTCCACCGAGCAGGTCCTCCATCCCGACAAGCTGGCGGCCCGTGAAGCGCCCGTGAAGGTGTCCTTTCCTGACGACCTGGCGACGCGGCTGGGCGACGGCTGGAAGGTCTCGCTGCAGGATACGTTTGGCGAGCTGCTCCTCGAGATCATGCTGCGCGAGGGTGGCGCCGATGCCACCTACGACGCGGCGGCGGGCTGGGGCGGCGACCGGGTGGCCCTCCTCGAGGGTCCGGCTGGCGAGGTTGCGGTCGTGCTCGACACTGCGTGGGACACGGCCGACGACGCCGCCCAGTTCGAGGCTGCGCTCGCCCCGACGGTCGCCAAGCTCACCGCCGCGGGTCGCTCGCCGATCGTGCTGCGACCGGCCGAGGACCGCGTTGTCCTGGTCACGGCCGAATCGGCCGCGACGATGGGTCGCGTTGCCAACATGCTGGGTCTCGCCGGGTAGCGACTCCCGGGCTGATCAAGCCGGCTTGCCGGACCTGGACGCCTACATCGATTCCGGCGCGGAGATGCCCAGCAGGCCGAGCGCGTTCGCGAGCGTCGTCCGGGTCGCCGTCGCGAGCGCCAGCCGCTGCGCCGACCGTTGCGGGTGCTCCGCGTCCACGACGCGGGCGTCGCGATAGAACGCATGGAACTGGGTGGCCAGCTCGGTGGCATAGGCCGTGATGCCCTGCGTCTCCTCGGCGCGGACCGCGTCCTCCACGACCTCGGGCAGCCGCGCAGCCACGCGCGCCAGGGCCGCCTCCGGCTCGCCGGCCAGCAGCCCCGCGACGTCCGCTGCCGGCGCCAGCCCGGCCTCCGCGGCCTTGCGCAAGATCGACGCGATGCGGGCGTGTGCGTACTGCACGTAGTAGACCGGGTTCTCCGATGACTGCTGCCGCGCCAGCTCGATGTCGAAGTCGATCTCGACGTGCGCGGCCCGCGAGGCGAAGTACCAGCGGGCGGCGTCCGTGCCAACCGCGTCGAGGAGGTCGTCGAGGGTCACGAACGTCCCGGCGCGCTTGGACATCGACACCTCGACTCCGCCGGTCACGAACCGGACCCAGCCGATCAGCAGCACCTGGTAGTGGTCGGGGTCGTAGCCCATCGCCTCGGCGGCATTGCGGTTGCGGGCAACCGTCCCGTGGTGGTCGACGCCCCAGATGTAGATGAGGTGGTCGAACCCGCGGCTGAACTTCTCGGTCACGTACCCGATGTCGGCCGCGAAGTAGGTGGGCCGCCCGTCCGACCGGTAGATCACCCGGTCCTTGTCGTCGCCGAACGTGGTTGACCGGAACCACAGGGCGCCGTCCTGCTCGTACACGTGCCCGGCCGCTTGCAGGCGGTCCACCGCACGGGCCACCCAGCCCTCGTCGTGGAGCGAGCCCTCGGTCTTCCAGACGTCGAAGTGAACGCCCAGACGCTCGAGGCTGCCCTCGATCATGCCGCGAACCCGCCTCGCGGCCCAGGCTCCCACGACGGCCGCCGCATCCGCCCCAGCTCCCGAGGCGGCCGTCCACACGTCATCGGGCAGGTCGCGGGCGAGGTCCTCGACATAGGCGCCCTTGTAGCCGTCCTCGGGCACGGGTTCGCCCCGCCGGACCGCCACCACGGACGCCCCCAGGTGGTCGATCTGCGTTCCGGCGTCGTTGAAGTAGTACTCGCGGGTCACGGCCTGGCCGCCGGCCTCCAGGACCCGGCACAGCAGGTCGCCCACGAAGGCCCCGCGGGCGTTGCCGACGGTCAGCGGGCCCGTGGGATTCGCGGACACGAACTCCACGTTGACGCGCCGGGGGTTCACGGTCGGGATCCGGCCCCAAGCCGCCGGAGCGGTCAGGATCCCCGCGACAAGCTCCTCGAACGCCGTGTCGGTCACGCGCAGGTTGACGAAGCCGGGTCGGGCGACCTCGGCCGAGGCGATCAGGCCCGTCCCGGCCTCGCCTTGCAGGGCAACGGCCAGGGCCTCGGCGATCTCCATGGGTGAACGACGGAGCGGGCGGGCCAGCTTCATCGCCAGGTTGGTCGCGAAGTCGCCAAAGGCCGGGTTGCCCGGGTGCTCGACCTCCACCGACGGCACGTTCGCCGCGTCCTCGAGCGCGGGCAGGGACCCCGTCGCGACCGCGTTGGCCCAGGCGAGCTCCACCGCGGCGCGGACCCGGGCACGGATGGCGACGGGGGCGATGGCGGGTTGGGCTGGGCTGGGCACCGCGGGGCCTCCTGGGGCGGAAATGACGTGGAGCGGAGCCAATCCTACCCGCCCCGGCCCGAGTACCAAGGTCATGGGACCCGCGGTGCTCCCGTACACCGCATGTGGCCAATCGCGCGGCTGGAGTGTCGCTTGGTGCCGGTCTGGTGCGGTTGGGGCCAGTACTTCTTCCGGCCCCAGACCGGTACCGTCCGGTGGCTGGGCCACTCCACTCCAGAGCGGAGCGCGCCCGGCAGGAGCCGTGGCCGGCCGACGTGGCCGACCACCTGACCTTGGGTCCCCGAGACCCGGACGGGACGCACGAGCCTGCGTGCGTCCCGTCCGTCCGTTCAGCGGCGGACGGCAGTTCCTGGACCCGGCCATCGGTACCCTGACCCAACGTTGCACGTCGGCACCGGATTCGGGTGGGGATGGTGCACTTGAGTGTCGTGGGGGATGGTCCCCTGTAGCCAATCCGTACTGGACACGGACGGTACTCAAGCCTCAGGATTGAGGTCCGACACTGGCGTGTCCGACACGGTATCGGCCGGTCACAGGATTCATTGTTCGGGATTTATCAGCGACGTAATGTCGTGCACGCATCGGGAAGGGGACCAAGGGGAATGAAGATCACGAGAGTGACCAGGACGGCCGGCTGGCTGGCCGTCGCAGGCCTGCTGGGCGCGGCGCTGATTGCGCCTGCCGCGACGCTGGCGTCGCCTGCGAGCTATGCCACGGTGACCGGCCACGAGGCGTTCTCCAACGAGGCGAACGACCCCGGGTACTGGGGCAAGACGTGCGACAAGTACGAGAACCCTGAGGGCCAGTCCTACTACGTCATCTCCCAGAACTATGCCCTCATCGTCGTGAAGGCCGGCTCCGGCGCCTACGCGAACACGCTTTTCGAGAACGTCGCGGGCGGGCAGACCGTCTGGGCCGACACCAACGGCAACTCCCAGTTCGACCCGGGTGGCGACGGCGGCGACAAGGAGATCAGCCACATCATCTACTGCACGCCGCAGGAGACGACCACCACCACCAGCTCGACCGAGACGTCCGAGACGACCGAGACCAGCTCGACCGAGACGTCCGAGACGACCGAGACCAGCTCGACCGAGACGTCCGAGACGACCGAGACCAGCTCGACCGAGACGTCCGAGACGACCGAGACCAGCTCGACCGAGACGTCCGAGACGACCGAGACCAGCTCGACCGAGACGTCCGAGACGACCGAGACCAGCTCGACCGAGACGTCCGAGACGACCGAGACCAGCTCGACCGAGACGTCCGAGACGACCGAGACCAGCTCGACCGAGACGACCGAGACGACCGATCCGACGCCCTCCGGGACCGTGGAGGCCGCGACGGGCACGCCCAATGTCACGCCCCCCAGCACTGACACCGGTTCGATGTCCTCGGGCTCGGGCCCGTCGGGCGGCACCTGGCAGCTGCTCCTTGTCGCCATGGCCGGGCTGCTGGCAACGATCCTCCTGCTGACGCCTGCCACCGTGGCACGCAAGCGCTAGGAGCGACCCCTCGGCACTCCTCGGTGCCGGACACGCAACAACGAACCGGCCGGGACGGGCATCAGCCCCCCGGCCGGTTTTCTGTTCTGGCGGTCCTGTTGTGCTTCGGGTTCCGCCCCGGCTTCAAACCGGTCCGCCCTCGCCTCAGGGGATCTGTCGGAACGGGAAGTAGGCGGCAAAGCCCGCGACGTACGCGGCGATGAACAGCCACAACACGATTCGCGGCAGGCCCGCGCGCGCCAGCAGTAGCGCGATGGCCGCGGCGATTGCCGGGATCGCTGGCAGCAGGTAGTAGATGTACATGATCCGCTGCGTGAAGATCGCGAGTGCCACGTAGGGGAGGTAGTTGGCCGCTCCCCAGGCGATCGCCCACAGGGCAAGCTGGTTGCCGGACCGCCGCGCGTACCAGACCGTGAACAGCGCGCTCAGCGGGATCATGCCGGCGAGCAGCGGGTTCAGGGCGCCACGGAAGTCGATGGACGGGACGGATCGGACGATCTCCTCGCCGACGCGGGTCGTCACGTCCACGCGCAGATAGGCGATCTGGCATTCATTGAAGATCCACTGCCATGGCAGGGAGTCCGCACCGGGGCAGAACCCCGTGTTGGTGGTCGGGGCACCGAGGTTCGCGCCGTACTCCAGCATCCGCCGGAGGTGGTCGAAAGGCGTCGCAAACGTGGTGAACCGCGAGTCCAGCAGGGCGAGCCCGCCGAGGCCCACCACCAGGAAGGTGGCGCCGAACAGGATCGGGCCGCGCAGGTCCGCCAGGGGGATGCGCCGCGCGCGCCACCACCGCCCGCCCGCCTGGAGCAGCAGGAGCAGGAGGATCGCACCGACCGCGTAGATCGCCGTCAGCTTGATCAGGAATCCGATGCCGACGGCCGCTCCGGCGAGCGTCCACCGCCCGCTCATGGCCAGCCATGACCCGACCAGGATCGGGGCGAGGACGAGCATGTCCAGCGTCCCGATCCGGCCATGGACGAGCGTGAGGTTCTCGAACGCCAGGATCCCGATGACCAGGACCCCAAGGCGCGCCGACTCGCCACTCGTCACGACGATCCGGTACATGGCACCCAGGGCGACCATGCCGGCCACCACGCTGGGAAGTCGCCAGCCGATCCCGGTGTCGCCGAAGACGGCCATGGAGAGTGCCATCAGCAGCTTGCCGAGGGGCGGGTGCTCGGTGTTCGGATCGAGACCGGCCAGGCTGCCCGCGTAGTGGGCGCCATCGACCACCGGCCACCCCAGGAGGACCCGGGCGGCATTGACGTAGTACGACTCGTCGAAGATGAGCCCGCCCTGGGGCAGGTTGAGCCAGGCAATCCGGGCGACCAGCGCGGCGATGAGCACCACCGGGAGCAGCGAGGCGGGGTCCGCAAGGCTGCTCCCGATCCGCCTTCCGAGCCCGATCAGCAGGCGGCCCAGTCGACTGTCGCCGCCGACCAGGGGTCCGTGTCGGGCGCCCTCGACCCCGGCAGGTTGCTCGCTGGATTCGGTCACGGGCGGCTGCGTCCTCCGTTGGGCGGCGAGCCGAAGCGTAGCCCACGCGACGCCGCCCGGCCGCGTGGCGGTGGCGGTGAGCAGGCCCCCCCGGAGTCGGGACTGGTGAGTCCTGGGACCGTTGGTGACCCTGCGCACCATGGATCCGGCCGCGAGTGCGGTCCGGTTGGGAATGGTGTGCACGCGGGCAATCGAAGGTACTGGACGGGTACCGGACCGGCACGGATCATGGATCCCGCCCCACCGGATGGGGCCAGGAGCTTGAACGCTCGCCAATCCGCACTCGGGGACCTCGTGAAGCGCTCATTCCCGGCATCCGTCGTGCTCGCGATCGCGCTGCTTGCCACCGCCATCCCGGCCGCGCTCGCGGCAGGACCGGGCGGCCTCGACGAGGCTCCACCCGCGGATCCAGCCCCGACACCGACGCCGGTCCCCACGGACGGCCGCATTGCACCCGACGGCGAGATCTCCGTCGATCCCACCTTCATCACCGAGGACCCGACCAATTCGCCGGACGGGGCGGTGCTGAGCGCTTCGGGCCGTCCGCGGGTCACGCCTCCGCCCACCGATGTCGACGCGGCCCCGACGACGTCGGGCTCGAGCATGCACCTGCTCCTGCTGCTGCTCGCTGGGGCCGCCGCCTTGTCGCTGGCGCTGACGCCCCGCCGGGCGTGTTCACGCCGGCAGACGTAGCCCGCCCCGGCTCACAGCTCCAGGCGGGTCTCCGGCCAGACCATCTCGACCGGTCCGTCGTACGCGGCCCGACACGAGGCGACGGTTGCGTCCGGGTCGTGCCCCATCTGGAGGTGGGTGAGCAGGACGCGGCCCGCGCCGGTCGACGCGGCGAGCCTTCCCACGGCCGGACCATCGAGGTGCAGCACGCCGCTGGGGATGGGACCGGGCCCGAACGAGACCTCGGCAAGGAGGGTGTCGCCCGGTCTGACGAGCGGCGCGATGTCGTCGGCACGTCCGCAGTCGCCGCTGTAGACCAGGCCCGGTCCCTCGACCCGCGGAGACGGCGACTCGTATGGCATAGCTGTCCTCGGTGTGCGCGACCCGCCGCGCCCGGATCTCGAGCGTTCCGACACGGTGCGGCGCCTCACCCAGGGTCGTCGTGTCGAGCGCCTGCCCCGCGAAGCCGGGTTCCGCGTGGAGCGCCCCCAGCCGGGCGGCGAGGTCAGAAGGTCCAAGCACGCGCATCCGGCGTCCGGGCTCGAACTCGTAGCGCAGGTAGTGGCGCAGCGGGACGAGGTCGATGAAGTGGTCCGGATGGAGGTGGCTGACGACGACGGCGTCCAGGTCCTCCGGACGCAGGTGCCGGAAGATCCGCGTGAACGATCCCTGACCGAGGTCGAGCAACAGCCGCGTTTCGTCGTGCGTGACGAGGTAGCACGCGCCGGACGCGCCGATGCGGTCGGTGTAGGCCGGGCCTGCTCCCAGCACCGTCAGTCTCATCGGGACACCCTCATCCTGGGGAGCCTGCCGCGCCGGTCCCGGACCCTGACACGGTCGGCACCGGAACCGACAACCGCGGGCCACCGCGCCGGAACGCCAGCCCCTCGAAGCCCGCTTCCACGACCTGGTGATACGCGCGGGCCAGGCCATAGGCGAACCACTCCACCCGGTGGGCGTCCGATCCGACCGTCACGTGCCGGCCACCCAGCTCCCGGTAGCGGGCGACGATGGCGGCCGACGGATAGGTCTCACGGGGCAACTGGCGCAGCCCGGATGCGTTGACCTCGAGGGCCGTCCCCGAATCGACCAGTGCGGCCAGGACCGGCTCGTACAGGTCCGGGGCGGCGGCCAGCTGGGCGGGCAGCACGTGCGGGACCAGGTAGCGCTTGACGAAGTCAAGGTGGCCGATGGTGTCGAACAGGCCGGACCGCGCGGCGCCGATCACGTCGTCGAAGTACGGGCCCACGATGTCCGGGAGGGACCGGCCGGAGGTGAAGGTGGCGACGTTCGTCGCCTTGTACGGTGACTCGGCACTGACGTGGACACTGCCGATGACGTAGTCGTGGGGATGGCGCCGCAGCCAGCCGCGGATGTCCTCCTCGAGCCGGCGCTCGTAGGTGACCTCCACGCCGAATCGAATCGCCAGGCCGTGGGGTTCCCAGCGCTCGGCGGCCTCGCGCACGTCACGCTCGCGATCGGCGAAGGACGCGAAGCCATAGGCAGGCATGGTGGGGTCGAAGTCCACGTGGTCGGTGATCGCCAGCTCCGCGATCCCGCGCTCCACCGCCAGCACGCAGTACGCCTCGAGCATCGCGTTGGCGTCCGGCGAGCGGACCGTGTGCAGGTGAGAGTCGAGGGGCAGATCCCGCGAATCGGCGAGGCCGGCAGCAACGCCGGCCTTCCAGACGTCGTGCTCGACATCGGCACGCGGCCGGGTGTCGGCGGGATCCGGGTCGCCGAGCCGGTGCGGGCTCACCCGGCGATCACGCCCAGCTCGCGGCCCACCCGGTCGAAGGCGGCCACGGCCCGGTCCAGCATCTCGTCCGTGTGGGCGGCCGTCACGATCGTGCGAATCCGCGCCCGGTCCAGGGCGACGGTCGGGAATACCACCGAGGTCCCGAACACGCCCTCCTCGAACAGCCGGTCCGAGAACCGGATCGTTGTCTCCGCGTCGCGCAGCATGACGGGCGTGATAGGCGTCTCGCTGCCACCGATGTCGAAGCCCAGCCGGGCCAGCTCGGCCTTGAACCGGCGCGTGTTGGCCCACAGCCGCTCGAAGAGCTCGGGTTCCTCGGTCATGATCGCGATCGCCTCGCGACAGGCGGCGGCCACGGCAGGCGGATGACTGGTGGAGAACAGGAACGGGCGGGAGCGCTGGACCAGGATGTCGCGCAGCGCCTGGCTGCCCGCCACGTAGCCGCCGAGTACGCCAACGGCCTTGGACAGCGTGCCGACCTGGACGGCGACCCTCCCATCGAGGCCGAAGTGGTTGACCGTGCCGCGGCCTGCATCGCCCAGCACCCCGGAGGCGTGGGCATCGTCAACCAGCACGGCGGCCCCGAACGCCTCGGCCACGGCCACGATCCCTGGCAGCGGGGCGATGTCGCCGTCCATGCTGAACACGCCGTCGGTGACGACGAGGATCAGCCGGTACGGTGCCCCGTGTCCGTCCCGTCCCTGCTCCGTGGCCTCCGCCAGGACCTCGCGCAGCAATTCGACATCGGCGTGCCGGTACACCTTGCGGGGCGCCTTCGAGAGCCGCATGCCGTCGATGATGCTGGCGTGGTTGAGCTCGTCGGACACGATGAGGTCCGTCTCGCCGGTGATCGTGGGAATGACCCCGGTGTTCGCGGCGAAACCCGACTGGAAGGTGAGGACCGCGTCGGTGTGCTTGAACGCGGCGAGGTCCGCTTCGAGGGCCTCGTGCAGGGTCATCGTCCCGGCGATCGTGCGCACCGCCCCGGAACCCGCCCCGAACTGCTCGACCGCGGCGATGGCGGCCCGCTTCATCCGCGGGTGGTGCGACAGCCCCAGGTAGTCGTTGGACGAGAGGCTGATGACGCGCCGGTCGTCGAGCGAGACGATCGGGCCCTGGGCGCTGCTCATGACCCGCAGCGGCCGGTACAGGTGGCGCTCCCGGAGTGCGGCCAGCTCGTCGTCCAGGAAGGCGAGCGGGTTGGGGGTGTGAGCCGAGCTCATCGGTGCATCCTCCGCCACGGCCTAGACCGTCCAGTCCATGATGACCTTGCCGGCATCTCCGGAGCGGGCCGTCGCGAACGCCGTCTCGAACTCCCGAAACCCGAACCGGTGCGTGATGGCGGGCGAGATGTCCAGGCCCGACTGGAGCATCACCGTCATCTTGTACCAGGTCTCGTACATCTCGCGGCCATAGATGCCCCTGATCGTGAGCAGCTTGAACACGATCTCGTTGACATCCAGGCTGATGTCCCGGGTGGGGATGCCCAGGATGGCGATGGACCCGCCGTGGGCCATGTTGTCCATGGCGGTGCGGATGGCGGCCGGGGCGCCGGACATCTCGAGCGCCACGTCGAAGCCCTCGACCATCCCCAGCTCGCGCTGGACGTCCGCGAGGTCCCGCTCCGCCGGGTCCACCGCGACCGTGGCACCCATGCGCATGGCCAGGTCGCGACGGACTGCGTTGGGCTCCGAGACCACCACGAACCGGGCGCCGGCATGGCGCACGACGGCGGTAGCCATCAGGCCGATGGGGCCGGCGCCGGTGATCAGGACATCCTCGCCGAGCACCGGGAAGACCAGGGCCGTGTGCACGGCGTTCCCGAATGGATCGAAGATCGCCGCGACCTCCTCGTCGATGCCCGGCCAGTGGTGCCAGATATTGGTCATGGGCAGCACCACGTACTCCGCGAACGCGCCGGGTCGTCCGACGCCGAGCCCGACGGTGCTGGCGCACAGGTGGCGACGACCGGCGAGGCAGTGGCGGCACCGGCCGCAGGTGACGTGGCCCTCGCCGCTGACGATGTCGCCGACGTGGTAGTCCATGACGTTGGAGCCCAGCTCCACGATCTCGCCCACGAACTCGTGGCCGGCGATCAGCGGGGGCTCGATGGAGCGGGCCGCCCAGGGATCCCAGGACTCGATGTGCAGGTCCGTGCCGCAGATCCCGGTCCTGCGGACCCGGATCAGGACGTCATTGATTCCAGGCACCGGGTCCGGGACGATCTCCAGCGACAGGCCCGGGCCGGGCGCGGTCTTCACGAGAGCGAGCATGTGCGGCTCCTGTCATCCCGGCTCGCGCCGGAGGCCCTCGTCAGGGGGCCGGGCGTGGGTCGTCGGTCCAGTCGACGATCGGATTCTCCACCATGCCGATGCCCTCGATCTCGCACCGGACACGGTCGCCGGGCTCGAGGAACACCGGCGGATCCCGGAACACGCCAACGCCGGCGGGGGTGCCGGTGGCGATCAGGTCGCCGGGCTCCAGCGTGACATGTCGAGAGATGTAGCTCACCAGGGCCGGGATGGCATAGAGCATGTCGGCCGTATTCCCGTCCTGCATCAGGACCGGCGTGCCCGCGCCCGGGCCCGCACCGGGGATCCGCCAGCTGCGCAGTGCGAGGCCGTCGCGGGGATCGAGCTCGTCGGCCGTGACGAACGCCGGCCCTACGGGCAGGAACGTGTCGCTGCCCTTGGCGCGCAGCCACTGGCCGTCGCCCTTCTGCCCCTCGCCCAGGGCCTGGGGGTTGCCCTGCCAGTCACGGGCGCTCATGTCGTTGACGACGACGTAGCCCGCGACGTGCTCCAGCGCCTGCGCTTCGGCAACGCGGCGGGTGGTCGTGCCGATGACGACGCCCAGCTCGACCTCGAGATCGAGCGCACGGGTGCCCTCGGGCCGCACGACCGCCTCGCCGTCACCGACGATCGTGTTGGCGAACTTGGCGAACAGCATCGGCCGGTCGGGGATCGCGCGCCCGCCCTCGCGTGCATGGTCGCCGTAGTTGAGGCCGACGCAGACGATCTTCCCCGGATGCGCGACCGCGGGCAGCGGCCGCCGTCGCTCGGGGTCGATGATCCTGGCGCCCTTCCTCGCCGCCCTCGCCACGAGGTGCTCGAACCTCGGCTGCCAGCCCGGATCGTTCACGAGGCAGCAGACGGACTGCCAGGTCAGGAGCGTCGGACGTCGTTCAAGGGACTCGAGCCGTGCCCCGGTCAGGAGGCCGTCCCGGGTCAGGGCGCCGATTCGGGGTTCGCCATGCCGGCTCTCGTAGGCGTACAGGCGCATCGGACGGCCTCAGCCCGCCGGCGCGCCGGCGGCTGGGCTCGGCGAGGGCACCGCGCACTGCGGCTCGGGGGGAGCGACGAAGCGGCCATCCGAGATCCGCTCGCCGTAGCGCAGGTAGAAGTCGTAGATGGCGGCCGTGTCGAGCGTGTCGAGGTACAGCGCGCGATCCCAGACGAGCGCGGCGAACCTGGTGGGCATCTGCTCGAAGCGGGCCACGACCGGGCCGACCGTCCCCGCCGGGAGGTCGCAGATCGCGCTGTTCGGGAAGCCGGCTGCGGCGTCGCGCAGGGCCTGGATCGACGGGTCGTCGCAGGCGCCCTTGTCGCAGGAGTAGAGGAGCACGAGACCACCGTGCTCCAGGTTGTGGACCCATCCGTTGGGGACGCTCTGGTCGTCGGGGCCGTAGACCTTGGGCTCGAGGGGCCCGTAGCCCACCTTGTTGACATGCTTGCCGGAGGCCGGCGGGCAGACCGGGTAGCTGACCTTGTCGCCGGTCTGGATGTGGCCGTTGCCCTGGTCGGGCTGGACCTGGCCCAGCTGGCCGTCCGCGGGCGTCTGAACGGTGTCGATGGTCGTGCACGCATATGCGGGCGCGGCCGCGCTGCTCAGCGCGTACGCACTGACGCCCAGCACGACGGCGATCACGACGATGGCGAGAACGGGCGTGCGCAGCCGCTGCAGCGTGGTCTTCTGTGGCTGAAGCGGCCGGGACGTCTCGCGCCGGCCCTTGCGCCGGGTGCCGGTCGGGCTCGTGCTCTGGTGTCGGGAACTGCCACCCTGCGTGGGCGCGGCGCCTGCGTCGTTGCCGGGAGTCTGGCTGGAGTCGGTCACGTGGCTGCTCCGGGTGGGTCGCGGCGCCGCCGGCCGGGCCGGAGACCGCCGCCTCGCGAGGGGTCCGCGAATGCTGGGCGAAGGGTAGCGCGACCTATCTTGGAGCGCGCGTGCCACTGCAGCTGCGGTGCCCCTGCCGGGAGCCGCCCCGGCCGACCGGTCAGGGCTCGTTCAGCCAGGAGCGCACCTCGGGCCGGGTAAGCCCGAAGAACAGCAGCGCCGCCAGTGCGGCCACGATGGCCGCGGCGATCGGCTGGGCCGCGAGCAGCGCGAGCGGGACGGCAGGGATCGTGAGCGTCGACAAGCCGAGGGCCAGCGGACGCCCGGCCTCCTTGCGCTGGAGGACGAGCGTCGTGGTGAAGATCGTGTAGGCGAGCAGCACCATGACCACGACACCGGGCAGCGAGATCGGGGCGCTGATCGCCTGGTCCACGACCCAGCGCAACGACAGGCCGATGAGCCCGAGCACCAGGAAGGCGTAGCCGAGGAAGATCCGGACGCCACCGGGCATGACGCGCAGCTGGTGGAGCATGCCCCCGATCATGCCATCAGCCGGCTGGCCACGCTGCCACGATCGACATCCGCGTCGAACCGATCGATGGCAACCTTTCAGCGGCGCCGACTGCCACGCGCCTCGATCACCCCGATCGCCCGGGTCGGATCCGCAGCCCGAGGTTCCGCCGTGACCATCGCCACCCCTGCATGGGTGCAGGACGCCGTCTTCTACCAGGTCTTTCCAGACCGGCTGGCGCGCAGCGGGCGCGTCAGGGTCCCGGGCGCGCTGGAGGCGTGGGATGCCCCGCCCACGGCCCACGGCTTCAAGGGCGGCGACCTGTACGGCGTCGCGGATCGGCTCGACTACCTGGCCGACCTCGGCATCACGGCCATCTACCTCAATCCGATCTTCGCCTCCGCCTCGAACCACCGCTACCACACGTACGACTACCTCGTGGTGGACCCGCTCCTGGGTGGGGACGCGGCGTTCCGCCACCTCCTGGACGAGGCGCATGCGCGAGGCATGCGCGTGATCATCGACGGTGTCTTCAACCACGCGAGCCGCGGCTTCTGGCCCTTCAATCACGTCCTTGAGTGTGGTCTCGGGTCCCCGTACGTCGACTGGTTCCACGTCGACCGTGTCGCGCTGGCGGCGGGGAGGTCGCTGCGCGCCTATCCCGACGAGGGTCTGCGCCGCGCCCTGGAGCAGGCCGGGCGGCCGGACCTGGTCGGGTCGGAGGCATTCTCGGGGCTGGGCTACAAGGCCTGGTGGGATCTTCCCGCGCTACCGAAGCTCAACACCGCCAACCCCGAGGTCCGCGAGTACCTGATGTCGGTGGCAGAGCACTGGATCCGGTTCGGTGCCGACGGCTGGCGTCTCGACGTGGCCACCGAGATCGACGACGACGACTTCTGGCGCGAGTTCCGGCGCCGCGTCAAGGCGGTCAACCCGGAGGCGTACATCGTCGCGGAGGTGTGGGGCGAGGACCACCGCTGGCTGAAGGGCGACCAGTTCGACGCCTACATGAACTACCCGCTTGGCTTCGCTGCGCTCTCGTTCGCCGCCGGATCGCATCGCGACCAGGACGTCATCGACCGGCACGGCGACGTGAGTCGTGGAATCCGCAGGGACGACGGGGAGACCTTCCTGCGGCGCGTGGGGCACCAGCTGACCACCTACGACCCAGCGATTGCCGCGGTCCAGCTGAACCTGCTCGGGAGCCACGACATGCCGCGGATCCTCTCGATCTGTGCCGGCGACCGGGACGCCGTCCGGATGGCGACGCTGGTCCAGATGACCCTCGCCGGCGCCCCCTGCATCTTCTACGGCGACGAGGTGGGCATCGAAGGCGGACTCGATCCGGACTGCCGGCGGGCATTTCCCGTTGACGAGGCGGCCTGGGACCGCGACCTGCGAGCGTTCGTGCGTGGCGTGATCGCGCTGCGGCGTGCCAGCCCCGTCCTCCGCAGCGGGGCCTTCGCCCCAGCCGGTGCTCACGGCGACGCCGCTGCCTATGTCCGGTCGGACGCCCACGAGGCACTTGTGATCGCGATCAATGCGGGTGATGACCACACCCGCCTCGAGGTATCCCTGCCGGACCACGCGGCACGCGTGCTCGAGCCGGTCTCGCCGCAGGGCTGGGCGTGGGCCGCCGGCGATCCCGTGACCGTCACCCGAGAACGGGCCTCGATCGACCTGCCCGCCAGGGGAGCCCGCATCCTGCGTGCCCGCTGAGGGCGGGACCTTCCCCGGTCGGTCCGGGGGGGCGCCACAGTGGGTGGCGACCCATCGTATGCTCGCCTCCCGTGGCAGACCTACCGTTCGCAAGCGTCCCGTCCCTGTCGGATCGCCTGTGCGATGTGATGGACATCGAAGGCAAGATCCCGCGCGCCCTCGAGTCCCTGGGGCCGCTGGCCGGCCGCGACGTGACCATGATCGACGTGCCTGGCACCGCCTGGGCGGAGCGCCTGCGTTCAGCAGGCTCGGATCCCGTGATCGTGCCGGCGGGCTGGCCCATCGACCTGCCCGTGGCCGACGGATCGCAGGACGTGGTGGTCACGCTGTGGACCGGGTTCCGCGGCGTGGACGCTGCAGATCTCGCCGAGGTGGACCGCACCCTCCGACCGGGCGGGAGGCTGCTGGTGGTCCACGACTATGGCCGCGACGACGTCGTCGACCTGCGTGACCCGGAGTCACCGGAGTTCCGGTCGTGGAGCCGGCGTGACGGCCCGTTCCTCCAGGGCGCCGGCTTCAAGATCAGGGTCGTGCACTGCTTCTGGACGTTCTCGTCGCTCGATCACGCTCGCGAGACCCTGGACGACTTCGGCGAGCGGGGCGCCGTCGTGGCGGCCAGGCTCAAGCGGCCCCGCCTGTCCTGGAACGTGGCCGTCTACCATCGCTGGCGTGGCGGCCAGGCCCCACCGGCATGACCGCACGCGGGGTCCGGTCCGCCCTGCTACGCTCGAGGTCATGAGCGGGCGGACCTCCCAGGACCGGCGATCCCAGGCGTCGTCGCGCGGTGCCGGCAAGGCCCCGGCCGGGGTCGCGGCATCCGATCCGAGCGCGCCGCCCCCGCGGCGCCGCGGTCCCCACCTCGGGCCGATCGCCATCACCCCCCTGCGCGTGATGCTGCTGGTCGCCCTCCTGGGGGGCGCGGCGTTCCTCGCCTGGTCCGTGTTCGTACGAGACCAGCTGCAGGTGCCGCTCATGGCGACGGGGTTCGCGGTCATCGGGCTCGTGTTCGCCGCGATCGCCATCCTCGCGTTCGTCTCGGTGATCCGGGCAGGCCGTGACGGGCGTGACGGGACCGCCGTCATGACTGCGCTCGCGGGCGGCCTGGTGGCGGTCGCGGCGCTGTTGTCCCTTGCGGCCGCCACGATCATGAGCCTGCTCTGGAGCGGGGCCTCGCGGACCTGACTGGTACACTCGCCCGGCCATCCGGCGGCTCGGAGCCCCCATCGTCTAGAGGCCTAGGACGCCACCCTTTCAAGGTGGAGATCGCCGGTTCGAATCCGGCTGGGGGTACCACGACCGCCTGCGGCGCGACCGGCCCCCGCCGCCCGGCAGGCACAACCCCGTTTCCGGCATGCTGCCGCAATGACCCTCGTCCCCTTCACCCAGGCCCACGTGCTGCCGGCCGCAGAGCTGGTGGCCGACGGAGTCGCCGGCCTGTGCCGTCGGGTGCCCGCCCTGCCCGTGTCCTGGGCGGACCCGTCGCACGTCGCCCGGGTGCTCACCGGGCTGGCGGACCGCGGTGCCGGGCTGGCGGCCCTCGACGACGGCAACCTGGTCGGGTTCCAGGCCGCGCTGACGCTTGACGGGCGAGGTGGTCGCTGGACCTACACGCCAGACGTGGGCCATGCGGCACCGCCGGATCCCGAGGGCCGGTTGCGCACGCGGATCTACGCCTCGCTGGCCGAGGGCTGGATCCGGGCGGCCAGCGCGGAACATGTCGTCACGGTGCGGGCCGACGACGAGCTCGCGATCGCGACGTACGCCCGACTTGGTTTCGGGCACCACGTCGTCGACCTCGTGGCGGATCTCCGCCCGATCACGGCCGGCCCCCTCCCGGAGGGCGTGGCGGTCCGTCGTGCCCTGCCCATCGACGCGGCGGCGGTCCTGGAGCTGGACACCGGCCTCCGGCAGCACCTGGAGGCGTCTCCGGTCTTCCTCCGGCCGGGCGTCCCGATGCCGCTCGAGGTCCACCGTCGCCAGCTCGACGATCCCGCTTCCTGCACCCTCGTCGCCGAGCGCGAGGGGACCCTCCTGGCGTTCCTGCGGATCGGGCCGTGCGCAACAGACGTGGCGACAGTCGTGCGCGACCCGGCTACCGCGAGCGTGAGCGCCGCCTACACCCGGCCCGAGACCCGGGGACTCGAGGTGGCATCACACCTGCTGGCCGCGGCGGTGGACTGGGCCGACGCGGCCGGATATGCGCGATGGGCTGTGGACCATGAATCGGCCAACGCCGAGGCGGCGCGGTTCTGGGTGCGTCACGCTGTCCCGGTGGCCGTCTCGATGAGCCGCCGCCTTGCCCCGGGCACGGTCCCCTGAACTGGCCCTGAGCAGTCCCCTGGGCCGCTCGGCCGGACCCGTCCAGACCCATCGCCCCCTGCTATCCTCCGGGCGATGGAGATCATGGGCGTGACGATCCGGACCATCGTCAACGACAACGTCGCGATCCGCTGCGACGGGTGCCGCGAGCTGATCCCGGGGACTCCCTGGAGGGTCAACCTTCTCGACATCGTGGCCCCCGAGGTGGCGGTTGGCTGGACCGAGTCCGCGCCGGTGAACCCGGGTCCCCACCAGTTCCATTCCGATCCGGCGTGCGTCAGGCGCTGGATGGCCGAACGCGACTACCTCTACTGCCGACGGGGCGAGGTCCGCGAGATCATGCGCCCGGTGGTGCTTCCCACGGAGCCCCCGACGTGGGGCCTGTGCGATGGGCTCCATCGCGACGACCACGAGTTCGTCCCCGCCTGATCGGCGCCCGCAGGGCTGCCCGAGGCCAGTTCGTCCGCCGCTGTTGACGCGTCCTCGTTCCCACCCCTAGACTCGCGGCCTCCGGGGGGATCCGGCCGACCTAGTTTTGCCCAGATTCGTTCATCGACCTCGCCCCGCCCGCGCCACGGGCGGCGTCTCCACCAGGAGGAAGCGTGCCCGATCCGCGGTCGCCCGCCGGCCGTCCCCAGGCCGACCGACTTGCGCTCGGTGAAGCGAGCCGGCTCCTGGGGGTCGATCCGGACACCCTCCGCCGATGGGCCGATGAGGGCCGAGTGCCCGCGTTCACTACGCCGGGCGGCCACCGCCGGTTCGAGCGACGTGCGCTGGAGCGCCTGATCGCGGCCCGGCGCACGGGACCATCGGGCGCCCTTGCGGGACTCGGCGCCAGCCCGGACCGGCTCAGCGCCGCCTATCGGCGGCGCTACGGCGAGCGCCATGGCCTCACGCCGGATCCGCGAACCAGGGTGCCGGCGTCCGAGCGGGAATCATTCCGCGAGATGGGGCTGCAGCTCGTCGACGCACTCGTCCGGCACATGGACGAGACCGGGCCGGGACGGGCGATGGCGGAGCGCGATGCCGTGGACCTGGCGGCGCACCTGGGCGAGCGCCTTGCCACGCACGGCGTTCCGCTCGCGGACGGCGTCTCGATGTTCGTGTCCGCCCGACGGCCGTTCCTCGCGGAGCTGAGCGTTGTCGCCCGTCGTCGGGGCGTGGATCCGCATCGGGTGGGCGACCTCTACGACACCTCGACCGGCCTCCTCGACCGCCTGCTGCTCGCCTTCGTTGCCGCCCACGATGTGGCGGGCCGGGAGATCTCCGCCCTGGCGGGCCGGGCCGACGGGTCCTCCGTGCCCGACGTGTCCCAACCCGACGCGTCCGACCCGACGAGGCCGTCCACGACGCCCTCGACCGGCGAGCACGGCGACGCTGACCGGCGATGACCGCGTTCTTGCCGGCCCTGACCTCACTGCTCGCGCTCGTGTTCGCCGTGATGCTGGTGGACCAGTGGCGCGAGCGGCGGCACGGGTTCCAGCTCGTCTGGGCGCTGGGCATGCTGTGGTACGGCATCGGCGCCGGTGCCGAGGCAGTGGCCGCCACGGCTGGCTGGAACGAGACCGTGTACCGCGTGTGGTACCTGACCGGCGCCGTGTGGACTGCTGCCTGGCTCGGCCTCGGGACCGCCTTCCTGCTGGGCCGGACCAGGTTCGGCTACACCTACGCCGCGCTGCTCCTGTTCTCCGGCCTGATCGCGCTCATGATCCGGAACAGCCCCAGCTACGAGGGCGCGGGCCCGCTCCCGCTCCTGTACCTGATCGGGGCCGTGATCCTCGCTGTGGCGATTGGCGTGGAGACCTATTTCGGCAACGAGCGCTGGCCCCAGTTCGCGGCGGCAGCGATCGTCGGGGTGACCATCGCGTCGCTGGTGCTCATGGTGGCGACCCCGCCGCTGGCGCCGCCCGGATATGCGCTGAGCCCCACGACCGGCCAGCCCGTCGGGGAGGCGATGCCCGGCTACCTGCGCCTGCTGACACCGGTGATGAACATCACCGGTGCCGGTTCCCTCGTGCTGGGGGCGGTGTTCTCGACCTACATGTTCATGCCCAAGAAGCGGGTGCTGCCGTACTCGCTCGATCCGAACCAGCCCGGCGACCAGTTCCTGTTCAACCTGTCCATCGCGGTGGTGGCCATCCCGGTCAACCTGGTCGCCTCGCTGCCCGGTGCGGCCCGGGACCTGGCAGCCGGCCGCCTCCATTCGCGGGTTCCGGCCACGATCCTGATCGCCATCGGCGGCCTGTTCCCCGCCATCGCGGACTCGCTCAACCGGGCCGGATCAACCGAGCTGTCCCCGTGGGGCAAGTTCCTGGGAGTCGTGTTCCTGTTCGCTGGCTTCCTCGTCTCGTCCGAGGTCTTCCGCGACGTGCGCATCCCGTTCACCAACCTCCGGTTCGCCACGCACCGGCGGGAACGCGCCCGGCGCCGAGACGCGGTCGCGGTGGAGGCCGAGGAGCGGGTGCCCTCCGGCGCGTCGGCGGCCCATCCGCCGGGATCTGGGGCTTCGGGAGGCTGACGGAACGCCGGGGGTCCGCGCGGCGTTCCAGCCCCGTCGGCCGTCGCGACCTGCAATGACGGATATGCTCAGGCCGATGGCTGCCTCAGTTACTCGCCCCGCCCTCGGGGACGGCTCCGCGCTCCGGCCGTGGACCGCGCTTGGTCCTCCAGATGCGCCGGGCATCGTGTTCATCCACGGGACGCGCCTCACCCGGTCGCAGTGGTGGCCCCAGCTGAGCCGGCTCGCGACCCGTTACCGGTGCGTGGCAGTGGACCTGCCGGGGCACGGCGTCCTGGCGGGCGAGTCCTTCACGATCGACCGCGCCGTGGAGGTCGTGAGCTCGGCGATCGAGACCGGTATTCCGTCCGGCCGGGCCGTCCTGGTCGGCCTGTCGCTGGGAGGCTATGTGGCGATCGACACTGCCGAGGCGCACCCGGAGCTCGTTGCCGGCCTCGTGCTGGCAGGCTGCTCCGCCGAGGCGTTCGGGCCCATGGCCTGGCCGTTCCGCTTGCTCGCCGCTGTCCTCGAGCGCGCGCCGCGTGGCGCCCTGGAGGCCGTCAACCGGGGGTTCTTCCGGCTCCGCTACCGGCGCACGATCTCGGAACCCATCATCGAGGGCGGCTTCTGGCCGCAAGGCGGTGCGACGGCGGCGCGCGCCCTGCTCGGCCGGCGATACCTCGACCGCCTGGCCCGGCTGTGGACGCCGGTCCTGGTTGTCAACGGCGCCCTCGATCCCCTGTTCGGGCCGCAGGGCGAGTACTGGGCCGCATCGTGCCGCAGCGGCCGGCACGCTGCCATCCCGCTCGCAATGCACCTCTCCTGCCTCGATCGGCCGAGGGCGTTCGCGGACCAGGTGGCGGGCCTCGTGGAGCGGGTCTCGGGCGACGCCTGACGCGTGGGTCACATGAACCCACCAGGGGGGCGTCCAAGGGGGGCCGGTATACTGATCCTCGCTCCACCCAATGTCCGAGAGGTTTGATGCGCGTCCGCAAAGCTGTCTTCCCCGCCGCCGGCTGGGGCACTCGCTTCCTGCCCGCCACGAAGGCGCAGCCGAAGGAGATGCTCCCCCTCGTCGACAAGCCCGTGATCCAGTACGCCGTCGAGGAGGCGGTCGCCGCCGGCATCGAGCAGGTCATCATCGTGACCTCGAGCCAGAAGCGGGCGATCGAGGATCACTTCGATCTCAACTTCGAGCTCGAGCACCTGCTCGAGGAGAAGGGCGACATCGAGAAGCTGCGCCAGGTGCGGCACATCAGCGATCTCGCGCAGATCGCCTACGTCCGCCAGAAGGAGCAGCTGGGGCTGGGCCACGCGGTGCTCATGGCGAAGGACCTGATCGGCCACGAGCCGTTTGCGGTGATCCTGCCGGACGACGTGCTCATCTCGGACCGCCCGGTCATCGGCCAGCTGATCCATGCCTACCACCAGCACCACGGATCCGTGGTGGCGGTCACGGAGGTGCCCCCGGAGGAGACCAGCCGCTACGGCGTCATCGCGGGGTCTCACGTGGAGGAGGGTCACGATCAGGATCGGACCTACCGGCTCACCGACATCGTGGAAAAGCCCGAGGCGGGCACCGCGCCGTCGAACCTGGCCGTCATCGGCCGCTACGTCCTCACGCCCAAGATCTTCGACAAGCTCGAGCAGACGCAGCGAGGCTCCGGCGGCGAGATCCAGCTGACCGATGCCATCCAGGCGCTGATGGAGGAGCAGGGGGTCTTCGGGTATGCCTTCGAGGGCCAGCGCTACGACGCCGGCACCACGATGGGCTGGCTCCGGGCGTCCGTCGAGCTGGCGTTGGCCAGGCCGGAGTTTGGCGCGGAATTCCGCGATTATCTCCGGTCGCTCGAGATCTGATGCGCCCCACGCCCCCGGCATTCTCGTGCGGTAGGATGCCCCCGGTCATGGCATCAGCCGCACGGCACAGAGGGGAGCAGAAGACGAGGTGAGCGAGATCGGGAGCGTGCTTGGCAGCCGCTATCGCCTGCTGGAGCTCCTCGGGCATGGCGGCATGGCCACGATCTACCGGGCGCGCGACGCGCAGCTGGATCGCGACGTCGCGGTCAAGCTGCTGCGACCCGAATTTGGTCGTGACCCGGACTTCCTTGCCCGGTTCCGGGACGAAGCGCGATCCGCCGCCTCGCTGAGCCATCCCAACATCGTCGCCGTGTTCGACTTCGGCGAGGAGCAGACCGACCCGTACATCGTCATGGAGCTGATCGACGGCCAGGACCTGGCGTCCATCCTCAACGAGAACGGGCCCCTCCCGCCGCGCCAGGCCTCACGCGTCTCCGCCGAGGTGGCCAAGGCCCTCCACGCCGCTCACGTCCGCGGCATCGTGCACCGGGACGTCAAGCCGTCCAACATCCTCGTCGGACGCGACGGCCGGGTCAAGGTCGCCGATTTTGGCATCGCCCGCGCGCTCGCCGAGTCGCAGGTGACGCTGCCCGGCGTCACGATGGGCTCCGTCCACTACTTCAGTCCCGAGCAGGCCAGGGGCGAGCCGGCCACGGTCGCGTCGGACATCTACGCCCTCGGGATCGTGCTTTACGAGTGCCTGACCGGTCAGCGCCCGTTCTCGGGTGACGGCGCCGCTGCCGTCGCGCTCGCCCGGTTGACCACCACGCCGCCTCGGCCCTCCGCCCTGCGCGCCGGAGTGCCGGCCGCCCTGGACCAGGTCGTGCAGCGGGCGATGGCCCTCGATCCGGCCGATCGCTTTGCGTCGGCGGCGGCCATGGCGAGCGCTCTCGAGGGATGGCTGGCCGATCCGGCCGCCGCCGGCCCCGGCACTGCCGCCGGGGCAGCAGCGGGTGCGGTCGCCGGAGCGGCCGCCGTCGGCGCAGCACGCACCGTCGCGAGCGCCCAGGCTCGACCGAACCAGGTTCCCTACCCCCCGGACGCATACGCACGACAGGCGCCGGCCAGCACGGTGACCACCAGCGGCACGCCGCCCCCGCCCCCCTCGCCCGACGGTGACGAAGAGGACGACGACCGCTCCGGTCCGTGGGCCTGGGTGGCCGGCCTGCTGGGCATCGGGATCCTGGTGATCGTCGCGTTCCTGCTCTTCCGGATGCTCACGGGCGGCGGTGGCGATGCCACGCCCAGCCCGTCAGCGTCGGGGGCCGAGGTGGTGCTGCCCACCTTCGTCGACATGACGCTCACCGATGCGCAGGCCGAGGCAGACGCGTTGGGCGTCACGCTGGTGATCGCCGGGACGGAGGAGCGGACCGACATCGAGCCCGACATCATCCTGACCCAGGACCCGGCGGAGGGTGAGACCGTCCTCGCCGGCTCCGAGGTCGCCGTCACCGTGTCCCGAGGCAAGATCGCGGTCGCCGTGCCCGATATCCGCAACATGACCGAGAGCCAGGCCCTCGAGGTCCTCGTCGGCGAGGGCCTGACCGTGGGCACCAGGACCGAGGTCTTCAGCCCCTCGGTCGAGGTCGGTGTCGTGGTCTCGCAGATCCCGGGAGCAGGCATCATCGTGGCCCCGGGCACACCCGTCGAATATGCGCTGTCCAAGGGTCCCGAGCCCACGCCGAGCCCGACGCCAACGCCGAGCCCCACCCCGACCCCGACGCCGCCACCCACCCCGACCCCGACGCCGCCACCCACCCCGACGCCCACCCCGGCGCCGATCAACGTGGGTGACTACCGCTGCGTCAGCGTGGATGAGGCAACGACGGCCATGGAGGCCGACGGGTTCACGCTCGGTACCGTCGTCTCCGACCCGGCGGGCACGGACCCGGTGCCAGGGACCTGGACCGTCACCGACCAGGCTCCGAACCCCGGCAAGAAGCGCGTGGCGGGGACGCCGATCGACCTCACCGCCGCGGACCCGGCAACGGTCACGACCTGCCCCTGACGGAGGCCGACTAGGGTTCCGGGTCTCCCCACAGCCACCACAGCCCGGGGATCCGGATCGGCGCTGCGCTGCCCGCGGCAGCGGGCGTGATGCCGGCCCGGTGTACCCCGCTGCGCGGCTGTGCCATGGCCGGCGCGGTGTCGCCCGGCCGGCGTGCACCCGCCTCGACTGGAACGAACGTTCTGGGCGGGCGGGCCGCAGGCTGATCGGCGGCGGCGCTCCCGAAGGTCTGCCGTCCCGGCCCCATCGCCACGGCGTGGTGGGGCGATGGTTCGCTGACGGCGGGCGCCGACGTCCAGCAGGCACGCATCTCGGTCCCGGTCAGCGCCGTCCTTCGAGGATCGAGCCCGCACATGCCCAATCCGCCTGCCACGCCCCGCCGGTAGTGGAGGCACGTGGCACACGACGTGGTCGAGCGGCGGCAGACCCAGCAGCGGGACGACTCCGGCTGCGGGGTCGCGCAGTGCGGGCAACGCCAGACCTGCATGGCGCGGATCGTCAGCTGCGCCGTGCCCTGCTGTCGAGGCCAATCTGCGCGCGCGTCAATCAGGGCGGCGGTGTCCGCCTACTTGGTGATCCTCAGGACCTGGCGGTCGGTTGCGGATCCCTGGCGACCCGCCGTGACGAGGACCGTGGCCAGCCCGCTGCCCGTGGTCGCCCCCGACGGGATGCGCGTGGTGAACGAGGCGGTTCCGTTGTTGCCCGTGCGGATCTCGCCTGACACGATGGCCTCCAGGCCCGGGACGCTCAGGGTGAACAGTGCCGTCGCCCCGCCCAGCTTCCTCCCATCCGGCCCGGTGACGGACACCCTCAGCGTGACGGGTGTGGGGAGCCGGGACGCCTTGAAGCGGTAGTTCGACCCGGTGAGCACGGCCGTCAGCACGCCCGAGCCCTTGCGCACGTTCAGCGTGGCCGAGTTGGCATTGCCGGCCAGGTCGGTGGCCGTGACGACGATCGCGTTGCCACCGTCCGTGACCGCGAGGGAGGCCTCCCACAGGCCATCGCTGCCGGCAATGGCGGTGGCGATCGCCCCGTTCGCGGAATTCTGCAACCGGATCTCGGCGCTGGCCTGGGACTTGCCCTTGACCCTCACGCTGGACCGCGACACCTGGGCGTTGTTCTTGGGCGAGATGATGCTCACCTTGGGCTTGGACGTGTCCAGGACCCACGTGGTCACCGTCGACAGGTCGCTCTCACCGCCCGGCCCAAGGATGGATGCCTGGAAGTCGTTGCGGCCGTTGACGAGCTGCACGTCCTGGAGGAGCTGTATCGACGTCTCGCCCACCGGCTGCACTGCCACGAGCGCCGGATCCGCGTCGGGGAGGGTGACGTACAGGCGAACCGCGTAGCCTTCCTGTCCGGCCACGGCGGCGGGCACGGTGACGGTCACATCAACTGCCTCGTGGTTGGTGTACGGCTGGTCCGGGATCTCGACCGCCGGGGCGTCGGACAGGGGCGGCACCTCCGTGGGGGCTGGGCTCCCGGCGATGCTGCCGACCTGGGCGACCAGCCCGCCGAACCCGCCCACGATCGACGAGACCACGGGACCGACCTGCGAGCTGCCGATCCACAGGATGGCGCCACCAAGGACCACGACGGCGAAAGCGAGAAACGCCTTCATGACCATGGGCAGGCCGCGGCGCCGCTCGATCCGCCGGTAGTGGCGCATTCGCGTGGGGGAGGGTGTCACGGCCCGCACCTTGGCGGGGGCGGGGCGGCCGGTGGAGGGTGGGCGGAGTCGGACCTGCGACGGCCGGTCCCCGCGGCGGGAATCCATTGGACGCGATTGTCGCACGGAGCGACCGGCGGCTCCTGCCGGGCCGGACTGGTGCGCTCGGCGGACCACGGGCGCCTTGCGATTCCTCCGGTGATACGCTGCGCCTGCTTCGAGCCCCGTGTCCCCGGGGCCCAGCTGAGGATGAGGGAGCCGTGGAAGCGCGCGACCGGAGACCGGTACGTCCGTCCCCGGGGGATCGGGATTCATGGAGTCATGGACCGATCTCCCGCGTGACGTCGCGTCCCGCCGGCGCCGCCGCTCCACCCGAAGCAGACGCCACCGAGCACCAGCCCCGCCGGCCGGACAGGCGTCCCCTGCCTGCGGTTCCGCCGGTGCGCCCGACGGCCGCGCCCGCGTATCGCCGCCCCGCCCCGTCCGGTCGCTTCCCGGGCTCGACCTTCCCGCCCCGCCCGGTGGGTCCCGGCGGCGGCCGCACCGCGACTCCGCCCTCCCGGGGCTTCGGCCTGCCCAGCCTCCGGCGCAACGTGTGCCCGCATTTCTACATGACCGGGTCACGCGGCGCGATCCCGATCCAGGCGCCGCACCTGCTCAAGGGCCTGCTGCGTCAGCCGCACACGATCTCGCGCTGCCAGCTGCGCGGTGGCGTGCACCTCGACGAGGGCTTCGTCAACGACGTGTGCCTGACGCCCCGTTTCAACCAATGCGTCTTCTACGAGGACGAGCTGACCCGCGAGTGAGCGCCCCGCCCCCGGAGTCCGTACCGCCGGCCGACCCCGGCGCCCGCTCCTATGCCGAAGCGCTCGCGCTGATCGAATCCCGCGGCAGGTTCGGCATCCATCTCGGCCTCGGGCGCGTGCGAGCGCTCCTGCGCGCCATGGGCGACCCGGAGCGGTCCGTGCGCGGGGCACTGGTCGCCGGCACGAACGGCAAGGGGAGCGTGATCGCCCTGGCCGGGTCCGCCCTGCGTGCTGCCGGGTACCGGGTGGGCGAGACCCCCAAGCCCCACCTTGTCACCTACCGGGAGCGGATCGTCGTGGACGGCCGGCCCATCGAGGCCGCCGACTTTGCCCGCCTGGTGGACGAGGTGATCCCGGCCGCGGACCGCATCGCCCGCCGGCTGGGCCCGCCGACCGAGTTCGAGGTCCTGACCGCCATGATGTTCCGGTACTTCGCCCAGGTCGATCTCGACGTCGGCCTGGTCGAGGTTGGGCTGGGCGGCCGCCTCGATGCGACCAACGCCTGGGATGGGGGGGTCGCCGTGCTCACCAACGTCGGCCTCGACCACACGGACCGCCTCGGCCGGACCATCGGCGCGATCGCCCGGGAGAAGGTCGCGATCGTCAAGCGCGGCGACGTTGCGGTGACCGGGGCCGACGGCGAGGCGCTCGCGATCATGCGCCGCCGCTGCGCACGGCTCGAGGTGCCGCTGGCGGTCCGCACGCCGGCGGCGGTGCTGGGCTGGACGCGTGACGCCGTGACCGTGGAGCTGCAAGGTCTGGGTTCGACGGACCTGGGACTCCGCGGCCGGCACCAGGCGGACAACGCCGCGGTTGCGGACGGTCTCCTGGACGCGCTCGAGATTGCCGGGATCGCAACGGTTCCGGCGGAGGCACGGCGGCGCGGCTATGCCACGGCCAGATGGCCTGGGCGCCTGGAGCTCGTGACCGTCGTCGCCCCATCCGGGAACCGGGACGTGCTGCTCGATGGCGCGCACAACGCGGACGGCGCTGCCGCACTCGGGCTCGCCATCGAGGACCTGCGTCCCCACCTGGCCGGTGGCGCCGCCCCACTCACGTTCGTGTGGGCCTCCATGGCCGACAAGGACATCGATGCCGTGATCCGGGCGCTCGCGGCCCGGCCCCGGCTCCTCGATGGCGCGACCGTGGTATGCACCGCCCTCGACCTGCCGCGTGCGCTCCCGGCGCAGACCGTGGCCGCGGCCTGGCGGGCCACCTGCCCGGGTGCCCGGGTGTGGAACGTGCCGGACATGGACGACGCCCTCGACCTCGCCCTGCGCGGCGGAGCCGGACCGGTGGTGGTCGCAGGCTCCCTGTACCTCGTGGGCGCCGCCCGTGCCCGCCTGGTCACGGATCCGGCGCTGGCGGACCCGGTCGAGGCATGATGTAGGAGGCCAGTTGCGCCGGCCCGCGACGAGGTGACAGCGTGAACGAGCGGCAGCACCCAGCCGAGCGCGGCGTGGTCCACGAGCGGCCCGACCAGGGCGGCGGTTCGGCCACTCCCTCGTTCGCCCTGCCCGATGGGGCCGGCAGCGGCCTGCACCATGCCCCCCGGCCGGTCTCGATCGGACCGTGCCACTTCAGCTGGGGCGTTCGGACCTATGTCATGGGCGTCCTCAACCTGACGCCCGACTCGTTCTCGGGTGACGGCCTCCTTGACGCTGCGGACCCCGTCGCGGCCGCGGTGGCGCAGGCCCGACGGATGGTGGTGGACGGTGCCGACATCCTGGACGTCGGGGGAGCCTCGAGCCGGCCCGGCCACGCCGCTGTTCCGGTCGACGAGGAGCTTGCACGCGTGGTGCCCGTGGTGCAGGAGTTGGCGACCTCGCTTCCGGAGACGGTGATCTCGGTCGACACCACGAACCCGCTGGTGGCCGCGGCGGCGCTGGACGCCGGGGCCCACATGATCAATGACGTCTGGGGCGTGGGGGACGACCCGTCGATGGTCCAGCTGGCGGCGCGGCGCGGTGTCCCGATCGTCCTCATGCACAACCGCGCCGAGGCGCGCTATCGCAACCTGCTGCCGGAGGTCCTCGCCGACCTCGGGCGCGCGCTCGACCGGGCCCTTGACGCTGGCGTCCCCTGGGACCACCTGATCGTGGATCCGGGGTTCGGCTTCGGGAAGACCCCGGAGCACAACCTGGCCCTGCTCCACGATCTCGCCGCCCTGCGCCTGCTGGGCCGCCCGGTCCTGCTGGGGACGTCCCGCAAGTCCACTCTTGGCAAGCTGCTGGACGTGGCGCCGGGCGATCGCGTCGAGGCGACCGCGGCCACGACCGCACTCGGAATCGCCGCCGGCGTGGACCTGGTCCGCGTGCACGACGTGCGCGCGAACGCCCGGACGGCTCGCGTCGCGGATGCGATCCTGCGTGGGTGGCGCCCGGACGGGTGGCCTGGAGGAACCTGAGGCGTGAGCGACCGGATCATCCTGGACTCGATGGTGTTCTCGGGCACCCACGGCGTGTACGAGGAGGAGCAACGGCATCCGCAGCCGTTCGAGGTGGACGTGGAGCTGGCAATCAACCTGCAGCCGGCCGGCCTCTCGGATGACCTCGAGCAGACGGTCGACTACTCGGGCGTGTTCGAGACATGCCGCCAGATCGTGGAATCGACCCGCTTCAACCTGGTAGAGGCGCTGGCGGAAGCGATCGCCCAGGAGATCCTGGCCGGCTTCCCCGCCGACGAGGTGACCATCCGGGTCCGGAAGCCCCAGGTCAAGCTGGGCGGGACCCTGCGCTCGGCGGGCGTCGAGATCCGGCGTCGCCGAACTGCCTGAGACCTGGTCGCGACTGGTTGACGCGCCGCCCGGGGCCCTCCCGGACGGCGCGCGAGTGCGCGAGGGCGGACACCCGCCCCCGCCTCGTGCTAGAGGTTGGCTGGACGCGTGCCCAGCGTGACGCTGAGCTGGATCGTCTCGCCGCCGCGCAGGACGTCGAGGACGATGACGTCCTGCGGGGCGAACTGGACCAGCAGCGCGTCAAGCGGGTGCTCCTGGTCGATCCGGGTGCCGTTGATCGCCAGGACGACGTCGCCGTCCTGGAGGCCGGCATCGGCGGCCGGGCTGCCATCCTGGACGGCGGGACCCGTCCCGCCGGAGTTCGTCACCAGCGCCCCGGCATCGACCGACAGGTTCTGGTCCTGCTTGACCTGGAGGTTGATCGACTGGAACCGGATCCCTATCCACGGCCGGCTCAGCGCCTCGCCCGCGACCGCCTGGGCCATGATCGGCTTGGCGATGTCGACCGGGATCGCGAACCCGATGCCCGATGAGTCCGTTGCAACCGCTGTGTTGATCCCGACGACGGCACCGGTCGCGTCGGCCAGGGGCCCACCGGAGTTGCCGGGGTTGATGGCCGCATCGGTCTGGATCAGGTTGTTGATCCGGGTCCCGCCGTCCACCTGGATGTCGCGCCCCTTGCCCGACACGATGCCGCTCGTGACCGAGAACGAGTAGGTGCCGAGCGGGCTGCCGATGGCGACGACCAGCTGTCCGATCTTGAGCGGGTCGCTGGTGCCGATGTCGGCGACCGGGAGGCCGGTCTGCTCGACCTTGACGATGGCCAGGTCCGTGAGGGTGTCGATGCCGTAGACGCGACCCTCGAACTGGCGGCCGTCCCTGAGCTCTACGGTGAGAGCGTCCGCGCCCGACACGACGTGCCGGTTGGTGAGGATCCAGCCGTTGGCGTCATAGATGAAGCCGGATCCCACGCCCTCGCTGGGCACGGCGCCGAAGGGATCGGTCGAGGTGGCGCCGGTGGTGATCTTGACCACCGCGGGACCGATCCTGGCGGCCGCGTCGATCACCGCGGAGGACTCGTCGATGGTGACCGGAAGCTGGCGGCCGGTGGGCTGGGCCTGCCCGGTGGTTGACGCGGGCACGGGCTGGTCGAACGCTCCGGTACGGTCCAGGACCACGACGGTCCCGGTGGAGGCGAGCACCGCCGACAGGAGCGAGGCGGCCACGACGGTGCCGACCCCGGCGCCACCACGCCGCCGGGGCTGTGGCTCGACGGTTGCGACGGAGTAGGCGGGCGGGGGCGGGGTGCCCGAACCTCCGGCGGCCTGTCCCCACGAGGGTGGCGCGCCGTACGATGCCTGACCCTCGGCGGCGGCAGGTTCGTACCACCCGTCCGCGCTGGGCTGACCGCCGGGGGAGGCCCATGCCCATCGGTCGTCCGGGCGCGGATCGGGCGTCGGTGCGTAGCGGGGGACCTCCACGCGCTGGGTGTCGTCGAGCGGGTCTGGCACGGCGTACTGGGGAACGTCGGGTGTCGGGTCGTCGTTCATGGTCTGGGGGTGCTTCCCTCACGTGCGATGGTCGGGGCGCGGTCGGTCGGGCCGGGGGTTGTGGACAAGGGTGCCGGATCGGGATTCACGGGCGGGTCGGGACTTGGTGAAGAAACATCCACCTTGATGGCCCGGCGTGGCGCCGGCGACCTGCCCGGGGAGACCGTGCGCGGGTCCACGGGCAGTGTGACCACGAATCGCGACCCGTGTCCCACCCGGCTCTCGACCGCGATGGTCCCGTGGTGCATGTCGACGATCGACTTGACGATCGACAGCCCCAGGCCGGACCCGGTGCTGCGGGCCTCGTTCAGCTCGGACCCACGATAGAACCGGTCGAAGATCAGCGGCAGCTCCGAGGCGGCGATGCCCACCCCGCTGTCCAGGACCTCGATCAGCGCTCCCCCATCGGACTCCTCGTGGGCCATGACGTGGACCGTGCCGCCACGGCCCGTGAACTTGAGCGCGTTGCCGACGAGGTTGGTGACCACCTGGCCGACCCGCGGGGCGTCGTGGCTGATCCGCAGCGGGTGGTCCGGCAGCGTCACGCTGAGGCCGATGCCCTTGCGTTCCGCGCTGGCCAGCTGCTGCTCCACGGCCGACTCGATCGTGCCGCGCACATCGTCCGGGCGCAGGTCCAGCAGCACCAGCCCTGAGTCCAGCTTGGACAGCTCCAGCAGGTTCTGGGCCAGCCAGTCCAGGCGGTCCAGCTGGGTCGCGGAGGAGTCCAGGAACTCGGCCCGTGCCGCGGGGTCCAGGCCTGCCGGACCCTGGAGCAGCTCCACGAAGGTCCGCATGGCAGCGATGGGTGTCCGCAGCTCGTGGCTCACGTCCGCCAGGAAGTCCCGGCTCCGGTCGCGGTCGCGGCGGATGATGTCGACGCTCTCCTCGAGGCGTGCCGCCATCGTGTTGAACTGGGTCGACAGGGTCCGGATCTCGAGCGTGCTCGACGGGAGATCGTCCGTCCCGACGCGTGCGCCGAGGTCGCCCTCGGCCACCCGGCGCGAGGCATCCGTCAGGCGCGTGATCGGCGTCGTGAAGCGATGGGCGAGGAAGGCGGCGACCAGCACCGCGATCAGGAACGCCGCGGCCGCCATCACCAGGAGCAGTCCGTTGATCGTGGCCAGGGTGCTCGCGCGGCTGGTGTACGGGTTGGACAGCTCTACCCGGATGCCCCAGTCGGTGACGGCGTTCGTGCGCCCGGCATCGGACTGGACGGGCGGGATCGCCCCGTCGCGGGCCTGACCCGGGGCGGGCCTGACCGTGGTGGCGGCCGAGAATCCCAGCGCCGGGTCTGGGTCCGGCTCCAGGATGCCGTCCGTGTCCAGGCGCGCGGGGCCGAACTCGACCCGGACGTCCGCCTCGGCGACGGTGTTCGCGGCCAGCTGCAGCACGTGGCGGTCGACGAGCAGGCGCTGGACCTCTGGATTGAGCGTGGTCTCGCCGGTGGCCTTGTTCCGGGCTACGACGGCCTTGTCGCCGACGGCATCCGTGATGAATCGGGCGAGGAGGTCGGCGGTAGCCTGCGAGCGAGCCGCGAGGCGCTGCTCCTCCTGCTGACGGAAGAAGTCGTCGAGACGCAGGACAACGACCGGCGCGACGAGTGTCAGCGTGAGTGCCACCACCGCCATGAAGGCAAAGGTGAGTCGTGTCTGGAAGGACTGCGGCACGGGGCCGCGGCGGCGGCCGTCCGTGCCGCGGTGCGCCGGCGGGGCCGCGTCCGGTTGGCGGACACCGGCCACCTCAGCGCTCGGCGAACTGGTAGCCGGCGCCCCGGACCGTCAGGACGAACTGGGGCAGGGAAGGGTCGTCCTCGATCTTGTCCCGCAGGTGGCTGACGTGGACGTTGATGGTCTTCTCGTCCTGGTCCAGGGCCTCGTAGTCCCGGAGGAGCTCCAGGAGCTCGCGACGGCCGAAGACCCGGCCGGGGCGACTGGCAAGGTGGCGGAGGATCTCGAATTCGGTCGCCGTCAGGGCGATTCGCCGGTTGCCGCGCTGGACGCGGCGCCGTTCGAGGTCGATCACGAGGTCACCGTGGCGAATGACGCGCCCGCCGGCGGCATTGGCGAGATCACCGTAGGCCCGTCGCAGCAGTGCCCGGATCCGGCTCATCAGCTCCCGCAGCGCGAACGGCTTGGTCACGTAGTCGTCCGCACCCAGCTCCAGGCCCACCACCTTGTCGAACTCGTCGCCTCGGGCCGTGAGGAACAGCACCGGAGCCTTGGAGCCCACGGCGCGGAGGCGGCGGAGCACCTCGAACCCGTCGATGCCCGGAAGGCGGACATCGAGGAGGATCAGGTCGGGAGCCTGATTGGTGGCGAAATCGAGGCCTTCCTCGCCGGAGCGGGCGACCGTGACCTCGTACCCCTCTTGCTGGAGGGCGTACTGGATTCCGCGAGCGACGGCGAACTCGTCTTCGACGATCAGGATGGTGGCTGCCACGGCGCGACTCTACACCGAAGCAGTGCGCGGAGCGCTCGCAGGCGCCGTGAGGGCTGCTCGCGAGCCGTGTGGTAGCCTCACCGTGACGTTGTGCGGGCGGGAGGCCCGGGACGACGCGGTCCCGCCCCGCGACTTGCGAGGGGCGTGCGGGCCGCCAACACAAAGAGGAACCACCTGCATGTCCGCCCGACCCAGCCTCGCGGCCGCCAGCCGCACCGTGACCGGCAAGAAGGTCGCCGGCCTGCGCCGCGCCGGCCAGCTGCCCGCCGTCGTCTACGGCCACGGCGCTGCCAGCGAGCCGCTGACCGTGGATGCCCACGAGTTCGACCTTCTCCGCCGCCACGTCGGTGCGTCCACCCTCGTCGACCTGGCCGTGGACGGCAAGAAGCCGCGACCGGTGATCGTGCAGGCGATCCAGGTCAACCGCGTCACCCGACGTCCCATCCACGTGGACCTGTTCGCCGTCCGCATGACCGAGGAGCTGACCGTCGAGGTCCAGCTCGTCGGCATCGGCCTTGCGCCGGCCGCGGACACCGGCGGGACCCTCGTCCATCCGACGTCCAGCGTGAAGGTCCGGGCCCTGCCGGACAAGCTGCCCGAGATCCTGCAGTACGAGCTTGCCGCCCTGGTCGACTACGACGCCACCATCACTGTCGCCGACCTGCAGGTCCCGGAGGGCGTGACGATCCAGGCCGACCCGGCCGAGGTCATCGCCCGCGTCCTTGCACCTCGCGTCGAGGAGGTCGTGGCCGAGGAGGTCGTCCCGGAGGGCGTCGAGGAGGCTGCCACCGAGTCCGCCGCCGAGGCAGACTCCGAGGCCTGATCCATGGGCGGCCCCCGCGCCGCCCACCGCGAGCCCGCGACGGGAGCCTGGCTCAGGCCCGGCTTGACCGCCGTCCCTGGGCGTGCACGGTCGGGAGGCGCAGCCGTAGCCCGTCGGGCTTGAGCGCACGCAGTCTCGTGATGAGGTCCGCCTCCAGCTCCTCCCGCGCGGGCGCCTCCAGGGCGTCGAACAGGTCCTCGTCGTCGAAGAGCGAGACGAACGCGAGGTAGCTCTCGGGCGTGAACTGGTGATCCAGCTCGCCGGCACGCGCCGTCACCGCCTCGAAGCCCGCCCGGCGGAGCTGGGCTGCCGCGGCCACGGCCGACTTGGAGCTCAACCGGGCCTCCCGCGGGCTCCGGGCGGATCAGGCCGGCGTCGACCAGCGCAGCTTCATAGACAGCGTCGGCCGGGATCTGGCCGCCGGAGAGCCAGGTCACATAGGCCAGCGATCCGTGGCCGGACAGGGCCCGGCGTGCCTCTCGCAGTGCACGCCCACGCGAAGGGACGAGCTGGAGGACGAAGGCGGACACGACGATGTCGAAGGCGCCGTCCTCGAACGGCAGCCGGTCGGCCTGGCCCTGGGCAAGCGTGATGCGCCGGCGCTGTTCGGCCGGGAGTGAGCCAAGGTCCCGCGCGGCGACATCGAGCATGCCGGACGAGAGGTCGACGCCAGTGGCCCGCACGTGTGGCCAGCGCGAGACAGCCGCGGAGATCAGTGCGCCCGTCCCGCAACCCACGTCCAGGATCCGTGTCGCACCGTCCGCCACGCGGGACGCGATCTCGTCGAGCAGCTCCAGCGTCGCGGGGCGGTGGACGGGCGACCACCACCGGGAATAGCCCTCGGCGATACGGTCGTAGCGCGCTCCCTGGTCCGTCATCGGGCAATCGTGCCATGCCGCAATCGGGTCCTTCGGCCCCCGGCGCCGGTCCGGGGGCCGCTGGCCGATGCCATGCCCGTGGGCAATGCTCCGCTATTGGCAGCAGATGCGCCGGGCCTCGTCCAGTCCGAGTCGTCAGCGCTGACCTCACCAGATCCACGCTCACGACCGCCAGCCCGCCGCCCCGGAGGGGCGGCGCTCGGGGCCGCTCCCGGAGGACCATCCAGTGACTCTCGCCGTCCCGGCCACGCCGCTCGGCCATGTCCACAGCCAGTCTGGCCCCGTGCTGGACGCCCTGCGCACCGGTGTCGGTCCCGCGCCCGTCACCCAGCGCGGGATGGCACTTCTGGGCCACCCGTTCCTCAACAAGGACGCTGCCTTCACGGATGCCGAGCGGGACCAGCTGGGCCTGCGGGGCCTCCTGCCCCCGAGCGTGATCGATATCCACGCCCAGGTGTCCCTGGAGCTCGAGCACGTTCGCCACAAGCAGGATGACCTCGAACGCTACATCGGCCTCGCCGCGCTCCACGACCGCAACGAGACCCTGTTCCACAGGGTGCTGCTCGAGCACCTGGAGGAGCTGCTGCCGATCGTCTACACCCCTACCGTCGGGCGGGCCTGCCAGGAGTTCAGCCACCTGTACCGCCGGCCCCGCGGGGTCTGGATCACCCCGGACGACGTGGGCCGCGTGCCGGACATCCTGCGCCACGCAGCACGGGACGAGATCCGGCTGATCGTGGTCACCGACAACGAGCGGATCCTGGGTCTCGGCGACCAGGGTGCCGGGGGTATGCCGATCCCGATCGGCAAGCTGGCTCTGTACTCCGCCGCGGCCGGGATCCATCCCGGGCTCACGCTGCCGGTGTCGCTGGACGTGGGAACCGACCGCGAGGCGCTGCTCGCCGACCCGCTGTATGCCGGCTGGCGCCACCCGCGCCTGCGCGGCGCAGCCTACGACGAGGTTGTCGAGGCGTTCGTCGCCGGCGTCCGCGAGGTGCATCCGCGCGCGCTTCTCCAGTGGGAGGACTTCAAGCAGCACAACGCGATCCGGCTGCTGGAGCGCTACCGCCAGTGGGTCTGCAGCTTCAACGATGACATCCAGGGCACGTCGGCGATCGCCACCGCCACGATGCTCGCGGCCCTCCGTGCCTCCGGGCGCACCCTGGCGGATGCCCGGATCGTGCTGGCCGGCGCGGGTGCCGCCGGAACGGGTATCGCACGCCTCCTGCGGCTGGCCATGGTCGAGGACGGGCTGGCCGACGATGTCGCGCATGCCGCCATCGCCGTGCTGGACTCGCGCGGACTCGTGGTGGAGGGGCGCCCCGGCCTCGATGAGGACAAGTGGGATGCGGCGCTGCCCCGCGACGTCGTGGCCGGCCTCGGCCTCGACCCGGCCGGCGAGCACGGCCTGCACGAGGTTGTCCTCGCCTTCCGGCCCAACATCCTGCTCGGGACGACGGGGATCGGTGGCGCGTTCGGAGAGTCGACGATCCGTGCCATGGCGGCCACGGCCGAGGTCCCGATCATCCTGCCGCTCTCGAACCCGACGGCCAACACCGAGGCCCGTCCGGTGGACATCATGGCCTGGACCGGTGGTCGGGCGATCGTGGCCACCGGGAGCCCGTTTCCGCCGCTGGAGATCGGCGGCGTGTCGCGCCGGGTCCCGCAGGCGAACAACGCCTACGTGTTCCCCGGCATCGGACTCGCCGCGATCGTCTCGGAGGCGCGCATCCTGCCCGACTCGGCGTTCCTGGTCGCGGCGCGGCGCCTGGCCTCAATGACGACACCAGAGATGCTGGAGCGGGGCGACCTGTTCCCGCCGATCGGCGACTTGCGGCTGGTGGCCCGGGAGATAGCGATCGCGGTGGTCGATCACCTTGGCCGGCTGGGCGTCGGGCGCCGGTACCAGCCGGAGGCCATCCCAGCGGCGGTGGACGCGGCCATGTGGCGGCCGGACTACATCCCGTACGTGGCCGGCTGAGGAGCACGCCGTCGCCTGTCACCGGGCTCGCGCCGTCTCCGGCCAGCCGCAACACGGCCGCGTCGCCGGTCGTCTCGACGCCGGCCGGCCCGCCCTCCGGTCCGCACCGGAGGCCCACGCATGCCCGCCAATGTGCGCAGGATCATCCTGCTGTCCCTCGCCGGTGGCGTCCTCGTTGACGTCGTCCTCCCCGGCAACGCCCTTGGTGTCAACGCACCGCTCGTGACGGCGGCGCTCCTCGGCGCGGCGTTCCTGGTTGCCGGACCGGGCGGCCTGCGCCGGATGGATCCGGCAGACGCCTGGCTGGCCCCGGTCTCGCTCGCGCTGGCGGCCATGGCCGTCGTGCGCGCTGACGACTGGCTGGTGGCGTGGGACCTGGCACTCGCCGCAGCCCTGGCGGCAGGAACGATCGGCTGCCTGGCCGGCGGCAGGATCACCCGTGGGCTGGTCCCCCAGGTGCTCGAGCTGGGAGTCGGCGTTGGGCTCGCCGCGCTGGCGGGCGCTGGCGCGCTGCTGCTCGCGCCGCGTCGAGGCATGGGTGCGGTCGGTGCGGAGACCGGGCGGCCGTCCCGCTTCGCACCGATGCGCGCGAGGCTGCGGCGTGCGGCGCCGGTGGGCCGCGGCGTCCTGATCGCGCTCCCGGTTGCCGCGCTGTTCGCAGCCCTGTTTGCCTCCGCCGACGCCGTGTTCGCGCGCCTCGCCTCCGACGCCATGGCCTGGAAGCCGGATCTCGACCTCGAGGACCTTGTGCTGCGCACGTTTGTCGTGGGGATCGTCGCCTGGGGTGCCGCGGGGTTGCTGGGCCTGGCCGGAGGGCTTCTGCCCATGTTCGGCCCGTCACCGGCCGCGCCGCCGCCCGCCCCGCCGCCCGCCCCGCCGCCCGCACCGCCGGATCGGGCCTGGGGGACTGCACCAGCAGCCTGGCCAGAGCGAGCGGACCCTGGACCCGGGCGCAACCTCAGGCCCGGCTCAACCGAGGCCGCAACGATCCTGGTGGTCGTGGACGTGCTGTTTGCCGCCTTCGTCGCCCTCCAGCTCGCCTACCTCTTCGGAGGGCGCGACACGATGGCGCTCACCGGCCTGACTTACGCCGAGTACGCGCGGCGCGGGTTCTTCGAACTGGTGCTGGTCGCGGTGCTCGCCGGTGGGCTGGTGGTGACGCTGGACATGGCCGTGGCGCTGCGGTCGCGGGCGCAGCTGGGCGGTGCCCTGGCGCTCCTGGCGCTGACGGCGCTCGTGCTGGTGTCGGCCCTCGCGCGCCTCCGCCTGTACCAGGACGCCTACGGCTGGACCGAGCTGCGGTTTGTCGTGCTGGTGTCGATCGGTTGGCTGGCAGTGGCGCTCGCGGTGGCCGCCGCCCTCCTGGCTGCGCGGCGCACCCGTTGGACACTCCATGCGCTCGGGATCATGGTGCTCGTCGCGCTCGCGGGCATGAATGTGGTGGGGCCCCAGGCGTTCGTCGCGGAACGCAACCTGGAGCGGTCGATCGACCCGACCCTTGTCCCGCCCGACGGACGCACGGGCCTCGACTCGGCCTATCTCGACGAGCTCGGTGATGAGGCCATCGTGCCCGTCATCGATGCCTGGGATCGTCTTGGCCCGGCCGACCGGTCCAGGCTGCGGCCATCCCTGGTCACGCGTGCGCGGCAGTTCCGCACGGACCCGTCGCTGTCTGGCTGGCCCGCGTGGAACCTGACCCGAGAGCGGGCAGCCGCCGCGCTGGCGGCGTGGGAGACGCAAAGCGCCAGGTGACGCCGCCGTGCGGGCCGGGCCCGTCAGCCTTGGTCGCGTCAGGCCTGGTCGCCCCAGCCGGCCACCGGCTCGGCAGGAGCCGCCTTCGGCATGAACCTCCGGAACGCCCAGCGCGCGACCAGGGCCAGGAGCAGCAAGACGAGGACCACGGGCAGCCACACGATCCCGAACCAGATGGCCCCCGACACGATGGTCTGGCCGGCGCCGATCAGGGTGGCTGTCGCGCCGTCGACGTCGCTGCCCGGGTTCCAGCCCTGGGCCGTCTGCTGGACCTGGACGATCTCGAGGCCGTAAGTGGTCACCAGCGTCCCGTAGGCGACCTGGTCCTCGAGCTGCGAGCGCTGGCCGTCGAGCTGCTCGATCTGGCCGCGGACATCGGTGATGCGCGCCTCGACCTCGAGCAGGTCGGACACCTTGCCGGTCCCCTTGGCGATGTCGACGAGCACCTGCTCGCTGGCCCGCAGGTTCCGGAGCCGGGCCTCCAGGTCCACGATCTGGCCGCCCACCTCGGTCGCCTGCGTCTCCTCGCCCACCACCTTGGTCGCCAGGCCGCGCAGTGACGCCAGCGCGTCCTCCCAGCGCGACGCCGGGACACGGTAGGTGATGGTGGCCACGGAGCGATCGCCGTCGTTGGCCTCGCGTGAGGCGCCGACGTAGCCGCCGGTGGCCAGGACCGCTGCGCGGCCCTTGGCGAGGGCCGCCTGGAGGTCATCGACCACCAGGCTCAACGAGCCCGTGTAGACGATCTTCAGGTCGTCGCGCGGTGCTGCGAGCGGGTTGTCCTGGTCGTCCGGCTGCGGCTGGCCGGCGGGGGCCTCTGCTGCCGGCGCTGCCGACGCCGCCGCCCGGAGCCTGTCGGCGTCGGATGCCGCCATGTCCTCGCCGTCGATGGAGCTCCCGACGCTCTGCAGGATCGGAGCGCCGGCGCTGCCTCCGCAGGCCGCGATCACCAGCGCGATGAGCAGGCCGGGCAGGGCGAGGCGGAGCCGGATGGCCCGCCGATCGGTAGTCATCATGGTTCCCCACCTCTCTGGGGGGCACGTCGTGCGTGCCCGGGGCCGCACAGGTTGCGGCACGGGGCGGACGCATCCCGTGATCGGCTAGTTCCATGGCGCGGTATCGTGCGGGCATGGGACTTCCGTTCGCGCCCCCGCTGGAGCCGATGCTGGCAAAGGCGTCCGATGGCCTGCCCGACGGCGAGGGCTGGCTCTACGAGCCCAAGTGGGACGGCTTCCGCGCCATCGTCTTCCGTGACGGCGACGAGGTCTTCACCCAGAGCCGGGACCTCAAGCCGCTGGACCGCTACTTCCCGGAGCTTGCCGAGCCGCTCCTTGCCCAGCTGCCGGAGCGCTGCGTGCTCGATGGTGAGGTGGTCATCGCCCGCAATGGCGCCCTTGACTTCGAGGCGCTCCTGCTCCGGATCCACCCGGCGGCATCGCGGGTCGCCATGCTGGCCGCTGAGACGCCTGCATCGTTCGTGGCCTGGGACCTCCTCGCACTCGGCGACGAGGACCTCCGGGGCGTCCCACAGGGCGAGCGACGGATGCGGCTGGAGGCCGCGCTGGACGGGATGGCGCCGCCGGTCCACCTCACGCCGGCGACGCGCGACCGTGCCCTGGCGGCCGAGTGGTTCGACCGTTTCGAGGGGGCGGGCCTGGACGGTGTGGTCGCCAAGCGGCTGGACGGTGTCTATCTTCCCGGCAAGCGGGCGATGCTCAAGATCAAGCACGGGAGGACGGCGGATTGCGTGGTGGCCGGCTTCCGGTGGCACAAGAACGGGCCTGGAACACACGTCGGGAGCCTCCTGCTGGGCCTGTTCGACCACGCCGGCAAGCTGCACCACGTCGGCGTGACGTCGTCGTTCACCTGGGACCGGCGGGCGGCGCTCGTCGAGGAGCTCGGGGCGCTCCGTGACGGCGCGCTGGAAGGGCACCCCTGGGCCGAATGGGCGGAGTGGGCGAGTGCGGGCACGGACGGCTCCGGACAGCGCCTCCCGGGTGCGGGCTCGCGCTGGAACCGCGGCAAGGACCTGTCGTGGGAACCGCTCCGCTGCGAGCGAGTCGCCGAGGTTGGCTACGACCATCTCCAGGGCGACCGCTTCCGGCACGCCACGACGTTCAAGCGCTGGCGCCCGGACAAGGATCCCGCAGATTGCCGCTACGACCAGCTGGAGACCACGGCGCCCTTCGAGCTGGCGCGCATCTTCGGCGGCGACTGACTGGTCGATGTGTCCCCGCCGGGTCCCCGTCCAGTAACCATGCGATGACCCTGCCGTTCGACCTGCCGGCCGGGCTGGTGGGCGCCCTGGCGATCGCCGGATTCGTGGTGGCCATCCTCGCCGCCGCCATCACGCCCGTCCTGTCCCGGATGGACCGCCTCGAGGCGTGGCGCGGTCCGCTCAAGCTGCTGCCCTACGCGCTGTTGCTGGTCGGAGCGATCCTGGCCGCCGCGGCCGCCGCGCTCGGATCCGTGGCCGCGGCGCATGCCGGCGTCCGCGAGGTGGCCTCCGCGGCGCTCGCGCTGCTGTGTCTCACGCCCCTGGCCGGCGCGACGGCCGTCCGCATGCGGTATGGCGTTCCCGGGAAGCGGACCTTCCAGCAGCAGATCGCCTCCAATCGCGGCAGCTCCCTGCTGCTCGTGGCCGTGCTGTTCGAGCTGGTCGCGATCACCGGGTTCCTGATCGGCGCCGCCGTGGGCCTCGCGTTCGGCGTGGCCCTGGTCGGAGGGCTCGTCGTGGCGGGGGTCTCGGTGCTGGTCACCCTTGGCGCGACCGGGTTCGCGATGGCGGCGGGGGACGGCATGATCCTGGACCTGGAACACGCGAAGGAGGCGGGTCCGGCCGAGCAGCAGTTGCGCAACGTGGTATCCGAGCTGGCGACCGCGGCGGGGGTCCCAGTTCCCAGGGTCTACGTGATCGAGATCAGGGCCGCCAACGCGATGTCCGTGGGCCGTGACCCGGAGCACGCAGCGATCGCGATCACGCGCGGCATGCTGGACCTGGTCGATCGCGAGGAGCTCCAGGGGGTGATCGCCCACGAGCTGGCGCACATCACCAACCTCGACTCGCGACACGCCGTCCTCGTCGCGCTGCTGGTGGGGGCGATCGTGCTGCTCACCGACGTCTTCCTGCACCTGATCATCGAGGTGGCAAAGAACCCCTGGACGGGCGACGACCTGCAGGACACGGTCGCCGCACTGGCGTTGTGGCTGGTCGTGGTGGTTGCCGGCCTGATCGTGGGCGGGCTGCTACGGCTCCTTGCCCCCCTGGCCGCGCTCGCCGTCCAGGCCGCCGTCAGCCGGGACCGGGAATACCTCGCCGATGCCACCGCCGTCGGGATCACCCGCAACACCGCGGGGCTGATCGGTGCGCTGGAGAAGCTCGAGGGAGCCCGGGCCGGGATGGCCGACGCCAACCGCGGCACCCAGCACCTCTGGATCGTGAACCCGGTGAGGGAATCGAAGGAGGGCGGACGCGGCTGGTTCCAGACCCACCCCGCGACGTCCGATCGGATCGCCCGTTTGCGGGCGCTGACCGGGCAGGAGACGGAGCTGCGATAGGCCCCGGTTCAGAGGTCGGGTTGCGCGCCGCCCGCGCCTGCATCCCGGGTCAGCCCTCGGTGGTCGACGCCCTGGATGCCTTGCGGGCAGATGTCCGGCCGGCCATCCAGGCCGCGCGCTCGTCGTCTGACAGGCTCGCCCAGTCGTCCGGTGCGGCGTCGGGGTCGAGGGGCTCCTGGGGCGGCCGGAGCTCGGCCGGGACGTGGACCAGGTTGAGCCGGAGGCGGTACCAGGCATAGGCGCGCCCGCGCATCGCGGTCTCGATCACGTCCGCCGGTTCGAGATGCGCGGCGGCCTGCGGGTGGCGGGTCTTCCAGCGCTCAAGGCCCTCGTAGACCTCGGCCTTGGTGGGAGCCCGACCAATCTCGATCACGGGGATGCTCGAGCGGCGGCGCCCCGTCGGGGACGGTCGTGAACCCTCCCATTCGATTGGCAGGCCGGCGTTCGAGTCGCCGGCGGCCACGGCGGCGGCCCGCTGCTCCGCGATCTCCGGGGGCGGCCCACCGTCCTTGCCGCGGCCCTCGTACGCGGCGTCGGGCTTCCGCTTCCGGGACGGCTGGACGCGGGGTGGCTCTCCCTCCTGCTTGGCGTAGTTGGGCGGCCAGGGGGCGTCGCCCTCGCCTTCCGCCTCGTGGCGGGCGGACAGCTCCAGCAGAGCCTCGAGGGATCCAACGGCCCCGTCGATGCCTGCTCCGGCGTCGCCGCGCTGCGCGTAGATGGCGGGCACCGTCGCGAGGGTGAAGTCCTCCATCACGCAGTTGGGGACCTCGTCCCAGCGCAGGGGGAACGAGACCCGGGCGTCCGGCGTCGGTCGCACCGAGTAGGCGGAGGCGACCGTCCGGTCCTTCGCGTTCTGGTTGTAGTCCAGGAAGACGCCGTGGCGCTCCTCCTTCCACCAGCGCGACGTCGCGATCGAAGGCGCGCGCTGCTCGACGTCCCGGGCAAGTGCCAGCGCCGCCCGCCGCACCTGGGGGTACGTCCAGCGCGGCTCGATGCGCACGTTGATGTGGATGCCGCGCGAACCCGACGTCTTTGGCCAGCCGGTGAGGCCGACCGACTCGAGTGACGCCCGCACCACCAGCGCCACCTCGCGCACCTGCGACCACGGCACGCCGGGGACGGGGTCCAGGTCCACGCGCAGCTCGTCGGGATGGTCCAGGTCCTCTGCGCGGACGGGATGCGGGTTCAGGTCCAGGCAGCCCAGGTTGGCCACCCAGGCAAGGCCTGCCGCTTCATCGACGACCAGCTCGTCGGCAGTGCGCCCCGAGGGGAAGGTCAGGGTCGCCACGCGCATCCATTCCGGCCGGTTGTCCGGCGCGCGCTTCTGGAAGAAGGGCTCCTTCTCGGCGCCGTCGACGAAGCGCTTGAGCGCCATCGGGCGTCCGCGAACGCCGGCGAGGGCGCCGTCGGCCACCGCGAGGAAGTAGCGGACAAGGTCGAGCTTGGTGTGGCCCGCGCGCGGGAAGTAGACCTTGTCGGGGTTGCTGACCGCGACCTCTCGGCCGCCGATCTCCAGGATCTCCTTCCGCGTTGCCATCCGCAGATCCTAGCCGCCAGTGGCGTCGGGCGTGTCGGTCCGGAGCCTGGGGACCAAAGCAGCGCCGGCCTGCCGGCAAGCGCCGCGCTTCTCCGCGACTACCGCGCTGGCCGGTCCTTACTCCCCGGAGGGCCCATGGTGGCAGCTCGTGTGCCAGTGATGTCCTCGTAGGCCGACAGGTTCCAAGTGTGACTGAAGTTGGGATCGGGGACGCGCCAACCGGGGCCGTAGACTCGCTCCAGGTAGACCTCGGGCTGGGCCGGGATCAAGCATGAGACGCCAAGCAGCTGTGCAGGAACAGGTGGGAAGACGATCGCTCTCGTCAAGCCACCGCGTGCCCCTGGGTACCACGAGATGGACTCGCCCTCGAAGATGCCGGCGAACACGTCGACACGCTTCGTGCCGGGTTGCCGGACGTGCCTGTGGGCGGCGAAGTCTCCCGTGACCTCGTATCCGAGAGGGCTCAGGTGCTCCTCGATGAGCCGCAGTCCATCGGCGAGTGTCGCCGCCCCAGCGGGCTCAAAGCCAACGATGATGTCCAGGTCGTCGTCGTGCGGGATCAGCGCCCCGTCACGCACCACGGAAAGGACTGACCCGAAACCGAGGCACACGTACGGAGAAAGCGACTGCAACGCCGCGACCACGCGCGCGCTATCCCTGACGTACTCAGTCTGCTCCTCTTCGCTCCAGAGCCGGAACGGGCGCTGCGGACCGTGAGCGGTCCACTCCAGACCTCGAGTGGGCAGCAGCTCAGCATTGACAGCAGCACGGAACCAGCGGCGATCCCACTCGTCGGTCACCTTCGAGGCGAGGGACCTGTGTGCCCTGGCGTATGCCCCCCTGACGGTCAGATCGAGCACGTCCAATAGGGCCGGCCCTCCCGGATCAGATGCCGTATCCGCCTGTGCCTTGCGTACCAGAGCCTTCCAGGCGCGGAGCTGTGCCGCTCCGTCGTAGACCGTCCGAGTCCGCCACCTGGTCCCGACCGAGATCCTCAGGCCGCGCGCCCGACCGGCCGTCTCGTCCGCCACGTTTCGCAGTCGCAGCCGGGTCACGGTCCGCGAGCGGGAGAAGCGAAGCTCCATCCACGCAGGTTGATCGGCCTGGGTGCGGATGATCGTTCCGGTTGGATGATCGAAATTGAACAACCTGGCAGGCTGGAATGCCCGCTCGAAGTCGGCGTGCCAGCCGCTCACTCGTACCTCGACGTCCGAGAGCGCGACCACGCCGTCGGCGTCGATGCCGATTGACTGGAGCTGGAGGATCTCGCCCGCCGGCGGCTCGATGCGAAGGGTCTGCACCTGACCGAGGTCAAGTCGGAGTTCGAGTAGCCCACCCGCCACTGCGTAGCCCAGGTCGGCGAACCGCGCTGCCGCGCTGTCGAGGAGCGACCTCACGGTCGGATGGCTCGAGCCGCCTTCTGCCGGCTCGCCCCGAAGTGAGCTCACCCGTGGTACCGGGCCGTCACGGGACGTATCGTCGAAAGAGGGTTCTGGCGACGTATGCGTCGTCCTGGCGGTATTTCGCGAACCCGAACCCCTCGATGGAGTACGTCACATCGAAGCCGCGTCCCAGGGCCCGCGCCTCGAACGCGGCGGGCAATACGAACCGTCGATAGTGCAATTCGGTGACTTTGGCACCGCTCGAATCACGCACGGTGCGGTATTCAACGGCCAACATGTCGCCGGGCTCCGTAATGGCCGCGGCAAGGTCGAGGAGGGCCTCCTCCTCGACCTCCGTGATGGCATGCAGGAAGAACCGGGCGTAGACCACCCGCGGGCCGCTCGAACCCTTGATCCTGTCGGCGAGCTCGGGGTCGTCGATGCGCGAGACGATAAACGAGGCGTTCTCGCTGAGTATTCCCGCCAGGAGACGGCAGGCATTGATGGCCGCGGGCGAGGCATCGATCCCGACGACATCATGGCCGTAGTTCGCGAAGAACATGGCGTCGCGACCGTCGCCGCATCCGAGCTCGATCACCCGATGTCGTTGGTCGAGTTCACCGGCAACGAAGGTTGCGAACTGGGACGGCAGCCTCCGTTCAGGTCTGAGCCGGGCCGCATAGTAGTGGTCCCAGTAGGCCCTGCGCGCCTGTTGCATGGCCTCGGTCGGCGTCTTCTCGTCCTGATCCATCACGCCTCTGTCGCGGTCGGCCAGCGCCGAGCGGCGGTGGCCTCGAATTGCCGATCGGTCTCGCCGTACGGTAGCCGGGATCACGTCGTCGCGATGGGCGACGAGACCTCCCGGTCGGCCGTTGGTGGCGGGCCCGCCCGATCTCGAAGGCGTGCGGCGTACTCGAGCCAGCGGTCCTTCGCGTAGGTCAGGGGCGGGTCCCAGGGCTTGCCGAAGCTCGCCCAGTGGATGAGGCTCGGGTCGCTCACGTCCTCGAGCACGGGCATGGCGTTCCAGCCCGGCTCGATGCCGGCCCGGTCCGGTCCCACGTACGCGAGCATGGTGTCCTGGTCGTGGAGGCCGTAGCGCTCGCCGAACCCGAGGTACTGGCGCGTGAAGTCGTCGCGGCGCAGCCTCTCCAGGTCCAGCACGAGCACGCCGGCGTTGAGGGCGGCGTGCCCGTAGCCGTGGCGGGCCGCCATCAGGCGCCGCAGCTCGGTGGCCATCGGCTCCTCGAGGCGTCGTCCCGCTCGCTGCCACTCGCTGGGCTCGGTCACGTTGGAATCGCGGGTGGCGATCGGGTGGCCACCGAGATCGATCGCGGCCAGGCGGCAGATGTCGCCCAGCACGAGCGTGTCGACGTCGACGTAGACGACCCGGTCAACGTCCCCCAGCATGACCGGCAGGAGCAGCCGGTCCATGGTCGAGACCGTGATCCGGCGCGGGATCCGCCGCCGGGGACCGGCGACGTCGTAGCTGATCTCGTCGCACGGGAGGAACGTCATGGGGATCGCCGGGAAGGCGCCGGCCAGCCACTCCTGGTAGGCGTCCGTCAGGCCCCGGGCGAGGACCCACAGGCGAAGTGCCCCGGACGCGTTCGACACGACCGATTCGAGCAGCACGGCGGCCGGGTACGTCAGGTTCTGGTCGAAGGCGACCACGACATCCGTGACGGTTGCCGGATCCACGGCGTCTTGCGGGCCGAATTGCCGCTTGCCGGCCAGGGCAATCGACACCGCCGCGCCGACATCGATCCCGGTCGGCTCGTCCTCGACGGGCACCGCGAGACGGCTCCTCGCGTCGGCCACGCGATCCCGGGTCAGGTGGCGCCACAGCTCGTACACCTCGGGTTCGCCGGCGCCCGACACCACCCGCTCGAAGAGCGTGGCGACCAGATCACGGATGTCGTCCCGCATCGCCGAGAGGCGCTCGTCACCCGGACGTATCCCGACCAGGCCGGCGAAGCGGACATCGCCGGGGTTCCTGGGCGTGAAGTCGACGGGCACGCCCAGCGAGGAGAGCGCGAGATAGGCATGGAGGCGCCCGGTGACCGCGCGATCCAGGTCCTGCTGGTACGCGGCCAGCATCGAGCTCGCAGCCCGAAGACGATCCGCCGCCGGTACGCCGCGGTCATTGTCGGACTGGTGGCTGTACACCTTGACGTTTCGGGCATCCGGGCCTGCAGCCTTCCGCGGCAGGTCGATGACGCCGACCGCGCCCTTGCCGCGATACGCGGCGTCGCGGGCGGGGAACAGGGCATCGACCGTGGTCGTCAGGCAGCCGGTGAAGAACGCATCGACGCCCGCGCTCAGGAGCAGGAAGACAGTGTTCCAGTCCCGGCAGCCGACCGGTCCGCAGCGGCGCAGGTAGGCCAGGGCCTCGTCGCTGAGCATCTCCAGGCGGTTGACGTGGAACGAGATGAACAGTGGCCGGATGTTGGGGTGGTACGGGAAGTCGTACCGGAGGTCGTAGAGCGGGTGCATGTGCCAGCCGAAGGCGATCATCCACGTCCCCTCCGGGACGTCCTCGACAGTGCTGAAGTCCCGGTCGGCAGTGACCAGGTGCACGGCACCGTTGGGGCCCGGGACCCGGAGCCCGGGGCGCACGCGCCCCTGCAGCTCGGACGCAAGCTCCCCGAGCCCGTCGTCGCCGGAGAAGGTGACACCGCTCAACCGGACCAGGTTGCCCAGCATCGCCAGGGTCTGGACATAGTCGCCCACGTTGCCTGATGTGAGGCCGTGGTCCGGCGTCCGGTAGCCCATCACGGCCACCGGGACGGAGCCGGCCGGGACCGAGGCCGGGCGAGCGGCCAGCCACTGCTCGATCAGGATCCACGAGTGGCGTCGGCGCGGGTCCAGGTCGACCGAGGCCCTGCGACGCAATTCCGCGACCAACTCGGCGGCGCGATCCCGCGCCCCGAACGAGAGGAACCTGCCGGCGAGATCCACCAGGACGGGTGCGCCCATCTCCTCGTGCCTCGCCGCGATGGCCCGGGCGCGCTGGAGCGCCTCGGGGGACCCGGCGGCAAGGGCGGCATCGACCGCCTCGACCGGGATGTGTGCGGCGAGGGCCGCATCGTCGAGGTCGCGGACGATGGCCCATGCCCGCGCGAACTGCCGCCGCCGGTGCAGGAGCACGATGTGGCCGAGGCTCGACGCGGTCGCCCCCCCGGGAAGGCGCGCGACGCCTTCGGTCATGGACCAGCCGGCGTTCCACGCGCCCCACTCGCCGGTGTCGGCCAGGGCCGCGACGCTCTGGCAGACGGCCCGCTCCAAGCTCTCACCGCGCGCGATGGCCTCCGCCAGAGCCGCCTCAGCCCGCTGCCGGTCGGCGAGCCGGAGGATGTCCGGCGCCTTGTCGGGATCGTGGAGGGGCTCGCCTCCCGCGTCCTGGGGCTCGGTAACGGCGGCGGCGAGTCGCGACCACTGGCCCACGTACCAGGCGTCCGGCCGACGGGTCACGCTCGGCGCAGGCGCCGTGGCCCCGGCGACCCGTCTCGACGTGGCGGTGGCACCAGGTCCTGGAGCTCGCCGCCGGGCCACCTGGACGGCCCGTCGGCGCAGTCGGCCGAGGGCAGTCCGCCGGGCCTCGGAATGTCGCAGGTCGGCCAGCCAGCGCCGGACCGCCGCCGTTCTCGGGATCCTCATCGCCCGCACCCCCATCGTGTCGCCTGGGTTCCACGGGGCGTCACGTCGCGCGATCCCGACGGTTGGTGCACCCGGCCACCTCTGAGCTCGCCGCGTGGTTCGACGGCGCCGCCGGCAAGTCTAGCGGTCGGCGCGCCCGAGGTCGCGATTGCCGGTGTCGATTCCCATCGCTCGCGTTCGTCGCTACGATGACCGCCCGGACGGACCGGGCCGCCGCCGTGAGGAGATCGCGACCGATGCGCTACCTGCTGCTGATCTACGAGGAGCCGCCCGCCGTGCCGCCCACGGACGAGGAGTGGGCCGCGATCATGCCCGAGTACAATGCGTTTGGCGCCTGGGCCGCCGAGAAGGGCTGGATGCTTGGCGGCGAGGCGCTCCAGGACGTCGCCTCCGCCACGACCGTCTCGGTGCGGGACGGCCGCCGTATCGTCACCGACGGCCCATTCGCCGAGACGAAGGAGCACCTGGGCGGCTACTACCTGATCGACGCCCCGTCGCTCGACGACGCCATCGAGGCAGCCACCCGCATTCCCGGCGCCCGGTTCGGCAAGGTCGAGATCCGCCCGATCATGGAGCTCGGCTGAGCACCGGCACCGGCGACGCCGTCGCCCGCGTCTTCCGCGAGGAGCACGGACGGGCGCTCGCCACGCTGATCCGCGTCCTCGGCGACTTCGATCTCGCCGAGGAGGCGGTCGCCGATGCCTACCTCACCGCGCTCGAGCGCTGGCCGGCCGACGGCATCCCGGACAACCCGGGCGCCTGGATCACCACCACGGCGCGCAATCGGGCGATCGACAGGATTCGCCGCGTCCGCCGCTTTGCCGAGCGTGCTCCGACGATCGCGCGCGATGCGGCATTCGACGCCGAAGCCCGCCAGGCGGCCCTGGTGGCCGCGGCCGAGGACGACATGGCCCCCATCCCGGACGACCAGCTCAGGCTCATCTTCACGTGCTGCCATCCGGCGCTCGCGCCCGAGGCGGCCGTCGCCCTCACCCTGCGCTCGCTCGCCGGCCTCACGACGCCCGAGATCGCCCGCGCCTTCCTGGTGCCTGAGCCCACCCTCGCCCAGCGTCTCGTCCGGGCCAAGCGCAAGATCCGCGACGCGGGAATCGTCTACGAGGTGCCGTCGGGTGACCGCCTGGCGGACCGGCTGGATGCGGTGCTGCGGGTGATCTACCTGGTGTTCAACGAGGGCTACGACGCCACGTCGGGCGAGTCCCTGGTCCGCCGGGAGCTGTGCACTGAGGCGATCCGCCTGGCGCGCGTGGTGGTGTCCCAGCTGCCCGATGAGCCCGAGGTCCTTGGCCTGCTCGCGCTGATGCTCCTGACGGACGCCCGGCGCCCGGCCCGCGAGGGCCCGGGGGGCGAGCTCGTCCGGCTCGAGGAGCAGGACCGGTCGCTGTGGGGGGCGGCCGCGATCACGGAGGGGCGAACGCTCGCTGAGCAGGCGCTCCGGCTCGGTCGCGTAGGGCCGTACCAGCTCCAGGCGGCGATCGCGGCGGTTCACGATGAGGCGGCGACCGCGGCCGATACGGACTGGGCGCAGATCCTGGGCCTGTACGAGGTGCTGCGGAGGGTGGCGCCATCGCCGGTCGTCGATCTCAACTGCGCCGTTGCGCTGGCCGAGGTCTCGGGGCCGGAGGCTGCCCTGGCCGCCGTCGAGGTGCTGGGTGCCGACCCGGCGATGGCGGAGTACCGATTCCTCCACGCGACCCGCGCCGACTTCCTGCGACGGCTCGGCCGCTGGGCCGAGGCGAGATTGGCGTACGAGCAGGCCCTGGCGCTGGCGACGAACGGCCCGGAGCGTGCGTTCCTCCAGCGGCGGATCGACGAGGTTGGGGCGCGCGGCCTCAACTGACCGCCACGACCGGCCACCGACCCACGCGCGTACCATCCGGCAATGCGCATGCTGAGGGTTGCCCTCGTCCAGTTCGAGGCGCGCCACGACGTCGACGCCAACATCGCCCACGCCGTCGCGCTCGCCCGCGAGGCCGCGGTCTGCAGCGACCTCGTCGTCCTGCCGGAGTACCTCCAGTACCGGGGCACGCCCGACGGTTGGCGCCGCTCCGCGCGGCCGGTCCCCGGTCCCACGACGGACCCGTTTGCTGCCGTCGCGCGCGAGCACGGCTGCTGGATCCTGGCCGGGACCCGCGCCGAGGTGTCAGGGGACCGGCTTCGCCCCTACAACACGGCCGTCGTCATCGGTCCGTCCGGCGTCATCGTGGCGCGCTACCGGAAGGTCCACCTGTTCGACGTCGCCGTGGACGACGGGCCCCACACCACGGAGTCCTCGAAGGTGACGCCGGGCGATGGGCTGGTTGCCGTGGACCTCGCGGGACGCGCCTCGGGCTCTCGATCTGCTACGACCTGCGCTTCCCGGAGCTCTACCGTGCACTTGCGCTCGCCGGCGCCGAGGTGCTTGCGGTGCCCTCCGACTTCAGCGCGCGGACCGGCCGCGACCACTGGGTGACGCTTCTGCGCGCGCGAGCCATCGAGAACGGCGCCTGGGTCATCGCCGCCGCGACCTGCGGTGCAGGAGGGCCTGGGGCGATCCCGGCCTGGGGTCACTCGATGGTCGTGGATCCGTGGGGCAGGGTCGTGGCGGAGGCAGGCGACGACGAGGCGATTCTGAGGGCGGAGATCGGTCTCGACCGGGTGACCGAGGTCCGCCGTCAGATCCCCGCGCTGGCCAACATCCGGCCCGACGCGCTGCCACCGAACCGTGCCGTGGACATCGTCTGAGGCGCTTGCGGGCTGGCCGGGACAGGCGCACAATTAGGCTGCACATCTACCCACGACTGAGCATCTGCTCACCCCTCTGCTGGAACGATGCCGTCGCTCGACGAACTTGGCCAGGATGAGTTCGAGCTGCTGGCCCGGCTGGCCCTCGGCTATTACGAGGACGGCCTGACACAGGCGGACCTCGCCCTCCGGTTCGGCCTGTCGAGGCCCAAGGTCCAGCGCCTGCTCGACCGGGCGAGGACGACCGGCGTCGTCGACATCCGGATCTCGACTCCTCCCTGGCTGCATGTCGACCTCGAGCGGGAGGTCCGCGAGACGTTCGGACTGGTCGAGGTGATCGTCGCCCCGGAGCGCGCGGATCCCCAGGCGCAGCGTGAGGCTGTAGCGCGCGGCGCGGCGCGCTACCTCGAGCGCCGGCTCGATGATGGCGTGGTCGTCGCGGTCAGCCATGGCCGCGACACCGGCGAGGTCCCGCGCTTCTTCGGGCCTGCCCGCCGCATCGACGCAACCTTCGTGAGCGCCATGGGCGGATCCAACCTGGCGGATTCGCCGACCAATCCCAACGAGATCGCCCGGCGCCTGGCGGACCGGTGCCGCGGCCAGGCCGTGGGGCTCTACGCGCCCGCCTACGTCGAGAGTGCCCGGATGCGCGACCAGCTCCTGCGCCAGCCCGCGATCTCGGGACCGCTGCGCGTCGCCGCAGGTGCCTCGATCGCCCTGGTGGGGATCGGTGGCACGGACGACGACTGCACGATGGTCCGCAGCGGCTGCGTGTCGATCGAGGAGATCCGGCGCCTCCGGGAGGCCGGAGCCGTGGGTGACGTCCTGGGCAACTATGTCGACGTCCACGGGCGGTTGCTGGACTCGCACGAGACGGCACGTCTCGTGGGTCTCGGACTCGACGAGCTGCACGCCATCGACACGGTCGTGGTCGTGGTCAGCGAGGGCGAGAAGCCGTTCGCAATCCTCGGGGTGCTGCGGACCGGCATCGTCGATGTCCTCGTCCTCGACGAGGGCAATGCGCGCTTCCTCCTGGAGATGGCGCGGGGAACCACTGTGCGTCCCAAGACGGAGGTGTGAGGTGTCGGTCGTTCCGACCCAGGAGATCCTGAGGCACGCGGTCGACGAGCGGTACGGCGTCGCCGCGATCAACGTCGTCAACGACCTGACCATGGAGGCGGTCCTGGCGGCCGCCGAGGAGCTCGAATGCTCCCCTGATCGTCCAGACATCCGTGAAGCACGTCCAGATGACGGGGGTCGGCGTGATGTTCGCGATGTGGACCGAGATGACCAAGGACCTCTCGGTCCCCGTTGCGCTCCATCTCGACCACTGTCCGGACCGGAGCGTCATCACTGCCTGCCTGGCAGCCGGCTGGAACTCGGTCCTGTTCGATGCCTCGAGCCTGACCGTCGAGGAGAACCAGCGCCAGTGCATCGAGGTCGTGGTGGAGGCCCGGCGGTACGGAGCCGCGGTCGAAGGCGAGATCGAGGGCTTCAAGCGCACGGAGGAGATGACGGGAGACGAGGCGGAGCACGTCCAGACCCTGCAAACGGTGGTGGACTTCGTCGAGGCGACGGGCGTGGACGTCTTCGCGCCGGCCATCGGCAACGCGCACGGCACGTACAAGACCGCCCCGCACCTCGACTCGCAGCGGGTGACGGACATCGTAGAGGCCACCGGCATCCCGGTCGCCCTCCATGGCGGCACGGGGATGTCGGCGGAGCAGTTCACGGACCTCATCAGCCGCGGCTGCGCCAAGGTCAACATCTCCACGGCGCTCAAGATTGCCTTCATGCAATCCGGCTACGACTTCATGACCGCGAACCCCGGCAAGTACGACCCGCCGTCGATCTTCAGGGCGCAGCGGGCAGCGGTGAAGGAGATGGCGGCGGACCACATCCGCAAGTTCGGCAGCGTCGGCAAGGCCTGGTAGCCCGATGAGCGCGCTCATCTTCGACTGCGACGGCGTGCTGGCCGACACCGAGCGCTACGGGCACCTCCCGTCGTTCAACCGGACGTTCGAGGAGTTCGGACTGCCGTTCCGGTGGTCCGAGGAGGAGTACGGACGCAAGCTCGCGATCGGCGGCGGCAAGGAGCGGATGAGCTCCATGCTGACCCCCGACGTCATCCGCGCGGCGGGCCTGCCGGAGGGCCCGGAGGCGCTTGCCGCCGAGGTCGCCACGTGGCACAGGCGCAAGACGGCGCTCTACACCGAGATGGTCGCGGAGGGGAAGCTGCCCCCGCGGCCCGGCATCCGGCGCCTCATTGGCGAGGCCCAGGACGCCGGCTGGACCCTCGCCGTGGCCTCCACGTCCGCCGAGCCGGCCGTGCGGGCCATCCTCGGCTATGCCGTGGGCAAGGAGCGGGCCGACCGGTTCGATCTCGTGCTCGCGGGCGACGTGGTTCCGAAGAAGAAGCCCGATCCCGCCATCTACCTGCTCGCCCTCGAGCGCCTGGCCGTCCCGCCGGCCGACGTGCTCGTGGTCGAGGACTCGCGCAACGGCCTGCTCGCCGCGGCCGGCGCCGGCCTGCGCTGCGTGATGACCGTCAACGGCTACACGGAGGAGGAGGACAGCAGCGAAGCAATCCTGGTGGTGTCGTCACTTGGAGATCCCGACGGCGAGCGGACGCGGGTGATCGCGAACCGCAGCAAGGCATCGCCGGGCAACCACGTCACGCTCGCGGATCTCGAGGCCGTGCTGGCTTCGTAACGCGGCGGCAGGAGGAGCAACCCTCGAAGGGAGGTTGGGATGGCAGCGTCATCCCTCGACGATCTCGACCTCGTCGTCATGACGATGGCCAACACGATCGTCGACAACGCGGACTACTTCGCCCAACTCGACTCGATCGTGGGCGACGGCGATTTCGGCTACTCACTGCGCAGCGGCTGGGAGGTGGTCCTCGCGGACTATGACTCCTGGGACAAGCCCAACGCGGGAGCGGTGTGCAAGAAGATCGGCCTCACGCTCGCCGCCAAGGTCGGCGGTGTCAGTGGCCCGATGTGGGGGACGGCGTTCCTGCGGGCTGGTGCGACCGCGGGCGACCAGGCCCTCACGCCCGACCTGGTGATCGCGATGCTCCGCGCGGCGATCGCCGGGATCATGACGCGCGGCGGGGCCTCCCTCGGCGACAAGACGCTCCTCGACGCCCTCTCCCCGGCGACCGACAGCCTCGAGGAGAGCTTCAAGGATCCGGCGACGTTCGAGGACCACGGCGTGGCCGCGATCCAGCGCGCCGCCGAAGTCGCTGTCCAGGCCGCGCTGGACACCAAGGGCATGCTCGCGCTCCGCGGGCGAGCGGCCTACACGGGCGACCGGAGCCGGGACTCGGTGGACGCCGGCGCCACCGCCATCGGTGTGATCCTCCAGGCCATCGCGGCGGCCTGGCGGGACCAGCACGGCAAGCAGTAAGGGAACGCCATCGTGAAGAAGTTCGTCAACGACCCCAAGCAGTTCGTGCCCGAGTTCCTCGAGGGCGTCATGCTCGCGAGCGACGGCACGCTCAAGTACGAGCCCAAGTACAACCTGATCTACCGGGCCGACATGCCCAAGCCGGACCGGGTGTCGATCATCCAGGGCTCGGGCTCCGGGCACGAGCCGGCGCACACGATGATCGTGGGCCCGGGCATGCTCGACGCCGCCTGCCCCGGTGACGTCTTCGCGGGTCCGCCCGTCGAGTTCGTCACCGAGACATCCAAGCTGATGGACACGCCGGCCGGCGTGCTCTACATCGTCAACAACTACACCGGCGATCGCACCGCGTGGGAGATGGCCCGCGAGATGTGCGAGGCGGAGGGCCAGAAGATCGGCTGGCTGCTGGTCAACGACGACGTGGCGGTCAAGGACTCCACCTGGACCGTCGGCCGCCGCGGCGTGGCTGGCAACTTCTTCGTTATCAAGGCCGCTGCGGCGATGGCGGACAAGGGCGGCTCGCTCGAGGAGTGCGTCCGGGTTGGCGAGAAGGTCATCGGCCAGGTCCGGACGATGGGCGTCGCGCTCACGTCCTGCACCCCGCCGGTTCGCGGCACCCCGCTGTTCGAGATCGCGGACGACGAGATGGAGGTCGGCATCGGCATCCACGGCGAGCCGGGCCGAGTCCGGACCAAGGTCGTGAGCGCCAACGACATCGTGGACCTCCTGCTCGACGCCATCGTCCCCGACCTGCCGTTCGTGGCGGGGGACGAGGTCGCCGTGATGGTGAACGGCCTCGGCGGCACCCCGATCACCGACTCTACCTGCTCTATGGGGCTGCGCACAAGAAGCTCGCGGAGAAGGGGATCACGGTCTTCCGCAGCTACGTCGGCGAGTACTGCACGTCGCTCGAGATGGCCGGCGCGCATGTCTCGCTGCTCAAGGTCGACGCCGAGCTAAGGAGCTCCTGCTGGCTCCGGCGGAGGTCGCCTACCGGGTCTTCTGATCCTTCGTGGATGCTGCGAGACGCCCGGCCGCGGGCCGGGCGTCTCGGCGTGTCCGGCCGGCGTGCCGCTCAGCGCAGGTCCCGCGCGCGCCCGCGTCGCCGGGCCGGGCGTGCCGGCGTGTCCGGCCGGCGTGCCGCTCAGCCCAAGTCCCGCGCGCCCTCGCCGCCGGGCCGGGCATCCCGCTCAGCGCAGGTCCCGCGCGCGCCCGCGTCGCCGGGCCGGGCGTGCCGGCGTGTCCGGCCGGCGTGCCGCTCAGCGCAGGTCCCGCGCGCCCTCGCCGCCGGTCCGGGCGTGCCGCTCAGCGGTCGAACGGTCGGGTGTCTGGCGGATCGCGCCGCCCGTCGGCACGATTGTCGAGTGGCACGCCCTCCTGGGCTGGTGTGACCCGACCAACGTGCCGCTCAGCGGGTGGATCGTCGGCCGACCCTATGGTTGAACCGCCGGGCGGCTCGCCCGGGCTTGGGACGTTGCGACGATCGATGCAGCATCGCACCTGGCGGACGACCATCGCACCGGGCGGACGAGCATCGCGCCGGCTTGGCCAGTGCTCCAGTCCCTGGCCCGACCGGCCCGCCCCGCTCCCTTGTCGTCGCGCCCCGCCGCCCGCAGTCCGCTCAGGCAGCCTCGCGGCGCGCGCGCAGCACGCGGTGCGTGAACGGGATGCGGAACTCGCGGAAGACCTCCACCGACACCAGCGTTCCGGCGAACAGGAAGATCACGCCCAGGAGCTCGCCGGCATAGAAGGTCTCCGTGACCCCGAACCGGGACAGGCCGCTCGTGAGCGATGGGATGAACCCACCGATCGCCAGCAGGATCGTCGCCGGGACGCGGCTGTTGAGCCTGCCGGCGAACAGGTCCCGGGCGGTGGCCGGCACCGAGGCGATGAGGTTGACCGTGATCGCGACTGGCGCGATCAGGAGGTTGGCCAGGAACCGGCCGGTGCCCTGGGAGCGGCCGAGGTCGTATCGGATCACGCGCTTCTTGGGCATGAACATGTAGGTGCTGTACATGGCGCCGAACGCGAGCGCGAAGCCGCCGGTGACGTTGAACAGGGGGGTGAGCAGGCGGGCATAGCCGGGCATGGCTTCGCCGGTCGGGATGCCGGCCGCGTCCAGCGCATAGCCGGGCGCAGCGAGGGGGGCGAGCAGGACGAGCGGGATGGCAAGAGCGGATCCGCCGATGATCAGGATCCCCGCCAGGGGTGCCCACTGCCCTTTGGCTCGATAGGTCGCAACGGCGATTGCCACGGCGGCAGCCAGTCCCAGCAGCGGGTACAGGTACTGGGTGCCGGCCGCGTCCGGGTAGTCGTACTTGAGCCACGAGAGGTAGGTGAACATGCTCGCCAGCACGAAGCTGATCGCGGCGCCGTACCCGAAGCGGGTCCTCCCCAGGAGGTACATCGTCCCGAGACCTAGCCAGGCGGCGACGTAGACCGCGCCGACCAGGTACCACGCCCGGTAGAGCGGCTCGCTCCAGCCGAACGCGCCGCCCCAGAACTCGGTGCCCGCCGAGATGCCGTACCAGACCATGCCGATGGTCCAGATCAGCTGGTAGGGCCGCCGCCGTTCCAGCCACTGGTCGAGCAGGAACAGCGCGAACACGAAGCTCAGCGCCGAGCTCAGGAACGGCAGGAAGACGTTGGCCTCCACCGGGTGACACCTCGAGCGAGCCGGGGCCCTCGCCCGGTCTCCGGAGGGTATCGACTGCGCGGCCCCGGGCTCAATGTGCCCATCGATCCGGCTTGCGCATCCCTGCCGCCGCCGCTCCGCCTCCCGGCATGGATCGTTCGATACCCATCCCGTCGCTGCGCGTGTAGACCGAACCGATGTCCGGCGTAAGGCGCGGCGAAGTCGGGGGTGGGCACGCGGTGAGTCGACCTCGCCATCCTGCGCCCATGAATGACACCGAGAAGCGACGCGCCAAGCGCCAGCGGAAGGCCGGCAAGTCCTACCGGACGACCGACCTCGGCAACGGCGTGGTCCAGGCCACGCCGGAGGCCGTGCTGCGGGCCATGGGCGGTCTGCCGCCCGACCTCGAATGGCCCGTCATGGCTCCCAACGTCATCCCGATCCTGCCGCGTCGTCGCCCGATGCCAACCCAGGCCGGCGAGCCATTCCGGGTGACGCTCCCCCCAGGCATCCCGACCGGCTTCGGGATCGACATCGGCCCGGCATTCCTGGTGGTCGGCGAGTCCCTGCTGGGAACGTGGCCGATTGGCCCCGCGGATCTGGTTGCAACGGCGTTGGACAACCTGCGGGCGCGGATGCGCCCGATCCGGCCCCGCGACCTCGTGCACCAGTCACTGGACGGGGTGCCTGTGCGCGTGCTCCAGTCCGGGGTCGGCTGCGCCTCCACCCTGGTGCTCATTCACGACGAGTTGCGGCGGATCTTCGGAACGGACCCCCAGTGCCTGATCGCACCGATGCGGGACGTCCTGATCTCGCTGCCGCCGGACGTGGATCGTGGCTTCCTCGCCTGGATCAACGACGAATTCGCGGAGATGGATCCGAACGGACTTGCGCTGGACGCGTTCGCCCTCGACGGTGGCGAGCTCCGTTACGAGACGCTGCGGTCGTCACTGCGCGGGACCGGGCGGGATTGACGGTCGGCGTCGCCGGATGCGGGCGCGCAAGGCGGCCTTCGGTCCGGCGGGGCTGGCGGTCGCGTACCCTTGGCGCGCTGGGCCTGGCTGACGGGCAGCATGACGCCCGCAATGACGGGGGCACTTCTGGCCATGCGCCTGGTGGACAGGTCTGACAGTCTCCTGCTGATCGTCGATGCCCAGCCGGGGTTCTACGGCCGGGCATCGCTCGCGCTCGCCGACCCCGGGCAGCTCGATGGAGTGCTTGCCCGGTGCGCGTGGCTCGCCGGGGTCGCGACGGCGCTCGGGGTGCCCGTCATCCTGACCGAGGAGGACCCCGATCGCAACGGGCCCACCGACGCGGGGGTCCTGGCCCGGCTTCCTCCGCACCAGGCGAGGTTCGCGAAGCCGGTGTTCGGGCTGGCCGACAACCCGGAGATCCTCGCCGCGGTGGAGGCGACCGGGTGCCGGACGACGGTGCTGGCGGGCCTCGAGACGGACGTGTGCGTCACGCACTCGGCGCTGGGCCTGCTGGACCGGGGGTTCAAGGTGGTCGCGGTCTCGGATGCCCTCTTCTCCCCCGGCGACATGCACGGGTACGGCCTTGCCAGGATGCGCGAAGCCGGTGTCGATATCGTCCACGCCAAGGGCCTCTACTACGAGTGGGTGCGGACGCTCGCGGCGGCACGCGCCTTCGAGGATGCACACCCCGCGCTGGCTGACCCGCCGGGCTTCGCGCTCTGACGGTGACGCCGGCGCCTCGCCGACCCCGCCCGCCGCGGATCCGCCTCGGCTCGCTCGTCGTCGACCCGGCCCCGCTGCGGCTGGACCGCGACTTCCGCCTGCCGTGGACCGTCCTACGGCAACGACCGGGCGGAGAGCGGGATCGACGCCGCACGCCGTGCCCATGTGCCGCGATTCGGTGAACGGCTGGGAAGCTCGGCGAGTCGCTCGAGGCAGGCGAGGACGGCGAGGTCGTCGAGAATGGCCCCCGTGCCGGAATCCTCCCCGACTCCGGTCGCGGTCAGGAACGCGGGCCCGGCTTCGCGCCAGCGCTCCGGGTGGTGGTGGCGGATCATCAGCCGGAACCACGCCGCGTCGAACAGGGGCGGCGCGAGTCGCATCCGCTCGAGGTCCAGGAGTGCGGCCAGGCGGCCTCCCTCGATCACGAGGTTGACCGGGGCGAGGTCCCCGTGGGCAAGGACGGGCGGTGTCGAACCGACCAGGCCCGGCACCCGGCGCACCACGGCCGCGATCTCCACGTGCTCGACGGAGGACAGGTGAGGCCGAGCCTCCCGAAGCCACCCGGCTGCGGCCCGGGCCAGCAATCCGGCGTCGGCCCAGCGGCGCGAGCAGCGCAAACCTCTCCCAGGAACGGCCGCGACCGTCGCGGCGGCCTCGCCGGCCAGCCGCCCCAGCTCCGACGCCCCCTCCGCATCGGCGAGGCGATCATTGCCGGCGGTCCCGGCGACGTAGCGGGTGACGAGGAACGGCACGGCCGCCCCCGGATCGCCACCGAGAACCTCCGGGATGGGCAGGCCTGGTGCCGACGACCGCAGCCGGCGGCCGAGCCGGATCCGCCGGGCGATCCCCGCCCGTCCCCCGCGCGTCGGGCGTCCTTCCTGGAGTACGACCCGCACGCCATCCTCGAGCGTGACAAGGCGCGTCCGCACGTCCGTCGCCCACGCCCGGGTCAGGTCCTCCATCCCGGTGACGCGGCGCCCCAGGAGGCTGACGGGGGCGGTCAACCGTCGCCGGACAGCGTGTCCGTGAACATCCCGTCCGGGTCGAAGCCGATGACTCGAGGCGGCTCGATCACCTCGCAGCGCCCGGTCTTGAGCACGTCGGCCAGCGCTGGCTCGCTGACGAAGAGCAACTCGAGGTGCTTGGTGCTGGCGACACGCACGATGCGGGCCGTCGCCGCATCCACCTGGAGGCAGGCGGCAAGGGCAATGGCCAGCGCGTCCTCGTCCGTGTCCACGGTGACCGGGATCTTCGCGCCCTCGAGATCCTTGGCCGTGATCTCGTTGAGATAGGTACTCCGTGCGTCGAAGGCGTCCACAGCGCGTCGCAGCGCCACGTCGCCAAAACCGATCCCGGAGGCATTGCCGTTCGTGGCGGCGGTGAGGCCGCGGATGACGATCCGTCCGATCGCCGGCCCGGCGGCGTCAGGCCCCGCCGTCTCGAGACCGGCCATGGCCCGGCCGATGACGTTGGGGTCGAGGCCGGTGCCGCTGATGTCCTTGCCGATCTCATCGACGATGAGCACGTCGATCTGGTCCGCGGGCAGGCGCGCCATGCGGGCCCGGGCGTCGGCGAGGAGCTCCATCTCGCGGTCCTCGATCCGTTCTGCCGGAATGGCCTCCACGCTGGCGAGGCGCGAGTGCCCGTTCTCGACCAGTGCCACCGCGAAGCCAACCGGGGCACGGGCGATCGTGTGCCTGGCCACGGCCGGGATCAGACGCGTGAACTCCTCGTAGCCGCGCCGGTGGAAGGTGTCGGCGCCCTTCTGCTTGCCGAGGCCGATCGCCAGCATCTTCATGATCCCGCTGCCGACGGGCCCGGTGAACCCCGTGTGGGGCTTCACCCGATTGACCGGAACGATGATGTCGGCGCCCTCGAAGGCGTTGCGGTCGACGAACACCGGGACGCCCGACACCACCTCACCCAGGTCGACCGTGTCCATCGAGGAGCGGATCTCGCAGCCCATGGTCGCCGGGGTGATCCCGAAGCCGGCGAGCACCGCGAGCTGGCCCTCGGCCGTACCGCCACCGTGGCTGCCCATCGCCGGCACGATGAACACGTCTGCCCCGGCCTCGCGCAGGCGCTCCACGACGGCGCCCACGACCAGGTCGATGCGGTCGATGCCACGGCTGCCGGCGGCGACGCAGGCCCGCATCCCGGGCGTGATCGTCCCCATCACGGGATCGAGGGCGGCGCTCACGGCTTCCCGGATGTCGCCAAGCTCCGAGGCGTCCAGGTGCTGGCGGACCAGGGCCCAGCGCGGGAGGGCGGCGGGCCGGAACTCGGGGTATGCACTGCGGCTCATGTGCGGATCATGCCCTGTCGACGCACCGGGCGCCCGCGCCGGACGAGGTCGAGCCTACAGTTGGGTCGAGCGGGAACGACCAGGTGCTCGCCAGCCGCCCGCCGAAACGCCCGGGTTCGGAAGCCCTCCTAGGAGAAAGCCATGTTCAAGGCCATGATCCTGCTCTCGCGGCGTGACGACATGACACCGGACGATTTCCGGCGCTGGTGGCTCGAGGAGCACCGGCCGCTGGCCCTCCAGCTGCCGGGCCTGCGGCGAATGGTCGTCAACATCGTGGAGGGTGGGCGCGAGGAGAGCGGCATCGACGGCGTGTCCGAGCTGTGGTTCGACTCGCAGGCGGACTTCGAGGCGGCCTACGCCACGGAGATCGGCAAGGCGGTCGCCGGCGACTCGATGGCCCACAACCGCACCCGCGTCCGCCTGTTCATCGACGAGCACGCCTAGCCTGGTCCTGGCCCCCATGACGCCGCCCACGTTGGCCGCTGGGCCTGTGCGCGGTCCACTCGAGCTTCGGGCGGACTGCAGCCGCTGCGCCGGCCTGTGCTGTGTCGCCCTTGCATTCGCGGATTCTGCGGACTTCGCCTTCGACAAGCCCGCCGGAGAGCCGTGCCGGAACCTGGCGCCCGACCTCCGGTGCACCATCCATGCGCGGCTCCGCCAGGAGGGGATGCCGGGCTGCGTGGCGTACGACTGCTTCGGGGCCGGGCAGCACGTGACGCAGGGCACGTTCTCGGGCGTGGACTGGCGGGCCTCGCCCGAGACCGCCGGGCGCGTGTTCGACGCCTTCGCGGTCATGCGCCAGCTCCACGAGCTGCTGTGGTACCTGGACGAGGCCCTGGAAATGGCACCTGCCCGACCGGTTCAACCCGAGCTGCTCGCCCTCCGTGAGGCCATCCTGGCGCTCACGCGGCTGCCGGCCGAGCAGCTGACGGCCGTCGACGTCGCGGCCCGACGGCAGGACGCCGGGGCGGTGCTGGGCCGGGTGAGCGACCTGGCGAGGGCCGGGCCGGGGAAGGGGAAGGGGAAGGGGAAGGGAGGGCCGGGGCGCCGTCGATCGTCGTGGTGCCGATCTCTCGGGCGCCGACCTGCGCGGACAGGACCTGAGGGGAGCCAACCTCCGTGGTGCGGTGCTCATCGGGGCGGACCTGCGGCGTGCCGACCTGCGGCTCGCGGATCTCGCGGGCGCCGACCTCCGCGGCGCGAACCTCGCAGGCGCCGACCTGCGCACCAGCCTGTTCCTGACGCAGTCCCAGCTGGAGAGCGCCCGTGGCGACCCGGCAACGCTCCTGTCGCCGGCGCTCGCCCGGCCGATCCACTGGCAGGCACGGGAGGCCGCCGACGAGGCCCGGTGATCACGGAACGGGTGGGCAACGGCCCCAGCGGCCAGTCCAGCCGGGGCCGCTCCTCATCCGCCCGCCAGGCAGCGCCCCGCGCGACGCTCCGGAGGCCGGGCGCCGGAGCGCGGCGTCCGTCACACTACGGGCACACCACCTCTAGGGGAACCAAGATGTCCATCAGCGAGAGCCTGATCGCCAACGAGACCGTGGTTCACGAGTCCAAGAAGCACTGGATCGCGCCCGTACGGGACTCGCTGTGGGCCGCCGGCATGATCGTCCTCAGTCTCCTGCTCTGGATGTGGAACCCGAGCGGCGACGGCATCCTGGGCTTCCTGTGGACGTTGATCGCCCTCGTCAGGTGGGGGCTGCTCATCGGCGGCATCGCCTGGGCCATCTACAACGTCGTCACCTGGCGGACGGCTCAGTTCGCCGTGACCAGCCTGCGCGTCCTGCGCTATGAGGGACTTTTCCAGCGCCGGTCGTCCGAGACGCTGCTCGCATCGGTCAGCGACGTCAAGCTCAACGTCGGCTTCCTGGGCAGCCGGCTGGGCTACGGGGACCTGCGGATCTTCACCCAGTCGGGCGATGCCGGTGCCGACAACTTCAGCTCGATCACGGAGCCCGCGGAGTTCCGCAACGCCATGATGACCCTCAAGATGAAGGCGCAGGCCCCGGCCGCGGCGCCCGCACCGGCAGCGACGCCCGCACCGGCAGCGGCCGCGGCGCCCGCACCGGCAGTGGCTCCGGTGCCCGCGGCAGTCGCGGCCCCGGCAGCGCAGGCCGCCACCGCGGAGGATCCCGCAGCCACGCTGGTGCGCCTCGCTGAGCTGCGCGACCAGGGCATCCTCTCAGCGGAGGAGTTCGACACCAAGAAGGCGGAGATCCTCGCCCGCATGTAGGCCGGCAGGGCGGTTGCCCGCCAGGCCACGAGCGGTGCCCGCTACCGCCGCTTCCTGGGGCCCTTCCGGCCGCGCTCGGCCCCCCTGGAGGTCGCGCGCCGCCCGTCTGCGGCTTCGCCAGCATCGCCGCCATCGCCCGAGCCCCCGTCCTCCGCGACCAGTTCGGCGCGAGCGACCAGAAGCTCGGCCCGCGCGTCATCGCTCACGGTGGGGTACTGCGGGTCGATGTCAACCAGCGCACCGGCGATGATCCCGGCGGCGGCGATCCGCGCGAACCACTTGTTGTCGGCGGGGATCACGTACCACGGCGCCACCGTGGTGCTCGAACGGGACAGGACATCGGCGAAGGCTGCCTGGTAGTCGTCCCAGCGGGCGCGCTCCCGCACGTCCTGGGCGCTGAACTTCCAGTTCTTGTCGGGCTCGTCGATCCGGTCGAGGAACCGCCTCCGCTGCTCCTCCTTCGACAGGTTGAGGAACAGCTTGACGATCCGGAAGCCCTGTTCCGAGAGGTACGTCTCCCAGTCGTTGATCTGCTTGAAGCGCCGCTTCCAGATGCCGTCATCCTTCTGCTCGGGCGGCAGCTTCTGACCGGCCAGGATCTGGGGATGGACCCTGACCACGAGCAGCTCCTCGTAGTAGGACCGGTTGAAGATGCCGATCATCCCGCGGGCAGGGAGTGCCTTCGCGTAGCGCCACAGGTAGTCGTGGTCCATCTCCTCCGGCGTGGGGACCTTGAAGCTGGTGACCTGGACGCCCTGTGGATTGACGCCGCTCATGACGTGCCGGATCGTGCCGTCCTTGCCGGCGGCGTCGATGGCCTGGATGATCACCAGGAGGCCGTAGGTATCCTGCGCGGCGAGCCGGGCCTGGTAGTCGCTGAGAAGCTCGATCCCCTGCGCCAGGACCTCGTCGGCGTCCTCCTCACCGTAGCCGGGCGTGGCGGCCGGGTCGTGATGCCCAGGTAGCTTGACCCGCGTCCCAGGCTCCACCCGGAACTGGTCCGCGAACTCCCGGATGTGGTCCTTGTCCAGTCCACGCATTCGATCGTCCCCATGCTCGTTGGTCGCACCGTCAATCATCGACCGGCCGGGGGTCTCGCGTCGAGCCGGACGTCGCGGCCGCGCGACCTCGCCGGCCGCGGCACGACAGCGCCGGTGGCCCGTCCGGCCGCAATGACCGATACTGGCGCGGTCATCGAGGCCAAGGGTCATGGACCAAAGGCGATCCGCCCCGCGAACCAGCGCGTCGCGGGCGGCATCGAGGCCTCGATCCGCGACCAGGCGGCAGGCAGACCGGGCCGCCACCACCAGAACCATCAGGAGTCAACGGATGACCGACGAGAAGACAACCCCGGCCGAGGCGACCGACGACGTCGTGGTCGTCGCGGCTCAGGTCTCGGACGAGGAGGGCGTGCTCGCCGAAGGTGCGATCGCGGTCGAGGGCAACAACGCCCTCATCGTGGCCCGCTTCGCCGATCCCTCCGCCGCGGCGGCAGTCTACGATCGCCTGCGCCAGGTCGAGGCCGAGGGCGGATTCGAGATCGACGGCGTGCTTGTCGTCAAGGCCGACGAGAAGGGCCAGATCCACATCCAGAAGATGACCGAGCACAGCACCCGCACGGGCCTCAAGTGGGGCATCGTCGGTGGCGTGGTGGCCGGGATCTTCCTGCCGGCGACCATCGTGGCCGGGGCGGTCGCGCTGGGCGTCGCGGGCGCCGCGGCCGGCAAGGCCCGCAACCTGTACCACCGGGTCGAGGTCGAGAAGGCCCTGACCGACACGATCACCCCCGGCACTTCGGGGATCCTGGCGCTCGTGACCGCCCCGGCCGCCGAGGCCGTGGCCAAGGAGATGCCGGAGGCCCAGGAGGTCAAGACCGTCCCCGTGGACGACGCGACCGCCGACGCCGTCAAGGCCGCGGCCGCCGCAGCCGAGGGCGACGCCGCCAAGTAGTCGCCGGCCCCTCGGGGCACGACCGATCAGCGATGCCGGCGCCGCGAGGCGCCGGCATCGTTCGTCTTGCCTACGGGGCGGACGGGTGGCCGGGCTTGGGGAGGCCCTTGAGCTGGCGGTAGGCCTTGACCGCGGTGCCGACGGTCGGGTAGAAGGCGTCGCGATCGGCGAGCCACGCCAGCCCGTAGTCCTGGATCTCCTCGCGCACGGCGTCCTTCATCTCCGCGAAGACGAGGTTGATGCCCTTGGCCTCCAGCTCCTGGTCCAGGGCCTCCAGCATCTCGCCGGCGGTGGTGTCGAGGGCGGTGATGGGTTCGGCGGCGATGATGATCCAGCTGGGCGCCGGTTCGGCGAGGGCCAGGTGCCGGACCTCCGCCCGGAAGATGTTCGCGTTGGCGAAGATGAGCGGTCCGTCGAAGCGGTAGATCTCCAGGCCCGGAATCTCCTCGGCATCCGGGTACATCCGGGCGTCGTGATAGCCGGGCACGCCCGGGACGTCCACGAGCGTCGTCCGGTACGGGTTCCAGGCCTGCCGGAAGACCCACAGGATCGAGAGGGTCACGGCAATCGCGATGCCCGGCAGGATGCCGAAGAACGCCACGCCCAGGAACGCCGCGAGGGCGAGGCCGAACTCGGTCCTTCGCTGGCGCCACAGCCGGCGCATCGCCGGGATGTCGGCGAGCGAGACGGACGCCACGATCACCACGGCCGCCAGGGTCGGCTGCGGGAGCCACTGCATCAGCCCGGGCAGGAAGACCAGCATCACGAGGATGACGGCGGCGCCGACGAGACCGGTCAGCTGGCTCTTCGATCCGGCGCGTTCCGCGACGGCGGTCCGCGACGAGCTCGTGCTGATGGGGAAGCCGGTGAACAGGCCGGCGGCGACGTTGGCGGCACCGATCCCGACCATCTCCTGGTTCGCCCGCACCTCCTGTCCGCTCCGCCCGGCGAAGACGGTCGAGACCGAGATCGTGTCGGCCAGGGACACCACGGCGATGCCCAGGGCACCCGCGAGCAGCAGCGGGATCTCGCCCAGCCCCACCCTCGGGATCGTGAACGGTGGCAGGCCGCTGGGCAGCACGCCCACCAGGCTGACCCCGCGTGCGCCGAGGTCGAGGGCATAGGTCAGCACCATCGCCGCCACGACGGCCACCAGGACGGCCGGAACCTTTGGCACGAGGCGGCCGAGGACCACCATCAGCGTGACGCTCAGCAACCCGATCCCGACCGCCGCGGGGACCGCCTCACCCGAGGTGAGGCCCTGGACGAACGCCTGCGTCTCGTCGACGAGGCCGCTCGCATCGGTCGAGAACCCGAACAGCTTGGGCAGCTGGCTGATGAAGATGGTCAGCGCCAGGCCGTTCATGTAGCCGATCTGCGTTGGCTTGGACAGCAGGTCGGCGATGAAGCCGAGGCCGGCCCGGGCCCCGATGAGCATGAACGCCCCGACCAGCAGCGCGAGCACCGAGGCATAGGCCACCGCGGTGGACGGGTCGCCGTTCGCCGCCGCGAGCGGCAGGACCGTGGCGGCGATCATCCCGCCGAGCGCCGAGTCCGGCCCGAGGACGAGGATCCGGGACGGTCCGAAGATCGCGTATCCGACGAGGCACAGGACGGACGTGTAGAGGCCCGTGATCGGCGGCAGCCCGGCGAGCTCCGCGTAGGCCATGCCCTGCGGGACGAGGAGGCTCGCCAGGACGAGGCCCGCGACGATGTCCTTCGACAGCCACGCGGGCTGATAGGTCCGAGCAGTCTGCACGCCGGGGATCAGCATCGGTTGAGCATAGCCAAGCCGGGGGCGCGCCAACCCGCCCGGGGCACCCGGTGCGGTCGGATCACCCGTCCGCCGGTGGGTCGGCCCCGGCAACCCCTTCCGGGGCATCCGGAGGCCAGCGCCGCTGGAAGTCGGTCACGGCCGACCCGACCGAGAGGTAGATGCGGTCCTCGCCCAGCCCTTCCATCACCCCGGTCCTGCGCAGGCGGTCCCGCACCGGGCCCTTGACCTGGGCCAGCAGGACCTCGATCGAGCGGGCATGGAGGTCCGTGATCATGTCGTGCAGCATGTCGGTGGTCGTCACGTCCAGGTCTGCCGTGGCAGCAAGGTCGATCAGGATGCCCCGCGGCTCCGGCTGCCGCGCGGCGACGAGCTCGAGGATCTGTGCCTTCGCGACGTTCGAGTTGAAGAAGTAGAGCGGCGCGTCAAGGCGCACGATGACCAGCTGTGGGATCCGCTCCGCATCCGGGTGCCGGGCGAGATCGCCGAACGTTGCATGGTGCCCGGGCATCCTGCCCAGCGCCGCCACGTAGGGCCGGCTCGCCTTGTACAGGACGAACGCGACCGACAGCATGACGGCCACCAGCATGCCGGTCAGCACCGTCGTTAGCAGCACGCCGATCATCGCGGCCAGGGCGATCATGAAGTCGGTCCGCCGCCACGCCCAGTAGCGGCGCATCTCGCCCACGTCCATCAGGCCCAGGCTCGCGGCGATGACGATCGCGCCGAGGACCGCGCTGGGGAGGTTCTGGAACAGGGGCGCCAGCACCATCGCCGTGGCCAGCACCAATCCGGCTGTGACCAACGACGAGAGCTGCGACTTCGCGCCGGACGCCTCGGCGGTGGCCGTCTGGGACAGGCTCGCATCGGCCGTGAAGCCACCGAAGATGCCCGACGACAGGTTGGCGACGCCGAGCGCCAGCATCTCCTGGTCCGCATCGATCTCGTAGTGGTTCCGCGTGGCGTATGTCCGGCCCCCACCCACGGACTCGCCCACCGCGAGGAACACGATCCCCGCCGCACCCAGGGCGAGGTACGGGAGCGAGGCAAGCGGCACGAACGGGATCGACGGGAGCGGCACACCGGTCGCGACGTTGCCAACCACGCTCACGTCGTACGCCTCCAGGCCCAGCAGGGAGACGGCCAGGATCCCCAGGACAAGCGCGATCAGCGGCCCCGGGATCTTCCGCGAGATGCGGCGCAGGCCCAGGATCAGTAGGAGGGAGGCGAGACCAACAGCCAGCGTGTACGGGTTCGTGTCGGGGATCTCCGAGACGAGCTGGGCAACCTGTTCGGGAAACGTGCCACTCAGGCTGGGGGTGCCGAGGAGCTTGGGCACCTGCCCCACGATGATGGAGATCGCCAGCCCGAAGATGAACCCCGTCACCACCGACTTGGTGAGGAAGTCCGAGATGAAGCCGAGCCTTGCGATGCCGGCGGCGACCAGCATGCCTCCGACCACCAGGGCGAGGGCGGCTGTCATGGCGACGTAGGTGGCGGTATCGCCCCCGGCGAGGTTGGCGACCACCGACGCGGACATGATGGCCATCGTGGAGCTGACGGTGACCTTGAGATGGCGGCTCGAGCCGAACACGGCGTACGCGGCCAGCGCCGTGAACGCGGTCACCAGTCCCAGCTCGGGCGGCACCCCGGCGAGGCCGGCGTAGGCGAGGGCGACCGGGACCATCACGCCCCACGACGTGACCGCGGCAAGCAGGTCGGGACGCAGCCACACGCGAGGGTAGGCAGGCAGCCACGTGGTGATCGGCACGTAGCGGGCGGCCAGGGACGAGACGACCGCGGGGAGCGCTACCCGGGGTGCTGGCTCACCGGACGACAATGACGATCCCCTCCCTGGCACCGGGCCCGGGCCCGATCCTCACTGGCGCAGCGTACGCCAAGCGCGGCCGGCCGGGCCGGGTACGCTGGCGGTCGCAGATGGCCGGAAGGTCCCGCAGGGAGGACGACATGAGCAACGGAGCCGCCGATCCGCCGACGCCCCTGGCGTCCGTGACGGGGACCGGGGACGAACGCGGGACCGGGGAAGCGATCACCGCGGCGAGCCCCGTCCATCCGTACGTCCACGTCGTGGTCGTTGCGGTCATCGGTGCGGTGGCCGTGCTCGCATGGCTGGTCGTGTTCGAGGAGGTGAGCAAGCTCCTCTGGGAGAACGACTTCGTCACCGCCAACCCGTGGATGTTCCCGGTGATCTGCCTGCCCTTCTCCTTGCTCGTCGGCCTGCTCGTCAAGTACCGGCAAGCCCCGACGACCCTCGACGAGTCCCTGATCGACAGCCTCTCGGGCGATCCCTCGAACATCAACTGGCGGGGTCTGCCAGTCAACGTCGTGATGGCCTGGGCATCGCTGTTCTCCGGTGCCGTGCTCGGCCCCGAGGGCGGCATCGGTGGCATTGCCTCCAAGATCGCGGCGCTCTACTCCGAGCGGATCGGCATCCCGGCGGAGCACCGGTCACAGCTCGTCTTCTCGACCCTCGCCTCGGCCTACAACGGGCTGATCGCCAACCCCCTGTTCACGGGCGTCCTGGGAACCGAGCTGGTGAAGGATCCCGCCGCCAAGAGCCGCAACATGCCCGCCAACCTGATCGGCGGCTCGATCGGCTACTTCATCTTCCTGGCGGCAGGGAGCTACGGCCTGCAGGACTACCTCCAGCTCGCGCCGCCCCAGTCCTACCAGGCACGCGACATCCTCCTCGTCATCCTGCTCGGGCTGTTGGGGCTTGTCCTGGCCGTCGTCGCCGGCGGGCTGTTCCGCATCGCCGCTGCGGTCTTCGGACGACTCCAGGGGCGGGTGGTCGAGCGGGCCCTCCTGGCCGGTGCCATCTTCAGCGTCGTCGGCATGGTCGCCCCGATCCTGCTGTTCTCGGGCGAGACCCAGGTCCTGGAGGTGGCCTCGGACCCGGCCAGGTACGGGCCGGCGACGCTCGTCGCGATGGCGCTCGTGAAGCTGGCCCTGCTTGCAGTGGCCTTCAAGAGCGGGTTTCTCGGCGGGCCGACGTTCCCGGCGATCTTCGCCTCGACCTGTGTGGCGCTGGCCATCGGCCTCGTGTTCCCGGGGATCCCCGCCGATGTCCTCGTGGGCGGGGTCATGGCAGGATTCCTGATGGTCCTGTTCAAGGCGCCGTTCATGGTCATCCTGCTGACCGCCGTCATGCTCCAGGCCACGCCCCAGATGCTCGGGCTCATCGTGCTGGCGGTTGCCGCCGTGATGATCGTGCAGCCCTACCTCGAGGCGGCGATTGCCGCACGCCAGGCGGCACGCTCCGCCGCGCGAGGTCCGACGACCGGCTAGCGGCGGGCGGCCGCACCAGTACCAGGTGTCGACGCGCCCGGGGCCTTGGGCCCGGTCAGCCGTCGGCCGTCGGCTCCGGCAGGGGTTCGCTCAGTGCCGGCTCGTTCTGAGGCGTCGGCGAGATGGTCTCCACCGGCTGGCGTGGCAGGCCGATGATCACCAGGACCGTGCGCCAGGTCGAGGCGACGACACCGATCAGCGGCACGACGAGGAACATGCCGGCGATGCCCGGCGATGGCCGACCCGGCCGGGATCGCGACCAGCACGACCGCCGGGTGGAGGTGGACGGTCTTGCCGTACACGAGCGGGCCCACGATGTTGCCGGTGACGAGGTTGAACAGCAGGGTCCACGCCACCATGATCGCGATGTCCGTGGGCGTGCCCACGGCAATCGTGACCAGCAGGGCGAGGCCGGTCGAGATGAAGCCCCCGATGTAGGGGATGAAGCACAGGAAGAACGACAGGACGAAGATCGGCAGCGCGAGCGGGATTCCGAGCACCAGCATGATGACCAGCTGGCTGGCCGGCCCCGACCAGGGAGATGGCCACCGGTGCCGATCATGTAGCCGCTGAGCACCTCGAAGGCCCGGGTCCCGGCGGCATCGATCGCGCCTCGACGCCTCGGGCCGGACGCGCGCGAGCGACGGTCCCAGAGGCGCCCCCCGTCCTTGAGGAAGTAGAACGACAGCAGCGTGCTGAGGACGACGACGACCAGGGCGGTTCCCGACCTCGGACGGCGATGACCGCCGCCGCCTGAACCGAGCTCGGCTCCTCCGTTTGCGACGGCCGTCCTGAGCAGCCCGAGGGTGCCTCCCGCCGCGGCACTGAGCGAAGTGGCGCCGGTGGACGCCGACTGGTCGATGTGCGCCGGCCTGCTCCACCAGGATCACCAGCGTGAGAACGATCAGGGCGGTGATGACGAGGAACCCGCCGCCCATCGCGATCGCAGACGCCTGGCCCCGACCCCTCCCGCGACGGACGAGGGTCCGGACCAGCGGGTCGAGCGTCGCCGCCACGATGGTCGCGAGGACCACGGGAACCGCCACCAGCGGGACCGCCACGATCAGGGCCACGACGAGGGCGACCAGTCCGAGGCCCACGAGCAGCCGCCAGCTCCACTGCGCGACCCGGTCGAGCCAGGCCGGGCACCAGGGCCGGGAGCTCGGGGCGCGGACCGGGATCCACGATCGCGACGGTCGCGGTCCCAACCGCAAGCAGCACGGCCGTCACCGGGACGGCGGCGAACAGACCGACGACCCCGGCCAGCTGGAAGCCGGCGGGAAGGGCGACGAGCACGATCGCCGGGTGGATGCTGACCGCGTGTCCGTAGACGGCCGGCCGGACTCCGTAGCCCAGGATCATGTTGCGCATCGCGATCAGGACGATCATCGCGACCACCGGTCCGACGCCCGAGCGCCCCGTAGGTGACCAGCAGGATGATCATCGTGGTCACGATGCCGCCGAAGTACGGGATATACCCGCTCAGGAAGACGAGGAAGGCCAGGGGCACCGCCAGTGGCACTCCCAGCACCAGCATGAACACGAGGTCCGTCGCGGCGATGATCGCAGACAGGACGGTTGTCCCCCGCAGGTAGCCGCCCACCCGCGTCAGGGCATCGGTTCCCGCCGCGGTGATCCGCTCCCGCTTCTGGTCGCTGACCGCCTGGAAGACCCAGATCCAGGCCCGGTCGCCGTCCTGAGGAAGAAGAAGACGAGAAACGTGGCGAGCACCGCCACGGTGATGACCCCGGCCGCCGACGCGACGATGCCGCCCACGAACCCGCCGACCGTCCCCCGGACGGCGTCCAGCGCCGACTGCGCCTCGTGACCGACGAGCGGCGGCAGATTGACACCGGCTGCCCATGTCTTCGCAGCGTCGATGCTTGCCGAGAGCTGGGTGACCAGGTCGCCCACGTAGGGCAGGAGCATGATGGCCAGCAGCAGGAGCGCCCCGCCGATGATCAGGAGGGCGAGGGCCCAGACGATCGCGGCCGCCGCGGTCCTCGACCGGCCCCGGGCACGCAGCCGGAGGGCAAACGGAGCGAATGCTGCGGCGATGACGACGGCGACAGCGATCGATGCGGAGACCACCCACAGGGTGGAGACGAGCATCCAGGTGACGACCAGGAGCAGCGCTACGGCCGTGATGCGCCAGCCGAGGGCGGCAAGGTTGACCAGCCAGGCGGGGATGAGCGCTCCGGGGCGGACCGACGGCTCGGGCGCTGTCACGGATGATCCCTGAACGAGGGAGGCATGGCGCGTCGCCCGGACCGGATGCGTCTCGCTGTCATAGGACCGCCGGGTTCGTGCGAGAGGCGCACGCCCGGCAGGGCGTCAGTCGCTGCTGAACGAGACGGTCTTCATCAGCAGCCGGATCACGATGGCCGCCGCCGTCGCCAGCAGCGCCGAGACCCAGATGCTGGTGATTCCGTCCACTCCGGCGAAGGAGGTCAGAAGCCACCCGGTGACAATGGCGGCGATCAGGCCGATGGCGAGGCTCGGCATCCAGCCGCGGGCAGTGCGTCCTCCTGCAATGACGCCGGAAACCAGCCCAGCGATCAGCCCGACGACGATCCAGCCGACAAATGTGAGGTCCATCGGCGCATTATGGCACGCCGATCGGGCCGTCAACACCCCGATTCGCGGACGCTGGGCCACACGGGGACGGGCGATCGCCGCGCCTGCACTACCATGTCCGCCCCGCGGCGTCGCGGCGCACGTCAGAAGGACCCGAGGAATGACCGACGAGACCCGCACTCCGCGCCGGGCGCCCAAGGCAGCTCCGGACAAGAAGCTGGCGGCCGCGTACGACGCCGCCTGGACGCCGGAGGTCCGGCCCGGGCCCCAGTGGACGGCACGCCCGTGGGTGGATCCCGTGGCCCGGGCCGAGAAGGGCAAGGCCGCCCGCAAGGCTGCACCGCGCGTGAGCCATGCCGCATTCGTGCCCGCGGCCGACCGGGATCCGATCGCGATCCTGGCCGCCCAGGAGGCGGACCGGCTCCCGGATCTCGTTCCGGTGCGCCACGCGCGCATGGCCGACTCCGCCTTCGCCTATTACCGGGGCACGCCCGCGGTGATGGCATTCGACCTGTCCTCCACCCCGCGCACGGACATCATCGTCCAGGCCAGCGGCGATGCCCACCTGTCTAACTTCGGGCTGTTCGCATCGCCCGAGCGCACCCTTGTGTTCGACACGAACGATTTCGACGAGACGCTCCCGGGACCCTGGGAGTGGGACATCAAGCGCCTCGCCGCGAGCATCGTGATCGCGGGCAGGGCCAATGGCTTCAGCGCCGCCCGGAACCGCGAGGCGGCCATGAGCGGCGTCCGCGCCTACCGCCAGTGGATGGCCCGCTATGCCAGCATGCGCCTGATCGACGTCTGGTACGCCTCGATCACCGACGCCGACATCCGGGAGACTGCCGACGCATCGGGGTTGCTCCAGGGTCGTGAGGCGGCCGGGCGCCGGGCGCGCTTCGAGGCAATCTTCAGCAAGGCCCGCCAGCGCGACGGCATGCGCGCGTTCGAGAAGCTGACCGCCGTGGTGGACGGCCGCCGGGTGATCCTCGAGGACCCGCCCGTGGTCGTCCACATGGAACCCCAGGGCGGTGCCGCGGTCCTCGAGCAGGTGTTCACCGACTACCGGGCGACGATGCCCGAGCACCGGCGGGCGTTCCTCGAGCGCTACCGCTTCGTGGACTTCGCGCTCAAGGTCGTGGGCGTGGGGAGCGTCGGGACGCGCTGCTTCGTGATCGTCCTGGAGGGCCGCGACGAGAACGACCCGCTCATCCTCCAGGCCAAGGAGGCGGTGGCTTCGGTGATGGAGCCCTATCTCGAGGCCAGCGAGCACGAGAGCCATGCCCAGCGCGTCGTCGTCGGCCAGCAGCTGATGCAGGCAACACCGGACATCTTCCTGGGCTGGACCCGTGGCGCGGCCGGCCGCGACTACTACATCCGCCAGCTGTGGGACATGAAGGGCTCGGTGGACACGACCACGCTCCAGGCCCCCGGTCTCAACTTCTACTCCGGCATCTGCGGCTGGGCCCTGGCCCGGACGCACGCCCGAACCGGCGATGCGGCAGCCATCGCCGCATATCTCGGAGCCAACGACACGTTCGACGGAGCGATCGCGGACTTCGCGGAGACCTATGCTGATGTCAACGCGCGCGACCATGCCGCCTACCTCGAGGCCATCAAGGCAGGCAGGGTCTCAGTGCCTGCCGTTCCCTGAGGTGATGTCCGCAGGCGGCCTGACATGGAGTTGACCACGCGGCTTCGGCCGCAACGAAGGGAGACCCGATGCGCCGGGTGATCGAGTTCTACCGGCTCCAGTTCCAGGTCATGCGCGACTGGCGACCGACCGGCACCTCACGGACCCGCCGCCTGCTCGCGACGCTCGTCATCAGCATGGCCTCCATGGCCGGGGCGATCATCCTGACCCCAGGATTCGACCTCAAGCCAGGCGCGCCGATCATCGGGACGCTCCTGCTGGCCGCGCTCCTGCTGGCCGTGCTCAACATCCTCGTCCGGCCGGTCTTCATCGGGCTGGTTGCCGGCATCTCGGTCATCGCCGTTGCGATCGCCACCCTGGCGTTCCAGGTGGTCACCTTCCTGCTGGTGCCCTACTTCGTCAGTGACGTGACCGTCACCGGCATCGTCTCGGCCCTGGTGGCGTCGTTCATGTACGCCATCGTCACCACCGTCCTCGTGGCGGTCTTCTCGGTGACCAACGACGACTCGTACTACGCGATCCTGATGCAGCAGCTGACCGCCAAGCGCGAGAACGTGGCCACGACGGACCAGCCGGGCCTGGTGGTGATCCAGATCGACGGGCTCGCCCACCCGATCCTCGTCCGGCAGATCCGGGCCGGGCGAGTGCCCCTGCTCGCGAGGTGGGTGCGCTCGGGCCGCTACCGGCTGGGCAGCTGGGAGGCACTGCTGCCCCCGACGACGCCGGCCAGCCAGGCAGGGATCCTCCATGGCAACAACGACGGCATCCCGGCGTTCCGCTGGTATGAGAAGGAGGCGGACCGGATCCTGGTCGCCAATCACCCGGACGACGCCCTGGTCATCGCCGGCCGCATCTCCAACGGGGAGGGCCTGCTGTCCAACGACGGGGCCAGCGTGGGCAACCTGTTCTCGGGCGACGCCGCCCGGTCCTACATCTCGATGGCCACGATCAAGGACAAGAGCCAGGGCCTGGGCAAGAGCCAGTCCTACATCTCGTTCTTCGCCAGCCCGTACAACTACCTCGGCACCATCGTCCGGTTCGGCGCCGAGATCGGCAAGGAGTACATCCAGGCCCGGCGGCAGGCACGCGCCGGGATCGTTCCCCGAATGCACCGGGGGATGCCCTACCCGGTCGCCCGCGCCGCCACCAACGTCGCGCTGCGGGATCTCTCGACCTCGCTCGTGGTCGAGGAGATGTACCGCGGCTCCCCGATGATCTATGTCGACTACACCGACTACGACGAGATCGCGCACCACAGCGGCCCAGAGCGCGGAGAGACCCTCGATGCCCTCGACGGGGTGGACCGGGCCATCGGCGTCCTCGAGAAGGCGTCCAAGACGGCACCCCGCCCGTACCGCTTCGTCATCGTCTCCGACCATGGCCAGAGCCTTGGCGCGACGTTCCTCCAGCGTTACGGCGAGACGCTCGGCGACCTGATCCGGAAGCTGATGCAGGGGCAGGTGACGATGGAGGAGGCTGCCGCCGGGGTCGAGGAGTGGGGCCAGACAAACGCGTTCCTGTCGGAGATGACCAAGAGCAAGGGTGTCTCCGCCGGCATTGCCCGGGCGGCCCTGGGTTCCCGTTCCACGGACGGCGTGGTGGAGCTGGGGCCGGCCGGGGACGACAAGGCGGCGCCGAGCCCGGCTGCCGGCGATGCGCCCAAGGAGCGGCTGGACCTGATCGCCATCGCCTCGGGCAATCTCGGCCTGGTGTACTTCCCGCAGATGCCCGGACGCGTCACGCTGGAGCAGCTCGCCACGGCCCATCCGGGGCTCATCGACACCCTTGCCCGACACCCGGGCATCGGCGCGATGCTGATCAAGTCCGAGGAGCACGGCTCCATCGTCATCGGTCCCGCGGGCATCAACTTCCTCGAGGAGGACCGCGTCGAGGGGGCGGATCCGGTCGCCCAGTTCGGCGGCCGCGCGCGCGAGGCCGTCCTGCGCCTCGACGGCATGGATCATGTGCCCGACCTGTCCGTCATCAGCCTCTACGACCCCGAGTTCGATGAGGTTGCGGCGTTCGAGGAGCTCATCGGCTCCCACGGTGGCCTGGGCGGCCCCCAGACCCAGCCCGTCATCATGTACCCGTCGGAATGGGAGCTGGACGAGGAGCTCGTCGGCGCCCCGGCCGTGTACCGCCAGATCCGCCGTTGGGCGGAGCGGCACCTGGACCAGCGGTTTGGCAAGGACGGCACGGCGGCGACGCTCCCGATGCCCGAACGGCCGCCCGTTGCGGACGAGGCGCCGGCGGCCTGAGGTCGGGCGGCGGGCCCACTCGAGGAGACCGAAGATCGCAGGCGAGGCCCGATCCGCAGCGCCCGGAGCCGCGACCGACGACGAGGTGGTCGGCGAGTCACGATGGCCGATGGCCGTCGCGGTCCTGGTGCTCATGGTGGCGACCGTTGCTGCCCCGAACCGCGCCTTCGGCGGTGTCCAGTGGTTGGTGGCCGGGATCGAGGGGGTGCTCCTCGCCACGCTGATCATCGGCGACCCGGGTCGGATCGACCGCCAGTCGACGTGGCTGCGCCGGACGGGGATGCTGCTCGTGGCCTTCATCCTCGGCACCGCGTTCGTGTTCACGGGACTCCTGATCGTCGACCTCGTCACGGGGTCCGAGGCCACGAGCGAGCCCAGGGCGCTGCTGATCGCGGGCGGCAAGGTCTGGCTGACCAACAACATCGCGTTCGCGCTGCTCTACTGGCAGCTGGACGGTGGCGGGCCGGCACGGCGTGCCCACGGCCTGCCGAGGTATCCCGATCTCGCGTTCCCGCAGATCACCAACCCCGAGCTCGCGCCCCCGCACTGGCGCCCCCGCTTCGTGGACTATCTCTACGTCTCGTTCACGACGGCGAACGCCTTCAGCCCGACCGACACGATGCCCCTGACACCCTGGACGAAGGTCGCCATGGGCACGCAGGCGGTGATCTCGTTCGTGATCGTGGGCCTGGTCATCGCCCGGGCCGTGAACGTGTTCACCTGACACCGGGAGGTCTCGTGCTGACGTGACACCAGGTCACCGCACCCTGCCGGCTCAGCGAGCCGGTGTCCGTTGGGGCCAATCGTGAACCTCGAAGGGAGGAGATCCGGCAGGCTTGCCGTCGCCTGTACGACCGAGCAGACCCTGCTGGGCGAGGGGGCCCGCTGGGACGCCCGCCGGGACGAGCTGCTGCGGGTGGACATCGTGGCGGGACGCGTCTTCCGGGACCGGATCGCGGCCGATGGCAGGCTGGTTCCGGTGCGCTCGTACGCGGTTCCGGGAACGGTGGGGGCGATCGCGCCGATCGAGGGTGACGAGGGCTGGCTGCTCGCGTCCGGCCGCGGCTTCGTGCACCTTCGCCCGGACGGCGCCCTGCGCACGATCGCGGACGTGGCACCGGTTGGGACCCGCATGAACGACGCCGCCTGCGATCCCCAGGGCCGGTTCTGGGCCGGCACCCTGGCCCACGACTTCCGGCCCGGAGCCGGCTCGCTGTACCGCCTGGACGGGAACGGCGGGATCGAGCGGATGCTGGACCGGCTGACGATCTCGAACGGCCTGGGCTGGAGCCCGGACGGGGCCACCATGTACCTGGCCGACAGTGGACCACGGGAGCTCCACGCGTTCTCGTTCGATGGCGAGCGCGGGACCATCTCCGAGAGGCGCGTCCTCGCTACGATCCCGCCGGAGACAGGGACACCGGACGGCCTGACGGTGGATGGCACTGGCGACCTGTGGGTGGCGATCTACGGCGGCTCGTGCGTCCACCGCTACTCGCCCGATGGCAGGCTCCTCGATGTCCTGGACGTGCCCGCCGGACAGGTCACGAGCTGCGCGTTCGGGGGACCCGGGATGACCAGTCTCTATGTCACTACGGCGACCGAGAACTGGAGCGACGAGCGGCGTCGTGCCGAGCCCGGGGCGGGGCTCGTCTACCGGCTCGACCCCGATGCCGTCGGGCAGCCCGCCGTCCCGTTCCGCCCGGACCCCGCCTGGTGGGCAACGCTGGGGGAGGCCCGGCCGGGCGACCCGTTGCGTCCGATGGGGGTTTCGGGCCACCGGGATACGATGTAGGCGCTACGAGCACTCAGCCAGAATGACCCCCATTGCACTGGGGGCGAAGGAGAACCGACCATGGCAGACAAGCAGGTAGTCCTCGGCATCTTCCCGGACGAGGCCTCCGCGGATGCGGCGGTCGAGTCGCTCAAGGCATGGGACCAGGCGACGGAAGCGGTCAAGCTCGGCGCCATGGGCGTCCTGGTGGCCGATGAGGACGGGAAGATCAAGGAGCACAAGCTCGGCTCCCGCAACGCCAAGAAGGGCGCAGGCATCGGCCTCGTTCTGGCCGTGTTCGCACCGCCCACGCTGCTCGCCGGCCTCGTCGGCGGCGGGATCCTGGGCCACTTCTTCCACAAGGGTCTTGGCCTCACCGCCGAGGACCGCGAACGCATCGGCGCCGAGCTTGCCGGTGGCAAGGCGGCGGTCGGCATTCTCGCGAATGACGAGGAGGCGGGCGCCATCGTCGGCAAGCTCGCCGAGCTGAACGCGGTCGTCGAGTCCCACGTCGTGAGCGAGGAGGCCCTCGAGGCCGTTGCCGAGGCCGCGCCCGTCGAGGACGCGCCCGCCGAGGCCTGATCGGACCCAATTCCGAAGACGACCCCGGGATCGCACCTGCGACCCGGGGTCGTTCTCCGTCCCGGGCTCGCCCCGAAGAGGTGACCCCCACGATGGCAGTCCGCACCCCGGTGCGCCGTGATCCGTGGGCGTGGGTGGGCCTCGTCTGTGTCCTCGCCTTCCTCGTGCTCGCGACGTTGGTGGTCCGTCGAGGTGGCTTCGCGTTCGACGAGCCGCTTGCTATGGCGATCCAGGGTCTCCGCATCCCGACCTGGTTCTGGGAGGCCTGCACCTTCCTGGGCGGTGTGATCCTGATCCCGATCGGGGCGGCCTTCGTCCTTGGTGCCGCGATCTCCCGGCGCCTGCGCCTGGCCCTGATCGTGGCTGTCGTCCTCATCGGCGCAGCGCTGTTCACCGACCTCGTGAAGGACTCCGTGGCGCGACCGCGGCCCACGATGGACCCGCTCGTCCCGGCTCCCGGATACAGCTTCCCGTCCGGGCACACGCTGACCAGCACGGCGACCTACGGGCTCATGGCCATCGTCGCCTGGCGGAGCCGGCTCTCGCTCCACGCCCGTCGGCTGGCGGTCGTCGCCGGGGTGGTGATCCCGCTCCTGGTCGGGCTCTCGCGGATCGCCCTCGGGGTGCACTGGCCAACGGACGTGCTGGCGGGCTGGCTGATGGGGACTGCGTTCGTGGCGCTGGGCGCCACGCTCATCGGGATGACCCGGGCGATGGAGCGTGACCTGCCGTGGCGCGGGACCCGGAAAGCGGGCGTCGAACCCTGACATTCTCGCGCGGGGCCGGCGGGCTCGAGCGGCGACAATGGTCGCAAGCGACGGCAGCACGCACTGGAGGCACAGGGTCATGACCGATGAGAGCACCGAGGACATCCCTGCGGCGCCGCCGCTCACGAACGAGCAGCGGCTCCGTGCGCTCACGAGCGACCGGAAGCGCAAGTCGGGTGCCAAGGGCACGGCCGGGAAGGGCACGCCCGCGGCACCTGCCGGGCCCCTGGAGGCCGACATCGTCGACCCCGTCCGGGAGCGCTCCAAGGATCAGGGCAGGGACACGCCCTACTGAGGTCGCGGGCCGGCGCGGCCCGTCGCGTCCCGATGCCGGGCCATCGGTCCTGAGCGCTACTCCTCGGCCGGATCCGTGCCGAGCGCGCGGTGTACCACCCACTGGATCGTGCCGCCCTGGACGATCAAGGTGAACACCACGATGCCGAACGTGATCGCCTGCAGCAGGCTCCGCTGGGGCAGGGTGTCCGGAAGCGACAGCGCCAGGGCTACGGCCACCGCGCCCCGCAGTCCGGCCCAGAACAGGACGTGCAGCCAGCCGATGGGCACCCCGCGCCGCGACCCTGGAAGCAGGCGCGAGGCTCCCCCGAGCAGCCCATAGATCACGATCGCCCGGCCCGCCAGCACGGCCACGATCCCGACCAGGATCGGCAGCGCGGCAGCGACGAGGTCACCGGGGCTGATGGCGAGGCCCACCAGCAGGAACACGATGGCGGTCAGCGTGAACGACAGGAACTCCCAGACCGTGTCGATCGCCTCCTGCGTCCTGGCGCTCATGCCGATCCTGCGGCCATACGTGCCCAGGGTCATACCGGCCACGACCGTTGCGATGACGCCGGATTCGTGGAGCAGGTCCGCGACGACGTACGTCCCGTAGGCGAGCAGGACGGAGATCATCGTCTCGATCAGGTGGTCGTCGACGCGGGCGACGATCCGCGAGGCCGCAAACCCCGCGACCGCCCCGATCAGCGCGCTGCCGGCGAGGGTCAGGACGAACGACACGACCGCATCCCCGATCCCGACGGGCTCGCTCGTCGCGCGCAGGGCGATGGCGAACAGGACAATCGCGGTCCCGTCGTTGAGCAGGCTCTCGCCCTCCACGAGCGTCGAGAGCCTGCGGGACGTGCCCAGGCGCTTGAAGGTCGCGATGACCGCGATCGGGTCGGTCGCCGAGACCATCGCTCCCACGACGAAGGCCAGGTCCAGGGGCAGCCCGGTCGCCAGGTGGAGCGCGATCGCCACGACGCCGGCCGTGATGAGCACGCCGGGGATGGCAAGCAGCGCCACCCCTCCGAAGGTCTTGCGCAGGCTGTCGAGATCCGTCTGGAACGAGGCCTCGAAGACCAGGCCCGGCAGGAGGACGAGAAGGACCACCTCCGGCGTGACCTCGAGCGCCTGACCCGGCAGGAACGCGGCCACGCCAAGCCCGAACAGCACCAGCGCCACCGAGTACGGGACGCCGACCCGGCGCGAGACCAGCGCGACCAGGACGGCCGCAGCCAGGAGCAGCGTGAACAGCTCGACGGTCAGGACCGCCGACTCACCGGGCATGCATACCGCCGCCCGTCACCCGCCTGCTCGCGCTCACTGGATCCACGGGAGACAGTCTAGGCGCCGCCCACCGCCGGCTCGGGCTGATGCGCCTCGGGTGGGAGGCCCTGGAGGAGCGCCTCGACCCGCGGCTGGGCTGCCGGCGTGGCAAAGATCGAGACATGGTCGCCCACCTGGAGTCCCAGGTCGCCACGGGGCACCAGCAGCGCCTTGTCCCGTTCGACCGCCACGAGCACGGCCTCCAGCGGCCACTCGACCCTGGAGACGAGCTGGCCGGCGAGCGCGGAGCCGGGCACGATCTGCGTCTCGATGATCACGCCCCCGGTCCGCAGCCCGCGCACCTGGCGGATGTTCCCGTTGAGGGCCGTGCGATAGGCCGTCATCGCGTCGCGGATGGAGAGCACCCCGGCCAGCCGGCCGCCCGCGACCACCGGTGCCCAGGTTCGGCCGTGATCCGACAGGTCGCCCAGGGCGTCATCGAGGCCGTCGTCGGTGGCAAGGATCGGTTCGCGCACGATCACCGACGCCGGGACCGGCTTGTCCTCCGGCAGCCCGTTGAGCGATGCGAGGTCCACGACGCCGCGGACCGTTCCGTCGCGGCGGACGATTGGAGCCCCTGGGACGCCGATGGCCTCCATCCGGGATCGCGCACCGGCCACGGTGTCGTCCGGGCCCAGGACCAGGCGGACCTGGCGTGCGGCGTCGCCCACCGGCACCGCGGCGAGGAGGGGCATGGCAAAGCGGAACCGATGGGCGGGCGAGTCCGCACGCGTCACGAGCTGGCTGCGATAGATGGACCGGTTGCCAACCACGAACGTCGCCAGGCCCACGGCCACCATCGCCGGCGCCAGCATCGAGAGGTTGCCCGTCATCTCGGCGACCATCAGCATCACGGCCAGCGGCGCGTGAGCCACGCTCCCGAACAGGGCCATCATCGCCACCATGACGAACGGGGCCGGGTCCGCCGGGATCGCCGGCGCGATCGGTTCAAGCAGGCGCCAGATCCCGGCGCCCAGCATCCCGCCGATGAACATCCCGGGCCCGAAGATGCCGCCCGAACCACCAGAGCCAATCGAGAGCGACGTGGACAGGATCTTGGCGAACGGGAGGATGAGCACCATCCACAGCGGGATCTGCATGAGTGCATCGCGGGAGAGCCCCGCCTGCACGAAGCCGTAGCCTGTGCCCAGGGCGCCCGGGATGACGAGGCCGATGCAGCCGACCATGAAGCCCGCGATTGCCGGCTTGACCACGCGCGGGATCTTCCAGCCGTGGAAGCGCCTGGTCACCCCGTAGAAGCTGTTGATGTACAGCAGGCCGACCAGCCCGCACACGAGACCGATCAGCGCATACCAGCCGAGCTGGACGGGGTCGGAGAAGCCGAACCGGGCCTGGGTGCCGAAGATCGGGGTGAACCCCTCGACGGCGCCGAAGATGGAGTAGGCGATGATCGTCGCCACGAACGCCGGCACGAGCGCCTCGGACTCCACGTCGTCGCGGTAGAGCAGCTCGGCCCCCAGGATCGCACCCCCGAGCGGCGCCCGGAAGATCGCCCCGATGCCGGCGGCCATACCCACCGCCACCGCGATCCGCGCGTCACGCGCGTCGAGGTCGAGGAGGCGGCCGAGGAACGAGCCGAAGCCGGCGCTGATCTGGGCCGCAGGGCCCTCGCGACCGCCCGAGCCCCCGGACCCGATCGTCACCGCCGAGGCCACCATCTTGACCAGCGGCACCCGGCCCCGGATCCCGCGCGGATGGTGGTGGTAGGCCGCGATGGCGGCATCGGTCCCGTGACCCTCAGCCTCGGGAGCGAACCGGAAGACGAGGATCCCGGCGATCAGGCCGCCGAGCCCGACCACGAACGGCAGCGCCCACGCACGCTCGAAGCCCATCATGATCGGTGCGCCACCCTCACCAGCGGGTGACGGCGGGGTGTAGCCGCCCAGGAAGCCGAGGAAGAATTTGGTGGCGAGCTCGAGCGCGGTGTAGAACGCGATCGCCCCGAGACCACCCACGATTCCGATCAGGACCCCCAGCACCACCCACTTGCGCAGGTAGCTCGCGCCACGGATACGGCGGCGAACGTAGCGAAGCCCGGTGTCGATCCGCCTTGCGCTGCCGGCGGTCACGCGAACCGCTCGAGTGCGGCCGCGAGGGCGTCCAGCTCGCGGGACAGGCTGCGCTGCTCCCGCGTTGAGAGGGTGGACGCGACGTCGCGGAAGTCCGCGCGGCGGTGGGCCAGGATTGCCTGCCGGACCGCGAAGCCCTCGTCGGTCAGGCGGGCGCGGGTCGCACGCCGGTCAAGCTCGTCGACAGCAAGCGTCGTCATTCCACGCCGCTCGAGGCGGCGGAGCAGGCGGCTGGTCGCGGGCAGCGTGACACCGACCCTCGCGGCGACCTCCCCGATGCGCGCCCCGTCGTCATGCTCGCCCAGGACGAGAAGGACCCGCCACTGAGGGAAGGTGAGCTCAATACCTGCGCCCGCGTTCGCGAGGGCCCTCGTGGTCAGGCCGACCGCGCCGACGGCGATCCGCTCGAGCTGATCGGCCAGGGCGTCCGCGGGAGAGGGCCCGCGGTGAGCTTGAGATGGGTCTCTATCGGTCATGCGGACATCATAGGACGAATAGGTGCCAGGTGGCTATCATTGGCGCATCCGACACCAGCAGGAGGTCATCCGTGACCGGAAACCCGTCCGCAGCTCCGCCACCAGGCCCATCTCCGGTCCCCCAGCCGGCTCCGCCCAAGGGCGTGCTCCGCGTGCTCCTCGGACTCCCGGTCCATCTCTTCCACGCCCACCTCGGCTGGCTCTTCGGTCACCGGTTTCTCATGCTCGTGCACACCGGCCGAAAGACCGGGATCCACCGCGAGACGGTCCTCGAGGTCGTCAGGTACGACAAGCCGACGGGGGAGGCCATCGTGGCGGCCGGCTGGGGCCGCAAGACCGGCTGGCTCCACAACGTGGAGGCTGGCCTCGCGGATGAGGTCTGGATCGGGCGCCGGCGGTTCGTGCCGGAATACCGCATCCTCCCGCTTGATGAGGCCGAGCGGGCCTTTGCCGGGTACGAGGGCAACAACCGGTTCATGGCGCCGATCGTCCGCGCCGTCCTGAGCCGTCTCGTGGGCTGGCAGTACGACGGCACACCGGAGGCCAGGCGGCGAATGGTTGAGCAGATCCCCCTCGTGGGGTTCAGGGAGCGCCGCAGCACGTAGGTCAGGTGCCAGCCACATATGGTAGCGTGGGTGGCATGGAGAAGACGACCGTCTACCTCACGACCGAACAGAAGGCGGCGCTCGGACGCCTGGCCGAGGTGGAGGGTCGCAGCGAGGCCCGGCTCATCCGGGAGGGCGTCGACGCCGTGATCGCCGGGCACCAGGCCGGGGAACTGCCGCCGGCGCTTGCCAGGGAATCGCTCGAGGGCACATCGCCGGCATCAGCGTCGGCCACATCGCTCGAGCGTCCCCGCTGGATCGATCGCGATGCATTCCTTGGGAGCATCCTCCGCCAGGCGGACGCGGGGCTGCGGGCCGAGCTTCGGGACCTCGCGCCGGGCACCACCGACGACGAGCCCCCCCGGTGAGCGACGGCCTTGCGGGCACGAGCATCTTCATTGCCCACGAGAGCGGCCGACCCATCCGGGCGGACGTCCTGCCGGATCGGCTGGCCGTTTCCGTGATCACCGTCGGCGAGCTGCGGGCCGGCGTCCTCGCCGCCGCGGACCTGGCCACCCGCGACCGCCGGCTCGCAACGCTAACGGCGGTGCTTGCTATGAGCCCCGTGCCCGTGGACGAGGATGTCGCCGCGGCCTGGGCCCGTCTCCGGGTCGTGCTCCGTGATACGGGCCGTCGGATGGCCGTCAACGACTCCTGGATCGCGGCGACCGCATTGGCGCTCGACGTCCCGCTCGTGACTCAGGACGACGACCACCTGGACGTCCCCGGGCTCCGGGTGATCCGGGCCTGATCGAGCGGCGTCAGGTTCTTGGCACGAGCGGGGGTTGCGACGACCTCGCCCACGGGTTGGAGTCGGGGCTGGCAGCCGGCGGCCGCCACGACTGACCCGCGGTCAGGCGCCAGAGTCGGGCCGTTCCATTGCCGGGGCGAGCACGTCCTTGCGGGCGAAGACACCCAGGAACCGGAGACCGCACAGGAACAGCGCCACGCCCAACCCGGTGTAGAAGAAGGCGATCGCCCAGTCGGGCACGACGTGCGTCAGGCGGAGGGTCATGCCGCCGGCCATCATCACGGCCATCACTGCCCAGGATGGTCCGTTGAAGAACTGCCAGAACGGGAGGCGCTCCTCCTCCCGTGAGCGGATACGACCCGTGTGCTTCCGGACAAGCCGGGAGAAGACGAGGAAGTAAAACGCGAGGAAGACCACCACTGCGAGCGGCACCAGGAGCAGGTGCTCCGGTGCCAGCTGGAACTCCAGCGGCAGCCCGATCATGATCACCATCGCGCCCGCCGCACACCACACCAGGCCCGCGATGAGCATCAGGTTGTTCTTCGGGACGTGGTGGGCGCGCACGCTTCGGGTTCTCCAGTCGCCCCCCGGCGGTCGCGCGATCTTCCCATACCGGATGCGAATCTGCGCCCGCCCGGTGCGCGGGACCGGCCACAATTGTCCCCGTCGTCGAGGAGGCTGAGGATGGGTTTCGACCAGCGCATCGAGGAGCTCGGACTCGTGGTGCCGGACTTCGCCGCCGTGCCCTACACGGGTCTCAAGTACGGGGCCGTGAAGCCGCACCACCAGGTGGGGAATGTCCTGTTCCTGGGCGGGCACATGCCCGAACGACCGGACGGCACCGTGGTCCACCCGGGAGCGCTGGGCAGGGACCTCACCACCGAGGAGGGCTACGAGGCGGCGCGGGTCGCCGGGCTCAATGCCCTCGGCGGTATCCGATATGCCCTGGGCACCCTGGATCGGGTCGTGGCCGTCGTCCGGTCGCTGAACTTCGTCGTCTGCACACCTGACTTCCACGACATCCACCTGGTGGCGGACGGCGTGACCGACCTCCTGCGGGACGTGTTCGGCGACGAGGCGGGCATCGGGGGCCGGGCCACGGTGGGCGTCACGAGCCTCGCCCGGAACCACTGCTTCGAGACATGGCTCACCCTCGAGGTCAATTCGTAGGCCGGCTCGTTCGCTTGGGGGCGCGGCGGCCGCTACGGCTCACCGATGCACGAAGCCTCCTTGATGCCGATCGCCAGCTCGGTCTCGTCTGCCGCGAGCACCGTGATCGAGTAGATGTCACCGGCGTACGCGGTCTCCTCGGCACTCTCGCAGATGGCGAGACCCGTCTGCCAGTCGCTCGCATCCAGGGTGGTGATGATCAGGGCGTCGCGACACCCACCCTCGGTCGTGACCGAGACGACGTCCGGGCGGGCCAGGTGCTGGGCGATCAGGACGGCCGTGGCCTCGCCACAGTCACCGGTTGCCGCCCCCGTCGCCATCGGCTCCGTGCTCGGGGTCTCCGAAGCCGTGGTCTCCGCGGCCGGAACCGGCGTCGAGGTGTCGGCGGGCGCGGCCTGAGTCCCGCTGCTTCCGCCACAGCCCGCGACGACCATCGCGCCCACGAGCGCCAGGACCAGGGCTGGTGACTTGAACGGCATGGCCCGGCGCCAGGTGCGCACGGTGGAAGACATGGACGCAACCCTCCCGCCGTGGCGACCCGGGCCGACAGGCTCGCCCCGGGGTACGGCCGCGCGACTCTAACAGCGCGAGGCGCCCTTGGATACACGCCTGATGAGCTCGTGCGGGGGCGATCTCCAGGGGAGACAGCCCCCTGCCCGCCGCCACGTGCCCTCGGGACGGACTCGGCCGGCGAGACTGTCTCCAGGTCGCATAGCATCGAAGCCCACTGGCACCGGCTCCGGCCCTGAGGTCAGCCCAACGAATGCGCACACTCCAGCACACAACCCGACGATGACGGCACTGTTCGACCTGTCCGGGCGGATCGCCCTGGTCACGGGATCCGCGCAGGGCCTGGGGTATGCCATCGCTCGCGGCCTCGCGGAGGCTGGCGCCACCATCGTCCTCAACGACATCGTGGCGGACCGGCTCGACGCCGCGGTCGCGCGCCTGCGGGCGGACGGGCTCCTTGCGCGGGGCGTGCTGTTCGACGTGACCGACAAGACCCAGGTCGAGGACGCCATCGCCGATGTCGAGGCGCGAATCGGTCCCGTCGAGATCCTCGTCAACAACGCCGGCAGCCAGCACCGCGCGCCGCTCGAGGACTTCCCCGAGGAGGCCTGGGACCGCCTCATGGCGGTCAACGTCAAGGGGGTCTTCCTGGTCGCGCAGGCCGTGGCGAAGTGCATGATCCCGCGCGGCCGCGGCAAGATCATCAACGTCAGCTCGGTCAACGGAGAGTTCGCCCGGCCGGGCATCGCCCCCTATGCCGCCACGAAGGGTGCCGTGAACAACCTCACCCGGGGCATGGCCACGGACTGGGCCCGCCACGGCATCCAGGCGAACGCCATCGGCCCCGGGTACTTCATCACGGAGATCACGCAGCCCCTCGCAAGCGATCCGGCGTTCGACCGCTGGCTCCGGGACCGCACGCCGGCCGGCCGCTGGGGCGGCCCGGAGGAGCTGGTGGGCGCCGCGGTCTTCCTCGCGTCGGACGCCTCGTCGTTCGTGAACGGCCAGGTGATCTACGTCGACGGCGGCCTCCTGGCGGCGATGTAGGTGACGATGACAATTCCGTCCGCACCTGGCTCGACGACATGAGGGCGTTCGTCATCGCCGGCCCTGGGGTGGCGGAGGTTCGCGAGCTTCCCCGGCCCGAACCCCGCGCCGGCGAGGTGATCGTGGCCGTTGACCGCGCTGGCGTGTGCGGCACGGACATCGAGTTCTACACCGGCGAGATGTCGTACCTGCACTCGGGTCAGGCCGCGTATCCGATCCGGATCGGGCATGAGTGGGCCGGGACCGTGGAGTCGGTCGGTGCCGGCGTGGACCCGGCGTGGGTGGGACGCCGCGTGACAGGCGACACGATGCTCGGCTGCGGGTCCTGCGCGCGCTGCACGAGCGGACGCCAGCACCTGTGCGCAGAGCGGCACGAGATCGGGGTCCGCTTCGGCTGGCCGGGCGCGCTCGCCGAGCACCTGCCTGTCCCTGCCAAGGCGCTCGTGCCCCTCCCCGACTCGGTCGGCCCCGCGGTGGGCGCGATGGTGGAGCCCGGCGGCAACTCGCTGCGCGCGGTCCGGGCGGCCAATCTTGACGCCGGCGAACGGCTGCTGGTGGTCGGGGCCGGTACCATCGGGCTCCTCGTGGCCCTGATCGCGGCGGCCGAAGGTGCCGAGGTGCATCTGCTGGGCCGGAGCGAGGGATCCCGCACGTTCGCGCGGACGCTGGGGTTCGACCATGTCTGGACGACCGACACGCTGCCGGACCTGCCCTGGGACGCGGTGGTCGACGCCTCCAACTCACGGGAGGTTGCGGCGCTGGCGCTCGACCTGGTCGAGCCGGGCCGACGCGTCGTCTACATCGGCCTCGCCGGCCAGCCCAGCCTGATCGACACGCGCACGATGGCGCTCAAGGACGTCACCTCCGTCGGGATCCTGAGCGCGTCCGGTGGCCTCGAAGGGACCGTCGACCTGTTCGCCTCGGGTGCCGTCGATCCGCTGCCGCTGATCGCGGCCACCGTCTCGCTCGAGGAATTGGCGGGCGTCCTGGCCGGACATCGCCGACCGGAGTGGGGCCATGCGCCCAAGTTCCATGTCGATCCCAGAAGGTGACGCGTCGTTGAAGGCCCTCGTCCACACCGGGCCGCTGCAGCTGGAGCTCCAGGATCGCCCCACGCCCGTCCCGGGCCCGGGAAACGTCCTGGTCCGCGTGATGGCCGTGGCGATCTGCGGCTCGGACGCGCACGGCTACACGGGCACGACCGGCCGCCGCCTGCCGCCGGTGGTCATGGGTCACGAGGCCTCGGGGGTCATCGAAGCGGTCGGGCCGGGCGTCCACGGGTGGTCGGCCGAAGCCCGGGTCACGTTCGATTCGATCGTCTGGTGCGGACGCTGTGTCCCGTGCGGTCGCGGTCAGACCAACCTGTGCGAGACCCGCCAGACGTTCGGGGTGTCCACCCCGGCATTCCGTCGCGATGGCGCGATGGCCGAGTTCGTCGAGGTGCCGGCACGCCTCCTGTACCTGCTGCCGGACGAGGTGTCCTTCGACGCCGGGGCCATGGTCGAGCCCGCCGCCGTGGCGATGCACGCCGCGCGCATCAGCGGCATCGAGCCCGGGGACATGGTGGTCGTCGTCGGGGCGGGCGTCATCGGCCTCCTCGCCATGCAGGCTGCCCGGATCCTGGGAGCGGGGGCCGTGGCCATCGCGGATATCGTCCCGGAGCGGCTTGACCTCGCCCGGCGGCTCGGTGCCGACGTCCTGATCGACTCCGGCGCCGGTGACCCCGTCGCCACGTTGGAGCAGGCGAGCGGCCGGCGCACCGCGGACGTCGTGCTCGAGGCGGTCGGGATCCAGGCCACGGTCGACCTTGCGATGGCGCTTGCCCGGCCCGGTGGCAGCCTCACGCTGATCGGCAACGTCCGGCCCCGGGTGGACCTGGACCTCCAGGGAACCGTGTCCGGGGAGCTCGTGATCCGAGGCTCGTCGGCAAGCGCGGGCGAGTATCCCGAGAGCATCGACCGCATCGCCGACGGGAGGCTCCGGGTCGCCGAGCTCATCAGTCGCACCGCTCCGCTGGCGGACGGGAAGGCAGCCTTCGATGCCCTGCAGGGTGGTGAGCCCGGCCTGATGCGGATCGTGCTCCATCCATTCGAGACGTTTCTCGACCGCTGACCGGGTGAACCCGGGGAGTCAACAATGCCCTTCGTGCCGGCCACCGAAGCCTTCAACCTCTCGATCCAGGATCTCGATGCGCTCGCGCGCGGCGCAGGCGAGATGCCGTGGCGCGTGGCGCTCGTCGGGACATCGGGCCTGCGCGTCACCTACCACGGCTGGCAGCCCGGATTCTCCACCGTCCCGCATCGCCACCCCCACGCCGAGGAGATCTTCAAGGTCCTCAGCGGCACGGCGCTGTTCACGATCGGCGACGACCCGGAGCGGGCGGTGGGCCCAGGTGAACTCGTCCTCGCGCTGCGCGGCGTCCGGCACGTGATCCGGGTCGCTGACGATGCCGGCCCGATGATCATGCTGGCCGCGGTGGCGCCCAACGAGGACCGGCCCGACGAGACCATCGAGCCGGCCTGACGCCCGCCGTCCCCACGGAGGCAGCGGCCTGCGTGGCGCGAGGCCGCGCCGACCCCTGCGTGGCGCCACGCCGCGCCGGCCGCGCCGGCCGCCTACCATCTCGGCATGTCCCTCGACGCACGGCAATTCCTCGAGCAGGAGCGCGACGCGTGGCGTCCGTTCGAGGTCCTCGCCGGCCTCGCCGACGAGCGGCTGACCGTGCCGGTCGCGGCCGCACACGGCTGGACCGGAAGGCAGCTGATGGCGCACTTGCTGTCGGGGCACGAGCTCGCCCTCGTCGTCGCGACCGAGCTCGCGACCGATGAGAGGAGCCCGGCCCAGGAGCGCGCCGACGCCGACTGGGAGGCGCGTGGTGGCGACGTCGTCAACGCCGAGATCGACGCGACCTGGGCGGCGCTGTCGATGGACGAGCTGCGGGACCGGTTCGCCACGCTCCCGGGCAGGCTCCGTGGCGCGCTCATGGTGGTCCCCGAGCGCCGCTGGATCGGGCACGAGGATCACCGGCGCTTCTTCCGTTCCGAGACGACGGACCACTACCGGGATCATCTCGACGACCTGGCCGCGATCCTGGTGGCGGCGGGTCGATAGGGCCCGGACGACCCGCCCGGATGGGTCGTTGGACGTGACCGGAAGGATCCACAGCCCCTCGACCACGACGATCGGCGTGTCCACCCTCATCAGGACTCCGCGAACGAAGGTGGCGCGATCTTCAGTGCGGGCGACCTGGCGATCGACAACACGACGACCGCCACCACCACCGCGGCGGGATGCAGCCACCCGCCACGGCGATGCAGCCGCCAGAGGTCGGGGTTTACGCATTGGGTCACGCCTGTCAGGGTTAAGCCGCGTTGGCGGCGCCGCGCAGCGTCCTTCCCAGGAGAGGTTCCGCGATGGATCGAGAGTTCGATCGGGGCTACTACCGTCAACCGTACCGGGACCTGGTGAGCAGCTTCCCGGGTGAGTCGGTCTATCCGCCCGATTCGTTCCGCGTCGAGTGGGGCCCGGTGTTCCACCGGGGGCGTCTTGATGGCTCGGCGAGGGTACTGATCATCGGCCAGGACCCTGCAACACACGAGGCAATCGCCCGCCGGATCCTGGTTGGTGAGGCCGGCCAGCGTGCCCAGGGCCTGTTGACGCGCCTGGGGATCGAGCGCAGCTACGTGTTCATCAACGCGTTCCTGTACTCGGTCTACGGACAGGGGGGTGGTTCTCGACACATCGACGATCCGGCGATCACGAGGTATCGGAATCGGTGGATCAACGCGATCGTGAGGGACCAGCGGATCGGGGCCATCATCACGCTCGGGCAGCTTGCAGACTCGGCGTATCAGCAGTGGCGGGCAACGCCCAGGGGTGCTGTCAGCACGGCGGCGTATGCGACGATCCGGCACCCGACGTATCCCGAGTCGGCGAGTCGATCCGGTCAGATCACCAAGGGTGAGGCGTTCGCCAGGCTCTGCGAGTCATGGAACCAGGCGCTCAATGATCTGCATCCGCTGATCACCCCCGATGTGGCCGGTCCCCTCCGCCTGTATGGCACATCGATCACGCACGCCGACCTCACGCCGATCCCGGCGCGCGATCTGCCGCCCGGCCTGCCGGACTGGATGGGCGCGCTGGACGCCTGGGCCGTCCGCAACGGCGAGACCGCACAGCTGAAGCGGGCGACGATCAAGGTGACGGTGCCAACCGCGGCGCGCACCTGGCCTCCCGTCGACTAGCCGGAGGAGTGTCCGGATGAGCGAACTGGTCATCGCCGGCAGGATCGCCTCGATGGCGGACGGCGCCACCGGGGATCCCGTCCGTGGGCGCGTGTGGATCCGTGACGACGAGATCATCGAGGTGACGACGGGCACACGTCGGGTGGCCGGGTTCAGCAACGCGCCCGAGGTCGATGTCGGTGATGCGTTCGTGCTGCCTGGCTTCATCGACATGCACAACCACCTGGCCTACAACGCGTTGCCGCTGTGGTCCGAGCCTGGCCGGACCAGGCCCTGGTTGCACAACAAGGACTGGCCCAACGCCGACACCTACACCGAATCGATCACGGAGCCGGCGTGGGTCTACGCGAAGGCCTGCCCGGAAGCGTTGCTCGGCTACGTGCAGGTCCGCGCCATGGCCGGCGGAGCGACCGCTGTGCAGGGCTGGCCGACGGCAAACCGTGGCTATCGGACCGTTGTCCGCAACGTCGACTCCGAAGACGCGGGGACGGGCCGAAGCGACCTCATCTACACCTCCGTGGTGACCAAGACGGGTGACGCCCTGGCGACCGCGGTGCGCCGCATGGGCGACGGGTCCGGGTTCATCTACCACTGCTCCGAGGGCCAGCGTGGATCGCGCGTGCTACGGGACTACACCGACCTTGAACGAGCGCAAGGCCTTCTCCCGGTGTTCATCGGCATCCACTGCTGTGCCGTGGATGCCGGCAACTGGGCCAGGTGGGCGGCCGCCGACGCCGGCGGGGTCGTCTGGTCGCCGCTGTCGAACCTGGTGCTCTATGCCCAGACAACGCTGGTGGATGACGTGCGGGCTCGTGGGGTGCGCGTCTGCCTGGGATCAGACTGGGGCCCATCCGGAACCCGGAACCTGCTCGGCGAGATGAAGGTCGCGCGCATTGCCGCGGACCTGTTCGGGTATGCCATCACGGATGCCGAGATCGTCGAGATGGTGACGAGCAATCCCGGAACTCTGCTCGAGCGCTGCTGGCACCGTCCGATCGGCCGGCTCGTCCAAGGCGGCTTCGCCGATGTCACCGTGGTTCGCGGCCGGGGCCACGGCGATCCATGGGAGCGAATCGTCGCGGCTACCGAGCGCGACGTCGCACTCGTGATCGTCAACGGCGTGCCGAGGTACGGTGACACCAGGCTGATGACCCTGGCCGGGGGGCCGCCGTCGTTCACGATGACCGTCGGCGGCGGTCGGCGGCGGGTGGCGCTGCCCGACCCGGCGGGCACCGCCGAGGCCTGGTCGTGGACCGCGATCATGAGCACCCTCGAAGCGGTCCAGGCTGATCCGCAGACGGCGATCGCCAGCGCGCAGGCACGCGCAGCAGCGCGGACCCCGCTTCGCTCCCGATGCGGAGCTGGAGCTGTTCCTGGACATGCCCGACACCCGGCGAAGCGGCCGGGCCGGCCCGCCGAAGAACCCCGCCACCGTCACGATCCCGCCAATTCCGCCGGTGGAGCACGACGCCTCGTTCTTCGACCTCCTCGAGGCCTCGCCGATCCAGGGCGGTGCCCTCGCTCCACTGCGGGCTCGTTTCGGGCTATGACGGCACTGTCCGATTCGGCCGTCGCCGCCCGACGAGGCCGGCCACTCAGTGCCGTCCTCCCGCCACGAGCAGCTGCGACCTGGAAGCCCGTCGAGCTCTCGGTCACCCAGCGCCACGACCTGATCGACGTCTGGATGACCATGTTCGAGGATGTGTACGTCCACTACACCCAGAAGCGTGCCCTGTACGGGTACGACCCCATCCGCGCGCTGGGAGCGCTGCGGAGGCAGATCCCGTATCTGGACTCGGCGGGATTCCTCCGCGAGCTGACCCTGCTGATCAATCGGCTGCGTGATCAACACACCCAGCTCTATGTCGCGGCAGCCGATCAGGCGGCCACCGGCAGCGTGGCGGCGCTGCCGTTCCTCGTCGAGCCGTACGGATCGCATCTGTCGCCGACGTACGTCGTCACCAAGACCAACGACGACGTCCCGGACGCCAGCTTCGCCGTCGGTGCCACGGTCACGACCTGGAACGGCGTTCCCTTCGCGCGAGCCGTTGACCTGTATGCCGAGACCCTTACCGGGGGACGCCCCGACGCCCGCCGCGCGCGGGCCCTCGAAACACTCACCCAGCGACCCCTCGCGTACCTCGCGCCTCCGGACGAGCTGTGGGTCGACATCGGCTACCGGATCGACACCCTCAGCTCTGGCGATCCCGACCGCATGGTCCGGTTCGAATGGCGGGCCATCGACCCCTCCAGGGCCATCACCGCCGACAACCTGATCGGGATGCGCACTCGACGTGCGATCAGCATCACCAGCGAGACTGCCCGCCGCGCACGCAAGCTCCTGTTCGCCACCGCGCTGTGGGAGCGCGACCGGGCCGCCAACGACCCGGCCGCGAAAGCCCGCGACTGGATGGTCACGAGCTTCTCGGACGCCGTCTCGGCACGGAGGCTCACCACCTCCCGCGGCACGTTCGGCTACCTGCGCCTATGGACGTTCGACGTTGAACACACCACGGGCTTCGTCAACGAGATTGCGGGTCTGCTGCGTCGGATGCCGCGCAAGGGCCTCGTCATCGACCTCCGCTCCAATCCGGGCGGCGTCATTGACACCGCCGAACGACTGTTCCAGCTGTTCACGGCGAACCATGTCGAGCCGACCCGTTTCGGGTGCCGCGCCACGCAAGCCATGGTCCAGATGGCGGAGGCTGATGGCAACGGCGCCGACCTCGCTGACTGGGCTACCTCCACCCGCGCCGCGCTCGACCTCGGCGAGGAGTTCTCGCAGCACCTGCCCATCAGCGACCCGGATGCCTGCAACGAGCTCGGGCGGGCGTACCGGGGGCCGATCGTCGCCGTCGTTGACGCCAACACGTTCTCCTGTGGCGACCTGTTCGCCGCCGAAATCGTCGATCACGGTATCGGCCAGATCATCTCGATCGGCGATGCCACCGGCGCAGGCGGCGCGAACGTGTGGACCAGCAACGACATCGAGTACGCCTACCGTGCCGCCGGTCGCGACCTGCCACCCATCCCGCCGGGGATCAGCTTCTCCATCTCGGTCCGACGCATGATCCGCACTGGCCCATCCGCCGGGCTCGCCATCGAGGATGTCGGCATCGCCGGCGACGACCGGTACGAGATGACCGCCAACGACCTGCTCAACGGCAATGTCGATCTCGCGGAGCACTGCGCCCAGGTGCTCACCGCCTGACCGGCCCGCCGATGAACGGCGCTCTTCCGCTGACCGGAGGGCGGCCGACCGGCTGCCCAACGATCACAGCATGTGGAGGGCTCGGCCCGAGCCTGACAATCGCTGCGCGTCGGGCCCGTCCAGTGCCACCATGACGCCTCGGCCGGACGCACCGGCCGAGGGATCCGCGGGAGCCAGCCTTCCCTGGTCGAACCAACGCTGCAGCATCGCGCGCCGATCCAGCCGCAGAGCGTCGCTGCCGTCGGTCCGCAGGAGCGTTGATGCCTGCCCGCCGCCCGCGCTGCTGATCACGATCGTGGCACCCGCCGGGACCATCCAGCGGCGGCCGAAGCCTGGTCCCAGGTCGTGGTCCTCCGCGTTCATCCAGCGGACTCGAAGGGCCAGCTGGCGGTGACCGCCTCGCGCGGTGCGCGCCAGCAGCTGTCGAGGCAGGAGGTCGAACTCGTGGCCGGCCGGGATGCCCAGCAGCGACCGGTGCGTGTCGGCGAACGCGCGCGCCTCGGCGTCATCCTCGAGGAGCCTGTCCAGGTCCTGGTCCGTGAGCCTGGAGATCCTGAAGTTGACCGGCGTTTCGAGCTCTGTCGCCGCCCGGACGATGCCCCGGCGCACGAACTCCGACGCGAGCCGATCACGATCCTTCGCCCGCCCGCCCGCCGCCGCGTTCGCGGCCACGATCGCCCGGCCCAGGTCGGCAAAGGAGATCTCTCCCGGGGGAAGATGGTCGAGGGCCCGCAGGACCAGGCGCACCGTGCTCCTGGCAGCGACCGACACGGCCTTCTCATCCAGCGTGGCGAACCGTGTCCGTGTGCCGGTCGCCCAGTCGGATCCCGGCCGCGCGGTCAGCTCCTCGAAGTGGCTGCGGAATGCACTGAACACGGCGCCGGAGAGAACCTCGGAGAGGGCGTGGGGATCGACGCCGTCCACGGCGTTGAGCTCCCCGGCGGCATCAACGGAACGGTCGGCCGGGTCGAGCGTCCTGCTGTTGCTCGCCGACCTGAGGTAGCTGGCGCCCGGGACATGACGCCCGTTGGCGCCGAACTCGTCGGCCACCCGCGACATCACCTCGGGCCCGTCGACCTGCCCACCGCTGATCGCGAACAACGAGAACACGACCTGCTCGTTGAGCAGGGTGAGCGCGATTGCAGCCACGTCGGCGACCGCCTCGTGGATGGCAAGGGACTGGGGGGTGATGGCCTCGTAGAGGTCGGGCACGATCCCGTCCAGCACCGCGTGCGCCGTCTCGTGGCTGACCACGTCCGCGGAGAGGACCGCGTGCACGAGGTACCCGTCCTTGGACGGGAAGGAGAAGAACCGCAGGCTGGCGGTCTCGCGGTCGTAGAAGGCATTGGCCTGCAATCCCGCCCGCGGCACGACGGTCAGCCGGGGCCCGCATGCCCAGGGAATGCGCCGGCCAACCCCGTCAGGGCCCTCGAACAGCATGAGCGTTCGCATGACGGTGGCAAAGGCCGACACCTGGATGAAGGCATCGGATTCGAACGCCTCCGCCGGAGTGTCGGCATCCCAGGTCCCGCCCGTCTCGAAGTAGCGGCGGGAGCCCCGGCGCGGCTCCAGGCGAGCGCCAGGTCGGGAGACCCCGGTCTCGGCATCGGTGTCCACGACCGCGACGCGGGCGCCGGCGGGCCCCGCGAGATATGGACCCTCACCGCGGACGGTCACCCAGCCGACCGGGCTCGCCAGCAGCACATCGTCCGCGGGTGCCCTCTCGCCCGGGCGGAGGTACAGCAGATCCTGCACCAGGAAGGGCACGCTGACGAGATCGTCATCCGCCTGCCCGTCCGGTACGCCGTCCCGGTCCACCACGCCGCGATCCCTCAACCCTGTGCGCTGGTCGGTCATCGTACTCGCCCGGGCATGATCGGGACAGCGCCGGGCAGCGCGGCGTCGCTCCCGCCGTCCGGCCGGAGCCTTTCCGCCGCGGACCGGGCGCACTATGCTCCGGGACACACGAGGAGGGCCACCCGATGGTGACGCAGACGGCCTGGCGCGACGTGACCGCACTGTACGACGACGCGGTACGCAAGCTTGAGGAGGGAGCGGCCGACGACGTGCTCGAGGTGGTGGTTGAGCGCTACCTCGAAGCATCGGCGCAGACCCTCGCGGCCCCTGGCGTGCCCGGCATCGCGGAGGTCGCCGGAGAGAGCGCCGAAGACCTCCCGCGCGCCGCGCTGGCCGCGGCGGACCTGGACATCGCACTGCGCATCCTCGAGGCGATGGATCGGTCGCGAGACGCGCCGCCCGGCGCGGCCGGGTCGCCGGCCGGCCTCGTGGCCGAGTCTGGCCGGTCGCCGCTCGACCTGGGCTCCGTGGCGGTCGCGCGGTTCGCCGCCCCGGGCTTCGCGGCGGGCGTCGACGAGCTCGCGGCGGACAAGGTCGCGCTCGTGACCGCCGTCGACGGTTGCTACGACGGCGTGCTGACGGCCGCTGCCGCCGTGGTCGACGACATCGCCGGGTTGATCGCGACGATCGGGGCTGGCAAGGTGCTCAGCGCGGCCGGAGCCCTCGCCACCGCCGCCGTTGCCACCGTGCCGGCCCAGGCCCGCTGGTTCATCGACAAGGCGGTCAAGGCGATCCAGGCAGCCGTCGACAAGTTGCGCGCGTTCTTCGCGCGGCTCGTCCCGGACCTGGAGCAGCGGGTGATGGAGTGGTGGAACGCGACGATCGGGGCGGAGGGTTTCACGGAGCGGGTGCTTGCCCGCGCCGGTGACGTCGAGCGGCTGAAGGCGGAGCGCAAGGCCGCCATCGACGCCCTCCCCGACGACGGTCCGGTCTACGCGGCTGCCGTCGCGAGCCTCGCCGCGCTCAAGGACGACTTCGACAGCGGTGACGCATGGGTCTCGACAGCTGTTGGCCTGACCTCGAAGGCCTGGCCCATGCTCATGACCTTCCTGGGCGCCAACGCGCCTCTGGTCGGCGGGGTCGCCGCGGCTGCCCTGCTGGCGTTCACCATCGTGCGTGCCGCCGACCACCTTGATTGGGACGGCATCGGAACGCTGCACGTCCCGATGCTTGACGACGTCCCCGGACCGCGGCGCATCGTGGACGCCCTGGGGGCCGCCTGACGCCTTCCGGCTGCCTGACGACTTCCGGCCGCCTGGCCCTGCATGGACTCCCCCGGCGGGATCACGCCGGGGGCACGATGCCCACCTCCGCATACGCGGCCCGGATCGCCTGGAGCATTCCGTCGAGCCGCTGGTCACCGATGTAGACGGACGAGGCGACGTCGATCAACTCCAGGAGCGCGTCGCTGAACGTGGCGCGGTCATTGAGGCGCTCGAGCGTCCAGTAGTAGAGCTGCGCGACCTCGCGTGGGGTGAAGACCCGCGTGCCGTCGTCATTGCTGGCCGTCATGACCAGGTGGGCCGCTCGGTTGTGGATGTTGCTGTTGGCGTGCACGCCGCCGTAGTCCCTGGTTGTCACGACGAAATCGCGCATGTGCGCCGGGCCCCCGGTCCTCGACGGGTCTCGCAGGTCGCGCAGCGGCAAGCCATTGGCGGACAGCGTCGCGCCGATCTCCCAGGTCCAGGCGTCCACGGCCCCGCCGTCATCGTCGCGGTCGTCCCAGTTCGCAATGATGACGCCGAAGATGTCGCTGAAGGACTCGTTGAGGGCGCCGCTCTCCCCCGCGTAGATGAGGTTGCTCGTGGACTGGGTCACTCCGTGGGTGAGCTCATGGGCGATGATGTCGAGGAAGCGCGCGAAGCTCATCAACCGCCCGAGCGTCGCATCCTGGTTCTGTCCGTACCACATCCGGTTCTGGTACCAGACCGCATTCCTCCATGTCTGGTCGGCGCCGACGGGCTGGTAGCGGCAGTTCACCATCGACACGAGGGGCATCCCGCGTCCGTCGATGCCGTCGCGATGCAGCACGGACTCGTAGAAGTCGAGGACACGGGCGGCGTTGACGTGGGCCGAGATGGCGGCCCGGGAGGTGTCGCCCCAGTCGACCGTCGCAGATGTGATCGGGGCGACGGGCGGCGACGCGGTTGCCACGTCCCCGAAGGCCAGATCGAACGTCGTGGACTTGCGCTGCGGATCGTCCAGCCGGAAGGCGCCGTCCTGCCGGCGCCCCCAGAAGCGCACGGGCCGGTCGAGCTCGTCGAGACCCCGGCACTCCACCGGAAGATCGTCGATCCGGGGGTCGGCGCCGTACGTGAACAGGATCCTGGGCGTGACGGTCGCCCGCACGAGCACGTTCACCCGGGGCGCGGCGCTCCGCGGGGACGGGGCCAGGCCGTGATCCCCGGCGCGAGGATGGACTGGCCCAGGGACTGCAGTGAAGTGCCAGGCGAGGTGCCAGCGCTTGCGTGCCCTCTCCTCGAAGTAGCTGAGTTCGGGCGGGGTGATCTCGGCTGCGGCCGCCTGAGCCAGCCTGAAGTGTCCAGCGAGCCAGTCCATGGCGGCCTGCTGGCTGATGGTGGCTGCCGTGGGCGCCGCACCGACCTCGGCCAGTTCGGCGGCGACTGATCTCGGGCGGCGGTCGCCGTCGAGCTCGACGACGGCTCGCGTGCCGAACACGGGGATCCCGTTGAGGTACTGCCGGTAGCGGAGCACGCGCGTGCCCGACGATCGGATCTCGAAGGACTCGGCCAGCTTGAGATCGGGCATGAGCTCGGGGCGCCCCGGCGCCGTCAGCGCGCGGACGGCAGGTCGCTCGTCGTTCTCGAGCAGCTTGTCCAGGTAGTAGCGGGCGGCGGCATCGTCGGTGTTGAAGGTGAGCTCCTGCTCGATCTCCTGGAGCGGCTCCGCGTCGACGCCGGCGAGCAACGCGAAGCCTGCGGGGCGTCGGCCACCGATGCCCGGTGCCACTCCTGCCCGGGCTCCGCCGGCCCACATCCGTCGCGTGGGACGCTCGAAATCGGTGTCGCGCTGGAGATGCCAGCGGAGGCCGTGGATCGGTTCCGCCATGTCACCGCATCCCGAGTGCTGCGCCGAGGCCCTGCACGCCCTCAACGGCGGTCCGGACGGCGTCGAAGAAGGCCGGCGTGGTGTAGTAGGCGCCGTGCGAGTTCGGGAACCCGATCTCCATCGGGATGCCGACGTCGGTCGCGCCCGGCCACAGCACGCCGGCCCGGAACGAGACGAAGTCGTAGAGGGTCCAGATGTTGGTCCACGGGATCGTCGGCGTCACCGCATCCAGCGCCCCGATCGCCCCCAGCATGGCGGACTGCGATCCGAATGTGACGAGCAGGCTGACGCCGTGTTCAGCCGGGCCCGGTGCGTCGGGTCCGAACAGCGCGTCGACGAGCGCGATTCCGCCCAGGGAGTGACCGAGTGCGACGATCGGCCGGTCAAGGCCGGCAAGCTCCTCCCGGAGGTGGGCCCGAACCGCGGCGCCCTTTCGCTGGTAGAACAGGACGTCCGTCGGGATAAGGAACTGGCGTGACGTCATGAGCGAGAGCCGCTGCGGCGCCGCCAGCCGGCTGAGCGCGAGCAGGGCGCCAGGCTTCAGGCTCGGCCCGACCCAGCCGACCACGGACGTGAGCGCGCCGACGAGCTGGTTCGCGACGCCGCCAGCCAGGGCGAGGATGGACGCACCGATGTCCACGCCGAGGAGCCCCTCCATCGGCGGGGCGGCCGCGCGGTCCAGCTCGAGGGCGCGCGCGGCAACCGACCGCAGGACGGCGTCCACCAGCTGCTCGCTCGATCCGGACGCCGCCCGGAGCTCCGGGCTCGCGGCTACCTCGTGCGCCGCCGCGCGAAGCGAGGCATCGGTCACGCCGAGACCCGCTGCATCCAGGGTGCCGGCCTCCAGCGCCCCCAGCAACCAGCCGACGTCGGACAGCTCGGAGTCGGGTTCGGGGGCGTCAACTCCCAGCGGGGCGGCCTGCGGGGCGGCGAGCTGCTTGAGGGGTCCGTAGCTGTCGGCTGCAGCCACCGAATCGACCGCCTCGCCAACCCCTTGAGGCGACTCGGGGAGCACATCGCGCACCAGGGGGAAGCCTGGATCGGGCCCCACCGCATCGCCCCACCGCGAAGGAAACAGGAGGTCCGGCGTCGCGGTGATGCGGAGCCCCTCCCTGAGCAGCTCCGCGTTCGCCTGCGCGTCCGCGGCCCGGTTCCCGGCCCCGTGGACGTAGAAGAAGGTTCCGGACGCCATCACGATCCTCCTGTATGCATCGACCACCGAACAGGGAGCCGTCGCTCCTGCCTGCGAAGCACGGCGTCGCCGCTGCTGCGGGCGCAGCAACGCCCGCCGGCGGTTGCCAGGCGTCTCACCACCGTTGCCTCCGGAACGACGGAACGACCGACTCGCCTGCCGCGGTTGATCTCCATCACGAACAGCGGCGGATGCAGACCCGTGGGTCCGGCCGTCGCGACGGGCGCCTCCCGGATCACCGGACCTGGCCGAACCGGGCTTGCCGTATGGATGGGAAGACCGGGACTTCCTCGTCGAGCGCATCTGGCGCGCGTCGGACCCGGTCCGCCGAATGCACCGCACACGCGCGCAGGGCGGCCTGGTACGCGGCCTCAGTCTCGGGCAGTGGGTCGACTCCGAGCTCGGACGAGAGGAGGGCGCGCAGCCGCCGGTACTGGCGCGCCACCTGGGCCCGAGAGCCGAGATGGCCGTAGATCTCCATCAGGACCACGTGCGCTTCCTCGCGCAACGGGTTGCGTCGCAGCAGCTCGAGAGCCGCATCGTGAGCGCGCCGGTGGTCGCCTGAGGCGAGTCGCTCGAGGGCGGCGGCTGTCAGGGCGTCCTCGTAGAGGTCTGCAAGCCGTTCGCGCTCGGGCGCAAAGTACTCGAGGTCCGATCCCTCGGCGAGCTCGCCACGATACGTCTCGATCGCGGCCTCGAGCCTGGGTGGCCGAGCGCGGAGATGCTCCTCGAAGCGCACGGCATCGACGCCGACGAGGAGACCCTCGCGAATGGCGATCGCATCCCCGTCCGAGTCGATCACAGCGTCCGGGTCCGCACCCACCTGGGCCAGCGTCGAGCGCAACATCCAGAGGGCCTGGCGAAGCGCTCCCGTGGACGGCGCGCTCGCCTCGGGCCACAGGTTCGCAACGATCACCTCGCGGAACCGAGGTCGCCCCTCCATCACCAGGTAGGCCAGCAGGGCGAACGCGGACCGGGTGGCCAGCCGGAGGGGGCGGCCCCGCCAGGTGCTCCGGATGGGGCCGAGCAGCCCGACCTCGAGGTCAACGCGCGCGGAGGCGGCATCGACGACCAGGGCCGGGGATGGAAGGAGGAGCCTCACGGGGGACGCCGTGTCGGCCATGAGTCATCCGCAGGGCATGCGCCGGAGCAGGAGGATGGGTGGGTGGCAGGCGGCGTCGCACCTGTGGCTGGGGCACATCAACCGGTCCTCCGGTGCGCCGCCGGAGTCGTGCACGGGAAGGAGAGGGTCCTCCGCTCCGGCGCGGTCCTTGCGGTCGCAACGACTGCCCAATGCTGTCACGCGAGCGCGAGCGAGTCAACGGGTGCAGACCGCTCGCAACCGTCCTCAACGGCTCCCCACGACCGCAACGACCGCCGGCAGGAACGCGCTGATGCGATCTACTCGACCAGCAGCGAATCTGGCTGGAGGAACGCGCCGGCAGGGCCGGCGCCGCGGATCCGGCCGCGAAGGCGTCGCCCGGGAGCGAGCTGGCCGGCGCCCGGAGCATCGCGACGGATCGCGGCGGGGACGATCGTCCCCGCCGCCTCCTCGAACCAGTTGGGGTAGAAGGCCGCGGATGTGGCGCCGTTCTGCGGGCCGGCCGGCACGGGGTTCGAGCGCTCTCGACCTCGATGTCGACCACGAGGAAGTCGGCCAGGGTCTCGTGGGGTCTGATGGCGGCGATCCGGCCATCGATGTCCGCGTAGTTCTCGATCGGTGCGACCATGGTGCCTTCAGCCTCCCATGTCACGGCTGACTCGAAAGGTACCTCACCAGCGCGTCGGCGATCGGTTGGCCCGTCGCCCCCTCGTAGAAGCTGTAGGCCGGCGAGGGGTTGGCCTCGAAACAGAACCAGCGGCCGTCGCTGCTCCGCTTGAGATCAATCCCCGTGAACGGCAGCCGCAGGTCGCCAGACAGGCGGCGACAGGCGTCCGCGACCTCCGCCGGGAGGCTGAAGGGCCGCATCGACATCGAGATCCCGTCCCGCGCCGCGTAGCGGTAGTCCACCGCATCGGTCTCGATCTCGGTCGCGTAGACCTCGTCACCGACAACGTGCACGCGGACATTGACCCCGTCGACGAATGCCTGGAACTGGGTCGGCAGGTTGCGCAGCAGGCCGAGGCGCGCAGACCGTTCCGGGGTCAGCGTTTGCACGATGGAGCGCACCGAGCTGACGGACTTGTAGACGAGCCGCCCGTGCGTCGCGCGAAACTGCTCGAGCTGTGCCACGTCGTTGGTCACCAGCGTCGGGGGGCTGTGGAGCCCGGCCCTCAGCGCAAATGCCGCCTGGTAGGGCTTGGACATGTTCGTTGCCATCGCGGAGGGCCGGTTGACGACGACCGCGGCGGTGATCTCGAGCCACTGGTTCAGCAGGTCGTGGAAGGCGACAGCACGCTCCAGCGCGGCCGCATCAGGCAGACGGCGACCGCGGGGACGGTGTTCGGGCAGGTCGTGAGGCTCGGTCGTCCGCACGTACACCGAGCGGAACTCGGAGAGCGACCTCGTCCTGCCCTGGATGCCAATGAGGCCTTCCCCGTCGTCGCCCACGTCGAGGGCGAAGTCCGCCAGGTGCGACTGTCGCTGGTTGAGGATCGTCGCCCGGCGGCGGGTCCGTCGTGCCGCGTCGATGGCCATCGCCATCGGTGGCTCGGACGGGATCCCGATGAACAGGATCATGAGGCCCTGGATCCAGCGCGGTCTGCGGCGACGGACAGCAGCCTCGACGCGATCAGGTCGAGGCCGGACGGATCGCGGACCTCGGGGAACGGGTCGACGTCCCCCACGAGCCAGCCGGCTGCCGATAGACCACCGACCGGGTCACGCCGGTGGGCGTCGCGGGCGATCGCTCCCCTCACGAGGTTCAGCGCGAGCAGCTCCGTGCCGCACGTGGCGGCGAGGCGCAGAGCCCCCGCCTGCAGGGCAGCGAGATCGGCTCCGACCACAGGGTCCCCGAGCACCTGGTCGCCGACGACGAGCAGCCGCGCCCGCGCAGGACCGATCGGCTCTGCGAAGACCGCCGGGTGTGGTCCGCGGGGCAGCACGACCGTGCCGCGCATGACCTGGTCGCCGCCAAGGCCCGGATCTGGTGAGCCGCGAGCCGCGTAGGGACGCGACGGCCACTCCGGGATCGCGAGCCCTCGGCCGTCCGTGGTGGCGCGCATGGCCCGTACGGGCAGGCCCGCATGGCTCGCGATCCGAAGCCACTCGAGGGTTGTCCGGTCGTCCCCACCCAGCCCACGCGGTGACGGCCGGTTGACGACGGCACGGCCCAGCGACGCCAGCCAGCTGAGCAGCAGCGCGTGCAGCTCCATGGCGGCGTACGCTCGGTCGCCGGTTGCGGCGCCATCGAACTGGATCGGCGTGATGAACCGGAGCCGGTTGAACACGGCCATCGGCTGCACCTCGCCGATCACCTCGCCGTTGGCGAGCTGGATGCGGGTCCAAACCCCCGCCTCGTCGATGGCATGTGCCCACGAGGGCGCCAGCACGAGCTCCTCGGGCGTGACGATCCTCACGTGGGCAGGACCCACGCGGCGGCGGAGGCGCAGGGCGACCTCCGCCGCCGTGTCGTCGCCGATGTGCGCAAGGACCAGGAACGGGCCGGAACCCGTGGCTGACCCCCTGCGCACGGCGATCTCAGCGATCCGCGGGCTTGGTGTCGTACAGGCGCTTCGCCCCTGCCGCGCCCTCGGCCATACCCTTGCGGATCTCGTCCACGTCGTCCTCGGCCATGAACGATCCCGAGGACAGGTCGGGCCGCAGGTCACTCCCGATGAAGGCCTCGGCAGGGGCGCCGCCTGGATCGCCCTGTCCGTCGTCATCGCCCCAGACGGCCGACTCGAGGGCCTGGAGACGCTGCTCGAGCAGATCGACATCAATCTGCCGGCGAGCCCCGGCTGCGCGGTAGCCGCCGCCGTAGCCCCCGCGCCCGAAGCCGCCCGGACCGTCGATCAGCTTGTCCGCGACCTTGTCGTTCAGCTTCTCCCGGACCTTGTCGGTCGGCTTCTCGGAGATCGGATTCTTGTCGAGGCCCGCGGCCTTGTCCGTGATCGGCTTGTCGATCTTCTCCTCGATCCGCTTGTCGATCTTGTCGACCAGTGCCTTCTCCCGGATCGGAGGCTTCTCCCAGCGGATCTCCTTCTCCTTGAGCTCCTTGCGGATCTCCTTGGTGAAGTCCTTCTCCTTGATGATCTCCTTGCGCAGGTCCTTGCCGCAGGTGACGGTGAAGCGCGCCGTCATCGATGCGCCGGACGCGCTGATGCTGGTGACCGAGACGCAGGTGTCGGTGCCGGCGAAGGACTTGGAATTCGGGCTGGAGGTGCTGGTGAACGACGTATTGCTGGCGCTGCCCGGGAACGGGTCGCCCGCGTCTCCGCGCCCAATGCCCTGCTCCAGCTGGCGCAGACCGTCGGCCTGGAGGATGCCGACCTTGTAGTGGCTCTCGTCGCTGTTGCCGCCGATCGACTCGTCGATGTGGTAGATGCACAGGCCGTCGCCAGGCAGGCCGCTGTCGAAGCCGACCTTCTGGCGGTTCTCGACCAGGAAGTACTCGCTTCCCCCTGTTCCATCCTTCCACAACCGGTACAGCGAGTGGCTTGTCTCGACCTGCTGGATCGTGACGTTGCTGTTCGTCGTTACCGTCGCGACGTTCGCCCAGCCCTGGTTGGCCTTGCACCACGCCGAGGGATGGGCCGGCGTGTTCCCACCGCCGTTCCAGCTGCCGCCTGCCATCAGGCACCAGTTGCCGAGGCCGGACGACGAATAGTCGGTGTCGTACAGATCCGGGAAGCCGAAGAGCAGGTGGCCGAGCTCATGGGCGCAGACACCGATCTTCGAGTCCTCGGGCACCGTGAGGTAGCCGTAGATCTGGACCCCATCCGTGGCGTACGCCGAGCCCGACAGGACCCACTTGTGCGACCAGATGTCGCCCTTGCCGCCGGTCACCTCGCCGCCCGGTCCGGCATGGATCACGATGAAGGCGTCCACGAACCCGTTGCCGTCGTTGTCGAACGGGCCGAAGTTGACCGCCGCGTCTGCGGCGACCACGGCATCGCGCGCCATGTCGCGGGCGTTCGGTGCGGCCCCCAGTCCCGAGCTGTTGTTGGCGTAATGCGCGAGCGTGTTGGGCATGCGGTACGGGCCCACGACCTGGCCCTGGAGCTGGACGAGCCCGTTCGTCACCTCCTGGTAATACTCGCGGACGCTGCCCGTGGGGATGACACCAGTCGAGAAGAACAGGTCGTTGAAGTGGGCCGCCGTCTGGGTCATGGCCTTGTCGCTGAAGTCGACCAGCACGACCACCACTCGCACGATCCCCCGCAGTGGTGCGCGGTCCGCCGCGGCGCTGCGAACCAGTCCGACCGGGGTGCCTATGGGGAAGTGCGAGCCCGGGATGATCAGCCCGTCGTTGAAGCCCGGCCGGCTGACAGGCGGCAGTTGCAGGGTTTCGGCCGGTACCGCGCCGGCCAGCCTGCCGCTCGCCTTGCGCACCAATTCGCGGATCTTGTCCTCGAGGTCTGGATGGGGTGCGACCACACACCGCTGGTCGAGGGCGTCAGGAAGCCCTGGGGACAACGGTGCTCGGGGCGGGCGGTTCTTGATTGCCACCGCTGGATACCTCCGTGTTCGCGAACGGCCAACTGGCGACCGACGACCATTTCAAGCGCGGACCGTAGCCGCCCGCCGTCACCGGTCCGTCTCAGCGCCGCCCGGTTCCTCGCGGCTGACCATCGAGATGCGATCGATGCTTTGGCTTAACGAGGAGATGACGCCGATCCGGGCTCGTCGCGGGGCTCGACGACGACGGCGACCTCGGCGAGGATCAGATCCAGACCCTGCGGTGCGCCGGCGGTCGCGACGGAGCGCGTCGCCCAGGCGTCGATCGGTGCCCTTGCAGCGGGGGTCCCATGGCGCACAACGAAGAAGCCGGCCTCGCGGCCGGCTTCGATGGTTTCGCTGGAGCCGACACTCGGATTTGAACCGAGGACCTGCTGTTTACGAAACAGCTGCTCTACCGCTGAGCTATGTCGGCGCGGAGGGCATCTTACCAGCCCCGCCACGCCCGGCACCTTCCCTGGTTCCTCGCACGCCACCCGCACATCAGCGTCCATGCGCGCCATCGTCCACTGCAACCTACTGGCCGGGCGGCGCGAGCTGGTCCACGCTTGAACATGCTGCGGGCCGTCCTGGCCCGTCTCTAGGTCTTTCGGGAGGTTGCATAGCGCGCCCGTACGCCCGAGGATCGGATCGACCGCCTGTTGGAGTCGCTGAACTTGCACGATCTCGCCGCTGACGAGAACTGGATCTACAGCCCCATTCCGATGTGGGCGTGGTCACCCCTGCCGCCCGACAGCGACCCCAGGCACCCGAATCACGCCGTTTACCTGCTCCGGCGGCTGCTCCGCCACACGGCTCTCGCACATGCTGGCAAGCGGAAGTTCGCCTGCCGGCACCCCGAGACGGCGCTGTTCGCCACGGGCGACCACTACCAGCTGTTCGTGGAGTTCGGCGGCCTGGCATTCGTGGCGGACGGCCCGACGGTCGAGGAGGCGGTCGACGCGATGGCGCGGAAGATCGGCAAGAAGATCCCCGAGTTCAAGGCAGAGGTGCGGATCGAGCGGCGGCGCAAGAAGCGCGGCAAGCCCCCGCGATCCCTGCTCGTGGATCGTCCCGACGTGATGTGGTAGCCGCTCGCCGGGCTTGACCGACGCCGGACACGCCCCAATTGGGGGCCGACCCCCGACCCAAGCCGTGTCGCCCCCGTTGACGCTGGGTCTAGGCTCACAACCATGGTAGCCAGCGTCCCGCCTGTGCCCGATGGCACGCCGCCTTCGCCTGATGGCACGCCCCACGAGGGGGCCGCGTTGCTGACCGGCGAGCAGATCAGCGCGATCAACCGCTTTCCGGACGACAACCCGAACCCGGTGCTGCGCGTGGACGGCGACGGGCACCTGATCTATGCCAACCCCGCCAGTGCGGGCGTCCTCGCGGCCATGGGGATCGCGGTCGGCCAGCCGCTGCCGCCCGACGACCTCGCCCGCCTGATCGCGGTCGCACCCACCAACGGCTTCATCGAGGTGACGGCCGACAGCCGGACCTATGCGATCTGGCCCGTCGCCATCCCGGACATGGGCTTCACGAACCTCTACGGCCGGGACGTCACGGCCGAGCGCGCGATCGTGAAGTTCCCGGACGAGAACCCGAACCCGGTCCTGCGGCTCGACTGGGACGGGCGCCTCGCGTATGCCAACCCGGCCAGCGCCTCGCTCCTGACGGGCCTTGGGTTCAGGGTCGGGTCGACCCTGCCGCCCCAGCTCCGGGACGCGATCCTCGAGCGGGCGCGAGCGGGCGCGCGGGACACGGTGGAGGTCGAGGCGGGAGGATCCACATACCGGCTGCTCCCGGTCGACGTTCCCGGGTTCGGCTTCATCAACGTCTACGGAACCGACGTGACGGCGGAGAAGCAGCACCAGCGGCTGGCCCACGAGAACGAGCGCCTGCTGCTCAACGTCCTGCCGGAGCCCATCGCCCGGCGCTTGCGGGACGGCGAACCGCTGATCGCGGACCGCTTCGATGACGTCACGCTCCTGTTCGCCGACATCGTGGAGTTCACCCGCCTCTCGGCGTCGTTGACGCCCTCCGAGCTCGTCGGCGTGCTCAACGAGGTGTTCACGGTCTTCGACGACCTCGTCGAGCGGTACGGCCTGGAGAAGGTGAAGACCATCGGTGACGCGTACATGGTCGTGGGTGGCATGCCGGAGCGCTCCGACGATCACACCGCCCGGGTCGTGGCGATGGCGCTGGACCTGGCCGAATGCGTCGGCGGGATCGAGGCCGCACGCCGCCTCGGGATCGCCTTCAGGATCGGGATCCACTGCGGCCCCGTGGTGGCCGGCGTGATCGGCACCAAGAAGTTCATCTACGACGTGTGGGGCGACACGGTCAACCTGGCGAGCCGCATGGAATCGATGGGGGAGCCCGGGCGGGTGCAGGTGACGCGTGCGGTCCGGGAACGGCTCGACGGCAGCTTCGACTGCGAGGCGCGCGGTCTCCTCGATGTCAAGGGCAAGGGCCCGACGCCCGCCTGGTTCGTGGCGCGCGGCGAAGCGTCCGGCGCCACGGTTGGATACCAGAGCCTGACCCCGCTGAGGTAGCCGGCCGCGGCGATGCGGTTCCTGTACCCGCCGGACCGAAGACCAAGGGACGGCGCCGCGGCAGGGCGGCTCCGGAACCTCGCTGGACCGAAGAGCGGGTCGGAGCTGAGCCGCATCGGCTCGTGCCCGGGTCAATCCCACGTCAGATGTCCGCCCGGAGGGCGCAGCCAGGTCGGCGTGTCCGAGCTTCCTGCCAACAGCCCGCCTGGTGGACCGTATCCGTCTCCGCGGAGCGTGTCGCGGTCAAGTGTCCGCCCGGAGGACGTTGGTCAGGGCGAGCCTGCCAACGGTCCGCCGCATGGACCGCTGCCAGATGCGCAGCGGCCTGCCGTGCTCGAGTCATACGTCCGGTACCCGGTCGAGATGGCCGGGCCCCCGGATACCGTCCTCGCGGCGGACACTCGCCGGGACGCTCAAGGCGGACACCCGCCGGGCCCCGGACACCGTCCTCAAGCGGACACCCGCCGGGACGGGTGGGGACGGGACGGCCCAGCCGGGACGGGCCAGAGACGGCTTCTCGGCGGAGCACGGTCCTACACTGTTGCGCGAGCCGTCCCGACCGGGACTGCAATCACCGGTGAACCCAAGGACGCTGCGTCGAGGACGCCACAGGGGTACTCCCACTTGTCCGGCGATGCAGGAACCGGCAGGAACTCCAACTGGCTGGGATCGATCTGGCCGACCTACAGCTACCTCGTGATCGACGCGCTTCGTGATGTCGACTCTGCACTAGCATCGGAGATCGCCACGCGCACAATTGCGATGGTCGAGAACAGCTGGAAGGCGACCGGGCGGATGTACGAGTACTTCGACGGCGAGCGGGGCACCGGGCTCGGCGCGGATTCCCAGACCGCGTGGACGGCCGTCGTCGCGAACCTGATCGCCGAGGCGTACCCGGCGTCCTGGTCCGCGGGAGAGAGGAGCGAGGGATGAGCGACGCCACATCCACGGACGACACCGGCCCGCGCCGCGGAACGGGGCAGCGCCACGACGTCGTGGCCTCTGAGCTCAAGGGCGCCGCCTACGAGCTGCTGATCCTGCTGCTCTCGATCCTGGCGATCGTCAACTCCGTCATCGTGCTGCTTCCGCTCGACGGGCCGATCCGGCAGGTCGCGTTCGTGACCGACGTCATCCTGGCGCCCTTCTTCCTGTTCGACTTCCTGTACCGCCTGGCCACGGCGTCGTCCAGGGAGCGGTACTTCTTCCGTGGCTTCGGCTGGGCAGACCTCATTGGCGCCGTGCCGCTGCTCGGCTTCTTCCGCATCTTCCGGGTCGCCAGGGTCATCAGGCTGCTCCGCCGCCACGGTGTCCAGGAGACCCTGGGGGACCTGGACGGCAGCAGGGCGACGGCGACGTTCTTCTTCACGGTGTTCCTCGTCCTCGCGGTCGTCGAGTTCGCCGGCATGGCGGTCTACGTCGTGGAGGTCGCGGTGCCGGGATCCAACATCCGGAGCGCGTCCGACGCCCTCTGGTGGGGGTTCGTGACGGTGACCACCGTCGGCTATGGCGACCAGTACCCCGTCACGAACCTCGGCCGGACGATCGGGACGTTCCTGCTGTTCGCGGGCGTCGCCCTGTTCTCCGTCCTCACTGGCTTCATCGCGAACACGTTCCTGGCGCCAAGGCGGCGCCGGTTCGCCGGCAACCCGCTGGCGGACTCCATGGAGGCCGATCTCGCCGAGCTGCGCAAGCTCCTCGAGGACCAGGAGGACCGGGCCACGGCCATCCGGCTCAAGCTTGGGGACGTGGAGCGGGCGGTCGCCCGCAAGGCATCCGCCGGCTAGCACGATGCCGACCGCCACCCGATCCCGGACCGTACCGTCGCCCGATCCCGCACGCCGTCCTGGGGACCGGGCGCGAATCCGCCGCCTGGTAGACCGGGACATGGCGGCGCTGCGTCCCGGCGAGCAGCGCGGCTGGTGGCTCCGCGACGCCCTGGCCGCAGACCCCGGCGTCCCCTGCCCGCCGCCCGCCCGGGATACGACCGCCGACGTCGTCATCGTGGGCGGCGGGTACACGGGCCTGTGGACCGCGTGGTGGCTCACGGAGCGTGCCCCGGACGCCCGCGTCACGATCCTCGAGGCGGACATCGTGGGCGGTGGCGCGAGCGGTCGCAACGGCGGCTTCCTGACGGGCTGGTGGGACTACCTTCCCTCGCTGGTGGCCAACTACGGCGAGGAACCGGGCCTCGCGGCCGCGCTGGCGCTCGATGGCGTAGCGGCCTGGATCGCCCGATGGGCGGACGCCCACCGCGTCGACGCGCAGCTCGTGCCCGGCGGCACCCTGGTGGCCAGCACGTCGCCAGTCCAGGACGACGCATGGGACGGGATCCTGGAGCTTGCCGCCCGCCTCGGGGTCGCGGACCGGTTCGTGTCCCTGACGCAGGACGAGGTCCGCGCACGCTGCGCTTCGCCGCTGCTGCGCGGCGGGATGCTCGTCCCGGGCGACGCCCAGGTCCACCCCGCACGCCTTGCCCGCGGGCTCCGGCGCGTGCTCCTGGAGCGCGGCGTGGCCATCCACGAGCACACCCGCGTTGGGCGGATCCGCCACGACGGCGCCGGCGTGCGCGTGGAGACCGCGCTGGGTCCCGCCATCCGGGCCGGTCACGCCGTGCTGGCCCTCAACGCGTGGGCGGCCGGCTGGCCGGGCGGCGGCTTCGGCAGGGGGATGATCACCTGGTCGTCCTACATGGTGGTGACGGAGCCCGTCGCGGAGCGGCTGGCCGAGATCGGCTGGACGGGCGGCGAGGCGATCACCGACTGCCGGTTCACCAACCACTACTTCCGGACCACGCTCGACGGGCGGATCGCGTTCGGCGGTGGTGGGGGCCGGGCCGGCTATGGCGGGCGGATGGGGGACTGGGTCACCGGGGACCGCGGTTCCGCAGCGCTGGCCGCCCGCGGGTTCCGGCGGATCTTCCCGATGCTCGACGACGTCCGCCTGGTTGATGCCTGGGGCGGCCCGATCGACATCTCGCCCAACCACCTGCCAGCCTTCGGGACGCTCGACGACGGGCGCATTCACTGGGGGCACGGGTACTCAGGTTCTGGCGTTGGGCCCAGCTGGCTGGGTGGCCGCGTCCTCGCGGCGCTGGCACAGAACCGGCTGGATGACCCCGTCGTCCGGCTGCCGATGGTGGGCCACCGACCCCGGCCGTTCCCCCCGGAGCCGTTCCGGTTCCTCGGTGCGCGCGTCATCCGCGAGGCGATCGTGACCAAGGAGCAGCGCGACGACGATGGCGGCTACGTGCCGCCGCCGCTGCGCTGGCTCGTCCGGGTGCCTAGGGCGATGGGCTACGACCTGGGGCCGGAGTAGCGACTTGTGCGCGGCCGGCCCGACTCGGCTGGCGCGGTCCGGTCCGGGTCCGTCCCGAGCTCGACGCATTCGCCGAGAGCCCGCCGGGCCCACGCGTGATCGTCCCGCCGAATCGGGACCTTGGGCCCTCGGGCGACCCGTCGTCGGCGTGGGATGGTTGGTGCACGCGAGGCTCGCGGTCCGCAGGTACGAGCAAACCGACCGCCGGCTCCGAACTGGCCGACCACCGATCCGGTAGACCCTTGCGGCACCGGATGCGGGATCCCGGCCGCACTGGAGCACTGGCAGGACCGCGAGCCCGCTGTTCCATGTCCGCGGCGTACCCTTCGGCCGATGGAACCCCTCCCGACTCGCCTGCGTCGACGCGACATGCCGACCAACCGACGCGACATGCCGACCAACCGACCCGCCTGCATGCTGCTCCTCCTGCTCGTCGCCCTGCTGGTTGCCGCGTGCTCGGGCTCCGCCTCGACGCCAGGTCCCGCCACCGGCGTCGACTCGGCCGACACCGCCATGGCGGCAATCCGCGCCCGGTCGCCCCTGTTCGACGGGATCGAGAAGCAGGATCCGGACCTTATCGGCCAGGGCTCGTGGTGGCAGGCTGAGGCGCTCGACGCGGGATCACCGCCCGCCGGCTGGCGCGTCACCGTCGAGGTTGGCTGGGGCGACTGTCCAGCCGGCTGCATCGACCGCCACACCTGGACCTGGGACGTGGCCCAGGACGGGGCCACGACGTTCATCGCCGAGGGGGGCTCGGTCCTGGTCGAGGACGTGCTGGCGGGCCTCCGTGCGGCGTCCACCTCCACCGGTGTCGGCGGTTGGGCGACCGGCGGTCCCACCTGCCCGGTGGAGCGACCCGGCGACCCGGCCTGTGCACCGCGCATGGTCGGCGGGGCGGAGCTCGTGGTCCGCGATGCCGGCGGAGTGGATACCACCCGCTTCACCACGGACGGCTCGGGCCTGTTCCGGATCGTGCTGCCGCCCGGCGACTACTCCGTGGAGGCGAGCCCGGTCGAAGGCTTCATGGGCACGCCGGGACCCCTGCCGTTCACCGTTGCGCAGGATGCCGAGACCTGGCTGGACGTCCCCTACGACACCGGGATCCGCTGACCGGACACCCGTGCTCAGTTGGTCAGCCGCACCACGTAGGCGCCGAACGGGCTCGGCGAGATGACGCCGCACGTGCCCGCCAGCGGCTCAGGACTCCTCGGGAGCCTCAGCGGGGAGCCGGATGGTGAACGTTGCACCACGCCCGAAGCGGGCCGGCTCCAGGATGAGGTCGCCGCCCATCGCCCGGCACAGCTCCCGGGACATGTACAGCCCGATGCCCGAACCCTCCCCGGACGGCCGTCCGGAGCCACGCTCGAAGCGGCCGAAGAGGCGCTCGCGGTCTGCCGCCATGATCCCCTGTCCGTGGTCGGTGATGCCGATCGCCATCTCACCGGCCTGGGCGTCGAGGTCCAGGAGCACGTCGACCGGCGTTCGGCCGCCGTACTCGACGGCGTTGTCCAGGATCGCCCACAGGACCTGGTCCAGCTGGTCCGGATCCCCGAGCGCCAGCCAGCCCTGGGACCGGTCCTCGAGCGTGAAGCGCACATCAGCGGCCCCCAGTGCCTCCCATGTGCGGCGCACGCGTGGGACCGGCGCAAAGACCTCGAGGCGGGAGCGGAGGGCGCCGGACTCGATGCGGCTGACGGTCAGCAGCTGGCGGACCATGCGCGACAGACGGTCCGCCTGCTCGATCATGATGTCCAGGCGCCGGTCCGGCCGTTCGGCGGCAAGCTGCTGGACATAGCCGCGGATGCTGGCAAGCGGGGTCTGCAGGTTGTGCGACACGCCCCGCAGGAAGTCGTCCTTGGCCAGGTCCAGGTTCACGAGGCGGCGGTTCTGCGCCTCCACCCGCGTATAGAGCTCGGCATTGCGGATTGCGGCGGCGACCTCGATGGCGAACAGGTCCAGGAGGTCCTGGTCCGCCCGCTCCCAACGTCGCGTCGCCGACAGGTGGCCGACGGCCACACCCAGGGTGGCGCCGGAGGAGGAGAGCTCCGCCCGGACGGGGATCGGCTCGCCGGGCACCGTCTCCTCGAGCGCGACCTCGCGTGGCTCGACCAGGAGGATCTCGAAGTCGATCATGTCGAACGCCGCCATGGCATCCGCGGCGGCATGCCGGGCGATGACTGCAGGCGGCTCGTCGATGGTGACGGCCTCGAGCGCGTTCAGGACCCGGCGCAGCTCGCGATTGCGGCGCGCCCGGTCGCGGGCCAGGCGGTTGTGGCTCTCGGCCAGCCGACTGATCTCGTCGTCGCCGGGAAGCTCCAGGTCCGACGCCTCGCCGCCGGCGGAGACCTGGTCCACGGTGCGGGTCAGCGCACGCAGCGATGCCCCCAAACTGGCGGCGAGCACCCAGGCCAGCACCACCGCGAATGCGACGGAGAACGCGACTGCCAGGAGCAGGACACGCGCGACGGTCGTGTCGTTCTCCCTGCCGACCCCCGTGACCGCCAGCACCACGAGTCCGAAGACGGCGACCGGGAGCACCGCCGCCGTGATCAGGCCGAGCGTCAGCCGCGTCCGGAACCCCAGCCCCGAGCTGCGGTAGCCGGGGCGTTCGGGGGCCGGATCCGGCCCGGACGCTGTCACGGGGGCGGCACGGTGGCAGAGACGAGCCGGTAGCCGATGCCCCGGACGGTCAGGATGTGGGTTGGGTTGCCCGGATCGACCTCCACCTTCTGGCGGAGCCGCCGCATCGTCACCCAGACGTAGCTGGGATCGGCATCCTCGGTGTCCGCCCAGCCACGAACGAGGAGCGTCTCCGTGGTCACGGTCTGCCCGAGGTTTGCCGCGAGGGCGTAGAGCAACCGAGATTCGGTGGGCGTCAGCGAGACCACCTGGCCGTCGACCTCGGCCTCGCGCCGGTGCAGCTCCAGGGCGAGCTTCGGGCCAAGCACCAGCCGCTGCCGCGGGACCCGGTCGCCCAGGCGCCGGAGCACACGCTGGATGCGGGCCCGGAGCTCCGGGTAGTGGTAGGGCTTGGTGACGTAGTCCTCGGCCACCTCGTCGAGCAGGTCCGCCTTGGAGTCCGCGGTGTCGATGGCGGACAGGACGATGATCGGGAGGTCGGCGCGCGCCTTCACCTCGCGGGCGAGGGTCAGGCCATCCATCCGCGGCATCAGCATGTCGATGACCAGCAGATCCGGCCAGGACTGGGTCAGCCGGCGCAGCGCCTCGTCGCCGTCGCGCGCGGTCTGGACCTCGTAGCCGTCCGCCCGCAGCTGCTCCGCGAGGATCACGAGCAGGTTCGGGTCATCGTCCACGATGAGAATCCGCGGCGTGGTGACGCCGTACGGGCCGGGTCCGCCGTGCAGCATGGGTGGATCATACGTGGGCGGCTGGTGGGTCCGTCGCCGGGTTCGCCGTCGGGTTCGCCGCGCGCCGGTTGCCCGCCCGGTCCGCCGGGTTCGCCGGGGTTCGCCGCCGGGTTCGCCGCGCGCCGGTTGCCCCGCGGGGCGGTGCACGCGTACGCGGATTGGGGCCGGTCGACCGCGAATGGGGACCGGGCGCCCGAGGGAAGGGGATCGCGAGCGTGCGCCCCTCCGTGGTCGCCCCCGCGTGGAGGGGCGCGGCTCTCGCCTACACTTGCCCGCGTGTCGGACCTGCCCATCCGCCCCTACGAGCGCATCCCCGCCGCGTTCCACGCGTGGGATCCGCGCACGCCCGAGATCGCCGGCGAGGTCGCCCGGCTGATCGCTTCCGCGCACCCCGGCACGACGGTGGAGCACGTGGGGAGCTCCGCGGTCCCGGGCCTGCCAGGCAAGAACGTGGTGGACCTGGCCATCGAGGCGGCTCCGGAGGGAATCCCGCCGCTGGTCGACGCGCTGCTGTCGCTTGGTTTCGGCCGTCAGCCGGGCATCGCCCCGTTTCCACCCACCCGGCCGATGCTCGTCGGCACGGTGGTCCGAGACCGGCTGCCATTCCGGATCCATTGCCACGTCATCCCTCCGGCACGTGGCGAGCTGCGCGAGCTGGTCGCCTTCCGCGAAGCCCTCCGGGCGGATGACGGGCTCCGCGAGGCATACGCGGCTGCCAAGGAGCGGATCGTGGCGGCGGCCCCGGACGGCGACGACAACCAGCTGTACACGCTGCGCAAGAGCGACTTCGTGCAGGACGCGCTGTACCGCCTGGGGATCCGTCGCGGACCGGCCGACGCTCCGGACCCGCTGCCGCCGGGCTCCACCATCGGCGTCCTTGGGGGCGGACAGCTCGGCCGCATGCTGGGCTTCGCCGCCCGAGCGATGGGCTACCGGCTGGTGGCGCTGGACCCGGACCCCGCCTGCCCCACGGCCGCCGTCGCCGACGAGATCGTGGTCGGCCGCTACGACGACGTGAACGCTGCCCGCCGCCTTGCCGCCATGAGCGACGTCGTGACCTACGAGCTGGAGCACGTCGGGATCGAGGCGGCCGCCGCCGCGGGCGAGATCGCGCCACTGCGCCCGGGGCTCACCGCCCTGCGGGCCACGCAGGATCGCCTGGCGGAGCGCCGCTTCATCCGGGGGATCGGGGAGTACACGGCGCCGTGGCGCGAGGTCCGCGGAGTCGAGGAGGCCACGGCCGCCGCGGACGAGCTGGGCTACCCGTTGCGCATCAAGGTCCCGCTGGGAGGCTACGACGGGCGCAGCCAGGTCCGCGTCACGTCGCGCGCCGGCGTGGCGGCGGCGGTGGCATCGCTCGGCGGAGCAGGTGATCGCCCGCTGCTCGTGGAGCAGGAGATCGACTTCGAGGCGGAGCTGTCGGTCGTCTGCGCCCGTGACCGCACCGGCCGGACCCTCGCCTTTCCGGTGTCCCGCAACGTGCACGACGCCGGCATCCTGTCCGAGAGCGTCGCCCCTGCCCCGGTCCACCCGCTGGTCGCCAATGACGCCCAGGAGGTTGCCGACAGCATCGCCCGTGGGCTGGACATCGTGGGCGTGCTGACCGTGGAGCTGTTCCAGCTGCGGGGCGGCGGGCTGATGATCAACGAGCTCGCCCCGCGCGTGCACAACTCGGGCCACTGGTCCATCGAGGGCGCCTCCACCTCCCAGTTCGAGCAGCACCTGCGCGCCATTCTGGGGCTGCCGCTGGGATCGGTTGCGCCGCATGGCACCGCGGCCATGGTCAACCTGCTGGGGACGGGCCCGGACCGCCCGGCGCGACTCGCCGGGATCGCGTCGGCGCTCGTGGATCCAGGCGTGCATGTCCACGTCTACGGCAAGCGGCAGGTGTTCGAGCGGCGCAAGATGGGCCACGTGACGGTGATCGGCCACGACGCCAACGAGGCGCTCGATCGCGCGCGAGCCGCCCGCGCGACGCTGAGCTGGGAGGCGTGAACAGGGTGGGCGAGACGGAGAGCGGGCCGCGCGTCGGGATCGTTGGTGGAAGCCGCTCCGACTTTCCAGTGCTGGAGAAGGCGGTCTCGGTCCTGGAGCGGCTGGATATCCCGTGCGAGCTGCGGGTTGTTTCGGCACATCGCACGCCGGACCACCTGTTCCGCTACGCCGAGACGGCGCGGGACCGCGGGATCCGGGTGATCGTCGCGGGGGCCGGCGGCGCGGCCCACCTGCCCGGGATGCTCGCCGCCAAGACGACCCTGCCCGTCATCGGCATCCCGATCCCCACCCAGCACCTGGGAGGTCTGGACTCACTGCTGTCGATCGTGCAGATGCCGCGCGGGATCCCCGTGGCCACGGTTGCCATCGGCAACGCGGACAACGCGGCACTCCTGGCCGCAGCGATCCTGGCGCTGGGCGATCCCGGGCTTGCCGAGCGCCTGGACGCCTACCGCGCCGAACAGACCGAGACGGTCATGGGCGATCCGTCGAACGAGGACCCGCTGCCCCGCTGACCGGACAGGTCATCAAAGGCTGTCGGCCGCCTACAGCGCGAGGTGCAGGCGAATGGCCTCGTCGACCTGGAGCATGAGGCGATCCGGCACGCGGCCCAGCCTTGTGCCGACACGCTCGACCGCGATCGACCTGACCTGCTCGGACTGCGCCTTCGAATCGCGCGCAAGCCCGGTGGCGAGGGCAGGAAGGAGGACCTGGAACGGATACAGCCGGTCCAGGTTCGATGTCACCGGGATGACGGTGATCAGGCCTCGCCCCAGGCGTGTGGCGGTGGAGTTGGCGGTGTCGTTGCTCACGACGACGACCGGCCGCAGCTTGTTCGACTCCGCGCCACCCACGGGCTCGAGATCGACCGCATAGACCTCGCCGCGCCGGATCATGGTCGGCCGGCGTCATGCCGGCCGTCGCCGACGGTCGACTCCCACGCCTCGGCGTCCCCGTCGGCGGCCCACTGGTCCCAGGCGCTCTCGTAGGCAGCCGCCAGCTCGGCCGACCGGAGCAGGCGGACGGCCTTGTGCAGCGCGGCGGACCGGGACCCAAGGCCCTGGTCCTTCGAGTATTCGTCGAGGAACCGGACGTCGTCTCCGGGGAGGCTGACACTGGCTTTCATACCTCGCCTACCAGTGGTAGCAAGCGGGTGGCAACGTGGCACGTGACCGTTGGCAACGCCGCCGACGTCGGCCCTCAGGTGCCCCGGTTAGACTCGGGCCTGATGGATGACGAGCGCTGGGAACCGGGCATGCCCGTGCTGGACCGCCAGGCGGTGCCGGCAGGAATTGGCGCGCCCGCGGGGGGTGCGGCCATCCCCTCCGTCGCCGGGGATGCGCATCTGCCCCCCAGCCTGCGCGGTCTGCCGCCGCGGAGCGTGCCCGAGACGGCACCGACGCCCCTCCAGAAACACTTCGTCCTGCTCTCCGCCCCGGCCCTGGTGCTCGGTGCGATCGCGATCACGGCGCTGGAGCTGGGCGCCGGCTTCGGCAGCCCCATCGTCAAGGTGTGTGTCCTGATCGCGGCACCGCTCCTGCTGGTCACGACGGCGGACGCCACGGTCCGAATCTGGCGCTCAGCGTGGGCGTGGATGCCGGTGGACCGCGGGCGTGGCCTGTTCCGGCTGGCCTGGCTGGTCCCGGCGGCCGTGTTCATGGTCCTGATCGTGGCGGCGACCCTGCTGGTCCTGGGAGCCTGACGTGGTGGAGCGGCGCCTCGAGGACGACGAGCTGCGCCAGCTGGCCGCGCTGGGGCGCGGGCGCGACGCCCGGTCCACGGACGCGCCGTCCGGCCGCGGTGCGCCGCGGTGGGTCCTCCAGGGACTCAAGTTCTGTGCCCGATGCGGGTCGGAGCTGCAGGATGGCGTGCCGCCCACGGAGCACCGCCTGCGGCTGATCTGCCCCACCTGTGGGCACGTGGAATACATCAACCCCCGCCTCGTTGTCACCGTCATCCCCGTGACCACGACCGGCGAGGCCGTGCTGATCCGGCGCGGGATCGAGCCCGGCTACGGATCGTGGGCGCAGCCCGGCGGGTTCCTCGAGGTGGACGAGACGCTCGCCGAGGGCGCAGCCCGTGAGACGCTCGAGGAGACGGGCCTGCTGGTGGAGCCGGGCGAGATCATCGGGCTGTACACGAGGCTCGAGGCGGCCGTGGTGACGCTCGTGTTCGAGGGCAGGATCGTGGGTGGCGTGGCACGGACGACGCCCGAGGCCCTCGAGGTACGTGCGTTCGCACCGGATGCCATCCCCTGGGACGAGGTGGCGTTCAAGACGTCCTACGTCGCGCTTCGCGACTGGGTGGAGCGGCGGCACCCAGAGGTTGACCTGCCGTCCGTGTTCGGCGGGAAGGAGCTCCTCTAGGCGTCCGGCGTGGCCCAGGCGCCGCCTGTTTCGCTCTCCGCAGGCCGCTCGAGGGTAGCTCGGCGGGTCACGTGGCGGGGCCCCGGCTGGGCCGCTCGGCGGTCGAGCGGTCAGGCCGCTCGGCGGTCCACGGTTCCGGCCCCCGGCTGGGCCGCTCGGGCGGTCGAAGGTTCCGGGGTGACCGACCGGGTCGCTCGGCGGTCGAACGGTCGGGCCGCTCGGCGGTCCAGGGTTCCGGCCCCCGGCTGGGCCGCTCGGCGGGTCACTTGGCGGGGCCCCGGCCGGGTCGCTCGGCGGTCGAGCGGTCAGGCCGCTCGGCGGTCCAGGGTTCCGGCCCCCGGCTGGGCCGCTCGGGCGGTCGAAGGTTCCGGGGGTGACCGACCGGGTCGCTCGGCGGTCGAACGGTCAGGCCGCTCGGCGGTCCAGGGTTCCGGCCCCCGGCTGGGCCGCTCGGGCGGTCGAAGGTTCCGGGGGTGACCGACCGGGTCGCTCGGCGGTCGAACGGTCGGGTGGAGGCCGGTTTGCGCCGCCCGGCGGCACATGTGTCGGGCGAAGTGCCCCCGCAGCCGACAGACGAGCCGCTCAGCGGGCCCGACAGCGCCTCACCCGACGGTTCAACCGGTAGGCGGCGCGGCCATCAAGGCGCGGGCGGCGCTTCGCCCTGGGAGCCGCAGGCGGCGCGGGTTCCGGGGTGACCGACCGGGTCGCTCGGCGGCGCGGCGGTGCGGCGCCTCACCCGACGGTTCAACCGGTAGGCGGCGCGGCCAACGAGCCGCTCAGCGGGCCCGACAGCGCCTCACCCGACGGTTCAACCGGTCGGCGGCGCGGCGGCGCGGCACTTCGCCCTGGGAGCCGCAGGCGGCGCGGCCATCAAGACGCGGGCGGCGCGGCAGCGCCGCAGGCACCAGCGGGCGTCAACCCGGGCGCGCCCCAGTGGGTACCCCTGTCCGGTCAGCGGTCGCTGTCCTGCGGGTCGCCATAGGCGCGACGGCGAAGCCCCCCGGTTACGGCGGTCTGCTCCGGTCCGGAGACGCCCATCCGGGCGAGCGAGGCGCGCGCGAGCTCGAGGGCCGCCTCCAGCTCCGGGTCGGCGAGGCGCGTCGCCCCCAGCTTGCGCATCCGCGAGATCTCGGTCCTGCCGCGCGCCCGGGCCACCACGGTCAGCCGGGCGTTGATCTCCTTCGACCGCTCCAGCGCGAGCTCGGCGGTCATCGGGTCGCCGATGGCAATCACGAGCAGGCGCGCCCTGTCCAGGCCCGCCCGATGGAGGATCGGCCGGGCCGCGGCGTCGCCGAACAGCGTGGCGGCGCCGGTCTCGGCGAGCTCATCGAGGACCCGCTGGTCGCGGTCCACCACTACGCACCGGAAGCCGCGGGCGCGCATGGCGCGGACCACCACGCGCCCGACACGCCCCCCGCCCAGAACCACCACCGACTGCCGGTCGTCGTCGCCCGCGAGCGCGAGCTCACCGCGGAGCGTGGGAGCATGGCCCGGGACTGGTGGCTCCACGTCGGTCCGCCGGTGCTCGATCCGCACCACGAGCGCCGCGGCTCCCCGGACGAGGAACGGGGTGATCACGATGCTGGCAACCGCGGTCGCCAGGACCAGGTTGTACGCCCGCGCGTCGAGCAGGTCGAGGTGGAGTGCCTCCTCGGCGAGCAGGAAGCTGAACTCCCCGACCTGCCCGATCGTGGCGCCAAGGAGGATCGCGCTGCGCAGGGGCAGGCCCAGCATCCGGCCGATGACTGCGCTCGCCCCACCCTTGACCACCGTCGCCACGACGAGCAGGGCGAGCAGGGCCGGCCAGTCCTGGAGCACTGCGGCGGGATCGACGAGCATGCCGATCGACACGAAGAACAGGACGGCGAACAGGTCCCGGAACGGCGTGATCTCACCGGCCGCCTGGTGGGCCAGGTCGGACTCGGAGACGATGAGCCCGGCAACGAAGGCCCCCAGGGCAAGCGAGAGCCCGAACACGGCGCTCGACAGGAATGCCGCCAGGAGGGCCGTGGCGAACACCGACAGCAGGAACAGCTCCGGTGATCCCAGGCGGGTGACCGTGCGGAAGATCCACGGCAGGACCCTGGTGCCCACGACGTAGGCGACGGCCAGGAACGCGGCGGTGCGCAGCAGCGCGAACAGGAGCGGCGCCGCCAGGTCGCCGCCGGCGAGGGGATCGAGCAGCGCGATCAGGACGATGGTGGCCAGGTCCTGGACCACCATCCAGCCGATGGCGTTGCGTCCATGCAGGCTGTCCAGCTCACCGCGCTCGACCAGGATCTTGAGCACCACGAGCGTGGAGCTGATGGCGATGGCGGCGCCGATGACGACCGAGGCGACGGCCGTGAAGCCCAGCAGGCTGCTCGCGACCGCGCCTACCGCGGCCGTGATCATGATCTGGAGGATGGCCCCCGGGACGACCACGCGACGGACCCGGGCAAGCTCGCGCAGGGAGAACTCCACGCCCAGTGCGAACAGGAGGAGCACCACACCCAGCTCGGCCAGGCGTCCGATGTCCTCTGCGTTGCCCACGAAGCCAGGGGTGAACGGCCCGATGACGATCCCCGCCGCGAGGTAGCCCACGATCGGCGGCTGGCCGAGACGCACCGCGACCGCACCACCAACGAGCGCGAGCGCGACCGCGACGCCGAGGTCGAGGATGAACCGCAGCTCGGGCGAGAGCACTAGGTTGAGGTCGGGAAGGGTCGGCACGTGATCATTATCCCGTGCCCGCGGCGGCCTACCGCGAGAAGGTCGGGGAATTCCCCCGGCAGTGTGTCGTCCTCCCCATCCGCGAGGACGGGCGGCGGCTTACGATCCGCGGATGGAGCACGCACGGCCACCCACCCGCCAGGCCCCGCACGACTCCGCCCGGGAGCGGCTCTCGGGCGGCCTGTCCCAGGCGATCCGGGGCCGACATCTCCTGACCTGGGTGCTGATCGTGTTCGCCGTGTCCATGATCGGCACGCTGGGCTATGCGGTGCTGTTCCGCTGGCCGCTGGGCGATGCCCTGTACATGACCGTGATCACGCTCACCACGGTCGGCTTCCACGAGGTCCACCCGCTGACGGAGTTTGCCGAACGCGGATGGACCATGATCCTCGCGGTGGCAGGCGTCGCGATCATCTTCGGGTCGATCGGCATCGTGGCCGAGACCATCATCAGCGATACCGCGAGAGGCCGGAGGGAGGCAAAGCGGATGCAGGATGCCGTCGAGGCGTTGCGCGACCACTACATCGTCTGCGGGTACGGGCGCGTCGGTTCCACGGTCACCCGCGAGCTGGAGCACACCGGCGAGCGGCTGGTGGTGATCGACATCCAGGCGGCGTCACTGGAACGAGCCTCGGCCGACGGCCATCTGGTGGTGATGGGCGACGCCACCGACGATGTGACGCTGATGGCGGCCGGCATCGACCGGGCACGTGGCCTTGTCACGACGATTGACTCGGATGCCAACAACGTCTACGTCACGCTCTCCGCGCGGGCGATCAACCCGGGATTGTTCATCGTGGCCCGGGCGAACGCGTCGGGATCCGAGGCCAAGCTCATCCAGGCCGGCGCGAACCGGGTCGTGTCGCCCTACACGATGGCGGGGCGTCGGATCGCAGAGCTGGCGATCCGGCCGCGGGTCACCGACTTCATCGACGCGGCGCTGTCGCATGGCAACCTGTCGTTCTCGATGGAGGACGTGGAGGTGCCTGCGGACAGCCCGCTGCTTGGCGTGACCGTGGGCCAGCTGCGTGCTGATGGCGTCGTGACGCTGGCGATCCTCCAGCAGGACGGCGCCTACGAGGCCAATCCGCCCGAATCACGCGCATTCCGGGAGGGAGAGAGCCTGGTGGCATCGGGCTCGACCGACGCGCTGGCGAACCTGCGCGCCCGCGCGTAGACCGCCTCGGACGGAGGTGAGGTCCCCGCGGAGGTCAGATCCCGGCTGAAGCCGTCGCCGCGGGATCCGTCGCTGCGAGCTTTGTCGCCGCTGGATCTGTCCCTTCGGCGGCCTTCGCGAGCTCCGTCTCGGCGGCCGCCATCGCGGCACCCACGATCCCGGCGTCGTTGCGCAGCTGCGCGGGCACGACCTGGGCACGGACCGTGAGCCGCGGGATGAACAGGTCGGCGCGCTTGGATACGCCGCCACCGATGATGAACATGCGGGGCGAGAACAGCTTCTCGATCGCCAGCAGGTGCTCGTCGAGGTCCGAGGCCCAGGCCTTCCACGAGATCCCACGCCGGACCCGGGCCGCCGCCGCGGACCGGCGCTCGGCGTCCCTGCCCCGGATCTCCATGTGGCCCAGCTCCAGGTTCGGGACCAGGATGCCGTTGTAGAACAGCGCCGAGCCGGTACCCGTGCCCAGGGTGATCAGGAACACGCTGGCCCGCTCGCCGACGCCGGCTCCGAACCGCATCTCCGCCACGCCGGCGGCGTCCGCGTCGTTGACCATGTGGACGGGCCGGCCGAGCACGCGCTCGAGCGCCGCGTCCGCGTTGAAGTCCATCCAGCCTGGATCCACGTTGGCCGCGCTCTTCGTGACCCCCTCGATGACGACGGCCGGAAAGCCGACGCCGACCGGCACGGCACTGTCGAGCTTCACCTCGTTCACGATCTTCTTGATCATCCTGGCGATCGAGGCCACAACCGCAGCGGGGGTCGAGGGCTGGGGCGTCGGCACGCGATGACGCAGGCCGATCAGCTCGCCGCTGTCGAGGTCGACCGCGGCAGCCTTGATCCCGCTGCCGCCCACGTCCACACCGATCCCCAGCCGCCGGCTCCCGGGGTCGATCGGGCCGCCCACAGCCTCCGGTGCCTTGTCCTGGTCGTCCCCGACGTGCGCCTCCGCCAGCGCCACGGCCTCCGCCGCGATGGCAGCGGTCGCATCGTCCTTGGGCTGGTTGTCGTCCACGGGAGGGCTCCTGACGAGTGAGACGGGGCGCGTCGGGCGCGGATGAGATCGGCTGACATCGTAGACACGGTGCCTGCGTCGTGCACAAGGTAGCGCCGTTCGTCCAATCGGACTGGCGCGCTCCCTCCAGCGCGCCGGGGAGGGTCTCGGACCGGGCCCGTACATCCGTACTGGGGTCAGGATCGTGGTGCGGGCGTACAACAGGGCGGCCACCTTGCGTGGCAGCTACTGAGGGGGTTCCCAGTTGAGGGCACCGGCAACCAGCATGACCCGCGCGATCCGCGCCAGCCTGGTGCGCTGGTTCATCGCGTGCGCACTGATGCTGACGGGCGCGACGCTGTTGATCGCGTCCCTGGCGCAACCGCCGCAGCAGGGCATGCTGCTCCTGTGGCTCCTGCTGGCCTCGGGGTTCTGCATCCTGACCTGGATCGGCTTCCATCGGGTCCTCCACCAGGTTGCCCGACTGCTCGATGAGCAGGAGGGGCTCAAGGATGCGTTCGATCGTGCGCTCGTGGAGGCGATGAGCGACGGACTGACCGGGCTCGGCAACCACCGCGCGTTCCAGGAGGAGCTGGACCGCCAGGTTGCGAGCGCCCGCGAGGGCTCGAGCTCCGTCGCGCTCCTGTTCGTGGACGTGGACGACCTCAAGCAGATCAACGAGGCCCAGGGCCACGCGGCGGGCGACGACCTCCTGCGCGCAACGGCCCGCATCATCCTGGGCAGCATTCACGGCGCCGAGCGCGGGTTCCGGATCGGCGGTGACGAGTTCGGAGTCGTGCTGCCGGACCGCAGCCCCGACGACGCCGTCGCCGTTGCCCGCAAGATCCTGAGTGGCGCGTTGAGCGGCGGCTCCGGGACGCTCGGGGTGGCACCGTTCTCGCTGACGATCGGCGTTTCCGCGCTGCCAGGACTGGCCCGGGACCGCAAGCAGCTGATGCACCAGGCGGACGCCGCCCTGTATTGGGGGAAGCGCCACGGGCGCACGGACGTGCAGCAGTTCGACCCCAGCCGGCACGGCATCGTGGACGACGGGCGGTCGCTGCCTGAGCTCGCGGCTGCAGTGGCCCGTGTCGCCTCCGAGCGGCTCCTGACCCCCGTCTACCAGCCGATCCACTGCCTCAAGACCGGCCGCGTGCTCGGCTACGAGGGCCTCGTACGGCCCAGCGAGATCGCAGGATTCGCGAACGCGAGTGCCCTGTTTGTCGCCGCCGAGTCCACCGATCACACCGTGGAGCTGGACCTGGCCGCGCTGGACACCGTCCTCACCGGCGCACGCACGATGGACCACGGGCTCTACCTGTCTGTCAACCTGTCTCCTCGCTCCGTCGAGTCCGAGGGGTTCAGGCCCCAGGAGTTCCTCGCACTCGCCCGCCAGCGCGGGATCGATCCCGCCCGGATCGTCCTCGAGCTCACGGAACGGGAGGCCGTCGAGGACCTCGACCGGCTGCGGGCGGCCATCGCCGTCCTGCGCAAGCACGGCGTGCGGATCGCCGCCGACGATGTCGGCGCCGGCAACGCCGGCCTGAGGCTGTTGCGGGAGCTCGAGTTCGACATCGTGAAGGTCGATCTCTCCCTCGTGCAGGCGGGCGTCCGGGACGACTCCTCCGAAGCGGTCATGCGGGCACTGCGCGAGCTCGCCACGCGTCGCGGCCAGAAGACCGTGGCGGAGGGAGTCGAGACTCCGGACCAGCTGTTGGCCGTGATCGAGATCGGGTTCGACTCGGCCCAGGGCTACCTGCTCAACCGGCCTGGGCCCGCCCTCAACGCCGAACGGCTCGATCTCGCCCGGATGGCGTTCCCACCGGCCAACGCGCCCGTCACGGCCTCCGCGGGCCAGCCCCTGGGCATCTGAGCCCGGGCGCCGGCGCCCGAACCGGAGCGGGTCTGGGCTAGCGGTCGCTAGTAGATGAAGGTCGTATCCGCGGGGTACGAGAACTCGAACGCGGACGGCGGCAGAACCACGTCCGGCTGGTAGCTGGTCACCGTCGCGTCACGGGTGACCCGCCCGCCGATCGACTGCTCGAGGCGCAGGATCACGCCGTCGTTGCGGTCCACGGCGATGCGGATCGCGAAGTCGGGCCGGTCTGCGGCCACCTCCACGACGCGCGGGTGGTCGCACTCGAGGACGATCGCCTCGCGTCCCGCGACCTCCGTGGTCCCGGTCACGCGGCAGCTTCCCGTTCCGAGGACGTTCTGGCAGTAGCCGGCGGGGTGCACGAACAGCTCAGGTAGCGACTCCGCCTGGAGAGGGGTCACGGACAGATAGACCCGCGACGACCCGGGCAGGTCGGGCCCGCCCGTGCCGCGGACGACGGGCCGGGCCGGTCTCCGGGTCCCGAGCCTGCGGCTGGCGGTGTAGGTCTGGACCGTGGTCCCGTCGGTCTGCCACATGTCGTAGCTGCCCGTGATCCCGAGGGCTGGGTACGAGGTGAGGATCCTGGCCTCGCCGCGATGGCGCAACGTCACCTCGACCTGGCCCACCTCCTCGCCGCGTGACGTCCAGGAGCGTTCCTCGATCCGCATCCGGAGCGTGGCGAAGCGCAGCTCCGCGTCGCGCATGAACGTGAACAGGTCGCCGACCGACGGGAGCCCGGCGCGCAGCGCGGCGACCTCGGGCCTGACCGGACCGGTGGCGGGGACGGGGAGGGAACCGGCGCGGTCCCAGGCTCGGGTGGCGGACATGGCGCGGATTGTAACGGGCGGCCGCGCGTCGGGACAGCGGCAACCTTGGGGTATCGCCGCCCGACCGCCTCAGGTCCCTGACCAGGAGCCGCCCGCGTCAGCCTCCGCCCGCACCGCCCTCGAGTCCCGGTTCGGTCATCCGGGCCGGGTCAAGCAGCTCGTCCAGCCGGTCTGGCGCAAGGCCCTTCTCGAGCGCGAGCTCCCGGATCGTGCGCCCGGTCTTGAACCCCTCCTTCGCGAGCGCCGCGGCCGCGTCGTAGCCGATCTCCGGGGCCAGCGCCGTGGCCAGCATCAACCCCTGCTGCACGAGCAGGGGGCCACGCTCCGTCGCCTTCAGCCCCTCCACCAGCCGCACCCGGAAGTTGCGGGCAGATGCGGCAAGGAGCTCGATGGATTCGAGGAGCGCCAGCGTCGTCACCGGCATCATCACGTTGAGCTCGAGGAAGGACCCGGTCTGCCCGAACGCCACCGTCGCGTCGTTGCCGATGACCCGCGCGACGACCATCGTGAGCGATTCGACGATGACCGGGTTCACCTTGCCCGGCATGATCGAGGATCCGGGCTGCGTCTCGGGCAGCGCGAGCTCCGCGAGGCCGGCCCGCGGGCCCATGCCCATGAACCGGATGTCCGATGCGATCTTCCACAGCCCGAGGGCGATCGTCCGCAGGCCCCCGTGGGCCGCGATCGCGGCATCCAGCGACGCCTGCGCATGGAAGTGGTTCGACGTCTCGCGGACGTGGAGGCCGGTGATCTCGGACAGGCGCATGCAGGCGCGAGCCGCGTACTCGGGGTGGGCGTTGATTCCGGTCCCGACGGCAGTCCCACCAAGCGGCACCGTCAGCAGCTCGTCCCGGGCCGCCTGGGCACGTCGGATCGCCTCCTCGACCTGGCCCGCGTAGCCCGCGAACTCCTGGCCGAGCCGGATCGGCGTCGCGTCCTGCAGATGGGTCCGGCCGGTCTTGACCACGTCCCAGAACTCGTCGACCTTGGCCGCGAGGGCACCCTGCAATCCGATCAGGGCCGGGATCAGCTCCTCCTCGATCGCCACCGCCGCCGAGAGCTGGAGCGCGGTGGGCACCGTGTCGTTGGAGCTCTGACACCGGTTGACGTCATCGTTGGGGTGGACCTTCGCCCCGCCCAGGCGCGCCGATGCGAGGTGGCTGATCACCTCGTTCATGTTGGTGTTGGTGCTGGTTCCCGAGCCTGTCTGGTAGACGTCGATGGGGAAGTGGGCGTCGTAACCGCCTTCGGCGACCTCGCCTGCCGCGGCCACGATGGCCGATGCCCTGGTCGCGTCCAGCAGGCCCAGCTCTGCGTTGGTCTCGGCGGCGGCGATCTTGACCAGCGCGAGCGCGCGCAGGAAGCGGCGCGGCATCTGCTGTCCCGAGATCGGGAAGTTGAGGACGGCGCGCTGGGTGGAGGCGCCGTAGAGGGCGTCAGCAGGGACCTCCATCTCGCCCATGGAGTCCCGCTCGATCCGGGTGGCCGGGGTTGCGTTCGTCTCGGTGCTCATGGCGGCGATGGTAGTGCCCGCCGCGGCCCCGCGTGAGGTGCCTGATGGCCCGGACGCGGGGCCGTATGCTCCGCGGGTGAACGTCTCGACCGCCGAGTTCCGCACCGTGATGGGCCAGTTCGCGACGGGGGTCACCGTGGTGACCACCCTGGACGGGGACCGGCCCCTCGGGATCACCGTCAACGCCCTGACGTCGGTGAGCCTCGATCCCGCCACGGTGATGATCGCTCTCGACCGCAAGCGCTTCATCGTCCCGGCGATCGAGGCGCGCCGGGAATACGCCGTGAACATCCTGGCCGAGGACCAGCAGTGGCTCTCGGACTGCTTCGCCGGCGCCAGCGTCACCCCGGGTCGGGACGCGTTCTGCGGGGCCGCCTGGCGTCCGGGCGGCTTGGGCCTGCCCCTGATCGAGGGCGCCATCGCGGCAATGGAATGCACCGTGGTGGACCGGTTCGAGGTGGGCGACCACTACCTGTACGTGGGGCGCGTGGGCGCCCTCGCGCTGGACGAGCCACACGCCCCGCCGCTGCTCTATCACCGCAAGCGCTACCTGCGGATCGAGCGCGCCGTCTCCTCGAAGGTGGCCGGCAAGCCCGAGTCGCCGGAGGGCTGATGGGGGCGTGCCCGGGACCACGTTCCGCAAGCGGGCCGGCGTGGCTCGCACGACGCACCTCGCCTTGAAGGAGGCAAGCGCATGACGGACCAGGACGCGCGGTCGGACGATCGCCCGCTGGTGCAGATCGCCTTCCCTGCCGGGGACGGGCCGCTCGACCAGGTCGCCCTGCTCACCCTGGACCGGCCGGAGGCGATGAACGCCCTGTCCTTCGCCCTGGTCGCGGAGCTGGGCGGCCTCCTGGCCGTGCTCGACGGGGACGTGAACTGCCGGGCGATCGTCATCACGGGCGCCGGCGACCGGGCCTTTGCGGCGGGCGCGGACATCCGGGAGCTGGCGGGCGAGTCCCCGCACTCGCTCCACGAGACCGATCCATTCGCGGTGCTCGACGGGATCGGGAGGATGCGGACACCCGTCATCGCGGCGGTCCGGGGGTTTGCGCTGGGCGGCGGCTGCGAGCTGGCGATGGCCTGCGACATGCTGGTCGCGGCGGACAACATCCAGCTGGGCCAGCCCGAGATCAGGATCGGGGTCATCCCCGGCGCGGGTGGCACCCAACGCCTCACGCGCGCCGTCGGGCGCGCCCGGGCCATGGAGCTCATCCTCACGGGCCGCCGGATCGGGGCGGCCGAGGCCGAGCGGCTGGGCCTGGTCACCCGGGTGGTCCCCGCCGCCGAGACGGTGGACGCGGCGCTGGAGCTGGCCGGACGGATCGCGGGGATGCCCCCGCTCGCCGTGGCGGCCGCCAAGGCCTCGGTGAACGCCGCCCAGGAGCTGACCCTGGAGCAGGGCCTTCACTTCGAACGGCGACGCTTCGAGGAGCTGTTCGACACAGAGGACCAGCGGGAGGGCATGGTCGCGTTCATGGAGAAGCGCCCGCCGGCCTGGACCGGACGCTAGAGCGGGTTCCGAGCGGCGCCGGCCCTCTCGGGCTGTGGCCGGAACCGGACCCGGGCGATTCGACCGTTTGTACAACAACCGGCTGGGTGTTACGGTGGACATAGCATGTACACCATCAAGGAAGCCTCGGCTCGAAGCGGCGTCGGCGTGCCACTCATCAGGGCGTGGGAGCGGCGCTATGGCGTCATCCATCCCACGCGCACGCCGTCCGGCTACCGCATGTACGACGACGGCACGATCCAGGTGCTGCGCGCGATGCGCTCCATGGTCGACTCGGGCTGGACGGCCTCCGAGGCCGCACGTGCCATCGACGCCGGCGAGGTGTCCATCGAGGACGTGGTGCGCGAGTCGGCAGCGTCGCCGGCTCCGGCGAGCCCGGACGCGGCGGACAATCACGCCCGCCTCATCACGGGGTTCGTAACGGCTGCGGAGGGCGCATCGGTGGTCGACACCGAGGCAGCCCTCGACGACATCCTGGCCTCCGGGTCATTCGAGGCGGTCGTCGATGACGTCCTCCTGTCAGCGCTGGCGGCACTCGGCGACGCGTGGGCCGCGGGAAGGCTGAGCACGGCGGGCGAGCATGCAGCGAGCGCCGCCGGAGCGCGCCGACTCGCCGCTGCTTACCAGGCTGCCGGAGTCCCGGTGCAGACGTCCGTGGTCGTAGGCCTGCCGCCGGGCTCGCGCCACGAGCTTGGAGCGCTTGCGTTCGCCGTGGCGCTGCGGCGTCGCGGCGTCGGCGTGCTCTATGTCGGGGCGGATGTGACGGTGGATGGCTGGGTGGACGCCGTGACGCGGACCCACGCCGTGGCGGCAGTCGTCGGCATCGTCACGCCGTCGGATCGCGAGACGGCCGCCACGGTCATCCGGGCACTCCAGGCGGCGGGCATCCGACTGGTTGCGGTCGGCGGCGCGGCCGCAGGATCTGCGGCAGGTGACGGCGTGCTGGTGCTGCCCGATCGCGTCGTCGATGCCGCCGCCCTCGTCGCACAGAAGGTCGACGTCGCCTGACCGCGGACGGCGCCTGACCGCGGACGGCGCCTGACCACGGACGGCGCCTGACCACGGACGGCGCCTGACGGCCGCCGCCATCGTCAGGAGTCCGGCGCAGGTTCCTCGACCTTAGCGAGCTTCGCGATCATCGCCCACGCGCGACGCCGGTCTCCGGCGGTCATCCGGGTCCCGGGGACGCGGTCGAAGGGACGGGGTGCCCTGTCCAGGTACAGCCGCCCCGACGTCGATCCCGGATCCGGGTGTGTCGCCAGCCAGGTGATGGTGTCGATGCCCTCCGCCGGGGTACGGAGCAGCGGCCGCATCACCCGGAAGAAGCCAGGCAGGGTCGCCGCGATGCCGGGCGTGTTGGCCCAGCCCGGGTGCATGGCCGTGAACGCGATTCCGTCGCCCCGCAGCCGGCGGGCCCACTCGCGCACGAGGGCCACCTGCGCCCGTTTCGCCCTGGCGTAGGCGCGCGGGCCGGAGTACGGCCCACGCCGGAACTCGATGTCGTCAAGGTCCAGCGCCTGCGTGTACATACCGCCCGAGGTGACGGCGATCACGCGGGCCCCCGGCGTCCGTCGCAGCAGCGGCAGGAGGCCGGCCTCCAGCGCGAACGGCGTCACCGCCAGGACCGAGAACGTCGCCTCGATCCCATCGGGGCCGACCGTCCGCTCCGGGTGGATGGCCCCCGCGTTGTCGATGAGCACGTCCATGCGCTCCTCGGTCGCGAGGATCCGCTCCACGGCTGCCCGCACGGATGCCAGCGAGCCCATGTCGGCGATCACGATCGGGAAGCGGTCCTCGCCGTGCGCCAGGGCGAGCTCATCCCGGCATCTCGCCAGCCGCTCCTCGCTGCGCCCGACGAGCACCACCCTCGCCCCGAGTGCCGCCGTGGCCTCCGCCGCGGCCCGTCCCAGGCCGGACGTGGGTCCCGTGATCAGGACCGTGCGTCCGGCGAGGGCGTCCTCCCGTGGAGGTACCCATCCGAACAGCCCGCGCCGGATCGTTGGCCCGATGCGGCTGAAGCTGCCGATGACCGAGACCTCGAGCAGCGCGTCGACGATGAACCGGGGGTCCACGGCCCGGCGGAGCGAGGGGGTCCGCCGCGCCGTCACGGCCGAAGCGTCCCGAAGAACACCTGCCAGGCAAGGAGCGTCTTCGCGAACAAGCTCAGGAACATGTACACGCGCTCGCCATACAGGTAGTCGCTCCAGCGGCCCGTCCTGCGGTACTGGAGGACCATGTTGAACGCGAAGATGTTGAAGCTGATGAACAGCGAGACGAAGATCGCGATGACGAACCCGGGAATGGGGGCGGCGCCCGGCGCGGTGGCCGACGTCAGGAGCGCGATCGAGATCACGATCCACGGGACGATGCCCGCCAGGCACCCGAAGAGATAGTGCGACCACTGCACGGTCCGGCGGTTCTCGTTGCCGAGCTCCATGCTCCAGCCGAAGAGGTTCATCGCGGCGTTGACGCCGAAGATCGCGATCAGCGTTCCGATCTCCTGGACGCCGGACAGCGTGGCGATCACCACGATCATCACGCTCGAGGAGAGCGCGTACTCGATCCAGCGGGCCGGGTTGATGCCGCGCGCGAGGCGGCGCTCGTACCAGCCGCGCGCGGGGAACGCCACGACCAGGTGGGCGATCGCGCTGAGCAGGAAGAACAGGGCGACGGCGGGTCCGATCGGAAGGTCGAACAGCGTCCGCTGGGCGGGCTCGAGCGTGCCGGTCGTCGGGTCGAAGGCGAGATAGCTGCTGACGACCGGGGCCGCCACGACAGGATCCTTGGCAAACGAGAGGGCCAGGACGAGCGCCGCCTGAATCCCGTGGAGACCCGCGAGCGCGAGGTTCCAGCGGTGCAGGCGGCGGGCCTGCGGCTCGGGAATGGGGACTGGCAAAGACATCGGGGCTGTTCTCCCTGCTGTGGACGGTCCGCGGAGTCGTCCTTGACGTTGTAGAGGCCTTGGGTTACCTTGCTGACATTGTACAAAGGTTAGACAGGAATGCAAGTCATGGCCATCCTTCGCGAGCAGATCCACACGGCGCTCCCTCTCGAGCGGGCATTCGCCTTCGTCGCCGACTTCGCCAACGCCGAGCGATGGGATCCGGGAGTCGCCACATCGGCACGGCTCAACCCCGGGCCCGTTGGCATCGGAGCCCGGTACCAGCTGGGGGTGCGCATGCGCGGCAAGGTCGCGCCGATGGCGTACGAGATCACCGCGTACGAGCCGTCACGGCGCGTCGTGCTCACGGGAGAGGGATCGGGCGTTGCCGCGATTGACGAGATCCGCTTCGAGGCCACCCCGACCGGCACCCGGATCGACTACGTGGCCGACATCCGGCTCACCGGGCTCATGCGCCTGGCAACGCCGTTCGCAGGCGGAGCTCTCGCCAAGATCGCCCGTGACGCGCGTGACGGCATGGGGCGGGCCCTCGACCAGCTCGCGGCCGCGGCCTGAGGGGCGGACATGGACATCGCGATCATCGGCTCGGGCGTCAGCGGACTGACCGCCGCGTGGGCGCTGAACCGTGACGGCCACCGGGTGGCCCTGTACGAGCAGAACGTGGCTCCGGGTGGGCATGTGGCCACGGTGACCGTCGAAACGGACGACGGCGACGTGCCCGTCGACACCGGATTCATCGTCTACAACGAGCGGACATACCCCAGGTTCGTGGGCCTGCTCGCCGAGCTCGGCGTGCAGACGCAGCCCAGCGACATGTCGTTCGCGTCCGCCTGCGATGCCTGCGGCGTTGCCTTCAGCTCGCGCGGCGTGCGCGGGTTCTTCCCGGAGCTGTCCACGTTCGGGAAGCCCGCGCAGTGGCGGATGCTCAACGACATCAGGCGCTTCTACGGCCACGCGCGGGCGCTGCTCGACACCCCCGAGCCTACCCGGGCAACCCTCGGCGAATGGCTGGACGAGCACCGGTACGGACGGGGCTTCCGCGACCACTTCATCGTGCCGATCACGTCTGCAGTGTGGTCCACGGCGGCCGACCGGGTGCACGAGTTCCCGGTGCGCTACCTGTTGCACTTCCTCGACAACCACGGCCTGATCGGCGTCGGGAACGCACCCCAGTGGCGGGTGGTCAGCGGCGGCTCCAGGACGTACGTGGAGAGGATCGTCGCTGCGCTTCCGGCCGGGTCGGTCCGGACCGGGAGTCCGGTGGTCGAGGTTGCCCGCGGGCCGCTGGGAGCCCTCGTCCGGGCCGAGGGACGTGACCCGGAGCGGTTCGACGCCGTCGTCATGGCGACGCACGCCGACGACGCGCTGCGGCTCCTCCGGGATGCCGACGACGCCGAGCGCAGGGCCCTGGGGGGCTTCGAGTACTCGCGCAACCAGGTCGTGCTGCACACGGACCCGAGCCTGATGGCCGCAAACCCGCGCGCGCAGGCGTCGTGGAACGTGCACACGCCCGACTGCCGGCTGCCCGGGGACGCCCTGTCGATGACCTACAACATGAACCGGCTCCAGGCGATCCCCGGGCCCATCGACTACCTCGTGTCGCTCAACCCGGGCGTCAAGGTGGCTGATGAGCGGGTCATCCTCGAGCAGGCATTCAGCCATCCCATGTACACGCACCGCACGCTCGACGCACAGGACGGCATCCGCGCCCTCCAGGGCCACCGCAGGACGTGGTTCGCCGGCGCGCACCTCGGCTTCGGCTTCCACGAGGACGGCTGCCGGTCAGGGTTCGAGGCTGCCGAGCACATCGGCCGGCTCGAGCGCCTCGACCAGTGGGCGGCGACGCAGCCTGCGCCGGGCCGGGCCGCGGTCGAGGAGGTCGCCGCGTGAGGTCCACCCTGCTCGAGGGCAAGGTCCGGCATCGCCGGGCCCGCCCTTTCACCTACGCCATGGAGCACGATGTCTGGTACGCGGCGCTGGACCTGTCCGAGCTGGACCGCCTGGACCAGCGCCTGCGGCTGTTCGGGCGCAACCGGCGCGCCGTGGCGGTGTTCCGGGATGCCGATCACCTGCCCGTACCCGCCACCGACGTGGCCTCGGACGTCAATGGGCACCTCCGCGCCGAAGGCGTGGATCCAACGGGCTGGCGGCTGACGCTCGTGACCAACCTGCGGGTGCTCGGCCACGTCTTCAACCCCGCCAGCTTCTTCCTGTGCCGCGACGCGTCCGGCATCCTGCGGGTCGTGATCGTCGAGGTGCACAACACGTTCGGAGAGCGGCACCTCTACACGCTTCGTCCGGAAGGCGCCGACCCGGCGGCGGGACACGCGTTCACGGCGGGGATGGCCAAGGACTTCTTCGTGTCGCCATTCATCAGCGTGGACGGTCGCTACGCGGTCCACGTGCGCGATGAGCCCGCCGGCCTCCGACTGGCGATCAACCTCCGCCAGGATGGCGAGCAGCACCTGAGCACCAGCCTCGTCCTGCGCCGCCGTCCCCTCACTGACAGGTCGCTGCTCCGGATGCTGCTGCGGCACCCGTTCGTGACCCGGAAGACGACCGGACTGATCCATTACCATGCCCTCCGACTGTGGCTCCGCGGCGCCCCGTTCTTCCGCCACGGAGACCGCGTGCGCACTCAGGAGGCGACCCGGTGAGCGCGGAGGCTGCGGCCCGGAGGACAGGCACCCTTCCGGGCGGGATCATCGATCGGGCTGCCCTCCGGTTCATGCTGGGTGCCGCGCGGCGGATCCGCGTGGGCCGCCTGGTCGTCGTGCTGCCGGATGGATCCAGGCGCACCTACGGCGATCGGATGTCGCCCCATGCCGGTGAGATCCACGTGCACGACACGGCCGCCGCCCTACGGCTGCTGCTGGGCGGCGACACCGGCGGCGGGGAGGCCTACATGGATGGCCTGTGGTCCAGCCCCGACCTCCCGGCGCTGCTCCGTGTCGCTGCGCTCAACCGGGAGGCGCTTGCGTTGCCCGACGGCTGGTGGCGCGTGCCGCTGCGGCTCCGGAGGGCGTTGATCCATCGTGCTCGTCGCAACACGGTTGCGGGGAGCCGCCGGAACATCGAGGCACACTACGACCTGGGCAACGATTTCTACCGGCTGTTCCTCGACGAGACCATGGCGTACTCCAGCGCCGTCTTCACGTCGCCGGATCAGCCCCTTGCCGATGCCCAGCGCGAGAAGTTCCGGGTGATGGCAGAGCGGGCCGGGCTGCGCGGCGGCGAGCACGTCCTGGAGATCGGCAGCGGGTGGGGCGGGTTTGCCCTGTTCGCGGCAGGCGAGCTTGGCTGCCGCGTCACCACGATCACGATCTCGCCGGCCCAGCACCGGCTGGCCACCGAGCGGATCGCGGCGGCCGGCCTGGCCGATCGGGTCAACGTCGAGCTTCGCGACTATCGCGAGATCGAGGGGACGTACGACGCGATCGTCTCGATCGAGATGCTCGAGGCGGTTGGCGCCGAGAACTTCACGACCTACTTCGCGGCCTGCGACCGCGCCCTGCGACCCGGTGGCCTGCTCAGCCTCCAGGTGATCGCCTTCCCGGACGTGGCGTTCGAGCCCCAGCGCCGGAGCGCGAACTGGATCCAGACGCACATCTTCCCGGGGGGCCTGCTGCCCTCGCTGGCCGCCATCGAGCGATCCCTGCACGGGACACGTCTTCTCGTGCGACGAGTCGAGGACATCGCGCCCAGCTATGTCCGGACGCTGCAGGCGTGGCGCACGGCCTACCTGGGGCGACTGGAGGATGTCCGGGCCCTGGGGTTCGACGAGCGGTTCATCCGGATGTGGGACTACTACCTTGCCATCAGCGAGGCCGCCTTCGACACGGGTGTGACCCAGGACCTCCAGATCGTGCTGCAGAAGGGACGCGGGCTCGCCTGAGCAGGCCCGGCACCTCAAGGTCGCGCCGCCGCCCCAGACGTCGGCACCCCGGCTATCGACCCATCACCCGACTGCTCGACCACCCGCTCTGCGCGACATCGACCACCGATGCCGTTCGGATTTGGGCCTAGGGGAGCACGAGGTGGACCGGGTTGCCTCGGATCGACACCTGCCAGGTGGTGACGTCGAACGAGGTGTCGCTTGACGTGCCACCGATGGTGTACTTGATCTTCCACCAGCCCGGCTCGTACTCGCCGGGCGGCGTCGGTGCGCTGTAGTCCGACGGGATCGGCACCTCGATGGTCACCCAGCAGCCGTTGAACTTCTGCGAGGTGCCCGTGTTGGCGGTGATCGACGTCCCGGTGCCCTTCTGGCCGTTGCATGACGATGCGCCGCTGTTGGTGGTCCCCTTGGCCGAGGACCACTTCAGGCTGGCCGCCGAGTAGCCCGACGTTCCGGGCACCATGATCTGCACGTTGGCCGAGAGACTGCCGGTGTCGCCGGGGTCCCACAGTGAGATCACCACGGTCTTGCCCGCGTGCACCGCGTCGATCTGGCCCAGGTAGAACGTGGATGCGGTCCCACCCGGGAGCGGGGTGAACGACTCCATGGCACCCAAGCCGTAGACGCGCGGTGACCCGCCACTCGCCGAGGACCATAGGGCGAAGCTGTTCTGCGCGTTCGCGGTGCGCTGGTCGGTGGAGTTGTTCGGGTCGGTGCTGGCCGTCCGCAGCCGGTATGTCCGGCCTTCCGAGCCGCCCGTCAGGTTCGTGACCATCTGCCACCAGCGGTTGTGCCAGTAGCGGCCGTCGCCAGGATCGGTCACGTCTCCCTGCCGGCAGCTCGTGTAGGTGCCGCTCGGGGTCCCCCCGGAATAGAGGCTGCTGTCCAGCGCCTGGATCCGGCGGAACAGGAGCCCGGAATCCGCGACGACCGTGTCGTCGGAGAGGTCGTAGAGGGTGTCCTGCGTGTCGTAGAGGGTGTAGAACGCCGACACCGCGCTGGTGCTGCTGGAGAACCAGCGGTCTCCGGTGCCGTACTCTCCACTGCTGTCCGTGCCACAGAAGCCCGGGTCGAAGACCTGGAGCTGGCCATTGGCGGACCCCGGCGGCAGATATACCGCGTAGTCGTAGTACTTGCCCGGGTCGTACTCCGGGTTGATCGTGGACCCGGTGGTCTCGTAGTAGGGGAGGTAGGCATCCCCGTTGATGTCGGCCGCGCCCTGGCTGAGCATCGTCCCCCAGAACCCGCGCGAGGCGAGGGCCTCGCCGTTGGGTCCGGCGACGGCCGGGTCGGGGACGAAGACGGTCGTAGCGCGGCTCCAGGACACCCGGATCCACAGGGCGTCCACGCTCACGAGGGTGCCCGAGGTGCAGCCGGTCCCCGTGTACCTGAGGCGCACCCGGAAGTTCGCGTTGGACAGCTGGGACTCCGTCCAGGTGCGGCCCCAGGTGTTGGTCGGCCCGCCCGCCGTGTAGGGAGTCCAGGTGCTGCCGGACGACAGGGTCATGTCGTCGGATGTCGTCCAGTTCGAACTGGTGACCGAGGCGCCGTTCCACGTGAGCGCGGAGCCCAGGACGCAACCGGCGACCGCGGCGGCGGCGCGTACCTCGAGCTCGATCCCCGTGACGGCCAGCGTCCCGCTGCCCGGGATCGCGATATCGAATCCGCCCCACGCCTGGTACGGGCTGGCGACGGTGTTTCTCGTGGCCGACGCATTGCCATCGGTTGCGCTGGTCGCGTTGATCGGCGTGGTCCAGTTTCCGGAAGGGGCCGTGCCCGGCAGCAGCATGTCGGTGACGCCCGTGGTGGTGGTGGTGACGTTGGTGCCGCCGGCCGGAGTGCGCAGGGTTCCGAACACGCCGTAGTAATTGTCCGGGCTGCCCATCGGTACCGGCAACACGTACTCCGCCTTCGAGTTGGTGGTCCCGGTGATCGAGCTCATGCCGAACACCCGCATGAAGAATGTCGGTACCTGCGCGCTTAGCGTGACCCGGAGGCTGCGGCTGTTGTTGGGGTCCAGGCCCGCGCTGACACTGACGCCGCCCGAGCCGTTCGTGTAGCCGTTCTTGAGAGCCTCGGATCGAGCCGCTGACACGGCCGAGGGCAGGTTGCCCGGGAGGTAGACAACGCCCGCCAGGGCCGCCGCGTCGGCCGCCCGCTGCATGCGCAGCACGTTCGCCGAGTACCAGGCGACGTCCACCACCACCGCGCACATTGCAATGAACAGGAAGATCGACACGGCGAACACGACGAGGACCTGACCCCGCTCGCCGGCCGGACGGGTGGTGTGGATCCGACGATGCACGGCGGCGCCTACTGGGTTGGGTTCATGGACATGGTTGAGCGGTCAGTCACGTCGAGGCCCGACGGTCCGCTGCTACCGAAGAACGAGAAGATCGCCGCCAGGGGCGTGGCGAACGTGTAGCGGTAGCGGATGCTCACGCCGATGGATGGTGCGGGCAGGGAATTGGTCCGCGAGCAGGCCGCCCAAGGCTCTGACGCGGCGGAGAAGTCCAGCGGGCTGCCGTCGATGTCCGGCCCTGTCCCGGGCGTGTAGGTCCAGGTGTTGAGGGTGGCAGACTCACCGCCGGTCGCGGTTGCCAGGTAGATCCGGATCTGGCTGATTTCACCCAGGGCGACCTGCGAGCCCGGCGATGTGAGCACTCGCTCCACGGCAGCCACGATCTGCGCATCCACGGTCGCGGCGTTGGGCGATTGCCCGCTGCCGCATCCCAGGGCGCCACCCCCGTTGACGAGTGCGGCTCCTGCCCTGGCACCCTCGCGCGTGGCGTAGCTGACGGTGATCAGGTGGTCGAGGGCCATCCCGAATTCCAGGATGCCCAACAGCAGCATCAGGAAGACCGGCATGATCAGGCTCAGCTCGACGAGCGACTGACCACGCTGACCGGCCGCCCTGTCGCGCCGGCTCACAGGACCGGTTCCATCCGTGTCGCGTTGGAGCGGTCGAACGTGAAGCCGCCCGGATTGCCGCCGATGAACTCGCGCAGGGGTGTGACCCACACGTGGGTGTAGCGGATCCGCACCCCCACCTGGTCGAGCGTCCGGCCGTCCGTGCACCCCGCCAGGATGTTGCACCGGTCCGCCTCCGTGTAGCCGTCCTGGACCAGCGCGTAGGGGACCGTCACGGTGGCACCGCCGGCATAGGTGCAGGTGGTCGAGCCACCGTTCCGCGCGTAGATGGTGGCGTCGCCGATGATGATCCCGTTCTTGTCGGCCAGGTAGATCTCGACCTGCCCGATGCGGCCGCGGTCCGCCGGTGCTGACACATCGCGCTCGACGGTCCGCAGCACCAGGCAATCGCTACCCTCCGCGTCACCGCTCTCGGCTGCCGTCAATGCTGCATTGCGGCTGGCGAAGTTGACGGCCAGGACGGCGTTGAACGCAAAGCCGAACTCGATGATCGCCAGCATGATCGTCAGGAACAGCGGCAGGGCCAGCGAGAACTCGACCAGTGCCTGGCCGCGACCGCGAGCTCCCGACCGGACGCGACCAGTCGCGGGGCGTGCGGATCCGGCGGCACGCTCTCTGCCAAGCGCGCCGTCCGGGGTGAGTGTCTCGGTAGGCTGTGGGCGCATGGCTCCCGGCAAACACGTTGTCGCGATGACGGCTTGAATCAGACCCCACAAGCCGTCGCCTGACAACGCCCAATCCGTTCGTCCACCCCCGGGACTATCGGCTCCAGGCGCGGCAGCCGGTCGGGACTTGGGTACCGGGCGGTGTTGCGGCTGCACCCCGGGCCGTCGTGCCGGTCGCAGGAGGCGGGCGTTCAGCCCGCTACAATTCGAATCGTGGCCCGACTGCTCGACCGCCCGCTCCGCGAGACCTGGATCATCGATGCCGTCCGGACGCCCATCGGGCGCTACGCCGGCGCCCTGGGTGCCGTCCGCCCCGACGACCTGGCTGCGCTGGTGATCCGGGCGATCGTGGATAGAAGCGGGATCGAGCCGTCCCGGGTCGAGGACGTGGTCCTCGGTTGCGCGAACCAGGCCGGCGAGGACAACCGCAACGTTGCGCGCATGGCGGCGCTGCTGGCCGGGCTCCCGGTCGAGGTGGCCGGCCAGACCGTCAACCGCCTGTGCGGGTCCGGCCTCCAGGCGGTCAATTCCGCGAGCCACGCGATCGCCGCAGGCGACGGCGACGTGTTCATCGCCGGCGGGGTGGAATCGATGACGCGCGCCCCGTACGTGATGCTCAAGGCCGAGTCGGCCTATGAGCGCGGAGCCCGGCCGATGGAGGACACCACGCTGGGCTGGCGCTTCGTCAACCCGCGCATGCAGGAGCTCTACCCGCCGATCTCTCTGGGCGAGACCGCAGAGCGGGTCGCAGACGAGTGGGGTGTCGGGCGTGACCGGCAGGACGCCTTCGCGCTCGAGAGCCAGAGGCGGGCGGCGGCGGCCATCGAGGGCGGGCGGTTCGAGGGCCAGCTGGTGCCGGTTCATGTCCCGGGCCGCAAGGGTGCCTTGACCGTCTTGGACCGGGACGAGCATCCGAGGGCAGATACCACCGCCCAGGCGCTCGCCGGCCTCCGGCCCGCGTTCCGGGCAGGGGGATCCGTGACCGCCGGCAACAGCTCGGGTATCAACGACGGGTCCGCCGCACTGCTGCTGGTGGAGGCCGGGCTTGCCCGCGAGCTGGGGCTCCGCCCGATGGCGCGGATCGTGGCGACCGCGGTGGCCGGAGTCCACCCGGACATGATGGGGATCGGGCCGGTCCCGGCCGTCCGCAAGGCCCTGTCGCGGGCGGGGCTGGACGCCGGCGACCTGGACATCGTGGAGCTCAACGAGGCGTTCGCCAGCCAGTCGGTGGCCTGCATGGACGAGCTGGGGCTGGATCCCGCGCGGGTGAACCCCAACGGCGGGGCTATCGCCCTCGGGCACCCGCTCGGAGCGTCCGGGGCGAGGCTGGCGACGATGCTCGTCCACGAGCTGGTACGGACCGGCGGGCGCTACGGGCTGGCCGCGATGTGCATCGGGGTGGGCCAGGGAATCGCCACGATCGTGGAGCGCGTCGAGGAGTAGCCAGTTCCGGCTTGCGCCGTGCGCCGCCCCGCCACCGATCGCTCCCACGTGCGCCGGTCCGAGGCGCGAGGCGCACCGCCCCGCCGCTGGGAGGGGCAACGGGCGCCGGTCCGAGGCGCGCCGCCCCGCCACCGATCGCTCCCACGTGCGCCGGTCCGAGGCGCGAGGCGCACCGCCCCGCCGCTGGGAGGGGCAACGGGCGCACCAGGAGACGAATCCACCGCACGCCAGCGCAGATGTTGCGTGCAGGGGCGACCCCGCGCAACAAACGGGTCGCGGTCCGGAGAACCCAGCGCACGCCGCGCCCGTTGCGCCGCTGGACGGTGAGAACGGGCGCGAGGACGGGCGCCCCAGCGGGCGCCCCAGCGGGCGCGAGAACGGGCGCCGCTGGACGGTGAGAACGGGCGCGAGAACGGGCGCGAGAACAGGCGCCGCCGCGGAACAGGCGGGCGCACCGGAGCGGGCGCGAGAACGGGCGCGAGCACAGGCGCCGCCGCGGAACATGCGGGCGCCCCAGCGGGCGCAGGAACGGGTGCCGCGGAGGGCACGGGAAATCGGCGCTGCACCGTGCAGCCTCGTCGCCGGCCGGAGATGGCCGGCGCGGCGGGGCCACAACGAGTTTTTGGCGGGGTGCTGGACGAAATCCGTTGCGGTGCGTACGATCGCCCTGTGCCCGCACCCGTCCCGGTGCGGAGCCAGCGACCCCCGAAGGAGACCGTTCCCATGATCGACGCCCAGCCGACCGTCGACGTCACCCCCGCCATCGCGACGCCCGCCGTCGTCTCACTGACCGACGCGGCCGCCTCGAAGCTGGCAGAGCTGACGAAGGAAGAGACGAGCCCCGAGATCGGTCTGCGCGTCTACGTCTACTCCGGCGGATGCTCCGGCTACCGCTACGGGATGATGCTCGAGGACCAGCCCACGGCGGACGACAACGTCCTTCACGCCAACGGCGTCCGCGTCTACATCGATGCCAACAGCGTGCCGCTCATCCAGGGCGCCGAGATCGACTACGTCGACACGCTCATGGGTGCAGGCTTCACGGTCAACAACCCCAACGCCGTGTCGGGTTGCGGCTGCGGCTCCTCGTTCCGCACCGCGGATGAGGCCGGCACGCCGCGCTCCTGCTCGCACTGACCGCACGGGGCCCGCGCCCCGCTCGCGCCACCCCGAGAGCCGCCGGCGTTCCGGCGGCTCTTCCGCATCCGGGGACAATCACGAAACCGATGCAGATCCCGCTCTTCCCGCTCCACGCAGTCCTGGCCCCGGGCATCGCGCTGCCGCTCCACGTCTTCGAGGATCGCTACCGGGTCATGGTCCAGCGCTGCCTTGACACGTCCTCGCCGTTTGGCGTGGTCCTCATCCGCGATGGCAGCGAGGTCGCGCCGCGCGACGGCGCATCTCAGGAGCTGGCGATCGCCGGCGTGGGGACCTTCGCGGAGATCCGCGAGGCCAATCGCCACGCGGACGGTCGCTGGTCGGTCCTGGCGGTCGGGACGGGTCGCTTCCGGATCCGACGGGTGGATGCCGACGTCGAGCCGTACCTGGTTGCCGAGGTGGACCCCTATCCGGACGACCCGGGAATCGTGGGGCCGGACGAGGCCGAGGAGCTGGCCACGATCGTGACTCGCCGCTTCGTGGACTACCTGCGCCTGCTCCAGCCGCGGGAGGGCGAGACGGCGGACCCCATCGACATCCAGGTGGAGGTGGAGGTCGATGACGACGATGACGCCCTGATCGACGCCGGCGACGCTCCCTGGGTCGAGGCTGATGCCCACCCGCTGCTGCTCGACGATCCCGAGGCGGTCCGCGTCGCCCTGCGGATCCCGGACGATCCCACCGCGCTCTCGTTCATGCTGACCGGCATCATGCAGGTGGAGCCGGCGAGAAGGCAGGCGCTCCTGGAGGCCGCCAGCGCCGTTGAGCGGCTGCGGGGTCTCGACGCGCTGCTCGACCGCGAGCTGCTGCTTCTCGACCGGCGCCTGGCACCGTTCGCCGTGGACCGTCCCGGGCTCGCGACGGAGGCCAACTAGCGGGGCGCCGGCCTGAAATGGGTCGGCCGGCCCTGACGTCGTGGGGGGAGACGCCATCAGGGCCGGCCATGGTGTGAGCGCCCGATGATAGTAGCGTTTGCTACCGTGTCCGCAAGGGCGAGAGTCGCGATACTGGACCACGTGATCGAGGAATCGTACGCGCGCCGGCGTCGTATCCCATCCCAGCATCGCTCGCGGGAGACCGTCGAGGCGATCTGTGCCGCGGCGGCCGTCATCATCGAGGAGCAGGGCCTGACCGCCCTGACGACGAACGGCGTGGCCAGGCAGGCCGGTGTCAGCATCACCTCCGTCTATGCCTACTTCCCGGACAAGTGGGCGATCGTTCATGAGCTGTTCGAGCGCTTCGAGCGCCAGCGGCTGACCCGCCTGGAGCAGGTGTTCGCCGGGCTCGCCACGGTACCGGACTGGCGGTCCCTGATGGATGCGGCGTGGGACTCGATGGTGCAGTTCCGGATCGAGGTTCCGGCGGGTGTCCTGCTGCGGCGCGCGATCAGCTCGACGCCGCGCCTTCGCCAGATCGACCTCGAGGGAACGGAGCGCACGGTCCGCAACCTGGCTGGTGCGATGCTCGCGCGGCGGCCGGACCTGGATGCTGACCACGCCCGTCGGGTTGCCTGGACGGCGACGGTCGCGGCGGGTGCGCTCCTCGACGACGTCTGCTGCACGATCACCCCGGACCTGGCCAGGCTCGAGGAGGGCAAGCGGCTGACCACGACCTACCTGGCCCCATACATGGACCTGCCCCCCGCAAGGGGCCGGTCAGGCAGGGGCGGCGTCGGCGGTCAGGCGCGCGCCAGGTAGCGGTCCACGCCCTCGGCAGCTGCGCGGCCCTCGCGGATGGCCCACACGACCAGCGACTGGCCCCGGACGCAGTCGCCCGCCGCGAACACGCCCGGCACGCTCGTCATCCGGTCGGGTCCGGTGCGCACGTTGCCTCGCTGGTCCAGGTCGCAACCGAACGCTCGCGGCAGGACGGGCTCCGGTCCGGTGAAGCCGAGCGCGAGCAGCACGAGGTCGGCGGGGACCACCTGGGACGTGCCCGGCACCTCCCGCATCGCGACGCGCCCGTCCGGACCCGGCTGCCAGCTGAGATCCGCGATCTCGATCCCCGAGACGTGCTCGTTGTGGCCGATGAACCGCCGGGTGGTGGTGGAGTACCGGCGGGGGTCCTCGCCCCACAGCGCCGACGCCTCCTCCTGGCCGTAGTCCAGCTTGTAGACCTTCGGCCACTCGGGCCACGGGTTGTCGGCGGCGCGCGCGAGCGGCGGGCATGCGAGCAGCTCCAGCTGGCGGACGCTGCGGGCCCCCTGGCGGATCGCCGTCCCCACGCAGTCGGTGCCTGTATCCCCGCCGCCGATGACCACCACGTCCCGGCCGGCCGCGTCGATGGGGGCCCCGGCTTCCGGCCCGCCGTCAAGCAGTCGCCGGGTGTTGCCCCGCAGGAAGCTCATGGCCAGGTGGATGCCTCCAAGCTCCCGGCCCGGGACGAGCAGGTCGCGAGCAACCGTGGAGCCGGTCGCGAGAACGACGGCGTCGAACTCCGCCTCGAGCTCCTCGGCGGTGATATCGGCGCCCACCGTGATGCCTGTCCGGAAGGCGACGCCCTCCTCGTCCATCAGCGCCGTCCTTCGGCTCACGACATCCTTGTCCAGCTTCATGGACGGGATGCCGTACATCAGCAGGCCGCCGACCCGCCCCGCCCGTTCGAACACGGTGACCCGGTGACCGGCCCGGTTGAGCTGGTCGGCGGCGGCCAAGCCGGCCGGGCCGGACCCCACGACCGCTACGGAGCGTCCGGTCCGTGCGAGCGGCGGCGTCGCCGTGATCCAGCCCTCCTCCCAGGCCCGGTCGGCGATCTCCTGCTCGATCGTCTTGATCGCAACCGGGTCGCCGTTGAGGCCCACGGTGCAGGATCCCTCGCACGGCGCCGGGCAGACGCGCCCGGTGAATTCCGGGAAGTTGTTCGTCCCGTGGAGGCGGATCGACGCCTCCCGCCACTGGCCGCGATAGACGAGGTCGTTCCACTCCGGGATGAGGTTGTTGATGGGGCAACCCGCGGCCATGCCACCGATGAGCACCCCGGTGTGGCAGTAGGGGACGCCGCAGTCCATGCACCGGGCGCCCTGGTCGGCGAGCTCGGTCTCGGACAGGCGCGGGTGCTCCTCGCTCCAGTCGGCGATGCGCTCCAGCGGCGGCCTCGACGGCTGGGACCGCCGCGTGATCTCGATGAACCCGGTGGGCCGGCCCATCAGGCGTGCCCGCCCATCACGAGCCGCCCACCCGGGCGAGGCTGCGTGCGTTCTCCTCGAACGCCGCCATCTCGGCCTCGTCGGGGCCCAGGCCCGCCGCGCGCATCCGCGCCTGGGCCTCCAGCACGCGCCGGTAGTCGTGTGGGATCACCCGGACGAAGGCCGCGACTGCCCGGTCCCAGGTCGCGAGCAGGTCCGCCGCCCGCACCGAGCCGGTCAGCGCGTGGTGGCGCCCCAGCAGCTCGCGGACCTCGGCCGCCTCAGCGGGATCGGCGGCCAGGGGCTCCAGGCCCACCAGCTCCGTGTTGCAGCGGGATGCGAATGTCCCGTCCTCGTCGTAGACCCAGGCGGTCCCGCCCGACATCCCGGCCGCGAAGTTGCGCCCCGTCCGGCCGAGGACCAGCACCCGGCCGCCGGTCATGTACTCGCAGCCGTGATCGCCCACGCCCTCGACCACCGCCGTGGCGCCGGAGTTCCGGACGGCGAACCGCTCGCCCGCCGTGCCCCGGATGAAGGCCTCGCCACCCGTGGCGCCGTAGAGCGCGACGTTGCCCGCGATCACGTTCTCGTGGGCCTGGAACGGCGATGCCTCGGGCGGCCGGATGACCAGCCGCCCACCCGAGAGCCCCTTGCCGACGTAGTCGTTGGTGTCGCCCACCAGGGTGAGCGTCAGGCCACGCGGGATGAAGGCGCCGAAGCTCTGGCCGGCCGAGCCCGTGAAGGTCAGGCCGATCGTGTCGTCGGGAAGCCCGTCCCGACCCCAGTGGCGCGTGATCTCGGAGCCGAGCATGGTTCCGGTCGCCCGGTTCACGTTCCGGATGGGAAGCGACGCGGTGACCGGGAGGCCCTCGGTGAGCGCGGGGGCGCACAGGTCGAGGAGCACGGTCGCATCGAGCGAGTCCTCCACGCCGTGCTGCTGGACCTTGGTCTGGCGACCGTCGAACGAGCCGGGGACGTCGGGGAGCGCGAGGACCCGCGAGAAGTCCAGACCGCGTGCCTTCCAGTGGTCGAGGGCCGGGCGCATCTCAAGCCGATCGGTCCGGCCGATCATCTCGTCCATCGTCCGGAAGCCCAGGCGCGCCATCTGCTCGCGCACCTCCTGGGCGATGAAGCGCATGAAGTTGACGACGTGCTCGGGCTCGCCGGCGAACCGCTTGCGCAGCTCCGGGTCCTGGGTGGCGACGCCCACCGGGCAGGTGTTGAGGTGGCAGGCGCGCATCATCACGCAGCCCAGCGAGACCAGCGGGGCCGTGGCGAAGCCGAACTCCTCGGCGCCCAGGAGGGCACCCACCACGACGTCGCGGCCGGTCTTGAGCTGTCCGTCGACCTCGACCACGACCCGCGACCGCAGGTCGTTCATCAGCAGGACCTGGTGGGCCTCGGCCAGGCCCAGCTCCCACGGCACCCCGGCATGCTTGATCGAGGTGAGCGGCGAGGCACCGGTCCCGCCATCGTGGCCGGAGATCAGCACAACGTCCGCATGGGCCTTGGCGACGCCCGCGGCCACGGTGCCCACGCCCACCTCCGCGACCAGCTTCACGCTGATCCGCGCCCGGTGGTTCGCGTTCTTGAGGTCGTGGATGAGCTGCTTGAGATCCTCGATGGAGTAGATGTCGTGGTGCGGCGGCGGGCTGATGAGCCCCACGCCGGGCGTGGAGTGCCGAGTCCGGGCGATCCACGGGTAGACCTTGGAGCCGGGCAGCTGGCCGCCCTCGCCGGGCTTGGCGCCCTGGGCCATCTTGATCTGGATCTCACGGGCGTTGACCAGGTACTCGCTGGTCACGCCGAATCGGCCCGACGCGACCTGCTTGATCGCGCTGCTCCTGGAATCGCCGTTGGGCAGCGGCTCGTAGCGGGCCGGGTCCTCGCCCCCCTCGCCGGTGTTGGACTTGCCGCCGATGCGGTTCATGGCGATGGCCAGCGCCTCGTGCGCCTCGCCGGAGATCGAGCCGTAGCTCATGGCCCCGGTCTTGAACCGCCGCACGATGGTCTCAACGGGCTCCACCTCGTCGATGGACACGGGACGGAGGGCCGGCCGCAGCTCCAGGAGCCCGCGCAGGGTCGCCAGCCGGGTGCTCTGGTCGTCCACGAGGGACGAGTAGTCCTTGAACGTGGCGTAGTCGCCGGTCCGGACCGCCTTCTGGAGCGTGCTGATCGTGAGCGGGTTGAACAGGTGGTTCTCACCGTCCGCGCGGTACTGGTACTGGCCGCCCGGCGAGAGCTGGGTGTGGAGGATCGGCCGGCGCGGCGGCCAGGCCTGGTCCTGGCGGAGCCTGACCTCCTGGGACACCAGCTCGATGCCGATGCCGCCGATACGGGTTGGCGTCCAGGTGAAGTACTCGTCGACGAAGTCGCGGTTGAGCCCGATGGCCTCGAACACCTGGGCGCCGTGGTAGCTGTGGACGGTGGAGATCCCCATCCGGGAGATCGCCTTGATCACGCCCTTGGTCGCGGCCTTGCGGTAGCGGTGCTCCGCCGCCGCCGTGGGGCCCGGGACCGCCCCCAGGCGCACCTGGTCGTCGATGGTCTCGAAGGCAAGGTAGGGGTTGATGGCGCTGGCCCCGTACCCGATCAGCAGGCAGAAGTGGTGGGCTTCACGCGGTTCCCCCGACTCCAGGAGCAGGCCGACGCGGCCGCGCGTCCCAGCCCGCACCAGGTGGTGATGCACCGCGGACACGGCGAGGAGCGCGGGGATCGGCGCATCGGTCTCGTTGTGGCCACGGTCGGACAGGATGACCTGGTTGTAGCCCTCGGCGATGGCTTCCGACGCCTGCCGGCGCAGGTCCTCGATGGCGCGCCGCAGGCCGGACCCGTTGTCGCCGACCTTGAACAGGATCGGGAGCGTGATGGTCCGGAAGCCGTGGCTGTCCGGGCCTCCGTCCAGCGCCCTGATCTGCTCGAGCTCCGCGTTCGAGATCACGGGCGAGGGGAGCGCGACCTGGTGGGCGGCATCGGGCCCGGGTTCGAGCAGGTTGGCCTCGGGCCCGATCGAGCGATCCGTGGCCATGATGATCTCCTCGCGGATCGCGTCCACCGGCGGATTGGTGACCTGCGCGAAGAGCTGCTTGAAGTAGCTGTACAGGAGCTGTGGCCGCTCCGAGAGGACGGCGAGCGGGGCGTCGTTGCCCATGGAGCCGATGGGGTCGGCGCCCGTGGTCGCCATCTCGTTGATGATCATCCGGACGTCCTCGGACGTGTACCCGAAGGCCTCCTGGCGGCGCAGGACCGTCTCGTGGTCGGGCGCGATGACGTTCTCGGGGGCCGGCAGGTCCGCCAGGTTGACGAGGGACTCGCGGACCCACTGCTCGTAGGGTTCCGCGCCGGTGATCGCAGCCTTGAGCTCGTCGTCGGGGACGAGCCGGCCCTCGCCCGTGTCCACCAGGAACATGCGGCCGGGCTGCAGGCGCCCCTTCGCGACCACGTCCGCCGGCGGGATGTCCAGGACGCCGGCCTCGCTGGCCATCACCACGCGCCCGTCGCGGGTCACGTAGTAGCGCCCGGGCCGGAGGCCGTTGCGGTCCAGGGTGGCGCCAACGCGGACGCCATCCGTGAAGGCCAGCGACGCGGGGCCGTCCCACGGCTCCATCAGGCACGAGTGGTACTCGTAGAAGGCACGGCGCTCGGGCGACATCGACGGGTCCCGGCTCCACGGCTCCGGCACCATCATCATCATCGAGTGGGCCAGGCTCCGGCCGGAGAGATGCAGCAGCTCGAGCACGTTGTCGAAGATCGTCGTGTCCGAGCCGTCCACGTCCACCGCGGGCAGGATCTTGTTGAGGTCCTCGCCGAACACGGCGGACCGGAACGTCGACTGGCGCGCGAACATCCAGTTCACGTTCCCGCGCAGGGTGTTGATCTCGCCGTTGTGGCTGATGTAGCGATATGGGTGGGCCCGCGACCACGAGGGGAACGTGTTGGTCGAGAACCTCGAGTGGACGAGCCCGATCGCGCTCTCGAACCGGCCGTCCCGGAGGTCCGGGTAGAAGGTCGGCAGCTGGGACGCGTTGAGCATCCCCTTGTAGACGATCGTCCGGCAGGACATCGAGGGAATGTAGAAGTCGCCGCGGCCGGGGAGGGCGCAGCGGCCCACGGCCTTCTCGATCAGCCTGCGCGCCACGTACAGGCGCCGTTCGAAGGCCAGGTCGCCGTCGGCCGTGGGTCCCAGGTCCGCCGGGCGGGCGATGAAGGCCTGCTCGATGACCGGCTGGCTGCTCCGGGCCGACGCGCCGAGTTCGGCTGCCTCCGTGGGGACGGCCCGCCAGCCGAGGAGCTCCAGGTTCTCCGCGGCCAGCACCTGCTCGAACCGCTCGCGGGTTCCCGTGCGGCTCTCCTCGTCCCGCGGCAGGAACACCATCGCAACACCCGATCCCGCCGCCGGCAGGCGGATGCCGGCATCCGCGGCAACGGTGCCCAGGAACCGGTGGGGCAGCGCGACGATGATCCCCGCGCCGTCGCCGGTGTTGGCCTCGGATCCGCTCGCCCCGCGATGCTCGAGGTTGACCAGGACCGTGAGCGCGTCGCGAACGATGGCGTGGGAGGGCCGGCCGGCGATGTCCACCACGAAGCCGAAGCCGCACGCGTCGTGCTCGGTGGACGGCTCGTACAGGGTACGGGTCTGGGCCACGGCTGGTCTCCACCTTCGCCACTCGTTGGGTGGCCCGCAACCGTACGGAATCGCTCCGGACCGGGCAGGCACCGCGGGAGTGATCGTTGGGTTGCGGTTCGGGGTCCGGGAGGGGCGGAGATGACGGGCGCCGACCGGTCCCCGTGGTGGCTGCAGGTCCCCGTGGTGGCTGCAGGTCCCCGTGGTGGCTGCAGGTCCCCGTTGCCGCCGGGTTCTTCGGTCATCCGTCCGCCGGGTGGACCCTGCAACCGCGACCCGCCGTCGCTCCTGTCATTTCGTCCGCCGAACGGACCCCAGGGGCTCGATCACCCGATCCCGGTGCCAGATGTCCGCCGTGCGGACCGTGGACAGCGCGGTCCTGCCTACGGTCCACCGCCCGGACGAGTGGCAGGACACTCCCGGCACCACGATCCGGGTGTCCTTGGCGCACCGTGCCCAGAGGTGGCAGAGGACCGATACGGTCCGTGGAGCGGACATCTGCGGTCAGTCGCCACCGGCGGTACCCGGCCCATGAGCCGCGACAGAATCTGGTCGAGTCGCGGGCACGCGACTACCATGCGTCGTTGAGTGGGCCGCGCTCCGCTTGAGTCAGCGCGTGGGACCCGCTGCAGCGCAGGCAGGAGGCGTCCCCCTATGCCGGACCGTGTAGCCTCGACCGCGGATCGCCCGGACCTCGGCGGCCTGACCGGGCTCGTGTCGTCCATCGCCTACCCGGACGACGACAGGTACGCGTCACTCGCGGCCCCCTTCAACGTATCGATCACCAATCTGCCCCTCGCAGTTGTCGAGGCCAGGGACGCGGAGGAGATCGCGCGCACGGTGCAATTCGCCGCCGCGAACGGCATCCCCGTTGCCGTCCAGTGCACCGGCCACGGCGCGATGGACGATCTCGATGGCGCACTCCTCGTGCTGACCCGCGGGCTGTCGGAGTTGGTGGTGCACCCCGACGACCGCTGGGCGCGCGTGGGTGCCGGCCTGACCTGGCAACCGTTGCTAGACGCAGCGGGCGCGCATGGGCTCGCGGCCCTGGCCGGCTCCTCGCCGGGCGTCGGGGTCGTCGGCTACACCACGGGTGGTGGTGTCGGCCCGCTCGCGCGGACGCTGGGCATCGCCTCCGACCGGGTGCGCGCATTCGACGTGGTCACCGGCGATGGCGAGCTGCGCCGCGCGTCGGCGGACGAGCACCCCGACCTGTTCTGGGGCCTCCGTGGCGGCAAGGGTGCGCTGGGACTGGTCACGGCGGTGGAGTTCGACCTGCTGCCGATCCGGGAGATCTACGCGGGTGCCCTGTACTTCGACGGGAGCGATGCAGCCGCGTTGCTGGCCCGCTGGGCGGAGTGGTGCAGCGGTCTGCCGCCCGAGGCCACGACATCGATCGCGCTCATGCAGCTGCCGGCCATGCCCGGTGTTCCCGAGCCGCTCGCGGACCGCCTCACCGTCGCCGTCAGGTTCGCCTGGAACGGTGACCCGGGCGCCGGTCGCGATGTCCTCGCACCGATGCGGGCGGCCGCCCCGACGCTGATCGATGGCGTCGGACCCCTGCCGTACGCGGCGCTCGGCGTCATCCACGCCGATCCGCCCGATCCGCTGCCGTTCCACGAGCACGGCAGCCTCATGGCGTCGCTCCCGCCGGCGGCGATCGACACGCTCGTCGGCCTGACCGGTCCGGGATCCGGCTCACCGCTGCTCCTCGTGGAGATCCGCCAGCTGGGTGGGGCGATTGCGGCCGCCGACTCGTCTGCGAGCGCGTTCTGCAGCCGTGACGCCGCGTTCTCGCTGTTCACCATCGGGCTTGCCGTGCCCCCGCTGAGCGATGCCGTGAAGGCGCATGCGTCGGCCGTGGCCACGTCGCTCGCGCCGTGGCTGACCGGCCTCGCCCTGCCCAACTTCGCGCCGGGCAGCAGCACGGAGCGCTTCCGCCGGGTCTACGACGCGGCAACGCTGCAGCGGCTTGCGTCCCTCTCGAGGACCTACGACCCGGCGGGGATCCTGGTGGCGGGCCGCGGGCTGCGAGGCTGAACGGACCGTCTGCGATCACCCGATCCCACGATGCGGTGCGGGCCGTGCCCGCATGAACCGGCACCTGCCGGCGTGAGCGGCCGGCGGCGCATCGCGCGGACCCGCTGAGCGCATCCGGGTGCCGCGCCGCATCATTGGCGCATGCGTATCCGCGACTTCGGCGTCGAGATCTGGATGAACCGCTGGGAGACCAGCTGCCGGTACAACCTGGCCGAGACCTGCGTGGACTCGGTCACCGTGGAGGAGCTCCTCGAGATCGCCGGCATGGACCCCGAGTCCCTGACAAACGAGCTGCTCCCGATGCGACTCACCTACGGGGCGATCACGGGGTCAGACCGTCTGCGCACGGCGATCGCGTGCCTCTATGACTCCACTGAGGCGGACGACGTCCTGGTGACCCACGGGGCCATCGGTGCCAACGCGCTCGTCTACCAGGCGCTGGTCGAGCCGGGCGACGTGGTCGTGTCCGTCGTCCCCACCTACCAGCAGCACACCGCCATCCCGGAGAGCCTCGGCGCGGAGGTCCGTACGCTCGTGCTGCGGGAGGAGGACGGCTGGCTGCCGGGCACGGACGAGCTCCACCGCCTGGCCGCCGGCGCCAAGATCATCGCCATCGTCAATCCCAACAACCCCACGGGCTCGCTCCTGGACGAAGATCGGCTCACCGCGATCGTCGCGATCGCGCGCGAGACGGGGGCGTGGATCCTGGCCGACGAGGTCTACCGGGGAACGGACCAGGCGGGTGACGGCACCTCGCCCTCCTTCGTCGACCGCTACGAGCGGACGATCGGCATCGGGAGCATGTCGAAGGCCTTCTCGATGGCGGGTCTGCGCGTGGGCTGGGTTGTCGCCCCGCGCGAGGTCCTCGATGCCGTGACGCGTCACCGGGACTACTCGGTGATCAGCGTGAGCATGGTGGACGATCTGCTGGCCGCGATCGCGCTCGAGGGCAGCGACGCCCTGCTCGACCGGAGCCGCTCGATCGTCCGCGAGAACCTCGCGATCCTCGACGCGTGGGTCGCCGGCCAGCCCGGGATCGACTACGTCAAGCCCCGGTCGGGCACGACCGCCCTGCTGCGGTACGCAGCGGCCATCCCGTCCGAAGACCTGTGCCTCCGCCTCCTCGAGGCCGAGGGCGTGATGCTCACCCCGGGCAGCGCCATGGACATGGAAGGCTACCTGCGAATCGGGTACGCCGGCGAGGCCTCCGTCTTGCGGGCCGGCCTGGAGCGGATGTCAGCGTTCCTCGCGACGCTGGGGGCCTGAGCGGCGGCGCGACCTACGGCGGCGCGACCTACGGCGGCGCGACCTACGGCGGCGCGGCCTACCGCGACGCTGGGGCCTGAGCGGCGGCGCGACCTACGGCGGCGCGGCCTACGGCGGCGCGGCCTACGGCGGCGCGACCGCCCGGTTCGCGACCGCCCGGTTCAGGCCACGGCGCCGGCGTCCGCACTCGTCCGCCCGCGCCGGATGGCCGGTCCGGCCGCCGCCGCCAGCGTGATCATCAGGGCGACCACGAGGGAGGCGGAGAGGACCAGGGTGTCCACCGCCGGGTGAGAGCCGCCTCCCGTGATCGCCCCGCGCAACCCGTCCACGGCATAGGTCATCGGCAAGAACGGGTTGATCGCCGCGATCGGGCCCGGGGCTGCTGACTCCGCGTACGGGATGCCGACGGCGGCCACCTGGACCACGAGCAGCAGCAGCGCCAGCAGCCAGCCACGGGTCCCGAACATCGCCACCAGCGCCTGGACGATGGCAGTGAAGGCCAGGGTCGCCAGGACCGCGAAGCCTACGAGCCGGATCATGTCCGCGACCTGGAGGTCCAGCAGGACCCGCATGCCGGCGACCATTAGCAGCGAGCCGGCGACGCCCACCAGCGCCGCGAGCCCGAACGCAACGAGGACCCCGCGGACCCCGCGGCGCCGGTCGGACGCCCAGATCGCGGGCAGGACGAGGAATGCGCCCATCGCGCCCAGCCATGCGGCAAGCGCCATGAGGAATGGCGCCAGGCCGTCCTGCGATCCGCGGACCGAGTTGGCCGCAGTTGCCTCGACGGCGACCGGGTCGGCAGCGAGGGCGCCCAGCCGGATGCGGGTCTCGGTGCCGTAGTTGCCGATCCCGGCCGCAGAGGACTCGAGGTCGTCGGCGAGTGCCTGCGCATCGTCCGAAATGGTGGTGCCGCTCTCGGCGAGGTCACCGGACTGGGCCTCGACGAGCGCACCGGCGTCGAGCGCCAGGGCCGCCGCCCTGGTCAGCTCGTCCATGCCGCCGGTGGCGCTGGCGGTGCCGTCGGCCAGGGCCTGGGCCCCAGCGGCGGTCTTGGAGGCGCCGGCGGCGAGCGCCGTCGCGCCCTTGGCGAGCTCATCCAGCCCATCCGCGAGATCCTTCGCGCCGGAGGCGACCCCCGCGGTCCCGGCCGACAGCTGGGAGACGCCGTCGGCGAGCTGCGGCACGCCCGCCGCAAGCTGCTGCATGCCCTTGGCGTAGGTGTCCAGGCCCGACGCGAGATCGTCCGTACCCGTCAGGAGCTGGCCCGCGCCGGCATGGAGGTCATCGATGCCCTGCTCCAGCTGCGGGAGCTGGGTGGCGAGGTCCGCCGTACCGTGCTTCACGCCCTGGGCGTAGCCCTCAACCGTCGCGGTGTCGACGACCACGTCCCCGGCCGCCTGCGCAGAGGCACCGGCGTCCTGCGCGCTGCCGGCGGCGGCGTTTGCGAGGTCGCCGGCGTTCGCCTGCAGGCCGGCGAGGCCCTGGCAGATCGGGTCGGAGGCGGTGTACAGGCCGTCACACTGGCCGGCCAGCGCAGCGACGGCCGCGGCGAGCGCCCCGGCGTCGGAGGCGACGGTGCCCGCCGCCTGCGCTGAGGCCCCGGCCTTGTTCGCCGCCTTGAGCGCGTCGTTGTTGGCCTTCGTGGCGGTGGTCAGCAGCTGCCCGGCGGCGTCGTCGAGCTGCCGGGCCCCGGCACCCATGCCATTCGTCGAGGACGCAAGGTCCTTGAGCCCGGGTGTGGGCGGGTTCGTGGATGGGTTGCCGTTGGTGAACAGTGTCCAGCCGCCGGCCACCTGGGCTGCGCCGGCCGCGAGCTCCGTCGCGCCTTCCGCGAGCTGGTCCACCTGCGCCGGGAGCGCCGCGGTGCTGGCGTCGAGCGCTGCGGCACCGTTCGCGACCTCGACCGCTCCGTCCGCCAGCTGGTCCGCACCGGATGCGGCGGCACGGGTGCCCTTGGCGAGCGCCTTCTGGCCGGCGGCCACCTTGGAGGTGGCATCGGCGATGGCCTGGGTGCCGTCCACGAGCTCCGTGATCTGGCTGGTCCCCGAGGTGCCGTCCACCAGTTGCTGGAGGCCGTCCACCAGCTGTCCGGCGACCGCGGACACGCCGGACGCGTTGTTCGCGAGGTGGGACGAGGAGCCGGACAGGTCGCCGGCCGCTCCGGCGGCGCGGGTGACCGTCGCGTGGGCGCCGGTCACGGCAAGCAGCACGTCGTCCACGTACGACGCCGTCACGCCCTGGGCGGTGGAGGTCGCGATCGCCGCTGCGACGGAACGTGCCACGGGGCCCAGCGCGTAGCCGGCCCCGTCGTCCGTGACGATCTCCAGCTTCGCCTGTGGTGCCGTCCCGGTCCTGTCCGACCGGATGCCGGCCACGGTCCGCGAGAACTCGCCCGGGATCGTGAGCACGGCCGCATAGGTGCCGTCGGCAAGACCGGCGTCCGCGTCCGTCTTGCTGGCCGTCACCCACTCGAAGCCTTCGCCGTCGCCCGGCTTGACGAGCGTGACGGTCAGGTCATCGCCAAGGCGGAGGTCGGTGACCGTCCCGTCGGGGCCGGTCATGGTTCCGCCCTCGTCGAGGTTGACGACCGCGGCCCGTAACGAGCCGACATTGTCCATCGCGCCGCCGAGCGACCAGGTCAGAAGGCCCGCGACCACGAGCGGGACCATGATGACGATCGCCAGAGCCACGGCCAGCCGGCGGCGGTAGGTGCCCCGCGGCGGCGCGGTCGGGACGAGACCCCCGTCCACGACGGCGGCTGGCACGGTGGACGAGGCCGCGACCAGCACCGGCACCGGGACCGGGACCGGCGCGGCGCCCCCGCCGAACCGGAAGCCGGACGGCCACCAGGCCCAGTCGCCGACGATCGTGGTGATGGCCGGGACCAGGATGGAGCGCACCAGGAAGGTGTCGATCAGCACGCCGATCGCGACCGCCACGCCGACCTGGAACAGGATCGTGAGGGGGGCCGTGGCCATGGAGCCGAACGTGCCCGCGAGGATCAGGCCGGCCGAGGTGATGACCGCGCCGGTGTGTCCGGAGGCCTTGCGGACGGCGTCCTTCATGCCTGCCGTCTCCGCCTCCTCCCGGATGCGGTGCATCAGGAAGATGTTGTAGTCGGACCCGAGCGCCACGAGGAGCACGAACACGATCAGGGGCAGGTACGGGCTCACGCCCTGGTGCCCCAGGACCTCCTGGAACAGGAAGCCGGACACGCCCAGCGTGGACCCGTACGACACCAGGACGGTCGCCACCAGGTAGAGCGGCGCGACGACCGCGCGCAGCAGGAGCATCAACACGATCAGGATGCCCAGGACGGTGATCGCCCCGACCTTCACGAAGTCGCTCGCCAGCGTGTCCTCGACGTCCGTGAACTGGGCGGTGGGTCCGCCGATGTGACCGGACGCCGATGTCCCAAAGGTGGCCGCACCCTCCTCCAGGATGCCGCGGGCGTCCTTGATGATCTGGAACGCCCCGCCGCTGTAGGGCGCGTTGGACGACGTCAGGTAGAAGCGCGTCGCCGTGTGATCCTTGGACATGAACGCGTCGATCGCGTCATGGAGCTTCCCGGCGTCGTCACCGGTCAGGTTCGCGGGCAGGTAGAGGTCGTCCGGGCGGGTCGAGTAGACGGCCGCCAGCGCGGCGAACTGGTCGGGCAGCGCGTTGAAGGTGTCCTCGGCCTCCTTCTTGAACTCCTTGGCGCTCGCCGTCCCCGCGAGGCTCTCGGGCGACAGCGTCGCGTCCGGCAGGGCATCGAAGTGGTCGGCCAGCTCGTCGAACGCCGCGGACAGGTTCAGGGCGTCCGTGATCGAGGCCTTCTTCTCGAGTGCCCCGGCGGCCTTCACGGCCTTGCTGTAGGCGTCGAGCGTCGTGACCTCGGGGAACGCGGCGGCGAGCTCCGCGAGGTAGTCGCTCATCAAGGTGGACTGCGCTTCGTCGTCTGAACCGGTGCCCGCGGCGGCGGCGTTGCCCGGGTCGGTGATCGAGGCCGACAGCGTCCGCAGCTGGGTGGACACGACGCTCTGCTTGCCGACGCGGTCCACGACGTCGATGGCGTGCTCCAGGCCGTCCCGGGCCTCGCGCCACTGCACGCCGGCCGCGACGTCCGGGAAGTCCACCGCGAGCCCGTTGACATAGTCGAGTGCCTGGTTGAGCCCGTCCTTCACCTCCGGGTCGAGGAGGCTGGCGTTGTCCGCCTCTGATGAGCTGCCCGTGTCGCCCTTGAAGCCGTCGGCCATCTCCTGGAGGGTCCTGGACGGCCGGAAGCCGTCGGGCACCACCGTGTCGCCGCCGGGCGTGACGATGCTGGTCGTGGTGGCGATGCCGCCGCCCGCGTGGAGGGCCTCCATCACGGCGTGCAGCTTGGCGAGCTGGGCCGGGGCGAGGATGTCGCCGTCGCCGCCCAGGTCGATGAGCGCGGTGGACTGGACCAGCTTGTCCTCGCCGAGGTGGTCGCCGATCTGGCGGTAGCCGATGGAGGAGTCGGCGGTCTTCGGCAGGTCGGCAAGGACGTCGAAGTTGGACTTGACCTGCGGCAGGTAGAGGATCGGGACCATCAGGAGGGCCGTGAGGCCAATGGTCGTGACGACCGGGCGGCGTGAGACGACCCTGGCCAGGCCCGCGAAGAAGCCGCGCGGCTCGCCCTCGTACCTCTCCCTCGTGTGGAGCGGCCAGAACAGGTAGTGGCCGAAGATCGACAGGAGGGCCGGCGAGAGCGTGAGGGCGGCGAACAGGGTCACCGCGACCGCGATCGCGATGCCCGGGCCCATCGACGTGATCATCTTGAAATCGCCCACGCCCATGGCCATCATGCCCACGATCACCGTGCCGGCGGACGCGGTGATCACCGCGCCGATACGCCGGACCGTGATCTTCGCCGCGTCGTGCCAGTCTCCGTCGTGCGAGACCTCCTCGCGGTAGCGGCTGATCAGGAAGATGGCGTAGTCGGTCCCGACGCCGAACACCATGACCACGAGGAAGGTCTCCAGCGTGGAGGAGACCTGCCAGCCGGCGGACGCCAGGAAGCCCAGGACGCCCTTGGACACCGCGAACGCGGCACCGATGGTGGCCAGCGGGATCAGCGCGGCGAGCGGCGCCCGGTAGATGGCGAGGAGGACCAGGATGACCAGGATAATCGTCACCGTGGTGGTGCTGTCCGTGCCGACCTGGACGGCCTCGAGGTAGTCCGAGCTGATGGCGGCCGCGCCGGTGACGTGCGCCTCCAGGCCCTGCGGCGCGCTCTCGCGGACGTGCGCGCGCAGCTCCTCCACCACGGCCTTGGCGTCGTCGCCGGCGTCTGTCACGTTGAGGTTCACGACGAACAGCTCGAACGTGCCGTCATCGGCCCGGAACAGGTCCTTCAGCTCGGGGCGGGAGTCGGCGGTCTCCGTGTCCGTCACGGCGGCCCGCAGCCGCTCGGGCGCCTCCTCGCTCTCCGCCCATGCTGCGAAGGCGTCCCGCCACTCGCGGTCCGCGTCCGTCAGTCCGCCCGGGCGGTCCATCGTGATCGTCGCGGAGGACGTGGAGGTGCTCCCGGGAAAGGCTCGCTCGATGGCGTCCTTGGCGATCCGCGATGGCGCGTTCGCCGGCAGGAACGAGGTCTGGTCGGTCGACCCCTGGCCCGACAGGCTGGGTGCGGCGATCGCGAAGAACGCCGCACCGGCGATCCACGCGATCAGGATCAGGAAGCGGAACCGGTAGGTCCAGGAGCCGAGGCGCTCGAACATGGGATAGCGTTGCCTCCCCGGGGCGGGTGGTGGTCCACGGCTCCCGGACGTCGTGCGGATGTGCGGCCTGCGGGCCGCGCCTGGATGCGCGAAGGGGTTGCAGGCGTCGCCCGCGTCGCGTAGGATACGGCGGTGTATTCGATACGTCAATGTATCGGATACAGGTGTGTATCGACCTGTTTTCGAGGTGTCGCAGGCATGGGAACCGAGCAGCGACCGGGCGACTGGGCGGCCTGGATGGGCACGCCCGCCGCTGCGGCGGCGCACCCGGAACCCACCCCGGCCGCAGCTGACCCGTCGGGCCCGGCGGCGCCTCCTGCCGAGGTCGTGCCGGCCGCGAACGCCGAGGTTGTGCCGGCCACGGCCGCCGAGATCGTGCCGGCCGCCGGCGCCGAGGTGATCGACCGCACATCGGACGACCCGGGGGACGGGCACCGGTCGGCGCGGCGCGAGGCGACCCGCGGGCGCATCCTGGACGCCGCCCGCGAGGTGTTCGCGGAGCGCGGCGTCTTCGGCGGGTCCGTGGAGGACATCTGCGAGCGGGCGGGCTTCACGCGCGGGGCGTTCTACTCCAACTTCACCGACAAGGACGACGTCGTCGGCGCCGTCATCGAGCGGGAGCACGACCGCCTGCTGACCCACCTCGATGCCAGCGTCGCGGAGCTGGGCCCGCAGGTCGCGGCGTCGTTCGACCTGCCGGAGGCGCTCGCAGGCCTCATGGGCCGGGTCCTGGCCTCCATCCCGATCGACCGCCAGGTGACGCTCATCGGAACGGAGCTGGAGATCTTCGCGATCCGGCGTCCGGACCAGGCCGCGCGGTTCCTGGAGGTCAACACCCGCTTCCGTGAGCGCGTCGGCGCCTTCCTGGACGATGCCCTGCGGCAGCACGGGCGCGAGCTCGTGGTGGACCCCGTCATGCTCACGGACGCCATCGTCGCGATCTCCGAGCGCAGCGTCCGCAGGGCACTTCTGGCGGGCGACGACGACCCGGACGCCCTGTCCCGCGCGGTGCTGCCCGGGCTCCTGCTCGCGTTCTCCCGGCCGGTCCCGCCTACCGGGTGACGAGGCGTCCGATCAGGACGCCCGCGAGCGCCGCCGCACCGGCGATGCCCATGGTCTGGAGGGCCGTCCGCCACGGGCTCTCGTGACCGATGCGCGCCCGCGCGATGCCCAGGACCGCCATCAGCGCCCCGGTCACGAGGAGCGACACGACGCGGGCGACCTCGATCGGGAACAGCACGAACGGCACCACGGGCACCGATGCCGCGAACAGGTCGGCGAGGAACATCCACAGGGCATGCGTCCGGGCGGATGCGCCGGGCTGTGCCGGGACGCCCAGCTCGAACGCTGCGACGTAGTCGAGGAGCGCGCCCGGGTTGCGGCGCAGCGCTGCCGTGACCGTCGCCGCCTCCGCCGGCGTGAAGCCCGACGCCTCGAGCGTCCTGCCTACCCGTTCCAGTGGCACCTCCGGGTTGGCCGCGATCTCGTTGCCGGCGTCGGCCACGAGCGCCGCGAACCTGCTCCGCTCGGAGTGCACGTCGAGGTAGGTGCCCGCCATCATCGACACTGCACCAGCGATGGCGCCGGTGGCCCCGGCGAGGACCACGATCTGGGCGTCGTTGGTGCTGGCCGCGACGCCGAACACGAGGCCCGCGATGGAGACGGCGCCGTCCTCCATGCCGAACGCGACGTCACCGATGGACGCCGTCAGCGACGCACGAACGCGGGCGGTGGCGCCGCGCAGGAACGACATGGGGTGGCTGGAACCTCCGGAGCTTGGACCGGGCAAGTCTACCGGCGGCCCCGGGGCATCGAGGACGAGGCAACCCGATTGCAGGGAAGCGTGGTGCACCGTGTGGTCACTCCTCCCATCCCAGCACCGGGGGCCCCGGATCTGTCGGCCGGGCCCCGGTGTCGTCCGGGCCGCGCAACCCGAGGGGGCGGGGTAGGGTTCAACACTTCATGCAGGCTCTTCGCGCTCTCCCGTGGCAGCTCTGGTTCCTCGTCCTTGGGGCGATCTGGGGCTGCTCCTTCCTGTTCATCAAGCTGGGCCTCGAGTCGTTCACGCCCGTCCAGGTGGCGTTCGGGCGCGTTGCGATCGGGGCGCTCGTGCTCCTAGCCATCGCCCGGGCAACCGGTACCCGCCTGCCCCGCGGACGCACCACATGGAAGCACCTCTCCGTGGTCGGCCTGCTGTTCTGCAGCATCCCGTTCACGCTGTTCGCGTACGGTGAGACCCAGGTCTCCTCGATCCTTGCCGGGATCATCAATGCGGGAACACCGCTGATGGCGCTCCTCGTGATCGTGATTGCGTTCCCGGAGGAGCGGCCCAGGCGCGACCGCATCGCCGGGCTGGGCGTCGGGTTCGTCGGCGTCCTCGTGGTGGTGGGGGCGTGGAACGGCCTCGGCGGCGGCGAGCTACTTGGGGTGCTCGCGTGCATCGGGGCCATCCTCTGCTACGGGATCGCCTATCCCTACATCCGGCGCCACCTTGCCGGCACGGGTGACGGGCCGATCGCGATCGCCACCGGTCAGGTCAGCATGGGCGCGGTCTTCCTGCTGCCGGTGGTCATCGGCGCCTCGCTCGTCGGGGCCGGAGAGGTGACGACGCCAGTCTCGCCGGCCACGATCGTCGGCATGCTCGCGCTGGGCGCTCTGGGGTCCGGCATCGCGTATGTGCTCAGCACGCACATCGTCATCGAGGCGGGACCGACCGTGGCCAGCTCGGTCACCTACATCACGCCGCTGTTCGCCGTTGCGGCGGGCTCCCTGCTGCTGTCCGAGCCGCTGGCCTGGTACCAGCCGGTGGGCGGCGCGATCGTGCTGCTCGGCGTCGCGATCTCGCAGGGGCGCATCGGGCTCGCCCGTCGGGCGCGGGTGAGGGCGCCCGGGTAGGGGGCGGCGGAGGGAGGGGTTGCGGGCCGGTGGTACGCTTTGGTCCCGCCACCTCTCGTGGCGCAGCTCCGCGTGGTCACTCCAACTCTTCGAACGGACCGTGCGATCTGCCAGCCCTCGTTCGGGGAGCAGGAGGTCCAACGTGGCCACCGGAACAATCAAGCGCGTCGTGGGCGACCGCGGCTTCGGATTCATCGCGGCCGAGGACGACAAGGAATACTTCTTCCACCGCTCCGCCCTCGACCCCTCCCTCGACTTCGACCGCCTCGCCGGCGGTGAGAAGGTCGAGTTCACCATCGAGCAGAGCCCCAAGGGCCCGCGCGCCAACACGGTGCGCGCGGCCTGACCAGCGGGGGCCGGCCGTCAGGCCGGCCCCAACCCACGGCCGGAGGCGAACCTCGCGGTGACCGATCCCTGGAGTTGAGGCCATGGCCGAGCCGCCGGCGTTCGAGGGCTTCCGGCCCGAGGCGATCGCCTTCCTCGCCGACCTTGCCGCCAACAACGATCGGGCATGGTTCACGCCCCGCAAAGCCGAATACGACCGTCTCCTGAAGCAGCCGCTGGAGGCGCTGTGCGTGGCGCTGGCCGCGCGCTTCGACGCTCGTGGCCTCCCGCTGATCGCCGATCCGGCCCGGTCACCCTTCCGGATCTACCGGGACGTGCGGTTCAGCAAGGACAAGTCCCCCTACAAGACGGCTGCGAGCGCCTGGTTCCGGTCACCCGATGGCGGGCCCGGCGGCTACTTCCACCTCGAGCCGGGTGAGGTCTTCGCGGGCGGCGGGCTCTATCACCCTGAGCCCGCGGTCCTCGTGTCGTGGCGGCGCATGGTGGACACGGAGCCAGGCGTCATCCGGGAGGCCATCTCGGACCCAGGGTTCGTCGCGGCATATGGCCAACTGTCCGGTGAGCGCCTGAAGCGGCTGCCACGGGGGTTTGCCAAGGATCACCCGGACGCGGACCTTCTGGTGCTCAAGGATCTCGTGTTCAGCCGCCGACTCTCGGACGCGGACGTGATGTCGCCGGGCCTGCCGGACCTGCTGGCAGACCTGTACGCAGCGGCCGGGCCCGTCTGGGGGCTCCTTGCGCGCGTCACGAATGGCGCCGCAGCCGGGTAGGCCATCCGGCCGGCGCAAACCCGTCAGCCAAGCCGCGGAATGGGGATTGACAGGACGGCGCGCGCGTCTATAGTACGCATCACGATATATCGTGACACGCTATATAGAATGGAGTCCCATGGAGCCCAGGATCCCCGAGCTCGGCCGGTTTGCGGAACCCGCCCTGCTCATCCTCGTCAGCCTGAGCGATGGCCCGAAGCACGGCTACGCGATCATGACGGACGTGGAGGCCGGCACCGGCCGGCCGTTGGGTCCGGGAACCCTGTACGCCGCGCTCGCCCGTCTCGAGGAGCGCGGCTTCATCGAAGCGCTCGCGCCCGTCGACCGCCGCCGGCCATATCGGCTGACCGCGGTGGGCGCCACGATCCTCGCCGAGCAGCTCCACGAGCCTCTCCGAGTTCGCGGAGCTCGGCCTTCGCCGGCTCGGCAGCCCGACGGGCTGACCGGCGATGCGTCCCATGATCAACCTGCTGCTTCGCTGCTACCCGGCGCGCTGGAGAGTTCGCTACGGCGACGAGTTCGCCGCGGTGCTCGATGAGCGGCCGCTCGGCCCGTTCGACGCGGCCGACGTCCTGCTCGGCGCGCTGGACGCCCATCTCCATCTCCGCGGCCTCGGCGCCGCGTCCCAACACGCAAAGGGGTTCGCCATGTCGCTCCGCATCGGAGGCTACGCCGCCATCCTCGGCGGCACCCTGCTGTTCATCAGCCTCCTCGCCGGCCAGCTGATCGGCGACGGTGCCATCGGTTTCGCCCTCGTCGGTGTCTTCGTGGCCACGATCGCCGTGCTGGTGGCGCTCATCGGCCTCAGCGCATTCCAGGCCCGGCGCTTCCCGCGGCTCGTGTGGGCTGCGTTCGTCATCCCGGCGCTCGGGGCGTGCATCTCGCTCGTGGGACTCGTCGGGATGGTGACCAATGGGGACCTGCGGTTCATCGGCGACCTGTCGGCGTGGTGGGTCTGGTCGATCGGGCTGGTCACCATGATCGCGGGCTCTTCCCTGTTCGGACTCGCGACCTGGCGGACACGGGCGCTGTCGAGGGCGGCGGCCGCGCTGCTTGGGGTCGGGGCGGTCATGGTGATCCCCATGATCTTCGGCCTCGAGTCCCTGGGCTTCCTGCCCGAGTCGCTCGCGCCGGTGGTGACCCTCGTCGCCTTCGTCGCGTTCACCGGTGGCTGGATTGGTCTGGGCATGAGCGCCCTGAGGGTCACTGGACCCGGCCCCGTCCAACTGGAAGGAGCATCGGCGTAGAGCGTCTCGTCCGCCGCGCCCTCGGCGCGGTCGTTCCCGGCGCGCTGGCGATCACGCCGGCGCTCGCCAGCCTCACCGGCGTCCAGGTGCACGGCGACGCCCAGCGCGTGCCCAACTCATGACCGTGTCCCGCTCCGCCCTTCCACCGGCTGCCACCCGCGCGCTCGGGGTCGTGGGCATGCTCGGTGGGCTCGGCCTGCTGGCCGCGCTCGTGGTCGACATCCCGACGGCATCCAACACCGTGCGTCTCGTGCTGTTCTGTGCCGGCGCGGTCGCGGTTGGCATGGCCCACTTCGGACGCCACGCCGCAGCGTGGAGGCGGCTCGCGCTGGCGGGGACCATCCCGCTCGTCGTGGCCAACGCCGCGTACATCGCCTGGATCCTGCTCGCCGTCGGGCGGGAGCGGCCCTTCGCCGGGGACTTCGGCCTGGTGGGCTTCTGGGCGGCGCTCGCCTTCTGGCTCGCCGACGCATGGTTCGGGATCGTGGCACTGCGGCTCGGGGTCGTCTGGCGCCCGGCCGCGTTGATCCTGGTCGCGGGCTCGATCATGGCGATCACGGGCATGGACCGCCTCGAGCTCACGTCGCAGGCGATCCCGACGATCTTCGCGAACGTCGGGATGACGGGAGTCGCGCTCGTCGGCGTCGCCTGGATCCTGCTGGGTCTCGAGGTCCTGCTTGGCGGCCGCCGCGCGCCGTTCGGCCAGGCCGAGGCACCCACCGGCGCGTGACGGTGCCGTCCGGGCATGCGTCCCTGGCACTCGTGCTTGCCGTCGCCGCGGTCGCCACCGGGTGCTCGGTTCCGCGTGAAGGTCCTGCGACGGCCGAGCCCCAGCCGGCCGCCGAGGGGACGCAGCGCTGGCTCGAGCAACGGATCGAGGCGCCGGGCTCCGGCGTGGCCACCGTCACCAGAATCCGCCTTCCCGCCGGCGATGCCGTGTTCATCGAGCGTGTGGACCGCGCCGGGACACCTCTCGCGTGGCGGCTCACGGCATACGCGATCACGAGCGCAGGTGGCACGGCCAGTCTCGTGATCGGCGGGCCACCCGATGCCTGGGCGGCACACGAGGACGACATCGCCCGGATCGCCGCGTTCGTCCAGACGCGACCCTGATCGCCCGCCAGGGCCGGAGCGGATGGTTTGCCCTACGCCCGGACGCGGTACACGCGCCCCTGGGTCTGCGCCATGTCCTCGAGTGCGGTGCTGGACCGGACGTCGTAAGCGGCGATCTCGTCCAGCTCGGCGACCGGCAGATAGCGGCGGCCGGGGTCACCGACGAGCACGTCAATTCCCGCGGCGCGCGCACGCCTGAGCCACGGCATCACCCGATCGGCGAGCCCGGCCTCGTAGCTGAAGTCCCCGGCGAGGATCACGTCGACGTCCGGCGGGTCCTCCCCGAGGACGTCGCGCCGGACCACCGCGACCCGGTGGCCGTTGGCACGTGCATTGAGCCTGATCGCAGCCGCGGCGAACGCATCGACGTCCGCGCCGGTGGCCGCCGTCGCGCCCCCGTTCATGGCGGTGATCGCGCACAGCCCGGAGCCCGACGCGAGATCGAACACACGCCTGCCGGCGACGACCACCGGGTGCTCGCGCAGGTAGCGCCCGATGGCGAGCCCGCCAGCCCACGCGACGGCCCAATAGGGGACCGGGGCGTCGGGATCGCCCGTCTCGACCTGGGTGGCGTGCCACAGCGGCTCCAGCTCGTCGGCCAGGTGGAGGCGGACCTCCTCGAGCCCGGGAACCGGGCGCAGGCGCGTGTGGCGGATGACGAAGGCGCGGGGCGACGCTGTCATCACCCGACTGTACGCCGGGCGGGTGGTCCCTCGGACCCGCATGGCGACCAGAGTGACCCGGTGGACGGCGTTTCGTGGTCGGCCGAGGCCGTGCGACGCTGCAACGATCCCTCAGGTCGCGCGTCATACGGCCAACCCGCGATCCTTCAGGATTGATTGCCGCCCAGGCTGGCACCTCGCACGACGGGACGGGGACTCCAATCCTTCGGCAGCAGCGCAGGATGGCCTCGGCCAACGCAAGAGGAGTGAGTCGATGGCAGCGTCCACCAGCCACGCTGGGTCGGTCTCGGTGCCGACCACCGGCCCGCCCGTCATCCAGATCGTCGGCGTCGCTCACGCGCTCCCCGCCGCCCGCGTGAGCAGCGCCGACATCGAGGATCGGATCGCGCAGGCATCGGGACGGCTACCTGTTCCGCGCGGAACCCTCGAGGCGATCTCCGGGGTCCGGGAGCGCCGCATGGTCGGCGAGGGCGAGTATTCGTCGACCCTGGCCGTTGCCGCCGCACGCGGCGCGATGAAGGAGGCCGGGCTCGAGCCGGCCGACGTCGACCTGCTGATCTTTGCGGCGACGAGCCAGGATCAGGTCGAGCCCGCAACCGCGCACATCATCGCTGCCGAACTGGGCGTCCGCGGCGCCTCGGTCTTCGACGTGAAGAACGCGTGCAACAGCTTCATCGACGCGATCCGCGTTGCGGAGGCGCTCATGGCCCGCGGATCCACGAGCCGCGCGCTCGTGGTGACCGGCGAGACATCGACGATCGTCGCGCGGTACCGGATCGACGGCATCCGCGGGTTCCGGGACGCATTCCTCGGCTACACCGTCGGGGATGCCGGCGGGGCGTTCGCCCTCGCGCCGAGCGACGGGGTACGTGGCGTCTTCTACCACCACGTTCACTCCGAGTCAGCCCACTGGTGGATCAGCCAGGTCCCTGGTGGTGGTTCTCGCCACCCACGGGGCGACGAGTTCACGTATGCGGGCGGTGATGGCGCCCGGTTGCGCGACGCGTTCCGGAGCGTGGACACAGACGTCGGCCTCCGCGTCTACCGCGAAACGGGCACGGGTCCGGACGACTACGCCCTGTTCGTCGTGCACCAGGTGACGGCGCCTCTCGCGGAGGAGTTTGTCGAACGGCTGGGCCTGCCCAGCGACCGCGTCATGTTCACCGTTGCGGAGCACGGGAACGTCGCCGCTGCGTCGCTGCCGCTCGGAGTAAGCCTCGCGCGCGATGCCGGGCGCATCGGGCGTGGCGATCGCGTCCTGTTCTTCGGCCTTGGCGCGGGCCTCTCGGTCGCGACGCTCGCGTTCCGCCTGTGAGCCGCGACGGCTCCAGGTTTGAGGAGCTCGAAGGCCGTCCGCTCGTCCCGGTCCTCCCGGTCTGCCTGGACGAGCGGAGCATCGAGATCCTCGCGCCGGGTGAGGCCGAGACGTGGGTGTCCGTCCCCGCCTTCAATGAGGCGTCGGGCATCGGTCGTACGCTCGATGCCCTCCTCGCCCAGACGCTGCGGCCGATCGTCGTGTGCGTCGTCGACAACATGAGCAGCGATCTCACCGCCGACGTCGTCCGAGGGGTGGCGGGCGCGTTCCGCGGGGGCGGCATGGGGCTGCGGCTGGTGGCCGAGCCGGAGCGTGGGACGGGTGCCGCAGCTGACACGGGGATGCGCGCCGCCATCGCGGCCGGCGCCCGGTTCCTCCTGCGCACCGACGCCGACTCCGTGCCCAGGCCCGACTGGGCGGCCCGGATGCGTGACCGGCTCGTCGGGGGCCTTGACCTCGTCGCCGGCCGGATCGTGGCCCGCGAGGACGAGGACCTCGGACGGTTCGAGTACCTCGCCGTCGCGACGCTCATGAAGACCGGCGCCTTCGGCGCGGTGGTCCGCAACTGGCGGCCCAGGTACCGGACCCGATTCCGGCTGATGACCGGCTCCAACTGCGCGATCCGGGCGGAGATGTACGAGCGCGTCGGAGGCTTCCCGCGGGCCCGGATCGACGAGGTCCACGACGATCGCGCCCTGATGAATCGCGTCCGCCTCGTCAGCGACCGGATCACAAGCGATCACGACGCCGTCGTCGCATCAAGTGCACGCCGCTACCGGGAGTACGGAGCCGCGGGCGTGCTCCGCTGGTATCTGCGCCACGAGGCGGCCGGAAAGGAGATCGATGTCCGCTGAGCGCCGGTCGCGCTGGAGGCATCCGCTCCTCGCGCTCGGCGATCGGATCGCGGCGCGCCTCCCAACCGGGCAGCGGCGGGCAGGCTGGTGGGAGGCGCGGCTGTGGCTCTCGGTCTCACCGCTCGCCTACCTGGGTCTCCGGCTCATCGGCCGACGCAGGGTGGCCCGCCTCGGTGGTTTCGGGGTCGTCGTCAACGACCCCGAGCTAGGACGGGCGATCCTCGTGGACACCGCGCACTTCCGGACTGTCGGACCGGGCACCCACGGCGAGCTGATTGACCAGGCCCTGGGGCCGAATGCGCTCTTGAACATGGACGGACCCGACCATGAGCGTCTGCGGCGGATCCTCGGCCCGCTGCTCGCGCCGGACGCGGCCGGGCGGATCGTCGCGGCGTCGGCAACGGATCCGATCGCAGGAGCGGTCGAGCGCCTTGGTGCCGGTCAACCCGTCGACCTCGTCAGGCTGACCCGCATCATCACCGGCCGGACAACCTTCGCGCTCCTCGGTGCCCCGCCGCCGGCCAACGGGGACGACGGGTATCTCGCGTCGTATCACACCGGCGAAGCACTGCTCGCAATGACCGTTCGCGCGATTCGGCGCGGTCCGAGGCCCGACGACCTCGCGCAGGCCCGGTCGCTCACGGACTCGCTCGTGGCACCCGGCCGCGACGGCTGGGCGACCGGAAGCGGGATCATGGGCCGGCTGCGAGGGCTGGGTTTCGGGTTCGAGGACGCCCGGGCACTCGTCGCCGTGATCGTTCTCGCGGGGACTGAGACCGTCACCTCCGGCGCGCCGCGGATTGCGGCACTCCTGCTTGACAACGGGCGCTGGGGCTCGATCGCGGGCGACGCGGCCGCGCTCGAGTCGGTGATCGAGGAGGGCCTGCGCCTCACCACGCCCAGCGAGTTCATCGTCAGAAGTGCCGCAGAGCGGGTGACGCTCCACGGGGTCTCCTTCGCGCAGGGGCAGCGCGTCTTCGTGTCGCTCTATGGGATGGCAAGGTGGCAGCGGCTCTATGACGGGGACCCGGAGCGGCTCCGTATCGGGGAAGACATGCCGCGCGAGCTTCGCCACCTGTGGTTCGGGGCCGGGCCGCACTTCTGTGTCGGTGCACCGATCGCCCGCGAGGAGCTGCGCCTCCTCTTCGCCGCGCTCTCACCCCTGGAGCGCCTCCGGATCGTCGACCGCTGGCCCGCCGCCGGGGTCCTCTTCCCGGCCTACGGCGGTCTCGTCGTGCAGGCCCGGTGAACGGCCTCGATGAGCTGCTCGCCCGGCTGGACCGGCCGACCAGGCCCGGCGATCCCGCGTTCCTTGGGCCGGATGGGTCGGTCGTCCTGACCCATGGGACGCTCGCCGCCCGCATCCGGGCGTGTGCGGGCGCGTATGCGCGGGCGGGGTTCGCGCAAGGCGCGCGGGTCGCGTTCGGCGTGCGCCAGGACGCTGACGGGATCGCCTGGCTGCTCGGAGCCGTCCGCGCTGGTGTCGTTCCCGTGGTGCTCGATCCGGGGCTGAGCCCGATGACCCTGGGCGACCGGGCGCGCGCCGCCCGCGTCGAGGCGCTCGTTGTGGATGGCCTCACGGCATCGATTCTCCACCGCGGGTTCCTCCGGGCGGTTGCCGCGCGGCGGGGGTTGCCGCTCCCTGACCCTCGCGTGCTTGCGCCCCTCACCTGGTCGACGTCGTTGGCCCTCGGGCGGGTTCGACGCCTGGACAGGCTCGCGGGCGACGACGCATGTCGACCCGTTGCGCCCGGAACCCCGGCGCTGGTGTTCTTCACGTCCGGCTCCTCGGGGGCGCCGCGGGGTGTCATCTATGGGCCGGACTCCATCGCGGCGGCAATCCACGCCGCCGGTGGGTTTGTACGATTGCCCGGCGACGCGGTCGTCCTCGGGACAGCGCTCCACCTCGTCGTCCCGGCTCTGCTCGCCGGCGCCCGCGTCGTCATCGGCGGCCCGCGGGAACCGGCGCGCGTCGCGGCAGTCACGGGGCGACTCGGCGTGACGCACCTCTCGCTCCCGCCGCACCTCGCGCTCGCGTTCGCGCGGTCGGGCGGCACCGCCCGGATCCTCATCCTTGGCAGCGCACCCGTGCGCAACGTGACCCTGAAGGAGCTCGTGGAGCGCATGCCCGGCTGCGAGGTCAGGCCGGTCTACGGGATGAGCGAGTACCTGCTCGTGGCCTCGATGGATGCACACGAGCGACTGGATCACGACGAGCGCGAGGGCGACCTCGTCGGCCATCCGCTGGACGGCGTCCACCCCCGCCTCGCGCCCGACGGCGAGCTGCACGTCGCAGGACCCGCGCTCGCGCTCGGCTATCTCGGGGGGCCGCTGCCCATGGCCGAGGTGGCGACGGGCGACCTCGCCCGCGTCGATGCTGCTGGCCGCCTCGTGCTCCTGGGCCGGCGGAAGGAGATGATCATTCGTGCGGGTGAGAATATCTATCCGGCGCTCTACGAGTCCGTCCTCGCCGAGGCAGCCGACCTCGAGGCGGTGGTCATGATCGGGCTGCCCGACGCGCACGCGGACGAGATGGTCGTCATGTTCGCCGTCCCGCGGGCCGGGGGCAGCCCGGATGACGCGCGCGCGCGCCTCGCGGGCGTGGTCGGCAGCACGAGCTCGCCGCTGGACCGTCATGCCCGGCCCGACGTCATCCTGGGGCTCCCGGCCGTCCCGCGCGCGGGGCGCTCCGGCAAGCCTGATCGGGGTGCGCTCGTGCGCATTGCGGCCACCCGTCTGGGCGTCCCCGTGCCCGATGATCCGCTGCTCCCGGAGGTCCTGGCATGAGGATCGCTGTCACCGGGGCGACGGGCTTCATCGGCGGCGCCATCGCCCGGCGGCTCGCGACAGCCGGTCACGACGTCCTCGCGCTCGGGCGCTCGCCCCGGGGTCCCGCCGGGCTCGACTACGGGCAGTGGGATCTCGGAACGGACGTGATTGCGCCCACGGGCATTGATCGATGCGAGGCAGTCGTGCACGCGGCCGCGCATGTCGCGGCGTGGGGCGATGAACGGGTGTTCCAGGGCGTCACCGTCGCTGGCACGGCGCGCCTGATCGACGCCATCGATGCCAACGCGCGGCTCGTCATCATCGGCAGCTCGTCGGTGTATCTCCCCGATGGCAGGAGCGGCACGTACAGCGAGCAGGATGCGCCCGTAGACACGGCACGATATCGAGGGGCCTACCCACGGGCAAAGGCGGCGCAGGAGCGACTCGTGGCTGCGCGGCGTCCAGACGCAATCGTCCTCCGGCCGCGGGCGGTGTGGGGTCCGGGCGATCGCACGCTCCTGCCGCGGCTCGAGGCCAGGACCCGCGCCGGACGACTCGTGCTCCCGGACGGTGGCCGGCACCCGATGTCGACGACCCATGTCGAGAGCCTGCTCGATGCCGTCGAGGCGGCCATCCGCCATTCCAGAGTCGCGGGTCCGGTCAACGTGGCCGACGCCACGCCCCACAGCGCGGCCGAGCTCATCGGGGTCCTGTTTGCCGCCCGGGGCCAGGCGTTGAGAATCGTGGCCGTCCCGGGGTGGCTCACCGACGGCCTTGCCGTGGCCGTCGAGGCGGCATGGCGGCTGGCATCGGCAGAACGGGAGCCGCCCCTCACCCGCTATGCGGTGACCCAGCTTACGGCGCCGATTGTCCTGGATCTCGCCCGCCTTGAACGCGATCTGGGGATCCGGCCGGACGTGGACGTCACGCGCCGCGCCACGGAGCTGGCGGGGGTCGGTGCCTCGGCTGCCGGTGCCGGCACGCCGCGGAGGGAGTGACGTCCGCGATCCAGGCGCCGCCGACGAGCCCGGTGCGTTTCCGGCCTCGTCCCGGACCGGACGTGATATGTGCACCGGGTTTCGCCCCCGGCGGGCCGGACCGTGCCTCGGCCCTATTCGGAGAACCGCTCCTCGCGCCAGGGATCCGCGTCGTTGTGGTAGCCGTAGCGCTCCCAGAAACCCGGCGAGTCATGGTCCAGGAGCTCCAGGCCGCGGATCCACTTGGGGCCCTTCCAGAAGTACCGCTTGGGGACGATGAGCCGCAGCGGGTACCCGTGGTCCGGGGTGAGCGGCTCGCCCTCGAAGGTGTCGGCCAGCAGCACATCGTCATCGTCCAGCACCGACAGCGGCACGTTGGCCGTGTAGCCCTGCTCCGCGCGGCCCACGGCATGCGTGGCCGCCTGCCGGACCTGTGCCAGATCCAGGATCGACTGGATCGCGACACCCTCCCAGCGCGTGTCCAGCTTCGACCACCGGGTGACGCAGTGGATGTCCGTGCTGACCCGCTTGCGCGGCAGCGCCTGGAACTCGGACCAGGTCAGGCGGAAGGGGTTGTCCACCTCGCCGTAGACGCGGAAGTCCCATGTCGCGAGGTCCACGCCCGGCACGGACCCGTAGTGGAGCACCGGGAACTTCTCGGTCAGGTACTGGCCTGGCGGCACGCGGCCGGCCGTCGCCGGATCGACGGGACGGTCACCGAAGAGTCGGTCGAACACTGGTTGGCCTCCTGTGCGCAAGGCGCTTGTACTCCGCGCACCTGCCTGTTGGCACGCACGATACGCGCGGATCGTGACAACGCCGTGACCGGGTAGAGTTGCCCCATGTCCGACGCCCCCAAGGTGGTCATCGTCATGCCGGCCTACAACGCCGCCCTGACGCTCGAGCGCACCTACACGGACATCCCCCAGGACCTGGTGGACCACGTGATCCTGGTGGACGACGTGTCGGGGGACGAGACCGTGGAGATCGCCCGCAGGCTCGGCCTGGAGGTCATCGTCCACCGCCAGAACCTGGGCTACGGCGGCAACCAGAAGACCTGCTACGACCGCGCGCTCGAGTGGGGCGCGGACGTGGTCGTGATGCTCCACCCCGACTACCAGTACGACGCGACGCGGATCCCGGACCTGGTCGCCCCGATCCTCGCCGGCGACGCGGACCTGGTGCTCGGCAGCCGGTTCCTGGGCGACCCGCTGGCGGGGGGCATGCCAAGGTGGAAGTTCATCTCCAACCGGTTCCTGACCGGGGTGGAGAACCGCGCCTTCGGGCTCCACCTCTCCGAGTACCACACCGGCCTCCGGGCGTACAGCCGCCGCCTGCTCGAGACGATCCCGTACCGCCTCAACTCCGATGACTTCGTGTTCGACCAGGACTTGATCGCCCAGGTCGTGGCGGTGCGCAACCTCTCGATCGACGAGATCGCGGTCCCGACCCGGTACTTCGCCGAGGCGAGCTCCGTCGGCTTCAAGCGGAGCGTCGTGTACGGCCTCTCCACCCTGCGGGTCGTGGGGCGGTACCTCCTGCACCGCACCGGGCTGCGCCGGTCGGCGAAGCTCCGCCCGCGCGCCTCCGCGAGCGAGCCCGGCGCCGCCTGACCATGCGCTTCCGTGGCGGCCTGGGGCGGGCCACCCTGGGGATCATCGTCTCGCTGGTGGCGCTCGCGCTGGTCGCCCGCTCCGTGGACCTCGATGCGGCATGGCAGATCCTGCGAGGCGCCGACCCCGCGTGGATCCTGGTGCTGATGGGGTTCGTCGCCGTCGACATCCTGCTGCGTGCGGTTCGCTGGCGCGTGCTGCTGTCGCCGCTCGCGGCGGTGCCGTTCGGGGCGACGCTGTCGTCGCTGTTCGTCGGGTACCTCGCCAACAACATCCTGCCGATGCGCCTCGGGGAGATCGTCCGGAGCCACGACCTGGGCGGCCGCACGGGGCTGAGCCGGCCATCGATCCTGGGCACCATCGTCGTCGAGCGCGTCGTGGACACGTTCGTCGTCGTCTCGATTGCGGCTGTGTCGATCCTGGTCCTGTCGGTGCGGGGGATCGTGGCGTCGGCCGTCCTGGTGGGGTTCGCGGTGACGGCGCTGCTGGTCGTGGCCGTGGGCCTGGGGATCTACGCCCATCGCATTCCCGGAGCCGAGCGGATCGCGGAGTTCCTGGAGCGCTGGCCGCGGATCCGGGAGGCCCTGACCCGGTTGCGGACCGGCCTGTCGGTGGCGAGCGACGCCCGGGTCATGCTCACGGCGATCGTGCTCTCGATCGCGTCCTGGTCGTTCACCGTCCTGGCGTTCGCCGCGGCCGCGCAGGCTGTCGGCGTGGAACCCACGATCGGTCAGGCTGCCCTGCTGGCGGCCGGGACCAACCTGGCCACGGCGATCCCCGCGGCCCCGGGGTACGTGGGCACGTTCGAGCTGGCCGTGGTGACGATCGGGGCGTCGGTGGGGATCCCCAGGGAGGACGCGCTCGCGTTCGGCATCCTCGTACACACGGTGCTGCTGCTGATGACGTCGGTCGGCGGGGCGATCGCGCTGGTCCTGGGTGGCCGGCGCCAGCGTCACCTGGTCCGCGAGGCGATGGTGGCTGAAGCGGGCTCACCCGTCGTTGGCGAGCCATGAGGACGGGAGGCGTTCGATGACGGAGCCGCGCGCACAGAGGGCGTGGCCAGGGGCGCTGGACTGGGGCGGCGACTGGCTGGCCGAGACACGGGGGGAGCTGGAGCACCTCGGGTTCGAGCTGCGGGACGGCTCCCTGCCCGGTTCCGTGCCCGGGCCGCGGCTGCTGGTCACGATCCGCGACGAGCCCACGCTGGAGCATTTCGATCCCGAGCTCGTCACGTTCTGGGAGGCTCGTGACGGGCGCGGTCGCGTTGTGACCCTCGATGGCTCGGCACCCGTTCCCGCGAGCCGGCCCTGGTCCTGGGGGCCGATCCGGGTGATCGACCGGGTGCCGGTCAGCAACCAGTTCCTCGGGTTCGGCGGGACGCTCCTGCTTGATGCCTGCGACGGCAACTGCACCTACTTCGCCTTCACCTCGCGGGCGCCGATCGTCCGCTGGGCGGGGCATTCCCAGGGCGTGGACCCGCTGGTGGACGAGATCGGAGCGTTCTTCGCCCGCCTGATGGTCCCCGTGGACTACCAGGAAGGGGCCGAGGGCCGGATCGCGGGGGCAGACCCCGAGGCGCTGTACGGCGTGTTCGTGCAGCACTCCCTGGAGCGGGTGCACCAGAGCCATCGGCTGCGCGATGCAGACCCCCAGATCGCGGGGTGGCTGGAGCACGAGAGCCATCGCCTGTCCCACGATGCGCCCGCGCACTGGAGGGATGCCAGCGCGCTGCTGGACTGGCTGGAGCTCGGGTAGGGCGGCGCCGCGGCGCCATGGGACCGGAAGAGGCCCCGGCGTTACCGGGACCTCTTGAGCGGGTTGGGCGGCCGCTACGGGGCCGGGTTGCCGAGGTCGCTGAGCTTGACCAGGTTGTACTTGGTTGCCGTGTCCTGGGTCACCACGAATCCGTTCTGGTCCGTGGCCGCTGCCGGCTCGAGAGCCTTGAGGCCCAGGGTAGCGAGATGCTCATTGAGCTTGGCGACGGTGGCCGCGGCGTCGGTGGTGGCCTCGCCTGCACCGCCGTTGACGTACTCGAGGGCCGTGGCCGCATACTCGGCCAGGACGTCGATCTCACCCGCCTCAAGGGCCGGGAACACGATCTCGCGGTTGCCCAGCTGGAACTTGCGGTTCACGGTGAAGCCGTTGGCCTCGAGCGTCTGGGCGAACAGCTCGCCCAGGATCTCCTGCTCGTAGAAGTTGGTGGAACCGACCGTGATCGTGCCCAGCGACGCACGATCGCCCGCGCCGGGCAGGAACCCGTTGGTGGTGAGCCAGGCCTTGGCGGCATCGGCGGAGGTCATGCCGTCCACGGTCACCTGCTTGTTCAGCCCGGTGAGCGCGTCCTGCGAGAGCTTGGCCATGATCGCGTTGAGCAAGGCTGCGACGCCAGGATTTGCGTCGAGCACCTTCTGGCTCACCACGGGAACCAGGTTGTCAGCGAGCTGCAGCCCCTTGTCGTCCTGCAGCAGCACGAAACCGTTGGCCGCGATCGCGGGGTCCGACGTGAACAGCAGGCCGACCTGGATGTTGTCGCCCTTGAGCGCCTCGACCGTCAGCGGGCCACCTGCGTCGAGCGCGACGAAGTCCTTGAACTGGAGCCCGTACAGGCCCTGGAGCCCTTCGAGGCAGAACGGGCGCTGGGGGCACTCGGGTGGGCCGCCAAGCACGAGCTGGCTGGCGCTGGTCGGCGCCATGCTCTCGGGCGCCATGCTCTCGGGCGCCATGCTCTCGGGCGCCATGCTGGCCGGCTGCGTGGTCGCGGCCGGTTCGGTGGTGCTGCTCCCACCCGATGAGCACGCGCTCAGCACGAGCGCGAGCGTCACCGCCCCGAGGGCAGCGATGCGGTGGATCCGCATGGGTCCTCCTTATCTGTCGTCGGTCCCGCCGGTTGCGGTCCGCAGGTCGGGGATGCTACAGGACTATTGTGTCCGGACCGTGACATTGGCTGCCCGAGCAGGACAGGGACAGCCAGACCGCCTCAGGAGGGGGAGGCTGGAAGCGGCCCCGCACCGGCCGGTTCCTCCAGGCGCCCCGTGACGCCGGGCGAAACCGCCCGGTGCTCGAGCAGTGTGAGCGAGCGCTCCGTGACGACCGCGAGCACGCCCACCAGGATCGCTCCCCCGACGAGCTGCGGCGTGTCGCGCAGGGCGAACCCGTCGACGATAAACCGGCCCAGCGTCCCGCCGCCGACCAGGGCAGCGAGCGTCGCGGTTGCGACCACCTGGACCGCCGCAGTTCGCACCCCGGCGATGATCACCGGCAGGGCGAGCGGCAGCTCCACGTGACGCAGCAGCTGATGCTCGCGCATGCCCATTCCCCGCCCGGCCTCGACCATCTCCCTGTCGACGCCCTGGACCCCGGCGTAGGTGTTCGTCAGGATCGGCGGGATCGCCAGCAGGGTCAGCGCCGCGAGGGCGTTCAGGAACCCGATGCCCAGCAGGGGCACCAGGATCACCAGCATCGCGTAGGAGGGCACGGCTCGTCCCAGGTTGCCGATGGCAACAGTCGCCACAGCGCCGCGACCAGTGTGGCCGATGAGCAGTCCGATGGGGACTGCCACCACCACCCCAATCAGGATCGCGAGCCCCGCCAGCTCCACGTGCTCGAGCGTCCGGTTCGGGATGCCCGAGGTGCCGCTCCAGTTCGCCGGGTCCAGGAACCAGGCAACGATGCCGCCCACCCGTCAGCCACCCATCAGCCGGCTGCCCGGTGCTGCCATGGGGCCAGCAGGCGGCCGGCGAGCACCAGTGCGAGGTCGGCCACGATGGCCAGTGCGACGATCACGATCAGGGCGCCGTACACGAGGTCCCAGTGGCGCAGTGAGAAGCCCCGCAGCAGCACCTGTCCCGAGGCCCCCCTCGCCGATGACGGCCGTGACCATCACCAGGCCGATCGTGGTCACAGTCGCGATCCTCAGCCCGGCCACGATCAGCGGAACCGCCAGCGGTAGCTCGACCCCCACCAGCCGCTGGACGCGGGTCTGGCCCATGCCGTCGGCCGCCTCGAGGATGTCCCGGGGTACGCCATCGAGACCGGCAAGCATGTTGCGCACCAGGATCAGCAGCGTGTACGAGATCAGTCCGATCTCTGCCGACACCAGCGACAGGCCGGTGATGGGCACGAGCAACGCGAACAGGGCGAGGCTCGGGATCGTGTACATCGTGCCCGTGACCGCCAGGATGGGGCCGCCCAACCGGCGCCAGCGGACGATGATCAGCGTCAGGGCAAGGCTGAGCGCGAACCCCGCGGCGACCGCGATCACGGTGAGCACCAGGTGGTCGATCAGCCCCTCGACCAGCAGGCCCCCGTTGCGCTGGAGGAACTCAGGCATGCCGCCCGGTCGCGCCAGCCACGGGTTCGGCGTCGTCCACGGGCTCGCGCATCAGCGCGGTGATGTCGGCGACCGTGATCATGCCGCGCAGCGCGCCCGACCGGTCCACGACCAGTCCCGCCTGCACGTCGGCGTCGAGGAGCATCGACAGCGCGTCCTTGAGGGTCGTCCGCCGGTCGAGCAGCGGCGAGCTCGACCCAACCTGGTCGGCGGTGATCGGTCCCGGTGCGAGGTGCTCCCGGTGCGCCCAGCCGATGGGCCGCTGTTCCTCGTCCACGAGCAGGACATGCTCGAAGGGCTGGCCGGCGGCCACGCGGCGGATGATCGCACCGTCATCTCCGGGACGCGCGGTCACGACCGGCGACAGCGGCAGCTCACCCACGCGAAACAGGCTGAGCCGCTTGAGCCCGCGGTCGGTGCCCACGAAGCGGGCGACGAAGTCTGATGCCGGGTTGGCCAGGATTGACGCCGGCGATCCGAACTGGGCTACCACGCCGCCAGCCTGGAGCACGGCCACGACGTCGCCCATCTTGATGGCCTCGTCGATGTCGTGAGTCACGAACAGGATGGTCTTGCCCACCTGCTCCTGCAGGCGCAGGAACTCGTTCTGGAGGTGCTCGCGGACGATCGGGTCCACGGCGCCGAACGGCTCGTCCATGAGCATGACCGGCGGATCCGCGGCGAGGGCCCGAGCGACGCCAACGCGCTGGCGCTCGCCACCGGAAAGCTGGGCCGGGTAGCGGCCCGCATATGCCGTGGGGTCCAGGCCGACCAAGGCGAGGAGCTCCCGAGCCCGCTCCTGCTGCCTGGCCCGGGGCCAGCCGAGGAGGCGGGGGACGGTGGCCACGTTGTCCAGGATGGTCTGGTGGGGGAACAGACCGGTGTGCTGGATCACGTAGCCGATGCCGCGCCGCAGCTCGGTCACGTCCCTGGTCGCGACGTCTACCCCGTCGAGCAGGATGCGTCCGGAGGTGGGCTCGATCAGCCGGTTGACCATCTTGAGCGACGTCGTCTTGCCGCACCCCGACGGGCCGACCAGGACGCAGATCCTGCCCGCCGGGACCGCGAGCGTGAGGTCGTTCACGGCGCCGGGGGTACCGGCCTGTGTGCCGCGGGTGTTGTAGGACTTGGTGACGTGGTCGAATTCGACCGTCGCGGCGCGACCGGATGTGGCGGGAGCGGTCATGCGGGCCCTCTTCCGATTGCGGGAAGGCTACGCGATCGCGCGGCCGCTGCCCAATCGGGGGCCCGGGAGCCGGCCGGTCAGCCCCTGTCAGCCGCGGTCGACCAGGGGCTTGACCTCGCCGATCAGCCGTTCCATCGTCTCGATGTCGAAGGGGGTCGGCATCTCCGCCAGGATCTCGGCAAACCCGGCGTCGACGTACTCGAGGATCCGCTCGGCGACCTGCTCGGGCGTTCCCATGACGAGGCGTGCCGGCTGCAGGGATGCCGCGAGGTCCATCCTGTTGTGGGCCATCATCGCCGCCCAGGCCCGCTCGGCGGTGCGGGCATCGTCGCGGATGACGAACCAGTGGTTCATCGTCCTGCGGATCTCGCGCTCATCACGGCCCACCTTCGCGCAGTGTTCCCGCAGCACGCCGTCCAGCTCGCGGACCTCCACCGGGTCGCCGGTCGCGTTCCAGATGTCGGCGTAGCGGGCCACGGTACGCAGCGTCTTCGTCCGACCCTGCCCGCCGATCATGATCGGCACGTGTGGCCGAAGCGGTCTCGGGTTCTGCGTCAGCTGGTCGAAGGCGTAGCGCCCCCCGGCGGGGCTGGTGACCGTCCCGCCGTCCAGCAGCGCCCGCGCCGCGCCGGCGGCCTCGTCCAGCCAGTCCAGCCGCTCGCCCATGCTGCGCCCGAAGTCGAACCCGTAGGCCCGGTGCTCGATCTCGAACCACGCCCCGCCCAGACCGAGCACGGCCCGCCCGCCCGAGGCGTGGTCCAGGGTGGTGGCCATCTTGGTGGCGAGCGCCGGGTTGCGGAACGTGTTGGCGCCGACCATCAGTCCTAGGTCGACCTGCGTGGTCGCGGTCGCCCAGGCGCCGAGCGTCAGGTACCCCTCGAAGACATCCTGCAGCGGGTCGCCGAACGGGGCGTATAGGTGGTCGACCGTCCACAGGCTCCGGTAGCCCAGGCGGTCGATGCGCCGGGCGGCGTCGAGATACGCAGGCCACGAGGTGGACTGGCTCCAGAGGTTGATTCCCAGGGCGAGGTCGGTCATCGATGGTCCTCCAGGCGGCGGCGGGCGGGATCGGACTCGGGTCTCGATTGTGGACCCCCAGCATCGGGAGGCGCGCGCTCCCGGGCCGGCCGGCTGGGCGGCAACCGGCTCGAGTGGACAGGGCGTCAGGCGTGGTCCAGCTCGCGGCTGATCGCGCGCATGATGAACCGCGCCGCCTCCGCGCTCTTGCCGCCCAGCCTCTGGCCCTCGTCCTGCTCCAGCGCGACGCCGAGGTCGGCCAGCATCGCGCCCAGGACGGGCGTCCTCTGGAGCGATCCTGCCGCGAACGCGGCCTCCAGCCCGGCCGCTGCCAGCCGGGCGTTGTCCACGGCGTGGCCCGGCGCCTCGGCCCGCTCCCGGAATGCCGCTCGCGCCGCCTGGGCGGCCGGTCCCTCGCTGGCCATGATCACTCGCCCCTGGGGGCCGGGTCTGCCTGCTGCGAGGCACCCATCACGGCAGCGCGGCCGTCCGCCTCGGCACGAGCCTGCCACTGCGCGGCCCTCCATTCGGGCTCCAGCACGCTCATGTGGATCTCGTCCCACCATGCCCCGTCGCGCCAGATCGCCTCGCGAGACCGGCCCTCGGCCGTGAACCCGACCCGGGTGTAGGCACGGATGGCGCGCTCGTTGAACGCGAACACTGACAGCGCCACGCGGTGCAGGCCCAGCGTCGTGAAGGCGTGGTCCACCATCAGGCTGGTCGCCTCACCGCCGTAGCCGTGGCCCCAGGCGTCGTGCGCGCCGATGGTGATGTGGAACAGCACGGACGCGTTGTCCGCGTCCAGCTGGCTGAAGGCACAGGTCCCGATCAGGCGATCGGTGTCGCGGACGTGGATCCCCATTGCCAGGGCCTCCGGACCAATCGCCCGCATCATGAAGAAGCGCTCGATCTCGTCGGGGCGCATCGGGCCCGCCTGGTAGCGGGTCAGACGAGCTACGTCGGGATCCTGGTACCAGCGCTGGAAGTCCGGCAGGTTCTCCCGCGTATGCCGGCGCAGCACGACGAGCCTGCCGTCGAGATGATCGGGAAACCAGCGCCGGTGGAGCATCGCGGTCACCCTATACCATCGGCATCATGCGCCGCTGGAGCGAGGTCGCCGAACGCGTTGCCGGGACGACGAGGACGTCGGTGAAGACCGCCATCCTGGCCGAGTACCTCGCGACTCTCGAGCCCGATGAGCTGCCCGTCGCGGCCGTGTTCCTCACCGGCCGTCCGTTCCCGGAGGCTGACCAGCGATCCGTGGGCATCGGCTGGGCCGGGGTGACCGGGGCGGTGCTGCGCGTGGCCGGGGCGGATGACCACGCGCTGCGCCGCGCCTACGATCGTTCCTCGGACATCGCCGTGGCCGTGACCGACGTGCTTGCCGAGGCCGGCCACGCGCCGGATCCGGCGGGCGAGCCGGGCCTGGCTGAGGTGCGCGCCGCCTTCGATGCCGCCGAGGCGGCATCAGGAACCGCCGCCAAGGCCGCGGTGCTGGCGCCACTGCTGGTCCGCTCCTCGCCAGCCACGGCAGGCGCGATCGTCAAGATCCTCGGAGGCGAGCTGCGCATCGGGCTCCGGGAGGGGCTGCTGGAGGCCGCGATCGCGAAGGCGTTCGACAGGCCCCTGGAGGCGGTCAAGCGTGCCGGGATGCTCACCGGCGACGCAGGCCGGACCGCCACGCTGGCGCGAGATGACCGCCTGGGCGAGGCCGCCCTGACCCTGTTCCACCCGCTGAAGTTCATGCTGGCTTCGCCCGCGGAGGACGCCGCCGAGATCATGACCCGCCTTGGGCCCACGGTCTGGGTCGAGGACAAGTACGACGGGATCCGGGCCCAGCTCCATCGGGCGGGCGACGACGTCCGCCTCTACTCGCGCGACCTGCACGACATCAGCGCCCAGTTTCCGGAGGTGGTCTCCGGTGCCCGCGACCTGCCCTGGGCAGGGATCCTGGACGGGGAGCTGCTCGCGTGGAAGGACGGGACCGTGCTGCCCTTCCTGCAGCTGCAGGCGCGCCTGGGGCGGAAGAATCCGTCGGCGGCCATCCTCGCGGACGTCCCGGTGATCTACGTCGCATGGGATGTGGTGGGCCTGGACCGGGCCGAGGACGCCGTGGTCGAGCCCCTCCTCGAGCTGCCCCTCGAGGAACGCAGGCGACGCCTCGAGGGGCTCGACCTCCCGATGGCTGCCGACGGGGGTCGCTTCGCCCTGAGCCACCTCGTGACCGTCGGGTCCGTCGATTCGCTGGAGGCGGCCTTCGCCGACGCCCGGGCCCGCCGGAACGAGGGCCTGATGGTCAAGGATCCGCAGAGCGGCTACTCGCCGGGTCGCCGGGGCATGGGCTGGCTCAAGATGAAGAAGGCGCTGGCGACGCTCGACTGCGTGGTGGTCGGCGTCGAGATGGGCCACGGCAAGCGCCACGGTGTGCTGTCGGACTACACGTTCGCGGTGCGCGATGACGGGACCGGCGAGCTGGTCACGATCGGCAAGGCGTACAGCGGGCTTACCGACGCCGAGATCGAGGAGATGACTCGCTGGTTCGAGGCCCACACGATCAGCACCCACGGCCGCTATCGGGTCGTGGAGCCGTCGGTGGTGGTCGAGATCGCCTTCGACGTGATCATGCGCAGCACCCGCCATCGGTCCGGGTACGCGCTGCGCTTCCCGAGGATCGCCACCCTGCGGCGGGACAAGCCGGCGTCCGAGATCGACACCGTGGCGACCGTCAGCCGCCTGTACGAGGGCCTGCAGCAGGGCGCCGAGCACCTGGTGACCGCCGCCGCCCGACGATAGGGCCACCGGGACGCGACGATCGGGCGGGTTCCGGGGCGGTTCAGGCGTCTATGCTGCACTCACGTGTCGGCGCGCCATCGAAAGCGCGCGTTCGGGAGGCCAGCCACCATGTATCCCGCGTTCACCGAGCTTGACCGGGTGGAGCTGACGCTCTACACGGATGCCCTGATCACCCGGGGATGGGTCCAGACCCGCCAGCGTCGGGTCACGGACATCCTCAACCGCGCCGAGGCGCCGTTCCTCATCCTCGAGGACGTCACCGTCGAGGAGCTGGGCGACCGGGGCCAGCCGATCCGGGCCGATGTTGCCCAGGTCAACCTGGACTCCGTCCTGTTCGCCGTGGCGGACGATGTCGTGGAGCCGTCGGCGGAGCTCCGTACCGCGAAGAACCCCGCACAGGCAATCGTCTCGGTCCCGCCGTTCCGGATCACCGGCACGATCCACCTGCTCCCGGGCGAGCCGAGCCTCCGCGATGCGCTCAGTGAGCTGTCGGCGACCTTCATTCCCATCACCGATGCCACCTTCTGGTCCGACCGGCTGGGTGAGGGTCGCCGCTCGGCCCTGCTCGTGGCCGTCAATCACCGGCGGACGCAGATCCTGGCGCAGCACCAGGAGCAAGACCCCTGGGCCGGCCTCGGTGGGTCGCGCGCGACCGGCGCCGGATGATCGCCGCTACTGGTTGACCGGGAGATCCAGCCGGGCGCCCCAGTCTGCCCACCCGCCGTCGTACACGGCGACATCCTCGTGCCCCAGGATCGTGAGCACGTAGGCCAGCTTGGCCGCGGCGACGCCCGACTGGTCGTAGCAGACGAGGCGCCGGCCGCGGGTGATGTTCGCCTTGAGCAGCAGCGCCCGCAGCTCACCCGGGTCGCGCAGGCGCTGGGTACCGGGCTGGTGGGTCACGCCCACAGGCAGGTTCACCGCTCCGGGAATGTGGCCAAGGCGTCGCACATTGCCCTCGAAACCGAGGAACTCGGCGGGGCCCCGAGCGTCCACGAGCAGGACGTCGGGGGCACCCAGCAGCCCGCGCGCATCCGTGGTCGTGACGTGCCGGCTGGCCACGAGCCTTGGCGTGAAGTGGCCCGGCACCACCGTCACAGGACCTTCCGCCGTCGCGAAGCCGCCATCGACCCAGGCCGGATACCCGCCCTCGAGGATTCGTGCGGTCTCGAACCCGTAGGCGCGCAGGCTCCACCACGCCCGGGCAGCGTGGTACGAGAGCGTGTCGTCGTAGAGGACCACGGTCGTGCCATCGGTGATTCCGGCGGCCGCCATGGTCTCCGCCATGCGCTCCGGCGATGCCAGGAGGAGCATCTCGCCGTCGGCCGTCGCCGCCACGGATGAGGTCTGCCAGTCGAGGTGCCGCGCGCCGGGCACGTGGCCGGCCCCGTGCAGCGCAGGAGCCGTCCCGTCCGGTCGCCAGCGCACGTCGACCACGCGAAGGTCCGGCGCGCCAAGGTGCTCCGCGAGCCAGCCGGGTGTGGCGATCAGGTCGGGACGGGCGAAATCGGCCACGTGGCCTCCGGACAGCGGAAGTGACGGCCCCCACCGATATGATACGAGCGTGGTCTCCCCCTTCATGCCCGATCTTGAGAAGGTCGCCGCCGTCCGGCGGCTCCTGCCGGCCACGGGCTCCGGTATCTACCTCAACGCCGGAACCTGCGGCCCGCTCCCCGCGGAGACCCAGCAGGCGATGGATGAGCAGGCGGCCAGCGAGCTCGCGGTGGGTCGCGCCTCCGCCGACCAGTGGCTGGCCTTCAGGGAGCGGATGGCGGAGGCCCGGGCCTCGGTCGCGGCCGTCCTGGTGGCTGACCCCGACGACATCGCCCTGACGCATTCCACGACGGACGGCGTCAACCTCGTCCTCTCGTCCCTGGCCTGGGCGCCCGGGGACCGGGTCGTCACGTCCAATCATGAGCACCCCGGCGTCCTGGGGCCGCTGCAGGCGTTGCGCGACCGCTTCGGCGTGGAGGTCGAGACGGTTGACATCGGCGACGGCGGTGACGAGGATCGGACGCTCTCGGCATTCGGCCATGCGCTCGAGCGGCCCGCCCGCGCCGTGGTGGTCAGCCACGTCCTGTGGACGACCGGTGCCGTGCTCCCGGTGGACCGTCTCGGGACACTCGCCCGTGCCGCGGGCACCGTCTCCGTCGTCGACGGCGCCCAGTCGGCCGGTGCCATCCCGGTCGCCCTCGACGAGCTGGACGTGGACGCCTATGCGGTCCCCGGCCAGAAGTGGCTCCTGGGCCCAGAGGGCATGGGCGCCCTCTGGGTGCGGCGCTCGTTCGCGGACGCGACGATCCCGACGGCGTCCGGCTACCTGTCCTACTCGGCCTTCGACATGGCGAACGGTGGCACGCTCCACACCGGCGCCCGCAGGTTCGAGGCCACGGGCTTCCACCGTCCGTCGGTGATCGGGCTCGCCCGCAGCTGCGGCTGGCTCACGATGTACGTGGGGCTGCCCTGGGCGCTGGAGCGGGCCGGCCGCCTTGCGGCCGCCGCGGCCGGCCGCCTGGCCTCGATCCCCGGCGTCCACCTGGTGACGCCCCGGGGCGCCGGTGGCACGCTCGTCACGTTCCGCATCGACGGCTGGACCGCCGCCGAAGCCGTCGCGGAGCTGGGGCCGAGGGTGTTCGCGATCATCCGGGACCTGCCGCCGATCAACGCCGTCAGGATCTCCGTGGGCTTCTGGAACACGGATGACGAGCTTGAGCGCTTCGCCGAGACGGTCGAGCTCCTGGCCCGACACACGCCAGGCACCATCCCGCCGCGCCGGACGCTGACCGTCCTGGGGAGCGATGGCCAGCCCCTCGCCTGAGGGCGCGGCCGGCGGGCCAGTCCAGCGGGAGGTCAGGCAGCGCGGCTACTTCGAGGTCCGCTGGCGCCAGTTCCGGCGTGCCCCAAAGCCGGTGTTCCGAGCGGTCGCGAGCAGTCTCACCGTGGCGATCGTGCTGGGCGTGCTGTTCCTCGGCTACGACATCGCGCTCGACCGGGGCGCCCTCCTGCCGGGTGGCGACCTCCGGATCGGCTTCCTTGCGCTGTACGTGGCCCTGGTCCTGGTCGTCGGTGCGTTCGTGACCTGGCTGGTCGTGCCCCTGCCCGCCGGACCCGGTTCCGTCCGCCGCACCCGAACCCCCTGGAGTCTTGCGCTGGGCCTGTTCGCCGCCGTCCCGATCGCCTATCTCGTGCTCGTCGTGCTCCATGAGATCGTCAAACCGGTGCTTGCCCGGTGAGCGCGACGACATCGAGCGTCACGGATATCATCGGGTCCGGTTGTTCCACCGACTCAAAGCCGAGGATGCCCGGGTGAACGAAGATCGCGGGATCGGCGCGATGCCGAAGCTGTACGGGGCGCCGGCGTATGCCCGACCCCCGGCGGAGCCGGTGACCCCGGTCGAGCGACCGTTCGACCCGGACGCGATGCCCCTGGAGGCCGAGCTCACGACGGAGGAGCGGGAGCTCGTTACCCGGCTGCTTCCGCGGCCGTACGACCCCGCCCCACAGGCCGCGCCGGACCACGACTCCGCCAGGGGTTTCTCGATCCTTCGTGGACGGCCCTTCCGTTTGCGGATCCCGGGCCGGTAGGATGGACGCCGGTGGCGGCCGGCGCTGCCGCTCCGTGGGGGAGTAGCTCAATCGGTCAGAGCAGCGGGCTTATATCCCGCCGGTTCCAGGTTCGAGTCCTGGCTCCCCTACCATCGCCGTGCCGCCCGGCCTCAGCGGACCGCGGCAACCCTGAGCACCAGCTCTATCAGTTGTTCGCGGCGCTCGGTCGTCAGGCCGCGCTGTACGGGTAGCGCCTCGAGCCATCCGGCCAGGTCGGCCGGTGCGATCACGGCGCAGGTGGCCGAGCGCTCCACGTTGGCCCGCTCGGTGACGATCACGGCGTAGATGCGGACCAGGAAGTCGCGGTCGTCGCTGGCCAGCCAGCTGCGAACCCGCTCGGCGTCCCGTGATGTCCGCTGGACCGGATCCTCGATGGGAACCCACCGGCCGCGGTCGCCCCGGATCTCCCAGCGGGAGCCCACGTGGCGGGTGATCGACGCCGGCGGCATGTCGCCCAGCACCACGATGCCGAAGGGGCCCATCACCAGCTCGTGGATCCGGCGACCACCGGGCAGGACGAGGCCGGTTGCGGCCAGGTGATCCGCGCCCAGGGCCGAGGCGAGGTGCGGGGTCACCCGCCGGGGCCGCGACGCCGCTACGACCTCGAGGACGGCGGCGAGCCTGGCCAGGCCCATGATCAGGAACGCCGCCGGGACCACGATCGCGAAGCCCCAGATCACGATGCCGCTCGCGATCTCGAGCGTGCTCGGACGGCCCAGCGGGATGAAGCCGCTGATCAGGGGTGTCCCGAGACACAGCCACAGCAGCGCCACCCCGGCCAGGAGCAGCAACAGCGCGGTCACCAGGGCGCGTGCCAGCGCGAGGCGATCCACGAGGTTGCCGGACCCGGGGACGGCGATGACCTGCATGGCCACATCGTCGCCGAGCGCCGGCAGCCGGCTCATGGCCAATTCCGGCTACGTAGGATGGGCCCTCGGTTCGCGCCACAACCCCGAACCCGACCGGACCCCACCGGGGCCGGTGCCGTGGCGCACCGAAATCGCCAGGGGGCGCGCTCGTCGCGTGGCCCGGCATGACCGCGTGGTACCCGGCGGTCCTCCCCGGCGAGGACCCCCGTACCATAGCGATCCGCTCGCGCGATCTGGATGCTCCGCAATAACCCCTCCCTGCGAAGGGGACTGTGGAGGCGCAAGCCCCCGTGATTCACATGGCGCGGCAACTCAAGCGTCCCTGGAGGTTCCAGGCCCAGCGCCCGTTCGGGGCGCTCCTTGCCGCCCTCCTGCTGGTCGCCTTCACAGTGCTCCCGGCGACTGCCGCTTCCGGGGCGGTGAGCCTGCAGATCCCGTTCGCGAGCCCGACCTCGGGGACCACTTCGACGACCATCACCTTCAAGGTCACGTACCGGAACTCGGACGACGCACCGCCCGCTGGGTGCGGCGTCAGGTCGTCGGCAGCACCCTCGAGATGTCGACGCAAGTGGACGAGATGGAATGGCGGGGTCAGGTACGTCCTACGACGAAGCTGCCGGCCGGCTCTGGACGACGATGTTCACAGCGCCAGGACGGGAATGGTGCGTCCGACAGCACGAACGGTCCCAGATCACGATCACGCCGGTCCACACGCCCCGACGCCGACCCCCGCCCAAGCCGACCCCCAAGCCCACCCCCGCTCCGACCGCCACCCCCAAGCCGACCCCGAAGCCCACGCCTGCGCCGACCGCCACCCCCAAGCCCACCCCCGCTCCGACCGCCACCCCCAAGCCGACCCCCAAGCCGACCCCCAAGCCGACCCCCAAGCCGACACCCAAGCCGACCGCAACCGCGAAGCCCACCCCACGCCCGAACGCCACGCCCAAGGCCACGCCCAAGGCCACGGCCAAGCCGCGGTCGGGGTCCACACCGAAGCCCAGCGCGACCGGGAAGCCAACGGCGGCGACGACCTCCGGGCCGACCGTGAAGCCCTCGACCGCGCCGACCGCGACGGCGCCGACCGCGACACCGGGCCCAACGGCCAGCCCCGAGCCCACCGCCTCATCCGCACCCGTTGCGATCGTCGTGCCGGGTGCGGGAACTGGCGGCAGCGGCTCGGGCGGCTCGGGTCCCACGGGCAACGGTGGCGGGACCGGTCCCGTCAACGACAGTGGGACCATCACGGGAGACCCGCTTGGCGGCGACACCTCGCCGATCGGCGCCGTCCTTGGGTTCCTGCCGCTGATCGTGATCTCGACCGGCGCCATTGCCATGGTCATGGCCTTCCTGCTGTTCGGCAAACGGCGGCGTGACCATGAGCCCACGGCCTCCGATGCGGTCCTCGCCGCATCGGCTGGGCTGGGCGTCAGCCTCGTGGCGGAGGGGGGTCTCGCGTCTGTGGCGCTGCCCGCACCGTCCACCGCCGCCGCTGCTTCGGCCGTCCAGGCGGCGGTTGCCGTCGGACCGGTGCCCGAGCTCGACAGCCACCTCCCGCGCTGGCGACGCCCGTCCCTCATGGAGGCGCGCAAGACCGATCCCGTGCGCAGCGTGTCCGTTGACCCCAGGCTCACCTTCGAAGGGGTCGTGGGTGATGCGGTCAACGGGCTCGAGCGCCGGCGCGTCCGCTATCGACTCGTGAGTCTTCTCGACCTGCCGGACGAGGTGAAGGGCGTCGAGATCGGCAACCTGGACGAGGGCGACGAGGTCGTGGTCATGGAGAAGCGCGGAACGTACCGGCGTGTCCTCTGCCCGGACGGCCGCGAGGGCTGGTTGCACAAGATGACGCTCGGGGACGTGGTGACCGATTCGGGCGAGGCCGCCGCCGGTGCGGACGACCTCCAGCCTGTCGGCGGCTTCGAGGACATGCTGCGCGCCTACACGGAGTCCCGACACCAGTTCGGCGAGGCCTGACGACCCGGCCCTCCGGACGCTTGAGGTCCGTGTCCAGCGTTCGATCCGGCCCGGGCGGGCTACGCGCGCCGGCCGGCTGGCTACCCGCGCCGGCCGGCTGGCGGCTTTCGCAGCACGACGATGTGCTGGTGCGCGATGTTCGGCACAAAGCTCCGCGGATAGCCGTACGGCCGAAGCCGGGTCCCGGCCTGGTACCACGCGATGTCGCCCTTGGGCACGAGGCCGGCGTCGGCGGCCCGCGAGGCCAGGTCCGCCGCCGTGAACAGGTAGCGACCCTCCTGGTAGGCGTCCCGGACGATAACGGCAGCGTAGCGGCCGGGCCGGAGCACCCGCACGATCTCCCCGAACACCTCGCCCATGGCATCGAGGTAGGCCGGGTAGTCGGGCAGGTTGGCTAGGTCCGCGGAGAGGTCCGAGATCATGGCGTAGTCCGTCCTGCGGTTCGCGTGGGCCTCGGACAGGCGCCCCCCGGCCATGGTCATGCGCAGCTGGACGTTGTAGGGCGGGTCAGTGGCGACGAAGTCGACCGACTCGGGCTCGAGCCGGGGCAGCAGCAGCCTCGCGTCGCCGAGCCGGAGCTCCAGTCCCGATGGGTCGAAGCCGCGTTCGCCGCCGGGATCGCTGGGACCCAGGTCCGCGGGAGCCGGACCCCGGCCGTCGCGCTCCGCTCGCAGCGCCGCCACCGTCTCCTCGTACACGGTCACCCAGCGGGGGTCGAGCTCGAAGCCGATGGCCCGGCGCGGGCCCCTGGCGATGGCCGCGCCGAGGAGGGTTCCCCCGACCCCCGCGAACGGGTCGAGCACCAGCTCTCCCGACCTGGTGAAGAACTCGATCAGGCGGGCCATGAGGCGGGGTGGCTTGTTTGCCCCGTGGGCCTTGCGTCGATCGTGACCCAGCTCGGACGGGTAGGCGGTGGTCCAGACCGATTTCGTGAAGTAGAGCCACTCCTCGCCGGAGAGCTCGTTGAGATCGTTTGCGGGGTGGGGAGGACGGCGGGGCTGCACCGGAGACAGGGTAGCGGGGCGTGGGCCGGATGGGCGTCACTACAATGCGTTGATGCCGGCCCAATTCGCCAGTCGCCGCTTCATCGGGCGTGAGCCCGAGCTCGCGCGCATTCGCGATGCCCTCGCGACGGCCGCCGCGGGGTCGGCCGCGACCGTGATCCTGGCCGGCAGTGCCGGCACGGGCGTGACCCGTCTCATCGATGAGGCGATGGACCGCGCCGCCACCCTGCCCGAACCGCCGCTGGTCCTCCGCGGTCGTTCCTGCGGCCCGGTCGATCCACCCTGGGCCGCGATTCTCGAGGCCCTGGAGCCGGCCCTGGCGGCGCGCCGGCCGGCCGAGGTGCTGAACCTGTTGCGTCGCGACGCCGGCCCGGTCCTCAGGCAGCTGCCATGGCTCGCCGCGCTGGGCGCGGAGGTCCCAGGTCTCCGCGACAGTGCCCTGGCGGATCCGGAGCGCCGTCAGCCCCGTGCCCTGGAGGCGCTCCTGCGCTGGCTGGGCAGGGTCGCTGCGGAGCGACCTGTCGTCCTCGTCCTGGAGGACCTGCATGTCGCCGACGCCGCGACGCGCGCCTTCGCGACGTTCGTGGCCCGGATCGCCCGCGACGAGCGGATTGCCCTGGTCCTGTCATACCAGCCGGACCGCCTCACCCGGGAGCACCCGCTGCGCGAGAGCCTGTCGGTCATCGAGGGCGGCCTGCGGCCACCCGTCCTCATCGGCCTCGCGCCGTTCGCCCGACGGGAGATCGCGGGGCTGATCGAGGGGATCGAGGGCGAGCGTGCTTCGGCGTCGATCGTGGTTCTCGTGGCCGAGCGATCCGCGGGCTCACCGCTGGTGATGGAGGAGCTGGTGGCTGCGCGACGGGAGCTGCGGAGCGCCACGCTGACCGGGACGCTGGCGGACATCGTGGCGGCTCGCCTGGCCCGCCGGTCGCCGGAGTGCCGCCGGCTGCTGCGCCTGCTGGCGCCCGCGGAGCGGCCGATCACCGAGAACCAGCTGGCCGTCGCCGCGCTGGCATTCGAGGCCGAGGGGACCACGCGGGACCGCCCCCGCCCGGTACCGCCGCGCCCCGGGACGTTCGGACTCGACGCGGAGCTGGCCGCCGGCCTGGCGGAGGCGCTGGAGCACGGCTTCGTGCGCCGCGAGACGGACGACCGCCTGGTGATCCGTCATGAGCTGATCGCCCGGGCCATCGCGGCCGACCTCCTGCCGTCGCAGCGATCGCGCTACGCCATCGCGCTGGCTCGAGCGTCCGCGGACGCCCCGGCACTCGCCGCCGCGTACTGGCGCGGCGCTCATCGCCTGGACGAGGCCCGGGAGGCTGCGATCGCCGCGGGCCGCCTGGCGATGCGCCTGGAGGCACCGCTGGATGCGCTAGCGGTCCTGGAGCTCGGGCTCGAGCTGCCGGTCCCGGAGCCCGTGGCCGAGGCCGATGACGCAGGCGGGACGGAGGCGGGCCGGTCCGACGGTGCGGGCCCGGCCGTGGACGTCCCTGCGGAGCTGGCATTGCTCGCGGCCGAGGCAGCCTATGCCGCCATGCGTCCGACGCGCGCGATCGCCTACGCGGAGAGCGCCCTCGCCGCCCTCGGTGAGCGCGGCGAGCGGATGCAGCGGGCCGTGCTCAAGGCGCGCCTCGGCCGGTACCGCATGGCGGCAGGCGACGCCGCGGGGGCCACGGAGGCGCTCCGTCGTGCAGCCGAGATCGCCCCGCCGGAGCCATCCGTTGACCGGGCACGGATCCTGGCCCTGCTGGCCCAGGAACGGATGATCGCCGGCGCCTTCCACGATGCGGCTCGCGCGGCGGACGGCGCCCTCGAGGTGACGCGTGCCATCGGCCACGCCGCCGAGCCCGAGGCCATCCACGCGATGACGACACTAGCCGTGGTGCGTGGCTGGGGCGACGATCCTGAGACGGCCCTGCCACTCCTTCGCGAAGCCGTGGACCGGGCGCGCGCGGCCGGGCTGGTTGAGGAGTGGTGGAGGGCGATCGCCAACATGGCGGTCATCCTCGAGTTGCTCGGCAGGCCCGCCGAAGCCGTGGAGGTGACCTTCGCCGGGATGGCCGAGGCACGGGCTCTCGACCTGGATGCCGTCTACGGGAACCTCCTCGGTGGCAACGTGGCAGGCATCCTGGTTGACGTGGGGCGCTGGAAGGAGGCCCGTGAGCTGAGCCTGCGGGCGCTGGACTGGAGCCCCGCCGGCATCCCGTTCGTCAACGCCATCCTGAACCTGGTCATCGTCGAGATCGAGTCCGAGGCGGGTGAGGAGGCGGGACGCCTGCTGGGCCGGATCCTGGTGGAGCTGGAGACCGGCGGCGACCTCCAGTTTGCGATCCCCGCCTACCAGGCGACGGCCTCCTATGCCATGTGGAGCGGCGACCTCATGGACGCCCGGCGGGCGGTTGAGCGGGGCTGGGCCCGTCTGCGCGGCACTGAGGACTGGGTCATGGTCGCGAGGATGGCAGCAACCGCGATGGAGGTCGAGGCCGCCGTCGTCGCCGACGCCCTCGAGCGGCGTCGGATCGGAGACGTCGCGGCCTCGCGGGAGCGTGCCGGGCGCATCCTGGCCGAGGCCGAGGCTGCCGTGGCACGGGCTCGGTCCGAGGACGGTGCAGGGACCGGCGAGCCCGAGGCGAGCCTGGCCACGGCGCGCGCGTTCCACAGCCGCCTTACCGGGCGCGACGACCCGGCACGCTGGGCCGACGTGGCGGGACGTTGGCAGGCCATCGGCGACCCGTACCGGGAGGCTCGCGCCCGCTGGCGGCAGGCGGAGGCCATCTTGGGCGGCGCCATCGCCGGACGCGGGGGGGCCCGTGACCGCACCGATGCCCGGATCGTGCGCGTCGATGCCCGGGAACCCCTGCTCGCCGCCGTTGCGCTGGCGATGGACCTTGGTGCCCGGCCCCTGCTCCGCCGCCTGCGGGAGCTGGCCGGTCGCGCCCTGATCGCCCTGCCCCCGGAGGTCGACCGTGTCCTCGATCGACCGGTCGTCGTCGTGCAGGACCCGCGATCGCAGGTCGCCCCCGCACCGGTTCCCGAACCGGGTCCAGTCCCCGGCCTCCCGTCGGCGTCCCGCTCCGCCGGTGGGATGAACACGTTCGGGCTCTCGAAGCGCGAGCTCGAGGTGCTGGGGCTCATCGCCCAGGGCCGGACCAACCGCGAGATCGGGGACCGCCTGTTCATCAGCCAGAAGACGGTCGGCGTCCACGTTGGCAACATCCTGGCCAAGCTGGGCGTCTCCGGGCGGGTCGAGGCCGCCGCCGTCGCGATCCGGCTGGGTCTCGAGACTCCCGGCGAAGCCCCGCGCCGTCGCTGAGGGGGTGCCCGGGGACCCGTCGACGGCAGGTCCGGCGCGCATTGGGTACATTCGCTCCGTTCCGCTGCCCGACATCCGAGGTCTTCATGCGTCGCCCGCTGCTTGCGCTCGCCATCGCCGTCACTGCCCTGCTCGCCGCGTGCTCGGCGTCCACCGGGCCCGAATGGACCTATGCGCCGCCGACGCCGCCTCCCGCCGTCACGCCCGCGCCATCGGGCGAGGCCTCCCTGGCGCCGTCCGGGGCCCCATCGGCCGCCCCGTCCGACAACGCCGGCGGCGGTGGTGGCGAGGGCGCGGTCGTCGACATCTCGGCCCTCAATATCGAGTTCGAGCAGAAGGACGTCAGTGCGCCCGCAGGCGTGCCGTTCGTCATCCGCTTCGACAACAAGGACGCCGGGATCCCGCACAACGTGGAGATCAAGGATTCCATGGGCATGGTCGTGTTCAAGGGCGACATCGTGAACGGCGTGGCCCAGGTGGACTACCAGGTCCCGGCCCTGACGGCGGGGACCTACCCGTTCCTGTGCACCGTGCATCCGAACATGACCGGCACCATCACGGTCGGCGGCTGATCCCGGCGCCACGGTGACTCCCCGGGTCGACGAGGTCTGCTACCGCGACGCCTACGCGCGCTCGACGGAGGCGCGCGTGCTCGAGGTTGTTGCGGCCGACGGGCCGCCGCTGGTGGTCCTGGACACGACGCAGTTCTACCCGGGCGGCGGCGGCCAGCCGTCGGATCGCGGGCTGATCCTGAGGACGGCAGACGGGCGTTCGTGGACCGTCCGCGCCGCGAGGCGGCAGGGTGGCGAGATCGTCCACGAGCTGGAGCCGTCAGCGGACGGCGAGCTGCCCGTGGCCGGCGATCTGGTGCGGGTGGACGTGGAATGGGCGCGCCGTTACGCGTTGATGCGGACGCACACCGCCCTTCACGCCCTGTGCGGTGTCGTATGGCGGGACTACGGGGCGCTCGTCACGGGTGGCAACATGGAGCCTGGGTCCGGGCGCATGGACTTCGAGTTCGAGACCATGTCGGGCGACCTCGTGGGCGAGATCGAGGCCAGGGTCAACACGGAGCTCCGGTCCGCTCGTGATGTGCGCGTGAACGTCCTGCCCCGCGACGAGGCTTTCGCCATCCCGGACCTGATCCGGACGAAGGTCAACCTTCTGCCGCCCGGGATCGAGCAGATTCGGACGATCGAGATCGTCGGACTTGATCTCCAGGCCGACGGGGGTACCCACGTCGCCAACACGAGCGAGGTCGGCGGCATCCACGTCACGGGCTACGAGTCCAAGGGCCGGATCAACAAGCGGATCCGTATCGCGCTGGTGGACGAGTAGCTCCAGGGGGCGCGCATCGGCGGTGACCGTTCGATCGCCAGCAGAAGCGGCATCATGGCGCGATGCCGAAGTTCGACGACGCCCTCCTCTCGATCGATGCCCGTTTCGCCCGTCTCCGCGACGACGCCCGGATCCCCGGCGTGGCCTGGGGTGTGGTCCGCGATGGCGGTTTGGCGCACGCCGGCGGGGCGGGAACCTTGCGCGACGGCGAGGATCGCCGCCCGGACGCGCGCTCCGTGTTCCGGATCGCGTCGATGACCAAGTCGTTCACGGCCTCCACGGTGCTGCTCCTGCGGGACGAGGGCCTCCTGGGTCTTGACGAGCCGGTGGCCGTGTACGTCGCGGAGCTCGCAGCGTGGCGCCCCCTTACGACCGACAGCGCACCCGTCACCGTGCGCCAGCTGCTGACGATGTCGGCGGGTCTCCCGACCGACGATCCGTGGGGCGACCGCCAGCAGGGGCTGCCGCTGGACGCCTTCGCCGAGCTGCTTGCGGCGGGTCCGGCCTTTGCCTGGCCGCCCGGTACCACCTTCGACTACTCCAACCTGGGATACGGGATCCTGGGGCGGGTGATCACGAACGTCGCCGGGCGCGAGTACCGGGAGGTCGTGGCGGACCGGCTGCTCGCGCCGCTGGGGATGACGGCGACCGCCTACCTGGAGGCGGACGTCCCGGAGGCGCGCCTGGCGCACGGCTACATGCGGCGCGAGGAGGCGCTCGTGCGCGAGGGCACGGACGGCTACGGCGCCCTCGCCTCGATGGGCGGGATCTTCTCGTCCGTGGAGGACCTCGCGCGATGGGTGGCAGGGTTCGCCGACGCCTTCCCTGCCCGTGACGCTCCCGAGGCCGGGCATCCCGTCCGCCGGGCCACGCGCCGGGAGATGCAGCAGGTCCAGCGAGCGTTCGGCCTGGAGGTTCCCGCCCATGCTCCCGATGCGGTCTCGGCGCCGCAGGCCGGCGGCTACGGGTTCGGGCTGTTCGTCCACGTCGATACGGACCTCGGGACCGTCGTGAGCCACTCCGGGGGCTATCCGGGCTTCGGGTCCCACATGGCCTGGCACCCCGCGACCGGGCTGGGGATCATCGCCCTCGCGAACCTGAGGTATGCGCCCGTCCGGCCGATCGCGACCGAGATGCTGGAGCAGCTCGTCAGGGCGGACCTCGTGCCGCGGCGCCGCGTGCTGCTCCCTCCGACGGTGGCTGCGCTCCGGCCGGTGGTCGAGGGGCTGCTCCGCCACTGGGACGATGGGGTGGCAGATGCGCTCTTCGCCTCGAACATGGACCTCGACGAACCGCGGGACCTGCGGCGGGCGGCGGCCGAGAAGATCGCCGCCGAGCTGGGCCCCTTCCGGGAGGACCCGACGCGGCCCGATCGGTCCGACTCGCCGGCCGACCTGACCTGGTGGCTGCGCGGGGACGGTGGCTGGGTGCGGGTGTCGATCCTCGTGACGCCTGAGCCGGCCCCGCGTCTCCAGCGGCTGGCCCTCCGCGCGGTGGGTGACCCGTCGGCCGCCATGCGCGGGACAGCGGATCGGATCCTGGCCCTTGCCGCCGAGGCTGACCCGGTCTGGCCGGCGGACCTGCCCGCGGGTGCGGCGCTGGATACCGTGGCCCTGCTGTGCTCCCTGCGCGCCGGCGGTGCCCGGTTTGGGGTGCTGAGCGTCGGCCTGCCGATCGAGGGCGAAGGGGCATCCTCATCCACGTTCGAGATCATGGGCGAGCGGGGCCGGCTCCAGCTCAAGCTCGCCATCGACCCCGACGGGGGCGCCCTGACGGCGGCGACGCTGCAGGTGGCGGCCCGGGAGACGCCCGCCGAGGGCTGGTGAGTCGCGCCGTCAGCCGGCAGGCGTCCCGGGCGGCAGGTCGAACAGGGTCGGATCGCCCTGGTGGGCCCGGAGCAGGGTGAAGATGAAGCCCATCCGCTCCTGGTAGGACTCCCAGTCGGGTGCGTCGCTGTTGACCGCCGACAGGGGGTCCTGTCCGAAGCGTGCCGCCAGGGCGATGGCCTCGGGGTCGGACAGGGTCATGAGGTCCGGCGGGAACGGCGGGCCACCCAGGTAGGCGGGCGGCGGGACATCGCGGTCCAGCTCCAGGATGCCCTCCGGGATCCGGATCCCCATGTGGCTCGTGGCCGCGATGGCGACGATCCACCGGCCCGGAATGGCGGCCCGCACGAACGGATCCGCGACGACCTGTTCATGGGCACCGATGGAGACGTTGGCCACGAGGATCCGCTGGGCCCGGCGGCGTGCGGCGCCGGGATCCGCGCGGTCCGGGCCCCTGCCCAGCAGCAGCGCGTCCACGTACGCCGTGAACGCCCGGGTCAGGTCCGGGCTCGAGCTGAGCTGGGGATGGGCGCACAGCTCCGCCAGCGCGCCGTGGACGGCTCCTGGGTCCAGTGATCCCCCGACGAGCGGGCGGAAAGAGTGCACGAACCGGGCGAACGGCGGGGCGACGTCACGGAAGATCGCGGCGTTGCCGTCCGCGACGGCCCTGGTCACTCCCTCGCCCAGGACGCCCCGCAGGGCCGCCGGGACCGCGTCGCCCGAGATCGACCGACGCGCCTCCGCGCTGGCCCATTGTCCGAAGGTCAGCCAGTTGGCGTGATCCCGGCCCAGGATCACCGCCATCGCCTCGGACAGGGCGTGATAGCCGCGGGTGATCGCGCCGTTCCGATCGAGCAGGTCCGCGATCTCCACCGCCCGCTCGATGGCTCCGTCCTCGAGATACCTGGTGGCGAACGGGTCGTCTCCGGGGCCGTTCGCAGGGCCCATCCCTACCGCCACAGGTCGGGCGCGGTCACCGTGGCTCCGATGCTCGACGCGAGGCGCTCCAGCACGCCGAACCAGTCGAAGCGCGAGGTGACCTCCGAGGCCCGCAGCGTCACCAGCCGTCCCCCCGGCACGAGATCGGGAAGGACGCGGTCGAGGATGGCCTCGATCTCGTCGCGGAAGGAATCGCTGGTGGAACGGACTCCGTCCGCCTGGAGGGCGACGTCGGGCAGCAGGCGCACCACCAGGTCGTACGTCTGCGACCAGCGGCGGACGAGGGGCTCAGCATCGAAGGCGTCGGTGCCGCCGCACGACCGCAGGTAGTAGGCGTAGTTGTCCATGACGCCGCGATCGGTCGCCAGGACGTCAGCCTTGGGGGCCAGCTCCAGCTCCTGGCGGATCTGGCTGACCAGGACCCACAGCTGGGCCTCGCCGGTGGCTCCCTCGTTGATGCCCAGGGGGTTGTCGCGGACGACCTCGCGGCCCAGCTCCACGCTGCGTCCGGCGCGCTGGACCTCCGCCGCGAACGCCAGCAGCGCGCTCGTCTTGCGGATCCCATGGGAGCCGATGAAGGCGATCTTGGCCGGGCGCGGCCAGGCGGGCGCAGACGGGACGACGGCGATGGACTTCGGCTTGCGCGGCATGGACCCAGCCTATGCCGAGCGGGTCAACGGTGGGCGGCGAACGTGGCACGTGGCTGCCACCAGGTGCCGGATCGGCGTGCGTGCCCGGCCGGCACGGGGATCGGCGTGGCTGCGACCAGGTGCCGGATCGGCGTGCGTGCCCGGCCGGCACGGGGATCGGCGTGCGTGCCCGGCATGGATCCGGGTCAGTTCCGCGCCAGCCGTGCGCCGGGCGCAAGACGGCAGCGTGTGAGCCCCTGACATCGGCAGCAGATCCGCTGTCCGCGTGCTTGGCATGCACGACCATGACAACGTGGGCCGGGATCCCTGCGCGCCACGCACGCGGCGCCCGTGGGCCATGCCCCCGCACGCCACGCCCCGGAATCGCAGCGGCCCCGGCGTCGCCGCCGGGGCCGCTGCTCGTACCTGCGAGGATCCTACCGGCTACAGCGCCTTCACGGCGTTGATCAGGTCCGCGAGGCCCTGCTTCGCGTCGGCAAACAGCATCCCCGTCTTGGGGTTCGTGTACAGCTCGTTGTCGATGCCCGCGTACCCGCGGCCCATGGAGCGCTTCATCACGATGATGTTCTTGGCGTGGTCCACGTCCAGGATCGGCATGCCCGACACCGGCGAGCCCGGGCGGCGCGCCGCCGGGTTCGTGACGTCGTTGGCGCCGATGACCAGGGCCACGTCGCAGCGGTCGAACTCGGGGTTGATGTCCTCCATCTCCTTGAGCTGGGGGTAGGGGACGTTGGCCTCCGCAAGGAGCACGTTCATGTGCCCGGGCATGCGGCCGGCCACGGGATGGATCGCGTAGCTCACGTTGACCCCGCGGTCCTCGAGGAGCTCGGCGAGCTCGCGTACGCCGTGCTGGGCCTGGGCCACCGCCAGTCCGTATCCCGGGACCACGATGACCGACGAGGCATAGGCGAGCTGGATCGCCGCGTCGTCCATGGACACCTCGCGGACTGATCCGCCGGGCCCATCGACCGCCGCCACCGCGCTGTCGCCGCTGCCGAACCCGCCCAGCATGATGTTGAGGATGGAGCGGTTCATGGCGTCGGCCATGAGCTTGGTCAGGATCGCGCCCGACGCGCCCACCAGGGCGCCGGCGATGATCAGCACCGGGTTGTTGAGCACGAAGCCGGCCATCGCGACCGCGGTGCCAGTGAACGAGTTGAGCAGGCTGATGACGACCGGCATGTCCGCTCCGCCGATCGGCAGCGTCATCGTGACGCCGAAGACCAGCGAGGCCACCAGGATGGCCGCCATCACGCTCGTGCTGTAGTTGCCGGTGAACAGGTAGACGGAGCCCGCGACGACGATCAGCGCGAGCACCGCGGTCACGATCCGGCCACCAGGGATCATCACCGGTCGCGACGGCGTGATCTTGAGGCCCATCAGCTTTCCGGACGCGATCAGCGAGCCGGTGAACGTCACCGAGCCGATCGCGATGTCGAGCACGGTTGCCACGTTCTCCTGGAGACCCGGGACGATACCCGAGTGCCGGAGGTATTCATCGATGGCGATCAGGGCCGCAGCGCCGCCACCGACCGCGTTGAACAGCGACACCAGCTGCGGCATCGCCGTCATCTTCACGGTCCGCGCGGAGTACAGGCCGTAGCCGCCGCCGACCGCGATGCCGGCAAAGATGATGATCCAGCCGGTGGTGTTGAACGAGCCCGTCGGGGGGCTGGCGAGCAGGTAGACGGCCGTGGCGCCGATTGCCAGGATCATGCCCGCGGCGGAGATGAGGTTGCCGTTGCGAGCGGTAGCCGGGGAGTTCATCCGGCTCAGGCCGATCACGAACGCGACGGCGGCAGCCAGCCAGGAGAGCCGGACGACGGCGTCGAGAGGGGTGAGGTCCACGGTCAGTCCTCCGCCTTCTCGACCTTGGGCGCCGCGGGCTTCCGCCGGAACATCTGGAGCATCCGGTCCGTGACCACGTAGCCGCCGACGACGTTGAGCGTGGCGAACGCGACGGCCAGGAACGAGATCAGGTAGGACACCGGGTTGTCCGCCCCGACGGCGACGATCATGGCGCCGACCAGGACGATCCCGTGGATGGAGTTGGCGCCCGACATGAGCGGGGTGTGGAGCGTGGCGGGAACCTTGGAGATCACCGCGATGCCGCACAGGATCGCGAGCACGAAGATCGTGAATGCGAGGTCGATGGGCATGCTCGTCGTCACGACGTCGCCGTTCATGCGGCACCTCCGGCGGAGGCCAGGAGCTTCAGGACCGGCTCGGCGACCACCGCACCGCCGTGGGTGATAACGGTGGCCCTGGTGACCTCCTCCTCGAAGTCGAGGTTGAGGCCCCCGTCCTTGACCATGTTCAGGAGCAGCGACGAGATGTTCCGGGCGTAGAACTGGCTCGCCGACAGCGGCATCGTCGCCGGCAGGTTCTCGGGCGCCACAATGGTGACGATGTTCTCGCTCACGACCGTCTCGCCGGATACGGACAGCTCGCAGTTGCCGCCAAGAGCGCTGGCGGCCATGTCCACGATCACGGACCCCGGCCGCATCGCGCGGACCGCGTCCGCGGTAACGAGGACCGGCGGCTTGCGTCCGGGGACCTGGGCCGTGGTGATGACCACGTCCTGGCTGGCGATGACCTCGTTGAGCTCGGCCTGCTGGGCGGCGCGCTCGTCTGCGCTCAGCTCGCGGGCGTAACCGCCGGCGCCAGTGGCATCGATGGCGGTCTTGAGCTTCACGAATCGGGCGCCAAGGCTCTCGGCCTGCTCGGCGGTCTCGGGCCGCACGTCGTAGGCGGACACCACGGCACCCAGCCGCCGGGCGGTGCCGATGGCCTGGAGGCCGGCGACCCCGATGCCCAGGATCAGGACGTTCGCGGGCTTCGCGGTGCCGGCCGCCGTCGTCAGCATCGGGAAATAGCGCCCATAGGTGCTCGCGGCGATCAGAACGGCCTTGTAGCCGCCCGTGTTCGCCTGCGATGACAGGGCATCCATCGTCTGGGCGCGGGACAGGGTGCGCGGGATGGCGTCCAGGCTGATCGCGGTGACGCCGGCGGAGGCCAGCGTCTGCATCAGGGCCGGGTCGAGGAGTGGGGCGAGGAGCCCCACGACCGCCTGACCCGGGCGCAGCCGGGCCGCCTCGTCCGCATCCGGCTTCTGGACACGGAGGATGACGTCGCAGGTGGCGTACAGGTCGGCGGCGCTCACGACCGTCGCACCGGCGTCGACAAACGCCTGGTCCGGGATCATGGCGCCGGCACCTGCGCCGGCCTCGACGAGGATCTCGAGCCCGGCCGCAGTCAGCTTGCCGAGCCCTTCGGGCACCAGGGCGACGCGCCGCTCTCCGAGCGCGGATTCCCTGGCGACGCCGACCTTCATGGGCATCACCGTTCGTAAGGGACACTGGGGGTGGATCGCGGCAGTCTACCGGAGCAGCCGATCCGGGGCCGTTGCGGGCAGGTTTCGGGCCCGGTACGCCGACGGGTCCCCGCAACCGGAAGGCTCGGTGGTCAGTCCGGTGACGGCTCCCGCCATGTGCAGATGCCGCCGCCGCGGGCCTTCGCCTCGTACATCGCGGCGTCGGCATGCTGCCGGACATCCGGCTCGAAGTCCCGCCGTCCGGGCTCCAGCAGCGCCAGCCCGATCGACACTCCGACCCGCTTCTCGCCATCGTCGGTTGCGTAGGGAGCCGTCACGACATCATTGATGCGCTCAGCGAGCCGTAGCGCGGTGGCCTCGTCACGGACGCCGGTGAACAGCACCATGAACTCGTCACCCCCGCGGCGGCCCACAGCGTCGGTGACCCGCACCGCGCGACGGAGCCGCTCGCCCAGCGTCACCAGGACCTGGTCGCCGATGAGGTGGCTCCGAGCCCCGTCGTTGACCGCCTTGAACCCGTCGAGATCAAGGAACAGGTAGGCGGCCCCGTCCACGCCGCGGCGGGCCCGCTCGGCCGCCTGGGCGACGCGGATCGCGAAAGCGCTCCGGCTGAGGACGCCCGTGAGCTCGTCGTGGCCGAGCTGGTCCGCGTCCGCCGCGGCATGCCACAGCGTGAGGACGACGATCGTGAGCAGCGCCGGTGCCCACCAGCCTGCGGCCACCCACACGATGACGAACAGCCAGCCGAGCAGGGTCTCCGCGACGGCGGTGCGTCGGAAGGCACCGTCGAGGAGGGCCACGGCGTCCCGTGGGCCGAGGCCGTCGCGCAGGACGACGACACCGGCGGCGAACCCCGCCGAGGTGATGGCCAGGACGGCCGTTCCGGCGATCAGGGCCACCAGCCACGCAACCGGCCCGGCGCCCAGCCCGGTCGTCCCGGCAAGCGTGAGGACGACCTCCATCACGATGCCGCCCACGAGGGCGGCAAGGGCGAGTCCGGCATGGTTCGCGAGCACCCCGTACCAGGGCACCTCGCGCAGCTCGCGCCGCTCGAACGTGCCCAGGGCCGCAACCCAGATGCCGGCGACCGGCCCGCCCAGGACGAGCGCCGCGGCAATGAACGGCAGGTGGAAGGTGAGCGCCGCGTGACCGCCGGGGTCGCGGAGGATGCGAGCGCTGCCCGCCAGTGCGAACGCAATCCACACGCCGACACCCGCCGCGCCGGCGATGGACGGGTCGAGTCCGGGGATCTCGATGGACTGCCGGATGACCGGCGTGCCTGGCCTCAGGGCGAGGATGGCCGTGATGATGAGCACCGCGAAGCCGGCGACGATGGTCGTCGCCGTGTAGGCACCCAGGACGACGGTCCGCTGCGGGAGGGCAAGGATGGCGCCGTCTCCGCCGGGTCCGTGCCCGGCAACGGTCAGCCGCACCCGACCCTCCGGGTACGGTCCTCGAACGGCATGGACACAGATCCCTTCCCTGGCCAGCGACCGGTGCGCTGCGGCATGGCCTATTGATACCCGCGTCGATGGGCCGAAACACCTACCCGGTGGTCCTGTGCGAGCGGCCGGAGTGCGTGGACGCACCAGGTCGGGCGGTCTTGCACCGCCATAGGTCCCCGCCGGTCGACGGGGGGTACTACCGGGTCGCCTCTTTGCGGCCGCGCGCCGTATCCCGCACCATTGGGCGGTGACTGAATCTCCGCTCGACCCGTCCGCGACTCCGGCTGCCATCGAACCGGTTGCCGCTGGGACCGCCGAACCCGCCAACCCAGCCCAGCCCGAACCTGCCGCCGTCCCCGCGCCGGCAGCCGAGCCCGCCCTTGAGGCCACGCCCGGTCCGGGGCCCGCGGCCGCCGAACCTGGGCCCGTCCGATCCCGGAACCGCGTTGCTCTCGCCGGGAGCACCCTCCTGCTCGTGGTGGTGGTCTTCGCCGGTGGACTCGTCGTCGGCCGCGCGACGGCACCGTCCGCCGATTCCGGCATCGCCATGGCGCCCGCCGCGACCCAGACCGCGGCGGCGCCCATTCCGACGCCGCTCGCCTCGTCGGGCATCGCGCTCGAATCCGAGGGCAATCGCCTCGGCAGTGCGCAGGCCAAGGTCGTCATCGACTACTGGGCGGACTACCAGTGTCCGTTCTGCGCGAAGTTCGCGCAGGAGACCATCCCACTGCTGGAATCGCGGATCGCCGACGGCACCGTCGCCCTGGTCCACCACGACTACGCATTCCTCGGCCCGGAATCAACGGACGCGGCCATCGCCGTGCGCTGCGCTGGACGGGAGGGGATGTACTGGCCGATGCATGACGCCGTCTACACCGCCCAGGACGGCGAGAACGAGGGCGCCTTCGCCAGGCCCCGGCTGCTGGAGGTGGGCAGCTCGATCGGTCTCGATGCCGACACACTCGGCGCCTGCATGGACGACCGGTCCGTGATGGTCGAGGTGCTCGATGACACGGCGGCCGGCTTCCGGGTGGGGATAGAGTCCACGCCCACCGTCGATGTCAACGGGAACCGCTTCGCGGGCGTTCCGGACGTGGCGAAGCTGACGGCCGCCATCGATGCCGCGATCGCCGGTGCCACTCCGGCACCGCTCCCGACCGCCAAGCCCGTGACGGATCCCTGGTCGGCAGTCACGAGCGACGGCCGCGAGGCGGGCGATCCGGCCGCCCCGGTGACCGTGGGGCTCTGGATGGACTACCAGTCAACCGACTCCGCCGCGGTGGCCGGGGACCTGGGACCCGAGCTGCGATCCCGGATCTCGGGCGGGAAGATCAGGCTTGAGCTGCACGACCTCGCCCTGTTGGGCGACCAGTCGGTGACAGCTGCGCAGACGATCCGCTGCACGGCCGACCAGGGAGGGCCCGTCTGGTTCGTCCACGACATCCTGTCGGTGTCGGCCCAGGGCCCGGACGCCGGGATCTACACCGTCGACAACATCCTGCGGCTCGCGACCCAGCTGGGACTCGACATCAAGGCGTTCGACACCTGTCTCGGGGACGCCGCGGTGGCGCAGGCGGTGGTGGACGAGACCGCGGCCGGCCAGGCGATGGGCCTCTCGGCGGGGCCGTCGATCGTGGTGTCGGCCGGCGGCAAGGAGGTCGCGCGCTTCAGTGGCGCCCTCGACGCGGTCAAGGTGATGGCGGCGATCGACGGCGCGGGCTGACCGGTCCGGCCAGGACGCGGGTTCGATGATCCTACAGGTCGGCGACCGAGATGATCCCCCGGCGGATGGCGAACTTGAGCAACTCGACCCGATCGTGGAAGCCCAGCTTCTCCATCACGTTCGCGCGGTAGTTGTGCACCGTCTGCTCCGAAAGGTGGAAGACCTTCGCGATCTCGCGGTTGGTGTGCCCCACCGCTGCCAGGAGCAGGACCTCCTTCTCGCGCTCGGTGAGGCTCCCGTAGACGTCCTCGACCGGCGCGTCCGGGGTGCGCAGCACGTAGGTGTTGACCATCCGGGTCACGATCGCCGGTGACACGTACGTCTGGCCACGGCTGACCGCGCGGATCGCCGCGACCAGGTCCGACGGCTCTGCCTCCCGATTGAGGAACCCGTCAGCGCCGGCCTTGAGTGCCAGGCTGAAGTGTTCCGTGCCGCCGCGGCATTCCAGGGCAAGGATCCGCTTGTCGGGAGCCGCCGCGCGGATGCGCTCGATCGCTTCGAACGTCCCGCAGCCCGGCGTGCCGAACGGCAGGCACTCGGCGACGACCACGGCGGCGGGAGTCCGGGCGAGCGCCTCCGGGATCCGTTCGTGGTCCTCGACGATCCCGGCCACGCGCATGTCCAGCTCGGAGTCGATGACGGCCTGGTACCCGGCGACGAGCATCGGGAAGTCGAAGATCGCCAGCAGGACCTCGAGCTTGTCCCCGGCTCCGGCCGGTCCGTTGTTCCTCACCAGTCCCTCGCGCGCCTTGCAGCCATGCGCCTCCCGCCTGCTGGGAGGGCACGATCACTGTGGCGCCTCGGGGCCCCTTGCAGGAAGGGGCCATCGGTCGCCTTGCGGCACCCGCGGGACCCGCACGAAGCCGGGACCCGTGGCCCGCCGGGCAGGGCCCTTCGGTCGCGCGCCCCGCCGGGCCCATGGGTCGCGCGCACGCTAGGTGCGATCGTCCGTCCGCCCGACCGCGGCTGCCCATGCCTCTTCATCCCCCAGTGGCGCCATGCGGGCCACCGCCATCTCGATCTGACGCATGCAGCCATCGCGCCATGCCCCGCTCTCGATGAAGGCCTCGTGCCCGGCTTCCGACCCGAGGTCGGTGCCCGTCAGCTGCCGGCACGAGGCGGAACCGAACTCGGCCTCGAAGGCGGCCAGCAGGTCGGCGGTGAGGAGACGGGCCGCCCGTTTGGCCTCGCGGTGGTCGCCGATCCGCGCACCCGCGAGCCGGCCCAGGGCCACGGCCGCTCCGGTCACAGCCCCGCAGGTCGACCCGCTGTAGGCGACGCCGCCGTTGAGGGCCATCGCCGCCGACGTGTCGTCCGGATCAGGGAGCCCGAACGCCTCCGCGAGCACCGCGCAGGTCGCCTCCGCGCAGCCATAGGTATTGGCGTCGTCCAGGAACAGCTCACGGGCTCGCTTGCGGGCGACGGCCCCCGACTCGTCGGTGGTCATCGCCGGTAGAGGAAGGTGTCCTGGACGTCCGGCTCGCCCAGGGCCAGGCGCTGGAGCCGGTAGAGGTGCGAGCCGAGGGCGTAGGCATCGTCCGCATCCAGGTCCTCGGAGCGGCGGAGGGCCTCCATCTCGGTGCGAACCGCGAGCGGCGGGTGGCGGGCGATCAGCCCTGCCAGGCGATTGGCCTCGGCCATCAGGTCGGCGGCCGGCACGACACGGTTGACGAGATGGACCCGGAGCGCCTCGTCGGCGTCGATGGGCTCGCCGGTCAGCGCCATCTCCCAGGCGGTCGTCGATGGCAGGTGGCGGCTCAGTTGCATCGCACCGCCCAGGCCGCCCATGCCGTAGGCGATCTCCGGGAGGCCGAACCGTGCGTCCGGAGCGGCGACCCGGATGTCGGTGAGGCGCAGGAGGTAGAACAGGGCTCTGCCCAGGCACCAGCCACGCACGGCTCCGATGATCGGCTTGGTCCGTTCGAGCCGCAGGACGGCGTCCGCGGGGTCCCAGCCCGGCGGCTCCGCGTCGCCCGGGCGTGCGGGGCCGGAGCCCATCGCCCCCAGCAGGTCCGTGACCGCGTCGCCCGAATCCGCCGACTCCGCCTTGATGTCGTCCCCGGCCGAGAACGCCCGCTCCCCGGCGCCGGTCAGGATGCCCACCCGCAGGTCGGGGTCGGCCAGGAAGTCCACCAGCGCCGCGTGCAGCTCACGGTGCATGGCGGGCGTGATCGGGTTCACCTTGCCGTTGGCGATGGTGAAGGTCGCGACGTGCCCGGCCTTGACGACCTCGATGCCCATCCTGTCTCCCGAGCTTCGCCGGCGCGCGGGTTCAGGCCGCCGGCCGGATCTCCATCATGCGCGCTGCCACGATGCTCCGCTGGACCTTCCGCGTGTGCGTCCTGGGAAAGTCGGGTTCCGGGAAGGGCGCCTGCTGGGCGACCCGCTGATGCTGGGCGAGCTTGCCGTTCGCCGCCCGCACCGCCAGGGCAACAGCTCCAGCCTCGTCGTCCACCGGGTCCGCGAAGGCGGCCTCGGGGCGGTACGCGAGCGCAATCCGTCCGTTGCCCGCGTCGTACACCACGGGCTCCACGATGCCCTCGGCCACCAGCGCCGCCTCGACGTCCTCGGGGTGCACGTTCATCCCGTTCGGCAGCGGGATCAGCGAGCGGGTGCGGCCGATGAGCCGGAGGGACCCGGAGGCGTCCAGCTCCCCATAGTCACCGGTCCGGTACCACCCGTCGGCGGTGAATGCCGCGGCGGTCGAGACAGGGTCCTGCCAGTAGCCTTCGAACACGGATGGGCCGCGGACGACGACCTCGCCGTCCGGATCGAGACGCAACTCGAGCGGCGGCTCGGACCAGCCCACCCGGTCCACGGGTGCGCGGCCGCGGTAGTTGGTGGCGACCAGGCCGGCCTCGGTGGAGCCGTAGCCCTGGATCACCGCGATGCCCATTGCCTCCCAGCTGCGCTGCAGCGCCGGCGACAGGTACGCGGCGGAGCAGAGCACGAGCCTGAGCTCGCCGCCCAGGGCCGCGTGCACCTTCTTGAACAACCGCCTCCGCAACGACACGGGCAGGTAGGGCGCCACCTTGAGCGCACGGCGGAAGGTGGCGCCGCTCCCGCTCCGGTCCGCCTCCCTGCGGATCGCCCCGAACAGCAGCTCCAGCACCTGCGGCACGACGACCAGCGCCGTCGCACGGTGGCCCTTGATCGAGGCGGCGATGACATCGGGCCGGAGCGTCGTGATGTACTCGGTCTCGGCCTCCGCGGCCACGGCGTAGATGAGGCCGGCCACCTGTTCCATGATGTGCGATAGCGGCAGGATCGATACGAAGCGGTTGTGGCCCGCCGGGATGGTCGCGAGGCAGCGCAGCGTCGATGCCAGCAGCATGGACTGGGTGACGGTCACGCCCTTCGGGTTCCCCGTGGAGCCGGATGTGCACAGGATCTCGATCGGCTGGCCAGGATCGGCCGGCGTGCGCTTGGCCAGGCCGGCCACGGCCGCCGCTGGGGCTGGGTTGGCGAGGTCGTCCAGGTCGATGACCGGCAGCGACGCCAGGCGGGGCAGGGTGACGGGCTCGAGCGTGGAGCCGGTGCCCAGCAGGATCGCCGAGGGCGAGGTGAGGGTGGCGATGCGGTCGATGGTGTCGGCCGTCATCCGAACGTCGAGGGGGACCAGGACCACGTCGGCGCGACCGGCGGCGAACAGCGCCGCCGCGAAGCCCGGCCCGGGAGCCCCCTGGACGAGGACCCGCTCCCGGGGCCCAACCGCTGCCGCGAGGCGCGCGGCGGCGTTCGCGACGGCGCGGCCGAACTCGGCCATCGTCAGCGAGACCTCGCGGGTGCTCGAGGATCGCACGCCCAGGAACGGCGCGTCGCCGGTGGTCGCGACGGCCCGATCGAGGAGCCCGGTAAGGGTGGGTGGCAGGCTGGTTGCGGCGGGCGGAACGGTCACGGCGGGCCTCTCAGGCGGATTGGCCGCCGGCCCCTGGGAGAGCGGGCGAAACCGGGCGCCGGGATTGGTGCGCCGGGGCGGCAAGAATATCCCCATGGCGGTCGGCGCGCCCGCGGAGTCCCATTCCCGCAGCCGGTCGCGGCCCATGGGTTCGCGTCATGGCTGGAACGCGCGTACCATCACACGCTCGAGCCGATCCCCGGCACCGAACGAAATCGAGGCCAGATGACGAAGCATTCCAGGGCCGAGCGCGAGCGTCGCGCCGCCGAGTCCGTGCGCATGACCGAGATCCAGCGCGCCTGGGAGGCCAGCATCCCGGCCCCGGTCGCCGCCGAGTTCGCCGCCGCGGTTGCCGCCGCCCGCGCCAGGGGTCCCATCCCGCCCCGGCCGGACATGGCACCCGGCACGCTGCCCCGCCCTCCCCGCCCGGGTCGCGAGCCGAAGCCCAGCAAGGAAGACGCCGCACCCCGTCGCCGCTACTAGTCGCCCTCGCCGGCGGCCGTTCGCGCTGCCGGACCTGCGTTCCGCTGCCACCGCGGTTGCCTGCCCCTACCTGGGCTCCACGGTGCCCGACGCCACGGACGGCACGTCCGGGGACGTCGTGGGGATCCGGGCCAGGAAGACCATGAGGATCGTTCCGATTGCGGCCAGGCCAAGCCTGACCACGAGCGCATCCGCCAGGCAGATCGAGATGGCGAAGGTCGCCATGACCACCACCAGGGCGCGCACCTTGACTGTGGGCGAGATGGACCCCGATTCCCGCCACCTCGCGATGATCGGCCCCAGCGCCGGCTGCCCCAGCAACCAGGCGTACATCCGCGTCGAGGCCCGGGCGTAGCAGGCCGCGGCCAGCAGCAGGAACGGCGTGGTGGGCAGGACGGGCACCACGATCCCGAGCACACCGATCGCCAGCGAGACGGTGCCCACGACGATCAGGGCCGCGCGCACGGTTCTCGAGCGGTCAACCTGCAACGTTGGCCCATGGCTGCCGGCCGACGGGCTCCCAACGGCAGGGATGGTCGGCTCGATGTCATCTCGCACCGGCACAGCATGACAGCAAGGGTGCCGGTAGGCCTGTATCACTGGTGGCGGAATCGCCCTTGGCAGGAGTCCGCTCGCCCACCGAGCATCATCTCGACAAGCCCGATCGAGGGGGTGTTCGATGGCCCATGCCACGTCGCGTGGCGCCTACGGGGCGCTGACGCAGCGCCTGAACCGCATGCCGCAGGGAGCGCCGCCCTCGCACCTCCTGTACCAGATCCTGGCCCTGCTGTTCACGGAGCTGGAGGCCGGCCTCGTGGCACAGCTGCCGGTTCGCGCGGTCACAGCGCGCCGGGCGGCGCGGATCTGGGGCATGGGCGAGACCGAGGCCCGCACGGTCCTGGACGGCCTGGCGTCGCGCGCGATCCTGCTGGACATCGAGAGCCCGAATGGGACCCTGTACATGCTCCCGCCACCGATGGCCGGGTTCTTCGAGTTCTCGATGATGCGGGTCCGGGACGACATCGACCAGCACCTCCTGGCCGAGCTGTTCCAGCAGTACATCACCGTCGAGGACGACTTCATCCTCGCCCTGTTCACCCATGGCCAGACCCAGCTGGGTCGCGTGCTCGTCAACGAGCCCGCCCTCGCGGACGTCCGATCACCCGACGGTGGCCAGGCTCGCGATGGCGTCATGCGGGTGCTGGACTACGAGCGGGCGAGCGAGGTGATCGGGACGGCGGAGCACATGGGTGTCGGCCTCTGCTACTGCCGCCACAAGGCCCAGCACGTGGGCAAGGCGTGCACGGCGCCGATGAACATCTGCATGACCTTCGGGGGCACGGCCGACTCGCTGATCCGCCACGGGTACGCCCGACGGGTGGACCGGTCCGAGGGCATGGACCTGCTGGCGGAGGCGTACGAGAGCCGCCTCGTCCAGTTCGGCGAGAACGTCCAGCGCGACGTGGCCTTCATCTGCAACTGCTGCGGCTGCTGTTGCGAGGCGATGATCGCGCAGCGCCGGTTCGGGCGCCTGGACCCCGTCCACACCACCAACTACCTGCCGCACGTGGATGCGGCGACCTGCAACGGCTGCGGCAAGTGCGTGGACGCCTGCCCGGTTGAGGCGATGACGCTCGTCTCGGCGAACGACCCCCACAAGACCCGCAAGCGCCGGGCAGAGCTTGACGCCGACATCTGCCTGGGCTGCGGGGTGTGCACCCGCGTCTGCCCCACCGGCGGCCTATGGCTGGAACCACGCCCGGAGCGCGTGATCACCCCGGTCGACACCCTCCACCGGACGGTCCTGATGGCCATCGAGCGGGGCAAGCTCCAGGACTGCATCTTCGACAACCAGGCGCTGGCCAGCCATCGGGCGATGGCGGCGATCCTGGGCGTGATCCTGCGGCTGCCGCCGACCAAGCAGGTGCTCGCCACCCGGCAGTTCCGCTCCCGCTACCTCGCGACGCTGCTGGAGCACGTCAGGGTCTGACGAGCCGGCCCTTCCTTGGTCGGACCGACCCGCGCCCTACTCGAGCACGAGGACGTGCACCGCGATCGGGGGCGTGTCGTCGTAGGTCTCCGCCGCTGCCACCATGCCGTCCGTGGGAATGCCGAGCGCCTGCGCCGCCGCCGCGGTCACCATGGCGTAGGGCCGGGCGCCGATGAGCTCGCGCGCGTGGTTCTTGAGCAACCGGTGGACGATGTTCACGTCGGGTCCGAGGAACTCCTCGCGGCCCGCGATCGCCTGGGCCACGTAGTCCCCGTGGTGGAGCACGAACTTGAGGTCCAGGCTCCCGACCCGCGCGCACGCCGCGCAGGTGCAGGTCCACTCGGAGCCCGCCGCGGCGAGGCGCTCCCGGAATGCGGCGTAGCACGACCGCAGGCAGCCGAGCACCGCGGGCCCCTCCGGCATCTCGCCTTCGGCAACGGCGAAGATCGCGTCCCCCTCGAACTTGGCCAGCCGGAATGTCGGCGCGACCGCCGTCACCATCGTGTCCAGCAGGTGCGACAGCACGGCGTAGGCCGGGGGCGGCTCGTCGGCCTCGACGATCAGGGCGTGGTGGGCGTCGGCGACGCCCTGCAGGAAGGCGGTGTAGCCGGAGATGTCGGCGACAAGGAGTGCGCCGCGCTGGCGCGACCCGGGGACGAAGAGGCTGGACATGGCGCGCATTGTGGCGCGGGCTGCGATGATCTGCGCCGGCCGTTGCGGACGCCGGCCGCCTGGAGGGACAAGACTATGGCAGCGCACCCCATCAGTGTCCTGTTCGTGTGCACCCACAACTCGGCCCGCAGCCAGCTGGCCGAGGCGCTCCTGGCCCGTGACGGTGGCCCGGCATTCGAGGTCCATTCGGCCGGCACCGTGGCGACGAGGGTCAACCCGTACGCGATCCGGGCTCTCGCCGAGCTGGGCATCGACTGGTCCGCCGCGCGCAGCAAGACGATCACGGAGTTCCTGGGCCAGCGATTCGACTATGTGATCACCGTCTGCGACCACGCCCGGGAGTCTTGCCCGGTCTTCCCGGGCTCGACGAACACCCTCCACTGGGGGCTCGATGACCCCAGCGACGTGGTGGGCACGGATGAGGAGCGGCTGGCCGCGTTCCGGAACACCGGCCTCGAGATCACGGCCCGGCTCGGCCCGTTCATCGAGGCCGCCGTTGGTGCGCGTGACCAGCCGGGCGAGTAGGCTCATTCGATGACCCGCTCGTGTGTGACGGGTGCAGGCAGGGGTGACACGACGATGGCAGACAAGCGTGTGACGGGCCCGATCCAGGTGTTCGTCGTCGGGTTCGACCAGTTCGAGGCGACAGGCAGGATCATGGCCGAGCTGCGCCGGGTGCGGAAGCGCGGCGTGATCCGGCTCGTGGACGTGATCTTCGTCCAGAAGGACAAGCACGGCAGCATCGAGAACTCGATGCACATGACCGACCTGTCCGAGAACGAGCGGATGCGCCTGGGCTCCATCGCCGGCGGCCTCATCGGTCTCCACGAGGGTGGGGTCGAGGGCATGGTCGAAGGCGAGATTCTGGGTGCCCTCGCCGTGGCCGAGCGGGACGCCGGGCTCTCGGTGGATCGCATGCAGGAGCTCGCGGAGGCCATCCCTGCCGGTGGCGCGGCGGCCGTCCTCGTCATCGAGCACCACTGGGCCGCTGACCTGCGCGACGCGATCGCGGACGCCGGCGGGCACTCGCTGATGCAGGCCATGATCTCGCCCGACGCCCTCGCCCTCGTGGGCGACGAGCTGCGCGTCAGGCTCGAGGCGGAGGAGGCCATCGAGATCCTCGAGGAGGTCAAGATGGCAGCCGCCATCGAGATCGCCCAGGTGCTGATCGAGGCGGAGCTCATCGAGGAGGCGGCCATCTCCGAGGCCGCCGACGTGGTCGCCACCGCGCTTGCGATCGAGGATGCCGCGGCCGAGGATGTCATCGACACCCTGTTCGCCGCCGAGCTCATCGAGGAGGCCGCCAGGGAGGAGGCCACCGACGTCGTGCGCATGGCCATGGACGTCGAGGAGGAGGCCACCGAGGAGGCCGAGGACGCCGTCGAGGCGGCCGACGAGATCGTGTCCGAGGCGGCCCTGCGGGCCATCCGGGCGCTCATCGCTGCCGAGCTGATCGAGGAGGAGGCCGCTCGGGAGGCGGTGGCCGCCCTGGTGACTGCCGAGCTGATCGAGGAGGCGGCCATGGAGGAGGCACTTGCAGTCGTCCTCGCTGCCAAGGAGATCGAGGCCGAAGCCGAGGACGAGATCTGAGTCGAGCCTGCACGGGCTCCGCACCAGGAGACCGTGAGACCGGGAGCCCGGGCCAGCAGGTCCGGGCTCCCGTATCCTCGCCCGGCGTGGTACGGAAGAGGAGTGGGATGGCCGACCGACAAGGAGACCCAGCCGCAGGGCCTCGGCCTGCCGATGACATGCCCCTGGACCGCTTCAACGCGTTCTCCGACGGCGTCTTCGCGATCGCGATCACCCTGCTGGTGCTCGAGCTGCCCGTCCCGACGAGGCCCCGAGCCCCTCCTCCCGACGCTGGCCGAGGAGTGGCCCGAGTTCCTGGGCTATCTCATCAGTTTCGCGTTCATCGGTGGCAGCTGGATGACCCATTCCCGGATGACCAGGCTGATGAAGCGCGGCGATGCCTCCGCGTTCGGGTTCAACCTCCTGTTCCTGCTGTTCGTCGCGCTGCTCCCGTTCACGACCAGCCTCATGGTGACCCACCTGAGCGGCCCCGATGTCCAGGTCGCGGTGCTCGTCTACGGCGTCAACGTGATGGTCGCATCGCTACTGCTCACCTTCCTCATGAGCCACCTTGCCGGTGAGCGGACGCTGCTGATCGACGACGTCGCCGACGCCACGCTGGCCGCGATGGCTCGCCAGCGGCGAGCGTCGAACGCGCTAGGGGTCTTCGCGGTGCTGTGTGCGCTTGTTGCACCCCCAGTGGCCGTCGGCCTCTACGTGATCGCCACCGGCCTGATGCTGGCATTCCCGTTCATCCACGTGGGACGGGCGCGGAACCGCGCCACCTCGTCCCGGGGATAGGCGCTGTCGGAGCGCCGCCCCGCCGCGCCTCGAGAACGGCAACAGCGGCGTGCCTGCAGGCACTACTCTCGAGCGGGACACTTCGCGTCGCTTCGAGAGGTGGAACGGATGAACCGGCGGCTGCCGTTGATCGCCCTGGCGGGGGCCCAGTTCATCATGGTCCTGGACCAGTCGGTGATGAACGTCTCGATCAGCGCCCTGGTGGCGGAGTTCGACACGACCGTCGGGACCATCCAGGCGGTCATCACCCTCTACTGCCTCGTGATGGCCATGTTCATGCTCACCGGCGGCAAGATCGGCGACATCATCGGCCGCCGCCGGGCGTTCGTGATCGGCCTGATCATCTATGCCTGCGGGTCCGGCTTGACGGCCGTCTCGCAGACGGTCGCCCAGCTCACCCTGGGCTGGTCCATCCTCGAGGGCATCGGCGCGGCGCTGGTCCTCCCTGCGATGGCCGCCCTGATCGCGGGCAACTTCGAGGGCCGGGAGCGCAAGGCCGCCTACGCGGTCATCGGTGGCGTGGCGGGCGCCGGCATCGCGATCGGGCCCATCCTCGGCGGCTGGGCGACCACCGAGCTGACGTGGCGCATCGTCTTCGTCGGCGAGGTCGTCATCGTGCTCGGGATCCTTGCCGGGACGCGGTTCGTCGCGGACGCCGTGCGCACGGGTCCAAAGCCCCGCCTGGACATCGTCGGCACGATCCTGTCCGCCGCGGGCCTGGGTGCCGTCGTTCTGGGCGTCCTGCAGTCCAGCACGTGGGGCTGGCTCGTACCCAAGGATTCGCCGGTGGAGCCGTTCGGCCTGTCCCTGACGCCGTTCGTGATCGCCGCCGGTGGCGCGCTGCTGTGGGCGTTCGTCGCCTGGCAGCGACATCGCGAGGCGTCCGGGTCGGACCCGCTGGTCCACCTCGACCTCGTCAAGATCCCGCCGCTGCGGTCAGGCCTGATCGGCCTGTTCACCCAGAATCTCATCCTGATGGGCGTCTTCTTCACCATCCCGCTGTACCTGCAGCTGGTCCTCGGCCTTGACGCTCTCGAGACCGGCATCAAGATGCTGCCGACGTCCATTGCGATGTTCATCGCGGCGGCTGCTGGCTCCCGCCTGGCGACGCGCTACTCCGTGCGGACCATCACCCGCGTCGGGCCTCGCGACGACGGGCGTGGCGGCCGTGCTGCTCCTCGCCACCATCAAGCCCGACCTCGGTGAGGTCGGCTTCGCGGTGTCCATGGCCATCCTGGGCGTCGGCATGGGCCTCATCGCCTCGCAGCTGGGCCTCGTGGTGCAGTCGTCGGTCGACGCGTCCGGCCGCGGCGAGGCCGGAGGACTCCAGTACACGGGGCAGCAGCTGGGGTCGTCGCTGGGGGTGGCGCTCATCGGCGCGCTGGTGCTGGTCGGGCTCACTGGGGCGTTCGTGACCAACGTGCAGCAGGACGAGCGGATCGCGGACGAGATCGTCGTCCAGATCGAGGCGGCAACGGCGGCCGGGATCGACTTCGTGGCCGCCGCCGACGTGGAGGCGGCGCTCGTGACAGCCGGCGTGGACGAGGCGACGACCCAGGCGATCGTCGACGACTACGAGCAGGCCCAGCTCAGGTCGCTCAAGACCGGCCTCCTGGCCGCAGCGCTGATCGCGTTCGCCTCACTGGCATTCACCAAGGACCTGCCGAGCTCCATCCCCAGTCCCGAGTCGGAGGAAGCGGCCGCCGGGGACGAGCCCGAGGCCGCCGCCGCGTAGGTCCGCGGAGCCCCGCGCAAGGTTCGCCCGGATTTCGTGATCCGTTCAACACCTCGCTGGCGTATCCTGCGGGCTCACGAGGCGAGGTTGAGGGAGATCGGGGATGGCAGTTACGACGACGCGCGCAAAGCGGCGCTCCACGATGTTCCTGGGCGGACTGCTGCCGTTCGACGCATCGCGGCTGCCCACCGACATGATCGCGGGCGCCACGCTTGCCGCTCTCGCCATTCCCGAGGTTATGGGCTACACCAAGATCGCCGGGACGCCGGTGATCACGGGCCTGTACACCCTCCTGCTGCCGGTCCTGTTCTTCGCCCTCCTGGGATCGTCGCGACACCTGGTGGTGGGGGCGGATTCCGCGACGGCCGCGATCCTCGCCACCGGGCTGATTGCGATCGGCCAGGTCTCCGGGTCCAGCGAATACGTCCAGATGACGTCGCTTGCCGCGCTCATGTGCGCAGTGCTGCTGATCGCGGCACGCCTGCTGAAGCTCGGGTTCATCGCGAACTTCCTCTCGCGCAGTGTGCTCATCGGGTTCCTGACCGGCGTGGGAATCCAGGTCGCGATGGGTCAGGTCGGCGGCATGTTCGGGATCAGCGGCGAGAGCGGCGGGACGATCCAGAAGTTCATCGAGACGCTCCAGGCGATCCCCGGCGGGACCAACATCCCGACGCTGCTCGTCTCCGTCTCGGTCCTCGCCGTTATCCTCGGGCTGGGCAAGGTCAACAAGGCCATCCCGGGCGCGCTCATCGCGGTGGTCGGCGCGATCACAGCCAGCTACCTGCTCGATCTCCAGGCGGACGGCGTTACGGTGCTGGGCACCGTGCCCGGCGGTCTGCCGTCGCTGGGCCTGCCGACCGACGTCATCACGACGGCCAACATCACGGCGCTGTTGCCGACGGTCATCTCGCTGGTGATCGTGATCCTGGCCCAGAGCGCGGCGACGTCACGAGCCTACGCCATGAAGTACGGCGACAGCTTCGACGAGAACGTCGACCTGGTCGGTCTGGGCATGGCGAACATCGGGGCCGGCATCACCGGCACCTTCGTGGTCAACGGGAGCCCCACCAAGACCGAGATGGTCGACAGCGGCGGCGGCCGCAGCCAGATCTCGCAGCTGACCGCGGGTGCGGTCGTGGCACTGGTCCTGCTCTTCCTGACCGGACCCCTCGCCTACATGCCCAACGCGGTGCTCGCCGCCGTGGTGTTCCTCATCGGCGTGCGGCTGATCGACTACCGCGGGATGGCCGCGATCTGGAAGGTGCGACCCGGCGAGTTTGCCGTCGCATTCGCCACCGCCGCGATCGTCGTGGTCGTCGGGGTCGAGCAGGGGATCATCCTGGCGATGCTGCTCTCGATCTTCGAGCACATCTATCACAGCTACCGCCCGTACGACACGCTCGTGGCCCTCACGGCCGACGGCACGCCGGGCCCGGTTCCGATCGCGGACCGCACCGAGGCACTGCCCGGCCTGGTGATCTACCGGTTTGGCGCGAGCCTCTACTACGCGAACGGCACCCGGTTCACCGAGGAGATCATGGACACCGTCGAAGCTGCCGACCCGCCGCTTCGCTGGCTCGCCGTGTCCGGTTCGGCGATCGGTGACGTGGACTTCTCCGGCGCCGACACGATCCGCCAGGTCCGGGAGGAGCTCGCCCGGACGGGCGTCACGTTCGCCATGTGCGACCTGAACCCCAAGGTCCGCGGGCAGCTCGACGCCTACGGCCTGACCGAGGGGATCGGGGCCGACAGGATCTTCCTCACCACGGCCGACCTGGTGGCGGCCTACCGGGCCTCCGGTGACGGGGCTGCCGCTCCGGCCGTAGCCCCGACTCCAGCACCTGCCGACGCCTGAGGCGGCCGGTGTCCCCGCTGCCGACGCGGGACCAGCGACGGGCAGCCGGTGAGGCCGCCCGCGCCCGGGTCCCGCTGGCCGCCCACGCGGCGTGGCAGCCTGGCTCGGGCCGCCCCGACCCGGTTGCTCTCCTGCTCGAACAGGCCACCTCCCGGATCCAGGGCCTGGTTCCGGTCCGCCACGGCCGGATGGCGGTCTCGTCGTTCACCTACTACCGCGGCGCCGCCCTGCCGATGGCGGCAGACCTGGCCACGACCCCGGGGAGCGGCGTCACCGTCCAGCTGTGCGGCGACGCCCACTTGTCGAACTTTGGCCTGTTCGCCTCGCCGGAGCGAAATCTCGTCTTCGACATCAACGACTTTGACGAGACGCTCCACGGCCCGTTCGAGTGGGACGTCAAGCGCCTGGCTGCCAGCCTGGTCGTCGCGGGCCGCTCGCGCGGCTTCGACGCGCACGACACGCGGCACGTCGTCCACCATGCCGTCCGCGCCTATCGCGAGCGGATTGCCGCCTACGCCGGGATGCGGGCGATCGACGTGTACTACGCCCGGGTCGACATCGAGGGGATCCTCGCCTACGTCGACAAGCGCGCCAAACCCTTCCTCCAGCAGACGGTCAAGTCCACCCACCATCACGATGCCCTCCACGAGTTGCCGAAGCTGACCGCCGTCGATGCCGAGGGGCGCCGCCGGATCGTGGATCACCCACCGGTTGTCACCCACGCCCCTGAGGCGACACCCGAGCTGGTCGCGTCAACGCTCGATGGCTACCGCGCCACCGTGGCCGAGGACCGGCGCGTGCTCCTGGATCGCTACGAGGTGGTTGATGTCGCGCTCAAGGTCGTGGGGGTGGGCAGCGTGGGGCTGGGCGCCTTCGTGGCCCTCTTCCTGGGCGGTGGCGACGACGATCCGCTCTTCCTTCAGGTGAAGCAGGCCGAGGCCTCCGTTCTCGAGCAATTCTTGCCACCCAGCACCCAGCCCAGCCATGGAGCGCGCGTCGTGGCGGGGCAGCGCCGGCTGCAGGCCGCCAGCGACATCCTGCTGGGCTGGGGGGTGGGGGCGCAGGGCCGCCACTGGTATTTCCGCCAGCTCCAGGATCAGAAGGGCGGCGCGGTCGTGGACGCCATGGCCCTGGACGACATGGCGACCTGGGGCGAGCTGTGCGCTTGGGCGCTGGCACGGGGGCATGCCCGGTCCGGCCAGCCGGCGGAGATCTCGGGCTACCTGGGCGGCGATGACACGTTCGATCGCGCCATCGGTGACTTCGCGGATGCCTACGCGGACCAGAACGAGCGTGACTACGCGTCGTTCACCGCCGCCATCAAGGCGGGGCGCGTGGAGGCCGAGTCGGGCGTCTGAGCTGGATCCCGCGTCGCGTGACCGTGGATTGCTCCGGCCGGGTCCGGCCGCCAGCCCTGATCCACCGATGCATCAATCGCAGGTATCACGTGCGTGACCGCGCCTCGAAACTCGAGTTTGGGCCCTCGTCCACGCTTGGCGAGCCCGACGCTGATGCGGTGGTGGATCGCCAGCCGCCGTGGTGGATCGCCAGCCGCCGTGGTGGATCGCCGGCGCCCCGTGGCGGATCGCGCGACCCCCCGTGGTGGATCGCCGACGCTGATCCCGTTGGTGGATCGCCGACGCTGATCCGGTGGTGGATCGCCGGCGCCCCGGTTGCGGGTCGCGATCCTGAACCGGTGGTGGATCGCCAGGGCCCGCACTTTGTGGTCCTGACACGCTCCTGCATCAGGCGGGGGAGTGGCGTGCGTGGCTGCGCTTCACGACACGGTCTTCGGCCTACCACCCACGCTTGCGGGTCGCGATCCTGAACCGGTGGTGCATCAGCGCGGGCCGAGGGCAAGCTCAGCTGGAAATGCCGGTGATCGACGCGGGTGGCGCGCCCGGCGCGCCCGGGTCCAGGTCCGCGCTCGACAGCGTCCGCAGCCCGTGCTCGGCGATGGCACGTTCACCGCGCCCGGAACCGGCTGATAGCCGGGGGGTGAACGCTGCGGGATCCCGGGCGAGAATCCGCATGGAGTGCGCCTCGAGGCTCGGGAGCGGGACCGGTGACGTGGGTTCCATAGCACCTCTTTGTCCGGCGCAAGGAAGAGCGCCGGAGGGCGTCTCCGCCTCGGCACTCGGGGTCCTTCGGCCCTCGCACCCCGTGTCCGTGCCACGCAGGCTTGCGCCATGACCGGTCGCGAGCGGGTCCTGGCGGCCCTCGACGGGGAGGAGCCGGACCGGGTTCCGCTGGCCCTCTCGTTCTTCCACGTCGATGGTGTGGCACTCGCACCGCCCGGAGCGTGGCGCGACGATCTGGTTGACGTCGGCTTCGTGGACTTCCCGGTTTCGGACGAGGAGGAGGAGCTCCGGCGGCTGGCGATGCCGTTCGATGGCAACACACGCATCGGCAGCTCATCGCAGATGGCCCGCTATGGAAGCTGGGACTATCACCCCGAGACCCCCGCGGAGCGGAACCCCCTGGAGCGGGCGAACGGGCTTGCCGACCTGGAGCGCTTCGCCTTTCCCGTGTCCGCCGGCCCAAGGGTGCTCGGCACGCTGACCCGCCAGGTGGACGACCTCCACGCGATGGGGCTCGCGGCCGGCGGCAACACCCCGCACCTCGGCGGCGAGCTGTTCGAGGCAGCCTGGCGCCTGAGGGGCCTCGAGAGCTTCCTGGTCGACCTCCTGGAGCGCAAGGACATGGCCCACTTCCTGCTCGAGCGGCTGGCCGCCTTTGCGCGGGACAACGCGGCCACGCTCGCGGCCGCTGGGGTTGACGTCCTGTCCCTGGATGACGACGTGGGCATGCCCGGCACGATGATGATCAGCCCGGCGACATGGCGCGAGTTCTTCAAGTCCCGGCTGGCCGGCATCATCGAGGCCGCTCGGGCCGCGAAGCCTGACGTTCGCGTCGTCTACCACAGCGATGGCTACTTCGAGCCGATCATCGACGACCTCGTGGAGATCGGCGTCGTGGCCATCAACCCACTCCAGCCGGAGCACATGGACGCGCTCCGGATCCGGCGGCGGTTCGGCCCCCGCCTGGCCCTGTGGGGCACCGTCGGACGGCAGACGACGTTCTCCTTCGCCCAGCCCGACGCCATCCGGGAGGAAGTTCGGCTCCGGCTCCAGACGCTCGGGCGCGCCGGTCTCGTCCTCTGCCCGGCCTACGACATCGACGAGCCCGATATCCCCTGGGCCAACATTGCCGCGTTCCTCGAGGCGGGGGCAGCCGGATAGCTGTCCGGCACTGCCTGCAACAAGGCGGCCGCTCGAACGTCCGCAAGGCGGGTTGGATGGCTCTTGGCGATGCCGCAACGACCGCCTAGCCTGCGTCTGGAGGCAACGAGATGCACATCGCATTCATCGCGATGAGCGGGGTCCGGGCGGCGAGCGAGGACCTCAACCGGGCAGGGCTGACGATGCCGGGGTTCGTTGAGCGCAGCAGGGCCATCGCCTCGCTCCCCAGCCTCGCCCTGCTGACGCTGGCGGCGCTCACGCCCGACTCGTTCGAGCTTTCCTACCACGAGATCGAGGACATCCGGAGGGTGGGCGAGCCACCGGTCTGCGACCTGGCCGCCATCGCCTCCTACTCCGCCCAGATCAAGGACGCCTACCTGCTCGCTGATCGCTATCGCGCACTGGGCGTCAGAACGGTGCTCGGTGGGCTGCACGTCACGGCACGCCCGGACGAGGCGCTCGAGCACGCCGACGCCGTCGTCGTCGGTGAAGGGGAGCTCGGCTGGCCCGACCTCCTCGCGGACCTCGCCGCCGGACGGCTCCACCGCTCCTACGGGCCCAACGGCCGCGAGTACGACCTGGCGGACGCTCCGCTGCCCCGGTTCGATCTGCTCGACCCGGAACGCTACAACCGCCTCACCGTACAGACCCAGCGCGGCTGCCCCTGGCGGTGCGAGTTCTGCGCCGCCTCCATCCGACTGACGGCGCACTACAAGGTCAAGCCGGTCGAGAAGATCGTGGCCGAGATCCACGAGATCAAGCGCCTGTGGCCGGCGCCGTTCATCGAGTTTGCCGACGACAACTCGTTTGTGAACCGCCGTCATTCGAAGGAGCTCCTCCGTGCGATGGCCGGTGCGCACGTCAAGTGGTTCACGGAGACGGATATCGCGATCGCCGACGATCCCGAGTTGCTCGAGCTGATGCACAAGGCGGGCTGTGCCGAGGTCCTGATCGGGCTGGAGAGCCCGACGGCGGGCGGGGTCGACGGCGTGGAGACTCGCCGCAACTGGAAGCGAAGCCGGTTCGACGGCTATGTAGACGCCATCCGGCGTATCCAGGAGCACGGCATCGCCGTCAACGGCTGCTTTGTGATGGGCCTCGACGGTGACGGCCCCGAGGTCTTCGGCGCGATCGAGGAGTTCGTCCAGCGGAGCGGCCAGTTCGACGTGCAGATCACGGTCATGACGCCCTATCCGGGGACGCCGCTCTACGACCGCCTGCTCGCCGAGGGTCGTCTCCTGGAGCCGACGGCCTGGGAGCGCTGCAGCCTGTTCGACGTCAACTTCCGGCCGCTCCACATGGCGCCCGAGGAGCTCCAGGCGCAGGCCCTGGCCCTGGCCGGCCGGGTCTACACCGAGGAGGAGCGGACCGCCCGCAAGCAGCGGTTCCACGGGCAGCGCCGCGACTTCCTGCGAGAGCGGGGGCGTGAGCGGCGGGCGCAGGCGGCGCCCGAGACAGCGAGGGCGAGGGTCGAGGCGTGACATCGTCGATGGCGGGCGGCATGGCACGCTGGCGGCTCCTGTTCCTGGTCGCGGCGGCGTACGACATCGCGCTCGGCATCGCGTTCTTCTTCTTCGGCACCGGCATGTTCGACTGGCTGGGCATGACGCAGCCGCCTCACGTCTCGTGGTTCCAGCTGCCGGCCGTCTTCGTGTTCGTGCAGGGCGTCAGCTACGCGTTCGTGTGGGCCGATCCGATGCACAACCTGGGCCTGGTCAAGGTGGGCGTCGTCTACAAGGCCGGCTACGCGGCGCTGGCCGCGTACTACCTCCTGACCGACCAGATCCCGGCCGCCTTCTTCGCCTGGTTCGGGCTGTTCGACCTGGTGTTCCTCATCGGCTTCGTCTGGTTCCTGCTCTGGGCCCGGCGAGGGGTCGTGGCGCGGTGACCTGGAGCGTGAGCGCGCGCCGGGTTCCGGTCGAGCTCACCGCCGATCCATCGTTCGAGCGGCGGATCCGGCGCCTGGCGGTCGTGAGCGCTGTCGCCCTGGGGTTCATCTGGGGTCTTGCCGTCAGGACCCTGGAGGCGCCGGTGGCGGTCAACGCGGCCTTCGCGGCCGGCTGGCTGCTCATGCCGTCGATCCTCGTCGCGAGTCTCCCGTATCCGCGCCTCCGGTACGCTCTCGTGCTGCCCGCCACCTTGGTGTCCGTCGGGCTCCTGGCCGTCGCCATCGGGTGGCTCCCGACCGCGGGAGCCGCGGCGGCCGGCTGGCTGCTCATGCTGGGCGGTGTCATGCTGGGCGCTACCCTCGGCCTGTGGCTCTGGTACCGCCTGCTGCCGGTCCCGCCCGCCCTCGACCCGCCGTTCGCTCGAGGACGGTGGCTGCTGATCGGCATCCACGTCGTGCCCGTCGTCGCCGGGCTCGGGATGGCCGCGTCGGCGCTCCGCTGACCCGGGCCGGCGGGACTATCCGGCAGCCGCGGTCATCGCTGGCAGCCCATCCGCGATCTCGTCGGCCCAGGCGTCGATCGCCGCCCAGTCGCGGAAATCCCCGGCAGGCATCGCCATCTTCGAGGCCGGCATGAGGGAGACGAGCCGTTCCGCGAATCCGACCGGTTTCGCGGCCGGATCCCAGGCGCCGAAGAATACCTTCTCGCCCCGCGGGTGGATCTCGTCGCGCAACTTCGGGAACTCCCTTGGGATGGTCACCTCGAGGACGTCGCGGCCGTCCTTGTCGACGGTGTCCACCCCCACCGGGCCGCTGCTGAACAGCCAGGTCGGGCGCCCGGCGAGCAGCGTCCGATTGTGTCGCACGAATCCGGTGGCGTCCTTGAGCCAGTGGAACATGTACGCGGCGCCGCCGACGACGAAGGCGTCGTAGTGAGATGGATCCCTGACTTCGGCCACCGGGCGGAGCTCGACGTCGAGCCCGTCTGTACGGAGCCGGTCGGCGATCCGCTCGGCGATCCCGCGCGTCGCCCCGTGGCGGGTTGCGTACGTGACGAGAACGGGCATGGCGGGTCTCCGGTCATCGGTCTGGTCAGCACCCCGAAGGGTGCCTGCGTGGGTAGTGGTCGCCCAAGGGCCAGATGGCGGTTCCCGGCCGCTCCCTCCGGATCCCACCACGGCCGCCTGGACGACGACTGAGGTCCAGGGCACGAGCAAGAGCCCCCGGCGTTGCCGGAGGCTCTGGTCGTGCGCCGGAAGCGCGCTGGCTGTGGCTCAGGCCGCGCCGGGGGCCGCCAGCGCGGGGCCGGTCTCGGCGGCCGGCGCCGCCTCGCGTCGCAGCATCCGCCACGCCGCGAGGAGCAGGGCCCCGAAGCCGAACAGTGTGGCGATCGCGGATACGAACGGCAGGATCCCAGCGAAGGACAGGACGATGACGCCCAGCACGGCGGCCAGGTAGGGGCGGTCCGGCTCTGCCGCGCCCCGCATCCGGGTCACCATCCAGTCGCCGATCCAGATGGCAGCCACGATCCAGGCCAGGAACGCGACGGCCGGCAGCACGATGAGCAGCAGGCCGAGCCCGATCGGAGCGCCGATGACCGTGGCGATCAGCAGGAAGGACAGCACTGGGAGCACCACCGACCCGAGGATGCCGGCGATGATCACGGGACCTGGCTCGCGGCGCATCAGGGCTCCGGTCTGCCGGACCTGGCGCGAGGCGAACGCCGCGACCAGGACGGCCGCCGCAATGGTCGCCAGGCCCATGCCGATGAAGAACAGGAAGAACAGCGGCAGCAGCACGACGCCCAGCGCTCCGAGGAACGCCGCGGCCTCGCCGTCCATCACCTGCACGGGGCCCGCCACCGTGGCACCGGGCTGCTGGGTCACGGTCCCATGGAACGTGCGCACTTCGCCCGAGACGGTCGTCCCGGCCTGCAGGTCTGCCTTGCCGTCCACGATCACGAGGCTCTGCGTCGTGGCACCGGCGAGGGTCGCGGTGCCCCGGACGACGACGATCCTCCGGACGTCGCCGTTGACCTGGGCGTCGCCGCCCACGACCACGAGCGTGTCGAGCCGGTCTCCGGCCGGAACGGTGATGGGGCCGTTCACGGACACCAGGATCCTGCCGGTGTCCGGCACGGGCTCGGCGGCGAGGACGGCCGGGGCGCCGATGCCGAGGAGGCCGGCGACCGTGGCGAGGATGATCAGGAGGCGTTGCATCGGAGTTCCTTTCGCGGTCGCGTCTCGACCCGTTCATCCGCGCCCTCGACGGCCGTCCATGGCCGATTGGGCGGAGCGCGGTTGTCGCCATCGAAACTACCGATGGGGCACGCCCCATCCAAGCCGGGCACCCGGCATCTTGGGGGTGGGGGAATCCCCAAGACCGCGTCCAACCCGGATCCGGCGCCCGGAACCGGCCGTTCGGTATCGTTGGTCCCGAACCTGCCTCGCTCGATCCCGCTGGCCCCCCGAGGCCGAAGGAGAACCACATGCCCAAGGCGCAACGAGTCGTCGACATCCTTGCGGGGGCGCCAGCCGTCGGCGCCCGTGCCACGGTCAGCGGCTGGATCCGGACGCGCCGCGACTCGAAGGCCGGGCTATCGTTCCTCGCCGTCCACGACGGATCGTGCTTCGATGCCCTGCAGGTCGTGGCGCCGGCGACGCTCGGCAACTACCACGACGAGGTCCTGCACCTGACCGCAGGCTGTGCCGTGACCGTCACGGGTACCGTCGCCGCCTCCCAGGGCCAGGGACAGGCCGTCGAGATCCTGGCGGACGACGTCATTGTCGTGGGTTGGGTGGACGATCCTGACACCTACCCCATCTCCCCCAAGCGCCACTCGTTCGAGTATCTCCGCGAGGTCGCCCACCTGCGGGTGCGGACCAACACGTTCGGTGCCGTCGCCCGGGTCCGGCACCGCCTGGCGATGGCCATGCACCGCTACTTCGACGAGAACGGGTTCGCCTGGGTCCACACGCCGATCCTGACTGCAAGCGACGCCGAGGGAGCGGGTGAGCTGTTCCGGGTCTCGACCCTGGACCTGGCGAACCTCCCGCGCACGCCGGACGGCGCCATCGACTACGCCCAGGACTTCTTCGGCAAGCCCGCCTTCCTGACGGTCTCCGGCCAGCTCAATATCGAGGCCTACTGCCTGGCGCTGACCAACGTCTACACGTTCGGCCCGACCTTCCGTGCCGAGAACTCGAACACCAGCCGCCATCTCTCCGAGTTCTGGATGGTGGAGCCGGAGATCGCCTTCGCCGACATCTGGGACAACGCGGACCTCGCCGAGAGCCTGCTGCGCTACAGCTACCGCGCGATCCTGGACGAATGCACCGCCGACATGGCCTTCTTTGCCGAGCGCATCGACAAGGAGGCGGTCTCGAGGCTGGAGGCGTTCGTCACCTCGGACTTCGCGCGCATGGAGTACAGCGAGGCGATCGAGGTGCTCGGCCGGGCCGGCCGGGCGTGGGAGTTCCCGGTGGAGTGGGGCGTCGCCCTCCAGGCGGAGCACGAGCGGTACCTGTGCGAGGAGTATGCGAAGCGGCCGGTGGTCGTCGTCAACTACCCCAAGCAGATCAAGGCGTTCTACATGCGCCTCAACGACGACGAGCGCACCGTGGCCGCGATGGACGTGCTCGCCCCCGGCATCGGCGAGATCGTGGGCGGCAGCCAGCGCGAGGAGCGCCTGGACGTGCTCGATGCCCGGATCGTCGAGACGGGCCTGGATCCAGCGGCCTACTGGTGGTACCGCGACCTGCGCCGCTACGGCACCGTGCCGCATGCCGGGTTCGGCCTCGGGTTTGACCGGGCGCTCGCCTATGCAACCGGGATGGCCAACATCCGCGACGTCATCCCGTTCCCGCGCACGCCGTCCAGCGCCGACTTCTAGTTCCGGGAGAGGGGGCGCATCCCGAGACCGGCGCCGTGTCGCAGCAGGCTACCGGGAGCAGCTCGACGATCGGGACATGCCATGGCCGGATGATGCCGGGACCACGACGGTCGAGCGCGTACGGCCCGTTCGCGCCAGCATCAGGACTGGCGATGCGCGCCGGTCAGGGAGCGGATGGGCCGTCCGAGCCTTGACGTTGCCGGCGACGGTGCAGACTGTTGTCCGAAGCGGCACCTTGCGACGGGCAGAGCGGCACGTCCCGGCAGCCGTATGACAGAGGCAGCAGATGGCAGACGACCGCCAACTCACCTTCGGCTTCCCAAGGATGTACAACGAGCCTGGTGAGAGGCGAGCCTTCCTGCCGTCGTTGACGGGCCTGCTCGCGGGCCTCGACGTCGAGGTCTACGTCGAGGCCGGGAGCGGTGCAGGGATGGGCATCCCGGACGAGGCCTACTCGGGCCTCTCTCCCAGGGTCCACATCGTGGACGAGGCCACGGCCTACAGCCAGGACGTGGTGGTGGTGCTCCGCGCCCCCGAAGGTCGCTACGAGCTGATCCGGCGCGGCTCGATCCTCATCTCGATGCTCCACTTCAACACCCGGCCGGAACGCGTGGAGCTGCTGCGTGACCTTGGGATCGAAGCCATCGCGCTCGACATGGTGACGGGCGACGACGGGCGGCGCCTGGTCCAGAACCTGCGCGACGTGGCCCGCAACGGCCTGGCCGCGGCGTTCGACGCCCTCGAGCGGCGCTGGCCGCCACTGTTGTCGCCCACGCGGAACGCGGTCAGCGTCACGATCCTGGGAGCCGGCGGGGTCGGCAAGCACGCCATCGAGTGGGCCGCCAGGTGCGGCGATAGCGAGCGCAACGCGCGCTTCATTCGCGATGGCCTGCCGGGCGTCGAGGTCGTGGTGGCGGAGCAGAGCCTGTCGGGCAACGAGGCCTACTTCCGGCACCGCCTGCCGCTGACCGACATCCTCGTCGACGCAACGGCCCGCCGGGACACCTCGCGGCCCCTGTTCCCCAACGCCTGGCTGGGGCTGCTGCCCGACCACGCGATCGTCTGCGACCTCGCCGTTGATCCCTATCTGCTCGATGACGACCCGCCCGTCGTGCGTGGCATCGAGGGCATCCCGCAGGGCAACCTGGACCAGTGGGAGTTCGGACCGGACGACCCGGCATGGGACCGCCTGCCGCCCGGGATCCCGACGGCCCACCGGCGGACGGTCGTCTCCTGCTACTCCTGGCCCGGCGTCCAGCCCGAGGCGTGCATGGAGGCCTATGGCTCGCAGGTGACCCCGCTGCTCAAGACGCTGATCTGGTACGGCGGGCTGCGGGCGATCGGGCCCGACATCTCATTCCACGGTCGAGCCCTGTGGCGGGGCAGCCTGCGGCACCTGCTGGCGGAGCATCCCGCCGCCTGATCATTGCGCCGGGCCGTCGGCGGCCGCAGCGGTGTCCCTGCGCACCACCCGAAGTACCACGCCCATTGCGCCGGATTCCGCCAGCGCATAGGCTCGGCGTGCCGCGGCGTCTCCGAGGCCCAACCTCACCACGGCTCGAAAGGCGGATCAATGGACAACGGCTCTCTCGATCCCGGTCTGTCGGACAGGATCAAGCAGTACTGGGACGACCGCGCCAGGGCCACCGAGCCCGCCTCCGTCCAGGCGACGACGTACGACGTCTTCCTCCGCGAACACGAGATCCTCACGCTGCGGGAGCGGATCGCCGCCCTATCGCTCCCATCCGGCTCCACCATCGTCGACCTGGGTTGCGGCGACGGGTACGCAACGACGAGCCTCGCGGCCGCCTTTCCAATGCTCCGGTTCACGGGGATCGACTGGAGCGAGGACATGCTGCAGCTCGCTGAGCACCGGCTCGCGGCGCAGCCGGGCCTGCGGGACACGGTGAGCTTTCGCGTCGGCGACATGCGGGACCTGTCGACAAGCCTGCGGGCCGAGCGTTTCGATGGCTTCCTGACCATGAGGAGCCTGATCAACCTGACGAGCTCGGAGGCGCAATACGACACGATCGCGCAGATCGCGGAGCATCTGCTGCCGGGCGGTCACTACTTCTGCGTCGAGAACTTCGTGCAGGGGCAGGAGAACTTCAATCGGATGCGGGCCGCCGTCGGCCTACCGGAGATTCCGGTGCGCTGGCACAACCACTTCTTCGACGAGGAGCGGTTCATCGAGGAGACCCGGCCGGCGTTCGACTCGATCGAATTCGACAGCTTCCTGAGCTCGTACTATCTCGCGACCCGTGTCATCTACTCGGCCGGTTGCCACCTGGCGGGAGAGGAGCCGGACTACTTCCATCCAATCCACCAGATTGCCGGGCGGCTCCCGGTGATCGGTGACTTCTCGCCGATCAAGCTCGTCACCCTGCGCCGCCGGAGCTGACCGCGGCCGCGAACCCTCCCAGCGACGATCGGCCCGCGCAGCGGCCGGGCAGGAGACAACATGCGGGTCCTTCTCACCGGGCACAAGGGCTACATCGGCACCGTGATGCTGCCGATGCTGCTCGACGCCGGGCACGACGTGGTCGGGCTTGACAGCGACCTCTTCCGCGACTGCACGTTCATGCCCGGTATGCGCCCGGTCCCAGAGCTGCAGCTCGACGTTCGTGACGTCGAGCTGGAACATGTGCAGGGATTCGAGGCCGTCATTCACCTTGCGGCCCTGTCCAACGACTCGCTCAGCGACCTGTACCCGGATATGACGCTGGAGATCAATCATCTCGCCTCCGTTCGTCTCGCGCGGCTTGCCAGGGATGCCGGTGTCGAGCGCTTCTTGTTCAGTTCCTCGTGCGCCGTCTACGGCATGCCGGGCGATGGGCTGGTTGATGAGACTGCCCAGCTTGACCCGGTCACGCCGTACAACATCTCGAAGGTCCGCGTGGAGCGGGACGTTGCGGAGCTGGCGGACGACAGGTTCAGCCCGACCTTCCTGCGCAACGCGACCGCCTACGGTGTTTCCCCCCGCCTCAGCTGCGAGCTCGTGGTGAACAACCTCGTGGCCTGGGCACACACGAAGGGTCGCATCCTGATCAAGAGCGACGGCTCGCCGTGGCGGCCGATCGTCCATGTCGAGGACATCGCCCGGGCCTTCATTGCTGCCCTGACGGCACCGCGCGACGTGATCCACGCCGAGGCGTTCAATGTCGGCTGCAACGAGGAGAACTACCGCATCCGCGATCTGGCCGACATCGTCGGCGACGTTGTTGCCGGATCCCAGGTGGAATACGCGAAGGACGGCAGGCCGGACGCACGTTCCTACCGGGTGGACTTCGGCAAGATCCGGCGGTTGCTTCCGGGCTTCCAGCCCCAGTGGGACGCCCGGCGTGGCGTGGAGCAGCTCGAGGTCGCCTATCGCGACGCAGGCCTCACAATCGAGGATGTCGAGGGGCCGCGATTCCACCGGGGACAGTCGCTCAGGACGCTGCTGGCCTCAGGCAGGGTGGATGACACGCTGCGCTGGGTCGCTCCGTAGGTCGGGCGCCGACGCCTGACCCCGCCCGCTGGGGCGCGCCGTCAAGGCGCGCCCGCTACTCGCCCCGGCTCCGCTTCGCCGCGATCAGGGCGGCGTCGGCCTTCTCCGTGAGCTCTTCGAGGCTCTCTGTCGACGTGAGCGCGGCGAGTCCGGCGGTGATGCCGACGCCCGTGGCATTGCGCAGGGACTGGTCGATCACGGCGATGCGGTGCCGCACCTCGTCGGGATCGATCGATGCAATCCCGCAGATGAACTCGTCCCCGCCGAACCGGACGATCGGGTCGTAGGGCCGCAGGTTGGCGCGCATGGTGGCCGCCAGCGTTCGCAGCACGCGATCACCTGCCGCATGTCCATCCCGGTCGTTGACGCCCTTGAGCCCGTCGACGTCGATGAACGCGATGACGAACTTGCCATCGGCACGGCGCGCCCGCTCGATCTCGTTCCGGAGCGCAAGCCGGCCCATCTCGCGCCGGAAGGCCCCGGTCAGGGCATCCAGGTGGGCGCGCTGCAGCTCGGCCTCCAGGCGGGCGCGCTCGAGAGCGGCATCATCGATGGCGTCAGGGGCGGGGTCGCGTTCCGCGGTGTGGCGGGAGAGCTGGATGGTCTCGCGCTCGGCGGCCGCGCGGTCCCGGGTGTTCAGGATCGAGTCGCGCTCGGCAGCCGCCCGGTCGCGCGAGTTCGCGATCGTATCCCGCTCGACGGCAGCCTTCTCGCGGGCCTCAACGGCCGCGGCCCGCTCAACGGCCGCCTTCTCCCTTGCCTCGGCCGCCGCGGTCCGTGCCAGCGAGGCCTTGTGCAGGGTCTCGGCGATCTCCACCCGCTCCGCGATGGCCCGCTCCCGAGCCTCGGCAGCGGCGGCCTGCTCTGAGGCGGCCCGTTGGAAGGCCGCCACTTCCGCAGCCGCCCGCTCGGCAGCCGCCCGCTCGGCAGCGGCGACTCGCTCGGCAGCGGCTGCCTGTTCTGCTGCGGCGGCATGCTCGACGGCGGCGCGGAACATGGACTCGGCGATCTCCGCCAGCTCGCCGGCGTCCGGGTCGGCAGTGCGCTCGGCGGTCGGTGAGGCAGTCATTCCTTCGCCCACCAGCGCGGCGCTCACCTCGGGCGCGGCCTCGTCCGTGTCCGCCGCCTCATGCGAATCATCCATGGGCGCCGCGCTGGTCACGGTCTCCTGCGCATCGCGCGCCATTCGCTTCTTCATCTTGCGCAGTTTCACTTGGAGACCCCATTCGTCCGGAGGGCAGCCGAGCCGCTTCTGAGGCAAAGACGGGCGGCAGGCCTGAAGTACCAGGCCCCACCGCCAGAGGTCCTGATTATCGCGTCAGATACCGAGTCCCGACGCAGGCAATTTCGCCCTTTGGGCATGAATCCGTTGCGGGGACGCGCCGCGGGCCGGATCCCGCTGGAGCGCAGGAGCCGGCGATCCTCTGGCTCACCAGTTGGTAGCCTTGGCCAATGACCGATCCCACGTCACCCGCGCACGCGATTGCCGACGAGCTGAGGAACTTCCTGCTCGCACACGATCATGAGAACGCTCTCCAGCGGGGTGATGTCGCCCTTGTCGAGCGCTGGCCCGACTACACGACCGCCGGCACGGCTGGGCTTGCTGCGCGCCTGCGGGAGATCGCGGATCGGGCCGCCACCACGTTGGTCGCCAGCGGAACGGAGCGGAACTTGGGCGAGGCCGTGGCGTTCAGCGCTCGCAGCGCAGCCATCTTCCTCGAGATCCGCCCACCGCTGACCGCGATCAACCCGGGGATGGGGCTGGTTGCCTCCATGCTGACCTTCCTGCCGCGCTATCCACTCGTGACGGTGGACCACGGCGACCGGTACCTGGACAAGTTGCGCGCGTTCCCGGCCTTTGTGGATGGGTGGTGCGCGCGACTCCGCCTTGCCGCCGACGCCGGGATCGTGCCGATCCGGCATCTCGTCGAGAGCCAGGTCCAGATGCTGGACGACACACTCGACACGCCGCTCTCCAGCGGCATCCTTGGAACCCAGCCGCCCCCGCTCGCTCTCGATCCGGGCGCCGCCACGACCTGGAGGACCGCCCTTCACGCACTGCTCGACTCCCAGGTCGCGGCCGGGCTCGCGAGCCTCCGCGCGACGCTTGTCGAGCACACGCTGCCCGCTGCGCTGCCGGATGACCGGCCCGGGATCCTCCATCTCCCGGGCGGTGCCGAGGACTATGGGCGGCTGCTCTGGGCTGCGACCAGCCTCGACCTGACCGCCGGCCAGGTCCACCAGATCGGCCTCGACCAGGTCGCCAGGCTCGAGGCCGACTACCTGTCGATCGCCGCGCCACTCCTGGGGACCACGAGCCTCGCGGAGATCTACGGGCGGCTCCGGGAGGATCCCGATCTCCACTACCACGATGCCGACACGCTGGTCGCGGACGCCACCGGCGCCCTCGCCCGGGCGAATGCCGCCGCGCCGGCCTGGTTCGGCACCCTCCCGCAGGCGACATGCACCGCGAACCCGACCCGCCAGGGCGGGCTCGCGTTCTACTCGCCGCCCACGCGAGAGGGCACCAAGGGGGGCGAGTTCTTCTTCAACACCGCGGACCCCGCGGTCTGGGGCACGTACCAGTTGGAGTCGGTCACGTTTCACGAAGGCGTGCCCGGACATCACTTCCAGTTCGCCGTCGCCCAGGAGCTCCCGGACCTGCACCCCATCCTCGCCGAGTACCTGGTCTTCTCGTACAACGAGGGCTGGGGCCTGTACACGGAGCGCCTGGCCGACGAGATGGGCCTGTACACCACGGAGCTCGACCGGATCGGCATGCTCTCGGCCGACTCGATGCGGGCCTGCCGCCTCGTGGTGGACACCGGCATGCATGCCCTGGGCTGGACACGCGATCAGGCCATCGGGTACTTCCTCGACCACTCGCCCTTGACGCACGGGCAGGTGACCGGCGAGGTCGACCGGTACATCGGCTGGCCCGGGCAGGCGTGCAGCTACATGCTGGGCCGGCTCGCGATCGAGGACATCCGAGCCGACGCCGAAGCGCGCCTCGGCGATCGGTTCGACATCCGCGCCTTCCACGACAAGATCCTCGCCGCAGGCTCGATCCCGCTCGATTCGCTCCGCCGCACGATCGAGACCTGGGCCGACGGCCTGACCCGCACGGCCTGACCCGCACGGCCTGAACCGGCGCTCCGGCGTGCAGGTGTGCCACGCGCGGGTCGTCAGGCGGTCTGCAGCGTGGGCTGAGCGCCTCCTACCCCTGCGCCGCGCGCGGCCAGAAGATCATCAGGCTCCAGCCGGCGAGGCTGGCCACGCCGAGGAGCCGGACCACGACGGGCCAGCTCGTCTCCCACACCCAGAGCGCCGCGACGACGGGCAGGAACAGGATCCAGGCCACCGCCTGCAGGAGCAGGGGGAGGCTGCCGATCCATGCCCATGCGGCGTCCAGGCCGCCCTGGTTCAAGACGATGCCCGCGCCGAAGGCGCCCCACAGCACGGCGAACAGGACCAGCAGGATCCCGCTTGACAGGAGGACCGGGATCACGCCCGTCACCGGCACGATGATCCCGTCCACGAGTGTTGAAACCACGTTGTCCATGAGTCCCCTGGATCCCTTCTCTGCCCGGCTCAATTCGAGGTCTTGCGATTCCTGCACGAGTGCGCTCCGGTCGTGATGCGGTGTTGAATATACGATGTAGAATGATCGTACGCTGTATAATCAAGAAGTGACAGATGGCCCGAATGCGAGAGGACGCGGATGACCAAGGACACCGTTGACCGGCCCGACCGGCCGGACCTTCCGCCTCTCCCGTGGCGTGAGGCGCCGCACCATCGGCGACGGCGCGGTCCCCGCCCCTCCCTCGACCGCTCCCTGATCGTGGCGGCCGGCCTGCAGATCGTGGACGCCGAGGGCGTCGAGGCGCTGTCCCTGCGCCGGCTCAGCGCTGACCTGGGCGTGACACCGATGGCCGTGTACTGGCACGTGCGGGACAAGGCAGAGCTCCTCGACCTCATCGGTGAGGAGGTTCTCGAGACGATCGTGGTCCCACCGGTGCGCGGGGACTGGCGCACGCAGCTCCGCGACGTCCACCTTGCGATGCTCGAGCCGATGCTCCGGCACCCGGATGCCGTCGAGCTGTCGGCCGGTCGGGCCCGGTTCGGACCCGCCGGGATCGCCCTGTTCGAGCGAATCCTCTCGATCCTCCTGTCAACGGGACTCTCACCACAGGCGGCCTTCGACGCCTACCAGGCCCTGTACCTGTTCCAGCTCGGGTTCATGGCCACGGTCCGCCGATCCCCCGAGTTCAGGGAGATGCAGCGCGAGGGCGCCGTGTATCTCCGCTCGCTCGACCCCGGGCACGTTCCAGCGATCGGCAAGGTCGCCCCGGTCATCGGGAGCCGCTCCCTGGACGCGCAGTTCCGGGTGGGGATCGACATGGTGATCGAGGGGATCGGCGCCTCGCTGCCATCGGGCCCCCACAGCGCCTCTGCTCCGCTCCTCCGACCCGGAGAGGGCCCGGGGTAGTCGCCGGGCCGGACTCGGCGGTTACAGTGTGGCCGTGCCTGGTCCGCGTCCCGCCCTGCCACCCGCCGAGCGTCCCCGCTGATGGGGACACGCCGGTCGATGCGGGCATCTGGGCCCCAGTCGGTCACCTTCGTCGAACTGTTCTTCGACCTCGTGTTCGTCTTTGCGGTCACCCAGGTCACTGCCTTGACCGCCCACGACCTGACCTTCGATGGAGCGATCCGCTCGCTGCTGCTGTTCTGGCTCATCTGGTGGGCATGGACGCAGTTCACCTGGACCCTCAACCCGGCCGATACGACGCACAGTGCCGTACGCGTGGTCACCCTGGTCGCAACGGCGGTGGCCTTCGTGATGGCGACGGCGGTCCCCGGAGCATTCGGGGATGCGGCGATCTGGTTCGCAATCCCCTACGTCCTGGTCCGGCTGCTGGGACTCGGCCTCCAGGTGCGCATCGACAGCGAGAACGCGAGGTCGCAGGGCGGCGGCGTCCTGACCTGGGCAGCGCTGTCCGTCGTGGGTCTCGTCCTCGTGGCGGCCGGCGCGATCGCCGATCCCTCGATCCGTCCGTGGCTCTGGGCCCTGGCGGTGGTGGCCGACCTCTGGGCGGCCGCGATTGCGGGCCGGGCGCAGCGATGGGATCTGAGCGCGGCCCACCTCTCGGAGCGGCACGGCCTGTTCGTCATCATCGCGATCGGGGAGTCGCTGATCGTTGCCGGGGCGGCCGTCGCCGCGGAGCCTCGTTCAGCCCCACTGATCGCGGCCGCAGCGATGGTGCTGGTCGTGGCCTGCCTCATGTGGTGGACGTATTTCGGATGGCTCCAGGAGGGACTGGAGCGCGGGCTCGCGCAGGCAAGCCCAGAGCGCCTCGGCCCGCTCGCCAGGGATGCCTTCAGCCTGAGCCACTTCCCCCTGATCTGTGGAATCGTCGCCTTCGCGGTGGCGATCGAGGAGATCGTTGCCCACCCGGCAGATCCGGCACCGGCAGCGGTGATCGGAGCGCTGGGTGTGGGGGTCGCCCTGTTCGTCGGGTTCTCCGCCGTCTCCTACTGGCGCCTCCATCGCCGGGTGCTCGTGGCCAGGATCGTCGGGCTCACGATGATGGCCGTCGCCCTGGCGATCGTCGCGCCGCTCCCTCCCGTCTGGCCGCTTGCGGCGGTCGCGGTGGTGCTGCTCCTGCTCGTGGTGATCGAGGGCCGGCCGGCCGCTGGCCGACTGGGCTGACGCCGACGGGCGACGCGCGGCTACGAGCCCGGGCTGCCGCCGGTTGGGGTGATCGCTCCCGCGGCGACGAGGTCGGCCTTCCAGCGGTCGACCATCTCCCGGGCCTCGTACGGCTTGCTCTCCAGCCACGCCGCGACATCCACCCCCGGATAGCGTTCCCGGATCAGCTCGGCGGTTGCATGAGCCCGCCGGTCGAGGCCCAGCTCCACCTGCGCTGCCGTGAGCACGAGGAGCGCCTCGAGGTTGTGCGGCTGGTGCTCGAGGACCATCTCGGCCGTGGTCGCTGCCTGTTCGACTCGACCGCCCATGAACAGCGAGCATGCCTTGACGGTGGGGTACCACGGCTTGTTGACCCCGGTCAGACGCATCGCCCGGTCGGTCAAGTCGACCGCCTGTTCCCACTGGCCGAGGTAGCGGCGGACGCTCCCCGCCACACCATACGTGGCATCGCAGGTGGGCCTCAGGATCTCCGCGCTCTCGATCGCCTCGAGCGCCTCCTTCCCGCGTCGCTCCGACATCAGGATGGCGGCCTCAACGGTCTGGGCCATGCCCGTCTGGTCGCCTGCCGCGAGCCCCGTCAGGGCCTGCTCGCGAGCGAGGCGCAGGGTGGCTTCGGGATCGCGCGCCCATCCGTTGCTCACGCCCATCCAGTTCGAGAACGCCGAGAGGACGTGTCCGTAGGGCTTGTCCCGGTGCGAACGGGCGACCTTTCCGAAGAGCTCCAGGGAGCGCATCCACCCCTCGGGCGTCGCGGCGGTGAGGTGATACCAGCCGAGGTAGACCTGCTCGATTGCCTCGGGGTCGTCGAGATCCGCGTACAGGCCTGCCGGCTCCCCGATGATCAGGTCGATCTCGAGCCCGCGGCCGATCTCGTCGGCGATCTCGTCGGACATCCGGAGGAGATCGTCAGCCTTCGCCGTCCACTTGTGCGCCTTGACGATGTTGATGGACGTCACGTCCAGCACCTCGGCGTAGATGCGCACCATCTCGCCTGCCTGGTGGACACCGGTCTCGATCATGTATCGGGCAGGCTCGCGCGAGCCTGGGCCGGCCGGCTCGTCGCGGGCGTCGATCACCGTCAGCTGGGGGATCCTCGAGAGCCGGTGGATCAGGTCCTTCCGGAGGATGCCCGCCGTTGCCCGCACGGCCGGATCCACCATCTCAGCATGGAAGGGCAAGACGGCCACGATCGGCGCCTCGAGAGCAAGCGGCCGCTGGCCCGGCGACGCAGACTCGTCGGCGGGCAGATCGGCGAACTCGTAGACGTCCACCTCTTCGGGAATGTTCTTCATGCGTCGGCGGCCGATCGGCCTGAACCGCAGCGATGGCTCGTCCAGGGCCCGGAACACCCGCCCGGACACGCTGATCCCTCCGGCGCGCGCGATGGCCTGGACACGCGCCGAGATGTTCAGGGCGTCCCCGAAGTACTCACCTCCGGACACGGCGACCACGCCCAGGTCCATGCCCATTCGGAAGCGCGCCCTGCTTGACCTGGCCCGGCCGGCGTTCCTGGCCTCGATCTCGGTCGTGATGGCGATCGCCGACCGCATCGCGTTCATCGCGTCGGCGAACACCGCCATGAAGTTGTCGCCGACGAAGTTGACCAATGTCCCGCCGGTCTCGCGCACCTGTTGCTCTACGAGATCCCGGTACTCGTCCATCGTTGCCGTCGCTGCCTCCAGGTCATCGGCAATCAGCCGGCTGTACCCGACCACGTCGGCGTTGAGGGCCACCATCTCGGAACGCTTCTGGCTCACCGTCCTGCCCTTCCTCCCCGAGCCGGCGATCTGTACCACCGCCCGCCAACAGCATGTCATGCCGCCGCTACCCCTCGGATCTTGAGGCTGGGCGATCGAGGGCTACGGGAGTAGCGAAGGGAGGCTCGAATGCACGCGCGGCTCGCGTACCAGGAGGGCGTCCCATGCCCCAAGGCAGGATCAGGAGCGCGGTCGGTCCGCTCGCGAGGTGACAGTCATGCTGCCAATACCCGACTACCAGTCCATCGAGTTCGCCTCCGACGGTGTCACCCTGCGGGGCCGTCGCTGCATGCCGAGTGGCCACCCGTGCGGTGTCGTGGTGATGGCGCACGGCCTCTCGGCAACCATCCCGATGACCATGGACAAGTACGCCGAGCGGTTCGCTGAGCGCGGACGGCCGCGCTGGCATTCGACCACCGGGGCCATGGCGTGAGCGACGGAGATCCACGGGGCGAGATCAACGGCTGGGTGCACGCCCGCGGGTACATCGATGCGATCGACTCGGTCCGGTCGTCCGCGAGCCTGGGACCCTCGCCGATCGCGCTCTGGAGTGACAGCCTCAGTGCCCGGGTGGCGCTGGCAGTCGCGGCTTGTCGACGACCGGGTGCCTGCCCTGGTCTGGCAGGTGCCGGCCTTCGGAGATGACGTCGGCGCCGACGATCCCGACGGCGCCAGGGCGGAGGTGATCGCCAGCCACCTGGCATCCGGCCCGACGCGCCGGCCGGCGGATGCCTGGGTCTCGTCATCGGTGGTCTCGCCGGATCAGGCGAGCAGCCCGTCCGCCCTCCTGCCCCTGAAGGCGTTCCGGTGGCTCATCGAGTACGGCGGTCGGTACGGCAGCGGCTGGACGAACCAGGTGACCTTCACCGGACCGCGGGATGGCCCCGGATCTCGATCCATTCGCATGTAGGCCGCGGGTACGCATTCCCACGCTGTTCGTCATGTCGCCGGACGACGAGATGCCGGGCGCTGCCAGTCAGGTGACTCGATCGGTCTTCGAGCGGCTCGCAGGGCCCGGGGAGCTCGCCGAAGTGGACGGGGGACGCTCCGGCATCATCGAGCACCCGAGCGACGCCTTCGAGCGGGCCAGCGAGGCGCAGGCCGCGTGGTTGACGCGGACCCTCGGGGTGAACGGCTGGGCCGCCCGGATCCGGCCAGGCGGCACTAGCCGGCGCTATGTCCCGCCAGCTCGACGGCCGCCGCTTCGGCCTCGGGTGGTTCCGGTCGCCGCGTCGCCAGCGTGGATCCCGCGATGGCCAGCGCAAAGCCCGCGAGCATTGGCGCCGTCAGCGTCTCGCCGAGGATGAACACGCCGAGAACGGCCGCGACCACCGGGTTGACGTAGGTGATCACGGTCGCGCGGACGGGCCCCACCTCCCCGATCAGGGCCGCGAAGACCAGGAACGCGGCGGCGGTGCAGACGACGGCCAGGATCAGGATGGAGACCAGCACGTCCTGGCCCGGCTGGGTCGTCGGCCAGCTCAGGAGGGCCACCGGCGCGTAGAGGATCGCGGTCAGCGTGAGTGAGATCGCCATGATCCCGAGCGACGGGACGCCGACCAGGCGGCGCGAGAGGATGAAGGGGCCGAGCGCGTAGCAGACGACAACGACCGCGACCTGGACGAGCGCCAGCGCATTCTGGGCGTTGAAGTCGCCGCCGGCGATCACCGCCACCCCCGCGAACCCGACCAGGAGACCGGCGAGCTGGCGGCGCCCGACGCGGTCGGGTCCCCCGATGATCGCCGCGATCGTCGCGCCGACCAGGGGCACGCCGGCGACGAGCAGGCCGGCCAGGGAGCTCGAGATCGACTGTTCAGCGGCGCCCAGCAGCAGCCACGGGATCGCGATCTCGATGGCCGCGAAGGCCACGACCCACGGCCAGTGGTGGAGCACTGACCGAAGGTCGATGCGCAGGAGCGCGATCGGCAGGAGGATGGCAGCCGCGAGCCCGGTGCGCGCGAAGACGAGCACCGCCGGGCTGACCTCGGCGACGGCGACCCGGATCAGCAGGTAGGGGATGCCCCAGATGATCGACATCGCCGCGAACAGCAGCAGCCCGCGACGGGTCATCGGTCGAGGATCCGGTCAGCGTGCATCGGGCGATCATCGCAGGAGTGCCGCCCCGCGAGTCGCTTCCGATGCCCGGCTACTCCTCGCAGGTGAACTCGAACGAGCCCGACGCCCGCTTGCCGGTCACGAGCGACTCGTAGGTCCCGTGGCCACTGATGGTCTGGGTGTCGAAATCGAGGTCGACCGCCAGGTCGTGGACGCCCGGGCTGCGTTCACCGGCCACCCAGTACAACGCCTGACCATCGTTGACGTCGGACTCGAACGTGCCATCTTGCGAGAGCTTTGCCGAGAAGTGCAGGTCCTCGTTGCCGTCGAGTGTTCCCCAGGCAACGCCCGATGTGGGCAGGGTGCCGTCCTCCTTGAACAGGAAACACTGCCCGGTCGTCATGGGCAGCGTCCTCTTCCAGACCTGCGAGCCGATCCGGATCGTGTTCGGTTCGACCGGTCCCGCGGGCTCGGGCTCGATTGCCGGGGAGTCCTGGCCGGTTCCCTGTGACTGGTCGCTGCCGGCCGCGGCGCCGCCCTGGGCCGCTGGCGATTGACCGGCGGCCTGTTCGCCGCTCGCCGGATCAGATGTGGTCGTGTCGGCATCACTACAGGCGGCCACAGCCATGGCCATGAACGTGATGAGCGTGATCAGGGTCCGCAATCGATGCTCCTTCCCGGCGGGTGTCCGAGGCCCAACCGTACAGGGGCGCCACAAGGGGGTGGACCACGTCCAGGTGGGGTTCGAGGTTGACCGGGCCGGTATGGTGAAGCCTGAGCTCCTTCGGGTCGTCCCCCTTGCAGGACCTCTGTCCTCGCATCGGCGGTTGCCTCGATGTCCACGAACGGAGGCCCCCGCCGTGAACGTGCTATCGCCCAGGCCCGGCCGCGCCACCGCAGCGCTCGCCACCCTCAGTCTCGCCATTGTCGGCTGCAGCAGTGGTGCCGGATCGACCGACCCCACCTCCGAAGTGGCCGCATCGAATGCGGGCGCACCCACCGCCGAGCCGGATGGCCCGGCGGCCACGATGGCGGATCCCGGCAGCGCGGAGACCCCGGCCGAGGCCTCTCCGGAGGCAACGCCCGAAGGGGCGGCTGGCGGCGGCGATACCGGTCCGGCTGCCGCCCCGGGCGAAGGCCGGCTAGTGGTCAACGGGACGACGTACGCGCTGACGATCAGCGAGTGCGAGTTCACGACCGATGGCCCGACCAAGGGCACTGTCGACATCAAGGGCACCGAGGCCAGCGGCGCGTCATTCGAGATGACCCAGTTCTATCTCGGAGACGAGTGGTCGCAGACCAGCGTCGTGCTCGATCTCGGTCCTACCAAGGTCTACGTGCAGCGGTCGGGAGCACGGGAGGGTGCGGTCCCGGCGGTCGTCGACGGAGCGAATGTCACATGGACGGAGAGCTACCGCGAGCTCGATGAAGCGGCCAACTCCCAGGTCGAGCTCGGCGAGGGAGTGCTCAACCTGACCTGCGCCTGACGCGGTGGGCCACAGCCTGGGGACGGAGCGTGGCTTGTCCTTGCAGCAGACCACGGTGAGCTCCCGCTACCCTGAGCGGCATGACGCACGCCAACCGCCTCCTCCTGTCCGTCACGCTGGCCGGCCTGCTGCTCGGGATCCTGGCGCCGTCGGCATCGGCTGCCACGCAGCGCTTCCCGGTCCAGAGTCCCGGCAACCGGGGCACCGACGTCGAGGCCGTCCAGTGGCTCCTCGGTGATCGCGGATTCCCAGTGGCGGTGGACGGAGTCTTCGGTACCGCCACCACGGATGCAGTCAACGCCTTCAAGGCCACGGTCGGGCTGATCCCCAACGGGATCGTCGGGGAGGGCACCTGGGCGGCGCTGATACGGCCACTGCGGATCGGCGATACCGGACCGGCGGTCAACGCGCTGCAGCGCGAGCTGCGCGCCAAGCGCCACCTCGATCTTGCGGTCGACGGGGTCTTCGGGCCGTCAACGCGATCCGCGGTTCGGGCATTCCAGGCACACGCCGGGCGTCCTGTCACCGGTGAGGCGTCCCGCTCCACGTGGCGGAAGCTGATCGCGCACTTCGAGCTGCCGTCGTTCAACGGGAAGTCCCTGTGCGACTACAGCGTGGGCAACGGAGCAGCCAACTGGGGAACGGCAGCAGCCATCAACCAGGTGGAGGCGGCCGCGCGGATCGTGGCGGCCAAGGGCTACGGCCGCGTGGCGGTCGGCGACGTGAGCCGTGAGCACGGTGGGGACATCGCGCTCCACCAGACGCACGAGGCAGGCCTGGACGTCGATCTCCGGTTGATGCGCAAGGCGGACGACCAGTGCCGCTGGGGCGTCAACTGGCGCTGGTCCACGTACGACAGGAAGGCCACACGAGCCCTGGTCAAGGCCATTCGGGCCACCGCGCCCGGCCACGTCAAGCTCATCTACTTCAACGACCCGGTCCTGATCCGCGATGGACTGACCCGCTGGTACCCGGGGCACGACGACCACATCCACGTGCGCTACTGCGAGAAGACCCACCCGCTCGCGAAATACGACTGCTGATCGGCCGTCATTCGCCGGGCATGGACGCGCCGTCGCCCGGTCCGGGCACCGTCCATGCGCCCTGGAGGTAGTGCGTGAGCGCCGGTGCCAGCGCCGCGACGAGCGTCTCGTGCGACGCGGACGCGATAGGCTCGATCCCCACCACGTGCCGGGCGACGGCCAGCCCCGTGATCTGCGCGGCCACCAGCGACGCGCGGAGCTCAGGCTGATCGGCACCCACCTCGCGGGCGATCGGCAGCAACAGGCGTTCGCTCAGCAGCTCGCGAACAAGTCCCGCGGCCTCCGGGTCCGACACCGCGGAGCGCAGGATTCCCATCAGCGCCTGGCGTGACGTCGGGTCGTCCAGCACCGCCAGGACCAGCTCGGCCACACGCTCGCCAATGGTTCCCTGCTCGCCCCGGAACACCCGGCTGATGACGAGCGAAGGGTCCACCGGCAGCTCGACGGCCTCGAGGAACAGGCCCCGCTTCGACCCGAAGTAGTGGAGGACCAGGCGTGGATCCACACCCGCGCCCGCGGCGACGCTGCGCAGCGTCGTGGGCGCGTAGCCGGCCTCGCCGAACTGGCGGCGGGCCTCCGCCACGATCGCGCTCCTGGTGTCCAGACCCCCGGGTCGCCGTCCGCGTGTCCGTGCCATCGATTGCCCCTTGCGATTTCCCCGGTTGGAGAATACCATTCCTCCCCAAGCGAGGAATTCACAGCACGAGGCGTCCCGCAAATGCAGCAACCAGCAACGCATACGGCACCCATGGAACTGAGCCCGCGGCGGACGCGCGCCGTCCTGGTGGTGGTGGCCCTGAGCCTGATGGCCGTCATCTCGGCCGTCAGCGGGCTCAACGTCGCGCTGCCCGAGATGGCCCGCGAGACGGGCGCCACGCAGACGCAGCTGACGTGGATCGTCGACGCCTACACCGTCGTGTTCGCGGGCCTGCTGTTCCTCGCCGGTGCCCTGGGTGACCGGTACGGGCGCCGCCTGCTGCTCCAGGTGGGTCTCGTCGTATTCGGGATTGCCGCCGCATTCGGCCTGTTCACGACCGACCCGACCCATCTCGTCTGGGTTCGGGCGGTGATGGGCATCGGCGCCGCGGCGATCATGCCCACGACCCTGTCGATCATCACCACGTCCTTTCCGGAAACGGAACGGCCGCGAGCCATCGGCGTGTGGGTCGGCATCGCCGGCGGCGGCGCGGTCCTCGGGCTGTTCGTCTCGGCGCTGCTCCTCGAGTGGTTCTCGTGGCACTCGTTCTTCGCGTTCAATGTCGCGCTGTCGGCGATCGCCCTCGTCGGCGTGTTCGCAGTGGTTCCAAGCTCGGTCGACGCAGATCCGCCGGCGCTCGACTTCGCTGGCGGGATCCTGTCGCTGATCACGGTCGCGGCACTCGTGTTCGGGATCATCGAGGCCCCCGACAGGGGCTGGACGGATCCGGTAACGGTGGGTGCGATCGCCCTGGGTCTCGTTGCCGGCGCGCTCTTCGTGTGGTGGGAGCTCCGCCAGCAGCACCCGCTCCTGGACCCGCGCCTCTTCCGGCTCCGGGGGTTCAGCGCCGGCTCCCTGTCGATCTCCATCCAGTTCTTCGCCGCCTTCGGCTTCTTCTTCATCGTGCTCCAGTACCTGCAGTTCGTGACCGGCCGATCTGCGCTTGAAGCCGCCGCCGCCCTGCTTCCGCTCCCGTTCGTCCTGATCCCGACCGCCCGCGCCGCGCCTCGCATCGCCCAGCGCATCGGGTTCCGCTGGGTTGGGCCCACGGGCCTGCTCGCCATGGCGCTCGGGTTCGCGCTGCTGAGCCGCCTCGAGGTGGACACGCCGTACTGGTTCTTCGTCATCGGCCTGCTGCTCTTCGGCCTCGGCATGGGCCTGGCAGGGACGCCCGCCACCACCGCGATCACGAGCTCCCTGTCCATGGGCAAGCAGGGCGTGGCCTCGGCCATGAACGACACGGCCCGCGAGGTCGGCAGCGCGTTCGGCATCGCGATCCTGGGAGCGGCCCTCAACCAGTCCTACCGCGACGCCCTCGCGCCGGCCGTCGCGAACGTGCCACCGCAGATCGCGGAGCGGGTGCTGGGCTCGGTGGCGTTCACCACGTCTCCCGCCGTCGCCCAGCTGGGGCCGGCGGGCCAGGCGCTCGTGGAGGCCGGGCGAGCCGCGTTCGTGCAGGGCGTGGGGGACGCGGTCCTCATCGGGTCCGTGGTCCTCGCCATCGCGGCTGTTGTCGTGTTCGTCGCCTCGGGTCCCAAGCCGCAGGCGGCGATCATCGCGGAGGGGGCCGAGGCCGCGGCATAGGAGTCACCGCGCCAAGGGTGCGCACCCCGGTCCGTCCCGATCGGGATGGTCTAGGCTGCCGCGATGAGCTTCGATGTCGCTGCCGACGCGTACGACGCGTTCATGGGCCGGTGGTCCCGGCTGCTGTCGAGCGGCCTCGTCGACTTCGCCGGAGTCCCGGTCGGCGCGCGGGTCCTCGACGTCGGCTGCGGCACCGGAGCGCTCACGGAGGAGCTCCTCCGGCGGGTCAAGTCCGGTGCCGTGTCGGCGGTAGACCCCTCCGGCTCCTTTGTCGAGGCGATGCGAGGGCGGTTCCCGGGAATCGACGTTCGCCAGGCGTCGGCCGAGCGGCTGCCGTTCGACGAAGGCACGTTCGATGGTGCCTTCGCCCAGCTTGTCGTCCACTTCATGGCCGACCCGGTCGCCGGTCTCGCCGAGATGCGACGGGTGACGCGGCGTGAGGGCGTCGTTGTGGCCTCCGTTTGGGACTTCGCGGGGGATCGCGGTCCCCTGGCGGTGTTCTGGGATGCGGCGCGCGCGATCCGGCCGGACGTCCGTAACGAGTCCGGCCTGCCCGGGACGCGTGACGGACACCTGGGCGAGCTGTTCCTCGCCTCCGGCCTCCGAGACGTGACGTCCTCGACCCTGACCGCGACGATCGGGCACGCCACGTTCGAGGAATGGTGGGAGCCGTTCACCCGGGGCGCCGGACCCGCCGGCACGTTCGTCGCCGGCCTGCCTCCCGCACAGCGGGATGACCTCCGCCGTGAGTGCAGGCGCCGCCTTCCGGGAGCCCCGATCGTGGTGACGGCTGTCGCGTGGGCTGCTCGCGGCGTGGCCTGATCCATCGGCAACGAGCCGGTGGGTCCCGCGGCCCGGACAGTTCTGCTGGCCGTCAAGACCGGGATTCCGAGTCAGTCGATCTCGCGGTGGATCACGCCGACCATGCAGCGGACCCCGCCGCCGAAGGGAGCGTGGTTCGTGATGTCGACCGAACGCGCGGCAGGGAGCGCGGTCACGGGCTCGAGACGAGACCGGTGCGGCGCTCCACGCGGACTCGCAGTGGACTGCCAGTCGTCGTCGCGCCGTCATGCGGCGGCCAAACGGGACTGGCTATCACGGTGGTGGCACGAAGCGGGCTCGCCGCGGCGCGAAAGCGGGCTCGCCGTGGCTTGGGATGGACCACCAGTCCATCGACGGCGGCGCGCGCCACCCCAGGGGGGGACCCCCAGTCCAGGGGAGCGAGTTGCGCTGGGACCGCGTGCTCGTGCACCAGGCCGTCCTCGCCGATCAGGTGGATGTCGATCAAGTTGACGTCGACGCTCTTGCCGGTCGCGGGCATGCCCATGAAGTCGCCGCGGTGGGTCCCCGTGAACCGCACCCGTGCCACGAACTTGCCTCCGTCGGAGACGATGTCTTCCACGTGCCTGGCGCGGCGGTGCGAACCCGATTCCTGGGACTGGATCTCCGCCAGCATCCGCCGAGCGCGCGCTGCCATCCGCGCCCTGGGCGCGTTCGGGTGCACCATGGGAATCGCCTGGACCGCGGCGGCCGGCTCGCCGTCCGGACCCGGGCCCTATCGTCCCGTGGTGTCCCTGAGGCGCTCGAGGCCGTCGAGGATCAGGTCCAGCCCGAACTCGAAGTCAGCAGCGACGCTGGCCGGGGTCGTCGCCGCAATCTCGGCCATCGCGAGGAGGCTGGGGAAGTCGCCCGCCGGAATTGCCTGCGCAAAGGTCGCCGCCGCGTCCGGAGCCTGTTCCGCGTCGAACGGCCAGGCGAGCTCCTGGAGCACGAAGCCATAGGTGTGGCTGTCCAGCGCCATGATCGCGCGGATGACGATGGGCATCGGAAAGCCCGCACCCGAGAGCGTGCCGATCACGGCATCCAGGTAGCGCAGCCTCGCGGGACCGGCGTTGCTGCGTGACTCGATCAGGCTGCCGGCCCAGGGGTGGCGCAGGAGGACCTCATGGGTCGAGATCGCACTCCGGCGGATGGCCGTCTTCCAATCGCCATCGCCGGCGGGCACCTCGAAGTCGCCGATGACGAGGTCGGCGATGCCATCGAGGATGTCGTCCTTGTTGGCAACGTGCTTGTAGAGCGACATCGCCTCAACCCGGAGCGCCTGGCCGACCTTGCGCATCGAGACCGACTCCAGGCCGCCCTCATCGGCGAGGCGGATGGCGGCCTGGAGGACCCGGTCTCGGGTGAGCGGTAGGCGCGGGAGCGTCGCGGCCTGATCCCGCTGCGACGGCGGCTTCGACATCCGGCCCTCCTCCATCGATCCAGGGCTTGACAGGCTTACGGTGTAGTCATAGGCTTACACCGTAGGCTTACAGTGTAGCAGGCCACACCCGACAGTGACATTGAGGAAGCACCGATGTTGATGCAGCTGGCGACCCTCGCGGGCGCCCTGATCGTGGGACTGGCCGTGATCGCGGTCGTGATCGTGCTGGGGCTTCGGGCGAAGTCCCCCCTCGTGCTCAAGCCCTTCATCGGGCTCCAGCGCAAGGTGATCAATCCGAAGCAGATGCGATCGGCCGGCACGGCCGGTGCCTACGCATCGGTGATCCGGCACCAGGGCCGGACCTCGGGTCGATCCTACGAGACACCCGTTGGGGCGGTGGCTGACGAAGACGGCTTCCTGATCGCGATCATGTACGGCCCACGCACCAGCTGGCTCCAGAACGTGCTGGCGAGCGGAACGGCCACCATCGTCCACGAAGGGCAGGCCTACCAGGTCGACCGGCCCGAGCTCGTCCCGATCCAGGCCGTTGCGGACCGGTTCACCAGCAGCGACCAGCAGGGCTTCCGCGTCCTGCGTGTCGCCCATGCCCTCCGGGTCCGGGAGGTCGAGCCGGAGGGAGCCGGAGTGCAGCCTGCCGATGCGCCGTCAGGCTCCGGCGCGAGGAGTGCCTCTCCCGGCACGACGCCGCCGATGGAGGTCCAGAGGGCCTGACGGGTCATCCGCCACCGGTTCTGCGATCGGTCTACGCGGGAGGGCCCGCCGGAATAGCGCCGACCTGCTGCATCATCGCCAGGGCGTCCATGACGCCCCAATGCTCGTGCACCAGGCCATCCTCGGCGATCAGGTGGATGTCGATCAGGTTGACGTCGACGCTCTTGCCGGTCGCGGGCATGCCCATGAACTCGCCGCGGTGGGTCCCCGTGTAACGGACCCGTGCCCCGACCTTGCCGCCCTCGGCGACGATAGCAGTGCACAACGCGTGTCTGGAGGGACCAACCCGTGGATGAGCAACAAGTTCGCGAACGAGCCGAGGCGGTCTGCGCTGCGCTCGTCGCCGGGGACGTCGAGGCGGCCATCGGGGACTTCAGCGAGGAGCTTCGACGGAACCTCGGCGAGGTGCTCGCGCTCCTCCCTCTGCCGGCGAGCGAGGTGGCGATCGAGTCCATCGACCACGGCGGGCAGGGCTCCCATGCGGTCGTCCTCAGGTTCGTCGGCGAGACCGAGGAGGTCCTGATCCAGACGCGCTGGAAGGAGCGCGACGGCACTCCGACCATCGTGGAGGTGAGCCACCTGAGCAGTGAAGAGCGGGTCGCCGTCGAGGGCGAGGCGGACGACGCTCCAGCAGATCCAGCGGACGCGTAGCCAGCGGCCTGGCCCGTCGCTGACCGGAGGGCGCCGCGCCCGCCAGCCTGGTCCGAGGCCGTGCCTGCGGCTCGGCCGGCGGATCTGGCTAGACGCCGGCCACCGGCTCCCACAGCTCGATCTTGTTGCCCTCGGGGTCGATGACCCACCCGAAGCGGCCGAACTCCATCTCCTCGATCCGGTCCAGGACGAGGCATCCGTCGCCCCGCAGTTGCTCCAGCATCGCGTCGAGGTCCGCGACGCGGAAGTTGAACATGAACGGCGCGTCCGACGGGGCGAAGTAGGTCGTGTCCGCCGGAAACGGCGCGACGACCGTTGAGCCCGGGGAGCCGTCCGTGTCGCGCCACTGCAGCACGGTCACGCCGGTGTGGTCCAGTGGCAGTCCCAGGCGTTCGACGTACCACGCCTGGAGGGCGGCCGGGTCGGTGGCCTTCCAGAACACGCCGCCGATCCCGCGCACGCGCTGGCGCTCCGGTCCCGCTCCGGTCCGTTCCTGGTCGGTCATGGTCTGCCTCCGCTCTTCAGGATGTGGTGCCTGGCCGACGGCGTGCCGCAATCGTAGATGCGGCCGGGCGGGCAGCAACCCTGACTTCGACGGGTTCCTCGCGACCTACCGCGCCGCGACCCAGTGCGTCCGGACTGCCGATGACCTCGAACTCGTGCCAGCCGACTTCGCGCGCGCCCGGGCAGTGCAGCAAGTCGCCTGCAGCGAGGCGATCTTCACGGCGACGATCTACGTCCGCAGCGGCATGGATCACGAATCGCGGCGTCGGCGCTGTGTGCTGGTTCCCCAGCCGTGGCCCGCCCATAGGTCGCCGGCCCAGGTGTACGACGGTCAGGAGGCCGCTACTCGCTCGACGGCGGCTCCACCCGAGGCCCGGACATCGAGCGCAGCGCCACCGGCAACCGTGAGCCGTGCGCCGCCATCGGCCGATCCCCTGACCCTCGCCGTGGCGTGCACGGTCGCGGCCGAGCCGCCGCTGAGGCTCACCTCGACCGAGGTGGCGACGAGCTCGTCCAGCTCGACGGTCGATCCGCCGTCGGCCGTCATGACGATGGAGCCTGTCGTGCCGGACGCCCTGATCCGGGCGCCGCCCTTGATGCTGAGCTCCAGGTCGCGGCTGTCCAGGCCGTCGAGCGCCATGACGGCGCCCCCGCTCATCGAGACGGCGTCGATCGTCGGCGAGGTGAGGGTGACCAGGACCGGGGCGGTGGTCACGAAGTCGCCGGCGGCCTCGATCGACAGCGTGTCGCCTGACACTTCGGTCGCCACGGCCGGCAGGATGTTGCCCTGGGCGCGGACGAGCGCAGGTCCAGCCGGTCCGATGGTCAGCATCACCTGGATGCCCGAGCCGACGTCGAGACGCGTGAACGGCCGGACGCTGCGGGTCTCGGTGGTCGTCGGCCCCTCGCCCCGGACGCACCCGGCCAGGAGCAACGGGACCACGAGGGCAAGTGCCGGCGCGAGCCGGCGGAGCGTGTTGTTCGCCGCCATGGCTACATGTCCTCCCGGTTGAAGGTCCACAGGCCGGCGATCGCGATCACCGCGATCGAGATCGCCCAGCTGGCGATCGTCGGCCAGCTGACCGGCTCGCCCATGGCGACGGCACCGGCCACCATCGCGATCGAGGTGGGCCAGAGCTCCGCGGCCGCGGGCAGGAAGGCGTTCAGGAAGTACGGGGCGAACCCGACGGCCATGGCGATCGCCGCGATTCCGGCCTGGTTGTTGATGCGCGTGGCAAGCGCGAGGTTGAGCGCCACGAAGAAGGCCGACAGGGCGATGAGGGCAACCCCGAGGCTGGCGACCACCGCGATGTCCGGCACGGAGCCGTAGGCGAGCGTCGCCACGCCGCCCATCCAGACGAGCGGGAGGGCGACCCCGAACACGCCGAGCATCACGACAGCACCCGACCACTTGGCCAGCAGGACGGAGGTCCGCGAGATCGGCTTGGACAGCGTCCAGGCCAGCGTCCCGGTCATCCGCTCGTGGGTGAGCATGCCGATGCTCGCGAAGATGGCGGCCATCATGATCCACTGGTCGAGCTTCGAGCCAAAGATGTTCGACGTCGCCTGGAGCATCTCCGCGGTCGGGACGCCGCCCGCGATCTCGTCGATGCGGCCCGAGAGGGTGCCGATCGTGCCCAGGGCGGCCACGACGAGCAGGGTCACGAGCGCGGCCCGGCGGTACCACCACTCCTGCAGCTCCTTGCGCAGGAAGGGGCGGAACCCGTACAGGCGGGGGGTTGTGGCGGTCATGCTGCACGCTCCTCGTTGACGATGCGCAGGAATGCCGCCTCGAGGTCGAGGGTCTCCTGCCGGTTGGTTGCGATCACGAGCCCGCCGTCCACGGCGAGCTGCATCACGGCACGCTGGATCGCGGCTGCCTGCCCGTCACGCACGGCCAGGTCCCACCGCCACTCGTCACCGCTGCGCCCGTCGGCGGTCACCCGGTCGACGCCCGGGAGCGCCGCGAGATCGGCCGCCGTCTGCTCGCCGGCCCCGAGCAGGGCCACGCGGATGGTGCCCGACGTCGAGCGTCGGACGAGCTCGGCCGTCGGTGCGGTCACGACGAGGCGTCCTCCATCGAGGATGGCGACGTGGTCGCTCACTCGCTGGACGTCGTCGAGGATGTGGGTCGAGTAGAAGACGGTCTTGTCGCCACGCAGCTCGCGCAGCAGCGCGAGCACGTCGTGCCGGCCCAGCGGATCGAGGGCCGCGGCCGGCTCGTCGAGCAGGATCACTGCCGGGTCGCCGGTCAGCGCCTGCGCGATCCCGAGCCGCTGGCGCATGCCGCCCGAGTACTGGCTCGTGGGCCTGTCCGCCGCATCGGCCAGCCCGACCAGGTCGAGGAGGTGGTCGATCCGGCGACGCTCACCGTGGTCGGGGAAGAACGTTGCCACGTATTCGAGCGTCTGGCGGCCGGTCATCCAGCCGTAGAAGCGGGGGTCCTGGGCGAGGTAGCCGACCTGGCTGCGATGCGCCCCCTGGACGCTGACGGGAACGCCGTTCACGACGGCCGACCCCGAGGTCTGGCGGGTCAGGCCGGCAAGGATCTTGAGGGCGGTCGTCTTGCCTGCGCCGTTCGGTCCGAGAAAGCCGAAGATCGAGCCGGCGGGGACATCGAGGGTGAAGTCGCTGAGCGCGGCGACATCGCCGTATCGCTTGGTCAGCCCGGCAACGGTGATGGCCGAGGGCATCCGGGTCTCCTTCAAGGTGGGGCGCGACGTGCGCGGGCATGGGTCGATGTCGATAGCGTCGGGCCGAGCCACGGGTCGGCCAACGGAGCCGTCCCCACAAGGCGCGTTGGGGTTGTCCCTACGTCGAGTGGGACGCGTCTGGTCAGGCGCCACCCGGTGTGTCACCATCCGCGCACGTCGTCGCAAGGGAGGCGCGTGACCATCGCCAGGCGTCCCGGGTGGCTGGAGGCGCGCCCGACGATCGGGCTGCGTTTCGCTGCGGGCGTCGTCCTCGTGGTCCTGGGCGTCATCGCCTGCGTCGCCCCCAGCAACCTCGACGCGTTCCCGCCGGTCACCAAGATCGCCGCCGTCGGCGTCGGGGCCGCGATCGCAGCAAGCGGGATGTCGATCTGGGAGCGCCGGCCCGGCAACCTCATCGGGCCGGCGCTCGTCCTGAGCGGCGGGTTGTGGATGCTCGGCCGCCTCCAGGGCGTCCCGTCGCCTGCGCTGTGGCTCGTGGCCAATGTGTCCAACTCGCTCGCACAGGCCGTGCTTCTGGCCGTGCTCGTCGCCTTCCCCGCCGGCCGGATCGTCTCGCCGGTCGCCCGGGGCATCGTGGTCTTCGGCACGATCGCCGTGGTCGGTGCGAACCTCACGGTCCTGCTCGCGACGCCCGAGCGACGGACGCCCGGCCTCGAAGGGCCGAATCCCCTCTACGTCCCCATGTCACCCGAGCTCGCGACGGCGCTCACCGCCGGGTTCCAGCTCGCGTCCTACGTGGGCGGCGCGCTGGCCGTGGCCTGGCTCGTCAACCGCTGGCGCCGTTCGACGGGGCCAGCCCGCCGGACCTTCCTGCCGCTGTTCGCCGCAGGGGTCACGATCGTCGTCGTCGTGCTCGGATCGCAGGTGCTGATCAGTGGCCGCGACCTGTCGAGCACATCGCTCTTTCTGCTGGTGACGCTGCAGATCGTGAGCTTCGCGCTCGTCCCCCTGGCGATCGCGGCGAGCATGCTCCGTGACCGCATGGCGCGCGGCGCCGTCGCCGACCTCGTCGTCCAGCTCGGCTCGACGCCCGAGCCCGTCCACATGCGCGAGGCGCTCGCCGCTGCGCTGCACGATCCGACGCTCGAGGTCATGCGCTGGTCGGAGGCCAGAGAGGCGTTTGTCGATAGCGAGGGCGAGCGCATCGAGCTGCCAGGCCCGGAATCGGGGCGCCGGGTGACGCTCCTCGAGGGCAATCGCGGTGTCATCGCGGCGATCGTCCACGACCCGGCGCTCCTCGACGACCCCGGGCTGATGGCCTCCGTTGGGGCGGCCATCCGGCTCGCCGCGGAGAATGAGCGACTCACGGCGGAGGTCAGCGCCCAGCTGGAAGAGGTGCGGGCGTCGCGGTTGCGGATCGTCGAGGCCGCCGATGCCGAGCGGCGGCGCGTCGAGCGCAATCTCCATGACGGGGCGCAGCAGCGCCTGGTCGCCCTCTCGCTTGCGCTGCGCCGCGCCCAGGCCCAGCTACCGGCCGACGCTTCTGACGGGGCGGCCGCCACGCTCGACGAGGCGACCGAGCAGCTTCGCACCGCCCTCGCCGAGCTGCGCGAGCTCGCCCGAGGGATCCATCCCGCCGTGCTCACGGAAGCCGGCCTCGGCCCGGCGCTCCGTGCCCTCGCGGTCGAGTCGCCGGTCCCGGTGACGGTCGAGCTCGATCTGCCCGAGACGCTTTCGCCCCAGGTCGAGGTGGCAGCCTACTACGTGGCGGCGGAGACCTTGACGAACGTCGCCAAGTACGCCGATGCGAACGCCGTCCGGCTCGCAGCGAGCGTGGCCGACGGCACGCTGCGCCTGGAGATCGCGGACGACGGCCGTGGTGGGGCCGACCCGGCGTCCGGGTCCGGGCTCCGCGGCCTCGCCGACCGGGTCGCGGCACAAGGCGGCCGACTTGACATCCGCAGCCCCGTCGGCCAAGGCACCCGGGTCACCGCCGTGCTGCCCGTGGGCGGCGGTGCCGCCCCCGTCAGCTGACCCGGCCCGGTGCCGCCTCCGGGCCCTCGACGGCGGCCACCGGGGCAGAGGCGGCGGCTGGACTCGACGGATGGGTGGTGAACGTCCGCCACGACGCGATCACGAGGACGGCGGCAACAACGGCGGTTCCCGCACCCGCGAACGTGAACAGCGTTGCCGCGTCCAACACTGGGAAGACGAGTGCCGCCCCGAGGTTGGCGACCCCATGCACGATCGTCGCCAGCCAGACGCTCCGCGTGCCAAGCCAGACCCAGGTCAGCAAGAACGACAGTCCGATCACCCAGACGACGAAGGGCAGGAAGGGAGTGCCGTACGAGGGCATCCCGGGAATGAGGTAGAGCGGGCTATGCCACGCGGCCCAGGCGCAGGCCACGATGATCGTCGCCTCGAGCGGAGATCGCCGCCGCAGGAGCACGGGCAGCATGAACCCGCGCCAGCCGATCTCCTCGCCGATGACGAGGACGAACAGGACGATCGAGATGGGGGCGATCGCGCCAGGCACGGCCAGTGGCTCGTTGCCGACCGCCACGTAGAGCAGGTGACCGATCGCGAAGCCGGCCAAGGGCAGGCCGATGGCCGCGGCGTACCAGCCGGGCCCGACGCGCCACCTCGTGGCGGCAGCACGGATGGCCCGCACCCCGGCGCGGCCCTCCGCGGTCCGGGCGACGATGAGCGCCGCGACGGCCGGGCCGAACAGGGCGAGCAGGCCGAACAGGAGCGAGACGTTGAGGAGTAGGGCGAGGCCGATCGACAGGACGCAGGCGATCGCGTAGTACGCGAGCACCTCGTGCCGTCGGATGAAGCTCGTGATCACGACGTTCTCCTTGGTCGCGTGGGTCGGATGGCGTGACTGGCGCGGGTGGCGTGTCGGGATCAGCTCGACGTATCCGTGCCGTCCTGGAACAGGGCCTGGACCGAGCCGTGGTCGATGGGCTGGGAGAAGTGCACGATCAGGACGCGGTCGAAGGCCACGGCATCACCCGGACACTCGGGTTCGACCACGGCGAGCTGCTGGCCCGAGGCATCGATCAGCAGGGTCGCCTCGGCATCGCACGGACCGCCGGTCCAGGTCAGCCGGAGCGTCGACGGATCGTCATTGGCGACGGCGACGGTGTACGGGGCCACCGATGCCCCGTCGCCCGGCGTGCCGGTCTCGGCGGCGGTGACGGTCCCCGATCCGTCATGGACATCGATGCTGATGTCGTTGCCGGGGGCGTTCGCGAGGGGGATGCGAAGCGCGCCGGGCGCGGACGATTGCGCGGCAGGCTGCTCGGTCGCTACCGGCGTCACGGAGGGATCCGGCGAGCGGGAGACGGCGGCGCAGGCTGCGATGCCGATGGCGAGTGCGAAGCAGGCGATCGCGGTCGACGCGGACGACTGGCGCTGGTGGCGGTCCATGGCGGGCTCCTGTGTGCAGCGGACGGGTGGTCGCCGAGCCGGGTCGCCGCCAGGGCCTGGGGCCGCGGCTGGCGTCCCGTTGTGAGGGATCGTGGCCGCGCCCGCCCGCCGCGCCATCGGAGCGGCCCCGCGAGTTGAACTAGGGCTGACCCCAACGCCCGAGTCTGGCCGCCCCGGATGCCGGCGTGGCGCGAGAGGACGACGCTCAGCACATCGCCGGCGCACACCGCGTGCGGTGCGAGAACAAAGGAGGAGCGTCCCATGCGGATGATTCGCAACCTGACCCGCCGCAAGCTGCGGACGGGCTTGACCATCACCGGGATCACGATCGGCATCTGGGCCCTCGTGGTCTTCAGCTCGATGGCCAACAAGGTCGACTCCCTGGTCGGCGGCGGCAGCGCCTATTACGCGGGCAAGATCCAGGTGACGGTCGGCGGGTTCGGCGGGCTCGGTGGACAGCCACTCCCCCTCGCCGCCGTGGACGACGTGCGCGCCCTCGACGGTGTCGACGTGGTGGTCCCCGCCAGCACCCTGCTTGCCGGCCAGATGGGAGCGGTCCAGTTCGGCCCGCCCGACCAGGTGTTCGCCGCCCCGGCCGGTGCCGACCAGGGGCGTGAGACGTTCAGGCCGGCGCTCACGGGCGGCCGCAGCCTCACGGCTGCGGATGAGGGCACGTACGTTGCCGTCCTGGGGTCGTCGATCGCCGACAAGCGCCACGTGACCATCGGCGACACGATCACGATCCACGACCACGAGTTCCAGGTCGTCGGCGTCCTCGAGCCCACCCTCACGACGCCCGACAGCACGATCACCGTCCCGTTCACGACCGGCCAGCAGCTGGCCTACGAGGATCTCCCCGAGGTGCTGCGCGACAAGGTCCGCGCGGAGGATCTCGCCACCCAGTTCATCGTCTATCCCGCGCCCGGCGCAGACGAGGAGGCGGTCGCAGACGAGATCGAGGCGCTGCTCCCCGACGTGACCGCGATGACCGGCACTGCGTACAACGCCTCGGTCGGCAGCTCGGTCGCCATCTTCAACTCGATCATCGTCGGCATCGGCATCGTGAGCCTGATCGTGGGCGGCCTGTCGATCATCAACACCATGGCGATGTCGGTCGCAGAGCGGACCCGCGAGATCGGGATCAAGCGGGCCATCGGCGCCCGCCGCCGCCGGATCGTCCGTGAGCTGATGGCGGAGGCCGGCGTGATCGGCGCCATCGGCGGTGTGCTCGGCGTGACGCTCGGCGCGCTCGTCGTCGTCCTCGTGAACGAGGTGACCCGGTCGTCCGGCACCGTGCTGTTCCAGCTCACGCTCGGGACGGCCGTCTTCGCCCTGACCTTCTCCACGATCCTCGGCGTGATCGCCGGCATCGTCCCCGCCTGGAGCGCGGCCCGGCTCGACCCGGTCACCGCCCTCCGCTACGAGTGAGGAAATCAGCCATGGCACTGCTCGAAGCGCGCGACCTGCGCAAGACCTACCGGCTCTCGAAGTCCAACGTCGTCGAGGCGCTGCGTGGCGTCGATGTCACGCTCGAGGACGGCGAGATGGTCGCGATCATGGGCCCATCCGGGTCCGGCAAGTCCACCCTGATGCACGTCCTCGGCCTCCTCCACCAGCCTGACCGCAACAACGGGCCAGAGCCGTCGCTCGTCTTCAACGGTCGATCGATGTCCAACCTCCCGGACAACGCCCGGACGGCGGTTCGCGCGAGCGAGATGGGCTTCGTGTTCCAGTCGTTCAACCTCGTGCCGACCTTGACGGCCGTCGAGAACGTCGCCCTCGCGGCCGAGTACGCGGGCACCGCCCGATCCAGGGCTCAGCCGGCAGCCATCGAGGCGCTCGACCTGGTCGGGTTGGCCGATCGGGCTGGGCACCTCCCGTCAGAGCTGTCGGGTGGCGAGCAGCAGCGCGTCGCCATCGCTCGTGCGCTGATCAACCGCCCCAGGCTGGTGCTCGGCGACGAGCCCACCGGCAACCTGGACAGCGCCCGCACGGCCGAGGTGCTTGCCCTGCTCCGCCGTCTCAACCAGGAGGCCGGGCAGACGTTCCTGATCGTGACCCACGATCCCCAGGTCGGCGCCGCCTGCGACCGGATCATCCGGATGCGCGACGGCCGGGTGGCGAACCAGGGGCACGACGAGGCGTCGGCCGCCGCCTGAGGAACCCTCGACCCGCGACGAGACGCCCGACCCTCGACCGGACGCCCGACCCGCAGGGCCGGGCGTCCTGGTCGCCGGGCGCAGGACCGTGCCGTCCGCGCGGGGTGTCCATGGCCCGCAGATCCAGGCTCGGGCCGCCACCCGGTCCGGTTCGGCCGGACGCGGGGGCGGTTCATTGGAGCGCGGGGCGACCCACGTGGCCCGCGAGGCGACCCAATCGGGGCCGCCGGGTCAGGCGGGCCGTCAGGTCCGGGCGTCAGGGGTCCGCGGCAGGGGCAGCCAGGCACGCAGCCGGGTCCCGCGACCGGGCGCGCTGTCGATCTCGAAGCGGCCGCCGGCCGCCGCCACCCGGTCCTCGAGGCCGAGCAGACCCGAGCCGCCACCCTTGACCGCACCGCCCGGGCCGTCGTCGGCGACCTCCAGCGCCAGCTGGCCACCATCACTCTCGGCCCGGACGACCGCCCTCGCGTTCGGCGCGTGCTTGGCCACGTTGGTCAGTGCCTCGGAGACGAAGAAGTAGGCCGCCGCCTCGATATCCGGTGGCAGGCGCCGCGACGGCAGGGCGGCCACCTCCACCGTGACCGGGGCTCCGGCTGCGAGGGTGGTGATCGCGCCACCGAGCCCGGCTTCGGTCAGCACGGCTGGGTGGATCCCGCGCGCAAGCTCGCGCAGCTCGTCGAGCGCCGCCCGGACCATGAGGCCCGCCTCGTCGAGGCTCTCGGCAATGTCAGGGTCGGTGGAATGGCCGACCTTCGTCCGCGTGCGCCGGAGCGCGAGCGACAGCGCAACGAGCCGCTGCTGGGCGCCGTCGTGCAGGTCTCGCTCGAGCCTGCGCCGCTCGGCGTCGCCCGCGGTGACGATCCTGGCCCGTGAGGCCTGGACCTCGGCCAGCTGCGCCTCGACCTCCGCGTGGAGCTGCTCGTTCTCGACGGCAAGGCGTGTTGCGGCGACCACCGACGCGACCAGCCCCGGATCGTCGAGCAGGTGCGGGTCGTGGACGATCGCGCCGATCGTGCCGCGATCGCCCTCGAGGATCGAGACCGCCCGTTCCGGCGTCGCCGCGGGGAGCGCCGTTCGGGTGCCGTCCGCCGCGACGAACATGGCCTCCTCGGCGGACCAGCCCAGGAGCTCGAGGCCCGGGTCGCCCAGCGCGTGCGCGAGCGCGTCGCGGAAGTGCTCCGGCTGCGGCGTCGAGCCGAGACGGATGACGAGGTCGGCCACGGCACCGCGCGCCATGCGTTCGCGCAGCAGCGCCACGAGGAATCCGATGGGAAGGCCGACCCACACGATCGGGAGCCAGCCGATCGGCTCCGCGCTGGTATCGCCCAGTCGCGTCAGCACATCCGGAAGGACGGAGAGCAATGAGAACACGCCGCCGGCAAGGACGGGGATCAGGGTCCGGCGCAGCGGGCCGGACGCGAGGGCCATCCGCCGGATCACGAGCGGCACGAGGATCACCGTCATCGTGATGCCGACGGCCGCACTTGCGCCCGGAAGCTGGTCAGCGACCGGAGCGTCCTGCAGCACCGCGAATGGGCTGGGTGGGCATGGGCAGATCGCCGCGGGATCGACGACGAGCAGCTGGAGACCCGCGAGCGCCACGGCCATGATCGCGACGGCTCCAACGGCGAGCCGGTGCACGCCGGGGTCCAGGCGCCCGGACGGGAACCCGAGCAGCAGCCAGGCGAAAAGGATCCTGGCGAGGGCCTGCACCCCGAACGACAGCGGGCCGAGGAGCGGCACCGGCGCAAACAGGAAGTCGCCCCCGAACCACGCGATGCCGATGCCGAACATCAGGGGACCGGCCCAGCTCGCTGGCCGCCGGTGCCAGGCCGCCAGACCCGAGAAGACGAACGCATACCCGGAGGCAGCGTCCGTGACGATCCCATCCGCTCCAACGCCGGCGTTGACGAGGCAGAGCTCGGCGAGCACGCCGACGAGCAGCGCGGGCGCGATGAGGACCAGCGGCAGCCGCGGATCGGTCCACACGGATGCAAGAGAGGCGGGGGCGCGCGGCGGGACGGCCGTGGAGCTCACGCCGGCATCGTCCCATGCGGGAGGCCGGGCGTTGCGCACTGCGCACCAGGCTTCACCGCGGGGTCACGCGGCGGGCCCGGGCTCGCCATCGAGGCGTCGGCGTGCCACCATGCCCGACGATGACCAGCTCGCCGGCGCCGCGTGCGCTCCGCCTCGTGATCGGTGACGACTCCCTCCTCGTCCGAGAGGGGACCGCACGGCTGCTGGAGGACGCCGGCTTCGAGGTCGTGGGCCAGGCATCCGATGGCGAGGAATTGCTCGCGGTCGTCGAGGACACGCACCCCGACGTCGCGATCGTGGACATCCGGATGCCGCCCGACTTCACCGACGAGGGCATTCGGGCGGCGGCCGAGCTCCGGGAGCGGATGGGCCGTGGCATCGGCATCCTGGTGCTGTCGCACCACGTCGAGGCGGCGTTCGCGCTGCGCCTCCTCCGCGAGGGCACGAGCGGCACGGGATACCTGCTCAAGGATCGGCTTGTCGATCTCGAGGACTTCACCGACAGCATCCGCCGGGTTGCCCGCGGTGGCACCGTGGTCGATCCTGCCGTCGTCGCCCGCCTCGTCGACCAGCCGCAGTCCAGGAGCCGGCTCTCCGATCTCACTGAGCGCGAGCGCGAGGTGCTTGCACTGATGGCCGAGGGACGGTCGAACCAGGCGATCGCCGACCGCCTGTTCGTGACACCCAAGACGGTCGAAGCGCACATCGCGTCGATCTTCTCCAAGCTGGAGCTGCTGCCGGCACCCGATGACCACCGTCGGGTGCTCGCCGTGCTCGCGTTCCTGGGGATGGAGCCGCAGGAGCCGGCCTAGGCGATCGGGCGAGCGGCCGCGGGTCGGATGCCCTGGCGCGGCGGGGGCTCGGTCACGCCGCATCGCCGCCGGTCTGGGCGACGTTACCGCACCTGACGACGGGCACCAGCGCAGCGATGGCATCCGAGGACAGGTCGACCTTCCGGACGAAGCCCGCAGTCTTGCTCGTGCCCAGCCGCGTGCCGTAGGTGGCAGCGTCGCGACTCGAGATGAGGATCACCTTCGGGGGGGAGTCGAGGACGGCGAGGCGGCGCGCGACCTCGAAGCCGTCAATATCCGGGAGGCCGATGTCGAGCAGCACGATGTCCGGAACGAGGGTTGCAGCCTCATCGACCGCGCTGACACCGTCGCCCGCTTCCCCTACCACGCAGATGCCCTCAGCCTCGAGCAGCGCACGTGCCTGGTGACGGAAGTCCCGGTGATCATCGACGAGAAGGAGCCGCGTGGCGGGCACGGCGTCCCGCTGAGAAGTTCTGACCATGGCTCCATCGTGAAGGATTCAGGCCGTCCCGGCATCCGGGCAAACCCCAACTTTCATCCCGTCTTTCCGGCACGGGTGCCCATTCCGTCCGGCGCTACCCCTCGCAGACGAACTCGAACGAGCCGGACGCCAGCGTCTGCTGGGTGAGCGAGAAGAACGTCCCGTGGCCCTTGATGGTCTGGGCGTCGAAGTCGAGCTCGATGACGAGGTCGTCCTCCGTCGGGCTGTCGGCGCCTGCGAGCCAGTAGACGTCGGCGTTGTTGTCGACCTGCGCGGCAAACTCGCCGCTCTGCTTCAACTTGGCGCTGAAGTGATAGCTCTCGTCGCCGTCAAGCGTTCCCCACACATTGGCGCTCGTCGGCAGGGTGCCGTCATCCTCGGCCAGGTAGCACTGCCCGGTGGTCATGGGCAGGGTCCGCTTCCAGACCTGGGAGCCGATCCGTATCGTGTCCGGTTCCACCGCGGCCGGCGGCTCCGGCTCGATCGCCGGCGACTGGTCGCCGCCGCCGTTCCCGCTCGCCCCGTTCCCGCTTGCCCCGTCTCCGCCGCCTTGGGGCGCCGACGATTGCTCATCGACCTCGGGTTCGACGACCGGGTCGCCCGGGAGGGTGGCCGCGCCACCGCAGGAAGCCAGTGCCATCGCCACGAGGATGGCGGGAGCGATCAGGATTCGCATGGGTGTCCCTCCAGTATCACTGTCCGACCCCGAGCGTAACGTGCGGACACAAGCCACCCGCCGGCAACCGGTGCGGACGCGCCGCCACGCTGGGCTGTGCCCGGTCGTACGCGAGGGATGACACGAGGGTTGACCTCGGCTGAGCCACCTCCGTAGGCTTGGAACGAGTCTTCACGGACGATCCTCACCACCGGATGCTGGAAGCGTCCGTCAGCGGGGGCCGTTCCAGCTTCCCAACGGAGGACCCGGTGTCATGCACACGCTCGCGACCCAGTCCGGCCGCGCCACCGCGGCGCTCGCAACGATCGGCCTGATCCTCACCGGGCGTTCCGGCGGCACCGAACCGAGCACCTCGACGACGGATCCGGTCATGACCGCGCCGGGTACGCCTGGCGCCGACCCGGGTGAGGCGGGCGCTTCGGCAGGGCTCCACGTCCTGGCCGAGGGTCTGGGGCCGGGGCCGCTGGGTCCGCTCGACTGGCTCCGCATGGGGACTCTCGCGGGAGCCCAAGCGCTGGGCCTGGACGGCGAGATCGGATCGCTCGAGGTCGGCAAGGAGGCCGACATGATCGCCGTGGACCCGCGGCTGGTGGCGCCTGTCGAGGGCATCGACTACGACGATCCGGCCGAGATCATGTCGAGGCTCGCGTTCCGCTCCCACCCGGCGATGGTCCGCGCTGCCTGGGTGCGCGGACGCCGGCTCGATGGTCCGCCGGGGCTGGCATGAGACCCGGGCGCGGACGGGTTCCGTCCCCATGACGCGCGACGTCGACCTGCTGTTCGACGGCGGCACGGTGGTGGACGGCACCGGCCGCGCTGGGTTCGCGGCCAGGGTAGCGGTCGATGGCGACCGGATCGTGCTGCCGGGTCCGGCCGAGACGATACGCGCTGCGCGCACCGTCGACGCGTCGGGGCTGGTGGTCGCCCCGGGCTTCATCGATCTCCACAGCCATGGCGGCCTGGTGATGCTGGCCGAGCCGCGCCACGAGCCGAAGGTGCGGCAGGGCGTCACGACGGAGGTCATCGGGGTGGACGGCAACGCGTATGCGCCGTTCCCGGTTCCTGCCGACCTGCGTGACTTCGTCGTCCTCAATGGCGGTCTCGACGGTCGTCCCGACATCGACTACGACTGGGCGACCGTGGCCGAATACCTCGCCCGGTACGACCGCAAGGTGGCCGTGAACGTCGCTCTCGTCGTGGGCAACTCCCCGCTCCGGATCGCGGCCCTGGGCTGGGATGAGGTCGAAGCCGACGGCCCGGCCATCGCCGATCAGCGCGCCCGGCTCCGCGAGGCGATGGAGGACGGGGCCTTCGGCCTCTCGACCGGGCTCGACTACCCGCCGGGCGCCTACGCGACGACCGCCGAGCTGGCGGCGATCGCCGGGGAGGCCGCGCGACTCGGCGGGATCTACCACACGCACGTCCGCTACCCGCTCGGTGATGGCTTCCTGGACCCGTTCCGCGAGGCGATCGAGATCGGGCGTCGCAGCGGCGCGCCGGTCCACATCACGCACTTCTACCACCGGGCGACGTTCCCGGGCCCGCCGGAGCAGATGCTGGCGCTCGTGGACGACGCTTGCGCGGAGGGTCTCGACGTCAGCTTCGACCTGTATCCGTCGGAATGGGCCAGCACGCGGCTGCTGATCATGCTTCCTACCTGGATCCAGGCCGGCGGGCTCGGGCCGCTCCGGGAGCGGCTCGCCGATCGAGCGGTGCGGGCCCGGATCCGGGAGGAGATGCGGGCACGCGGTCGGATGTTCGCAGGGGACCGGGCCTGGGACGAGGTGCGGATCGGCGCCCTCACGCAGCCCGGCAACCTCGCCTGGGAGGGGCGGACGGTCGGGGACGTGATGCGCGACACGGGTCAAGACGCCGTCGATGCGATCTGCGACCTGCTCCTGGTCGAGGACCTGCGGGTCAACCAGGTGACGCCGGGCCCGCACCGCGAAGGCATCCGGCGGTTCCTGCAGCACCCGGGAGCGATGATCGGGACCGACGGCGTGATGATCGCGGCCAGGCCCGCGCCGCGGACATACGGCACCTACCCGCGGATCCTGGGCGAGCTGGTCCGCGAGGAACGATGGCTGGGCCTGGAGGCTGCGGTCAGCCGGATGACGGGAGCCCCGGCCAGCCGGCTCGGGCTTGCGAACCGGGGCCGGATCGCCGACGGGCTGGCCGCGGACCTGGTGCTGTTTGATCCGGCGAGGATCAGGACGCCGGCCACCTACGACGATCCGCGGCGCTTCCCCGAGGGCATCCCGATGGTGCTGGTCAACGGGGTCCCGGTCGTGGATGGCGGCGAGCACACCGGGGCCACCCCGGGCCGGGCACTCCGGCGGGGGCGCGGCACCTGACGGGCCGGGTCCCATTTCTGACGTACCGCGTCTCGGGCTGCCGAGCCGGAAGCTCGCGCCCGGTCTCGCGAGGCCGGCGTGCCTGGCAGCACGATGAGCCCGCGTGCTTGACACCGCGTGCCGCCCCGCGCCACGCTTCGGCATCATCGGCGGAGTCCCCACGTTGACGATCGAGACACCCGCGCGGCGGCCTGGCGGCCCCGCCAACCCGGCTCAACTGCCCGCACCCGTGGCCGCTCCGGCTCGGGCCGGCCATCCGCAGGGCCGCGGATCGCCGACGCGGCGGGAAGGTCCGGCCAAGCTGACCGGGACGGCAACCTACGCCGACGACCTCGTGTTCCCCGGCGCGTGGTACGGCGCCACGGTCCGGTCGTCGGACGCCCGGGCGCGCCTGGTCGCCATCGACCTCGACCCGGGCTTCGACTGGACACGTGTCGCCGTGGTCACGGCGGACGAGATCCCGGGCCGGAACGTCGTGGCCAGCATCGCGGCGGACCAGCCGATCCTGGTCCCGGTCGGCGGCGAGATCCAGGCACCACGCGGAGCCCGTCGCGCTGCTGGCCGCTGCCGATCGGGACACCCTGCGCGAGGCACGCAGCCGCGTCCGGCTGCGCACCGAGCCGCTGGCGCCCGTGTTCGACGCGCTCGCCTCGGACGTCGTGTTCGCGCACTTCGACCTGGCCCGGGGCGACGTGGACGCCGCGCTCGCCGACGCCGACGTCGTCGTCGAGGGCACCTACCGGGTGGGCCACCAGGAGCAGCTGTACATCGAGAACAACGCGATGATCGCGCTGCCCCGTGAGGACGGCGGGATCATCGTCCACGGCAGCCTCCAGTGCCCCTACTACGTTCACCGCGCACTGGTCACGGGCCTCGGCCTTGATGACGGACGCGTCCAGGTCGTCCAGGCGGAGACCGGCGGTGGCTTCGGCGGCAAGGAGGAGTACCCGTCGATGATCGCGCTGCACGCGGCGCTCCTCGCGCGCCGGACGGGCCGGCCGGTGCGGATGATCTACGACCGCCACGAGGACCTGTCCGCCACCACGAAGCGCCATCCGGCGGTCGTCCGCCACCGCACGGGGCTCACCCGCGACGGGCGGATCGTGGCCCAGGACATCGACCTCGTCCTCGACGGCGGTGCGTACACGACCTTGACGCCGGTCGTCCTGTCGCGGGCCACGATCCACGCCGGCGGGCCGTACGACGTCGCGAACGTCCGGATCCGGTCACGGGCGATGGCGACCAACACGCCGCCCAACGGTGCGTTCCGCGGTTTCGGGGCTCCTCAGGCGGAGTTCGCCGCCGAGATGCAGGTCAACCGGGCCGCCGAGGCGCTCGGGATATCGCCGCTCGAGATCCGGCAGCGCAACGTCTACCGGCCGGGCGGTGTCACGGCCACCGGGCAGGTCCTGGGCGATGACGTCGCCGGGCTGGAGGTCCTGGACCGGGCCGCCGAGGCGTCGGAGTTCGAGCGGGCGCGTGCCCGCACCGCTGTCGAGCGTGCTGATCGGCCGGCGAAGGCACGCTCCGCACGCGGCATCGGCCTCGCGCTCGCCTGGCACGGAGCCGGCTTCACCGGTTCGGGCGAGGAGAAGATGGGCTCGATCGCAAGCCTCGAGCTCACCGCCGACGGCCGGATCCGGATCCTGACCGCCTCGACCGAGATGGGGCAGGGCACCAGGACGATCTTCCCGCAGCTGGTCGCCGGAGAGCTCGAGATCGACATCGACGAGGTGGAGATGGCCCCCCAGGACACCTCGATCGTGCCCGACTCAGGTCCCACCGTGGCCTCGCGAACGGCGATGGTCGTGGGCGGGCTCATCGTGCACGCCGCGCGGCGGCTCAAGACCGAGGTGGAGGATCGCACGGGCCGCCCGTTCGGGCTGGCGTACCGGGATGACGCTCGGGATCACGGGCCCACCCGCATCGACGAGCAGTTCGCGCCCTATCCCGGCCGGCACTTCGACGACGCCACCTACACGGGCGACGCATACCCCTCGTTCGGCTGGGCCGCCGCGGTCGCCGAGGTGGAGGTGGACCTGGACACGGCTGAGGTCGCCGTGCTGTCCGTGGTCGCCGTGGATGACGTCGGGCGCGTGATCCACCCGGTCCTGTGCGAGGGCCAGGTCGAGGGCGGGACGCTCCAGGCCGTGGGCTACGCGACGATCGAGGAGATCAAGCTGGTCGACGGGCGGTACCTCAACGACCGGCTGCAGACGTACATGATCCCGACCTCGCTCGATGCGCCGCGCATCGACGCCATCCTGGTGGAGGCCCCGTTCGAGGACGCGCCGCACGGGGCAAAGGGCGTGGGCGAGCTGCCGATGGACGTTGGAGCGCCCGCCGTCGTGGCCGCGATCCACGACGCCACCGGTGCCTGGATCCACGACCTGCCGGCCACGCCGGAGCGGATCCTGGCCGCCCTGGCCGGGTTCGCGCCGCCCGGTCCCCCCGGTGTGTCGGCGGTCTCCGCGACGACACCTGGGGCGCTTCGGGGCGTGCCCGGGGGAGCGGCGGCGTGACCACCCGGCTGACCGTCAACGGCGCCGGTGTGGAGACCGATGCGCCCGGCATGCGCCGGCTGATCGACGTGCTGCGCGAGGACCTCGGGCTCACCGGGACCAAGGAGGGATGCGGGGAAGGGGAGTGCGGCGCGTGCACCGTCCTGGTGGACGGGGAGGCAGCCCTGAGCTGCCTCGTCCCGATGTGCCAGCTGGACGGCGCCGAGGTGCGGACCGTGGAGGGCCTGGCTCCCGTGACCGGCGGCCTGGGGATCCTCCAGGCCGCGTTCCTCGAGGCGGGCGGCGCCCAGTGCGGGATCTGCACGCCGGGCATGCTGATGGCCGCGGAGGCGTTCCTGCGATCGGGCCGCGAACCGTCCGACGACGCGATCCGCGAGGCGATCGCCGGCAACCTCTGCCGTTGCACCGGCTACACGAAGATCGTGGACTCGATCCGGCTGGCTGCCGGGCGCGGCGGGCAGGGCGCGCCGTCGGTGGCCCAGGCAGGGGGAGAGCCCTGATGCCCGTCGAGCCGCCGGTGGTGTCCCCGCGCTCGCTCCGGGAGGCGTACGCCTTGCTGGCCGAGCAGCCGTACCGGGCCCTGGCCGGCGGGACGGACCTGATCGTGCAGCTGACTGGTGAGCTCGGGCCCCCGCCGGAGCGGGTGCTGAACCTGTGGGGGCTCGACGAGCTGCGTGGCATCGCCATCCACGGCGGCAGCCTCGAGCTCGGCCCGCTGACCACCTATGCAGAGGTCCGGCGCTCGGCGGCCTGTCGCGATCACGTCCCAGCCCTCGTGGATGCCGCCGCCACGATCGGCGCGGCCCAGGTCCAGAACCGGGGCACGGTCGGGGGCAACGTGATGAATGCCTCGCCCGCGGGGGACACGCTGCCCGTCCTGCTCACGCTGGACGCGGTCCTCGTGCTGGGCGGGTCGACCGGGGAGCGCGAGGTTGCCGCGGTCGACTTCTGGCCCGCCTATCGCCAGACGGCGGCCCGGCCGGAGGAGCTGCTGGTGCGGATCCGGGTCCCGCTCGCCGCGGACCGCGAGCAGCGCTTCCGGAAGGTCGGCACGCGGCGAGCCCAGGCGATCTCCAAGGTGGTCGTGGCGGCCGCCTGGCGCGGCCAGGGCCCGTGGCGGGACGTGCGGATCGCCGTCGGCTCGGTCGCACCCACGCCCGTCCGGGTCGCGGCCGCGGAGGCCGCGCTCGAGGGCCGTCCCAGGACGCCGGACACGGTCGAAGCCGCCGTCGAAGCGCTCGGGAAGGCGATCCAGCCGATCGACGACGTCCGCTCGACGGCCGCCTACCGGCGCGAGGCTGCGCGCCGTGTCGTCCGACGCCTGCTGGCCGATGCCGCAGGGTTCGCGGACGCGTCGAGCCAGGGAGGTGCGGCGTGAACGAGCTCGGGGTCAACCGGTACGGCAAGCAGTCGATCCGCCTGGTGCGCGTGGTCCGCGGGCTCGTCCACCGCGTCCGCGACCTGACCGTGGACGTCTCGCTGGAAGGCGGGTTCGGGGCGGCGTTCACGAACGGCGACAACTCGTCCGTCGTCGCGACCGACACCATGAAGAACACGGTGTACGCCCTCGCGCCGGAGCACCTGACCGGAGCCATCGAGGTGTTCGGCATGGCGCTCGCCGGTCACTTCCTCGCGGCCGGGCCGGTCGAGCGCGCGACGGTCGCGATCCGGGAGCACGCCTGGGAGCCACTCGAGACGGATGCCGGCCCGGCGCCGGACGCCTTCCGCCGCACCGGTGGCGCGACGCGGACCGCGGTCGTCACGGCCGGCGCGGGCGGCATCACCGTGGACAGCGGGTTCGAGGACCTGGTGGTCATGAAGACCGCCCGGTCCGCGTTCTCCGGCTTCCCCCGCGACCGCTACACGACGCTGGCCGAGGTCCGGGATCGCATCATGGCCACGCGGGCCACCGTGTCCTGGCGGAATGCGGACGGCGCGGCCGACTGGGACGCCCGACACGCGACGCTCGTCCGCACGCTGCTCGCGACGTTTGCCGACCACCACAGCGAATCGGTGCAGCACTCGATCTGGGTGATCGGCACGGCGATGCTCGACGCAGAGCCCGGGATCGGCGAGGTCACCATGGCCATGCCGAACCTCCACCACTGGCTCGTCGACCTGTCGCCGTTCGGCGGCACGAACGAGGGCGAGATCTTCGTCGCAACGGCCCAGCCACACGGACAGATCGAGGCCACCGTCCGGCGGTCGGCGGAGCCGTGACGCGTCTCGCCGACGGAGTCGAGCTGGAGGCACCGGCAATCGCGGGCGTCGCGGAGATCCTGACGCCCGAGGCGGTCCTCTTCCTCGCCGACCTGGAACGGCGGTTCCGCGCAGAGCGCGCGGCCCTGCTGGAGCGGCGGGCCGAGCGCCATGCCCGGATCGCGGCCGGCGAACGGCCGGACTTCCTGGCTTCCACGGCGGAGATCCGGGCCGGGGAGTGGAGTGTCGCGAGCGCCCCCGCGGACCTCGACGACCGGCGCGTGGAGATCACCGGGCCGGCCGAGCCGAAGATGATGATCAACGCCCTCAACTCGGGAGCGTCCGTGTTCATGGCCGACCTCGAGGACGCCCTCAGCCCGGGCTGGGCGAACATCGTCGGGAGGTCAGGTCGCGATCCGCGACGCGGTCAACCGGGCGCTCGCCTTCGACTCGCCGAGACAGGGCCTACCGGCTGGGCGAGGGCACGGCCACGCTTCGTCGTCCGCCCGCGCGGCTGGCATCTCGAGGAGCGACACCTCCTGGTCGACGGCAACCCCATGTCGGCCAGCCTGTTCGATGCCGGCCTGTACCTGTTCCACGGTGCCGCGGAGGCGCTCGGACCGGGGGACGGGCCCCTACCTGTACCTCCCCAAGCTCGAGTCCCATCTCGAGGCGCGCCTGTGGAACGAGGTGTTCCTCCACGCCCAGGCCGCGGTCGGGCGTCCCGCGCGGTTCGGTCCGGGCGACGGTCCTGATCGAGACCATCCTCGCCGCCTTCGAGATGGACGAGATCCTGTACGAGCTGCGCGAGCATGCGGCCGGCCTCAACGCCGGGCGCTGGGACTACCTCTTCAGCGTCATCAAGCGGTTCCGCGACGACCCATCCTTCGTCCTGCCGGACCGCGGCCAGGTGACGATGGCCGTGCCGTTCATGCGCGCCTACACGCGTCTGCTCGTCGCGACCTGCCACCGGCGCGGTGCTCACGCGATCGGCGGCATGTCCGCGTTCATCCCCAACCGGCGGGAGCCGGTGGTCACGGAGACCGCGCTCGCGCGGGTGCGGGAGGACAAGGAGCGCGAGGCGGGCGACGGGTTCGACGGCACCTGGGTCGCCCATCCGGACCTGGTGCCGGTCGCGCGCGAGGTCTTCGACCGCGTGCTGGGCGACCGCCCGAACCAGAAGGCGGCGCCCGGCGAGCCCGGGGTGACGGCGGACGCCCTGCTCGATGTCCACGTGCCCGGCGGCCGGACAACCGAGGCCGGCGTGCGCCAGAACGTCAGCGTCGCCCTCCGCTACCTCGCGGCCTGGCTCGGCGGCAACGGCGCCGCGGCGATCGACAACCTGATGGAGGACGCGGCGACCGCGGAGATCTCCCGGTCCCAGCTGTGGCAGTGGCGGCACCATGCGGTCGTGCTCGACGACGGACTCCCGTTCACGGCGGATCGATACCGGTCGATCCGGGACGGCGAGCTGGCCGGCGCCGCGGCCGCCGACCCCTCGGGCGCTGCCGGGCACGTCGGCGAGGCGGCCGCGCTGCTCGACCGCCTGGTCCTCGACGACGAGTTCGCGGAGTTCCTGACCCTCGGGGCCTATCGCCACCTCGCCTGACGGACGGCCCGGACGCCGGACCGCGCCGAGGTGGGCGGACACCGCCCGCCGCACGGGCGGCGAGCCCCGGGATGTGCGAGCCCCGGGACGCGTCGGTCGGGCGGATCCGGCAGGACCGGCTGCCTAGCGCATCGGCTCGAGCTCGCGCTCCACGAACCGGCCGTGACCGCGGCTCCCCACGAAGCGCGCCGTCGCGGACCACGAACGAGCCGCGGACGATGGTGGAGCGGACGGCGCCCCGGATCTCGCGGCCCTCGTACGGCGTGTAGTCGCTGCTGTGGTGCAGGTCCGCGTGCCCGGATCGTCCGCCGCGCGGCGGGATCGAACAGCACGAGGTCGGCGTCCCGCCCGACCTCGATCGCACCCTTGCTGCGCAGCCCGAACAGCCGCGCCGGGGTCGTGGACAGCAGGTCGACCATGCGCTCGACGGAGATCCGGCCGTTCGCAACGCCCTCGTCGTAGACCGATCGCCAGCAGCGTCTCGATGCCCGGTGCCCCGTTCGAGATCCGGTCGAACGACTCGCGCCACGACTGCTTCTCGACCGCGAGCCGGTCCGGGACGTGGTCGGTGGCCACGAGCGCAAGCGATCCGTCGACCAGGCCGTCCCACAGCGCCTCGGGATGGCCGGCGGCCCGCAGCGGCGGCGAGATGACGAAGCGCGCGGCTTCCTCGGGCGGGGCGTCGTAGCGGTCGTCCGTCAGGCGTCAGGTAATGGGGACACGTCTCTGCGAACACGGGCCGGCCGGCGTCCCTTGCTCGGCGCACGGCTCGCCAGCGCCTCGCCGAGGACAGGTGGACGACGTACAAGCGGCGCGCCCACGGCTTCCGCGCAGCGCGATCGCGCGCGCCGTCGCCTCGGCCTCGACGTACGGCGGGCGTGAGCTCGCGTGGAACCGCGGCGCCACCTGCGCCGGCCGCGAGATGGCGCGCGGTGAGCGACTCGAGGATCGTGCGGTTCTCGCAGTGGACCTGGAGCATCCCGCCGTGCGCGCCGGCCGCCGCGAGCGCACGCAGCAGCGTGGCGTCGTCGACGCCGAAGTCGTAGACCATGAACGCCTTGACGGTGGGCACGCCGGCCTCGATCACGGCGGGCAGCTCGGCGACCGGGTCCGTCGTGCGGCGGCCGTGACCACCAGGCTGAGGGCGATGTCCACCGCCGCGTCCCCGTCGGTCGCGGCCCGCCACTCGCGAAGACCGGTGACGCAGCGACCGGGCGGCCTCCGGCGACGATCCCGTTCCGGGGTTGTTGAACGAGAGGAAGGTCGTCGTGCCGCCGAACGCGGCGGCGACCGAATCGGCGAAGAACCGGTCCGGCTCGTCGTCCGTGGCGACGCGCGTGTGCGTGTGGACGTCAACGACCCCGGGCAGGACCAGGAGCCCGCGTCGCGTCGACGACCTCGGCCGCGCCCCGCCGCCGAGTCCGCCCAGGTCCGGCTCGACCGCCGAGATCCGCCCGCCGTCCACGGCCACGTCGGCCACCCGCGAGCCGCTGCGCCGTCACGACCGTGCCGCCGCGGACGACCAGGTCCGCCATGGTCAGCCCCCGGTGATCTCGATCTCCTGCGCGCCCGTCCCACAGGCACCGGCGGCCGACCTCGCGCAGCCGGTCCTCCCAGCCGTCGTCGGGCACGATGGAGGCGAAGTGGTTCGCAGCCAGCTGTCCGACCTTGGACGACGTCGTGCAGGCGCCGTACGGGAAGAAGATCTCGCACTCGCTGATGCCGCCCGGGTACAGCGCGAGCTGGCCCGGGCGCCGGGTGCGACGTGTGGTTCTCCCAGCCGACGTCCGGCCGCAGGTCACCGTACGGGATCCAGGTCGACTCGCCGCTCCAGCGGCAGTGGATCAGCCGCGCGCGCAGCGGCAGCATCGCGCGGACGATCTCGATCGTGTGCGGGGCCTCGGGCTCCCAGCGGGCGCTAAAGTGCAGGTCACCAACGCGGATCGACAGCTCGCTCATCGGCGGAGGATACGGTGCCGCAGGCTCATCCGACCATCTCTACCCACGTGCTCGACACGGCGGCGGGCCGTCCCGCGGCGGGCGATCCGGGTGAGGTGCCGGCGATTGGACGGGGACGACGCCGAGGCGGCGGGCGGCGTGACCGACGGTGACGGACGGATCGCCGACCTGCTCGGCGCCCTGGAGCTGACGCCCGGCCGCTACCGGCTGGCCTTCGAGCTCGGGACCGGGCACTTCTTCGAGGCCGTGACCCTTGACATCCTGGTCGAGGACGTGACCCGGAGCCACCACGTCCCGCTGCTGCTGGCGCCGTACGGCCTGACGACCTACCGCGGATCCTGAGCGTGGCGTCCGTGGGATCCGGCGGGAGCGAGTTCGCTCCCCTGCGCGTCCGGGACCTCGACCGCGTCGACGCGACGGTCTGTGCCGAGGTGCTGGCCCCGCTGTTCGAGGGCGCGCCGCGATTCCTCGCGCGACTCGCGGCCGCCCGGCCATTCGGAGATCCACCGACGCTGTTCGCCCGAGCCCGGGACATCGCGCACGCCATGCCCGAGCCGGAACAGGTGGAGCTGCTCGATGCCCACCCCCAGCTGGGCGCGCCGCCGGGGTCCGTGTCGCCGCTCTCCGCCCGGGAGCAGGGCTACGACCGGGAATCGGCCGATGCCGCGGCCGATTCCGAGCGAGCCCGCGTGACAGCGGAGCTGGCCCGCCTCAACGAGGCGTACGAGCTGCGGTTCGGGTTCCGGTACTGCGTGTTCGTCGCGGGCCGCCCGCGCGCCGCGCTCGTGCCGGAGATGGAGGCGGCGCTGCTGGGACGCCGCGAGGCGGAGCTGCACCGGGCTCTCGACGCCGTCGTCGACATCGCCGAGGACCGATTCCGGGCCAGCGGCCGGGGCTGACCGGGCCGACGTCGGCCGCGAGGGTGCCCCAGGCGCCGGCCGCGAGCGTGCGCCCGGCACCGGCCGCGCGAGGCGCCCTGCGGTGACCACCTGGCCGCTGTACGCGCCGCCGAAGGGGCCGGCGTCACCGCCGAGGGGCCGGCCTCGCTGCCCCCCGAGGCGCCGGTGAGCCGATCGCATCAGCCGGCCGCGGCCCAGGCGTCGATCTCGGCGATGAGCCGCGCCTTGAGCTCGGGCGAGGCGAAGGAATTGCGCGCGGCTCGTCGCTGGAGCTCGCCGAGCTCCTCCCGGGTGAGCCCGGCGACACGGACGAGGCTGCGCAGCTCGTTCGTCAGCGTCGTGCGGAAGAACGGCGGATCGTCGCTCGAGATCGTCATGTTCGCGCCGCGCTCCCAGTACGTCCGCACGGGGTGGGCCTCCCATGACGGGAACAGGCCGATCGAGATGTTCGACGAGGGGCAGACGTCGAGCGGCACCTGTTCCCGGATGAGTCGTTCGAGGAGTGGCGGGTCGGAGATCGCGGCCACGCCGTGCCCGATTCGATCCGCCTCGAGGACGTCGAGTGCCTCCGTGATGCTCCCCGGCGGACCCATCTCGCCCGCGTGGACCTCGAACCCCAGCCCAAGTCGGTCGGCCGCCTCGCGCAGGACGCGGAAGGTCTCGACGGGCTCCGTGGACTCGACGCCGGTGAGGCACAGGCCGACGATCGGGGCATCGGCCGCCTCGACCAGGGCGATCGTCGCGTCCGCCTCCGCCCGACCGTTGTCACGGATGGCATCGACGACGAGCGCGAGACTCGTCTCCGGCCCCACGGCGGCGAACCCGCGGCGGATCGCGGCCCACATCACCTCCGGGTCCAGTCCGGCCCGGACCTGGATCAGTGCCGTGAAGATCGCCTCGGTGTAGATGACATTCTGGGCGGCCTGCCCTCGCGCGAACTCCGCCGCGACGAGCTCGAGGTCCTCCGGCGTGCGGACGAGATCGTTCGCAAGCAGGTAGGCATGGAGGAACCCGCCGAAGTCCGGCCACTGCCCGACGTAGCGACCGTCGACGAGCTCGAGGGCGGTGGCCGGGTCGGCGCCGTGGCGCCTCGCCAGCTCGGACGCCGTGGCCTCGCCGATCGAGCCGTTGAGGTGGACGTGGAGCTCCACCTTGGGCACGGTGAGAATGTCGCGCTCTGTCGCGGGGCCTGACACCTTGACGACCTCCTGGTCCGCCGCGGACCACGGCGGAGTTGCCGCATGGTGCGACGGGGTGCGGCCTTCGTCAACGTTCAGGCGAGTCGTGCGGACGGCCGCAGGAGCAGCAGGCGCCGCGCCGCGCGCGGTTGGCACCCGGGTCCCCTCGTGCCCGAGGTTCGCGGCGAGCGGGGCGGGGGTCTCCGCTCCCGCCATTGCCTCGCTGGGCTCAGGCGGTCACGACCGCCAGGCCGAGAGCGCGGGCGGCTTGCGCCTGCCGCAGATCGAACGTCAGAAAGCCCACTCCGGGCGCGGACACTCGCTGCGCGGCCGCGAGATGGAGGGCATCGAGCGTGCGCACGCCGGTCGTCTCCGCGATCGACGCAGCCGAGTCACAGGTTGCCTCGTCGAGCTCGATGATGGAGATGGAACGCAGATCATCGGCGAACGCGGCCCGCGCAGCCGCGAGGTCGCGTCCCGCGAGCAGGCGAGCGAGGTTGCGGCGGACCTCCACGATGGTGTGACGGGCGGTGAGGAGCGCGCCATCGCCCCGCAGCAACCCGTCCGCGGCGGCCGAATCGGGCTCCTCCACGTAGCGCTTGAGCAGGGCGCTCGAGTCGACGTAGGTGCTCACTCGCCGCGATCCTCGGCCAGCACGTCGAGCACCCGCCGCGGTGCCTTCGGCCGGCGCACCGGGCCAAGCGGCGAACCTGTGCCCGGCGTGATCCACCCGGCGCGAATCCCGTCCTCGATGCGCGCACGGCCTGGCACCGGACCGAGCACCGCCTTCGGCCGCCCGCGGTCCGTGACCCGCAGGACCTCTCCCCGTTCCGCCCGGTCCAGGTACTCGGACAGCCGCTGCTTCAACTCCCTGATTCCGACATCAGCCATGTAGACACAGTACCACAGCGATGTGTCCACATACGGTGCAAGAGATCGCGTCCGGCTGGCCCGAGCGGTCGTCAGCGGATGTGCCTCGCCTCGACCGGGACACCGTCGACGGTGATCCTGCACCTGCCGTCGGTGAGGACGCCCTCGCCGGGTCCCTTGCCGACGCTGAGCGTGAGATGGATCTCGTGGCGCCTGCCGTCGGCCTCGACCGTGCCGTGTAGCTCCCCAAGGCCGAACCACGACCATCTGCGCCGTGCAATCTCGCGGCCGTCCCACTCCAGCCCGAAGCCACGCCCGATCTCGGTCCGCGTGACGGTGATGTTGTGGCGCTCGTACGTCGCTTCCCAGCGGGTCGTGATGAACCCCATGACAGCGACCTCCATTCGGGCGTGCCGGCCTCGAGCGGCACACGGCGATCGGCCGCGGCGCGCACGAGATCAGGCGGGCGATGGGCTGCTGCTCTGGCGGGTTGCGAGTCACACTGCCGCCAGGCGGCCCGTTTGTGCGTCACCGGGCATCCGAGGAGCCTCGGATGCGTCGCGGCGGCTGCTTGCGTTCGCCAACGCCGATCCAGGCGGGCGGCTCGAGCTGCCTGGCTGAACAGCCCGGCCCCAAGAAATGCGTCGTCGATCAGGCGTCCATCGTCCCCGGCCGCCGGGACGCCCGGTGGTACGGCGAACAGCCCGATCCGGTGTGCTGAAGGTACTCGGACATGCCGTCGGCCTGGGCGAGCACCTTCTGGAGTGGGATGAACTGCGCCCGCGGATCGCGGACGAACGCGACGAAGAACAGGCCGGCATCGAGCCGGCCGAGACCGTCGTTGCCATCCGTGAACGTGTAGCCGCGATGGAGCATCCTGCCGCCGTTGGTGGATGGATGCGCGAGGCGGACGTGCGCCGTCGCCGGGATGAGCGGCTCGGACGCGCGCCCGGTCGCGCCGAAGTCCGGCGATGTGGACTCGAGGCCGCCCGACAAGGGTGCGCCTTCGGCCTTGGAGCGTCCGACGATGCCCTCAGGCTCGCGGAGGGACGTGCGGTCCCAGGTCTCGAGGTTCATCCGGATGCGACGAGCGACGAGATACGTGCCACCGGTCAACCACCTCGAGGCGTCGTCGATGGCATCCGCATCCGAGACCCACACGTGCCGCTCGAGCTCCGGGGCCTCCTCCGCCATGATGTTGGCGAACATTGCCCCGTCGTGGTCGGGGCAGATGCGCGACATCTGGCCAGCATGCAGCGCGATCGCGCCGCAGCCGTTGCGTGCGGCCCCTACGACCGCTCGTGGGGCTGGCCCCAAGGGTCGCGAGAAACTCACGATTAGGGTCAGCACCGTGGGTGGCGCCCTGCCCGTGTGGCAGCATCTGACGATGCGTGGCCGCTGGATCCGTCTCGGCATCGCCGTCGCGGGGACGATTGCCGGACTCGTCGCGGAAGGGATCGCGCTCAGGCTCGGAGGCCGGGCCAGCGACGTCCTGCTCGACCTCGCGATCGGCCTGACCTACATCTATGGTGGTCTGGCGATCGGGGGGCGCGTCCCGGCACGTATCAGCGCGTTGATGGTCGGGGTGGGCCTGAGCTGGTTTATCCGCCCCCTGGCCGACACCGACCTGGGGGTCGTCAGCTTCCTGTGCAGTGCGTTCCAGGACACCTGGGCGGTCCTGCTGATGGCGATCATCCTTTCGTATCCGAGCGGCAGGCTGGAGACGCGGATCGATCGGGCCGGGATGACGATCTTCGCGGTCGGGGTGATGTCGCTCCCCGTCCTGCTGCTGCTCGCAGTGCCGCTCCCGATCAACGAGGGAACCAACGTCTACTACGTCGCGTTCGCGCTTGCGATCCTGGCCGGCGCTCTGGTCGCTCGCCGCTGGCTGATCGCCCCGGCCCGGCGTCGCGAGGAGCTGCAGCCCGTGCTCGTCGCAGGTGCCGTGTACGTCCTCACGGTCGCGGTCAACCTGATCCGGCGGATCGCCGAGGTGCCCGACTCGGATGCGGAGCTCGCGATCGCCGCGCTCAACCTTGCCCCTGCCGCAATCCCGGTTTCGCTGCTGATCGGCTTCTATCGGCAGAGCGAGCGTCGGATGCGGGCGCTCGTCGAGGCGATCCCGGATCCGATGTTCCGCCTCCAGGGAGGCGCCGCGCGGACCGCTTCGGTCCTCGCGGCCCCGAACGACGGTTCGCCTCGCGGCGCGGCGGGAGCGCGCCTCCGCGACGCCCTGTTGTCGTCCGACTCGGACGCGCTGTCCCTGGCGGTCGGGCGTGCGCTTGACGAGAATCGACTGCAGTCGCTCGACCTGCCCCTCGAGCTGCCCGAGGGCCATCGCGAGCTGGAGGTCCGTCTCGCGCCGAGCGGTCCCGAGGAGGTGACCGCGATCGTCCGCGACTTCACCGATCGGCGCGAGGCCGAGGCCGAGGTCAGGAGGTCCCGGGCTCGGATCGTGGAGGCCGCCGACGCCGAGCGGCGACGGATCGAGCGCAACCTCCATGATGGCGCCCAGCAGCGGCTCGTCGGGCTGTCCCTCCTGCTTCGGCGAGCTCGTGCCCAGCTGTCCGGCGAGGCCGACCGCGCCGCCAGAGACGCGCTGGACGAGGCGAATGACCAGTTGCGCAGCGCCCTGGCCGAGCTCCGCGAGCTCGCGCGGGGCATCCACCCCGCGATCCTGACCGAGGCGGGGCTGGGCCCGGCCCTCGGCGTGCTGGCGACCGAGTCGCCGATCGAGGCGAGCCTCTCGCTCAACCTGTCGACCGAGGTCCCGACCCAGGTCGGCGTGGCCGCCTACTTCGTCGTCGCCGAGGCCCTTGCGAACGTCGCCAAGTACGCGGAGGCGACGCAGGTCAGGATCTTGGCGGTCACGGACCGGGACGGGCTTCGGATCGAGGTCCGCGACGACGGCAAGGGTGGCGCTGACCCGGCCGCCGGCTCCGGCCTGCGGGGTCTCGCCGACCGGGCTGCGGCGCTCGGTGGCCGGCTCGACGTCGACAGCCGTGCCGGCGAGGGCACCCGGATCGTCGCGACGCTCCCGATCCAGTCCGGGGCTGGCGCCGCGAATTGAGAGCGCCGGGCCGACCCCGCCGGTTGCTGGTGCGTGGAGCCTGCGTTCCTGCGGCGGCCCCGGTCTCGTGCCACACGGCGTGGCTCTCGCGTGTACCCAAGTGATTCCAGGTGGGCCAGCACTCAATGACGGCAGCCTCGCCGTGAGCCCGCCGCACCTTGGCCCGGGCGAGGCCCAACCGCCGGGTCACGGGTGGAACGCCGTCGCTGTGGTTCGGAGGAGTGCCACCGGATGTGGCCGCGCGACGACCCGCCGACGCCGGACGCCGACGCCGGACGCCGCCTGCTCCGGCTCGGATCTCGTCCGCGCCTAGCGGCCGAGGCCACCCAGCCCGGGGATGAGCTGCGGGACGCGCTCCCGGTATCGCGGGTACTCCTCCGGGAAGGCGGTCAGGAGCAATCGCTCCTCCCGCTGGATCTTCGCCTCGGCGACGAGGAGGCTGGCCAGGACGACCAGGGCGGACGCCGGGATCCCGCTGAGCAGCGCGCTTCCGGCGAGCATCGCCAGGACGCCGCTGTAGATCGGATGGCGGGTGACGGCGTATGGCCCGCCGGTCCGCAGGCGCCGGTCCCCGACGACCCGGGGATCGACCGTCCAAGACGAACCCAGCGCGAGCCGGGCCCAGGTGGCGAGCGCCGTCCCCGCCACCAGCACGGCGAGCCCGACTGGCGCGAGCCAGGTGAGCTCCAGCTCGAGCCCGGGCGGTGACGGCTCGCCGACCACCATGCCCGCGGTCGTCAGGACGGCGGAGCCGACGAGGACGATCAGGAGCACGCGGGCCGCGGCGCGCCGTCGGCGGATCCCGTCGCCATTCCCCGTCGCGCGCACGCGCGTCCGGCGTGCGGCCACGACCCACACCACGGCGAGCCACGCCCAGCAGGCGGTCGCCGGCGCGACCATCAGTCCCTCCACCACCCGACGGTCTCGCGCCGGTGGCGGCGTGTCAACGGCCACTCGGCCCGCAGTCGGCGGCTACGCAAGACGATGTGGCAGCCAGGGGATCAGCCAGCGACCAAGGTCGGGGCTATGTCGACGCGGACAGCCCCGCCACACCCGGGGCGAATGTCCTCAGACCTGCAAGTCGAGCCGCCGCCGCCTGGCGTTCGTCGTAGCCCAGGAAGCCGTCGATGGGCGCCAGGCTCGCCGCGGCGGCCACGTGGATCGCGTCGAGGGCGCGCAGCGAGGGCTCGGACAGCGCACCGGCGGCCAGCAGCAGCGCGCGGTCGAGCGAGATGAGGGCGACGGCGTCAATGACCTCGCCCGCACGGGCGACCAGCACCTCGAGGTCCAGCCGTGGGTCCAGCGCGGCGGCACGCCGGATCGCGCGCGGCACCTCCGCGAGCACCAGCTCACAGGCAGCGACGTCCGCGTCGGCGATGAAGGCGCGCAGCGCCGCGCTCTCGGGCTCATCTCGGACGAGCTTCACCAGCGCCGAGGCGTCAGCGTAGAACAGGGCCACGGCTAGCTCTCGCCGCGGATCTCGTCGAGCGCGCGACTCAACGCGCGGGCATCCCCGTCCATCACCAGCGGCCCTGGAAGCCTGCGCCGGGTCGGTGCGGCGACGAGCCCCTCGGCGATCAGTCGGTCGAGCGCTCGGCCGGTGCTGGGTGGTGGACCGAGCTCGGCGACGGGTCGGTTGTGGTCGGTCACGACAAGCCGCTCGCCCCGTTCGACGAGGCGCAGGTAGCGGCTCAGGTTCTGGCGCAACTCGGCGACGCCCACGGTCAGGCCCATGTACAGAATGGTAGCACATAGCGGACGGAGACGGCACAGTGAGCGCACCTACCTACGTGTTCGGCAGGCCGGCAATCACGTCCTCGGCGTCGTTGCGCGGCGTGACCGTGTCGCTGGAGTTCGCGTGGACCACGGCCGGGGCGCTCGCAGCGCCGAGTTGGTTCAGGGCGTGATCCGCTCGCAGCGCTCGCTCGTCGTGCACCCAGGCGGCAACACCCTGCCGTGTCTACACCGATGGGACAGATGTGTCGCGCTCCTCCACGCCACCGGGGATGTGTCCGTGAGGGGCGACGTGACGATCGCCCTGAACGGGGCGACTGGCCGGCGCGTCAACCCGGTGGGGTTTGAGCCCGAGCGCTCATGCCTCCGTTGGCGTGGGGTGCTCGCGGTACAGCCCTCCGACGTCCTCGAAGACATCCATCCATGCGGGGGGTTCGCTGCCGTCGAGCGTGGCGTCGAGCCTTGCGAGGTAGGCGTGCCAGCCGGGTGCGTATCCACGGCACATGGCATCGGGGAGGCCCTCATGGACCAGCGTGAGGCGAGTTCCGCCTTCATGCGGTTCGAGGGTGTAGCGAAGGGTCGACGTGACCTCCCCGTTGATCACCCACCCGTGCTCGAGCACCCGTGGGGGGTCGAAGGTGGTGATCGTGCCGGTGACCGTGTTGTCGGCGTCGAAGGTGAAGGAGATCGAGCCACCCGGGCGCGCCTCGATGGTCACGTCCGGGGCGAGCCATGCCGTGAGTCCCTCCGTCGTGGTCAACGAACCCCACACGCGTTCCGGTGGAGCTGTGAAGTCCCGCACGAAGGTGATGACGTTCACGCCGCCGTCGGTTGTCCGTGATCCGGCGGGTCCATAGGTCCTCATGGGGTCTCCTCCAGGTGGGCGGACAGGGCATCGAGCCGATCAGTCCAGAAGGCTCGGTGACGCTGCAACCAGTCGTCGATCTCGCGAAGTGGTTCCGGCTGCACGTAGTAGATCCGCCGTTGTGCGTGCCGTTCGGCTCGCACGAGGCCGACGTCGCGCAGCACCCGGAGGTGGCGGGAGACGGCGGGTCTCGTGATAGGGAAGCGGGATGCGAGGGTGCCGGCGTCTTCGGCGTGGTCCAAGAGGACCTCGACGATCTCCCGGCGAACCGGATCTGCGAGGGCGGCAAGCGCTTCCACGGCGTGTATGTAACCACTATGTTACATACGTGGTCAAGTCGGGTGCCCGGGAAAAGCGTTCACCACCGATGCCGAAGGTCGGTTTCGGATCCCTCACGGTCGTGCCCGGTGAGTGTCCGGATCAGCCGCCGGGGAACCGCCACATCCACTGACAATGGCGCGCCCGGAGGGCTTGGAGCGCGAAGGAACAACAATCAACGCGACCGCAGTAGTCAGTCGCCGGGCCGCAACCTCCGGGGGCTGGACGTCGCCATCCCGATCGGGCATCTTCCAGCGAACCGCCGAGAGCTGCTGGAGGACCGCGTGAGCCGGGACCCGGTCGACGTCGTGATCGTGGGCGGCGGCGCCGCCGGATGCGTCGTAGCGTGCCGACTCGCCGAGCGAGGCCGGTCGGTTCTGCTTGTCGAGGCGGGGCCGGACCTCGGCGGCGGCGTTGGTCCGGCGCTGCTCGACGGCTGGCGGAACCCACAAGGATCCGACTGGACAACCGACTGGGGCTATGAGTCCGAGCCTGGTGCCGACGGCAACCCGGCGAAGCTTCGACGCGGAAGGCTCCTTGGGGGAACGTCCTGGCTGACACGGTTCGCCATGCGGGGTCATCCAGCGGACTTCGACGCGTGGGCGGCTCGGGGCAATCCCGGCTGGAGCTTCGCGGAGGTCCTCCCGACCTTCCGGCGGGTCGAGGCCGATGCCGACTTCGGCGACAAGCCATGGCACGGGATGGCCGGGCCGATGGCGATCAACCGCTACGGCATGCGCCGCCGCTCGAGGATCCACGACGCCGCTGTCGAGGCGTTCCTCGATCTCGGCTTCCCGGCCGTCGAAGACCACAACGCGCCAAGAGCCGTCGGCGTGGGGCCGCTGCCGATGAGCACCCGAGACGGCAGGCGTCTCACGACGCTGCAGGCATATCTGCAGAGTGACGCGCCGCCTGCGTCCCTGATGATCATCGCAGACAGGCAGGTCGACAGGGTCCTGGTCGAGCGTGGCGGCGCGCGCGGTGTCCGCCTTGTTGACGGCACGGAGATCGCCGCGGGCTCGGTGATCCTGAGCGCGGGGACGTATGGCAGCCCGGCGCTCCTGATGCGATCGGGTGTTGGGCCCGCGGATCACCTCCGCGAGATGGGAATCGACGTCGTCGTGGACCTGCCCGGGGTGGGGGACAACCTGGCCGATCACCCGGGTGTGGACCTCGACACCGGCTTCAGCGGTGACGCCGCATGCGAGGCGCTGCGTCACACGATCGCGACGTGCCGAAGCCGGAGCCAGCCCGAAGAGAAGCCGCCAGACCTCATGTTCTGGGTCCATGAGCCGTCGGAGGACGACGGTCGCCTGTACCTCGACCCGATCCTCCTCAAGCCCGAGTCGCGCGGGTCCGTCCGCCTGCGCTCGGCGGATCCGATGAACCGGCCGCGGATCGTCCTGCCAGGCCTCCGCGTCGAACGTGATGTCGAGCGACTGATGGAGGGCTACGAGCTGGGCCTCGTGATCGCCGACCATCCCGCGATCCGGGCGCTCGCGCGAGGACCGGCGCCGACTGCTCCGTCCGGCCCCGTCGAACTGCGCGAACGCGTCGTCACCAACGCCTACTCCCTGCCGCACGTCGTGGGGACGTGCCGGATGGGCCCGTCGCCCTCCGCCGGTGATGTCGTCGACGCAGCTGGGCGCGTGCACGGCATCGACCGGCTACGTGTCGTCGACGCGTCGGTCATCCCGGACGCGCCCTCGGGCTTCCCGCACCTCGTCACGATCATGGTGGCGGAACACCTGGCCCGGCGGCTGTAGCCGCCACCGGACGGCTCGCCCAATCGACGTGGCGCGGCCGCAGGCCGTCGGGCGCGCAGGATGTTGCCTGGAATGGTCATGGGCACATCCTCGAACTCGTTCGCGAGTGAGCGTGGGTCGCCACACTCAGGCTCGGGTGACAGCCGCCGAGGCAGGCGACCAGGATGGGTTCGTTGCGACGGTCAACAAGCCGCCTCGCGGGCCTGAGTGCGGCCAAGTTGAGACCGCGGCCCGCCGCCCGCACCCTTGGGACATGACGGCGCGCTGGTCTGATCCACACCGGCCCGGGCTCCCCGTTCCTGTCGCGACCCCAGGTGCGCTGCCTTGCGCGCACCTTGGGGACCCTGGCGCCGACACTGCGGGTGACACGAGCCGTCGAACGGCGGGCGAGGCGAGCACCAAGTTGGCCCTGCAGGCGCAGCACCGCGGACGAAGAGACCGCCGCATGACCACGGCTCACGGGCTCCCGCCATCGTGGGCGAGCAGGAGGTCGCGGTCGTCGCGCTCGACACGGACGAGGTCCCCTCGATCCACCGTATGTCGAGCCCAGGGGGTGCCCGCTCACCCCGGTCGACGTCAGCTGATGGTTCCGATCACCGGTCCATGCCGCCGGATCCCGATCACCGTTCACGGCCCAAGGTCGGGGGCCGGACACTAACGCCAACGGTCATCTGCCGGATAGCATCGCGCCGGTCTCCCCGTGGAGGTCGACGCCGTCATTGACCTCCGCAAGGTTCCATATCAGCAACCTGCGATATCCCGATCGATGGTCGGGATGAGTGGCTGGCCGCCGCGAGGCGGCTGGCGTGAGCTATCGCCGGACACGCAACCGACCGCGAGGTCGGCGTGGTCGCAGCCGTCTTGGCTGCCGGGTCGGAGAAGGCAGCCGCCTACGACACCACCGACAAGAAGGGTGCGATCAGCCTGCGGCGCGCCGGACGGATGCACCACCTGCGGATCGGCGCGGCCCACGTCGGCCGCCGGGTTATCGCCATCGTCGACGAGCAGGAGGTCACGGTCGTCGCCCTCGAGACCGGCGAGATCCTCTCCGCCCACCGGATCGAGCCCGACAAGGGCTACTGGCGTAACCAGCGAAGAGACCCCGGCCGTTGGCCGGGATCTCAAGCGACCGGCTGATCAGATGTGTCGCCTATGTCGCGACGCATGTGTCGCCTATGTCGCGACTCAAGACAATGGCGCGCCCGGAGGGATTCGAACCCCCGACACTCGGTTCCGAAGACCGATGCTCTGGTCCACTGAGCTACGGGCGCGCGGCTGCCGAATGATACCGCCGGAGGCCTTGCGCACCAGCGGGCTCCTCATCGGCCCCGGCTGAGGCACAATCCGCGGGTGCCTCCCTCCCAGCGATTCCCGCATGCGCGCCAGCGCCGGCGCATCAGCGCACGCCTCGTCCTGGTCGGGATGGCGGCCGCCCTCGTCGCGCTGGTCATCGTCCCGGTCGTGTTGTCCGGGGGGGCGGTACCCCGGTCGGCAGGGCAGGCCGGCGCCGCGCCTGCAGGTCAGCAGAGGCCATCGCCAGCCGGTGATGGTGTTGCCTCGATCACGGCAACGCCGGTTCCTGCAACGGCCGTTCCCGCAACGGTGGTCCCCGCGAGTCCCGCCGCCGAGTCGCCGTCACCGAACAGTGGAGCGACCGTTGCCGTGCGCCCCGCTGTCCTCGGCCGGGGTGTCCCTCCGAGTCGCCTCGCGGTCGAGATCTCGGGAACCCGTGCGCCGTCGCTCGCCCTGCTGACGGGCTATCAGTGGCCCCTTGCCCATCCGCGGCTCACGCTGCCGTTCGGGCCCACGGTCTGGGGTTCGCGCCTGGTCGGCGGCAAGTCCTTCCACGATGGCGCCGACCTTGCCACCTTCTGCGGTGACCGCGTCACGGCCGCGCATGCCGGGAAGGTCCTCGCCGCGGGACGCAGGTACGACTCGGTGATGGGCTGGACCGGGGATCTGGGCCCGTACCTGCGCCGCCTCGACCGAAAGGGGCTGTGGACGACGCTCCCGATCGTGGTGGTGATCGATGACGGCAATGGGTACCGGAGCATGTACGCCCATTTCGGCCGAATCGTTGTCGCGAAGGGAGACAAGGTCCGCGCGGGCCAGCTCCTGGGCTACGAGGGCATGACGGGGCGGGCGTCGGGCTGCCACCTGCACTACGGGCTGTTCTCGCCGTGGGAGACCGCGACCTTCCGGATCCGCCCGGACGTCGTGGCCCGCATGAAGCTGCCGAAGGCGGAGATCGCCCGCGTGGACCCGCTGCTGGTCCTGCCGCCGAAGCCCGGTGTCAACGCCCCGGCGAAGCCCAAGGCGTCACCGGGGTCGGCGTCGACGAGCCCCTGACGGCTGGGCAAGCCGGCCCGCGGCCTTGAGGTCACCGGTGCGCGAGCCCGCTCCGCGACCCGCCGCGGCTCCTGCCGCCGATCGGTGCCCGAAAGCCACGTCGGATCCTGGATCTCGCCCCGTTCCCACTGGGCGTGATGCGTCCACGGTTCAACCACCGGGTGTCCCCGCACAAGTGAGGCCCCTCAAGCCGGGTTCCGGTGGCGAGCCACGAGGCCACAGGGCTCGGTTGAACCGGTGCTGACTCACGAGCCCGGGAGCACGAGCCTGGGAGCACGAGGCTGGGAGCACGAGCCTGGGAGCGCGAGCCTGGGAGCGCGAGCCGGGGCACACGAGCCGGGGCACACGAGCCGGGGCACACGAGCCTGGGCACACGAGCCTGGGCGCCGGCGCCGATCTCGCCGGATCACCAGCGGCGTTCGGCCGGCCGCCCGGTGGCGGATCACCGCCCTGGCCCGCGGCCGCCTACCCCGACCGCCGGTAGCGGCGCCCCACCAGGGACCACGCGGGCACGCGCCGGAGCGCAGTGTCCAGGTCGGGCCCGGGTCCGCCGTCACGCCGTTCGATCGCCAGTGACGGTGGCTTCCCGGCGCCTGGGCGCGCGTCCACGCCCGTCAGGTCCACCACGACCCGGCCGGGCTCGGGCTCGCCGAGCTCGGCGAGCAACGCCGCCGGCCAGTCGGGCGTGTCCGACTCGGTACCAACCTCGCGCTCGGTCCGCCATCGCGGGCGCCGCAGGAGGATCGCCCGCCAGCCATCCGCCACCTCGGGGGTCACCGTCCCGTCCCCGGGCACGGGTACCGCGGACAGGTGCTCGCCCCGCGCCCACAGGGCGGCCTGGTGGAGGAGCGCGTATTCGTCGAGGTCGGCGAACGCTCCAAGGCGCTCGGCCGGTGACGCATCACCGAACACGGCCCGGATGGCGGGCGCGAAGACCTCCGCGAGGTCGAGGTCGATGGCGCGCACGGTCCGGTGCAGGTACACGTGCCGGTACATGAACAGGCGCGCGGTGAGGAACATCTCCAGCGCCCCCAGGCCCGACTCGTAGAGCGTGAGACCGCGCTCCGAGATGAAGCAGTAGCGGCGCAGTCGCTCGGCGTCCACCGGGCCCATCGACACCCCGGTGAGGTAGGCGTCGCGCCGGACATAGTCCAGGTTGTCGACGGTGAATACGCCCGACAGCAGCGGCTGGAGCACCCGCACCCACGTTGGCATAGACGGGTCTGCCAGCGGAGGCTTGGAGATCAGGAGCGACACCCAGCGCGGATCGATGACCTCGCCGTCGGCGAAACGGTCCCGCTCGGCTACGGAACCGGCAGCACGCCGGAGACCGGCGATCAGCGGCCCCAGCTCCCGCTCGATGATGAGTTGCGAGAGGTCCTCGTGGCCCAGGGTCTTGGCACCTGGCCGTCGCGGATCCGGCGGGGCGGGGAATCCGGCCAGGAACTGGTCGTCGAAGAAGTGCGCGAACGGCCCGTGCCCGACGTCGTGGAGCAGCCCGGCGATCCGGAGCGTCTCGACGACGAGCCCTTCGGACGGCACGGGCTCGTCCGGCGCCATGGCCGGGAGGGCGGCCCGGAGCGACGGGTACAGGGACCGGGCCCACAATCCAGCCTCGTGCATGACCCCGAGACCATGGGTGAAGCGGGAATGCTCGGCCGTGGGGAACACCCAGCGGGCGCTCTGGAGCTGGCTGATCCGGCGCAGGCGCTGGACCCACGCCGTGTCCAGCAGGTCGTCCTCGGCGACGTCCTCCGGCTGCAGCCCGGCGGCGCGCGCCTGGTCAGGTCCGAGGCGCTTCGTGAGCTCGACGTAGCCGTGGATCGGGTCGCTGATCAGGTTGACCGCCGCGAACAGCAGGCGGCGCCCTCCGCGCCCCCCGGGTCCGTCATCCCCCGCTGCCCCGGCTACGGAACCCAGATCCGCTTCTCGCTCGTCCACGTCGAGAGGTTACCGCGCCGGTCCGCTGCCTGGACGCGGAACGAGAACCAGTGACCGTGCTTCCGGTGGCGCAGGACCAGGGACGTGGCTGTCGTGTTATCGCGGATGGTCTTCCACGTCCCGCCGTCGCGCCGCTTCTGGACGTCGAACGAGCGCAGTCCCGCCGTATGCGTCTGGAGTCGCGGGTCGGCACCGCTCCAGGTGAGCCTGAGCGTGGTCCCGCCGCGAGTGAGGCTGCGGATCCGTACAGTCGGCCGGTTCTGATCGGGCGACTCCGAGAACACGACCGACATCCACGTCGAACCGTCGCTCGCCTGGACGACGCCGACGCCTGCGTAGTTGAAGCTGTCGCTGAACATGATCGACCGGTGGGGGGTGCTGCCCTTCCACAGGCCGTAGATGTTCGCGGCCGCGTCCCGGCCCCAGGGGTAGGTGCTGGTCCCGATGATCTCGCCGTTGCCCATCCAGGGGATGCCGTTCGCCGTAAGGGTGTCGCCGAGGCTGCCGCCCGCCACGTCGTGCGAGAGCGTCTGTGCGTCGGCCATTCGGGCCGCTCGTCCCGCCGCGACCGTGGCCAGCGAGCTCCAGGCGCGGTAGGGGACCAGTCCCCGCTGGGCCCGCTCGGCGTTCATCCAGCTCAGGACCAGGCTGCCCATGTCCGACGCCGTGGAGGCAGACGCGGCCGCCGGCGCCCCGGCGAGAGCCGTGACCGCGACCAGGGCGGCAGCGAGCAGGAGCGAGATGCGGTGACGGGTTGGCCGCTGGACGCGGCCGGTCAGTACGGCGATGGGGATGCTCCGTCGGTACCGGCTGGGAGGCGATTGGGGACCCCAGCCTACCCGATGCGGTGCATCCGGTCACCGCCGCCCCGGCCCTTCGGGAGCGAGCCTTTTGGGCCCCGAAAGAGAGGCCGATGGTCAGGCGCCGTTCTCGTAACGGGCTGCGGCCGAGCGGAGCGTGCCGGCCACGTCATCACGCAGGACAGGGGGCGACACGACCTCCACGTCGCTGCCCCACGAGAGAATCCAGAGCCGGATCTCGATGATCCCGGCCACGGTTGCGCGCCATTCGAGCGATCCGTCGGGCAGCTCGGTGACCTGCTGGCTGGGGTGCCACGAGGCCTCCATGACCCGGCCGGCCACTTCGGGCCTGAAGCGAAGCACCACCTCGACCGCAGGCTGGTCCGCGATGATGTCCCAGGCCCGCCGCAGCTGGGCGACCACGTCGTCCTCGGGGGCATCGAAGGTCCGGGGCAGGACGGCCAGGTCCCGGATGCGCTCCACCTTGAAGGTGCGCATGGCCGAGCGATCCTCGTCCCAGCCGATGAGATACAGCGCGTGGGTCTGCAGCGAAGGTTCCAGGAGGTAGGGGCGGACGGTCGCAGGGCGCGGATCACGGACCTGGCCGTACGGCGCCGGCAGGTACACGAACTGGACGACGCGACGGTCCGCCCAGGCGGTCGTCAGGTCCCCGACCCGGCGGTTGAAGGCAGGGTCGACGTTCCGGCTCGAGAGGTCTTGCACGGTGCGCTCCACGTGATCGCGCAGCGTGGGCGGCAAGCCCTCCTCGAGCTTGGTGAACGCCGATGCGAGCACCGGGTCGTGCTTGTCCATGTAGCGAGCGAGCAGCCGCGCGGACAGGAAGATCGCCATCGCCTCCTGCAGCGTCAGGCGCAGTGGCGGGAGGAACGCATCGGCGTCGACGCCCCACCGGCCGGCCTCGCTCCAGACGGGCATCCCGAGCTCGGACTGGATGGCGCCCAGGTCGCGATAGACGGTCCGCTTGGCCATGCCGGTGCGCCTGGCGATCTCCGCCGGGGTGACGCCCCGCGTGCCGTTGGCGCGCAGGATCTGGACCACCATCAGGAGGCGCGCGGTCCGGTCGCGCTTGGCGCGATCGTCGCCCGGCAGGTCATCGATCATGGATCACTCCTCTGGTCACCGCTGTGGCGGCAGCACCGTGATGGGCAGACCGCGGTCGAAGGCGAGCATGCGGAACCGTACCGCGGCCCGAAGCGCCTCGTCGTCGATCCCGAGTGCGGGGCCCGTGATCCCGCCGTCCGCCTGGCCCAGCTGGCCGTCGGTGAACACCCAGAAATCCAGGTCGCCCCGCCAGCGCTCGATGTCCACCGCACCCACGATCATGCTGACCTGGGGCAGGGCCCGGCGAAGCGTCTCGCCGTCCAGGGGGATCCTGCAATGGCGAGCCCGGGCGCCCTCGATGAAGTCCAGGCCCCGGTCCTCGGCCACCCGGCGGTTCGCCGGCGCGAGGGCCGCGACCACCAGCTGCCGGTCCAGGTCCTGTCCGTCCCCGCTGGAAGCGGCCGCCGCCGTCCACGGCCGTCCGGGCGACAGCTCCCACACCTCGCCCCCGATCCGCGTGAGGCCGTGCTGACCGAGGGTCAGCCGAGTGGCCGCGAACCCCGTCCAGCTGACATCCGGCCCGTCGCGGATCCCCTCGATGACGACCTGGCCCGTGTACCGGTCATCGATGGAGCCGTCCATCCGCAGCTCGAGCCGCGCGGTGGCGCCGACCGTCAGGGGCTCGCTGCAGCCCGGCGGCGTCACTTCTGGGCCGGTGGGCCCGAACCGGGAGCCCAGGGCGGGCCGGTCTCCCAGCGCAAGCTCGTTGACGAGGGTGGCGCTCGCGAATGCCGTCCCGGTGGCCAGGACGAGCGCCAGTCCTATGGCGATGCCCGACACGAGTCGCCGGCGGCGCAAGGCCGTCTCGCCGAGTCGTCGACGGGACCAGCCCAGCCCGGCGAAGAGGCTGGTGGCGATCAGCGCCAGCAGCCACGGGTAGACGGCCTCGAACGACGGCAGCAGCGTCTGTGGCCCTTGCCCGGTCAGCTGGATCACGAGGTCGCGGAGGGATGGGACCAGCAGCAGGATGGCGCCCAGACCCAGCCAGGCGATGCCGATGAATGCCCGGCCGGAGCGGGCAACCGGCGGCCAGACCACGGCGATCGCCGCCACCAGGACCGGCCCGACGGCGGCGATCGCGACGAGGATGTCGACGGGCCCGCCGGGACGGTAGCCCACCGCGACCAGCGCGAACGCGAGGACCCACAGGCCGGTCAGCAAGACCCCCAGAATCCGGAGCTCGATCATTCGCACCCGCACGTCCCGAGTCTACTCATCCGGCGATGGGCGGCCGCGCGATGCCAGCCGGACGCCTGGCCAGCACCCGGACGCCTGGCCAGCCGCCGGACGATTTGGCCGGGACGCTGGCGACGAGGTCGCGACGCCGGCTGGGCGAACCGGAACCCGGGAATGCCAGCCGTCCTCATGCACGGGCGCGGGCTCCGACCACCTCAAGTACTCCGCCGGACCGGGACCTGTGGGTGGTCGCCATCGCGGTGCCTGCGCTCGAAGATGACCTCACCGCACCACGGTGCAGTGCCCACAACCGAACACCTCTCCGGCCCAGGTCTCCTCCTCCGGGGCCGGACATCCCTCCGAAGCGACGCCGAACCTCCTCCCGGCGTCGCTTCGGCGTTTCCGGTTCCGGTGCCCGCGTCGCGGGTACACTTCCGAGCGCAACCCTGAGGAGGAAGACCACCATGCGCACCATCACGGGCGTGAGCGCCCTGGCTCTCGTCGCCGTGTTCGCGGCGGCCTGTTCGGGCTCCGCGGCCACTCCGGTTCCGGCGGCCACCGAGGCGCCGGCCGCTGTGCCCACGGAGGCTCCGTCCAGCGCCCCGACGGAGGCCCCGACCCCGACCCCGGACGCGTGCGCGCCCGAGAACCTGGCCCTCAAGACCGCCGACACGCTCACGGTCGGTGCCGACAACCCGGCCTACCCGCCCTACTTCGCCCATCGCGAGGGTGGCAACACGCCGCCCTGGGAGGACTCGGACTACACCGGCGACCCGACGACCGGTGAGGGCTTCGAGAGCGCCGTCGCGTACGCCATCGCCGACAAGCTGGGCATCGCCACGGAGCGCGTGATCTGGACCGTCGTCCCGTTCACCAACTCCTTCGCGCCCGGAGCGAAGGACTTCGACTTCTACCTCACCCAGGTCTCGTACAAGCCGGAGCGCGCCGAGGCGGCGGACCTGTCGGAGGGCTATTACACCGTCCTCCAGTCCGTTGTCGCGCTCAAGGACAGCCCGCTCGCGACGGTGACCTCCATCGCCGATCTTGCGGGGTACAAGTTCGGGGCCCAGGTCGGCACCACCAGCTACGACACGATCGTGAACACGATCAAGCCGACCAGCGAGCCGCAGGTCTTCGACACCAACGACCTCGCGATCGAGGCGCTCAAGTCGGGGCAGATCGACGGGCTGGTGGTCGACCTCCCGACCGCCGACTTCGTCACCAACGTCCAGGTGGACAACGCGGTCGCCGTCGGCAAGTTCGACACCGGCACCGACGAGTACTTCTCGCTGGTTCTCGAGAAGGACAGCCCGCTCACGCCGTGCGTCAACGCCGCGATCACGGCGCTCAACGATGACGGCACGTTGGCCGGCCTCGTCACCCAGTGGCTCCCGTTCCAGGACGGCGTCCCGGCGTTCCAGCCCTAGCCGTACGGGGCCCTGACCTCGTGGCCGTGAGCGGCGGCCAGCCCGACCGCGGCACCCGGACCCGGATGCCGCGGAGGGCGAGGTTGTCGCGGGCCCGGGACGATGGTGCCCTTCGCTCGCTGACGATCACGATCGTCAGCACGGTCGTCTTCTTCGGGGTCCTCGGCTGGGTCATCGTCAACGCGCCCGGCTGGGAGCAGGTGCGCGAGAAGTTCTTCTCGCCGCGCTACTTCGCGGAGGCCTTCGGCTTCTACAACGGCCAGTTCGAGTGGGACCGCTCGATCCTCAAGTACTTCATCGTCAACATCCAGCTGTTCCTGATCGCGGAAGTCCTGATCCTCGGGTTCGGCCTGCTGCTCGCGGTGCTGCGCAGCCTGGGCGGGCCGGTGTTCGCCCCGATCCGCTTCCTCTCGACCGTCTATGTCGACGTGTTCCGGGCGGTGCCGGGGATCCTGGTCATCTACATCCTGGGGTTCGGGATCCCCGGCCTCGGGATCAAGGGCATGCCCACGGGCTTTCCCTGGGCGGTCGTCGCGCTGACGCTGATCTACTCCGCCTACGTGTCGGAGGTCTACCGCGCCGGGATCGACAGCATCCATCCCAGCCAGGAGGCGGCCGCGAGGTCGCTGGGCCTTTCCCGCTATCGCACGATGCGGCACGTGATCATCCCGCAGGCGGTGCGCCGGGTGGTCCCGCCGCTGCTCAACGACTTCATCGGGCTCCAGAAGGACACCGTGCTGGTGTCCTACATCGGCGTGGTCGAGATCTTCCGCGCCTCGCAGATCAAGGCAGCGGCGACATTCAACTTCACCCCGTACGTCGCCACCGCCCTCGTGTTCATCGTGGTGACCATCCCGCTGGCGCGGCTCACGGACCGTCTGGTGCAGCGTGACCGCAAGCGCGGCGCGGCGAGCGCGCGGTGACCGGTCAGCAGGGGCGGCCCGCGCTCTCGATCCAGGGACTGCACAAGTCGTTCGGCGACCTGGAGGTCCTGCGGGGCATCGATCTCGACGTCGCCGAGCACGAGGTCATCGCGCTCATCGGGGCATCGGGGAGCGGCAAGTCCACCCTGCTGCGTTGCATCAACCTGATCGAGCCGATCGACGAGGGCCGGATCCTCATCGAGGGCGACGAGATCACCGCCCGCGGGGTGAAGGTGGACCTGCTCCGCCGGCGGGTGGGGATCGTGTTCCAGGCCTTCAACCTGTTCCCGCACATGAGCGTGCTGGACAACGTCACCCTTGCGCCGCGCAGGGTGCTCGGGCAGGAGTCCGCCGACGCCGAGCGGGACGCGCTTGCGCTGCTCGAGCGTTTCGGGCTGGCCGACAAGGCACGGGACTTCCCGGACCGCCTCTCGGGTGGGCAGCAGCAGCGGGTGGCGATCGTGCGCGCGCTGGCGATGCAGCCCGACATCCTGCTGCTCGACGAAGTCACGTCCGCCCTCGATCCGGAGCTCGTGGCCGAGGTGCTCAACGTGATCCGGGAGCTGGCCGCAGGTGGCATGACGATGCTGATCGCCACCCACGAGATGGGGTTCGCGCGCGACATCGCGAGCCGCGTCTGCTTCCTGGATGCCGGCCAGATCCTGGAGCATGGCCCGCCGCAGCAGATCTTCTCGGAACCCCGGGAGGCGCGGACCCGCCAGTTCCTCAACCGGATCATCGAGGCGGGCCGGCTCTAGGCAACGGCGCGGGTTCCGCAACGGCGCGGGTTCCGCAGCGGCGCGGGTTCCGCAACGGCGCGGGTTCCGCAGCGGCGCGCGGGCGAGGCGCGGGTTCCGCAACGGCGCGGCCTGTCCCGCAGAGGCGCGGGTTCCGCAGCGGCGCGCGGGCGAGGCGCGGGTTCCGCAACGGCGCGGGTTCCGCAGCGGCGCGCGGGCGAGGCGCGGGTTCCGCAACGGCGCGGCCTGTCCCGCAGAGGCGCGGGTTCCGCAGCGGCGCGGGCGCGTCCGGGGCCGCCCAGCGGTCGAACCGTTGGACGCGGGTCCGGTTCAGCCGCCCAACGGCACGTTTGCCGGGCATTGGTGCCCTGGGCGCCGATGAACGTGCCGGCCGCCGGGCGGATTCAGCCAGTACCCGACGGTTGAACCGGTCGGCGGCGCAAGGGGGACGAGCCGGCGCCCCGGCGACGCTGACGGCTCCCGCCGGGTCTCGCCACCGGCGGCCCCACGCAGGCCTCGTACGTCAGCGCCTGGCCAACGGCCCCCGGCAGGCGTCCACGAAGAACGCGAACAGGCGCTCGAAAGCCTTGGGCGTTGACTCAGTGCGCTCGGGGTGGCACTGGACGGCCATCCGGAACGGCCCCGACGGCGCCTCGAACGCCTCGACCAGGTCGCCCACCCTGCTGGGCGACCATGCAGACGGCACGTAGGCCGACGCGAGGTCGGATGCGCGCACCGCCTGGTGGTGATAGCTGTTGACGGTGAGGACCGCGGCCCCGGCGTTGGTGGGGTTGAGGATCCGGGCCAGCCTGGACCCCGGCACCAGCCGAAGGGGATGGGTGAGCGCAGGCCCGTGCCCCCAGCCGGCACCGGCGTGGCCCTCGACGTGCTGTAGCAGGGTGCCGCCGCTGAACACGTTCATGGCCTGGAGTCCCCGGCAGATCCCCAGGACCGGCACGCCACGCGACTCGGCCGCAGCGAAGGCCTCCGCTTCCAGCACGTCACGGTCCAGCTCGACGCTCACGGAGCCGGCGTCGGCCGCTGCATAGCGTGCCGGGTCGATATCTGCGCCGCCGGTCAGGAGCAGGCCGTCCATGGACGCGAAGGCGGCTGCACGAGCCGACGCCAGGGACGTGGCGTCCAGGTGCATGGCCGTTGCCCCATGACGGAGAACGCAGTCCACGTACAGGGCGTTCTTGCGTGCGGCGATGCCGGGCTCCGCATCACGGGCCGCGACCACGAGCGTGACGAGGATCCTGGGAGAGCGGGTCGAAGCGGGTGCCATCGCGCCGAGGATACCGGGACGTTGCTCACCCGCCCTGGGCTGTCGGGCAAGCTACCGGCCGGCGCTAGCCGTCGGGTGACGCCGACGGGTCCGGGGGCAGCGTCTCGTAGTCCTCGAAGTCATCCGGCTCCGGCGTGACCTGCTCGCCGGTCTCGCCGTCGTCCGGGGGCGGCACGTACTCCTTCCCGGGCATGACCCGGAGCACCCAGCCGCGCTTGAGGTTGTCGGGCTGGTACCGGGCCGACTCAGGATCCAGCGAGGGATACTGATCGCGGTTCCAGTACGCGATGCTGCGCCCGCTGGTCCGGTACTTCCGCGCCAGCGACGTGAGCGTGTCACCGCGCACGACGGTGTGGAGCTTGAAGGTCGGGGCCGGCGTGGGCGTCGGCGGTCCGGGCGTGGGCGTTGGCGATGGCGACGGCGTCGGGGTCGGCTGCGGGGTCGGTGGCGGAGGTGGGGTCGGCCGGACCGCCGACGGCAGGCACGCCCCCACGGCAAGGGCGACGGCGACAAGGAGCAGCGGGCAGCGGGTCCGAGTGGTCACCCGCACGTGATCACCCTCGGCCGCTCGCGATCAGCCACCTGCGCGCCATCATTCGCCCATGGTAGGGGGATCGACCGGCGTGGGCTCGGACAGGGTGAACTCCGATGCCAGCTCCAGCCCCTCGATGGCCGTCGCGATGCGCCCGGGCCCGCGGCGCTTGGCAACGATGCAGGCGCGGTCGGCGGCCAGCAGGATCGCCTCCTCGCTATCGCCGTCCCCGGGGAAGGACGCCGTTCCGATCGAGGCCGACACGTGCAGCCGCCCGGCGGCCCACGTGGAGCCATGACCGCCCACGGCCGCCACGGCCGCCTGGATGCGCTCGGCCACGGCCTGCACGCCCTGGGTGTCACTCCGGGGCAGGAGCACGACGAACTCGTCGCCGCCGTACCGGAATACCTCGTCCGTATCGCGGGCGGCACCCAGGATCGCGGACGCGATCTCGCGCAGCATCCGGTCGCCGGCCTGGTGGCCGAGCCCGTCGTTGATCGCCTTGAAGCCGTCGAGGTCGATCATCACCACGCCGAACGGATCGGCGGCGATCACGCTGCGGGCGAGCCTGTCCTTGAACGTACCGTGGTTCAGGAGGCCCGTGAGATCGTCCGTCCGGGCCCGGACCTCGGCGGCCTTGAACGTGTCCGCGTTGCGCAGCGCGATCGAGACCTGCGCCGCGAACAGCTGGACCAGCTCGAACTCCTGCTCGTCGAACGGCGTCGCTGAGCCCATCCGCTCCAGCGTCAGAACCCCGACCGCCCCCTGCGGACCCAGCAGGGGCACGACGATCAGGCTTCCGTCCACGGGCCCCGTTTCCCGGAAGTGGTTGACTCGCTCGTCCTGGCGCTCGTCCTTGATGAGCACTGGCTCGTTGTGATCCACGACCCACGTGGCAACCCCGGTCTCGCCCGGTTCCCAGGGGGCGAGGTAGTGCTCCGCGTGGACGCCGCGGGCCGTCAGCGGCCGGAGCAGGCCGGTCGGTCGCTCGACGACCTCGATGGCGATGTTGTCGCACCTGATGAGTGAGCCCAGCCGCTCGGTGATCTTCTCGAGCACCGCACTCTGGTCGAGCGTGGTGAGGATCGATTCGGTGATCCGCAGGAGCTCCCGCTGGGCGCGGATCTGGCGCTCGAGGGCATCGGACTGCTCGCGCAGGCGGGCGGTGGCGTCGGCGTTGGCCATGGCCTGCGCGGCGAAGGAGGCATAGATGACGAGCAGCCGCAGGTCGTCCTCGGTGAACTGGCGGAGGCCCTGCCTGACCAGGACGACCACCCCAAGACAGGCGCCCTCGCGGACCATTGGGGCCAGCAGCATCGACTCGTCCTGGTCTGGTTCTGATCCGGGGATCGTGACCCCGCGAGGATCCCGGGCCGTGTCGTCCACCAGCTGAGCCACCCTGAACCTGGCGACCCAGCCCGTGATGCCCTCGCCGATCGAGACGGCGAGGTCCTCCGGGGTCTCTGCACCGTACGTGGAGCCGTGACCCTCGAAGGCCACGGGGAACAGCTCGGTGCCGGTCACCCTGTAGACGCGGGCGTTGTCGTACGTGATCAGCTGGCGCAGCTCGGTGGCGATGGTGTTGCCGATCTCGCGCACGTTGGACATGCCCGACAGGCGTGCGCCCAGGTGCTGGATGGACTGGAGCTGGGTCGCCCACGCGGCCATCCGCCCAAACGTCCGCGCCGAGCGGACGGCGACGGCCGCGTCACCGGCAAGGGCCTCCGCGGCATCGAGGTCCACCTCGCGCCAGCGATGCGGCCGGTCATGGGCGAGGTAGAGCACGCCGTGCAACTCGTGGCCGTCGATCAGCGGAGCCGCGAGCAGGCTGACCACGCCCTCCTGGATGGCCGCCGCGCGCACCGGGCTCGACGATCGCTGGGCATCGGGGCCCAGGACAGCCGCGGGACGGCGCGCTGGGAGCTCGTGGTGGCCCTGGTGTGACTCCTCGATCTCGCGTGCTGCCGCCAGGAACGCCTCGGAGAAGCCCGACCCACCGGGCGACGACACGCGACCCTCCGCATCCCGCAGGACGACCGCGACCCTGTCAGCGCCAAACAGCACGCGGGCATGATCGCTCAGGTCGCGGACGACATCGGCCAGGTCGAGCCGCGATGCGAGGTCAGTGGCCACGCGGCGCAGCGCCTCGGAACGGCGAAGGCGCCCCACCGCCTGATCGGCTGCAGCGGCCGCACGGACCAGCACGCCAAGCGTCCGTGCGATGGCTCCGGCCAGCCGGCGGCCGTCGTCCGGACCGAGCTCCATCGCCCCGGCCAGGACGAGCACGCCCCAGGGCGCCTCCCCGCCCGGGATCTGCACGACCAGCTCGTCGGTGCCCATGCCCAGCATGGGCGCCGCCGACGGATCCCCCGGACGCGCATGCACTGGCTCGGTCGTCTCGAGTGCCCGGGCGAACACGCCGCGCCCGGGCGGGATGCTGCGGGTGGCGGTGATCCCCTGTCCCTCGACATCGGACGCGCGGGGCACGAGGCCGCCCGGCCGACGTTCCCAGATACCTACCAGCGCCGCCCCGGTGGCCGTCCGGATCCGGCGGCATGCCTCGTCGAGCGCTGGGTCGAGCCCGCTGGGGAACGAGGCCACCTCTGCCAGGTCCGCGAGGAGGTCGAAGCCTGCGGGGGTCTCGGTGAGCGAGGCGGCCATGCCGTCGCGGCGGCCCGTCCGGAAGCCGGCAAGCTGTGGCGATGCGGCCCGCACCGGCGCCTCTGCCGCCGAGAGGAAGCGCTGGAGGTCGCCCAGCCGGTAGCGCCGGTCACCCCGGTCGTTGATGCGGTAGAAGCGGAGTCGGCCAGCCTCACTCCACGCCCGCACGGTGTTCGGGTGCACTCCCAGCACCCTCGCCGCCTTGGTGACGGTGAGGGTGGCGTCGCCCGGTAAGGGAGTCCTGGTACTGGTTTGCGGGGTGTGGGATTTGGTAGGCATTGGCGTCCGGGCAGACTGTCCCAGACCTACCAGAAATTGCCAATAGGACCAACGACCCATCCGACCGCCGCCCGCCGGCGCCATGGTGGGCCGACCCGGGTCGTGTCAGCCCCCTCCGCAGTCCTCGGCGTCGGCACGGTAGACGGGGATCCCCCCGACGATGGTCGCGACCACGGACATCGCCCGGATCTCATCGGGGGTGGCGGCCGTGACGTCGCCGGAGAGGATCGTCACGTCGCCGAGCGTGCCCGGTGCGAGGTGGCCTCGCCGGGTCTCGTCGCCCAGGACGTACGCGGCATCGATGGTCACGGTCCGCAGGCTCTGCTCCGCGGTCAGGAGCTGGTCGAGCAGCCACGGAGGCGTCTCCGTGGTCGAGCGGACACGGCCGTCCATACCTGCCGCGATCTGGTCGACTGGCCGGCCCATGTCGTCGCTCAGCGTGAAGTCAGGGAAGCCCGAGAAGGTCCACGGCGCGTCCGTCGCCGAGGCGACGTGCAGCCCCGCGTCGACGAAGTCGCGCCAGCGCGCGATCCAGCCCCGCTCGGCACCGGGCTCATCGCGGTCGAACCCGGGACGGAACTCGTCGTCCAGCACCCAATCGGCGGCCCCGTCGAGATGGATGACCGTCGCCATGTCCATCGCGACCATGCGGGCCAGCTGCTCATCGCTCACCTGGATGGCGTGCTCGATCCGGTGGTGGAGCGGGTTCGGCCTGGTCGGGCCGAGCGCTGCCTCGAGCGCATCGAGGACCAGCTCCATCGCCTCGGTCCGTGCGCTGTGGACCGAGACCTGCCAGCCCGCCTCGTCGGCGCGACGGATTGCTTCCGCGAGGTCGGCCGGCTCCCAGTTGATGGCACCGCCAAGGCCGTGATCGAGGTGGATCTTCACGCCCTGGACGCGGAGGTGGTCGTCGACGAGGCCGGGCTCGCGCCCGGCGTACCAGTCGCCGAGGAACTCCTTCTCGTAGTTCAGGGCGAGGTAGGCGTCCACGCGGAGCGGCAGGGCGTCGCCGGCCGCGAGGTCGGTGAGCTCGTCCAGGCGCTCCTGGTTGACCCACTGCTCGCTGATCGAGGTCCAGCCGCGGCTGAGGGCGGCCTCGATCGCTTCCGCCGCCGTCCCCATGCCGAAGTAGTCGCGATCGCCGATCCAGTGGCTGTGGGCGTCGATGAACCCCGGGTACGCCACGTTCGGACCGAGCTCGACGACCGGAACCTGGTCACCGGCCCGCGCCAGCACCGCGTCCCGGGTACCGATGGCTGCCACGCCTCCGTCCTCGATGAGCATGGCCTCAGCGACGGGCGGATCGCCCATCGTCAAGACCCGGCCGACGATGACGAGGCTGCCGCCCTCGGGCGCGCCAGCGCCCGCAGGCGACGGGGTGGTCGTGGTACCCGGCGCGCAGGCGATGACCGTGGCCAGGCCCGCCAGTGCGGCGAGGCGCCCGAGGCGGGTGGCGATCATGGAGTCCCGCCCGCCTGGTTCAGCGTCTCGAGCAGCGTGTCCTCGGTCGCGGCCAGGTCGGCCGCGCTCAGGTACTCGACGTTGGGCGTCCCGTCGACCGGCCGCGTGAAGCCGACCTCGGGACCCTCTGCCTCCTCGACGTCCACGCGGCCGGCGCTGAACGAACCGAGCGGGTAGCCGGCGGCAAGGGCAGCGGCGAGCGGATCCCAGAGGTAGTAGGTGCCATCGGTCATGAACGGATGCGCCGCGAAGAGCTCCGCGAGCACCAGCGCGCCCGGACCGGTCGCGTCGGCCAGGACGCGCCGGGCGTACTCCGGGGTGACGGGCGCCTGGCTGGTGCCGTCGAGGCTGACGAGGCGCACCGGGAGTCCCGAGTCGATCGCCACCTGGGCGGCGGCCGGGTCGACGTAGATGTTCCACTCGGCGACGGCGTTGTCGGGCGGGCCCCCGAACCGCACGTTGCCGGCTGCGAACAGGGCTCCACCCATCGCGTAGACGGACTCCACCCGATCGGCGAGGTCGGGATGGCGCATGAGCGCATCCGCCAGGTTGGTCAGGGGGCCGAGGGTCAGGACCCGCAGGCCGTCCGAGTCCTCGCTGGCCTGCACGAGGAGTTGGACCGCGTCACCGGCGAACGGCTGCCGGGACGTCAGCGGCAGGTCGAGCCCGGAGCCGCCATCGACGCTCGATCGCCAGGCATCCGGGAAGGCGTGGTCGCCGGCGATCGGCGTCTCGCGGCCACATGCGACATCGATCGCGGGGGCCTCCAGACGCTCGAGGAGGCGCAGGACGACGTCCACGCCGGCACCGCAATGTGCTTCTCCCGTCCCCGACACCGTGATGGCCTTGATGTCCACGCTGGGCGACGCGAGGAGGAAGGCGATCGCCACGAGGTCGTCCGGGGCGACGTCGGTGTCGATCAGCATGGGTCGCGGTGCGGCCGAGCTGCCGGAGGCGCCGGCCGACGACGGGGACGTGGTGGCAGCCGGACCGCAGCCGCAAACGACCAGCAGGCCGATGAGGGCAGACGCGAGGCTCGCGGGCCTGGCGATCATTTCGTGGGCCTCCGCGAAGAAGGTGGGACGTGGGCGGCCGGGGCAGGCCGCCCACGCATCGATCCCGTGGCTGATCGCGCGAGGTCAGTTCGAGGTGAACGTGGCCGACTCGACGATGGCCCGGAGCTCCGCCACATGCTCGGCCGGGGTGCCGGCGTAGTACGCGGTGTCGATGACCATCAGGACGCCGTTCACGTCGAGGGCCCACACCTCGTCGATCTGGCCCGGGCCCTGGTGGTAGCGCGCCGGCGTCGGCTCGCCGGCGACGCCCCAGGAGCCGAAGAAGCCCTGGTCGCAGGTGCTGAAGTCGGCGTCGTCGGGGACGTGCAGGCTGATCCGCTTGCCGGCGTGGCCGTCCACAGTGATGTCCACCGGCGCCGAGGCATCACGTGACGCCTGGGTCGCCAGCGCCGTCACGAGCGCATCGGAGGTGGTGACGGGGGTCGCCGGGGTGGTCGAGGACCACTGGCAGGGGTTCTCGTACACGAACAGGGCATCGCCCGTGAACGCGATCATCCCCGCGCCATCGGGTGCGTCGACGTTGTCGTTCTTGGCGAGGATGCCGCCCTTGCTGACGCCCTGCCAGCCGGGCGCGGGAATGGTCACGGTCGCCTCGACGCCACGCTCGGACAGCAGGATATGGGGGCTGCCCACCGGCAAGCCGGCGTCAGCCGCGGCGGACGGAGCGACGACCGATGGCGCGGCCGTGGGCGATGGCGACGGCGTGGCAGCCGGGGCAGCGCCGACCCCGCCGGGTGCCGGTGCGCCGAGCACGTTGACTCCGACGACGAGGATCCCGACCACGGCGGCGACGCCGATGCCGATGGGGACGAGCTTGTTCACGTGCAATCTCCTCTGGACGGCGCGCCACCCTCGCTGCTGCCTGGTCGTGCACGTGCGTTCGAACGTCGCGCGCAGGACCCGATCCGGGAGTTGCATCGGGGCTTCCGCCTCGAGCCAACGGCCGATCCTGTCGGCTAGCTGCTTGTCGGTTGACATCACGCAGTCCTGTTCTGGGCGACCGCCGGCTGCCGCGCATCGGCTTCGAGCGCCGCACGCATCGCCTCGGTCGCGTAGTGAAGTCGTGATCTGGCGGTTCCCTCGGGGATGCCGAGGATTCGCGCGATCTCGGCCGCCGAGAATCCGCTGTAGTAGTGGAGGACGACGACCGTCCGCTGCTCAAGCTTCAGTCGACTGAAGCCGCGCTCCAGCTGCTCCCGATCGGCGACGGCACCGGTGTCGTCGTCGATCGCGGTGTCGAGCAGGAGTGGTCGCACCTGCTGGGTCCAGCGCCGCAGCTGTCGGCCCTGGTCCGCACAGGCGTTGACGAGCAGGCGATGTAGCCACGCGTCGAACCGATCCGGATCGCGCAGCGTGGGAAGCTGTTGCCACGCTCGAACGAGCGCTTCCTGCACCGCGTCTTCCGCCAGGTCCGTCGCCCGGAGGATGAGGCGAGCGACCGCGTACAGGCGATCGGCGGCGGAGGTCGCGAGGGCTTCGAATGCCTCGTGGTCTCCGCTGCGCGCCGCTTCGACGAGATCGCGCCTCATGCCTACTCCATCACCGGCGCGGTCTCGTTGACCTGCGCTGCTCCTTATGACGGACGTGGTTTGCCGATCTACTCAAAAGCGGCGGCGTGGCGTTCGGGGCCGTTCGCCGGACGAGACCCGATCGGGGACGAACCCGCGCCACCCGAACGCTGGTCACGTCCCGGTTCGCGGGCGTCCCGTCATCCGCACATACAGGAGCGTCGCCCCGAGGGCCACGAGCCCGATCACCGCCACCACCAGGATCGCCAGCAGCGGGTCACCCACGAGGCCGGGCCCCTGTCCGGAGCTGCGTGGGTCGCCGCCGGCGGCCGTTGTCGGGGTCGGCGACGCAGCAAGGGCGGTCGCCGCCATGCCAAGCCAGGCAGCGGTGGCGGTCAGGAGCCCGCGCAGCGATCTCCGGCCCGCAACGGCGCGACGACCGGCACTCGGGTCAGAGGAGGACATCGACCACGGCCCAGGCGACCCCGGCCAGCACCGCGGCAGTGCCACCGCCCAGCAGCAGCGAGATCGCCCGCGTCCAGCCCCTGCGTCCTTCGGCGAGCAGACGCATGGCTTCCGCCGGTTCCAGGTTCGTCAGCACGAGCGGCCGCCCCAGGCCAGGACGCAGGATCGGACCACGCTCTGGGTCGATGGTCGGGACACCGAGCACTCGGGCGTGGTCCACGCTGGTCAGCAGCTCGAGGCGCAGCCGCGCGGGCGTTCCGGGCGGCGTTCCAGGGGGTACGCGGTCCGCGATCCCAGCGAGGTCGGCGGCGGTGCCGACCGACTCGCGGCTCACGACCACGAGGCCGTCGTCCAGCGCGGCGCCGTCCACGGAGATCCGGTCCACGCCCTCGCTGATCTCGAAGGGGACCACCTGCCGCACGTCCTCGAACGCCACCCAGCGGCGAGCCTCTCGCAGCTCCAGGCGGGTCCTCCGGTAGACCAGCGGGCGCTGGTGCTCGTCCTCGAACTCCTCGGCCGAATCCACGCGCCCGTTGACCGCGACGTACCGGACCGGACCTTGCTCCGCGAGCTCGCGGGCCCGGGCGACCGGCACCACCTGCGTGGCGGCCAGGATCTGTCCGATGCGCGCGCGCGGGCCCATCCGGCGCAGCAGCAGCCACCCGGCGGCGAGCGCGGCGAACCCGGCGGCGACGAGGGCGATGGGGATCACGGCGCGATGATCGCACACCGCAGCGTGCCCACCCGACGGTGGCCCGCCAGTCGGCCGCCAGGGCCGGGAATCAGTTGCCCGAAGGAACCTACTCGACGCGTGGACCTTGATGTGATCGCGGCCGTTAGCATCGCTCGGCCCCTCCGGGCTCGAACCACGCTACGACCCGCCGGGACCCGGGTCAACGCACTTATCCACCCCGGACCGTGCAATCGGCCGAAGTTGTGCACCATCCATCCACGAGCGCCGTCCCGCGGCGACGCGGCGACCCGTCGACGCGTCGACCCGTCGGCCGCGCGACTGGTCGCCTCAGCCCGCCGTGCGGCCCGTTGCCGGGTCCAGCCCCCGCACCTCGCCCGCAAAGCTCGTCAGCACGAGCCTGCCGCCGACCAGCTCGGCGTCCGTCACCACGTCGGAGTGGGCCACCCGCCAGGCGACCTCGCCGTCCGGCCGGAGGGCAAACGTCTCGATCTCGGCCTGCACGATCACGTGGGGCAGGCGTGACGAGCCGAGGATCACCACGATGGGCGACGCGGACTGGTGGACCCAGCGCAGCTCTCCCGTGCGAGCCTCGAAGGCATAGGTGTGGAAGCCGTACTTGATCACCAGCAGGCGTTCGGTGTCCCAGAGCAGCCCGGCCGGCGCGTCGTGGATGAGGGACGCGAGGCGCACGGTCCAGGGACCCGAGGGCGTGTCCACCCGGACCTCGGCCCGGCACCGGCGATCCGGTTGGGAACCCGTGAGATCGCCCAGGTCGACCAGCGGGCCGCCGGACTCGCTGAGCGCGAACACCGCCTCGGCCTCGCCGCTGCCGGCCCAGCGCATGGCGGCGCGGATGCCGCCGGGGAAGGCGATCACCGCGTGGCGAGGCTCGGCCATCAGGTGGACCCGTGCCTAGAAGGCGCGATCGGGCGACGCCACGGGGGGAACGGCCAGGCCGGCATCCTCTGCGAGCACGTCGGCCTGCCGGCGCTCCTCGCAGATTGGTGCGACATGCGCGTTGGACAGCATGCGCAGGGTGGCCGGCGGCACGGGGAAGACCGCGGTGGGCGTCCCGGCTGCGGCCCAGACCACCTGGAAGCGGCCGAGGTCGGGGTCCATGACCACGCGCACGGGGCGCCCCAAGCCGATGGGCGGGATGCCGCCGATCGTGAACCCAGTGAGCTCACGCGCCTCTGCGGCGGTTGCGCGCCTGACGTCGGGCTCGCCCGTGACGGCGGCGAGGCGGGCAAGGTCGACGCGATTGGGACCGGACACCAGGCACAGGACGAGGCCAGGGTCACCTTCCCCTGCGGGTGCGACGAACACGAGGGACTTGACGATCTGGCCCAGCTCCGCGCCAACCGCGGCCGCGGCATCCTCCGCGGTGTGCGTCGACTCGGCGAAGACGTGGACGTCGAGGTCCACGCCCTTGCGCGCCGCGGCGTCGATGACCCGCTGGATGGGCGTCGGAGGGAGTGTGTCGGCCACGGCGGCGAGGATACCCTACGGTGACCGTCCGCCGGGTCGTTGAGACGGGTACGATCGCGCCGATGCCTGCTCCCGGTGCCGATCCTCTCCCCGCCGCCGATCCTGGCCTGCATGCCGTGGTCGTGGCCGACGGCGACGTCCCGTCGCGGACGGCGCTCGACGCCGCCTGGCCGGGCTGGGCGGACGGCGTCGAACTCGTGATCGCCGCCGACGGCGGCCTGTTGCGGGCGCGTTCGCTGGGCCTCACGCCCGCGATCCTCGTCGGGGACCTGGACTCGCTCGAGCTCGCTGTCGTGGCCGACGCCGAGCGGTCCGGGATCGAGGTGGAGCGGGCGGCCGTGGACAAGGACGAGTCGGATGCGGAGCTCGCACTGCTCGAGGCGGTCCGACGCGGGGCCACACGCGTCACGCTGCTGGGCGCCTTCGGAGGACCGCGCCTGGACCACGCGCTGGCGAACCTGTGGGTCCTCGCGCACCCGGCGCTCGTTGGCCTGGTCCTGGTTCTGCTCGACGAGCGCACCCGGGCCTTCCTCGTGACGGCTCCCGGACCTGCCGGAGAGGCCGTGGCCCGGCGACTGCCCGGGCCCGTTGGGGCCACGATCTCGCTGCTGCCCCATGGTGGCGACGTGATCGGGGTCACGACCAGCGGCCTGCGCTACCCGCTGCTGGACGAGCCGCTCCTCGTGGGACCGGCTCGCGGGCTGTCCAACGTGCGCGTCGCGCCGGACGCCGGAATCACGGTCCGGTCCGGGCGCCTCCTGGTCGTGGAGTCCGCCTTTGACGAGGCCGGGCTATCCTCCGGGACATGACCATGCCGCTGGCCGGAGACCCGGCCCCCGAGATCGCGCTCCCCGATGAGCACGGCCTCATCCACCGCCTTGCCGACCGCCGGGGATCCTGGACGGTCGTGTACTTCTACCCCAAGGACGACACCCCGGGCTGCACCACCGAGGCATGCGGCTTCAGGGACCTCGACGCCCAGATCGGCGACTTGGATGCCGAGGTCTGGGGCGTGAGTCCGGACGGCGCCGGCAGTCATGCGGCGTTCCGAGCCAGGTACGGCCTCCCGTTCACGCTGCTGTCCGACGTGGATCACGCGGCCGCCGAGGCGTATGGCGCATGGGGCGAGAAGAAGAACTACGGCAAGACCTACATGGGAATCATCCGCTCGAGCTTCCTGGTGGATCCCCGCGGGCACGTGGCGCGGGCGTGGCCGAGCGTCAGGGCTGATGGTCACGCGGCCCAGGTCCTCGAGGCCCTGAGAGCTGCCCGGGCGGCCGACGGGAGCTGATCGCGGCATGAGAAAAGACTTCGCCCGTGGGGGGAGACGAGCGAAGTCTCGCCGGGCAATCTAGCACAGCGCATCGACCGGTAGCACGGGCTTCGCGCCATCGGCGCGGGCCCCGATCCGGCGGGACAGAGGTGGCGAAGCATGGTGGATACCGCGCCCCGGACGGCCCACGACTGGCGGCCGCAACGGTTCATGATGATCGTGGCGCACCCGGACGATGCGGACTTCGGGCCGGCTGCGACGGCGGCTCGCTGGATCGGCGACGGATCAGAGGGCTGGCTCGTGTGCTGCACCAGCGGCGACGCCGGAGCTGATGACTGGCGGACCGACCCACTGGAGCTGGCCGCAGTCCGCGAGGCGGAGCAGCGCACGGCCGCGGAGATCGTGGGCTACGCCGGCATCTCGTTCCTGCACCAGCCCGACGGGGCCCTGGCCAACGACCTGGCGCTCCGCGAGCATCTCGTCCGCGAGATCCGGACGTTCCGCCCGGATGCCGTTCTCGCCGTTGACCCGGAGACGCTGTTCTACTCGGATGGCGGCGTGAACCACGCCGACCACCGCGAGGCTGGCATGGCGGCCGTGGATGCCGTCTATCCGGCGGCGCGCAACGCGATGGCATTCCCGTGGCTGGCGCGGGACGGCCTGGAGCCGCACGTCGTGCGGAGGCTCTACCTGTTCTGGTCCAACCATCCGTCGGCGTGGGTCGATATCGGCTCGACGCTCGAGCGCAAGCTCGAGGCCCTGCGCGCCCATCCGAGCCAGATCCGACATCCGGAGGCGCTCGAGCCACGGATTCGCGAGTGGGCCAGGGAGGAGGGCGACATGATCGGCGTGGGGGCCGCCGAGGCGTTCCGCGTGATCGTCATCGAGGATGACGCGGTCGACGAGCAGCGGCCGACGAACGTGACTCCCACGCAGACCGATGGCGCCCACCCCATCGGGACCTGAGCCCGGGCCGCTCCTTGGGTCGCGCCGAGGCGGCGCTCGTCAGGGGGCGAGCAGCACCGCTCGCATCCGGCCCCAGGCGTTCCAGATATCGGTGAGGTCGGTGGCCCGGCTCCCCAGCGCGTCCACCATCCGCCCGAGCGACAGGTCGCCCGCCTGGTCGGCCAGCCACTCGTCGGCCGCCACGGTGGCGCCCGAGTACAGTCCGGCGAGGTCGTTCTCGCGCGGCCAGGTCCTGATCCGCATCCGGTCGAGACCGGCGTAGCCCACCGCGAGCGACAGGTCCCTGGGCGCTGGCGCCCGTCCGTCCGCAAAGCCGCCCAGCCCGTCGAACCGGAACCCGAGCGCGGAGAGGGCACCCACGATATCGCGGCACTCGCGGTGGTCGAAGAGCCGCCAGAACGGGTCGTCGTCCGGCAGGTCCAGGTAGCCGTCCTCGATCGCCCGGGCAACGATCGCGTCCACGAGGCGGGCCAGCCGCATCTGCCAATCGTGCTCGGAGTCGGGCTCGGTGGCGACAAGGGCAGCGACCACCTGCTCGCGCGCCGCGCGGTCCCCGCCCAGGATGCGCACGATCACCGGCAGCCCGTCAAGGCGATCCCAGGGCGACCGCGACGCCTCGGAATCCGGCATCTCGGGCTGCTCGACCGGCCAGACGTTGTCGAATGGATGCGGCTCCGCCTCCGGTACCGGCACCGGCAGGCTGGCGCGGGCCACGGCCTCCTCGCACTCCGCCAGCCCCTCGCGCGCACCACGGCAACCCGCGTCCGCGTTCTCGCTCGTGATACGCGCTGCGTCTGCCTCCGCGGTCAGGCGGTCGAGGGCCGGCAGCTGGGCGCGAAGGTCGGCATTGCCCGACTCCACGATGCGCGATGCCTCCCGGACCCCCGCGTTGAGCCGGTTGATCTCGCCGAGCCAGGAGCGCGCCGCGGCCTCCGTCTCCTCGGACGTACCTGCCCGGTTGCTGGCGGCACGGAACTCGGCGTGGAGTCGCTCCTTCTCGGCGGCCACGTTGCGTGGGTCGGCCAGCGCCTGGGCTCGATCCACGCGCTCGCGCAGGACGTCGTAGGTGCGCTGGGCCTCGCGCAGGGTGTCGGCGGCGCGCCGTGCCTGCTCGCGGGTGACGTCGGCGAGCGCGCAGCGCTCCTCCACCATTCGCCGGGGACCGGCACACGGGTCGGTCTGGCCCTTGGGGACAGGCTGCCCCCAGCCTGCCCGGGGTCACCGTCGGCACGGGGCTGGTCGCCGGTGGAGCCGGCCGCGGCACGCGGCCCGACCGGGATCGGGGCGGCCGAGCCGACCGCGATGGCAACCGCTCCCGCAGCGAGCACGGGACGGATCTCGGTCACGGGCGGGCGTGGCCGGACGATCGTCGTGAAGCCGTCGTCACGACCGGCCAGGTGGGTTCGAGCCTGGATCGATGGCCGCGGCGGCTCGCCCGGGGTGCGGCCCGCGCGGGATGACTCGAGCGCGGCAATGCCCGCCGTGAGCGTGGCGAGGGACAGGTCCCTGCCCGGTCGAGGAGCGGTCGCGGGGTCCACCCCCGATCGGCTCGGGACCGTGACGCGCGACACCGCGACCGGCACCGCAAACCCATCTGCAGCGACGACCACGGGTCCGGATGGAACGCACGTTCGGGCCACTGGCACGGCGACTTGCTCCGCGGAGGGCGCCACCGGCTCCCACAGCGCCGGCGCGACGGGCGCCTGCTCGAACGCCACGGCGATCGGGGAACCGGCCGCGAGCCCGGGATATCCGGCGCCATTGGGGAAGGCGAGCGTCTGCGCCCTGCGAGCGGGGATCGCGTTGGGTGTGATCGTGAGGCGGATCTCGCGGCCGGGTGCCTGCCGACGGCGCATCACACGGAACAGCGTGGCGCCCGCGGCAACGCCGATCACGAGACCGAAGGCCAGGAACGAGATCTCGGAGGGGCTCACGACTCTCCTGTGCCAGCCCGGGTTCGGGGCATCGGGTCGGCGTCAGCGTAGCTGCGACCCCGCGTCACGTCAACCTCGTGGAGCGGCGCCCGCGGCCGACGTTGTGCGCCCATGCGTGATCGCCGCTAGGCGCCGTCGGGCCGCAGGGCACGCGGTACCTGGCAGGGCCCCGGCCTACAGGTCGCTCCCCGACGGGCCGAATGGCCCCCCAACGCTATGCACGGCGCCGCCCGGCTTGGTAATCTCCCCCGGACCGGCGACATCCTCGCCGTGGTTTCCGTCGCCCTGCCTCGCTCACCGCAGGAAAGGCCCGACTGCTTCGTGACCCTCGATCAGTCCCAGGAGTTCCTGGTCCAGCCCGTGGACGCGTCCTGGCTCCAGTGCAACATCGAGTGCCAGGAGGCCTGCCCCGTCGGCACCAACTGCCGGGGCTACCTCAACCTCGCCGCCGAAGGGCGGTTCGAGGAGGGCTATCTCCTCGCCCGCGAGCCGAACCCGGTCGCGGCGATGTGCTCGTATGTCTGCTCTGCTCCGTGCGAGCGCGCGTGCCGCCGGGGCGATATCGACCGGCCGCTGGCCATCCGGGCCATGAAGCGCTTCCTGGTCGAGTGGCACGAGGCATCCGGCATCCCCGACGTCATGCCGCAGATCACGCCGCGCGAGGAGCGCGTGGCGGTGATCGGAGCGGGACCCGCAGGCCTGGCGGTCGCCCGCGAGCTCGCGACCCGTGGCTACCAGGTGACGGTGTTCGACAGCCTGCCCTTCGGTGGCGGCACCATGCTCATCGGCGTGCCCGCGTTCCGCCTGCCGCGCGAGGCCATCGAGATGGACGTGCGGCTGGTCGAGCGCCTCGGTGTCCGCTTCGTCTTCGACACGACGATCGGGATCGACATCCCGTTCGAGGACCTGCAGCGGGACCACGACGCGATCGCCATCACGGCGGGCGCGATGAACCCGGTCTACCTGGACGTGCCGGGCGCGGATCTCGATGGCGTGAAGTACGGCATCGACTTCATGAAGCTCGCGAACCTCGGCCAGGAGCTGACGGTCGGGCGCAACGTGGTCGTGATCGGCGGCGGATACACAGCCATGGACTGCTCGCGAACCAGCCTGCGCTACGGGGCCGAGAACGTCACGATCGCCTACCGGCGCACCCGCTCGGAGCTCGTCGTGGACGAGGAGGAGCTGGGCGAGACCGAGCGTGAGGGCGTCAGCCTCGAGTTCCTGGTCAGCCCCATCGAGCTGATCGGCGAGGACGGCAGGCTCACCGGCGTTCGGTTCATCCGCAACAAGCTGGGGGAGCCCGACGCGTCGGGCCGCCGCTCTCCCGTGCCAATCGAGGGTTCGGAGTTCATCGTCCCGGCCGACACCGTCATCCCGGCCGTCTCGCAGGCGGCCGACCTCTCGTTCCTGCCCGTGGACGGCAGCTTTGAAGTCAATCGCGGCCGGCTGAAGGTGGACCCGGCGACGTATGCGACCAATGTCCGGGGCGTCTTCGCCTGCGGCGACTTCGTGACCGGCCCGACCACCCTGATCGAGTCGGCAGGCCACGGCAAGAAGGCGGCCTACGCCATCGATCGCTATCTCGCGGCGCGCACCGATGTCACGGTGACGCCCAACGTCAAGATCACCAGCTCCTGGCGTCACGACATGCCGGAGTTCTACGACGTGCTCCCGCGCCAGCACATCCCGATGGTGGACCTGCCGGCCCGGATGCCGTCCGTGGAGCCGTCGGTCAACTTCTCCACCCCCGTGGAGCTGGGCTACGACACGACGGCGGCGGTGGCCGAGTCCACCCGATGCCTCATGTGCAACTACAACATCTGGTTCGACCCGTTCCGGTGCGTGCTCTGCGGCGCCTGCGCCGACGTGTGCCCGGAGGGGGTCATCCACATGGTGGACGTGAACCAGCTCAAGACCGAGGGGCTGCTGCCGGAGGTCGAGGAGGCCTATGGCTGGTCGCAGGGGGCGGCCATGATCCTCGACGAGGAGCGGTGCATCCGGTGCGCCCTGTGCGTCAAGCGGTGCCCCTTCGATGCCATCACGATGGAGCGGTTCGAGCTCCAGGAGATCTCGAGCGACGGCCGGCTCTACAAGGAGTCGTACCGTGATGCCCAACTCGCCGGAACCGCCGGCGTGGCAGGAGGAGCCAGGTGAGCTTCCTAGAGCGGGTCGACCAGAGCATCCGGCGGAGCCCGGTGTGGCGGTCGATCTTCCGCAACCCGTACCCGGACGACGAGCGGTCGCGCGCGTACGCGGTGATGAACAACGTGTTCCTGCACCTGCACCCGGTGCGGGTCCGGCAGCACGCAGTCAAGTTCGCCTACACGTTCTGCCTGGGCGGTCTGTCCTTCTTCCTGTTCCTCGTGCTCACCGTCACCGGTGTCTACCTGATGTTCTTCTACATCCCGTCGGAGACGCAGGCCTACTCGAACATCCTGGACATCCAGTCCCGCGTGGTGTTCGGCCTGCTGACCCGGAACGTCCACCGGTGGGCCGCCCACCTGATGGTGTTCTTCGTGTTCCTGCACATGATGCGGGTCTTCTACCACGGCGCCTACAAGCCGCCGCGCGAGTTCAACTGGGTCGTTGGGGTCGTGCTCCTGTTCCTGACGATCATGCTCAGCTTCACCGGCTACCTGCTGCCCTGGGACCAGATCGCGTACTGGGCGATCACGATCGGCACCAACATGGCGGGCTACGCGCCGCTGTTCAACACTCCATCCAAGCTGCTGCTCCTGGGCGGCATCGAGGTTGGCCAGAACACGCTGTTGCGCTTCTACGTGCTCCACATCATGGTCTTCCCGCTCGTTGCGGCCATCTTCCTCGCGGTCCACTTCTGGCGGATCCGCAAGGACGGTGGCATCAGCGGCCCGCTCTGAGCCGAGGCTGACGAGATGACCGACACCAAGTCGCCGAACGAGACACGGGTTGTCCTCCCCGTCGACCCGACGCGGCGGACGGAGATCGACAAGCAGCGGGTGCCCATGTCGGCGCGCCCCTACCGCCTCCTGGCCCTGGTCAAGCAGGATGCCGTCGTCCGGGTTCAGAAGGAGCCCGACGACACGGTCATGACCTGGCCGCACCTGCTGACCATCGAGTTCATGGCGGCGGCGGTCATGAGCGTGTTCCTGCTGCTCATGGGCCTGTTCGTGAACGCCCCGCTCGAGGACCTGGCCAACGGAAACGTCACGCCGGCCGTGGCCAAGGCACCGTGGTACTTCCTCGGCCTGCAGGAGCTGCTGGCCTACTTCCACCCGACCGTCGCGGGCGTCCTCGTCCCGACCTTCGTCCTGGTTGGTGCCGCCTTGATGCCGTTCATCGATCGGGGCAACATCCATGCCCACAGGCCATCGGACCGCAAGACCGCCGTCGTGCTGTTCTCGCTGTTCTGCGTGCTGGGCCTGTTCGTCACCTTCGTCGGGATCTTCTTCCGGGGTCCCGGCTACTCGTTCGTCATCCCGTACCTCGAGTTCTTCTCGATCGGGACGCCGGGCCTTCACTTCGCCCTCTGATCCGAAGGAACGCGGCATGAGCAACTACCAGGTCGAGCCCGTCGACAAGCCCAAGGCGCTCACCACGGAGGCCATGAAGTCCCTCCGCCACGAGCAGGTCCAGGGAATCTCCCGCCGCGAGCTGCTGCGCGGCTCCCTGGCCGCAGGCCTCGGGCTGTGGCTGCTGGAGCTGACGGCGGGCACCATCGGCTTCCTGTGGCCCAACCTCGAGGGCAAGTTCGGCGGCGATGTCGTTGTCGGGACGCTCGACGACGTGCTGGCGGCGAACTCCGCGCTGCCGATCGACGAGGGCTTCCCGGCCTACTTCTCGTCGGCCAAGGCATTCGTGATGCTCGTGGACCCGTCCCAGCAGCAGTTCATCCCGGGCGAGGATCCGACCGGTGACGGCACCAGCGTCAATGTCCGGGCCCTGTACCAGCGCTGCCCGCACCTCGGCTGCAAGCCCAATCCGTGCGAGAAGAACTTCTGGCTGGAATGCCCCTGCCACGGCTCCCGCTATGACCGGCTGGGCATCAAGGCCGCGGGTGCGCAATACGGCCCGGCGCCGCGCAGTATGGACCGCTTCGGCGTCCGCGTGGAAGCCGATGGCACGCTCGTCGTCGACACCGGCAAGATCACCCTCGGCCCGCTGCCCATAGCGGTCGGCCAGCCGGGGATCATCCCGCCGCGCACCCCCACCGGGTGCATCTGATCCCGCCCGTCACCCGACCCCCCGCCCACCGAGGAGACCGATGACCGACCAGCCCGGCCGCCCGCCCGAGGACCGTCTGCCCGCCCCGCGGCCGTCGTCACCCTCCCCGGTGCCGGCCGATCGCTTCTCGGCGTCGGAGTCTGCGCACCGCAGCGACCTGACCCCCGAGCGCGCCGGCAAGATCGTCCGCCAGTCGGCCAGCGCGCGCTGGGTGGGCTTCCTGGCGGTGACGATCGTCGCGCTGTTCGTCATGGGCTACTACTTCTACGAGCTGGGCCTGCCGGGTGGTCTCACGGAGGCGCGTCTCGAGGCGGCGTCAGCGGAGCTCCAGGTGGTTGCCGTGGAGCGTGGCTACAACCTCTACCAGGCCAACTGCGCCCAGTGCCACGGCGTGGACGGCGAGGGCGGCAAGGGTCCTGCGCTCCACCGTCAGGACAAGCTGTTCGCCCACTTGAACCCGGAGTACCTGCGCAACATCCTGAACGCTGGGGGCCGCTACGCCTGCGGGGACCCAAAGACGATCATGCCGGTGTGGGCCAACACCGGGAGCCCTCCGGGCCCGCTCAACTACAAGGAGATCGACAACCTGATCGCCTTTATCCGGGCCGAGAAGGGGACGCCGTACCGGGTACTTGATCCGGGCCTGTTCGAGCCCGTGGTGGATCCGGTGACCGGCGAGGAGAAGACGTTCGAGGGCTGGGTGGATCCCAACTACGAGCCGGCGCCGGGCGCCACCCCGTTCCCGGCCTGCTGGAAGGACGAGTACGCCACCCCGGCGTCGTCCGCTCCCACCGGGCCGGCCGCCTCGGGCGAGCCGGGTGCATCGCAGGCTCCCGCGGGTACAGTGGTCAAGGAGGCCGCGCTCAACATCGCCTTCGTCAACGGGACCCTCGAGGCCCCCGCGGATGTGCCATTCCAGATCGAGTTCGACAACCAGGACGCCGGCATCCCGCACAACATCGAGATCAAGGACGCGAGTGGCGGGGTCGTCTTCAAGGGCGACATCATCAACGGCGTGGCGCAGATCACCTACGACATCCCGGCCCTGCCTGCCGGCACCTACCCCTTCATCTGCACGGTGCACCCCAACATGACCGGCACCCTCAAGGTCGGGGGCTGACGCGATGGCCACCCCCGCCCTCCCCGCTCCCCAGCCCGTGGCCGTCCGCCGTCGCGTGGTCTTCGGCCTGTTCAATGCGGATGGCTGGGTCTGGGCCTCCGTCAAGGCCATGTTCTGGTTCGTCGTGATCATCGTGATGCTTGGCTACATCCCGGATCGCGCCTACTACTTCACGGTCCAGCGCACCGTCGACATCGGCCTGCTGGCGTGGTCCCCGGTCAACCTCTGCCCGCCCGAGAACGAGACGCTGCCGTGCCCCGTCCCGGCCGGGGCGACGCTGCCGTGGCACCCCGCACCGGCCGAGGTCGTCCTGCCTGCGCCGAGGACCGACGGCGCCGCCGCCGTGATCGGGCAGACCTACCTCTACGTCGGCGGCTCTGACGGTTCCGCCGCCAAGGCAGATACCTACGTCACGCACACCGTGGGGATCGGGAACCTCGACAAGTGGAGCGCCGGGCCCGCGCTGCCCGAGGCCCGTGCGGATGCTGCCGGGGTCGTCGTCGGGAACACGCTGTACGTTATCGGCGGCTACGGCATCGATGGCGCGCCCACCGCCACCGTCTTCAGCGTGACGCTGGCGAACGACGGCACGATCGGCGAGTGGAAGGTCGAGGATGCCCTGGCACTGCCGTCGCCGCGCGCCGGGGCGTCTGCGGTTGCCGTCTCGGACGGCATCGTGCTGATGGGCGGCACCGACGGCACTGCCCCCACGAGGAGCGTGTGGAAGAGCCAGCAGGCCCTCACCACCGGCAACCCGCTCCAGGCCTGGACGGACCAGCAGCCGCTGGTCGAGGAGAACATGGACGGGTATGCCGCCCACGTGGGTGACATCATCTTCCTGATGGGCGGGACCAATGCCCAGGGGCAGGCGGTGGCCAGCGTGCAGCAGGGCCTGGTGGGCGGTCCGAAGGCGACGACCGAGGATCCCAACGCGATCGTCGAGCCGTGGGCCGTGAGCGAGCAGACGAACCTGCCCAGCGCGCGGACCAACGAGTCCGGCTTCACCGCCAACGGCGTGATCTACGTCCAGGGCGGTTCGGACGGCACCAGCCTGCTCACCGAGACGCTGTGGACGACGCCCGATGCCAACGGCATCATCCCCGCGTGGCACCACCTCGCCGAGATGGACCTGGGTGAGGGGATCGAGGGCGCGGCCGCTGTCATCTCGGGCTCGCACGCCTTCATGTTCGGGGGCACCACCGCTTCGGGAGCCACGAACGGCGTGGCGCGCACCAACCTCGCCCCGCAGGAGCCGTTCTTCCAACTCGGCGTGGCGGGCGCCACGATCCCGGCCCTCAAGCTGGACGGCGAGATCGGGCAGCAGATCGGCTATCTCAACGCTGCCGGCGTTGGCACGGTCAACTTCATCATCCTGATCCTGATCGGGTACCTGTACGCGCACCCGGACAAGGTCCGGGCATTCGTGGCCAAGCGGCGACGCAGGAAGGGCTGATCGCCGAGCGGCGGAGGCCGCTCGCGGTTGCCCATCGGCGCCAGGCCCAGTTGCCGGCCGCCGCCGGGGCGCCAGGCCCAGTTGCCGGCCGCCGCCGGGGCGCAGGGACTGGCGAGTTGGGCTGACCAGCGTCAGGCCAGGAGCTGGCCCTCGCCCGGCTCCACCGGGCCGCGCTTGACGGGAAGACCCAGGCGCTGCCAGCCGTCGATACCGCCGGCCACGTTGCCCACGTCGTCCCAGCCCTGCTGGAGCAGGTAGGAGGTCACGCTCGTCGAGCGGCTGCCGGACTGGCACATCACGAGGATCGGCCGGTCCTTGGGCACGTCCTGCAGGCGTACACCCAGTTGGGACATCGGCACGAACAGGGAACCATCCACCCGGACCTGCCGGAACTCGTCGAGCTCACGGATGTCGAGCAGCACCGCCGGCCGGACTGGGTCGCGCCGGCGGATGTCGGCATACAGCGGGTCGAGGGCCGGTATGGCCTGGGGGCGATTCATGCGCGCGGGATCCTCCGGATGACGGGTGCGGGCGATGTTGTGGCGAGGGTGGCATCCGCGAGGCGGGCATCAACCTCGGCCAGGAGCGCAGCGATGTCAACGCCCCAAGCGGGTCCGGTTCCGCCGCCGGCCGCCGTGGCCAGGTGGCCGCGGGCACCCGCAAGGTTCTTGGTGATCCCGGCGGGGTTGCGGCGAACCGCGTGTACATAGGCGGCCGCCACCTTGATCAGGCCCTGGTGGAGGGCGCGTTCTGCGAGATCGTCCGTACCCATCCAGGCCGGCTCGAGGGCCTCGTGGGCCGCGAAGAAATCGCCCCTGGCATAGGCGGCGATGCCGGCTTCGAACGCGTCGCGACGCTCGCGCTCCGGGAGCGGGCGGAAGGCCTTGTCGCGATCACCCTGGCGAATGCGACCGGGCAGGGGTCCGGGCTGGGACACGGGCATGCCCGCGAGTGTACCGGCGGGCGCGGGGGGCCGGTTTTCCGGCAGGTCAAGCCCGGGCCGCACCGTCAGGGAGGTCTGCGAGCGGCTTGCGCCCTGAGAACCCCGCGTCGGTGTCGTGCCAGTACTCGACCCGATCCTCACCCAGGCGCCAGCAGAGCCACACCGGGCGGCCCGCGGCCAGGGCCGGAACGTCGATCAGCCCGGTCGCGATGTCACGAAGCACGATGTCGCGATCGTCGAGCCACGCGACATCCGCCTGCATCTGGTCCACGATCCCGCGCATCTTGAGATTGAGGCGCCGCAGCTCGGCATCATCGCCGGACCCGCGATCGCCTGCGGTCGACCCGCCGGCCAGCGATCGCTCACGGGCGCGGACCTCGTCGCGCAGCGCAAGCAGCTCGGCGCGCTGGTCGCGGAGGCGGCCGACAACGGCGACGAGCTCCGGAAGGAGGTCGTCTGCATCGTGGGGGCCGTAGTAGCGGGACACCCCCAGATTGTAGCGGGAGGCGTCCGACCGTCCGTTCGGCTGGCCGGAACCCATCGTGTCGCAGCGCCGGATCCCCGCTATGGTCATCCGTACTGACCCCATGGGACCGGTCCGGCTGACCCCATGGGACCATAGATCGTCACGCGAGGTTGGGCGACGCTGGCCCTACCCGTGGGAGGTCTCGTGTCCGTCTTCGACCACCGCTCCGCCATCCAGCTCACCGCTCGGGTCCAGCGGTGGCCGCACTGGCTGTCGCTCGCTGCCACCGCTCTCGCCATGCTGATGGTCCTCAGTGCCGTCTCTGCAGCCATGCCCCAGGGTGCCCTGGCTGCCACGACCCAGGCCGCGCGCTGCGACGGCGTGAACCTGAGGGCCAAGCCCAGGCTCACGGCCCGCACGCTGCGGACGATACGAGCCGGGGCGAAGGTGGTCGCGGTCGCCAAGGTTTCTGGGTCGCGCTGGAGCGTCAAGTGCGGCGGCAGCAGGAAGGCGGCATCGACCTGGTGGCGGATCACCAGCATCAACGGCAAGAGCGTCCGGTCGCTCTACGGCCGGAACTATGTCTACGCAGCGACCGGCCTGTTCAAGACCGTGCTCAAGCCCGTATCCCTCGCCACGGCGTGCAGCGGCGTCGCCCTGCGGACGGCACCCAAGACGACGGCGACGCTCAAGGCACGGCTGGCCTCCGGATCGAAGGTGACCGCCTACGGCACGGTGGCAGGCAGCAAGTACACCACGAGCTGCAGCGGCCCGAAGGTGTCGGGAGCCTCGTGGTACCGGATCACGGCGGTGAACGGCAAGTCCGTCAGGGCGCTCTACGGGGTCGCGTACCTGTACGCCGCGCGGCCGCTGTTCAAGGCCGCGTCGTCGACGTCGCCGGAGGTCCCCCCGACCCCCAAGCCCACCGCGACCCCCAAGCCAGCTCCGACACCCACCCCCAAGCCCACCGCGACCCCCAAGCCAGCTCCGACACCCACCCCCAAGCCAACCGCGACCCCGTCGCCCAGCCCCGCCACCGGATACACCGAGGGCATCGACATCAGCCACTGGCAGGGCACCATCAACTGGTCCAAGGTGGCCGCGGCGGGCAAGCAGTTCGCGTTCATGAAGGCGTCCGAGGATGTCGACTACATCGACCCGACGTACCCCACCAACCGGGCCCAGGCCAAGGCGAACGGGCTCTACGTCGGCGCCTACCACTTCGCGCGCCCCGAGGCGACGGCAGGGGATGCCCTGGCCGAGGCCGACCACTTCGTCGACACCGCAGCACCCGCGTCCGGTGAGCTGATCCCGGTCCTCGATCTCGAGACCACGGGCGGGCTTGGGGTCGCGGATCTCCAGGCGTGGACGCGGACGTTCCTGGACCGCGTCTACGAGCGGACCGGGGTTCGGGCGGCCATCTACGTCTCGCCCAGCTTCTGGTCGAGCAAGATGGGGAACACCAGCTGGTTCGCGGCCAACGGCTACACGACGCTGTGGGTGGCCCACTGGACGACTGCCTCGGCGCCCTCGCTGCCGGCCGGAAACTGGGGTGGCCGCGGCTGGACGTTCTGGCAGTACACGTCCAGTGGCACGGTGCCAGGCATCAGCGGTCGCGTGGACCTGGACCGCTACCGCAGTGGCAACTTCACGCCCGTCCTGATCCCGTAGCCGGTGGCGCGGCCGGTGGCCGCGTCGGACGGTCCACGCCGTAGACTGCTGGGCACATGCACACGAGCCCCACGCCCCCGGCAACGGTCCCGCCCGTGGATGCGGACGCGGCCCCGGGCCAGAACCCGCTGATCGATCTGGTGCGCGCCTCCGTCATCGGGGACGACGAGGCGGTCGCCGGGCCCTACGGGATCCGGCGCGTCACCTACGCCGACTACACGGCATCCGGACGCAGCCTGTCGTTCATCGAGGACTACATCCGCGACGCCGTGCTGCCGCTCTACGCGAACACGCACACGGAAAGCTCGGGCACGGGGCTCCAGACGACGCGCTTCCGCGAGGAGGCCCGGCGTCTGGTCCTCGAGGGTGTGGGCGGGGATCCCGTGAAGCACGCCGTGATCTTCACGGGCTCGGGATCCACGGCGGCGATCAACCGCATGGTCGACGTCCTCCAGCTGCGGATCCCGGCCGATCTTGACGACGCCTGGGACCTGCGCTCGCGGATCCCCGGCGACCAGCGACCAGTCGTGTTCATCGGCCCCTTCGAGCATCACAGCAACGAGCTGCCGTGGCGGGAGTCGATCGCCGACGTGGTCATGATCCGCGAGGACCGCGAAGGACACATCGACCTCGACCAGCTTTCGCAGGAGCTCGCGAGGTACGCCGCGCGCCCGCTCAAGATCGGGTCGTTCTCCGCGGCGTCCAACGTGACCGGCATCGTGTCCGACACCGCCGCCATCTCGCGTCTGCTCCACGACCATGGTGCGCTGTCCTTCTTCGACTTCGCGGCTGCGGCACCCTATGTCTCGATCGAGATGGACCCCCCGGGCGACCCGACGGCCGCCAAGGATGCCGTGTTCATCAGCCCCCACAAGTTCATCGGGGGCCCCGGGACGCCCGGCGTCCTGGTCGCGCGGCGGGACCTCTTCCGCAACCGGGTGCCGTCGATGCCCGGGGGCGGCACGGTTGCGTACGTGAACCCCGTCGAGCACCGCTACCTCGCCGATGTGGAGCACCGGGAGGAGGGCGGGACGCCGGCGATCGTGGAATCGATCCGCGCGGGCCTGGTGTTCGGGCTCAAGGCGGCCGTGGGGACGGATGCCATCCGCGAGCGCGAGGAGGCCTTCATCGGCCGGGCTCTGCACCGCTGGGAAGCCAACCCGTCCATCGAGATCCTGGGCAGCCGCGATGCCGAGCGTCTCTCCATCGTGTCCTTCGTCGTCCGCCACCGGGGCCGGTACCTGCATCACAACTTCGTCGTGGCCGTCCTCAACGACCTGTTCGGCATCCAGTCGCGTGGCGGGTGCTCCTGCGCCGGCCCGTACGGACACCGGCTGCTGGGCATCGACATCGAGACCAGCCACGGGTTCGAGCGCGAGATCGCCCTGGGCTGCGAGGGGATCAAGCCCGGCTGGGTGCGGGTCAACTTCAACTACTTCATCAGCGAGACGGTGTTCGACTTCATCCTCCACGCCGTGGATCTCGTGGCAACCGACGGCTGGCGACTTCTTGCCGACTATTCGTTCGAGCCAGCGACCGGGCTGTGGCGCCACCGCGCGGGCAGGCCCGAGCCGCCGCTCTCCCTGCGCGAGATCGCCTACCAGGACGGGGCGATGACCTGGCCGTCGCACCGGCACCATGAGCCGGAGGGCTGCCTGGCCGGGTACCTCGCGGCGGCACGGGAGCTGCTCGCCGGTCCCCCGCGGCCGCTCGCCGGGCCGACGATCCCTCCTGGCGCCGTCGGCCCCGACTTCGAGGATCTGCGCTGGTTCCTGCTGCCGGAGGATGTTGCCGCCGATGGCTGACGGGCGGAGGTCGTCCGTCCCGGCGCGTGACGGACGCGGGTCGTCACTCCCGGCGGTCCTGGGGCTGGATCTCGGCACGAGCGAGGCCAAGGCCGCGCTGGTGGGTCTGGACGGCCGCCTCCTGGCGCTGGGACGGGGCACGTACCCCACGGACATGGGCCCCGACGGGCGGGCCGAGCAGGATCCACGTGACTGGTGGGCGGCCATCGTGTCGGCCGTGAGGGAGCTTGCGCCGGTGGCGGCAGGCATGGAGGTGCTGGCCATCTGCGCGGTCGGCCAGGGTCCGACGCTGGTGGCGGTGGATGCCGTTGGCGAGCCCGTGCGGCCTGCCATCACCTGGCAGGACCGGCGGGCGGGCGCGGGTGGCTACGGACTGCTGCCGAGGATGGCCTGGCTCGCGCGGGAGGACCCGGAACGGGCCGCCCGGGCACGGTGGCTGCTGGCGGCTTGGGATGCCCTCGGCCTGTGGCTGACCGGTTCTGCGACGACGACCCTCCAGGCGCACGAGTCCGTGGTCCCCGTCTCCGCGCTGGCCGAGGCCGGGGTCCGGCCGGACGCCGTCCCGTCCCCCATGTCGTACGGATCGCGGCTGGGGACCCTGCGCCCGGAGGTGGCCGCGCTCATCGGGCTGCCGGCCGGCACCCCGGTGATCGCCGGCGTCAACGACGGAACGGCGTCCATGCTGGGGGCGGGGCTGCGTGTGCCCGGCGACGCCGTGGACACCGGGGGGACGTCCGGTGGGATCGGGGTCTACGCGGACCGGTCGGTGGACCTCCCCGGCGTGTTCTGTGCCCCGGCGCCACTGCCCGGTCGCTGGGTGGCAGGCGGGGCGATGGCGGCCCTGGGTGCGTCCGTCGACTGGATGCGGAGCGCGGTCCTGGGCGACCGGTGGACACCGGACGAGCTGTTCCAGGTGGCAGCCGCGGTCGCGCCCGGCGCCGACGGGCTCGTGTTCCTGCCGTACCTCGCCGGGGAGCGGGCGCCCGTGTTCGATGATCGGGCGCGAGGTGTCCTCCTCGGGCTGACCCTGGGGCACGAACCGGAACACCTCGCCCGGGCCGCCCTTGAAGGAGCGGCGTTCGCCCTGCGACACGTCGCGGAGCCGCTGGCGGCCGCCGGGGCCCCGATCCACGAGCTCCACCTGGCCGGGCGGCCCTCGTGGGGGGACACCTGGGCCCGGATCAAGGCCGACGTGCTGGGTGTGACCGTCGCGATCCCGGCGGTGGGGGAGACAGCGGTCCTGGGAGCCGCCATCCTGGCGGCGGTCGGGGTGGGGGTGTTCGCGTCCCTCGAGGACGGCGTCGTCGCCATGACGTCCGTGGCGCGCCGCGTGGAGCCGGACCCGGCGGCGCACGCGCGCTACGACGAGGGATTCGCCGTCTACCGCGACCTGTACCCGGCCCTTCGGCCACTGTTCCACGGGGGTCGAGGGGGCTGAGGCGCGGGTCGCTGCCAAGCAGGACTGGGGGTGCGCATCCCGATTCGATCGCGGCCGGGATCGGGCCTGTGGGGCCCGGGCTGGACACGTCCCCCCTCTCCTGTCAATTGCCCGCCCGGGGGCCCGTATCTTCACTCCCGCCACCAGCGCCGGCGGATCGCGAGCGACGGGGAATCTGGGCGCTTGACAGAGGTCCGTGCGGCGGACGCTCGACAGGAGGCCCGTGACCACGGGCCGCCAGGAGGACGGATGACAGGATCGCTGGCTGCTCCGCGACGTTCGGTCCTGCCGGAGGACGTCTGCCATGAGCTCGGTAGATAGCGTCCGCCCTGCGGACAGATGGCGGATCGGTCGTCGACTGCCGATTGCCGGGCGGTGTCTCCTCCGCGGAGTCGGGCCAGATCCTCCGCGGACTCGGGCCGGATCCGGCACGGGCCGATGGCTGCCGGTCCGCCCCGACTCACGCGGGACCTTCGTCGTCCCTCGCAGCACGCGACCGGGAGAGTGATAGATTCCGCTGTAGAGCCTTCGGGGCAGGGTGCGATTCCCGACCGGTGGTAGGGTCCCGCGACGCGGGACGAGCCCACGAGCGGCGCCGCGGCACAGAGCCCGCGACGTGCAGCAGATCCGAGGCGCGGCGCCAGCCGAGCCGACCGGAGCCGACGGTACAGTCCGGATGAGAGAAGGCCGGGCCCATGCACGGGCCGATGACGTCCGTGCTCGTGCACCGTCCGCCCCGTTGTGCCACATGTGGACAACGGAGGAGCGCGATGACGACGGAGAGGCAGCCCACGACCGCCGCTGTTCCGTCCGCGTCCGCCACGGATCCGGCCACGGGCCCCGCCGCAGCTCCACGCCCCGCCGCCGCACCCCGCCCCGCCGCCGCACCCCGCCCCGCCGCCGCACCCCGCCCCGGCGCCGGCATCCGCATCGATGACATCTCGCTCACGTTCCGGGGTGCCCGCACGGTTCACGCGCTCGACGCCGTCAGCCTGGACATTCGGCCGGGCGAGGTGGTCGCGCTCATCGGCCCCAACGGCTGTGGCAAGAGCACGCTGCTGCGGGTCATCGCGGGCCTGATCCCGTCGGACGGCGGCGCCGTGACCCTCGACGACGACCCAGTGACGGGGCCGGACGAGCGCGTGGGGCTGGTCTTCCAGGAGCCGCGGCTGCTGGCGTGGCGCACCGCCGACGCCAACGTCCGCTTCCCGATGGAGCTTGCCGGTTGGTCGAAGGACCGCCAGCACGCTCGCACCGAGGATCTCCTGGGTCTCGTGGGCCTGCGCGAGTTCGCCGCGGCAAAGCCTTCGACCTTGTCCGGCGGCACCCGCCAGCGGGTGGCGATCGCACGAGCGCTTGCCCTCGAGCCGCGCGTCCTCCTGCTCGACGAGCCGTTCAGCGCGCTCGACGCCCTCACTCGTGAGCGCTTCAACGGCGAGCTGCTCCGCCTGTGGGAGCGCACCGGCACGACGATCGTGGTGGTCACCCACTCGATCCCCGAGGCGGTGTTCCTCGCCGACCGGGTCGTGGTGATGTCACCCAGGCCGGGCCGCGTCGTCGTCGAGGTCCCGGTCGACCTGCCGCGCCCGCGCCGGGTCGCCGACCTGGACTCCGCCTTCGTATCGTCGATCGCCACCGCCATCCGTACCCACCTGGTGGACACGACCGACGACCGGATCGCGATGGAGGAGGCCAGGACGGCTGTCATCGCCGGTGCCCGCCCAGGGGACAAGCCGCCCCACGCCGACACGGAGCCCGGAACGCCGGCCTGGTTCGATCCCTTCCGGCCGGAGGACGAGACGTGACCGAGGTCCGCCCCGCCGTCCCGGTGCCCGTCGCGACCGTCACACCGCCTCCCGGCCCCGAGGCCGACCGCGGCAGCGCGCCGTCGGTCGCGACCCCCACCCATCGCCGCCGGGCCGTCGGTCTGCTGTGGCCGGTCGCGGTCAGCCTGGCGATCTTCGTGCTCGCCTGGCAGGCGGTCGTCTTCGTCTCGGGCTTCAAGTCCTTCGTCCTCCCCGGCCCGTGGACGGTTTCGGAGCGGTTCGTCCGCGCCTGGACGGACGGCATGATGTGGCCGCACGTCCAGGCGACGCTGGTCGAGGTCCTGCTGGGGTTCGCCCTGGGAGCGTCGATCGCCCTCGTCGTCGGCGTGCTGCTCGCCCGGTCCCGCCTGGCCGAGCGACTGCTCAGCCCCTACCTCGTGGCAGCCCAGGCAACGCCTGTGCTTGCCCTCGCCCCGCTCATCGTCCTGTGGTTCGGCAACGGCCTGTCGTCCAAGCTGGTCATCACCACCCTGATCGTGTTCTTCCCGGTCGCGGTCGCGACGATGGTGGGGATCCGCTCGGTGGACCCGCGCCTGCTCGAGATGGCCCGCAGCTTCCGCGCCACCACGTGGCAGACCATCTCGGGCGTCGAGATCCCGGCGGCCCTGCCGGCCATCCTGGGCGGCATGCGCGTTGGGGCGACGCTCGCCGTTATCGGCGCGATCGTCGGTGAGTGGGCAGGGGCCGACAAGGGTCTCGGCGTCCTGATCAACGTCGCCCGCGGTTCCCTGTTCGACACGCCGCTCATGTTCGCCGCCCTGGCCATGCTGGCGATCCTGGGCGTGACGCTGTACCTCGTCATGATTCTCATCGAGCGCCGGCTGGTCGGCGACCGGTGACCCCCACCCGTGCACCCCGGAGGTCCTTCCGCCAATGATCCCCAAGCGTCTCCGTCTCGCACTCCTCATGGGCGCCGTGGCGCTGGTCAGCGCCGCTTGTGGCGGCTCGACCCCGACCGTTACCCCGTCACCGGCGGTGCCCCTCACGGTCGGCCTGGGATACATCCCCAGCGTCCAGTTCGCCCAGTTCTACCTCGCGGACCAGGCCGGCTACTACGCGGACGCGGGGCTCGCCGTCACCCTCCAGAACAAGATCGACCCCGACCTCATCACGCTCCTTGGCCAGGGTGCCGTGGACATCGGGTCGGGGGACGGCACGTCCGTCATTCCCGCGGTGAGCCAGGGGATCCCCGTGGTCTATACGTCCACGATCTATGGGCAGTTCCCCGCGGTGGTGATCGCCGCGTCCGGATCCGGGATCGCGACGGCCGCGGACCTCAAGGGCAAGCGCATCGGGACCCCCGGCAAGTACGGCACCAACTGGATCATGCTCCAGGCCCTGCTGGGATCCGCGGGCCTCACCACCGATGACGTGACGATCGTCGAGTTCCCGGATTACAGCCAGGCCGCCGCGCTCGAGCAGGGCCAGGTGGACGCGGTCACGGGCTTCGCGAACAACGAGCCGATCCAGGTGGCCAACGCGGGGATCGAGACGGTGGTGCTCACCGTGGACGACGTCGTCCCGCTCCCGGGGCCGGGGCTCGTGACCGGGACGGAGACGCTGGCCAAGAAGGCGGGGGCGCTGAAGGCCTTCACGGCCGCCACCCTGCGCGCGATGGAGACGATCACCGCTGATCCGCAGGCCGGTCTCGACGCCACCTTCGCCGCGGTGCCGGACCTCGCGGTGGACCCGGCGCTGCAGCGCCAGATCCTGGACGCCACGATCGCGACCTGGAAGAACACCCGGACGGGGGCGCCACTCGGCGCCATCGACCGGGATGGCTGGCAGCAGTCGCTGGACTTCATGTCCTCGCTCGGGCTTGTCCCGAACGCGGTGACGGTGGACCAGCTGGTGGACGAGTCCCTGCTGCCCTGAGGCGGCGGCTCCGGGCCGTCAGATAGAGAAGCCGGGCCCGTCGGGGACCCGGCTTCTGCCGTGTAGCCCGGGCGCGTAACCCGGGCGCGATGGATCAGGCGCCGCTGTCCGTGTAGGTGAGCGTCCCCTGGTCGGTCAGCGTGATTGTCAGCTGGTTGCCCGCGACGGCGTAGCTCGCCGCGGTGCTGATCCCGATGATGTACAGGTCCGAGTACGACCCGTCGGCGCAGGCCACCGTCGTGGTGGGCCCGGGCGTGATCGTGAGGCCGCCGGACGACGTGGTCGTATAGCCACCGTTGACGGTGTTGCAGTCGGCCTTGGCCGAGAACGTCCCGTTGGTCATGAAGGTGATCGTGTAGTTCGGCTGCTGTTCGGGTGGCACGACCCCCTGGAAGGCCGGGTCCTTGAGAGTGACCGCGGTCAGCTGCCAGGCCTTGCCCGTGAGCTCACCACCCGGGGTCGGCGTCGCCGTCGGGGCGGGCGTCGGCTTGGGGGTGGGCTTGGGCGTCGGCTTGGGCGTGGGCGCCGTGGTCGGCTTGGACGTGGGGGCATCCGTGGGCGCCGTGGATGGCTTTGCGGTGGGCTTCGCCGTTGGCGTGGGCGTCGGTGACGCGGTCGGCTTCGCCGTGGGCTTGGGGGTCGGCTTGGGAGTAGGGCTGGCGGTCGGCTTCTCGGTTGGCGCTTCGGTGGCCGCCGGCGTGGACGCCCCGGGGACGCCGACGACGAAGACCATCGTGCCCTGGTCGTTCAGCGTGATCGACAGGATGGCGTCCTTGATCACGTAGGTCTCCGCGCGGGTGAGGCCGTGGACGAACAGGTCGGCGTACGAACCCTCCGGACACAGGGCGAGCGTCGAGATCCCGGGGTTGATGGTCAGGCTGTCCCGGCGATTGGTCTCGAAGGTGCCCGCGATCTGGTTGCAGTCGGCCTTTCCGTGGTAGGTCCCGTCCTCGTTGAAGGTGATGACGTATTTGCCCTGGTTCTCGGCCGGGATGACGCCCTGAAAGGCCGGGACCTTCTCCGTGATCGCCGTCAGCTGCCAGTCCCTGCCTGTGAGCTGGTCCGCGCTGCTCGAACCGCAGGCGGCAAGGATGGCGGCCGCGGCGGCGGCAAGAGCGATGAGCGTGACTTTGCGCATGCAGTGGGCTCCTGGTGCGGTGTGCTCTGTCTCTCGAGTTCTGGACCGGCGCCGTCGACCCCGTATCAGCCGGATTCGGCGAGCCGAAGGATATGCGATCGTGGCCGACAGTGGCAGATGCGACGCCCTGGGGCGTCCCCTGCACCTCGGGCGCCACGGGGTAGAGTTGCGCGGGGGCCCGTAGCTCAGCGGTAGAGCAGGGGACTTTTAATCCCTTGGTCCTGGGTTCGAATCCCAGCGGGCTCACCACCAATGCCCAGGCACGAAACACCCCTCCGGGAGACCCGGAGGGGTGTGCGGTCTCGGGGGGGTCCGACGGCGCATCTGGGCGCTCGCCGCCCGAGGACTACCGCCCCGGGGTCTACTGGGCGGGGACGAGCGTGACCTGGTTCTCGCCACCCTCCGCCTTGAGCGTGAGGATGTTGCCGGACTGGCTGAACGTCGTCGAGTTCTGGAGGGCCGCCAGGAACTGCTGCTCCTGCTCGTTCACCGCCTCGTCGGAGCACGCCCGCATCGTCGAGGCGAGGGGGCCGATCTTGAGGGTGGTGCCGTCCAGCGTGTAGCCGCCGCTGTACTCGTTGCAGCCGGCACTTCCCGACACCTGGTCGGCCGTGAAGATCGCCGTGAGCTTGCTGTCGGCCACCGGCGAGACCACGGCCTGCTTGCCGTTGTTGTAGCCGGTGACGTCCCACGAGCCCTCGAGCGGGTTCGCGGCGCCGGCGGCGTAGACCAGGATCGACTTGCCGGAGCTGTCGAACATGGTCAGCGCGTCACTGGTCGCGGTGAAGGTGGCGGCGTTGGCCAGGTTGGCGAGATACGCCTGCTCGAGCGCGGTCTTGTCCGCATCACAGGCCATTGCCGTCGTCGCTGCGGGCCCGATCTTGATCGTGGCGCCCGAGACCGTGGCCGTGGCGTTGTAGACATTGCAGCCGGCGAAGCCGCTGACCTTGCCGCCGGCGAAGTTCGCGTCGACCCGGGTGCCGGCCGGGACCTGCGTGGCAGTGCCCGAGACGTCGTAGGTCTGGAGGGCCCAGCTGGTCCCGTCGATCGTCCCACCGGTCCCGCCGGAGGCAGAACAGGCGGTGGCGGTGATCGCGATGGCCGCGATGGCCAGCCCGGCGAAGAACCTGCGCATGTGATGTCCCCTCGAAGAATTCGACGATGTGTGAACGGGACGCTCCACGCCCCCGAGGTTGCGCCCATTCCAGCCCGGTTCGACGCGGCATGCCGGGTCATGGGCCGGACGGGCATTGTAGTCGGCTGGCCCCTGAGCCGCCCCCGCGGCGCTTGCCGGGCTGGCCCCCCGACCGGCTACTCGGGCCCCGGGCTCCCAGCTCCGTCCGGGGCATCGCCCGCTGCCTTGCCCGGTGCTCCCACGCTGGCCATCTGGCCCTCTGCCCGGGAGGCCCGCAACTCCGCGGCCAGGATGTAGCCGCTCGCCACGAAGACCCACAACGGGAACAGGAGCACGATCCACTGCAGGAACGACAGGCTCAGGAACATGACGATCGCGATCAGGAAGCCCGCCAGCGTCAATGCTCGCGGGAAGATGGCGATCCGCCATGCGATGGTGCAGGTCACGAACATGAACACGGCAGCGGCGCGCGCGGCGAGGACGAAGACGAAGGAGAAGGCCACCGACCGGACGGTCTCGAGGGTCCTGGCGTCCAGATGCGGGGCGCTGTCAAACCGGTTGCCGGCCACGAGACTTGCGAGCACGGCAGCGGCGGCCCAATACATCGCGACGAACAGCAGGCCGCTCCCAAGGAACACCGTCGCGAAGAACTGGTCCTCGTGAGTGCCGATTTCGGGCCCGGATCAGGCCGATGAACCACAGGAACGTGATGCCGGCGAACGGTGCCAGGTACAGCACGGCGATCGTGAGCGGGGCCATGGCATTGGCCTGGTACCACACGACGAGCTCGCCGGCCCCGAGGCCCTCGGGCGGGCGCGTGCTGACGAGCATCAGGGATGCCACGAACAGGACCGAGAACAGGATCCCGGCGAGTCCGGCCGAGCGGGGCGCCGAGCGCTCGAAGCGACGGATCTGCGCGAGGGGCCGGACGGTGTCTTGATGGCCTTGGTGCGGGGCCTCGGAGCCTGACAACGCCGCCTCCTCCTGGGCTGCGCGGCTCGTGCCGCGCCGCCTGCAGATGATGCCCGTGATCATGGCGGCCTGCAGCGCGCTCGTCGCAACGGACCCCGGACGTGGGGTTCAGGCCCTCGGACCGTCGTGCCCTCAGCCTGCCGGCCGTATGTTCTGGTTGAAGCGGAAGACGTTGTCCGGGTCGTACCTGCGCTTGATGGTCGCCAGGCGGTCGTAGTTGGCGCCGTAGGAGCTGCGAACCAGGTCCTCGTTGTCCTCGCCCAGCCCGGCGAAGTTGAGGTAGATGCGATCGTGGTGGGAGTAGGGCGCAAGGCGCTCCCAGAAGTCGCGGGTCCAGCCGATGTTGGCCGTGTCGTCCTCGGCCGCGGTCCAGATCGAGTCGACGGAGACCATGTAGGGCATTGACCGGTCGCCGAATGCCGTCTCTTCGGCGCCGATGGCCGCCGTCGCGCCCCCGAAGTTCCAGATCGACGACAGCGTGTTGGCGGACGGCGGGCGGGCGTTCCGCTCGAGGACCAGGTCGATGACCTCGTCGGTCAGGCCACCCACGTACCGGCTCTTCCAGTAGCAGCGGTGCTGCCCGAACGGGATGACCGTGTCGAACAGCTGCTGGACATCGCGGTAGTCCATCTGGCCCGAGAAGTCGGCCACCATCTCGCCCAGCTCGCGGAGGGGCTGCAGGAGGGCCTCGCCCTCGTCTGCGTCACCCGCGAACAGGGCGCCAACGGTGTACACGCGACGGCCCCAGGCGGCCTCCGGGTACCCGGGATCGCTCGGGATGGTCGAGAACTCGATCAGCGAGGCGACGCGGTCGCTCTTGTCGGCCAGGAACTCGCGCCAGAATCGGATCGGTGCGCTTCCCGCATCGATCGGGTAGACCGGGCCGGCGAAGTAGACCCGTGGCCCGATGGGATGGAGCGCAAACTCGAAGCTGGTGACGACACCGAAGTTGCCGCCGCCGCCCTTGAGCGCCCACAGCAGGTCGGGGTTGTCGTCGGGCCCGGCGTGAACGATGCGCCCGTCCGCCGTGACGACATCGGCGGCGACGAGGTTGTCGATCGACAGGCCGTACCGGCTCCTGAGCCAGCCGATGCCGCCGCCGAGGGTGAGCCCTCCGACGCCTGTCTCCGAGATCAGGCCGCCGGGTGTCGCCAGGCCGAAGGCCTGGGTCGCCGCATCCACGCTGCCCCAGGTGGCCCCGCCCTGCACCCAGGCCCGGCGCCGCTCGGGATCCACCCGAACGCCCGTCATCGCCGAGAGGTCGATCATCACGCCGTCGTCACCCACCGCGTGGCCCGCCACGTTGTGGGCCCCGCCGCGGATCGAGATCGGCAGGCGGTGCGTGCGGGCGAAGCTCACGGCGGTGACCACGCCGTCCTCGTTGTCGGGCCTGACGATGACCGCGGGCCGGCGATCGATCATGGCGTTCCACACGGCCCGCGCCGCGTCATAGCCCGAGTCGGTCGGCGTGAACACCTCGCCTGCCACGGCGTCGCGGAGCGTGTCGATCGCGGTGTGTTCCATGCGCCAGTCTCCCGCCTGCTGCTGCCGATGCCTTGCTTGCCCGTCGAGTCTGGCAGCCCGTGTGGCATCCTTCCAGAGATGGAATGCCGAAGAACGGGGCAAATATGACAGTCTCGCGCAAGCCGCTTGTCGCGCTGGTCGCGGCGCCCGAGACCTCGGCCATGGTGCTGTACGGGCTGTACGACGTCCTGACGTCCGTGGGCGCCGTGTTCCCGGACATGACCAAGGGGGAAGCCGGTGAGGCCCTGATCGACGTCCGGATCGTGGCCGCGGAGCGCCGGCCGTTCCGCTGTGTCGGCGGCGTGCCTGTCGAGCCGCAGGCGGGGGTCGACGACCTCGACGCGGTGGACGTCGCGATCGTGTGCGACATGTACACGCCGATCGGCGTGCCCCCGCGGGGCCGCTATCCGCGCGAGACCGACTGGCTGCGGCGCATGCATGCCGGTGGGGCGCTGATCGCGTCGGTGTGCACGGGCTCGCTGCTGCTCGCGGAGGCGGGCCTGCTCGATGGCCGGCAGGCCGCCTGCCACTGGGCGTACCAGGACCTCTTCGCCAAGCACTACCCGCAGATCAGGCTTGTCGACGCCTCGATCCTCAACCTGGCGAGCGAGACCTCGGGTGTGATCACGGCCGGAGGTGCCACGGCCTGGCAGGAGCTGGTTCTCCACCTGATCGCACGGCTGTGCGGCCCGGCGAATGCGGTCCAGACCGCCAAGGTCTTCCTGCTCGCGGGCCACGAGGACGGCCAGCGGCCGTTCGCGGCCATGGTGCGGCCACGCCGGGACCGTGACGCCGTCATCGCCGCGTGCCAGGCGTGGATCGCGGTGAACCTCACCGTCCCGAATCCCGTGGCTGCGATGGCCGGGCGGTCCGGTCTCAAGCCACGCACGTTCGCCCGACGCTTCCGGTCCGCGACCGGCTACCTCCCGATCGAGTATGTCCATGCCGTCCGCGTCGAGGAGGCCCGGCGGCTGCTGGAGCTGGAGGACGTCGGCGTCGACGACGTGGGGTGGCGGGTGGGCTACGAGGACCCGACCTTCTTCCGCCGCCTGTTCAAGCGCCAGACCGGGCTGAGCCCAGCGGCCTACAGGCGCAAGATGGGCGGTGTCCTTCGGGGGGTAAGCGCCTAGGGCCCGGGCAGCTCCACTACGTCCGTTCGACGACGCCAGCCTCGGGCGGCTCCGGGTACTCGCCCTTGGGGGGGTCACCCCATCCGCCGTCTGGCCGGCGCTCGGCACGCAGGAACGCCAGCTGCTCATCGACCGTGTTTACGCCCTCGCCCAGGGTCGCGGATGCCGTGCCCAGGTGTGCCGTTGCGGACGCCATCGGCACGCCGTAGAAGGGTTGCGCCGCGCGGAGGCACGTTTGTCGGGCCTTGGCGCCTCTTCAGCCACGGACAAGCCGCTAGCCTCGCCTGTGCCACCGGGCGGTTGAACGGTCGGGTGTGGGCCCAAGGGCGCTGGCACGCGCCCGGCGCGCGAGGGAGGGTGGCACCCGCCCGAACCGCCGGGCGGCTCCGAGGGAGGGTGGCGCCGGTCCGGCACCGCCGGCCGGCATTCGTTCCGTCAGGCCGTCTCGAACGACCGCTTCGAGAGCCCCATGAAGAACCCGTCGATTGCGGTCCGCGGCGCGCGCTCAGGTGCCGCCGCGGCGCCCAGGGTCACAAACAGCGGGGCCAGGTGCTCCACCGTCGGGTGGGCATAGGGCATGCCCGGCGCCTTCTCCCGGAACGCGAACAGCGTGTCCAGGTCGCCCCGGTCCAGCGCCTCGGCCGCCCAGCCGTCGAACTCGGCGGACCAGGCCGGCGCCCCCGGCCGCCCGTCCCAGTACTCGCCGAGGTAGGGGAGCCCGTGGGTCATGAACCCCGAGCCGATGATCAGCACGCCCTCGTCGCGCAGCGGGGCGAGGCGCCGGCCGACGTCGAACAGGTGCGCAGGGTCAAGATCCGGCATCGACATCTGCAGCACCGGGACGTCTGCGTCCGGGTACATCGCCATCAGGGGCACCCATGCCCCGTGGTCCAGTCCGCGGGACGGGCGATCAAGGACAGGCTCGTTCGAGGGCATCAGTGCCTTGACCGCCGCCGCCAGCTGCGGAGCGCCGGGCGCCCGGTACTGGAGGTCGTAGTAGCGCTGCGGGAAGCCGTAGAAGTCGTAGACCAGCGGGACCGTGGTGGTTGCGCCGATGGCCATCGGGGCGGTCTGCCAGTGGGCACTGACGATGAGCACGGCACGCGGCCTCGGCAGCTTCGCCGACCAGCCGGCCAGCTGGGCCATCCACGCGGCGTCGTCGAGGAGCGGCGGTGCACCGTGTCCCAGGTACAGGGCGGGCAGGGGGCCGGACACGCGATCTCGCGATGCGCTCGCGGCAGGAAGTGGATTGGTCATCGTGGGCTGGGCTCCGGGACGGCAGGCTGCAGCAACGGTAGACGCCGACGCACGGCGGCGCATCGCGGGATGCGCATCCCCGGGCGTCGGCACCCTGTCGGATTGTCAGGCGGCGACGGCAGCGTCCGGCGGTGCGACCAGTACGTAGGAGGTCTGCCATGTGCCCCCGCTCGCGACCTGGAGGCGGATGTTCAGCCACGCGAGCGACTCGAGCTCGCGAGCGGCCGCAAGGGGACCGACCTGGACCGGGCGGAAGCCGATCGAGGAGGCCATGTCGGCGACGACTCGGGCGGCGGCCTCGTCATCGGTGGCAAACAGCGCGTCGATGGTGGTCCCGTGGATCGCGGGGTTGCCCTGGACGCCGGCGAACAGCGTGTTGAAGGCCTTGACGACGGTCGCGCCCGGGAGGGCAGCGGCCAGCCGCTCCGCTCCGGATGGCCCGCCCTCGGTCGCGAGGCCGGAGAATTCGGCGTTGACCGGATTGGTGGCATCCACCACCACCTTGCCGATGACGCCTGGGGCGATCTCCGCGGCAACCCCGTCGGTGGCGGCGTACGGAACTGCGATCACGATGATGTCGGCGACGGCAGCGGCGGACCTCGGCGTCGTTGCTGCAGCGGCGCCGGTGGTGGCGGCGACCTTGGCCAGCTTGGCCGGGTCACGACCCGCGAAGGTGACGGTGTGGCCCGCTCGGACGAGAGACCCGCCGAGTGCCGAGCCGACGTTGCCGGTGCCGATGATCGCGATGTTCACGAGACGCGCTCCTGCTGGATTCCACGACGCGCCGGTGCGCGTCGCTTGACTGTTTGTTGTTGGCAAATCATCATTGCCGCTGAGTGAACTCTGACACATGATCGACTGGAGGTCAAGTAGGTTGTCTGTGGACAAACTCGAACCACAACCGAGACTGCCGGTGGGCCGCGAGGTCCGTCGGTGGCGGCAGTCGCGCGGCCTGACCCTGGCCCAGGTGGGCGAGGAGAGCGGCTTGAACGTCGGCTACCTGTCGCAGATCGAGAACGGGAAGTCGGTTCCGTCCCTGGAGGCCCTGGCGGCGATCGCGGCGGCGCTCGATGTGCCGGCCGCCTGGCTCCTGCTCGACTCGTCCGTGCCGCCCCGCGTCGTGCTGGCCGGCGACCGGCCCCAGGTGGATGGCCCGGGTGGTGCCGTCCTGACCGAGGTTGACGCGGGCACGTCGCGGGACGTCTGCATCCTGGAAGCCGTCGTCCCCCCGGGAATCGGCACTGGCGTGCATGCGCACTACGGAGACGAGCACCACCTGGTGCTGGCCGGTCGATGGCGGATGACCCAGGGCGAGCACGTGTTCGAACTGGGGCCCGGGGACTACCTCGCCTGGGATCCGAGCGTCCCGCACGACGTCGAGAACGTCGGAGACGAGGCGGGGCGGATCCTGGTCATCTACCCGCGGCAGGGCCGTCGGACGGGGGCCACCGAGGCCGGTGTTCGTCCATGAGCCAGGATCCCTTGGTCGTCCTGATCACCGGGGCGACGGGTCCCGCCGGGCGTGCCGCCGCCCTCCGGTTCGCCGCCGACGGTGCGCACCTCGCGCTGAACGGCTCGCACCCGGGTCGCCTCGCAGCCCTCGTGAGCGACCTCGACCTGCCGTCCTACCGCGTCCTCTCCGTGCCCGGTGACCTCCGGGACCCGGCCGCCGCCCGCGACGCGGTCGTCACAACCGAGGCTGCCTTCGGACGCGTGGACGTCCTGCTCCACCTCGTGGGCGGCTGGACGGGTGGGACGGCGGTGGCCGACCTGGACCACGACGAGGTCCGACGGATGCTGGACCAGCACCTCTGGACGACGCTGCACATGCTCCAGGCCGTGGTGCCCGGGATGCGGGAGCGTGGATTCGGACGCGTGATCGGCGTCTCGTCACCGCTGGCCACGGAGCCGGGCCCCAGGGGCGCCAGCTACGCGATGGCCAAGGCGGCGGAGGAGGTCCTGGTCCGTTCGGTGGCTCGCGAGGTCGCCAACTCCGGGGTCACCGCGAACATCGTGACCGTGCGCGCGATCGACGTGGATCACCTCCGGGAGACGGCGGCGTCGCCCGGGAACGCGTCCTGGACCACGGCCGAGGAGCTGGCCGAGACCCTTGCCTGGCTGGCATCGCCGGCGGCGGCCGCCGTGAACGGGGCGCGGATCGGCCTCGCGGGTCGCGGCTGACGCCGAACCCCAGGGCCCAAATCAGCCTCCCTCAGCCTCGCCGCAGGCGTCCCAGGAGGGACCGGGGCGACCTCGCCGAGCGAACCCGTGCCGCCAGGCGTTCGGCGAGCCACTCGTACTCCTCGGGCCGGTTGTAGCGCTGGGCCGAGATGCGGACGAGCGTCTGCGACGGGCCACCATCGGGCGGGATCGCGGCGCGCACCGGGTAGGAGAGCACCGGGACCTCGATCCGGTCCTCATCGAACAAGGCGGCCTGCAGTTGCCGGGCAGCGGCTTCCGTGGGTGCGACGTCTGGAAGCGGGACGGCGGCCATGGCACCAAGCATCGTGTCGGGCGCGGGCGGCACCACATCGAGCGCGGCGCAGAGCCGGTCGCGGCCAGATCGGGCGAGGGCCGCGTTCGCAGCCATGAGGCCGGTCCATCCGTCCTCGTGCAGGCCGCCGACGAAGCGGATCGCGGCCGGCATCGCCAGGTAGGGCGTGGGATCGCCGGTGCCCGTCCAGTCGAAGCCCAGGCGGAATCGGCTCCGGTCGGTGCGGTCGCTGTTGGCGCCGTGCGAGACCACCAGGGGCCTGATCCGCTTCCGGGCGTCGGAGCGGACGTGCAGCACGGCCGAGCCCTTGGGGGCGCACAGCCACTTGTGGCCGTTGCCCGTCCAGTAGGCGGCGCCCAGCGTCTCGAGGTCAAGCGGCAGCATCCCGGGTGCATGCGCGCCGTCAACCAGCGTGTCCACGCCCCGCCGGTCCAGCTCCCGGACGAGCGCGGCGATGGGCAGCACGAGCGCCGTAGGCGAGGTCACGTGGCTGACAAGCGCGAGCCTGGTGCGCGATGTGACGGCCTCGAGGTAGGCCTCCGCGACCTGGGACGGGTCCGCCACCGGGAACGGGATGTGGATGACGACGACCCGGGCGCCGTCGCGCTCGGCTGCCGCACGCAGGGCGTTGAGGGTCGCGTTGTACTCGTGATCGCCGGCGAGGAGCTCGTCGCCCGGGGCGAAGCGGAGTGAGGCGAGCACGGTGGACACGCCGGTCGTCGTGTTGGGGACGAACGCCAGGCCATCCGGGTCGGCGTGGAGGAACTCGGCAACCTCCATACGGGCGCTGTCGAGGTGCCCGTCCAGCTCGCGGTCGAGGAATCGGACGGGCTCCCGCTCCAGCCGGTCACGCCATGCACGTTGCGCCTCCAGCACCGGTGCCGGACACGCGCCGAACGAGCCATGGTTGAGGAACGAGATGTCCGGCTCGAGGAGCCACGGCGAGCGGTCGAAGGTGCGTCCGGTCACGCTCGGACTCTAGCCCACGCGGGACCCGCCCTGCCTGCCTCGCGCGAAACCACCGATGGGGCCCTGGTGATCAGGGGGCCGTGCTGCCACCGGGTCGATCCTCGGGCGTCTGCTTGTCGTGGCCATCCGCTCCGTCCACCGGGCTGTTGTCCACCGGGCTGTCGTCCACCAGGTTGTCGTCGGGCGTGACGTCCCTGGGCGTCACGTCGATGACCACGCGTGGCTTCGGCCGGCGACTGCGGAGCACGGTGGAGAGCCGCTCGGGCCCGGCAACGAACGGCGCCACGTAGGCGAGCACCAGGATCGGCAGCAGGAAGCGGACGGCCGGGGCGAATCGCACCGCCAGCAGGATGCCGATGGCGTAGAACAGCCAGGCCGCGAACAGGGCGCCCGGGGACCAGCCCGCCACCCGCAACCGCCACACCGGGAGCAGCGCCAGCAGGCCGGCGACGAGGAGGATCAGGAGCAGCGCGGGCCACATACGCCTGATGATAGGCGCTGGTCCCGAGCGGTGATCCACGCCCGCCTCGTCGCGCCGGCCACCCGATAGGATGGCGGCCCGTACCGCAGGTCGTCCGTGAACCGTCGTGCCCGCGCGTGGCTGGCCCAGTGGGGACCGGTCCTGCCGCTGCTCCTCGCCGAGGCCACCATCTGGCTCGGGTTTGGCGCCCTGCTCCCGATCCTGCCGATCTACTTCACTGAGCACGGCGTGGATCTGCCAACCCTGGGCGTCGTGGTCGCCGCGTGGCCGGCGGCCCGCCTCATCGGGGAGCCGTACTTCGGCTGGCTGGCGGACCGCGTTCCGCGGCGGCCGATGATGATCGCCGGCCTGGTGCTGGCCTCCGGCTTCGCGGTCCTGCCGCTGTTCCTGGTGGGGCCCGTCGCGTTCATCATCCTGCGGGCGCTGTCCGGCATGGCTGCAGCGATGTACGACCCGGCCGCCCGTGCCTACATCGTGGATGCCAATCCGCCCGAACGACAGGGCGAGGCCTTCGGCCTGTATGGCGCGGCGCAGACCGGTGGCTTCATGCTGGGCCCGGCGATCGGTGGGGTGGCGGCCGCGATCACGGGCCAGCCCACGGTCGTGTTCTGGATCGCCGGCATCACGCTGCTGGTGTCGGCCGTGCTGGTGGCCCTGCTCGTCCCGGAGCTCGAGCACATCAGCCCGGAGGACGCGACGAAGCTGGAGGTCGCGACCAGGGCCGGCGACGAGGAGGTGGTCGACGCCTCCGGCTGGGCCCGGCCGGTCCGCCTGGCGAACGTGCTGCTCGCCGCCGCGATCGCGTTCAACGTCGGCAGCTACTTCGCGGGCGGCAGCTACGAGGTCGTGTGGAGCCTGTACCTCACCTCGCTCGGGGCGGACCTGGCGGCGATCGGCCTGACCTTCTTCTCCTTCGGCTTGCCGCCGCTGATCCTGTCGCCCTTCACGGGCCGCTTCATCGACCGCCAGGGTGGCTTCTACGCCCTGGTCATCGGCGTGGCGGGGATCGGCCTGTGCGGATTGCTCTACCCCCTGGTCCCGGCAATCTGGTGGATGGTCGTGCTGGGCCTGGTCGAGGGAACCGCGTTCGCGCTTGCCTCCCCGGCGATCTACCTGCTCGCGGCCCGGGCGGCGCCCGCGGGCCGCTCCTCCACTGCCCAGGGCCTGCTGGGCGGGGCGGGCACGGTGGGCACGATCGTCGCGTCGCTGGCGGCAGGATCGCTCGCCGCGATCGACCTCCGCTATCCGTTCTGGGTGACGGGGCTCGTGACCCTCGTCGCCCTGGCGGTGGGACTGGCGCTCGGACGGCGGCGCCTGTACGACGCGATGCAGCCCCGCCGGCGTCGGCCAGCGCGGCCCGGCCCTGTGCCCGGCCCGGATGTACGGGAGACCGTGTGACCATGGCCGCTCAGGCCCCCTGGCGCGAAGCCGTCCTCGCGGGCGCGCCGCCAGCGCCCGTGGTGCTGGTGCTGGGCGGCTTCATCACCTCGCCGCCGGCCTACCGTCCGTTCGTGCGCCGGTTGCGGGAGCACGGGGCGGCCGGCGTGATCGTGGGCAACGTCTGGACGATGGACTGGCTGCTGGCGGCCCGGCGCGGGCTGGGGCCGATTCTCACCCGTTCCGGGCGGGCGCTCCTGGCGGCGTCGGCCCTGTCGCGGGAAGTCTCGGGCGGGGCGCCCGTGCTCGTCATCGGGCATTCCGCGGGCGGCATGTCCGCCCGTCTGCTGACGTCACCGGAGCCGTTTGCCGGCCGTCGACTGGGCGCGGCGCGAAGGATCGGCGCGATCGTCACGCTGGGCACTCCGCATGTCGTGGATGCCGGGGTGGGGACCCGCAATCGTGTCGGAGCCGAGGCCGCCGCCTTCGCGAACCGCGTGGTGCCCGGCCCCAGCTTCGCGCCCACCACCGGATACCTGGCGGTTGCCTCGCGTCGGGTCGTCGGGCGCCGGGACGGATCGCTCTGGGAGCGACAGACGTGGCGCACGTACAGTCAGATGGCGCCGGCGCTCGAGTCCCCGGAGATCGAGGGAGACGGCCTTATCCCCGTCGCGTCGGCGCTGCTGCGCGGGGCGCCGTCGCTCGTTCTCGATGATGCCGCCCACGGGCAGGGGATCGGCCGCGATTGGTATGGCTCGGAGCGATTCCTGACCCGCTGGTGGCCGCCTGCCCTGGACGTGTGGGAGCATGCCCTGCGCGCCCGAGCCGAGGAGGCTTTTGACGGGTCGAGCCATCCCCGGTAACGTAGCCAGTCGCGGGGTGGAGCAGCGGCAGCTCGTCGGGCTCATAACCCGAAGGTCGGAGGTTCGAATCCTTCCCCCGCAACCAACTCGCTTCCCCTGAAACCCCGGGATCCGACCACCCCGGGGTTTCTCCTTTTCCGGGGCAGGTGACGCCAGCCTGGTCGAAACCGGTTCGCCCGCCGGAACGAAAGGCCCGCCGGAACGTGAAAGCCCGCCGGAATGGCGAGGTCCCGGCGGGCGGTGTGCGTCGAGCTCAGCCCGGAGGCGTGAACGTGGAGGCCAGCGTCATCTGGTTGACGACGGCGGCCTCCAGCAGGAACACCTCATCATCCGGCGCGCCCGTGGCCCAGATTCCGACGGTCCCCGCCGTCTGCACGTCGGCGAGGCAGGCGTACCGCGCCTCGCCGACGGGGATGCCCGCCGCAACCGAGACCGCGACGGCCCCGATGCACGTCACCGGTGTCCCCTTGACGTCGAACTCCGACGTGGTCGCGACCGTCCAGTTGGCGGCGTTCGTGGCCGAGGTGATCGCGTCCTGGTAGGGCGTTGCGAACACGTTGGCCATGACCGGCGTCTCCAGCGTCGCCGGATCGTCCGGCACCGTGATCGGCTCCGGGGAGAAGTAGCGGCACGCCAGGTCCGCGGGCTCGATGACGGTCGACCAGGTGCCCGGGTAGACGATGGTTGCGACCACCGGTCCACCGGCCGGAGACAGCTTGCACTTCGCCGTGGGCGGGACGCTGGCCGGCGGTGATGCCGTCGGCGGGGCGGTCGGGGCCGGCGTCGCGGTCGGCTTGGGTGTTGGCTTGGGGGTCGGCGATGGTGATGGCGAAGGCGTGGCCGTCGGCTTCGGCGATGCCGTGGGCGTCGCGGTCGGCGTGGGACCCGGCTTCTCCGTCGGCTTCTCCGTGGCGCTGGGCGCCGGGCTGGCGCTGGCGTCGGGTTCCGGCTGGGGCCGGGCGAGGGCCACGAGGATCCCGCCGTTGCGGCTGGTCAGGTTGAGCGTCGAGCCCCGGGACTCGATCAGGGCCGCCCCTTCGAGGGCGGCGATGAAGGCAGTCTCCTGCTCCATCAGGGCCTCGTCACAGGCCAGGCGGGTGGTCGCGAGCCTCGAGACCCAAAGGACGGTGCCGTTGGTGCCGTAGGTGCCGCTGAAGGAGTTGCAGCCGGCGAACCCGCCCACGGTGCCGATCCCGAAGACGACGTCGATCTCGGTGCCCTCGACGATGCCGGTGACTGTGCTCGGCGGGATGCCGTAGGACTCGACCCGCCAGCGACCCAGGAGCGGGTTCCGCGGGGCGGCGTCGAAGCGCAGGATCTCGTTGCGGTCCGCGTCGAAGACGGTCAATGTGTCCCTGCGTGCTGTATAGAACCGGCTGGCCTGGAGCAGCTCGAGATAGCGCGACTCGAAGGTCATGGTGGCCTCGTCGCAGGCCATGAACGTCGCGGCAGGCGGCGAGATCAGGAGCGTTCGCCCGCCCGTCCGGTAGAGGGCATTGAAGGTGTTGCAGCCGGCGAACCCGGAGACGCGGTTGGAGTCGAACTCGGCATCGGCATACACGGTGTCGGGGATGATCGTGAGGGCGCCGTCCTGGTCGTAGGCGCCCAGGACCCAGTGGGTGCCCTGGAGCTCCCCACCGGTCCCGGGGCCCGGCGAACAGGCGGCCATGGTGAAGGCGAGGAGGGCGACGAGCGCCCCGAGACGCCGGATCGACATGGTGATCCCGGCGCTACTGGCTCTTGGACGCGACGTAGAGCGCGAACAGCCGCATCGCGTAGCCCACGCCGGCGACGAGGAAGGCCATGAAGATCGGCAGTCCCACGGCGCTGGCGGAGATGGCCAGGGCCTCGAACATGTTGAAGGCGTCGCGCTGGGCGAGATCGATCCACCAGATCACGCCCGCGACAACCGCGTAGGCCACGAAGACCCAGCCGACAATGATGAAGAAGGTGCCGATCGAGGCAAGCCTGCGGGCATCCTTGACGAGCTGGTCCATGAGGTCCTCCGTGATCGCGGGCGTGCGGGGACGGGGTTCGGCGATGTGCCGAGGCTACCCGATCCGTCCAGCCGATGGATCATCCGATCCGGGGGACAATGCCGCCGCGCGGCAGGCCGAACGCCACAGCCCACAACCCAGGTCGCCCCGGGACCCTACCCGATGCCCGGGGCTGGCGGCATGGGCCTAGTTCTCGCGTACCTCGGCGGTGACCTTGACGTCGCCCGCCTTCTCGAAGTTCAGCGTGATCTCGATCTTCTGGCCGGTCTCGAGCGGCTGTGTCAGCCCGATCAGCATGATGTGGTAGCCGCCGGGCTTGAGCTCAACCGCGCCGCCGGCGGGGATGTCCAGGCGGTCGATCCGCTGCATGCCCATCATCGTGGAGCCCGTGCCCATGCCGTCGTCCGAGGCCATTGGGGATTCCGTGCCACCCATCCCGTCGTCGGACGCCATGGGCATCTCGGACGTCTCGGGCATCGCCACCGTCTCGTGGACCTCCACGGCCGTGGCGACGGGGCTGGACCCGCCGATGAGCGCGTCGGCCTCGGAGCCCGTGTTCTCGATGACCATATAGGCGGCCCCGGCGCCAGCCACCATCGGTGACGTGCGGGCCCACGGATCGGTGACCTTGATCCCGCTCGAACCGCCCGAGCAGGCGACGATGAACAGGGCGACGAGGACGACGGGAATCAGCCGCGCAAGGACGCGGCCGGAGCGGATGACGGTGTGCATGGTGGTTCCTCCCGGGTGATCGATGGTGTGGGTCATGAGCCGGCGACCTCGCGGAGCCGGTCGGCGATGAGATCGGCGCCAGCGCCGAAGAAGATGTGATGGCGGAGCTGTCCCTCGCCGTCGACGAGGTAGGCGTCCGTGGAATGGGCCATGGCGTAGCCGCTGGCCGAATCGGACGGCAGCTGCCGGTAGGTCACGCCCCAGTCGGCCGCCGCATCGGCAATCTGCTTGGCGGTGCCGGTGAGCCCGGTGTAGCCGGCCCCGTAGTAGTCCACGTACTGCTTCATGGCGGGGGCATCGTCGCGGTCGGGGTCCACGGTCACGAACACCACGTCCGCGGCCACGCCGGCCTCCTTGATCCCCGCTCGGAGATCCGCGAGAGTGGTGGGGCAGACATCGGGGCAGTGGGTGTACCCGAAGTAGACGAAGACCGGCCTGCCGTACAGGCTCGAGAGGTCGAACGGGCGGCCGTCCTCGTCGGTGAGCTGCAAGGCCGGTGCGGGTCGCGGCGGGTCGTAGGCGGTGTCACGGTTGCCCAGGGGGGCCTGGGTGACAGCCTCGACCATGACCGGGCTCGGAATTGTGGCTCCACCGCCGCCGCAGGCCGTCACCAGGGCGGCCGCGAGGACGAGGCGGGCCGCTGGGCTGCGAGCGACGATGCCGGCACGCAAGCCGGTGAAGGACATGGAAGGGGGTGCTCCGCACTGGAGGGCGACGGGGGACAGGTGTACCGGCTGCCGCGAGACGTCCGCGCGGGTGGCGCGGAGCGACTGGGCCGGACCGGTTCAGGTGGCGGCGACGGCGGGCGGCGCCCGTCCTGCATCGCGGCGGAGCAGCATCCAGCGGTGAGCGAGCAGGGCGGCGACGAGCGCCCAGCGACCGTGGGGGACGCGGGCAGTGGTGCGGCGGCGCAGGGCAGCGGCGCGCGCGGCGCGGAGTCGCCGGACGAGCGTGTCGCGGTGCCACTGGAGCCAGCCGCCCACGGCCGCCAGGAGCCCGGTAACGACGACAAGCACGGGAATGGCCAGCGGGTAGCCGGGAGCTGACAGCGCCCAGAGGCCGGGCAGCTCGCGGCCGGCGGCGAGGTGCTCCAGGTTCTCCTGGAGCAGGAACGCTGTGGCGACGACCAACAGCAGCCTCGGCCACATGCGCGCGACCTCGCGCAGGTAGCTGGGCCGGCCGGGCGCGGCGGGGGTCGCCGGGAGGCCTCGGACGAGGCGCCGGAGGTGCAGCACCGCGGCGACGGTGGCTCCCGCCGCCACGGCGACCGTGAGGAGCGTGACGATCATGAACGCCGGCCAGTACCCGTGGGTCGTCGCGGCGAGCGCGAGGTCCCGGTCGGGCCCCAGGCCGTACTGGGCCGCGAATATCCCGTCATGAGCGAGCAGAGACCCCACGGCAGCCAGCGCGGGGAATCGCAGGCGTTCGAGGATGGGGCGCACCGGGACGCGACTGGGACGGACCACGGTGCGACGATACGCCATGCCGCACCGCGGCGCCCGCGTCCGTCGCGCCCAGGGCGACAGGTCAGGCAGTCGTTGATGCGCGCTCAGTCCGGACAGGGTGGTGCGCATGGCGCCGACGAACGCGGCGACCGCCAGGGCTGGAATCACCAGCGCTCCGACGAGCGCAGCCCCGGCGACCACCGCGGTGTCCTGCTCCTGTCGTGGCAACGATCCGCAGAGCCCCTGCCCGCAGAGCCCGGCGCCGCTGCGCGGATCGGTCCGGCTTCAGTCCCAGCGGAACTTGCGGGCGGCGAGGACGGCGAGGAGCACCGCCCAACCGGCCAGGATCACCAGGGACTCCGTCGCGTCGCCGGATCCGCCGAGCCCCACGGTCAGGACCTGGGTCAGGGCCGCCGGCGGCAGGTCATGGGCGACGGAGGCAATCGCCGGCGGCAGGCGGTCGAGCGGGATCACGATCCCGCCGAGCACGAGCGACAGCAGGAACAGCAGGTTGGCGAGGGCGAGCGTCGCCTCGGCGCGGAGGGTCCCCGCCATCAGCAGGCCGAGCCCGGCGAACGCGACCGTCCCCAGCAGCAGCCCGACCACGACCAGGGTGGCGGATGCGCCAGGCCCGGGGGACCAGCCCAGGATCCCGATCGCGATCGCGAACAGCAGCGCGATCTCGATGGCCTCCACCACGACCACGGCGACGGTCTTGGACGCGACCAGCGCGGACGTGCCGGCCGGCGATCCGCCCAGGCGCTTGATCACCCCGTACGAGCGCTCGAAGCCGGTGGCGATCGCGAGCGACACGAGCGATGCGGCGATGACCGCGAGGGCGATCGTGCCGGGCAGGATCCGGTCGACGGGCCGCGCGTCTCCGGCGCCCCCGGTGGTGTCGAAGGTGCTGAACACCAGCAGCACGCCCGCTGGGATGACAAACGTGATCAGCAGGCTCTCGCCGCGGCGGGCCGCCAGGCGGAGCTCGTTGGACGCCAGCGCGAGCGCCATGCGGAGCCTGGACGCCGGACGGGCAGGCGTGCCGGTCCCCAGGACGCTGGGCGTCCCTTCGCCGGGACTCACGCCGGGCCCTCCGCTTCGTCCGCGACGTCGGCGCCGACGAGCTCCAGGTAGCGTTCCTCGAGGCTCGCCGCGCCGAGACGGAGCTCCGTGATGAGGAGCCCGCGCTCCGCGCACCAGCCCGCCAGCTCAGCGACCAGACGCGGGTCCGGGGCGGCAGCAAGCCCGCTGAGCTCGTAGTGTGCCCCCGCTCCCGCCGGCAGCAGCGTTGCCCCGCCACCGGGTTCGACCGCCGCGGCCAGCGCTACGCCGTCGTCGTCAGCGAGTGGGGCGGACAGCCGGAACCGGATCCGCGGCGCCCCGGCACCGGTCAGCTCGGCCGGCGTCCCATCAGCCACGATGCGACCGCGATCCAGCACCGCGACATGGTCGGCAAGCCGCTCGACGTCGCCCAGCTCGTGGGTGGTGAGGATGATCGTGGTCCCGGTTGCGCGGAGCGCCGCGATGCGCTCTCGAGTCGCCTGCTTGGCGGCAGGATCCATGCCTGCCGTGGGCTCGTCCAGGACCAGGAGCTCGGGGCGCCCGACGAGCGCCAGCGCAAGGCCCAGCCGCTGCTTCTCGCCGCCCGACAGGCGCCGGTACCGCGTCGACGCCGACCTCGCAAGGTCGACCGACTCCAGCAGCGCATCCGCATCCTCGGGATCCTGGAAGAAGCGGGCATACAGGCGCAGGACCTCGCGTGGCGTGGACCGGTTGTCGATGCCGCCCTCCTGGAGCATCAGCCCCAGCCTCGGCCGCAGCGCACGCCCATCGCGGGCCGGGTCCAGGTCCAGCACCCGCACGGTCCCGGCGTCGCCGCGGCGGTAGCCCTCCAGGATCTCGACGGTGGTGGTCTTGCCCGCCCCGTTGGGCCCGAGGAGCGCGAACAGCTCGCCGCGCCGGACCTCGAGCGAGACGTCGTCGAGCACCTGGCGGCCGGCATAGGCCTTGCGGAGCCCCTGGACCCGGACGGCGAGCGGTTCCGAGGCGACCGCGTCCGGGCCGGATGCGGCGTCGGAGGCCGGCCCGCTCCCCGTCACGGCTTGATCTTCGCGTACTGAGTGGCAAAGTCCTCGGGCCGGACCTCGCCGATCTGGATCCCGCGCACGATGCCGTCCTTGTCGATGAAGTAGGTCTGCGGCGGCGCCGCGACGCGCCAGCCGGCAGCGCCGGTCCCATCCGGATCCGTCATGGTCGGCCAGACGGCCCCGACATCGGTCACGAACTGTCGGGCCATGGCCGGCTCGTCCTTGTAGAGCACGCCCAGGATCGCCAGGTCATCGGCGGAGCCCAGCTCCGCCAGCTTCTCCTCGAACAGGGGGAACTCATCGCGGCATGGTGTGCACCACGACGCCCAGAAGTTGACGATGACGGGTCGGCCGCGATAGGCGGCGAGGTCCACCGTGGAGCCGTCCAGCGCCGTCCCGGAGAGCGGGGGGGCCGCTTGGCCGACCCGGGCCTCGCGATCGCCACCGCCAGCGCAGCCGGCGGTGGCGAGCAGGACGGCAGCGAGCAGGGCCAGGGTTCGGGTTCGAAACGCGCGGCTGATGGACGTGCCTCGAAATGGGGCCGTCGCCGGCTACTGGGCCGTGATGGTCCCCGTCATGTTGGGATGCACCGAGCAGACGAATGGGTACTGCCCGGCGGGAAGGGCCGGCACATCGTAGACCACAACCGCGGGGCCCGTGACCAGCTCGCCCTTGAACAGCTCGGCCCCTCCCGCGTCCTTGATCACGACATCGTGCGGGATCCCTGCGTCGCGATTGTCAAGCGCGAGGGTGAACGGCACCCCGGCGGGGACCGTGATCGCGCTGTCGACGAACTCGATGTTCTCGGCCACCACCACCGCGTCCGCTGCGATCGCGGCCGACGGGGCGGCGGACGGCGCGCCGGCAGCTGCACCCGGCGCGGCGCTGGCGCCCGGGGCGCCGCTGGGCGCCGCAGTCCCGTCGCCGGTGCCGGAGAGGATGCCCGTGCCGAGCACCAGGCCTCCGAGGACGATCAGGCCCAGCGCGAAGAACGTCGCCTTGGGCCAGGCGGGTGGTCCGCCGAGGTCCAGGTGCCCCGTCCTGTCCGCCTCGACCGTGGCCGCGTACTCCCTGCGCGAGTCCCACAGCCAGCCGAGCCCGGTGATCGCGATGGCGATGAACCCGAGCGCCAGGGCCGCCCCACCGACGACCATGCCCGCGACCATGGCGAACAGCGCGATGGAGACCAGGAGCGGGCGGAATGACGGGGGCGGGATGTGCACGCCTGCGGGTGGGGTGCCGGTCGGGGCGGGCAGGGCCCCAGCCGCGATCTCACCGCCGCCGGTGGCCGCGATGTGATCGTAGTCGCGGAGCGCCTCGCGGCCCCAGTAGAGCAGTGTGATCACGAGGATCAGCGCGCCGACGGCGAGCCAGATGCCGCCCGCCACCATGCCGAAGACCATGAAGAAGGCACCGATGGCTCCGAGCACGGGCGCAAACGACGGCCCGGGCATGTGGATGCCGGATGGGGTGGCGGGCGGGATGGGCCCCTTGCCGCGTCGTTTTGGGCCGGCCGTCATGAAGCGGTAGGCCAGCCACGCGATGTACCCGAAGACGAGCAGGGCCAGGCCGATCGGGATCAGGAGGACCAGGGCCCCCCAATCGGGAACGACGAACGGTTCGGTCAGGCCGATGAGGCCCGACCACAGCTCCTCGATCATCGGCGCTGCATCAGCTCTGCTGCTTGAGGCCCGAGACCAGGACGTAGGCCATGAGCGCCATGGCACCGCCCAGGGCGAGGAGCAGGGTGACCCCGGCCAGGTCGACCTGGAGGGGGTCCACGACCTTCGTGAACGCCCAGTAGAAGATCGCGATCGCAACGAAGATCAGGCCCAACAGGGCGGCGCGCCGGGGCTTCATCGGGAGGCTCATTCCGCGCTACATCAGGTACAGGATGGAGAAGAGCAGGATCCAGACGACGTCCACGAAGTGCCAGTAGATCGACGTCGCCTCGACCATGTCGTGGTGGCGGGCAGAGAACTGGCCCGCCATACCCCGGTATACCACCACGCCCAGCATCAGCACACCCCCAAAGACGTGTGCTCCGTGGAAGCCCGTCATCGTGAAGTAGGTCGTCCCGAAGGTGGTGGCTCCCATCGTGAGGCCCTCGTGCATCAGGACGCTGTAGTCGAATGCCTGGAGCAGGAGGAAGATCACGCCCAGGACGAACGTGACCGAGAAGGCGCGGGTGAACCCCGCCCGGTCGTCCCGCCTGATCGCCCACACGCCCATCTGGCAGGTGACCGAGGACAGGACCAGGATGATCGTCGCGGGCAGGATCAGGTTGAGTGCGCCGGCCTCCGTGGTGAGCTTGAACGGGTTCAGCAGCCCTTCATACGCGGACGGCGGCCACACGCGGGTGGCCACGCCGTTCACGACCTCGGTGTAGCCGGCGCGGATGCTGAAGTAGGCGGCGAACAGGCCCGCGAAGAACATGATCTCGCTGGCGATGAACAGCAGCATCCCCAGGACTGGGTTGCCCATCCCGCTGCCGTGGGTATCCACGGCGGGATGCTCCGCGGCGGTCGCGGTCAGCGTGGTGGAGTCGGCAGTCATCGTCGTCTCCCCCGTCAGTGCGCGGCAGTCCGGCCGTACCGGACGTCAAAGACCGGACGCTCGGAGCGGATCTCGGGCAGGTGGTCGAAGTTGTAGGCAGGCGGCGGCGACGAGGTCGCCCACTCGAGGGTGTTGGCCTCCCAGGGATCGGGGCCGGCGACCTTGCCGTTGCGCAGCGAGATCAGGACGTTCCAGAAGAAGGGGAGCATGGAGAACGCGATCACGAAGCCGCCGACGGTGGCCGCCAGGTTCAGCTCGCTCCAGCCCGCCGTGCTGGCGTAGTCGGCGATGCGGCGCGGCATCCCCGCCAGGCCCAGCTGGTGCATCGGGAAGAAGGTGAGGTTGAACCCGATGAACATGAGCACGAACTGGAGCTTGCCCAGGCCCTCGTTGAGCATCCGGCCGGTCATCTTGGGGAACCAGTAGTAGATCCCGGCGAAGACCCCGAAGACGGACCCGCCGAACAGGACGTAGTGGAGGTGGGCCACCACCCAGTAGGTGTCATGGAGCGCGAAGTCCACCGGGACCGCCGCGGAGAAGGCACCGTTGAGGCCGCCGATCAGGAACAGGGTCAGGAACCCGACCGCGAACAGCATCGGCGTGGAGAACGTCAGCTGGCCGTGCCACATCGTCGCGATCCAGTTGAACATCTTGACGCCCGTGGGCACGGCGATCAGGAAGGTCATCAGGCTGAAGAACGGCAGGAACACCGCGCCGGTCGTGAACATGTGGTGGGCCCACACGGAGAACCCGAGTGCGCCGATGGCCGCGGTCGCGAACACGAAGGCCTTATAGCCGAACAGCGGCTTGCGCGAGAACACCGGCAGGATCTCGCTGATGATCCCCATCGCCGGCAGGATCATGATGTAGACCGCGGGATGCGAGTAGAACCAGAACACGTTCTGGTAGAGCACGGCGCTGCCGCCGTTGGCCGGGTCGAAGAAATGGCCACCGTAGTTGCGGTCGATGAACAACATGATCAGGGCGCTCGTCAGGACCGGGGTCGCCATGAGCACGAGGACGCTCGTGACCAGGACGGTCCAGACGAGGATGGGCATCCGGAACAGCGTCATCCCTGGGGCCCGCATCTTGAAGATCGTGACCAGGAAGTTGATCGCACCCAGGATGGAGCTGGTCCCGATCAGGGTCAGGCCCATGATCCACAGGTCCGTGCCAGTGCCGGCGTACTGCGCGCCGGACAGCGGCGGGTACTCCGTCCAGCCTGCGGCGGCGGCGCCGCCGGTGGCCAGGAAGCCCGAGGCCATCAGCAGGCCGCCCAGCGGCAGCAGCCAGAACGAGAGCGCGTTGATCCGCGGGAAGGCCATGTCCGGTGCCCCGATCTGGAGGGGCACGACATAGTTCCCGAAGCCCGCCAGGATCGGGATGATGAACAGGAACAGCATGAACGAGGCGTGCATGGTGAACGCCTGGTTGTAGAACGCCTCGTCCAGGGCCTGGAGGCCCGGCTGGGCCAGCTCGACGCGGACGAGGAGGGCGAGGATGCCGCCGGCCACGAAGAACAGCATCGAGTTGATCAGGTACATGATCCCGATCTTCTTGTGGTCTGTGGTCGTGAGCCACTTGTAGAGACCGCTCCGGGCGGCGGGAGCGGCGGGGTTGAGCGTCGTGGTGGCCATCCCGTGCTCCCTTACTGGACCGTCAGCGTGCCGGTCATGTTCGGGTGGACCGTGCAGACAAATTGATAGGTGCCCGCCGCAAGAGCCGACACGCTGTAGCTGGTCTCGGACACACCGGTGATGATCTCGCCGGTGTAGACCGTTGCGCCCGACCCGTCCTTGATCGCCACGTTGTGGGGCACGCCCTTGTCGTCATTCTTGAAATGGATCACGAACGGCTGGTCGGCCGGCACCTGGAGCGCGTCGGTCGAGTAGGCGATGTTCTGCGCGGCAAGCTCCGCGACCGGACCCGCAGCGTCGCCGGACGGCTGCGGCGCAGGCGTCGCATTCGCCTTCGCGACGTGGGCGGCCATCCAGGTGTCGAAGTCCGCCTTGGACTTCGCGTTGACCTCGAAGATCATGGAGCCGTGGTAGGGCCCGCACAGTTCCGCGCACTGGCCGCGGTAGGTGCCGGGCTCCTCGACCGTGAAGTCGAAGTTGTTCTCCTTGCCCGGGATGACGTCCCGCTTGAACAGGAACTTGGGGACGTAGAAGGCGTGGATGACATCGGGGCTGCGGAGCGTGATATGGACCGGCTCCCCGACGGGCAGGACCAGCCCGCCGTCCTCGCCCACGGGCAGTGACTGCGTGAACAGCGTCTTGCCGTCGGCGTCGAGGTAGTCGAACTGCCACTGGAACCTGGCCGCGACGGCTCGCACGTGCACGTCGCTCTTGGTAGCGGCATCCACCGTGTTGAGGGTCTGCCACGACATGAAGAACAGGGCCAGGACGATCGCGGTGGGGATCACCGTCCAGATGACCTCGACCAGGTTGTTGCCGTGGGTCTGCGGCGGAAGGGTGTCGTCTCCGGGCTTGCGGCGGAAGCGGAAGACGGAGAAGACGATCAGCCCTTCGACCAGGACGAAGATGACGACCGCGATGTAGAAGACGATGTTGTACAGCTGTCGGGTGGCGACGCCGCGGTCCGTGACGGGTTTCGACGCGTCGACGGGAAAGAAGCTGTCCCAGACCTGCTGCGGCGTGACGCCTGCGGCCGCCAGCACGGCGATCGTGATCACGACGACCACGGCGATGATCAGGCCGGCGATGACAGGACCTGACCCCGTCCTGGACCGGGAAGGCATCGACATCTGGTTCCTCGAGCGGTGTCGTCCGGGCCATGGGCGAGCCCGGTTGAGGTGGTGATGCGGTTCGCCCGGGGACGCACGCCTCCAGGGGCCGGGGGCGCCGGACGCGCGCATCATACCCGAAGGTCCCACGAATTGGGGGCCGTTTGGTCGAGCGATCCCTGCCAGACGTCACATCGTCGCATCCAGCGCGATTCGGGCGAGAATGGAGCGGTGAGCTCCACCCCTCCGCAGCGCCTGGCCCGGGCCGCGCACGCGGCCTTCCTCGCCATCCCGCCGGTCCTGGCCGGAACGCTCGCCGCTGCCCCGGTCGCGCTGGCCCACGGCGGCTCGACACCGGACGTCCCGCCGGACGCATCGAACCTGGTGCTCGGCTGGTCCGGCGATCCACTGGTCTGGCTGCCGGCGATCGTGGCCCTGCTCCTGTGGCGGACAGGTGTCCGGAAGGTCAACCGCGAGCACCCCGGCAACCCCGTGCCCGGGCGGCGCACGTGGGGGTGGGTGCTGGGCGTCCTGGCCGTGCTCGTGGCCCTCGACTCCGGGATCGAGCGCTACGACACGACGCTGTTCTCGGTCCACATGGTCCAGCACCTGCTCCTCACCCTCGTCGCCCCGGTCCTGCTCCTCTACGCGGGTCCGATCACGCTGCTGCTAAGGGCCTCCTCGTCCGCGACGCGCAAGCGCTGGATCTTCCCGCTGCTCCACTCCCGGGTCGTCCGCATCCTGTCCTTCCCGGTCGTGTCGTGGCTGCTGTTCGCGGCCGTCATGTGGGGGAGTCACTTCTCGCCGCTGTTCGACCTGTCACTCGAGAACGAGCTGGTCCACCGCATGGAGCATGCGCTGTTCCTGTCCGCGGCCCTGCTGTTCTGGTGGCCGATCGTGGGCCCGGACCCATCGCCCTGGCGCATGCGACCGGCAGCGAAGGTGCTCTACGTGGGCCTCCAGATGCCGCAGAACACGTTCCTTGCCCTCGCGATCTACATGTCCTCGATCCCGCTCTACAACCACTACCTGACCACGATCCGGACATGGGGCCCCACGGCGCTCGAGGACCAGCAGATCGCCGGCGGCGTGATGTGGCTGGGCGGCGACTTCGCGTTCATCGGCGCGCTGATCCTGTTGATGGTGGTCTGGGCGCGGGACGAGGAGCGCCGGTCGGTGGGCGAGGATCGGCGATTGGAGGGCGAACGGGCCGCCATCAGGGAACGGGAGGTGCGCCTCGCGGCGCGTCGGGCCGCGGAGGCACCCTCCGGCACCGGCGATGGTGGGTCGAGCGCGGGCTGAGAAGCTACCGCTCGGGCGGGACTGGCGCCTCGAGGTAGGCCAGGAATCGGTCGGGGTCCACGTTGCCGCCGGAGACCACGCCCACGATCGGGTCGTCCAGGCTGTCCAGGCCGGCCTCGGAGGCGTGGAAGCGCATCGCCGCCACGGTCAGGGCACCCGACGGCTCGACGACCAGCCGTGCCTCCTCGGCCGCGAGTCGGACCGCGGCCGCGATCTCGACCTCGGACACAGTGATCACGGCGTCCAGCTGGGTCGAGAGATGGGCGAAGTTGAGGACCCCGATGGACTGGGTCCGCGTTCCGTCGGCGATCGTGCGGCTCACCTCGTCGGCCGGCCAGGCGACAATGCGCCCGGCCGCCAGCGAGTCGCGGGCATCCGCCGCCAGCTCGGGCTCGACTCCGATCACCCGTGTGCCCGGGAGCAGGCCCTTGATCGCCGCGGCAACCCCGCTGGCCAGCCCGCCGCCACCGATCGGGACGAGGACAACGGCCACGTTCGGCATGTCCTCCGCGATCTCGAGGCCCGCGGTGCCCTGGCCGGCAACGATCCGCGGGTCGTCGTAGGGCGGGATGATGGCGAGGCCGCGGGATGCGGCGATGTCCTCGGCTACTCGCTGGCGTTCCTCCGAGGCGGTGCCGACGACCACGACCTGGGCGCCGTCCGCCTGGACCCGGGCCCGCTTGAGCGCCGGAGCATCGGATGGCATCACGATCACCGCGGGCACGCCGAACAGCAGCGCCGCTCGGGCGACGCCCTGGGCATGGTTGCCGGAGGAGTAGGTGATCAGGCCGCGTGCCCGCGCCGCCGGTTCCAGCGCGGCTGCGGCAACGTACGCGCCCCGCAGCTTGAAGGCACCGATCGGCTGCAGGGACTCCGCCTTGAGCCACTGCTTCCGTTCAGGCCGGCCGAACGGGACGATCGGCGTCCTGACCGCGATCCCGCGCAGGATGGCGGCTGCCGCGCGGATCTCGGGCAGCCCCACGAGGGCCGGCTGGGGGCGCGCCTCCGTCATCGGCGGCGGATGGCCCGCGAGCAGTCGATGCAGTGAGCGGCCCACGGCAGCGCCTCCAGGCGCTCGGGCGGGATCGCCTTGCCGCAGGTCGTGCAGTAGCCATACGTGCCACCATCGAGCCGCGCGATGGCTGCATCGATCGCGACCAGGTGCTGGCGATTGTGATCGAGGAGAGCAAGGTCTCGCTGCTGTTCGAAGACGTGGGTTGCGGCCGCGGCCTGGGAGCCGTAGGTCATCTGGCCGGGCGCCTCCACCGTGTTGTCGGCAACCTCCTCGAGCACGCGCGCACGCTCGGCCAGCAGCGCCTCACGCGGATCGGTGGGAGTCGGCAGCGCATCCATGTCCGGCGATGCTACTCCTGGGCGGTGCCATCGCGGGAAGGGCCGTTCGGCCGATCCGCCGCACCTGCGCTAGCCTCCCCGCATTCGCACCCCAATCCCGGCTCGCGAGAAGCTCCCGAAGTCCCGGGCCCGCACTCGCAGCCCTGACCCAGACCAGGAGGAGCACCCGATGGCGATCGTGAAGGACCCGGTCTGCGGCATGGATGTCGACACGGAGAAGTCGACGCTGTCGCTGGAGCACGAGGGCGAGACCTACTGGTTCTGCGGCAAGGGCTGCCTGCTCGAGTTCAAGGATGACCCGGCCGTCTACCTCGACCCGGCCTACGAACCGCAGGGGATGTGACTTCGTCGCCCGAGGGAGATCGTCACGGGGCTCGCAGCCCTTCGTGGGGGCCCATCGCCGCAGGCTGGCCACGTTGCCGCAGGCCGGCCACGTTGCCGCAGGCCGGCCACGGTGCCGGGCTCTGGACGCCGACGCGGGCCGCCCACGTTGGGTAGCGCCCGCTGATCCACCTCTGCATCACCTGGCGGTCATGCGTGCGTGACCGCGGCTCGAAGGTCGAGTTTTGGTGCGCGACCCACGAGTGATGCGCGCCCACCTGAACCACCGATGAATACGGACCGGTGGTATCAAGACGGACGGCGCCCACACCCCGCCCTCCCCCGGCGCCCACACCCCGCCCTCCCGGCGCCCACACCCCGCCCTCCCGGCGCCCACACCCCGCCCGCCTCCCGCATAAGCCGGGCATAAGTGGTGTCCGCGAGACTCTGCGTCCCCAGGCGTCGGCCGCGGGCACCCGGCAGGGTCGACGATGGTGGACCGAGCGCCCGCCAGGCGGGCAAGGAGGATCGGGGTGCTCATGCGTGCCCGGCGGGCATCGTTGCTCGCCATCAGTCTCGCCCCGACGCTGGGTGCGTTGGCGATCGTGATCGCCGGTGCCAAGCGATGGTGACAGAAGATCGCGGCGGCCCGTGCGGTCACGGCCGGCGCTGGTAGATCCGGTCAGCTCCGGCCGAGCGCGCCCGCGCCCGAGGTGATCCGCGATGCCAGCCACACGGGGATCACGCTGATCAGGATCAGCACCAGGGCAACGACGTTGACCACCGGCAGCTCCGTCGGGCGCTGGATCGCCGTCAGGATCCACATCGGGACCGTCTGCGTCCCGGCGCCCGCGGTGAAGTTGGTCACGATGATCTCGTCGAAGGAGAGCGCGAATGCGAGCAGGCCGCCGGCGAGGAGCGCTGTCCGCATACCCGGCAGCGTGATCCGCCGGAAGGTGGTGAAGGAGTCGGCGCCCAGGTCGGCAGACGCCTCCTCGGGCGAGCGCGGCAGGCGGCGCAGGCGGGCGATGACGTTGTTGTAGGCGATGACCACGCAGAACGTCGCGTGGCCGATCACGATGGTCATCAGCCCGAACTCGACACCGAACGTGACGAACGTGGTCCGCAGTGCGATGCCCGTGACCACGCCGGGGAGGGCAATGGGCAGCACGAGCAGGAACGAGATCGTGTGGCGGCCGAAGAAGGCGTGGCGCTGGACCGCAAATGCGGCGAGCGTCCCAAGCACAAGCGCGATGGAGGTCGCGACCGTGGCCACGATGATCGAGTTCACGAACGCACGTGACAGGGCCGGGTTCGCTGCCGCCTCGCCGAACCAGTGGAGCGTGAACCCGGTCGGGGGCCAGACCTGGAGCCGGCTGGGGTTGAACGCGTAGATCGCGAGGATGATCAACGGCAGATAGAGGAACGCCAGCACCCCGACGGTGGCCAGGCGCAGGGCGATGCGCGTGCCGCGACCCTCCATCAGCGTCTCCTCCTCACAGCGAATCGAAGGCGCCCAGACGCCTGGCGACGAGGAGGTAGACGGTCATGACGAGAATCGGCAGCATGGAGTACGCGGCCGCCAGCGGCAGGTCCCCCAGGCTGGAGTTGTCGTAGATCACGTTGCCGATGAACTTCGCGTCCGAGACCAGGTCTGGGGTGATGTAGTCACCCATGGTCAGCGAGAAGGTGAAGATCGAGCCCGCAACGAGTGCCGGGAACGTCAGCGGCAGGATGATGCGCCGGAACGTGATCCAGGCCCGTCCACCCAGGTCGGCCGATGCCTCCAGCAGCGAGCTCGGGATCCGCTCCAGACCCGCGTAGATGGGCAGGATCATGTACGGCAGCCAGAGGTATGACAGGACGATCCAGGAGTTGGCGAGCTCGTCGAGCCCCGGTGCGGGGATCCCGAGCGGGGTCACGATCCACTCGGCGATGCCGTTGCCCTGGAGGATGGTCCGCCACGCATACACCTTGACCAGGTACGCGGCCCACAGCGGCATCAGGACCGCGATCACGAGCAGCCCTCGGACCCGGGGCGAGGCGATCCGGGCCATGTAGTAGGCGATCGGGAACGCGAGCAGGGCGTCGGTCACCGTGACGAGCGCAGCCATGCCCAAGGTCCGGAGGGCAACGATGCGATACACAGGCTCCGATGCCAGCTCGACGAACGCGTCCAGCGACCAGTCGAACGGGATGACCTGGCCCGTGAAGGGGTCCGTTGCCCAGAACGCGTTGAGGAGCAGGATGAACAGCGAGCCGAGGTAGGCGATGACCAGCCAACCTAGCGGCCCGGCCAGCAGCAGGCCGGCCCGCAGGCGGCGCCGCGGGTGCAGCCAGGCGGACAGGCGCCGGAACGGCGTTCGCCGCGGGGCCCGCAGCTCATCGGGCGGCTCGGGGACGAGGATCGTGTTGCCGGAGGCGGTCATCGGCGGGGGTGTCAGCCTGGTGGTGCAACTGGACGACCCGGCCCCTGTCGGCTGCCGGGAAGGGGCGGAGGGGTCGCCGGTGCGGCAACCCCTCCTTTCGACTAGCGGCCCAGGCTCAGGAGCCGCGCAGGGCCGTCCACGCCTTGACCCAGTCGTCCTGGGTCATGCACGTGGTGGCGGAGTCCTGGTCGGCACAGTCGGCCTGCGGCGTGCTCCAGTACCAGACCTTCTTGTAGTAGGCCTCGTCGTTGGCGTGCGTCTGCTCGCAGTGGCCGGGCGACAGCGTCTCCGCGTAGTCGCACGCCTGCTGGCTCGTGGGCGCCTCGCCGAACCACACCGTCGCCTGGCCGTTGGCCTCGGCGGACATCATGTGGTCCATCCACAGGTACATGCAGTTGGGATGCTTGGCCTTGCTCGCGATCATCCAGGTGTCAGACCAGCCGGTCGACCCCTCGTCGGGGAGCACGCCCGCCACGGGCTGGTCCTCGGCCTGGAGCGTGTTGATCTGGTACTGCCACGTGGTCCCTACGACGACGTCGCCGGCCGAGAACGAGCTGACCTGGTCACTCGCGGTGCCCCAGTACAGGGCGCCGTTGTCACGCTGCTGTTCGAGGAGCTTGATCGCAGCGTCGAACTGCTCCTTGGTGAGCTGGTAGGGATCCGTGATGCCCAGGTTCGGCTGCTTGGTCATCAGGTGCAGCGCCGCGTCCGCGATGTAGATCGAGGAGTCGTACACGCTGATCTTGCCCTTGTAGTCCGAGCCGCCCTCCCAGACCGGGTCCCAGCTGGTCGGCGCCGGGGTCACCGCGTCGGTGTTGTAGGCGAGGAGGTTCGGTCCGCGCCCGTGGGGCACGCCGTAGTTGACGCCGTCAACCGTGTTGTGAGGGAGGTTCTTGAGGCCCTCGAACACGTTTGCATAGTTGGGCAGGATGGCCGTGTTCACGGGTGCGACCGTGCCGCCGGCGATCAGCCGGGTCGTGGCATCGCCGGAGGCCGAAATGCCATCGTAATTGCCCGACTGCATCAGCGACACGCCGTTGTTCGAGTCGGTCATGTCGGTCGTGTTGACCTTGCAGCCGGTCTTCTCCTCGAACGGCGTGACCCAGTCGTACGCCGGATCGACCGCGCCACGCTCCGCGTACCCGGCCCAGATCACCAGGTTGAGCTCGCCCTCGCCGGCTCCGATCGACTGGGGCAGGCTGGGCGCCTCGGTGGCACCGGCGCCACCGCACGCGGCGGCGACCATCGCCACCACACCCGCCAGGGCAGTAATCCTGCGTAGCTTCATGGGCTCTCCTCCAGCTTGGGACGCACCCCGTCGGCGACGGGGAGGCAGTGCTGCCGCTTCCAGTGGAGCCGGACGGCCCGGCCCTGCTGCGCGAGCGCCTCGTTCGAGGTCGTCGCGATGTTCTGACGGGTGACGATCAGCTCGGCGCCGGCATCGAGCACCACGTAGTACCGGGTGTCGGGACCGATGTACACGACCTCCCGGATCCGGCCGAGCGCATCGACCTCGTCCTCTCCGGCCGCCGTGTCCGGGTCATTGAGGTGGATCTTCTCGGGCCGCACGGTGAACGTTCCCGGCCCGCCCACGATCGCCTCGGCTGCGGCGCCCGTCAGCAGGTTGGAGGTGCCCACGAACCCGGCGACGAATCGGGTCGCCGGATGTTCGTAGACCTCGGCCGGAGGGCCGATCTGCTCGATCCTGCCGGCGTTGAACACCGCGATCCGGTCGCTCATCGTCAGCGCCTCCGCCTGGTCGTGGGTCACGTAGATGAAGGTGATCCCCACCTCGCCCTGGATCTGGTGCAGCTCGATCTGCATCTCCTCGCGCAGCTTGAGGTCGAGGGCCCCGAGGGGCTCGTCGAGGAGCAGGACGCGTGGACGGTTGACGAGTGCCCTGGCGAGGGCCACCCGCTGGCGCTGGCCACCGGACAGCTGACCCGGCTTGCGCGCCTCGTAGCCCTTCCAGGCGGACCATGCGCAGCACGTCCGTGACGCGGCGCTTCTGCTCGTCCTTGGGCACTTTCCGGACGGCTAGCCCATAGGCCACGTTCTCGCCCACCGACATGTGCGGGAACAGCGCGTAGTCCTGGAACACGGTGTTGACGTCGCGCTCGAACGGCGCGAGCCGGCTGACGTCCTTGCCGTGAAGCAGGACGCGTCCGGCGGTCGGCAGCTCGAACCCCGCGATCATGCGCAGGGTCGTGGTCTTGCCCGAGCCGGATGGCCCCAGCATCGAGAAGAACTCGCCGTCCGCGATCTCCAGGTCAACGCCGGCCACGGCCGTCACGTCGCCGTAGCGCTTGACGAGGCCCTCGAGTCGGACGGCGGCATCAGGCAGCGGCGTGCCCGCAGCATCGCGGGTTGGGGCTTGCTCGGGATGGATAGGGGCGGCCACGCGGAGAAGACGGCTCCTGTGCGATGGGGACGATCGTCAGGCTGCTCGTGGCCGGCACCGACCCCCGGCCGCCGCGAAGTGCGCGCACGGTAGGGGCAGGCGGCGAGCGATGTCAAGGCTTGGGCGCGCCACGCGGGGCTCCCACTCGCGACGTCGGCGGGCGCGCCATGCGGCCGCGGGGCTTGCGCAGCCCGGTCCGGGCCGCCGAATCGCGAGGGTCCCGCATGATGAGGACATGCACCGTCCGTCACGTGCCTTCCTCACGGCCCTCCTCCTCGTGTCTGCGGTCGCGGTGGTGACCGCATCCTGCGAGGCCGGCGCCCCGACCTCCACGCCGCCGATCTCGCCGGGTACGAGCGCGCTTCCCCGCGAGGTGAACATCCTCGCCCGCGACTACGCCTACGTGCCGTCGGCGGTGGACCTGGTGCCCGGTGAGACCGTGATCCTCCATGTCATCAACGGCGGCCTCGAGATCCACGAGGCGATCCTCGGCGGCATGGACGACCAGCTCGCATGGGAGTCGGCGGAGGCAGCGACGGTCGACCATCCGCCCGGCGCGACGCCGTTCGTGCCGGATCCCCCCGGTTTCGATGGCGTGCGGGTCGTGGTCGGCTCGGGCCAGCGACTGGACGTGACCTGGACCGTGCCCGATGACGCGGCGGCGGCGCCAGACGGCTGGTTCGTTGGCTGCCACATCCCGGGTCACTGGGCCAAGGGGATGGTCGTGCCGGTGCGCTTCGTGGACGACTCAGGCGTGCCACTCGCGTCCAACGGCCCCCCGCCATCCAGGTCGACAGGCGGCTGAGACGGGCCGGCGGTCACGCCCCGGTTGTGACGGACGCCGCCATCGGGCACGGTGCGCCCGGTGGTAGGCTAGCCAGCGGTGCGTCACTGCCGCGTACCCTCGCCCGCGGACCTAATCATCAGGAGTAATTCGAAGCATGACGTACGTCATCGCCGAGCCCTGCGTCGACGTGATGGACACCGCCTGTGTGTCCGTCTGCCCGGTGGACTGCATCCACTTCGACGAGGGCGTCGACCGCAAGCTGTTCATCGACCCGAACGAGTGCATCGACTGCGGCGCCTGCGAGCCCGAATGTCCGGTCAATGCCATCTTCCCGGAGGAGAGCCTGCCCCCGGAGTGGGCCGGCTACACCGCGGTCGAGGCGCTGTGGTTCACGGACAAGGTGGCCGCGAGGGCCGCGCTCGAGGAGCTCAAGCCCGCCTGAGGCGCGCCCGGTCGCCGGGGCCACGCGCCGCCGCCGGCCACGCGCCGCCGCCGCGCCGGACGTCCGATCACCGGTCTGGTTGACGGCCTCGCAGTGACTGCGGGGCCGTTTCCGCGCGCCCGGTTCCGCGCGCCCGGTGCCGCGCCGGTGGTCCGGCGCCCGACTCCGCCCCCGGTGGATCGGCGAACGGCCGTGGTACTCCCTGCCCCGTAGACTGGCGGCGTGCGCATCGTCTCCCTCCTCCCGGCTGCGACCGAGATCGTGCTTGCCCTCGGGCTCGAAGGCGAGCTGGTTGGTGTCACCCACCGCTGCGAGCTGACGCCGGGAGCCGCCGGACCGGCGATCCTGACCCGGCCCGGCCCGGCCGAGCGGGGCGACAAGCTGGACCGGTCCGGCCTGCGAGCCAGTGACGCTGATCTCGTGCTCGTGGGACGCGGCGACGACGGCGCAATCGGTGGCCGGAAGGTCGAGGCGGTGCTGGCGACGGCCGAGAGCCAGCCGTCGGTGCTCACGATCGCTCCCGCGTCGGTGGAAGGTGTCTTCAACGCGATCATCGCCGTCGGTGCCATGACCGAAGCCGAGGACGAGGCCCTGGGCGTGGTCGAGGGCCTCCGAGAACGCCTCCAGGCCCTCGAGGAGGTCGTCATGGGCCGCCTGGATCACGGCTTCCCGCCGCCCCGTGTCGTGGTTCTCGAGGCGGTCGATCCGCCCCTGGCGGCCGGTCGCTGGATCCCGGACCAGGTCCGGCTGGCCGGGGGGTGGGAGCTGCTCGGCCGGGCCGGAGAGCGCCCGGAGCCCACGACATGGGAGGCGGTCCGCGAGGTCGATCCGGAGGTCCTGGTGCTCGTGCCCGACGCTCGCTCACTGCCGGCCGGGCTCGCGACGTGGGACAGCCTGCCGCGCCCGGCCGTGTGGCGCGAGCTGCTCGCCGTCCGTGATGGGCGCGTCTACGTGGTCGATGGCGGTCCCTTCAGCGGGCCGGGCCCGCGGATCATCGACGGGATCGAGATCCTGGCCGAGCTCATCGACCCCGCGGCGTTCGACGGTATGGCACCGCCCGACAGCTGGGCCCCGGCGCGCTGAGCCGGTCCGGCAACCCCGACCCGATGGCCTACCGCCCGCGCTTCGACTGCCTCTGGTGCGGCGACGCCTGGACAACGCGGGGGCCGGACGATCTCGAGGGGTGGGCCCAGCTCTGCCCGACCTGTCTCGGCAGGGCCGGTGACAGCCGGTTCCTGCGCGCCAGGCTGCGGGCCGGCCTGGAGGCTCGAGCCGGCGCGTCAGCACTGCCGGTCGACGTCCCAGCCGCGAGCACCGCCCCTGCGACCCAGGTCCGGACGCCACGTGCCCCCACCGCGCCGGCACTCCGGGCTTTCCCGGACGACTGGTTCCTGCGGCGCGGCGCCTTCGAGCTCGGGTCCGTCCACGACGTCGCCTGGGCCGCGGAGCTGGACATGGTCACGCGCTGGCTGGACGGTCTTGGGCTGACCGGCACGATCGTCGAACCGGCGGCCGGCACCGGCTTCTTCTCGCCGCTGCTGGCGGAGCATGGCGAGCTGCACGCCTTTGATGCGGACGGCGAGGCGCTGGACCGGGCCCGCGACCGGCTCCTCGCCCACCGGCTCCGGGCCCACCTTCACGTCGCGGACCCGTGGGCTCCACCGGCAGCTGTGGTCGCAACACCGCCCGTGGATGCCGTCGTCGCGGCGTTCATGCTCGGACGCGTGCGGGGTGCCGGCCTGGACCTCGCCGCAGGCTCGTTGCGCGGCCGGCTGCGTCCCGGCGGCCGCCTTGCGGTGGTGGACCTGAGTCGCGACGCGGCCGGCGGACCGCCGCCCGGCATCCCCTGGACCTGGCATTCGCCCCACCTGGTCGAGGCGGCGCTGCGCCGGGCGGGCTTCGCGGCCCTGGAGCTGGCCACGACCGGGCGCTTCTTCATCACGGTCTCCGCGACGGCGCGTTGAGGCGGTCTCGCGCCACGCGATGTCCGGGTCTCGCGCCACGCGACGTCCGGGTCCGCGCCACGAGCACGTCCGGCCCCGCCGATCCCCGGTGGTATCCTCCGCCGCGATGTCGCCCCTCGCCAACCGAACCATCGCGACCGTCGGCTCCGGCGTCATGGCCGAGGCGATGATCGTCGGCCTGCTCGGCGGCCGACTCGTCGCGCCCGACCAGGTGATCGCCAGCCATCCGCGTGCTGACCGGCGCGCCGCGCTCGAGAGCACCCACGGGATCCGAGTCGCCGCTTCGAACGTGGATGCGATCACCGGGGCTGACGTGATCATCCTGGCGGTCAAGCCGCAGATGCTGGCGCGCGTGGGTCGCGAGATCGGGCCGCACCTGCGCGGCGGCCAGCTGGTGCTTTCCGTGCTGGCCGGGCCGACCACGAGCGCGCTGGTGACGACGCTCGGGCACGACCAGGTCGTCCGCGCGATGCCCAACACTCCCGCCCGGATCGGCAGTGGCATGACCGTCTGGTACGCGACACCCGCCACCACCGGGGATCAGCGGTCGCAGGCGAAGGCCCTGCTCGGTGCCCTTGGGGCAGAGCTCGAGGTCGAGGACGAGAAGTGGGTCGCGATGGCAACGGCCGTCTCGGGCACCGGTCCCGCGTACGTGTTCCTGGTCATGGAGGCGCTGATCGACGCCGCGGTGCACCTCGGCTTCCCGCGCCATATCGCGCATGACCTCGTCATCGAGACGCTCGAGGGCAGCACCCGCTTCGCCAAGCAGTCGGGCGATCACCCCGCCGTGCTGCGCAACATGGTCACGTCGCCCGCGGGTACCAGCGCCGCTGCGATCCACGAGCTGGAGTCCGGCCGGCTCCGCACCGTCCTGTCCGAGGCGGTCTGGGCCGCCTTCCGGCGCACGGTCGAGCTGGGCGACCAGATGGAGGCCCAACTGGCGAACGGCGACGGGCCGGGGGACAAGCCTGCACCCTAGCGATCCGCGCGGCCGATCGGACGAACCGCCGGATGACCGGGACCGCATGGCCCGAAATCTACGGCCGAGCCTCCCTTCCGACGCGCGGACCTGACGCTATCCTCGCCGGCATGGATACCAATGCGGCCGGCGCCGGCCGTCCCACGACGCCTGACCAAGAGGAGCTCCGCCTCCTCGCCGACCAGCTCGCTCGGATGCGCGGGATGCTGTTCGGCTACTCGGAGCGCTTCTTCGAGCGGGTCCGGACCTACCTGGTGATCACGCTCGGGCTGCTGGTCATCGCCGGGTCCGGGTTCTTTCCTGCGGCCGTGATCGCAGTCCCCTTCCTGGTTCCGTTCGCGTTCCTGGAGACCGGGTTCCTGTTCTACCACACCGTCTTCGCGCGCCGGCATGCCGAGTATCTGGAGCGTGCGATCAACGCGCGCAAGGGTCGCGACGTCCTGGTGGCGCACCGGCTGGAGGCGGCGTACTTCTACCCGCCGGACGCGCCCAAGGTTGCCGGGATCAGCTTTGGCAACCCGCTGGGGATGATGTCCGCAACGACGTTGGGCTACACGGTGGGCGGGGGGCTCCTGTGGGTCGCGGGGATGCTCGGGCTGCTCGACCTCCCGAACCGTCTGCCCGCCGAGTGGTCGCGATCGCAGGCCGACGCGACCCCCGCGTTCGCCCTTGCCGCCATCGTCTGGACGCTCGCCATCGCCGGCCACCTCGTCTTCGCCTCCCTCACCCGCCGCGACGAGCGCAGGCTCGTCGCGGAGCTCGACCGCAGCTACGGCCCGCCGGACGCCTGACATCCGACCCCACTCCGTCCACCCACCCGAGGCCCCGATGCCCGCACCGTCCATGCTCAGCGACGTCGCCGAGCGCGCCATGCGCTCGACCCTGCTGACGCTCTCCCATCGCAAGTCGATCGGCCGCCTGGCCACGCGAGTCCCGGTCACGCGGCCCATGGTCCGCCGGTTTATCTCGGGCGAGACCTTCGACGAGGCGCTGCCGGCCATCCGGCGCCTGCACGAACTCGGGATGGGCACGACGGTGGACGTTCTGGGCGAATCGGTGACCGCGGAGCAGGACGCCCGCGCCGCGGCCGCCCGCTATACGGCCGTCCTCGACGCGCTCGCTGCCACCGATCTCGACCGCAACGTGTCGCTCAAGCCATCGCAGATGGGCCTGAAGATCGACCCTGCCCTGGCAGTCGAGAACATCGCGAGCGTCGTGGCCAGGGCCGTCGAGACCGGCGCCTTCGTCCGGATCGACATGGAGGACCACCGCTACACCGATGCCACGCTCGACATGTGGCGGTCGCTGCGCCCGCGCGACGCTGGCACCGCCGACGTCGGCGTCGTCATCCAGTCCGCCCTGCGCCGGAGCGATCGGGACATCGAGGCGATCATCGAGGCCGGCGGCCGTATCCGCCTGTGCAAGGGCGCGTACAAGGAGCCGGCGTCGGTTGCCTACCAGGAGAAGGCCGAGGTGGACCAGGCCTACGAGCGCCAGATGCTGCGCCTGATGCGGGCCGGCCGCTACCCAGCGCTCGCCACCCACGACGTCAGGTTGATCAGGCGCGCGATCGAGGTTGCGACGGCCGAAGGGATCGGCCGCGAGACGTTCGAGTTCCAGATGCTCTACGGGGTCCGGCGTGACATCCAGGAGCAGCTCGCCGTTGCGGGCTGGCGGGTGCGCACCTACGTGCCGTTCGGCTCGCAGTGGTACCCGTACTTCATGCGCCGCCTGGCCGAGCGTCCCGCCAATGTCTCGTTCCTGCTGAGGAATTTGTGGAGGGAGCGCGGCCGGAGCTGAGCCCGCAGCCGGAGCTGAGCCCGCGGCCGGAGCTGACGGGGCCGGACCCCGGGAATCCAAAGAGCCGCCGGGTGGGCCCCCGACGGCTCTTCGCCCCGCCAGTCTGCAAGGGTGAGGCGATTACCAGCGCTTGGCCCCGCCGATGACGAACGCGAACGCGGCCACCGTGCCAAGGAGCATGATCGCTCGCTGCGCGACGTACTTCATGTTGGTCATGTCCGGTAATCCTCATGTCATCGGGTCGACTTGGTCTCTTCCCGCGTCGGTACCCGACCGTAGTCCGCCTTAAGGCGTCTCCGGCATGACCCTTTGGTACTGGTACCCCCCCGACCCTCGGGGGAGTTGCCCAGGCGCACCGGCGGTAGCGCGGCCGGTCAGTCGACCCTGGCAGGGACGCGGAACCAGAACGTGCTGCCTTCATTCGGGACGGACCGGACCTCCAGCTCGCCGCCGTGGGCGCGGACGATCTGGCGTGCGATCGGCAGGCCCAGGCCCGTGCCCCGCGGATCGTCCGGCAGCGTGTCGGAGGCCTGCCGGAATGGTTCGAAGATGCGCTCCAGGTCAGCCGCCGGGATGCCCCGGCCGGAGTCGGCCACCGCGACTCGCACCGCCCCGGGGTTCGCGTCGACGCCCCCGTCGACGGTCACGGTCACGACTCCCCCCGGGGTGAACTTGACCGCATTCGACACGAGGTTGATGACGACCTGGACCAGGCGTTCCGCGTCCCCGACTATCCCTGGCAGGTCGTCGTCGATGCGCGTCTCCAGCTTCACTCCGCCCGCCTCGAACAGGGCGGAGGTGGCCGCGAGCGCCCGGCACACGACGTCGTCGAGCCGGATGGGGGCCATCCGCCACTCGAGCCGCCCTGCCTCGATCTTGGCCAGGTCGAGCAGGTCGTTGATCAGTCCGGTCAGCCGCTCGCCTTCCTCCACGATGATCGCCAGGTTGTCGCGCACTTGTCGGGCAGCCCGGTCGACCTTGGGGTCCTCGCGTGGCACCACGGGGAACACCACGTCGTCGAGCCGTTTCCGGCTGAGCTTCGCGAAGCCCACGACGGACGTCAGTGGTGTCCTGAGCTCGTGCGACACGTTGGCCAGGAACCGGCTCTTCGCCTCGTTGGCCAGCTCCGCGGCAGCGCGGGCCTCCTGCGCCTCGGTCATCGCCGCCGCCAGGTCCCGGGTGCGTTCCACAACCCGCGCCTCCAGCGCCCGGTTCTGGGCCGCCAGCTCGTCGTGGAGCCGCGCGGACTCGAGCGACCCGGCCAGCAGCGAGCCCACCGTGTAGAGGAGGGGGCCGTCGGCAGCCTCGAAGGGCCGGCCGTCGCGGCTGTCGCTGACCAGCAGGACGCCCACGACCCGGCCCTGGGTCGCCAGCGGTGTGCCCACGAACGCGGTCGAACCAAGGACGGCCGCCAGCCGCCGATTGACCTCACCCCCCTCCGCGGCTGCGTCGACGAAGCGGAGCGGACCGTCGGCACGGGCCAGTTGCGATGGCGCTGCGGTCTCGTCGTCGAGCGCAACCACGAGGTCCGAGACCAGCAGGTCGAGACCCGGCGGTCCTCCCGCCAGACGGAACTGCCCGATCAGGCCGGCGGGGTCGACCAGGCCCAGCACCCCTCGCCCGAACCCGAGCCGGGTGACGATCTCGGTGAGCCCCTCGTCCACCAGCCGCTGCGGGTCGTGCGTGGACGCGAGGACGATGCCGATCGCGTTGATCCCGGCGAGCTCCGCCAGGCGCCGGCGCAGGCTCGCCTCCAGGGCGGCAGAGCGCCCGGCCGGGGCATCCGCGTGGTCGCCGCGGACGACCGACTCCGACCGGTCGGGGCGGAAGCTCAGGACTCCACCCCGTTGGCTGCCGGCGCGCCGCCTGCCGCGCCCGCTGCCTTGACGGTCCCGCGGGCGCGGCCGATCGCCGGACCGGCCAGCGCGGCGATGGCGGTCACGACCTTGAGGTCGGCGGACCGGAACGCCCCGCCGGTGGCGGTGGCACCGACCACGCCGAGCGTCACGTCACCGGCCCGCAGCGCTGCCACGACGATGCTCCCACCGGCGCGCTCGGCGTCGGTCGCCCTGGGGTCCTGGCCGGCGTCCTCGACGAGCTCGGCACCGCCGGACGCGGCGGCCCCGCCCACGATCCCGATGCCGACGCGGGCGCCGGTCAGCGGCCCGCCCTCACCGTCCGCTCCCGGGCCCGGCCACAGGTTCTCGCCCTCGGCCAGGAGGAGGAACCCGCGGGCGTCGTGCGGCAGGCGCGAGAGCTCGGCGACGGCCGTCGCCACGACGGGTGGCACGCTGTCGGAACCGCCGATGGTCGCGGCGAGGTCGTAGATCAGGGACAGCTCGCGGTACCGCTCGAGCGCCTCGTTGGCGAGCGACCGCTTGTCGCGCTCGCGCGCGGCGGCGTAGGCCAGCACGGCCGCGACCCCGCGCGCCGGACGACCGCCCTCCACCCAGCCCAACAGGTCGCCGTCCACCGTGACGTCCTGGCGCACGTCGGGGTCGGCCGGCCCGGTGCCCGATGGACCACCGCGCTCGAGGATCACGGCCCCGCTCGCGTCGCGGACCGTGACCGCCGCGTCGATGCCCGCGAGCAGGGCCGACACCATGGGGGCCACGTGCCGGTGGCGCACGATGAGGCGGCGCAGCTCGGTCATGCCAGTCCCAGCACGCCGCGGGCGAGCGCGAGCAGCGCGTCCGGGTCGAACGGCTTGGTCAGGTACTCGTCGGCACCCGCGGCCAGCCCCTCCTCGCGATCGTGTGCCTGGCCCTTGGCAGTCAGCAGGACGATGTGCGAGCCCGCGATCTCGGGATCGGCGCGAACCGCACGGCAGACCTCCAGCCCGTTGCGGCCCGGCATCATCAGGTCCAGGAACACCAGGGCGGGTACCTGGGCGCGGATGGCGGTGAGCGCCTCGTCACCGTTGGCCGCCGTGTACAGGTCCACGTCCTCGTCCAGGAGCTCCTCGAGCGTCTGTTCGATGAGCAGCCGGATGTGCTGCTCGTCGTCCACGATCAGGATCGTCCGCCCCATTGAGCCTCCCTTGTCGCCGCGTGGTCGCCCACGATGCCCGAACGGCGACCCGGGCGCAAGGCAGGCGCTCGGTCGGGCATCATCTGCGCATGACGACCGCACCCTTCTCCACCATCCCTCCGCGCGCCGATCTGCGTCGCCGCGTGCTCGCCGGCGAGCCGACCATCGGCCTGTTCGTCAACCTGGGCTCTGTAGTGTCCGCGGAGATCGTGGCCCGGGCCGGATACGACTGGGCCCTGGTCGACCTGGAGCACGGCATGGCCACCCAGGGTGAGCTGCTGGCCCAGCTGGTCGCGATCCAGGCCACGCCGACGGCGGCGGTCGTGCGCGTCGTCTCGAGCGAGCGGATGCGCGTCGGCCGGATCCTCGACCTGGGCGCGGACGGGCTGATGATCCCGCGCCTTGAGACCGTCGCCGACATGCGCGAGACGGTGTCCTGGATGCGCTATCCGCCGGCCGGGATCCGTGGTGTGGCTGCGGGGACGCGCGGTGCGGGCTACGCGACGGTGGCGCACGCGGACATCGGCTCCATCAACGAGCGGGTGCTGGGCGTGTTCCAGGTGGAGTCACGGGCCGCCGTGGCGGCCGTCGAGGGCCTGGCAGGCATCGACGGCGTGGACGTCCTGTTCGTCGGACCGGCCGATCTCAGCCACGAGATGGGCATCCCCGGCGAGTTCGCGAACCCGGCCTTCATCGATGCGCTTGATCGTGTGGCCGCCGTCGCGGCAGCGCACGGCAAGGCAGCCGGGATGCTGGTCCGTGACGCGTCCGAGGTTCCCGCCTACCTCGCCCGCGGGTACCAATTCCTGGGGATCGGCTCCGACTCCGGTCTCGTCATGAGCGGCGCCCGGAGCCAGCTGGCCGAGGCCCGCCGCGCCCTCGGCTGAGGGAGCCCTGCGGGTGCCGGGTGGGCAAGGCCGTCCCGCCCACGGCCGGGGAGTCCTACTCCTCGCCCAGGTGGACGGCCGGCTGGGGAAGCGGCGGCTCGTCGGGGTCTGCGGCCGCAGCAGCCACCCGACCTCGCGTCTGTGAGAGCAGCACGCCGACCAGGATCAATGCCCCGCCCACCAGCTGGATCGGGGCGAGGTGCTCCCCCAGCAGCAGCGAGGCGGCGAGGATCGTCCACAGCGGCTCGACCGTGGAGACCAGTGAGGCCTGGGCTGCGCCTACCCGCTGGGCCCCGGCGTAGAACGCCTGCACGGCCAGGAACCCGGCCACCACGGCCACGCCCAGGATGCCGGGCCAGGCAGCCGCGGGGATGGCGTCGGGCAGCACGGGGTGCCCGGTTCCAAGGTTGACGGTCCAGTAGACCACCGCGGTGGCGCTGAGCATGACGGCCCCGATGACCGATGCGTTCGCACCCTCGCTCGAGCCGTGCCCGGTCCGGTCCCTGCGCTCCCCGGCATGACGGGCGGCGAGGATGATCCAGACCGAGTAGAGGAGTGGCGAGGCGATGATCAGGAGGAGCCCGTCGAGCGGTGGAGCGGTGTCGGCGGTGATCCCCCCGACCGCCAGCACCACGCCCGCGACGGCGATCGCAAGCGCCGTCCATGCCCTGCGCCCCTCGAGCGGCCGCCCCAGGCGCAACGCCAGCACCGCGACCACCGGCGGGTAGATGTAGACGATCAACGCCGCGAGCGAGAGGTCCACGGTCGTGATGCCGGCGTAGTAGGTCGCGGTATTGCCGACGTAAAGCACGCCAAGGCCGATCGTGCCGAGCAGCACCCCGCGCGGAATCCTCCGCAGCGCCCGGCGCGCATCGGGCCGGGCGAGCAGCACGGCCCAGGCCAGCGCCCCCGCGATGCCAAAGCGCCACGCCATCAGTGTCAGCCAGTCCACGCCGGCGTCGTAGGCCGGGCGCGCGAACAGGCCGCCTGAGCCGAAGGCGACGGCGGAGACGACGACGAGGAGGATGCCGATCAGGCGGGCCCGGTCCACGCTGCCGAGGGTAGCGAACGCGGGTGGCAGACCCGCGGTCCGGTCGGCCCATCCCGGCGACCGGTGCGCCGGGCATCCATGCGACGGGGGAGGGCCGCCTGTCCCCCGGATGCGGGCCGATCGGACGGTCGCAACGGTGCCGCATTCAACGGACCGATCTGCCTGCTGCGCGTACACTTGGCCCGTGGCTAACCTCACCGAGCGCGCCGTAGCAGCGCGCGTTCCCGCTCTCGTTTCCCAACCCCTGATGGTTGTCGGCCGCCGTCTCCCCGTGTCCGTCAAGCCCGGCACCACCATCGCCGAATGCCTGCTGGCCATTCAGGCCACGGGTACCGGGGACTCCGTGTTCGTGACGGACGAGGACGGTCGCCTGGCCGGCGTTCTCACCGAGCGCGACGTCTTCAGCCGGCTCGTCGGGCCTGATGTGGGTCAGGGTGTCGACGTCGACGCGCCCGTCGAGACCTTCATGACCACCAGCCCCAACACCCTGCGCCTCGACCAGACGGTGCTCGATGCGCTCGTGCTCATGCAGTCGAGCCGCTACCGGAATGTGCCCGTCGTCGACGAAGGCGGGCTGCTGGTCGGTGTCGTACGCCAGATTGACATCCTCAAGTACCTCGCCGAGTCCTTCCCCGAGGAGCTGCTCAATCTCCCACCGCGACCGCATCAGCGCATGGAGCAGGCCGAAGGCGGATGACGACGACAACCGAACCGGCCGAGCGCGAAGTCCAGCTGCTCGATCGGGTAACGATCAGGTTCGCCGGTGACTCCGGCGATGGCATGCAGCTCACCGGGACCCAGTTCACGAGGACGGCGGCCGTCTTCGGCAACGACGTGAGCACCTACCCGGACTACCCGGCCGAGATCCGTGCGCCGGCCGGATCCCTCCCTGGGGTGTCGGGGTTCCAGATCAGCTTCTCCGCGTCGGACATCCACACGCCGGGTGACGCGCCGGACGTGCTGGTCGCCATGAACCCGGCGGCGCTCAAGACCAATGTCGTGGACGTGCCCCCCGGGGGCGCGGTCATCGTCAACGCGGACGCGTTCACCCCGTCAAACTTGTCCAAGGCCGCCTACGCCTCCAACCCGCTCACGGACGACACGCTCAAGGCCTACAAGGTCTTCGAGGTCCCGATCAGCACTCTCAACGCGCGGGCGCTGGACGGACTGGAGATGACCAGCAAGCAGGTGGACCTGACCAAGAACTTCTTCGCGCTCGGCCTCATGTTCTGGTTGTACGAGCGCTCGATGGAGCCCACCCTCGAGTGGATCGACCAGAAGTTCTCCAGCAGGGCGGTGGTGGCGGAGGCCAACCGGCGGGCGCTCAAGGCGGGCTATGCCTTTGGCGAGACCACCGAGATGTTCCACACCACGTACCGGGTGCCGAAGGCAAAGCTGGCTCCCGGCACGTACCGCAACATCACCGGCAACGAGGCGACGGCACTCGGCTTCCTGACCGCCGCGAGCCTTGCTCGACGGGACCTGTTCTACGGCTCGTACCCGATCACGCCCGCATCGGACATCCTGCACCAGCTGGCCGGCTACAAGTCGTTCGGAGTCCGGACGTTCCAGGCCGAAGACGAGATCGCCGCGATGGGGGCGACGATCGGTGCCGCGTACGGCGGCGCGCTCGCGCTGACCGGGACGTCCGGCCCCGGCATCGCGCTCAAGGCCGAGGCGATGGGCCTGGCCGTCATGACCGAGCTCCCGATGGTCATCGTGAACGTCCAGCGCGCGGGTCCGTCCACGGGCCTGCCCACCAAGGTGGAGCAGGCCGATCTTCTCCAGGTGCTCTACGGCCGCAATGGCGAGTCGCCGATGCCCGTTCTGGCGCCGGCAACCCCGGCCGAGTGCTTCACGCTCGCGATCGAGGCCTCGCGCATCGCGCTCAAGTACATGACCCCGGTCGCGTACCTCTCCGATGCGTTCGTGGGCAACGGGGCGGAGCCGTGGCGGATCCCGGATCTCGAGGAGCTGCCGGACATCTCGGTACCCAACGCCTTCAAAGGGGAGGGGACCTTCCTGCCCTACGGCCGGGACCCGGAGACGCTCTCACGACCGTGGGCCATCCCGGGCACGGCCGGCCTCGAGCACCGCATCGGAGGGCTCGAGAAGCTGGACGGCCTGGGCACCGTCAGCTACGACGCGGACAACCACCACCGGATGACGGTGCTGCGGGCTGAGAAGATCGCGGGGATCGCGAGGGACATCCCGCCGCTCGAGACGTTCGGCCCGGACGAGGGTGAGCTGCTGATCCTGGGCTGGGGGTCCACGTACGGTGCGCTGCGGAGCGCCACCGAGCTGCTGGTGGCACAGGGCAGGCCAGTCGCGCACGCCCACATGCGGTACCTCAACCCGTTCCCGGCGAACACGGGTGAGGTCCTCAAGCGCTACCGCACGGTGCTCGTGCCCGAGCTCAACCTCGGCCAGCTCTCGTTCCTGATCCGCGGCACCTACCTGGTGGATGCCGTTGGCTACGGACGGGTCCGTGGCAAGCCCTTCCGGATTGCCGAGATCGTTGCCGAGGCCGAACGGTTGCTGGCCGAGCGGAGGACGGCTCGATGACCGACACGACCACGGGTCCGGCGCCGGTCGAGGGCGGCCTGATCAAGCTCACCCGCAAGGACTTCGTCGCGCCGCAGGAGGTCCGGTGGTGCCCCGGCTGCGGGGACTACTCCATCCTGGCCCAGACGCAGAAGGTGATGCCCGAGTTCGGCGTGCCGAAGGAGAACATCGTCTTCATCTCCGGCATCGGCTGCTCCGGCCGTTTGCCGTACTACATGAACACCTTCGGATTCCACTCGATCCACGGCAGGGCGCCCACGCTCGCGACCGGCCTGCGGATCGCCCGTCCCGACCTGATGGTGTGGGTGATAACCGGTGACGGTGACGCGCTGTCGATCGGCGGCAACCACTTCCTGCACTCGATGCGCCGGAACCTCGACTTCACCATGGTGATGCACAACAACCGGATCTACGGTCTCACCAAGGGCCAGGCCTCGCCGACGTCGGAGTTCGGGAAGCGGACCAAGTCCACGCCGATGGGCTCCACGGACCGGCCGATCATGCCGCTCACGATCGCGCTGGCAGCCGAGGCGACCTTCGTTGCCCGAACGGTCGATACCCACACCGAGCACCTGCACGCGACGATGGAGGCCGCCGGACGCCATCGCGGAGCCTCGTTCATCGAGGTGCTCCAGAACTGCAACATCTTCAACGACGGCGCGTGGCGCGAGTTCACCGAGCGCGACGTCCGCGAGGACCGGATGCTGTTCCTCGAGCACGGCAAGCCGCTCATCTTCGGCAAGGATCGCGACAAGGGCATCCGCCTGCGGGGATTGCACCCCGAGGTCGTGACGATCGGGGAGGATGGCGTCACCGAGGACGACCTGGCCGTCCACGACCAGCACGCCGAGGACCCCTACCTCGCGCTCATCCTGTCGCGCATGTTCTGGCCGGAGTTCCCGGTGCCGGTCGGGGTCCTGCGGGAGGTTGACCTACCCACGCAATCCGATCTCATCGAAGCCCAGATCGAGCAGGCCATCGCGAAGTCCGGACCAGGTGACCTGGTGCAGGCGCTGCGGGCCGGCGAGACCTGGACAGTGGAGTAGCCGATGCTCTGTCCGAACTGCCACACCGACAACTTCGAGGGCGAGGACACCTGCGCCAACTGCTCCGCCGACCTCTCGACCGCGGACACGCCCCAGGCGCTGGCCGACTACCAGGACACCATCCTGGGCGATCATCTCGATGCGCTGGGCATCGCCGCCCCGACGGTGGTGGAGCCCGGCACCCCGGTAGCGAGGGCCATCAAGATGATGCACGAGGGCGGCGGTGACTGCCTCGTGGTCTGCGACAACGGTCGCGTGGTCGGGGTCTTCACGGATCGGGATGCGGCCGTCAAGGCGGTCGACAAGCGCCTTGGCCTGTTCCGGATCCGTGACTTCATGACCCCCGATCCCGTCGTGCTCCGGCGTGAAGACACGATCGCCGTGGCCATCCACAAGATGGCGGTGGGCGGTTTCCGCCACATCCCGCTCGTCGACGACGACCGTCTGATCGGCGTGGTGTCGGCCGCGGACGTCTTCCGTCACCTCGTCGCCTCGCTCGCGTGACGAGTGGCCCGCCCGCGGCGAAGCCGCGGATCGCGGTCCTCGCCGACGACCTGATCTGGGCCACCCGCCTCGCCGATGGCGTGGGCCGCGCCGGCGGTGAGGCGGTGCCTGTACGTACAGCCGGCGCCCTGGACGGTGCCCTGGCGGCGGTGGACGGGTGCATCGTGGACATGACCGCGCGTGCCTACGACGGGCTCGCCTGCGCCGCAGCGGCATCACTGGCCGGGGTTCCGGTCGTGGCCGTGGGCCAGCACGACGATACGGAGACGCGGCGCGCCGCCCGGGCCGCGGGCGCATCCCGGGTCTTTGCCTATCGGACCCTGTTCGAGCACGGTGAGCGCGAGCTGGGGGCATGGATCGCCGGTCTCGTGGCCGTCACGGAGGAGCAGCAATGACCACGGGGATCAGCCCGGAGCGGTACCCGGAACGGTTGGCGGCCGCCCGGAGCGCGGCGGCGTCCGAGGGCCTCGACGCGCTGCTCGTTGGCGTCGGGCCGGACCTGCGGTATCTCGCCGGGTACGCGGCGCTGCCGCTCGAGCGCTTGACGCTCCTGCTCATCCCGGCGGTCGCGGGCGCGCCGATCACGCTGATCGCGCCACGCCTGGAGGCCGCGCCTGCCCGGACCTGCCCTGCCGCCGCCACGGGGACGGTCGAGATCGCCACCTGGGAGGAGACCGAGGATCCGATGGCGCTGGTGGCGGCCCGCCTGGCTGCGGCCGTCGGCCGGCCTGCCAACGAGATCGCCGCCCTGGCCGTATCGGATGGGATGCGCGGCGCGTTCGTGCTGGGCCTGCAGGCGGTGCTGCCCGGGGCCCACTTCTCGCTGGCCTCGGCGGTGCTGAGGACCCTGCGGATGCGCAAGGATCCCGAGGAGGTCGCGCTGCTGCGAGCCGCCGCACAGGCCGCCGACCGCGTCGTCTGGGCGGTCGCGCACGGCCCGCTGGTCGGTCGCTCCGAGGCGGATGTCGCCCGGGAGATCCGCGAGCGTCTCGTGGCCGAGGGCCATGAGCAGGCCGAGTTCTCGATCGTCGCCTCGGGCCCCAACAGCGCATCGCCCCATCACGAGCCCGGCGACCGGGTCATCGCCGCCGGAGAGCCGATCGTCATCGACATCGGGGGCACGCTCGGCGGCTACGGGTCCGACATCACTCGCACCGTGTGGGTCACCGGCGGAGACCCAGCGAACGGCCCGCATCCGGACTACGTCGCGCTGTACGTCGTGCTCCAGCACGCGCAGGCGGCCGCGACGGCCGTCGTCCGGCCCGGGATCACCTGCGAACGCGTCGACATGGTCGCCCGTTCCCAGATCACCGACGCGGGCTACGGGCCGCAGTTCTTCCATCGGACCGGGCACGGCATCGGGCTGGAGGGCCACGAGGACCCGTATCTCGTCGAAGGCAACCGCGAGCGTATCGCCGAGGGGATGGCGTTCAGCGTGGAGCCGGGCATCTACCTTGAGGGCCGATTCGGCGCCCGGATCGAGGACATCGTGGTCTGCGGCGACGATGGCCCTGTGGTGCTCAACGAGCTGGCGCGGGACCTGGTCGTCGTCCCGGGCTGAGCGCAACGGGACGCCGCCGCCGGGACCCGCTCCGGGCGCAGTCCCGGGCGAGCGGAGGTATCATCCGCCGATCGGTCGGGCCCCGACCGTCCCGAGAGCCCAACGATGACGAACCTCCCCGCGGTGACCTCGTCGCACCGCAGCAACCGCCGATGAGTCGCCACGGCCGCCACGGCCGGCACCAGAACCAGGGCCAGACAGGGCGTCCACGCCCCGCCGCCCAGGCGCCGGAGCGTTCGACCTCGCCCGTCGAGCCGCGGCCCCCCGTGGTGACCGGGACCGCGGCAAGCAACGCGCCCGTGTCCGCGGTGGTCCCGGCCCCGCCGCTTGCCGCGATGCCGGCCAGCGATCCCGTTGCCGGCCTCGCTCCGCGGCTGGGCTCCGGCATCCCAGCCGAACCGGTCCGGGGTCCCGTTTCCGCCCAGGCCATACCGACGCGCACGGACAACGAGCCTCCCCGGCCTACCTGCACCGTCGCCCAGCTGCGCCGCTTCATCAAGAGCAGGCCCTGGATCCCCATGCACGAGCTGCGGCGCCGGTTCGGCATCTACGGTGCGGACGACGACGTCTCGCCCATCCGTGTCGGCGAGCACACGCTGTTCGTCGGGCTGCCACTCGCCGAGAGCCGCCTCATGGCCGAGCTCCTGGGTGGCGGCGACGTCGGTTACGAGCTGTCGCTGGACCCCCGGACGCCCGTCGTGGTCGGCGTGTACCCCATGCGGCCCGTCCCCCGCGGCTGATCGCTCGCAGCGCAGGCGCCGGGACTGCGCCAGCGCGACCGCTACGGACCGGAGACACCGCCGGCAGCCGGCTCGCGGAGCTGCCCCAGGCTAGATGCCGGCGTCGTAGGCCTTGGGCAGCGTCTCCACGACCGGGGCCGCGGTACGAAGGTCGCGCAGGGCGGCCTGGTCCATCGTCGCAAGTCGCGGCAGGTCCGCCTGGTTGCTGCGCAGGAGCCTCTCGGTGAGCGTGGACAGCAGCAGCTTGTTGACCTCCGGGACCTCCATCACCGCCCGCAGGGATTCTGCAGGGACCTCGATCAGCGTGCTGGGCTGCGTGGCCACGACATCGGCCGTGCGCGGGCTTCCCGTGAGGGCGGCGATCTCCCCGAAGAAGTCGCCGGCGCTCATCGTGGACAGGCCGCGGTAGCCGCCGTCCGGCTCGGGCACGCCCGCCGCCGCCTCGCCATGGAGGATGAAGTAGGCGGCGGTCGCCTTGTCGCCGTGGCTGACCAGGCGGGCGCCCTCCGGCACCTCGCGGAGCAGCGCGTTCCTGATGAACGCGGACCGCTGTGGGCCGGTGAGACGGGAGAACGTCGCCAGATGCCCGACCAGGTGGTCGAAGTCGCCCATGGTGGCCGGCCGGACCTCGCCGGCGGCCGTCGAGGCCGTGGCCCGCAGCGCAACCAGGCCGCGCCGCCACTCGGCGGCCGGGCGGCCGACCCCGGGTGCCACGAGGGATGCCACGGCCACGACCACCAGGATGAGCGACGACGCGATGATCATGTACCGGACATCCAGGACATCGGCCAGGCCGGCCCCGGCCATGCCGGCGAGGAAGATCACGTCGCGCATGACGAACAGGGCCGAGAACACGCGGCCGCGCAGCTCGCGCGGCGTGTGGCGCTGGAGGAGCGTCTGGCGTGCCACGGCCGGGGGCGAGTTGAAGAAGCCGCTGACCATCACCCACACGATCGCGATCCCGATCGTGGGTGACAGGCCGTAGAGAATCCCGGAGATGCCCATGCCCATCATGCCCACGAAGATCCACAGCCCGATCTGCAGCCGGCCGGCATAGCGCGCCATGAACAGGCTGCCGAGCACGAACCCGACGGAGGTCAGGCCCTCCTGGATGCCGTACTCGAACTCCGTGCCCCCAAGGACCGTGATCGCCATCGGCAAGAGCAGGACGTTCCAGAGTCCGAAGGCGAAGAACGCCGGCGCACCCAGCAGGAACAGGGAGCGCAGCATCGGGGTGTCCCAGATGGTGCGCACGCCGGTCTTGAGGTTGGCGACGACGACGCCCACCGACGTCTTCTCGTCGGGCACATCCATCTTGACCCGCGTCTTCATGAGGTAGATGCAGCCGGCCGAGAACACGAACGTCAGCGCGTCGATCCAGAACGCCAGGCGGATGTCGATCGACGCCAGCAGGCCGGCGCCGGCGAAGCCGATGGCCGTGGAGCCGAAGGACGCGATCTGCAGGAAGGCGTTGGCCGCCGTCAGCTCGTCGTCGCTTGCGATCTCCGGGATGAGCGCCTCGTAGGCCGGGTCGAAGAACTGCTTGACGCCGGCGTTCACCAGGATGGCGACGAACAGGAGCGCGATGTTGACGCCCAGCAGGAACGGGATGATTGCCACCACCACACCCTGGGCGAGGTTGCTGGCCATCATGACCTTGCGCCGGTCCCAGCGGTCCACGAAGACGCCGGCGATGAGGCCGACGATGAGGCTGGGGATCGCCGTGGCCATCAGGGTGACGCCCACCAGGAAGGCCGAGCCGGTGACGCTGTAGACGTAGATCCCGGCGGCGAGATCGGTGAGAGCCGAGCCGGCCGTCGAGACCAGCTGGGCCAGCCACATCAGGACGAAGTCGGGCTTCTTGAACACCGCCGTGGACGAGACGTGCGGGGTCACGGTGCCGACTTCGCTCATCGCCCCATCCTCCCGGTCCCGGCCGCGCCCCCCGACATCCCGGGTCGACCCTGGGCAGGATCCCGGACGCGAGGACTGGCGCGCAGTGTACGACGCCCGACCGCTAGGATTCGATCGCGTCCTGCGCCTGGCGGGCCGCCCGACATGGAGGCACGGCGATGAGCGATTCGCGCGACGCGGTCATCCTTCACGCGCTCGAGGCCGTTGCGGCGCGGGCCGCCGTCGCGGGTCGCCTGGAGCGCGTCGGCGGCGAATCCGTCCTGCGCTCCGTGGCCGAGGCCGCCGCAGCGGTCTTCGACGCGCCTGCTGCGTCGATCGCCCTCCACGATCCCGCAACGGACCGTCTGGTCATCAGGGTCGCCGCGGGGGTCGAGGGCGCTGGCGCCATCGGGCTGTCCTTCGCGAGCAGTGAGGGCATTGCCGGCTACGTGTTCACGACGGGCCAGCCGCTGGTGGTCAGCGACGTGGCCGCCGACCCCCGATTCGACCGGGCGGCGGCGGAGAGCACGGGCTACGTCCCGCGCTCGATCCTCGCCGTTCCGGTGCTCGCCGATCACGGCAGCATCGGGGTGCTCGAGGTCCTCGACGGACGCGGGGACGCCGGGTTCGGGCTCCGGGACCTCGATCTGGCGTTGGTGTTCGCGCGCCAGGCGTCCGTGGTGGTTGGGGCCGGGAGGGTGGAGCGTGACGCCACCGAGCTGGTCCGCCTCACGCTCGCGCGCCTGGCCGACGATCCCGAGGCGGACGGGCCGGCGCTGGACGCCGCCGTGGCGGCGATCGCGACCGGGCTGGACGGTGACGAGGGGGCCAGCCTGTGGCAGCTGGCCGACGCCGTCGCACGGGCGCGCAAGGCCGCACCTGACCAGGTGGCGCTCGTCGTGGAGATCCTCGACGCGCTCGCTCGTCGTGCCCCCAGGGCCGGCGCGAGGACCCTGCGCCGGTGACGGCCGACCTGCCCGCCTGGAGCGAGCCCTTCGCGGCCGACCGGCGGGACCGGCTCGCCCGCCGCGGCCCGTGGGGCGTTGCGGACCGTGCCTGGGCATTCGGCGACGGCCGGGGGCGAGGACTCCGGGTCGCCGTCGTGGATTCCGGTGTCGAAGGATCGCATCCGGCACTGGGCGGGAGGCTGGTCATGAGCGTCTCGGTGGAGCGTGCGGGAGATGACTGGGCGGTCGTCGAGAGCGACGCGGTCGACGTCGTCGGGCACGGGACCGCGAGCGCGGGAATCATCCACTCCCTTGTCCCGGAGGCGGAGCTCGTCTCGGTCCGGGTGCTCGGGCCGGACAATCGGGGGAACGGGGGCGCCTTTGCGAAGGGTCTCGAGTGGGCCGTGGAGGCGTCGGGCGCGTCGGTCGTCAACCTCTCGCTGTCCTCGCGAAGCGACGCGTACCTCGGGCTGCTCCACGAGCTGGCGGACCTGGCCTACTTCCGGAACGTGCTGCTCGTGTGCGCGGCCAACAACGTCTCGGTGGCCAGCTACCCATCCCTCTTCGCAGCCGTCGTCTCGGTCGCCGCCCACGACGTGCCGAGCGCCGGAACCTGGTTCTACAACCCGGAGCCGCCAGTGGAGTTCGGAGCCTACGGGCTGAACGTGGACGTCGCCTGGCGCGGCGGGACGCGGATGGCGGTCACGGGCAACAGCTTTGCCGCGCCCCACATCGCCGGCTATGCGGCGCGGATCCGGAGCGCCCATCCGGGCCTCACGCCATTCGAGACGAAGTCGATCCTGGCGGCCACCGCGGACAACGCAAGGTAGGCGGCCGGAATCGAAACGGCCGGCCCTCCTTGGGCCGGCCGCCTGGCTGTTGAGCGGGCGAGGTTCAGCGCTCGCCGTGAGGGTTGTCGCCGGGACCGCGCCGGATGACCTCTCCCTGGGTGGTGGGCCCGCCCCGGTACAGGCCGTCGACCTCGTCGGAGCGGTTCGCGCGGTGCCCCTCGACGTCGTCGTCCCGGCGCGCCGCGCCGTCCGGCTCGGCGTCACGCCTGGCGACTCCCTCGTCGTCGCGCCGGGCCGCGTGGCCCTCGACGTCGTCCCGGCGGGCGTCGCCGCCGGTGCCCGGCAGCGGCTGGCCGAGGAAGCTCTCCTGGTCCTGCTCGTCGCGCTTCATGGTCGTCTCCCGTGGGCCTGGTGTCGTCGGATGTGACGTTGGGCACACTCTAGACGGGCCAGAGGTCACAGTCGATGCCCTAGTTCACACCACAGGTGTCGGCTTGACGACACCTTCGAAGGCGAGCAGCTCGCGTTTCACGGCGAGCGCGGCCTCGCGTCCGCCGAAGGCGGCCACGCCGTAGCCCCCCAATGAACCGTCCCCGGCGATCACGCGGTGGCACGGGATGAGCAGGCCCACCGGGTTGCGGCCCACGGCCCCACCCACCGCCCGGGCTGCACCCGTGCGCCCGATCCGCCGGGCCACCTCGCCGTACGAGACGGTCTCGCCCCATCGGACCGCGCGCACTGCACCCAGCACCAGGCGATCCCATTCGGGCCGGTCGCCGATGTCGACCGGGATAACGTCCAGGGGTACCCGCTGCCCGCCGAGCAGGCCACGGATGGCGTCCGACGCCTCGGCTGCCAGCGCCGCGGCCGCCGGGCCGGATCGATCCGGCGCGACCACGATCCCGCGTCGCGCGAGTCCGGCGTCGAATGCCGCCGCGGTCGACAGCAGCGCCACCGCCGTCACGCCACGGTCCGAGGCCGCGACCCGCACCGGGCCAAGCGAGGAGTCCACGACGATGGCGCACGCGAATGCATAGAACGTACTCACGATGGAATAGTTGCACAGCCCACCATCAGCAGGCATACTGCCGGCGTCATGTCGCATACCTTCGTCACCTTCGACGCTAGGAAGAAGCCTTGGCGGCCCGGCTGGAAGGCTCGGGCCCAGGGGCTCTGACGACGCGCGAGCGACGAGCACGGAGCCTCCGGGACCGGAGGCACCGAAGGGGCCGCGATCACCACGATCGGTGACGCGGCCTTTGTGATTCCCGGGCCTCCCGAACCGCGGCTCCCAACCACGGAAGGGACGTCCGGATCATGCACATCCTCATCTACGGACCCGGCCGGCTGGGCGGCGCGATCGCGCGGGCGGCCGCGGATACGGGCTGGACACCAGAGGTGATCGGACGTCCGGGCCAGACCGGCGCCCGCAGCCTCGCCCCAGCTGCGGATGTGGTGGTCGAGGCGTCCACCGGCCCATCGGTGGCGGCCAACCTGGAGCACGCTGTTGAGGCTGGCAACAGGTCCTTCGTGCTGGCCACCAGCGCCTGGGACGCGGACCTGGCTCGGGTCCGCGCACTCCTCCTCGGCCACGGTGCCGCGGCCGTGGTCGCCCCGAACCTGGCGCTGGGCGCGGCCCTGTTTCTGCGCCTCACGGAGGTCGCGGCGCGCATGTACGCGGAGGCCGGTGGCTACGAACCGTCGGTGGTCGAGTGGCACCGGCGCGGCAAGGCCGATCGCCCCTCCGGCACGGCCCGGGCGATCGCGCACCGCATCACGGCCGCGGATCCCCGCTGGGCCGGCCCGGACGCCGGCGACGATCCACGCCCAGCCCTCGAGGTCGCGGGCATCCGGGCCGGGGCCGCCCCCGGAACCCACCTCGTGACCTTCGACGGTCCGGGCGAGTCCATCGAGCTCCGCTTGACCGCACGCGACCGCACTGCCTATGCGCAGGGTGCCCTCGCGGCTGTCCGCTGGCTCACCCGGGAGCGGCGTGCTCCCGGCCTCCACCCGTTCGACGCCGTCGTGGACGACCTCCTCGCGGCCCGGCCCATCGCCATCCCCGCCTGACCAGGCGGCTATCCAGCAAGGAGTCCCCGATGACCCATATCGACCGCACCCAGGCCCAGCTCTCGCCGTCTCTCCGTGGTGCCTTCACGGCGCTGGTCACCCCGTTCACCGCCGCCGGCGGCGTCGACGAGGCCGCGTACCGCCGCCTCGTCACGTGGCAGCTGCTGGCCGGCATCGACGGCCTGGTGCCGGTGGGCACCACCGGCGAGTCGCCCACGCTGTCCCCCGCGGAGCGTGACCGGTGCGTCGAGATCGCGGTCGGCGCGGTCGCGGACCACGGCGCACACGTCCCGGTCATCGCAGGCACGGGCTCCAACGACACCCGCGCCTCGATCGAGGCGACCCGGCGTGCCGCCGCCCTCGGCGCCGATGCCGCCCTGATCGTCACGCCGTACTACAACAAGCCCGACCAGAGGATGATCGATGCCCACTTCCGGGCCATCGCGGACGAAGGTGGCCTGCCGATCGTGGTCTACAACGTGCCCGGCCGGACCGGCACCAATGTCGAGGCCGACACGTTCCTGCGGCTGGCCGAGCACCCGGGCGTGATCGCGGTCAAGGAGGCGAGCGCCAACATCGAGCAGATCGCCGTCATCTGCCGCGACCGGCCACGGGATGTGGCGGTGCTCTCCGGTGACGACGCCGCGGCGCTGGCGGTCCTCGCGATGGGCGGGGACGGCGTGATCTCCGTGGCCACCAACCAGGTCCCGGGCGAGGTGGCGGCCATGGTGGCGGCCGCCCACGCCGGCCACTGGGAGGAGGCACGACGACTCCACGACCGGTACCTGCCGCTCTTCCGTGCGAACTTCCAGGGCGCCCCCAACCCGGTGCCCGCGAAGGCGGCAATGCTGGCGATGGGCCTGCTCGAGGACGATGCGCTGCGCGCCCCGCTGCTGCCCCTGGCCGGTCCGCACCGCGAACGGCTCACCGGCGTGCTGCGTGGTCTCGGCCTCGTCGATGGTGGCGGTCGCGAGCCGCTCGCGGTCCAGGATGGGGTGGCGGCATGAAGGCGACCCCGGTCGCAACGCCCTCGATCCTGGATGATCTCGATGCAGGCCGCCGTCGGGCCGCGGCGCCAGACCCGGGCGTCCCGGACGGGTGGAGGACGGACCCTGAGGTCAAGGCCGCGATCCTCGCCTGCTTCCGGGATCGGGACACGGTCTCCTGGGACGTGGGCGGGGTCCTGCGCTTCCGGGACCGGGTGGGCCTGCCGCCGAAGTCGCTGCTGGACGGCCCGGAGGCGGCCGCCGCCCTCGCCGACGGACGACCCTGGCGGATCGTCCCCGGCGGTTCTGGCGTCCGGGCGGGGGTCTGGCTCGGTCCCGGTGTCGTAATCATGCCGCCCTCGTTCATCAACGTCGGCGCCTGGGTCGGCGAGGACGCGATGGTCGACTCACACGTGCTGGTGGGATCCTGCGCCCAGATCGGCGCCCGGGTCCACCTCTCGGCGGGCGTGACGATCGGCGGCGTCCTTGAGCCGGCCGGCGCCCGGCCGGTCATCGTCGAGGAGGGTGCCTTCGTGGGCGCCGGCAGCGCGCTGCTCGAGGGCGTGCTGGTGGGTGCAGGCGCGGTCATCGGGGCCGGCGTGGTCCTGACGGGGACGTCGCGCCTGTACGACCTCGTGCGTGCGCGGGTGCTGGCTGGGACCGCGGACGCACCGCTCGCCGTCCCGCCCGGGGCCGTGGTTGTCCCCGGGTCGCGTACCCTCGACGGGGAGTTCGCCGCGGCCAACGGCCTCGCCGTCTCGGTCGCGCTCCTGGTCAAGGATCGCGACGCCGGGACGGACGCCCGGGTCGCCCTGGAGGATGCCCTCAGATGAACGAGGCCCTGCGCAACGGGCGGCTCGGAGGCCACGATCCGGCCGAGCTTGCCGGGCGGTTCGGCACCCCGTTCTTCGCCTACGACCTGGACTCGGTGACGGTCCAGGTCGACGGGCTCCGCGCGGTGCTCCCGCGCGCGTTCGACCTCGCCTATGCGGTCAAGGCCAACCCCAGCCTCTCGATCCTGCGTCACCTCGAAGGTCTCGGGCTGGGGGCCGACGTCGCATCCGGCGGGGAGTTGCGGCATGTTCTGCGGGCCGGGTTCCAGCCGGACCGCGTGGTGTTCACCGGCCCCGGCAAGCGCGACGAGGAGCTCCGGGCCGCCGTCGAGTCCGCCGTCGGGATCGTCACGGTGGAGTCCGTCGGGGAGATCCGGCGGCTTGCGGCGATCGCCGAAGCCCGGGGCCGCCGCCAGCCGATCCTGCTCCGGGCGGCCGTTGCCGAGGGATCCGACGGCGCCGACGCGTCCGGCCGAGGGCGAGCCGGCCGCCCAGGCCTCGACATCACCGGCAAGTTCGGGATGGACCCCGGGGACCTGCACACTGCCGGGGTCGAGGCGGTCGCGTCGCCCTGGCTGGAACCCCTGGGCATCCATGCGTTCGGCGCGTCCAACGAGACCGACGCGGCGGTCCTGGCGGCGCACGTCGAGTCCACGGTCGAGACGGCGATCCAGGTCGCTGCTACCGCCGGCTTCGCGCTGCGCCTTGTCGACGTGGGCGGCGGGCTGGGGATCCCCTATGCGGCGGGTGAGCCGGCACTCGACCTTGCGGCCCTGGGCCGACGCCTCACCGCGATCGCCGACCGGCTGGCGGCGGCGCCGGCCACGCGGGCCGTGCGGCTGCTGCTCGAGCCGGGACGGTTCCTGGTAGGGGCTTGTGGCGTCTACGTCGCCCGGGTCGTCGACCGCAAGACCCTGGATGGCCGCCCGGTCGTGATCCTCGACGGTGGCATCCACCACGTCCTGCGTCCGGTCCTGGTCGGGCGCGAGCAGCGCATCGCGCTCCTCGGCGGGGCGGCAACGCGGATGGCATTGGACGCGACGCGCGGGCGGCCCTCGCGGGATGATGCGCCCCGGGTCATGATCGCGGGCCCGCTGTGCACAGGTCTGGACGTGTTCGCCCGGGCGGCCGACGTGGCTCCGCCGGCGCCCGGAGACCTGGTTGCCGTGCTGGATGTCGGCGCCTACGGCGCGAGCGAGTCGATGCCCTTCTTCCTGTCCCACCCTCTGCCGGCCGAGATCGCGTTGCGGGGGAGCGAGGCGTGGCTTGCGCGTCCGCGCATCGAGCCCGACACGTGGCTGGCCTGGCAGGAGGATCGGCCGCCGGAGGCATAATCACCCGAGGAGCCGGGAGGCACCATCGACGGTCCGACCAGGACCGCCGGGTATCGCCCCGGGCATTGCAGGCGAGGTGTCGACTTGGCGCGCCGCTACGCGATGCGACTCCGGAGGCCCCGCTTCCGCGGGATCCGCACGCCGCTTGATCTGCCCCTCCACAGCGTGCGCCGCCTGGTGCTCCTCGGCGTCTCGGCGGCGGTGCTCCTCGTGCCGATCTGGGTCTGGACGACCCAGACGACCCTTGGCCAGCGGGTCGGCGACCTGATCCTCTTCGGGCGCCCCTTTGCAGATCCCAGGGCGGTGGGCCTCGCGAGCGGGACGCTGGCGTCGATCGGCCTCCCCGCCGCGGCGCTGGCCACCATCGGGCTCGCCGCCATCGGGCTGATCCGGGGCGGCTTCGGGCTCGCGGTCGCCGTTGCGATCGTCATCGTGGGGCCCAACGTCACGGCGCAGGTCCTCGATGGCCTGCTGGAGCGTCCCAACCTGCTGGGGGACGCGGCCTACGCGACCGGCAACAGCTTCCCGAGCGGGCACGTCACGCTCGCGGCCGCCGTGGGACTGGCCAGCATCCTCGTGGTTTCCCGCCGGCTCAGGACCCTCACCGCGCTCGTCGTCGCCGTCCTGGTTGCAGCCGTCGGCGTGAGCACCATCACGGCGGGCTGGCATCGGCTCGGTGACGTGGTCGGGGCCGTCCTGATCGCCCTTGCCTGGGCGTGCATCGTCACGGCGGTCCTCGTCCGAGCGCAGGGGTGGATGCCGCGCCGGACGTGGGGCCGCGGTCGTGGTGGTGGGGTCGTGACGGTCGCCTGGCTGCTGGGTGGCGCGGCGCTGCTCGCTGGGATCGCCGGCATCACCCTTGCCGCCGTCGACCCGACGCCGATCGCCGACGCGATCGCGAGGACCGCGCGTGACCCGCGCTCCTTCTTCGACGCGATCGTCGTCGCCTTCGGGTCGGCCCTGATCGCTTGCTTCACCTACGTATGGGGGATGCGCGGGATCGCGCTCGAGAGCCCGCGCTGAGGCCACGGGCCGGCCTCCCCTAAACGCGTCCTGCTATACTCCCCCCTAGTATGACGCACCTGCCCGAGACCCCCCAGCCCATCGAGATCGTCCTGCCCATCGAGGGTATGACCTGCGCCTCCTGCGTCAACCGCATCGAGCGGTTCCTCAAGAAGACACCGGGCGTCGCGGATGCTGCGGTGAACCTGGCCACGGAGAAGGCCACCGTCCGGGTCGACGCCTCGCTCGCCGGCCGCGACGAGCTGGTCAAGGCCGTGGAGGCCGCCGGCTACGAGGTCAGGGTCGAGGCGATCCCCGTCGAGGGCGCCGTCGCGGCCTCCCTCGAGGACGAGATCACGGCGGAGGACCTCGAGCGCGAGCGGGACCAGCGCCAGACGCTCACCCAGGCGCTCGTCGCCATCGGGGCCGCCGTGCTGTTCATGGTCCTGATGTTCACGCCCCAGACGGTGGTCGCCATGGCCGACCTCAACAAGCTGATCCTGTGGCCGGCCACGTTCATCCAGTTCTGGGCGGGCGGCCGCTTCTACCGGGCCGCCTGGCGGGCAGGACGCCACGGTGGGGTAACGATGGACACCCTCGTCGCCGTCGGCACCAGCGCCGCATGGGGCTACTCGGTGTTCGTGACGATGTGGCCCGGGATCATCCACCAGGCCGGGCTGCACCCGGAGACCTACTTCGACTCGGCGTCGATCATCCTGGGCCTGATCCTTCTCGGCAAGTGGCTCGAGGCTCGCGCCAAGGGACGGACCACGGGCGCGATCCGCCGCCTCGTCGGCCTGCAGGCCACCACGGCGCGCCGGATCCGGGACGGTCTCGAGGAGGACGTCGATCTCGCCGTCGTGATCGCCGGTGACCTGCTCCGGGTGCGCCCGGGCGACAAGGTGCCGGTCGACGGCGTGGTGGTCGAAGGCATGTCCACCGTGGACGAATCGATGCTCACCGGTGAGCCCATCCCGGCCACCAAGTCGGCCGGCGACGAGGTCATCGGCGCGACGCTCAACACTACGGGCTCGTTCGTCATGCGCGCCACGCGGGTCGGGCGGGACACGGCGCTGGCACGGATCGTGGACCTGGTCCAGCGGGCACAGGGTTCCAAGGCCCCCATCCAGCGCCTGGCCGACCAGATCAGCGCGGTATTCGTCCCCGCGGTTCTCGGCATCGCCGCAGCCACGTTCCTGGTCTGGTTCGTGTTCGGCCCCGAGCCCCGCTTCACGCTCGCACTCACGGCGTTCATCGGCGTCGTGATCATCGCCTGCCCGTGCGCGATGGGCCTGGCCACACCGACGGCGATCATGGTCGGGACGGGCAAGGGGGCCGAGGCCGGCATTCTCGTTCGCGGCGGTGAGGCGCTGGAGGCGGCCGGCCGCATCGACACCATCGTCCTCGACAAGACGGGCACCCTCACGCTGGGCAAGCCGGCGGTCACGGCCGTCATCCCCGCGCCCGGATACGACGAGGCGAGGGTCCTCGACCTGGCCGCCGCCCTCGAGACAGGCTCGGAGCACCCGCTGGGCGAGGCGATCGTGCGCAGGGCGCGCGAGACGGAGCTGGGATTTGCGAAGGTCGCCGGCTTCGAGGCGACCGTCGGGCGCGGCGTGCAGGGGTCCATCGACGGCGCGGAGGTCCTGGTCGGGAGCCGGCGGCTGCTAGAGGAGCGGGGGATCGACCTCTCGACCCTGCTCGGGTCCGCGGAAACGGTGGCGGCCGACGGCGGCACGGTGGTCTTCGTCGCGGTCGACGGCGCCGCGGCTGGCCTGATCGCGATCACCGACCCGGTCAAGGCCGAGTCCGCCGAGGCGGTGCGCGACCTGCACGCATCGGGCATGGGCGTCTGGCTCCTGACCGGCGACGGGCGCGCGACCGCCGAGGCCGTCGCCCGGCAGCTGGGCATCCCGATGGACCACGTGATCGCCGAGGTCCTGCCGGGCGACAAGGACGCGACGATCGAGCGGCTCCAGGCCGAAGGCCGCAGGGTCGCGATGGTCGGCGACGGCATCAACGACGCCCCGGCGCTCGCCCGGGCGGACCTCGGCGTCGCGATCGGCACCGGCGCCGACGTGGCGATCGAGGCGTCCGACATCACGCTCGTGGGTGGTGATCCGCGGCTCGTCGGCTCGGCCATCGCGCTGTCCCAGGCCACCATCCGGGTGATCCGGCAGAACCTGTTCTGGGCGTTCGCCTACAACGTGCTGCTGATCCCGATCGCGATCGGCGTCCTCTACCCGGCATTCGGGATCACGATCAACCCCGCCCTGGCCGCGGCGGCGATGGCGCTGTCCTCGGTGAGCGTGGTCACCAACTCGCTGCGCCTGCGCGGCGTGGACGTCCGGCCGGGCCACGTCACCCAGCTCCGACGTGGGCCGATGGGGTTCGCCAGGGACGCGACGTTCCTCCTGATCATCGCCGTCATCGGTCTGGCGGTGGCCGGCGGCGTGCTCGCCGCGGACCGGGCTGTGAACGCGAACCTGCCCACGGTCGTGGTGACCGCGACGGCCGACGGCATCAGCCCCGGCGACGTGACCGTGCGAGAGGGAGAATGGACCCTGCTCGAGTTCGTCAACGAGGGCGACACGGTCAGGGAGTGGATGATCGATGGCGTTCCGAACCTGGACGTCGTGGCCCGGCCTGGTCAGACCGCGAGCCTGCGGTTCGTGCTGGACAGCCCCGGCAGGTACCGGGTCATGAGCGGGACGGCTGGCGAAGGCGACATGGCGGGCACGCTGGTCGTCGAGGCGCGGTGACGCCGGCGTTTCCCCGGCGTCCGCGCCGTTGGCGCCGTCGTCCTGCCCGACCGGGCGGACCCGGCACCGTGATCCCACTGGACTCGGCGGTGGGGTCCCGCCGGACCTGACACTGTGATCCGCGCCTGACTCAGATCCAACCCCTCCACGAGGGCCCCATGTGGTCAGACCCGAGGTTCGGGTGCCGGTTCGTGCTTGGGGCCGGCCCTGGTGATGCTGTGCTGCATCAGGGGCCGCGGGGCCGGCGGCAACGGGTTCGCGCGTAGACTGCTCATCGTGACCGACTCGCTCGAACCTCGCTCAGCAGGACCCGCACCCGTTCGCTCCCGGGTTGAGGTCCCTGCCGACGCGCGGGACCTGGCGGGCGACTTCCCGCACCGCTTCCGCGTGGACATCCGGTTCGGCGACACGGACGCCATGGGCCACACGAACAACGCCCGGTTCCTCACCTTCTGCGAGTCGTCCCGGATCGACTACTGGGAGGCCGCCTCGGGCGAGCCGTTCGGCCTGGTCACCCATGGGGCCGAGGAATCCCTGATCCTGGCCGAGATCCGGGTGACGTTCCGCACCCCCTCGTACTTCGGCGAGGTGCTCACGGTCGAGACGAGGCTGGGTCGGCTGGGCCGGACGTCGTTCACGCTGGAGCACCGGGTCACGGCCGCCGAGTCCACGCGGGGCAGAGCACGACTCGTCGCCACCGCGGAGGACGTCCTGGTGCTCTACGACTACGCGACCGAACGCCCCCGGGTGATCCCAGACGAGCTGATCAGGCGCATGGAAGTGTACGAGGGGCGCCCGCTGCGGAGCTGATCCCGCGGCCTGGCCACGCACGCCCGATGCGGCACGGCCACGCGCACCCGATGCAGCACGCCCGCGTGTCAGTCAGGCACGAGCGGACTTCGTGTTGGGGTTCCCGCCGTCACGCGTCCGGAACCCGCGGCGGGGGCCCCCGCTCGCCGCGGCCTGCGCGTGACGCAGACACGGGCCACCTTCGTGCTCGCCAGGCTGCATCGAGGCATGCATGAACCAGGTTCGTGGGTGACCGGCTTTGGTGACGCTGGGGACGCTCAGCCGAAGGTGCTTCGTTGCTCAGAGGGTACGCTCGCGTACGACGACGATGGCTCGTAGGTGGCGGAGCCGGCACGATCCCTTGGCCCTGGTGGACGATATTCATGGCCCTCATGCGCCATTCCCGGCCCTGGGGCGCGATCCCGGCTTCGGACCACCCGGCTGACCGGCCCTCGCTAGACCTCGAAGCGCCGGAAGATCGCGACCGCGTTCTGGCCACCGAAGCCAAAGCCGTTGACCGCGACCGTGTCCACCTTCGCCTCGCGGGCCACCAGAGGAACGTAGTCCAGGTCGCATTCCGGATCCGGCGTGTGCAGATTCACGGTGGGGGAGATGACCCCGTCGCGGATCCCGCCGATGGCGGCCAGCGCTGACGCGATGCCGGCCGCTCCCACGAGGTGGCCGATCATCGACTTGGGCGACGAGATTGCCCGGCTGGAGGCGGCGGAGCCGTAGGCCAGCTTGATGGCCCGGGTCTCGGTGGAGTCGTTGAGCGACGTGGACGTGCCGTGGGCCACGATCCAGTCGATCTCGTCGGGCGCCACGCCGGAGTTCCGCATCGCGTTGGTCATGGCTCGAGCCTGGCCGCGGCCCGTGGGGTCCGGGGCAGAGACGTGGAACGCGTCAGCGGTGAGCGCACCGCCCAGGACCTCGGCCAGCGGGGTCGCACCGCGGGCCAGCGCATGCTCGGCCGACTCGACGACCACGACCCCGGCGCCCTCGCCCAGCACGAACCCGTCGCGGGTTGCGTCGAACGGGCGCGAGGCTGTCTCGGGCGAGTCGTTGCGCTTGGAAAGGGCGGTCATGTTCGAGAGGGCGGCCACGCCCATGGGCCACACCGAGCCCTCCGACCCGCCGGCGAGGACGACGTCGCACTCGCCCGTGGCGATCAGCCGGAGCGCGTCGTGGAAGGCGATCACCGAGGTGGCGCAGGCGGCCACCTGGGTCATGACCGGACCGGTCAGGCCGTATTTCATCGACAGCATGCAGCCGGCCATGGAGCCCGACAGGGCGGGCACTGCGAACGCGGACACGAAGCGCGGCCCCTTCTGGTCGTAGGCGTGCGTGCCGTCGATGATCGACTCGATGCCGCCACCGCCGGTGTTCACCACCACCCCGCACCGGTCGCGCTCCTCCTGGGTCATCGCCTCGAAGTCGAGCCCAGACGACGCGACCGCCTCCTTGCCCGCGGCCATCGCGAAGTGGATGAACCGGGTCATCCGGCGGGCCATCTTGGGATCCATGGCCGCGGCCGGGTCGAAGTCCTGTACCTCGGCGGCGATCTGGACCTCGAACGCGCTCGGGTCGAAGGAGGTGATGCGGCGTGTGCCGGTCACCCCGTTCCGGAGGTTGCTCCAGTAGGTCTCGAAGTCGTTGCCGATCGGCATGACCGCACCGAGGCCGGTGATGACGGCACGGCGCGCAAGGTCGGGCGAGGGCACGGTCAGGGCCTCAACGGCGTGGTGGGCTGAATGGCCGGGATTGTAGCGCCGCTCAACGGCCGTCCCAGCGCTTGAAGATGACGGCACCGTTGTGCCCGCCCAGACCGATGTTGTTGGACATGGCGTAGCGCACCGGCATCCGGCTCGTCTCCGTGAGGACCCAGACGTCGGCCTCCGGATCGAACTCGCGGTAGTTGATCGTGCCCGGCACGGTCTGCTCGGCCAGGCTCATCACGGTCGAGAAGGCCTCGAACGCGCCGCCGGCGCCCATCATGTGGCCGGTCATGGACTTGGTCCCGCTGATCGCCAGGGAGCGTCGCGACGCGGCCGCACGATCGCCGAAGACCGTCCAGATCGCCTCGGCCTCGCGCTTGTCGCCGACCGGCGTGGAGGTGCCGTGCGGGTTGATGACGTCGACCTCGTCGGCCGGAACGCCGCGCCGCTGGAGGGCCGCGCGCATGGCCCGGGCGGCCCCGGCCCCGAACTCGATGGGCTGGATCATGTCGAAGCCGTCCGCGGCCGCGCCATAGCCCACGACCTCGGCGTAGATGCGCGCGCCGCGCGCCGTCGCCATCTCGAGATCCTCGAGGATCAACGCCCCGGCACCCTCCCCCAGGACGAAGCCGTCCCGCGAGCGGTCGAACGGGCGGCTCGCGTCGGCCATCGGCATCCCCTCCCGGGGCGAGCCGAGCCCGCGCATGTTGCCGAAGCCCGCGTGGGCGACCTCGAGCAGGGGCATCTCCGACGAGCCCGCGATCACGGTGTGGACGTCCCCGCGGCGGATCAGCTCGGCGCCCTCACCGACGCAGTTGGTGCCGGTGGAGCAGGCCGTGACGATGCACATGTTGTGCCCGATGGCGCCGGTCTCGATCGCGATCATCCCGGACGTCGAGTCCACCAGCCCGTTGGCGATGAACGTGGGCGCCACCCGGTCCGGACCCTTGTCCTGCAGGACCATCCAGTTGTCCAGCATCAGGGTCTGCCCGCCCGCGCCGGTGCCGAAGATCACGCCGACGTCCTCGCGGTTGGCATCGCTGATCTCCAGGCCGGCGTCCCCGACAGCCTGCTTGGCGGCGGCGACGCCATACCACATTGCGGGCTCGCTGCGGCGGACGGCCTTGGGGTCCATCCACGCCCGGGCATCGAAGTCACGCACCTCGCCCGCGGCCCGGTGGGTGTACCTGCTGGGGTCGAACTTCGTGATCTCCCGCAGCCCCGACACGCCGTTGAGCAGGTTTGCCCAGGCAGTGTCCTTGTCGTTGCCCACGGGGCTGATGACGCCGAGGCCGGTGACGACGACGCGGCGGTTGAAATCGGGTTGGCGCACGTGGTTCCTCTCGAAGCTGCGGCGGTCGCCGTCAGGCGGGATCGGTTGAGCTGTCGACCGCACCGGCGTCCGCAAAGGGAATGGCGAGGCGGTCTGAGGCGGCAGGATCGTCCAGCGCGAGGGCGAGCCCCCCGGGAGCGATCCGTTTGACCAGCCCGGTGAGGACGCGGCCCGGTCCGATCTCGATGAATGTGACGACGCCCGCCGCCTCCATCGCACGGATGGCGCCGACCCAGTCGACGCCCGTGGTCAGATGGTCGACGAGCTCCGCGCGGCAGCCGTCCGCGGTCGTGATGACGCGGGCATCGGCGTTGGCGAGCAGCGGGGGTTGCGGATCACGGAACGTGATGCCGGCGAGCACCCGCCGCATGCCGTCCGCGGCCTCCGCCATGAGCGGAGAATGGGCAGCGACCGAAACAGGGAGCTCGATGGCCCGCTTTGCGCCCAGACCCTTGGCGATGCCGATGGCGGCCTCGACCGCAGGCCTCTCACCGGAGACGACCACCTGTCCGGGCGAGTTGCGATTGGCGACGCCGAAGACGCCGTTCGCCGATGCCTGTGCCACGAGATCGGGGAGCCTGGCGTCGTCGAGGCCGATGATGGCCGCCATGCGGCCCTCGCGACCGGATCCGGATGCCTGCATCTCCTGCCCGCGGATGCGGACGAGCCGGACGGCATCGGCCAGGTCCAGCGCCCCGGCGGCGACGAGAGCCGAGTACTGGCCCATGGAGTGGCCGGCGGCGAAGGCGGGCTCGGGCATGTCCACGCCCAGCTGGTACCAGCGGTCACGGACGGCCTCGAGATAGGCGATCGACGCCGCCAGCAGGGCCGGTTGCGCGTTCTCGGTCCGGTTGAGCTCCTCCTCGGGCCCCTCCCAGGCGAGGCGGCTCATGGGTTCGCCGAGGGCGGCATCCGCGGCCGCGAACACGGCGGCGGCGGCGGGAGAGGAGGCAGCGAGGGCGCGACCCATGCCAACGTACTGGCTGCCCTGGCCGGGGAACACGAAGGCGGTCTTGCTGCTCATCGTTCCCCAATCTAGCTGGCGCGGATCGGGATGCCGGGAAAGTGCGTGCAGATTTGCAGGAATACCCGGGTCGACCTACGCTCCGGGGGTGAGAATCCCAGCGTGACCGACGCTTCCGATCCCGCGCCCGGTGATGCGCCGCCGGTAGGCGCTCCGCGCACTCGCCGTCGGCGCGTGTCCGCGTCAGACCCGGCCGCCGGCCCCCCGCTGCCCTCGGCGCTCGTGCGCTCGCGTCGCAAGCGCGCCCCCAGCCGCGTGATCGCCCGCGTGTTCGAGGCCGACCTCTCGGCACCGGTCGTCGCTGCAGGCACGCGCATCCAGAACGTGCGCCAGATCTCGGAGCGCGTGGCCATGGGGCGGGCCTTGTGGCGGGAGCTCGTGGTCGGGTTTGCCTCCCAGCTGGGCGAGCTCAAGCTGGGCTTCACCCAGCTCGCCGCCCTCTACGTCCTGGCGGAAGGGGCCACCACGACCGTGGCAGATCTCGCCGAGGCGATCGGGCGGTCGCCGTCCGCGACGTCGCGGCTCGTGGACGGCCTGGTCAGGCGGCGCCTCGTGGAACGGCGGCGCGAGGAGGACGACGGCCGTCAGCGATCGGTCTGGCTGACACCGCGGGGCCAGGCGGTGCTGCGGATCGTCGACCGGTCGCGGGCAGAGCAGTTCCTGGCCGCGGTGCGGCCGCTGCCCAGGGGCGAGCGGGCACTGATCGCGATGGGCGTGGCCGCCCTGGCCACCGGTGCGATCAGCCGTCGCGGTCGGCTGGTGCGCGGCGAGGGCTGACGGACCCGGTCAGCCGCAGTAGGTGGCGACGACGTCGTACATGACCGGCAGGCCCCAGCGCAGCGCCTCGAGCCCGACACGCTCGTCGACACCGTGGAACCGCTCCAGGAACCGCTCCTCGGGGTCCAGGCGGAGCGGCGTGAACCCGTAGGTGGGGACGCCGAGCAGCACCGAGGAGGATTTCGCATCCGTGGCGAAGGGCGCCATGACGGGGATCGGGATGCCGTCGGGATCATGGGCTCGGATCGTGGCGGCGAGCAGCTCGTACAGCTCGCCGGCCGCTGGCGATTCCACGGGGGGCGCGCTGTTGGTGTGCTCGATCGTGCAGCTCGGCGCGAGGTCCCCGAGGCGGGCGATGACCTCCTCGCGCATGTCGGCGGTGGTGGTGCCGGGCAGGGTGCGGCAGTCGATCTCGACCACCGCCTCGCCGGGGATGATGTTGTACTTGACGCCGGCGTGGATGACGTCCGGGCTGATGGAGTCGCGCAGGAGTGCGCGGATCGCACGGGCGTACATCGGATCGCACAGCGTGCGGATGGCGGCCTCGCTGCGGCGTGGATCGTCGTCCGAGATGGCCGCGACGAGCGCGGCCTGATCGGGAGGGAGCGCCGCCCGGACGCCGTCGAGGAACTGGCGCATGACGGGCGTCATGCGCGGCTCGCCGGAGGTCGCGAGGCGGCGGACCGCCTCGGCCGCCATGACCGCGGCGTTGTCGTCACGCGGCATCGAGCCGTGGCCCCAGGTGCCGTGGACGTGGATCCGGAAGACCTCGTACCCCTTCTCGGCGACCTGGATGGGGTAGAACCGGCGTCCGGCCAGCTCCACGGACACGCCGCCAGCCTCGTTGAGGGCGCCCGCTGCAAGCAATGTCTCCGGTCGGTGCTCGGCCAGCCAGCGTGCACCGTCCCGGCCGCCGGCCTCCTCGTCTGCCGTGCACGCGTAGAGGACGTCGCGGCGGAGGCCGGGGATCGGGTCACGGGCAGGGTCCAGCCCCGCGGCACGCGCCCGGCGCGCGAGCAGCACGATCGCCATCGTCTCGAGCGCGACCGCCTGCTTCATGTCGACCGCGCCTCGGCCCCACACGTAGCCGTCCTCGACGTCGGCATCGAACGGGCCGTGCGTCCAGCCGTCCTCGACGTTCGCCGGGACCACGTCCAGGTGCGAGAACAGCAGCAGCGGGTCCCCGCCGGCTCCATCGGAGCGGAGGCGGAGCACCACGTTGCCACGTCCGGGCACGGACTCGATGACCTCCGGGTCCATGCCCTCGGCGCGCAGGAAGCCCGCGATGAAGTGCGCCGCGTCGAGCTCGGGGCCGGGTGGGTTCGGGGGGTTGATGGACGGGATGCGGATCAGGTCGCGCAGGAACGCCACCAGCTCCGCGTGCGCCGCATCCCACTCCGCTGCATCCAGCGCGGCTGACGGGAGCGCGGTCATCACCCGAGCTACGTCCGCGGCATCGTGATGATGGCGCCGATGAAGCCCAGGACGAAGCCCAGCGCCACGATGAGCACCACCATCAGGACCAGGAATTGCACGTAGGGCCGCTCTCGGCGCAGGGTCTCGTCGAGCTCCGGGTCGTCTCCGCCGGCGATGTACGGCTGCTCGAGGCCGCGGCTGCGCGCGGCGACGTTGCGGGGCGAGTCGTAGGCCTCGGGGTCGGGAGGGAGGGGAGCCGGACTCGGATCGGTCACGGGGACATGATGCCCCAGTATCCGTTTGTGGGCGTGGCCGACGGGTGCGTACAATTCACGCAGCACGTGCAGGGTGACATCTACCGGCTGTCAGTGGGAGGGCCCTCGTGCCCAACGGCAAACCCAACATCGTGGTGTTCTGGGGCGACGACATCGGCATCACGAACCTGTCCTGTTACAGCGACGGGCTCATGGGCTACCGGACCCCGAACATCGATCGCGTCGCCAACGAGGGGATGCGCTTCACGGACTCCTACGGCGAGCAGAGCTGCACCGCCGGCCGATCCGCGTTCATCACCGGACAGAGCGTCTACCGCACGGGCCTGTCAAAGGTGGGCATGCCGGGCTCCGACATCGGCATGCCGGACGAGGATCCGACGATCGCCGAGCTGCTCAAGCCCCTGGGGTACGCGACGGGCCAGTACGGCAAGAACCACCTGGGCGACCAGGACCGGCATCTGCCGACCGCGCACGGGTTCGACGAGTTCTTCGGCAACCTGTACCACCTCAACGCCGAGGAGGAGCCGGAGCATCCCGACTACCCCAGGGCCGCGGACTTCCCGGACTTCAAGTCGAACTACGGCCCCCGTGGCGTCATGCGCTGCAGGATCAACGCCGACGGGACGCAGACCATCGAGGACACGGGTCCGCTGACGAAGAAGCGGATGGAGACCATCGACGACGAGATCGTCGGCGGCGCCATCGACTTCATCGAGCGCAAGCATGCCGATGATGTCCCGTTCTTCCTGTGGGTCAACACGACCCACATGCACTTCCGGACTCATCCCAAGCCGGAGTCCATCGGCCAGGCGGGTCGCTGGCAGTCTGAGTACCACGACACGATGATCGACCACGACCGGCACGTCGGGCAGGTGCTGGACAAGCTGGACGACCTGGGCATCGCGGACGACACGATCTTCGTCTACTCGACCGACAACGGCCCGCACATGAACAGCTGGCCCGACGGCGCGATGACCCCGTTCCGCAGCGAGAAGAACACCAACTGGGAGGGCGCCTTCCGCGTCCCGCAGATGGTCCGGTGGCCGGGGAGGATCCCGGCCGGCGTCGTCTCCAACGAGATCATCAGCCACATGGACTGGATGCCCACGCTCGTCGCGGCGGCCGGCGACCCGGACGTCAAGGACAAGCTCCTCGTGGGCCACGAGGCGGCCGGCAAGACGTTCAAGGTTCATCTCGACGGCTACGACTTCCTGCCGTATCTCACGGGCGAGTCGGACCAGGGCCCGAGGATCGAGTTCTTCTACTTCAGCGACGATGGCGACCTCGTGGCCACCCGCTACGACAACTGGAAGCTCGTCTTCGCGGAGCAGCGGGTTCCCGGCACGCTGCGGGTCTGGGCAGAGCCGTTCGTGATGCTCCGGGTGCCCCTGATGTTCAACCTGCGGACGGACCCGTTCGAGCGGGCGCAGATCACCTCGAACACGTACTTCGACTGGATGCTGGACCGCGTGTACCTGATCCTCCCATCGCAGAAGGTGGTGGGCGAGTTCCTCCAGACGTTCATGGCGTTCCCGCCACGCATGAAGGCGGCGAGCTTCACCGTGGACCAGGTCATGGCCAAGATGGAAACCGCCATGCAGGGCGGCCGCTGAGCCACGTGGTGGAGCCGCTCCCGTCCTGGCGCGAGGGTGACGCGAAGGGCGCCATCCTCGCGTTCATCGAGCGCGTGACCTCGGACGGTTCGGCGGGCTTCGTCCCGCCCGCCGGGCGCGTCGCCGTGTTCGACAACGACGGCACCCTGTGGTGCGAGCGGCCGACGTATCCCCAGGCGTTCTTCCTCCTGGAGCGCCTGCATGCCCAGGCGGCGGGGGACCCGGAGCTGGCCGCGCGCCCGGTCGTCCAGGCGCTGCTCCGGGGTGATCTGCGCGCCGCGATGGCGGACGGCCTGGAGCCGCTGGCGGAGGTTCTGCTCAGGACGCACGCCGGGTTCACCGCGGAGGAGTTCACGGCAGCGGCCTCGGCGTGGATCGGGCACGCCGTCCATCCCCGGTTTGGCGTCCCGTTCACGCGTCTCGCCTATCGGCCCATGCTGGAGCTGCTGGATCTCCTGCGGATGAGCTCGTTCCGCGTCTTCGTCGTCACCGGCGGCGGCGTGGAGTTCGTGCGGGTAGTCAGCGAGGACCTGTACGGGATCCCGCCCGACGACGTCGTGGGGACCTCCGTGGAGCTCGACGTGGAGTGGCGCGACGGGCACATGGTCCTCGTACGCCGAGCGGCGCTGCGGGGCCGTCCCAACGAGGGCGAACCCAAGCCGGCCAATATCCAGGCGCACATCGGGCTGCGGCCGGTCTTCGCCGCCGGCAACTCCGCCGGGGACCGCGAGATGCTGGAGTACGCGACCACCGGCGACCATCCGGGCCTGGGGCTCGTCATCGACCATGACGACGAGGAGCGCGAGTACGCGTACGCGGGTGCGTCGTTCACCGATCCGGGTGCCCCGCCCATTGGGGAGACGGCCAGGGACTTCGGCTGGACGGTGGTGAGCATGCGCCGCGACTGGTCGGCGGTCTTCGACGGCTAGACTCCGCGGGTGACCGACCTCCTCCCGTTCCCGACCACGGAGCCCGTCCGTGCCCGCAGCCCCGGCGCGCTTCCACGTCATGGCCAAGCCGACCGGGGCGATCTGCAACCTCGCCTGCTCGTACTGCTTCTTCCTGGACAAGGAGGCGATGCACCCGGGCTCGTCGTTCCGCATGGACGATGCGATGCTCGAGGCCTACGTGCGCGGGCTGATCGAGGCGCACCGCACCGACCGGGTCACGTTCGCCTGGCAGGGCGGCGAGCCCACGCTGATGGGCCTGGACTTCTTCCGGCGCGCGGCGGAGCTCCAGGAGCGGTACCGGCGTCCCGGGATGACGTTCGAGAACACGATCCAGACCAACGGGACGCGCATCGACGAGGAGTGGGCCTCGTTCCTGGCCGAGCACGGATACCTCATCGGGATCTCGATCGACGGGCCGCGCCCGCTCCACGACGGCAACCGCGTCGACAAGGGCGGCAAGGCGACCTTCGACGACGTCATGCGCGGGCTGCGGCTGCTCCAGGAGCACAAGGTCGAGTACAACGTGCTCACAACCGTCAACCGGCTCAACGGCGACTATCCACTCGAGGTCTACCGGTTCCTGCGCGACGAGGTGGGGACGCACTGGATGCAGTTCATCCCGGTCGTGGAACGCGTGGACGAGCACGGGCACCCGGACCCGATGCGGGGGGTGTCGGCCTCGGTGCGGTCCGTGCGGCCGGAGCAGTTCGGGCGGTTCCTGGCGACGATCTGGGACGAGTGGGTCCACAACGACGTCGGGCGCGTGTACGTGCAGACGTTCGAGGCGGCGATCCGGAACCACTTCGGGGCGGCGGGGTCCGGGCTGTGCGTGTTCAACGAGACGTGTGGCGCGGGTCTCGCGCTGGAGCACAACGGCGACCTGTACTCCTGCGACCACTTCGTGGAACCGGAGCACCGGCTGGGGAGCATCCGCCAGCTGCCGATGGTGGACCTCGTGGGGTCGGAGCAGCAGCAGGCGTTCGGGGCGGCCAAGCGGGACACGCTGCCGCGGATGTGCCGCGAGTGCGACGTCCGGTTCGCGTGCCACGGCGAGTGCCCCAAGAACCGCTTCCTGACCACGCCGGACGGCGAGCCCGGGCTCAACTACCTGTGCGCTGGGTACATGTCCTTCTTCCGGCACATCGACAAGCCGGCGAAGGTGATCGTTCGGCTGCTCAAGACCGGGCGCGAGGCGCGCGAGGTGATGCCGCTGATGGCGGGCTACGACGAGCAGCTGGCAACGGCGATGGCCGCAGCCGGGCGCAACGATGCCTGTCCGTGCGGGTCCGGGCAGAAGGGGAAGCGGTGCCATGGGGCGGCGCCGGTGGCCGCGAGGACGGAGCTGCCGGTGATCCCGCTGGGGGTGCCGCGGCCGCCCGTGGTACGAAGAGGCCGGGCGGCCGGACTGTGAGCGGGCGCCCGGGTCCGGCCCTTCGTGTCGTCGGCGTCCTGGCTGTCGCGGCGGTCGTCGTCCTCGCTGTCGCCGGGATCACGACCGCGCTGCTCACACACGCGGATCAGCCGGGCGCCTCGGGCCAGGGTCCGGCGAGCCCAGTCGTGCCGTCGTTCGCGGCCGGCATGCTGCATCTCGAGTACCAGGTCCTGCCCGTCGGCGGTGGTGAGCCGGGCCCCGGCGACGTCGAGACCGTCGCCTCGGTGCCGCGAGCGCGGATCGACCCGATGGGCATCGCGGAGTCGGCGGTCACGGTGGCCGACGGCGGCCGCATCCTGGTCGACCTGGCCGTCCCCGCCGATGATCCGTCAGTTACCGACCCGATTTGCGCGCTGCTCGGGACTACGGGCCGGCTGGACTTCGTGCCGCTGGGAGACGAGCCGGCATCGCCCGGTCAGGCACTCGACCTGGCGGTGCACCGACCGCTGTTCTCGGGCGACCAGGTTGCGAGCGCGAAGCTGGGCCTCGACCAAGCCGGCCGGCAGACGGTGGACATCACCCTCGGGCCCGAGGGCGCACGCGTGTTCGCCGACTACACCGCGGCCAGTATCGGGACATACTTTGCGATCGTGGTGGACGGCGTCGTGATCTCTGCACCGGTCATCCAGGACACCATCCCCGATGGCGAGGTCCAGATCTCAGGGGGTGGGGTCGGTGGCTACCCCCTAACAGAAGCGCAGCGCCTGATCGCGATTTTGCAGTCGAGCGCACTGCCGTTCCCGATCGAGGAGGTCACGAACAACCTGCCCTGACTCAGCCCTCGCTGAACAGCGCCTGCAGCGCGTATGTGTCCGCAATCCCGGCAGCAAGCGC